>DASYHK010000021.1:0-1325501 GCA_035998685.1 Devosiaceae bacterium | reverse complement strand
CATCATCGGGCTGATCGACGACATCGCCTTCCAGACCAATCTGCTGGCGCTCAACGCGTCCGTGGAAGCGGCAAGGGCCGGCGAGGCGGGCAAGGGCTTTGCGGTGGTTGCCGTCGAAGTGCGGCGGCTGGCGCAGTCGGCGGCCGAGGCCAGTTCCGAGGTCAAGGCGCTGATCGAGCAGAGCGGCACCGAGGTGAGGGGCGGCTCGAAACTGGTCGCCGAGGCGGCGACGAAGCTCGAGGCGATGCTGGCGGCGGCACGAGCCTCCAACGAGCTGATGGACGGCATCGCCCGCGACAGCCAGGAGCAGGCTTCGGCGATCGAGGAGGTGAACGCGGCGGTGCGCCAGCTCGACGAGATGACGCAGCACAATGCGGCGCTGGTCGAGGAGACCAACGCGGCGATCGAGCAGACCGAGGCGCAGGCCACCGAACTCGACCGCATCGTCGACATCTTCATACTCGAGGATGCGGCAGTGCCTGCGGCAGTCCCGCCGCGACCACCTGGCATCAAAGGCCTGCAGGAGCGGGTGAAGTCCGCCGCGAGCGCCTATCTCAGCCGCGGCAACAACGTGCTCAAGCGGGAGGGCGCCGGCTAGCCTAGATGGTGGCTAAGTTTCATGCGGCATTGCCTTCGGCCGCCCGGCACCTACCTAAGGGGAACGACAGGATTCCCCCATGCTTTCCAAACTGCCGCTCTCCATCCTCGACCTCGCGCCGGTTGCCGAAGGCACCTCCACCGAGGCGGCTCTCGGCGCCACCCGGGAGCTGGCGCAGTTGGGCGATGGTCTCGGCTATACGCGCCTCTGGTATGCCGAGCACCACGGCATGCCGTCCATCGCCTCCTCCTCCCCCGACATCCTGATCGCCAGCGCCGCTGCCGCCACCAGCCGCATCCGCGTCGGCTCCGGTGGTGTCATGCTGCCCAACCATGTGCCGCTGCGCGTGGTGGAGACCTATCGTACCCTCGCCGGCCTCTACCCTGGTCGCATCGACCTCGGCATCGGCCGCGCCGGCGGCACCGACGGCCGGACATTGCAGGCGCTGCGCTCCTTCGGCGGCGAGCACTTCTCCGAGCAACTGGCCGAGCTCCTCGCCTTCGAGCAAGACGGCTTCCCAGAGGACCATCCCTTCAAGCCGGTGCGGGTGGTGCCGGACCGCGTGCCGCTGCCGCCGCTCTACCTGCTCGGCTCCAGCGGCGCCAGCGCGGCTGCCGCCGGCCAGCTCGGCGCCGGCTACGCCTTTGCGGCGCATTTCAGCCCGACACCGGCCGGGCCGGCTTTCGAGGCCTATCGCGGCGCCTTCCGGCCTTCGGATGATTTTCCGAAGCCGCACGCCATCCTTGCCCTCTCGGCGCTGGTCGCGCCGACCGACGAGGAGGCGCGGTTCCTTTCCGGGTCGCAGGAGCTGAGCTGGGCCCTGTTCCACAGCGGCGAACTGCGCAAGCTGGTGCCGCCGGAAGCCGCCGCGGCACATGACTACACGCCCGCGCAGCGCCGCATCATCGAGGGCCACGCCGCCCTCTGGATCGTCGGCTCCCCGGCGACGGTGCAGGCCGAGGTCGAGCGCAAGGTCGCCGAGTCCGGGGCGGACGAGGTGATGGTGACGACCACCGTCTGGAGCCATGAACTGCGGCTGCGCTCCTTCCGCCTGCTGGCCGAGGCGTTCGGCCTCGCCGACTGAGGCTCAGGCGGCGCCCGCCAGCGCCGGCCGCAGCGCCGGCATTGCCATCTGCGGCTGGAACAACAGCTTGACGAAGTTGCGCGCCATCAGGATCTGTTCGGACAGCATGGCGGGATCCCCGAGTGTCTTACTCAAGATGATTCCGCCATCGATCGCGCAGGTGACGGCCCGCGCGACCTGCTCGGCGCCGACCGAGTCGCGTACCGGATGCAGCGCCAGCGCCTCCTCGACGAGGTTGTGCACCAGCGCGAGCCACTCGCGCGTCAGTTCTGCCGCAAGCTCGCGCACACTGCGATCGAACAGCCGATCCTGGTAGCTCAGGCTGGCGACGATACAACCGGGATGCCCGCCGGGCAGCTCCGCCATACGTTCTGCGAGCAGCGTCAGCCCGATCAGCAGGACCTGCAGGGGATCGTCGCTGAGTTGCCGGGCCCGACCAAGGATGTCGTCCATCAGCTGCTGGTTCTGTTGCCGGTGCCGCTCGAGCAGCCCTAGGGCCAGCTCGTTCTTGTCCTTGAAGTGATAGAAGAAGCCGCTCTTCGTGATCCCGGCTTCCGCGATCAGTTCCTCGATGGACGTGGCGCCGAAGCCCTTGCTCAGCACGGCGGCTTCGGCGATCTCCAGAATGCGTTCTCGCGTCGCGGCGCCCTTGCGCATGACGTTTCTCCCTCGGATTTCACTGTACTGCCGGTACGGTTTTCCCGGCTTGCCGACCTGCCCGCGCGGCCGAACTCCGCCGCACTTCTCCGGGCAAGGCCTTTGCGGCCCTAGTAAAAATCAAGTTCGACCTGGGACTTTACCGCAAGCCCGCTAGCTTCCAGCGCGCTGAAAAGTCACAAATCCGCCACCCCGCGACCAGCGGCAATAGTCCCGTTGTAGGTCGCATTCAAGCATTTTCTGGAGAAGTTCATGGCGAAGTATCGCAACAGCCTGCCGCAATTGCGCGGCGGCACCTTTCTCACCGACGGCGGCATCGAGACCCATATGATCTTCAACCGAGGCGTCGATGCTCCGCATGGTGCCGTGTTCACGATGATCGACAGCGAGGCGGGGCGCGAGCAACTGCGCGAGTACTACGGCGGCTATCTGCCGATCGCCCGGCGTGCTGGCATCGGCTTCCTCTTCGATACCAACACCTGGCGCGCCAACCCCGATTGGGGAACCCTTGTCGGCTACAACTCCGAGCGGCTGCGCGACGCCAACCGGGCCAGCGTCGCCCTTTGCGCCGGGCTTGCCGCCGAGTTCGAGGCGGCCGACGTCCCCACCGTCCTCTCCGGCGCCATCGGTCCTCGTCGCGATGCCTGGCAGTACGACGCCGACATGACGGTGCGGGAGGCGATCGCCTACCACACCCCGCAGATCGAGGCCTTCGCCGATTCGGAGGCCGACATGGTCTCCGCCTACACCCTCACCAACACGCCGGAGGCCGTAGGCATCGCCACCGCCGCCCAGCGCGCCGGCCTGCCCTGCGCCATCTCCTTTACCCTCGAGACCGACGGCCGGCTCCCCGGCGGCAAGCCGCTGCCCGACGCCATCGCCGAGGTTGATACGGCTACCGGCGGCTACCCGGCTTACTTCATGATCAACTGCGTCCATCCCTCGCATTTCACCGACCTGGTGAGCGGCGGGGGCGGCTGGATCGAGCGCATCGGCGGTATCCGCGCCAATGCCTCGGCCAAGAGCCATGCCGAGCTCGACAACTCGGAGACCCTCGACATCGGCGATCCGGAAGACCTGGCCCGGCGCTACCGCCAGCTGCTGGAGCTGATGCCCGGGATCCGGGTCATCGGCGGCTGTTGCGGCACCGACCATCGCCACATCGCCGCCGTCTGCGACCACTGCGGACCGCTGCTCGCTGCCTGACCTTTCGACTGCGACCCCGGGCCACGTCCCCTGGGCGTGGCCCATTGTTTTGGAGATTTGAGATGACGACCATCGACTACCACGACATGACGACGGTCCCGCCGGAGCGCCGGCTTTCCAGCCGCTTCGGCCTGCTGCGCCGCTGGCTCGAGGAGCGTCGGCAGCGCCGCCGCATGCGCCACTCGATGCTGGAACTCAGCCGCCTCGACGAGCGCCTGCTCCGCGACATGGGCATCAGCCACGGCGACATCAGGGACGCCCTCTACGGCCGCCGCTCTTCCGTCCTGCTCAACCCGATTCGCGGCGACCAGCGGGAGTAGCTCAGGATGGGGGAGCACGAAGACTGACGAGGCCGGGACAGCAGCCCGGCCTTTCCGTTTCTGACTCCGTTCACGGCCGCCGCGGCGGCGCCGTCGAACCCCGCACCGCCAGTTCGACCTCAAGCGTCTGCCTTCGGATGCTGCCGTCATCTTGCAGGATAGCTTGCGTGGCGCGCCGCCCGATCTCGACAATCGGCTGCACGACCGTGGTCAGCGGCGGTACCGACGTCGCACTTTCGGGGACGCCGTCGAAGCCGGTGACGGAGACGTCGCCGGGTACCGAGAGTCCGCGCTGCTGCAGCCAGTCCAGCACCACGAGCGCGATCCGGTCCGACTGCGCGAGAATAGCGGTCGGCGGCGTCGCCGCCTCGAAGATCTCGGCAAGCGCCGCGTGGATGGTGGCGACATCGCTCTGCGTCTCGTAGATCGGCACCTCCTCGGTCGCAATCCCGAACTCCTGCAGCGCCTCCAGATAGCCCTGGACCCGGTCGCGCGAGGCGGAGTAGGTCGTCGCCTTGACCCGCTCCAACGACACGCGCCCCGCGCCCCGCCGGGAAAGGCGCATGCCGATGATGGCGAAGCGGCGGTGGCCGAGCTCGCAGAGGTGCCGCGCCACGGCGCGTGCCCCGCCGACATTGTCGATGCCGACCGCGGAGACGGTGGGGTCGTCATGGCCGAGCGCCAGCGCCACGAACGGCAATTGCCGCTCCCGTGAGGAGGTAATGAGCGCCTGCGCCCCCTCGAGGCAGAACAGGATGAAGCCGTCGACCAGGGCGCTGCGGACGTTCCAGGCCAACTCCTCCTCGCTCGCCGCCGACACCAGCGACACCCCGGTGCCGCTCGCTTCACTGGCTTCGGTAATGCCGGTCATCAAGAGGCGGGCGAACGGGTCCTCGAAGAAGAAGGAAAGCGGCTCCACCGTGGCCACCCCGATGGCGTTGAACCTGCCAGCCCGCAGCAGCCGGCCCTTAGGATCGGGGCCGCTATAGCCGAGCGCCTTTGCCGCCTCGCGCACCCGCTCGCGCACCTCCTCGCTGACAATCTCGGGGCGGTTGAAGACATTTGACACGGTGCCCTGCGAGACGCCTGCCGCCTTGGCGACGTCCGCCAGTCTCGCTGCCTTGCCGAAATTGGCCGTTGCCATATCGCGCGTCCCTTCCTGCTGTCAGGTATAGGTCATTCCTTGAAGCGATTCAAATTCGCTTGACAGCAGTGCCGCAAACGACGATGCATGAATCGTTTCAAGGCATCAGTCCAAGCGCATTTTGAATCGATTCATCCGAAGGAGCGAGCCATGGGTACGACTGTCGAAATCAGCGAATATCTCGGCGAGCGTCCGCAGCCGCAAGCAACGGTCCGGCTGCCGCTGCCCCGGTTCCTCCAGAACGCGCTGCGCGACTGGCAGGAGCGACGGGCCATGGTGCGGATATCGCGCCTATCGCCGCATCTCATCCGCGACATGGGCTTCGACCCCGACTGCCTCTACGACGCCCTCGACGGCACCTGGGATGAAATCTGTCCCGGCCGCTATCGAGACCGCTGACCGAGGCGCAAAAACCCGACGCAGTATCTCGTGATTGCGACCATCATGGCAACGATCCTAACACCGCCTGACCTGACGGGGATAACTACCAGCTCCGTCGGACCTCAGGCCGCCAGCCGCTTGCGGATCGCCGCGCCCATTTCCTCGGTGCCGACAGTCTTGCGGTTGTCCTGCGCGATGTCGCCGGTTCTGAGCCCCTCGCCCAGCACGGTCGCGATCGCCGCCTCCACCCGGTCGGCGAGCTCCACAAGGTTGAACGAGTAGCGCAGCGCCATGGCGAAGCTCGCGAGCATGGCGATCGGGTTGGCGACACCCTGCCCCGCGATGTCGGGCGCCGAGCCGTGCACCGGTTCGTACAGCGCCTTGCGCTTGCCGGTCGTCGGGTCGGGGGCGCCGAGGGAGGCCGAGGGCAGCATGCCGAGCGAACCGGTCAGCATCGCCGCCGCGTCCGAGAGGATGTCGCCGAAGAGGTTGTCGGTGACCATGACGTCGAACTGCTTGGGGTTGCGCACCAGCTGCATGGCGGCATTGTCGGCGAGGATGTGGTGGAACTCGATGTCGGGGTAGTCGGCGGCGACAGCATGCGCCACCTCGTCCCACAGCACGCCCGATTTCATGACGTTCTTCTTGTCGGCCGAGTGCACCTTGCCCGAGCGGGTGCGGGCCAGGTCGAAGGCGACGCGGCAGATGCGGTCGATCTCGTAGGTCTCGTAGACCTGGGTGTCGACGGCGCGCTTCCGGCCGTCGCCGAGGTCGGTAATTTCTTTGGGCTCGCCGAAATAGACGCCGCCGGTCAGCTCGCGGACGATCAGGATGTCCAGCCCCTCGACCAGCTCGCGCTTCAGCGACGAGGCCTCGGCCAGCGCCGGATAGCAGATGGCGGGCCGCAGATTGGCGAACAGGCCGAGGTCCTTGCGCAGCCGCAGGAGCCCCGCTTCCGGCCGCTGCTCATAGGGCACCTTGTCCCATTTCGGTCCGCCCACTGCCCCGAAGATCACCGCGTCGGCGCCGAGCGCCTTCTCCATGTCGGCATCCGAGATCGCCTCGCCATGCGCGTCATAGGCGCAGCCGCCTACCAGTCCGCTGTCGGTCTCGAAGTCCGTCAGCTGTTCCGAGTTGGTCCAGGAGATGAGCTTTTCGACCTCGGCCATGATCTCGGTACCGATGCCGTCGCCGGGGAGGAGCAGGAGCTTTTGGGTCATCACGTTCTCGTCGTTGCTGGTGCGCCGCTACATAGCGCCTGCGCCGGAGCGGCGAAACCCCGAACTGCGTCGGCCCTTCCAAGGCGCCGCGCGAGGGGATAATGCTGGTGCCTTCGGGCAGCCTCGGAGGGCACAGATGCACGGTCCGGCAACCACCATCGTCTCGCGGCGGGCAGCGGCCGCCGACCGCACCTTCGGCGCGGTGGGCGAGTTCTACTTCAGCTCCCGCTACGGCGAGAAACGCGGCGACGCCGCCATCGCCGACTTCACCTTCGGCAATCCGCACGAGATGCCGCTGCAGGGCATCGTCGACAGCCTGCGGCACGCCGCCATTCCCGAGGACAAGAACTGGTTCGCCTACAAGTCGAGCGAGCCGGAATCGCAGCAGTTCCTCGCGCAGTCCCTGAGCCAGGAGCTCGGCCTTCCGTTCCAGCCGGACGATTTCGCGCTCACGGCCGGCGCCTTCGGCGCCATTGCGCTCGCCATCCGTATGCTGATGGACGCCGGCGACGAAGCGATCTTCTCCGAACCCGCCTGGTTCTGTTACGAGCCGACGCTGCTGGCGGCCGACTGCGTGCCGGTCAAGGTGCGGCTCCGGGAGCCCGACTTCGAACTCGACGTCGCCGCCATCGAGGCGGCGGTGACCGAGCGCACCCGGCTGGTGATCGTCAACACCCCGCACAATCCCACGGGCCGCATCTATGGCGAGGCGACGCTGCGCGAACTCGCCGCCGCCCTCGACCGCGCTTCGGCCCGCATCGGTCACCGCATCTTCCTGCTCTCCGACGAGCCCTACCGGCGGCTGCGCTTCGACGGCCGCGGCTTCGTGAGCCCCGCGGCCATCTACCCCTGGACGCTGATCGACTACAGCTACGGCAAGGTGCTGCTGGCGCCGGGCCAGCGGCTCGGCTACCTCGCGCTGTCGCCGCTGATGCCGGAGGCCGACCGGGACGCCCTGCGCAGTGTCATGTTCTCCGTGCAGATGGCGCTCGGCTGGTGCTTCCCCAATGCATTGATGCAATACGCCATCCCCGACCTCGAGCGCCTGAGCATCGACCAGGCGGCGCTGGGCCGGCGGCGCGACGCGCTGGTCTCGGCGCTGCGCGGGGCGGGCTGCGAGGTACTGGAGCCGGAGGGGACCTTCTATCTCTGGGCCCGCTGGAGCGGCGAGCCGGCGCGGCAGTGGGAGGCGCTCGCCGATCGCGACGTCTTCGTCATGCCCGGCGCCATCCTCGGCGCCCCCGACTACTTCCGCATCAGTCTCACCGCCTCGGACGCCATGGTGGAGATGGCGCTGCCGGTGCTCCGGGAGGTGCTGGCGGCGTGAGCGCGTCCGCCCGCCTGCTCAGCCAGCGGGTGGCGTCAAGCGCTTGCTGAGGAAGTAGCGGCGGCCGCCGACGGGATGGTCCTCGATGGTGCCGAACACCTCAAAGCCAAGCTTCTCGTAGAAGGGCCGTGCCTGGAAGTCGAAAGTGTCGAGCCACATACCTGCGAGCCCCTGCTCGCGCGCCCAGTCTTCCGCCCGCTGCATCAGCCGGCTCCCGAAGTTCTGGCCACGCAGCGTCTCCGGCACCGCGAGGAACTGCACGAACAGCCAGTCGTAGAGCGCATAGCCGGTCAGCCCGCCGACGATGTCGCCGCTTGCCGGGTCCTTCAGCAGCAGGCCGAGCTCCCGGTAGTTGCCGCCCGGCCGCGCCTGCTCGGCATGCGCACTGAGCGGGGCGCGGACGGCCTCGATCTCGCCCGCCTCGGGATCGAGCTTGAGGACGATGTCCATCAGATCCACGGCCGCTCGGCCTGCACCTTCTGCTCGAAGCCGCTGATCGAGGCGTCCTGCTTCAGTGTGGCGGCGATGTCGTCCAGCCCCTCGAGCAGCGCCTGCTTGCGCGCCGGGTCGATGTCGAAGTGGATGCTGCCGCCGTCGGGGCCGCGGATGGTCTGGTTCTCGAGGTCGACGGTCACCGTGGCGTTGGAGCCGCGCCTGGCATCGTCCATCAGCAGCGCGAGCTGCTCCGGCGTCACCACGATCGGCAGGATGCCGTTCTTGAAGCAGTTATTGTAGAAGATGTCGGCGAAGCTGGTAGAGATGACGCAGCGGATGCCGAAATCGAGCAGCGCCCAGGGCGCGTGCTCCCGTGACGAGCCGCAGCCGAAATTGTCGTCGGCGACGATGATCTTCGCCTGCCGGTAGGCCGGCTTGTTGAGCACGAAGTCGGGATTCTCGCTGCCGTCCTCGTTGTAGCGCATCTCGGCGAACAGCGCGCTGCCGAGCCCGGTGCGCTTGATGGTCTTCAGATACTGCTTGGGGATGATCATGTCGGTGTCGACATTGACCATCGGCAGCGGCGCCGCCACTCCGGTCAGCGTGGTGAATTTGTCCATGGCACAGAACCCTTTTGGTGCCGGTGTAATGGCGCAAGCAGGGAGTTGCGGTCAAGAGCCGCGCGCACCAAAGCCTCCGGCGCGGCGCTGCCGCCCGGATTGTGCTGGTGGCTTTGCCGCTCTCCCACCGGGAAGCGGCCCCGGCGAGGCTTTCGCCTCGAAGCGGGTAGTCCGCAATTGGTGAGGCTGTGCCTCGCCGGTGCGGCGGGTTGGTGCTGCGGACGAAGTTGCGGATTTTCGCTCGTGGCTCCCCGCCGGTCCGTCCGGTCCCACCCCCGGACGACTCTAGGGGTACACCCGTCTTCCCCGCCGACCGTTCGTCGCGACCGCGCAATCGCGGGGAATGAGGTGATTCTAACTCATTTGGCGCGGGTGGGATAAATCAGGTAGTTAGGGGGCGCCTGCACCAAAGGCCCCACCTCCACCGGCCGTCATCCCGTTGCACAACGGGACCCAGTACCCACAGGGCATTGGGTTTTGCCGTAGTGGCCCGAGCCCGTTGCGCCTTTTCGTACAGCTCGACGGCTGGTGGTTACCGGGTCCCGCCTTTCGTCGGGATGACGGCCGGTGGGGGTGGTGGGACGGGCTCGTTCTGTACGACCTGCGGCTCGCGTCTGTTCTTTCTCGGCGGAAGCGCGGTGGAGGTATTCCTCGGAGCGCTGGACCAAACGACATCGAACCGGTGCTCGAGGTGTGGACGATCCGCCGGGAGCGCTGGCATCCCGTGGTCCCGGAGGCAGCACCACATGCTCAAGATCCTCGAAGGACGGAGGTTAGGGCGATCCGTGGTTCGGTCTCGCGGCCGACTCGGCTTGCCATGGAACCCGTGCGCCGCGTGAGGTCGTCGGCAGGCGGAAGAGCTATGGGTGTGGGAGCGACATGCGCATAGGCCACGGCGCTCAGGCGGCGAGGCTGGTATCCGCCGCCACGCCGAGCATCAGGTTGAGGTTCTGCACGGCGGCGCCGGAGGCGCCCTTGCCGAGGTTGTCGTAGACGGCGACGAGCAGCGCCTGGTGGCGATCGTCATTGGCGAAGACGTGGAGCTTCATACGGTTGCTGCCGTTGTAGCGCGTTGGATCGAGCTCTGGCGACTTCTCCAGCGGCTCGAGCGGCGCCAGCTCGACGAAGCCGCCCTCGATGGCGGCATAGTGCGCGGCGATGGCCTCGTGTATCTGGGCGCCGCTCGGCACCCGGTCGAGGGTCCAGAGCTGCAGCGGCACGTAGGTTGCCATACCTTGCCGGACATTGATCACAGCCGGCTGGAACAGCGGGTCGTGGGCGAGCCGCGCATGCGCTTTCATCTCGGGCAGGTGCTTGTGCTTGAAGCCGAGCGCATAGGGAGAATAGATGCCGCCGCCGTCGCCGCCCTCATAAGCCTCGATCATTTGCCGCCCGCCGCCGGAATAGCCGGAGACGGCATTGACGGTGACGGGATAATCCGCCGGCAGCAGCCCCGCCTCGATCAGCGGCCGCACCGTCGCGATCGGCCCCTGCGGATAGCAGCCGGGATTGCTGACGCGATGCGCGGCGGCGATGCGGCCCGCCTGCTCGCGGCTCATCTCGGCAAAGCCGTATTCCCAGCCTTCGGCCACCCGGTGCGCGCTCGAGGCGTCGATCACCCTTGTGGTGTCGTTCTCGATCAGCGCCACGCTCTCCCGCGCCGCCTCGTCCGGCAGGCAGAGGATGGCGATGTCGGCCTGGTTGAGCAGCCGCTGCCGTTCGCCCTGGTCCTTACGCTTCTCGGGCGCGATGGTGAGCAGCTCGAGGTCGCGCCGGCTGGCCAGCCGCTCGCGGATCTGCAGGCCGGTGGTGCCGGCTTCGCCGTCGATGAAGATCTTTGCGACCATTTCGCCACTCCGTCCGAAGTCGGCACATATAGGATCGTTGGCTGTGCCTGCAAAGAGAAACGTCAGTCCCCGAGCAGCGTGTCGATCTGCCTGAGCATGCTGCCCCAGCTGGCCGTGACGCTGTCCACATGGTCCGTCCACTTGGCGTCCATCTGGTGTACCAGCGTGAGGGTGCAGCCGCTATCGTCGCCGGCGATGGTGATCGTCACCACCGACGTGTCTTCCTCCTCCTCTTCCCTGGAGGTCCACCAGGTGAACACCAGCCGGTGCGGCCGGGCGATCATGCGGTACTCCCCCCAAGTCACCGACTCGCCGTCCTCGCGCATATCCGAAAAGGTGAAGCGTCCGCCGACGCGCGGGTCGATCTCCACCCGGCGCACATCAAAGCTCCCCCACTCATTGGGCAGGCTCATCCAGGCGCGCACCTGGTCCGGGTCGAGCCAAGCGTCGAACACCCGCTCTGCCGGAGCCCGGAAATGGTGGGTGACGCGGGCTTCGACCCGCTGCAGGTCTTCCATCATCTTCATCTCAATCCTCCTTCTGCGTCGTCCTCTCCGGCAAGGAATGCATCGAGTGCCTCCAGCCGCGCCTTCCAGAACGTCTGCTGCGCGGCGATCCATTGCTGCGCCGCCTCCAGCGGTTGTGGGCGGAAGCGGAGGATATGCTCTCGACCAACCCGCCGCCGCTCGACCAGTTCCGCCCGCTCCAGCAGCTTGATGTGCTTGGAGACCGAGTTCAGCGAGATCGCGAAAGGCGCTGCCAGCTCCGTTACCCGCGCCTCGCCCTGGGCCAGCCGGCGCAGGATTGCCCGCCGGGTCGGGTCCGCCAGAGCGACCAGCGTATGGTCGAGGCTGCAGTCACGTTTATATTCACCCATAACGGTGAATATGATGCGGGGTGGTCGTTGCTGTCAATCCCGCTAGCGCCTCACCCCTTGCCGGAGACCCGGCGGGAAGGGTAAGGGCGTGCCGGAACACGGGAGAACAAGCCATGACGCCGCATAATGAAGCCAAGCCGGGCGACTATGCCGAAGCCGTGCTGCTGCCCGGCGACCCGCTGCGGGCCAAATGGGTGGCGGAGAATTTCCTCGAGGATGCGCGGCAGGTGAATGGCGTGCGCAACTGCCTTGGCTTCACCGGGACGTGGCAGGGCCAGCCGGTGTCGGTGCAGGCGACCGGCATGGGGCAGCCCTCGCTCTCGATCTACGTGCACGAGCTGATCAACGTCTATGGGGTAAAGACCCTCCTCCGCATCGGCACCTGCGGCGGCCTCAACGCCGACGTAAAGGTGCGCGACCTGGTCATCGCCCAGGCCGCGTCCACGGACAGCACCATCGTCAAGGATGCCTTCGGCGCCTTCAATTTCTCTCCCATCGCCGATTTCGGCCTGCTGCGCGACGCCGTCGCCCGCGCCGAGGCCGCGGGCCTGCGCTACCACGTCGGCAACATGCTCTCCTCGGACATCTTCTATCATCTGGAAAAGGGCATGGCCGGCTACGGGCGGCTGCCGGCACACGGCGTCCTCGGCGTCGAGATGGAGGCCGCTGCGCTCTTTACCCTCGCCGCCCGCTTCGGCGTCCGCGCCGCCGCCATCTGCACCATGACCGACTGCCTGATCACCGGCGAGGAGATCGACGCCGGCGAGCGCCAGAGTTCGCTCAAGGACATGGTGACGCTGGCGCTGGACGTCGCGGTGGGCGGTTAACACCGGCGCCCGCGCCGCCGCCTAGTTCCCGCCCTTATCGCCGTGCTAACCTCCCGTGACCACGGGAGCCCGCGCATGCACCTCAAGCACAATGTCACCCGCCTCAGCGAGACCGTCACCGGCATCGAGGGCATGACGCGTTTCGCGCTGGCGGTGCTGGCGCTGGCCTCCGGCGTCTACACCTATCTCGGGGTGCGCGGGCTGCTCGACGGCTCCGCCACCTTCGTGTTCTTCGCCGCCATCATCTATTCGGCGGCGGTGGCGGTCGCCATCTACGCCTTCTGGAGCTTCATGTTGCGCTTCGTGCCGCTGGTGGTCAGCGGCATCCAGCGGCTCGCGCTGTTCGGTACCATGGCGGTCGGGTGCGTCATGATCATCGCCATGTCGTCCTGGCTGAACGCCGCGGCGCTGGCCGGCTCGGCGGCGCTTGAGCAGCACCTCGCGGTGACGCTCGAGGGCTATGTCGCCGACCTCGACGCCGCCCACGGCAACGGTCTCGCCGCGCAGTCGCTGCTGCCCGACGTACAGCGCGCTTCCGAGCGCTTCGCGCGGCTGGCCGCCGACGAGCGCGAGAGTGGAGCTCTCACCGGCACCAACGGCTCCGGCTCGGTGGTGCAGCTGCTGACCCAGATGAGCGCCCAGATGGACGAGCTCGGCGCCAGCATCACCGCCTCCCGCGCCGACGTCGCCGAGCTCTTCGACCGCGGCTCCGCCCATCTGGCGCGCATGCGCGAACTGGTCTCGGCGCCGGGCACCGTGGAGCCGCGCGCCGACGCCTTCGCCGCCGAGGTGGTGCAGGTCACCGCCGTCATCGCCGCGCTGCAGGAGACCGGCGTCGCGCCCTCGGTGAAACGGGCCGCCGAGGACCTGTCGCTCGGCTTCATCGCCCCGGTCGCCGACGGCGGCAATGCCGGCCTCGTCATCCGCCAGGACCAGGTGATGGAGACGGTCCGCAATTCCGTCGCCGCCCAGTCGGCGGCGCTGAGTCAGGCCGCCGACCAGATCCTCTCCGAACCGCGCGTCGAGCCCCGACGCTTCGTGCCGCTCTCGGCCGCCGAGGCGGTGCTGCGCTACTGGAGCGACTTCATCCCCTCCTGGGCCGGCGCCATCTCCATCGACCTCCTGCCGGTGGTGCTGGTGCTGGTGTTGATGGTGGTCAACGATGCCATGCGCCGCGAAGCCGGCACACTCGAGGCTGCCGACACCATCACCGCCGCCGAGATGCTGCGGGCAGTCGGCATCTACCGGCAGTTGCAGCAGCAGCCGGCGGTGGGGCCGGAGGAAACGGAAGAAGCGGCGCCGGATCAGGTGGTGACCGTCGAGCGCCCGCCCGAACCGGCGGCCAAGGACGCCCCCGACGCCACCGTGACGCCGATCGAGGCCGGCCAGCGCAAGCGCGGCGACGGGCCTACCCGGACATGAGCAGTCTCGCCGGCAGCGCCCCGCCGCGTCGCCACGGCTTCTGGGCCCGGTTCGCGGCGATCGACGACGGCACCATCATCCGGGCCGCCTTTTTCGCCATGCTGGCTGGTACGGCCGCCGTCCTCTTCATCGACTATCGCGAACTCACCGAGAATGCCGCGGCGGGCTTCGTGGCGCCGAACCAGCCGGTATTGCCGGCTTTCGATCCCGACAGTCCCGCGGCCCCGCCGGGCCCGGACGTCACCACCGCCCCCGAGATCCTGCGCGAGCCCCTGCGCATCGCCCTTGCCGGCGACGGCGTCCTCACCCTTACCGGCACCTTCGACGTCGGCTCCGCCGACCGTTTTGCGGCCGAGGTCGCGGCGCGCGGGGAGTATGTGCAGACGGTAGCCCTCGACTCCCCCGGCGGCTCGGTGAGTGATGCGCTCGCCATCGGCGCGCTGCTGCGCGAGCGCGGCTATGCCACCAGCGTCGCGGCCGGCGCGCTCTGCGCCTCTTCCTGTCCGCTGGTGCTGGCGGCCGGCCGCACCCGCAGCGCCGATCCCGAGGCCGCCATCGGCGTGCACCAGGTCTATGCCCAGCTCGCCGCCGGTGCCCTGCCGGGCGGCATCGACGCCGCCGGCAACGCCATGTCCGACGCCCAGCGCACCACCGCGCTCATCACCCGCCATCTCGATGCCATGGGCGTCGACCCGGCGCTCTGGCTGCACGCCCTCGAGACGCCGCCCGACCGCCTCTACTATCTGTCGCCGGAGGAACTGGCGGAGTACCGGCTGGTGACGGAGACCGCGGAACCCTGATCCCGCCCGGCTCATTGACCGGCAGAGGAGGACCACGCCATGCAGAGCGCATTTCACCGACGCAGTGTGACACTGGCCCTGTTGCTGGGGGCGCTGTCGGCGCCAGCCTTCGCCCATCACGGCTGGGCCTGGACCGAAAGCGGCTTCTTCGAGCTTACGGGGGTCATCGAGGAGGTCTATCTGGGCAATCCGCATGCGACGCTGGATGTCGATGTGGAGGGCACCATCTGGCGGGTCGACCTGGCGCCGCCGGGGCCGACCGCGGCCTCCGGTTTCGTCGAGGGCGTGGCCGAGCCCGGTGACGAAGTCGTCGCCATCGGCAACCGCTCCGCCGACCCGGATGAGAACCGCATGAAGGCGGTGCGGCTGATCATCGGCGGCGAGACCTACGACGTCTATCCCAGTCGCGCCGGCAACATCTGAACGCGGTGCTGGAGGCGCTGCAGGCATCGGGACCGGCATCCTTCCTGCGCAGCTCGTTCTACCTCTATCCGCTGCTCAACGCCCTGCACATCCTCAGCATCGGGGCGCTGGTGACCAGCGCGCTGCTGATGGACCTGCGCGTGCTCGGCCTCGGGCGCCGCCTGGCGGCGGAAACGGTGATCGCGCAGCTGCGGCCCGTGGCCCTGATGGCACTCGCCGCGGCGCTGTTCTCCGGGCTGCTGCTGTTCTCGGTGCAGCCGCTGGACTACGCCGGCAACCCGGCCTTCCGGATCAAGCTGCTGCTGCTGGTTGCAGCGCTTGCCAACGCCGCGGTCTTCACTTTCCTGCGACTTGATCGCCGCGGTGGTCGCCTGTCGGCGCTGCTTTCGATCCTGCTTTGGCTGGGCGTGCTGGTCGCCGGACGCTTCATCGGCTTCGTGCTCTGAACTTGCGCTGACGCAAAACGTCCGGGGCACAGACAAATATTAATGCGGCGCCGGAACCGAACGAGCAAGGTGGCGTTCAAATCCAGGGAGGCCTCCATGAAAATCAAACACACTCTGACCGAGCACCGTGAAATCCGGAACTGGGTCGCAGACCGCAAGGGCATGCCGGCCATTCGGCGCATCCCCAATCATCTCGGCGAGGTGCGGGCGCGGCTGGCCCTCAGCTTTCCGCAGCGACACACGACGCCGAAGACACCCCCGGTACAGGACGACGGCATCAGCCCCTGCTCCTGGTCGGCCTGGTTGGCCGAACTCGACCGGCAGAAGCTGGCGCTGAAGGTGGTCGACGGAAAGCAACCGGCATTTGAGTTCATCGAACGCCGGGAGCTTAACTGATCAATCAAGAGTCGCCCGGCCGGCCGGCAGGTGCGCCCTCGCCTCGCTCGCCGGCCACAAGCGACCCCGCTAACCCCGACGTTCCTGCCGGCCGGATCTCCCGATCCGACCGGCTTTTCCTTTACCGATCCTGACAGCACGAGGGAGAGCCAAATGTCCAAGACCCTTACCGACCGCGCCGAAATCCGCCAGTGGGCCGAGGCCCGGAATGGCAGCCCAATGCTGATGGAAGTTCCCTCCGGCACCGACAGCCGTACCCTCCTGCAGATCACCTTCGGCCAGCACGCACTCAACGCCGAGCACAATGAAGGCCCCGATCGTGTCGCCGGCGGCTACGAACTGGTGACCTGGGACGACTGGCTCGCCGAACTGGAGCGGCAGCAACTGGCGCTCAAGGTCAATGACGAGGAACCGGGACGCCTCGACAACGATTTCCGCTTCGTCTCGCGCGACGAGACCGGCAACACCACCGATGCGGCGCAGCAGCCGCCGGTCGCAACGGTCGAGGATCCCGAGGCCCAGGCGGCAGTCAACCGCGGCGAGCGGGGCTAGCGGCCCGCCTCCGCCTCGGCGGCGGCCTCGATGGCTTCCATGTCGTCGTCCGAAAAGCCGAAATGGTGGCCGATCTCGTGGATCAGCACATGGGTGATAATGGCACCCAGTGTCTCCTCGTGCTCCGCCCAATAGTCGAGGATGGGGCGCCGGTAGAGCCAGATCTGGTTCGGCAGCTGCCCGGTGGGCGGCACCACGCCGAACTCGGTGCGGCCGACGCCGCGGAACAGCCCGAGAATGTCGAACTCGCTCTCGAGCGCCATCTCCTTGATGGTTTCCTCGTCAGGGAAATCGGCGACGACGCAGGGGACGTCGCCGACGAGTTCACGGAATTCGGCCGGAAGGCCGGCGAACGCCTCGGCAGCCATCACCTCGAACTCGTCGAGCGACGGTGCCTGGAGAGCCGACCAGTCCGCCCTCATGCCACGGTCCCCGTCCGGGGAGCGATATTCAATGCTGCGGCCACTCGCGGATGTCGACGAAGTGGCCGGCGACCGCCGCCGCCGCCGCCATCGCCGGCGACACCAGGTGCGTGCGGCCCTTGAAGCCCTGGCGGCCCTCGAAATTGCGGTTAGAGGTCGAGGCGCAGCGTTCCTGCGGCCGGAGCTTGTCGGCGTTCATCGCAAGGCACATCGAGCAGCCCGGCTCGCGCCAGTCGAAGCCGGCTTCCTTGAAGATCGCGTCCAGCCCTTCGGCTTCCGCCTGTTCCTTCACAAGGCCCGATCCCGGCACCACCATGGCGTTCACGCCCTCGCGTACCTTGTGCCCCCTGAGCACCGCCGCAGCGGCCCGCAGATCCTCGATGCGGCCATTGGTGCAGGAGCCGAGGAACACGCGATCGATGCTGATATCCGTGATCTTCGTCCCCGGCACGAGGCCCATATATTCGAGCGCCCGCTGCTTGCTCGCCCGCCGGTTGGCATCGTCGATGGCGGCCGGATCCGGCACCACACCGGTGATCGAGACCACGTCCTCGGGAGAGGAGCCCCAGGAGACGATCGGCGGCAGCGCCGCCGCGTCGAGCCGCACTTCCTTGTCGAAATGCGCGCCTTCATCGGTGTGCAGCGTCCGCCAGTACTCCATCGCCATCTCGAACGCCTTGCCCTTCGGCGCCCGCGGCCGGTCCTGCACATAGGCGAACGTCTTCTCGTCGGGGGCGATGAGGCCGGCGCGGGCACCGCCCTCGATGCTCATGTTGCAGACCGTCATCCGGCCTTCCATGGAAAGCGCCCGGATCGCCTCGCCGGCATATTCGAGCACGTGGCCGGTGCCGCCGGCGGTGCCGATCTCGCCGATGATGGCGAGGATGATGTCCTTGGCGGTGACGCCCGGCGGCAGCTCGCCGTCGACGGTCACCCGCATGTTCTTGGCCTTCTGCTGGATCAGCGTCTGCGTCGCCAGCACATGCTCGACCTCGGACGTCCCAATGCCGTGCGCCAGCGCCCCGAAGGCACCATGCGTCGAGGTATGGCTGTCGCCGCAGACGATGGTCATGCCCGGCAGCGTGAAGCCCTGCTCCGGCCCGACGATGTGGACGATACCCTGGCGGCGGTCGAGCTCGTTGAAGTACTCGACGCCGAAATCGGCGGCGTTCTGCGCCATCGTCTCGACTTGCAGCCGGCTCTCCGGATCATCGATACCGAAGCTCCGGTCGGACGTCGGCACATTGTGGTCGACCACCGCCAGCGTCCGTTCCGGCGCCCGCACCTTGCGACCGTTGATGCGTAGACCCTCGAAGGCCTGCGGGCTCGTGACCTCGTGCACGAGATGGCGGTCGATATAGAGCAGCCCGGTGCCGTCCTCGTTCGTGCCGACCAGGTGGTCGTCCCAGATCTTGTCATAGAGCGTGCGGGCCATGGCCTGAAGTTCCAGCTAGCGGGTTGAGGTGCCGCGGTGGTTCTAAGCCCCGGGCTTGCCTGCGGTCAAGATTGGGGCACCCGTGCCGCCGTTCAAGCGGACGTGACGAACTGGATGTGGTGACGCCGACCGACGGTACAGCGCAGATCCCACCCCGATAATTAGTGACCTCGCTTCCCGCATCCAGGGAACCCCCCTCTTCCATTGAAGTTGGGTGCCGGAGGGTCACGCTGATAGTCCTACGCCGGGCGGCATGCCTCATCGACCGGCACTCGACATTTGCCGGCGCTACCAGCACTCTGGCCATCGTCAAACCCCTGGACCGACCCGTGACCGAAACGCCTCCCCCTGACTCCCGAAGCCGGCTGCTGGGCCGGGCCAGTGCGCTGATGGAAAGCGAACCCAATTTCGGACGCTTTCTGCGCGCGACGGTGGAGGCGACTGACGCCGAGGATCTCCGCCCCTATCCGCCGGAAGCGCTGGAATCCATCCTCCGCCGCTCCTTCGAGCAATTGGGCAAGCGCGGACCCGGGACGCACCGGATCATCTCCCACCCCGCCGAGATCGCCGAGGGGCCGGAGATCATCGAGATCTTCTCGTCCGACATGCCGTTCATCGTCGACAGCGTGCTCGCCGCAGTCCGCGCCGCCGGTGCCGACATTCGGCTCATGGCGCACCCGATCCTGCATTTCGACCCGGCCACCTTTCGGGTGCTTGAAGCGGCGGCGGCCGGCTCCCGCCAGGAGAGCTTCCTGCACCTGCATATCAACCCGCTGCCCGACGAGGCGACCCGCGCAGCTCTGCTCGCGGAGCTCGATGCGGTGCTGCGCGATGTCGTCCGCGTCGTCGGCGGCTGGCGGCCGATGCTCGACCGGCTGCGCCAGGTGGTGCAGGAATGGCACGACGTGCCGCCCAAGGTGCAGCCGCCGATTCTGGCCGAGGCCATGCATTTTCTCGGCTGGCTGGCCGAGCATAATTTCACTTTCCTCGGCATGCGCCGCTACCGGCTCGAAGGCGAGGGCGCCGCCATGCGGCTGCTGCCGGTCGAGGACAGCGGCCTCGGCATCCTCGAGAACCCTGACGTCAAGTTCCTGCGCACCGGCCCCGACTATGTGGAGATGACGGCACAGCACGTCGCTTTCCTCGCCGAGCCGGAGCCGCTGCTGGTAACCAAGGCCAATATGCGCGCGCGCGTGCACAGCCGCGCCCACATGGACTACATCGGCATCAAGCTCTACGACGAGCTGGGAGCTGTGTGCGGGGAACTGCGGGTACTGGGGTTGTTCACCAGCGCCTCCATGGCCGAGCCGCACAGCGAAGTTCCGCTGATCCGCCGCAAGCTGAGCGAGGTGCTGCGCCGCGCCGACCTGCCGCCGCAGAGCCATGCCCGCAAGGCACTGACGAACGCCCTCGACCACTACCCACGGGCCGAACTGTTCCAGATTTCGACCGACCAGCTCTTCGAGTTCGCCACCACCATCGCCACCCTCACCGACCGGCCGCGGGTCCGCGTGCTGTCGCGCATCGACCGCTTCGACAATTTCGTCTCGGTGCTGCTGTTCATGCCGCGGGACCGCTACGACTCGGCGGTGCGGATCCGCGTCGGCGAGTATCTCGCCGGCGTCTATGAGGGTCGCGTCTCCGCCTATTATCCGAGCTTCCCCGAGGGTGATCTGGTGCGGGTGCACTTCATCATCGGCCGCATCGGCGGGCCGACGCCGCAGCCGCCCCGGGACCTGCTGGAACGCGAGGTCACCGAACTCACCCTGACCTTTGCCGATCGGCTTCGCCGCGCCGCCAACGATCCGCGGGCCATCGCGCCATGGAAGAACGCCTTCTCGCCCGCCTACCAGGCTGCGGTGCCACCCGAGGCGGCCCTCGAGGACATTGGCATCATCGGCCGCCTCGGCGACGCCGCCATTGCCCTCAAGCTCGCACCCCGGATCGGCGGCGACGGCGAGGATGCCGGCGACGTGACCCTGCGCGTCTACCACCACCGCACCCCGATCCCGCTCAGCGACCGCGTGCCGATGCTCGAGAACTTCGGCTTCCGGGTGACCAGCGAACGCACCTATGTCGTGACCCCGGAGGGTGGAGCCGAGACCTATATCCACGACATGGTGCTGGTGCCGCCGGTAGGCCTTGACGTCACCGGCGACCAGGCGCTGCGCGTCGAGGAGGCTGCCACAGCCGTCTGGCGTGGCGCTGCCGAGAGCGACGGCCTCAACCGCCTGACCGCCAGCGCCGGCCTCGGCTGGACCGACGTCGAAATCCTGCGCGCGCTGACCAAGTACTTGCGCCAGGTCGGCATCGCCTATTCTCGCAGCTACCTGACCACGGTACTGGCCGGCCGGCCGGAAGTCGCTGCGGCGCTGGTGACGCTGTTCCACGCCCGCCACCGCCCCGATTTCGCAGGCGACCGCGATGCCGCCATCGCCGCTGCCGGCGCCGCCATCGCCACTGCCCTGGACGCCACCACCTCGCTCGACGAGGATCGCATCATCCGCCGCTACCGCAATCTGATCGAGGCGGCCCTGCGCACCAGCGCCTACCAGCGGACCGCCGACGGCAGCCGGTTGCCGGCGCTGGCCATCAAATTCGACCCGGCGCTGATCGACGAACTGCCGCGGCCGGTGCCGTACCGAGAAGTCTTCGTCTATTCGCCCCGCCTCGAGGGCCTGCACCTGCGCTTCGGCGCCATCGCCCGCGGCGGGCTGCGCTGGTCCGACCGGCCGGAGGACTTCCGCACCGAAGTGCTGGGGCTGGTCAAGGCGCAGCAGGTCAAGAACGCCATTATCGTCCCGGTCGGCGCCAAGGGCGCCTTCGTGCCCAAGCGCATGCCCGCCGGCGCCGATCGTGAGACGGTGCAGCGCGAGGGCGAGGCCTGCTACAAGATCTTCGTCTCGAGCCTCCTCGACGTCACCGACAATCTCGACGGCGATGCCGTCGTGCCGCCTCCCGATCTGCGCCGCCACGACGCCGACGACCCGTACCTGGTGGTCGCCGCCGACAAGGGCACCGCCCGCTTCTCGGACACCGCCAATGCCATCGCCCTCGACCGCGGCTACTGGCTCGGCGATGCGTTCGCCTCGGGTGGCTCGGTCGGCTACGACCACAAGGAAATGGGCATCACCGCCCGCGGCGGCTGGGAGGCGGTGAAACGCCATTTCCGCGAGCTCGACCGCGATATCCAGACCCAGCCCTTCACCGCCGTCGGCGTCGGCGATATGTCGGGCGACGTCTTCGGCAACGGCATGCTGCTCAGCCCGCAAACCCGGCTGATCGCCGCCTTCGACCACCGCGACATCTTCATCGATCCCGACCCCGACCCGGCGGTCAGCCTCGCCGAACGCGCCCGGCTGTTCAAGCTGCCGCGCTCGAGCTGGCAGGACTACAACCGCGAGCTGCTGTCGCGCGGCGGTGGCGTCTACTCCCGTAACCTCAAGAATGTGGCCCTGTTCGCCGAGGCGCGGCGGGCGCTGGGGCTCGGCAGCGAGCCGGTAACGCCGGACCAGGTGATCACCGCCATCCTGCGGGCGGAGGTCGACCTCCTCTGGTTCGGCGGCATCGGCACCTATGTGAAGGCGAGCGACGAGACCAGCCTCGATGTCGGCGACAAGGCCAACGACGCCATCCGCATCACCGGCAGCGCGGTGCGGGCCAAGGTCGTCGGCGAGGGCGCCAATCTCGCGGTCACCCAGCGCGGCCGCGTCGAGTACGCGCTGCGCGGCGGCCGCATCAACACCGACGCCATCGACAACTCCGCCGGCGTCAATTCCTCGGACCTCGAGGTCAACATCAAGATCGCCCTCGGCACCGAGGTGCGGGCAGGCCGGTTGACCGAGCAGGTGCGCAACGACTTCCTCGCCTCGATGACCGAGGAGGTGGCCGCGCTCTGCCTCCGGAACAACTACCTGCAGACCCTCGCCATCTCGATCGCTGCGCATCGGGGACCGGCGGCCTTCCCCGATCACCTGAGCCTGATCGGGGCGCTGGAGCGGCGCGGCCTGCTGCAGCGGACCCTCGAGTTCCTGCCCCCCGATACCGAGTTGCTCGAACGGGCGGCAGCAGGACGCGGCCTTACCCGTCCGGAGCTGGCGGTGCTGCTGGCCTACGCCAAGCTCGCCGCCTATGCCGACCTGCTGGAGACCGCGGTTCCCGACGATCCCTATCTCGGCCGCGAACTCTACCGCTACTTCCCGCCGCGCCTGGTCGAAACCTTCGGCGACGCCGTCGAGGGCCACCGCCTGCGCCGCGAGGTGATCGCCACCGTCCTCTCGAACGCCATGATCAACCGCGGCGGTCCGGCCTTCCTCAACGAGCTGATGACGGCGACCAGCGCCGATGCCGGCGAGGTCGCGGCCGCCTACGCCGCCGCCCGCGATGCTTTCGGGCTGCCGGACTACCATTCCGAGATCGACGCCCTCGACGGCGAAATCGCCGGCGAAACCCAACTCCGGCTCTACACCCAGGTGCAGGTGCTGCTGACCCGCGAGACCTTGTGGTTCCTGCGCAATGAGAGCCTCGAATCCGGACTGCAGCCGCTGGTCGAGCGCTACCAGGCGGGTGTGGCCGAGATCCGTTCCCTGCTCACGACGCTCGCCCCGCCCTCCCTCACCCAGGCCATTGCCGAGCGGGCCGCCGATTTCGAGTTCGGCGGCGCCCCCCGCCGCATCGCCCGCCGCATCGCCGAGCTGCCGGCGCTCTCCTTCGCCTCCGACATCGTGCTGGTGGCCGAGCGCTGCGGCACCGGCACCGCGGCCACGGCCGGAGCCTTCTTCGGCGTGCTGGAGACCTTCGGGCTCGCCCGCATCATCGACGCCGGCAGCGCCATCATCCTCGCCGACCGCTTCGACCGCATGGCGCTCGACCGCGCGCTCGCCAACCTGCTGCGGGCCCAGCGCGACCTCACTGCCGACGTCCTCGCCAGCGGCAGCGGCGAATCCGGCGAGCGCCTCGCCGCCTGGCGCGCCGCCCGCCCCGAGGCGGTCGAGCGGGTGGTTGCGGCGGTGCAGAGCCTGACGGAAGGCGAGATGACGGTGTCGAGGCTATCGGTGGCGGCGGGGCTGCTGGCCGACCTGGCGCGGAGTGCTTGAAGCGCTACCGGGCGAACCTCATTATCGGTGCTTAGTGCCGGAAGTGCCGCATGCCGGTGAACACCATGGCGATGCCGGCCTCGTCGGCGGCGGCGATCACCTCGTCGTCGCGTACTGAACCACCCGGCTGGATCACGGCGGTGGCGCCGGCTTCGACGACCGCCAGCAGACCGTCGGCGAACGGGAAGAAGGCGTCGGAGGCGACGACCGAGCCATGCGTCAGCGCGCCCTCGACGCCCGCGGCAGCCGCCGCGTCCATGGATTTGCGGTGCGCGACGCGGGTGGAGTCGACGCGGCTCATCTGCCCGGCGCCGATGCCGACGGTGGCGCCTTCCTTCACGTAGACGATGGCGTTGGACTTGACGTGTTTGGCGACCTTCATCGCGACCCGCAGGTCGGCCAGTTCCGCCGGCGTAGGCGCGCGCTTGGTGACCACGCGCAACTCGGTGTCATCGACGCTGCGGTTGTCGCGCCCCTGCACCAGCAACCCACCGGCCACCGACCGCACCATCAGTCCCTCGCCTTTCGGGTCGGCGAGGCCGCCGGTCAGCAAGAGCCGCAGGTTCTTCTTCAGGCCGATGATCTTCTGCGCCTCCTCGCTGGCGTCGGGCGCAACGATCACCTCGGTAAAGATCTTGACGATCTCCTCGGCGACCTCCCGGTCGATCGGCTGGTTGAGCGCCACGATGCCGCCGAAGGCGCTGACCGGATCGGTCCGCAGCGCCTTGCCATAGGCTTCGGTGAGGCTCGCGCCGAGGCCGAAGCCGCAGGGATTGGCGTGCTTGATGATCGCCACGGCCGGCGTCGAGGCGTCGAACTCGGACACCAGCTCGAAGGCGGCGTCGGTGTCGTTGAGGTTGTTGTAGGAGAGCGCCTTGCCCTGCACCTGCCGCGCCGTGGCGACGCCCGGGCGTCGCTCGCCGGTGACGTAGAAGGCGGCCTTCTGATGCGGGTTCTCGCCATAGCGCATGACCTCGCGCAACTGCCCCGAGAAGCTGCGCCAGCTGACATCGTCATAGCCGAGGGTGTCGGCAAACCAGGATGAGATGGCGGCATCATAGGCGGCCGTGCGGGCATAGGCCTTCGCCGCCAGGCGCTGCCGCGTGGCATAGTCGACGCCGCCCTTCTGCCGGATGGCCTCCAGCACCTGCTCGTAGTCGCCGGGATCGACCACGACGGTCGTATAGGCATGGTTCTTGGCCGCCGAGCGGATCATGGCCGGTCCGCCGATGTCGATGTTCTCCACCGTCTCGGCATAGCTCCCGCCAGCGGCTACGGTCTTCTCGAAGGGATAGAGGTTGACCACCACGAGATCGATAAGGGCGATGTCGTGCGCCTCCAGCGAGCCGGCGTGGCCCGGGTCGTCGCGCACCGCGAGCAGGCCGCCATGCACCTTGGGGTGCAGGGTCTTCACCCGGCCGTCCATCATCTCGGGGAAGCCCGTGAGATCGGCGATGTCGCGAACCGCGGCGCCGGTCTCGGCGATCAGCCGGGCAGTGCCCCCGGTCGAGATCAGTTCCACCCCGAGCAGCGCCAGTTCCTTGGCGAATTCCGCCATGCCGGTCTTGTCGAAGACCGAGAGCAGCGCCCGTCTGATCGGAATGTCCTTGCCCTCGGTCATGCCGTCGCTGCTCCCTGCTGCTCTACCGGCAGCTCCACGCCCCCGGTCGTACCGATGCGGCGCTCGCTAGCACTTTGCCCGTCGTTTGCAAACCGCCTTCAGCCCTCTTCGAGCGTGAAGATCCAGCTCACTTCCTCGGCCTCCTCGGCGAGCACGTCGAGAACGATCTGGCGCGTGCGGTGGAAACCGAAATGGGCGGACTGCCGAATGCTTTCCTCCACCCGCATCTCCGCCCCTTCCCAGAGGAAGCTCCAGACGGCGCCCGAACCGATCCGCAGGCGCACGACGTCGGCACGCTCCTCCACCTCGGCCAGGGAGGCGAGGTGGAAGCGGATGGCGCAGGCGCCGGACACGCGGCTGGAGACCGGCACCAGCCGGTCCTGCCCGACCAGCGTCTTCCCCTCTGCCAGCAGCGTCAGCCGCCGCTCCAGCGTCACCCCGAAGCGGCTCTCATAGCCATGGGTTCGCAGCAGCAGCGATAGATCGGCCTCGTCCGCCGTGACTTCCGCCGGCGCCCCGATGCGGATCACCCGTCCCGCAAACGGCCCCTGTCTCGGGATCGCCGCGGCCGACATGGCATTGATGGTCGGCGCCGAGTGGGCCACCCCCTGCCGGAACAGCAGAGCGTCGCCCGGGAAGCCGACGGGCGCCGGTCCGCAATTCGCCACCACGAGGTCGCGCCCGTGGCTGAACTCGAAGGCGAGGGCGCTGGCATGCGCAGTGCGCGCATAGTCGGGTGGCGGCACCTGCCCGCTGTCGGCTACCACGATGGACTGGCCGGAAATCAGGCGCCCATAGCCACCGACGACGCCGGTGGCCCGGGCTCGGGCCGGGCTCTGGGCCTGCACGGCCACCACCAGATCGTGCGGCAACTGGCCGGTACCGTTGAAATAGGCGGGTTCCCCGGTTCCCAGCGAGACCGCGTCCAGCGCCCGGTGCATGCTGTCCATCAGCTGCGTCAGTTCCTCGGCGATCTCCTCCTGCTGCTGCTGGAGGAGCACCTGCCGGATGGTGATCAGCTCCACCAGGATCTGCAGCTGCAGCTTGGCGCAGCGGGAACGGTGCAGCCCGTCCTCGTCGATCTGCTGGTCGAGCAGCCGGTGCACCCGACGCAGCCGCGGCAGCAGCTCGCTTTCACCGTTCAGGCTGCACAGCGCGACGCCCGCCAAGGCCACCGCCGACAGCAGCGCCTCCACCGGCTCGGTGGTAAGCATGGACCGCAGCTTGAGCGACTGGATCTGCGTGCTCAGGGAGCGGCGGATCGCAGCGACCTGCTCCATGCTGGCGCCTTCCGTGAGGATATTGAAATGCCGCAGCCAGTTCAGGACACGCCGCGCGCATATCGCGGGGCTCCAGCTGATGGGTTCGAAGCGGCCCTCGCGGCCGATCCAGTCCAGCGCCAGCGTCCGGGCGAAGCGCCGCTCCTCTTCGCTGCGTGCATCCCTGAAATGGCGCAACCAGGCGAAAGTCTGCAAATCGTCGTGCCAATCGTCGTGCACGACGTCCATGGAGAACGGCGAGACGCCGTTCGTGTCGACGAGCTTGGAGGCAAGCAGATAGCGGCCCTGCATCATCTCCAGCACGCTCTCGCGGTCCGTCGGCCGGAATTCACCCAGCGTGCCAGTGATTTCCTCGTTCGAGGGTCCAGTCCAGGTCCAGCGCACCAGGGGGCTCGTGACCACGCGGTCGGCCAGCTTCAACAGGATGCGGCGCGCGAAATAACGCATCGAACTTGCCAAAACTGCATCCTCACCCGGTTCGGTCGCCGCTCCTGATAGGATGCAGGAACTTCCTTGCCAAGTCGTGCCGCCGCTCGGGAGGCTCAGCGGCGCCGGAACCTGGCAATGAAGAAGCCGTCGACCGCGCCATCGCTGCCGCCTGGCACCGGCAGGGCGGGGTGCGTCCGGACCGCGCCATTTGCCGTCACGGCTGCGGCAAAGCCTTCCAGTTCCTCAGGCGTCACCGGGTCCGGCACCAGCTCCGGATGCGCCTCGGCGATCCAGCGTGCCTGAGCCTCGCCTTCGCCTTCCTCCAAGGAGCAGACGCAGTAGACGAGGGTGCCGCCGGGCTCAAGGCTGGCCGCCGCATTGGCAATAAAGCGGCGCTGCAGCGTCACGCGGCCGGCAATATCGCCGGCGCTGCGATGCCAGACCACTTCCGGATGCCGGCGGAAGGTGCCGGTCGCCGAGCAGGGGGCATCAAGCAGAATGCCGGAAAACGGCGTCTCCGGCCGGTAGAGAAGCCCATCCGCCTCGACGACCCTCGCGGCATAGCCGAGCCGCTGCAGGTTGCCCCGCAGCCGCTCCAGCCGCTGCGGATCGTTGTCGAGCGCGGTGACGTCGTAGCCGGACTTCACCAGTTGCGCCGTCTTGCCACCCGGCGCGGCACAGAGATCCAGCACCCGCGACCCCTTCGGCAGCCGCAGCAGGCGTGCCGGCAGTGCCGCCGCCGCGTCCTGCACCCACCAGCGCCCGTCGGCGTAGCCCGGCAGCTGGTCGAGCGGCCGGTCGCGGGTGTCGATGCGGACGGTATCGCCCGCCACGGGCCTGGCGCCCAGCAGCTCGATCAGGGCGGGGTTGTCGTGCTTGAGCGTCAGATCGAGTGGCGCGCCCTCGAGCAGTGCCTTGCCGAAGGCCTCTACGGCATCCGCCCCGTACCGAGCAGCCCACCCCTCCCGCAGCTTGTCCGGGAACAGCAGCCGCAGCGGTGCCTCCCGCAGTTCCGCCGCTTCCGCCTGGGCGCGGCGCAGAACGGCGTTCAGCAGGCCGGTCAGATGCCGCGCCTGCGGGTCGCGCTTCAGCGCCTCGACGCCAAGAAACAATGCGCTGTGGTCGCCCATCTCCGGCAGATAGAGCAGTTGCGCCAAGCTCAGATGCAGGATTGCTTCGAAGCTGCCGCTCTTGCGCGGCAACCCCTTGTCCAGCAGCCGGGCAACCACCAGCCGCAGATGGCCATGCCGCCTTAAGGCCGTGGTGACCAGGCGATTGGCGAGCGCCCGGTCGCGGCTGTCGGCGATCTCGGCAGCGGTGAACGGCGCAAAGCTGCTGCCGCTGAACACGTCGCGCAAGCGCACCGCCGCCAGTTGCCGCAGCTTCAGTCCCGGGGGTAGCTTGTCCTTTGCCAAGCCGCTCAGCCCCAGGGGCCGCGCCGCCCGCCCTCCTCTTCGCCATCCGTGACCGACGGTACCCGCCAGCCGCTGCGGCTCGGCCGCACCGTGACGTTGCGCCGCCGCGTGGGAACCTCCGTCCGGTCCGACACGGCGGAACCCGCCGCTGCCAGCTTCTGCAGCTGCGCAATGCGGTTCTTCACGTCCGGATGGGTCGAAAACAGATTGTCCATGCGCTGCCCGCTGAGCGGATTGAAGATGTACATATGCGCCATGGCGGGGTTCCGCTCGGCCGCCACGTTGACCGTGCGCCGCGAATGGTGCGCGATCTTGTTGAGGGCGGAGGCGAGAGCCAGCGGATCACCGGCGATCGCGGCGCCGTCGCGGTCGGCCTCGTACTCGCGCGTCCGGCTGACCGCCATCTGCACCAGCATCGCCGCCACCGGCGCAAGGAACACCATCAGCAGCGTTCCGACCATGCCGAGCGGGTTGTCGCGATTGTTGCCGCCGCCGAAGAACAGCCCGAACTGCGCCAGCATCGAAATGGCACCGGCGAGGGTGGCCGTAATGGTCATGATCAGCGTGTCGCGGCTGCGGATATGGGCCAGCTCATGCGCCACCACCCCCGCGACTTCCCGCGGCTCCAGCTGCTGCAGCAGGCCGCGGGACACGGCGACCGCCGCATTCTGGGGATCACGGCCCGTGGCGAAGGCGTTGGGCTGCTCGGTCTCGATGATGTAGAGCTTCGGCATCGGCAGCCCGGCGCGCTGCGCCAGTCCCTCGACCATCCGATAAAGGTCCGGCGCCGTACGCGGATCGACGGGACGCGCCCCCTGCATGGAGAGCACCATCTTGTCCGAGTTCCAGTAGGCAAAGACGTTGGTGGCCACGGCAACGCCGAAGGCGATCATCATGCCGGAGGTACCGCCGATCATGTAGCCGACGCCGACGAACAGCGCCGTCATCGCCGCAAGCAGGACGCTGGTCTTAAAGAAGTTTTGCATCGCTTTTCTTCATGCCTCGACAGAACCCGTTCGACTGCCTAGATGGGAATTACCCATCTTGCCCACAAGTCCTGGAAGACTGAGGGATGCCATGACCGAAAACGCCGAGCACGAAGAGCAGTTGCCTGCCGCCGCCCGCCGCGCCCTCGAGGAGGCCGCAGCCAGGCGCCGGGAGATCGACGAACGCGTCGCCCGCGCCCCTCGCGAGAAGGGCGGCCGCGGCGGCCTCGAGCCAGGCCGCTACGGCGACTGGGAGATCAAGGGCCTGACCAGTGACTTCTGAGCGGCGCTAGCCGAACAGCCCGATCACCAGCCCCTGCACCAGCAGCACCCCGAGCAGATAGCCGCCGTCGATCAGCGTCAGGCTCCATTTCTGCCCCTGATAGCGGTGGTTGAGGATCATCGAGGTGATGACGAAACCCAGCCACATATGGGCGCCACAGAGCAGCCCGTTGACGACGTTTGTCTCGCCGAACAGCATCGGCGTCAGCAGCGCGATGAAATACGCCATCACCAGCTGCACGATGACCGCCCAGATATAGGGCGTCACGTCGGCCTGGTTGATCTGGTCCCGGCTCTTGCCCTGCGCCGCCAGCCATTGTTTCGACAGCGCCATGTACCAGGCCATGCCGAGCGCCATGCTGGCCACCATGGCCAGCACCACGGCCAGCCAGTTCACTGCGAAATGAATCATCTGCTTTCCCCCTGCACCGGCTGCCCCGCCGGCCAGAGGAGGCTACTCCCCTCGAAGCTCGCTGGACAGCGGCTGCGGCCGCTATTCACAGCCCGCCGAGTCGGCAGACGATCTTCCACTCCTCCTCGGTTACTGGCTGTACCGAGAGCCGCGAGTTGTTGATCAGCACCATGTCCTCGAGCCCTGGCGTGGTCTTCATCTCCTCAAGCGTCACCGGCCGCTGCAGCGGCCGGTCGGCGACCACGTCGACGCACTCCCAGATGGCCTTGCCATCCTTGAGGTCGGCGGTGGAATCCGGATGCGCCGCCTGCACCACCCGCATGATGCCCACCACCTCCTTGCCCTGCACGGAGTGATAGAAGAAGCATTCCTCGCCGACCTGCATCGCCCGCATGTTGTTGCGGGCGGCGTAGTTGCGTACCCCCGTCCACTCCTCCGGCTTGTCCATTTTCACGAGGTCGTCCCAGCCGAACGTGTCCGGCTCCGATTTCATCAGCCAGTACGCCATTTCGCTGCCTCCTGTGCCCGCGACGCTACTTGCGGGTGTTGTTGATGCCGAGATGCCAGGGCTTGATGGTGATGGAATCGAAGACCCCGCTGATAACGAAGGGGTCGCGGCCGAACGTCTCCTCTGCGTCCTTCTGGCTCTTCGCCTCGATCACCATGAAGCTGCCCACCATGTCGCCCTTGTCATCGAGGAAGGGGCCGGCGAGCACCAGCCGCTCGCCCAGCGACTCGAGGTGCTGCAGGTGCTCCGGCCGCGCCGCCATGCGCTGCGGGAGGCCGTTCGGACGGTCGTAACCGACAAAGGCGTAGTACATTCTCAGTCCTCTCTTTTCAGCGGCCGCGACATCAGCGAGGCAACGATACTGGTGATCGACGACTCGTCGGCCAGCAACTGGTTTACCGCAAGGATCAGCGGGGCGTCGATTCGGAGCTGTCGCGCCAGCGCCGCAGCCACCGGCGCGGTGGCGGTTCCCTCCGCCAGCCCCACGCTGGCACTGATGGCGGCGGCCCGGTCGCCGCGCCCGAGCGCCATCCCGAACTGGTAGTTGCGCGACTGGGTCGAGGTGCAGGAGAGCGCGAGGTCGCCGAGGCCGGCAAGGCCCGTCAGCGTCGTGGGGGAGCCGCCGAGGCCGGCGATGATGCGGCTCATTTCGGCAAAGGCGCGCGCCAGCAGCGCCGAGCGTGCGGAGGCGCCGAGCCCCGCCCCGTCGACCGCGCCACAGGCCAGCGCGTAGACGTTCTTCAGTGCCCCCGCCATTTCCACCCCCAGCCGGTCGCCGGCGGCGTAGGGCCGCAGCGCCGGCCCGGCCAGCGCTGCCGCCAGCCCTTCCGTCGCCTCCGGATCATCTCCCGCCAGCGTCACCGCGGTCGGTCGTCCGGCCGCCACATCCACCGCAAAGCTCGGGCCCGACAGCACGTATGGCACCGCCTTCGGTGCCCCTTCGAGCAGCACCTCGCTCTGCCGCTTCAGGCTACCAGCCTCCAGCCCCTTGGCGGTGAGCAGCACCGGCCGCCCCGCCAGCCGCTCCGGACCGAGCGCCCCGAGAGCGGCGCGCGTCGCCTGCGCCGGCACGGCCATCACCAGAAGATCGGCATCGCCGTCGAATGTTGGCGCGGCCCGGATGCGCTGGTCGAGCGCCAGCTCGCCAAGATAGCGGGGATTGCGGTGACGGGTATTGATGGCCTCGATGACCGCCGGGTCGCGGCCGACCAGCAGCACGTCGCGCCCCGCGGCGGCGGCCGCCTGCGCCAGCGCCGTGCCCCAGCCGCCGGCACCGACGATGGCGACCCGCTCAAGCGACATCGGGCAGCCCCATATCCGGGCTCTCCAGCGGCCAGCGCGCCCGCGCCGCGACGTCCAGCCCGTCGCTGGCACCGAGCGCCAGCCGCTCCGCGCCCGCCCAGGCGACCATTGCTCCATTGTCGGTGCAGAGCGCCGGCGGCGGCACCACCAGCCGCGCTCCGGCCTCGTCCGCAACCGCCTGCAGCCGCGCTCCGATCGCCCGGTTGGCGGCGACCCCGCCGGCCACCACCAGCACCGGCGGATGCGCCGGCAGCTCCTCCCGGAAGCGCGCCAGCGCCGCCCGGGAACGGCTGCCGACGATGTCCGTGGCCGCGTCCTGAAAGCCGGCGCAGATATCGGCGACGTCACCGTCCCCGAGTGGAGCCGCTGCTTCGGCCGCCAGCCGCACCGCTGTCTTCAGCCCGGAGAACGAGAAATCGAGCCGCGCCTCGCGGAGCAGCGGCCGCGGGAAGCGGAAGCGGCTGGCGTCACCCGCCAGCGCCTGCCGTTCGACCCACGGTCCCCCCGGCTGTCCGAGCCCGAGGAGCTTCGCCACCTTGTCGAAGGCCTCGCCCAATGCATCGTCGATGGTCGTGCCCCAGAGCCGGTAGTCGCCCACCCCGCGCACCAGCACGAACTGGCTGTGCCCGCCCGACACCAGCAGCATCAGATAGGGAAAGCCGACGCCATCGGTGAGCCGCGCGGTGAGCGCGTGCGCCTCGAGATGGTTGATGGCGAGCAACGGCTTGTCGAGGGCCGCTGCCAGCGCCTTGGCGGTGGTCAGCCCCACCAGCACGCCCCCGATCAGGCCAGGCCCGGCCGTCGCCGCAATGCCGTCGAGGTCGCCGAGCTGCACGCCCGCTTCGGCAATCGCCCGCCGGATGATGCCGTCGAGATGGGTGACGTGGCTGCGGGCCGCCAGTTCCGGCACCACGCCGCCGAACGCCGCGTGCTCGGCGACCTGCGAGCGCACGACATTGGCGAGGATGCGGCCCTGCTCCGGCGCGTCGCGAAGCACGATCGCCGCCGCGGTTTCGTCGCAGCTGGTCTCTATACCGAGAATTCTCACGTGCTTGCCCGGTCCCATGGAACGGTCTAAGCCGTCGCCATCACTGGCAATTGGCCTACAATAGGAGGATATGCGATTGCAATCCGCCCCCTTCATCCGCATCGGAACGCGCGGCTCCGTCCTCGCCCTGGCGCAGGCGAACGAGGTGCGGCGCCTGCTGGCAGCCGCGCACGGCGTGGACGAGGCGGACATCGCCGTCGAGATCATCTCCACCACCGGCGACCGCGTCACCGACCGGCCGCTGTCGGAGATTGGGGGCAAGGGCCTTTTTTCAAAGGAGATCGAGGCGGCGCTTGCCGCCGGCACCATCGATGTCGGCGTCCATTCGGCCAAGGACCTGTCGACGGTGCTGCCGGAGGGGATGGCGCTGCCGGTCTTCCTCGAGCGCGAGGACGTCCGCGACGCCTTCGTGTCGCTGATTGCCGGAAATCTTGACGCCTTGCCGCCGGGCGCCCGCCTCGGCACCTCCTCGATCCGCCGCGCCGCACAGATGCTGCGCCGGCGGCCCGACCTCGAGATCGTGGGCTTCCGCGGCAACGTAGGGACCCGTCTCGACAAGCTCGCCAAGGGCGTCGCCGACGCCACCCTGCTGGCGGTCGCGGGCCTGAAGCGCACCGGGCAGACCGACCGCATCGCCAGTTACCTCGATCCGCGCGTCTTCCTGCCGGCGCCCGGGCAAGGTGCCATCGGCCTCGAGATTCGGGCCGACGACCGCCGCAGCGCCGAGATCCTCGCCCCGCTGGACCACGCGCCGACCCATACCGCGGTCAGCGCCGAGCGGGCCATGCTGGCGGTGCTCGACGGCTCCTGCCGCACGCCGGTCGGGGCGTTTACGGAATTGAACGAAAACCAGTGCACCCTGTACGCCGAGATTCTGTCCCCAGACGGCAGCCAGGTTTTCGAGGCATCGCTCTCCGGACCGGCCGGCGAGGCGGAGCGGATCGGCAGCGAGCTCGGTCAGACCCTGCTGGATCTGGCGGGTCCTGAATTCGTAGCCAAGTTTCGAGGATGAGCGCCCTTTGAAGATGCTGGTGACGAGACCGATGCCGGACGCCGAGGAAACGGCAGCGCGCCTGGCCGCCCTCGACATCGAGACCGCCATTGCGCCGCTGCTCGTTCATAAAACGCTGGAGACCGGGCTTCCCGAGCCCACGGGGTTTGCCGCACTGGCGCTGACCAGCGCCAACGCCCTGCGCGCCCTCGAGGAGCGGCGGGTCCTGCGGCCTTATCTCGAGCTGCCGGTGTTCACTGTGGGCGACCGAACTGCCACCGCCGCCCGTGCCAGCGGCTTCAGCAGAGTGCAGAGCGCCGGCGGCACCTTTGCCGACCTCGTCGACATGCTGGCCCATGCCGGCCTTGCCGGCCCAGTCTTCTATCCTGCGGCTCGCGACCCGGCCGGCGATCTTGCGCGCTCGCTGGCCCCGCACGGGGTCATGGTCATCACCACCCCGGTCTATGCCATGCAGCCGGTGGATCACCTTCCCGAGACCATCCTCGAGGAGTTGCAGAGCGGAGCCATCGCGGCTGCGCTTTTCTACTCGCGCCGCACCGCCAGCGCTTTTGCCCACCTCTGCGGTGCCCAGTTGCCGACCGCCGCGCGCAAGCGGCTCGGCGTGCTCTGCCTGTCGGAAGCGGTTGCCGAACCGCTCGTCGATGCCCACTTTGTACGGGTCGGGTTGGCCGATCATCCGAGCGAGGAGGCGATGATGGGGCTTGCCTTGTCCTTTGCCCGCGACCAAAACCCTTCATGATGCACTGTTCCAGCAAGGACCCCAGGCATGGCTGAACGCAAATCGGGGCCGGTCAAACCTCCGGTGCTCGACCTCAAGGCGCGGCAGACCAAGCCGAAGAGCGACACTGCGCAGCCGGAGTCCGGCGCCACCGCCACCGATGATCAGGCGGTGCCACCCGCGACCGGTGCGAAGCCGGCTGCCGCAGCGAGCGAGCCCGCGGCAGCAGCGAAGGGCCCGGCCGACGGAAGCGAGCCGGCGGCAGCAGCAAAGAGCCTTGGCGCCTCGGCCCGGCCGCCGGAAGCCGGGACGGCGGACGCGAGTGAAGGCAAGGCCCCGCGGGGCGAATCCGGGCCGAAGCCGGACGCCGGCTCGCCGAGTGCGGCGCCGAAGCCCGATGCACCGAAGTCGCCGCCGCCCGGGCCGCCGCCGCGCCCGCAGGCCCGCCTCGCCATGCCCTGGAGCGCCATTTCCATCGCCGCCGCCGCCGGCGCTCTGCTCGCGGTCCTGCTCGTCTATCTGCTGGCAGCCTGGCTGCCGCTCCCCAACAGCACCACGCCCATCGCCGATCCGGCACCGCAGCTGGCGGCGCTCGAGGAGAACGATGCGGCGCTCCAGCAGCGCCTGGCGACGCTCGAGGAGCGTACGGCCGACACCCAGCTCAGCCTCGATGCGACCATCGAGCAGCTCGACAGCGGGTTAGCCGGGCTGCGCCGCTCGCTGGAAGAATTGCGGGAGACGATGCCGGAGCCGGTGGACGTGGAACTGAGCGGCATCACTGCCCAACTGCAGACCCTCGAGAGCCGCCTCGATGCCACTGCCGCCGGGGCCTCCTCCTCGGACGCTGCCGCCCTTGCCGACAGCCTTGCCGGCATCGAGGAGACGCTGGCAGGGCTCGGCGACCGCATCGGCAGCATTGAAGAGCAGCTGGCGGCGACCGAGGCCGAGATCGCCGCGATCGACAGCCGGCTCTCCGATCTGGGCAGCAGCCTGGCCGCCCAGACTTCGAGCCTCGGTGGCGGCGACGTCACCCCCGCCGCCCGGCTGCCGCTCATCGTCTCCGGCCTCGAGACCGCCTTCGACACCGGCCGTCCCTACGCCGTGGAGCTGCAAAGCCTGTCAGCGCTGCTCCCGGACCTGACTGTGCCGCCGGCGGTGGCCGCGGCATCCGAGACCGGGCTGCCGCGACCCGACCTGCTGGTCCGCCGCTTCCACGAGCGCCTGCCGGCCATCCTCGCCGGCCGTACCGCCACCCCCACCGCCGACTGGACCGAAGGCGCCCTCGAATGGGCCAAGGCCCTGCTGGCGCTGCGTCCGGCCGAGGAGATGGAGGGCGACAGCCCGGAGGCTGTGATCTCGCGGCTCGAGGCGGCGATGGAACGCGGCGACTTCGTAGCCGCCGCCAGGCTGATGGCGGAACTGCCGGCGCCGATGCGGGCGGCCGCCGGCGACCTCGCCGACGAAATCCTGCTGCACGCCGAGGCCGACACCTTCATCACGGGCCTCCGTGCCCAGGCGCTGGCGCCGCCGCCGCTGGAGGCTCCGCAGTGATCCGACTCGCCTACTGGATCGTCCTCAGCCTGCTGGCGACCATCGCCATTGCCTGGCTCATCAGCCTGCCCGGCACCCTGACCATCGAGTTCATGGGCATGCGGATGCAGCCGCGCCTAGGCGTCGCCGCCTTCCTGCTCATCGGCTTCGTCATTCTCGTGCTGGGACTGTGGACACTGCTCGGCCGCATCTTCGCGGCCCCCTACCATCTCGCCCGCCGCGCTCATGAGCGCCGCCGCGAGCGCGGCTTCACTGCGCTCTCCGACGGCTTCATCGCCCTGCAGGGCGGCGACGCCGCCCGCGCCCGGGTGCTGGCCCGCGAGGCCCGACACAGCCTGCCGCAGAACCCGGCGGCGCAGCTGCTGGAGGCCCGCTCCGAACTGGCGCTCGGCGACATGCACGCGGCGCGCGAGCACTACCGGGCGCTGATCTCGAACCGCAAGACGGCGCTGGCAGCGCTGGCCGGGCTCTATGACCAGGCCCGGGCTCAGGGCCGCGCCAATGCCGCCCTTACCTTCGCCCAGAAGGCCATCGACATCGCCCCCCATACGCCCTGGGCCAGCGCCGCCGTCTTCGACGATCTCGCCCGCAAGGGGCAATGGGAGGAGGCACTCGCCATGGTCACCGCCGAGCCGGCGGTGACCCGCGATGAGAAGATGCGCAAGCGCCGGCGCCAGGCGGTGATCGAGACGGCGCGCGCCGCCATCGCCGAGCCCACCGAGCCGCCCGCCGCGCTCGACCACGCGCTGGCGGCGCTCAAGCTGCAGCCCGAATTCGTGCCAGCGGCACTGATCGCGGCCCGTGTCTATATCAACCGCGGCGAGACCCGGAAGGCCATGAGCCTGCTGCGCCGGGTGTGGCGCGCCACCTCCCACCCCGACGTCGCCACCCTCTTCGCCAACGCGGTGCCCGGCGCCTCGGCGCTCGACCGGCTGAAGCGGATCCGGGAGCTGGTCGACACCCCGCCCTCCAACAAGAACGGCGCCGTCGTGCTCGCCCGCGCGGCCATCGACGCCTATGACTGGAGCACCGCGCGCAGCGCCCTTGCCGGCTTCGCCGCCACCAACCCCTCACAGGCGATCTGTCTGATGATGGCCGAGATCGAGGAGGGCGAGAGCGGCGACCACGGCAAGGCCCGCGAATGGCTAAACCGCGCCGTACGGGCACCGCGCGACCCGGTCTGGACCGCCGACGGCATCACCGCCGAGGAGTGGGAGCCGGTCTCCCCCGTCAGCGGCCGCCTCGACGCCTTCGAGTGGCGGGTCCCGACCAGCGCCGTCGCCGCCCGCATCGCCGGCAACCCCGCGCTGCCACCGGGCGCTGCGGCGCCACCCGCGGGCGACGCGGAAAAGGACGGTTCGACCCTCACCCTGCCCGGAAGCTGAGCCCGCACGAGCCCCTTGCGCCGCCCGCCCCGCCCCAGTAAAAGACCGCCACTCCAAAGCGGCCCCCGCGCCGCCCTGGCATGCCGCTTTAGCTCAGTTGGTAGAGCACATCATTCGTAATGATGGGGTCGCAGGTTCGAGTCCTGCAAGCGGCACCAGCTTTCCAGGCACTTTACCAGATCCTGTTCAGTCCCCCTGCGCGTCTGGTCCAGACCGGCTACAGGGAACGCTTAGGAAGGGGAATGGCGGATGGCAGGTACGGATAGGACGTGGCCTGCCCGCCTCGGACCTTTGTGACACCATCTGCCAGCAACACGGGCCGCGTTACGCCTTGCTAGGCCACCTCACCTGCTGGCAGGGGCAGCAGGCGCTCCAGCTCGGTCGGTCACCAAGTGCTCCGGCTGCGTCCAAGCCCGCCTTCCGTCCTCAGCGGTGACCACGAGCCGGCACCAGGGGGCTAGAAGGGAACTGAGGTTGAACTCGGCCACAACGATGCCTTGACCGTGGACCTGCAGAGCTCTTGCGCCGGGGCCCACGAGGACGATGCTGCGGGCGGGCGAGGTTGCGACCTTCACGACGTCGCCGTCCCGCTCCAGGGACAGGAACTCTGGCCCCTGGGTGGCGTAGTAGCGACCGGCCTTGAGCGCCTGCAGCAGCGCCTCAGGATCGAGCGACTCCGCTTTCACGCGTACCCAGCCGCCGAAGGCGTCGCTGGCGTGGAAATGCGCATCGTCCGCGGCAAAGCCGGTGACCTTGCGGCCCTCGGTCAGCAGCTGATCGAGCAGCGCCACGCCGTCCGGCCGGGCGGAGAGCATTTCGCAGGTGTGGTTGTAGATTTCCACGGCATGCGCCGCATCCAGCGCGTGACCATCGCTTGCGTTGAGGCCGTACCATTGCGGATGGGCGATGCCGACGAAGGCTCCCGCGGCCGCGGCGCGTCCCGCCAGCGCCGGGCCATCCTCGTCCGCTCCCGTCTTCTCGAAATCGAGCGGCAGACCGACAGCGAGGATATGCCAGAGGTCGCCCAGATGAGTCGCGGGAGCGTGCAGCTCGGCGCCGATGAGCGTGGTGAAGTCGTCGGTCCGAAATGGACGCGTATCGACCACCGGGAAACCGTATCGCTCGAGGAAGTGGTCCGAGAGGCACAGGAAATCGTAGCCGCGCTCCCGGTACTGGCGGCAGACCTCTTCCGGCTCCAGTCGACCGTCGGACCGCTTGGAATGGGTGTGGAGGTTGCCCTTGTAGAAGCGGCCGGGGGCCGAAAAGGTCTCGAACATGGAAGCCTCGGATGGTTCAGGCCGCGAGAACGAAGTGACCGGGGTCGACCTCGACGTAGTTGAGCGGAGCGGGCACGTGGCCGACCGGATAGATCGGCGAGGGCAGCAGGCCGACCTCCGGCGCGGCGCGACGCGGCGCCGCCGGATCGGGCTTGGGGACCGCGGCGAGCAGCGTCCTGGTATAGGCATGCCGGGGCTCCTCGAACACGGCGCCACGCGGCCCGATCTCGACGATCCTGCCCATGTGCATCACCGCGACCCGATGGCTCATGCGTTCGACGACGGCCATGTCATGCGAGATGAAGAGGTACGACAGCCCGAGCTCTTCCTGGAGCTCGATCAGCAGGTTGACCACCTGCGCCTGGATGGAGACATCGAGAGCGGAGACCGGCTCGTCGGCGACGATCAGTTTCGGCGACAGTGACAGCGCCCGCGCGATGCACAGACGCTGGCGCTGGCCGCCGGAGAACTCGTGCGGGTAGCGGTCGAACTGGTCTTCGGACAACCCCACTCTCCGGAAGAGGCCGGCGACACGATCGGTGAGGGCGCTGCCATGCTCGACGCCGTGGATGACCAGCGGCTCGGCCACTTGCTCCATGGCGGTCAGGCGTGGATCGAGCGCCGCATACGGGTCCTGGAAGATGATCTGCATGTCGCGCCGCCGCTGCCTCAGCGCCTGCGGCGGCAACCCGAGCAGGTCCTGCCCCCCCAGTGTGACTGACCCGGACGTCGCCTGCACCAGCCGCAGGATCGACCGTCCGGTGGTCGACTTGCCGCACCCCGACTCGCCGACCAGCGCCAGTGTCTCGCCGCCGCCGATGGCGAACGAGACATCATCGACGGCATGCACATTGGCGACATGGTGCTGCAACAATCCCCTGCGGACGGGAAAGCGGGTGACGAGGTTTGTGACCTCCAGTAACGGCGTCTGTACCCGCGGTCGGGTCGGTTGCACCGGGTTGTCGAAACCGAACTTCCGCGGTTCGGCAGACCCGCGCATCGAGCCGAGCCTGGGAACGGAGGCCAGCAGCAGCTGCGTGTAGGAGTCCATAGGGGCCGCGAACAAAGTTCGTGCAGTGGCCTCCTCCACCTTCTTGCCGTGGCGCATGACCACGACGCGGTCGGCCATCTCGGCAACTACGCCCATGTCGTGGGTAATGAACAGCACCGCCATGCCGCTTTCCTTCGACAAGGTACGGACCAGATGCAGGATCTGCGCCTGGATGGTGACATCGAGCGCCGTGGTCGGCTCGTCGGCAATCAGCAGCCGCGGCGCGCAGGCGAGCGCCATGGCGATCACCACGCGTTGCCGCATGCCGCCCGACAGTTCGTGCGGGTACTGGCCGAAGCGCCGCTCGGGCTCGGGGATGTGCACGCGCCGGATCAGCTCGACCGCGGCGCTGGCCGCCTGTGCGTTGCTGACATCCTTGTGGGTGCGGATCACTTCGGCAATCTGCTCGCCAACGGTGAAAACCGGGTTGAGCGAAGTCATCGGTTCCTGGAAGATCATGGCGATCTCGTCGCCGCGAATGGCGCGGAGCGTTCTCTCGGAGGCGCCGGCGAGGTCGACGGTTTTGCCGTCGCGCCGGATGAACCGGATGCTGCCGGTTTCGGTGCGCCCGCCGTTGAAGCTGGTGAGGCCGAGGATCGACATGGCGGTCACGGACTTGCCCGACCCCGACTCGCCGACAATGGCCAGGCACTCGCCGGCGCCGACGGTAAAGCTGAGCCCGTCCACGGCGACGATCTTGCCATGGTCGAAGGTGACCCGCAGGTCCTCTACGCTGAGCAGGTTCTCGGTCATGTCGTTGTCTCCGGAAGGAGGGGGACCGGCGGATACCGCCGGTCCCGGGGGGTAATTATTCGACGCTGATCGAGCCGGCGCGGAAGTCGAGGACGTAGGGGATGTGACCGGCTAGCGGGGCCCAGTTCACGCCCTTCCTGAGGCCATAGGACTCGTAGGGCTGGTAGAGGACGAGGAACGGCGCCTCTTCCTTCACATAGGCCATGACCTCGGCATAGGCCGCCTTGCGGACGTCGACGTCGGTCGAGTAGCGGAAGCGTTCCCACATCTCGGTATAGGCTTCGCTCGGCTTCCAGGTGCCGCCGGTGACGCGGGCGCCGGTCGGCGACCACATCGTGCCGAAGGAACCAGCCGGGTCTGCGAAGTACATCGGGTTGGACCAGTTGCGGGCTTCCATGTCGGGATCGTCGCCGGTCCACTTGGGATCGACGTTGAGGTTCATCGGCACGCCGACAGCGGCCCACATTTCCTTGATCGCCTGCGCGGCGAGCAGGCCGTTGGTGTAATAGACCGGGTCGGTGTCGAAGCGGATGGGCGAGCCGTCATAGCCGGCCTCGGCGAGCAGCGCCTTGGCCTTCTCGGGGTTGTATTCGAAGATCTCGAGCTCGGGCATGTAGAGCTCGCCATACTGCGGGTAGGTGTGGTTCGGCGGCACCACGGCCTTGCCCAACCACAGCGCGTCGTTTAGCAGGTTGCGGTCGACCGCCATGCTGAGCGCCTGCCGCAGCTTGGGGTTGGCCATCTTCGGGTTCTGGGTGTTGAAGAAGATGATGTGGAAGAGGGGCGTCACCGCGCCTTCGACCTTGAGCGAGGGGTTGGCCTCGATGGTCGCCAGCTGGTCCGGCGGCACGTTGGTGATCAGGTCGACTTCGCCGTTCGCGAGCGCGGTGAGGCGGGTCGAGAGTTCAGGGATCCGACGCAGCTCGAAGCCGTCGAGCGGCGCCTTGTCGCCGAAATAGGCGTCGAAGCGCTCATAAACGATATGCTCGCCCGGCTGGAAGGCGGTGATCTCGTAGGGGCCGGTGCCCATCGGCTTGAGGCCGAAGGCTTCGTAGTCCGAAATTTCGGCCACGGCCGGGTCGCCGGTCAGGCCGCTGACATAGGCCTTGGAGACGATGTAGCCCTGCTGGGCATTGAGCAGCGTCTCGAACAGCGGCTCGGGCTTGAGCGTGGTGAAGCGCACGGTCGTGGCATCGACGGCCTCGACTTTTTCGAAATTGTTGAAGAACTGGCGCTTGATCGAGCCATATTCCGGCGTCACCGCGTCGATGATGCGCTGAAAGGTGAAGACCACGTCTTCGGCGGTGACGAGCGAGCCGTCATGGAACTGCACGTCGTCCCGGATCTTGACCTCGAACACGGTCGGCGAGACCTGCGTCCAGGAACTGGCGATGGCCGGCGAGAACTCGGCGCCCGGCTTGGTGTAGTCCTTTGCGATCAGCGGATCGAAGGCGTTCACGTAGTTCTGCGAACCCACGTTGGAGTGGTCCTTGCCGGGATCGATATAGGCCGACATGTTGGCGGTCGCGACGACGATTTCGGCGCCGACAGCCGCTGTCGAAGCGAGCATGGCCGCGGCCAGCGAGAGGAGGAGTTTCTTGTGCATCTGAGCCTTCCTGGGTTGAGGGCAGTACTATCCCGTCCTGCGGGAAGGACCCCGCCGGTGGAATGGGTTGGACTGGTTGAACCGATCGGACGCGGCTGACCCGCGCCGGCGACTACTTCAGCTTCACGTCGAGGGCATCGCGCAGCCAGTCTCCGATCAGCAGCACCAGCAGCGACACGGACATGATGACGAGCGAGGGCACCACCGCGATCCAGGCATGCGAGGCCAGGTAGTCACGGCCCATGCCGACCATCGAACCGAGCGTGGCGGTGGGCGGCTGGACTCCGAGCCCGAGGAAGGACAGGGAGGATTCGAGCAGAATGACCGCCGAGAATGTCATGGTCCACACCACGATGATGGGCGAGGCGACATTGGGCAGCACGTGCTTGAAGAGGATGCGCCAGTCGGAAGCACCGGCGGCGATCGCGGCCTCGACGAAGGGCATGCGCGACACCGAAAGCACCTGGGCGCGCACGACGCGGGCATAGCTCTCCCAGCCAGCAACGCCGATCACTGCGATCAGCACCGGCAGCGAGTTGCCGAAGACGGCGATGACGAGCAGCGCGATCAGCGTGAAGGGCACCGCGATCTGGATATCGACGACAGCCATGATGGCCGCCCCGAGGGTCCCTCGGGCGTACCCGGCGATGACGCCGGTGGCGACTCCGATCAGCAGGCTGATGAAGCTGCCGACGAAAGCGATGACCATGGTCAACTGCAAGCCATGCAGGGTGCGCGAATAGATGTCGCGGCCGAGCTGGTCGGTGCCGAGGATGTGCGCGGGGTTGGCCCCGTCCATGCCCAGCGGCGGCTTCAGCCGCGCCAGCAGGGTCTGCGCATTGGGATCGTAGGGCGCCAGTACCGGTGCGAGAATGGCGACGACGAGGATCAGCGCCAGCAAGAGAAGATAAAGTCGCGTGGCCGGTCCGGCCTTGCTCCCCAGGCGGGCCAGTCCGGTCGGGCGCGGACGGCGGGCAGCCGCTCTTGTACCGTTGGATATGGCGGGAGTCGGTGCAATCAAGTCCGTCATGATGCAGTGACCTTCACGCGGGGGTCGATGGCCGAATACAGCACGTCGACGACAAGGGAGGTGACGACGACGAGGCCGGCGATGAGAATCACGCCAAACTGCAGCACCGGATAGTCGCGCCCGATGGTGGCGAAGACGATGAGGTCGCCGACGCCCTTGGTCGCGAACACCGCCTCGACGAGGACACAGCGTGCGACCATCCCCGCCACCTGCAGGCCGATGACGGTCACCACGGGAATGGCGGCGTTGCGCAGCGCATGCTTGCCGATCACCAGCCGCTCCGGCAGGCCCTTGGCACGTGAGGTGCGCAGATAGTCCTGCCCCATCACATCGAGCAACGAGTTGCGGGCAAAGCGAATGATCTCGGCCAGCATGGGTGCTGCCAGAACGATCGCCGGCATCAGGAAATGCAGCGGCGTCGCATCGCCCGAACTGGGGAGCCAGTGCAGGTTGAACGAGAACACCAGGATCATGACGATGGCGAGAACGAAGTTCGGCGTCGCGTAGCCGATAAAGGCCACGGCCATGATCGCCGACCCTAAGGCGCTCTTGCGCTGCAGTGCGGCCACCACACCCAGCGGCAGGCCGAGAACCACCGCCAGTCCGAGAGCGTAGGCGAAGAGCTGCAGGGTGTTGGGAATTCTCTCGGCATAGATCTCCACGACCGAGCGGCGCTCATAGAGGCCGATGCCCCATTCGCCGGAGAAGATGCCCTGCACGAAGCGGAAGAACTGCACCCAGATCGGCTGCTCGAGGCCAAAGCGCTCGACCATCGCCTGCTTGGTCGCAATATCGATGCCCGGCGGCAGCAGATAGTCCATCGCATTTCCCGAGAGCCGGGTCGCGAAGAACACGGCGGCGATCACCACCATCAGGGTGGCAACGGCGCCGAGCGTCCGACGGGCGAGAAACTCAAGCACTTTCGCGTTCCAGTTCGCGCTGCGCAGCGCGCTCTGAGAAGGGCCCGAGCACTTCCATCCAGGGGCGGTCGCCGGATTTGCGGAACGGCAGGCGCACATGGAACGGATCGTTGCCGCGAACGTCGAGGGTCGCTTGGTCGTCCTTGATCTCGAGCATGGCATAGGCGGCGGCGCCCACCGGATAGGTGGTGAAGCGCTCGCTGACCGACTGCACGGTGATGTGCTGGATGCCACGGATGTTGGTCACCGTGTTCCAGTGCACATGGCCCGAGAGCCACATCGCCACCTTGCCGGTCGCTTCCACCGCCGTCCGTACTGCGGCGTGGTCGAGGTAGGTCGAATATTGCGGGTTGGCCTCGAAATAGTAGTTGCCGGTCTGCGCGTGTCCCGAGAGCGGCACGTGGGTGGCGACGATGGCCGGCCGGTCGTCGGCCTCGAGCGCGTCGACCAGCCAGGGCAGGCCGGCGGCAGCGAGCGGAAAACCGGTGCCCCTGGTGATCCTGACTCCGGGCTGCCAAAGGATCAGCCGCAGTTCGCCGAGATCGACCACCCGGCTCTGCATCGACTGTCCGAGGATCTCTTCGCTGTCCTCGACGGTGAGGTTGCTGACGTCGTGATTACCGAGCAGGTGATAGCGCGGGCCATGGAAGCTTTCGAAAACTTCGGCCACTTCCGCAGTCACCTGCCGGTCCATCTTCCGGCTCGTGTCGGAGATGCGGTCGCCCAGGTCGAGCATCAGGTCGGCATGCTGTTCGCCGGCGTGCCAGATGAAATCGCGCATCACTGCGAGGGCATCCCAGCCGGGGGCCTTGGTGTGCGACTCCGGCCCGTGATGGATGTCAGTGATGATCGCGATTTTCATGGCGCCCGCTCCTGCTTCCCGGTCCATGCCCGGTTGGAATGCACCAAATCGATAGCCCGCCTTGATGACAGTCTCATGAAAGTTGCTCAATTTGACGAGCGCTTGACATTGAGAGAAGCTCACTCGAGGATATGGCATTGATTTGAGGGGGTTCTGCAGGTGATGTCGAATGCACACGCGGTGTGTGGCTATCTGATCGATCTCGATGGAACGCTGATGAGCGGCCGCCACCTGCTGGCGGGCGCCCGCGAGCTGCTGGTTCGGCTAGAAGGGCGGTTCTGCATCGTCTCCAACGACTCCGAGCACACGCCGCAACAGCTCGTCACCCGCTTCTCCGATCTCGGCATCCCGCTGGCGGCGAGCCAGGTGATCCTCGCCGGCACCTCGGCCCTCGATGAAATCGCAAGGTTGCACCCCCGCGCCCGCGTCATGGTGCTCGGCAGCACGCCGCTCCGCACCTACGCCCGGCGCCTCGGCCTCGATGTCGATGCCCCCCGGAGCGATGTTGTGCTGGTGGCGCGCGACCGGCGCTTCTCCTACGCCAAGCTCGCAGCGGCCGCCGAAGCCGTAACGCGCGGGGCGATGCTCTACGTCGCCTGCCCCGACACCAGTCATCCCGGCGCCAATGGGCAGCCCGTGCCCGAAGCCGGCGCCCTGGCCGCCGCGCTCCTCGCCTGCACCGGACCCGTCGATCACGTGGTAATCGGCAAGCCGCAGCCGGCGATATTCCGCCTCGGCTGCCAGCGCCTCGGCATCGATCCGGCCGATGGCGTGATGATCGGCGACAACCCTCTCACCGATGGCGCCGGCGCCACCGCCATCGGCCTCGCCTTCTGGCAGGTGGTGCCCGGCAAGCTTGACGCCGCCGCGCTGCTTGGCGCGCAGCTGGAGCGCGCATGACCAATGACCGGCCCGAGAGCGCCCAGTTCTCCGGCGTCCTCGATCGCATCGCCGCGATCCGCAAGGAACTGCCGCCGACTGCCGGCCGTATCGCCGACTTCATCGTGGCCAATGCGGCCGATGTCGTCCACCTGTCGGTCACCGAAGTTGCCGAGCGCTCCGGTTCGAGCGAGGGGAGCGTCATCGGGCTCTGCCAGCAGCTCGGCGCCCGCGGCTTTCAGCAGATCAAGATCGCGCTGGCTCGCGATCTCGTGCAGCCGGTGCAGTTCATCCACGAGGACCTGGAACCCGACGACTCCATCGCCACGGTGGTAGAAAAGATCTTCCGTTCCGACATGCAGGCTCTGGTCGACACGCAGAAGGCACTCGATCTCGACGCCCTGGCGCGTGCGGTGTCGGTCATCCGCAAGGCCTCGCGGGTCGAGCTCTTCGGCATCGGCAGTGCGGCGACCATCGCCGAGGACGCGCACTACCGCCTGCTGCGCATCGGCATCAACTCACGAGCCTCGGTGGACAGCCACGTGCAGGCGATTACCGCGTCGCTTTGCACGCCTGATGTCGCCGTCATCACCATCTCGCATTCCGGCTCGACCAGCGAGACGCTGGCGGCAACCAAGCTCGCCAAGGAGGCCGGGGCGACGACGATCGTCGTCACCAATTTCGGCCGTTCGCCACTGCTGGCGCATGCCGACATCGTCCTAAACACATTGGCGCGCGAGACACAGTTCCGCACTGAGGCAATGACCAGCCGCATTGCCCAGCTCGCCATCATCGACGCGCTGATCGCGGCGCTGGCCCTCGCCGACTACGACCGCGCCGTGGGCACCATCGGCAGAACCTTCGACGTGCTGTCCACCAAGCGGGTCTAGCAAGCCGAGCCTGCCCAACCACTTATTCGGCGTCGGCAGCTGCCGGCACTGGGTCGGATTGATCGCCCTGATCGGAGAGCAGGCTCCGGAAGATCGCATCGTTCGTGGCGCGCCAATCCTCGTCGGTCAGCCAGAGGTAATCCTGATCGGGCATCAGGGGCACATCTTGCAACTGGGCGTTGGAGATGCGCAGGAAAAAGCTTTGCCGCTCCCGATCAATGGCCAGATAACGCAGCGGCACTACGATGCTGTCCCTGCCTGGAACGAAAAATCCGCCAGCGGCCACGATGACGTAGTCCCAGCGGTCCTTGGTCCCGATGACAACGTTTCGAACCTCGCCTACGATCATGTCGTCGGACGTTCTAACTTCGGCGCCGACGATCTCATCGACGAGAAGGCCAGGGTCGAGGTCGTTGATGCTGATCAACGCACCCTCACCTGAAGCGCCACGGGTTCCTTCGATCTGGCCAAGCCGGTGCCACTGGGGCTCGCCTGCGGCCAACTGCTGATCGGCAGCGTCCTCGTCGTTCGTGCCGAGCCTGCCCATGGCCGGGGATGCGATGAGCTCGCGAATGTTGCCGAGCAGGCGTTCGCAATCCTCCTCAAGCCCATAATTCCAAAGGAGATAGGCAGCGTCCCGCAGGGTGCGCAGGTCGAGGACGAGGTAGCGGTTCTGAGGATCCCGAAGCTCAGGCTTTTCAAGGATCGCTTCCTCGAGCTGGGCATCGGAAATGTTGCAGACGGCCATCGCGGGCGAACTGCCAAGCGCAACGAGCAGCGCGGCGGCCGCCACCGAATTGATGCGTTTCATGAGGAGGCTTCCTATCAGCGGGTTGTTGCTTCGACGTCGTGATGCGGAGCAGCGTACCGCAGGACCTTGTGGCCCGTAAGGCCGGAATGTGGATGATCCGCAGTGTCCAACAATCGGAAAAGGTATCCCAGGCCGTCGTCCCGCCAGTCAATCGAAGAGCCGCAGCTCTCTCGCCGCCGAGTTCGCCTCGTCCATGGCTGCGTCGAGCGTCGCCTTGAGGATGCGGAGCTCTGCGCGCAGCCTGGGGCCAAGGTCGAGGCTCTGCCAATCGCTCAGCTTCTGCTGCCACTCGGCGACCTCGACGATGAGCTTCCGCGAACGCTCAATGGTGTCTGGGTGTATGTGAGATGCAGCGCGATCGGCGTTTTCCGCAAGTTCAACCAGTCCCACCGCGCTGATGATCCAGGAGGGGAGAGCGTTGCGTACGATCTCCGTCTGCGAAACGATGTCTTCGTCGGCTGGGTGGTCTCCGCGCATGTGCTGTTCCTGACGGACTTTCCCGCGCGCAATTGCTCGGGCGCGTCCGCCCTTCTTCAACGCCACGACCCGTCACAGGTTGCGCAAGCGGCGAATGACTCCGGTGAACCTGCGCGTGCAGCCTGCGGCGCCGTCTCTTGCTGTCGGCACGGCACCCGCTGCGACCAGACGCCACCTCCGAAGGCCGGCTGCCCCCTTGCATGGCGGGCCAGCCGGCCTAGACTGGGGCAGCATCGTATCCCCGCAGGCGGCGTTCCTGTCGCGCGATGTGCAGGAGGCAAATCATGAATACGGCCAATCTTCAGCTTGAAGGGCTTTGCATGGCCTTTGCGTCGCTCGTCGAGCTGCTCAAGGACAAGGGTCTGGTCAGCAGCGGCGAGGTCGACGCCGCCCTCGAGCGGGCGGAGCAGACGGCAGTGGAGGGCAAGGACCTTTCCGCGGCCAATCTGGAAGCGGTCGCCTTTCCGGTACGGTTGCTGCGGCTGGCCAATAGCACCTCCTTTGCCGGCCACCCGCTGCCCTTCCAGGAGCTAGCGCGGCGAGTCGGCGAGGCCAAGGACCGGCGCTCGCCGCTCACCGAGGAGGAACTGCTGGTGCTGGCACGGGGCATCGAGGCCGAGCGCGACGCCTGAGCGGGCGCTTCACCGAAAGCTGATCACGGCCACGCAACAACCTGCTCCTTTCGGCGTTTGCCAATTCGAGCGGACAAGATGTCCGCAGCAAGAAGAGGCGAACGATCATGTCAACGCGCGAACTGGACAACCTTCTGGAACTGGCCGTGGCTGAAGCGCTCGGCGTCGAAATGCCCGGCCGCAAGACTGGCTCCCGTGGCAGCCGCCGGCGCACCCGCAACAGCTAGCGCCGGACGCCGCCGCTAGAAGTGCCAGCGCAGACCGATCACACCGGCATCGGCGCCGGCCGCCATCTTGCCGAGGGTCTCCCAAGCGCCGGACCGGTGGTGCAGCCGCAGGAACAGCTCCGTCTCCGGGTGCTCGGCCAGCGACAAGTTGAGTTCGGGCGCCAGGTAGAACAGCAGCGCTGCGTTGCCGTCATGGAATTCTTCTGATTCGCGCTCGCGGCCAACCAGCGTGTTGGTGACGGCACTCAGGCCAAAGGTCATCGAAAGGCCGGCGCGAATCGGGCCGAGGTTCCAGTCGTAGCGGCCGACGACGCCGGCCCAGCCCTCCAGCGAACTCTCTGGGCCGAAGCGCCCGGTTACCCCGATTTCGCCGCCGTAGCGAAAGCCATTGGGGTCACCCCACAACCGCTGATAACCGCCGCCGAGATAGTAATTGCCTTCCCAACCGCCGAACGGGTTGTAGACCTCGGCCATCATGCGTCCGGCAAAGCCGAAGAACGCTTCGTCCATCGGTTCCGGGGTCAACAGCAGGCTATTCGCGATCGCCGGGGCACTGAGGCCAGGCAGTATCAGCAACGCCGCCAGGGCACCCGACGCGGTCTTGCGAAAACCGCGGGCGACGCTTTCAGCTGAGGGCATAGTCCACTCCAATATAGATCATATAGGGCGAAAGCCCGCACACACTCTCGGCGCTGACGCCGCCGTGGGAGGCGCCGGCTAACCCTGACGCAAGGTGTTTAAGGCAGGTCTAACATCGGCGGCCGGGGATGACTAGGAGGGCGGGAGCAAAGTGGCGACGCTGCGGCATTTTGGCGGCACCTGCTCCTCGATGCCGGCCCTAGACGGTCTCGTGGTGCCGTTCGGCGAATTCCTGCGCCTGCCGGGCCGACGGTCGGATCGCGTCGAGGCCGCTGCGGCCCATCGGTCCGAACATGCGCTCCCGTTCCTCCTCGGTCGAGCGAAAGAACGGATACCGACGCACCAGATCGTCGTAGATCGGGATCAGGTCGCAGGCATAGAGCACCATGGGAAAGCTGAGCCCATGATAGTAGCGCGGCTCGCTCAGCGCCACCGACCGGTAGACCCGCTTGTAGAAGGCACCATGCTCCGGCCGCACAGAGTTCAGGCAATACTTCGCCGAGTAATAGAGCACCGCGATCGTCGGGATCCTGAGCGTCAGATAGGGCAGCGCCGGATAGGCGAGGCTGGCCTCATAATCGGCGGTGAAGCGACCGGGATCGAGCACGGTATGCCCCTCATCGAGGATCGGGTCGATGATGTCGCCGAACACCGAATGACTGGGAGAGGTGCGGAAATCCGACGTCAGCTGGTGGAAGCGCACCGAGCTGACCAGCTCCCCATCGATATAGACGCCGTAGCAACGCACGTTCGGCAACTCGTCGAACTCGTCCCGCACGATCTCCTGGCTGTTGATGGGGACGAAGTCTTCCCGCCGGTAGGCCTCGTAGCGGAGCTTGTACACCGGATTGAACTGATCCTCCGGGGGCACCCGCCGATACTCGACCCGGTCCAGCAGATCGAGCAACGTGCCCGCGAACCGCGATACGTTTGCACTGGTGTTCGGAGCAGTTGTACTCATCACACGACATCCCCACGTCCCGCTTCGATCTTAACCGTTCATTCACCATACCGAAAACGTAAAAAAAGCGGACGAACGTCACGCGCCCCCGCCGGAAGCGCAGAACGGTTCAAATACTGCAGAGTTTACAAAGAGCTGACCGCGTTAACCGTGCTTGCGGATTGGCGCCAGAGGAACTGGACCCTTGCCCATTCTGGCGATCACTTCGCCGATGTCGCGGGCGTTCAGCGGCACTCCGAACAGGAAGCCCTGTATGTGGTCGACCTTGGTGCTCTGGGAAATCAGCTGCAGCTGCTCCTCGGTCTCGACGCCCTCGGCCGTCACCTGCAGGTTGATGTCCTTGCCCAGCTGCGCGACGTTCTGCAGCAGCTTCAGCGAGCGCTGGCTGCTGCCGATGTCCATGACGAAGCTGCGGTCGATTTTGAGCTTGGTGAATGGCAGCGCGTGCAGGTAGCTGAGCGAGGAATAGCCGGTCCCGAAGTCGTCGAGCGCGATGCCGATACCCTGCTTTGAGAGCTGCGAGAGGATCTTCGTCGCCGCTTCGCGCTCCTCGATCAGCGCCGTCTCCGTCACCTCGAGCTCGAGCTGCGGCGCCGGCAGCCCCGACCGCTGCAGCGCCTCGGCGACCATCTGGGGGACGTCGGCATTGCGGAAGTCCCGAGCCGAGATATTCACCGACACCGAGACATCGTCCGGCCAGTTGCGGCACTCGGCGGTTGCCGTGGCCAGCACCCAACGGCTGATCTCGGAGATCAGGCCGGATTCTTCGGCGATGGGGATGAACAGCGATGGCGGGATCGGCCCGAATTCAGGATGGGTCCACCGCGCCAGAGCTTCGCAGCTGACCACCCGGCGCGACTTGATGTCGACGATGGGCTGGTAGACCAGGGTAAGGCCACCGTCGGTGACGCATTGCCGGAGGTCGGCTCGCAACCGCTGCCGGTAGCGGAACTCGACGTCCATCTCGTTGCGGAACAGTTGCGCCTGGGACTTGCCGTTGGCCTTGGCCTTATACAGTGCCAGGTCCGCCATGGTCATCAGCGCGTCGAGGTCCTCGTCACCGCTTTCGGAAGTGGCGACGCCGACGCTCACATTGGTGGCAAACATCTCGCCCATGATGCTGAACGGGGCTTTGAATGCAGCGAGCACGGCCTCCGTAGCGGCGGCCACGCCGGCGTCGCTGACGCCGCTGCCCCGGTAAACGATGAACTCGTCGCCGCCGAGCCGCGCCACCAGGCAGTCCCGCGCCAGCGCCCCGGCCAGTCGTTCCGAAGCCTCAATGAGCACCCGGTCACCGATCAGGTGGCCCAGCGTGTCGTTGACGTGCTTGAAATCGTCGATGTCGATGATCATCAGCATCGCCGGTCCCCCGCCCGCGAGCTGGCGGCGCCGGGCGAGGTCCGCCTCCACCTGGTCAGTGAAATGCGCGCGGTTCGGCAGGCCGGTCAGCGCATCGTAATGCGCCATGAAGTGGATACGCTCCTCGGCCTTCACGCGCTCGGAGATATCTTCGAACAGCAGCACCGTGCGACCCTGCTGCGAACTGACGGTGACTTCGCTGTTCCGACCGTTGGCGAGCTTCAGCACGACCTTGCCCCCTTCGCCGATGGCGACGATTTCGAGAAGGCGCGCTGCCGTCTGCTGCGGAATGGTGCCGCGGGCGGACGCCGCCGAAATCAGCGCGGCGAACGGCCGCCCCGACCACTCGCCGCCGGCATAGGCCGTGAACTCTTCCTTTGCGCGGTCGTTGGCGACTGCAATCAAGCCCGAACCGTCGAGCATGCAGAGCCCGTGCTGCATTGTTTCAAGCGCCGCGTCGAGCTCCCCGGCGAGGCGGCTTGCCTCGACGCGACTGTGCACGGCGTTGAGGAGCACCTCGCGCACGTCGGCGGCGAGAAAACGATAGGAGACGAGGATGACCAGCATCACCACGGCGAGGAACCAGTGGTAGGCGCCGCCGCCGAGGATCAGGCCCGAGGCGATGAAGGCCAGCGCGATGATCAACTGCACCGTCAGCAGGCGGTCGAGCCCGAAATTGCGGGTAACCACCCCCACCAGACAGCCTACCGTGACCACCAGGCTGATAAGTTCGGCCACCGGATCGTCGACGAGCACCAGGCTGATAAAGCACCAGGCGCCGCAGAGGAAGGCGAAGAAGACGGCGCCATAGGTGGCGCGAAGTTCCCACCGCGCTGCCGCCTCGACATCGGTCGCACCGACATTGGCCCGCTTGAACAGCGTCATGTCGACCCAGCGATAGGTCGCGACCAGCACGAAACCGAAGGTGACCGCCCACAGCAGCGGCGATTCTGTCTTGAAGGCGGTCACGCCGGTACCGAGCAGGCAGGTTAGTGCGCCCATGACCATCGCCCGCCGGTCTTTGTAGAGCGACTTGACGATGGAGACATAGTCGATGGCCGGCATGGTCTTGCGGGCGGGCGTAAACAAAAATTCTGTCTCCGGTTGGACCCGGATCAAGCCGCGTGTCCGGTTAAGGTGACTTGAAGCCGCCGGGCCCGGGTCGATCTGCGCCCCATAATTCAGGGCCAATGGTCAATGGGTAATTAATTGCGGCTACGGCATGCGAGGCAGCCACGCTTTTTCTGGGGATGACGAACAGCGCGGCGGCATCCGCGAAGCCTCCGGTGGCGGACCGGCCGCGCCATCGATCGGTCGCTTTGCGCCGGCATGGTGCCGAATCCCCACCCCCGGAGACCGATATGGCTGACAAGCTCGACGATGCTGCCCGCAAGACTGCTCTCGGAGGCCTCGGGGCCTGGATCTACGATCCTGCCACCGACGCCATCAGCCGCGATTTCAAGTTCAAGGATTTTTCCGAAGCTTTTGCCTTCATGACCAGGGTGGCGCTCGCCGCCCAGCAGGCCGACCACCATCCCGACTGGACCAACAGCTACAATCGCGTCTCGATCACGCTGTCGACCCACAGCGCCGGCGGTCTCACCACTAAAGATGTGGATCTCGCAACGGCCATCGACCGCCTGCTGATCTAGCCCCTTCTCAGTGGAAGTTGCGGCCGGCCGGGAGTGCGGCCCGCGCCTGCCGCCGTGCCAGCTCCTGGCGCTGCAGCAGCACCTCGTCACGGCTCGGCGCCGGCCCCTTCCTGCCCTCGTCGGCGCGGGCGATCGTGGCATCACCGAAATCGTGGCCGTCGGCCAGCGCCACCAGCTGCGGCGTCAGGTCGGTGAAGGAACGGGCAACGACATGGGTGACCAGCCCCTCGCGCTGCAGCTGACCCTTGACCGCCAGCAGTCGCGAGCCCAGCACCGCCCGCCGGTTGGCCTCGAACACCTTGCTCCAGATGATGATGTTGGCGATGCCGGTCTCGTCCTCGAGCGTGGCGAAGATGACGCCGCTGGCCGTACCCGGCCGCTGCCGCACCAGCACCAGCCCGGCCGTTTCCACCAGGCTGCCATGCCGCATTCGGGCAAGATCCTCGCAGCGCAGCGTCCGCCGCTGGTCGAGGAGATCGCGCAGGAAGCTCACGGGATGCGCCTTCAGCGACAGCGACAGCGTCTTGTAGTCGTGCACCACCGCTTCTCCAGGCGGCATCGGCGGCAGCCCGGCCTCCTCGGCATCGCGCGATCCCGGCCGCCCGGCGGCGGCGAACAGCGGCAGCGTCTCCGCTCCGTCGGTGCCCATCAGCCCGCGCACCACCCACAGCGCATCGCGGCGGCTGAGCCCGAGCGAGCCGAAGGCGTCGGCCTCGGCCAGCCGCTCCAGCACCGCCGGCCCGAGCCCGGTCCGCAGCCACAGGTCGCGCACCGAATCGTACCCCGCCCCGCGGCGGGCGACGATCAAATTGGCATGTTCCTCCCGCAGCCCGGTGATCCGCGAGAAGCCGAGCCGGATCGCCCTTTCGGAGCGGATGTCGTCCCGCATCTCGGCATGCCGCTCCCACAACCGCTCCCGCGCCGGCGTCCCCGCCTCCAGCACGTTCCAGAGGTCGGAATGGTTGATGTCGACCTCCCGCACCTCCACCCCGTGCTCGATGGCGTCGCGCACGATCTGCGCCGGTGCGTAAAAGCCCATCGGCTGGCTGTTGAGCAGGGCGCAGGCGAAGACATCCGGATAGTGGCACTTGAGCCAGCACGAGACATAGACGAGGAGCGCAAAGGAGGCGGCGTGGCTCTCGGGGAAACCGTATTCGCCGAAGCCCTGGATCTGGGCGAAGCAGCTCTTGGCGAAGTCGAGCCCATAGCCGTTGCGGACCATGCCGGTGATGAATTCCTCGCCGAACTCGGCGATCCGGCCGTTGCGCTTCCACGTCGCCATGGCCCGTCGCAGGGCATCGGCCTTGCCGGGCGGGAAGCCGGCGCCGACCACGGCGATCTGCATCGCCTGCTCCTGGAACAGCGGGATGCCGAGCGTCCGTTCCAGCACCGCCCGCAGCGCCCCGGAGGGGAAGTCGACCTTTTCCTCACCCAGCCGACGCTTGAGGTAGGGGTGCACCATGCCGCCCTGGATCGGTCCCGGCCGCACGATCGCCACCTCGATCACGAGGTCGTAGAATTCCCGGGGCTTGAGCCGCGGTAGCATCGACATCTGCGCCCGGCTCTCGATCTGGAACACCCCGACGGTGTCGGCGCGGTGCGTCATCGCGTAGACGCAGTCCTCCTGCCGGCGCATCAGCCCGTCGAGCGTCAGTTCCTCCCCGTAATGCACGCGCACCAGCTCGAAGGCGCGGCGGATACAGCTCAGCATGCCGAGCGCCAGCACGTCGACCTTGAGGATCTTCAGCGCGTCGATGTCGTTCTTGTCCCACTCGATCACCGTGCGCTCCTCCATCGCCGCATTGGAGATCGGCACATAGTGGTCGAGGCGGTCGCGGGTGAGCACGAAGCCGCCCACATGCTGGCTGAGGTGTCGCGGGAAGCCCATGAGTTCGTTGGCGTTCTCCAGCACCAGCTTGAGCGTCGGGTCCTCCGGATCGAACCCCAGTTCCCGCACCCGCTCCGGGTCGAGGCTCTTTGAGTACCAGCCCCAGCTCAACTCGTTCATGGCGTCGACGGTGTCGCTCGAGAGACCGAACACCTTGGCCACCTCGCGCATTGCCCCCTTGGCCCGGTAGGTGACGACGGTGGCGGTGAGCCCGGCCCGCAGCCTCCCGTATTTGCGGTAGAGATACTGCATCACCTCCTCGCGCCGCTCGTGCTCGAAATCGACGTCGATGTCGGGCGGCTCGTCGCGCTCGGTGGAAAGGAAGCGGCCGAAGACCAGGTTTCCGGTGACCGGCTCCACCTCGGTGATCTCGAGGCAGTAGCAGACCATGGAGTTGGCGGCCGAGCCGCGGCCCTGGCAGAGGATGCCACGCTCGTAGCGGGCGAACTGCACGAGGTCGTGGACGGTAAGGAAATAGGGGGCGTACTGCTTCTCCTCGATCAGTCGCAATTCCCGCAACACGCCCCGCTTCACCATATAAGGGACGCCTTCGGGGTAGCGCTTGCGAGCCCCCGCCCAGGTGAGCCGCCGCAGCGTCTCCCGCGCCGTCTCGCCGGTGCCGATGGTCTCCTCGGGATAGGAATAGGCGAGCTGGTCGAGGCTGAAGCCGATGCGGTCCGCCAGCTCCTGCGTGGCGGCCAAGGCCTCCGGATGCTCGCGGAACAGCCGCACCATCTCGGCTGCCGGCTTCAGGTGCCGCTCGGCGTGCTGCTCGAGCCGCCGCCCAGCCTCGAAGATGGTGAGATGCTCGCGGATGCAGGTCACCACGTCCTGCAGCATCCGCCGTTCCGCGGCGTGGTAGAGCACGTCGTTGGTGGCGAGCAGCGGTACTCCGCACCGCCGCGCGAGCTCGGCCAGCCGCTGCAGCCGCTCGCGGTCGCGTCCCCTGTAGCTACAATGGGCGGCGAGCCAGGTGCGGCCGGGGGCTATGGCCTTGAGCTGGCGAAGGGTGGCTTCGCTCCTCTCCCAGTCGTCTTCGTCGGCCTTGAGGATGAACAGCTGCCCCTCCGCATGCCCCGGCAGGTCCTCGAAAGTAAGCGTACAGTCGCCCTTCTTCGCCCTGAGGTTGCCCGCCGTCAGCAGGGCGCAGAGCCGGCCATAGGCGTCGCGGTCAGTGGGATAGGCGATGATGTCGGGGGTGCCGTCGGCAAAGGAGAGCCGCACGCCCACCAGATAGCGGAAGGCCGCCGCCCGTTCGGCGAACTCCGCCTCCTCCCGGAGGTCGCGGAGCGCCGTGTGACCCCGCACCACGCCGGCAAAGGAGTTGCGGTCGCAGATGCCGAGGCCGGTGTGTCCGAGAGCAAGTGCCGTCGCCACCAGCTCCTCGGGGCCGGAGCCGCCGCGCAGGAACGAAAAATTGCTGGTCGCCAGCAGTTCGGCATAGGGGGGCGGAGCGGCCGCAGGCGCCGCCGCTATTGGCCGGCGCGGCAGGGAGACGACCGCGCTCATGCGAAGAATCCGTGCATGAACCAGCCCGGCCGCGCCGTCTCCCCATAAAGCCCCTCGCGGAAGATCCAGAAGCGCCGGCCGCCATCGTCCTCGGCGATGAAATAGTCCCGGGTCAGGGCCCCCTCCCCCGGCCGCCACCACTCCACCGCGATGCGCTCGGGACCCGAGGCCTTGCGGAAGCGGTAGCCGATCCGCCGCCACACCATGCCGGCCGGCGGCCCGTCCGGCACCTCGGCGGTGACGGTGATCGCCTCCGGCGCGGGCAGCAGCCGCAGCGGCCGCGGCAGGTGAGCATCCGGCACCGCCTGCGGATCGTCCGCGGTGCGGGCGATCACCGGCTCGAGCTTCGCCGCCCGCTCCGGAATGTGGCTGTTGACGAACTTGGTGCGCAGCACCGCCAGCGGTCCCAGCCGGTTGCTCATCCGGTCGTAGAGCCGGTCGAGGTCCGCCGCCCCGTCACCGGTGTCGAAGGCCCCGACCTGTGCCGGATCGACCTCCGACACCGAGCTGGCCGCCAGCCGGATCATGTCGATGCCGAAGCCGGCGTCGTACTCCCCCGCCAGCCGCTCCACCCGATTGGCGAACAGCCGGGCGACATGCTCGGGATCGCGGGTGGCACGGGCGGCATTGACCGAGAGCGTCATCACCTTGTGGTCGACCCGGTAGAGGAAGAGGTGGAAGCCCTGCGCGCCCATCCCCTCCGCCTCCAGCTGCACGCCGAGCCGGATAGCGAGGTCACGGGCGCACATCAGCACGTCGTCGAGCAGCCCGATCGGTTCGGCAAAGCGCCGCTCGACGTGGCGTTCCGCCGCCGGCAGCCGCGGCACCGGCCGCTCCTCCAGGCGTCCCAGCGCCTGGTCGATCCGGGTGATCAGCGATGCCCCGAACCGCGCCTGCAGGGCCTTGCGATCGCGGCCATAGAGCTGGCCGACCTGCTTCAGCCCCATCTGCTGCAGCCCCGCAAGCTGCCGGTCCTCGAGCCGCAGCGCCGCCACCGGCAGCCCCGCCAGTGCGGCTCCGGGATCATCCTCGACGATCTGGCCGGGAACGAAGCGGGCCAGCGCCCAGGCGGCTCCGACCGTCGGCGCGATGGCTCCGGCCACGGTGAAGCCGGACCGCTGGAGCCGGTCGGTCAGGGTCTCGAGCATCCGCGTCTCGCCGCCGAACAGGTGATCGACACCCGTGATGTCGAGGCAGAGGTCGCCATAGGCGGCCATGTCGGTCAGCACGGAAACGATGGGGCTGGCATTGGAATGCCAGTCGGCGAATTCGGCGAACCCCGCCGCGAGCCGCGGCCGGTCGATCTCGTGCACCGCGAGCTGCGGGCAGAGCGCCCGCGCATCGGCAAGGCTCTGCTCCGGATGCAGCCCGGCCCGCGCCGCCAGGGCGTCCACCGCCACCAGTCGCATAGCCCCGCGCTGCCGCTCCCAGAGAGCCAGCGGCCGCGGTGCCTCGCCGGTTTCCGGCTCAGCCCGTCTCAGACAGTCGGTGGCCCAGCGCGGCAGGTTCAGCACCAGATAGCGGCGCTTCCCCGGCGGCACCGGCGCCATTTCCGCTGCCGCGCCCGTCGACCAAAACGAAGTCATGTCCTGTCCAGTCCACCAGATGTTCCCGGCCGTCGGCCCCGGGGCCGAGTCGTCCCTTCTCCAGCACCACGCGCCAGCGCGGCCCGCCCGGCGCCCGGGCATCGAGTTTGACCTCGCCGCTCGGCGCCGGCGTCACCCGCCAGCGCAGCTTGGCGGCGCTCGCCTCCCGCCCATCGCCGTAGCGCAGCAGGAAAACCGAGGTACCGGCGCTGGCTGCCCGGAGCCCCAGCCGTCGGCTGACGGTGAAATCGATGGCCTTGTGGTACCCCGAGATATCGGCCACCACCGCCGCCACGGCGCGGCAACAGGTCGCCTCCTCGATCGCCCATAGCAGCTCGGTCACCGTCTCCACCCGCGTCAGCACCACCGCCCCGGGGTCGATGCCGAAATGTACGAGCCCGGCGCCATAGGGGAGCCCCATGTCCCGCGCCTCGCGGCTCAGTTGCATCACCAGCAACGCCGGACGCTGTGGCGTCAGCAGCCCCCGCGCCTGCCCGAGGGCAAAGCCGAGCGCCGCACCGCCATTGCGCGGCTCGGGCGAGAATATTTCGTGCAGCAGCCCCGGCGCCGTCGCCAGCAGCCCGCCGGAGGGCCGGGCCGGGGCCGCAGTCTCGGCCAGCGCCGGACGTGCCTCGAGCGCCGCGATGCGGGCCCGGAGACGCTCCACCTGTTGCTGCTTGCGGCCCTGCATGGGGAGGGCTCCCTGTTCTGCGGATATAAGAACAAATACAGAACATCAGACTCTGCCAAGGAGTCAAGCCGGCGTCTCCGACACACCGGATGTGGCCGAAACGCCGCTCTGCCGGTCAAGTCCTCGTGACGCCGCCACCGGCCCCTTCACGCCGCCGACAACTCCCACTATCTCTGCGGCTACACGAGGATCCGCCCATGTTCGACGCCTTGAGCCGTCTCTTCTCCCCGACCGACGACACGCCGCAGAGCATCGAGCCCCGCCTGGCCGTGGCCGCCCTGCTGGTGCACCTCGCCGCCGTCGACGGTGCGGCGAAACCCGAGGAGCGCAAGGTGATCGCGGGAGCGCTGCAGGACCACTACGGCCTTAGCGAGGACGAAGTGGCACGGCTGGTCGCCGAGGCCACGCGCCACGACGCCGAATCGGTCGATTTCTACCGCTTCACCTCGCCCATCGCCGAACTGCCGGACTCCGAGAAGGTCGAGATCATCCGCATGATGTGGCAGGTGGTCTTCGCCGACGACAAGAACCACGAGCTCGAGGACAACATGGTCTGGCGCATCGCCGAACTGATCCACGTTTCGGCCCGCGACCGCACCGTGCTGCGCAGCCAGATGGCCCGCGCCTGAGCCATCCGGTCAGCCGCCACGACGTGCAGTGATGGCTATCCACGGTCCCTGCAGGCCGTCATAGCCGCCGCCCACGAACTCTGCGACGTCCACCACCTGCCAGGGCGCAGACCGCTCATACATCCCCACTAGTTCCGCCTGCGAGAGATAGTTGAAGTAGCGACCGTAGGCATCACGGCCCTCGATGCCACCTCCCTTGTAGCTCCCAAAGTGCAGCCCGCCCGGCTTCAACGCCCTGAAGACGAGGGCGAGAATGGCCGGTAACGCCTCGCGCGGCACGTGCAGCAGGCTCGCATTCGCCCATACCGCGTCGTAACTCGCCACTGCATCGAGTTCGGCAAACTGCATGACACGAACCGTTCGGCCCAAGCGTGCTTCCGCCTTGCGGGCGATCGCCGCGCTCCCGTCGGTCGGATCAACCTCGAAGCCCGCGGCAATCATCGCCTCGGCGTCGCGTCCGCCGCCACACCCGAGTTCGAGGATTCGAGCTCCCGGCTGCAGCATCTCCAGAAACCCGACGAGACGCCGGCTGACACCACCCGGTCCACCGGCGACATAGACCTCCGCCTCCTCGGAATAGAAGCGGAGCGTCGCGGGATCAGCGCCACCCATCACCGCCGGTCGAACTGCTTTCGTCACCATGCTACTCCAGCTCGAAAGCCTCGAACTCTCCGATCACCCGCGGCATGCTGTCGCCGCAGGCAAAATCCCCCGCCAGCGTGTCTGCCGCCTCGCGCGCCAGCTCGTTGGCGTCGGCATTAGCACGGGCGTCCACCCAGGCGACGTGGCACTGCGTACCGGGCTCGTCCCCGAGCTGCGTCACCACCAGCACCTCGCCACCGGGATAATCCGGCGTCTCGTCGAGCCGGTAGCGTACGATGGTGGCGAAAGGCCGCCAGGCCCCACCCACATTGCGCAGCCGCCACTCGATCTTCTCACCCAGCGAGTTGAACGGCGGCAGCGTCTGTCCCGCCGCCGGCTGCTCCTCGGCGCCGAAACCGTAGGAGACGAAGAACCGGAGATCTCCCTCGGCGATGCGCACCGGATAGCCACGATAGCCGGGGCAGGCCCAGCTGGAGCCGAAATCGTCGCTGTGCATCACGAGGCACTGGTCGAGATCGATGTCGGTATAGGCCGACTGGCTCTGGGCCGCGGCGGCGCCGGTACCGGCAGCCAGCAGCAGCATGAACGGCAGCACGATCAGGCCCTGGCGCAAGATTTCCTCCCTCGTCCGGCGCGAAAACGCCCGCAACTATGCCTTGCTTTCATGGCGCTTGATAGGCGAGAACGCGCCCGACACTCCCCAGCCGGACCGCCCAATGAACATCGATGCCATCCCCATCGGCAGCAACCCGCCCGACGACCTCAACGTCATCATCGAGGTGCCGCTCGGCGGCGAGCCGATCAAGTACGAGATCGACAAGGCCTCGGGCGCGCTATTCGTCGACCGCTTCCTCTATACGCCGATGCGCTACCCCGGCAATTACGGCTTCATCCCCCACACGCTCTGCGGCGACGGCGACCCACTCGACGTCATTGTGCTGAACTCGCGGCCGCTGGTCCCCGGCGCCGTCGTCCGCTGCCGGCCCATCGGCGTGCTGTTCATGGAGGACGATGGCGGCAAGGACGAGAAGATCCTGGCAGTGCCGGTGCACAAGCTGACCGCCATGTACGACAAGATCCACGACATCGGCGACATGCAGCCGATCCAGATCGAGAAGGTGAAGCACTTCTTCACCCACTATAAGGACCTCGAGCCCGGCAAGTGGGTGAAGCTGGACCGGGTCGGCGACGCCGCCGAGGCGCGGCAGGTAGTGCTGGACTCGATCGAGATGGGTCGCAGCACCAAATAGGCGCCCCTCAGGGATAGCCCGCATGCGGGACTTCGACTTCCGCCGCATAGATGCGGCCGGTGGGCTCGCCACCCGGCCCGGCGACTTCGCCGGTCCAGTCGTTGGCGACGATGAACAGCGTCCTGCCGTCCGCGCCGCCGAGCATGCAGGAAAAGCACATGCGGTCGACGCGGACCTCGTCCAGCACTTCGCCGCCTTCGCGCAGGCGGACGCAACGCGGACCCGAGGAAGCCCAGACGGCACCCTCGGCGTCCATGCAGATGCCGTCCCCGCCCTGCCCTTCGATATGGGCCCATAGCCGCCGGTTTGAGAGGCTGCCGTCGGCGGCGATATCGAAGGCGGTGAGGTCGGCCGAGAACGATTCGGCGACGATCAGAGTCCCCCCGTCGGGGGTGATCGCCATGCCGTTGGGGAAGGCAAGGCCTTCGGCGACCCTGCGGAGCGCGCCGTCGGGCGTCAGCAGCGCCACGAAGCCCGGTCGGGCCCCGGCTTGCTGGAAGTCCTGATAGGCCTCCATCATGCCGCTGCCCAAGCTCAGATTGACGTTGTTGACATAGACGTTGCCGCGCCCGTCGACCACGATCTCGTTGCAGCCGAAGGGCGAGAGGATGCCGAGACCGGCGTGGGTGACGAAGGATCCGTCCGGCTCCCGGCGCTGGAGCTTGTTCTCGCGGGCATTGACCACCATTAGCCGCCCGTCGGGCAGCCAGTCGATGGAGAACGGCAGCGAGGCGATTTCCGCGACGACCTCGCTCTTGCCACCTGCATCGAGGGTGTAGAGCTTCTCGCCGACCCAGTCGGCGAACCAGAGCCTGCCGTCATGCCAACGCGCGCACTCTCCCATGTGGATGCCGGTCATCAGGGTCTTTACCTCGCGCATTGCGGGGGTTCGGGCGTACATTCGGCGCTCTCCATGCTTGCGGTTCACACCAATGTCGCGAGGCGGCGGAGGATTTCGACATGAGGAACAAAAAAGGCCGGGATCGCTCCCGGCCTTCGTCACTTCCACGGCCTGGCCTAGTGGCCGTCGCCCCTCGTGCCGCCGGCACCTTCCTCGACCGGCTTGCGGACGAAGAAGGCTGCCGCGACTGCCCCGAGAGACAGGATGGCGCCGCAGAGGAAAGCGACGCGGATGCCACCGGTGAGGGCAGTGATTTGCGATGCGCCCGCCGCGGCGAGGTTGGCTGCCTGCAGCGTCATCAGCGCCACGAACAGCGCCACGCCGGCCGCGCCCGCCACCTGCTGGATCGAGCCGAGGATGGCGCTGCCATGCGAGTAGAGCCGCATCGGCACCGAGCTGAGGCTCGCCGTGAACAGCGGCGTGAAGATCAGCGCCAGCCCGACGCTGATGGCGATGTGACCGGTGAGCAGCGCCGGCACCCCGGTGTTCTCGTCGACCAGCGTCAGCGCCCACATCACCGCCGAAACGATGATCGAGCCCGGGATCAGCAGCCGGCGCGCCCCGAAGCGGTCGTAGAGCCGCCCGACAAAGGGCGCGCAGAGGCCCATGATCAGCCCGCCGGGCAGCAGCAGCAGCCCGGTCTGCAGCGTGTCGAGGCCGAGCACGTTCTGCAGGTAGATCGGCAACAGGATGATGGTGCCGAACAGCGAGCCCATGCAGATCGCCATCATCGCGACGGCGATCGAGTAGTTCTTCGAGGCGAAGGTGCGGAGATCGAGCAGCGCCCGCTCCGCCTTCTGCAGCAGCAGCTGCCGCCAGATGAAGATCACCATGGCGACGCTGCCCACCGCCACCGGGATCCAGCCCGGCATGCCGGTACCCTCGCCCGCCGCTTCGCCGAGCGTCGAGAGCCCGTAGACCAACCCGCCAAAGGCGAGCGCCGAGACGATCACCGAGAGCAGGTCGAGCGGCGCGTAGCGCGGCGTGGTCACGTTCTGCATGCGCCAGGCGCCGAGCGCCAGGGCGGCGAGGGCGATCGGCAGCACCAGGATGAACATCCAGCGCCACTCGAGGTAGTTGAGGATGATCCCGGAGATGGTCGGCCCCAGTGCCGGCGCCACGGAAATGACGATGGAGATGTTGCCCATCACCCGGCCACGCGACTCCGGCGGCACCAGCGTCATCACCGTGGTCATCAGCAGCGGCATCATGATGGCGGTCCCGACCGCCTGCACGACGCGGCCGACGATCAGCAGTTCGAGCCCGGGCGAGATGGCGCAGACCAGCGTGCCGACCGAGAAGATCGACATCGCCAGCATGAACACCGGCCGCGTGTGCATGCGCTGGATCAGGAAGCCGGTGACCGGAATGACCACGGCCATGGTCAGGAGGAACGCCGTCGTCAGCCATTGTGCGGCGCTGGCGCCCACGCCGAGATCGGCCATCAGCCGCGGCAGCGCCACGCTCATGATCGTCTCGTTGAGGATGACCACGAAGGTCGAGACCAGCAGCAGCCCGATCACCAGGCGGTTGCGGGCGGCGTGGTCGGGCTCGGAAGCCGCGGCGGGCGCGGCGAAATCGGGGGAAGAAGCAATATCGGAGGCCATCTGGAACCTGCCTTTGAAATAAAAATCGAATTCTGGGTAGGGCGGCGCCTTCGGCCGCCCGGGGGCTGTCAGTCAGCCGACGCCGGCTGAAAGGCGGTGCCGAGCACCGCGCAGCAAGGCCTGATCATCTCGAAAAATCCTCTGGTTCACCGACAGGATGACGAGCGGCCGACGGCCGCATCGACATCGAGGGGCAAAGAAAGTCTGCTGGACGTCTAGTGGTCCCGCCGGCAGGGCCGGAAACCGGTTCTGGTCTGGCGGAACGGCTGCGGAGCGGGCTACCGGAAGCGGTGGAACCGCGGCAGGAACATGCCCCGCACAGCACCCGTGGCCCGCGAATCGATGGAAATCCTGTCCGAAATCACCATGTCCGGGGTCTCCTGATTTGCGACGGCGTGCGTCGGGTTGCAGCGGGGGCCGGCGGCAATACTGTGCCGGCAAGCATCGTTTCGACGCAGGGCGTGCCGTTTACTCCCGCCAGCGAATGAAATCAACCTCCGAAATTCGGTCGACTTGTTGTTTTTGGCGCCGCCTAAGGCTCCTAAGCCACCCCCACCGACAGCAGCACGGCGTAGATCATTGCCGCGTAGGTGAACTGGTGGGTGAGCTGGTCGAGGCCGTGCAGGGCCCAGAAGCGGCGCGGTTCGCTGTCGACATGGACGCCGCGGGAATAGTGGATCTTGGCGTAGTCGAGGCCGTAGTGGACGGCGTACTCGGCCATCACCAGCAGTGCCAGCAGCGGCAGCGGCGTGCCCGCCACCAGCAGCACCAGTGCCGAGAAGCCGGCATGCACGCCCGCATGGGCATAGCCGCCCGGGTGGCGGAGATCGCCCTTGCCGCCCAGCATCCAGGCGGGCTGCAGGAAGTAGTCGGCGATGTAGTGCTTGGCCTCGAGGCCGACGAACAGAATGAAGAACAGCTCCAGCATACGCAGGCTTCCCCCTTATGCGGCCGTTGGGCCAGCCGCGTCTGTCCGGCGCGCTGCTGTCGCGCCGGCGAACTCCCCCGGATGCGATGCTTGTCGATAGCGGGCGGGGCAGGCAAGACAAGACTTGCACGGCGGGACGAAAACTTGCTGCAATCGTTCAGCGGCTGTTCAGAATGACTGTGCGAGTTCCGCCGCCAATGGGCCTGGGGCCTCATGTGGAGGGTGTGCGATGCGAAATCTGGTCGTCAAACTTGCAGCATTCATGTGGTGTATGGGCGCCGGAGCGGCGATGGCCGCCTCGGGTACGGCGCTGGGAGTCGATCCGGCGGCGCAGGCCGAGCGCGGCAACCAGGCGGAGACGCTGGTGGTCGGCGCCGACATCTTCATCGGCGACCGCGTCGTCACCGGCGCCGCCGGGCAGGTGCAGATCAAGTTCTCGGACAGCACGGAGTTGGTCGTGGGGCCGGCTTCGGCGCTGCTGATCGAGGACTACCTGCTGCGCAACGACGGCTCGGCGGGCCGCATGGCGGTCAACGCGCTGGCCGGCAGCTTCCGCTTCGTCACCGGCAGTGCACCCAAGGACCGCTACAGAATCAGCACGCCCACCGGCACCATCGGAGTGCGCGGCACGGCGTTCGACTTCTTCGTCGGCGGCGGCGCCACCAGCGTGCTGCTCTACCACGGGGCGGTGGTGTTCTGTAACAACGCTGGCGACTGCGAGACGCTGGCCAAGGTCTGCGATCTCGGGCAGTTTGACAGCAGCGAGGCGCAGCTGGTGGGGCACACAGACGCGGTGAGCGGTGCCGATCGCGACCGGCTGAAGGCGATGTTCCGCTATGCGCAGTCGCAGCTGCCGCTGCTCCGCGACTTCCGGATCAACGAGGCGGAGCGTTGCCTGAGGCGTCCGGCTGGTGGCGGCGTGGCCAGCTCGCTAGTCGAATCCGGACCAGGTGGCGGGCCGCGCCCGACGCAGCCCGATAGAGAAGAGCCGGAGCCGGAGCCGGAGCCTGAGCCTGAACCGGAGCCGGAGCCGGAGCCGGAGCCGGAGCCGGAGCCGGATCCATGCACCAACTCTCAATGTTACTGAACTGGCGCGGCGGCTAGAGCCCAGACATGTTCAAACGCCGCCTGCTCCCGCTGGCCCTCGGTCTCGGCCTGGTGGCGGCGCTGGTGCTGTTGCGGGCCGCCGACCCTTATCCGGTACAGGTGCTGCGCGAGATCGGTTTCGATTTCTACCAGCAGCTGCAGCCGCGCCCGCCGGCCGACTGGCCGGTGCGGGTGGTCGATATCGACGAGGCGGCGCTGACCGCCGAGGGGCAGTGGCCATGGCCCCGCGACCGGCTGGCGCTGCTGGTCGAGCGGCTGACGGAGCTGGGTGCCGCCGTCATCGCAATCGACATGCTGTTTCCGGAGCCCGACCGCTGGTCGCCCGACGGCGCGCATGACCGCCGCTTCGCCACCGCGCTCGCGGCGGTCCCGACGGTAATGGGCTTTGCCGTGTCGCCGGGCGTGCCGGCGCTGCCGGGGAAGCCGAAGGCGGGATTCGCAGTCAGCGGCAGCGATCCCTTGGGGGCGGTGCCGCAGCTCCCGGGGGCGGTGCTGCCGCTGCCGGAGTTGCGCGAGGCGGCGGCTGGCCTCGGCAGCCTCAGCCTCAACAGCAGCGATGCCGGCGGCATCGTGCGGCGCATTCCGCTGCTTTGGGCGGCTGAAGAGCAGTACTATTCAAGCCTTGCGGTGGAGGCCCTGCGGCTGGCATTCGGCGCCTCGACATTGGTGGTGCTCGGCGACACCGGTGGCCAGGGCTATGTCGACGCACTGCGGATCGGCGGGCTGACGGTGCCGACTTCGGCAAGCGGCGATCTCTGGATCCACTATCGAGAGTCGGACCCGGCCTTGTACGTCTCTGCCGCCGACCTCCTCGGTCCCGATTACCGGGCGCAAGTTGGGCGCGTTGCCGGGCACATCGTTCTCGTCGGCACCTCGGCCAGCGGCCTGCTCGATTTGCACGGCACGCCGCTCGGCGAGAACGTGCCCGGCGTCTCGATCCACGCCCAGGCGCTGGAACAGATGCTCTCGGGCAGCTTCCTTGTCCGCGCCGACTGGGTATCGGGGCTGGAGATCGTGGGCTTCGCGATCCTCGGGAGCCTGCTGGTGGTGACGGTGCTGCAGCTCGGGCCGCTGGCGGGGCTGCTGCTGGGCGCGGCGGCGCTGCTTGCCGCACTCGGAGCCTCGTGGTTCATGTTCGCCACCAGCGGAGTGATGATCGATGCGAGCTTCCCGCTGCTCGGCCTGCTCCTCCTTTACCTGGCGCTGGTGTTCATCCGCTTCCTCACGACCGACGCCGACAAGCGGCAGCTCCGACGTGCCTTCGGCTACTACGTGGCGCCGGCGCTGCTCGAAGAGATCGAGCGCAACAGCGCCCGGCTGCAGCTCGGGGGCGAGCTACGCGAGGTGACGGTGCTGTTTACCGATGTCCGCGACTTCACTCCGCTCAGCGAGCGGCTGGCGCCGCAGGAGATCGTTTCGGTCCTCAACACGCTGTTCGGGGCGCTGGGCGCCCGAATCGTCGAGCAGTTGGGGACCATCGACAAGTTCATGGGCGATTCCATCATGGCCTTCTGGAACGCACCGGTGGATGTCGACGACCATGCGCGGCGGGCCTGCCGGGCGGCACTCGGGATGCGGGCCACGCTGCGCGAACTTAACGCGGGCAATGCCTTCGGGCTCAGAGGGCGGGCGCCGCACCCCGAGCAGCTGGTCTGCGGCGTCGGCATCGCCAGCGGCGCCGCACTGGCCGGCAATATGGGACTAGAAACGCGGTTCGATTACTCCGTGGTTGGCGACACCGTCAACGTCGCCTCGCGGGTCGAAGGGGCCTGCAAGGACGTCGGCTACGACATCGTCGTGGTGGAGGCGACGCGGGCGGCGGCGCCCGACTACGCCTATCTCGAGGCCGGCTCCATCCGGCTCAAGGGCAAGAGCCGGCGCGAGCCGATCCATGTGCTGGTCGGCGACGCCGACCTCGCGGCGAGCACCGGTTTTGTGGAGCTCCGGACGGCGCATGCGCGGGCCGTCGGCAAGCTGCGGGCCGGCGCCGCCGCACCCGGCGATCTCGCGGCCTGCAAGGCACTGGCGGCGGCGGTTGAGCCGGGGCTGCTACGCTTCTACGACCGGCTCGGCGAGCGGCAGGCGGATTTTGTTGAGGCGGCGGCGGAATGAGAAATCCTCCTGCGCCACGTTTCTCCGCCGTCATCACCCGTCCCTGCGCGCCGCCGACGCGGCGCGGCTGGGTCGCCCGCATGAAGCGGGCGATGACGGCTGCGCGGGTGGTGCCGGGGGAACAGAAGCGCGCGCTGCGGCCATCCCTCACCCCGCATAGGCCGATCGCATCTCCTCAATTTCGGTGAGCGCGGCCTCGAACGGGCCCCAGTCGTCGGCGTCGGCGATCGGTGCCCACAGGGCCTCCACCTCCTCGATGAGCATGGTACGCGGGTGCTGCCGGGCGAAATAGGGATGCTCGAGCTTGGCGGTCGGCGCCGGCTCGTGCTGCTCGATCAGGGCGCGCAGCGGCGCAAATGCCGGGGAGGTGTAGTGCCCGGCCGCCGGGCCGCCCGCCGCCCGGTCGGCACTCAATCGGCCGCCGCGCCAGTCGAAGAAGAACTGCTCGAACGGTACCTGGCTGCCGTGGAGGAAGGTGAAGAGCGCCGTCACCAGCTCGGCATCGGCCTCGTCCCCGCGCGACTGCAGCCCGAGCCGGTCGAGGATGGCCGCCCAGATCTCGCGCTGGAAGGCGGGCCAGAAGCGATTGAGGGCGGCTTCCAGGTCCCCGATTTCGCCGAGCGGCACCAGCGTCTCGGCGAGGCGGGTGAGGTTCCATGCGAGCGTATCGGGCTGGCGGCCGAAGGCATAGAGCCCGGATTGGTCGAAATAGGCGGCGGTGAAGGCGGGATCGTAGGTGGGGAGGAAGCGCCAGGGCCCGTAGTCGAAGCTCTCGCCGGTGATGTTGATGTTGTCGGTGTTGAGGACGCCGTGAACGAAGCCGGCGGCGGTGATGCGGGCGCCGGTGCGGGCCACCCGCTCGGCCACGGCGCCGAGGAAGGCGGCGGCGCGGGCCGGCAGCTCGTCCTCCCAGAGCCCGGGCATGTAGGTCTTGATGCAGTAGTCGAGCAGCCGGCGCAGGCTCGCCTCGTCGCGGTGATAGGCGAGGCGCTGAAAGGTGCCGATGCGGATGTGGCTGTGGCTGAGGCGCACCAGCACGGCGGAGCGGGTGGGGGAGGGTTCGTCGCCACGCTCCAGCTCCTCGCCCGTCTCGACCAGCGACAGGCTCTTCGAGGTATCAACGCCCAGCGCCTCGAGCATGGCGGTCGCCAGCACCTCGCGGAAGCCGCCCTTCAGGGTCAGCCGGCCATCGCCGCCGCGCGACCATGGCGTGCGCCCGGACCCTTTGGTGCCGAGGTCGAGCAGCCGGCCGGTCGCCAGCTCCTCGAGCTGGGCGAAAAGGAAGCCCCGACCGTCTCCGAGGTCGGGGTTGTAGTTCTGGAACTGGTGGCCGTGGTAGCGCAGCGCCAGCGGCGTCTCGAAGCTGCCGGGCAACGGCTCGAAGCGGCCGAAATGGTCGAGCCACTGCTTGTCCGAAAGCTCGTCGAGGCCGATCGAGGCGGCGGCACGCCGGTTGCGGTGGCGCAGGATGTGCTGGGGAAAATGCGCCGCCTGGACGGGATCGTAGAATGCGGCGCCGAGGGCAGCGTGGTCGGTGCGGGGCCGGTGCTTCACGTCACACCCCCCTCACCCGCCCCCGGTGGCGCGAAGCGCCGGATGAGGGGGGCACGCCTGTAGCTCCAAACTCTCATCGTCGAAACACTCCCACCACTTCCACATGCGCGGACCAGGCGAACTGGTCGACCGGGGTGACGCTCTCGAGGCGATAACCGCCGGCGGCGAGGATGGCTGCATCGCGGGCGAAGCTCCCGGGGTCGCAGGAGACGCCGACGACCGTCCTGACGCGGCTGCGGGCGATCTCGGCCGCCTGCGCCGCGGCGCCGGCGCGTGGCGGATCGAAGACTATGGCGTCGTAGGAATCGAGCTCCGCCGGCGCCAGGGGGTCGCGGAAGAGGTCGCGGCGGAGCGCGGTCACCGGCTTCAGCCCCCTGGTATGGCGAACCGCCTGCCCGAGCGCGGCGACGGCCGGGGCATCGCTGTCGGCGGCGAGGACGCGAGCCTTTTCGGCGAGGCGGAGGGCGAAGGGGCCAACACCGCAGAACAGGTCGACCACCGACTTCGTCTTGCCGACGCCTTCCAGCACCAGCGCCGCCAGCGCCGCCTCGGCCGCCTCCGTCGCCTGCAGGAAGCCGCCGATCGGCAGCTCCACCATTGCCTTACCCATCTGCACGGCCGGTGGCCGGGACTGCAGCACCAGTTCGCCGTTGAGGGCTATCCGGGCCGCTTGCAGCCGTTGCCCGAGCGGCACCAGGCGCTGCGGCTTCGGCCGGCTCTCGGTACGGACGGCGATGTCGAGGCCGGTGGCGGTGGCGGTGAAGGCGACGTCGCAGTCGCCGAGAACTGCTTGTAGCTGCTGCGCCATGCGCGGCGCCGCCTCTCGCAAGGCGGGCACGAGGATGGCGCAATGATCGATGGGGAGCACCTCGTGGCTGCGGAGCCGCATGTAGCCGGCGCCGTGCGTGCGGGCGTGGAGGGTGGCGCGGCGGCGGCCGCTGCCATGGGCGAGGACGAGGTCGGCAACGGGTACGTCAAGGCCGGCGCGGGCAAGGGCGTCGACGACGAGGCTGCGCTTGAAGGCGGCATACGCGTCGGCCCCCAGATGCTGCAGCGTGCAGCCGCCACAGGCGCCGAAATAGGGGCTGAAGGGGGTGGTGCGATCGGGACTCGGAACGAGCACTTCGCGCAGCGTACCGCGGTCGCCTTCGACCTCGATCTCCACCTGCTCGCCAGGCAAGGTGAAGGGCACGAAGATGCGGTGTCCATCTATCTCGGCAATGCCCTCGCCGCGGCGGCCAAGGCTGGTGATGGTGACCCCACTTGGGAGCAAGGCGGTCGACTGCTGGCGCTCGTCCTCCGTTGCCAAGGCCCCCTCACCCGGATTGCTTCGCAATGCGACCTCTCCCCCGAAGGGAGAGGTGAGAGACGGCGAGACCGTGCCACGGGTTCACCTCTCTCTGGGGAGAGAGGTCGCCCCGCAGCGGCGGGTGAGGGGGCCTCGAGGCGATCATGGCGTGGATCATTCCGCTGGCGGCCTCGACACCAGCTCCAGCAGGCTGACCAGCGACACGAAGGGGATGCCGGCGTGTTCCGACAGCCCGGAGGCGCAGGTGGAGACGGTGGAGACGCCGAGCTTGCAATCGTCCGGGATGTCGGACTTCACGAAGCGGGTGGCGTGCGCGTTGAGTTCGGGGACGAACAGACCCTTGTCGCCGGCATAGCCGCAGCAGGTGACCGAAGGCAGCAGGGCGATGCGTTCGGCGCAGGCGGCGGCCAGAGCCTCGGTCGCCGGCTGCTCGCGCAGGCGCTGCGCCGAGCAGTTGTGGTGTACGGCGACCACTGGCAGCGGCCGCGTGATGGTGAGGTGCGGCAGGATCTCGGCCAGCAGGAATTCGGCGCTGTCGGCGACCCGCACCTGGTCCTGATGCTCGCGGAAGTGCTTAGCGCAGGTTGAGGCATCGGTGAGGACCGGCGGTCCCGCCGGATCGGCGAGCGCTGCGAGCTCTTTCGAGAGGCGGCCACCCACACGGGCCGCTTCCTCGGGGAAGCCCTTGGAGAGGAAGGGCTGACCACAGCAGGCGCCCTCGAGCCTTTCCGGCACCACCGGGTCGAAGCCGGCGCGGCGCAGCAGCGCCAGCATGGCTTCGGGGGTCGGCAGCAGTTCGAAGTCGGACCTGTCGGCACCGAACATCCGGGTGGCGCAGGACGGGAAATAGACCACCTTGCCGCGCGGCGCCGCCTGCGGGGCGGGCTGCCGCTTCGGGGCGCCGGGCCCAGGCCGCAGTTTGCGGGAGACGCGCGGCACGCGCTTGCCGGAGAGCTTGCGCATGGTGCCGGCGACGGCGTCGGTGACGACATTGCCGATGATGGTGCGCGAGAGGGCCTGGGTGCCGACGCCGAGGCGCATCGACTTCTCGATGGCGGCGGTGTGGTCGGCGGCCCAGCGGGCCTTCTTGCGATCGGCATCGGTGCGGCGGCGCGCCCGCTCGCCGATCACCATGGTGCCGGTCTCGATGCCCACCGGGCAGCGGAGCGCACAGACATTGCCGGCCGCGCAGGTGGCGAGCCCGGCATACTCGAAGCCCTCGTCCAGCGCCGCCAGACGCTCCGGGTCCTCGCCGGTCTGGCGCAGCCGGGCGCGCTCGCGGGTCACGACGATGCGCTGGCGCGGGCTGAGCGTCAGCTGCACCGAGGGGCAGGCGGGCTCGCAGAAGCCGCATTCGATGCAGAGGTCGACGATGGGGTCGGCCAGCGGCATCAGCTTGAGGTTCTTGACGTGGAGGTCGGGATCCGGATTGAGCAGCACCCCCGGATTGAGCAGCCCCTCGGGGTCGAAGAGCCGCTTGATGCGGTGCATCAGCTGATAGGCCTTGGTGCCCCATTCGGCCTCGACGAAGGGGGCGATGGCGCGCCCGGTGCCGTGCTCGGCCTTCAGCGAGCCGCCATAGCGGATGGAGACGAATTCCGCGAGGGCCCGCGAGAAGCGGTCGAACTTCGCCGCCGCGTCGGGGTCCATGAAATCGTCGCTCATCTGGAAGTGCAGGTTGCCGGCGAGCGCGTGCCCGAAGATGATGGCATCGTCATAGCCGTGCTCGTCGAGCAGGGCGCGCATGTCGATGACGAAGTCGGCCAGCCGGTCGATGGGAGCGGCGACGTCCTCGGTGAGCATCGAGGTGCCAGGCGGACGGCTGGCGCCGCCGGAGGCGAAGAAACCCTTGCGTACGTCCCAGAGCGCCTGCGACTTGGCCTCATCGGTCGAGAAGTCGATATGGGTGGCGCCCTCGCTCTCGAGGATGGCCACCGCCTTGGCGACCTCCACTTCGAGTTCGCCGGCGGAGGGGGCGGAGACGTCGATCAGCACCGCGGGCGAGGTCTCGGTGAACCAGGGGACATAGGGTGCGATCGCCGGCAGGTGCTCCACCGTGCCGAGCGCCCGGCGCTCGATGTATTCGGCTGCGGTGACGCCGGTCGTAGTCTGGATGCCGTCGTTCGCGAGCTTGGAGATGGCGCGGGCGCAGGAATGGGGATCAGGAAAGACGACGAGATCGGTGGCCTTGTGCGGATGCTCGTCGATGGTTCGGTAGGTGACCTCGGAGACGAAGCCGAGCGTGCCCTCGGAGCCGACGATCAGGTGGATGAGGATGTCGACCGGATCGTGGAAGTCGACCAGAGCGTTGAGCGAGTAGCCGACGGTGTTCTTTATCTTGTACTTGCGCCGGATCAGCGCCACCAGTTCGGGGTCGGCCGCCACTTCCTGGTGCAGCCGCTGCAGCTCCTCGAGCAGGCGGGCGTGACTCTGCCGGAAAGCGGCGACGGAGTCCGTGTCGCCGGAATCGAGCAGCGTGCCGTCGGTCAGCAGCAAGCGCAATCGCACCATGGTGTGGTAGGTGTTGTAGGCGACGCCGCAGCACATGCCGGAGGAGTTGTTGTTGACGACGCCGCCGATCTTGCAGGTGGCCTGGCTGGCGGGATCAGGCCCGAGCTTCTTGTTGAACGGCTTCAGCGCCCGGTTGGCGTTGGCGACGATGACGGCGGGGCCGAGGGTAATGCGCTCCCCTGCCTCCTCGATCTGCAGCTTCTTCCAGCCGTCGCCGAGCACCGCGAGAACGCCCTCAGTAATGGCCTGGCCCGAAAGCGAGGTGCCGGCGGCGCGGAAAGTCAGCGGCAGGCCCTCGGCACGAGCCGCTTCGATCACGGCGCGCACTTCATCCTCGGTGTTGATGATGACCACCACGGCTGGAACCAGGCGGTAGGAACTGGCATCTCCCGAATAGGCGTAGGTCATCAGCGGATCGGTCATGATCCGGTCGTTGCGGACAATTTCCGCAAGTCGCGCCGCTACACCCGCCGCGGCCGCTTTGCGATCCGCCCGGGGATGTGCCATCTGATTCACGTGCCTGCCTGCCTTTCGTCGTCCCAGCGCATGCTAGTGCCTATCCCCGCAAATGGGGAGTCGTTCGATGGTCGCAAGCGCGACCATCAGGAACTATCCGGTGATCGCCGCCAAGTAGCGTTCTACCGAGGCCGCGAGACGAGCCTTGGCGTTCTCCCGGCAGACGCGGTCCCACCACGCGGCATAGATGCGCTCGAAGCGGAAGGATTCGACGCAGGCGGCGATGCGCCGGACCTCGCGCGCCGGCAGCGGGATCAGATTGGGATAGGAATACATGAAGCTCATCCAGCGCGTGTCGGGCACCACCATGATGGTGTCGCCCGTCATCAGGACGCCGTCCCCGCCGGCACCGCTCGCCCAGTGGAGGACGCTGCTGCCTTCGAAGTGTCCGCCACAGCGGGCGAGCGTGAGGCCCTGGCCAAGGTCGAGCGACTCGGACTGCCAGTAGCTGATCCGATCGCTGGGCCGCATGACGAAGTCTCGGTTCGCCTCGTGGAGGTGGATGGGGACGCCGCCGAGGGCCGCCGACCAGTCGATCATGGAGGAATAGAAATGCGGGTGCGAGATGGCGATGGCCCGCAGCCCGCCATGACTGTTGATGAAGTCGACGGCCTCCCCGGTCACCAGCGGCGTGCAATCCCAGAGCACGCCTCCGCCCGGCTGCGGGATGAACAGGGCGCGCTGGCCGATGGCGATTTGCGGCGTGGTGCCGATGCCGAACAGGCCGGGCTCGAGCTCGCGGATGTCGTTGCGGTGCGTCTCCTGCAGCTCCGCCAAGGTGGTCCAGGATTGACCGGCGGCGTTCACATACTGCCGCTCGTCCTCGCAGATGGCGCAATGCGTCGGCGGCCGTTCGGTCGGGGCGTAGCCAACGCCGCAAGTGGTGCAGATGAATGACGACACGTGTTGATCCCCCTCCTTTCCTAACGCCTCTGCTGCCAGGCCGCCAGATCCTCGAGGCTGCTGCCGGCGCCCTCGATGGCAAACTGGTAGATGTCGAAGCTCGTCACCTGCTGGCCGTAATAGTCGGGGCGCGAGCGGGCCTCGTGCTTGAGGCGGAGAATGAGGTCCCGGTCGGCGTTGGCGAGGTCGATGCGCAGATTGTCGTCCCGGGCCTGACGCACCGCGAAGTCGAAGGGATCCCATCCCCAAAGGTCGCACTTCCATTCATTGGCGGCAGCGTCGCGGAACTCGATGCCCCAATAGAGGCCGGCGCCGAGCGGGTGCGGATCGACATAGTCGTTGAGAAAGCTGGCGCGGTGCAGCTGCAGTCCCGCCGCCTCGAGCTGTGATGCGATCTCACCGCCGAAGGCGGCCCAGCCGGTCCAGTCGGCGGCGGGCGCCGGCATATGGATGTCGATGTCGCGCCAGACCATCAGGTCGTAGCCGGCACTGCCGGTGACCACCGCCTCCCCGAAACGGGACTGCAGCAAGGCGAAAAGGCCGGTGCTTTCGAGCAGCTCGGCGGCTTCGCTGCGCAGCTGCGCAGCTAGCGCGGCCCGGTCGCTGGGGGTCATCATCTCTCCTCCGAGTCGGAAAAGCCCGGCTCCTTCGTCGGGAGCCGGGCTTTGTGGTTCAGCAGCAGGAAGGGCGCCGACCGATTACTCGGACTTCGGCTCCTCACCGGCCGTCTGCTCGCTGGCTGCGCCCTGCTCGGCCGCGGCGGCCTGATCGGCTGCGGCCTGCTCGGCGGCCGCGGCAGCAGCGGCAGCATCCTTCTCGGCCAGTTCTGCGGCGAGCGCCTCGGCAGCGGCGACCTTCTCGGCCTCGCGGGCATTCTTGGCGGCGACAGCGGCTTCGCGCTCACCGGCTTCGATCTTCTTCGTACGGGACGAGGTGGATTCGAAAATACGGGCCGACTTACCGCGGCGGTCGCGCAGGTAGTAGAGCTTGGCGCGCCGCACCTTGCCGCGCTTCAGCACTTCGATGCGGTCGATGTTCGGGCTCAGCACCGGAAACACGCGCTCGACGCCTTCGCCGTACGAAATCTTGCGGACGGTGAAGCTCTCCATGATGCCGGAGCCGGAGCGGGCGATGACTACGCCTTCATAGGCCTGCAGCCGTTCCTTTTCGCCCTCGCGCACCTTCACCCACACCTTGACCGTATCGCCATGGGTGAATTCGGGGTGAGCGCTGCGCTCGGCAAGCGCGTCGTACTGCTCCTTGTTGAGCTGTTCGATAATGTTCATTGGTCGGTCCGTTCTGATCTTTTCAAAGGAGCGCTTGTGTCGGGAGACGTTCCCGACCGCCCGGTCTTGGTTGCACGGATTTTCGTGAATGTTATTGGCCGGGCCACAGGGACCAGCGTGCGCGCCTATAGAACAAGTTCGCCCCGGAGTCTAGGCTCTCCGGAGCGCGAGGCGTGGCGGTGGCGCTAGAGCCAACCGGCGAGGATACCGACGCCGCCGAGGGCGAAGCCGGCGCCGGCAAGGCGGGCAGCGGTGCGGCCGTGGTGCCGCAGCAGCCTCGCGCCACCAAGCGCCGCCGCGACGCCGGCGCCGTGCAGGAGCGCGGTCGCAGCGATGAAGCCGGCGGCGTAGAGCGTGGCGACACCACCCGCCGGCAGTTCGGCACCGTGGGCATGACCGTGAAACAGGGCAAAGGCTCCGACGAGCGAAGCGGCCGCGGCCAGTGGCATGGAGCGGCCGAGGGCGGCGGCCCCCCCGATGACGATGCTGGAGGCGGCGATCATCAGTTCCACGAAGGGCAGGTGGAACCCGGCGAGGCCAAGCCCGAAGCCAATCGCCATGGTGGCGACGAAGGTCAGCGGCACCAGCCATAGTGCTCGCCCGCCGATAACGAAGGCAAAGACGCCCACCGCCACCATGGCGAGGATATGATCGAGGCCGCCGAGCGGATGCAGGAAGCCGTGGGCGAGGCCGGCTGGTTCGCCATGCCCGCCATGGGCAAAAGCGGCGGTCGAAATAAGGCTGAAGGCGAGGGCAAGCAATGCGCGCATCTATCGTTCTCCATGAGGGGACCCACCGTCCCGGATGTTGTCGCCCGCCGGCGGCGCGCCGGTCGGGCCTGGTGACGGCCGGTCTCCTGGCTGCGGACCCTGCTCCTCCACCTTCCCGGTCGCAAACCAGTGGCCACTCGGAGGAGCTGTCGTCCGTCACAGTCGCGGGGGCGGCGCAGGCTCGTCCTGCTTCCCGTTTCACGCGTCCTGCGACGCGCACCGTCGCGCTATCTGTCGCAGGTCTTCGGGGGCAGATCAATCTGCAGCTGCCCTATTTGCCGCATGACGCAGAGCGACGGTATGGGCTAAACCTGCGCCGGCTTGCCGCCACGCCACGTCACGTCCGAAAGGTCTGGAAGATGAGAAGCCATCTCTCCTCAGTTGCCGTCGTCACCTTCTGCCTTGCCGCCGCCGCCGGGCCACTGGCGGCGAATGCGCATGAGGGGCTGGATCATGACGGCTGCGCCGCCGGGCAGGTCTTTGCCGCCGGCGATCTCGAGATCACCGGCGCCTTCAGCCGCGCCACCCTGCCCGCGGCCAAAGTGGCCGGCGGGTATCTGACGATAGAGAACCGGGGTACAGGGCCGGACCGGCTGCTGGGCGGGTCGACCGAGGCGGCCGAGAGGCTGGAGGTCCACCAGATGGAGATGGACGGCGACACCATGAAGATGAGCCGGGTCGAGGGCGGGCTGGAGCTGCCTCCAGGAGAGACGGTGACCCTGGCGCCGGGCGGCCTCCACCTGATGCTGATCGGCCTTGCCAGCCCCTTCACCGAAGGCGAGTGCCTTGAGGTGACGCTGCAGTTTGCGCAGGCGGGGGAGGTGCCGGTGGTGCTCAATATCGGCGGCATCGCGGCCGATGCGGCGCCGGATGAGCACGCCGGGCACTGAGGCGCGGCGGCTACTCGAGCAGGTCCGGTCGGCGGCTGCGCGTGAGTTCCTCGCTCTGCGCCCGACGCCAACGGTCGATACGGCCATGATCACCGGAAGTCAGAATGGCGGGTATGTCGCGCCCCTCGAAGCTCTGCGGGCGGGTGTATTGCGGATATTCGAGCAACCCCTGCTCGAAGCTTTCTTCGGCATGGCTCTCCGTGCCGCCGAGCACCCCCGGCAGCAGCCGCACCACCGCCTCCAATACCACCATGGCGGCCACCTCGCCGCCGGCCAGCACATAGTCGCCGATCGACACCTCCTCCAGTTGGCGGGCCTCGATCACGCGCTGGTCGACACCTTCGAAGCGCCCGCAGACCAGCAGCGCGCCCGGTCCTGCTGCCAGATCCCGGACTCGCGCCTGGGTCAGTGGCGTGCCGCGGGGGGATAGCAGCAGTCGCGGCCGCGGGTCATCGGGCGGCGAGACGGCGTCGATGGCGGCAGCGACAATATCGGGCTTCAGCACCATGCCGGCGCCACCGCCGGCAGGGGTGTCGTCAACCGTGTGATGGCGGTCGGTGGCGAAATCTCGCAGCTGCGTCACGCGCAATGACCACAGGCCGCGCTCGAGGCCGCGACCGATCACCGAAGCGCCGAGCGGGCCCGGAAACAGTTCGGGAAACAGGGTGACGACGTCGGCGGCGAAGCTCAATCCGGTTCCTCCTCGCCCGGCTCGGCGTCGAGCGGCACCTCGATCACCAGATAGCCGTCGGCGAGGTGTACTTCCGGTACTACCCGGCGGGTGAAGGGGTAGAGAAAGCTGTCGCCGCTCCTCGGATCGCGGATCTCGATGAGGTCCCCAGCGCCGAAATTAGGGAGCGCCACCACCTCGCCGAGGGTGGTGCCGTCGGCGAGTTGCGCCCGCAGGCCGATCAGGTCGGCGTGGTAGAACTCGTCCTCGTCCTCCGGCTGCGGCAGCAGGGCCCTGTCGACATAGAGTTCGACCCCGTTCAGCTGCTCGGCAGCGGTGCGGTCGCCGACGCCTTCGACGCGGGCGATCAGCGTGCTGCCATTGGCGCGGGCGGAGGTGATGGTGATGGTCAGCCCGGGACGGTTGGTGGCCAGCGGGCCGTAGCCCGCCAGCGCCATGGGATCCTCAGTGAAGGACTGGATGCGCAGCTCGCCTTTGATACCGTGAGCCGCACCGATGCGGCCCATCAGCAGTTTCGACGGGGCGCCTGCGTCGACCATGGATTATTCGGTGGCAGCGGTTTCGGCAGGGGCCTCCTCAGCCGGGGCTTCGGCGGCAGGCGCTTCCTCGGCAGCGGGTGCTTCTTCGGCCGGTGCTGCCTTGGCAGCCTCGGCCGCGGCCTTCGCGTCCTCGGCGGCCTGGGCCCGCGATTCCGCGCGCTCGGTCGCCTTGGCGCCCGGCTTGCCCTTTTCCGGGTTGTTACGCGCCGGGCGCTTGGCGAGGCCGGCGGCGTCGAGGAAGCGGAGCACGCGATCAGTCGGCTGGGCGCCGACGCCAAGCCAATGCTGCACGCGCTCGGTCACGAGGTTCACGCGCTTGTCGCGGTCGGGGAGCTTCGGATCATAGGTCCCGATGCGCTCGATGAAGCGACCGTCGCGGGGCGAGCGGGCGTCGGCCACCACCACGTGGTAATAGGGGCGCTTCTTGGTGCCGGCACGGGCAAGGCGGAGTTTGAGGGCCATTCTGATCGTCCTTCGGTTGTCATGTCTGGTTTGGATTGATGGTCGCGCTCGCGCGCTTCCGGCTATTTCTTCTTCGGCGTGAAGCCACCGAGCCCGGGCAGGCCCGGAAAGCGGGGCGCGCCGCCAAGCCCGGGCAGGCCGCCCGGACCGGATTGCAGGAGCTTGCCGACATCCGTCGGCAGCTTTTCGGTCAATTGCTTGGGCGGAGCGGCGCCCTGCGGCAGCGCGGCAGGATCGATGCCCATCTCGCGCGCCATGCGTTCCAGTTCCGCCGGGTCCATGTTCGACATGTCCGGCATGGCGCCCATGCCGGGGACCTTGCCGCCGAACATGCCGGCGAGCGAGCCCATGCCGCCCTTGGCGACCTTCTTCATCATGTCCGCCATCTGGCGGTGCTGCTTCATCAGCTTGTTGACGTCGGAAACCTCGGTGCCGGAGCCGGCAGCGATGCGCTTGCGGCGGGAGGCGTTCAGGAGGTCGGGATTGCTCCGCTCCTTCTTGGTCATCGAGTTGATGATGGCAACCTGGCGGTCGAACACCTTCTCGTCGATATTGGCGCCGGCCATCGCCTTCTTCATCTGTCCCATGCCGGGCATCAGGTTCATCAGCGAACCCATGCCGCCCATCTTCTTCATCTGCAGCAGCTGGTTGCGCAGATCCTCCAGGTCGAAGCTGCCCTTCTTGAGCTTCTTCGCCATCTTCTGGGCGTCTTCGGCGGTGACGTGCTGCGAAGCCTTTTCGACCAGGCTGACGATATCGCCCATGCCGAGAATGCGGTCGGCGATGCGGTTCGGATGGAACTCCTCGAGCCCGTCCAGCTTCTCGCCGGTACCAATCAGCTTGATCGGCTTCCCCGTGGCGGCCCGCATGGAGAGGGCGGCCCCGCCGCGGCCGTCGCCATCCACGCGGGTGAGCACGATGCCGGTGATGTCGACGCGCTGGTCGAAGGAGCGGGCGAGGTTGACGGCGTCCTGGCCGGTCAGCGCATCAGCAACCAGCAGCACTTCGTGCGGGCTCGCGATCGCCTTGATCTCGGCAGTCTCGGCCATCAGCTCTTCATCGATATGGGTGCGGCCGGCGGTGTCGAGGATGAGGACGTCGTATCCGCCCAGCTTGCCCTCGCGCATGGCGCGACGGGCGATGTCCTGCGGCGTCTCGTCAACGATGATCGGCAGCGTGTCGACGCCGACCTGCTCGCCGAGCACGCGCAGCTGCTCCTTGGCCGCCGGGCGGCGGGTGTCGAGCGACGCCAGCAGGACCTTCTTGTTCTGCCGCTCCTTCAGGCGCTTGGCGAGCTTGGCGGTGGTGGTGGTCTTGCCGGAACCCTGCAGGCCGACCATCATGATGGCAACCGGTGGCGCGGCGTTGAAATCTACCGGAACGGCGGCTTCGCCGAGCACCCGGACCAGTTCGTCATGGACGATCTTGACGACCTGCTGGCCGGGTGTGACGGACCGCGTGACCTCGGCACCGACCGCGCGGTCGCGCACCTGGGTGACGAAGGCCCGCGCTACCTCCAGCGATACGTCCGCTTCGAGCAGGGCGCGGCGGACCTCGCGCAGCGCGGCATCGACGTCGGCCTCGGAGAGGGCGCCGCGGCCACGCAGGCCATCGAAGATCTTACCGAGCCGGTCGCTCAGGCTTTCAAACATCGCTCGTCCTTTCGCTTGCGGGGCGGGGTCCCGCATCGCGATATGGGTCCCGTCATGCCAAACGCCAAACACACCCGCGGGCGCAGTGCGCTGGCGGGTGGTGACCTCCGGGATCTCTTTAGACCTTTGCGGGTCCCGGTCGGTGGCTCAGGCTCGGCCTGACGGATAGTGGCGGTGCAATAGGCGGGATGCGCCGAGGAGTCAAGGAACGCCGGGCCTCCCGCCCACGCTACAGGAGGCTGCAGTGGGCGCGAGAAGGCTATCGCGGGGTGACGGCGCCAGCGGCCGAGCTCCGCCGCGTCTTCAGCCATGCCTTCAGTTGCTCGCGGCGCATGAAGAGCGAGGCGAGCAGCTGTACCTGCCAGCTGCGGCGCCCCAGGATCAGCGTCGCCATGGATTTCTTGACATTGAAGAAGTCGAGCGCCGAGTGGCCTTCGGCGGTGGCCGCTGCATCCACGGCCGCCGGCTCGCCGGTACGGTAGAACTCCTCGATCAGCAGGTACTCGAGCGCCATCCCCGGACCGAGCTTGCGATGCGCCTCGTCATAGGTGATCTTGGGCGTGAAGGCGGTGGGGCCGGTGCGAATGGAGAGCTTCATGGCGATCGGCGCGCCGTCGAGCAGCAGGCTGTCGATGGTGGCGAAACCGACGGGTCCGCGGGCGTAGGCGCGGCGGGCGAACTCGGCATCCTCAGGCCTTGAGAGATGGGAGGTGCCCCGCTCGCCCTTCCAGCCGGCATGCTCCAGCCGCAGGAAGTCTTCGATACGCCGCTGCAGTCCTTCCCGCTCGGCGACGTGCTCGAGCGTGATCGTACCGGCTTCCTGCAATCGCCGCATCGTGCGGCGCACGTCCTTCAGGCGGTTCTTGGAGAGCACGGTTTCGAGATGCGCATCGAAGCCGCCGGGCAGGCGGGTCAGGGCGGCGCGGTCGTAGGGCATGACCGGCAGCGCCGAGAGCCGGCGTTGCCCGGCATGATGCAAAATGAGCTCTACCAGTGGTGTCTGCGTGTCGATATCGGGAAGCGTCCAGACTCCGCGCGGCCGGCCCGCGGCCAGCTGGTCGAGCCAAGCTGCAATCACCTCGTCCGCATGCTCACGGTGCACCAGCGGCGTCCCGGAAAACAGGTAGGTGCTGGCGGCACCGAAGGCGACGCCGAAGGGCGCCGGCACCCTGCCTCTGTTGCGGAAGGGAAAGAGACCCAGCAGATTGCCGCTCGCGTCGCTGACGCTGAAGGCCCGGACGCCGGCGTGGCGATCCATCGTATCGAGGCCGGAGACGACGAAGTGGCGAGCATAGAAGGGGTTTTCGACCAGCGCATTGGCCGAGAGCGCGTCCCAGGCTGCCGGCGACAGTTGCCGCAGCCTTTCCGCATCTAGGATGCGGTGCTGCAGCCTCGCACCCACCGACTGGCCAGGGGCACGGGAAGGCTGGAGCTCAGCATGAGCAGGGACCGTCATTTCCCGCCGTGGCCTTCTTTTGCCGACCTCGCCGGCACACCGGCCCGGGCCAGCGCCCGCAGGCGCTTGGCCAGTTTGAATAGGCGCGGGTGCTGCTTGATGGTCCGCTTCAGTCTGCGCAAGCCGAGCAGCAACGGTGCCGCGACACGCCCTTTGCCGGACAGGGCGACGGCGCCATCATAGACGGTCAGCTTTTCCGCCCAGAGTTCCTTGTAGGGGAAGTCTCCCAGCCCGATGTCGATCGAGGTTATGCCGTCCGCCCGCAGTTCTTCGACCAGTTCGTGCAGCAGAATGCCGATCAGGCTGTACTTGACGGCCGGCCCTTCGGTGGCGGTCGAGTTGATGTACTGCGAGTAGTGGCTGCCGCTGTAGGTGCCGAAGGCCGTCGCGAGTATCTCGTCGCCGGCAAAGAGCGCATGGAAACGCAATATCGGTCGCTTCATGCCGAGGCTTTGGCGAGCCGCGGCTTTGAAGAAGCGGATGAACCAGTCCTCCGCAAAGACGTTGCCGACGCCCATTTCGGCGAAGCGGGCGCTGCGCTGACGCAGGAAAGCTGCGTGGTAGGCGTCGATCTCTTCGCTGGTCTTCGCCTGCTCGAGGCGTACCGGTCCCATGATCTCTGCCAGCCGGCGCCGGCCGCGCATGATGTTGCGGATTCGATTGGCACTTAGTCTGTCGGTACCGAGGCGGCCGCCATAGAAGGGGTCCGGCGCGGGCTGATGCGGAAAGGCGAGGAGCGGATTAGCGAGGCCCTGCCATTCGGCCGGCTGATCGTAGAAGGCAACGAGGTCGGCGCCGGTGACCCTGCCGATAGCCGCGAAGATCGTCTCGAGTTGCCCCCTGCCGAGGCTCCGCGAGAAATCCGGGTCGACTATCATCCACCCGGCATTGCTGATATCGGCGCCGATGTATTCGGCGACACGGAGTCCCCAGCGCGAGGTCACGAGCAGCGGCAGCAGTGCCACCGGCCGTGTGCCCAGCTTGACGACGGCAACGGCGATGGTTCCGCCACCAGTTCCTTGCGCTGCGGTGACCGCTGCCACCCAGTCAAAGCGCTGGTACGGCGTGAGGACTCCTCGCTCCTCAAGCCGGCGCCAGGCAGCCTCCGCCGCTGCCAGAGAATCCAGCACAACGACCTCAGGTCCTGCGGCAGCAGGCTGCGATCGGGTCGGGTCCAGCGTTGGCAACGGCTTGCTTTCCACGGTGTGGTCCCGCAGCGCAGGCGATGGGGCATGGACATTAGTCATCGTATGCAAAGCGGCGTCCAGTCGGGCGTGCAGACCGGTGAGGCCAGCACCTCGACCGGATCGGCAGTTGTGAATGTGAGGCAATCTTACTCTCAGTAGCGCGAGAAAATGGTCAATTTGGCGTTTCCGGCGCATCCGGCTGTCAAGCTGGTTAAGCGAGGGTGAACCAGTGTTGGCGGCGAAGCTTCGCATCGCCCGCCAATCCGGGAGCGCCACTGGCAATTGGAAGTGACTTCCGCCATATAGGGCCCGCAGAACGGACCAGAGGTGGCAGAGTGGACGGCGTGCCGTTCCTGAAGATGAACGGGCTGGGCAACGAGATTCTCGTGGCCGACATGCGCGGTCGTGCCGACCGCGTGATGCCGGCTGCTGCGATCGCGCTGAACGCCGATCCGCAAACGCGCTTTGACCAGATCATGGCCATCCATGATCCGCACACCTCTGGAACCTTCGGCTACATCGACATTCTGAATTCGGACGGGTCGCGGGCGCAGGCCTGCGGCAACGGGATGCGCTGCGTGGTGCGGGCGCTGGCGGCGGAGAGCGGGCAGACGCATTTCACCTTTGAGACGCTGGCCGGCATTCTCGGCGCCGAGCAGCATCCCGATGGCAGCATCACGGTGGACATGGGCACACCGCGGTTCGACTGGCAGGACATCCCGTTGGCCGAGGAGTTCGCCGACACCACCGGCATCGAGTTGCAGATCGGGCCGATCGATGCTCCGGTGCTGCATACCCCCTCGGTTGCCTCGATGGGCAATCCGCAGGCCACCTTCTGGGTCAATGACGACGTCTGGACCTACGCGCTTGATCGCTTCGGGCCCCTGCTCGAGAACCACCCGATCTTCCCCGAGCGCGCCAACATCTCCATCGCGCAGGTGGTATCGGGTGACCACATCATCCTCCGCACGTGGGAGCGCGGCGCCGGCCTAACCAAGGCATGCGGCACCGCGGCCTGCGCGGCGCTGGTCAACGGAGCGCGGACAAAGCGGACAGGCCGCAGGGCGGTGGTCACCGTGCCCGGGGGCGATCTCCTGGTCGAATGGCGCGCCGACGACCACGTACTGCTGACCGGTCCGGCCGAGCTTGAGTTCTCGGGGACGCTGGAGCCTTCCACCGGGGCCTGGTCGCGCGCGCAGGAACTGGCCTGATGGCTGTCGAAACGCTCACGTTCGGGTGCCGTCTCAACACCTACGAATCCGAAGTGATGAAAGCGGAGGCCGAGAAGGCCGGGCTGGATAACGCCCTGATCGTCAACACCTGTGCAGTGACGGCCGAGGCGGTGCGCCAGGCGCGGCAGTCGATCCGCAAGGCAAGGCGCGAGTATCCGGGAAGACAGATCATCGTCACCGGCTGCGCGGCGCAGACCGAAGCGCGATCCTTCGGCGACATGGCCGAGGTCGACCTCGTCATCGGCAACAACGACAAGCTCAGCGCCGAGAGCTACGCACCGGTGGCCTTCGGCGTACCGTTCAACGATAAGGTGCAGGTCAACGACATCATGAGCGTGCGGGAGACCGCGGGGCATCTGATCGAAGGTATGGACGGGCGGGCGCGGGCCTTCGTGCAGGTCCAGAACGGCTGCGACCATCGCTGCACCTTCTGCATCATCCCCTATGGCCGCGGCCCATCGCGCTCGGTGCCGATGGGGGCGGTTGTCGAGCAGATAAAGAAGCTGGTCGGCAATGGCTACCGCGAGGTAGTGCTAACAGGGGTCGACATAACGAGCTATGGTCCGGACCTGCCGGGGCAGCCGACGCTTGGAAAGCTGGTACAGGCGATCCTCCGACACGTGCCGGAGCTGCCGCGGCTGCGCATCTCATCACTCGACTCCATCGAGGCCGATGCGGCGCTGCACGAGGCGATCGCCAGCGAACGGCGGCTGATGCCGCACTTTCATCTCAGTCTGCAGTCAGGGGACGACATCATCCTCAAGCGCATGAAGCGCCGGCACCTGCGGGCCGACACACTGGCCTTTGTCGAGCAGGTGCGGGCCGCACGGCCGGAGGCGGTGTTCGGCGCCGACATCATAGCGGGCTTTCCGACCGAGACGGACGCAATGTTCGAGAACTCGCTGCGGATCATCGACGAGGCGGGGCTCACCTTCCTCCACGTCTTTCCCTATTCGCCGCGCGAAGGAACCCCCGCAACGCGCATGCCGCAGGTCGACCGCAAGCTGGCACGGGAGCGGGCGGCGCTCCTGCGGGCGGCCGGTGATCGGCAGTTCGTGAAGCTCTGCAGGAGCCGGGTCGGGCGGTTGGAGTCGGTGCTGGTCGAGCATGCGAAGATGGGCAGGACGGAACAGTTCCTCCCGGTCCGGCTTTCCCCTGCAAGACCAGGGGACATCATCGAGATCGAGATTACCGGCGCCGATGCGTCCGGCCTTGATGGCGTCGCCGCAAAGCCAGCTCCGGAGGACGATCATGGCTACCATTCTCTTTCCGCAGGTGATCCGCGATTGGTTCATGGGTTTGCGTAGCAAGTCGCCCAGGAGCGAGACGCAGGGCGCCGCCGAGCGGGCAGCAACGCAAGAACCCTCTGGGCCCGATACCCAAGCGCCAAGCGGCGAAGAGATCGTACGGCAGGCAGCCCAGAACAACGACAGCAGTAGCCGGGAATAGGATCGCATGGCGGAGAAGAAGCGTGGATGGCTGGATCGGCTGCTTAGCGGCGGCCTGCGCGAAGCGCCGCCGCCACCGCCCGAGAGACCGCCTGAACCCCCTCCGCCAGAGGAGCCGCCGGAAGCACCTGCACCGCCGGAAGCTGTGCCGCCTGCAGAGTCACCGGCCCCACCGGAGCCGGTGCCGCCAACGCCCGAACCTTCTGAACCGGAAACGGACGACACCCATGCCTTGGCGGGACCGCCAGAGACAACCGTCGACTATATTGAAGAGGTAGAGGCTTCCGAAGCGCCACCGCCACCGGCAGCTGGAAAGCCGAGCTGGCTGCAGCGGTTGACGTCGGGCCTCAAGCGGTCCTCGGACCAGCTCAGCGGCGGCATCACCTCGGTCTTCACCAAGAAAAAGCTCGACGAGGCGATGCTGGAAGAGCTCGAGGATCTGCTGATCCAGGCAGATTTCGGGATCGCCACGGCCGACGATGTCGCCGAAACCTTGCGCCGCGACCGCTTCGACCGCGCCATCACCCCCGATGAGGTGCGCGCGGTGCTGGCGTCTGAGGTGGCGCGGGTCCTGGAGCCGGTGGCGCAGCCGCTGGTGATTGACCCGGCGCACAAGCCCTTCGTCATTCTCATGGTCGGCGTCAACGGCTCCGGCAAAACCACCACCATCGGCAAGCTCGCCAGCCTCTACCGCAGCGAGGGCCGCAGCGTCATGCTCGCTGCGGGCGACACCTTCCGGGCGGCCGCTATCGAGCAGTTGCAGGTCTGGGGCGAACGCACCGGGGCACCGGTCGTGGCCAAGCCGGCCGGATCGGATGCGTCGGGACTGGCCTTCGAGGCTGTGGCCCGCGCCCGCGACGAAGGAAGCGACGTCCTTATCATCGATACCGCCGGGCGGCTGCAGAACCGCGACGAACTGATGGGCGAGCTCGAAAAGCTGATCCGCGTGGTCCGCAAGGTAGACCCCACAGCACCGCATGCGACGCTGCTGACGCTCGATGCGACGACCGGGCAGAATGCCCTTAATCAGGTCGAAATTTTCGGGCAACGTGCGGGCGTCACCGGCATCGTCATGACCAAGCTCGACGGAACGGCGCGCGGCGGCATTCTCGTCGCCATCGCCCGCAAGTTCGGGCTGCCGGTGCACTTCATTGGCGTCGGCGAGGGTGTCGATAACCTCGAAACCTTCGCGGCCGATGACTTTGCCGCCGCAATAGCAGGGACCAGGTAATGGCCGAACAGACAGGCGCGCAGGAACCGAGCTGGGATGAATTGCGTCCCCAGCTGATCAAAATGGCCCTGGAGCTTGGGCCGCTGGTGGTGTTCTTCGCGGTCAATGCCTATGCCGACATCTTCGCCGCCACCGCCTGGTTCATGGGCGCCATGGTGCTGTCGCTGGCGCTCAGCTGGCTGATCCTCAAGCGCGTGGCGGTAATGCCGCTGGTGACCGGCGTCGTGGTGCTGATCTTCGGCGGGCTGACGCTCTACCTGCAGGACGACACTTTCATCAAGATGAAACCCACCATCGTCAACGCGCTGTTCGGTGCGGTGCTGCTGGGCGGGCTGCTGTTCGGCCAATCGCTGCTGCGTTACGTCTTCGGCGACGTCTACAAGCTTGAGCCGAAGGGCTGGTGGGTGCTGACGTTGCGGTGGGGCCTGTTCTTCTTCCTGCTGGCAGTCCTCAACGAGATCATGTGGCGTAATTTCTCCACCGACCTCTGGGTAGCCTTCAAGGTCTGGGGCATCATGCCGCTGACCATCGTCTTCTCGATGCTGCAGCTGCCACTGCTCAGCCGCTATGCGCCGCAGCCGGCCCCGAAATAGTCAGGGGATCAGTGCCGTTTCAGCAGCTCGTCCTTGCTGACGGTCAGGGTGACGCCGTCCTCGGTGACGCCGCCGATCTGGTCGGGCGTAACGTAGCGGTCCGCGGCGAATAGTCCGTCGGCGTCGATGCGGATAAAGCCCTGAAGCAGCAGCTTTTCACGCACCTCCTCGGGCAGTTCATCGGTGCGGAACGCGTCGGCAATGTTATCGATCAGCGTGTCGCGCCCGCCGGTGTCCGTCGGATTGATACCGGAGGCTTCCACCTCGGGTGTCGCCGGATCGTCATCACCGAATTTCACGTATTCGACTTCGCCGATCTTCTCCTGCCGGCTGTCGAAAACCTTCATGCCTTCGCGGATGCCGCGCAGACTGCCAGTGCTCTGCATGCTGTCCTCCTGATCCATGTTGCCTGCCGTGGCGGGCCTCAGCATCAGAAACGGGATAGCTTCGAAGGGAGTTCCCGACAGTGCGTCAGCGCGCCTCTGCAGCGGCCAGTGCCGGCAGCAGGTCCTCACTGATGGCCGCAGGCGAGAGCGGGCCTACGTGCTTGAAGACGATGATGCCCTCGCGATCGACAATGAAGGTCTCCGGCACCCCATAGACCCCCCAGTCGATGGAGACGCGGCCGTCGCTGTCGGCGCCGATACGGTCATAGGGATTGCCGAGTTCGGCGAGGAAGGCCCGGGCGTTGTCGGGCGCATCCTTCTGGTTGATGCCAAAGAGGCGCACGCCGGTCTGCTCCCGGAGCGCGGTGAGCAGTGGATGCTCGTCCCGGCAGGGGACGCACCAGCTGGCAAAGACGTTGACCACCGTCACTTCGCCGAGCAGCGATGCCGTGTCGAAGCCGGGGGTGCCGAGCCCCTCCACAGCCGGCACCGCGAACTGCGGCGCCGGCTTGTCGATCAGCACCGAGCGCACGAGGTTGGGATCGCGGTCGATGCTGACCGCAAAGATTGCGACCAACGCCACCAGGGCCAGCAGCGGCAGGGCCAGCAGCAGGTAGCGGGTCAAGGGCGATCGTCCGCAACAGTAGCGGCCGAGCGGCGGCGGATGCCGCGCTCCTCCAGCGCTTGCAGCCGGCGGGCGACGCGCCGCGAGTCCCAGACAGCGTGCGCGATCATCGCTGCCAGCAGCAGCGCCACCCCCAGATAGGTGGCGAGGATGAAGGGGGTGTGATCCATCAGCGCGCCTCCTCCAGTGCCGCCTGCCGGGCCATGGTAACGGCGCGGCGGCGCAGGATCTCAGTGCGCATCCGTACGATGTGCAGTGTCAAAAAGAGGAGGGTGAAGGCGAGGCTCATCAGCAGCAGCGGCGTCAGGATGGAGGGCGGCATGCGCGGCCCGCCGGCGACGAAGACGCTGGCAGGCTGGTGCAGGGTGTTCCACCAGTCGACCGAGAACTTGATGATTGGAATATTGACGGCGCCCACCAATGTGACGATGGCCACGATCCGCCCGGCCTTCAGCTGATCGTCGAAGGCGCGCCAGAGGGCGATGATGCCGAGATAGATCAGCAGCAGCACAAGGGTCGAGGTCATGCGCCCATCCCACTCCCAATAGGTGCCCCAGGTGGGTCGGCCCCAGAGGGCACCGGTATAGAGGGCGAGGGCGGTGAAGGCGGCACCGAGTGGGGCGGCGGCCTTGTTGGCGACATCGGCGAGGGGATGGCGCCAGACCAATGTACCGAGCGCCGAGACGGCCATCGCCGCATAGACGAACTGGCTCAGCCAGGCATTCGGGACATGGACGTACATCACCCGCACCATGTCCCCCATCTGATAGTCGGCGGGCGAATTGAAGAAGACGAACCAGAGTCCGATGGCGAAGACCAGCGCGGTGGCGAGGGCGAACGGCAGCAGCAGTGGCCGCGACCAGCGCAGAAAGTTTCCCGGATGCGCGAGGCGGTCGAACCAGGTCGGTTGCCGGGGAGTGCTGGCGGTCATGGCCGTTAGTTAGTCTCCGGCTGCACGCAAGGCAAGCGCGGCGGCGAAGGGCACGAAGGCGGTGGCAACGAGACTGATGGCGGCAAGGAACAGCAGCGCTGGACCGGTGCCGGTCCCGGCGATGGCACCGACGCCGAAGATCAGCACCGGGACACAGAGCGGCACGACCAGCACCGGCGCCAGCAAGCCGCCGCGGCGCAGGCCTACCGTGACCGCGGCCCCGAGGGCACCGAAGGCGGCGAGCGCCGGCGTGCCGAGCAGCAGCGACAGCACGGTGCGCCCCCAGAGCCCGACGTCCATTGCCAGCAGGATCGCCAGCACCGGCGAGGCGAGCATCAGCGGCAGGGCGGAGAGCAGCCAATGCGCGATCAACTTTGCGGCAATGACGGCCTCCAGCGGAATGGCGGCGTGGCGGAACAGCAGCAGCAGGCCGCTGTCGTCATCGTCCCGGAACAGGCGCTCGAGGCCGAGCAGCATCCCGAGCAGCGTCGCGATCCAGACGAGGCCGGGGGCGATGCGGGCGAGCAGCTCGCGGTCGGGTCCGACGGCGAAAGGGACGATGATCCCGATCATGACGAAGAACAGCACCAGGGTAAGCGCGTCGCTGCCACCACGTAGGGCGAGCCGCAAATCGCGGGCGACGATGGCGCCGAAGGCCCTCACGGGGCGCCAAGCCGCAGTTCCCGCACGCGGCTCGGCGCGCGCAGCGGGATGTCGTGATGGGTGGCAACGACGACGAGGCCACCGCGCTGCAGGTGTGCGTCGATGAGGGTGGACACCAGTTGCTCGCCGGCGCTGTCGAGAGCGGTGGTCGGCTCGTCCAGCAGCCAGAGCGGGCGTTCGGCGCAGAGCAGCCGGCCGAGGGCCAGCCGTCGGCGCTGTCCCGCCGAGAGCAGGTCGGCCTCGAGGTCGGCGATGGGGGCGAGGCCGATGGTCTGCAGCGTCGGTTCGAGAGAGGCCGCATCGCCCCCGCAGAGTGCCGACCAGAAGCGGAGGTTCTCGGCTACGGAAAGCCGGTTGCTGAGTGCCGCGGCGTGGCCGAGGAAGTGCAGAGCGCCCTCCCCGTCCGCGCCGCCCATCAGTTCGCAGCTCCCGCTTTCCGGTCGCAGCAGCTTTGCGAGGACCAGCAGCAGCGTCGTCTTTCCACTGCCATTGGGGCCGCGCAGCAGCAGCATTTCGCCGGCGCCGACTTCGAAGTCCAGGTCCCTGAAAAGCAGCTTCTCGCCCCGGCGCGAGGCAAGCCCCTTGGCCTTCAGCATGCGTGGCGGCAGGGCAGCGGAGACGGTCATGGTGCCCTCTCCTAGTCGCGGCAAGTCCGCACTGGCAAGCGGGAAGTTGTTTCTCTATAAGCCCTCTCAGACTGGAATCTTTCCAGTCAAGCCCGGTTGCCCGCATGGGCCCTGTCTGGTCCCCTCGCGCGTCGTTCGGGCGTTCGGCAACGCAAAGCGACAGGCAGTCCCGTGACCCAATCCCTCGATAGCTTCAAGTCCAGATCCACCCTTTCGGTCGGGGGCAAGGACTTTGTCTACTTCTCGCTGGTCGAAGCCGAGAAGAACGGGCTGCAGGGCATCTCGCGGCTGCCGCATTCGATGAAGGTGGTGCTGGAAAACCTGCTGCGCTTCGAGGACGGGGTGACGGTGACCAAGGCCGACATCCAGGCGGTGGCCGAGTGGCTCGGAACGCGCTCCTCCGACCACGAGATCTCCTACCGCCCCGCGCGCGTACTGATGCAGGATTTCACCGGCGTGCCGGCGGTGGTGGACCTCGCGGCGATGCGCGACGCCACGGCTAAGCTCGGCGCCGATCCGCAGAAGATCAACCCGCTGGTGCCGGTCGACCTCGTGATCGACCACTCGGTCATGGTCGACAGCTTCGGAACCCCGCTCAGCTTCGAGCGCAATGTCGAATTCGAGTACGAGCGCAATGGCGAGCGCTACGAGTTCCTGCGCTGGGGCCAAAAGGCGTTCGACAACTTCCGGGTGGTGCCGCCCGGCACCGGCATCTGCCACCAGGTGAACCTCGAATACCTGGCTCAGACGGTATGGACCCGCGAAGACGAGAACGGTGAGGTAATCGCCTATCCCGACACGCTGGTCGGCACCGACAGCCACACCACCATGGTCAACGGCCTTTCCGTCCTGGGCTGGGGCGTCGGCGGCATCGAGGCCGAAGCGGCGATGCTTGGACAACCGATTACGATGCTGATCCCTGAAGTGGTCGGCTTCAAGATGACCGGGCGCATCAACGAGGGCATCACCGCCACCGACCTGGTGCTGACGGTCACCGAGATGCTGCGCCGGAAGGGCGTCGTCGGGAAGTTCGTCGAGTTCTACGGTCCGGGGCTTGACGATCTCAGCCTCGAGGACCAAGCGACGATCGCCAACATGGCCCCCGAATACGGCGCCACCTGCGGCTTCTTCCCAATCGACGGCGATACGCTTGAGTATCTCCGGACTTCCGGCCGGACGCCGGAGCGGGTGGAACTGGTGGAAGCCTACGCCCGGGCGCAGGAGATGTTCCGGGAAACCGGCAGCGCCGACCCCGTCTTCACGGAGACCCTGGAGCTCGACCTGACGACGGTGGTGCCCTCGCTCAGCGGGCCGAAGCGCCCGCAGGACCGGGTGTCGCTCAGCGAGGCGGCGCCGAAATTCGCCGAGGCGCTGGTTGAGTTGCAGGGCGGCCGCGTCGACCGCAACAAGCTTCCCGATCCCAACGGCGAGTCCCGCTATGTCGACGAGGGCGCCACCGGGGTCGATGACATCCCGGAGGAGGCGCGCTACGAGGTGAAAGGCACCGACCACGGTCTCGCCAATGGCGACGTGGTGATCGCCGCCATCACCTCCTGCACCAACACCTCCAACCCTTCGGTGCTGATCGCGGCGGGCCTGGTGGCTCGCAAGGCGCGGGCCCTGGGGCTCGAGGTCAAACCATGGGTGAAGACCTCGCTGGCGCCGGGTTCGCAGGTGGTCACCGACTACCTCAACGCGGCTGGTCTCACCGAAGACCTTGATGCCCTGGGCTTCAATCTGGTCGGCTACGGCTGCACGACCTGCATCGGCAATTCCGGCCCCCTGCCTGCGGCGATCTCCGAGACCATCAGCGACAATGACCTGGTGGCGGTGTCGGTGCTGTCGGGAAACCGCAATTTCGAGGGCCGGGTAAACCCCGACGTGCGGGCTAACTATCTGGCTTCGCCGCCGCTGGTCGTCGCCTATGCCCTGGCCGGCTCGATGCGGATCAACATCGCCACCGAACCCCTCGGCACGAGCAAAAACGGGCAGCCGGTGTACCTCAAGGACGTTTGGCCGAACAATGCCGAGATCGCGGAACTGGTGCGCACGCACGTGACGCCGGAGATGTTCCGCAAGCGCTACTCCGACGTCTTCAAGGGTGACCGCCACTGGCAGAGCATCGCCGTCGAGGGCGGCGAGACCTATAAGTGGAACGCGTCCTCCACCTACGTGCAGAACCCGCCCTATTTCGAGGGGCTGACGATGGAGCCGGAGCCGATCACCGACATCGTCGAGGCGCGCGTGCTGGGGCTGTTCCTTGACTCCATCACCACCGATCACATCTCCCCCGCCGGCTCGTTCCGCTCCAATACGCCTGCCGGTCAATACCTGATCGAGCGGCAGGTGGCGCCGAAGGACTTCAACTCCTACGGCTCGCGGCGCGGCAACCATGAGGTGATGATGCGCGGCACCTTCGCCAATATCCGCATCAAGAACCAGATGGTACCGGGCGTCGAAGGCGGCTTCACGAAGGCGCCCAACGGCGACGTGGTCCCGATCTACGATGCAGCCATGACCTACCAGAACGCCGGCACGCCGCTGGTGATCTTCGCCGGCCGTGAGTACGGCACCGGCTCTTCCCGTGACTGGGCCGCCAAGGGCACGCGGCTGCTTGGTGTGCGGGCGGTCATCGCGCAGTCCTTCGAGCGCATCCATCGCTCCAACCTCATCGGCATGGGGGTGCTGCCACTGCAGTTCGTCGGCGGCGAGAGCTGGCAGAGCCTTGGCATCGACGGCACCGAAAGCATTTCAATCGCCGGCCTGCAGGAGCTGACGCCACGTTCGGCGGTGACGGTGAAGGTCGTTTCCACCGACGGCCGCATCCGGGAAGTTGAGACGCTGTGCCGGATCGATACCGTCAATGAGCTCGACTACTATCGCCACGGCGGCATCCTGCACTACGTGCTGCGCAATCTGGTCGCTGCCTGATCCGGTGGGCGGCGGCCATCACGCCCGCCGCCCGCCAATCACCGCTTCTCTCGCCAATTTGACTCGCGCTTGCCGGTGCAGCCTCCTAGAAAGAGCGCCATGCAAATCCGTCTCGCTGTCGCTGTGGCCAGTCTCGCCCTGCTCCTGAATCTTCCGGCCGGCGCTGGCGAACTGCGCCAGCACCCGAAGGCAGTGCTCGAACTCTTCACCAGCCAGGGTTGTTCGTCCTGCCCTGCGGCGGACAAGTTGCTGACGGAACTCGGCGAGCGGCCGGAGGTCATCGCGCTCGCTTATCACGTCGACTACTGGGATTATATCGGATGGCCCGATACGTTCGGCGCAGCGGCTAACTCCGACCACCAGCGGGCTTATGCGGCGAGCTGGGGCTCGTCGCGGATCTTTACCCCGCAACTGATCGTCAACGGCACCGCGGGCGTGGCGGGCTCGCGCAGGAGCGAGGTTGGCAAGGCGCTGAGCACGGCCGCCCTCGATCTGCCGGTGCGGCTCAAGTACTCAGGAGACATGCTGGAGGTGTCGATCGGGAGCCAGCACGGCCTCGAGGAGGCCATGGTCTGGCTCGTCACCTTTATCGATCGCGCCGAGGTGACGGTCGAGCGCGGCGAGAACGAAGGCAAGAAGCTTGCCTATACGCAGATCGTCACTGGCCGGCAGGTACTGGGCATGTGGGAACCCGACAGGGGCGCGCAGATGAAGCTGCCGCTTAGCGAGGTGCTTGGGGAGGCCGCCGACGGCGCCGCCATTCTGGTGCAGCAGGAGCAGAACGGGCTCCCTGGCCGCATACTTGGGGCCGCCAGTTTCCAGCGCTAGGTCCCGCATAAAGGAACTCCCGCCAGCTGGGGGAGCGGGCGGGAGTGACTGACTATGCACTTTAGTAGAGGCGGCTGACACCTGGGCATCAGGTTTGGGGGCTCGGTCAACCCGGATGCCAGCCGCTGGAGGCAATGCTGCTACGCTAAAACCGCATTCTGGCGCGATCAGGGACGGATTGTGTCGAAAACAGGGTTTTTTGCTTCCGCCGCCGCCACCGCCTGCACCTTGCGCCGGCTTGCATCCCACACCAAATCCCGCGATCATGATGTCAAGCAACGGGAGGCGGAATGGTGGAAGACCCATCGCAGCGCGGCTCGGCGGTCCTCGTCGATTTCGGGTCGACTTCGGGACGAACACAGACGGCGCTGCCGCACCGAACTGCTCAGGCGGTCAGCTTCGACCGTGACGAACTCCGCAGCATTCTCAATCTCTATGGTCGCAAGGTAGCAGCCGGCGAGTGGCGCGACTATGCCATGGACTTCCTGCGGGAACGGGCGCTGTTTTCGATCTACAAGCGGAGTTCAGAGCGCCCGCTGTACGTCATCGAGAAGAATCCGCGGCTCAGGAATCGTCAGGGTCAGTACCAGGTGGCCGGCCAGGACGGCCGCATCCTCAAACGCGGCCACGACCTCCGAACGGTGCTGCGAGTGCTGGAGCCGCAACTGGCGCTGGTGAAGTGAGCGTCACTGTCCGCGCCGCCAGGCCCGCCGACGTCGAGGCAATGAGCGAGGTGCTGACCGCCTCCATTCGCGACCTCTGCGAGCCCGACCACGGCGGTGATGCGGAGGCGATCGCCCGCTGGACTGCCAACAAGACTCCGGAGGCAGTGGCGGCCATGCTGGCCGACGACAACCTGCGCTTCTACGTCGCCGAGCGCGACGGCGCAGTCGCGGCAGTCGGATGCATCATCGGACGCAGCGAGATCGGGCTCAACTACGTGCATCCGGCCCATCGCTTCGCCGGCGCCAGCAAGGCGCTGCTGGCGGCAATGGAAGCGGCGATACGTGCCGAGGGGGGCGAGGAGGCTCCCCTCGTCAGTACCGTCACCGCGCACCGGTTCTATCTAGCGGCGGGGTGGGAAGATGGAGGCCCGCCGGAGCAACGCTTCCAAGTGGCCTGCCAGCCGATGTGCAAGCGGCTGTAAAGCGGGATCGCAGGCTCCGATGCGGAAGCACTGCAACTAGCCGATTACAGCCCCTTCTGCATGTGCACGATGTCGAGCCACCTATCAAACTTGAAGCCTACGGACTGATAGGTGCCGACGACACGGAAGCCGAGCTTCTCGTGCAGCCGGATTGAGCCTTTGCTTTCCGCCGTGATCACCCCGATCATCTGCTTGAAACCGAAGCGGCGCGCCGTCTCGATAACTTCCTGCAGCAGCGCCGTGCCCACCCCCTGCCCCTGCGCCTCGGGCGCGCAGTAGATCGTGTCCTCGCAGGTGAAGCGGTAGGCCGGGCGGGGCCGGTACACCGAGGCATAGGCATAGGCGAGGACTTGGCCCTCCCGCTCCGCTACCAGCAGCGGATGGCCGGCGTCCACCATCGGCGCGAACTTGTGTGTGGCCATAGCCGCCTCGCTCGGTACGACAGTGTCGAAGGTAGCGGTCGAATTCTCCACATAGTGCCGGTAGATGGCGGTCACCGCAGGCACGTCGCCCCAGGCGAAGGGGCGGATCAGGAAGTCGGGCATGGGAGCTACCGAAAGGAAAGGGCCGCGGTCTTTCTAGACCGCGGCCCCGTGACTTGCCAATCAGAGTTGCTGATCGCAGCTATTCGCGATTGCCGAACAGGCGGAGCAGCATCAGGAACAGGTTGATGAAGTCGAGATAGAGGCTGAGGGCGCCCATGATGGCACCCTTGGCCAGGACTTCAGCACCGTGGCTCTCCGAATAGCTCTCCTTGATCTTCTGCGTGTCGTAGGCGGTGAGGCCGACGAAGATCAGCACGCCGATCGCCGAGATGGCAAACTCGAGCATGCTGCTCTGCAGGAAGATGTTCACCACCATGGCGATGATCAGGCCAATCAGCCCCATGAACAGGAAGCTGCCCATCCCGGTGAGGTCACGCTTCGTGGTGTAGCCCCAGAGGCTCATCGCGCCGAAGGTCGCTGCGGTGATGAAGAACACCTTGGCGATGGAGGCGCCGGTATAGACGAGGAAGATGGAGCTGAGCGAAAGGCCCATCACCGCCGCAAAGGCCCAGAAGGTGGCCTGGGCGGCGCCAACCGAAAGCTTGTTGATACCGAAGCTCAGCACCAGCACGAAGGCCAGCGGCGACAGCATGATGACCCAAGCCAGCGGGCTGCCATAGAGGAGCTCGGCATTGGCCGGGCTGGACATCGCCCACTGCGAGGTGAACCAGGCAACCAGCCCGGTCACCACCAGGCCGATGCCCATATAGTTGTAGACCTTCAGCATGTAGCTGCGCAGGCCCTGGTCGATAACCGCGGCGGTACCGGCCCGCGCGGCGACTGTCGGTCGGTCGAATTCTGCCATGGTCACAAATTCCTTTCCCTGACGATGCACGGCTGCCTCTCCGGGAGGCTGGCCGTCTTGGTGCACAATATGGCGGCGACAATGGCTGAATACAAGAGAAACGCAAGGGGCTTACAGAAACGTAATAAGGGAGTGGTACAACAGGTCCCGGGCGACCGTTGCAGGCGCAACGAGGTGCGGCTAGGCTGCCCTGGCACTAGGCGCGAATCGCTTGCCAACCCTGAAGAGGAGGGTCGATTGCCCAGACTCTTTACCGGCCTTGAGGTCCCATCCCAAGTGGGGTTTGCGCTGTCGCTGAAGCGGGGCGGCCTGCAGGGCGCTCGCTGGATCAACCCGGACAACTACCACATTACCCTCCGCTTCATCGGCGACGTCGACCACACGACGGCCAACGAGGTGACGGATGCGCTGGACCGGCTGAGCGACAGCGAGGCGTTCACCTTGCGGCTCAGCCATCTCGGCTGGTTCGGCGGCGACAAGCCGCGGGCGCTCTACGCGGGGGTCGACAACAACGTGGCGCTGCAGCGGCTGCAGGCGGCGCAGGAGCGGGTGCTGCAGCGGCTCGGGCTGGCGCCCGAGGGGCGCAAGTTCGTGCCGCACGTGACGCTGGCCCGGTTGCGCGGCGCCAGCGCGGGAGACCTCGCCCGGTTCATGGCCTTCTCCGGCCAGTTCATGCCGATGGAGTTCCCGGTGGGTCGGTTCGTGCTGTTCTCCAGCCGCGATTCCGTCGGCGGCGGTCCCTATCTGGTCGAGCAGAGCTACCCCCTCGCCGCCTGACTGACAGCAAGCCTTCGTTTACCCTTGCCCGCCTGTGCGGAGCGCCTTCGGCAGAGGGCGCCAAAATGCCGACATGATTACCGCTATGTTCCCCCGCAGATGAATTGCTTCTCCGCCTTGAGACCTTGGTAACCATGCCGTGGCAAACTGCCGATCGCAGATGCGGACGATGCGAACTTACGAATAGGGGTTAACCGGCGATGAAATCCACTCGACTTGGGCTGACCTCCGGGCTCGTTGCCAGCGCTTTCGTGCTTGCGCTCGCGGCTCCGGCAGCGGCCCAGGAAGCTACCAACCTTGGCACCTTCAATGACTGGACGGCCTGGAAGGGCAGCGATGCGAACGGCGAGATGTGCTACATCTCGAGCACACCGCAACAGACCGCGCCCGACGGCGTCAATCGTAGCCCGATCCATTTCCTCGTCATCCACCGCAAGGGCCTCGGGACCAAGAACGAGGTGCAGACGCTGATCGGCTACCCGTTCAACACCACCAACGCCAATGCCAGTGCCACCATCGACGGCAAGGCCTATCCGATGGTCACCGAGGGCGAGGCCGCCTGGCTCGCCAGCGCCGGCGACGAAGCGGGTTTCGTCGCCGCCCTGAAGGCCGGGGCCCGGCTGGTCGTGCGCGGCACGTCGCAGCGCGGCACCGAAACCACCGACACCTACTCGCTGAGCGGCGTGACGGCAGCGATGGGCGAGATCGACAAGGCCTGCGCCTGATCGTTTCGCATTGCTGGATGGGCGGTCGGTCGGCGAGGCCGCCGCCCCATTTCCATTTCCGCGGTTTTGGCACTAGAACCGTCGGAAACAGAGACCTCCTTGATGACCGATCGTTTTCGCGCCGCCGTTGCCTCCGCCATCGCCCTTGCCGTCGTCGGCTGCGGCCCCGTGCTCGCCCAGTCGGTGCGGGTCATCGGAGATTTCAACGCGTGGTCGGCCTATTCGGCCTCCGAAGGCGCGGGGGCGGTTTGCTTCGCGGTCACCAATCCGACACAGGTGGCGCCGACGCCAGACGGCTTCACCGAGGCGTGGCTGTATCTCACCAGCCGGCCGGCTGAGGGTGTCAGCAACGAGTTTAATCTTGTTGCCGGCTTCGACTTTGCTCCGGATAGCACGGCGACGGTGACGGTAGGCGGGCAGAGTTTCGACCTGTTCACGCAAGGGGATGCGGCCTGGCTGCAGGACGCCGCGCAGAGCGAGAATCTCGCAGCCGCCATCCGCGCCGGCACCACGCTTACCGTCGAGGCGACCTCGGCCATGGGGATCAGGGTAACCGAGACCTTCTCCCTCGCCGGTGCCACCGCCGCTTCGCGGGCGATCGAGAGCGGCTGCTGAGGCGGCTTCACCCGTTTGTGCGGCACGAGCGCTTGTGGTAATCCGGCGCCTCCCTATCTGAACGTGGATTTCACCGCGGAGCCGGGCTGCATGAGCATCGCCCTCAATCTCGACCACAGTGCCCCGGCCGTGCGCCCGCCGGCCTCAGGCCGGCTGCCGCTGGTCGGGCTGGACCGGCCGCAGCTGGCCGACGCCCTGGCCGAAACGGGCATCGCACCGCGAGAGGCGCGGATGCGGGCGAGCCAGCTCTGGAACTGGATCTACCATCACGGCATCACCGACTTCGAGCGCATGACCAATGTGCAGAAGGGTTTCCGCCAGCAGCTGGCTGACCGCTTTCAGCTTGAACGGCCCGAGATGGTCACCGAACAGGTCTCCTCCGACGGCACCCGGAAGTGGCTGTTCCGCTTCCGTGATCCGCAGAACCCGGCCTTGCCGCCGGTCGAGGTCGAGACCGTCTATATCCCAGAGGCAGACCGCGGCACGCTCTGCGTCTCCAGCCAGGTCGGCTGCACCCTCACCTGCTCGTTCTGCCACACCGGAACGCAGAAGCTGGTGCGAAACCTTACGGCAGGCGAGATCCTCGGGCAGATCCTGATGGCGCGTGAGCGGCTCGGGGATTTCCCCGGCGGTGTTCGCCCCGACGACGGCGGCCTCGTTCCGGCGCCTCGTGGCTCCGGCGGCTCCGAGGGCGACAGCCGTGCAATCACCAACGTGGTGATGATGGGCATGGGCGAGCCGCTCTACAACTACGACAACGTCAAGACCGCACTGCTGATCGCTTCCGACGAGGCCGGCATCTCGCTCTCTAAGCGCCGCATCACGCTATCCACCTCGGGCGTGGTGCCATATATCGAGCCGACGGGCCGTGAGATCGGCGTGATGCTGGCGATCTCGCTGCACGCGGTGCGCGACGATCTGCGCGACATGCTGGTGCCGATCAACAAGAAGTGGCCGCTCGAGGAGTTGCTCGATGCCTGTCGCACCTATCCCGGCCTCTCCAATGCTCGCCGCATCACCTTCGAATACGTGATGCTGAAGGACATCAACGACAGCGATGCGGACGCCCGCGAGCTGGTGCGGCTGCTGGCCGGTATCCCCGCCAAGATCAACCTGATCCCATTCAATCCGTGGCCAGGCACCAATTACGACTGCTCGAGTTCGTCCCGCATCGAGCGCTTTGCCGACATCGTCAACCGCGCCGGCTATGCGAGCCCGGTCCGGACGCCGCGCGGCCGCGACATCTTCGCCGCCTGCGGCCAGCTCAAGTCAGAGAGCGAGCGGCTGAGCAAGAAGGATCGCGAGGCGCTCCAGAGTGCCTGAACTGACGGTGATCGGCTTCGATGCCGACGATACGCTCTGGCACCATGAGCGCTACTTCGAGCTCACCACCGCCCGCTTCCTCGAATTGCTCGGACCTTACGCTGAAGGCTCGCATCTGACCGAGCACCTGCACGCTGCCGAGAAGCGCAATGTGCTGCACTACGGCTTCGGGGTGAAGGGATTCATGCTGTCGATGGTCGAAACCGCCATCGACGTCACCGACGGAAGGGTCCCGGGGCACGTGATCGGAAGCATTCTCGAGGCGGGTCGCGAGATGCTGCAGCATCCGGTCGAGCCTTTTCCGGGCGTTGAGCCGACGCTCGAGGCGCTGACGCGTTCCCACAAGCTGGTTCTCGTTACCCGCGGCGATCTCTTCGACCAGGAGCGTAAACTCGCGGCTTCCGGGCTGGCGCCATATTTCGACGCCGTCGAGATCGTCTCCGACAAGACGGTGCCGGTCTACGAGCGCATCTTCTCGCGGCATGGCGAGAGCGCGGCGCGCGCCATGATGATTGGAAACTCGATGCGCGCCGACGTGGTGCCGGCGCTCGAAGCCGGTGCCTGGGGCGTCCATGTTCCCTCCGAGCACGTCTGGGCGCTCGACCTGCACGAGGATCCCAAAGACTCCCGGCGCTTTCGCCGCGTCCAGTCCCTGCCGGAGATCCTGCCGCTGGTGGCGGAGATCGGCTGAGCGGCGGCTACTCCAGGCGCCCGGTACAGGAGCTGCACGGTGAGCATCGAGATCAGGAAACTTGTCCCCGGTGACGAGGCGGTGCTGGAGAAGGTGGCGCCGGGCGTTTTCGACGAGGCGGTGCGGCCGGAGCTCGTGCAACGCTTCCTAGCCACCCCCACCTATCGTATTATCGTGGCGCTGGACGGCGACCTGGTGGTCGGCGTGGTCACCGGCTTCACCCATTTCCATCCCGACACGCCCGAGGAGTTCTTCGTCAACGAACTCGGCGTGGACGACGCCTATCTGCGGCGCGGCATCGGCACCAGCCTGATGCGGGCGATCCTCCACGAAGCGCGCGGCATGGGATGTACGGACGCCTGGCTTGGCACCGAGCACAGCAACGCCCCGGCACTGGCGCTCTACCGCAAGCTGATGACGGCGGACGATACGGAAGAAGCGATGTCGGTCTTCACCTACGATCTCGAAGGCCGCTGAGCTACTTCCGCGCCTCAGCCAGCAGGATGGTCGCGGCAAAGGCCATGAACACCGCCGCAAAGCTCCAGTTGAGGGCGCGGCTGATCCAGGGATTGTCGCGCAGAGCGCGGGTGAGCCAGCCTGCGGCGAGCACGATGGCGAGGACCACCGGCAGTGATACCACCACGAATTCTGCGCCGAGGAACAGCAGCTTGCTGGCAGCGGCGGGGTCGGCGGCGGAGACGAACTGCGGCAGGAAGGTGATGAAGAACAGCGCCACTTTGGGATTGGTGAGGTTGATGCCGAGCCCGGTCCAGTAGCTTTGGGCGAGGCCGGGGCGACGGCCGGCAGCTTTTGTCAGGAGGAGGCCGCCGCCGTCGCGGATCGCCTGGATGGCGAGCCAGAGCAGGTAAAGGGCGCCGGCGATCTTCAGCACCCAGAATGCCGCGGGGGCGGCGACGATCAGGACCGAGATGCCGAAGGCAGCGAGGCAGGTATGGACGGCGATGCCGGTGAGCGCGCCGGCCATGGTGACCATGCCGTGGCGCAGTCCGTGATTGATGGTGCGCGAGACGAACAGTGCCATATCCGGCCCCGGCGTCACCGCCAGCACAAAGCTCGCAAGGGCGAAGGCAAGGATGACCGGCAGGTCGGGGACGAAGGTCGGCATCGGCTGCTCGCGCGAATTCGGCAGCGGAACAATTGCACGGGGACGGTGGCTTGAATAGGGTGCGCGCCACGTCGCCGGCTTCCGGCATCCTCCAGCGAACGCGCAAGATCCCATGGCCAAGAACATCAACAAGGTCGTCCTTTCCTATTCGGGCGGACTCGACACCTCCATCATCCTCAAGTGGCTGCAGACCGAGTATCAGTGCGAGGTGGTGACCTTCACCGCCGACCTCGGCCAAGGCGAGGAGCTGGAGCCGGCCCGCAAGAAGGCGGAGATGTTGGGGATCAAGGACATCCGCATCGAGGACCTCCGCGAGGAGTTCGTGCGCGACTTCGTGTTCCCGATGTTCCGCGCCAACACCGTCTATGAAGGCCAGTACCTGCTCGGCACTTCGATCGCGCGTCCGCTGATCGCCAAGCGGCTGGTGGAGATCGCCGAGGAGGTGGGGGCCGATGCCATCGCCCATGGCGCCACCGGCAAGGGCAACGACCAGGTTCGGTTCGAACTGGCCGCGGCGGCGCTCAACCCGGCACTCAAGGTGATTGCACCGTGGCGCGAATGGGACCTGATGAGCCGCACGCGCCTGCTCGAATATGCCGAGCTGAACCAGATCCCGGTCCCCAAGGACAAACGCGGCGAAGCACCGTTCTCCGTGGACGCCAACCTCCTGCATACCTCCTCCGAGGGCAAGGTGCTGGAGGATCCGGCCGACGCGGCGCCCGACTATGTTTATCAGCGCACCACCGATCCCGAGCAGGCTCCGGACACGCCGGAGACCATCACCATCGGCTTCGAGCGGGGCGATGCGGTTTCGGTCGATGGCGAGAAGCTCTCGCCGGCGGCGCTGCTGACCCGGCTCAATGAATTGGGTGGCCGGCACGGTATCGGGCGGCTTGACCTGGTCGAGAATCGGTTCGTGGGAATGAAGAGCCGCGGCGTCTACGAAACGCCCGGTGGCACCATCCTGCTGGTGGCACATCGCGGCATCGAATCCATCACGCTGGATCGCGGCGCGGCACATCTCAAGGACGAGCTGATGCCGAAATATGCCGAACTCATCTACAACGGCTTCTGGTTCTCTCCGGAGCGCGAGATGCTGCAGGCGCTGATCGACAACAGCCAGGAATTCGTCGCCGGCGAGGTGACGGTCAAGCTCTACAAGGGGTCCGCAATGGTCGTGTCGCGATCCTCGCCGAATTCCCTCTATTCCGAGGACCTCGTGACCTTCGAGGAAGGTTCGGGCAGCTATGATCACCACGACGCAGAAGGTTTCATCCGGCTGAACGCCTTGCGGCTGCGTACCTTTGCCGCCCGCTCCCGCCGGCAGAAATAGCCGCAGGCCAGCTTAAGCCGACGTTAAACCCCGGCTGCGACACTGCACCGTTGGCTTTGTGCTGAGGGGGGCAAAGCGGCCGGATGGCGACCGAACAGCAAGCGACCGGGATCGGGTCCGCCGAAGCGGTGCTGCGGGCTGCGCTCGGCAGTATGCCCTATGGATTCTCGATCTGGGGCGAAGACCGCCGCCTGGTGCTGTGGAACCAGCATTACGAGCAGATGTACCGATACCCGCCGGGCGCCTTGCAGGTCGGCCTGTCGCTGTTCGAGATCTGCGAGTTGACCGTCGCCGTCGGCAATCACCCGGGCTTCACGCCGGAGCGATTGCACGCCATTTATCAGCAGCGGCTGGACGAAGCCTCCGATCCGCTCTCGCCGCTGCAAGCGCAGAAGGCGATCCGCGGGCAGGTGATCAAGACCAGCCACGTCCGCTCGCCAGGGATCGGCTGGATCATCACTCATGAGGATGTCACCCAGGAGGTAGAGGGCCAGTGGATGGCCGACCTCCGGGAAAAGGCACTTGCCGACCAGAACATGCGCTTCGACGCGGCGCTGGCTCACATGCCGCATGGGCTTACGATGTACGACGGCGAGTGGCGGCTTGTGATCTGCAACCAGCGCTACCGCGAGATGTACGACATGCCGCCGGAGCTAACGCGGGTCGGCACACCCTTCCAGAAGATCATCAACTATCGCCGGTCGATTGGGGCGACGCCGGTGGACGGCGAGCTGGACTATGTCGACCAGGTGCTGGAGGCGACCCGGGCCGAGGGCACCCGCATCCAGACCTATCGCATGCCAAACGGCAAGGTCATCTCGGTTCACCAGTCGCCAATGCCGAACGGCGGCTTCGTTGCCATGCACCAGGACATCACCCGCGACATCGAGCGGATGGAGGCGCTCGAGGCCAGCCGCAACCTGCTCGCCAACCAGAACATGCGGTTCGAGGCAGCGGTCAACAACATGAGCCAGGGGCTCTGCATGTTCGACAGCGAAGAGCGGCTGGTAATCTGCAACGCGCCCTACGCGGCGATCTACACGCTGCCCCCGGAGCTGGTGGCGCCAGGCACCACTCTGACCGAAATCCTCGAATACCGGTTCGAGCACGGCTCCGTGCCGAAGCTTGGCCGCGAGGCTTACGTAAGCAGCAGGAGGAAGCTGGTCACAGATCGCAGCGCTGCCAAGGAGGACGTGGAGATGGAGGATGGCCGCATCATTGCCATCCAGCATCATCCGATGGCCGACGGCGGCTGGGTGGCGACCCATGAGGACATTACCGAGCAGCGCCAGATCGAGGCCCGGGTGCGACACCTGGCGCGGCACGACGCGCTCACCGACCTGCCCAACCGCGTGCTGTTGCGCGAGGAGATGGAAAAGCTGGAGGCTCGGATCCAGCGCCAGGAATGCGTTGCCGTCTTCTGCCTCGACCTCGACCATTTCAAGTCGGTGAACGATACGCTCGGGCATGGCGTCGGCGACAAGGTACTGGTCGAGGTGGCGGAGCGGCTGCGGAAGGCATCGCGCGAAACCGACATCGTGGCGAGGCTCGGTGGCGACGAATTCGCGATCCTGGTACAGGCGCTGGACGGGCCGCGTGGCGCCTCGGCACTTGCCGAGCGGATCGTGCGCTCTGTTGCCCTGCCGATTGAAGTCGACGGGCACCAGATCCAGATCGGGACCAGCATCGGCATTGCCGTGGCACCGGTCGATGGCAAGGACGCCGAGACCCTGCTCAAGCACGCCGACATGGCGCTGTACCGGGCCAAGGGCGAGGGCCGCGGCAACTATCATTTCTTCGAACCCGGCATGGACGAGGCGATGCAGCATCGCCGCCTGCTCGAGCAGGGCCTGAAGGTTGCGCTTGAGCGCGGCCAGTTCCGGCTTGTGTATCAACCGCTCGTGAGTCTCGCCGACAATCGCGTCTGCTGTCTTGAGGCGCTGCTGCGCTGGGACCATCCGGAGCGGGGGCTGATCTCGCCGATGGAATTCATCCCGGTGGCCGAGGAAACCGGTGCCATCGCCGCCATCGGAGACTGGGTCCTGCACGAGGCCTGCCGGGCGGCGACGGCCTGGCCAGAGCATGTGCGAATCGCCGTCAACCTGTCCCCGGTACAGTTCAAGAAACCGGGACTGGTGGCGAGCGTGACGGAAGCGCTTGCAGCGGCAGGGCTGCCGGCGCACCGGCTCGAACTCGAGATCACGGAAACACTGCTGCTTGCGGAGACGGAAACGACGCTGGCAACGCTGCACCGGCTGCGGGACCTCGGCGTCCGCATCTCGATGGACGATTTCGGTACCGGCTATTCCTCGCTCAGCTACCTTCGGGCCTTCCCTTTCGACAAGATCAAGATCGATCGGTCGTTCATGAACGAGTTGACCCCGCAGCAGGATTCGGTAGCGATCATCAAGGCGGTGATCGGACTGGGGCAGAGCCTCGGCATGGCCACTACCGCCGAGGGGATTGAGACCGAGGAGCAGCTGGCTGTCGTTCGCGAACAGGGATGCAGCGAGGTGCAGGGGTTTCTCTTCTCGCCGCCGCTCCCGGCCTCCGGCGTCGACGCACTGCTGGGAACGCTGCGACCCGACCGCAAGATACGGCGGCGGGAATTCGCCGAACAGACTTAAGTCGTTCTTAATGCCGGACCAGTAGCGTTTTTCGAAGAGGTGCGAGGCGGGCAGCATGAAAACCAGCAAAATGGCGACCGGCGCAAACAGCGCGCTCCTGCTCGACGCGGCGCTCGAAAGCATTCCCTATGGCTTCTGCGTGTGGAGCGACGACTTCCGGCTGCTGATGTGGAATGAGCATTACCGCGACGTCTATGGGTTCCCGAAATCTCGGCTGCGCAGGAACATGACGCTCGGTGCTGTTGTGCGGCTCGCCACCGAACTCGGGCACCATCGGGACAAGGGGGCTGCTCCCTTCCTCGAATCCTATAAGGCGGCGCTGCTTGCCAACCGCAGCGGCGAACGGGCGGCCTTGCGCGAGAAACTATCGGGCGGACGCACCGTCGAAACCGCCCACGTCTATACCCCAGGTCTCGGCTGGGTCATCACCCACGAGGACGTTACCGCCGAGATCGCGGCGGGGGCGCGCGAAGAGAAGCGACGGCGCGACCTTGAGAGCCAGAACCTGCGGCTCGATGCAGCGGTCAACAATATCTCGCAGGGCCTCTGCATGTTCGATCCTCGCGGGCGGCTGGTGATCTGCAACGCCCCCTATGCCCGCATCTACGGCCTGCCCGACCGCCTGCTGAAGCCTGGCACCAATCTCGAGGAGATCCTCGGGCACCTGTTCGACCACGGCATGAGCACCAATGGCGACCGCGACGCCTATGTGAGCTGGCGACGCGAGGTCATCGCGCGTGGCGAATACGGCAAGAACATTCACGAGCTCAACGGCCGGCTGATCATGATGCAGCACCATCCAATGGCGGATGGGGGCTGGGTCTCGACGCATGAGGACATCACCGAGCAGCGCCAGCAGGAGGCACGGATCCAGCATCTGGCCCGCCACGATGCGCTCACCGAACTGCCGAACCGCAACCAGTTCCTCGAGCAACTGGCGGCGGCGGAGCCGCTGCTCGAAAGGGGCGAAAAGGCGGCCGTCCTCCATATCGACATCAACGACTTCAAGGCGGTGAACGAGACGCTCGGCTATGCCGTCGGCGACAAGGTGCTGAAGCAGGCCTCGGCACGGCTTTGGGGAACGACGCGCGAGACGGACGTGCTGGCGCGGCTGGGGGGCGACGAGTTCGCGCTGCTGCTGCGGCCGGTGCACAAGCCCGCCGATGCGGCGGCCATCGCCGACCGCATTATCGAAGCGATGGCTTCACCCTTTGCCATCGATGGCCACCAGATCGCGCTCGGTGCCAGTGTTGGTATCGCCATGGCGCCGGCGGACGGCGAGACCACCGACCGGCTGATGAAGAACGCGCATCTGGCGCTGCACCGCGCCAAGAGCGAAGGACGTTCGAGCTACCACTTCTTCGAGAACGGCATGGACGCTGCGATCCAGCAGCGGCGCGAACTGGAAGCCGGGCTGCGGCAGGCGCTGGAGCGCCAGGAACTGCGGCTGATGTACCAGCCGCTGCTGGGGCTCCGGCAGAACCGGGTGGTGTGCTGCGAGGCGCTGCTGCGCTGGGATCACCCCGAGCGTGGTGCGATTGCGCCGATGGAATTCATTCCGGTGGCCGAAGAAACCGGCCTGATCGTGCAGATCGGCGAATGGGTGCTGCAGCAGGCCTGCCGCGCGGCGGCCGAATGGCCGGCGGAGGTGCGGGTGGCCGTCAACCTGTCGCCGGTGCAGTTCAAGAACCGCCGGCTATTCGAGACGGTGCAATTGGCGCTGCGCAAGAGCGGCCTGCCCCCGTCGCGGCTGGAACTCGAGATCACCGAGAGCCTGCTGCTCGCCGATAACGAGCCGACGCTCGACACGCTGCACCGGCTGCGGGCCATCGGCGTCCGCATCTCGATGGACGATTTCGGCACCGGCTATTCCTCGCTCAGCTATCTGCGCTCCTTCCCCTTCGATAAGATCAAGATCGACCGCTCCTTCATGCGCGACCTTGGCGTCACCGCCGACAGCCTCGCCATCGTCAAGGCGGTGATCGGACTCGGCCAGAGCCTCGGCATGGAAACCACCGCCGAGGGCGTCGAGACTGAGGAACAGCTGGCGGCGGTCCGCGCCCAGGGTTGTGACGAGGTGCAGGGTTTCCTGTTCTCGCGTCCGCTGACTCTGCCGGCCTTGCGCGAGCTACTCAAGCAGGAGGCGCGGCCCCAGCTGCGCCGGGTTTCGTAGCTGCAGCGGTGCGCATACTCTGCCGTTCCGATCGGCTGCTCCCGCAGTCGAGGGTCGACGGCCGCGATTGCCCACATCACCGCTTCGCCGTAGCCTCTGACCATGGAACAGACAGTGAAGTTGCCTTCGGCCTATGGCAGGCTCTTGCGGGTGGCGCAGCGCCACGCCCGGCGCCCCGACGAGGCGCCGGATCTGCTGCAGGAGGCGTTGCTCGAGGCGGTCAAGGAGGGACGGAGCGACCTCTCCGACCTCGCCACCCAGAGATGGCTCTCCGGGGTCATTGCCAACAAGGCGAAGCTGCTCGCCCGCGGCGCGGTCCGCCGTCGCCGGCGCGAGACGCTCTGGCAGGAGGAGCAGTCGGCCCAACCGCCATCGCCGACCGGTGACGGACTTGCCCTGATCCTCGGCGACCTGCCCCCGGCGCTCAGAGCGGTGGCGGCGCTGGCTTTCACCGGACACAGCCGGCGCGAGATTCTCTTCTTGCTCCAGATTCCCGATACCGCTCTGCGCCAGCGGCTCGCGTCGCTGCGGCGCCGGCTCGCCCGCATCGGTGCCGTCTGGCCCGAGCAGACCCCGGGCCTCCGCCTGCCCCTCAGCTACGGCCGCATCCGGGATGCGCTGCTGCCCAAGCTTGTCCACGCGGAGGGGCTGCTCGCAAGTCACGATCCCGACGGACACCTGTTCGTCATCCGCCGCTCACAAGACCGCCGCCCACAGCAAGAGGGACTTTGAACGGGCCAGCATCGTGCCTTCTTTCGGTTGTCCCAAAACCTTATCCCTTCTGCAACGTTGCTGCCGAGCAGGAAGCAGTCCTCAGCCAGATCGCAGCCCCGACGAATGATCCTTCCCACGCCGCTTGCGCTGCTCGACCTCGTCGTGCCGAAGGACGCCTCGAGCCGCCGCACTGCCCGCAACGTTCCGTTCGGTCCGCATCCACGCCACCGGCTGGACCTCTACGCCCCCCGGAAGAGGTCCCAGCCGCTCCCGGTGCTGCTGTTCGTCTATGGCGGTGGCTGGGACAGCGGCCGGCGGCAGGAGTACAGCTTTGCCGGCCGGACCTTCGCGGACCTCGGCTTCCTCACCGCCGTCGCCGACTATCGCGTGGTGCCGGAAGCGCGGTTCCCCGCCTTCGTCGAGGATGCCGGACGCGCGGTCAACTGGTTGATCGACAATGCGGCGGCACATGGCGGTGACGCTTCGCGCATCATTGTCGCCGGCCATTCGGCTGGCGCCTACAACGCCGTCACCCTGGCGCTGGATCCGGCGCGCTTCGGCGCCCCCGAGCTTGCCGAACGACTCAGGGCCGCCGTAGGGCTGGCCGGACCCTACGACTTCTATCCGTTCGACGTGAAGCAGAGCATCCGCGCTTTCGGCGCCCTCTCGGAGCCCCGGCGGAGCCAGCCGGTCAACCTCGTGGAAGCCGCGGCCCCGCCGATGTTCCTCGCGCATGGCGATCGCGACCAGACGGTCGGCCGACACAACACCGTCAACCTTGCTGCGCGGCTCCGGGAGGCCGGCGTGCCGGTGGTCGAAAGGCATTATGCCGCCCTCGACCACGCCGGTCCGTTGCTGAACCTGATGCGCCCCCTCAGGCGGCAGACGTCCCTCTACGCCGACCTCGCAGCCTTCCTCGCGCAAGTGTCGCGCTAGACGGCGGAGTTCTCGACTCTGCCCGAGCAGCGAGATGCTGGATTTTTTGGTACATCGACTGCAGTCGGCGCTCACATTTGCGGGGTCGGCGGCAACTCAGGGTATCGCCGAACCAAACAAGAGGACTGCCATGATCCCGAAACCCCACCGGGCCAGCATCGTTTTCTACGTCTCCGACATCGTTCGCACCGAACAGTTCTATACCCAGACGCTGGGCCTCGAACTCAATCGCATGGAAGGGGCCGAGCCATTCTGGCTTGCGGGGCAGCTCGACCAGGGGCTGGAGCTCGTGTTCTTCGAGATGGAGGGCGTGCGGGGCAGCACGCCCGCCATCGTCTTCGACATCACCGAAGGGGGCATCGACGACATCGTCGCCGCCCTGGTGGAGAAGGGCGTCACCATCGTCACGCCGGTCAGCGAGGCTCCGGGCGGCTGGAGCGCCGACTTCCTCGATCCCGACGGCTTCGGCCTCGGCCTCTACCAGTCCGGCGAGAAGCCAAGGTCGCTCAAAGCTTAGGCCGGCTCGCCGTCCCATTCCTCGGGCAGATCCCGGAGCATGAATTCTGCGAACGCTTCCTTGTAATCAGGGTGCCAGCGCGACAGCGCCGGACGGTTCCGCACGATGTCGAGGGCGTTCCAGAGAATGCGTTTCCTGTCCATCTCGCTGCTGGTCTCGTCGTCCGGGCAGATGATGAAGAAGTCGTCGCGCGTCAGCGCCGCCTCCATGTAGCCGATCACCTGCGCGGGGAGCCAGGCGCCCTGCTGGTGCTCGCGGTCGCCGGTCGTGGTCCAGCCGGGCACCAGCAGATGGGCTGAGACCTGCGATCCCGCACGCTCTCGCAGGTCGCGGGCGAGGTTCTGCGTATAGGCATTCACCGCCGCCTTGGTGACGTTGTAGGCGGGGTTGCCCGGCGGGTTGGTCAGGCCCTGCTTGGAGCCGGTGTTGACGATGCGGGCGCGGCGGCCGGCGGCCAGCATGCCGGGCAGGAAGCTCATCACGCCGTGGATGACGCCGAAGACGTTGACATCGAACAGCCGCTGCCAGCCGCTCAGCGGGTCGAGGATGCCACCGGGGCCGCCGGTGACGAAGCCGGCAGCGTTGTTCATCAGCAGCGCTGGCGCGCCCCAATGATTTTCGATGCGCCCCGAAAGCGCCCGCATCCCTTCGGCGTCCGCGACGTCCACCGGCTCGGCAAGGACATTGTCGGGGCCGACGATTTCGGCGATTTCCGCCAGCGCCTCGTCGAGCTGCGGCCGCCCGAGATCGACCAGCACCACCTTCATCCCGGCCTCGGCGGTGCGGCGGGCGGCGGCGCGGCCGATGCCGCTGGCGGCGCCGGTGATGACGGCAACGGTGCCGGGTGCGAAAACTTCGGTCATGGTGAACTCCTCGAAAGGCCGGATGGGCGCGATTCTAAGGGGATGCCGGGGCGGGGCAACCCTGCCATGTTGGCGAATTGTCTTGTTTCGGCCATCGCTTCCGTTTATGGCGACCGCACTTTTCCCGAAACGATCGGCCGCCCCAAGATGCCCTTGCGCAATATTGCCATTATTGCCCACGTCGACCATGGCAAGACCACCCTGATCGACGTGCTGCTCAAGCAGTCCGGCTCCTTCCGCGACAACCAGCGCGTCGAAGAGCGGGCGATGGACAGCAACGACATCGAGCGCGAGCGCGGCATCACCATCCTCGCCAAGGTGACGTCGCTGGTCTGGAACGACACCCGCATCAACATCGTGGATACGCCCGGCCACGCCGATTTCGGTGGCGAGGTGGAGCGCATCCTGTCCATGGTCGACGGCGTGGTGATTCTCGTCGACGCCGCCGAGGGCCCGATGCCGCAGACCAAGTTCGTGCTCGGCAAGGCCTTGGCCCAAGGACTCCGGCCGATCGTAGCCATCAACAAGATCGACAAGTCGGACGAGCGCCATCTCGAGGTGCTGGAGGAGATCTTCGACCTCTTCATTGCGCTCGACGCCAGCTCCGATCAGCTTGATTTCCCGGTGCTCTACGGTTCGGCCAAGCAAGGCTGGATGGCGGCGGAGCCGGAAGGTCCCAAGGACAACCTGTCACCGCTGCTCGACAAGATCGTCGAGCATGTGCCGGCGCCGAAGGTGGAGGATGGCCCCTTTCGCATGCTGGTCACCACCATCGAGCGCAACCCGTTCCTCGGCCGCATCCTCACCGGCCGCGTCTTTTCCGGTACGGTGAAGGCAGGCGACGCCATCCATTCGCTGGGTCGTGACGGCAAGGAAGTCGAAAAGGGGCGGGTATCCAAGGTTCTGGCTTTCCGCGGCCTCGAGCGCACGCCGGTTGACCTCGCCGAGGCCGGCGACATCGTCGCCATCGCAGGGCTCGAGACTTCGACCGTCGCCGACACGCTCACCGTCCCCTCGGTGAACGAGCCGCTGCCATCGCGGCCGATCGACCCGCCGACGCTCTCGGTCACCTTCCGCATCAACGACGGGCCGCTGGCCGGGCGCGAGGGCGACAAGGTGCAGAGCCGCGTCATCCGCGAGCGCCTGCTGCGCGAGGCGGAGGGCAACGTCGCCATCAAGGTCACCGAGGGCGAGGACAATGACAGCTTCGAGGTCGCCGGTCGTGGCGAACTGCAGCTGGCAGTGCTGATCGAGAACATGCGGCGCGAGGGGTTCGAGCTCACCATCGGACGGCCCCGCGTGCTGCTGCGCGAGGAGAACGGACAGCGGCTCGAGCCGATCGAGGAAGTCATCATCGACGTCGACGACGAGCACACCGGCACCGTCGTGCAGAAGCTCACGGAGCGGAAAGGCGACCTGGTCGAGATGCGGCCGTCCGGTTCGGGCCGCACCCGGCTGCGGCTCTATGTGCCGACGCGCTCGCTGATCGGCTATCAGCCGGAGCTGCTTTCGGATACCCGCGGTACCGCTATCTTCAACCGGCTGTTCCACGAGTACGCGCCCTACAAGGGGCCGCTGCCCGGCCGCCGCACCGGCGTGCTCATCTCCAACTCCTCGGGGCAGGCGGTTGCATATGCGCTGTGGAACCTCGAAGACCGCGGTCCGATGATGATCGACCCGGGAGTGGATGTCTATGAAGGCATGATCATCGGCGAACACACGCGCGAAAACGACCTCGAGGTCAACCCGATCAAGGGCAAGCAGCTGACCAATATCCGCACCACCTCCAAGGACGAGGCGGTGCGGCTGACGCCGCCCAAGAAGCTGACGCTCGAACAATCGCTCGGCTACATCGCCGACGACGAGTATGTCGAGGTGACGCCGAAATCCATCCGGCTCCGCAAGATCTGGCTTGATCCCAACGAACGCAAGCGACAGACGCGCTCGGCCAAAGCGGGCTGACACCCGATGTCGGACTGGATCATCCAGACCATCAGCGATGCCGGCTATCTCGGCATCTTCCTCCTGATGCTGCTGGAAAGCATCTTCCCGCCGATCCCCAGCGAGCTGATCATTCCCTTTGCCGGCTTCTCGGCGGCGCGGGGCGACCTCAGCTTGGTCGGCGTGCTGGCGGCGGCGACCTCAGGCGCCGTGATCGGCATGGTCCCCTGGTACGTCGCCGGGCGGCTGTTCGGCCTCCACCGCGTGCGCTGGCTGGCGGACCGCTTCGGGCGCTGGTTCACGCTCAACGCCGAGGAGATCGACACCGCCGTCTTCTGGTTCAACCGCTACGGCCCGGCGATCGTCTTCGTCGGCCGCCTGATGCCGATCATCCGTACGCTGATCTCAGTGCCGGCGGGGCTGGCCAAGATGCCGGCATGGCTGTTCTTCCTCGCCTCCACGGCCGGGGCGCTGCTCTGGAACACCATCCTCGTCAGCGCCGGCTACTTCCTCAACGAGCATTACCACCAGGTGGAAGTGTTGCTCGACCCCCTCACCATCGTGGTCTTCGCGGCGGTGGCGCTGCTCTATCTCTACCGACTGGTCACCTGGCGCCCGAGCGGCGCACGCTAAACGCTTTTCCCCAGCGCCGCTTGCGGCTGCCGCCCCGGCAGACTAGATAGCTGGGGCTGCCACAGGAGACACCGATGCGCGCCATTCTCGACATCATCCTGCTGGTCCTACAGCTCTATTGGTGGATCGTCATCGCGATGATCATCATGAGCTGGCTGATCAGCTTCAACGTCATCAACACGCGCAATCAGTTCGTGGCAGCGGTCTGGCGCATCCTTAATCAGCTGACCGACCCGGTGCTGCAGCCGATCCGGCGGGTGATGCCGAACTTCGGCGGCCTCGACATCTCGCCCATCATCCTGTTCCTGATCATCTTCTTCATAGAGCGGCTCATCCTCTACTACGTCTACCCCAACGTCTTTTAGGGCTTGGCGGCGGGCCCTTCTCCGCTGCCAGCCATCATCCCCCACCCACAGGCCGTCATCCTCGGACTTGCCGAGGACCCAGCCTCGCCGCGTCAGCGGCGCGATAGACTCGAGGCGCAACTAATGCCGCAAGTCTGGATCCGCCCGACAGGCGCGAGGATGGCCGCCGGTGGTTAGCGAGGCGATTGGGGGGCGCGCCGACGCCCTTGGCCGAACGCCCCAGACAACCGCGGGAAATCCATTGCCTAGCGCGCCTCGATTTGGCACAAGCGTTGCCACAATCCGGGGGCGGGGAGCGGCGGGGATGCACGGCATCGCGGCCTGACCAAAGGGCGCTCTCCGGGGGCACACGAATCCGAGGGATAATTCCATGACTTTGTTGCTTTGGGCGATCGTCGCGTGCGGTGCGCTGTCGGTCGTTTACGGCGTCGTCACGACGCGGGGGCTGCTGGCGGCGGATGCCGGCACGGCCCGGATGCAGGAGATCTCGGCCGCGGTGCGCGAAGGCGCCTCGGCATATCTGAAGCGGCAATACACCACCATCGCCATCGTCGGCGTAGTGATCCTGGTGCTGGCCTGGCTGCTGCTGGGCGTCTACGCCGCCATCGGCTTCCTGATCGGCGCCGTGCTTTCCGGAGCCGCCGGCTTTATCGGCATGAACGTCTCAGTCCGCGCCAACGTGCGCGTCGCGCAGGCGGCGACCACTTCGCTCGCCGGGGGGCTCGACCTGGCCTTCAAGTCGGGCGCGGTCACCGGGCTGCTGGTGGCGGGCCTCGGGCTCCTCGGCGTCAGCCTCTATTTCATCATCCTCGTCCAGTTCCTCGGCTTTGCGCCGACCGACCGGGTGGTCATCGACGCGCTGGTGGCGCTCGGCTTCGGCGCTTCCCTGATCTCGATCTTCGCCCGACTCGGCGGCGGCATCTTCACCAAGGGCGCCGACGTCGGCGGCGACATGGTGGGCAAGGTCGAGGCCGGCATCCCCGAGGACGATCCGCGCAACCCCGCGACCATCGCCGATAACGTCGGCGACAATGTCGGCGACTGCGCCGGGATGGCGGCCGACCTCTTTGAGACCTATGTGGTGACTGCTGTCGCCACCATGGTGCTGGCGGCGATCATCCTGCCCGATGCCTACAAGCTCATGGGCATGGTGCTGCCGCTCGCGATCGGTGGCGCCTGCGTGATCACCTCGATCATCGGCACTTTCTTCGTCAAGCTTGGCAGCAACAACAACATCATGGGCGCCCTCTACAAGGGCATCATCGCCACCGGCGTCTTGTCGCTGGTCGCCTTGATCCCGGCCCTGTGGCTGACCTTCGGCGACATGGGCGTCGAGCTCGGCACTCCCAACACGGAAGGCACGATCGACCGTTCGTTCACGCCGTGGAACCTGTTCTTCTGCGGCGTCGCCGGACTCGTCATCACCGGGCTGATCATCTGGATCACCGAATACTACACCGGCACCAACCGCCGGCCCGTGAACTCGATCGCCGAAGCCTCGGTCACCGGCCACGGCACCAACGTCATCCAGGGCCTCGCCGTCTCGCTCGAGTCGACCGCCCTGCCGGCGCTGGTGATCATCGTCGGCATCATCGTCACCTACAACCTCGCCGGCCTGTTCGGCATCGCCGTGGCGGTGACGACAATGCTGGCGCTGGCCGGCATGGTGGTGGCGCTCGATGCCTTCGGACCGGTCACCGACAATGCCGGCGGCATCGCCGAGATGGCGGGCCTGCCCGACGAGGTGCGCAAGAACACCGACGCCCTCGATGCCGTCGGCAACACCACCAAGGCCGTCACCAAGGGCTATGCCATCGGCTCCGCCGGTCTCGGTGCGCTGGTGCTGTTCGCGGCCTATACGCAGGACCTGCAGTTCTTTGCGGCCACCGCGGAGCCGGGCTCGATCTTCGAGGGACTGGGGACGCTGACCTTCTCGCTGGCCGACCCCTATGTCGTGGTCGGGCTGCTGTTCGGCGGTCTGCTGCCGTTCCTGTTCGGCGGCATGTCGATGACCGCCGTCGGCCGCGCGGCGCAGTCGGTGGTGGTCGAGGTGCGGCGCCAGTTCAAGGCCGACGCCGGCATCATGGCCGGCACCTCCAAGCCCGACTATGCGCGGGCCGTGGACATGCTCACCAAGGCGGCGATCAAGGAGATGATCGTCCCCTCGCTGCTGCCGGTGCTCAGCCCCATCGTCGTCTTCTTCGCCATCTACTGGATCGCCGGCGCTGCTGCCGGCTTCGCCTCGCTCGGCGCCATGCTGATGGGCGTGATCGTCACCGGGCTTTTCGTCGCCATCTCAATGACTGCTGGCGGCGGCGCCTGGGATAATGCCAAGAAGAGCTTCGAGGACGGTTTCACCGACAGCCACGGCGTCACCCACCAGAAGGGCTCCGAGGCGCATAAGGCCTCGGTCACGGGCGACACTGTCGGCGACCCCTACAAGGACACCGCCGGCCCCGCCGTCAACCCGATGATCAAGATCACCAACATCGTAGCGCTGCTGCTGATCGCGGTGCTGGCGCATATGGGCGGGTAGCACAGGCGCTCGCCATCTGCCCCCATCCTCCACCGCGCAGCGGGGGAGGGGGACCGCCGAAGGCGGTGGAAGGGGCGACCTCACTCATCAGAACGAGAGGCCCGGGGGCGATCCCGGGCCTTCTGTTTACAGCGAGGGTGGCTCCACCCGATGGCGCCGCCTGCGATCAAGCTCCCCGCCGATCCACCACCACGTCGAAATGCTCCACCTCCTCGTTCCATTCGAGCAGGTACTTGGCGTCCTCGGCGTAATATCTCGACTTCCCGTAGTCGTCGCCGGCAAAAACTCTGATGGCCGCGAGATCGCGCCACCAGCTGAGGGTGGTCACCGTACAGGTGGCGTCCGCGTGGCGCTGCAGCAGGATCTGGAAGCCGAGATTCCCGTCGGTGCCGGCATAATCGGCGGCGCCCGTCTCCTCGATATAGGCAATGTAGACCGCCTCGTCCGCCGCTCGAATGCGCGATTCCCATTTCCGCAGAATCATGGCTTCCTCCTGTTTCTGGCACAATAGCAACGCGGCGCCGGCAACCTCCACACCGTACCGGGTCTTGTCGGTTGTGCCCCCCGTCCCCCGCCGGGTACCTTCCACTCCACGCACATCGCCTCGCCGCACCCGGAGCCGCACCGTTGGTCGACTGGATCTACCTCATTATCCTGATCAGCGCCGGGCTGATCGTCCTGTCCATCTTCACCAGCCTCATCGCCTTCCGCTTCGGCGCACCGCTGCTGCTGGTGTTCCTGCTGGTCGGCCTTGGGGCCGGTGAGGACGGGCTGGGGCTGCAGTTCAGCGATGCCAATGCGGCCTATTTCATCGGCAGCCTGGCGCTCGCCATCATCCTCTTCGATTCGGGATTCAGCACCACGCTGGCCTCGTTCCGGCAAGCGGCAGCGCCGGCGGTGGTGCTGGCGACGCTCGGGGTGCTGCTGACCGCGGCGATCGTGGCGCTGGCGGCGCATTTCCTGCTCGGCATCGCCTGGCTGCAGTCGTTCATGCTCGGCGCCGTCGTCGGCTCCACCGACGCCGCGGCGGTGTTCTTCCTGCTGCGGGCGGGCCGCATCACGCTAAAGGAGCGGGTGCGGGCAACCCTCGAGGTGGAGTCGGGGTCCAACGATCCGATGGCCATCTTCCTCACCGTCACTTTCCTCGCCCTGATCACCGGCACCGGCGCCACGGCCAATCCGCTTCTCGGGGTCGCCGGCGGGTTCGGCGTGCAGATGGGGCTGGGGCTGTTCATGGGGCTGCTGGGCGGCGCCGTGATCGTCTTCATCGTCAACCGGGTCGACCTCGAGGGTCCGCTCTATCCGGTAATGGTGCTTGCTTGCGCCTGCAGCCTCTTTGCCCTCACCGGCATGCTCGGTGGCAGCGGCTTCCTCGCCGCCTATGTCGCGGGTCTGTATTCCGGCAACCGGCGGGTGCGGGGGGCAGACGGGCTGCGCCGCTTCCAGGCGGGGATGACCTGGCTGGCGCAGATCACCATGTTCCTCGTGCTCGGGCTCTATGCGACGCCTTCGGAGTTCCTCGCCGCGGCACCAGGGGCGCTGGTTCTGGCGCTGGTGCTGATCTTCGTTGCCCGGCCGGTCGCGGTCTGGCTGTGTCTGTTGCCGTTCGGCTTCCGGCGCGAGGAAACCGCCTTCGTCGGCTGGGTGGGCCTGCGTGGCGCCGTCTCCATTCTCCTCGCCATGCTGCCGGTGATCGCCGGCCTGCCGAACGGGCAGCTATTCTTCAACACCGTGTTCATCGTCGTCATCATCTCGCTGCTGGTGCAGGGCTGGACCATCAGGCCGCTGGCGCGCTGGCTGCGGCTGATCGTGCCGGCGACGATCGGCCCGGTCGACCGGGTGGAACTCGAACTGCCGGGCACCGCGAATCACGAGCTCATCGTCTACCACGTCGTCGACGGCAGCCCGGTGGTTCGAGGCAAGCGGCTGCCGCGCTGGGCTCGCCCGTCGCTGGTGGTGCGCGACGGGCAGTCGATGCGCCTCTACCAGGCGGGAATGCTGCGGCCGGGTGACTATGTCTACCTGTTCATCGCGCCTCGCCATGCGCCGCTGCTCGACCGCCTGTTTGCGAGCCCGGCATTGCTCGACAGCAACGACCGGCAGTTCTTCGGGGTCTTCCAGGTGGATCCGGGGCAGCCGATGGCAAGCCTCGCTGCGCTCTACGAGCTCTCGTTCGACGGCGCCGACGGGGAACTGACCATCGGCGACTACATGCGCCGCCGGCTCGGCGGTCCACCGGAAATCGGCGATCGCGTCGCCTGCGGCAATGTCGAGCTGATCGTCCGCGATCTCGGCGAGGAGGGAGGTATCGCCGCCGTCGGCATCGCACTCGAAGCCGACGCCGCGCACCGCCTGCCGCGCTTCCTCAGCGGCCGCGAAGTGCGGGACTTTGTCCGCAAGCTGCTGCGGCGCGGCGCGAAGGATGATGGACGCGGGTGAAGTGGAGGCCAGGTGCTTCGCCGGTCCGGGACTACTTCTTGCCCTTCGGGTCCTCGGGCTTCTGCACCAGCTGCTCGAGGATGCGGTCGACGAGGTCGAGATCCTCGCGCTTGCCCGCTGCCTGCTGCTGCAGGTCGACCAGGTAGGAGGTGGTGTAGTAGAGCCGTCGCGCCAGCAGCGAGGCGACGTGGATGGCGATCTCGGGCTGGCTCTCGAAGAACCTCAAAGCATCGTCGATGACATAGGCCTTGACCTCCGATAGCGCGCGGACGGTGGCGCTGTAGGGCATGTCGAGCAGCACGCTCATCTCGCCGAAGAAGGAGCCGGGTTCGTCGATATAGCTGACCTGGGTGCCCTTGCGCTGCACCTCGACCTGCCCCTCGATCAGGATGTATAGCCTGCCGTCTTGCCCGCCCTCGGTGATCAGCTGTTCACCCGGCTTGAAGCTCCGGGCGGTGTGTCCCTCGCAAAAGTCCAGAATGTCAGCCATCTCGCCCTCGCTCGCATGCGGGCGCGATACTGCGTCGGCCCGGCTGCTTCGTCAAACGCCTTTCTGCGCCTGCCCCGCCGCGCGGCGCCACCACAGGGCGGGGCGGGACTCGCTGCGTCCCCGCCCCACCCCACCACCTTAGTGATTGTCGCGCGGCACCCCGTAAGTCTGCGCAACCTTCTGGTACTTGACGGCCGGCTTGAGCACCATGCCGTCCGCCAGCTGGTCGGTCATGCTGCGCTGGATCTCCTGCCACGGCGTCTGGCTGGGCGCGTAGGCGAAGCCGCCTGCCGCATCGAGCTCCATGCGGCGCCGCTGCAGCTCCTCCTCCGAAATCAGGATGTTCGCCTCGCCCTTGTTCAGGTCGATGCGCACCCTGTCGTTGGTCCTGAGCAGGGCGAGGCCGCCGCCCGCCGCCGCTTCCGGCGAGGCATTGAGGATCGATGGCGAACCCGAGGTGCCGGACTGCCGGCCGTCGCCGATGCAGGCCAGTGAATGGATGCCGCGCTTGATCAGCGCCGCCGGCGGCTGCATGTTCACCACCTCCGCCGCGCCTGGATAACCGATCGGCCCGGTGCCGCGAATGAACAGGATGCAGTGCTCATCGATTTCGAGCGCCGGATCCTCGATCCGGTGGTGGTAGTCCTCCGGCCCCTCGAAGACGATGGCGCGGCCCTCGAAGGCCATCAGGTCGTCCGGGTTGGCGAGGTAGCGCTGGCGGAACTCCTCGGAGATCACCGAAGTCTTCATGATGGCGCTGTCGAAGAGGTTGCCGCGCAGCACGATGAAGCCGGCGTCGTCGACCAGCGCGTTCTCGAAGGTCCGGATCACGTCCGGCAACTCGATCTCGGCATGTCGGCAGTTGTCGCCGATGGTCTTGCCGTTGACCGTCATCGCGGTCTCATGGATCAGGCCGTGCTTCATCAGCTCGCCGATCACCGCCGGTACACCGCCCGCATGCTGGTAGTCCTCCCCGAGATACATGCCCGCCGGCTGCAGATTGACCAGCAGCGGCACCTTGTGGCCGATGGTCTGCCAGTCATCGACGCTGATCTCGATGCCGAGATGCCGTCCGATGGCGTTGATGTGGATCGGCGCGTTGGTCGAGCCGCCGATGGCCGAATTGACAACGATGGCGTTCTCCAGCGCTTCGCGCGTGATGATATCGGAGGGTTTCAGGTCCTCCCACACCATCTCCACCGCCCGCTTGCCGGTCTCGTAGGAGATCTGCTGGCGTTCGCGATAGGGCGCGGGAACCGCCGCTGAGCCCGGCAGTTGCATGCCCAGCGCTTCGGCCAGCGAGTTCATCGTCGAGGCCGTGCCCATGGTGTTGCAGTAGCCCGTCGACGGAGCCGACGAGGCCACGATCTCCATGAACTCATCATAGTTGATCTCGCCAGCGGCCAGCCGTTCGCGCTGCCGCCAGACCACGGTGCCGGAGCCGGTGCGTTCGCCCTTCCACCAGCCGTTGAGCATGGGTCCGACAGAAAGCGCAATGGCGGGGATGTTGACCGTCGCCGCCGCCATCAGGCAGGCGGGCGTGGTCTTGTCGCAGCCGATAGTCAGCACGACGCCGTCGAGCGGGTAGCCATAGAGCAGTTCCACCAGCCCCAGGTAGGCGAGGTTGCGGTCGAGTGCGGCGCCCGGCCGCTTGCCCGTCTCCTGGATCGGATGCACCGGGAACTCCATGGCGATGCCGCCGGCCTCCCGGATGCCCTCGCGCACCCGCTCCGCCAGCACCAGGTGATGCCGGTTGCAGGGACTGAGATCGGACCCGGTCTGCGCGATGCCGATGATCGGCTTGCCCGACTGCAGCTCTTTTCGCGTCAGCCCGTAGTTCAGGTAACGCTCCATATAGAGCGCCGTCATCCCGGGATTGTCGGGATTGTCGAACCACTGCTGCGAGCGCAGCTTGCGCGTCGCGTTGCCCGAACTCATCGTATTCTCCTCATCTCGGCGATCTGGCTGGAGCCTTCTTTAGCTCAGCCCAGCCGGAATGTGCAGGGGGCTCCGTCGCCGCAGATCCAGCCGCTTGCACGCCCGGGTTCATAGCCGGCGGACTGGCAAAGCATGACTATCCCGCCGCGGATTCCCTTGGTTCATTGTCGACCTGCCCGGATACGGCGCCGGCCGTGCTTTCGCGCACTTCCAGCCGAATCGGCGACAGCACGATGCGCTCGCCGATGGCTTCACTCCGCAATCGCTTCAGCAGCAGGCTGCCGGCGGCGTGGCCCATGTGGTAGCTGGACACGTGCACGGTGGTCAGAGGCGTCGCCATGTGCCGCGAGGTCTCGAGATCGCCATAGCCCGCAATGGCGATGTCGTCAGGAACATTGAGGCCCAGCTGGCGCGCTTTCAGCATTGCCCCGACCGCCAGGACGTCCGTCGCAAAGAAAATCGCGTCGCATCCCGGCAGATCGCGCCGGACCTCCTCCAGAGCCTGCATGCCGTCGCCAAAGGTTCTCGAGCCCTCCATGGCCAGTACCAGGGCCGGATCGCCGCCGTACCCCTCCCTGAAGCCGGCCAGCCTTTGCGCGCCGCGATCGGCTGTGCGGCCGACATAGGCGACCTTGCGGAAGCCCCGCTCGCGGAAATGTGCGCCCATCAGCCGCCCCCCGCCGGAATTCGAGAAGCCGACAAGCATGTCCACCGGGTCGGGCCGATAGTCCCACATCTCCATCACCGGCACCCCGAAACGGCGCAACGTCTCCCGCGTCTGCTCAGACTGCACGAGCCCGGTGAACATGGCGGCTGCCGGTCTGAAGGGCAGCACCTGCTCCAGCATCTGCTGCTGCAGAGTGTCCGAGTATCCGGTCTGCGCCATCAGCAGATGATAGGCGCTTCCTTCGAGGGCATCGGCACAGCCTTGGAGTGCCGTCGCGAAGTGCGGGTTCTGCAGGTTGGAGACGAAAACCGAGATGATCGAGGACCGCCCGGACCGCAGGCTCGAGGCGAAGCTGTTGACGACGTAGCCGGTCTCGGCCACGGCCGCTGCCACTTTCTGCCGCGTCTCCTCCCTCACCTTGGATGGGTTACCCAGAGCACGCGACACGGTAATGGGGGAAACGCCGGCGACTCGCGCCACGTCCTCCACCCGCACCATCTGCCGCCGCCCTTTGCCGCTCGACCCTTGCATCCGATCCCCCGATCATTCTGCAGTCGGCGATCCTAGCACTCCGGAATTAGAAAGCGCCAATAGGAATTCTGTAGGTATTTCTCCTCGATCCGGAGCACCTCGTTCCATTTTGCGGTTCGTTCCGACCGGGTCATGGACCCGACCTTGATCTGCGTCGAGCCCAGGCCGACGGCGAGATGGCTGAGCGACACGTCCTCGCTCTCGCCGGATCGGCCGGACTGGATGGTGTTCCACCCCAGCTGCCGCGCCGCGTCCGAGGCGGCGATCAGTTCGCTCAGCGTGCCGCACTGGTTCACCTTCAGCAGCACGGCATTGCACGCGCCACCGGCAGCGGCATGGGCAATTCGCGTAGTGCTGGTGGTGAGGTAGTCGTCCCCGACGATCTGGCAGCGCCGGCCAAGTCGCCGCGTAATCTCCGCAAAACCCTCGTCGTCGTCCTCCGCAAGCGGATCCTCGAGCGAAAGGATCGGATAGTCGTTGACCCAGCGGGCCAGCAACTCGACCATGCCTGTGTTGTCCAGCTCCGTGCCGTCCAGCGCCAGCCGGTAGCGCCCTTCGGCGAAAAACGAGCTGGCCGCGACATCGAGGGCGATCGCGGCATCGGTGCCGGCACGGAAGCCCGCTGTCTCGATGGCCCGCGTCAGGGCTTCCAGCCCCTCCTCGTTGCCCCCGAAGTCCGGCCACACCCCGCCCTCGTCGGCAACGCCGTTGAGCTTGCCGCGCTGCGCCATCCCCGATGCCGCCGCCATGTAGATCTCTGCCGTCCATTCGAGCGCTTCCGCAAAACTTCCGGCGCCCGGGCAAATGACGAGATAGTCCTGGATATCGATGCGGTTACCGGCATGCTTGCCGCCGCCGAAGATTTGGATCATCGGCGCCGGGATCTGCGCCGGCGCGCTGACGCCTGCGAGATCCCTGAGATGCTGCCAGAGCGGCACCCCCCGCCCCGCCGCCGCCGCCCAGCCTACCGCCAGCGAGGTGGCGACGATGGCGTTGCCCCCAAGCCGCGTCTTCTGCTCCGTTCCGTCGAGCTCCGTCAGCGCCGCATCTACGCTGGCCTGGTCTGCGGCCCCCATCCCCGACAGGCGATCCGCGATCTCGCCATTGACGGCCCGTAGCGCCCCCTCGACCCCATAACCGCCGAGCCGGCTACCGCCGTCCCGCCGGTCGAGGGCCTCGCGCCGCCCGGTGGAGGCGCCCGACGGCGCAATGGCCCGCCCGCTGGCCCCCGAGTCGAGCGTCACCTCGACCTCGACTGTCGGCCGGCCCCGAGAATCCCAGACTTGGCGGCCCTGCAGCCGCGTGATCCTGCCTGTCATGCCCTCTCCCCCCCTGCTGCCAGCTCCGCGCGCACCTCCTCGAGCAGCGCCGGAACGGACGCCGGAGGCCGCTGGATCGCCGGCATGGCCATGTCACGCACCAGCTGCCGGTGCGCCTCGCTCAGATACTCGACCGGCGACTTGCCGTCGACCCGTGCCAGCATCAGGCAGGGCAGCAATGCGGCAGTGCGCCTCATGAACTCCAGGCGGAGCGCCTCCGGCAAGTGCGCCAGCCACCGGTCCCCAAAAATCGCCGCCTCATCCAGCAGCCGGCCGCTCAGCGCCGGCATGTGAACCGCCTTGAGCACCAGGTGGTTCAGGCAGAACGCGGCATCGAAGGCAGGATCCCCATACCAGGCGCACTCCGCGTCGAGCAGCACCGGATGCCGGTCATGGTTGGCGATGAGGATGTTCTTCGGACTCACATCCCCATGCACCAGCGCCCGCTTGGTCGTCGCCGTGCGCTCGACGACCGCCAGCAGCGGCTCCGCCAGCTCGGGATGGCGGCTGGCGGTGAACCGCAGATATGGGTCGAGGCGCAGCGCCTCGATCAAATGATCGGTGGGAAACTCCGCGGCGATCTCCGGCGAATCGAAGGTGGCGGCATGGATCCGGCCCAGCACGTCGGCCACTGCCGCGGCAACGCCATCGGCGACTCGGCCCGCCAGCAGCTCCGACTTCCACAGCCGGTAGCGTTCCGGCGGCAGGTACTCGAGCAGCGCTACCCCCGCCGCCTGGTCCTCCCCCAGCACTTTTGGCACGGCGCCGGGCACTATTGCCCCCGCCCGCCGAAGCCAGGCGACCTCGTAGTGGTTGCGCTCGAGTGGCGCCTGCCAGTCGCTGGCCACCTTCAGTTTGCGCAGCGCCCGCTTGGCGCAGAAATCGCGGCCGTCTGCCATCCGGATGCGCACGATGTCCGACGAGACACCGCCGGTAAGCGGGTCGACTGCAAAGCCGCTGCCCACCTCTATGCCGGCGACAGCGAACATCCGGGGAAGCACCTGCTCCCAGCTTTCGTCATTCATGCCCAATTTCCCCACTCGCATGCAGCTTGGCCGCCACGCTTGTCGAAGTCTATAGACAACGTTAACACGGCTAGGCAACCGCTTGTCGCCAAGCCACGCGCCTTGCCAAATGGCGCCGCGCTCGGCACTTTCGAAGAACCGTCTCAGGGAAGGAATCGCGATTTGGATCGGTTGCGCGGCAAGACTGCTTTCATGACTGCTTCCGGCGCCGGCATCGGCGGCGCCACCGCGCTGGCCTTTGCCCGCGAGGGCGCGCGCGTCATCGCCACCGACCGCGACCCCGACGCCATCGCCGCCATCGGCGCCGAACTGGGTCGCCTCTACCCGAAGGCCGGTCACGAGACCTACGTCCTAGATGTGACGGATCATCAGGCATTGGAGGCGGCAGCCGACCGGCACGCCGACGTCGAGGTGCTGTTCAACTGCGCCGGCTGGGTGCACCAGGGGACCCTGGAAACCACCGCTCTCGCCGACTGGCAGCGCAGCTTCGACATCAATGTCACGCCGATGTTCGTGCTGACCAAGGCCTTCCTGCCGCAATTCCTCGCGCGCGGCGCCGGCACTATCGTCAACGTCGCCTCCGTCGCGTCGTCGCTGAAGGGCGTTCCCAACCGCCTTGCCTATATGAGCAGCAAGGCCGCCGTCATTGGGTTTACGAAGTCGATCGCCTACGACTTCATGGGGCGCGGCATCCGCGCCAATTCCATCTGCCCGGGCAGCGTCGATTCGCCCTCGCTGCATGAGCGGGCCCGCGAGACCGGCGACCACGACGCCGCCTGGGAAACCTTCATCGCCCGCCAGCCCATGGGCCGCATGGCGCAGCCCGAAGAGATCGCTCATCTCGCCGTCTACCTCGCCAGCGACGAATCAGCCTATGCCACCGGCGCCAACTTCATCGCCGATGGCGGCATAACCCTCTAGGAGCACCAGCATGACCATCACCCGCCATCAGCCCGGGTCCCGCATGAGCCAGGCCGTGTGCCACGGCCGGACCGTCTATCTCGCGGGCCAAGTGGCCAGGGACTATGGCGGCACCATCGAGAAGCAGACGAGGGAGGTACTGGAGGCCATCGATGGCCTGCTCGCAGAAGCTGGCACCGACAAGAGCCACGTGCTGTCCTGCCAGGTGATCCTCAACAACATCGCCGACTTCGCCGCGATGAACACCGTCTACGACGCCTGGATCGATCCGGCCAACCCGCCCGCCCGCGCCTGCATCGAAGCCCGGCTGGCGCATCCCGCGCTGAAAGTCGAGATCATCGCCATCGCCGCCCTGCCCGATTAGAACCGCCGGGGGTGCGAGAGGGACACAGCTCGGTGATCGCCCTTGTGCGGCGCCGACCGGGAACATAACATGAACGCCGATGGAGCGGAAACCGGCCGGGAGCGTCGCCGGCGGCCGCGGACGCGGACGGCGACACATGGCCCAACTTGACCTGAAGCAGAAGCTGGCGATTCTCGCGGACGCCGCCAAATACGATGCGTCATGCGCATCATCCGGCACCGTCAGGCGGTCCTCGAGCGAGAGCAAGGGGATCGGCTCCACCGGGGGCAGCGGCATCTGCCATTCCTACGCCCCCGATGGGCGCTGCATCTCGCTGCTGAAGGTGCTGCTGACAAACTTCTGCATCTACGACTGCGTCTACTGCGTGAACCGCTCCTCCAGCAACGTCCTGCGGGCCCGCTTCACGCCGGAAGAGGTGGTGACGTTGACCATGAACTTCTACAAGCGCAACTACATCGAAGGCCTCTTCCTCTCCTCGGGCATCGTCCAGAGCCCCGACCGCACGATGGAGGAGATGGTGCGGGTGACTCGCCTGTTGCGCGAGCGCGAGAAGTTCGGCGGCTACATCCACCTCAAGGTCATTCCCAACGCCGCGCCGGAGCTGCTGGCGGAGGCCGCCCGCTACGCCGACCGCCTCTCGACCAACATAGAGCTGCCGACGGACCTCTCGCTGGCCGCGCTCGCCCCGGAAAAGAAGCCGGTCGAGATCCGCAAGGCCATGGCCTATGTCAGCGGCATCCGCGAGGCGTCGCGGCCGGCGCGCAAGGTCGCGGGCAAGAAGCAGCCGACTTCCCTCGCTCCAGCCGGGCAATCGACGCAGATGATCATCGGTGCCGACGGCGCCGACGACGCGGCGATCCTGCAGCGGTCGAGCGCGCTTTACGCTGGTTACGGCCTGAAGCGCGTTTACTACTCCGCCTTCTCGCCGATCCCCGACGCCTCGTCGCGCCTGCCGCTCGCACCGCCGCCGCTGCTGCGGGAGCACCGGCTCTACCAGGCCGACTGGCTGATGCGGTTTTACGGCTTCGATGCCGGGGAGATTGTCAGCGGCGGCGAGGACGGGCTGCTCGACCTGCGCATCGACCCTAAGCTCGCCTGGGCGCTCAGAAACCGCGACCGCTTTCCCGCCGACGTCAACCGCGCACCTCGCGAGCTGCTGTTGCGCGTGCCCGGCCTCGGCGTCAGCAGCGTCGAGCGTATCCTGCAGACGCGGCGGCACCACGGGCTGCGGCTCGCGGATGTGGCCAGGATCGCCGGCTCCGTCGAGAAGGTGCGCCCGTTCATCGAGGCGGTCGACTGGACCCCTGGAGGCACGCTCGACAGCACCGGTCTCCGCTCTCGACTTCAGCCCCGATCGCAGCAACTGAGCCTTTTCTGATGCCTACCGTCTGGCTGGATGACCATGCCAGCTTCGGCGAATGGCGTGACAAGGCGCGCCAGCTGCTGCTCGCCGGATACCCCCCTGACACCATCCACTGGCTCGGGCCGGGCGCGACAGCGGGGCTGCTCGAAGACGGCGGCCGGCAGCTCTATCTGCCGCCTGTGGGTGCGACCGCTGCAACCGTGCCGCCGGGTTACATCGACCTCGCCGAGGCGGCGATCTGTCACGCCGATGGCGAGCGCTTCGCCCTGCTCTATCGGTTGTTGTGGCGCCTGCAGGAGGATCGCGGGCTGCTTGGTGCCCGCTCCGATCCCGACGTGCAGCGGCTCGAGCGGATGGCGGCCGCTGTGCGTCGGGATGCCCACAAGATGAAGGCGTTTGTCCGCTTCAAGTCCGTCGTCGACCCCACGGGGCGCGAACGCTTTGCCGCCTGGTTCGAGCCCGAGCATCACATCCTCGAACGGGTGGCGCCCTTCTTCGCACGCCGTTTCACCGGCATGAACTGGGCCATCGTCACCCCCAGTCGCACAGTGTTCTGGGATGGCAGCGACTTGACCTACGGTCCAGGGGGACAGCGGTCGGACGTGCCCGCCGACGACGCCCTCGAGGATACCTGGCGGACCTACTTTTCGTCCATCTTCAACCCCGCCCGCCTGAAGGTTCAGGCGATGAAGTCGGAGATGCCCGTCAGGTACTGGCGCAACCTGCCCGAGGCCCGGCTCATTCCTACCCTGATCGAAAGCGCGAGCCGAAAGGTAAGGGAGATGATCCACCACCCTGCGACCGAACCGCCGGTCCGGCATCAACGCCAAGTTCGCCGGCAGGCTGAAGCAACCGCCGAGGCGGAATCGGAGATCACGTCTCTGGCCGCAGCGCGCGCCGCCATCCAGGGATGCCGCCGCTGTCCCCTGTTCGAATTCGCGACCCAGGCGGTGTTTGGTGAGGGCCCAAAGTCAGCCGAGGTCATGTTCGTCGGCGAGCAGCCGGGCGACCAGGAGGATCTGGCGGGCAAGCCCTTTGTTGGCCCGGCCGGCAAGGTGTTTGACGCTGCGCTCGAGAAGAGCGGCATCGACCGGCGCCGCACTTACGTCACCAATGCGGTGAAGCATTTCAAGTTCGTACCGCGCGGCAAGCGCCGGCTGCACCAGAAGCCGAATGGCGGCGAGATCGCCGCCTGCCGCTTCTGGCTCGATCTCGAGCGCGAATTCGTGAAGCCGAAGCTCGTCGTCGCGCTCGGCGCGACCGCCGTCCAATCGCTGCTCGGCCGCGCGGCGACCATTTCCTCGCTTCGCGGCAAGCCGCTTGAACTCGACGACGGCACGCTATTCCTCGCGACCATCCACCCGTCCTACCTGCTGCGCATCCGCGAGCGCGAGGGCCGGATGCGGGAGGAACGCGCCTTCGAGGCGGATCTAGCGGTGATCAGAGAGATAATGGACGGCGGGTATCGGGTGGCCTAGCCTTCGCGGGCCGGCAAGTCGGCAGCCGCCGGCAGCGGCATAGTTGATCACTCAGGCTCGAGAGCAGCAGGGAAGTAGCCCGAGTAGAGGTGGCTGCGGAGAATCGTCGCGTTCTAAGCCGCGCGGCAACACCAAAGGCCGAGCTTGTGGCTCGGCCCTTTGCGCGCATTCTTGCATTAACGGCGGTTTTGGAGCGGGCGATGGGATTCGAACCCACGACCCTAACCTTGGCAAGGTTATGCTCTACCCCTGAGCTACACCCGCGCTCCATTGGCGACCGACGATGCCTTGGCACCGTGCCACCGGGCGCCTATATGCCCAATCGAGTGCGCCATTGCAAGTCTCTTGCGCAGCTCACGTGAAACCTGACCTCGGGGGTTGTGCCCGAGGGTGGACCGGGGGCAATAAGGCGTCTCACGCCACGCATCCAGATCGGGAATATCGCATCATGAGCCTTAGCGGCGTCACCACCGGCGGCACAGCGGCACCCGCTTCCGCCTGGATCACCGAGTCCACCGACCAGGCCTTCAAGGCCGACGTCATGGATGCCTCCCTCGAGGCGCCGGTCCTTGTCGACTTCTGGGCGCCCTGGTGCGGCCCCTGCCGCCAGCTCACGCCCAGTCTCGAAAAGGTCGTGAACGAGAAGGGCGGCAAGATCCGCCTCGTCAAGATCAACATCGACGAGAGCCCCGCCATCGCCGGCCAGCTTGGCGTCCAGTCCATTCCCGCCGTCTTCGCCTTCGCCGGTGGCCGGCCGGTGGACGCCTTCATGGGCGCCCTACCGGAGAGCGAGGTACGCAAGTTCGCGGAGAAGGTGATTGCCGGCGCGCCGGCGGGGGCACAGCCGAATTCTGCCGAGGCGGAGATCGAGGCGGCGCTTGCTGCCGCTGGTGAGGCGTTGGCGGCTGGTGATCTTAATCGGGCAGCGCAGATTTACGGCGCCGTGCTGCAGCACGCACCCGAGAACGCACCGGCGATGATCGGCATGGCCCGCCTGTTCCTGGCGGCCGGCGATAGCGCCAAGGCACAGTCGGCGCTGGACATGGTGCCCGAAGAAGCCCGTACCGGCGACGACTACGCGGCCGTCGCCGCGGCCCTCAAGCTGGCAGCAGAAGCCGCGGCCCTTGGCTCGGCCGCCGATCTCGAGGCGCGGTTGCAGCAGGATCCCGACGACCACCAGGCCCGCTTCGACCTGGCACTGATCCGCAACGCCGAGGGCGACCGCCTGCAGGCGGCGGAGACGCTCGTCGCCCTGATGCGCCGCAGCCGTGAGTGGGAGGACGACGGAGCCCGGCGCAAGCTACTGGAGCTGTTCGAGGCCTGGGGGCCCAAGGATCCGGCCACGCTTCGCGGCCGTAGACTCCTGTCGGCCCTGCTGTTCTCTTGACATCGGGCCTGCAGGCACCGAGGTTTGAGGCATGTTGAAGCGCCCTGCATCGCCCGCCGACCTGCCGGCGTCCGTGCCGGTGTTCCCGCTCGCCGGTGCCTTGCTGCTGCCGTTTGCGCACCGGCCGCTCAACATCTTCGAGCCGCGCTACATCGAGATGGTCGACGCGGCGCTGCGTGGCGACCGGCTGATCGGGCTTATCCAGCCGCAGGATACCGCCGAAGAGAGCCCGCGCGGCCGCGCCCCCTTGCAGAAGATTGGATGTCTCGGCCGCATCACCCACTTCGAGGAGAGCGGGTCCGACCGCTACTTCATCATCCTCGAAGGCGTGACCCGCTTCGAGCTCGTCTCGGAGCTGAAGGTGATGACGCCCTACCGGCAGGCCATCATCTCCGCCACATCCTTCGCCTCGGATTTCGAGCGCGAGTACGGGCAGCAGAAGGTGGACCGCGCCCGCTTCCTCAAGATGATGCGCGACTATGCCGAGTTCGGCGAGTTCGATCTCAATTGGGAGGAGATCGAGCGCACCGGCACCGCCGACCTCGTCAATTTCTGCTGCATGGTGTCGCCCTATGGCCCCAAGGAGAAGCAGGTGCTGCTGGAGGCGCCGTCCCTCGAGGATCGGGCGGAGACGCTGATCGCCATGGCGGAATACGAAATGGCCCGGGTCGGTGACAGTCCGACGGCCTTGAACTGATGCCGGGGTCGCCGCCGGTCGGTCTGCGGCAGGTATTCGACGTCAAGACCCTCGAGATGCTGGTCTGCCCGCTGACCAAGACGCGTTTGGTCGTGTCCCCCGACGGCACCGAACTCCTCTGCATCGCTGCCCATCTCGCCTTTCCGATCGTCGACGGCGTGCCGCTGCTCACTCTCGAGGAAGCCCGCGAGTTCGACCCGGACGAGTTCGGCCGCGGCCTGCCCGACCTGTCGGGCAATGACGGGGACTAGATCGCCTTTAGTCAAATGGGTCGGCCGCCCAGCAGCCGCGGTCCGCCGCGTTCCAGGCCGGCGGCGCGGCCGATCATTGCCTGCTTGAGCGGTGGCACCCGGTCCACCAGCCCCAACCCGATATCGCGCAGCGCCCGCACCGGCGCCACATCGTTGGAGAACAGCCGGTTCATGCCGTCGGTCACCATCGCCATCAAGGCGTTGTCGAGGCGCCGCCAGCGCTGGTAGCGCTCCAGCACCTCAGTGCCGCCATGGTCAAGCCCGAGGCGTGTCGCCTCGATCACCACTTCCGACAGTGCGGCGACATCCTTGAGGCCGAGGTTGAGACCTTGGCCGGCGATCGGATGCACCACATGCGCAGCGTCCCCGATCAGCGCCAGCCGTGGCGCCACCAGCGCCCGCGCAAGTTGCATGCGCAGCGGGAAGATCTGTGCCGGCTCTTCGGCCTCCACCGCGCCGAGGCAGGAGCCCATAGCCGCTTCGATGGCCGCCGCCAGTTGCGGCAGCGGCATCTCACGATAACCCGCAGCAGCCTCGCGGCTCTCGGTCCAGACCAGTGAGGAGCGGGTCCCCCGCCCCTCTGCGTCGAGCAGCGGCAGGCTGGCGAACGGCCCCGCCGGCCGGAAATGCTCATACGCCGTTCCCTCGTGGTCGAGCGCATGCCGGATGGTGGTGACGATCCCGGACTGGGCATAGTCATGGGCGATGGTGGTGATTCCGGCCATCGCCCGCAATGCCGAGTTCTGCCCGTCGGCCGCGATCACCAGCGGCGCCCTCACCGAACGCCCGTCCGCCAGGTCGAGGCGCCCACTGGCCGCTTCCGCCGCCAAGCCGGCGATCTGCACCGGCGCGAGGAGCTCGACCTTCCCCTCGATCGCCTCCAGCAGCGCCGCCGCCAACACCCGATTTGGCACCAGATGCGCGAACGCCTCCCCCGGCGCCACTTCGCCGGCGAAGCTGAGGAAGAGCGGCCGCGACAGGTCTCCGGCACCCGAATCGGTGATCTTCATCTGCCGCACCGGGCTGGCCGCACCGGCGACCGCAGGCCAGATGTCGAGCGCCTCCAGAACCCGGCGCACGCCGGCGGCGATCGCCGATGCCCGCTGGTCGCGCGGCACCGCGAATTCCCGGCGGTCGAGCAGGGCCACCTGAATCCCCGGCATCGACCGCGCCAGCGCCAGCGCCATGGTCATCCCCACCGGTCCGCCACCGACGATCGCTACGTCATGCATCTTTGGACACCGTTCTGCTTCACTGAGCGCCACCTTCCGCCGCCGAGGCCGCCCTAGCAAGTCCCGCCAAACATTGCTCAATATATGCGCACTGCCCGAAGGGGTGATTACAAAATAATCATGATAGATGCCTTCGCGCTGCACTCCGTGATCGCTCGCCTACCGTCTTGCGAATTTAGGGCAGGATTTTCAAACGGTTGAGACAATTGCGGCAGCTTTGGCATGGCGCTTGAGTCACTGGGGCATCGCACGTTCCATGAAAGGGGCACCTATGAAACTGGTGATCGCTATCATCAAGCCGTCGCGGCTGGAGGAGGTCCGGCTGGCCCTCAACTCGCTCGACGTCCACGGCATGACCGTGACCGAGGTCAAGGGCTACGGTCGGCAGAAGGGCCATTCCGAGATCTACCGGGGCACCGAGTACGCTGTTCACTTCCTCCCCAAGCTGAAGATCGAGATTGCCGTCGACGCCGCCCAGGCGGACGCGATCGTCACTGCCATCCGCGACAGCGCCCAGACCGGCCGCATCGGCGACGGCAAGATCTTCGTCCTCGACCTGCAGCAGGTCACGCGCATCCGCACCGGCGAGACCGGCGCCTCGGCCCTTTGATGCCGATACCCCTTGGAGACATGACCATGATATCGACGAAAATGCCCAGGCTGCTGGGGACAGCCGCCCTGGCCTCGCTGATCCTCGCCCTCCCCGCCCTCGCTCAGGATGCCGCCCCGGCAGCCGAGGCTGCAGTGGAGGTTGTCGTGGCGCCCGGTCCCGTACCGGAGCAGGTCGCCTATATCCTCAACAGCTTCCTGATGCTGGTTGGCGGGTTCCTCGTGTTCTGGATGGCCGCCGGATTTGCCATGGTCGAATCCGGCCTCGTGCGCACCAAGAACGTGTCGATGCAGTTGCTGAAGAACATCTCGCTCTTCGCCATCGCGGTGCTCGGCTATTATCTCATCGGCTACCAGCTGATGTATCCCGGCGACGGCTGGCTGATGGCCAACGTCATCGGTGCCATCGGCATCGCGGTGCTGGAGCCCGTGGGCCTCGCCGCCGAAGCCGCGGATCTCACCTACGCAACCACCAGCTCCGACTTCTTCTTCCAGGTGATGTTCTGCGCCACCGCCGCCTCCATCGTGTCGGGCACGCTGGCCGAGCGGATCAAGCTCTGGCCGTTCCTGATCTTCGTTCTGGTGCTGACCGCGCTGATCTACCCGATCCAAGCGTCCTGGAAGTGGGGTGGTGGCTTCCTCGATGCCAATTTCGGCTTCCTCGACTTTGCGGGTTCGACCGTCGTGCATTCGGTCGGCGGCTGGGCGGCACTCGCTGGCGCCATCCTGCTTGGCGCCCGCAAGGGCAAGTACAATGCCGACGGCACCGTCAACGCCATGCCCGGCTCCTCCATGCCGCTCGCGACGCTCGGCATGTTCATCCTCTGGCTCGGCTGGTTCGGCTTCAACGGCGCCTCGCAGCTCGCCATGGGTACCGTCGGTGACATTGCCGATGTCGGCCGCATCTTCGCCAACACCAATGCCGGCGCCGTCGGTGGCGTGCTGGCGGCGGTCGTGCTGACGCAGGTCATGTACAAGAAGGTCGACCTTACCTTCGTGATCAACGGCGCCCTTGCCGGCCTCGTCTCCGTCACCGCCGAACCGCTGACCCCCGGCCTCGGCACCGCAATGCTGATCGGGGCCGTGGGTGGCGCCATCGTGGTGCTGACCGTACCGCTGCTCGACAAGCTGAAGATCGACGACGTGGTCGGCGCCATCCCTGTCCATCTCTTCGCCGGTATCTGGGGCACCATCGCCGTGGTGTTCACCAACCCCGAGGGCAACCTGATCAACCAGCTGATCTCGATTGCCATCGTCGGCGTCTTCGTCTTCGTCGTCAGCTTCGTACTTTGGTTCATCCTCAAGGCGGCCATGGGCCTGCGCCCGACCGAAGAGGACGAGGACCTCGGGCTCGACATGGCCGAGGTCGGGATCGAGGCCTATCCGGAGTTCAAGTAGCTCCCGCGACTGCGGCGGTCCGGCTTCGGCCGGGCCGCCTTCCGCCTGCAAGCGGCGTGCAGCCAGTGTCCACCTCTCGGTTCGCCCAGAGGCTTCCCACTCGCAAGCACCGGCTGCACACCCCTTGCAGACGCTGCCTAAGATCTAATCACTCCGCATGCACGCTGCTCCCCGATTGGGCAGATTGCTGGATGCGCCGACACGGCTCGGCGATCGGCAGCTGCAAGCTGCTGTCAACGAAGCACAATTTCCCTCACGCCGGATGGCACGCGGCTTGATTTCCCCGGAGGTCACCGATGCGGCGCTGCCGCTGCTCTCTGGGGGACATCCAATGATCAAACACAAGAGTCCGAGCCTCCTGGCCGCCGCGGCAGCGGCCAGCTTTGTCTTTGCGCTGCCGGCGATAGCCGAGGACACTGCCACCACCGAGGTTCTTCCCGCCATCGATACCGGCGACACCGCCTGGATGTTCCTCTCGACCATCCTCGTCATCCTGATGACCATCCCGGGCCTCGCCCTCTTCTATGGCGGCCTCGTGCGGGCCAAGAACATCCTCTCGGTCCTCAGCCAGGTGCTCGCCGGCTTTGCGATGATCGCCCTGCTCTGGGTCATCTATGGCTACTCCCTCGCCTTCAACGGCCCCGCGGAGGGCGGCCTCAGCGCCGTTATCGGCGACTTCTCCAACCTCTTCCTCGGAGCCATTGACCCCGACTCGGTGAGCGGCACCATTCCCGAGCTGGTTTTCGTGTGCTTCCAGCTGACTTTCGCGTGCATCACCGCGACGCTCATCGTGGGCGGCATTGCCGAACGCATGAAGTTCGGGGCCGTGATGCTGTTCCTCGCGCTCTGGTTCACCTTCTCCTACCTGCCGATCGCCCACATGGTCTGGGCCGCCCCCGGCCTCTTCTTCACCATGGGCGCCCTCGATTTCGCCGGCGGCACCGTGGTCCACATCAACTCCGGCGTCGCCGCCCTGGTCGCCGCGATCGTGCTCGGTCCGCGAGCGGGCTTCCTCAAGGAGCCGCTGCCGCCGCACAACCTCACCTTCACATTCATCGGCGCCTCGCTGCTCTGGGTCGGCTGGTTCGGCTTCAACGCCGGCTCCGCCCTCGGCGCCAACGGCACCGCCGCCCAGGCCTTCCTCAACACCATCACCGCCCCGGCCGCGGCGGCCCTCGCCTGGGGCGTCGCCGAGCGCTTCAACCGCGGCCACGCCAGCATGCTCGGCATCGCCTCCGGCGCCGTTGCCGGCCTCGTCGCCATCACCCCCGCCGCCGGCTTTTCCGGCACCGCCGGCGCCATCGTGCTCGGTGCCGTGGCCGGCGTCGTCTGCATGTGGGCTGTCGTGACGCTGAAGCCGCGTCTCAAATATGACGACAGCCTCGATGTCTTCGGCATCCACGGCGTCGGCGGCATCGTCGGTGCCATCGGCACCGGCATCGTCGCTGCTCCGGCTCTCGGCGGCCTTGGCGCCGCGGACTACGACATCGTCGCCCAGCTCGGCACCCAGGTGCTGGCGGTTGGCGTCGCCATCGTCTGGTCCGCCGTCGTCACCGTCGTCGCGCTGCTGCTCGTCAAGGCGGTGTTCGGTGGCCTGCGGGTGACCGAATCGGCCGAGACCGACGGCCTCGACCTCGCCACCCACGGCGAGCGCGCCTACAACTGAGGCGTCGGGCGGTCCGGCAACGGTCGGGCCGCCCGTGGTTAGCACGGGATTAACTATGCCCGGCTAGCATGGGGCTTCGATGGACGCCGCCGCCTTGGCGGCCGACGCCCCGTTCCGCCAGTCAGTATAGAGTGTCCTGGACGATGCCGGCCCAACCCCTGCTCGAAGACGCCCGTGAAACCCCGGTACCGGCGATCGCCATCCGGATCCCGGTCCGCCTGATCGGCGCCGCCCTGCTGTTGCTGGTGGCCGCCGTCATGCTGTCCCTGGCCTCCTGGTCGGTGGACGATCCGAGCTTCTCCTATGCCACGGGCGAGCCAGCCAGCAACTGGCTGGGCTTTTCCGGCGCGGTCATTGCCGACCTCGCCTTCCAGGTCTTCGGTCTCGCGGTGCTCGCCATGCTGGTGCCTCCGGCGCTGTGGTCGTGGAGCCTGCTGCGCCGCCGGGTGCCGACGCGGATGGGGCTGCGCGCGCTCGCCTGGCTCGCCGCCGGCCTGCTCGGCTGCGGCTTCGCCGCCTTCCTGCCGGCGCCGCAGAGCTGGCCGCTGCCCACCGGCCTTGGCGGGCTCGTCGGCTCCGGCTTCTCCAACCTCGCTTTGCTCGTCACCGGCGAGGACCCGCAGCCGGTGACCGGTATCCTCTTTGCCATCATCATCGCCGCCCCGACCTTCGTCCTGCTCTGGATCGCTCTCGGCTTCGGCGCCCCGCCCTCGCTTCCCGCCCGCAAGCCCAAGGCGGCGCCCGCTGGTGCCCGGCAGACCGAGGACGACGATCTCGTGCCGGACCGGACGCCGCTCTTCGATATCGTCATCGGCGGGGTGGCCCATCTCGGCTTCGCCGCCCGCAGCGCCTGGCGCCGCGCCCGTGCCGGGCTGGCGGAAAAGCGTACCGCTGAAACAAGCGCGTGGCGGGGCGAGGCCGTTGAGCCGAGCCTGCAGCCGCAGGGAGCTGGCCGAGCCGACGAACGCCGGGAGCCGGCGCTCGAGATGGAGCGTGCCCCGGTTCCGGCCACCGCGAGCTACGACGACGCCTTCAACGAGGACGACTACTACCCTCCCGCCGACGACGACCTGCTGCTCGCTCCCGAGCCCGCGGCACGGCCGCAATCGCCACGCGTCGCCGCGCCGGCACCGCGGCCGGCACCTGGCGGCCGCGCCGCCCGCGAGGCCCAGGGCTCGCTGCTCAGCGACGGCGACCATTTCGAATTGCCGGAGCTCAACCTGCTGGCCGAGCCGCGCCACAAGGGCCCGAGCCCGGAACACGCTCCCGAGCGGCTCGAGGCCATGGCCCGCAAGCTGGAGAACGTGCTGCAGGATTTCGGCGTCAAGGGCGACATCATCAATGTCCGCCCCGGCCCGGTGGTTACCCTCTATGAGCTGGAGCCGGCACCCGGCATCAAGTCGAGTCGCGTCATTTCCCTCGCCGACGACATCGCCCGCTCGATGAGCGCCATTTCCGCCCGCGTCGCCGTCGTGCCCGGCCGCAACGCCATCGGCATCGAGCTGCCCAACGAAAACCGCGAAACCGTCTTCCTGCGGGAGATGATCGCCTCCTCCGACTTCGAGAAGATGAAGGGCAAGCTCCCCATCTGCCTCGGCAAGACCATCGGCGGCGAACCCATCATCGCCGACCTCGCGCGCATGCCGCATTTGCTGATCGCCGGCACCACCGGCTCGGGCAAGTCGGTCGGCATCAACACCATGATCCTCTCCCTGCTCTACCAGATGACACCCGAGCAGTGCCGGCTGATCATGATCGATCCCAAGATGCTGGAGCTCTCGATCTATGACGGCATCCCGCACCTCCTGACCCCGGTGGTCACCGATCCCTCCAAGGCCGTGGTCGCCCTCAAATGGGCGGTGCGCGAGATGGAGGACCGCTACCGCAAGATGAGCAAGATCGGCGTCCGCAACATCGACGGCTTCAATCAGCGGGTGATCGAGGCCAAGAAGAAGGGCGAGGTGCTGTCGCGCACCGTGCAAACCGGCTTCGACCGCGAAACCGGCGAGGCCATCTTCGAAAGCGAGGAGTTCGACCTCGAGCCGCTGCCCTTCATCGTCGTCATCGTCGACGAGATGGCCGACCTGATGATGGTGGCCGGCAAGGACATCGAGGGCGCCATCCAGCGCCTCGCGCAGATGGCGCGTGCCGCCGGCATTCACATGATCACCGCCACCCAGCGGCCCTCGGTCGATGTGATCACCGGTACTATCAAGGCCAACTTCCCGACCCGCATCTCCTTCCAGGTGACGTCCAAGATCGACAGCCGCACCATCCTCGGCGAGCAGGGCGCCGAACAGCTGCTCGGCAATGGCGACATGCTCTACATGGCAGGTGGCGGCCGCATCCGGCGCCTGCACGGACCCTTCGTCTCGGACGGCGAGGTCGAGGCCATCGTCGGCCACCTGAAGTCGCAGGGTGCTCCCGACTATCTGGATTCCATCACCTCCGAGGAGGAGGAGTTCGACCCTGCCGACGCCGCCGCCGAGGATTTCGGCAACGCCTCCGGCGACGAACTCTACGACAAGGCCGTCAACATCGTGCTCAGCGACAAGAAGGCCTCGACCTCCTACATCCAGCGCCGCCTCGCCATCGGCTACAACAAGGCCGCGACCCTCATCGAGCGCATGGAGCGCGAGGGCGTCATCAGCCAGGCCAACCACGCCGGCAAGCGCGAGATCCTGGTCGGCGGCGAGCAGCAGTACTGACAGCGATCGGTTGCTCATGTCGAGACCCCGCCCCGGCTTTCGCCTGGCGGTTCTCTTCCTGCTTCCACCGCTTCGCCCATGGGAAGCGGCCCCGGCGAGGCTTTCGCCTCGAAGCGGGTAGTCCGCAAAAAGGTGAGGCTTCGCCTCGCCGGTGCGGCGGGTTGGTGCTGCGGACGAAGTTGCGGATTCTCGCTCGTGGCTCCCCGCCGGTCCGTCCGGTCCCGCCCCCGGACGACTCCTGGGGCACACCCGTCTCTCCGCACCAACCACTCGTCATGATCTCGCTTCGGTGCGGCGATGGGAGGAGTCTACCGCAGGTGGAGAAGGCGGGGATAGATTTCGGGGAAGCTGAGGCGGAACAGAGGGTTGGGAGGCTTCGGAGCACATTCCCGCCCCACCCACCGCCGTCATCCGCGCGACCGCGGGGACCCAGTGGGTGGGGAGAGTTTCGGGGGGGAACGGCCCACGCTGCTTTCCGCCCCATCACCCGCTCCTCCGGGACTGGTGGGTGTGGAGGTGCGTCTGGTGTGAGAGCGGGCGGCGCCAGCACCAGACGCCCCAACCCCACCGGTCGTCATTCCGTTGTCAAACGGGACCCGGTACCCACACGGCGTACTGTTCTTGCTGCTGGTGCAGTGCAAGCTGCTCGCTCCTGCACCGCCGGAAGGCCGATGTTTACTGGGTCCCGGCCTTCGCCGGGATGACGGCCGGTGGGGGAAAAGATCTCGGTGGGGAGAGCGGTGGACGCCGCGCGTGCCGCACCCCCCTCCCATCCTCTATTTTAGTATTGACTTATATAAGAGGTAGCTTAAATTTGGTCGAAGGAAAGAACGCAGGGGAGCCGTATCCATGACCTTCGATCTTGCAGCCCATCTCGGCGCCATGAGCCGCACCGTCAGGAACCTCGAACGTGACGGCAAGCCGGCCAAGGCGGTAATCGTCTCGCGGATCTACGAGACCAATGCGGCGGATCTCTGGGACGCGCTCTCCAGCAGGGAGCGCCTGCCGCGCTGGTTCCTGCCGGTCTCGGGAGAGTTGAAGCCCGGCGGCCGCTACCAGTTCGAGGGCAATGCCGGAGGCACCATCACCGAGTGCACGCCTGAAGAAAGGCTTGCTGCGACCTGGGAATTCGCCGGCAATGTGAGCTGGGTGACGGTGACGCTGGAACCGGAGGGCGACGGCACCCGCCTCACCCTCGAACATACGGCACATGTCGACGAGACCTGGGAGAAGCAGTTCGGTCCCGGCGCTACCGGTGTGGGTTGGGACGGTGGCTTCATGGGACTGGCGAGACATTTGGCAACGGGGGAAGCCGTGACCGCCGACGCGGCGGAGTACCACCTCACGCCCGAGGGCCGGGCGTTCTACGCGACTGCTGCCAAAGCGTGGGCCGAGGCGGACATCAAGGCCGGTAAGCCCGAGGCCGATGCCCAGGAGGCGGGAGAGCGCACCCGGCAGTTCTACACTGGCGAGGGTCCGCCCCCGGAGATGTGATGCACGCCTTCGACGTTCTCGGCGACCCCGTCCGTCGCCGCATTCTGGAGCTGCTCGCTGCCCGGGAGCACGCCTCGGGCGAGGTCGTCGAGGTCATCGCCAGGGAGTTCGGCATCACCCAGGCCGCAGTGTCGCAGCACCTGAAGGTGCTCCGGGAATCCGGTTTCGCCACCGTACGGCCGCAGGGAACCCGGCGGCTCTATGCTCTCGACCCCGAGCCGCTGCGAGAAGTCGACGCCTGGCTCGAGCATTTTCGCGGCTTCTGGACTCACAAACTGGAGGCACTGGCCACGGAGGTGGCGCGGGGCAAGCGCGCCCGCCGGGAGGACGACCGGCCCTAGCTGAGCCATGCAACCTTCCACCTCTTGCCGCAATTGCCACCTAGTCTAAGCTCAGCTTCGTCCACCGCAGGGTACCCCGCACATGATCCGCCGCACCGTTCTCGCCCTCGCCGCCCTTCTCGCCTTCCTGCCCCTGCTTCCCGTCTCGGCACAGGAAGGGCGGCGGCTGACCGAGGAAGAAGTCGCGCTGATCAACGAAATCAGCGCCCACAACACCCAGATCCGGACCATGGTGGGCCGCTTCCTGCAGGTGGACACGCAGGGCAACCGCATCGAGGGCACCTTCTTCCTCGAGCGTCCCGGCAAAATCCGCTTCCGCTACAACCCGCCCTCGCGGGAGGAAATCATCTCCGTCGGCCGCGGCTTCTACGTCATCGACCGCAAGGAGCGGACTCAGTACGCCTACCCGCAGGACAAGGTGCCGTTGCGCCAGTTCCTCGACAGCGACATCAACCTGCTGCAAGCCAACATCGTCGCCATCGACCAGTCGGACGACTACCTCTCGCTGACCCTGCAGGACGATACGCCCGCCGGCGTGGTCCGGGTGGAACTGGTTTTCGACAAGGAGACCAAGGACCTGACGCAGTGGGTGCTGACGGATCCGAGTGGCGGCGAACTCACCTTCTCGCTCTACGACGTGGAGAAGGGCGTCGAAATCCCCAAGAGCTACTTCTACATCGATCCGACCTTCGAGGCCGTCGATCCGGTCAGCTGACGGGCTTTACGGACGCCGCAACGATCGGCCATAAACCCGCGAACCTCGCGTCAAGGCCGATTCATGTCCGTTGCCATCGCCACCTGGAACATCAACTCCGTGCGCCTGCGGTTGCCGCTGGTGCTCGACTTTCTCGGGCGCTACGGCCCCGACGTCCTCTGCCTGCAGGAGATCAAGTGCCAGAACGACCAGTTCCCGGCCAAGGAACTGGCGGCGGCCGGCTATCCGCACCAGGCGGTGCATGGGCAGAAGGGCTATCACGGCGTCGCCATCGTCTCGCGCTTCCCGCTCACCGACACCTCGAGCCGGATGTTCTGCGAGATCGACCATGCGCGGCACGTCTCGGCGCGGGTCGATCTCGGGCGCGGGCCGCTGACGGTCCACAATTTCTACATCCCGGCCGGCGGCGACGAGCCCGATCCCGGCATCAACCTCAAGTTCAAGCACAAGCTCGATTTCCTCAATGAGCTCAGCACCTGGTTCTGCGAGCCGCATTTCGCCAGCAACCAGCTGATCTGCGGCGATTTCAACATCGCCCCGCACGAGAACGACGTCTGGAGCCACAAGCAGCTGCTGAAGGTCGTAAGCCACACCCCGGTCGAGACCGAGGCGCTCAACAAGCTGCTGTCAGGCGGTCATGGCTGGGTCGACCTCGTGCGCAAGCACGTGCCGCATGAGGAGAAGCTTTACTCCTGGTGGAGCTACCGCGGCCGCGACTGGGAAGCCTCCAATCGTGGCCGCCGCCTCGATCATATCTGGTCGACCACCGATATCGCCGACCACTGTACCGCCGCCGAGGTCGTCAAATCGGCCCGCGGCTGGGGCGACAAGCCGTCCGATCACGTGCCGGTGCTGGCGCGCTTCGAGCTGACTGGATCAGCCCTTGGAGCTCCCCATCTTCGAGCGCAGCCGCGCGATGGCGTTGAGATAGCCTCCGAGATCGCGCCGGATGCGATCGGCCGCCCGCACCGCGAGGTCGGGTGACTGGTTGCAGAGCTTGAGGAAGGCGGTGCGCGGCACGAACAGCGTTTCCACCGCATCCACCGCCTTGGCCGTCACCGGGCGCGGCTTGCTGAGGATCAGCGCCATGGCACCGAGGACAGCGCCGGTCTCGTGGATCAGATAGGGGTTTTCCTCGGCCCCCTGCTGCGTCGTCGCCACCGTGCCGGAGACCAGGACATGGGCGCCGTCAGGGGTATCTCCGCTGGCATAGATCGCGGCGCCGGGACGGAACCGCTTGCGCTCGCTGGCAAAGGCCAGCAGCCGACGCTGCTCGGCATCGCAGATGTCGAAGAACTCGGCGCGTCCGATAATCGTTGCCGCGTCGTCTAGCTGCATCCCTGCCCGGTCCCCATGCCAAACCCGCTCCTCGACCGGTGCCGGAAGCGTGCCTCACGCCGTCATATAGACCATTTCCTTTAAGGAACCGGAATCCCTTTTCCCGGTAGCCCCGCATCGGGCTGGGGAAAGCGGCCCTCGCGGCTCGGGGGCGCGTCAGGGAACAAGGCGATAGCCGCCCTCCTCGGTCACCAGCAGCCGGGCATTGGAGGGGTCCCGCTCGATCTTCTGGCGCAGCCGGTAGATATGGGTCTCGAGCGTGTGGGTGGTGACCCGGTTGTTGTAGCCCCAGACCTCCTTCAGCAGCACATCGCGGCCGATCGTCTTCGGCCCCTGCCGGTAAAGATATTTGAGGATCGAGGTTTCCTTGTCGGTCAGCCTGATCTTGCTGCCGCCGTCGCTGCTTTCCAGCATCTTGGCCGCCGGCTGGAAGCTGTAGGGCCCGATGGTGAAGACGACGTCCTCGCTCTGGTCGTGCTGGCGCAGCGCCGCCCGGATGCGGGCCAGCAGCACCGAGAACCGGAATGGCTTGGTGACGTAGTCGTTGGCACCCGATTCGAGGCCGAGGATTTCGTCGGAATCGCTGTCCTGCCCGGTAAGCATGACGATGGGGCTCTTGAACCCCTCGCGGCGGAGGATCTTCACCGCCTCCCGCCCGTCCATGTCCGGCAGTCCGACATCGAGCAGCATCAGGTCGATCTGCGTGTCGCGGACCCGGCTGAGCGCCTCGCCCGCGGTGCCCGCTTCCTCAAGCTCGAACTCGCGGTACTGGGCCAGCTGCTCGATCAGGGTCTGGCGCAGCTCGACATCATCGTCGACCACGAAAATCCGACGCTTGTTCATCGTGTTACCCCAGCCCATGGCAATCCCATCCCAGTTAATCCGGGCATCCCGCACCGGCTAATCACAAGCGTGTGACAAAACCAGCAACGTGATTTGGCGGGGGAAGGTTTCCTCGGCGGCCGCGTCCAGCCGTCGTTCAGTCCTTGGCGCGCTCGACGTAGGAGCCGTCATCGGTCATCACCACCACCCGCGTTCCGACGCCGATATGCGGCGGCACCATGGTCTTGCTGCCATTGGACAGGGTGGCGGGCTTGAACGAGGAGGAGGCGGTCTGCCCCTTCACCACGGGCTCGGTCTCGGTGATCTCGAGAGTGACGCGGGCGGGCAGCTGCAGCGCGATCGGCACCTCGTTATGGGTGCTGATGGTGACCGGCATGTTGTCCTGCAGGAACGCCGCCTGGTCGCCGACGATGTCGGCCGGCACCGTCACCTGCTCATAGCTCTCGGGGTTCATGAAGTGGAACCCCTCGCCGTCCTGATAGAGGAAGGTGTACTCGCGGTCGTCGACGATCGCCCGTTCCACCTGCTCGGTGGTGCGCCAGCGCTCAGTCACCTTCACCCCGTCGGAGATGCGCCGCATGTCAACATTGGTCACCGAATTGCCTTTGCCGGGGTGCACGTTCTCCGCCGTCAGGATGACGTAGAGCTTGTTGTCCTGCTCGACCACATTGCCCTTGCGCAGCGACGAGGCGATGACCTTGACCATTATTTCTTCCTTGTTCCCTTGGTGGCGGCGGCCTAGTTAGCGGCGCATGGCCGGGCCGGACGCGCCGGAATGACTGTCCCGGTGCCGCCGATACCGCAAATCCGTGCAAACTGCCACCCCCGAGAGTGCTGCCCCCGTGCCCATTGCCCCGCCATCGCCAGCCGTTTCGCCCTGGTGGACGCCGGCGCGGCATGCCGACCGCCGGCCGCTGCTGCTCGCCCGCAACCGCATCGAGCTGGCGCTCCGGGCCTGGCTGGCGGCGGAGGACTTCCTCATCGTCGATCCGCCGGGCCTGCAGCTGTCGCCGGGCAACGAGGCCCATCTCCACGCCTTTGCCACCACCGCCATCGGCAATGACGGGACGGGCCAGCGGCTCTATCTCCACACCTCGCCGGAATTCACCATGAAGAAGCTGCTGGCGGCGGGGGAGACCCGCATCGCCAGCCTCGGTCATGTCTGGCGCAACCGGGAGCGCGGGCCGCTGCACCATCCCGAGTTCACCATGCTCGAGTGGTACCGCGCCGGCGCCCCCTATGACCATGTCATTGCAGACGGAATCGCGATCCTGCGCGCGGCCGCCACCGCCGCCGGCAGCACCCTGTTCCGGTGGCGGGACCGCGTCTGTGATCCCTTTGCGGAACCGGAGCGGCTGGGCGTCTGCGAGGCCTTCGCCCGCTACGTCGGCATCGACCTCCTCGCCACCATGGACGCGGGCGGCGCCACCGACGCGGAGGCGCTGGCGGCGCAGATGCGGGAGCGGAATTATTCGGTGCCCCAAGGGTTTACCTGGTCCTGGCTGTTCTCACGGCTACTCGTCGAGCATGTTGAGCCGCGGCTCGGCATCGGCCGGCCCACAGTGCTCGACCGCTACCCTGCGGCGGAGGCGGCACTGGCCCGGCGGACCGCAGACGATTCGCGGCTGGCCGAGCGCTTCGAGCTCTATGCCTGCGGCGTCGAACTGGCTAACGGCTTCGGAGAATTGACGGATTCGGCGGAGCAGCGGCGCCGCTTCGAGTCCGAGATGGCAGAGAAGCAGCGGCTTTATAACGAGGCATATCCGATCGACGAGGAGTTCCTAGCGGCGCTGGCGCTGATGCCGGAGGCGAGCGGCGTGGCGCTGGGCTTCGACCGGCTGGTGCTGCTGGCGACCGGCGCCCCGCGACTCGAGGAGGTGCTCTGGGCCCCCGTCGCCGCGGAGAAGGCAGCGCCGAATGCTGCCGCGGGATCGTAGAAGTCCATGCCCAGCCCGTTGAAATCTATCGCCGGACTGTTCGACGCGGGGCTCATCCCCGCCGAGAGCCGCCGTGAACTCGATTCCGTCGCCGGCCGCTACGCCGTCGCCGTCACTCCCGCCATGGTCGAGCTGATCGATCCGGCTGATCCCGCCGACCCGATCGCCCGCCAGTTCGTCCCCGATCCGGCGGAGCTGCTCGAAGCGCCGGGCGAGCGCGCCGACCCCATCGGCGATCTCGCGCATAGCCCGGTGCCCGGCATCGTCCACCGCTACCCCGACCGCGTGCTGCTGAAGGCGGTGCATGTCTGCCCCGTCTATTGCCGCTTCTGCTTCCGCCGCGAGATGGTGGGGCCGGCGGGACTCGGCACCCTCACCGCAGCCGAGCTCGACGCGGCACTCGCCTATATTGCCCGCCACGACGAGATCTGGGAAGTGATCCTCACCGGCGGCGATCCGCTGGTGCTGTCGCCGCGCCGGCTGCGCGAACTCGCCGAGCGGCTCGGCGCCATCCCGCACGTCCGGGTCCTCCGCCTCCACACCAGGGTGCCGGCGGTCGAGCCGGAGCGCATCGATGCGGAGATGGTGGAGGCTCTGAAGGCCGGCGGCCATCCGGTCTATCTCGCGGTCCACGCCAACCACCCGCGCGAACTGACCGAGACGGCCCGCGCCGCCTGCGCGCGCCTCGCCGACGCCGGCATCGTGCTGCTCGGCCAGACGGTACTGCTCGCCGGCGTCAACGACGACGCCGACACGCTCGCGGCGCTGATGCGCACCATGGTCGAGACCCGCATCCGGCCCTATTACCTGCACCACCCCGACCTTGCCCCCGGCACCGGCCACTTCCGGGTGCCGATCGAAAAGGGCCAGACGCTGGTCGCAGCGCTGCGCGGCCGCCTCTCCGGCCTCTGCCAGCCCACCTACATGCTCGATATCCCCGGCGGCCACGGCAAGGCGCCGATCGCCGGGAGCGCCATCGCCCCCGCCGGCGACGGTTGCTTCACCGTCATCGACTGGCGCGGCATCGAGCACATCTATCCGCCGGCCGACTGACTGCTCTGGCGGCATAGCACCGGCAGAAGTCCTACCGGCGGCCAGGTGCCTGGCTATCCGCGCCCGCGATAGCTCGGCACGCCGGTATCGGGAAGCCAGATCCCTTCGGGAACGGCGCCGGTCTGCCAGAAGACGTCGATCGGGATGCCGCCGCGGGGATACCAGTAGCCGCCGATGCGCAGCCAGCGCGGCTCGAGCAGCTCGACGAGCCGCCGGCCGATCGACACCGTGCAGTCTTCGTGGAAGGCGCCGTGATTGCGGAACGAGGTCAGGTAGAGCTTCAGCGACTTCGATTCGACGAGCCAGTGGTCGGGCACATAATCGATGACGAGATGCGCGAAGTCCGGCTGCCCGGTGACCGGGCAGAGCGAGGTGAACTCGGGCGCGGTGAAGCGGGTGACATAGGAAGTGTCGGCGTGCGGATTGGGCACCCGGTCGAGCCGCGCCTCCTCCGGCGAGGCTGGAGCAGGGGTCGCCGCCCCGAGCTGCAGTGGCAGGGAATCGTGCATCTCCGGTTACTCCGTCTGCTCGGTCACGCGCCGCAGCGTCGCCAGCGAGGCAACGCAGGCCGCTGCGGCCTCGCGGCCCTTGTTGTGGGCATCGTCGCGGCTGCGCAGCACCGCCTGCTCGTCGGTGTAGGTGGTCAGGATGCCGAAGGCGAGGGGCACGCCGGTGGCCAGCGAGGCCGTCATCAGGCCCATGCTCGCAGCTTGGCTGATGTATTCGAAATGGGCGGTGTCGCCCTTGATCACGCAGCCGAGGCAGACGACGCCGTCGAAGCGTCCGCTGCGGGCGAGGGTCTGGGCAATCAGGGGGATCTCGAAGGCACCGGGAGCTTCGAAGATCGCTGCCTCGGGAAGCTCGATGCCGGCGTCCCGCAACTGCGCCCGGGCGCCCGCAAGCAGACCCGACGTGACCTCCTCGTTGAACCGGCTGACGACGATGGCGATGCGGGTAGAGGCGGCAGAAGTGGTGGTGCTCATGGCATCCTCAGTGCTGGTGGCTGACGGTGTGTCCGAACTTCTCGCGCTTCGTGGCGAGATAGCGGAGATTGAAGGGGTTGGGTGGCATCGATAGCGGACGGCGCGCGGCCACCGCGATGCCGCAGCGCTCGAGGCTCTCAACCTTGCCCGGGTTGTTGGTGAGCAGCTCGACCCGGGAGACGCGGAGCGCCCTGAGGATCTGTGCCGCGACGGCATAGTCGCGCGCATCGGCGGCAAACCCCAGCGCCACATTGGCCTCGACCGTGTCATGGCCCTCGTCCTGCAATGCGTAGGCGCGGATCTTGTTTGCAAGGCCGATGCCGCGCCCCTCCTGCCCCCTCAGGTAGAGAAGTATGCCGCCCTCTTCCGCGATCAGCCGGAGCGACTCCTGCAACTGCTGGCCGCAGTCGCAGCGCAAGGAGCCAAGGGCGTCGCCGGTGAGGCATTCGGAATGCACGCGCACCAGCGGAACGCCCGAGAAGGGCTGCTTGACCATGGCGAGGTGCTCGCTACCGTCCAGCAGGCTGCGGAAGGCGTGGACCCGCATCTCGTCGTCGCCGAGGCTGGAGGGCAAGGCGGCCGCAGCCACCTCCTCGACCAGCACCTCCTTGCTTGCGCGGTGGGCGACGATCTTGTGGATCGTCAGCACCGGCAGGCCGTGCCTTTCGGCAAAGAGTTCGAGATCGTCGCGGCGCGCCATCCGCCCGTCGTCGCCCATCACCTCGCAGATCACCGCCGCCGGCTGCAGCCCGGCGAGCCGCATCAGGTCGACCGCACCCTCCGTATGTCCGTTGCGAACGAGCACGCCGCCCTCGACCGCACGCAACGGGAAGACGTGCCCCGGGGAGACGATGTCGTCGCGCTGCACCTCGGGGTTGATGGCGGTCGCGATGGTGTGCGCCCGGTCGTAGGCGGAGATGCCGGTGGTGATCCCCTCCCGCGCCTCGATCGAGACGGTGAAGGCGGTGGAGCGCCGGGCCCGGTTGTTGGTGGTCATTGCCGGCAGTTCCAGCCGGTCGACCTGCTCCCCGGTCAGGGCGAGGCAGATCAAGCCCCGCCCGTGCGTCGCCATGAAATTGATGGCCTGGGGTGTCGCGAACTCGGCGGCGATGACGAGATCGCCCTCGTTCTCGCGATCCTCGTCATCGACGAGGACCACCATTCCCCCGCGCTGCAGCTGCTCGAGGGCTAGAGATAGGGCTGACATAGACGTTCCACATATTTGGCCATGACATCGACTTCGACGTTGATCTCGTCGCCGGCCCGGGCGGCGTTGAGGTTGGTGTGTTCCCAGGTGTGGGGGATGATGGAGATGCCGATGACGGCCGCTCCGCCGCCTTCTTCCCCGACGCTGTTGATGGTGAGGCTGATGCCGTCGAGGGCGATCGAGCCTTTCTCGACGCAGTAGCGCGCCAGCGCGGCCGGCAGGGAAAGCTCGAGCCGGTGGCTACCACTTTCGGGAGTGATCGACACCAGGCGCGCCTTGCCGTCGACATGCCCCTGCACCAGATGCCCGGAAAGCCGGGTTTCCAGCCGCACCGAGCGTTCGAGGTTGGCCCTGGTGCCGGCTGCAAGCTTTCCGAGATTGGTGCGGGCGAGGCTTTCCGGGCTGACGAAGAAGGTTGCCCCTCCTGCACCGGCGAAACCGGTGACGGTGAGGCAGACGCCGTTCACGGCGACGCTCTCGCCCAGCGCCAGGTCGTCCCACCCGGTTTCCAGTTCGAGGACGAGGGATCCGCCGCGGTGCGCCGCAGCCTTGACCGGTGCGACCCGTTCAATGATGCCTGAAAACATTGTCGTCCTTTCCTGCGGCAGCGGCATCGCGCCGATACCGGATATCGATGATGTCGTCGCTGCTGGTGCCCGGCCCCTGCCGGATCAGCACATGCTCGTCCCAAAGGGCGCCTGCCAGCAGGATACCGGTCAGCTCGGGCCCCGCTTCGACCAGCACTTCGAGGGCTCCGGCCGCGCCAAGCCGCGCCAGGGCCTCCGGCAGGTCCCCGGCGATGGCCGGATCGAAACCACGCTCGGCGGCCCGGAGCAGATAGCCCTCATCGACCCGTCCCCGCCGGTCGAGGATGACCAGCTGTCGGCGCTTGCCCGGGAAGTCCGGGACGCGGCGCACGGTGAATAGCGGTGCGTCAGCCAGGATCGTGCCGGACCCGGTCAGGATGGCGTCGGCGCGCCGGCGCAGCCGGTGGGCGAGGTCGAGGGAGGCGTCCGAGGTGAAGGTCTTCCGCCCCGCCGGCGGCACCATGCTGCCGGCGCGGTCGATCGCCTGCTTGACGGTGACCCAGGGCAGGCCGGTCTGCACGCGTTTCGCGAATGGGGCGATCAGCCGCTCTGCGGCGGCTGCGAGCGCCTGCGACCGGTCGTCGTGGAGATCCTGAATGAAGCCGACGACAAGCCCCGCTGACGCAAGCCGGGCCGCTCCGCCGCCGGCAACCAGCGGGTTGGGGTCGCCCGCGCCGATCCAGATCGCCCGCGCCGGCGTCTCCAGGATGGCGTCGGCGCAGGGCGGCGTGCGGCCGGTGTGGTTGCAGGGTTCGAGCGTCACCACCACCGTGTGGATGCGATGGAAGGAGCCGTTGTCGCGGCTGAGGGCGATGGCCGCCGCCTCGGCATGCGGCGTGCCGGCCTTGCGGTGGGCCGCGGCCGCCAGCATCCGGCCTTCCGCATCGAGCAGCACGCAGCCGACCGGCGGATTGGGCGAGGTGGCGCCAACATGCTCGGACGCGAGACGCACTGCCTCGGCGAAACCGTCGGCAACAGCGTGAACCGGAACGCCCTCGAAATTGTCAGCAGGTGCAGCTCTGGTGCCCATGGTCCGTCCTGAAATCGCAGACGAAGCGCAGGGCAGATGACGGGATGACATCCCTCCGCCGTGCGGGGGGAGCCGATCAGACCATCACCGTGTTCTCTTCCATCCGGACTATACCGTCGGCCTCGGAATCCAACCGAGTCTGCTGACCCCGCTTCGCAGGAAGCGGGCGCTCGCGGGCTGATGCGCCTAGGGCGCAAACACCGCCGGTGGGGAATTGCACCCCGCCCTGAGAACGTCACCCGCTCGATGGAGCAGGCAGGTGCGATATAGGCGGCGGTCGCCCCCTCCGCAAGCGCCGATAGGCTCGGGCAGCGTGAACGGACTGTTTCCGTGGCCGCTGCTCTGGGTGCTATGCCGCCATAGCACCGCTCTCCACCCTTCCCGCAACCGCCGGCAGCGGCTACAAAGTCGGAATGGATCAGTTCGAAAAGGGCGCCCGCCTGCGGGCACTGCACGAGCGCGGGAAGCTCTTCGTCATCCCCAACCCCTGGGATGCGGGGAGCGCCCGGCTGCTTGCCGGCATGGGTTTCGAAGCCCTCGCCACCACCAGTGCCGGGCTCGCCTTCGGTCTCGGGGTGGTCGACGGCGTCGGGCTGGTCAGCCGCCAGCAGTGCCTTGACAACGCCGCGCTGATCGCCGCCGCCACCGAGCTGCCGGTCAGCGCCGACCTCGAGAACGGCTATGGCGATCGCCCCGAGGACGCCGCCGAGTGCATCCGTCTCGCGGCCGCGGCAGGCGTCGTCGGCGGCTCCATCGAGGATGCCACCGGCCGGCCCGATGCTCCGATCTATGACTTCGCCCTTGCCGTCGAGCGGGTGGCCGCCGCCGCCGAGGCGGCGCATGCGCTGCCCTTTCCGTTCAGCTTCGTCGCCCGTGCCGAGAACTATCTTCACGGCGTGCGCGACCTCGACGACACGATCAGACGCCTGCAGGCCTTCGAGAAGGCCGGCGCCGACGTGCTGTTCGCGCCCGGCCTGCCCGACCTCGAAGCCATCCGCACCGTCTGCGCCTCGGTCGACAAGCCCGTCAACGTGGTGGCCGGCGCCGGCGGCGTCGCCTTCCCGCTCGCCGAACTGGAAGCCGCCGGCGTCCGCCGCGTCAGCACCGGCAGCACGCTGGCCCGCGCCGCCCTCACCGGCCTCCGCGATGCGGCAGCCGAAATCGGCGGCAGCGGCAGCTTCGGGTTTCTGGACGGGCTGGTCACCGGCGCCGAGGTGGCTGCGGTGATGCGGGCGCGGTAGCGGACCGGCACGCGCCGCTATTCGCGCCAGGCGCTTTCGCTGACCGAGTAGAGGAAGGTCGCCGACCAGGTCAGCACCATGAAGCCCCCCAGCGACTGCATCATGTTGATCATGCGGATCGGACCGCTGGCCTCGATCTGCGTGTAGCCCAGGGTCGCGAAGTTGATGCCGGAGAAGTAGATCAACCCGCTCCAGCTGTCGTCGTAGCCGCCGCCGAGAGTGCCGACAGCGCCCCAGTCCAGCAGCACCCGGTAGGCGGCGGCGAAGGCCAGAATCTCGATCGTGTGCAGCGCCAGCAGGCCGAGGAAGGCGATCATGATTGCCGCCTGCGGCTTGTCGTCGGCAGCCGGCTGCACCGCGCGCACCGCCAGCAGGCCGTAGTGATGGCCGACGCCGAGCGCCGCGACAAGCACGAGGCCGATCAAGAGTGCCATTGACGTGTCTCCTTTGCGACGGCACCGGCTGCCGGTGCTAGCCCAGCGATCCGCGTCCGCGCCTCCGGGTTTTCAACCCGCACCGCCACGCGATGTTCCGGGAGCTCTCCGGGGGGCTGGACCCGGGCCCGCGCCATCAACCGTCCCGGACGCCCTTCGACGTCTCGCTGTCGGCGGTCGGCAAAACGGCGCCAGCGCCCTCGCTGTGTTCCCGGTCCAGCACCTCGACGGTCGCAGTCGCGGTGAGGCCATGCACCACGGTGGAGGCGAAGATCGTGAAGGCGACGACGGCCCAGAGCGGTCCCTCGTCGAGGAACTCCACATGGGTGGAGGCGTAGCCCATGTAATAGAGCGATCCGATCCCCCGGACCCCGTAGACCGAGACCACCGCCCGTGCCCTGAGGCTGAGCGGGGTGCCGAGGAGCCCGAGCATCCCCGCCACCGGCCGGATGACCAGGATCAGCCCGAAGCCGATGATGGTGTAGCTCCAGTTGAGGTGCGTCCACAGCGACGGCATGACGCTGCCGAGCAGCACGAGGAGGATGGCGGTGATGGCGTGTTCGACGGAACTCGCGAAGGCGTCGAGGCGCTTGTGGAACCGGTGCCGGACCTCGGCCCGCCGGCACACCAGCCCGGCAACGAAGGCGGCGATGAAGCCGTAGCCTTCCGCGAGCTCCACGATCCCATAAGCGAGGAACACGCCGGCCAGGGCCAGCACGCCGGGGCCCGAGGCGGCGACGGTGTTCCAGGCAGGCACCGCGAGAATGCGCCCGAGCAGCCAGCCGATGCCCGCGCCGAGGAGCGCACCGACCACGATCCGGTAAAGGAGGTCCCAAGCGAGCCATTCGGCGAGCCAGAGGGTCGGATCGGCGCCCTGCGAGGCGACGTGGAGGGCGAGGTAAACGAAAGGGAAGGCCAGTCCGTCATTCAGTCCGGCCTCGGTGGTCAGCGCAAAGCGGACCGGATGCTCCTTGCCCTCGAGCGGCGGACCGATCTGCAGATCCCCCGCCAGCACCGGGTCGGTGGGCGCGAGCACTGCCCCGAGCAGGATGGCGCCCCCGAGGGTCATTCCCGCCAGTCCCCAGCCGAGGAGCGCCACCGCGGCAATGGTAAGCGGCATGGTGATCGCGAGCAGCCTGACCGTCGGCCACCAGAGCCGCCGGCCGCCCAGATCGTCAATCCGCAACCCGGTAGCGAACAGCACGACGATGACGACGATCTCGGCCGAAATCTCCCAGATGGCAGGGTTCACCGTCGGGTCGATCCCCGCAACGATGTTCGGAAACAGCAGCGCCACGATCATCCCGCAGCCCATGAGCAGCGCAGTCGCCGCCGGCGGCCGGCGGACGAGGCGGTGCGGCAGCCAGTATGAGACGAACAGGCTTACGCCCAGGGCGACGAGCAGGACGTGGTAGGGTTCGAACCCAAAGCGTGCGTCTTCCATGGCCTTGTGTGCACCGAGCCGCGGATCGCCGCAACGGATTGCATTCGCGCTCGCCGGGTTCTGCGCGACTTGCGGCCACCCGCTGTCGCCTTCCGCTTGCCTTGTGACGCAGGAAGCCGCAGTTACAAAGGTGACCGCCGGCGGCAGCGTGCCGATGGCTCTTCCGATGAAGGACAGGAGCGGGAAACCGATGATGATCATCGCTGCGAACGGCTGTTCCAGGCGCCCGCTGTGCGTACATCCCCTGCCTGGGCCGGGCGCGTGAGCGACAGCCGCTCTGCGGAGCAGTTTGCGCGGCTGCAGGATCTGGGCTGGTCAGCCTTCTTCGCCGACCAGATCGCGGCGGACGAGGCGGCGCTTGCCCCGTCGCGAATCGACGGCGTGCACCGCGACCGGCTGACCGCGCTCACGCCGGACGGCCGCATCGAGATCGTACTGCCGGTACGCTCGGATACCGGTGCGTTTGCCGTCGGGGACTGGGTGCTGGCCGATCCGGCCACCCGCCTCCTCCACCGCCGGCTCGAGCGACGCAGCCTGCTGCAGCGTGCGGGCGAGGGTCGGCGCCCGACGCAGCTGGTGGCCGCCAATATCGATACGCTGTTCATCGTCGCCTCGTGCAACGCCGACTTCAACATCGCACGCCTCGAACGCTATCTGGCACTGGCGAACGATGCGGGGACCGACCCGGTGATTGTCCTGACCAAGGCCGATGCCACCGGGGACCCGGCCCGGTTCGTGCACCAGGCCGCTGCCCTGCAGCGCGACTTGCCGGTGGTGGCCCTCAACGCCCGCTCCGCCACTGCCGCGGCGGCGCTCGACCAGTGGTGCCGGGCGGGCGCGACGGTGGCGCTGGTCGGCTCGTCGGGCGTCGGCAAGTCGACGCTGGTGAATGCGCTGGTCGGCGGCAAGTGGACGCAGCAGACCGGCAGCGTCCGGGAGAGCGATGCCAAGGGCCGTCACGTGACCACCTCGCGGTCGCTGCACCCGATGTCTGGCGGCGGCTGGGTAATCGACACGCCGGGCATGCGCAGCCTGCACGTCAAGGACGTGACCGAGGGCATCGACACCCTGTTTGCCGAGATTACGGAGCTCGCTCCGGCATGCAAGTTCCGCAACTGCACCCACGACCACGAACCGGGATGCGCGGTGCGAGCCGCCGTGGCCGCGGGGACGGTCGACCCGGAACGGCTGGCGCGCTGGCGCAAGCTGCAGGCGGAGAGCCGGGGCTGAACGACGCGATAGCGCGCTGGTGTCGCATCCCGATCCGTGGACATCCAGGCCCCATTCCGCTACGCGCAAAGGGACGCCATTGCCTGAGGATGCCCGAGATGAAGACCCGTGCTGCCGTAGCGTTCGAGGCCAAGCGGCCGCTGGAGATCGTCGAGCTCGACCTCGAGGGGCCGCGTGACGGCGAAGTACTGGTCGAGATCAAGGCGACCGGCATCTGCCACACCGACGCCTATACGCTCGACGGCTTCGACAGCGAGGGCCTGTTCCCCTCGGTGCTCGGCCACGAGGGCGCCGGCATTGTCCGCGAGGTCGGCAAGGGCGTCACCTCGGTCAAGCCGGGCGACCACGTGATCCCGCTCTACACGCCCGAATGCCGGCAGTGCAAATCCTGCCTCTCGGGCAAGACCAACCTCTGCACCGCCATCCGCGCCACCCAGGGCAAGGGCGTCATGCCCGACGGAACTTCTCGCTTTTCCTACAAGGGCCAGCCGATCTTCCATTATATGGGCTGCTCGACCTTCTCCAACTACACCGTGCTGCCCGAGATCGCGGTGGCGCGGATCCGTAACGACGCGCCCTTCCAGTCGGCCTGCTACTGCCGCTGCGGCGTCACCACCGGGGTCGGCGCGGTAATCAACACCGCCAAGGTGACGCCCGGGTCCAACGTCATCGTCTTCGGCCTCGGCGGCATCGGCCTCAACGTCATCCAGGCGGCCCGCATGGTCGGCGCCGACCGCATCGTCGGCGTCGACATCAATGACGGCAAGGCGGAGTGGGGGAGGCGGTTCGGCATGACCCACTTCGTCAATCCGAGGAAGGTGGAAGGCGACCTCGTTGCCCACCTCGTCGGCCTGACGGACGGCGGCGCCGACTACACCTTCGACTGCACCGGCAATACCGAGGTCATGCGGACGGCGCTCGAGGCCTGTCACCGCGGCTGGGGCGTCTCCACCGTCATCGGCGTCGCCGAGGCCGGCAAGGAGATCTCGACCCGCCCGTTCCAGCTGGTCACCGGCCGCGTCTGGAAGGGATCGGCGTTCGGCGGCGCCAGAGGCCGCACCGACGTGCCGAAGATCGTCGACTGGTATATGAACGGCAAGATCGAGATCGACCCGATGATCACCCACGTCCTCAGCCTCGAAGAGATCAACAAGGGCTTCGATCTCATGCATGCCGGCGAGAGCATCCGCTCGGTCGTCCTCTATTGATGACGCTGGAGACCGTTTCCAGCGTCCGCAGCCATGGCGGCACCCAGGGCGTCTATCGCCATGCCTCGACGGCTACCGGGACGCCGATGGAATTCTCGGTCTTCGTGCCCGATCACGCGCCGGGCGCCCGGCTGCCCGTGGTCTGGTACCTCTCGGGCCTCACCTGCACCCAGGCCAATGTCACCGAGAAGGGCGAGTTCCGCGCCGCCTGCGCGGAGTTGGGCCTGATGTTCGTTGCCCCCGACACCTCGCCGCGCGGTGAAGGCGTGCCCGACGACCCCGACGGCGCCTGGGATTTCGGGCTCGGCGCCGGCTTCTATGTCGATGCCACCGAAGCGCCCTTCGCCCAGAACTACCAGATGCGCAGTTATGTCGAGGATGAGCTGCCGAAGCTGGTCGAAGAAGCGTTCCCCGCCGACCTCGGCCGGCAGTCGATCATGGGGCATTCCATGGGGGGACACGGGGCGCTGACCGTCGGCCTGCGCAACCCCGGCCGGTTCCGCGCCATCTCGGCCTTCGCGCCGATCGCCTCGCCCATGAACTGCCCCTGGGGGCGGAAGGCCTTGAGCGGCTATCTCGGCCCCGACAGCGGCCAGTGGCGCCAGTACGACGCCTGCGCCCTGATCGCCGACGGGGCCCGCGTGGCGGGCCTGCTGGTCGACCAGGGCAGCGCCGACGGGTTCCTCGCTACCCAGCTGCAGCCGGAGCGGCTGGCCGCAGCCTGCACTGCTGCCGGCCAGCCGCTGGAGCTGCGGATGCAGGAAGGCTACGATCATGGCTACTATTTCATCTCGAGCTTCATGGCGGAGCACCTGCGCTGGCACGCCGCGCGGCTATAGCGGCGTGGTGCCGGCCTACTGCGCCATGAACCCCTTCGGCTCCTCCCCCTGGAGGAACGGCTCGATCACCGCGTGCAGCAGCTCGGGCTGGTTGATGACCGCCGTGTGCGAGGTCGCCGGCAGCACGGCGAGTCGCGATTCCGGCAGCGGCTCGCCCATGTCGCCCATGCCGCCGCCGCCCAGCAGCCGGAACATCGCGACCGTATGCTCGAGCGTCACCACGTCGGCATCGCCCGCGATCAGCAGCACCGGCGTCTCCAGCGCCCTCACGTCCTCCTCCCAGGCCATCGGCTCGTGCTCGAGGGCGATCAACTTCTCGACCAGCGCCGGGAACCCTTCGGGGTTGGCGGCGAGTTCGCGATAGGCTGCCTCCATCGGTGTGCCGACGAAGAACTCCGGTGTCAGCTGCGGCACGAAGTCTCGAAACGCCGGCTGCCAGCCCGAGACATCGTAGGCGACCGAGGCGGCGACGAGCTTGTTCACCTTCTCCGGATGCCGGATAGCGACCTGCAGCCCGGCTGCGGCGCCCATCGAGTAGCCGAAGATATCGGCCGCCTCGATGCCCACCGCGTCCATGAAGGCGGCGACGTCGTCGGCGAGGTTGGGGTAGGTGATGGGCCGGTCGATATCGGTGGTACGGCCGTGGCCCTGCAGTTCGAGCGCATAGACCTCGTGCGTCTCCGCCAGCATGGGGATGATCTCGCCCATCCAGGGGATGGTCATATAGGCCCCGTGCAGCACGACCAGCGGCGGGCCCTCGCCTGAGACCTCGTAATACATCTCCATGCCGTTGACTTCGACGCGGGCGCCGGTGGCTTCCGGCTGCGCCAGTCCTGGGGTTGCGAACAGCAGCGTCGCTGCAATGAGGGTCGGTCGAATCATGTTATCTCTCCTTATCTCTCGCTCAGGCGGTGGCCGGCTCGGTGCCTGCCGCTGCCGCGGGGTCCATCCACATCGGCTCGAAGACATGTCCGTCCGGATCGGCGAATGACCGGCCATACATGAAGCCGAGCTCCTGCTTCTCCCGGACATCGGCTGTGCCGCCGGCCGCTGCGGCCGCCTCGGTAATGGCATCGACCTCCTCGCGGCTGTCGCGTGACAACGCGATCAGCACGCCGCACTGCTCCCGCGGGTCGGCGACGGGACGCGGCGCGAAGCTGGCGAAGTAGTCGCGTGTCAGCAGCATGAAGGTGATGGTGTCGGACCACACCATGGAAGCGGCGTTCTCGTCGCTGAACTGCGCGTTCTTCTGGCAGCCGATGGCCTCGTAGAAGCGGATGGCAGCCGCGAGGTCGCGAACCGGCAGGTTGACGAAGATCATCCTGGGCATTGCTCGTTTCTCCTGTTCGAAGGAGGGCCATTCCCTCCGTTCTGCCCTGGCGACGAACGAGCGGGCGGGGCTTCGACAAGCCACGGCACAATTTTTCTGATAGTCGCGAGGTCGTAGATCGCGTCGGGGCTGAACCCGCGCCTACTGCGCGGTATAGCCGCCGTCGAGGCTGTAGACGCCGCCAGTGGCGAACGAACTTTGATCCGACAGCAGGAACAGGATCATGTCGACGACTTCCTGCGGTTTCGCCAGCCGCCCCATCGGGTGCGCCGCCCGGAACTGCGCCAGCATCTCCTCGCCGGCCGCCAGCACCTTCGGCGTCTCGACATAGCCCGGCGCCACCGCGTTGACCCGGACGCCCTGCCCCGCGAACTCCAGCGCCGCCGAGCGCGTCAACCCGATGACGCCATGCTTGGCGGCCGTATAGCCGGCCATGCCGGGGATGCCGACGACGCCGTTCGCCGAGGACATGTTGACGATGGCGCCACCACCGGCCCCGAGCAGCGCCGGGATCTGGTGCTTGAGGAGAAGGAACATGCCGGTGACATCGGTGGCGATCACCTCCTCGAAGGCGTCGGCGTCGTAGTCGGGGATCGGCGTCGCCGCCGGGCCGGTTATTCCAGCGCAGTTGACGCAGAGCTGCAGCTTGCCGAAGGCCGAAACCGCCGCCCCGACCAGCGCCGCGACCGCTGCGCGGTCGCGCACGTCGAAGGCCCGCGCCCTGCTGCCCGGCAGCTGCTCCGTCAGCGCCCGCACCTGCTCCTCGCTGTGGACGCCGAGGAACAGCTGCGCACCGCGCCGGTACAATTCCCGCGCCGTCGCTTCCCCGATCCCCGACCCGGCCCCGGTGACCAGCGCCGCCTTACCCTTGAAATCGCTCATGGCTCTTCATCCCTTGCTGGTGTGATGGCGCCGAGCCTCGCAGCACGCTGCTGACAGGTCCTGTCAGCATGCGGCGCCGGGACACTATGCCGCCATAGCACCTCCGTTTCCACGGACTGAGGGGCTGGCGGGGCGCGCGGTGGGTGCCTATATGCCGCGGCAAGAGATGAGGAGAGCGCAATGAAGACCGCCCGCGACATCGAGAAGGACTACCCGCTGCCCCAGTTCATCGAGAAGCTGCGACGCCTCGCCGACGCGCTCGAGAAGGGGGAACGGTTCCAGATCGACATCGCCGGGGAGCGCATCAACGTGCCGGTACGCGCCCACTACAACCTCGCCCATGAACGCGGCGAGGGCGAGGAAGAGATCGAGTTCCAGATCACCTGGTCGACCCCGGCCTCCTGAGCCACCGAGGCCGTCCGTCATGCCCCGAAGCGCTACGCCGCTGCTCTGCCCGCTGCATCGGCTGCCCCTGCTGCCGAGCGCCAAGCACGGCATCGAGATCGACTATTGCCCGCACTGCTACGGCGCCTGGTTCGAGCGCGGCGAACTCGACAAGGTGATCGAGGCCTATGTGGATTTTTCGGCCCGGCCGCCCGCCCGGCCCACTCAGGATGATCGGCACGAGAGATACGACCTCCCTCGGCGTGGCCGCCGCCGGCTGCGCGCAAAGGAAGTCGCCGACTTCCTCGAAGACCTGTTCGACTTCGACTAGCAGCGGGCTTGCTGAGACCGCTCGATTTCCAGGTGCTATGACGCCATAGCGTCCCGCTGGCGCAGCGGCTTGACGATGGCGGTGGATGCTGGTCGCCAAGCCCGTCCGGGCGTGGGCGCTGGTACAGGGTCATCGCCACAACGAGATGATCGAAGGCTGTCCGGAGACGCGAAGCCCGTCGCCTCAAGGCGGGATGCCTGCCTTGCGGAGCCCTTCCAGATAGATGTCCAGCTGGTGCTGGTGCCTGATGTAAAACAGCCGCTGCCTCGCGAGTTCGCAGGTGAAGTCGGGCCTGCGCTCCAGGAGCTCCTCAACCGCAGCAGCCAGTTCTTCGTGCCGCTGCAGGTGCCCCAGCGCGCAGACCCGGTGGGAAAAGGGCCAGTAATGGCAGTTGGGCACCCGCGTGGACTGCCGCGCCCAATCCAGAGCGAGCTCGAACTGGCCGGCAAACAGGTGGGCCAAGGCCCGGTAGGCGTAGAACGCCCAGCGCTGTGGATCATACGGGCTGAGGTCGATAGCCCGCTGGAAGTGCGGAAAGGCATCCTCGAAATTGCCCTCATAGGCATGCGAATCGGCCACTCCGCAATGTCCGACAGCCAGCGCCGGGTTCATTTCCGTCGCGATCTGCAACTCCTCCAGTGCGCTGCGGTAATCCCGCCGGGCCAGTAGCACGCGGCCATGCACGAAGCGGATCAGCGCGTCCTGGTCGTCCAGCTCGATGCCCCGACGGGCCAGCGCCAGCGCCTCCTTCAGCTTCTCCTCGGTCGGCTCGGCGTCAAAATACAGCATGCTCAGCAGCATCGCGTAGGACAGCAGCGCATGCCCTTGCGCCAGCCCCTCATCGTGCTCAATCGCCAGTCGCAGCAGGCGCTGCGCCTCCCCGTTGTCGTGCGGCGTGGCCCGATAGAGATGGCTCACGCCCAGGTGAAACAGGTCCCAGGCGTGAAAATTCCGGCCGGGCCTGGCTTCGGCCCGCAGCCGCTCGGCGCTGCCGATCTGCGGCTCGATCGAAGACACGATCTTTTCGATGATCATGTCCTGGACGTCGAAGATCGCGTCCAGGGCGTTGTCGTAGCGGTCTGCCCACAGCAGCCGGCCGGTTAGGCTTTCCACCAGATGGGCGCCGACGCGCATGCGCTGCGCCAGTTTCTGGATGCTGCCTTCCACAATGTAGTCGGCGCCGAGCGCGCGACCGACCCGCCGCAGGTCGCCGCCGTTGTTCTTGAAGGCAAATGCGGAGTTTCGCGCCACCACCAGCAGCGATCGATGCTTCACCAAAGCCGTCGTGATGTCTTCGCTGATCCCGTCGGCATAATGCTCCCATTGCGGATCGCCGCTCAGATTGCTGAACGGAAGCACCGCGACAATGGGCCGACCCGCCTCGGGCGTCGGATCCGCCTTTGGGAGCGACTCCGCACCGCCAGCAGCCGCCGATACAGCGCTGCCTTCGCCCTCTTCCACCACCTCGCCGACCAGGCGGAAGCCCCGCCGCGGAAAGGTTCTGATGAGCGCCTGACGGCGGCCGCTGTCACCGAGCACGCCGCGCGCCGCATTGATGCGGCTGCGGAACGTCGACTCGGAGACGATCCGGCCCGACCACAGGGTTTCCAGAAGCTCGTCCTGACTGACGACGCGATCACGGTTGCGGACAAGATGCAGGATCAGGTCGAACACTTGCGGCTCGACATGGACGATTTCACCGTCGCGCCACAGTTCGCGCCGTGCAGGGACCAGTCGGCAATCGCCGAACACAAACTGCATGACGACGCATTCTGAAGCAATCGGGCGGAAAAGCAACGCCATCTGGCCGATTCGCCAAGGGATCCCGAACAACTAATCGGACGCCTTCTGCCAGAGTCCTGGTTCAGCCAGCCATCGCGGCTGGCCGGCATGCCGCGGCGCGCCGAGAGGCAATGCGCGGCATCAAGGCAAAGGAGAAAACCAATGGCAATCGATCGGAACATGAAACGAGGAACACCGACCATGGCCGCGCCCGCCCTACGGGCGGCCGTTGCCGGCGTCGCAGCGATGCTGGCCGCGACCAGCGCTACCGCGTCCGATGACCATGTCGTTGTCCCCGGCGGCACCGTGGAGTGGAGCCCCGGCCCGGCGTCGCTCGAGGCTGGGTCGGAGGCCGCCGTGCTCTATGGCGACCCGTCGGCGGATGGCTTGTTTGCGCTGCGCCTGAAGCTGCCGGACGGCTTTCGCATAGCCCCGCACAATCACCCGCGCCCGGAGATCGTCACGGTGTTGTCCGGGACCTTTCTTCTCGGCTCCGGGGAGGATCCCGACCGTGCGGCGGCCGAGCGGCTGGGCGCCGGAAGTTTCTTCGCCTTCGCGCCGGGCATGACTCACTATGCCTACGCCGAGGGCGAAACGGTCATCCAGCTCAACAGCACGGGCCCCTGGGAGATCGAATACGTCAACGACGAGGACGACCCGCGTCAGTAGGACTGACCGGCTCGCCGCCTTCCCTCGGAGCTCCGGCACCGGGGGAAGGCAGTGGGGCCGGCCCGTCCACAATCAAGGAGGATAGGACATGTCAGCACCAGCCACGGCAGGGTTCGACCCGCAAGACCTCGAGCACAAGGTCAAGGCCATGTACCGCGACGTCGCCGAGGATCCGACCGGCGAGTTCCACTTCGAAATGGGCCGTCGTCTCGCCGAACGGCTAGGCTACGACCCCGCCGACCTTGACCGCATTCCGGAGGAATCGACCGATTCCTTCGCGGGCGTCGGCCATTTCTTTCATTTGGCCAGCGTGAAGCCCGGCGATACCGTGGTCGATCTCGGCAGCGGCGCCGGCATGGACACCTTCATTGCCGCGCTGAAGGTCGGAGCCGCGGGCCAAGTCATCGGGATCGACATGACGGACGCCCAGCTCGACAAGGCGGCCCGCCTCGGCGCCCGCGACGGCTTCGGTACTGTCTCCTTTCGCAAGGCCTATATCGAAGAGGTGCCGCTGCCTGAGGCGACGGCGGACGTGGTGATCTCCAACGGGGTGATCAACCTCTCGCCGGTCAAGCAGAAGGTCTTCGACGAAGCGGCTCGCCTGCTGAAGCGGGGCGGCCGTTTGGCGATTGCCGATATCGTCACCACGACGCAGCTGCCCGACGGGATCGTCTGCAACGCCGACCTCTGGGCCGCGTGCATCGGCGGCGCCGCCCAGCAGGACGCCTATCGTTCGATGATCGCCGCTGCCGGCCTGCGTCTGGAGACGATGGAGGACAATACCGCCTACGCCTTCATCTCCGAGAGCGCGCAGGGCGCCACCCGCAAATACGGCGTCAAGAGCGTGTCCCTGCTCGCTGTGAAGCCGTAGTCGCTCATGCGGTGACCTGGGAGGCGGCTGCCGCGGCCGCCGCCTCTCGCCGTCTCCCCTTGTCACCACGGCAGCGTCGCCTGGACTATCCCCGCTTCCCGAACAGCGCGCTGCCGACGCGCACATGGCTCGCGCCCATGGCGATCGCGGTTTCGAAGTCGCCGCTCATGCCCATCGACAGCCCCGGCACCCCGGCCTCGGCGCCGAGTTGCGCCAGCTGCGCGAAATAGGGGCCTGGAGGCACCCCGTCGGGAGGGATGCACATCAGCCCCGCGACCTCGAGCCCGTGGACGTCACGGCAGCGGGCGGCGAAGGCCACGGCCTCGTCGGGGGCAATCCCCGCCTTTTGCGGCTCGCCACCGATATTGACCTGCACGAAGACCGGCAGCTGCCGCCCCGCCCGCTCCATTTCGGGCCGCAGCATCGCAGCCAGCTTCTCGCGGTCCACGGTCTCGATGACGTCGAACAGGGCCACCGCCTCGCGCGCCTTGTTGGTCTGCAGCGGCCCGATCAGATGCAATGTTATGCCGTCATAGGAGGCCCGTAGTTCCGGCCATTTCTGCCTGGCCTCCTGCACCCGGTTCTCGCCGAAGACGCGCTGCCCGGCGTCAAGGAACGGCCGCACCGCGTCGGCATCGAAGGTCTTGCTGACGGCGACCAGCTCCACGCTCTGCGGCGGTGGCCCGAACCGCGACTGCGCGGTCCTGATCCGCTGCCGGATTCCGGCGAGCCTGGCGGCCGCATCGTCTGCTTCCTCGACCACTTCGAACCCTGCTTCCTGTTGACCCTCTGACGCTTTTCTGCTGATGGTCCGCTACCCGGATTTTCCAGCTGACGCAATCGCCCCCGCGTCGTTTCGAGGACCTGCCCAAGTGACTGCCGAGAGCGTCGAGCGCTACAACCCGCGCGTAGAGGAACCCCGCTGGCAACAGGCCTGGGAGTCCGCCGAGGCCTTTCTCGTGCGCGATGACGACGTCCGGCCGCGCTACTACGTGCTCGAGATGTTTCCCTATCCGTCGGGGCGCATCCACATGGGACACGTGCGCAACTACACCATGGGCGACGTGCTCGCGCGCTACAAGCGGGCCCGCGGCTTCAACGTGCTGCATCCCATGGGCTGGGACGCGTTCGGCCTGCCGGCGGAGAACGCCGCCATGCAGAACAAGGTGCCGGCGCGCGACTGGACCTATGCCAATATCGCGGCCATGCGCCGGCAGCTCAAGGCCATCGGCCTCGCCCTCGACTGGTCGCGCGAGTTCGCCACCTGCGACGTGGAATACTACCAGCACCAGCAGAAGCTGTTCCTCGATTTCCTCGAGGCCGGGCTGGTTACGCGCAAGCAGTCCAAGGTCAACTGGGATCCAGCGGACCTCACGGTGCTCGCCAACGAGCAGGTGATCGATGGCCGCGCCTGGCGCTCCGGCGCGGTGGTCGAGCAGCGCGAACTGACGCAGTGGTTCTTCAGGATCTCCGACTATGCGGAGGAGCTGCTGGAGGCACTGGACGGGCTCGAGGGGTGGCCCGAGAAGGTGCGCACCATGCAGCGCAACTGGATCGGCAAGTCGGAGGGCCTGCGGCTGCTGTTCGAACTGCTGCCGTCGGCGGCAACGGCGGCGACCAGCATCGAGGTCTTCACCACCCGCCCCGACACCATTTTCGGCGCCTCCTTCATCGCGCTTTCTCCCGAGCATCCGCTGACCGCGGAGCTGGCGGTCGGAGATCCGGCGCTCGCCGCATTCGTCGCCGAATGCCGGCGCCAAGGCACCGCCACCGAGACGCTGGAGAAGGCCGAGAAACGCGGCCACTTCACGGGCCTGCAGGTACGGCATCCGGTGCGCGAGGGCGAGACGCTGCCGGTCTATGTCGCCAATTTCGTGCTCATGGACTACGGCACCGGCGCCATTTTCGGTTCCGCCGGCCACGACCAGCGCGACCTGGAGTTCGCCCGCCGCTACGACCTGCCGGTGATCCCGGTGGTGCTGCCGCCGGGCGCCGATCCGGCGAGCTTCCGCATTGAGGACGAGGTCTATACCGGGACCGGGACACTCTACAATTCCGGCTTCCTCGACGGCCTTTCCATCGAGGAGGCCAAGCAGGCGATCGCCGCGCATTTCGCGGAGCGTGAGGTCGACGGGCGGCCGCAGGGAACGGTGGAGGTCAACTACCGGCTACGCGACTGGGGCATTTCGCGCCAGCGCTACTGGGGCTGCCCGATTCCCATCATCCATTGCGAAAGCTGCGGTGTGGTGCCAGTGCCGGCGGCGGACCTGCCGGTGCGGCTGCCCGACGACATCCCGGTCGACAAGCCGGGGAACGCCCTCGACCACCATCCGAGCTGGAAGCATGTCGACTGCCCGCAATGCGGCCGCGCTGCCCAGCGTGAAACCGACACCATGGACACTTTCGTCGATTCCTCCTGGTATTTCGCGCGCTTCACCGCCCCGCGCGCGGCTACCCCCACAGTGCCGGCGCTGGCCGACGCCTGGCTGCCGGTCGACCAGTATATCGGCGGTGTAGAACACGCTATATTGCACCTCCTCTACTCGCGCTTCTTCGCGCGCGCCATGCAGAAGACCGGCCACCTCAGGGTCGTCGAGCCATTTCGGGGCATGTTCACGCAGGGGATGGTGACGCACGAGACCTACCGCTCTCAGGACGGCAGCTGGCTGGCGCCGGAGGAGGTGGTGGTGGAGACGGAGGGGGACACCCGCCGCGCCCGTCATGCAGCCACGGGACACCCCGTCTCGATCGGCAGCATCGAGAAGATGAGCAAGTCTCGCCGCAACGTCGTCGACCCCGACGAGATCGTCGCCACCTATGGCGCCGACACCGCCCGCTGGTTCATGCTCTCCGATTCGCCCCCCGAGCGCGACGTGCAGTGGACGGAAGCGGGGATTGAAGGAGCGAGCCGCTTCCAGCAGCGCATCTGGCGGATCGTACAGGATGCGCTGGCGGTGCTGCCTGAGCGTTCGGAAAATATTCATGATGATGGCGACATGGCGGCTCGCGACCTGCGTCGCCTCGCCCACCGGGCTGTCCGGCAGGTCGCCGAAGACATTGAAGGCCTCCGCTTCAATCGCGCCGTAGCGCAGCTCTACGAGCTCGCCAACGGTCTCGGCAAGTATCTGCAGGACCTCGGAGATTCTCCATCGGAGGGCCGTCTTTCGGCGCTCCGCGAGGCGGTCGGCTTCCTTGTTCAATTGCTCGCTCCGATGATGCCGCATCTCGCCGAGACCTGCTGGGAGGCGCTCGGCAACCGCGGGCTGGTGGCCGACGCCCCCTGGCCGGAGGTCGACGAGCGCCTGCTGGTGGTCGACCAGATCGTCCTGCCGGTGCAGGTCAACGGCAAGCGCCGAGGCGAAATAACCCTCCCCCCCGGTGCTTCCCGGGAACAGGTCGAGAAAGAGGTCTTGTCACTGGACGCGGTTGCCCGCATGCTGGACGGCAAGCCACCGCGCAAGCTGGTCATCGTTCCCGACAGGATCGTCAATGTGGTCGTCTAGTCCTCCCGGATCAAAGAGTGCCCTCGCGGCGCTGTTGCTGGTTGCGGCCATGGTTCTTGCCGGCTGCAGCGGCCTTGCCCCGGTTTATGGCGACAACGGCCTCAACCAGCGGCTGCCGCTGGCCTATTCCCAGCCGGTCACGCGTCTCGACCAGATCGTCATCCAGGACCTGGCGTTGCGGCTCGGGCGGTCCAGCAGCCCCGAGGCCGTGCTGGTCACGGTCACCAGCACCGAAAGCAGCCGGGACCTCACCATGACCGACGTCAGGACGCCGCGAGGGGAGCGCGAGGTCACCGTGCGGGTCAGCTACACGCTGGTTGCCGGCGACCGCATTCTTGGCGCCGGCACCCGCACCGCCACCGCCGGCTATGCCACGGTCGGGCAGGTGCTGGCCAACGAGGCCGCCCAGAATGACGCCGCCGAGCGGGCCGCGCGGGCCGCTGCGGAAACGGTGCGCCTCAGCATCCTCGCGGATCTTGCGACCGGGGCCGCGCAGCCGCGGCAATGACGGCGCTCAAGGCCCATGAGGTGGAGCGCTTTCTGAGGCGCCCCTCCCTGGAAGCGGGCGTCTACCTCGTCTACGGACCCGATGCCGGCCTCGTGCGGGAAACAGCGCAGGACATCGCTCGGCTGTTTGCGGCCGGCGAGGAGGCGTCGACCACCACCCTCGATGGCAGCGAACTCGATGGTGATGTCGGCCGTCTGGCGGTGGAGGCGAAAACCGCCTCTCTGTTCGGGGAGAAGCGTGTCGTGCGGGTCCGCGGCGCCGGCAAGTCCCTCGTACTCCCTGTCACCGAATTATTGGGGGGCGCCGCCGGTGCCGCCATCATCCTCGAAGCCGGCAATCTGCTGCCACGCGACCCGCTACGGGCACTGGTCGAGGGGCGCGACGGCGGTTGGGCCCTGCCGTGTTTTCCTGACAGTGAACGCGCACTGGCGGCGATGATCAGCGACACCTTCACCGCCGCGGACATCGAGCTCGCGCCGGATGCTGCGCAGGCGCTAAGGGATCTTCTGGGCAATGATCGCGAGGTCACGCGCCGGGAGCTCGAGAAGCTGGCGCTGCACGCGGCGGAGAGCCGGCTGCTGACGCGGGAGGATGTCGTTGCGCTCTGCGCCGACAACGCCGCGCTGGTGCTCGACGAGGTCCTGGACGCGACCGGGACCGGCCATGCGGCCCGGCTGGAACTCGCCGTCAACAGGGCGCTTGCCGCGGCGGTAAGCCCGCAGCAGCTGCTGGGGTCGGCGCTCCAGCATTTTGGGGCCTTGCGGCGCTGGCGGGGCGAGGTCGACGCCGGCGGCGCCCCCAAGGAGGTGCTCGACCGGCAGCGTCCGCGGCCGCACTTCTCGCGCAGGGCGACGCTGGAGCAGCAGTTGCGGCTGTGGTCCGACGACGCGCTGGCCGCCGCCATCGAACGGCTGCAGCTGGCGACGTCGGAGTCGCGCCGCCGCTACGGCATGCAGGAGACGATCGTCCGGCGGGCCCTGCTCGGCATCTGCATGCTGGCCGCCGAACGGTAACGGCCGCGTTTCACGTGAAACCTTTCCGTCTAGTCGAGGCGGCCGGCAAGCCGCGCACAGACCTCGTCCAGCTGTTCGAGCGAGCGGTAGCGGATTTCCAGGCGTCCGCCCTCCTCCCGATGGTCGATGGCCACGGCGAGCCCCAGGCTGTCGGACAGCCGCTTCTCAAGCGCCAGTGTGTCGCTGTCCTTCTCGCGCCGCTCCGCGCCCGGCTTTCGGGGCGCGGCACCGCGCTGGCTCATCGCTTCCGCCTCGCGGACTGACAAGCCGGCGCTGACGATGCGGCGGGCAAGCCCGGCAGGGTCCTCGGCAGTGATCAGGGTGCGGGCATGACCGGCGGTCAGCTCACCGCGGGCCAGCATCTCCCGCACGTCCTGGGGCAGGCGGAGCAATCTGAGGGTGTTGGCGACATGCGACCGGCTCTTGCCGATCACCTGCGCCAGGTCCTGTTGCGTGTACTCGAACTGCTCGATCAGCTGGCCGTAGCCCTGCGCCTCCTCCAACGGATTAAGGTCGACGCGCTGGACGTTCTCGATGATTGCAAGCTCCAGCGCCTCCTTGTCATCGACGTCGCGGATGATGACCGGAACGTCATGCAGGCCCGCCAGCTGCGCCGCCCGCCAGCGCCGCTCCCCGGCGATCAGCTCGAAGATGTTCGGATCCTCGCTCGGGCGTACCAGCAGCGGCTGCATGACGCCCTTTTCGCGAATTGAGTTGGTCAGCTCCTCGAGCTGCTCCGGGTCGAAGTCGCGCCGCGGATTGGAGCGGTTGGCGATGACGAAATCCACCGGGAGGCGCTTGGCGCCACTCGCCGATTCGGCGATCCGCTCGTTGTCCATCGTCCCCATGTCGCCGATCAGGGCGGCCAGGCCCCGGCCCAGCCGGGAAGGTTTCTCGTTCATCGCTTTATCCTCAGGCAGCATTCAACTGCCGCTCCCGCCGGATGACTTCTGTCGCAAGTCGCAGATAGGCCTGGCTGCCGGCGCATTTCAGATCATAGAGCAGCGCCGGCTTGCCATAGGACGGCGCCTCGGAAAGCCGCACATTGCGGGGAATGACGGTGTCGTAGACAAGCGATCCCATCTCGTTGCGAACATCCTGCAGCACCTGCTCCGACAGGTTGTTGCGCCGGTCGAACATGGTCATCACCACGCCCTGGATGGACAGCCGCGGGTTGAGCGTCGAGCGGATATGTTCGATCGTCTGCAGCAACTGCGACAGCCCTTCCAGCGCGAAGAACTCGCATTGCAGCGGCACCACCACCGCGTCTGCCGCCACCAGCGCATTTACGGTAAGGAGATTGAGCGAGGGCGGGCAATCGACGAGCACGTAACTCACAGGCTGCCCGTTGATCCGGAACTCGTCCATGTTGCGGAAGGCGTCGCGCAGGCGAAAGGCCCTGTCGGCCTGCTGCGAGATGGTCAGCTCCACCCCCAGCAGATCCATCGTGGAGGGAACAACCGCCACGTTGGGAACACTGGTAACCACCGCCGCCTCGGCCACCCGCGCCTCGCCGACCAGCAGATCGTAGCTGGACACGGACCGCCCGGCCCGGGTGATGCCGAGACCGGTGGAGGCATTGCCCTGAGGATCCAGGTCGACAATAAGCACGCGCTCGCCAATGGCAGCCAGCGCCGTCGCAAGATTAATCGCTGTCGTGGTCTTGCCCACCCCGCCTTTCTGGTTGGCGAGGGTAAGGATACGCGGAGCCACATCGGCCTCCCGGCTTAACTGACTGTTTTCGGGCGCAGATTCCTGAGCTCGATGAGTGCACCATCGCTGCTGGTGACACTTCTGGTGATTACCACGTCATGGTGCCAGACCGCACGCGATTCTGACAGTTCGTCAACATGTTCTCGTCCCTTGTGCAGGATGGCGCGCGTGTTGGGGCCGAAGAATGGCGCCGCCATGCGGCAGAGTTCCTTGAGTGGCGCCAGTGCGCGTGACGTGATGACGTCGATCGATGGCACCTCTTCAGGATCGATCTCCTCTGCCCGGCGCGTCTCCACCCGGACCGGCAGACCGAGGTCCCGCGCTACCGCCCTGAGAAAGCTGGACTTTCGTGCGTTCGGCTCAACCAGGACAAAGGTCTCGTTGGCACCGCGGCGGGCGATCGCCAAGGGGATGGCTGGAAGCCCCCCGCCGCTCCCGAGGTCCAGCAAAGTCTCGAACTCACCGAGTAATGGCAGAAGCTGGAGGCTGTCTGCGACATGTCGCGTCCAGAGATCGTCCAGTGTTTCACGTGAAACAAGATTCTGTACGCGCTGCCACTTCCTTAACAACTCGCAAAAGGATTCCAGGTCAGTTACGACAGCAGCGGGAGGGCGCCCAAGGTAGCGCTCGTATGGCTGGACGACCGCCGCCGCGTCCCCTGGCACCTATCCGGCCTTCAGCATGGTGCCGCGGCGGATGATGGAGAGCAGCAGCGTCACGGCTGCCGGTGTCATACCGTCGATGGCCTGCGCCTGTGCGACCGTGGCGGGTCGCTGCTCCGCGAGCTTCTGGCGCAGCTCCGCTGACAGTGCCGGCAACGAGCGGTAATCAACCCAATCGGGAATGGTCAGCACTTCATCCCGCCGCACGGCGGCGACATCGGCGCGCTGGCGGTCCAGATAGACGGCGTACTTGGCATCCACCGCCAACTGTTCCAGCACTTCACCGGACAGCGCCCGCACCTCCGGCCACAGCCGGCAGAGGGCCTCGGGCTGAACGTCGGGGTAGGACAGCAGCTCGAAAGCCGTGCGCGCACGGCCGTCCGCATTGACCGCGAGCCCGGCCGCCCGTGCCCCGGACGGCGTGGTCGCAAGCCGCTCCAGCAGCCTGCGGCCACTCTGTAGCTGCGCGTCGCGGGCAGCAAAGCTCTCAGCCCTCTCCTCACCAACCAGGCCGTGCGCCGCGCCAAGCGCCGTCAAGCGCTGCTCGGCGTTGTCGGCCCGCAGGTGGAGGCGGAACTCCGCGCGCGAGGTGAACATCCGATACGGCTCGGAGACGCCCCGGGACACCAGATCGTCGATCATCACGCCGATATAGCTCTCGGTCCGCGACAGCAGGAGCGGTGCCGCCCCGGCAACAGCAAGCGCGGCGTTAGCGCCGGCAACGACACCCTGCGCAGCGGCTTCCTCATAACCCGTGGTCCCGTTTATCTGCCCCGCGAGGTAGAAACCGGAAACGCGCTTCATCTCGAGCGTGGACCGGAGTTCCCGGGGATCGACGTAGTCGTACTCGATGGCGTAGCCCGCCCTCAGCACGCGCACAGCCTCGAGCCCCGGCAAAGTCCTGAGAAACACCTCCTGGACCTCCGCCGGCAAGGACGTCGAGAGGCCGTTGGGATAGATGGTGTTGTCGTCGAGCCCTTCTGGCTCGAGAAAGATCTGGTGACTGTCGCGATCGGCAAAGCGAACGACCTTGTCCTCGATCGAGGGGCAATAGCGGGGGCCGCGGCCGCTGATCCGGCCGGAATGCATGGCGGAGCGGTGGATATTCTCCGTTATGATACGGTGCGTCTCGACCGTCGTCCGCGTAAGATAACAGGCAATCTGGCGCCGATCGAGTGCCGGGCTCAGCGGCGAGAACATCTCCGGAGGTTCGTCTCCCTGCTGCGCCTCGAGGACTGAATAGTCGATGCTGGTGCCGTCGAGGCGCGCTGGCGTCCCCGTCTTCAGGCGGCCGAGCCGGAGCCCCAGCGCTTCGAGGCGAAGCGAGAGACCCAGAACCGGCTTTTCCCCGGCGCGCCCGGCGGGGACCGTCTCTTCGCCCCGGTGGATGACGCCCCGCAGAAATGTCCCGGTGGTCAGGACGACGGCGCGGGAGGAGATCTCGCGGCCATCAAGCAAGCGCACGCCGGCGATGCGGTCACCCGCCAGCAGCACATCATCGACCTCTCCTTCTATCACCGAGAGGTAGGGTTGTGCGGTGATCGCGCCCTGCATCGCCTGCCGGTAGAGCTGGCGGTCCATCTGCGCCCTGGGACCACGCACCGCTGGGCCCTTGCGCCGGTTGAGGACGCGAAACTGGATGCCGGCCAAATCCGCCACCCGCCCCATCAGGCCGTCCAGCGCGTCCACCTCCCGCACCAGATGGCCCTTGCCGAGGCCGCCGATCGCCGGGTTGCAGCTCATCTCACCGATGGTGTCGAAGCGGTGCGTGATCAGCGCGGTCGGCACGCCAAGACGCGCGGATGCCGCAGCCGCCTCGCAACCGGCGTGACCTCCACCGACGATGATGACACCGAACTCGCTCACGGGCTCACTCCTGAGCGCGCGGTCTATGCCAATGTTTCACGTGAATCAACACCAGCGATGTTTCACGTGAATCACTTGCCGATGCAGAAGCGGCTGAACAACTGGTCGAGGACGGACTCGGCGTCCATGCGGCCGAGAAGGCGCCCCAGGGCGTGGGACGCCACCCGCAGCTGTTCCGCCGCCAGTTCGCCCTCCCCGAGGAGGCCTGTAGCAGATGCAACGGCCGTCGCCGCGTCCCGGAGCGCCACCAGGTCCCGTTCCCGGCTGACCAGGATCGGCTCGCCCGCCCCGGACTGCTCTGCCGCGAAGTCCGTCAGTCGCCGGAGCAGCTCCTCGAGCCCGGCCCCGGTGGTGACAGAGAGCTGCAGGTCGGGCGGCACCACCGCCGGCCCGAGATCACTCTTGCTGCCGATCACCCAGACCCTTTCTCCTGCCGGCGGCCTCTGCGCGAGGGGATCCCCGTCCGCCGGGACCAGCCAGAGCACCAAATCCGCCGAAGCGATCTCCCGCTCCGCGCGCCTTACGCCTTCGGCTTCGGCAATACTGTCGGTGCTCCGGAGCCCCGCCATGTCAAGGAGCACCACCAACTGGCCATTGAGGTCGATGGAGACCTCCTTGATGTCGCGGGTGGTGCCTGGCTCGCTGGTGACGATGGCGACCTCATCCTTCGCCAAGGCATTAAGAAGGCTGGATTTTCCCGCGTTCGGTGCGCCAGCGAGAGCGACGCGCAGCCCTTCCCTGGTGATCCGCCCCTGCGCTACGCCAGCCATTGCCGATCGAAACTCCGACTCGAGGCGCCGCAGTTCCGCGGCAAGTTCCGGCGGGAGCTCGCCGACATCCCCTTCGTCGGAGAAGTCCAACTGCGCCTCGATTTCCGCCCGCGCGTCCAGCAGCCGCTCGCGCCAGGCATCGAGCCGGCTGGAAAGTCCTCCATCGAACCGCGCCAGGGCCTGCCTGCGCTGGTTCTCCGTTTCAGCCGCAATCAGGTCGCCCAGTCCCTCGACTTCCGTGAGGTCAAGCTTGCCGGCTTCGAACGCCCGACGGGTGAACTCACCGGCGGTGGCAGGCCTCACCCCCGGTTCAGCCGTCAATGCCCGCAGCGCCGCCCGCACCGTGGCCGGCGAGCCATGGAGGTGCAGCTCGGCACAATCCTCGCCAGTGAAGCTCTTCGGTGCCGGGAACCACGCAACCAGCGCCTGGTCAAGAAGATCCCCCTCCAGCATCAGGGGACGCAGCGTCAGCCGGCGAGGCTCGGGAAGGAAACCAGCCAGCCGCTCCACCAGAGCGGAGGTCCGTGGGCCGGATAGCCGTAGCACGGCCACCCCGGAGGGAAGGCTCCCGGACGACAGGGCGACAATGGTATCGCCGTCGCTCATGGAGCGGCTGACTAGGTGTTCATCGAGTCAAAGAACTCGGAATTCGTCTTTGTCTGCCGCAGCTTGTCGAGCAGAAACTCGATCGCGTCCACCGTCCCCATGGGGTTGAGGATGCGTCGGAGCACATACATCTTGCGCAGGATGTCCGGGTCGACCAGCAATTCTTCCTTGCGCGTGCCCGACTTGGTGACATCGATGGCCGGGAAGACGCGCTTGTCCGAAACCTTGCGGTCGAGGACGATTTCGGAATTGCCGGTACCCTTGAACTCTTCGAAGATCACCTCGTCCATGCGGCTGCCGGTGTCGATCAGCGCCGTCGAGATGATGGTCAGGGAGCCGCCGTCCTCGATGTTGCGGGCGGCGCCGAAGAAGCGCTTGGGACGCTGCAAGGCATTGGCGTCGACACCGCCGGTCAGGACCTTGCCCGAACTCGGAACAACGGTGTTGTAGGCACGACCGAGGCGGGTGATGGAATCGAGCAGGATCACCACGTCGCGCTTGTGCTCGACCAGGCGCTTCGCCTTTTCGATAACCATTTCAGCGACTTGCACGTGGCGGGACGCCGGCTCATCGAAGGTGGAGGAGATTACTTCGCCCTTCACCGAGCGCTGCATGTCGGTGACTTCCTCGGGCCGCTCGTCGATCAGCAGGACGATCAAATAGCATTCCGGGTGATTGATCGCGATTGATTGTGCGATATTCTGCAACAGTACCGTCTTGCCGGTCCGCGGCGGCGCGACAATGATGGCGCGCTGGCCCTTGCCCAGCGGCGCCACGAGGTCCATGACCCGCGCGCTCCGATCCTTCACCGTCGGATCCTGAAGCTCAAGCCGCAGCCGCTCGTCGGGATAGAGCGGGGTGAGGTTGTCGAAATTGATCTTGTGCCGGACATTCTCCGGGCTCTCGAAGTTGATCGTGTTGACCTTGAGCAGCGCGAAATAGCGCTCGCCTTCCTTGGGCGAGCGGATCTGGCCTTCGACCGTATCGCCGGTCCGCAGCGAGAAGCGCCGGATCTGGCTCGGACTGACATAGATGTCATCGGGCCCGGGGAGGTAATTCGCATCCGGGGACCGGAGAAAGCCGAAACCGTCCGGCAGCACCTCCACCACGCCTTCGCCGGTGATGTCGACCTCGCGCGCCGCCAGCTCCTTGAGGATAGCGAACATCAGTTCCTGCTTGCGCATGGTCGAGGCGTTCTCGACCTCGTACTCCTCCGCAAACACCAGCAGTTCGGCAGGAGACTTGGTCTTGAGCTCGCTGAGCTTCATATTTTCCATTGCGTGGAAGACCCTTTGGGGAATGCAGACAGTACGGAGGGGGCTGGAAACATCCACCGCCTCCGGCGCCTGGGAAGCGCCGCGTGATCTAGGCGGGATGGCATTCCATACAGCGAAGCCCCGCCACATTCAAGAGTGATGGCAGCGGCGCAGGATCAGAACGGCCGCACGATGACGGCGATGACCACCAGCACCATGATGACCGTCGGCACCTCGTTCACCGTCCGGTAGAAGCCGCTCGACCGCTGGTTCCGGTCCTCCGCAAACTCCCGAAGCCAGCGGCCGAAGAGACCGTGAACGCCGCTGAGCACGATCACCAGGGCCGCCTTGAGCCACATCCAGCCTTCACTGAAGTCGACAAGCCCGAACCCAAAGGCAAGCCACAAGCCGAACACCCAGCTTGCGATCATCGCCGGCGTGGTAATGCCTCGATAGAGCCGCCGCTCCATCACCTTGAAGGTCTCCGACTGCTCCGACCCGGCCGGTGCTGCGCAATGATAGACGAACAGCCGTGGCAGATAGAGCAGCCCGGCCATCCAGGCGATGACCGAGATCACATGCAGCGCCAGCACCCACTCCATCGCTAGCAGCTCCTGACGATCTCGATCAGCCGTTCCACATGCGCGATCGGCGTCTCCGGGACGATCCCGTGCCCGAGATTGAAGATGTGCGGCCGCCCCGAGAAGCCGGCAATGATCTCGCGAACGCGTGCCTCCATCTGTGCGCCGCCGGCGACCAGCCGCAACGGATCGAGATTTCCCTGCACCCCGAGACCCTCCGGCAGGCTCTGATCGGCGAAGGCGATTGGCACCGCATAATCGAGGCCGAGAAGGTTCACCCCCGTATCGGAAGCGTAACGCGCCAGCATCCCCGCAGCGCCCCTCGGAAAGCCGATGATCGGTGCCCCCCGAACCCGCTTCCGGACCCCCTCGACGATCCGCCGGTTCGGCGCAATTACCCGCTCCGCGAACGCTGCCTCGTCCAGGTTGAGCGCCCAGCTCTCGAACAGTTGCACCACGTCGGCCCCAGCGGCGAACTGCGCCACCAGATATTCGATGCTGGCTTCGACGAGGAGGTCGATCAGTGACGCAAACGCCTCCGGCTCCTGCAACGCGAACAGCCGCGCCGCCGACTGATCAGCGGATCCGCGTCCCCCGATCATGTAGGTCGCAAGGGTCCAGGGAGACCCGCAAAAGCCAATCAGGGACTTCCTCGGCGGCAGCTCTCGCCTGACCAACGCCATGGCCTCCAGCACCGGCGCCAGTCGGTCGAGCAAATGTGCCGTCGTCAGCTTCCCCAGCCCTTCCGGAGTAAGCGGTTCCAGCACCGGTCCCTCCCCCGCCTCAAACCGGACCTCCTGTCCGACTGCATCCGGCACGACCAGAATGTCAGAGAACAGGATCGCGGCATCGAGATCGAACCGCCTCAGCGGCTGCAAGGTGACTTCCGCCGCCAGTTCCGGATTGTAGCAGAGTTCGAGAAAGCCACCGACCCGCTGGCGCAGTTCCCGGTATTCCGGCAGATAGCGCCCCGCCTGTCTCATGATCCAGATCGGCGGCGACTTCTGCCGCTGACCGAGCACCGTCGCGAGAAGCGGCTTTTCCAGGTCCACCGCCCTCACAGTCGGGACCCAAAAGAAGAATCTAGATTCTTAATCATCATTATCATGGCGGTGTTTTGCATGGATTAAGCGCCGCCCACAATCCGGACTGCGGATCGGCGCAAGAACGAGCCCATCGAGTGGGGCTGTGAAGACTGGTGGCGAACAATCGTCGAGGGGGCACCGAGAGGCCCGCGTTAACGGACCATTAACCAATTGCCCGGGGTTAACGAAAGGTTAATAACCTGTGCACTGCCGCAGCAGGCCCGCGGACTTGTCCCCGATTCAAACGAGCAGGGCGCATCCGTCTCAACACGCCTCACATTGTGGACGGATTTCGGGACAGCAGGGACAAGTGCCAAAGAGCGGCGAGGCTCCGGCTTTTCCCCGCCCGGACCCTTGAGCGAGCAAGGACAGTGTGGAAAAGCTTCCCCATGCTGATCCTGGCCTCCCGAAGCGCTGCCCGAAACGCCCTGCTGGCGGGCGCCGGACTAAAATTCGAGTCGCGTCCAGCCCGAATCGACGAGCGGCAGCAATCGGCAAATGCAGCGGCTGCCGGACTGGATGCAGTGGCGACGGCAAAGGCCCTGGCAGAGGCAAAGGCGGAAGCGGTTGCCGCCGAGAATCCCGGCAGGATAGTCATAGGCGCCGACCAGACACTCGAATGCGAGGGACGACTGCTGCACAAGGTCGCCGACATGGCTGCGGCGCGCGAGCAACTGCGGGGGTTGCGGGGGCGGACGCATTACCTGCATTCGGGCGTCGCCCTCGCACGGGAGGACGGGGTGATGTGGTCGGCCGTCGAGACCGCTGCCCTGAGGATGCGGGACTTCTCCAATTCAGAACTTGAGACCACACTGGCGCTGGAGGGAGATGCGGTGCTCACCTCTGTCGGCTGCTATCGTCTCGAAGGCCCTTCGATTCGCCTCTTCGAACGGATCGAGGGCGACTACTTCACGATCCTTGGGCTGCCACTGCTGCCACTGCTGTCGGCGCTGCGGCAGTACGCGCCGAAGCTGCTGTGAGCGAGGGATTCACGTGAAACGCGCCTTCGTCATCGGCCACCCCATCGCCCACTCCCGGTCCCCCCTGATCCACCGCTACTGGCTCGACCGGTACGGGATCGACGGCAGCTACGAGGCGATCGACGTCGCCCCCGAAGTCCTACCGGCGTTTCTCGAGCGCCTGCGCCAGGGGGAGTTCGTCGGCGGCAACGTGACCGTGCCGCACAAGGAGGCGGTGTTCAGCCTCGTCGACCACCACGACCTCGAGACGAAGCACCTAGGTGCCTACAATACCCTGGGGCGGATGGAGACCGCCGGCAGCGGCGAAGTGCGCGGCACCAACACCGATCTCCACGGCTTTCTCGCCAATCTCGATGCCGCCGCACCCGGCTGGGACGACGGTCTAGACCAGGCGATCCTGCTGGGCGCCGGTGGGGCCGCCCGGGCAGTCGCGGCAGCGCTGACGCTCAGGGTGAAGGGGAAGGTACACGTCCTCAATCGCTCGCACGACCGTGCCCAAGCCCTGGCGGCGGACCTTGGCGGCGCCCTCCAGGGCGCCGGCATGGACGCGTTTCCGAGGTTGGCGCCGAAGGCGGGACTTCTGGTCAACACGACTTCTGTCGGCATGCACGGCACGCGCTTCCCCGACCTGCCCCTGGAGCTGCTGCCGAAATCGGCACTGGTCACTGACATCGTCTATGTACCGCTCGAGACCCCGCTGCTTGCGGACGCACGTTCTATCGGCCTGCGGACCGTCGACGGGCTCGGCATGCTGCTGCACCAGGCGGTTCCCGGATTCGAGTGCTGGTTTGGGGTGCGCCCCGACGTGACCGCCGAGCTCCGTGCGAAGATAGAGGCCACGCTCTGATGTATCGGCTTGGGCTCACCGGTTCCATTGCCACCGGCAAATCCACCACGCTTCAGGCCTTTGCTGATCTGGGCGCCCCCGTGTTCTCTGCAGACGAGGCGGTCCATCAGCTCTATGAGGGGGAGGCAGTGGCGCCGGTAGAGGCGCTGTTTCCGGGCGTCGCGCCCACGGGTGTCATCGACCGGGTGGAGCTCAGCCGACGGCTGCTGCAGGATCCGGAACTGCTCGCGGCGCTGGAAGCCGTCGTACACCCCCTGGTCCGGCGGAAGATTGCGGCCTTCTTCGACGAAGCGGAAGCCTCGGGAGCGCCGCTTGCCGTCGCCGACATTCCGCTCCTGTTCGAGAACGGTGTCGACTGGGGTTTAGACGGTGTCGCCGTGACGGTGGTCGACGAGGCCGAGCAGCGTCGCCGCGTCCTGGCGAGGCCTGGGATGACCGTGGAAAAGCTCGAGGCTATCCTTGCCCGACAGCTGCCTCAGGGCGAGAAGAGGCGCAGGGCCGACTATGTCTTCGACACCTCGGGGACGATCGGCGAGACACGGGACGCGGTGGCGCACCTCGTTGACGAGCTGACCAGGGACACGACATGAGCCGCGAGATCGTCCTCGATACCGAGACCACCGGCCTCAGTCCCGCCACCGGCGACCGCATCGTCGAGATCGGCTGCGTCGAACTGATCAACCACATCCCCACCGGACGGCATCTCCATATTTACCTGAACCCGGAGCGGCCGATGCCCGAGGAGGCCTTCCGGGTCCACGGGCTCAGCGACGACTTCCTGCGCGACAAGCCGCTGTTCCGGTCCGAGGCCTCGGCCTTCCTCGACTTCATCGGCGACGCCACGCTGGTGATCCACAATGCGCCCTTCGACCTGGGCTTCCTCAATGCGGAACTGGAGCGGGTCCAGCTGCCGCATCTCAGCAACGAGGTGATCGACACCGTGATGCTGGCGCGCCAGGTGCATCCGGGGGCCCGGGTTAGCCTCGACGCCTTGTGCAAGCACTACGGCATCGACAACTCGCGGCGCACCCTGCACGGCGCGCTGCTCGACAGCGAGATCCTCGCCGAGGTCTATCTCGAACTGATCGGGGGACGCCAGGTCGCGCTGGCACTGGTGGCGGAAACCAGCGCCGTCAGCATCGAAGTCAACATCGGCACCGTGGCCCGGCAGCGGCCAGAACCGCTGCCGCCGCGCCTCGATGCAGCGCAACTCGCTGCGCACCAGGCCTTCATCGAGACGCTCGGTGCCGATGCCATCTGGAACGCCTACAGCGACGATCGCGTCCGCGCGACCGCCTGACTAGTTAGTTAGTCTTCGGAGTTTCCGGCTCTGCGGGGGCGGTGCCGGCGGCCTTCTGCTGCTGCGCCTGCAGATTGCGCAGGTTCTGGATGTAGAGCGCCTGGAAGTCCACCGGCTCCATCATCAGCGGCGGGAAGCCGCCCTGCTGCACCGTGTTTGCCAGCACCTGCCGCGCAAATGGGAAGACCAGCCGCGGGCACTCCACCATCAGCAGCGGTGCCAGCTGGTTCTCCGCGACATTGCGGACGCGAAAGACGCCGCCATAGGCCAATTCGACGTTGAACAGAACCGTCGATTCCCGCTCCGCCTTGGCGTTGAGCAGGAGCTCCACTGCGTAGACGTCGTCCGACTGCTTCTTCACCGAAACGTTGATGCTCACCGAAAATTGTGGGCTCGCGCCGCCGGCCAGGATCGACCCGGGCGCGCCGGGATTCTCGAACGACAGGTCACGGATGTACTGGCCGATAAGGTTGTAGGAAGGTCCCGGAGCGGCGCTGTTGTTGCTGCCAGCCGGGGTCGGCGATGCCGAATTCTCGTCAGCCATTGTCAATTCCTCGTCTTCAGGTGGCCCGCTGGCTAGCACCTTTGGTTGCGTCTAACAAGTTTCGGCTAGCGTTGGCGCCAGTCGTCCGGGTCGAGGTCGACGGTGTCATCCCCGCCGAGCCGCCCACTCCGCCACGTCTGGCTGCTGCTGCCCGTCGCCACCACAACCATCCGCGACTTCAGAAGGTTGTAAAGCCCGGCGCGCAGCGGCGGAATGAGCAGAAGGACGCCCAGCAGATCCGAAAAGTAACCGGGCAGCAGCAGCAGCAGGCCGGCAACGCCGACCATCATCGCCTCCGCCAGCGCCCGCGCCGGCAGCTGTCCGCGGCCCATCGTCGACTGAATCTCGGCGATAAGGGACAGCCCCTGCGCCCGCAGCACGAAGGCGCCGATCAGCGCGGTGATCAGCACGCCCGCAAGGGTTGGCAGCACGCCAACCGCTTGGCCGATCAGCACGAAGAAGGCGATCTCGACCAGGGGCACAAGCAGGAAAACCAGGAAAAACACACGCGCCAAGAGCTACTCCTCGCTGCTCGGAAACCTAAACCGGAACTTACCAGAACGTGAACTGGTTTCGGGGTGAAGCTTTCCCTATATATAGGGCGGCCTCCCGCAGCCTGCGAGGGCTGCCGATCAGTGCGACTCCAGAACCGGTGTACCGAGCCAATGGACGAATTCTTCGACCTACCCACCCTTATCGTCATTGGTTTGGCGATCGTCATCCTGTTCCGGCTGCGCTCGGTGCTCGGCACCCGTACGGGTAACGAGCGATCGCCGCTGGAGCGCCAGCGCGAGGCTGCCGCCAAGAGCCAGGGTAGCGATACCGTCGTCCAGATGCGGCCGCGGCCGGTCGAGGCTCCCAGCGACGCCGACGAGGAACGCCGCGCCCGTCGCCTCGCGGCAGAGATCGAGCAGTTTGCCGGCGGTGACGAGAAGGTTGCGGCGGGTCTCGCGGCCATCGCCGAGGCCGATCCGACCTTCACCCCCAAGTCCTTCCTCGAGGGCGCCAAATCGGCCTACGAGATGATCGTCACGGCCTTCGCCGAGGGCGATCGCAAGACCCTGCGGAACTTGCTCGAGAAGGACGTCTATGACGGCTTCGAGCGCGCCATCACCGAGCGCGAGGCTGCCGGTCACACGGTGGATTTCACCTTTGTCGGCCTCCCCCGCATCGAGATCGAGAGTGCGGAGCTCGACAAGCGCGTGGCCTTTGTCACCATCCGTTTCCACGCCGAGGTGGTCTCTGCGACCCGCGACAAGGACGGTACGCTCATCGAGGGCAATGCCGACCAGGTGGCCAATATCGCCGACGAGTGGACCTTTTCGCGGAACACCAAGTCGCGCGATCCCAACTGGAAGCTCGTGGCGACCAACCAGCTCGAATAGCAGTCACGGTTGCGGCGATGGCCGGCAGAGACCCCAAGCGCCGACACGTTCTCGCCGACTGGCACCTCTGGACGGAAGTCGCCCGCACGGTAAGCCCGCTGCACCGGCAGGGTGCGCTGACGCTGGACAGTGAGCCGTTGCCGCTGCCCCGCCCCCCCGAGCCCGCCAAGAAGGCTGCCGCGCGGCCGACCATGCCCTCCTATCGCCCGGAGGGACGCCCCGGCCCTCAGCCGGGCAGGGATGAGCTTGATCCGCGGCTCCGACGCCGTCTCGGTCGCGGCCAGATCGCCATCGACGGGACGATCGACCTGCACGGCATGCGGCAGGCCGAGGCCCACGCTGCACTGCGGCGCTTCCTCCATGCTCGTGTTGCGCGTGGCGATCGCACGGTGCTTGTCATCACCGGCAAGGGCCTGCGCGGATCAGACGGCGGCACCGCCATCGCCGAGCGGGGCGTGCTGCGCGCCATGCTGCCGATCTGGCTCGGCGAGCGCGAACTGGCGCCGCTGGTATCGGGGTGGGACGTGGCAGCGCGTGGCCACGGCGGCGAAGGGGCCTTCTACGTCCGCCTGCGCCGGCCGGAGGCGTCGCGATGACCCCCCTCGGCGCCAAGCTGCGGGCCATGCGCGAGGAGCGCGGGGTGACGCTCAAGGACATGGCGAAGGCACTCCGCGTCTCCAGCGCCTATCTGTCGGCGCTCGAGCACGGCCGTCGCGGCAAGCCCACCTGGAGCCTGATGCAGCGCATCATCGCCTATTTCAACGTCATCTGGGACGAGGCCGAGGAGCTGCAGCGGCTGGCGGAGTACTCCGACCCCCGGATCACCATCGACACCGGCGGCCTCGAGCCGGAGGCGACGGAACTCGCCAACCGGCTCGCCGCCGAGATCGCCCGCCTGCAGCCTGAGGATCTGGTGTTCCTCCGGAACGAGGTGATGCGCCGGGCCGGCCGCAATGGCCGCCAGGCCGGTTGATCGGCTGCCTTTACAGCACGAAGCGGCTGAGGTCGGCATCATCCGCCATCTTGCCGACGCGGTCGGCGACATAGGCGGCATCGATGCGGATTGCCTCGCCATGGCGGTCGGGCGCGTCGAAGGAGATATCCTCGAGCAGCCGTTCCATCACCGTCTGCAGCCGCCGCGCTCCGATATTCTCCACCGTGCCGTTCACCTTGACCGCGGCGTCGGCGATGGCGTCGATCGAGTCGGCTGTGAAATCCAGCGTCACGCCCTCGGTCTGCATCAGCGCCACATACTGCTTGATCAGGCTGGCATCGGTGTCGTTGAGGATGCGGATCAGGTCTTCCCGCGTCAGTGCCTTGAGTTCCACCCGGATCGGCAGCCGGCCCTGCAGCTCCGGCAGCAGGTCCGAGGGCTTGCTGACATGGAAGGCGCCGGAGGCGATGAACAGGATGTGATCCGTCTTCACCGGCCCGTATTTGGTCGACACGGTGGTACCTTCGATCAGTGGCAGCAGGTCGCGCTGCACGCCTTCCCGGGACACGTCGCCGCCGCGGCCCTCGCGGTTGACGATCTTGTCGATCTCGTCGAGGAAGACGATACCGTGGTTCTCCACGAGGTCCACGGCCTCGCGGTTGAGCTGGTCCTGGTCCAGCAGCTTGTCCGCCTCCTCGGGCAGCAGCAGGGCGTGGCTGTCCTTCACCTTCACCTTGCGCTTGACGCCGCGATTGCCAAAGGCCTTGCCCAGCATGTCCTGGATGTTGATCATGCCGACATTGGCGCCGGGCATTCCCGGAATCTCGAACATTCCTGGCGCACCCTGACCCGACACCTCGATTTCGATCTCCCGATCGTCGAGCTCATTGTCGCGCAGCTTCCTGCGGAAGCTCTCCCGCGTCGCCGGTGCGGCGGAGGCGCCGACCAGGGCATCGATCACCCGCTCCTCGGCATTGTGATGCGCCTGCGCCTCCACGTCCTTGCGGCGCTTGTCGCGCAGCAGCGAGATGCCGGCCTCGACCAGGTCGCGGACGATCTGCTCGACGTCGCGGCCGACATAGCCGACCTCGGTGAACTTCGTGGCCTCGACCTTGATGAACGGGGCCTGCGCCAGCTTGGCCAGCCGCCGCGAAATCTCGGTCTTGCCGACGCCGGTCGGCCCGATCATCAGGATGTTCTTGGGGTTCACCTCCTGGCGCAGCGCGTCGGGAAGCTGCTGGCGCCGCCAGCGGTTGCGCAGCGCCACGGCGACCGCACGCTTGGCGTCGCCCTGCCCGACAATGAAGCGGTCGAGCTCCGACACGATCTCGCGGGGATAGAAATTGCGGTCAGTCATGGATCATCCTTCCGGCGGCCTCGCTGAGCGCCGCCCATCTCTGTCGCCGCCTCGCGGGCCGGCGGTTCAGTCGAGCTCGATGGCTTCGACGGTGACGTTGGAATTGGTGTAGACGCAGATTTCGGCGGCGATCTGCATCGCCTTCCGGGCGATATCCTCGGCGCCCATCTCGGTGTGTTCGGCCAGCGCCAGCGCTGCCGACAGCGCATAATTACCGCCCGAGCCGATGGCGGTGACGCCATGGTCCGGCGTCAGCACGTCGCCGGTACCGGTGACCACGAGCGTCTCCTTCTTGTCGGCGACGATCATCATTGCCTCCAGCCGCCGCAGATAACGGTCGGTCCGCCAGTCCTTGGCAAGCTCCACCGCTGCGCGCATCAGCTGATCCGGATACTGCTCAAGCTTCGCCTCCAGCCGCTCGAACAAGGTGAAGGCATCGGCCGTCGCCCCGGCGAAGCCGCCGATCACCCGTCCGGTGGCCAGCCGTCGGACCTTCTTGGCATTGTGCTTCATCACCGTCTGGCCGACCGAGACCTGCCCGTCGCCGGCGATGACCACCCTGTCGCCCTTGCGGACGGCGACGATGGTGGTCCCGTGCCAGCCGGGAAAGCTGCTGTCCTTGCTCATGGGGGGATACTCCTGGACTGTTGTCCCCTATTTAGGCGAGGGCGGCGCGAATGCAATGTCCCGGCGGCGCGGGCGTCGGCAACCGATCCTTTATCCCTTTGCGCGCAAATGCTACGGACACCGCGCCAAGGGGAGCCCGACATGCGCAGCGCCGAGATCGAACGCAAGACCAACGAGACCGAGATCAAGGTATCGGTGAATCTCGACGGCACCGGCACCCACGTCATGAACACCGGTATCGGCTTCCTCGATCACATGCTCGACCAGCTGGCCCGGCACTCGCTCATCGACATCAGTGTCGAGGCCAGGGGCGACCTGCATATCGACTTCCACCACACCGCCGAGGATGTCGGCCTTGCGCTCGGCGAAGCCGTGCGCAAGGCTCTGGGGGACAAGAAGGGTATCCGTCGCTATGCAAGCGCCGACCTGCCGATGGACGGCACGCTGACCCGGGTAGCGATCGACGTCTCGGGGCGCCCCTTCCTCGTCTGGAAGGTTAATTTCACGCGCGACAAAGTCGGCGAAATGGACACCGAACTGTTCCGCGAGTGGTTCCAGGCTTTCGCCATGAACGCTGGCGTCACCCTGCACGTCGAAACCTTTTACGGCGACAACAACCACCACATCGCCGAGAGCGCCTTCAAGGCGCTGGCCCGGGCGCTGCGCGACGCGGTGGAGATCGATTCCCGGAGCGCAGGCCGGATCCCTTCGACCAAAGGGACGCTTTAGCCGCTATAGGTCAGCGCCGACAGCATCACGAAGGCGGTCGCCGCCACCATCAGCACCACGAGGGCTAGCGCAAGGCCGGCGAGGAAATTGGCCTGCGTTGGCCGCGGGCCCATGCTGCCGGAGCCATGGGGGTCGTTGTAGGCAGCGGCCGTGGGATCGACGCTTCGTTCGTTGGATTCCATGGTCACGTCAGTCTCCATGCTCGTTCTCTGGCTAACGGCGGCACGGCTTCATCCGTTCCTCGCGCTTCCAAGCCGGACCAATTTGCTCTAAGGCGGAGCCGCAAGCAGCAGGAGAGTGGCAGTGACGCTCTATTCGGTCTTCGAACACGGCGCCCCGCGGCGCGGCGCCGACCTGGCGCCGCCGGTGGTGCCCGAAAAGTTCTCATGGCTGGCGGCGCTGCTGCCGCTTGTGTTCCTGCTGTTCCACGGGCTGTGGCTGGCGCTGCTCGGTTACGTGCTCGTGTTGATCGTGCTCTACTTCGCCGCCGGCTTCCTGGGATGGGGAGCCGTCCTCTGGCTCTACCTGCTGTTCGCCGTCTATCTCGGCTTCGAGGCTCACCAGTTGCGCCGCGGTGCCCTCCGCCGACGCGGCTTCCGGCATCGTGCCGAACTGATCGCGCCGGCCGCCGATCTTGCACAGCTGACCTGGCTGCAGCGCTCGCGGGTGGTCCGGTGACCGAGACTGTCGTCATCATCGACTATGGCTCGGGCAATCTGCGCTCCGCTGCCAAGGCCTTCGAGCGCGCCGCCGGCGGGCTCGCGGTGCCGCCGGCGATTTACGTGACGGCGGATCCAGATGCCGTACGGGCTGCGACCCGCATCGTATTGCCGGGGGTGGGTGCCTTCGCCGACTGCCGCGCCGGCCTCGATGCCGTCCCCGGCATGGTGGAGGTGCTGAACGAGCGCGTCATTGGCGCGGGGGTGCCCTTCCTCGGCATCTGCGTCGGCATGCAGTTGATGGCCGATGAAGGCCGCGAGAAGGCGGTGACGCCGGGGCTCGGCTGGATCGGCGGGGCCGTGGAGCATATTCATCCGGTGGGCGGGCTGAAGGTCCCGCACATGGGGTGGAATACGCTGCGCTTCGAACGGCCGCACCCGTTGCTAGATGGCATTCCCGATGGACCGGACGGGCTCCATGCCTATTTCGTCCACTCCTATCACTTCGCGACAACCAAGCCCGAGACGCTGATTGCGACCGTCGACTATGGCCAGCGCCTCACCGCCATCGTCGGCCGCGACAATCTCGCCGGCACCCAGTTCCACCCCGAGAAGAGCCAGACCCTGGGGCTGGCGCTGATCGAGAATTTCCTGAGGTGGGCGCCGTGAAGATCTGGTTTAGGGCTCACCCCCTCCCCAGCCCTCCCCACAAGGGGGAGGGTGTGGCATTGCGGTTGTGGCAAGATCGTGCCGCGACCACCGGTCCGCACTTCCCCTCCAGGGGAGGATGGGAGGCGGGTGGCCTCCAAAGCGAGAGGAGGAGGAAGTGATCCTCTTCCCTGCCATCGACCTCAAGGACGGCCAGTGCGTGCGCCTCAGGCTCGGCGATATGGACCAGGCTACGGTGTTCAATGACTCGCCCGCCGCGCAGGCGCGGAGCTTCGAGGCGCAGGGCTTCAAATATCTGCACGTCGTCGATCTCAACGGCGCCTTTGCCGGTGAAAGTGTCAACGGCGCGGCGGTGGAAGCCATCCTTGAGGCAGTGTCCTTCCCGGTGCAGCTTGGCGGCGGCATCCGGACCCTCTCCGACGTCGAGCGCTGGCTTGGCAAGGGCCTAGCTCGAGTCATTCTTGGGACCGTTGCGGTACGAGATCCCGAACTGGTGCGCGAGGCGGCCCGCCGCTTCCCGGGCCAGGTCGCCGTCGGCATCGATGCTCGCGGCGGCAAGGTCGCCGTCGAGGGCTGGGCCGAGACTTCGGAACTCTCGGCAGTGGAGCTGGCCAGGCGCTTCGAGGGCGCGGGCGTCGCCGCCATCATCTACACCGACATCGATCGCGACGGGGTGCTGGCCGGCATCAACTGGGACGCGACGCTGGAACTGGCGCGCTCCGTCAGCATCCCCGTCATCGCCTCCGGCGGCCTTGCCTCCATGGACGACATCCGCCGCCTGGCGCAGCCGGATGCCCGGGTCCTCGAGGGCGCGATCTCCGGCCGCGCCCTCTATGACGGCAGAATTGATTCACGTGAAGCACTCGCCCTGCTGGGGGAGATTGCGGCGTGACCGCGTCCGAGGCCGGAAGGCGGCGGCGCTTTCCATGGCTGGTCTATCTGCTGCTGTTGGTCCTGATCCTGCTGGTGGCGCTGGCTCCCGTGATCTCGGTTGCCGTCGCCGGTTTCATCGCCGAGGCCAATGGTTGCGTCCTCAACGAGGGCAACATCCACCCCTGCCTGGTGAACGGCGAGGACGTCGGCGGCACGCTCTACACGATGTTCGTCCTCGGCTGGTTCATGCTCGCGAGCCTGCCGCTGGGCGCCATGGCGCTGCTGCTGCTGCTCGTCGTTTTCCTCGTCCACCTGCTGTTCTGGCGCCGCCAGCGACGGGTCCAATGACCCGCCGCCAGCCGCGACCGGTGCTGATCCGCAGCGTCAGCCTGCTCTGGTATCCGCTGACGCTGCTGCCGATCCTTGCGCTGCTCTACGCCGCCATGTCGGGCTACCTGCCGCCGCTGGTGGCGATGGTTGCCATGTTCCTGTTCTTTTTCTGGTTGTCGTCACTGGGCTTTGCCCTCTACCAGAGGCTGCGCAAGCCCAAGGACGGACGGAAGTGACCCTGAAGACCCGCATCATCCCCTGTCTCGACGTCAAAGACGGGCGCGTCGTGAAAGGCGTGCAGTTCGTCGACCTCGTCGATGCCGGCGATCCGGTGGAAGCAGCCATCGCCTATGACGCGGCCGGCGCCGATGAGCTCTGCTTCCTCGACATCACCGCCAGCCATGAAGGACGCGACACCATTTTCGACGTCGTCGCCCGTACCGCCGAGCACTGCTTCATGCCGGTCACCGTCGGCGGCGGCATCCGCCGCGTCGACGACATCCGCAAGCTGCTGCTGGCCGGCGCCGACAAGGTCTCGATCAACACCGCCGCGGTGAACGACCCTGACTTCGTCGCCCGCGCTGCCGACAAGTTCGGCGACCAGTGCATCGTCGTCTCGGTCGATGCCCGGCAGGTCGCGCCCGGGCAGTGGGAGATCTTCACCCATGGCGGTCGCACCCCCACCGGACTCGACGCGGTAGAGTTCGGCGTGCGCTCCGTGGAGCGCGGGGCCGGTGAACTGCTCGTCACCTCGATGGATCGGGACGGCACCAAGGCCGGCTTCGACCTGGAGCTGACACGGGCGATCGCGGATGCGGTGCGGGTGCCGGTGGTGGCGTCGGGTGGCGTTGGCACGCTCGACGATCTCGTTGCGGGGGTGCGGGAGGGTCATGCCAGTGCCGTGCTCGCCGCCTCGATCTTTCACTTCGGCACCCACACGGTCGGCGAAGCCAAGGCCTACCTGCAGCGGCACGGTGTCCCCGTGCGCCTCGACGGTTCGGAGGAGAACGAGACATGAGCTTCAGCCTCGAGGCCCTGGACGAGCGCCTGCGCCAGCGTGCCGCCGCGTCGCCCGATGAGAGCTACACGGCCCGGCTGCTGGCCGCCGGCACCGGCACGTGCGCCCGCAAGTTCGGCGAGGAGGCGATCGAGGCGATCGTCGCCGCCACCACCGGCGACCGGGACGGGTTGACCTCAGAGGCGGCCGACGTCCTCTACCACCTGCTGGTCCTGCTCCGCGCCGAAGGCGTGCCGCTGGCAGCGGTGATGGAGCAGCTGGCGTCCCGCACTGCGCAATCGGGGCTCCAAGAAAAGGCCGCCCGCGGGAAAGGCGGTAGCTGATGTCGCAGTCCGTCCTCGACCTCGCCCCCTATCTGCATTTCTCCAAGGCGGAGTGGGCGAAGTTCCGTGCCGACGAGCCGATGACCCTCGACGTCGCCGACGTCCGGCGGCTGCGGGCGCTCAACGATCCGATCTCGCTCGAGGAGGCGGAGGAGACCTATCTGCCGCTCAGCCGGCTGATCTCGCTCTATGTCGAGGCGACCCAGGCCCTGCACCTCGCCTCCCGCAAGTTCCTCGGCGGCAACGGCAGCAAGGTGCCCTACATCATCGGCGTCGCCGGCTCGGTGGCAGTCGGCAAGTCCACCACTTCGCGCATCCTCCGGGCGCTGCTGCAGCGCTGGCCGAGTTCGCCCAAGGTCGATCTCGTGACCACGGACGGCTTCCTTTACCCCAATGCGGTGCTGGAGGCGCGCGGCCTGGCCGAACGCAAGGGTTTTCCCGAAAGCTACGACCGCGCCCGCCTGATCCGCTTCCTCTCCGACATCAAGTCGGGGCGGCCGCAGGTCGGGGCGCCGGTCTACTCCCACCTCGTCTACGATATCCTGCCCGGCGAAGAGGTGGTCGTCGATAGGCCGGACATCCTCATCGTCGAGGGGCTCAACATCCTGCAGCCGGGGGAGCTGCCGCGCACCGGCCGGCCAATCCTCTTTGCCTCCGATTTCCTCGATTTTACGATCTTCATCGATGCCGCCGAGGCCGATCTGCGCGCCTGGTTCATGGAGCGGTTCATGCAGCTCCGGGAGACCGCCTTCGCCGACCCAAAATCGTTCTTCCACAAGCTCACCGAGATGAGCGACGAGGAGGCGATGCGCTTCGGCCTTTCCGCCTGGGAAAGCATCAACATGCCCAACCTGCGCGACAATATCCTGCCCACCCGCGGACGCGCCGATCTGATCCTGACCAAAGGCCGCAGCCATATGGTGGAGGAAGTGGCCCTCCGCCGCCTTTAGGCTGGCGCGAGTAGCGAGACCCCGTGCTCGTCGGCGAGCTGCAGCAAGTCCAGAACCGGCCGGGCGCCGATATGGGAGATGACCTCGGAGGCGGCGAGGCAGCCGGCCCGGAGCGACATCTCGAACTCCTGGCCGCGCGCCATGCCGAGCAGGAAGCCGGCGGCGAACAAATCCCCCGCTCCGGTGGCATCGACGACAGCGTCGACCGGAAAGGCGGGAACCGTGGTGATCTCGCCGTTGTAGATGGCCATGGCGCCCTCGGCGCCCATCGTCACTGCCGCCAGCTCCGCCTCTTTCGCCAGGGCCTGGATGGCGTTGTGGAGGCTGTCCGTCTGGTAGAGGGATTTCACCTCCTCCACATTGGCGAAGACGTAGTCGATGGTTTTCGAGCGGATGAGGTCGAGGAATTCCTCGCGGTAACGGTCGACGCAGAAGGGATCGGAGAGTGTGAAGGCGGTGGCGCGCTCGTGCCGGTGGGCGTAGTTGGCGGCGCGCACGAAGGCCTTCTTGGCCTCCACCGGGTCCCAGAGATAGCCTTCCATATAGGTGACGGCGGCGGCGCCGATCTCGTCTTCCTGGATGTCGGCTTCGGTGAGCTGCTGACAGGCGCCGAGATAGGTGTTCATGGTGCGCTCGCCGTCCGGCGACAGCAGGATCATGGATCGGGCCGTGCTCGGTCCCCCCTGTAGCCGCGACACCCGATAGTGGACGCCGATGCGCTCTAGGTCGTCCTCGAAGATGTCGCCCAGCGGATCGTCCGCCACCTTGCCGACAAAGGCGGCGCGACCGCCCAGCGCCGCTACCCCGGCGGCGGTGTTGGCGGCGCTGCCGCCCGAGACCTGGCGCTTTTCCTCCGGCATCCGGTCGTAGAGGTAAATTGAGCGCGCCTCGTCGATGAGGTGCATGATTCCCTCGCTCATCCCTTCCCGCTCGAGGAATCCGGGATCGACGGGCGCGATGATGTCGACAATGGCATTGCCGATGGTGAGAACGTCGAACCGGGTCTCGGCCATCGGTATTCCTTCGTCTGCGTCAGGCGGGGCGGGCCGGATTTATCGGAGTTACACGCCATGTGCAACCGCCGCCCTTATACCGGCGACGAAGCGCCCGGCCAGCCTGCGTACGAGGCTGTCGCGGTTGTCGGGAGAAACGCCGAGGATCTGGTCGTCCAGCAGCAGCATCGCCAGCCCGTGCACGAAGGACCAGGTGATGACCGCGGTTTCCGCCGGTGCGGCCTCATCCTCACGCGCCGCCGCCGTCGCCAGCGAGGCATACGCCTCCCGCGCCGCCGCCTGCAGGTCGACGTTGCCCTGCTTGTCGACCTGGCGCGAGAACATCAGCCGGAACAGTGACGGCTGCTCAAGGGCAAACTGCACATAGGCCTGAGCCATTGCGACGAGCTGCCCATCTTCCGGCAACCCGGTGCGGGCGGTGTCCATCAGCACGGCGAACCGGCGAAAGCCCTCGGCCGCCACCGCCTCCAGCAGCGCCTGGCGCCCCGCAAAGTGCCGGTAGGGGGCCGCAGGTGACACCCCCACCCGCCTCGCGAGCTGCCGCAGCCCGATACCGTCGGCGCCCTCCTCCCCCAGCAGCGCCAGTGCCTCCTCCACCAGCGCCCGCTTCAGATCGCCGTGATGGTAGCCGCCCTGTATGTCGGATGTTGACATTGTTAACACCTTACCCTATCTGCCGTGAGCACTGTTAACATCGGCGCGCCCCACACGAAACAGGAGAAACCGGGATGCTCGACCTGCTCCTCGCCGTGGTCCACCATCTCGCGGTCTTTGCTCTCGTCGGCCTGCTCGCCGCCGAGTTCGCCCTGCTGCGCCCCGGCCTCGCGGGCTCACGGCTCGCCCAGCTCGTCGTGGTAGACCGTGCCTATGGCGCCGTCGCCGGCCTTGTGATTGTCGCCGGCGTGCTCCGCGTCTTCTTCGGGGCTGCCGGCTGGGGCTACTATGCCGTCAATTGGGTGTTCTGGGCGAAGATCGGGGCCTTCCTGCTGGTCGGCCTGCTCTCCATCGGGCCGACAGCGACCATCTTGCGCTGGCGCCGGAACGCAGAGGCGGAGGCGGCCTTCGCGCCTGCCGACGCCGAACTGCGCAGCCAGCAGAAGTTCCTCTATGCCCAGATCGCGGTGCTGGCCTTCATTCCGGCTTTCGCCGCGGCGATGGCGCGGGGTTACGGGCTTTGGTAGCCGCCGGCTCTGACGTCTTCGGCTCGTAGCGACACCAGTCGCGGATGATGCAGCGCCAGCACTCCGGCACCCGCGCCTTGCACACATAGCGCCCGTGCAGGATCAGCCAGTGGTGGGCGTGCAGCAGATGGTGCTCCGGCACCACCTCCAGCAGTGCCAGTTCCACCTCGAGCGGCGTCTTGCCCGGCGCCAGCCCGGTGCGGTTGCCCACCCGGAACAGATGCGTGTCGACAGCGATGGTCGGCTGCCGGAAGGCGATGTTGAGCACGACGTTCGCGGTCTTGCGACCCACGCCCGGCAGCCTTTCCAGCGCTTCCCGCGTCTGCGGCACCTCGGAACCGTGTTCCGCCACCAGCGCCTGCGACAGGGCGAAGACGTTCTTTGCCTTGGTACGGAACAGCCCGATGGTCTTGATCAGCTCCTCGATCCGCTCCGGCCCGAGCGCCACCATCTTTTCCGGCGTGTCGGCAGCGTCGAACAGAGCCGGGGTCGCCTTGTTGACTCCGGCGTCGGTCGCCTGCGCCGACAGCACCACCGCCACCAGCAGCGTGAACGGGTTGCGGTGGTCGAGCTCGCCCTTCGGTTCCGGGTCATGCGCCGCAAAAGCGCCGAAAATGGCTTCGACATCTGCGGCCGGCAGACGCTGCGATCGTTTCACGGCCATTCTGTTGCTCCGATTCTGCGGCTATAATGCAGGTGCTGCGTTACCGAAAGTGAGACCAAGAGCCGAGACCACCCGCACAGGACAGCCGATGAACACGCAGACGCAAGCCCGGCCGCTCTTTGCGGCGACCCTCACCCCCAACCGTTCGCTCGGCCGGCGCGGCCTGCGGGTGGTGATCGCGACCCTCGCGGTGATGGCAAGCATCCCGGCCATGATCTTCTTCTCGCTCGGCGCCTGGCCGATCGTCGGCTTCCTCGGCCTCGACGTGTTGCTGGTCTGGTGGGCGATGTCGGCCTCGCTGCGCGAAGGGCAGCGCCTCGAGGAGGTGACGCTGTGGCCTGACCAGCTGGAGCTGCGCCAGGTCTCTCCAGGCGGCGAGGAACAGCTGCGCCGCTTCAACCCGTTCCACGTCAAGCTGGTCATTGACCGGGATTTTGACGAACGCACCACCGGACTCCATCTGCGCACCCGCGACGACGATATCGAGATCGGCGCCTTCCTCACCAGCGACGACAAGGCCAGCTTCGCCAAGGTGTTCGGCACGGCGCTGAAGAAGGCGCGGAACTGAGTCAGCTCTGGCAGCGGGGCGTCAGATCGTCACCACCTCCTGCAGCCCGCCATCGGCATCGATGCGGTAGACGATCGGTTCGCCGGTGGCGATCTCGCGGGCGACGATCTCTTCGGGCGTCAGTCCCTCGATGCCCATCACCATGGCGCGCAGCGAGTTGCCATGCGCCGAGACCAGCACCGTCTTTCCCGCCTTGAGCTGCGGCAGGATCTCTTTCTCGTAATAGGGCAGCGTCCGCGCCGCCGTATCCTTGAGGCTCTCGCCCCCCGGCGGCTGTACGTCGAAGGACCGGCGCCAGCGATGCACCTGTTCCTCGCCCCACTTCTCCCGCGCATCGTCCTTGTTGAGCCCGGCGAGGTCGCCATAGTCGCGCTCGTTCAGCGCCTGGTGCCGATGGATGGTGACGTTGACCACCCCCAGCTCCTCGAGGATCAGGTCGAGCGAGTGCTGGGCTCGGGACAGGGCCGAGGTGAAGTAGAGGTCCGGGACGAGCCCAGCCGCCTTGATCTTGCGTCCGGTGGCCCTGGCCTCCTCTATGCCCTGCTCGGTCAGGCCCGGATTGCGCCAGCCGGTAAACAGGTTCTTTAAATTCCACTCGCTCTGCCCGTGGCGGACGAGGATCAGCGTGCCGGTCATGGCTCTTCCCTATTGCTGGAGGCCGAGCACGTCGGCCATTTCGTAGAATCCCGGCCCCTGGTCTCTCGCCCAGAGCGCTGCCTGGGCCGCTCCCGACGCGAACAGCGACCGGTCGTCCGCCCGGTGCGTGAGCTCGAGGCGCTCGCCGGCGCCGGCCAGGATCACGGTATGGTCGCCGATCACGTTGCCGCCGCGCAGGGTCGCAAAGCCGATGCTGCCGGTATCGCGGGGGCCGGTATGGCCGTCGCGCACCCGCACCGAATGCTCCGCAAGATCGATGCCGCGGCCGGCTGCCGCTGCCGCTCCCAGCATCAGCGCCGTGCCCGACGGCGCGTCGACCTTGCGGTTGTGGTGCATCTCGAGGATCTCGATGTCGAAATCGGGCAGCGCCGCCGCTGCCTGCCGTACCAGCCCCAGCAACAGGTTGACGCCGAGCGAGAAGTTGGCAGCCATGACGATCCGCGCTCCGGCCCGCCCCGCCGCGGCGATCGCCGCCCGCTGCTCGTTCGAGCAACCGGTGGTGCCGATGACGTGGACGAGCCCGGCGCGGGCCGCCATCTCGGATAGGTCGACGCTGGCTTCGGGTATCGTGAAGTCGATGATCGCCTCGGCCGCCGCCACCGCTGCACCGACATCGTTGGTGACCGTCACCCCCAGAGGTTCGATGCCGACGAGTTCGCCGGCATCCTTGCCCACCGCCGGCGTGCCGCTACGGGCCAGAGCGGCGCCGAGCCTGAGGCCGGGCGTCTCGGCCACGGCGCGGATGACCGCACGCCCCATGCGCCCGCCGGCACCGGCAACGAGGACTTCGAGATCAGCCATTCAGCTCTCCTTGTGTCTCGTTTGGTCTCAGGCGACCCGCCGCCCGCCCGCCATCTCCGCCCGGATGGCGGCGACCGCCGCCTGCGGGTCCGGCGCCGCGGTGATCGGCCGGCCGACCACGAGATGCGTCGCTCCGGCTGCGAGCGCCGCCGCCGGCCCCATCACCCGCTTCTGGTCGTCGCGCGCCGCGCCGGCCGGGCGAATGCCGGGGGTAACGATGTCGAGGCTTGGGCCGACCAGCTCGCGCACCATCGCCGCCTCTCCGGGCGCGCAGACCACGCCGCCGATCCCGGCCGCGCGGATCTGGCTCGCCCGCAGCGCCACCAGCCCGGCGGCGTCGCGCCCATAGCCGGCATCAGCGAGGTCGCCGTCGTCCATCGAAGTCAGCACCGTGACTCCAAGAATGGTGAGGCCAGACCCGGACGCCCCGCGCGCCGCCGCCGCCAAGGCCTTGGGATAGGCATGCACCGTCAGCATGTTGGCGCCGGTGGCAGCGATCGCTGCGGCGCCCTTCTCGACCGTGTTGTCGATGTCGAGCAGCTTGAGGTCGAAGAACACTCTCTTGCCGGCCCCTAGCAGCGTCTTGCCGAGCGCGAGGCCGTCGCCGCCATAGAACGACTGGTAGCCGATCTTGTAGAAGTCGGCCGCATCGCCAAGCCGCTCCACCAGCCGTTCTGCTTCGCCGCGCGTGTCGAGGTCGAGGGCGACGATCAGCGTGCCGGCCATGGCGCTCTCCTGTTGGGATCACTGCTCCGTCGCATATTGCGCCGGCTCGAGCAAGCTTGCGCGGTGCGCAGGCCGAAATCCCCGGCGCTGTGCGGCCGCCCAGTATTTGCCCTGCAGCCCCGCCGCTTAAATCGGAAGCGGCACCGGCGAGGCTTTGGTCTCGGAGCGGGTGGTCCGCAATTGGTGAGGCTTCTCGCCAGTGCGGCGGGTTGGTGCTGCGAACGAAGTTGCGAATCCTCGCTCGTGGCTCCCGGCCGGTCCGTCCGGTCCCGCCCCGGGGCGACTCCCGATGCACACCCGTCCTCGCCCGCGACCGTTCGTCGCGACCGCGCAATCGCGGGGGAATGGGGTGATTTTAGCTTAGTTCGCGCGGGGGCGCCTGCACCAAACGCCCCACCCCCACCGGCCGTCATCCCGTTGCAGAACGGGACCCAGTAGCCACCGGCCATTGGGTTTGCCGTACTGGGTCGGGGCCCGTTGCGCGTTTTCGTACAGCCGGATGGCCGGTGGTTACTGGGTCCCGACTTTCGTCGGGATGACGGCCGGTGGGGGTGGTGGGATGTCGGTGGGAGCGGCGGACGCCGAGCGTGTCGCACCCCCTCCCACCCTCCCCCGCAAGGGGGAGGTGCCGGCCGGGGGGCGGGGCAGGATGGTGCCGCACGCGCGATGGAGCACCCTCCCCCTTGCGGGGAGGGATGGGGAGGGGGTGGTGGCGATATCGTTGGGGAAGCGGCGGTCCCGGTGCAACCGCCAGCGCGGCTTGCGGTCCCCGACGGCGCACATTATGCCGGCATAGCAACCGCGGGGCACGGGCGATTCATGCAGCAACAGGCGCTATCGACTATCGTCAGCTGGGTACGGCTGGAGCGGGCGCTGGAGGCATTTCATCTCGAACTGCGGCAGCGTTTCGGCATCACCGGACTGCAGCTCGCAGTGCTGCGCATCCTCGCCGAGCGTCCGCAACTGCCGCTCGCAGCGTTGCGCAAGGCGCTGGTGATGCATCCGGCGACCCTCGGTCAGGCGATCGACGCGCTGCGCCGCAAGGACCTGGTGACAGTGCGGACCGACCCGACCGACCGCCGGGCCCGCAACGTCGCCCTCACCCCCGCCGGGACCACCCTCCTGGCGACAGCGCCGCTGGCGGGAGCGATGCGGCTACGCGAGGTGCAGACCGACCCGGCCCGGCTCGATCGGCTGACGGCCGCCCTCGACGACGCCGTGGAGCTGTTCGGGCTAGAGGCCTGGGCGCCGGGGCGGCGGGAGGGAAATGAGCCGAAGGCCTAGATGCCGCCGCGGGAGAAGTGCGTGAGCTCCCTGACCATCTGCCCGACCTTGTACTGGATGGCGCCTTCGACGGGTGCGCCTGCGGCATCGAAGGCCGTCTCGTCGGGACCTATGCCGAGCAGCGTCGGGACCACCAGCGCCCCGATCTTGGAGAGCGAGTCCCGGAGGTGCGACAGCGACCATATGGTCCCATACTTTCCCGAGCTGACGCCGCCGATGCCGAAGACGGCGTGCCGGAACGGGCTCGGCTTCTGCCGGCTGAGCCAGGCGATGGTGTTGACGACCAGCGGCGGCACCCCGCCATTGTATTCCGGAGTCGCGAGGAAGACGATGTCGTGGGTGCGGAAGGCTTCGGCGAGGCGGCCGGCGCTCTCCGGTGTCCGGTCGGGTTCGAGGTCCTCGTTGAAGATCGGCATCTCGAAATCCGCGAGGCTGAGATCGGTGACCGCCACGCCCGCTTCTCGCAATTTTTCCGACATGTGCCGGCGAAGGACCTCGTTGACGGAGCCCTTGCGGAGCGAGCCGCATAGGGTGATGGCGGTCCTCGCAATGTGCTCGTCGGCCACCGTCCGCTCCCTTGTCCCTGCTCCGGCCCAGCCTCAGCTGTCGAACAGACTCTTCAGCTTGTCGAAGAAGCCGCCGGAGGTCGGCGAGTTCTCACGTGTCGACGCCTCCTCGAACTCTTCCAGCAGCTCGCGCTGGCGCTTGGTCAGCGCCTGCGGCGTTTCCACGTCGAGCTGCACGTAGAGATCCCCCATTTCGCGGGCCCGCAGAATCGGCATGCCCTTGCCCTTGAGCCGCACCCGCTGCCCCGGCTGCGTCCCTGGCGGCACTTTCACACGGGCCCGGCTGTTGTCGAGCGTCGGTACCTCGAACTCGCCGCCCAACGCCGCCGTGGTCATGGCGATCGGCACCCGCGCGAACAGGTCGGCGCCGTCGCGCTGGAACAGATCGTGCGGCTTGATCGAGATGAAGATGTAGAGATCGCCCGGCGGGCCACCGCGGAGCCCCGCCTCGCCCTCATCGGCGAGCCGGATGCGGGTGCCGTCCTCAATGCCCTTTGGGATGTCGACGCTGAGCGTCCGGTGTTCCTGGCGCCGGCCCTGTCCGCCGCAGTCGGTGCAGGGCTGGTCAAGCATCTGCCCGCGCCCCTGGCATACCGGGCAGGTGCGCTCGATGGTGAAGAAGCCCTGTGCCGCCCGCACCTTGCCATGGCCGCTGCAGTGCCGGCAGGTCGACATGCCGGTGCCCGGCTTGGCGCCGGAGCCATCGCAGGTCGAGCAGGTGGCGAGGGTGGGCACGTCGATCTCGACGGTGCGGCCGGAATAGGATTCCTCGAGCGAGATCTCGAGATTATAGCGAAGGTCCGATCCCCGGAGCCGCGACTGGCGGCCGCCGCCCGCCGCCCGGCCGCCCATGAAATCGCCGAAGATGTCTTCGAAGATATCGGACATTGAGGAGGAGAATTCGGGCCCGAAACCGGCGGGGCCGCGGCCGCGGCCGCCGCCATTCTCGAAGGCGGCGTGGCCGAAGCGGTCATAGGCGGCGCGCTTCTGCGGATCCTTCAGCGCGTCGTAGGCCTCGGAGACTTCCTTGAACTTCTGCTCGGCCTCGGCATTGCCCGGATTGCGGTCCGGGTGGAACTGCATGGCCAGCTTACGATAGGCGCTCTTCAGCGCCGCCTCGTCCGAGCCTCTCGCCACGCCGAGCACTTCGTAGAAATCGCGTTTTGCCAAATCCGGCTGTTCCCAATACGGCTTGCCGCCCGCGGGGGCGATCGTTCACGCGCCCTAGATAGGGACGAGCAGTCGCTCTTACCATAGCCCCCGGCGCATTCAACAGGCGGGGTGCGGGAAAATGACGGGACAGCCGGGACCCTGGCCGCTCAGGCGGGCTCGGCTCGCCGCACCAGCGCGTCGCTGAGGTTGCGGGCCGCCTGCCCCTGCGCGAACATCGCCTTGTTGACGAGGGCGCCGAGACTGAAGAACTGGTGGGTGACGCCCTCGTAGACGGTCATGTCCACCCAGACGCCAGACCGCCGCAGCGCCTGCGCCAGCAGCTCGCCTTCCGAACGTAGCGGGTCGATTTCGGCGAGGATGATGGTCGCCGGTGGCAGCCCGGCAAGGTCATGGCGCTCGTAGAGGTTGAGCCGCGGATCCTCGAGAGCCGCCCGGTTCCGCAGCGCCTTGCGGTAGAACCACTGCACGGTGGCGCTGGAGAGGGGCCGGCTGTCGGCGTTCTCGAGATAGGACGGCAGCGTGAAGTCGGTGCCGGCCATGGGACAGATCAGCAGCTGGTGCCGGGGCTGGCGGACCCCTTCCTCGCGTGCGGTGAGGGCGAGGTTGAGAGCCATGTTGGCACCGGAACCCTCACCTGCCACGGCGGCGTTGGCGGCATCGCCACCCAGCGCCGCCGCGTTCTCCTGCATCCAACACCAGGCGGCGAAACTGTCCTTATGTGCGGCGGGAAACCTGTGCTCCGGCGCCTGCCGGTAATGCACGGCGACCACCACCGCCCCGGTGCGGCGGGCCAGCATGCGCGGCGTCGGGTCGTAATGCTCAAGGTCGCCGACCACCCAGCCGCCGCCATGCAGGTAGAGGATCATCGGCCGCCCGCCCGCTGGCGCCGGCGCCAGCGGCGTATAGATCCGCGCCCGCATGTCGCCGCCGGCCCCGGGGAGCAGCCGCAGCTCCATGCCCACCTCGCTGTCGTCGGGGGGCGCCTTGAGGATGCGGCTCAACGCCGAGGCCGGTCCCGGCTGCAGCCGCGCCTCTTCGACGCCGCATTCGTGCAGCGGCCGCGGCTCCATGGCCGCCAGCACCTCCAGCACATGCCGCATGTCAGCATCGACACGATGCGGCACGCCGCCGTCCGCCTCCGTCGCGACGCCATGCGTCTCCGCCAGTGTCCGTGTCTGTACCGAGGACATGCCCGGGTCCTTTCCTTTCGCGTGCAGCCTGCAACGCGCGCGGCCGCCGAAGGCTGCTGGTCGCCCGCCTTCGCGATCACAGGATTGTCACCTGCCCGTATGGAGGCAATGGGGCGCTGCTGCGGCGGAAAAGCGTCCGGCCGCGACATCCATTGCACGGTGATTCACGTGAAACGCGGACGGGAATGAATGAAAAAAAGGGCCCGGCATTGCCGGGCCCTTGATCTCTGCATCGCCGGGATCAGGCCGACTTCTGGTCGTCGTCCTTGACCTCTTCGAAGTCCGCGTCGACCACGTCGTCCTCAGGCTTGTCGTCGCCTGCCGCCTTCGCCTCGGCTTCCGCCTGGCTCGCCTTGTACATGGCCTCGCCGAGCTTCATCGAGGCCTCGGCCAGCGTTGCCGACTTTTCCTTGATGGCGTCGGCATCCTCGCCGTCGATCACGCCCTTGAGGTCGGCGATCGCCGTTTCGATGGCCCCCCTCTCCTCGGCCGTGACCTTGTCGCCGTAATCCTTGAGCGACCGCTCGGTCGAGTGGATCAGCGACTCCGCCTGGTTCCGGGCTTCCACCGCCTCGCGCTTCTTCTTGTCGGCCTCGGCGTTCTGCTCGGCCTCCTGCACCATGCGCTCGATATCGGCGTCGCTGAGGCCGCCCGAAGCCTGGATGCGGATCTGCTGCTCCTTGCCGGTGCCCTTGTCCTTGGCCGAGACGTTGACGATGCCGTTGGCATCGATGTCGAAGGTGACCTCGATCTGCGGCACGCCGCGCGGCGCCGATGGAATGCCCGTCAGGTCGAAATTGCCGAGCAGCTTGTTGTTGGCCGCCATCTCGCGCTCGCCCTGGAACACACGGATGGTCACCGCCGACTGATTGTCCTCGGCCGTCGAGAAGACCTGGGACTTCTTGGTCGGGATGGTGGTGTTGCGGTCGATCAGCCGGGTGAACACGCCGCCCAGCGTCTCGATGCCGAGGCTCAGCGGGGTGACGTCGAGCAGCAGCACGTCCTTGACATCGCCCTGCAGCACGCCGGCCTGAATGGCGGCGCCCATGGCCACCACCTCGTCCGGGTTGACGCCCTTGTGCGGCTCCTTGCCGAACAGCTGCTTCACCGTCTCCTGCACCTTGGGCATACGGCTCATGCCGCCGACGAGAATCACCTCATCGATCTGCGCGGCGGTGACGCCGGCATCCTTGAGCGCCTGCTTGCAGGGCTCGATGGTGCGCTGCACCAACTCCTCGACCAGCGATTCCAGCTTGGCGCGGGTGAGCTTCAGAGTGAAGTGCTTCGGCCCGGAGGCGTCTGCGGTGATGAACGGCAGGTTGATCTCGGTCTGGGTCGAGCTCGAGAGCTCGATCTTGGCCTTCTCCGCGGCCTCCTTCAGCCGCTGCAGCGCCAGCTTGTCCGAGCGCAGGTCGATGCCCTGCTCCTTCTTGAACTCGTCGGCCAGGTAGTCGACCAGCCGCATGTCGAAGTCCTCGCCGCCGAGGAAGGTGTCGCCATTGGTCGACTTCACCTCGAACACGCCGTCGCCGATCTCGAGCACCGAGATATCGAAGGTGCCGCCGCCGAGGTCATAGACCGCGATGGTGCCGGTGTTCTTCTTGTCGAGACCGTAGGCGAGCGCCGCCGCCGTCGGCTCGTTGATGATGCGCAGGACTTCGAGGCCGGCGATCTTGCCGGCGTCCTTGGTGGCCTGACGCTGCGAATCGTTGAAGTAGGCCGGCACGGTGATCACCGCCTGCTCGACCTTCTCGCCGAGGTAACCCTCGGCGGTCTCCTTCATCTTGGTGAGGATCATCGCCGACACTTCGGAAGGCGAGTACTTCTTGCTCTCGACCTCTACCCAAGCGTCGCCATTGTCGGCCTTGACGATCTTGAACGGGACGAGCCCCTTGTCCTTCTCGACCGTCGGGTCGTCGTAGCGCCGCCCGATGAGGCGTTTGACCGCGAACAGCGTACCCTCGGGATTGGTCACAGCCTGCCGCTTGGCCGGCTGGCCGACCAGCCGCTCGCCGTCCTTTGTGAACGCCACCATGGACGGCGTGGTGCGCGCGCCCTCGGCATTCTCGATCACCTTGGGAGTGGTCCCGTCCATTACGGCGACGCAGCTGTTGGTGGTGCCGAGGTCAATACCGATTACTTTTGCCATTACACTTACCTCTTTCCTGGCGAACCCGGGTGGAACCCCATCGATCCGGCAGTTCCGTGGCCCGTCGCCGGGCCGGGTCCCTTGTTGGGATGCGTGTCTAAAACGCCCCTTTCGGGGGCTTGAGCGCTATATAGGAGGGGGTATCAGGGCCTGCAAGCGCAGGGCGCTTTAAAACCGGCCAATTCCGTTCCCGCCGCGTTGACCTCGGGCGCTCGCCGGGTAAGGTCGGGGCACCGCCCCCAGGAGCTCCCTCGATGCAACGGCCCATACTTTTCGCCGCGCTGCTGATCGCCACTGGTGCTGCAGCCCAGGAGCCGCCGGTCGCGGCCCACAAGGACCTCTGGTGCGGCCTTGCCTTCGACTATGCCGCCGGTGAATTGCCGCCGGACGCCACGCCCCGCCAGCAGCAGGTCATTCCGCACTATGCGGCAGGTGCCGCGATGCTGCTCGAACGGGCCGAGCAGGGTTACCGGCGGGCCGGCTACGGCGCCGCCCGCTTCGCCGCGTTGCGCGAGCAACTGCGGGGGGAGATCGAAAGCGGCCTCGGCACCGCCGCGGCGCCCTACAGTTTCCAGGACTGCGACCTACTGCTGCCGCGCTGAGCCGCCTCCGGGGTTGCCCGCCGCGGTCGCGGCAAGTACATGAACGTGACCGGCCAGCCGGTCCGACGCAACGGGAAGAGCCGCATGTGGATTCAGCCGCAACCGGGAGACGTCCTGCTCGTCGTCGACATCCAGCATGATTTCCTCCCCGGTGGCAGCCTCGGGGTCGCCGGTGGCGACGAGATCATCCCCTCGGTCAATGCGCTCGGGCGTCGTTTCCGCCACGTCGTCCTGACGCAGGACTGGCACCCGCAGGGCCACATCTCCTTCGCCTCGAGCCACGAGGGCGCCGAACCCTTCCAGATGATCGAGCTGCCCTACGGTCCACAGGTGCTGTGGCCCGATCACTGTGTCTGGGGCACCCGCGGCGCCGAACTCAGCCCCGACCTCGACCTGCCGCATGCCGAACTGCTGATCCGCAAGGGCTACAACGAGGTCGTGGATTCCTATTCCGGCTTTCAGGAAGCCGACCGCAGGACGAAAACGGGTCTTGAGGGTTATCTGCGCGAGCGTGACTTCCGGCGCCTGTTCATCGCCGGGCTCGCCACCGATTTCTGCGTCAACTGGACGGCCGTCGACGCCCGCGCCGCCGGCTTTGAGACCTTCGTCATCGAGGACGCAACCCGCGCCATCGACACCAACGGCTCACTGGAACAGGCCTGGCGGGACATGACCGACGCCGGCGTCCGCCGTGTCAGCATCTCCGATATCGGCTGAGATGGCGCCGCCACGGCCCGCAGCCGCGGGGCGAGGCGCGACATGCCTGCTCGTCGCCCTGCTTGCCAGCTTCCTGGCCCTGCCGGTCATCGCCTCGGATTTGCCCGAAGCGGCCGAGAAGCCCCTTTGGTGTGCCAGCGCCTTCAACTGGCTGGCCCGCGACGCCGATGACGCGGCCGATGCCGCCGGAGCTGAGGTATTCGATGCCTGGTCGCTGGTGTTTACCGCCCTAGCCACCACCGTTCTCGGCGAAGCCGGCTACGCGCCACCGGCCATCGAGGCGGCGATCGCCGCCTCCGATCAGGCGGTGCTGGAAGAGATGCAGGACCGCAGCATGCGCTACGACGTCGAGAGCTGCCCGGAGCTGGCGCCGCCGGAAGAGTAAGCGCTCCGGCGCTGCATCCCTTGGCGCCGGTAACATGGTTGCGCGATGAAAGAAGCGGGGGAACCAGCCAAACCGGCACCTCGTTGGCGTTGCCAGCAGCCCAGATGCAGTGAGTCGAGCATGAGCAAGGAACAGGTGCGCGCGCTCAGTGATGTTCTCGACCAACTGGAAAAGTCGGCCAAGGACGAGAGCGTGACGGTCGAGGATGTGATCGAGCAGCTCGGCCACAGATCGTTCGCATCGCTGATGCTGATCTTCTCGTTGATCTCGTTTTCACCAGCCAGCGCCATACCGGGCATCACCACGACCGTTGCCGTCATCGTTTTCATCCTGGTGGTGCAGATGATCGTGGGGCGGGACTGCGTCTGGCTACCCGATTTCATTATCCGCCGCCGCATGCCGACGGACAAGCTGTGCAAGGGCATCGGCTGGCTGCGAAAGCCGGTGGGCGTCGTGGAACGCCTCCTGCAGGCGCGGCTGACCTACCTCCTGCACCGGCCCTGGATCCTGCTGCCCCTCATCCTGATCCTCGGGCTGACGCTCTTCATGCCGTTCATGGAAATCATCCCGACCTCCGGCTCCATTGCGTCGGCGGTCATCGCGCTTTTCGCGGCGGGCCTTTTGACCCGCGACGGCGTCCTCGTCCTGGTTTCGCTACTGGTCCTGCTCAGCATCCCTGCCCTGGTGTGGTATTTCGGCGTCCGCCCCTGAGTTGCCGTCAGGGAAGCCGTTAGCCGGAGCAGGCAATACACCGGGAACGGCGTTACCTCTCCGGCGTGCTGGCTCGGACTTCCTCCAAGACAACCCTCGTGGACTATGAAGGCCGTCCGCGACCGACCCAAGGCGCGCCTGCTAGACGCTCTTGTCGATCCCGCCTTCGGGGGCCTGTTCGGCTGCTGCGGCCTTGGGGCCACCCTTGGCCACGCCGACCATTGCCGGTCGCAGCACCCGATCGCCAATGGCGAAGCCGGCCTGCACCACCTGCACCACCGTGCCCTCGGGGCGCGAGGGATCCGGCACTTCGAACATCGCCTGGTGCCGGTGGGGATCGAATTTCTGCCCCTCCGCCTCGATCGGGGTGACGCCGTGCTTGGACAGCAGCCGCTGCATCTCGCGCTCGGTCATCTCGATGCCCTCGATCAGCGACTTCAGGGTACCGTCGGCATTCTCCCGCGTCTCCGCCGGCAACACCATCAGCGCCCGGCTGAGCGAATCGGTGGCCGTCAGCATGTCGCGGGCGAAGCCGGTGATCGCGTAGGCTCGCGTGTCCGCCAGGTCGCGCTCGCTGCGCTTGCGCAGGTTCTCCATCTCCGCCGCCAGCCGCAGCAGTCGGTCGGTCAGTTCGGCATTCTGGGTCTGCAGTTCCTCGACCACGTCAGTCGCGGTTTCCGCAGTGCCCTCCTCCTCGGATTTGTCGAGAGCCTCGGGTTCGTCTTTGGCAGCGGTGTTTTCGTCACTCATCATGTCGTTCGGGTCCGCTCACTGGCTTGTTGCTGGGTTTGCCCCGCATATCGTCGAGATCGACCGGGAATTCAACCGGCGAAACGTCGGTCGGCCTGCGGCTGGCGCCTCAAGCGCTCAGGTCTTCCGACCCATCATCCGGCTTATCACATGCGCGGTATAGTCGACGACCGGCACGATGCGCGCGTAGTTGAGGCGGGTCGGGCCGATGACCCCGAGAACCCCCACCACCTTCTCATTGGCGTCCTTGTAGGGCGAGAGGATCACCGAGGAGCCGGAGAGCCCGAACAGCTTGTTCTCCGAGCCGATGAAGATCTTGACGCCCTGTGCCTTCTCGGCGTCGCCGAGCAGTTCGATCAGGCCGTCCTTGCTTTCCAGCTCGTCCAGCAGCTGCCGCACCCGCGCCAGTTCCTCGAGCGCCATGGTATCGTTGATGAGGTTGGCACGGCCGCGGACGATCACCGTCGGCGGCGCCGCCGCACCGTTCTCGGAAAGGGTGGCGAGGCCCGACTCCACCAGCTTGTGGGTGAGCGCGTCGAACTCGGCCAGCCGCTCCGCCCGCTGGCTCTGCAGCGCCTGCCGGGTCTCGGCGAGCGTCCGGCCCATAGCGAAATGCGAGAGGTAGTTGGACGCCTGCGTCAGAGCGCTGGCGGCGAGGCCCGGCGGTAGGTCGACGACGCGGTTCTCGACCGTACCGTCCTGCCCGACCAGCACCACCATCGCCGTCTGCGCGTCAAGCCGCACGAACTCGATGTGCTTGAGCACGAGGTCGGACTTCTGCGCGATCACCACCCCCGCACCCTGGCTGAGGCCACTGAGCAATTGGCTGGCCTCGGTGAGGAGATCCTCGACCTTGCCCTGCCCGGCCTGCGCCTCGATCTGCTTGCTGATCGATTCGCGCTCGCGCTCGTCCACCGCACCGACTTCCAGCATGGCATCGACGAAGAAGCGGAGCCCCTGTTGCGTCGGCTGCCGCCCCGCCGAGGTATGGGGCGCCGCGATCAGCCCCAAATCCTCGAGGTCTGCCATGACGTTGCGCACCGAGGCGGGCGAGAGCCCCACCTCCAGCAGCCGGCTGAGGTCCCGTGATCCGACGGGCAAGCCGGTCTCGAGATAGCGCTCGACCAGTCGCTTGAAGATGTCCTGGCTGCGGCTGTTGAGGGAGGCGAGAAAGTCCTCCGGTAGCTTGTTCATGACCCGATCTTACTGCAGCGTTGACCGGGCGTCCCGGTCGTCTTCACCATTTAGGCAAAAACCCCGGTGACTCCAATCCCCGCAGCGCTTGTGGCCGCCCCGCCCTAGGGTTAAGAGGCGGTTAAGACGATTTTCAGCGGGATGATTTGCCCATGCGGCCCTCCGGACGCCGACCCGACGAGATGCGCGCGATCAGCATCGAGCGCAACGTCGCGCCCAACGCCGAGGGCTCCTGCCTCATCGCCTTCGGCTCGACCAAGGTTTTCTGCACGGCCAGTGTCGAGACCACCCTGCCGTCGTGGCGGCGGGGATCCGGGCTGGGCTGGGTCACCGCCGAATACGGCATGCTGCCGCGCGCCACCGGCACCCGCATGCGCCGCGAGGCCGCCGCCGGCAAGCAGTCCGGCCGTACCCAGGAGATCCAGCGGCTGATCGGCCGCTCCTTGCGCGCGGTGGTCGACATGAAGGCGCTGGGGGACAACCAGATCACCCTCGACTGCGACGTTATCGAAGCTGATGGCGGCACCCGTACCGCCGCCATCACCGGCGCCTATGTGGCGCTGGCCGATGCCATCGGCTGGCTCAAGGCGCGGGAGCTGACCAAGGGCGAGCCGCTGCGCGATTCGGTCGCCGCCGTCTCCTGCGGCATCTATCGCGGCACGCCGGTGCTGGACCTCGACTACCTCGAAGACGTCGAGGCGGAGACCGACGCCAACTTCGTGATGACCGGGAGCGGCGCTTTCGTCGAGATCCAGGGTACGGCCGAACAGACCCCCTTCTCCCGCGCCGAGCTCGACAGCCTGATGGCGCATGCCGAGGCCGGCATCGCCGAACTGACCCTGCTGCAGCGGACGGCCCTCTCCGGATGAGCGCGAAGCTCCAGCTCCGCCGCGGCGATCGCCTGCTGCTGGCCACCCACAATGGCGGCAAGCTGTCCGAGATGCGCGACCTGCTGGAGCCGTTTGGGCTCGACCTGGTGTCGGCGGCCGAGCTCGGCCTACCGGAACCGGAGGAAACGGGCACCACCTTCGTCGACAACGCGCGCATCAAGGCGCATGCCGCCGCGGCCGCCTCCGGCGTGCTGGCCCTTGCCGACGATTCCGGTCTCTCCGTCGACGCCCTCGGTGGCCAGCCCGGCGTCTATACCGCCAACTGGGCCGGCTCCGGCAGCAATGGCGGCCGCGACTATAGTATCGGCATGCGCCGCGTCGAGGATGCCCTGCAGGCTGCCGGCGCCACGACGCCGGCCGATCGTCGCGGCGCCTTCAACGCCACGCTCTGCCTTGCCCATCCCGACGGCAGAGACGCGGTGTATATCGGCAAGGTCGAGGGCACGCTGGTCTGGCCGCCGCGCGGCGACAAGGGCTTCGGCTTCGATCCGGTGTTCATGCCCGACGGCTACGACATCACCTTCGGCGAAATGCCGGCGGCAGCCAAACATTCCTGGGCCCCCGGGCAGACCGGCCTCAGCCACCGGGCCCGGGCCTTCGCCAGATTCGTCGAGGGCGCATTGGGAGGCGGCATTGAGCACTGATACCGTTCTGGAGCGGGCCGGCACCGCCTCCGATGACCGCGGCAATGGGCTCTTCGGCGTCTACGTCCACTGGCCCTTCTGTGCCGCCAAGTGCCCCTATTGCGACTTCAACTCCCACGTCCATCGCGGCCCCTTCGACGAGGAGGCCTATCTCGCCGCCTATGTCCGCGAACTCGGACATTTCGCGGCACTGACGCCGGGCCGCCGGGTACAGTCGGTGTTTTTCGGCGGCGGCACCCCGTCGCTGATGGAGCCGCGGACGGTCGGCGGCATTCTCGACGCCATCGGCCGCCACTGGCAGGTGGATGCCGACGCCGAGATCACGCTGGAGGCCAACCCGACCAGCGTCGAGGCCGAGCGCTTCCGCGGCTATCGCGCCGCCGGCGTCAACCGCGTCTCGCTCGGCGTCCAGTCGCTCCGCGAGGGACCGCTGGCCGAACTCGGCCGCCGTCACAGCGTCGACGAGGCGGTGGCGGCGGTACGGCTGGCGCAGTCGATCTTCCCGCGCTCGAGCTTCGATCTCATTTATGCGCGGCCGCGGCAGACCCTCGAGGACTGGCATGACGAACTCACCGAGGCGCTGTGGCTGGCACAGGGCCACCTGTCGCTCTACCAGCTGACCATCGAGATGGGGACGCGCTACTACGACCTCTTCAACGCCGGGAAGCTCAAGATGCCGGACGAGGACCTGAGCGCCGACTTCTTCGAACTGACCCAGGAGCTGACGGCCTCCGCCGGCCTGCCGGCCTACGAAATATCCAACCACGCCCGCCCCGGCCAGGAGAGCCGCCACAATCTCTGCTACTGGCGCTACGGCGAATATGTCGGCGTCGGACCCGGCGCCCATGGCCGGCTGCTGCTCGGCAACCACCGGCATGCCACGGCTACCGAGAAGCTGCCCTTCGAGTGGCAGAAGAAGGTCGCCGCGCGCGGCCACGGCCTCGTCACCGACGACATCCTCAGCTGGGAGGAGGAGGGCGACGAACTGCTGGTGATGGGGCTCCGGCTGCGCGAGGGCATCGATCCGCACCGCTTCACGCAGCTCTCCGGCCGCGCCATCACTCAGCGCCAGATCGACGAACTGAAACGAATCGGCTTCGTCGAAGCCCTGCCCAACGGCCACATCCGGGTGACCGAAAAGGGCTGGCCAGTGCTGGATGCGGTGGTAGCTGACCTAGCGGCTTAGTCCTGGTCGCTCTTCGCCGCCTCGTCCTCACGGCGCTTCTCATCGTCCTTGGGCGGCTTCGCGCCGGTGCCGGTCCCGGTGTGGCCGGGAGACTGCCCGAACTTGGTGCCGCCGAGATGGCCGCCGCCATCCATGTTGTCGATCCGCTTTTCCAGTTTCTTCTCGTCGCTCATCGGTTGCTCCGCTGGTTGGGTTGCGATGACCAACTCATCGGCGGCGGAGCAGTTCCGACGCTGCCTGCTATGGCGCCATAGGAAGCAGCACCACGCTTTCCTGCTCGTTGGGATCGGTGCGCGCGATCAACGCCCGCGCCACCTTGTCGGTTGGATTGAACGGCTGGTGGGGTACGCCGGCGGGGATGTAGACGAAGTCTCCCTCGGCCACCGTGTCCAGGTGCTCGAGCTTGGGGCCGTGCCGGAACGAGGTGCTGCCCTCGAGCATGTAGATCGCCGTCTCGTGCGCTTCGTGATAGTGCGGCCGTGCCTCCGCCCCCGGCGGCATCACCAAGAGGTGCATGCAGATGCCCTCGGACGCGGCGGACTCAGCCGATATGCCCGCGAAATAATCGAGCCCCTGTTTGCCGCGGAACCCCTCGCCACCGCGAACGACCTTACATTCCTTCATCGTACCTCTCCTATGGAGTCATAACATCCAATCCAGCTGGGCGCCGCTAGCCTCGTCTTGCGGAGCTGGATCGTGCGACCAGCCGCGGCGTGACGACGAAGTGCTCGGCGCTTTCGCGTCCCTTGATACGCTCCGTCAGCAGCCGCGCCGCCTGCAGGCCGAGGACCTGGCCCGACTGGTCAATGCTGGTCAAGGCGTTCTGCGCCAGGTCGCAAGAGGAGGTGTTGTCGTAGCCGACGACGGCGAGATCGCCCGGGACTGCCAGTCCCAGCTCGCGCGCTACACTCAGAACTTCCAGCGCCACGAAATCGGTCCAGCAGAAGATGGCCTCCGGGCGCTGCCGCGACTCCAGCAGGTGACGGGCGGCCACCTGGATCTCGCGTGCCGTCTGCGGCGCCACCACCACCCTCGTCTGCCGGCCCAGCCCGAGCTCCTGCATCGCCGCCCGGTAGCCCAGCTCCCGATGCACCGTAGTGGCGCTCTGGCCTCGTGAGGGCAGGTCCAGCGAGAAGTATGCGATGTTGCGGTAGCCGTTCTCCTGCAGGTGGCGCACCACCAGCCGGCCGCCCAGTTGATCGTCGTCGTTGACGGTGTCGAAGAGCGAACTCCCCGGCAGATGCAGGCCGATCAGCGCCGTCGGTATGGTCGCCGCGATCGCCTCGAGCTCCGCAAGCTGCATGCGCGGCGCGACCAGGATGAGCCCGTCCATCTGCCGGTCGACCATGGCATCGACCAATGCGTGCTCGAGCGACGTCGCCGACAGCCCGACGCCCAGCATCGCCTGGTACTGGGTACGCTCCAGCGCGTCATTGATGCCTGCCATGATGTCGGCGAAGAAAGGGTTGCGCAGGTCCGGCAGCAGCACGCCAAGCGTGTAGGTCTGGCCACGCATGCCCCGCGCGGCGGCGTGCGGTCGGTAGCCGAGGCTGTGCATCGAGCTCTTGACCCGCGCCCGCAGCGCATCGCTGACGCCGTAGGCGTCACGCAGCACCTTGGAGACGGCGGCGACAGAGACGCCGGCATCCTCCGCCACATCGCGGATGGTCACCCGTCCGTTCCTGGCCTTGGCCATGCGTGCTGTCCCCCGTGCAATCCGCGGACTTGTAGCAAACCGTGAAGGGCGTGTCCCACCCCGGCATGTTGACTCCGCGGCCATTCTGTAGAACGGTCTACGCAATGGGGGGTCGACTGGCTGCTGCCATCGGCGTTCGGGGAGAAGCGCAGTGCATGATGCGGCGAGTGCGGGGGCAGCGGCCCCGGAGCGGTCGGTGGCCTGGGAGGCCCAGATGGTGCGCCCGCTTTCCGACCAGGGCGTCGGCACGCAGGCGCCGTTCCTGCGCAAGACCTTCACCTTGTCCTCCCCGGGCGGGGCCGAGACGCTGCGCATCAGCGCGCTCGGCCTCTACCGGGCCTTCATCAACGGCAGGCGGGTGGGTGCGGACCAGTTGACGCCGGGATGGACCAGCTACTGGGACCGCCTCAGCTACCAGACCTACGACGTGACCGCCCTCCTGGAGGCTGGCGAGAACACTCTCGACATCTGGCTCGGCGATGGGTGGTACCGCTCGCGCATGATGTGGCCGCGCAACGAGATCATCAACACCTGGGGCGACAAGATCGGCGCCATTGCGGAGCTCCGCGACGGGGCGGGCGGGCTGATCGTAGCGACGGACGCCGGCTGGCAGAGCGGCCTTACGCCGATCCTCAAATCCGGCATCTATTTCGGCGAGAGCTATGATGCCCGTGCCGAAAACGGCGACGCCACCGACGGCGCGGCGGTGCTGGCGGAGTTCGACAAGACAACGCTGATCCCGCACGAGGTGAACGGGGTGCGCGAACTGGCGGCGCTGCCGGTGGTGTCGTCCTTCGTCGATGACGAGGGCCGCACCATCTACGACTTCGGGCAAAACGCCGGCGGCTACCCTGCCTTCACCGTCGAAGGCGAGGCAGGCGCCAAAGTGACGATCGAGCATGCCGAGGTGCTCGACCATAACGGCCAGTTCGACCGTGAGAGCATGCGTTCGGCGGAAGCGCGCATCGAATACGTGCTCAAGGGAGGTAGGCCGGAGAGCTACCGGCCGACTTTCACCTTCTTCGGCTTCCGCTATGCCCGCGTCGCCATCGACGGCACTGCGCGCATCACTGCCATCGAGATGATTCCGGTCAGTTCGGCGATCAAGCAGACGGCGACGTTCACCTCGGCCAATCCGCTGGTCAACCGGCTCGTGGAGAACACCCTCTGGTCGCAGCGCTCGAACTTCATCGACGTGCCGACCGACTGCCCGCAGCGCGACGAGCGCCTCGGCTGGACCGGCGACGCCCAGGTCTTCGCCGCCACCGCCTGCTATCTGCACGACAGTCACGGAATGCTCGTGAAGTTCGTTCGGGACATGATGGCCGATCAGCGCCCCGACGGCGCCATTCCGCATGTCGTTCCCGACCCCACGCGCAACCATGAGGACATTCTGCCCGGTTTCTACGGCTCCACCGGCTGGGGCGACGCCATCTGCATTATCCCGCTGACGCTCTACGACCATTACGGCGATCGGGGCATCGTCGAAGAGGCGCTGCCGGCAATGGAGAAATGGAACGACTTCGTCTGGTCGATCAGCGACGGGCCGATCGTGCAGCCAGCCAAGCCCTGGGGCGGGCGCGGGTTCACCTTCGGCGACTGGCTGCAGCCGGTGGACGGCAAATGGCCACGGCAGAAGCCGGCCCGCACCATCGGCGACGACGCTGCCGCGACCATCTATCTCTACATCTCCTCGGTGCTGACTGCCCGCGCCGCACGGCTCGTCGGCGAGGCCACCCTCGCGAACCGCATGGAAGAACGGGCATCGACCGTCAAGGCGGCCTTCGCCCGGGAATTCGTCACGCCGTCGGGGCGGCTGGTCTATGACGACCAGACCTCCTATGCCCTCGCCCTACTGCACGATCTGGTCCCTGCCGAGTTGCGGCCAGCCGCGGCCGAATACTTCAGGTCGCGCATCGCCTGGTCGGAGAATCGCATCGGCACCGGCTTCATCGGAACGCCCGCGCTGCTGCCGGCGCTGACGAAGATCGGAGACCCGGAACTCGCTGCAGCAGTCTTCCTGCAGGAGCGTATCCCGGGGTGGCTCTATCAGGTCAAGACGGGCGCGACGACCATCTGGGAACGTTGGGACGCCATCGGCGAGGACGGCAAGGCCTTCGACCCGCAGATGAATTCCTACAACCACTATGCCTACGGCGCCGTCTGCCAGTGGCTGTTCGAAAGCGTCGCCGGCTTCCGGCCGGATCCGGAGCAGCCCGCCTTCAAGCATATCCTGTTCGAGCCGACGATCATCCCCGCTCTCTCACCGGTCGCCGCGCGTCATGACTCCGCCGCAGGCCGCATCGAAGCCGCCTGGACGGTCGAGGGGGACAGGGTGACGTACGATATAACGGTCCCGGAGGGGGCGAAGGGTACGCTGCTTCTGGCGCCGCAATACACCGAGATCGCCGTCGATGGCGAAGCGCTGGCAGCGTCCGGCGGCGACGAGAAAGCGCGCTCCCTGCTCGCGCCCGGAACGCGCAAGGTAACGTTCCGGATCAGCAGGTAACGGCGACGCCGCAAGGCGTCACATGCCGGAGGTGCGGAACGCGCCCCAGCATGAAAGGGAGGAGATAAACAAATGAACTACCGCATGATGCGGCCGGGACTAATCGGCTCTTCGGCCGGCCTTCTGATCGCCCTCACCCTTGGAGGGGTGGCGATGGCGCAGCAGACGTCCATTACTTACCTCGTCGACAACTCGACGGACACCGTAGCGGTCGCCGAGGCTCATGTGGCCGCCTTCGAAGCGGCCAATCCCGACATCGACGTGCAGCTGGAGACCCGCCCGGGCGGCGGCGAGGGCGACAATCTGGTGAAGACCATGCTGGCGACCGGCGAGATGGCAGATGTCTTCTCCTACAACGCCGGTTCGCTGTTCCAGGCCCTCAACCCGGTGCAGAACCTCGTCGACCTGACCAACGAGCCTTGGCAGGCCAACGTCCTCGACAGCTTCAAGCAGGTGGTCACCGCACCGGATGGCACCATTCGTGGGGCGCCGCACGGCACTGCCATGGGCGGCGGCATCCTCTACAACATACCGATCTATGAGGAGCTGGGACTGTCGGTTCCGAAGAGCTGGTCGGAGTTCATGGCGAACAACAAAGCCATCAAGGAGGCAGGCTACGATCCGGTGATCCAGACTTTCGGCACCACCTGGACCAGCCAGCTGTTCGTGCTCGGCGACTTCTTCAACGTGCAGGCCGAGGTACCAAACTTTGCCGAGGACTACACGGCAAACAAGGCCAAGTACGCCTCGACGCCTGCAGCCATGAAGGGCTTCGAGCGGCAGGCCGAGATCTTCGAGGCCGGCTATCTCAACGAGGACTTCGCCGCCGCAACCTTCGAGGAGGGTGTGGTGAAGGTCGCAACCGGCGAGGGTGCCCACTATCCGATGCTGAGCTTTGCCGTGTCCAACATCCAGCAGCTCGAACCTGATCACCTGGAAGATGTTGGCTTCTTTGCCATCCCAGGGGACGACGCTTCGGTCAACGGGCTGACCACCTGGATGCCGAATGGCCTCTACATTCCGCAGAACACCGATCAGCTCGAGGCCGCCAAGAAGCTCATCGCCTTCCTCGTCTCGCCGGAAGCCTGCGAGGTTCACATCGACACAGTGGGCGCTGCCGGCCCCTTCCTAGTCCAGGGATGCGCGCTGCCCGACGACGTGCCGCCGGCGGTCGCCGACCTGCAGCAGTACTTCGACCAGCAGGGCACCACCGCCCCGGCGCTCGAGTTCGTGTCGCCGATCAAGGGACCGGCGCTCGAGCAGATCACCGTCGAGGTCGGATCCGGCATTCGCAGCCCCGCCGACGGCGCCGCACTCTATGACGAGGACGTCCGCAAGCAGGCCCAGCAGCTGGGCATCGAAGGCTGGTAGCCGCTGTGACGACCTAGACGTCCCACGCCCGGCTGCTGCAAGGCAGCCGGGCAAGGTTGTTGAGGAGGACGACCGCATGGCACTGGCAGCGGCAGACGAGACCGCCATTCGAGAAGTCTACGAGCGGCGGGACCGGCGGGCCTCGCCCTACCCCACCTGGTTCTACCTGCCGGCCGCCATCGTCTTCGCCGTGCTCTTCCTGTTCCCGACCGGCGCCTCGCTGTTCTTCTCGCTGACCCGCTGGACGCTGTTCGACTACGAGTTCATCGGCCTCGAGAACTTCATCCAGTTCTTCCGCGAGCCCTTCCTGTTCCAGGGTCTCATCAACACCTTCATCTACGGCTTCGTCACCTCGGGCCTCAAGGTGGTGCTCGGGCTCCTCGCCGCGGTGCTGCTGACCTCCGACATCTTCGCCCGCGGCTATCTGCGCTCGGTGATCTTCTTTCCGACGCTGGTCTCGACGATCGGTGTCGGCATCGCCTTCACCGTGCTGATGCACCCAACGCAAGGAGTGATCAACGAGACACTGGCGCTGTTCGGCATCAAGGGACCGGGCTGGCTGACCGACCCGCGCTTCGCCCTGCTGTCGGTGGCCCTCGTCGACGTCTGGAAGGGCGTGGGGCTCGCCACCGTCATCTACATGGCCGGCATCGCCTCGATCCCGCGCGACTTCTACGAGGCCTCAACGATCGACGGCGCCACCAGCTGGCAGAACTTCTGGAACATCACCCTGCCGCTCGTGAAGCCGGCGACGGTCACCGTCGTCATCCTGTCGCTGATCGGCGGCCTCAGGTCCTTCGACCTCATCTGGGCTATGACCCGGGGCGGCCCCGGCTTCACCTCCGACGTCGTCGCCTCCGTCATTTACAAGCAGTACCAGGCCGGCTTCTACGGCCTCTCGACCGCCGGCAACGTGGTGCTGATCGTCGTGGTCTCGGCCATCATCGTGCCGCTGAGTTGGCTGCTCAACCGCCGGAAGATCGAGCTATGAGCCGCGCCCGCAGATACTGGACCGGCGGCGCCGCCATCGTCGTCTCCTTCTTCGTGTTCATCGTTCCCTTCATCTTCATCGTCCTCACCGCCATCAAGGACCGGCGCGGCTCCTCGCAGCGCGACTTCTCGCTGCCGGAGAACGGCGTGCACCTCTGGGACAACCTCGTCGCGGTGATCCAGACCCGCGACTACATGGTAGTGACGGCCTTCATCAACTCCACCATCATCACCGTCGCCAGCGTCACGCTGCTGGTGATCTGCGGAGCCATGGTCGGCTACGTGGCGCAGCGCCGGCCCTCGATCTGGACGCCTGTTGTCAATTTCTGCGTCCTCGCCGGACTGATCGTGCCGCCCGCGGTCGTACCGACGATTTGGGTGATGCAGGAACTCGGTATCTTCAAGACGCTGCACGGCATGATACTGATCCAGCTCGCCTACGGCCTTTCCTTCACCGTGCTGCTGTTCCAGGCGTTCTTTGCCACCATTCCGCGGGAGCTCGACGAGGCGGCGATCATGGATGGCGCCAGCCCGCTGCGGGTGTTCTTCCAGATCATGCTGCCGCTGCTCAGGCCAGTAGTGGTGACGGTCGTCGTCGTGCAGTCGGTGGCGATCTTCAACGACTTCACCAACCCGCTCTACTACCTGCCCGGGCGCGAGAACGTGACAGTGCAGCTGACGCTCTACAACTTCCAGAGCCAGTTCAACACGCAGTACAACCTGCTGTTCACCAACATCCTGCTTATTACTATCCCGCCGCTGATCGTCTACCTGTTCTTCAACCGCCAGATCGTCGCCGGCCTGACTGCGGGTGCGGTAAAGGGCTGAACGCGGTCAGGGCACGGCCGCCGCCGATCCCATGGAAGGATCCTGGTGTCCCCTCCGCCCGGCGGCGTGGTATGCTGGGCGCCGCCGCGTGCCGTTGCAGGCAGCCTGCCGCGGGGGATAAGCTCCGGACCGCGCGCTTCAGAGGGATATCAGAGATGGATGAGGATCGTCGAGCGGAGCCCGCGACCGCCGGCCGGCCGCCGGGGCTGGAGCAGTCGGTGAACGCCTTCAGCCTGCTCCGCGACTTTTCCGAGGGTGCCATCGTCGTCGACGGGAAGACGCGCATCACCTGGATCGACGAGCGCTACCGCGAATTGCTGAAGCTGCCGCCGGACTTCGACCCGATCGGGCTGCCCGTCGAGGAGGTGATTCCGCATTCGCTGCTGCGCCGGGTGGTGGAGACGGGGCGCCCGATCCTGCTCGACATCATGAAGTTCGACGACCGGCAGTTCGTGGTCTGTCGCATCCCGCTCAAGGACGCGCAGGGCAAGGTCGAAGGCGCCATCGGCTTCGTCTTCTATGACAATGTCGACTACCTGCAGCCGATCCTCGACAAGTTCGAAAGCCTCCAGAAGCAGCTGACCCGGGCGCAGGCAGCGCTGACGCGCGAGCGGCAGGCGAAATACTCGCTCGCCACCTTCGTCGGAGTTTCGGATGCGGTGCGGGATCTCAAGGCGCAGGTACGGCGCTTCGCGCTGCGGGACGGAGCCGCGCTGATCCTTGGCGAAACCGGCACCGGCAAGGAGCTGCTGGCGCACGCCATCCACCAGCAATCGGACCGGGCGGAGGGGCCCTTCGTCGCCGTGAATATGGCGGCCGTGCCCGAGGCGCTGCTGGAATCGGAGTTCTTCGGCGTCGCACCCGGTGCCTTCACCGGCGCCGACCGCAAGGCGCGCAAGGGCAAGTTCGAGCTGGCGCATGGCGGCACGCTGTTCCTTGACGAGATCGGGGACATGCCCCTCGGCATCCAGGCCAAGTTCCTCCGCGTCCTGCAGGAGGGAGAGATCGAGGCCCTCGGCTCCAACACGGTCAAGAAGATCGACGTGCGCATCATCGCAGCGACCTCGCAGGATCTCGAAGCCCGCATTGCCGACAAAAGCTTCCGGCCCGACCTCTACTACCGGGTGGCGGTGCTGACGGTCCAGATCCCGCCGCTGCGCGAGCGCCGCGACGATATCCCGATCCTCTGCGAAACTCTGCTCGAGCAGACGATGCGCGCCAGCGACCAGCCCGGATGGGTGATCCTGCCGGAAGCCACCGCCTTGCTGCAGCGCTACGACTGGCCGGGCAACGTCCGCGAGCTGCGCAACGTGCTGGAGCGGGCGGCGGCGATGGCCGCGACCGAAGTGCTCGATGCCGAGTCCATCCGTCGAGCGCTGCCGCCAGGCGCGGCGCGGCCCCGTCCCGCGGAGCCGCAAGGCGGCGACCTCGCGGCCACCCTCGCCGATGCCGAGCGCGAGGCGATTGTCGCGGCGCTCGATGAAAGCAACGGCCAGAAGTCGGCGGCGGCGCAGCGGCTGGGCGTCTCGCGCTCGCAGTTCTACGAGAAGCTTCGACGCCACAACATCGCCGTCTGAGAGTCCGACCGGCTGGATTTTGTCCGGAATTCCGGACAGTCAGCCGCGAGGATGTATGTCCGAAGCCTGCTGAAGCCCCGGTTTCAGCGCTGGCACGGAACTTGAAGGGGTGAAAGGAAAGAAGACCGGACCGGGACAAGGTCCGCTGCAGGGTGGAGCGGTATTTGAACAGCGACCAGCGCGTGGCACTCGTCACCGGTTCGACGAGCGGCATCGGCCTTTCGATCGCGAGGAGACTGGCAGCCGCCGGCTATGCCGTGGCCGTCAACAGCTTCGAGCCCGAGAGCGCCGTCACGGAGGCGCTGGACGAAGTGGCCGCCGCCGCTGACGGCGCCCACGTGCGCTATTTCCGCGCCGACCTCGCCGACCCGGCGCTAAGCTACGACCTCGTCGGGGAGGTGACGGCAGGTTTTGGCCGGCTCGACGTCCTCGTGAACAATGCGGGTATCCAGAAGGTGGCCCCGGTCGAGGACCTGCCGGCTGCGGACTGGGACCGCGTGCTTGCCGTCAGCCTCGATTCCGCCTTTCACACCATCCGCGCGGCGCTGCCCGAAATGATCGGCCGCGGCTGGGGGCGGATCATCAACATCGCCTCGGCGCACGGGCTACGCGCCTCGCCGTTCAAGTCCGCCTATGTCGCCACCAAGCACGGGGTGGTCGGGCTGACCAAGGCGGTGGCGCTGGAGACCGCCGAGAAGGGCATCACCGTCAACGCCATCTGCCCCGGCTATGTGTGGACGCCGCTGGTCGCCAAGCAGGTGGCGGACCAGGCCAAGGTACACGGGCTTGCGGAGGCGGAGGTGATCCGCAACATCCTGCTCGCGCCGCAACCCACCCGGCAGTTCGTACAGCCCGAGGAGATCGCCGAACTCGCCGCCTATCTCTGCGGCGACCTCGCCCGTTCTATCACCGGCTCCGCCATCTCCATCGACGGAGGCTGGACGGCGCGATGACGGATGCCCGGAGCGACATCATCCTTTCGGCCCAGAAGCTGACCAAAAGGTTCGGCGGCTTCACGGCCGTGGGCGACGTCGATCTCGAGGTCCGCCGCGGCTCTATCCACGCCCTCATCGGCCCCAACGGCGCCGGCAAGACCACCTGCTTCAACCTTTTGACCAAGTTCCTGCAGCCGAGCTCCGGCAGCATCCTGTTCAAGGGTCGCGACATCACGCGCCTGCCGGCGGCCGACATCGCGCGGCTGGGCCTCGTGCGCTCCTTCCAGATCTCGGCGGTGTTCCCGCGGCTGACGGTGCTCGAGAACGTGCGCATCTCGCTGCAGCGGCGGCGGGGCGAAAGCTTCGATTTCTGGCGCTCCGAGAAGGCGCTGCATCGCTATGACGAGGAGGCGCTGGAGCGCATCGAGCAGGTGGGGCTGACGGAATTCGCCCATGGGCTGGCAGGCGAGTTGCCCTACGGCCGCAAGCGGGCGCTGGAGATCGCAACGACGCTGGCGCTCGATCCGGAGATGCTGCTGCTGGATGAGCCGATGGCGGGCATGGGCCAGGAGGACGTGGTCCGCATCTCGCAGCTGATCCGCCGCATCTCCGCCGACCGCACCATTCTCATGGTCGAGCACAATCTCTCGGTGGTTGCCGATCTCTCGGACCGCATCACGGTGCTGGCACGGGGCCAGGTGCTGGCTGAAGGCGACTATGAGAGTGTCGCAAAGGATCCGCGCGTGGTGGAAGCCTATATCGGAGCCGGCCATGAGTGAGGCCGCCGCCCGCACCATGTCCGATCCGGCCGCCCTGCTCGCGGTCGAGGAGCTGCACGGCTGGTACGACGAGAGCCATGTCCTGCACGGCGTCACCTTCGACGTGCGCCCCGGCGAGGTTGTCACCCTGCTCGGGCGCAACGGCGCCGGCAAGACGACGACGCTGAAGGCGATCATGGGCATCCTGCCGAAGCGCAAAGGCTCGGTCCGCTTCGACGGCCGCGAACTGCTGGGCCTGCCGCCGCGGACTATCGCGCGCGCCGGCATTGGCTATGTTCCCGAGGAACGCGGCATCTTCGCCAGCCTCTCGGTGGACGAGAACCTGATGCTGCCGCCGACGATCCGCGACGGCGGAATCAGCCGCGCAGCGGTGCTGGAGATGTTCCCAAATCTCGAGGAGCGGCTCGGCAGCCAGGGGAGCAAGCTCTCGGGCGGCGAGCAGCAGATGCTGGCGATCGCCCGCATCCTGCGGACCGGCGCAAAATTCCTGCTGCTCGACGAGCCGACCGAGGGTCTGGCGCCCGTCATCGTGCAGCAAATCGGCCGCACGCTGCAGCAGCTCAAGCAGCGCGGCTTCACCATCGTGCTGGTCGAGCAGAACTTCCGCTTCGCGGCCTCGGTCGCGGACCGGCACTACGTCGTCGAGCAGGGCAAGGTCATCGACATGATTCCCAACGCCGAGCTCGAGGCGAACACAGAAAAGCTGCACGCCTATCTCGGGGTGTGACGCAACCGCCCGCAAAGGGCAAAGAAAGGGAGAGAGACCATGAAACTGAATGGCACATTGCTGGCAACGGCTGCGGCCGTATTGCTGGCGACGCCGGCGTTCGCCGTCGACGTCAAGATCGGCGTCCTCAACGACCGCTCGGGCGTCTATGCCGATCTTTCGGGCGAAGGCTCGGTGGTCGCGGCGCGCATGGCGGCCGAGGACTTCGATGCCGAGGCCAAGGGCATCAACGTCGAGATCATCTCGGCTGATCACCAGAACAAGCCCGACGTTGCCTCAAACATCGCCCGGCAATGGTATGACGAGGAGAACGTCGACGTCATCGCCGACGTCCCCACCTCCTCCGCCGCTCTCGCGGTCAACGAGATCAGCCGCGAAAAGGACAAGCTCTTCCTCGTCTCCGGCGCTGCCACCACCGAACTCACCGGCGCCGCCTGTGCGCCGGCAACCCTTCACTGGACCTACGACACCTACGCCTTGGCCACGGGTACCGGCTCGGCCATGGTCGAGGCAGGCCACGACAAGTGGTTCTTCCTCACCGCCGACTACGCCTTCGGTCACTCGCTGGAGGAGAACACCACGAAGGTGGTACAGGAGTCCGGCGGCGAGGTCCTTGGCAGCGTGCGCCACCCCTTTCCCGGCACCGACTTCTCGTCCTTCCTGCTGCAGGCGCAGGCGTCGGGGGCCGACGTGATCGGGCTCGCCAATGCCGGCGGCGACACCGTCAACGCCATCAAGCAGGCCTCCGAGTTCGGCATCACCCAGGCGGGCCAGGCGCTGGCCGGGCTGCTGATCTTCATCACCGACGTACATGCACTGGGGCTGGAGACGGCCCAGGGTCTGGTGCTCACCGAAGCCTTCTACTGGGATCTCAACGACGAGACGCGCGCCTGGTCGGACCGCTATTCCGAACAGATGGGCGGCGCCAAGCCGACCATGGTCCATGCGGGCGTCTATTCGGCGGTCCTGCACTACCTCAAGGCTGTCGAAGCCACCGGCAGCAAGGAAACCGCAGCCGTGGTCGAGTGGATGAAGGCCAACCCCACCGAGGATACGGTGTTCGGTGAGGGCTCGGTGCGGGCCGACGGACGGCACATGCACGACATGTACCTGTTCGAGGTAAAGTCGCCGTCCGAGTCAACCGGGGAATGGGACTACTACGAGCTGCTCGCAACCATCCCCGCTGAACAGGCCGCGATCCCGCTCGAAGAGAGCGCCTGCGAACTGGTCCAGTAGGACACGCCATGGCGCGCCGGCCCCACCGGCGCGCCGCCCTCACTTCCGGATGACAGCGATGTTCGAGCTCTTGGGAATTCCGCCGCAGGCCCTGTTCGGGCAGCTGTTGCTCGGCCTGATCAACGGCTCCTTCTATGCCTTGCTGAGCCTCGGGCTCGCGGTCATCTTCGGCCTGCTCAACATCATCAACTTCGCCCATGGCGCGCAGTACATGATGGGCGCCTTCGTCGCCTGGATGCTGCTCACCTATTTCGGCATCAACTACTGGTGGGCCCTGGTTCTCGTGCCGCTGGTGGTCGGCGCCACCGGCGTCGTCATCGAGCGGCTGATGATCTCGCGCCTCTATCACCTCGACCATCTCTACGGGCTGCTGCTGACCTTCGGTCTGGCTCTGATCATCCAGGGGCTGTTCCGCAATCAGTACGGGGTCTCGGGCCTACCCTACAGCATTCCGGCGGAGCTCGCGGGCGGCCAGAACCTCGGCTTCATGTTCCTGCCCAACTATCGCGGCTGGGTGGTGGTGGCTTCCGTCATCGTCTGTTTTTCAACCTGGTTCGCCATCGAGAAGACGCGGCTCGGCGCCTATCTGCGCGCCGCCACCGAGAACCCGACGCTGGTCGGCGCTTTCGGCATCAACGTGCCGCGCATGATCACCCTCACCTACGGTTTCGGCGTCGGCCTCGCAGCGCTGGCCGGCGTGCTCGCGGCGCCGATCTATTCGGTCAACCCGAACATGGGTGCCGATCTCATCATCGTGGTCTTTGCCGTGGTGGTGATCGGCGGCATGGGCTCGATCCTCGGCGCAATCCTCACCGGCTTCGGGCTCGGCATCGTCGAGGGACTGACGCGGGTCTTCTACCCCGAGGGCTCGGCGGTGGTGATCTTCGTGATCATGGCCATCGTGCTGCTGATCAAGCCGGCCGGCCTGTTTGGAAGGACCGCCTGATGACGGCGCAGCTTGACAACGCAAGTCGGACTGCCGGCACGACGTTGCCGGTCGGCACACCGCGCCACCACATGGTGATCTTCATCGTGCTGTTCGCGGCCCTGCTGGTCGCGCCCTTCGTGCTCTACCCGGTGTTCCTGATGAAGGTGCTGTGCTTTGCGCTGTTCGCCTCGGCACTGAACCTGCTGCTGGGTTTCGGGGGATTGCTGTCCTTCGGCCACGCCGCCTTCTTCGGGTCGGCCAGCTACGTCGCCGCCCATGCCGCCAAGGTCTGGGGGCTGACTCCCGAGCTCGCCATCCTGCTCGGGACCGGCGCGGCGGCGGTGCTGGGCCTTGGCATTGGGGCGCTGGCGATCCGGCGCCAAGGCATCTATTTCGCCATGGTGACGCTGGCCTTTGCGCAGATGGTGTTCTTCTTTGCGCTGCAGGCGCCCTTTACCGGCGGTGAGGACGGCATCCAGGCGGTGCCGCGCGGCCGGCTCTTGGGCCTCATCGACCTCAGCTCCGACTTCACCCTCTATTTCGTCGTGCTGGCCATCGTTTTCGGGGGGCTGCTGCTGATATACCGCATCATCTACTCGCCGTTCGGGCAGGTGCTGAAGGCGATCAGGGACAACGAGCCGCGCTCGATCTCGCTCGGCTACAAGGTCAACCGCTACAAGCTCGCGGTGTTCGTGATGTCGGCAACGCTGGCTGGTCTTGCGGGAGCCACCAAGGCTCTGGTGTTCCAGCTCGCCTCGCTGACCGACGTCTACTGGACGATGTCAGGGGAGGTGGTGCTGATGACGCTGATCGGCGGCATGGGCACGATCTTCGGCCCCTTCGTCGGCGCCGCGGTAATCGTCACCATGCAGAACTATTTCGCAGGCTTCGGCGCCTGGGTGACGGTGCTGCAGGGGGTAATCTTCGTGATCAGCGTGCTGCTGTTCCGCGAGGGCATCGTCGGCGTCATCGGCCGCTGGAACAAGGCGAGATGACCCCCTGCAGCAGCCATCGCCCCTGACCGCGCGGGTCTGCAGGGGACGGGACTGGCGCGGCACTTGGGCATTTCGGGAGTTGAAACGGGTTGCCTTGCGGCTTTCTCTCTACTCCTGCGGATGGCACGGTCTCGGGACGCCTCGTGCCGGCGGTCGAGCTCCAGATGACGGCTGGTGTGTGCGACGCGTCTCGCGACCGCCGGCCGAGCGGCGGCCGCAGGTTTCTTAAGGCGCGACAGTCTCCCCCGAGGGCGGCCGTGCAGCAAATGAGTTCAGAAAAGGAACGACCATGGACCTCAGCAGTCACCACCCAGCCGTGGTCATCGTTGCGGCGCGGCGCACGCCGATCGGTAGCCTGAACGGGACTCTGGCGCCCCTGACGGGCCACCAGCTCGGAGCCGTCGCCATGCGGGCAGTGCTGGCGGATTCCGGGGTGGATCCGGTCGAGGTCGACGAAGTCATCCTCGGGCAGGTCCTGACGGCTGGCCAGGGGATGAACCCGGCGCGGCAGGCCGCCCGGCTGGCGGGGCTGCCGGACGCCGCCCCGGCGGCACTGGTGAACCAGGTCTGCGGGTCGGGGCTCCGCGCCGTCGCCCTGGCGCTGCAGCAGATCCAGACGGGCTGCGCCGGCATCGTCGTCGCCGGCGGCCAGGAAAGCATGAGCAATGCGCCGCATGTGGCGGCCCTCCGCCAGGGCCGGAAGCTGGGCGACCTTACGCTCCGGGACACGGTGATGAGCGACGGGCTGTCGGACGCCTTCTACGGCTACCCCATGGGGTCCACCGCCGAGAACGTCGCACGGGCTCACCAGATCGGGCGCGCGGCGCAGGACGCCTTCGCGCTGCAGTCGCAGCAAAGGGCGGCAGCCGCGTCAGCGTCGGGTCGGTTCGCCGACGAGATCGCGCCGGTCGAGATTCAGGGGCGCCGCGGCAAGGTCCTGGTCGAAACGGACGAACACATCCGCCACGACGCCAGTGCCGAGGCGATGGCGGCCCTGCGTCCGGCCTTCATGGACGATGGCAGCGTCACCGCCGGCAATTCCTCAGGGATCAACGATGGTGCGGCGGCACTGGTGCTGATGAGCGAGGCTGAAGCCGAACGGCGCGGCTGTGTGCCGCTGGCACGGATCGCCGCGTGGGCCCATGCCGGGGTTGATCCGCAGGTGATGGGGCTGGGCCCGATCCCGGCGAGCCGGCGGGCGTTGGAACGGGCCGGCTGGCGCACCGGCGACATCGATCTCTGGGAGCTCAACGAGGCCTTCGCGGCCCAAAGTCTGGCGGTTACCGGCGAACTGGGGCTGGACCCCGAGCGGGTGAACGTCAATGGCGGGGCGATCGCCCTCGGGCATCCCATCGGCGCTTCCGGCGGGCGAGTAATGGTGACGCTGCTGCACGAGATGCGGCGGCGGCAGGCGCGACGGGGCGTTGCGACGCTCTGTATTGGCGGTGGAATGGGAATAGCAATGGCGGTGGAGAATGTCTGAGGCGACTATCGGCAAAGTCGTGTGGCAACCGGCCCCGCAGCGGGTCGCCGCCACCGCGCTGGCAAGGTTTGCCGAACAGCAGGGGTTCGCCGGGAGCGACTATGCCGGACTTCTCGACTGGTCCATTCGCGAGCCGGAACTGTTCTACGACCGGCTATGGGACCAGCTCGGGACAATTGGGGACAAGGGCAGCCGCAGCGTGAAGTTGGACGCCGACCTGCGGGAAACCCGGTTCTTTCCCGATGCCCGGCTGAACTACGCCGAGAACCTCCTGCGCGAGCCTGACGAACGCCCTGCCGTCACCGCCCATCGTGACGACGGCACCCGGCGCGAAGTCAGCCGCCAGCAGCTCTACGACCTCGTGTCGCGCTGCACGCAGGCGCTGGCTGCCGAGGGCATCGTGCCCGGCGACCGCGTCGCCGCCATTGTTACCAACGACCTCGAAGCCGTCGCCCTCTACCTCGCCTGTGCGGCGGTGGGCGCCGTCTGGGCCTCCTGCTCCCCCGACTTCGGTCCGGCCGGCGCCAGCGACCGGCTCAGCCAGATTGAGCCGAAGCTGCTGGTGGCGGTGCCGGGCTACGGCTATGCCGGCAAATCCATCGAGGTGACGGCCAGCATCAATGCCGTCGCCGAAGCGGCCAGCGTCGGCAAGATCATCCTGCTCGGCAGGCCAGCGGATGACGCCGGCTACATCCGGGATGCGGTGACGCTCGAGCAGTGGCTGCGCCCCTTCACGCCGGCCCCGATCGATTTCCTGCGGCAGCCTTTCGACGCGCCGCTCGCGATCCTGTTCTCCTCGGGCACCACCGGAAAGCCAAAATGCATCGTCCACGGGGCTGGCCGGCTGCTGCTCCAGCACATGAAGGAGCACCAGCTGCATTGCGATCTGCAGCCGGGCGAGCGGCTGTTCTACTACACCACCTGCGGCTGGATGATGTGGAACTGGCTGGTCACCGGCCTCGCCTCGGGCGCGACGATCGTGACCTATGACGGCAACCCCGCCTATCCCGACGCCAACCGCATGCCGGACCTTATCGACCAGGAGACGATCGCCATCTTTGGCACCTCGGCGAAGTACCTCGATGCCTGCCATAAGAACGGGCTGCAGCCGCGCCGTTCGCATTCCCTGGCCAGCCTCAAGGCGATCCTCTCCACCGGTTCGCCGCTGCTTCCAGAGAGCTTCGACCACGTGTACAGGGACTGGAAGTCCGACCTGCACCTTGCCTCGATCTCCGGCGGTACCGACATCTGCGCCTGCTTCCTCGGCGGCGTGCCGACCCTGCCCGTTCGGCGGGGCGAACTGCAGGGGGCGTTGCTGGGCATGGATGTTGCCGTGCTGGCGCCGGATGGCACGCCTATCGAAGGCGTTGCGGGGGAATTGGTCTGCCGCAATGCCCACCCCTCCATGCCGGTCGGGTTCTGGAACGACGACGACGGCAGCCGCTATCAAGCCGCCTATTTCGACCGCTTCCCCGGCGTCTGGGCGCATGGCGACTACGCGGAGAAGCGCCCGTCGGGCGGTTACGTCATCCACGGACGCTCCGACACGACCCTCAATCCGGGCGGAGTGCGGATCGGGACGGCGGAGATCTACCGGCAGGTGGAGACGGTGCCGGAGGTGCTCGAGGCGGTGGCGGTCGGCCAGGACTGGCAGGGCGACCAGCGGGTGGTGCTGTTCGTGCGGCTGCGGGATGGGGTGGGAATGAGCGACACCCTGAGACAGACCATCCGCAGCCGCGTTCGCGCCGGCGCCACGCCGCGACATGTCCCCGCCCGCATCATTGCTGTGGCCGAAATTCCCCGGACCAGATCGGGAAAGATTTCCGAAATAGCGGTGCGCGACACCATCCACGGTCGCGCCATCGGCAATGACACCGCCCTTGCCAATCCCGAATGCCTCGCCCTTTATCGGGACCTCGCCGATCTGGCGGAGTAGCCGGAAAAGACGCGGATTCGGAGGTGTCCAGTGAGCAGGATGTTCGAGGAGCTCGACTATCGGGTGACGCCGCTCGGCGCTTTGAGTCTCAGGCGTCGCCGCGATCTCTCCGGCGGCGACGACATTTACGAAATCATCCTCGGCGACGAGTACCTGATGTCCAGCCGCTTTACCGCGGCGGAGATCGCACTGGCGAAAATCGGCCTCGGCCGCTGTGCGGATGGCCCGCTTGACGTGGTGGTCGGCGGCCTTGGCCTCGGCTATACCGCCAAGGCGGTGCTCGAACATGAGGGAGTGCGCTCGCTGCAAGTTGTCGACACTATGGCGGAAGTCATCGACTGGCACCGGACGGGGCTGTTGCCGCTCGGAAAGGACCTTGCAGCCGACCCCCGCTGCAGCTTCGTCCACGGCGATTTCTTCACGCTCGCCATGTCCGAAGCGGGCTTCGATCCCCGCCGGCCCGGGCACCAGGTTGATGCGATCCTTCTCGACATCGATCACTCCCCCACCAAGCTGCTGCACCCAGACCATGCGACGTTCTACGCACCGGAGGGATTGGCGAGGACGCGCCGGCGGCTCCGTCCGCACGGCGTGTTCGCTCTCTGGTCGAACGACCCGCCCGACCCCGAGTTCATCACACGTCTCGAGAGGGACTTCCGCGAGGTGCAGGCGGAAACTGTAAGCTTTGCCGGCCTGTCCGGCCGAGCCGGCGAAAGCAATACGGTCTATTCGGCGCTTGCCGGTTAGCTTTGCGCACCAGCAGGCGGTTGCGGCGCGGCGTCGGGCGTCGTAATTGGTTCGGGCTGCCCCAGGTCTTTTCCCGACCCGTCGGGAAAGAATCCCCTATCCGATGCATTCCTCACCCACAAAATCCCTCGGATGCGGGCGGCTGGTCCCCAATCGGGACCTATGACGACGGTCGGTTCGCCGGCAGGCCCAGCTTAGGAGAAAGACATGGACGAGAACGACAAGTCACTGACCAACCGGCAGGGGCACCCGATCGCCAATAACCAGTCCCAGCGCACGGTGGGGAGCCGCGGGCCGGCGACGCTGGAAAACTACCACTTCCTCGAAAAGATCACCCATTTCGACCGGGAGCGCATCCCGGAGCGCGTCGTCCATGCCCGCGGCTTCGTCTGTTATGGCGAGTTCGAGGCGACGGGAAAGATCGGCGACGAGCCGGCGTCCAAGTACACCCGGGCAAAGCTGTTCCAGCAGGCCGGCAAGAAGACGCCGCTGGCGATCCGCTTCTCGACGGTGATCGGCGGCCGCGACTCCTCCGAGGTCGCACGCGATCCGCGCGGTTTCGCGGTGAAGTTCTACACCGAAGACGGCAACTGGGACCTGGTCGGGAACAACCTCGCCATCTTCTTCATCCGGGACGCCATCAAGTTCCCAGACGTCATCCATTCGTTGAAGCCGGATCCGGTGACCTTCCGTCAGGAACCCAACCGCATCTTCGATTTCATGAGCCAGACGCCGGAATCCATGCACATGCTGACGCATCTGTTCAGCCCGCGCGGCATTCCCGCCAGCTATCGGCACATGGAGGGCTTCGGGGTCAACACCTACAAGATGGTGAACGCCGATGGGGACACGGTGCTGGTGAAATACCACTTCCACCCGCGCTGCGGCATCGCCAGCCTCACGGCGGACGAGGCGGCGAAGGTGCAGGCACAGGATCTCGGCTCCGCCTCCAAGGATCTCTACGAGGCCATCGAGCGCGGCGAGCACCCGCAGTGGGACATGTTCGTCCAGATCATGGAGGATCACGACCATCCTGAACTCGAGTGGGACCCGCTGGACGATACGAAGATCTGGCCGGAAAAAGACTTCCCGCTGCGCCATCTCGGCGTCATGACCCTCAACCGCAACGTCGCCGACCATTTCAACGAGAACGAGCAGATCGCCATGGGCACCGGCGTGCTGGTGGACGGGCTGGATTTCTCCGACGACAAGATGCTGGTCGGGCGGACCTTCTCCTACTCTGACACGCAGCGCTATCGGGTGGGCACCAACTACCTGCAGCTGCCGGTGAACCAGCCGAAGAACGCCCGAGTGGCGACCAACTTCAATGGCGGCCAGATGTCGTTCGGCCGGGACCTGGCGCCGGGGCAGAACCCGCACGTGAACTTCGAGCCGTCCATCCACGATGGCCTGCACGAGGCGCGGCGCGATATGCCCAACAATCAGCCTGAAGTGCACGGACGCCTGACGCGCAGCGTCATCGAGCGCCGCAACGATTACGTGCAGGCACGCGGCCGCTATTGCACGATGATGGACTGGGAGCGCGACGACCTGGTGCACAACATGGGCACGCTGCTCGGGGAGTGCGAGCGTGATGTTCAGGAGCGCATGATCTGGCACTTCCTGCTTGTGCACGACGACTATGGCAAGCGTGTTGGCGAGATGATCGGCATCGGCGCCGACGACGTCCGCCACTTGTCCCCGCTGGAGGGGCAGGTCTTGACCGACGAAGACCAGCGTCGGCTGGAAAATCTAGGGCAGAACGGCGACAGGATCGATGCGACGGTTTGGGGCCAGTGGACGAGTTCGGTCGAGAACCACATGGCCAGGGCGGAGGAGGTCCTCGGCGGGATGCGCCGGTCCCCCTCCGGGCCGGGCGCCTAGGCAGCCGGCGGGGCGTAGAGCCCTAGTCCGGCAGGGTGCCGTTGAGCTCGAGGACGTGCCCCGCAAGGTAGAGCGTGCCGCAAATGACGACGCGCGCGCCCGGGACGGTGGCGGCGGCGGCGAGGGCCGCCGCCACCGACGGTGAGGCCTCGGCGTCGATGCCGGCGCCGCGAGCGGCGGCCGCCGTATGTGCCGCCGGATGGCCGTTCGCCTCGCCGGGGATGTCGAGGGCGTAGAGCTTCGCGATGCGGTCCCCGAAGGGGGCGAGGAATTCAGCCGGCGACCGGGTGTTCATCATGGCGAGCAGCATGACCAGCGGTGCCGGCCGGCTCCGCTGCATCTCCGCCAGGGCAGACGCCAGGGCCGCGGCACCATGCGCATTGTGGCTGCCGTCGAGCCAGAGCTCGTGACCGGCCGGCAGCAGGTCGCGCAGTTTGCCGCGCAGCGGGGTCAGCCGGGCGGGCCAGGTGACGGTGCGCAAGCCGGTCTCGAGCTGCTCGTCGCTGACCGGCAGACCGAAGTGCCGGACCGCCGCAATTGCCAGCGCCGCATTCTCGAACTGGTGCGGCCCCACCAGCGCCGACGGCGGCAGGTCGAGCAGTCCCGCCTCGTCCTGGTAGACCAGCCGCCCATCCTGCGCGAACCCGTCATAATCGCGGCCGGCGATGAAAGGCGTCACACCCAGCTCCTGCGCGCGTTGGAGGATGACGTCCATGCCCTCGTCGCGCTGCCGACCGACCACTGCCGGCGATCCACGCTTCAGGATGCCGGCTTTGCTGACCGCGATCTCGGCCACGGTGTCGCCGAGGAATGCCTGGTGGTCGATGTCGACGGGGGTGATGACTACCCCCAGCGGGTGCTCGACGACATTGGTGGAATCGAACGTTCCGCCCATACCGACCTCGAGCAGCAGATAGTCGGCGGGCACCTCGGCGTAGAGTTTGAGGGCAGCGGCCGTGGTGATTTCGAAGAAGGTGATGGGCTGCCCAGCGTTCAGCGCTTCGCAGAGCTCGAGCGCCTCGTTGAGCTGGTCGTCCGAAACCAGCCGGCCCGCCAGGCGGATGCGCTCGTTGAAACGGACCAGGTGCGGCGAGTTGAAGACATGGACGCGCTTCCCCGCAGCTTCGAGGAAGGCCCGCAGATGGGCAATCACGGAACCCTTGCCGTTGGTGCCGGCGACGTGAATGACAGGTGGCAGCCGGTCCTGCGGCCGGCCCATGGCCTCGAGCAGCCGCAACTGGCGCTCCAGGTGCAGGTCGATGAGCTTGGGGTGCAGCGACAGCAGCCGCTTCAGGATCGCATCAGTGCGGGACATGGGCGGGGGACCAGCGACTCAGGGCATTTCCTACGTCGTCCACGCCGCATGCGGAGACGGTTTTGGGGCGTTCGCGGACCGCTGATTATTCTGCGTGTGCGGCTTCCGGGGGAGCAGTCACCAGATCGTCTTCCGTACCCGCCGGTTCGGCCGCTGCCGCACGGGGCGGGGGCGCGGCGGCCAGCTCCTGCGGAGCCTCGCTCTTCGTGAGGATGGCAACGAGAGAGCCGATAGTGGACCGGAGATTGTGGCGGTGGACGACCATGTCGATCATCCCGTGATCATAGAGATACTCCGACCGCTGAAAGCCCTTTGGCAGCGTCTCGCGGATGGTCTGCTCGATCACCCGGGCACCGGCGAAGCCGATCATGGCCCCGGGCTCGGCAATGTGCACGTCTCCGAGCATCGCGTAGGAGGCGGTGACGCCGCCGGTGGTGGGGTTGGTCAGAACGACGATGTAGGGCAGGCCCGCTTCCCGGAGCCGCTGCACTGCCACGGTGGTGCGCGGCAGCTGCATCAGCGACAGCACGCCTTCCTGCATGCGCGCGCCTCCGGACGCCGCGAACATGACGAAGGCGGTGCGGCGCTCGAGCGCCAGTTCGAGGCCCCGTACGATCGCGGCACCGGCAGCGAGCCCCAGTGAGCCGCCCATGAAATCGAAGTCCTGCACGCCGACGGTGAGTTCCGTGCCGTAGAGCTGACCGGTGGCGATCGTCACCGCATCCTCGGTCCCGGTCTTGGTGCGGGTCTCCTTGAGCCGATCCGCATAGCGCTTCTGGTCACGGAACTTCAGCGGATCCTGGGCCACCGCAGGCAGCGGCACAGTCTTGTATTCGCCATGGTCGAAGAAGGTCGCCAGGCGGTCCGCCGCCTTGATCTTCATGTGGTAGCCCGAATTCGGCACCACCCACTGGTTGGCCTCAAGGTCCCGGTAGAACACCATCTCCCCGGACTCCGGGCACTTGACCCAGAGATTCTCGGACGCACTGTCCTTGGGCTTCAGGAAAGAACGGATTTTCGGACGGACGACGTTGTTGATCCAGTTCATCTGCCTCGACCTGTGATTGGCCCTGTTGCGTTGACGGCGCTCCGCGCCGCTTCAGGTCCTATATGGTGATTGCGGCGAATATTATCAGTTCGGCAAGTGGAGCGCAAAGCGGCGGAGGAGTGGCTCGCCGCTGTGGTTAAGCCTTTGCCCGCCGCACCCCCGAGGCCAGCGACGCCACCAGATCCTGCACCGCCTGTACCGTGCCGGCTCCGGCGCGACCATCGACGAGGCTGTTGGCGACGGCGTTGCAGAGCGCCGTGCCAACCACCACCCCATCCGCGTCGCGACCGATCAGCGCCGCGTCCTCGGCAGTCTTGATGCCGAAGCCGACCGCCACGGGCAGGTCCGTATGGCTCTTGATCCGACGTACCGCTTCGCCCACCGCAGCGTGGCTCTTGATGGCCGCACCGGTGATGCCCGTCATCGAGACGTAGTAGACGAAGCCGGAGGTATTGGAGAGGACAACCGGCAGCCGCTGGTCGTCAGTGGTGGGCGTCGTCAGGCGGATGAAGCTGATGCCGGCCTTGAGCGCTGGCAGGCATAGTTCTTCGTCCTCCTCGGGCGGCAGGTCGACCACGATCAAGCCGTCGACGCCGGCGGCACGCGCGGCATCAAGGAAGGCATCGACACCGAAACTGAAGATGGGATTGTAGTAGCCCATGAGGACGATGGGTGTGGCGTCGTCGCGACGCCGGAAATCCGCCACCATGTCCAGCGTCTTCCGCAAGGTCTGGCCGGCATCGAGGGCGCGGCGGCCCGCCAGCTGGATTCCCGGTCCGTCGGCCATGGGATCGGAAAACGCCATGCCCAGTTCGATGATGTCGGCCCCGGCGGCGGGAAGTTCATCGAGGATGCGCCGGCCGGTCTCCGGATCGGGATCGCCAGCCATTACGAAAGTCACCAGGGCAGGACGGTTGGCGGCGGCGCAGGCCGCGAAGCGTGCGGTGATGCGGTCGGTCATTGCTTCGCGATCCCGAGATGCTTGCCGACGCTCTCGACATCCTTGTCGCCGCGGCCGGAAAGGCAGAGGACGATAGTCTCGTCCTTGCCCATGGTCGGCGCAAGCTTCACGACCTGCGCCAGCCCGTGCGCGGATTCGAGCGCCGGGATGATGCCCTCGAGGCGGGTGCAGAGCTGGAAAGCCTCCAGCGCCTCGTCGTCCGTGATCGGCACGTAGGTGACGCGCCCGGTATCGCGGAGCCAGGAGTGCTCGGGACCGACACCGGGATAATCGAGACCCGCAGAAATCGAGTGCCCCTCGAGGATCTGCCCTTCCTCGTCCTGCAGCAGATAGGTGCGGTTGCCGTGCAGCACGCCGGGGCGGCCGCCGGTCATCGAGGCGGCGTGACCGTTCTCGACATCGATGCCATGCCCGCCGGCCTCGGCGCCGTAGATGCGAACGGAGGGGTCGTCGAGGAACGGGTGAAAGGTGCCGATGGCGTTGGAGCCGCCGCCGATGCAGGCAACGACAGCATCCGGCAGCCTGCCCTCCGCCTCCTGCATCTGGACCTTGATCTCGTCGCCGATGACCGTCTGGAAGTTGCGGACCATCTCCGGATAAGGGTGCGGCCCGGCGGCGGTGCCGATCAGATAGTAGGTGCTCTCCACATTGGTCACCCAGTCGCGAAGCGCCTCGTTCATGGCGTCCTTGAGGGTGCCGGCGCCGGCGGTGACGGAGCGGACTTCGGCGCCCAGCATGTGCATGCGCAGCACATTGGGCCGCTGTCGCTCGACATCGGTGGCGCCCATGAACACCGTGCAGGGGAGGCCGAAACGGGCGCAGACCGTGGCGGCGGCGACGCCGTGCTGGCCGGCTCCGGTTTCCGCGATTATGCGGGTCTTGCCCATGCGCCGCGCCAGCAGGATCTGCCCGAGGCAGTTGTTGATCTTGTGCGAGCCGGTGTGGTTGAGGTCCTCGCGCTTGAAGTAGACCCTGGCGCCGCCCAGCTCGGCGGTGAGGCGGTCGGCGAGGTAAAGCGGCGAGGGACGGCCGACATAGTGCTTGTGCAGATGCCGAAGTTCGGCCTCGAACTGCGGATCGTCCTGCGCGGCCCGGTACGCCTGGTCGAGGTCGCGGATGAGGGGCATCAGCGTCTCAGCGACGAAGCTGCCGCCGAACTGCCCGAAGCGGCCGCGATCGTCGGGGCCATTGCGCAAACTGTTGGCCCTGTTCATGCGGTCGAGCTCCTATCCGTGTGCGGCACGCGCCTCGGCTATGAAGGCGGCAATCAGATCCGCCCGCTTTTCGCCGGGGGCGGACTCGACACCCGAGGACACATCCACGCCCATCGGCCGCACCGTCCTGATCGCCTCGCCCACCGTCTGCGGCGTAAGGCCTCCGGAAAGCATGAATGCAAGATCGGGGTCAAGCGCCTTGAGCAGCGTCCAGTCGAACGGCGTACCGAGACCGCCGGGACGCTCCGCACCCTTCGGCGGCTTGGCATCCAAAAGCAGCCGGTCGGCGGCGTCGGCGAAGCTGGCAACCGCAGCCACGTCCTCCGCGCCGCCGATCGCCACCGCCTTGAGAATCGCGATGCCGGCCTCTTCGCGGATGGTCTCGACGCGATGCGGCGTCTCCGGGCCGTGCAGCTGAATCCAGTCGGGACTGAGCGCCGCCACTTCCATGACACAGGAATTGTCGGGGTTGACCAGCAGCACGCAGGTTTCGATCCGCCCGCGGGCTTCCGAAATCAGCAACTGCAGCGTCTCGAGGTCGACGTGCCGCGGGCTGCGTTCGAAGTGGACGAAGCCGACCATGTCGGCGCCCGCCTCGATCGCGGCTTCGAGAATGGCAGAGTTGCGGATGCCGCAAATCTTGATGATCAGGGGGTCGGACATGGTGTGCTTGTCGGCTACCTAGCGGTTTGACAGTTCATCGACGTCCAGTAGCGCCTGGTTGGCCGGAGCCCGCCGCGCCTCGTCCAGCTCGCGGTATAACCGCTCGTTCTCCCGCCGGTAAGCGCGTTCGTCACGCCGGTGCGGTCGCTGGGTGAACCATGTGGCAACACCGCCGAGCAGGACTCCCGCCAGCAGCACTGCGAAGATCACCAGGAACAGCGGCACCCCGAAACCCGGTTCTGCCAGATCCTGTGGTGGAATGAATGGGTTGAAGTTGACGACCACCAGCTGGCGGTTGGCCAAGGCAAACACGATCAGCACCGCACACAGCGGGACCAGCACGAACCAACCGACCATGCGTTTGATCATGAACCTGTTCCGGCTCCGGTGAGGCGATCAGCGATTGATGCGCTCACGGATCTCCTTGCCCGCCTTGAACTGGGGCACGCACTTCTCGCCCACATCGACCTGCTCGCCGGTCCGCGGATTGCGGCCGAGCCTTGCCGGGCGGTTTTTCACCGAGAAGGCACCAAAGCCGCGGAGCTCCACCCGGTCACCGCGGGCCATCGCATCCCCGATTCCGTTCAGGATCGCGTTGACGATGTTCTCGACATCGCGCTGAAAGAGATGCGGATTCTCGTCAGCCAGCTTTTGTACGAGCTCAGACTTGATCATGCCGCCTCTGAAGTTGGTCCGCCTGGAAGTGGTTATTTCAGATGGAAGAACCAGCCTGCCAAAGCGAAACCAGCCCGTCAAGCGCGATCGACCCTCCGGAGCCGAGGCCGAGGGCCGAGCGGACGGCCCCGCCGAGCCAGCGGGGGAGGCCGAACAGGTCGTCCTCTTCGATGGGATAGTAGGTAACGACGGGCAGGTCGGATGTCAGCTCCCGTTCGCTCTCCAGCCAGGCGATGGCCTCGAGCTCGCCGCCGATGGCGTCGATAAGGCCAACTTCGACGCCTTGCCGGCCGGTGACGATGCGGCCGTCGGCGAGGGCAAGGGTCTCGGCGCGACTAAGCCCCCGCCGCTCGGCGACGATGTCGACAAACCAGTCATAGCTGTCGGCGACGAGGCTCTGAAGCGAGTCCCGAACGAGGGGCGTGATCGGCTCATCGATGTCGGGTTCGGCCTTGAGCGGACCGGTGGCCACCTTGTCGAGGTCGATGCCGATGGTGTCGAGCAGCTTTCCGGCATTGACGTGCTGGTAGAGCACCCCGATAGAGCCGACAATCGATAGTCGCCGCGCGAACACGCGCTCGCTGCCGATGGCAGTCATATACGCGGCCGACGCGCCCAGCTCGTGGATCACCGCCACGACGGGCTTCTCCGCCCGCAACACGCCCAGCGCCTCGAACAGTTCCTCGCCGCCGGCAGTGGTGCCACCCGGAGAGTTAATGGATACGATCACCGCGTCGACCAGCGGGTCGTCAGTCAGCTCGCGAAGCACCTGCAGTCGCGCCGGATCGGTGGCAATGGTGCCGTTCACATTGATGCGGGCGATGCGCTCTCCGACCGGGCCGTCAGCGAAGGCGAAGCGGCCTGCCACAGCCAGTGCAGCGACGGCGAGCGCAAGGAAGAAGAGCACACGCCACAGGCGGCGCGAACGGCGCAGCTGGCTCGTTGCCGGGATGAGGTGCGCCGGATCGTCATGCAGGTCGCTGGTCATGAAAGCCTCGGGCCGCGTATGGGTGGGCGGCTTAGCCGCCGCTGACGGCAAATGCAAGGCAGCGGCGACGACGGGAGCACTAGTCCAGCGACTTCACCATCAGCCGGGCTCCCGCATCGTAGCTGGCGAGCTTGTCGGCCAAGCGGGGAGCATCGCGGCTGACAAAGCTGTGCCGCGTCCAGAATCGTTCGGAGTCGTTGACGGCGACGAGGCTCATCGTCGCGAAACCCCTGGCAACTGCGTGCTTGGTAATGGCCCCTATGATGTGGCCGGCGGCGCCGATCCGCCGCGCCACGGGCAGCAATGCCAAGTCGTGAAGGTAATAGGTGTCGGCATCGTCAGGGATCGTGCCGAGCAGGGAGTTGAGCTCCGGGATGGAGCCTTCGCGCCAGGGATGGCTAAGGAGATAGCCGACCGGTCGATCGCCGACTTCCAGCAGGTAACAGCCATTCCGGTAGAGCTGCTGCCGCTCCGCAAGCACCTCCGGCGCCTCGTGGAAGTCCGGATGCACTACGGCGGCAATACCCTCGACGGCCGGCAGGTCGTAGCCGGTCATCGCCCGCCAGTTCACGGCTTTGTGGATCACTGCCTTCCCCTCGACAAGCGGGCCCGCGCTTGCGCGCGAGCCCGTATCAGATCAAGGCGCGACCGGCGTACCGGACGCGACGGGATCACTTCTTCTCTCGATCCTTGAGGGCGGCGCCCAGGATGTCGCCAAGCGAAGCGCCGGAGTCCGACGACCCGAACTGGGCCACGGCTTCCTTCTCCTCGGCGATTTCCAGCGCCTTGATGGAGAGGGAGAGGCGCTGAGTCTTCTTGTCGTACTGGGTGACGCGGGCATCGACTTTGTCGCCCTTGGCGAAGCGCTCCGGGCGCTGGTCGTTGCGGTCGCGGGAAAGGTCGGCCCGGCGGATGAACGCGGTCATCTCGCTGTCGGCGATCTTCACCTCGATGCCGCCATCGTTGACCTCCGTCACGGTCCCGGTCACGATCGAGCCCTTCTTGATGCCCTCGCCGCCGGTATCGGCCACGTCGCCGGTTGCCAGCTGCTTGATGCCGAGCGAGATCCGCTCCTTCTCGACATCGACGTCCAGCACCTTGGCCTGGACCATGTCGCCACGGTTGTACTCCTCGAGCGCAACTTCGCCCGGCTTCTGCCAGTCGAGGTCCGAAAGGTGCACCATTCCGTCGACATCGCCGTCGAGCCCGATGAACAGGCCGAACTCGGTCTTGTTCTTGACCTCGCCTTCGATGGTCGCACCAACCGGGAACTTCTCGGCGAAGCTCTCCCACGGATTCTGCAGGGTCTGCTTCAGGCCCAGCGAAATGCGGCGCTTGTCGGGATCGACCTCCAGCACCATCACCTCGACTTCCTGGGACGTGGAGACGATCTTGCCGGGGTGGACGTTCTTCTTGGTCCAGCTCATCTCGGAGACGTGAATCAGGCCTTCGATGCCCGGCTCCAGTTCGACGAAAGCACCGTAGTCGGTGATGTTGGTGACGCGGCCGGTGAACTTGGCGCTGACCGGATACTTGGCCTCGATGCCCTCCCACGGATCCGCCTGCAGCTGCTTCATGCCGAGGCTGATGCGGTGGCTCTCGTGGTTGATGCGGACGATCTGCACCTTGATGGTCTCGCCGATCGACAGCACTTCGGTCGGGTGATTGACCCGGCGCCAGGCGATATCGGTGACGTGCAGCAGGCCGTCGATACCGCCGAGGTCGACGAACGCACCGTAATCGGTGATGTTCTTAACCACGCCGTCGACCACCTGGCCCTCTTCGAGCTGCTGGACGATCTCGGAACGCTGCTCGGCCCGGCTTTCCTCGAGGATGGCCCGGCGCGACACGACGATATTGCCGCGACGCTTGTCCATCTTCAGGATCTGGAACGGCTGCGGCACGTTCATCAGCGGACCTATGTCGCGGATCGGACGGATGTCGACCTGCGAACGCGGCAGGAAGGCCACGGCACCTTCGAGGTCGACGGTGAAGCCGCCCTTGACCTGGTTGAAGATGATGCCTTCGACGCGCTCGTTCTTGGCGTGCAGCTCTTCGAGCTTCACCCAGCTCTCCTCGCGGCGTGCCTTCTCGCGGCTGAGCACCGCCTCACCCATGGCGTTCTCGACGCGATCCACATAGACCTCGACGTCGGAACCGACCTGGATGGTGCCGTCGCGGCCGGCGGCACCGAATTCCTTGAGGGCGACGCGGCCCTCGGTCTTCAGCCCGACGTCGATGATCGCCAGATCCTTTTCGATGGCGACCACGCGGCCCTTGACGACCGTTCCTTCGAGGGGCTCGTTGACGACGAATGAGTCCATCAACAGGGATTCAAAATCGTCCTTAGTCACAGTTTGCTGTGCCAAATAAACTACTCCAATTGCGACCGGTGCAGGGGTTGCGATGCCAACGGGAAGAGCGCTCAACCGTTCCGCTCATGCGGAAGGGCCCGGTGCGCGGGCGCCTGGCCCGGCTGGAATCGATTGAATGTCTCCGCCTGCCGATGGTCGCTGCTTGGAGATCCCAAGGCCGCAAGGTTGGATTGGAAGCTACGGCTTCGCCTTGCGCGCCCTGACCTCGTCGACGATAGCGACGGCTGCGCGGAGTGCGGCCTCTATATCCAATTGCGTGGTGTCGAGCAAGTGGGCGTCGGCGGCTGGATAGAAGGCACCGTTGGGATTCGCTCGATCACGAGCGTCACGCTCTTCGATCAGGCGCAGCAGCTCCTCCCTGTCGACCTGCTGCCCGCGCGCCTCGAACTGACGCGCCCGGCGTTCGGCCCGCTCCCTTGCGTCGGCAATGATGAAGAGTTTCACCGTGGCGTCAGGACAGATCCGTGTGCCGATGTCACGGCCATCGAGCACCGCTCCGGTCGGTTGCTGTGAGAAGGCGCGCTGAAAGTGGAAGAGCGCTTCGCGCACTTCCCCGATCACAGCCACCTTCGATGCAGCGTCGCCGATCTGCTGGGACCCCAGAAACTCCGGGTCCAGATCTTCCGCATCAAGGGCGCGTGCGGCCTCGATTGCCCGGGCATGAAAGTCCTCACTTTGCTGATACGGCAAGGTGGCGCGCCCAACGGCGCGATAAAGGAGCCCGGTATCGAGATGCGGGAGGTTGAGATGGCGGGCCAGGCCTGCTGCCAAAGTACCTTTTCCGGACGCAGCCGGTCCGTCGACGGCGATGATCATCCCAATACCCCGATCCGCGTTGTCATGTCCGTTGGCACGGTGAAACTGGCACCGATAGACTCAAGGGCGCCGATAAAGCCTGGAAAGCGATCTTCCAGTGCCGCACCGTCGTCAACCGTGACCGGATTCGCCGCGGCCATGCCCAGAACCAGCAAGGCTAGTGCTGCCCAGGGATCGGCTCCGACGGCAATGTTTATGCCGCCGGCAACCGGGGCGCCCGCGTCGATCTCCAGGCAATCCCCATCCAGGCTGCAGTCGACACCGGCGGCCTGCAGACCCTGCGCCATTGTCATCACGCGGCGCCGGTCCTGCGCCGGCAACTGCTGCACCTCCGTCAGCCGCGTCTTCCCCGACGCGAAGCCAGCCGCGACTATGAGCGCCCCGTATTCCACGCCGGCCGATACCGCCGTGGCAGCCGGAGCCGTGAGGCCAGTGAGCGCGGAATGCCGAACGCGCAGGTCGGCGATTTCCTCTCCACTGGCGCTGCGGCGATTCAGCAGTTCCACATCGGCCCCCATCTGGAGCAGGCTTGCCAGCAGCGCGCTGCGCGATGGGTTCACCGAGACGGCTTCGACAACCGCCTCGGAGCCGGGGACGATGAGCGCGGCGACGACGGCGTAAGCGGCTAGCGTCGGATCCCCCGGCACCACCACGCGCTGCGCCCGCAGCGACGGGAGCCCATCGAGCGCGACGGTATGGCGCCCGACGCCATCGGTGAAGCTGTCGACACGGGCGCCAAAGCCGAGCAGCAGGCGCTCCACGTGATCGGGCGTTGCTGCAGGCTCGCTGATCTCGCTGGTCCCGCGAATGGCGAGGGCGGCCAGCAGCATAGTGCCTTTCAGCCGTGGCGCGTCGGCGGCAACCTCGTAGATCGGCGGCACTGCAAGTCGGGGACCACGCAAGGTGGTCGGCAGACCATCGAGGCCCCGCTCCAGCACCCGGATGCCCAGCACGGCCAGCGGCTCCCGCAGGTGCTGCAGGGACTGCCGCGAGAGCCATTCGCTACCAGCGAACCGGCTGGGAAAATCGTAGATGCCGGCCAACCCCATGGCGAGTTCAAGGCTCACCACCGAGTCGCCGAAATGGAGGTCGGTCTCCGGCTCGAGGAACCCGCCGGTGCCTAGACCCATGACGTGCCAGCGGCCGGCGCGCTTGTCGATGCGGGCGCCTAGCAGTTGCAGCATGTCTGCGATGGCAAGAACTCCTGGCGTCTCCCGCAGCCCCTCAATAACCGTCTCGCCACGCGCCATGGCGCCGAGGATCAGCCCCAACCGCGACACAGAACTATCTCCCGGCACGCCAATGCGTCCGCGCAACCACGGCGAGCGCTCGACGATCAGCGGATATGCGAGAGTATCGCGCGTTGGCATTGGGAACCGGATGCAGGTGGCCAGGCCGCCAGGGGCGGATCATGCGGCCTTACCACGAGGCCCGGGCGGGGGGCGAGTCCCGCAGGCGCTTGCGCTGTTGTGAAGGCCCGCCCGCCACACCTCAATTTTGCGTTTGACAGGGCAAAACTTTCACCCTAACCGGACGGACGAAAGCGGGAGGCCCCGCGTTCCAGGACGAGGCAGCAATTGGCCAACATTGACCGCGGCACCAAGCGAGAAGACCCGGATACCGGCAAGAAGTTTTATGATCTGAACAAGGATCCGATCGTCTCGCCCTATACTGGAAAATCGTACCCCCGCAGCTTCTTCGAGCAGGTGGCGGTACGAAGCAAGACCGTCGCCGACCGGCGGGAGCAGGTGGACGACGAGGAAGAGGAGGAGGTGATCACCGAAACGGTGGACACCGAGCCCGGCGCTCCGGAGATCGTGTCGCTCGAGGAGGCAGATGCCGAGGAGAGCGGCGACGGCGACGACATCCCTGACGTCGAGGACGTCGAAGACGTTGAGGACATCGGCGAGGATGACGCCGACGTGTTCCTCGAGGAAGACGAGGACGAGGACGAGGATCTCGATTTCGACGTCGATTCGAGCGACGAACGCTAGCGCTTCGAAGGCAGCAAATTGCCCCTTGCATCGCCGTTGGCACTTGCATAGGTTGCACCGCGCTCCGGCAGGCAAGCCCGCCGGACTGCATCCCAAACAGGATGGGGCCATAGCTCAGTTGGGAGAGCGCTTGAATGGCATTCAAGAGGTCGTCGGTTCGATTCCGATTGGCTCCACCATCTCCTAGGCCGGCCGCGCCGGCTTATTGAGCAGGCCACCCTCGCGGTGGCTTTTTCTTTTCCTGCTGGTGTGAGGCAGTGCGAGACTGGCATGAGCCCGACCCATTGCGGCCTCGACTTCGGCACCTCCAACCTCCACCTTGGCGATAGCTGCACCGGGAGAGGCGCCGCAGCTGCTGCCGCTGGAGGACGAGAGCCCGACCCTCCCGAGCGCGATCTTCTTCAGCTTCGAGGATGACACGACCCGCTTCGGCCGCGCCGCCGTGGCGGAGTATGTGACCGGGGCGGACGGACGATTGATGCGCTCGCTCAAGAGCATGCTTGGCACGACGCTCTTTGACGAGACCACCAGGGTCAAGCGTCGGTCCCTGCCCTTCTCGGAAATCCTCGGTATCTTCATCGGCGAGCTGCGGCGGCGCGCCGAGCTTGGCCTTGATGGATCGCTGGCGAACGTCGTCGTCGGCCGGCCGGTTCAATTCGTCGACGGCGATCCCGCGGCCGATGCGGAGGCGCAGCGTCAGCTCGAGGGAGCGGTCAGGGCGCAGGGCTTTGCCCATGTCGAGTTCCAGTTCGAGCCAATCGCGGCGGCGCTCGACTACGAGCAACAGGTCACGGCGGAGGAACTGGCACTGGTGATCGATATCGGCGGCGGCACCTCCGACTTCTCGGTCATCCGCCTGTCGCCGGTGCGCGCCGCTGCGGCCGAGCGACACGAGGATATCCTCGCCACCGCCGGCGTCCATATCGGCGGCACCGACTTCGACCGGCTGCTTTCCATGCGCGAGGTGATGCCGCTGCTGGGCTACCGGACCCTGACGCGCGACGGCAAGCGTCCGCTGCCGTCCGGCCCCTATTACGACCTCGCGACCTGGCACCGCATCAACCGGCTCTACAATTTCGGCACCCTGCAGGATCTGCGTGTCACGGCCCGCGAGGCGGAGCATCCGGAGCTGGTGGCGCAGATGATCGCCGTGGTCGCGGACCGCCTAGGGCATCGGCTGGCGGCCGCGGTGGAGGACGCCAAGATTGCCTTGACCGCCGATCGGGCCGCGGAGGTCACCTTTGCCAGTACCGGCGTCGATATCCGTGCCGGCGTGAGCCGCGACGACCTGGCGCTTGCGCTGCGCGATGCGGTGCAGAGAATCGTCGGCACCATCGACCATGCCCTTGGACTGGCCGGCCTCGGCCAGGGCGACATCCAGACCCTGATCCTCACCGGTGGCTCGACCCAGATACCGGCGATCATGACAGCGCTGCGGACGCTGTTCGCCGACGCCAGGGTGGTCTCCACGGATGCCTTTGGCAGCGTCGGGCTGGGCCTGGCGCTAGAGGCGGCGCGCCGGTTTCGCTGATCAGGCTAGAGGAAGTCGTCGCGGCGGGGGGTGAAGCTGTCGATGAGGAGGCCTGGCTCCAGCGCCAGGACGCTGTGGGTCAGCCCGGAGGGGACGATGAAGCTGCCGCCTTGGGCAATGATTTCGCTGGTGCTGTCTATGGTTACCTCGAAGCGGCCGGCGGCGACGTAGCTGGCCTGCACGTGCGGGTGACTATGGGGGGCGCCGACGCCGCCGGCTTCGAAACTGAAGGCGACCTGCATGAGATCGGGGGTGTGGAGGATCACCTTGCGGCGGTTGCCGCCGCCGAGATCGGTCCACTCGCCGTCGTCCGGATGGGAAAAGATCGCTTGATCTGTCATGATGTTACCTCGCTAGCCAGCCGCCATCCACGGGAATGACGGCGCCATGCATGTAGTCCGAGGCCGGCGCCAGGAGGAAGACGGCGGCGTCGCCGATGTCCTGGGCCTGGCCCCAGCGGCCCGCCGGGATGCGGGAGAGGATGGCGGCCGAGCGGTCGGCATCGGCGCGCAACGCCTCGGTGTTGTTGGTTTCGATGTAGCCGGGTGCTATTGCATTGATGTTTATACCTTTTTCGGCCCACTCGTTGCAGAGGAGCTTGGTGAGTCCGGCGACGCCGTGCTTGGCGGCGGTGTAGGCGGCGACGCGGATGCCGCCCTGGAAGCTGAGCAGCGAGGCGATGTTGACGATCTTGCCGCGCCGGCCGCTCGCCAGCAGCCGCTTGCCGAAAGATTGACTCAGGAAAAACAATGACTTGAGATTGACGTCGAGGACGTCGTCCCAGTCGCTTTCGGTGTAGTCGGCGGCGTCGCTGCGGCGGATGATGCCGGCATTGTTGACCAGCCCGTCGATCGGTCCGTGGGTCTCCCAGGCTGCCTCGAGCATACGCATCGCCGCAGAACTCTGCGCGAGATCGCATTGGATCTCCACGAAAGTCTGCCCGAGATCCGCGATCTTCTGCGCGGTTTCTGCCATCGGGCTGCGGCCGACCCCCAGGACCCGGCCACCGGCCCGCGCAACCGAGACTGCGATGCCCTGACCGATGCCGGTATTGGCGCCCGTGACCAGGATGGTGCGGCCCTCGAGGCTGAACGCGGAGAGGTCGTTCACCGCAGGTCCCCGACCGCCACCGGTTCGACATCGGTGTAGTCGACATTGTCGCCGGCCATGGCCCAGATGAAGGTATAGGCGGCAGTGCCGACGCCGGCGTGGATCGACCAGGCGGGCGAGAGGACGGCCTGCTCGTTGGCGACCACCAGGTGCCGGGTCTCGTCGGGCTCGCCCATCATGTGGAACACCCGGGCCTCCTCCGGCAGGTCGAAATAGAGATAGGCCTCCATGCGGCGGTCGTGCACGTGCGGGGGCATGGTGTTCCAGTTGGAGCCGGGGGCGAAGGTGGTGATGCCGGCGACGAGCTGACAGGTCTTCACACTGGCGTCGGGATGGATGAACTGGAAGATCGAGCGCTGGTTCGAGGTCTCCGGAGCGCCGAGATCGAGCCGCCGGGCGTCCGACTGGCGGATCAGCGTCGTCGGGTGGCTGGCATGGGCGGGGGCGCTCAGGAGGTAGAACTTCGCCGGCGCAGCGGCGTCGTCGGAGGCAAAGTCGACTTCGGCCGCGCCCATGCCGACATAGACCATATCGCGGTTGCCGGCCGCGAGGCCCATGCCGTCGACGGTAACTGAGCCGGGACCGCCGATGTTGACGGCGATGAGTTCGCGGCGGTCGAGGAAGCCCGCGGTGCCCGTGGGCTTGATCGGCTCGAGCCGCAGCGGCCCGCCGGCCGGAGTGGCGCCGCCGACGATCATGCGGTCGTAATGCGAGTAGGTGAGGCAGATTCGGCCGGCAACGAAGAGCTGCTCGATCAGGAAGTTGTCGCGCAGCTCGTCGGTCCCCATCAGGGCCGCGGCGTCGGGATCGATGGCCCAGCGGGTCTCGTAGTCGGTGTGGCTCATATCCGGTCCTGATGGCTAGAGGTGATGGAGGTCGTTTCCGGGCTGCGGCCCGGCCGCGTCGAGGGCGCCGGTCCGCTCGCGCAACCTCGCGCGATAGCGCTCCTGGCTGCCCCAGAGGTGCTGGCGCATGGAGGCGCGGGCCGCCGCTGCGTCCTGACTGGAAATGGCGCTGATGATCGCGGCGTGCTCGCGCTGCAGACCGAGCTGGTAGTCCCGCGAGACGACCTCCTCGGTGCCCCAGGGCGTGGTGTTGTTGCAGGGAATGGTGCGGCTGCCGAGTGCATCGAGCACCTCGACATAGAAGGAATTGTTGGTGGCTTCGGCGATGGCGCGGTGGATGGCGAAATCGGCCTCGTTGGTCGGCTGGTCATGGGCCAGCAGGCGATCGAATTCGAGATAGGCCTCCTGGATCCCGGCTTCCTGTGCCCGGCTGCGGCGCTCGGCCGCGAAGGCGGCCGCCTCGATCTCGATGCCCATGCGGACCTCGAGCACGTTGAGGGCGACCGAGATCTTGTTGCCGATGTCGAGGCCGATGGCGCTGAAGGCGGTGCTGGCCTTGGCGATGGCGAAGACACCCGCCCCCTGCCGGGCCTCGACCAGCCCGTCGGCCGCAAGGGCGGCCAGCGCCTCGCGCACCACCGTCCGGCTGACCCCGAACCGCTCCGCGATGCGGTTTTCGGTTGGCAGCTTCCGGCCCGGCGGGTAGGCGCCGGCCAGCAGCTGCGCCCTGAGCTCGCTGGCGACGCGCGCCGAGAGCTTGGGACGCGGGGCCAGCGGGGTGCCGGCTTCGGGGCCCATAACCATGACTCAGCCTCCCCTGAACAGTGCCGGCAGCCACAGCGAGAAGGCGGGCACGTAGGTGACGAGCCCGAGGACGGCCAAACCGGCAAAGTAGAAGGGCCAGATGGAGCGCATGGCCTGCCACACACTGATCTTGCCGACCGCACAGGCCACGAACTGCACCGCCCCCACCGGCGGCGTGTTGAGGCCGATGCCGAGGTTGAGGATCATGATGACCCCGAAATGGACAGGATCGATGCCATAGGCGAGCGCCACCGGCAGGAAGATCGGGGTGGTGATGATGATCATCGGCCCCATGTCCATGAAGGTGCCGAGCAGCAAGAGGATAAGGTTGAGCAGCAGCAGAATGACGATCGGGTTGTCCGAGACCGACTGCAGCCAGTCCACCAGCTGGGCTGGAATGCGCAGATAGGCCATGAGCCACGAGAAGCCGGCGGCGGTGCCGATGATCAAGAGGACCATCGCCGTGGTGCGGACGGCCCCGAGCGTCGCGTCCACGAACTGGCGCCAGCCCATGCTGCGATAGACGGTGACGGTCACGAGGATCGCGTAGAGGACGGCGATGCAGGAGCTCTCGGTCGCCGTGAATACGCCCGATCGCACGCCGCCGAAGATGATGGCAATGAGCAGCAGCCCGGGGATGGCGACGGCACCGAGGTGCAGCACCTGCCGGAAGCCGGGGAAGGCGTCCACCGGGTAGCCGCGCTTGCGGGCAACGAAATAGGCGGTGATCATCAGGGCGCCCGCGAACATCAGTCCCGGGATGATGCCGGCAGTGAAGAGATCGGCGATGGAGATGCGGCCGCCGCCGGCGATCGAGTAGATGATCATGTTGTGGCTGGGCGGCAGCAGCAGCGCGATGAGCGCCGCCATGGAGGTCACGTTGACGGCGTAGTCGGCGCCGTAGCCGCGGTCCTTCATCTGCGGGATCATCAGGCCGCCAACCGCCGCAGCCTCTGCGACGGCGGAGCCGGAGATGCCGCCGAACAGCGTCGAGGCGGCGATGTTCACCTGTCCCAGGCCGCCGCGCAGATGCCCGATCATGGAACCGGCGAAGCTGACGATGCGCTGGGCGATGCCGCCACGGACCATCAGGTCCCCGGCGTAGATGAAGAACGGGATCGCCAGCAGCGTGAAGACGCTCATGCCGGAGTTCAGGCGCTGGAAAATGACGAGGGGCGGCAGGCCCATATAGAGCACCGTCATCAGTGCGGCGACGCCCAGGCAGAAGGCGATCGGGGTCCCGATCAGCATCAGCACCGTCAGGGTCCCGAAAAGGATGATGGATTCCATGCTCAGGCTTCTCTCACTGCGTCTTCGGAGGGAATCTCCTCGAGATCGATGCCCTTGTCGACGGAGACGCCCGCCAGCCGCAGCACGAAGCGCTCCACCGAGAACAGCACGATGAGAACGCCGCCGCCGACCAGCGGCAGGTACTTGACGCCGTCCGGAATCCCTATGGAGGGCATGCGGGCATTCCAGCCGAGCACCGTCAGTTCCATGCCGTAGACGATCATGCCGATGGCGAAGCCGACGACGACCACGTCGGAAATGGCGCGCAGCACCAGCTTGGCCTTGCGGGGAACGACGTAGAGCAGCACGTCGAAGCCGAGATGATAGTTTTCGCGGATACCCACCGCCGCGCCGAGAAAGATGAACCAGCTCATCAGCAGCAGCGCCGCCGGCTCGGTCCAGGCGTTGGACCAGTTCAGCACATAGCGGGTGAAAACCTGCCAGCCGACGATGATCGTCATCAGCACGAGGCCCGCTCCGGCGAGCCAGAGGGCGGCGGTCGACATGGCCGAGAGGACTTTGCCCGCCTTGGCGAGCCGTGGACGGCCAGGACCGGGTTCGGTTTCGATCATCGCGGGAGCTTTCGCTGGGGGCGGCAGCGCGGGCTATCGGCTCCGCGCTGCCAATCGTCGGTCGGGCTATTCGACCGCCCGGATGCGGGCGACGAGGTCCTGCAGGGCCGGGTCGGTTACGTACTTCTCGTAAACCGGGTCCATGGCGTCGATGAAGGGCTGCTTCTCCGGCGTCGTGATGACGGCGCCCGCCTCCTCGACCTTGGCACGCGACGCCTCGACCTGTGCGTCCCACAGCTCGAACTGCTTCTCGGCACTCTCGCGGGCCGCCTGCTTGAAGATCTCCTGATCCTCGGGGGTCAGCTTGTCCCAAGCGATCTTCGACATGACGAAGACCTCGGGCACGATCAGGTGCTCGTCCAGCGAGTAGTGCTGCGCCACCTCGAAATGGCCGGCCGTGTCGTAGCTCGGGAAGTTGTTCTCCGCACCGTCGACGACGCCGGTCTGGATGCCGGAATAGACCTCGCCATAGGGCATCGGCGTCGCCGTGGCGCCGAGCGCGGCCACCATGTCGACGAAGATGTCGGACTGCATGACGCGGATCTTCATGCCCTCGAGATCCTCGACCGTGTTGACCGGCCGTTCCGAGTTGTAGAAGGAGCGGGCGCCGCCATCATAATAGGTCAGGACGACCAGGCCGTGCTCTTCGAAGCCCTCGGCGATCTCCTCGCCGATCTCACCGAGCATGACTTTGCGCATGTGCTCGGGCGAACGGAAAATGTAAGGCAGCGAAGGCACCTGTGTCTCGGGCACGAGGCCGTTGAAGGGGCCCATGGAGACGCGGTTGAGGTCGATGACGCCGGCGCGCACCTGCTCGATGGTGTCGGCCTCCTCGCCGAGCTGCGCAGAGTGATAGACCTCGACCGTGTAGCGGCCGTCGGTGCGTTCCTCGATCAGTTCACCGAAATACTTGACCGCCTCGACCGTCGGATAGCCGTCGGGGTGGGTGTCGGACGAGCGCAGCACCGTCTGGGCGCTGGCCGAGCCGATCATCAGCGAGCCTGCCACGATGGCGGCCGCCGTGAGCTTGGTCACATGGTACAATTAAGGATCCTCCCAAAGAGTCGTTGTTTCGCAGTCACAGTCGATACGCCCGCTTGGCGAGCGCATAGGCAAGATCGTGCGCGACCTCGTGCGCCTCGTCTTCCCCGAGGCGGTGCTCGGTGACGAGGCGGGCGAGGAAGGCACAATCTATCCGGCGCGCCACGTCGTGGCGGGCCGGTATCGAGGGAAAGGCGCGGGTGTCGTCGTTGAAACCGACGGTGTTGTAAAAGCCGGCCGTCTCGGTCGCGAGCTCGCGGAAGCGGCGCATGCCCTCCGGGCTGTCGTGGAACCACCAGGGCGGCCCGAGCCGCAGGGACGGGTACACGCCCGCCAGCGGTGCCAGCTCGCGGGAATAGCTGCTTTCGTCGAGCGTAAAGAGCACCAGGGTAAGCCCCGGCTCCATGCCCACATCGTCGAGCAGCGGCTTCAATGCCGAGACATAGTCGGTACGGGTCGGGATATCGAAACCCTTGTCGCGACCGAAGCGCTGCATCATCGTCGGCGAATGGTTGCGCCAGGAGCCGGGGTGAATCTGCATCACGAGGCCGTCGTCGACGCTCATGCGCGCCATCTCGGTCAGCATCTGGGCGCGGAACAGCGCCTTGTCGCGGGCATCGGCGTGGCCGGTGCGAATCTTGTCGAACAAGGTGCCCGCGTCCTTGGGCGAGAGGCTTGCGGTGTCGGCGGACGGATGGCCGTGGTCGGTGGCGGTGGCGCCGAAGCTCCTGAAAAAGGCGCGACGCTTTCGATGCGCCTCGAGGTAGCCGGGGAAGTGTGCGGTATCGCAGCCGGTGATGTCACCCAACCGGTCGAGGTTCCCGGCGAAGCCCTCGAAATCCGGGTCGACCACGGCATCGGGGCGGTAGGCGGGGACCACACGGCCGCTCCAGCCGCTGTCGCGGACCTGCTGATGCCAGTGCAGGTCGTCCAGCGCGCTGTCGGTGGTGGAGATGGCTTCGATGTTGAAGCGCTCGTAGAGCGCCCGTGGCCGATAGTCGTCGCGGCCGAGCAGCTCGCCAATGCGATCGTAAATGGCATCGGCATTGTGCGGCCCGAGCCGCTCCTCGATACCGAACAGGGTGGAGAGCGTGTGGTCGAACCAGAGGCGTGTCGGCGTGCCGCGGAAGAGGTAGTAGTGCTCGGCGAAGCGCCGCCAGATGGTGCGGCCGTCGGCCTCCACGGCCGACCCGTCGGTGGTGGGGACGCCCAGCTCCTCCAGCCGGACGCCCTGGCTGCACAGCATGCGGAAGATGTAGTGGTCGGGGACGATCAGCAGCTGGGCCGGGTCCGGAAAAGCGCCGTTCTCGGCATACCAGCGCGGGTCCGTATGACCATGCGGCGAGATCAGCGGCAGGTCCTTGATGCCGGCATAAAGTGCTCGGGCCACCGTCCGCGCCTGCGGCTCGGCATCGAACAGGCGATCTTCGTCCAGGAATGTACCTGCGGCCAATATACGTCCTCCCTCGGTTGTTTCGTAAGTTAGGCTGGATTGTCCTGTCAACATACCACCTTTGGAATGTTGTATGATGACTCTCTGTGCTCCGGAACCGATGCCCCGTTGCCGGGCGGACGGCGCTGCGGGTAAGTAGCGGCCGCGAGCCCAAGCCTTCGCATCTTAGGGGATCGACGTGGCGAGTTCACCAGTGATTGAAATCTGTGTCGAAGGCGTCGACGGTCTCATCAGCGCCCAACTGGCCGGCGCCGACCGGGTGGAACTCTGCGCGGGGTTGATCGAGGGTGGGCTGACGCCGAGCGTCGGGGTGGTGCGGCGGGCGCTGGCGGTGGCGACGGTGCCGTTCCATGTCATCGTGCGGCCGCGCGGCGGGGATTTCTTCTACTCGGAGCATGAGTTTGCCAGCATGCTGCTGGATGTCGAGGGGCTGCGGGAGCTCGGGGTGGCGGGGGTCGTGGTCGGCTGCCTGACACGCGACGGCCACATCGATGAAGGGAGGATGAGCGCCCTGGTGGCGGCGGCGGGGCCGCTGTCGGTGACATGCCACCGCGCCTTCGACATGACGGCGGATTACGCCGAGGCGCTGGAGGCGCTGGTGCGATGCGGGGTCGACCGGGTGCTGAGCAGCGGCCAGCGCGACACGGCGCTGGAGGGGCTGCCGATCCTGCGCCGGACCGTGGCGGCGGCGCGCGGGCGCATCAAGGTCATGGCCTGTGGCGAACTCGATGAGGGCAACATCGCGACGGTGCTGAAGGAGAGCGGGGCCGACGAGCTGCATTTCGCGGCGCTGCGCACGGCGCCGAGCGCGATGGCGTTCCGCAACCCGCATGTCGGGATGGGCGGCGACGACCGCGACCGCGAGTACCGGTTGACGCTCACCGACGAGGCGGCGGTGCGCCGCATCATCGCCGCGGCGCGAGGTCAATCGGCGTAGAAGGCCGCCATTTTCCGCGCGACCGCGGCGACGCGGGCCCGCAGTTCGGGCGGCTCCAGCACCTCGATTTCGGCGCCGATGCGGATGATCTCGCGGGTGGCCCAGCCATGTTCCTCGACCGGCACGGTCAGCGTCGCCCAGCCTTCCGCGTCGGGCTCGATGGAGGCGGCGTCCACCGCCTCGCGCACCGTGTTGCTGATCTCGCGCAGCCGCTGGCGGCCCCGCTCGGAGGCGCGGACGGTCGCCGTGCCGATATAGATATCCTGCTCGAACTGCGCGGTGGCCGCGGCCCAGTAGGCCGGAAGGTCGAAATCGGCCGGGCGGGTGAAGCGCTCCTCCAGCACCTCCAGCGCCCGGATGCCCGAGAGGCGATAGGTGCGGATGCCGCTGTCGCTGCGGGCGACCATGTACCAGATGCCCCCCTTGAGGACGAGGCCGAGCGGCTCGACGCGCCGCTCGCTGACCCGCGACCAGCTCTCGTAGCGGATGGCCAACCGCTGCTCCGCCCACACCGCCGCCGCTACGGCGCGCAGGTGGGCGTGCCGGTAGCCGGGCTGGAACCAGCCGCCGGGATCGAGGTGAAAGCGGGCGCTGACGCGGCGGGCCTCGGCCTGCCAGTCGCCGGGCAGCGCCGCCAGCAGCTTGAGCTCGGCCTGCGCCATCTCGCCGCCCAGCCCGAGTTCCGCGGCGGGACCCGGCAGCCCGGCAAGGAACATGGCCTGTGCTTCCGCCGGGGTGAGGCCGGTGAGCCGGGTGCGCCAGCCATCGAGCAGGGCGAAGCCGCCATTGCGGCCGATCTCGGCATAGATGGGGACGCCGGCGGCGCTCAGCTGATCGACGTCGCGGTAGACGGTACGCACCGATACCTCGAGCTCCGCCGCCAGCGCCTCGGCACTCATCCGACCGCGGCTCTGCAGGAGCATCATGATGGTGAGCAGGCGGCTGGCACGCATGAATGTCCACTAGCAGATTTTGCCTGACATCGGGTGTCAGGGTAACGGGCCTATGGTGGGCGAAGCAAGGTGGGAGGTGGCGATGACCCAGCACTGGACGCAGACCGACAGCCGCACCGTCTACCCGATCGTCGAGTTCCGGCGCTACACCACGCGGCCGGGCACGCGCGACCGGCTGATCGCACTGTTCGAGGAGCGGCTGGTGGCGCCGCAGGAGGCCGCGGGCGCCCGCATCCTCGGCAGCTTCACGGTGGCGGGTTCACCGGAAAGCTTCGTCTGGCTGCGCGGCTTTGCCGACATGCGGACCCGGCAGGCGGCGCTGCAGGCCTTCTACGAGGGGCCGGTGTGGATGGCCTACCGGGATGCCGCCAATGCCTGCATTGCCGACAGCGACGATGTGCACCTGCTGCGGGCTATTGCGCCCAATGGCGGCCTCGGGCCGGATGCCATGCCGACCGCGGGCCGCCGCAGCTACCTCGCGATGCTGTCGGAGCTGCGGTTTCCCGAAGGCATCGGCAACTACCACAACTGGCTGCGGCTGTTCCTGCGCAAGGAGGGCATGGACCCGCTGGCGAGCTTTGCGACGCTGCTCGCCACCAACAGCTACCCGCGGCTGCCGGTGCACCAGAATCGCAGCGTCCACCTGGCGCTGATGCCGTTCATCGGGCGGTTGCCGGAGCTGCCGCGGGAGCTGCGGGCGGCGCTGCGGCAGCAGCCGGAACTGCTGGTCCTTGAGCCCACTGCCGGCTCGGCGCTGCACTGATCGCAGCCGTGGTGACAAACGAGCCGCGCTTGCCCATTATGGCCCCGCCTGAATCGGCGGGACCAAAGCGCGAGCGACCTTATGAGTTCAGACGCCAGCATCGACGCCTATTTCGAGCGTATCAACTTTGCCGGCTCCATTGCCCCGACCCTCTCCACCCTCGAGCAGCTGCATGTGCTGCACCCGGCGGCAATCCCCTTCGAGAACCTGACGCCGCTGATGCGGCAGCCGGTGCGGCTGGAGCTGCGCAACCTCGAGCAGAAGCTGCTGTTCGAGAAGCGGGGCGGCTACTGCGTCGAGCACAACCTGCTGTTCAAGGCGATGCTCGAGGACCTGGGGTTCCCGGTGCAGGTGCACGGGGCGCGGGTGTACTGGGGGCTGCCCGAGGACAGCGAGCAGCCGGTCACCCATCTGGCGCTGACCGTCGATGTCGGCGGCGTCACCTATCTCGCCGACACCGGCTTCGGCAACCTGACGCTGACCGCGCCGCTGCGGCTGCGGGCGGAGCGCGAGCAGGAGACGCCGCACGAGACCTTCCGCCTGCTGGGGGGCGAGCCGGAATGGCGGGTGCAGGCCAGGATCGGGGAAGAGTGGCGCACGCTCTATGGCTTCGAGGAGGCCGAACTGACGCTTGAGGAGGTCACGGAGATCAACGACCAGGCATCGGTGGCGAGCCTCTTTCGCGACAACATCCTTGCGGCGCGCACCGACAAGGGCCGGCGCTTCGCGCTCTGGAACCTGCGTCTCAACACCCACCTGGCCGGCGGCGAGACCGAAACCCGCACCCTTGGCAGCGTTGCCGAGGTCAAGGAGGTGCTGACGGGCACCTTCGGCATCAACCTGCCACCGGCGGAGAAGCTCGATCCCGCCCTCGAGGCCATCGTCACCCGGGAGCAGGCGGGCGGAGCAAGCGGGGACTGATGGCGCCCGTCGTCCCCGACCCAGGGAAAATCCGCGCGTTCGAGGACTGTCACGCATTCGAGGCGTGGCTCCGGGCGCATCACGACACCGCCGACGAAATCTGGCTGAGGCTCTACAAGAAGGGTTCGGGGCTGCCGACGGTCACCAATGCCGAGGCCATCGAGGTGGCGCTCTGCTGGGGCTGGATCGACGGCATCCGCAAGGGCCTCGACGAGCAGAGCTTTCTGCAGCGCTTCACGCCGCGCGGAAAGAAGAGCATCTGGAGCCAGATCAACCGCGAGCACATAGAGCGGCTGACGCGCGAGGGGCGGATGCAGCCGCCCGGGCTGGCGCAGGTCGAGGCGGCAAAGGCAGACGGTCGCTGGGACAAGGCCTATGCCAGCCCCAGGAGCATGGAATTCCCCAAGGACCTGCTCACCGCCATCGAGGCGGAACCGGCCGCCAAGGCGCTGTTCGAGCAACTGAACGCCACGAACCGCTACGCCCTCGCCTTCCGGCTGCACAACATGAAGACGCCGGCGGGGCGCACGCGCAAGATCGCCGCCTTCGTCGACATGCTGAAGCGTGGCGAGACGATCTATCCCAACGGCAAGGGCAAGGCGGAGTGAGCCGCCACGCCGCCTTCCTGCGCGGGGTGAATCTCGGCAAGCGGCAGGTGAAGAGCGCCGAACTGAAGGCGGTGTTCGAGTCGGCGGGGATGAGGGATGTTCGCACGCTGCTCGCCAGCGGCAACGTACTCTTTGACACCACCGATACCGCGGGACTGCAGCAGAAGCTGGAAACGGCACTTGAGGAGCATTTCGGCTTTGCCATCGGCGTCGTGCTGCGGACGCACGAGGAGCTGCAGGCGATGCTGGCGCACGAGCCCTTCGCGGCGATCCCGGAGGGGGCGGACGCGCAGTTCTTCGTGCTGTTGCTGGCGGAGCCGCTCACACCCCCGCCGCAACTGCAGGGCGTCGCAGGCGACCACGAGATCGCGCGGATCGACCCCCGCGACATCTATCTCGTCGGCTACCGGCGCCCGAACGGACGCTACAGCGAAGGCCTCGAGCAGATCGGCAAGCAGCTGCCCAAGGGGCTTCTCTGCACCATGCGCAACTGGAACACGATCAGGAAGGCGGCGGCATGATCACGGTGCTCGGCTCCGTCAATCTCGACCTCATCGGCACCGTTTCGCGGATCCCGCAGCCGGGGGAGACCGTCCCCGGCGGCGCCTTCGCCACCGCGGCCGGCGGCAAGGGCGCCAACCAGGCCCTGGCGGCGCGTCGCGCCGGAGCGGCGGTTCGCATGGTCGGGGCAGCGGGCGAGGACAGTTTTGCGGACGAGGCACTGACGCTGCTGCGCGCCGGTGGCGTCGAACTCTCGCAGTTGAAGCTGGTCGCGGGCCCCACGGGGATTGCCATGATCCTTGTCGATAGCCGGGGCGAGAACGTCATCGCCATCCTGCCCGGCGCCAATGGCGCCGTCGGGCCGGCCGAGGCGGACGCGGCGCTTGCCGGGCTCGGACCGGGAGACGTGCTGCTGCTGCAGCAGGAGATCCCGCAGGCGACGACGGCGCGGGCACTGGAGCTGGCGCGGACGCAGGGGGTCACGTCCATTCTCAACACGGCGCCCTTTCTCGACGATACGCAGGTCCTCGCCCGCAGCGCCGCGATCGTCGTTGCCAACGAGACCGAGTTCGCGCTGCTCAGCGGCGGCGAGGCGTCGCCGCTGGAGGAGGCGATGCGGCAATGGGCCGAGGCGAACGGCCAGACGGTGATCGTCACCCTCGGCCCCGAGGGCGCCTGGGCAACGCATGCGGGCCGCATCCTCAAGGTCCCTGCCCTCCCGATCGAGCCAGTCGATACCGTCGGCGCCGGCGACACCTTCTGCGGCTATCTCGCCGCCGGGCTCGATGCCGGGCTGGCGCTGGAGGCGGCGATACGGCGGGCGACCGTCGCCGGCAGCCTCGCCTGCCTGAAGGCCGGCGCGCAGCCCGCGATCCCTTATGCGGACGCGGTCGAGGCGGCCCTCAGCAGCGGCTCCAGGTGATCCTCGAACAGCAGGCCGGGCTGCGCCGCCAGTGCCGCCGGGAAGCTCTGCTCGGCAGCGAGGGACAGCTCCAGGAAGCGCGCGACGCCGACCACGGCGGCATCGGGCAGGCGGTAGTGGCCGGAGCGGAGGCGCTGCAGCAGAGCCGTCTTCGAGGCAATCATGCCCGCGGTGGTGCCGGCGCTGTTGCTCATCGATCCCGACAGCTTGGCGTATCGGTGCAGCGGCGTCCCGAGATGCCACGTGCCCGGGGTCCGCTGCCAGAGCTGCAGCAGCAGTTCGAGATCGGTCATGTTGCTGAGGTCCGGGTCGTAGCGGGCATCGGCCCGGCGGCGATCCCAGAGGATCATCGAATCCATCGACAGGTTGACGAACTTGTACTCAGCCGCGGCCAGCAGCCGATCCGGCCCCGTCCCAACCTGTCGCAGGGGCCGCCCGCTTTCGGTCACGACGTCGAGTGCGCAGCTGACGACCGGGTGCTGCGCCAGCGCCGCCGCGGCCCGCGCCAGCTTCTGCGGGAGGAAGCTGTCGTCGGCATCGAGGATCGCCACCCACGGCGTCTCGATCCGGTCGAGGGCGAGATTGCGGGCGCGGGAGGCGCCGGTGGCGGTGCCGCCGGTGGACAGGAAGCGGATGCGCGGATCGCGCAGCCCGCCGGTGCCCAGCACCCTTTCATAGTCGAGACCGTCGTCACTGACGATCCAGAGCTGCCAGTGGGGGTAGCTCTGACCGATTACGCTGGCGACCGCAGTGGCGATGAACGGTTCGGCCCGGAAGGCCGGCATGACGACGGAAATCGCTTCATCCATGACCTGAGGCCCTGCACTTCCGGGACTTGAACCGCATCACATATCGCCCCATATCCGGCCTCGGAAAGCGGTGCCACTGAAACTCGGGCCGGTTTCCAACGTTGCTTCCACAAGGACGGGTCAAATGTCACGCGTCTCGTTGTTTTCGGCACCGTTCCTCCTCGGCTTTGAAGCCTTGGAAGAACGCGCTGACCGTCTCGCCAAGGCAGCCGATGGCTATCCGCCCTATAACATCGAACGGACGCTCGATGCCGACGGCAGCGAGAAGTTTCTGATTTCGATCGCGGTGGCGGGATTCTCCCAGGCGGAGCTCGAGATCATCGCAGAAGACAATCAGCTACTGGTGCGCGGTCGTCAAAAGGAAGAGGCAAACCGGGAGTTTCTGCACCGCGGCATTGCGGCACGGCAGTTTCAACGGAGCTTCCTGCTGGCAGAAGGCGTTGAGGTACAGGGAGCGGACTTGCGGAACGGCATGCTCACCATAGCGGTCGTTCGGCCAAAGGCGGAGAAGATAGCCCGCCGGATAGAAATCAGTTCTGCCTAGAAAGGGGAACATCATGCACGAACGACGCGAAGAAGCACATAACGACAATCCCCTGCGCCATCTCACTCCGGCGCAATTCATGGCGCTGGGCGGCAACGCAGTGGTCTATGTCCGGTCGATCAAGGGTAAGCAGCTGGCCGAGATGATGCCGGAGCCCGGTTTCGCCGAGGAAGCGGACTTTCACCTGGTGGTGTCGGCCGACGGCTCGCCGCTGATGGTGGCCGATACGACCGATGCGGTCGCTGACTGGCTCGCCGACAAGGAATACGGCATCGTCGCGCTGCACTAGCGCGACGAGCCTTGGGTCTCAAGCCGCCTGGTGAGCCGCCAGCGGCTGGGTGAGCACGGCGTGCAGCATGTGCGGATCCTCGGACTTCCGCAGCTGCTGCACGGCGGAGTCGGTGCGGAGCATGCGGGCGACGCGAGCCAGCGCCTTCAGGTGATCCGCACCGGCACCCGGAGGCGCCAGCAGCATCATCACCAGATCGACCGGCTGATCGTCCATGGCGTCGAAATCGACGGGGCGCATGAGTCGCGCAAAGACAGCGACGACGCCGGAGAGGCCCGACAAGCGCCCGTGCGGGATGGCAATGCCGTTGCCGAGCCCGGTCGAGCCCAGGGCCTCACGATCGTTGAGAGCCGTGAAGATCGCTTCGGGTTCGTGGCCGGTAACCGCCGCCGCATGTTGCGCAAGTCTCTCAAGCACCTCGCGTTTGGTCTTCAAATCCGTGCAAACAACCACGGACTCCTCGCTGAGGATGTCGGCCAGTTCCATCAAGAGAACCCTATCATATAGTCTGGGAAATTCGGCTGCTGCCAGTTGCCCTAATTGGTGCGCAAGGCCGGATCAATCCAGCCGATATTGCCGTCGGCGCGGCGATAGACCACATTTAGCCCACCGTGTCCAGCATGGCGGAAAACCACGACGTCGGCCTGTGTAAGATCGAGCTCCATGACTGCCTCCTCGACGCTCATCTGCCGCAGGCTGGAGGTGGTTTCGGCGATCACGGGCGGCGAATAATCCGCCTCCAGCTCATCGAAATCCTCACTGGAAGCAAGAACATAGGACTGCGCCTCCATGGCTTCTCCGCCGTTGGGGTGGCGACGGTGGTCCTTGAGCTTGCGCTTGTAGCGCCGCAGCCGCTTCTCGATGGCATCGGCCATGACCTCGAAGGCGCGGACGGCGTCGCCGTCATGGGCGCTGGACTGCAGGACGGCGCCGGTGTCGAGGTGAATCGCGCACTGCGCGTTGAAGCCGGCTCCTTCCGGTTCGAGCGTCAGATGGCCGGAATAGCCGCCATCGAAATACTTCTTCACCACCGCGTCGAAATGCCCCTCCGCCTTGCTGCGCAAGGCCTCGCCGACATCCATGTTCTTTCCGGAGACTCGCAAGGTCATGTCCAACCTCCTGCTGTCGTTGACGGGCGTGATGCCCATCTTCAGGAGATGGGCATGCCCATGGACCGAGTCTAGACCCGCGTGCGATCGCCCGGCAATGCGCAACTCGCATTTGGCACGCGAATGGAAAGGTGACATCGCGGCGTGATGTGACTAGGATTCGCTGCTTCGGTGCGGCCTCAGCCGGCTTCGGCAAGCGCCCGCTTCTGCCGGCGGCGGATCACCGAGGAGGGGATGTTCATGCCCTCCCGGTACTTGGCCACCGTGCGCCTCGCCACTTCGATCCCCTGCTCGCGCTGCAGCATCGCCGCGATGGTATCGTCGGAGAGGATGTCCGTTGGCGATTCGGCGTCGATGAGCTGGCGGATGCGGTGCCGCACCGTGGCCGCCGAATGGTCGTCGCCGCCGCTGCTGGAACCGAGGGCGGTGGTAAAGAAATACTTCATTTCGAACAGGCCGCGCGGGGTGGCGACGTATTTGTTCGAGGTGACGCGACTGACCGTCGATTCATGCATCTCGATGGCGTCGGCCACCATCTTCAGCGTCATCGGCCGCAACCGCGTGATGCCGTGCAGCAGGAAGGCGTCCTGCTGGGTAACGATCTCGCTGGTCACCTTGAGGATGGTCTGGGCGCGCTGGTCGAGGCTCTTGGTCAGCCAATTGGCGGTGGCGAGGCAATCGGTGAGGAAGGTCTTCTCCGCCGGCCCGCGGGATCTCGCGACGACGGTCGCGTAGTAACTGCGGTTGACCAGCACTCGCGGCAGGATGTCGGCGTTGAGCTCGATGGCCCAGCCGCCGTCGGGGCCGGGGCGGACGAAGACGTCGGGCACGACGGTTTCCACGGGCGTGACGGCGAAGGCGCGGCCGGGCCGCGGGTCGAGCTGCCGCAGTTCGGCCAGCATGTCGGCGAGGTCCTCGCGGTCGGCGCCGGTGGCGCGGGCCAGCGCCGGCATGTCGTGGGCGGCGAGGAGGTCGAGATGGGCGAGTAGCCTCTGCATCAGGGGATCGAGACGGTCGCGCTCGCGCAGCTGCATGGCGAGGCATTCGGCGAGGTCGCGGGCGAAGACGCCGACCGGCTCGCAGCCCTGGATGGCGAGCAGCACGCGTTCCACCTCCCCGCTGGTGGTGCCGAGCTGGGCGGCGACCGCCTCAAGGTCGGCGCGCAGATAGCCGGCTTCGTCGAGGCTGTCGGTGAGGAAGCGGGCGATCAGGCGCTCGGCAGGATCGTGCAGCAGCAGCCCGATCTGGGTGGCGAGGTGGTCGGCGAGGCTCGGGCGGGAGGCCACGAACTGGTCGATATCGGGCGCCTCGCCGAACTCGGCCGAACCGCCGCGCTCCGTCCACTGGCCCTCGACGCCTGGCCCGTCCTGCCCTCCCTGCTCGGGAAAGACGTTCTCGACGGCGGTGTCGTAGCCATCGGCAATGGCTTCCGCCGACTGCTCCGTGGCCGCGTATTCGGTGCTGTCCTCATAGCTGTCGAGCTCGCGCGGCCGCTCCGCCAGCTCGCTATTGTCCGTTTCCACCGGCTCGGCGGCGTCCTCGCGCTCGAGCAGGGGGTTGCGCAGCAATTCGGCGTCGATGAAGGCGCTGAGTTCGAGATGGCTGAGCTGCAGCAGGCGGATCGACTGCATGAGCTGTGGCGTGAGCGTGAGGCTCTGGCTCTGGCGGAATTCAAGCCGCGGCGACAAGGCCATGCGATAGCTACCCGTTGAGGACGTTCGGCCGGACCATGCCCCATTCGGGCCGCAGCGGCAAGAACTGTGCCAGTCCTCAGACCGAGAAGCTGTCGCCGAGGTAAACGCGGCGGGCATCGGGGTCGGCGGCGATGGTCGCGGGCTTGCCCTGGATCATCACCCGGCCGTCATGGATGAGATAGGCGCGGTCGACGATGGACAGCGTTTCGCGCACCGCATGGTCGGTGATCAGCACGCCGATGCCGCGGGAAGTGAGCTGGCGCACGAGGCTTTTCACCTCCGCCACGGCGATCGGATCGACGCCCGCAAAAGGTTCGTCGAGCAGCATGAAGACCGGATCGGCCGCCACGGCCCGGGCAATCTCGACGCGCCGCCGCTCGCCGCCGGATAGCGCGAGGGCACTGGAGCGCTGGATGCCGGCAATGCCGAACTCGTGGAGCAGCTCATCGAGGCGGCGGCGGCGCTCCTTTGCGGAGCGCACATGCCCCTCGAGCACGGCGAGGATGTTGTCGCGCACATTGAGGCCGCGAAAGATCGAGGGCTCCTGCGGCAGGTAGCCGATGCCAAGGCGCCCACGCTGGAACAGCGGCAGGCGGGTGATCGGCCGCCCGTCGAGCACCACCTCGCCGGCATCGGGCGCGATCAACCCCATGATGATGGTGAAGACGGTGGTCTTGCCGGCGCCGTTGGGGCCGAGCAGCCCCACCGCCTCGCCGCGATGCACGGCGATGGAGACGTCGTGCACCACCGCCTTGCGCCCGAACCGCTTGGCGAGGCCATGCGCCACGAGCCATCCGGTCTGGTCGAGGCGGGGCTTCTGCGGTTCGCTCATTGTGGGGTGAAGACACCGGTGACGCGGGAGCCCTGGCTGCCGGTGAAGACGCTGGTATTGGCGGCGAGGTCGACCACCAGTTCGGGGCCCTCCACCGTGCCGGAGGCGTTTTCGACGACGACATTGCCGGTCAGCCGGAGCACCTGGGAATCGGGGTCGAAATGCGCCCGCTGCCCGGTGGCCACCTGGTCGTCGGTCTTAAGCCGCACATTGCCCGTCGCGACCATGCTTTCGATATCCTCCATGCCGCCGCTGGCATAGGCGACCACCACCTTGTCGGCCCAGACGGTGAGGCCGGTGCGCTTGACGACGACGCTGCCGGTGAAGGTCGCTTCGGAGGCAGCCTCGGCGACCTCGAAATGGTCTGAGGTCACGGTCACCTGCTGGGCGAGGGCCGGGGCCAGTCCGAGGCAGAGCAGCAGGGTGGCGAGGAGGATTCTCATGGCTGGGGCTCCGGCGCGGCAGTGGCGGGCGGGGGCGCCGCGGCGGCTCCCGGGGTCGAGGGCAGCACCACGGTGACGTCGGTGAAGCGCCAGGTGCCGTCCGGAGCATAGGACATGCTGCTGGCATCCAGCGTGGTGCCGTCGGCGAAGGTGAGGTCGACGGCACCGGAGGCGGTCATGCTCTCGGCGGGGACATCGGCGCGGACGCCGACCAGGGTACCCGACGCGCCCTTGTCGTCGGCCACCCGGGTGACGCCCTCGACCAGCACCAGCTGGTCGGTGGTCTGCAATTGCGCCTGGTCGGCGGCGGCGGTCATCGTCGCCCCGTCCGGCTTGCGCATGGTCAGCAGCGCGCCCTCGAGGTCGAGGATATCGGTGGTGCCGGGGGCGGCGACGGCGGCTGCAGCCTGAACGGAATAGCTGGTTCCGTCGGCGCTCATCGCCTCGTAGCTCGGCGCATCGACCATCAGCCGGTCGCGGTCGATGGTGATGCCGGCAAAGCTGAAGCCCGGGGCGAGGCTGCCTACCACCAGCTGCAGCAGCAACCCGGCAAGCACCAGCACCCCGAGCACCGGCACCGCGACGCGGAGGATCGCCACCATCCGGTTGCGGGCGGTGAGCCGCGCATAGATGCGGCCGCGGTGGTCGAAGGTGTCGGAATGGGCGAGCGTGCTCATCGGCTCAGCTATGGGCGAAGATGTCGGCTTCGTCCCAGCCGAGGAGGTCGAGAGCGGTGCGGGTCGGGAGGAAGCCGAAGCAGGCGGCGGCCAGCTCCTCGCGGCCTTCGCGGCGCAGCATGCGGTCGAGATGGCGCTTCAGATCGTGCAGGTAGAGCACGTCGGAGGCGGCGTATTCGAGCTGCGCGGGAGTGATCTTCTCCGCCCCCCAGTCGGAGCTCTGCTGCTGCTTGGAGAGATCGACATTGAGCAGTTCGCGCACCAGGTCCTTCAGACCGTGGCGGTCGGTATAGGTGCGGGCGAGGCGGGAGGCGATCTTGGTGCAGTAGAGGGGGCCGGCCACGACCCCGAAACGGTGCCGGAGCACGGCGACGTCGAAGCGCGCGTAGTGGAAGATCTTGGTGACCGCCGGATCGACGAGCAGCTGCTCGAGATTGGGCGCGCGTTCCTGGCCGGCGGCGATCTGCACCACGTCGGCACTGCCGTCGCCGGGCGAGAGCTGTACCACGCAGAGCCGGTCGCGGCGCGGGTCGAGGCCCATGGTCTCGGTGTCGATGGCGACCTCGCGGCCATAGCGCGAGAGATCGGGCAAATCGCCCTGGTGCAGTCTAACAGTCATCGTCGCCCCTTATGCCGAGAGCGGCGCCCGGCCGCTGGGGCCGTTGATGCCACACCATCTTGGCCTTGGGAAGGCGCTCACGCCGCACCCATGCTTGCACTTTGCGCGGTTATCGGGTTTGGAATAGCCGCCAGGACGACGCGGCGCACGCGGTCCCGGACGCGCAACCGACCGGCAGGGCAATGCTGCAACCCTTCAGATCCACGCTGAACAATCTGCCGCGCAAGCAGAAGAGCCTGATCCTTGCCGCCTTCGATGCGGTGGCGCTGACGGGGGTGCTGTGGCTGAGCTACCAGCTGCGGCTCGGCGGCAACTTCCAGCCCAACCCGGCGCAGCTGCTGCTGATGGCGGCAGCGCCGGCGGTGGCGCTGCCGGTGTTCCTGAGGTTCGGGCTCTACCGGGCGGTGATCCGCTACCTGCCGGAGCGGGCGATCTGGACCATCCTGCAGGCCATGGTGCTGGCGACGCTGCTCTGGGTCTTCGTCCTCTTCCTCGCCGAGGCGACGCAGTTCGGGGTGCTGCCGCGCTCGATCCCGATCTTCTACTTCCTGCTCGGCACCATCGTCGTCGCCGGCTCGCGCTTTGCGGCCAAGTACCTGCTGTGGCGGCCGCAGCGCGAGGCGCGGCGCGGCGAGGTGGTGATCTACGGCGCCGGCGACGCCGGCCGCGAGCTGGCGGCGGCGCTCCGGAGCCACGGCGCCGGCTATGTCGTTGGCTTCCTCGACGAGGACGAGCGCCTGCACGGCCGCGACGTCTCGGGGGTGCGGGTCTATCCGCCGAGCCGGCTCGCGACGCTGATCGAGGACCTCGGGGTCAAGGAGGTGATCCTCTCCATCCCCTCGATCGACCCGCAGCGCCGGCAGAGCATCCTTGCCGAGCTCAGCCGGCACCCGGTGACGCTCCGGGCCCTGCCCTCGATCAGCGAGATCGCCTCGGGCAAGTACGTGGTCAACCAGCTGCGCGAGATCGACATCGACGATCTCCTCGGCCGCTCCTCGGTGCCGGCCGACCCGCAGCTCATGGAGCAGCTGATCGCCGGGCGGGTGATCCTCGTCTCCGGGGCCGGCGGTTCCATCGGCTCGGAGCTCTGCCGCATCGTCGCCCGGCAGGCGCCGGCGAAACTGGTGCTGCTCGAGGCGAATGAATTCGCGCTCTACCAGATCGAGCGGGCGCTCCTGAAGGAGGCGCAGTTCCCGGTGGTGCCGGTGCTGGGTTCGGTCGGCGACGAGCCGCTGGTCAGGCGGACGCTCGAGGCGCAGGCGGTGGAGGTGGTGTTCCATGCCGCCGCCCACAAGCACGTGCCGCTGGTCGAGGCCAATGCGCTCGAGGGCGTGCGCAACAACGTCGTCGGCACCGCCACCATCGCCCGGGCGGCGGCGGAGGCGGGGGTCGAGAACTTCGTCCTCATCTCCACCGACAAGGCGGTGCGGCCGACCAACGTCATGGGCGCAACGAAGCGCTGGGCGGAATTGATCGTCCGCCATTACGGCAGGCTGGCGCAGCAGCGCAGCAACCGGCAGCGCTTCTGCGCCGTGCGCTTCGGCAACGTGCTCGGCTCCAACGGCTCGGTGGTGCCGCTGTTCCGCGAGCAGATCGCCAATGGCGGCCCGGTGACGCTGACCGACGAGCAGATGACGCGCTATTTCATGTCGATCCACGAGGCGGCGGAGCTGATCGTGCAGGCGGGGGCGCTGAGCACCGGCGGCGACATCTTCCTGCTCGAGATGGGCGAGCCGGTCAGGATTCGCGACCTCGCCGAGAACATGGTGCGGCTGGCCGGGCTGACGGTGCGGACGCCGGATGAGCCGGAGGGGGACATCGAGATCGTGGTCACCGGCTCGCGCCCCGGCGAGAAGCTCTACGAGGAGCTGTTCTACGACCCGGCGCAGGCCGAGCCGACCAGCCAGCCGAAGATCCTCCGCGCCGCCTCCGGCGACAGTGCCGGCCGCGACGTTGCCGCGGCGCTTCGCGAAATGACCGCCGCGCTCGCCGCCCAGGACGAGGCGGCGGTGCGCCGGCAGCTCTTCGCCTTTATCGCCGAGTAGGCGCCGGCGTCGCACCCAGCGCCGCGGCGATGCGGCCGAGGAACCCCTGCTCGCCCCCCTCCCCGCGCGCCTCGCGCTCGAGCTCGACCACCAGCGCCGAGGTCGCCTCGAGCCGCGCGCAGGCGAGGGTCGCGACGTGCAGCGCCACCAGCGGCGTGCGCTCGAGGAACGCCATGGCGTCCTCGATAACGCGCACCGTTGCGGCGCTCTCGGCGCGCACCGTGGCGCTGTGCTCGCTCCCGAGCAGCACCGCCATCTCGCCGACCAGCGCACCGGGCTCATCGATGGTGGCGAGGTCAACGCCGCCGCGGGTCACCGTGAGACGCCCGGATTCGAGGACATAAAGTTCCCCGCCCTCGTCGCCCGCCGCGATCAGCACGTCACCGGCTGCGAGGTTGCGACGGGGCTGGGTTCCGGTAAGGGCGAGCAGGCTGGCCATTGATGCGGGCTCCGGCGGGGGTGTGTCGGAGAGAGGAAAGGACGGCGCGGGGGCGGGGTCAAGGGGGTGCGGGTTGGCGCGCCGCACCGGCGCCGGCACGGCGAGTTCGGGTTCCGGCCGGCCACCGGGGCGAGCTGCTGCTCGAGGGCGACGAGGCGGGGATGGAGGGTTTCGTGCCGGTCGGCACGGGCGGCGGTGATGGTAGGCATTGGCGGGTCCTCGTGTGGCGGTTGCGAGGAGTGTACGCCGGGTGTGGAGGGCGGGGAGAAGTTGTGGGGCAGCGCCTGCGAGTCCGCAACATCTAAACTGAAGAAAGACCTGGATCCTATCGCCACGTGCGCGGCGAAGACCCAGCGGCCCAAACCTAGAAAAACGTGTCCATTAGCCTGAGTGGCGCAGCACTTGGAGGTTTCAAATGAATGCAACAACCAAAATGCAGTGCCAGCCATGCGAAGCAATCGGCGATCCCTGCTAGAGCTTCGCCTTGCCTAACCGGCCGCATTTAGTCAACATACAACAGGTGGAGGCGCTGCGATGAAATTCTCTGCGATTGAGCTGGTCCACTGGCGTCAGTTCAAACAAGTCAGCATTACGTTCTCTGACAGCGTCACGATCCTGACAGGACGGAATGGCACGGGCAAGACCACAATACTGAATATTCTTGCTCAGCACTCAAAATATTTCTCCACAATGATTGCGTCTCCGTCACAAGGTCGCGATGAACTGGGACGGTTTGTCTCTGGACTGTGGGACGATTTTATTAGGAGCGGCACAGATCAGGTCGGCGCAATTACGTATTCCACCGGCGAAAATAGTGAGATTAGAGTTCCACAAAATGTTTCTGCAAGCTTTAGTCCGAAGATTGTTCCAGCAGTAGCGGTTCCAGTGCTTTACATTCCATCCCACAGACGGCTGGCGACATATAAGAGGGTGGAAACCATCCCTACCGAGCCCGTAACGGATGACAACGCACTAGACCGGTATCAATCTGAATTTGGATGAACGCGAGAGGCGACGTTACCAGAAGTACTCCATTAATCAGAATGAAAGAGGCAATAGTTTCCATGGCTGCCTTTGGTCCTGGTAATGAGATAATTGCAGCCAATGAAGAGTCCTACGCGATACTAAATGACTTTGACAGGAGGCTAAGGCGCCTGATCCCGCAAAATATCGGATTTAGACGCATCCGTGTTCGCATTCCTGATGTCATCGTTGAGACTGACTCGGGGAACTTTCTAATTGATGCCTCGTCCGGTGGTCTTATGAGCCTCATCGACATGGCATGGCAGATAACGCTGTTTGGGCGACGTAAAGAGCACTTTGTGGTTTGCATTGATGAACCTGAGAACCACCTTCACCCGTCCATGCAGCGAGAGTTGCTACCGGCGCTAGTGGACGCCTTCCCTGCCGCTCAATTCGTAATCGCAACCCACAGTCCGTTTGTAGTCTCCTCAGTAAAGGAAGCATCGGTGTACGCGTTTGACGTGGAGCGGCCGGGAACGGAGGCGATTGCTGAAGATCTCTCCAGCGTCCGAAATTCGGTGGTGGTCTCTCAGGTGAACCTTGCCGACCGAACGTCTGCTGGTGAGATACTGCGCCAGGTACTCGGGGTGCCCGTAAGCGTGCCAATTTGGGCCGAGCGAGAACTTGACGAGGTACTGGAAGGGTTCAAGGACGGGAAGTTCACGCCAGCCGATCTAAGACGGCTGCAAGAGGAGCTTCAGAAGCGTGGTTTAGGCGAGTTTCTCCCTGACCTTGTGGCTCGCGCCTTTGAGAGGCAAAATGCGAAAGCTGACTAAAGCGACGAAGCCAACGGTACTTATCGACAACGATGCCACATGGACCTCAGAGCTGCTCGCAGCCCAGAAGGGGTCAGTCGAATACAAGGCTATCGAGAGTAGATATAACGAGGTGTCTGTAAAAGATGCTCTAAGAGAGGAGACACGAGCAAAATGCGCGTACTGCGAGAGCCGGATTGAGGCAGTTGCGTGGCTCCACATTGAACACATCGTGCCGAAGTCAGCGGAACCCTCGCTGACTTTCGAATGGACCAATCTGACCCTGGCCTGCCCTATATGCAACAATAAGAAGGGAACACGGAGGCCGACAATAAGCAATTTTGTCCATCCTTATGATGATGACCCGGAGAACCGTCTAGGCTTCGTCGGAAACATGATCAAGTCTGCTCCGGGCGATGCAGCTGCGGCCAACATGATTCACTGGATCGACTTGAATCGAGTCGAACTATTTGTGGAACGTACTGAAGTCGTCATCAGAGTTCGGGACATATTCGAGCAAGCTATAAAATTGCCGGCGGACGTTCGAAAGGAGTTCGTGGAGCTATCCCTAGCCCCTCTCATTGCGCCTGCGGCAAAGTTCTCGAGGGTTGCGCTATGCAGTGCGGCTCTCTTTGAAGTGGAGTATTCGGCGGAACTTGATGCCGCCTAGATCAACCACACGCTGCCACTTTGTGGCTGAGGCTATTCGCGGCAAAGCATGCTCACTATCGCCCGGATTTCAATGCCATTGGCGCCGCCAGCCGAAAGTGCGCCAGGCATGGGGGAGCCATGGCATTCGGGGCTTTCGTTCATCGGGCGGACTCCATCTACGAGGACAGCCCGGCCAGCCAGTACCAGTTTCCGCGGCAGTATCTGTCGCGGGCGCAGCAGTGCGTGGGCGACTGGATCGTCTATTACGAGCCGCGGAAGGTGCCGGAGTCGCGAGGCTAATATGCGGTGGCGCGGGTGGCAGATGTGGTGCCGGATCCAGGTGCGGCGGAGATGTTCCTGGCGCTGATCGCGCCGGGCAGCTATCTCGAATTTCCCGATCCGGTGCCGTTCATTGTCGAGGACGGCATCGTCGAGACGGGGCTCCTCAACGAAGCGGGGCGGATTTCGGGGCGGGCGCAGGCGGCGGTGCGCGGACTGTCGGCGCATGACTTCCGGCGCATCGTATCGCGCGGGGTCGATGAGGGCGAATTGCTGCTGCCGCGCGAGGCGCGCGAGCTTGTGAAACCGGCGCGGCTGGCGGTGGAGGATCACCGGCAGGCGCCGTTCGTCGAAGAGCAGGTGCGGGAGCGGCTGACGGCGCTGGGTTCGCGGCTGGTGCGCGACCGGGTGTCCCGCAAGGTGGTGCTGCGGGCCTATGGCGAACGGTGCGGGGTGACCGGGCTGAAGCTGATCAATGGCGGTGGCCGGGCCGAGGTGGCGGCGGCGCATATCAGGCCGGTGGAGCATAACGGGCCCGACATCATCAACAACGGCATCGCGCTCTCGGGCACGGCGCATTGGATGTTCGACCGCAGGCTGATCGGGTTCAGCGACAATCTTACGATCATGGTGTCGCGGCAGGTGAACGACCGCGACGGGGTCGCGAGCCTGATCAACCCGACGGGGCGGCTGGTGGGGCCGGCGCTGGAGCGGGACCGGCCGCATCCGGCGTTTCTCGCGTGGCATCGGGAGCATTGCTTCAAGCGGTAGGGCCGGCGCGGAGCGCCCTGGGTCGCCCGGACAAGCCGGGCGATGACGGCGCAGGGTGGGGTGGCGGAGACGGGAGGCGGATGGGTCCCCGAGATCGGCGCTGCGCGGCGTCCCGGGATGACAGTTCAGGGGGTGGGGCGCAGGGTGGCAGGCGGCGGAGGGCCTTGCTTCGTCGACCGGCGCGGCCGTCCCGGCTGGAGGGCGGTCTTGAAGTTGGGGCGCCGGCACCGCATCTGCGGCGCTCACGGGAGCAGGGGGCAGACATGACAACAGAATTCTTTTCGGGGCCATCGGTCGGGGGCTATGGCGAGCGCGCGCACCGGCAGGTGCCGGGGCTCAAGGACCTGCACAAGATGACGGCGCAGCTGCTGGGCGAGCGGGTGCCGGCGGAAGGAAGGGTGCTGGTGCTGGGCGCGGGCGGCGGTCTGGAGCTGCGGGCGCTGGCGGAGGCCAGCCCCGGCTGGTCGTTCGAGGGCGTCGATCCCTCGGCCGAGATGCTGCGGCTGGCTGCGGAGAATACTGCCGCACATGCCGCGCGCATCCGGCTGCACGAGGGCACCATCGAGGTGGCACCGGAGGGGCCGTTCGACGGCGCGACGACGCTGTTGACGCTGCATTTCGTGCCCCGGGAGCAGCGCCTCGAAACCCTGCGGCAGCTGCGGCGCCGGCTGCGGGCGGGGGCGCCGCTGGTGGTCGCCCATATCAGCTTCCCGCAAGCGGAGCCGGAGCGCTCCCTCTGGATTGCCCGGCACGTCGCCTTCGGGGCACCGGCCGGGACCGACCCGGAGCAACTGGAGCGCTCGCGGCAGGCGATCGGCACGCGGCTCACGATCCTCGCGCCGGAGGACGAGGAGGCGATGCTGGCGGCCGCGGGCTTTGCCGGGACCACCCTCTTTTATGCCGGCCTCAGCCTCCGGGGCTGGGTGGCCTACGCCAGCTGAGGCCGATGCCGGCTTGCCGCTGCCGCAAGTTCGTGCTCCGATCGGTGTCGGAGCGGGAGGCGTGCGATGGCGGAAACGGCAGGTTGGTCGAAACAGCAGGTGATCCTGCACTGGACGGTGGTGGTGCTGGTGGTGATCCAGCTGCTGCTGGGCGAGACCATGGAGGAGGCCTGGGAGGCGCGTGAGGAGGGGATGGCGGCGGCCGCCGCGCCGCTCGGCGCCTGGGTGCATGTGGTGCTGGGGGCGAGCGTGCTGCTGATCATGCTCTACCGGCTCTACCTGCGGCGGACGCGTGGGCACCCGGGGCGGCCGGAGGAGCAGCCGCAATGGGCGGCGACGGCCGGGGCGGTGACGCACTGGGCGCTCTATGCGCTGCTGATCCTGATGCCCCTGGCCGGTGCCACCGCCTGGTTCTTCGGGGTCGAGGCCGCGGCCGACCTGCATGGCGGCCTGCTGCGGCAGGCGCTGATCGCGGTGGTGCTGCTGCACGCCGCCGGCGCGCTGGTCGAGCACTTCGTGTTCAAGAGCCCGGTGCTGAAACGGATGCTGGGGATGCGGGGATAGAGGGCCCCGCGGCTTCGGCGGCGACGGCGCTCTGCGAAAAAGCTCCTATGGATCTGCACGGCTTCTGCCATGGCGGCAGGCTAGCCTCCGGAACCCGCAGCAGAGGAGGAAGCGATGCCCGAGGAAACCGGAATGCCGAACGACAACACGAGGCGCTGGCGCCTCGCCGCCTGGGGCGGGGCGGCGGCGCTGCTGCTGCTGCCGCTCGCCGCCATGCAGGTGACCGACGAGGTAGCCTGGGACCTCACCGATTTCGTGATCATCGGCGCGCTGCTGCTGGCTTGCGCGCTGGGCTTCGAGCTGGCGCTGCGGCGGGGCCGGAGCGGGAGCTACCGTGCCGGCGCGGCGCTCGCCATCGCAGGCGCTTTCCTCCTCGTCTGGGTCAACGCCGCCGTCGGCATCATCGGCAGCGAGGACAATCCGGCCAACCTGCTGTTCGCCCTCGTGCTGCTCACCGGGATTGGGGGCGCCGCGCTGGCGCGGCTACGGCCGCGGGGCGTGGCGGCGGCACTCGCCGCCGCGGCCGGCGTGCAGGTGGTGGTCGGCGCCGTGGCGCTGCTGGGCGGCCTGGGCCGCGAGGGCGCCAACTGGCCCTGGGCCGTGCTCGGGCTGACGGCGGTGTTTGCAGGGATCTGGCTGGGCGCGGCGTGGCTGTTCCGGCGGGCGGGGCAGGCGGCAGGGCGCTGAGGCGGGCTGCCGGGTCATGGGGCAGTCTCGCCGGAAGGATCGAAATCTTCGGCTTGTTCCCGAGGCAGCTGGGGGTGCGGACGCCGCTGCGGCGGCCGGGCCAGCGCCGGCCGAGCAGCTCCCCAGGCGGATTCGCAGCGGGCCGAGGTGCCGTTGGGTCCCGAGATCGCCGCTGTGCGGCGGGGATGACGGTCCGATGAGGTGGCAGGTCGACGGGTTCAGGCGGGCTCGGACAGGTCCGATGACGGCCGGTGGCGGGAGGCTAGCCATGGTGCCTGCGCAGCGATGGGTCCCCGCTTGCGCGGGGATGACGGCAGTGGGGTGGGGCAATCGGGGGTCGCGGTCAGCGCGGCTGGCAGACGAAGCGGGTCGGCTGCACGGTGGCGAAGTGGCCGGGGCCGCTGCCATCGAGAGCGCAGGCCAGCTTGTTCGTGGTGCCGCCGCTGAGGGTGTAGGTGCAGTTGAAGGTCTGGAGGGCCCGCCGGCCCGCTTCGGTGTACTTGCACTGGGCGCTGCAGGCGAAGGCGCCGGTGCCGCTGTTGGAGACCGTGAGCAGCAGCTTCGACTTATCGTCGCTGAGGCTGCACTGGGCCGTCGGGTAGCCGGCGGCCTGGGCTATTGCGGCGGGGGCGCCGAGCAGCAGGATCGCGGCGGCAACGAGCATACGCATGAGCATTGGTCCCCGAGATCGCCGCAGCAAAGCAGCTCTCCGGCCAGCTGGCAACCACCTGCCGGCGCGCCATCCGCTCAGCCTGCTGCAGCGGATGCTGGGCAAGCGGGAGCTGGTCAGGCCGCGGCCTTGTCCAGCAGATCGGGGGAAAGGTGGCGGCGCGCCTCCGTCACCCTCGAGGCCGACGATGCGGCCGTCCGTGTCGTAGTCGAGAACGATGCCCGCCGCCACTTCCTCGCTCTTTGCCACGGACTCGGGCGAGAAGCGAATATAGGCAGCATCCGCGTCGCGGTCGTATTTGACGGTTGGGGTCATTCTGGCTTCCTGGCGCGCCGATCCAGAAACGCCGACGGTATACGGATTTCCTGCGGGGTTTCCACAAGAGCGACGCGGAGGATGCGGCCATCACGCTCCGGGATGGCGCGAAAGCGACGCACGATGCCTGGCCGGGTCAGGTCCGCCTGTTCCCATTCCGGCGACCTGGCGGTTGTCTCAACCCATTCGAGGTCGAGCTCCCTCTCCTCGATGACCGTGCGCGCGTGGTCGGTGAGGAGCAGCCGCCTCGGCATCAGTCCTCCATCTTCAGCGCCTTGATGAACGCTTCCTGGGGGATCTCGACGCTGCCGAACTGGCGCATGCGGGCCTTGCCCTTCTTCTGCTTCTCGAGGAGCTTGCGCTTGCGGGTGGCGTCGCCGCCGTAGCACTTGGCGGTGACGTCCTTGCGCATGGCGCGGACGGTCTCGCGGGCGATGATCTTGCCGCCGATGGCGGCCTGGATGGGGATGACGAAGAGGTGCGGCGGGATCAGCTCCTTGAGCTTCTCGCACATCTGGCGGCCGCGGCTCTCGGCGGCATTGCGGTGGACCAGCATGGAGAGCGCGTCGACCGGCTCGGCATTGACGAGGATCGAGAGCTTGACGAGATCGCCCTCGCGGTAGTCGGCGAGGGTGTAGTCGAAGCTCGCATAGCCCTTGGAGATGGATTTCAGGCGGTCGTAGAAATCGAACACCACCTCGTTGAGGGGGAGGTCGTATTCCACCAGCGCGCGCTGGCCGACATAGGAGAGGTTGCGCTGGATGCCGCGGCGGTCCTGGCAGAGCTTGAGGATGGCGCCGAGGTAGTCGTCCGGGGTGAGGATGGTGGCCTTGATCCAGGGCTCGCGGATCTCGGCGATCTTGACCACGTCGGGGAGATCCGCGGGGTTGTGGAGCTGCAGCACCTCGCCATTGGTGAGGGCGACCTCGTAGACCACCGAGGGGGCGGTGGCGATGAGGTCGAGGTCGAACTCGCGGGAAAGCCGCTCCTGGATGATCTCGAGGTGGAGGAGGCCGAGGAAGCCGCAGCGGAAGCCGAAGCCGAGGGCGGCGCTGGTCTCCATCTCGAAGCTGAAGCTCGCATCGTTGAGCCGGAGCTTGCCCATGGCGGCGCGCAGCTCGTCGAAATCCGAGGCATCGACCGGAAAGAGGCCGCAGAACACCACCGGCTGGGCCGGGCGGAAGCCAGGCAGCGCCTGGGCGGTGGGCTTCCGGTCATCGGTGATGGTGTCGCCGACATTGGTGTCGGCCACCTCCTTGATGGAAGCGGTGAAGAAGCCGATCTCGCCGGGGCCGAGCTCCGGCACTTCCACGAGCTTGGGGGTGAAGACGCCAACGCGGTCGAGTTCGTAGGCGGCGCCGGCGTTCATCATCCGGATCTTCTGACCCTTCTTGATGGTGCCGTCGATGACGCGGATGAGGACGACGACGCCGAGATAGACGTCGTACCAGGAATCGACGAGCAGCGCCTTGAGCGGGGCGCCGGCATCGCCTTTCGGCGGCGGCAGCCGGTGGACGATGGCCTCGAGCACGGTGTCGATGCCCTGCCCGGTCTTGGCGGAGATCTCGAGCGCGTCGCTGGCGTCGAGGCCGATGACGTCCTCGATCTGCTGCTTGACCCGCGGGACGTCGGCGGCGGGCAGGTCGACCTTGTTTAGGACCGGCACGATCTCGTGGTTGACCTCGATGGCGTGGTAGACATTGGCGAGGGTCTGCGCCTCGACGCCCTGGCTCGCATCGACCACCAGCAGCGAGCCCTCGACGGCGGCCAGCGAGCGATTGACCTCGTAGGCGAAATCGACATGGCCGGGGGTGTCGATGAGGTTGAGGAGGTAGGTCTCCCCGTTCTTCGCCGTGTAGCTGAGGCGCACCGTCTGCGCCTTGATGGTGATGCCGCGCTCGCGCTCGATGTCCATCGAGTCGAGCACCTGTTCCTTCATCTCGCGCAGCTCCAGACCCCCGCAGAGCTGGATCAGCCGGTCGGCGAGCGTCGACTTTCCGTGGTCGATATGGGCGACGATGGAGAAGTTGCGGATGTGGTCGAGGGGTGTTGGCATGGCGCGCTGATAGCAGGAAGCGGGGCCGCGGCAAAGATGGTTTCGGGACCGTTAACGGCGGCCGGTGCGGAAGCGCTGGCAACCGTGGAGCGGCTCATGGCATTGTCCCCTCATGCGTCTCTTCCTCCCATTGCTTTTGATCGCCACCGCCCTGCCCGCTTTCGCCCAGGACAGCCCGCTGCCGCGCGAGCGCCCGGCCGAAACCGAGGTGGAGGTCGAGGCGGCGCCCGATGTCGAGGAGCCGCCGCTGCCGCGCACCCGGCCGGCGGCCGCCGATACACCCGGGGTTGAGGAAGCGGCGCCGGCGGAGGCAGAGGAGCCCGCGGCCGAGGAAGAGGCACCGGCGGAAGATGCCGATGCCCCTGAGGCCGAGGCTGAGGAAGAGGCCGCAACCATCGAGCCGGAGGCCGAGCCGCTGCCGCCGGAAGAACCCCCCGAGCCGCCGCGCATCTACCAGGCGGCCTGCCCGGCGGTGATCGCGGGACTGGTCGAGGCGGAGATGCTGCCGCCGCTGGTCGAGGACAGCTGCGGCGAAGGCTCGCCGCTGCTGGTGACGGGGGTGATGGCCAGTGGCCGCATGGTGCCGCTGTCGAGCCCCGCCACCCTCAACTGCCCGATGGCCACCGCCCTGCCGGACTGGATCGCGGCGGTCGATAACTACCTCTGGGCGCGGGAGAACACCCGCATCGCCCGCATCCTTTCCGGCACCTCGTTCATGTGCCGCGGCCGCAACCGCGTGGTCGGCGCCGACATCTCCGAGCATGGCTTCGCCAATGCGCTGGACGTCACCGGCTTCGAGCTGGAAGACGGGCGCAGCATCACGCTGCCCGACGACTGGACGGATCCGCTGTCGACCGGGGGGCGGCTGCTGCGCTTCGCCCATGACGCCGCCTGCGCCCGCTTCACCACGACCCTCGGCCCGGAGGCCAATGCCCTCCACGCCGACCACCTGCATGTCGACATGGGCTGCCATGGCGAGCGCTGCACGGCCCGCCTCTGCGAGTGATCAGCACGCGCAGTCGCGATCGTGGTGGTGGAAGGGGAGGTCGGCCCATTCCCGCAGGTTCAGCCGCGCCAGCGGATCGTCCGGGCAGTCGCGCTGCCTGAGCCGCGTCAGCCAGAGCCGCAGGGTTTCCGACAATTTCTTCATTGCCTGCTCCTGTGGTTTCACATGTCGGAGCCAGTTTCTCTGCGGGGGCGGCCACGCGCAATGGACAAGAGTCGTGGCATTGGTTTAGAAAATCTATATGCCGAGCCCGTTTCCGATTCCGCTCAACGCGCTGCGCGCCATCGAGATCGTCGCCCGGCGCGGTGCCCTGGCGCCGGCGGCGGAGGAGCTCGGCGTGACGCCGGGGGCGGTCAGCCAGCATCTCCGGCGGGCCGAGGAGCGGCTCGGGCTGGAGCTGTTCGAACGGACGCCGCAGGGGCTGCGGCCGACGCCGGCGCTGCAACAGATCCTGCCCCAGCTCAGCAACGGCTTTGCGGCGCTGCAGGACGCGCTGGCGGGGCTGCGGGTCCGCAACGAGATGGTGCTGTCGCTGACCGTCGGCAGCGTCTTCGCCTCACGCTGGCTGATCTGGCGGATCGGCAAATTCTCGGCGCTCCACCCGGACATCGAGGTGCGGCTGGTGGTCTCGGGGCAGCTGCTCGATCTCCACCGCGCCGATATCGACTGCGCCATTCGCTTCGGCCGCGGCGACTGGCCGGGGGTGCAGGCGGAGCGGCTGGGGCCGGCGCCCTACAGCCCGGTCTGTGCGCCGCCGCTGGCGCCGCAGCTCGCCAACCCCGGCGACCTCGCGCGGGTGCCGGTGATCCGCGACACCTCCACCATGCTCTCCTGGGACGCCTGGTTCGCCGCCGCCGGCCTGCCGCCGCCGGCGCTGCAGGGACCGACCTACGACGATCCGGCGCTGGCCTTCGATGCCGCCATCTCCGGGCAGGGCGTGCTGCTGACCGTCGACCGGATGTCGGCGGACGCGGTGAGCGACGGCCGCCTGGTGCGGCCCTTCGCCATCAGCGCCGAGAGCGGCGTCGCCTACTGGCTGGTGGTCGCCGAAGGCCGCCGCGAGCCGCGCAAGACGCGCCTGTTCCGCGAGTGGCTGCGCGTGGAGGTACCGGATTCGGAAGCGGGATATGTGGCGCAGATGCGGGGGTGAGGGGGACTCTTGTTCCCTGTTTGGGGCCGGCCCTGTTGGCGGCGCCCTGCCCTCTCGCCTAACCACCGACCGTCACCCGCGAACACCGCTCCGGGGTGGGACGAGCTGTGGGAAGGATGATGGTCCGGGGAGCGGCCAGCAGTCCGTTGAAGGAGCACCTACGCAGTTGTTCGAATTGACGTCGGTTCAAGCGGCGGCTTCCATAGGCTCCCGGGGGCATTATGGCGGCATATGTCTACATCCTCGCCAGCAGGCGGAACGGCACGCTCTACATCGGCGTCACCAATGACCTGTTACGGCGGGTGAGCGAGCACCGGGAGGGGCTAGTCGCTGGCTTTACGCGCAGGTACGGCGTCAAGATGCTCGTCTATTTCGAGGAGCAGGAATCGATCGTCGCGGCCATCCAACGGGAGAAGACGATGAAGCATTGGGTGCGCCGATGGAAGCTCAATGCAATCGAGCGTGCCAATCCGGACTGGCGAGATTTGTGGGACGATGTCGGCAGCGCGTGAGGTCCCCGCTGCCGCCGAGTTTTGGAACCAGCACTGCTACAGCCACCGACCGTCATCCTCGCGCTTGTCGCGAGGACCCAGCTCGGCTGGCCAGGGGCCGTTGCTGGTGACGTGTCTTGCCATAAAGGGGTGGTTGCGCAGCTTGGCGGCAGTGCGGGTGGCTGCATCTCCTGGGTCCTCGCGACGAGCGCGAGGATGACGGCCCGGGGGTGGGGCGCGAGGCGATCATGCCACCACCATTGGAAAGCCCCTCCAACTCTGAGACACTGCCGCCATGCTCTCCCGCCTGCTCCATCCCGGTCGCCGCGACTTCGCCTCGCTCGACGGGCGCGAGATCCTCTCGCTCGCCATTTCGGCGGAGGAGGAGGACAGCCGGATCTATGCCGAGTTCGCGGCGCGGCTGGAGCCGCTGTATCCGGGGTCGGCAGCACTGTTTTCGGGGATGGCCGCGGAGGAGGACGGGCACCGGCGGCAGCTGCTGGAGCTCTACCGGAAGAAGCACGGCGAGCGGCTGGTGCCGATCCGGCGCGAGCATGTGCGAGGGTTTCTGACGCGCAAGCCGCTGTGGCTGATGAAGACGCTGAGCCTCAAGGCAGTGCGACAGCAGGTCTGGGAGATGGAGGAAAGTGCCTGGCGCTTCTATGCCGAGGCGACCAAGCAGACGACGGACGCGGAGACGCGGCAGCTGCTCGGCGACCTCGCCGTGGCGGAGCGCAAGCATGCGGCGACAGCGGACCGGCTGGAGGCCGAGCACCTCGGGCCCGGAGGGCGGGAGGCGGAGCAGCGGACCAGCCATCGCGAGTTCCTGCTGACCTATGTGCAGCCAGGTGTCGCCGGGCTGATGGACGGCTCGGTATCGACGCTGGCGCCGGTCTTCGCCGCCGCCTTTGCCACCGGCGACACCTGGCAGACCTTCCTCGTCGGCATGGCCGCCTCGGTGGGCGCCGGCATCTCCATGGGCTTCACGGAAGCGGCGGCCGACGACGGCAGGCTGACCGGCCGCGGCTCGCCGATCAAGCGCGGGCTGGCCACCGGCATCATGACCACCGTCGGCGGGCTCGGCCACGCCCTGCCCTATCTGATCGCCGACTTCTTCACCGCCACCACGGTTGCCATCGTCGTGGTGCTGGTGGAGCTCTGGGCCATCGCCTACATCCAGAACCGCTACATGCAGACGCCGTTCTGGCGGGCGGTGCTGCAGGTGGTGCTCGGCGGCTCGCTGGTGTTCGCGGCGGGGATATTGATCGGCAATGCGTAGGGTGGAGGGTAGGCCTTGTCGTGGCTGAGGTGCTGAGCAGCGACGGCGTCACCATCGTCCACGACGATCTCGGACCGCGGGACGGGGTGCCGGTGGTGCTATGCCACGGGCTGGCGGCGGCGGGGGAGCAGCTTGCCGCAGATGCGGCCTATTTCGCCGGGCTCGGCTATCGGGTGCTGGTGCCGGACCTCCGGGGGCACGGGCGTTCCGGCAAGCCGCCGGCGATGCGGCGGGAGGATTTCTCCATCCCGCGCATGGCCGATGACATGGTGGCGATGCTGGAGCAGGCGGGCGTCGGGCCGGTGCACTGGGTGGGCAATTCGCTGGGCGGCATCCTCGCGCTGCAGCTGCTGGCCGGGCAGGCGCACCGGTTCCGGAGCCTTGCGACCTTCGGCACGGCCTACCGGCTTCGGCTCCCGCGCTGGGGTGCGCGGGTGATCCCGCTGAGCTACGCCCTGCTCGGGCGCCGGCTCAACGGCCGGGTGACGGCGCAAGTGACCACGAGGGAAGCTGCCGCCCGGCCGCTGATCGCGCGGCTGATCCGGGACTTCGACCCGGCGGTGGGGCGGCTGGTGGCGGAGAACCTCACCCGTTACGACCTGATTGACAACGCGGTGCGGGCCCGGCTGCCGATCCTCCTCCTGCGGGGCGGGCGCGACGGACCGGTCAACCGGGCGCTGCGGCCGACGCTGGCGGCCATGCAGGGGCGGGAGAACTTCCGGCTGGTGGAGCTGCCCGAGGGCGGGCACTGCGCCAACCTCGATGCGACGGCCGCCTGGCGGGCTGCCCTGCTGCGGTTCTGGGCGGGACGGTAGCCGCCGCGCTCAGGCCAGACGCAGGCGCTCGGGGGCGAGGGCGACGTGCAGCTCGTGTCGGCCCGGCGGCAGGCCGTGCTGGTAGCCGAAGTCCAGCTTGAAGTCGGTGGCCTCGAGGCCGTGGGCGGCGGCGTAGGCGTAGAGTTGCTGGAAGCCGGCGGTGATGCCCTCCAGCGGGCCCTCATGCATGATCCGAAGATAACGCTGCGCCGGGATGACGAGGCGCGTCATCCCCTCCGGCACCTTGGTCCTGCTGGCGGCAAGAAAGCCGACGAGTTCCCGGTAGATGCCGTCCTGGCGTGAAATGCTGATCTCGAGGAAGGCGCTGGCGCCGGTGTCGCGCTCGAAGAGGCGGCGCCAGGCGGCGGGCACCGCCTGCGGCAGGTCCTGCCAGGGGGCCACCACCTCAAAGCCAATGGCCACCAGTTCCGGAAGTTCGACGGTCTCGACGGACATGGGGGGCGCGGCGGATCAGGCGGAACGGGCGCGGCGGCGCGCGGCGGCGTGGCTGCCGGGTCTGACCGCGCGCTCCAGCACGGCGGCGACCAGGTCCTGTTGGGGCATGGGCGGGCCGAAGAGGTACCCCTGGCCGAGTCCGCAGCCCATGGCGGCAAGGGCACGCATGTCGGCGGCCTTCTCGATGCCGACCGCCACGGCCACGCAATCGAGACCGTGGGCGAGGGCGATGACCTTGCGGCAGGTCTCTGCCCGGGCGGCATCGGCGGCGCAGCCGTGAACGAAGCTGCGGTCGAGCTTGAGCTCGAGGAACGGCAACTGCCGCAACTTGCCCACCGGCAGCATGCCGCGGCCGAAATCATCGATCGCGAGGCGCACGTTGCACGCGGCAAGGGCGTCGGCCAGCGCCTGCACCCGCGGCAGCTCCGCCACCACCTGCGCTTCCGTCACGTCCAGCAGCAGGCCCGGCCAGCGGCCGTTGCTGGGCCCGCACTCGCGGACCAGATCGGGGATCGGCAGCTGCAGCAGCGCCGGCACCGGCACGTTGACCGCGACCCGCAGATTGATGCCGAGCTCCGAGAAGCTCGCCGCTGCACCGAGGGCGCTGACCAGCGCCTGCCGCGTCAGGAGGGTCAGCTCCGCCTCGGTTGCGCCCTCCATGAAGCGGTGCGGCGCCAGCATGCCGAGGTGCGGGTGGCGCACCCGCGCGAAGGTTTCGACGCCGGCAATCTGCATGTGGCGGAGGTCGATCTTGGGCTGGTACCAGAACTCGATCCAGTCCTGTGCCAGCGCCTCGGCGAGAGTCGTGGCGGCGCCGTCCGGCGGGGAGCACTCGAGGCCCGCGGCCTCCAGGACCTGCCGCACCGCCTGCGGTGCCAGCGGCTTCTCCAGCACCGGCAGCATGGTCAGGCCATGGCGCTCGCCCATGCGGCGCACCACCTCGACCACCGGCAGCGGCCCGGCCCCCAGCAGCTGTACCATGCCCTCATAGCCCTGCTCGCTGAGGGTCACGAGTACGTCGATGGCCGTATCGCTCTCACTGCCGACGTCGATGAACAGCAGCGCCGGCGGGGCGGCGGCGCAGGCCGCGGCGAAGGCAGCGGCATCCTCGAAAACCTCGCATTCGATACCGGAGCCGCCAAGCAGCGCGGCAAGGGAGCGAGCGCTGGCCGCATCGGGATCGAGGACGAGACTGCGGGATGCGCTGGACCGGGCAGCGGCGCCAGACGGCGGTGCGGCGCCGGCAGCAGCGGCCGCTTCTTCCGCGTCCAGCTCTTCGAGCCGTTGGAAGAGGTTGCGTAGTCCCTTGAACATGACCGCTCCCCGGCGCCCTCCTGGCACCCGTGGCGTATGTTAAAGCGCAAAACTTAAGTCAGTCTTGCGGGAGCGCTGCGAATGCCGGTGGTGCCCGACGCGTTTCCTTGGCCATGCGGTTTCGGACGGCGGTGGCCCGGGCGTCGGAACCCAAATGGGCCTCGCCCCGCTGTGCCGCCAGCAGCGCCTGGCGCTGGCGTTCCGCCGCCGCGGCCTCGCGCCGGGCATCGCCGGCGCAGCGCGCGCAGCAGATGCCCTCGCGATAGTCCGGATGCGCGCGGTCGGCGGCGGTGACGGGATGGCGGCAGCCGCGGCAGAGCGTGGCGTCGCCGACCTCGAGCCCATGGCCGACGGCGACGCGCTCGTCGAAGACGAAGCACTCGCCCTGCCAGCGGCTCTCCGGCTCCGGCACGGTCTCGAGATAGGCGAGGATGCCGCCCTTGAGGTGGAAGACCTCCTCGAAGCCCTGTGCCAGCAGGTAGGCGGAGGCCTTCTCGCAGCGGATGCCGCCGGTGCAGAACATCGCCACCTTGCGGTCGCGGGCCGGGTCGAGCCGCTCGGCGACGAAGCGCTTGAACGCGACGAAGCTGTCGATCCCGGGGTCGATGGCCCCGGCGAAGCTGCCAAGCGCGGTCTCGTAGCGGTTGCGGGTATCGAGCAGCACCACGTCGTCGCGTGCGGCCAGTGCGTTCCACTCGGCCGCCGGGACATAGGTGCCGACGCGGCGGGAGGGATCGGCCTCCGGCGCCCGCAGGGTGACGATCTCGGGCTTCAATCGCACCTTCAGGCGGTGGAAAGGCATGGCGGGGGCGGCGGCAGTCTTGCACTCGGCGCCGGCGAGGCGGCCGGCCCACAGCGGGTCGTCGCGGAGCCAGGCGATCAGGGCGTCGATGGCGGCAGCGGTTCCGGCCACGGTGCCGTTGATGCCCTCCGGCGCAAGGATCAGGGTGCCGCGGAGCCCGCGGGCTTCACAGAACGCGAAGAGCGGTGCCTGCAGCCGCTCGCAGTCGGCGAGGGCGGCGAATTTGTAGAGCGCCAGCACCTTGAAGGGGCCGGGGCTTTGCTGCAGTTTAGCGCTCATACGACATTCGTCCGTCCATCGCGGCGGATGTAGCACCTGTGCCCGGCTGCTGCCAAGCAGCGCCGGCGGATCAGCATATCTTGGAGTTATGAATGACCTATCGGGCCGATGATGCGCGCTATGAGGGCATGGAGTACCGCCGCAGCGGCAAGTCGGGGCTGAAGCTGCCGGTGATCTCGCTGGGGCTGTGGCAGAACTTCGGCGGCGCGCGCGACTATCCCGGCGCCTTCGAGATCCTCGGCTACGCCTTCGACAAGGGCATCACGCATTTCGACCTCGCCAACAATTACGGCCCGCCTCCGGGCTCGTCGGAGGAGCTGTTCGGGCAGGTGCTGGCGCGGGACTTCCGGCCCTATCGGGACGAGATGATCATCTCGACCAAAGCCGGCTACAACATGTGGCCCGGGCCCTATGGCGAGTTCGGCAGCCGCAAATACCTGCTGGCGAGCCTCGACCAGAGCCTCCAGCGGATGGGGCTCGACTATGTCGACATCTTCTATTCGCACCGCTACGACCCGGAGACCCCGCTCGAGGAAACCATGGGGGCGCTGGCCCACGCCGTGCGATCGGGCAAGGCGCTCTATGTCGGCATCTCGAGCTATCCCGAGCAGGAAACGCGGGAGGCCCACCGTCTGCTCAAGGAAATGGGCGTCGCCTGCACCATCCACCAGCCGAGCTACTCCATCCTCAACCGCTGGATCGAGGAGGACGGCACCATCGATGCCTGCGGCGAGCTCGGCATCGGCGTGATCGCCTTTTCGCCGCTGGCGCAGGGCGTCCTCAGCGGCAAGTATAATCGCGGCGACAAGGAAGGGACGCGCGCCAGCGCTGCCAACAGTTCGCTGCGGCAGAGCCATGTCGAGCCGCGGGTGCTGGAGGCGGTGGGCAAGCTCGAGGCGATCGCACAAGCGCGCGGGCAGTCCATGGTGCAGCTGGCGCTGAGCTGGGTGCTGCGGCGGAAGGAAATGACCTCGGCGCTGATTGGCGTGCGGACGCTGGACCAGCTCAAGGACAATCTCGGCGTGCTCGACAACCTCAGCCTGTCGCACGGCGAGGTGCGGGCTATCGACGAGGCGACCAGCGACGGGCTGATGGACCTCCACCCGCAGCCCAAGGGCTGGCTGCGTTAGGCCGGCGCCGGCGGCCGCTCGCGGCAGTAGCCGAGGAGGATGGCGGTCAGCATCACGAACAGCATGGTGTGGAACTCGAAGCCGAACATGAGGTCGGTGAGCCCGGCAAAGAAATAGGTGACGACGAGGACGCTGGCGCCGTAAAGGCGGAAGGTCCGCAGGGAGTCACGGGGGCTCACCAGGGCGCCGACGAGCGGCGTGGCGAGGATGAGCAGGTAGCAGACGACACCGACGACGCCGCCGGCGACGGCGAAGTTGAGGAAATCGTTGTGTAGCTGGGGGTAGCGAGCAAATACGACGTCCTCGGGCCGAAGATGAACGGTCGCGGCCTCCATCAGGTTGGCCCAGCCGTGGCCGATCCACGGCGACTGGAGAAAGGCCTGCCAACCGGCTTCGTAAAGCGCGAAGCGGATGCGGGTGGTCTCGTCGACCACGGCGGTGCCGGCGGCGAGCTGCTGGAGGATGGTAAGCATGGTGGCGGCGCGGCCCTGGACCAGCAGGAAGCCGAGCACCGCCGCGACCGCCAGGGCGCCCAAGGCCCACAGCGCGATGCGCGGTGAGCCGCGAAAGCGTGCCCGCCAGAACCAGACGAGGCTGAGCAACAGCAGCGGCGGCACCGCGAGCAGCGGTCCGCGGGAGCCGGTCAGCAGCGTTGCGAGGATGGCCGCCAGCGGGACTGCGGCATACAGCCAGCTGCGGCGACCGCGATAGACCAGCGCCGCGCCCAGGGCGAGGAATGCGATGGCAAGCAGGGCGTTTGAGAGGACGATGGGCCCGATATTGAAGCCACGCGGGCGGGACTCGCCGTTCACCAGCAGGTCCCAGAGGATGGACAGGAGCCCCAGGGCCACCCCGATAGCCGCCAGCGCCGCGACGCGCTGCGCCGAATCCGGCCCCGCCCGTTGCGCCAGCAGCAGGGCAACCGGCCCGAACAGCAGCAGCATGATGAAGTTGAACACGCGGAGCGCGTCCGAGGGCGCATCGGCAGTGACGGCGAAGAGCACGCCGAGCACGACGAACACCCCCAGCAGCAGCCGTGACGGCAGGTCGGCATAGGCGGCGGCGAGGCGCCCCTGCAGCAGGGTGGCAAGCCAGACGCCGATGCAGATAAGCGCCACCAGGTAGGGCGTGATGAGGCCGAGGAGCGGGGATGCCGCCAGGACCAGTACAAGCAATGTGATCGCAACCGCCCGCTCGGCGGCTGGCGCGAGGAGCCTCACCGCGCGGCCTCCGATACCGGCTGATCACGGCAGAAGCCGAGGAGAATGGCGGCGAGCAGGATGTAGAAGGTGGTCAGGTACTCAAAGCCGAACAGCAGATTGACGGTGCCGCAGGCGGCATAGCCGACGACCAGTGCGGCGGCCCCATAGGCGCGGGCGCCGAACTGCCCATCGCGCTCGGAGCGAAAGGCTCCGAGCAGCGGCGCCAGCAGGACCAGGAGATAGGCGATGAGCCCGACGATACCCCCGGTGACGGCGAAAGTGAGGATATCACTGTGCAGATGGTAGCTCGGCGAGACGAGAACGGGCTCGGCAAGATAGCTGTCGACGACGGCGTTCTTGGCGCCCCAGCCATGCCCGATCCAGGGGGAATCGGCAAAGGCGCGGAGCGAGCCTTCGAAGATCTGGAAGCGGATGCTGCCGCTGGACTCGCTGATCGGCCGACCCGAGAGCAGCTCCTCGAGCATCGGCACCAGCCGGCTGACCCGTCCAAAATACTCGGGAACCAGCAGCAGCCCGGCGACGGCGATGGCGACGACTGCCGCGAGCGCCGCCCCACCGAGCCAGCGGTTCTTCGGGATCATCAGCAGCGACAGGGTGAGCAGCGCGGCGGCCCCGAGCAGCGGTCCGCGAGAGCCGGCGAGGAGGACCACGACGATGCCCAGTACGGGGCCGAGCAAATAGAGGTAGCGGCGCGGGCCGCTGGCGGCGAGGAATCCCATCAGGGCGAGGAAGCCGAGCAACAGGGCGGTCGTGCTCGAAGGGATGGGATTGGAGCCGTAGCCTTCGGCGCGGTGATAGCCGAGGACGCCGATCTGCACCAGGGCGACGGTGGCGGCAAGCACCGCACCGGCGAGGGCAAGGTTGGCGACGAGCAGCACATTGCCGGGCCGCGCATGACGCCGGAAGATCGCCTGTAGCGGCACGAAGAGGACGAACATCGTGAAGTTGAAGGCGAAGAGCCAGTCGGTCGTCCCCGGACGGCTGGTGATCACGTACACCGCAAGGATGAGCAGGAAGGCAACGAGGAAGAGCACGCCAGCGGCGTCGATGGACAGCTGACGGAACAGCAGCAGGTGGAGCAGCGTCGCGATCAGGGTGGATACGATGAGAAGGTAGGCCCAGCCGGCGCCGCCGACATAGGGAAAGACGAGGGTGACGATCAGCAGCAGCGGTACGAGCAGGCGTCCAAGCGCAAATTGGGCCGCATTGGACATCAAGGGCTACCTGCCTGTTCGTTCGGATAAGACTGAGGGTTACAGGTCCGGCGGGCCGCTGACAACCTCGTCCTCGGTGTCCGACATGCCCGCCGCGGCGAAAGCCTGCCGCAGCTGGGGATCGGGCTCGAGAGCGGTGTCCGCCGTGGCCGTCCGCTGCTCCTTCCAGTTGGTGTTGATGCCGCGAAAGTGCCAGTAATGCGCGTCGTCGGGCATCGACTTGGCGAACAGGCTGCGCCCCTCGATCCAGTGCCAGTAGGGGTGGACGGAGAGCCGCTGCACCCAGGGCCGGGAGGGATCTAGGGTCCATTTTCGCTGCCGCGACGCTGCGCGTTTGGGATCGAGGGCGCGGTTGCCGAACTGGCGGTGCGCCAGCGGCTGCCCGGCGGCCGGGGTCGCGGCGACGGGTTCAATCCAGGTGCCGCGATAGACAACGAGACCACCGCGGGACTCGCGGGCGAGATCGTAGAGACTGCGGCCGGAGCGGGTGGCCGAGAGCTCGTCGATGTCGCTGTTGAGGAGGCCATGTGCCAGCGCGCCGAAGCGGCGCAGGGTGACGCTCATCGAGGCGATCTGAAGGAAGCGGGACCAGTAGGGATCCTTCTTCACCGCCGGATCGATAGGCCCGAAGCCATGCGGCCAGCTCGGCACGGCAACGCGAGCGATGCCCGGCACGCCCAGCAGCGTCTCCTCGATCTCCCCCACCGCGTAGCGGGTGGAGCCGTTGTCGAAGAGGACGACGGCGTCGGTGCCGTGGAGGGCGGCGTGCCAGCGCGCCCATTCGGCGATCCAGGCAAGGTCGTTGTCGCGGCTCATGGTGAACAGGACCCGACGGCCGGCAAGTTCTGCGGCATGGCTCGGCTGCACCGGCAGCTCGAACTGCTGGCCCTCGAGGGTGACGGCGACGGCGGTGGTGCCGGCAGGGGCGCCGTCAAGGGCGGTGATCATGGTCGAGAGCGAGCGGTGGAAGGCGGGCCGGAGCGGCGTCCGCGAGGGCAGTGCGAGATATTGCGCGCGACGCAGCAGCGGCGCCAAATTCATCGGCGGCGGCCCGCAGAGCAGGATGCGGGTGCCGTCATGGTCCCAGAAGCAATCGTACCAGAGCGCCCGGTCCTCGAAACGCGCGTGGAACTCGGGCGGGCGCGGACGCCGCGGCGCCCGCGGCAGGCGGCGCAGCGGGCGGTCCGCGTCGAGAAAGGCGGCGGAGCTGGCGGCGGGGATCAGTCGAAGTTCGGTCAAGACCGCCCACCCCCTCCCCAGCCCTCCCCGCAAGGGGGAGGGTGTGGCGCCGTGTGTCGGGCGGGATGGCGCCACAGGCACCATGCGGCGCCTCCCCCTTTGCGGGGGAGGTCGGGAGGGGGGGCGGCAGCGGGCGCCTCGCTCACGTCCGCAGCACCCCGCCCGTCGCCTTCGCTACCGCAGCGACGATGGCGGTGGCCGTGCGGCCGATCTCCTCGTCGGTCAGCGTCTTGTCGCGCGGCTGCAGCGTCACGGCGATGGCCACCGACTTCTTGCCCTCGGGCACGCCCTTGCCCTCGAAGACGTCGAAGACGCCGACCTCCGTGATCAGCCCCTTGTCGGCGTTGCGGGCGGCGCGGAGGATGGACGCGGCGGCGACATCGCGGTCGACGAGGAAGGCGAAGTCGCGGCTGAGCGGCATCAGGTCGGAAAGGGCGAGCGGCGGCTTCGCGCGGCTCGGCTTGCGCCGTGGCTCCGGGACGGCGTCGAGATCGAGCTCGAAGGCGGCGACGGGGCCGTCGACATCGAGCTCCGCCAGCAGCGCCGGGTGCAGTTCACCAAACCAGCCGATGATGGTTTTCGGGCCGAGCTGAATGCGGCCGCCGCGGCCGGGATGGCTCCATTCGGCGGGTTCGGCGACCAGCTGCAGCTTGTCGATGTCATGCCCGAAGCCGTCGAGCAGCGCAGCCAGGTCCGCCTTGGCCTCGAAGACGCCGGCGGTGCTGCCGCCCAGCCAGTGCCGGGTGCCGCCGCTGCGGACGCCGGTGGCATAGGTGTGCTGGCCGTCGGGGCGGCTGGAGAGGAAGACCTGGCCGACCTCGAAAAGTTCGAGCGCCGTGTGGCCGCGATTGGCATTGCGCCGGACGGCGCCAAGCAGGCCCGGCAGCAGCGAGGGCCGCATGTCGGTGAGCTCGGCCGCGATCGGATTGGCGAGCCTGAGCTCGGGCTGGCCGCCGCCGAAGGCGCGGGCTTCGGGCTCGGAGATGAAGGACCAGGTGATGGCCTCGTCCATGCCGCGGGCGGCGAGGATGCGGCGAGCGAGGCGGCGGCGGTTCTGCAGCGGCGTCAGCATCCGCGGCACCACCTGGGCCGGCCGCGGCAGCGGCTCGACCGGCACCTTGTCCACGCCGATCATGCGCATCGCCTCCTCGACGAGGTCGGCCTTCTGGGTGACGTCGGGGCGCCAGGAGGGGACGGAGACGCGGCGGCTGTCTCCGCTGCCCTCGAGGGTGAAGCCGAGGCGCTCCAGGGCGCCGGTGATCTCGTAATGGCTCGCGGTGAGGCCGGTGAGGCGGCGCACCTCGCCCAGCGGGAAGTCGATGACGGTGCCGGGATAGACGTCCTCGCCGGAAATGGCCGGCTCCAGCGGCTCGCCGCCACAGAGTTCCAGCACCAGCCGGGTGGCGAGTTCCAGCCCGGGCTCGGTCAGCGCCGGATCGACCGAACGCTCGAGCCGGTAGCGGGCGTCGGAGACGATGCCGGTCTTGCGGCCGGTCTTCGCGATCTCCTCCGGGTCCCAGCTGGCGCATTCCATGAACAGGTTGACCGTCTCCTCGGTGCAGCCGGAACGCTCGCCACCAAGGATGCCGCCGAGGCAGAGCGGACCCTGGTCGTCGGCAATGACGCACATGGTCTCGTCGAGCAGGTGCGTGCGGCCGTCGAGGCCGTCGAGCTGCTCGCCGGGGCGGGCGTTGCGCAGGTGCGGCTGCCCGACGATCCTGTCCGCGTCGTAGGCGTGGAGCGGCCGGCCCCAGCCGAGCGAGACGAGGTTGGTGATGTCGGCGAGGGCATTGATCGGCCTGAGCCCGACGGCGCGCAGGCGCTGCTGCAGCCAGTCGGGCGACGGGCCATTGCGAACGTTGCGGATGTAGCGGCCGGCGAACTTGCGGATCGCTTTCGGCTCGCCCGGCGCGAAGCGGTGCGGCAGCGGCGCGATCGGGCTCGGCCCGGCCGATGGTACGGGCGACATGTCGGTCGGCTTCAGCATGCCGATGCCATAAGCGGCCAGATCGCGTGCGATGCCATGGACGCCAGTGGCGTCGCCGCGGTTGGGGGTGATGGCGACGTCGAAGACGGTGCCGGTGAGGCCGGCGTAGTCGACATAAGGCTGGCCAACCGGCGCATCGGCCGGCAGGTCGATGATGCCGGTGTGATCGTCGGAGAGCTGCAGCTCGCGGCCGGAACAGAGCATGCCGTTGCTGGCCTGGCCGCGGATGGTGCCGGCGGTGAGGGTGAAATCGCTGCCGGGGATGTAGGTGCCGGGGGCGGCGAACACCGACTTCATGCCGGCGCGGGCATTGGGGGCACCGCAGACGACATCGATGAGCTCCCCGGTGCCGGCATCGACCTTGCAGACCCGGAGCTTGTCGGCATTGGGATGCTTGTCCGCGGCTACCACCTCGGCGACGACGAAATCCCTGAGAGCCCTCCCCTGGTCCTCCACGCCCTCGATTTCGAGGCCGATGGCGGTCAGCGCCGCAGCGATGTCGTTGGCCGTGGCGGTGGTTTCGAGGTGATCCTTGAGCCAGTCGAGGGTGAACTTCATCTGTACATGCTTTCGGTGGCTTCGTGCTTTTCGAGGCGCTGGGAGATGCGGAACAGCCGCGCGAGAACGTTGGCAAAGCCGCGGGCGTCGTCGATCGCCTTGTGGCTGTGCTCGATATGGCCGTACCAGTCGGCGGGCACGCGCTGCATGCCCCAGTTGAGGTAGTCGGCGCCGCGCAGCGTGCCGGCCATGGTGTAGAGGCAGACGCCGCCGCCCTTGAAGATCTGGCGCGACTTGAAGGGACCGCCCAGCGCCCGGGTGCCGGCATAGCTCGAGAGGTAGTGGTCCATCCACAACCCGTCGAAGATCATCGGCGCCGCGCAAAATACGCGGAAGCCGGGCAGGCTCTCGACCCAGTCGGCGTAGCGCGGCATCGCCGTCTCCGGCGGTTCCGGATCGGTGGTGGCGGCAGCCCAGGCCTCCGGCTGCGTCTGCCACCAGGCCATGGTGTCGGGGCTCGGCCGCCGGTCCGGCCGCGGTTGCAGCACTGCCTCGAACTCGCCAAGCACGCGGCCACTGACGTCGCAGGCGACGGAGGCGAAGCTCAGCATCGAGGATTCGAGCGGGTTCGGCCCGTCGGCCTCGATGTCGGTGACGACGAAGGTGGTGATGGGCGGGACCTCGGTCATGAACGCGCCCCGCCCTTGGGGATGTCGATGCCGGAAATGCGGAGCGAGGCCGAGGGATCGCCGCCGTCCGGCTTCAGGATGCTGATCTCGCCTTCGGTTTCCATCACCACGGCCTTGACGTCGGCGACGTCGTGGACGCCCTGCTGGCGGAGCGCCGCCAGCAGCTCGACCTCGGCGATGCGCTCTCGCCGCATGTTGTCGCGCAGCAGCTGGCCGTCATAGGCGAGCAGCGTCGGCTGCGACTTGATGAGGTTGCGGAAGCCCTGCGAGCGTGTCGACAGCCACGCCGTGCCCCACTGCAGCGCGACCAGCATGCCGAGCGCCAGCAGCCCCTCGGAGATGGTGGTCTGGGTGTTGAGGATGGTGGTGGCGAGGATCGAGCCGACGGTGAACACCAGCACCAGGTCGAAGGCGTTGAGCTTGGCGACCGACCGCTTGCCGACGAGGCGCAACAGGAACACCAGCGCGGCAAAGCCGACCACGGACTTGACCACGATCTGCTGCAGCGATTCCCAGTCGTCGAACCACATGGTCTAGTCTCTCTCGCCCCAAACCCATCGGTCGTCATCCCGACGAAAGTCGGGACCCAGTACGCAGCGTACGCCCGGCCTGTGCGCGGCAAGCACCGCTCCGCCGGCGTCTACTGGGTCCCGGCCTGCGCCGGGATGACGGCCGGAGGGAGCTGCCGGTCTCACGAGCTCAGTCCGCCGAACAGCGTCGGCACGTCCCAGGCCTTGAACCCGTAATGGTCGAGCCAGCGCTGGTCGGCGTCGAAGAAGGCGCGGAGGTCGGGCATGCCGTATTTCAACATGGCCAGCCGATCGATGCCCATGCCCCAGGCAAAACCCTGGTAGATGTCGGGATCGAGACCGCAATTGCGGATGACGTTGGGGTGCACCATGCCGGAGCCAAGGATCTCCATCCAGTCGCTGCCCTGGCCGATGCGCACCTCGTTACCCGAGCGGTCGCACTGCACGTCCACCTCCATCGAGGGTTCGGTGAAGGGGAAGAAGCTCGGGCGGAAGCGGGTGGTGACGGTGTCGATCTCGAAGAAGGCCTTGAGGAACTCCTCGATCACCCAGCGCAGCTGGCCGATATGGCTCGCCTTGTCGATGACCAGCCCCTCGACCTGATGGAACATCGGCGTGTGGGTCTGGTCGCTGTCGTGGCGATAGGTGCGGCCGGGCATGATGACGCGGATCGGCGGCTCCATCGCCGCGGTGACCCAGGGGGCGGGCGGCGCCTCGTTGCTCTGGTGCATGACGCGGATCTGCACCGGTGAGGTGTGGGTGCGCAGCACCCGCGTCACCCCGTCCGGCTGCGGCGCCATGAAGAAGGTGTCGTGCATCTCGCGCGCCGGATGGCCTTCGGGAAAATTCAGTGCGGTGAAGTTGTGCCAGTCGGTCTCGATGTCGGGACCTTCCGCAATCGAGAATCCCATGTCCGAGAAGATGGCGGTGATCTCGTCCCAGACCTGGCTGACCGGGTGAATGCGCCCAGCGGCGGTGGGCGGCGTCGGCAGTGGCAGGGTGACGTCGACCCGCTCAGCCGCAAGGCGCGCCGCCAGCGCCTCCGCCCCGAGTTGCCGCGAGCGGGCGTCGACGGCGGCGGCGACCTCGTTCTTGAGGCCGTTGATGGCCGGACCGGCACTCTTGCGCTGCTCCGGGGTCATGCCGCCGAGCGAGGCGAGCAGCGCCGAGACCGAGCCCTTCTTGCCCAGCGCCGCGACGCGCACGGCATCGAGCGCCGCGGCATCCCCGGCGCCGGCGATGGCGGCGAGGAGTTCGGCGCGGAGGGTTTCGATCTGCGGGGCGAGTTCATTCATGGACGCGATTCCAGCCGGCGGAAAACGAAAAAGCCTCGCGCCTTCCCGGGAGCGGGCGGCGCAAGGCTTAGCTTGGGGCCTCAGAAAAGGCTATAGAGGTTAGGCCGAAACCCGCTGATGCGTGGTCTGCTCGATCTCGCCGAGATAGCCGAGAGCCTGCTTGGCCTGGGCCACAAGCGCGGCGAAGGCCGCGGGCTCGGTAATCGCGAGATCGGACAGCACCTTGCGGTCGACTGCCACCTCAGCCTTGCTGAGGCCGTCGATAAATCGGCCATAGGTGAGGCCGTGATCGCGGACGGCGGCGTTGATGCGCTGGATCCAGAGGGCGCGGAAATTGCGCTTCTTGTTGCGGCGGTCGCGATAGGCGTACTGGCCGGCCTTCTCGACGGCCTGCTTGGCGACGCGGATGGTCGACTTGCGGCGGCCGTAATAGCCTTCGGCAGCCTTCAGGACCTTCTTGTGACGGGCGTGGGCGGTGACGCCTCTTTTGATGCGTGACATGGGGCGGCTCCTTAACGGTTATACGGCATGTACCACTTGACCAGACCTTCATCGCACTTGCTCAGCACCTTGGTGCCGCGGTTGGAGCGAATATAGTCGGCGCTGTGGCTGATCAGCCGGTGCCGCTTGCCCGCGACGCCGGACTTCACCCGGCCGCTCGCAGTCATCTTGAAGCGCTTTTTGGCGCCCGATTTGGTCTTCATCTTCGGCATTTTGCTTCCTTGCAAAAAAAGGCGGCCCTCACGGGCCACGCATTCATAGACCGCCACGGCATGCCTTTCGGCCGGGCGGCCCGTCAGAAGCGCGGGTTATAGGCGGGCGGCACTGGAAGCGCAAGGGGGCGCGGAGCTCGAAACGCGGCCGCGGCGGGGGATGTCAACCCCGCGGCTGCTCCTCGACGAGCTGCAGCAGCTGGTCGAGCAGCTGGGCGCATTCGGTGGTGGTAAGCGAGGCGGTCAGCCGGCTGTCGACGGTCTCGGCGGCGGCGAGCGCGGCCGGCAGCACCTCGCGGGCCCGCTCCGTCAGCCACAGGCCGTGAGAGCGGCCGGCGAGGGCGTGGCGCTCGATCCAGCCGAGGCGTTCAAGGCCGGCAAGGGTGCGGGCGACGCCCGGCTGCTCAAGGTCGAGGCGTTCCACCAGCTGCTTCTGGGTCATGCCCTCGGCCATGGCAATCTCGGCCAGCGCCGTGAACTGGGCGGGCAGCAGGCCGAGCGGCGCCAATGCATCACGCAGCCGGCCAGCGGCGATGCGGGCCAACTGGGCGGTGAGATGACCAAGGGTCTGCTTGTGGTCGAACATGCAGGCGTTCCGGAGTGGCAAGCCCACGATAACACGTTCTTTCGCCAGAAATGCAACAGGCGGGCCGGAGCCCGCCTGTCGGCACCAGTTCCTCGAACCTACAGCTCGTCCCAGTCGGCGGCGAGGGCGGCGTTGCCCTCGCTCCGATAGACGGGCGCCCGCATCCTCGCCGCCGCCGCTTCGTCTGCAGCCGCGACGGGTTCGCCCACCGTGAAGATCTCGACGATCGAATCGAGCTCCACCGCCTGGGCCTCGGTCTGTTCTATGGCGGCATTGGTTTCCTCGACCAGGGCGGCGTTGTGCTGGGTCATCTCGTCCATCTGGCGGATGGCGCTCGAGACCTCGGCGATGCCCGAAGCCTGCTCGCGCGTCGCCTGCGAGATGCCGTTCATGAGCTCGCTGTTCTCGCGCACCGCCTGCAGGATGGCGGCGAGCTTGCCCGCGGCATCCTCGACCAGGCGGGTGCCGCTACCCACCTCGTTGGCGCTCTGCTCGATCAGCGCCTTGACGTCGGAACTCGCTTCGGCGGCCGATTGCGCCAGCCGCCGTACCTCGACCGCCACCACCGCAAAGCCCTTGCCCGCCTCGCCGGCCCTTGCGGCTTCCACGGAGGCGTTGAGGGCGAGGAGATTGGTCTGGAAGGCGATGTCGTCGATCAACCCGATGATGTTGGAGATCTTGCCCGAGGAGGTGGTGATGCGCTCCATGGCGGCGGTCGCCTCGGCCATGGTGCGGCCGCCCTGGTCCGCCATCTCGGAGGCGGCCCCGGTCTTCTTGGCCGCCTCGTCGGCTTTCTGGGCATTGGCGGCGATGGTTGTCGCCAGCTGCTCCATGGCCGCCGAGGTCTCCTCGATGGCTGCCGCCTGGCGGGTGGTCCGCTCGGAGAGGTCGTTGGCACCGGCGAGCAGTTCCCCGGTCGCCGTCCGGAGCGCGGCGGAAGTGCGCTGCAGCTGGCCCACCACCTCGGTGAACTTGTCGGCGGCGGCGTTGGTATCTCCCTTCAACCGCCCGAAGGCGCCCTGATAATCCCCCTGCACGCGCTGGGTGAGGTCGGCCTCGGCGAGGGCTGCGAGCACCGTGCCGGTTTCGGTGAGGCCACGCTCGACGGTGGCGACGAGGTCGTTCACGCTGTGGGCGAAGGCATTGAGGTCGTCGCTGTCGTAGCGGGTCTCGATGCGGGCGGTGAAGTCGCCGGCCACGGCGGCGGCGACGACGGTCTCGACTTCGCGCTGCAGGGCATCGCGCACGGCGCTGCGCTCGGCCTCCAGCCGCTGCGCCGCGCCCTTTTCGGCGTCCATGGCCTGCACGGCCTTGCCGTTGGTGCGGAACACCTCGAGCGCCTGCGCCATCTGGCCGAGCTCGCTGCGTCCTTCCGCGGCAGCGACTTCGACATCGAGGTCGCCCTCGGCCAGCTGCCGCATGGCGGAGGCCATGCGCCGGATGGCGGCCGAGAGCCAGCGACCCATGCCGATCGCCATGCCGAGGCCGAGCAGCACGGCGACGCCGGCGGCGGCCAGCAGCATTGTGAGCGAGAAGCTCGCCTGCTGCTGGCCAGCAATGCTGAGCGCGTGCTCGCGCTCGATCACGGCTTCGTTCAGCCCCTCCAGCCTCTCCTGCATGCGGGGGCCGATGGTGTCGAGCTGCTCGGCGCGGAGCTGATCCCGCTCCGCGGTGACGCCGGCCAGCTTGATGGTTTCGGCAAGATAGAGGTCGACCTCGGCGGAGGCGGCATCGGCCTGCGCGGCCAGTTCCGGCCGGAACATGCCGAGGATGGCGCTGAGGCGGCCGAGCGCTGCCTTGGCCAAACCGCCGCTGGCGGCGATCTGGTCGATATGGGCGGCCGCCCCGTCCGCGGTGAAGCGCTCCGCTTCGAGAAGCATCATCAGCACCGCCTCGGAGGCCTTGCTGGCCTCCAGTACGGAGGCAGTATGCCCGGCTGTGGACGAGGCCTCCATCACCTGGCCGAGGGCGGCGCGGGCCCCCTCGGCATGCGTCTGCATGTCGGCAAGGAGGGTTGTCCGCTCCTGCTCGAGCTCCGCGGTCCGCGCAAAGGCGGCGGCGTAGGCGGCGCGCTCGGCCTCGAGCTCATCGAGCACGGCGCGGGCATCGGCATCGCCGCCGAACCCGGCGGCGGCAGAGGCGACCGCAGCGGCCATGTGACCGGTCTCGGTGGCAAACTCCCCGGCCAGCGCGATGGTGGGCGCATTGCGGTACTGAGACTCGATCAGCCGGGTGCTGGTCAGTTCGCCCACCATGTCGCCGATGATCTGGGTCTGATCCGCGGCGGCGCGGTAGTCGCTGAAGATGGCGGAGACCCCTTGGACGCCGAGGAAGCCGGCAAGGCCAACGACGACAAGCAGGGAAAGCAGCGCCCCAAAGGCGCCGTAGATGCGCTGGGCGATGGAAAGCTTCTTAAGCACGATGGACACCTTGTTTCTGGGTGCCTGCGTCGTGTGCAGGTTGCGTCCGAAGTTAAGGCAGAGTGGTTAACAATACCGTGCCGCACCGGACCGCGCTCCGGCGCCCGGAAATGCAAAAGGCGGCCCCACGGGACCGCCTTGCGAAGCACCTGTCCGCCGGCGCCCTCAGCGCGGCGCCAGCACCATCACCATCTGCCGGCCCTCGGAGCGCGGCGAGGATTCGACCTTGGCCTTTTCCTCCAGTGAGTCCCGCACCTTGATCAGCAGCTGCATGCCGAGCTCCTGGTGCGCCATCTCGCGGCCGCGGAAGCGCATCGTCACCTTGACCCGGTCGCCGTCATCAAGGAAGCGGTTCACCGCCTTCATCTTGGTCTCGTAGTCGTGGGTGTCGATGTTGGGCCGCAGCTGGACCTCCTTGACCTCGATCACCTTCTGCTTCTTGCGCGCCTCGGCAGCCTTTTTCTGGGCGGCGTATTTGAAGCGCCCGAGATCGAGCATCTTGGCCACGGGCGGCTTGGCGTTGGGCGAGATGACAACCAGATCGAGCCCGAGCTCCTGTGCCGAGGCGAGGGCTTCGCGGGTGTTCACGACGCCCTTGTTCACGCCCTCGGCGTCGATCAGCTGCACTTCGCTGCTGGTGATGTCTTCGTTGGAAAGCGGCCCATCCTTCTGGGGCGCGATTGGTCTCATGGGACGACGAATGGCAGACGTTCCTTCAATTATTGCGGAAACAGCGGAAGATGGGCGTAAAATCGTGTCGGTGCCGGGAGAAGTCAACAGTCAAACCGCAGGCTGTCTCGGCGCGCAGGGGAAATGCAGAACGGTGTTGCGCGGTTGCGTGCCACTGCTGCAGACAACACTGTCACAGATCAGAGGGAAAGGCACGCGGGAATGGATGAGGTGCCCGTGCAGATGCTGCAGGTGGGGGCGGGCGCGGCCGGGCGGGAGATCGCCGTGCGCCGCCGCAGCGGCCAGGCGCCGGGGCTGTTCTGGCTCGGCGGCTACCGCTCGGACATGGTGGGCAGCAAGGCGATGGCGCTCGACCGCTTCGGCGCCGCGCGTGGCCTCTCGGTGACGCGCTTCGACTATTCCGGGCACGGCGAGTCCGGCGGCGCGTTTCTGGAGGGTACCATCAGCCGCTGGCTGGAGGAGGCGCTGGCGGTGTTTTCTACGACGGAGGGGGAACAGGTCGTCGTCGGCTCGTCGATGGGCGGCTGGCTGGCGCTGCTGCTCAACCGGGCGCTGCGGCAGCGCGGCGAGCGGCGGGTACGGGCGCTCATCCTGATCGCCCCGGCGGTCGACATGACCGAGGAGCTGATGCGGGCGAAGTTTACCCGCAAGGAGCAGCGGGCGCTGGAGCTCAACGGTCTCGTCGAGCAGCCTTCGGACTACAGCGACGAGCCCTACCCGATCACCCGGGCGCTGATCGAGGACGGGGCGCAGCATCTGCTGTTCGGCCGCGGCATCGAGACCGGCTGCCCGGTCACCATCCTGCAGGGCGCCAAGGACAAGGACGTGCCGCAGGCGCATGCGCTGAAGCTGGTGCAGCACCTCCTCACCGACCCCGTCACCTTCACCCTGGTGCCCGACGGCGACCACCGGCTGAGCCGCGAGGAGGATCTCAGGCTGCTGGAAGCGGCGCTGGCGCGGGCGGTGTCCGGCAGCTCGGATGCGAACCGGCCGGCGCTGAACACCGACTGAACCACGGACCCAGAAGCGGTTCAGTGACAGGACCCCGCACCCCCCCACGGCCCGTCATCCCGGCGGACGCCGGGACCCAGTAAACACCGCGGTGCCGGCATCGAAGACAGCTGCAGCCGGTGCCGGATCATCGCAATTCGAACCGCTCGTCCGGTGAACACTGGGTCCCGTTGTGCAACGGGATGACGGCCGGTGGGGGAGGCGAAAAGGGGCGTCAGAACCGCAGCCTCTCCCGCTGCTGCCCGGCCGCATCGAAATTCTCCGGGGCCAGCCAGCGCTCGTAGCCGGCCCTGAGCCGCGGCCAGTCGCCGTCGAGCATGGCAAACCAGGCGGTGTCGCGGCTCTCGCCCCTGACGATCATGTGCTGACGGAAGGTGCCCTCGTAAACGAAGCCGAAGCGCTCGGCGGCGCGCTTGCTCGGCTCGTTGCGGGCGTTGCACTTCCACTCGAAGCGCCGGTAGCCGAGATCCTCGAAGACGTGACGGGCGAAGAGATAGAGCGCCTCGGTGGCGAGGCGGGTGCGCGAAATCCCGGGACCCCAGTAGATGGAGCCGATCTCGATCACCCCGTGCGCCGGCACGATCCGCATCAGCGCCTGGCGGCCGAGGCAGCGGCCGCTGGCCCTGTCGAGAACGGAAAAGAACATCGGATCCTCGAGCGCCAGCTGGCGGCGGACCCAGTCCGCCATGGCGGCGAGGTCGGCCGGCGGTCCTTCGAAGAGGTAGCGGAAGCGCTGCTCGGCATCGGCGACGCTCGACGCGGCGAAAAGATCCTCGATATGGTGCTCGGCCAGCGGCTCGAGGCGGACGTAGCGGCCCTCGAGTCCGATGCGGGCCGGTGGGCGGGCGGGCTGCGGCGCCATCACGCGTGATCCCCATGGATGGCGGCCAGCCCCTGCCGGTAGGTGGGGTAGAGCAGCTCGATGTCCAGCGCCTGCTTGATGGCGCGGTTGGAGACGCGCTTGTTGTCGGAATAGAAGCTGCGGGCCATCGGCGTCATCTCGGCGGTCTCGAAAGGGATTTCGGGCGGCGGCGGGACATCCAGCAGCGCCGCGGCATGGGCGACCAGGTCCTGCGGCGGCGCCGGCTCGTCGTCGGCAAGATTGAACGTCCCCCCGAGCCGCTGCCGTGCCGCCAGCGCCGTCACCCGGCCGATATCCTCGACATGGATGCGGTTGAACACCTGCCCCGGCTTGACGATGCGGCGCGCGGTGCCCTCGCGCAGGCGGTCGAAGGCGGAGCGCCCGGGGCCATAGATGCCGGCGAGGCGGAGGATCAGCAGCGGCAAGCCGCGGGCTTCGGCGTAGGCACGCCAGTCCGCCTCGACCTCGACCCGCTTCTGCGAGCGGGCATTGACCGGCCGCGTCGGGGATGCCTCATCCACCCAGGCGCCATCGAAATTGCCATAGACGCCGACGGTGGAGAAATAGCACAGCCACTGCAGGTCGCGGGCCCCGTCGAGCGTATCGCCATGGAGCCGGAGGACCGGATCGCCGGCATCGTCGGGCGGGATGGACTGTACGACATGGGTTGACCGACGGAGGTCCGGTGCGAGGGTGGCGCCCGGCCCAACGCCGTCGAAGACGTGGATGTGGTAGGCAGTCTCCGCCAGCAGCTCGGCGCCGTCCTCGGTGCGGGTGGTGCCGGCCACCGAAAGGTCGGGGTCGCTGCCGTGGAGCGCCCGCGCCGTCGCCAGCGACGAATAGCCCATGCCGAAGAAGAAGATGTTCATGACGCCCGACCTTGATTGTCCGACCGAAGGGGAGGGGGGGTCGGCCGGAGCCGCATCCACGCCTCCCGGATGCGGCCGGATCAGGAAATAGCCGAGGGCACCTCGGCCGTCCACTCAGCCCGCACGTCCGGATCGTTTTCGGCGGAGAAGCGGGCCGCGCGAAGGCGCGTCCCCCGCTCCGGCGTCGAGAGCCGCCGCACCGCCCACACAGCCGTGCCTCGGATCAGCGGTTCCGGATCGTCGAGGCGCGCCTCGGCCAGCGGCGCGAGCGCCCGATCGCCGCTGTTGCCGAGCGCGATCAGTACGTTGCGGAGGAACCGAGCATGGCCGAGGCGTTTCACCGGCGAGCCGGCGAAGAACCTGCGGAAGCCCGCGTCGTCGAGGCGGACGAGGTCGGCTAGCGCCGGCGATACAAGATCCTCGCGGGCGCGCAGCCCCGCCTCGCGGGTCCGGGCGGCGAACTTGTTCCAGGGGCAGACCGCGAGGCAGTCGTCGCAGCCATAGACGCGGTTGCCCATGGGAACGCGGAACTCGTGCGGGATCGGTCCCTGGTGCTCGTTATTGTAGTAGGCGAGGCAGCGCCGGGAATCGAGCTGGAACGGGGCGGGAAAGGCGCTGGTCGGGCAGATGTCGAGGCAGCGTGTGCAGCTGCCGCAGCTCTCGGCATGCGGCGTGTCAGCCGGCAGTTCTGCGGAGGTGAGGATGGCGCCGAGGAACAGCCAGGAGCCGAACTCCCGGCTCACCAGCACCGTGTGCTTGCCTTGCCAGCCGACACCCGCCGCCTCGGCCAGCGGCTTCTCCATCAGCGGCGCGGTGTCGACGAAGACCTTGACTGCGGCGCCGCTGCGCCGCGCCAAGAGCCCCGCCAGTTCCTTGAGGCGGCCCTTGATCAGCTCGTGGTAGTCGCGGTTTCGGGCATAGACGGAGATGTTGCCGATGCCGCGCTCGGCGAGCTGCTCCATGGGATCCCGGTCCGGGCCGTAATTGATTCCGAGCATGATCACCGAGCGGGCTCCGGGCCAGAGCGCCTGCGGCGCCCCGCGGCGCGCCTCGGTGTCGGCCATCCACTCCATGTCGCCATGCCAGCCCCTCTCGAGGGCCGTGCGCAGCTTCGCCGGCAGGTCGGGCCGGGCGGTGGTCGCGGCGATCCCGAAGGCGTCGAAGCCGAGGGCTGCGGCGCGGGCGCGAAGCTCGTCGATGAGGGCGCGGGGTGTCACCGTATCCATATGGCGCTTGGCCGGCAGGACGAACAAGGCCGGCAGCGATCGTTCACGGAATTCTCACCGGTGCCGCGCGCACCTTCAAAAATCAAGGTCGGCATACCCAGCCGCTGCCGGCATCCCGGCCACCCGGTCGCCGAGCAGGGTGCGGAAGGCCGGGCGCGACTTGATGCGGGCGTACCAGTTGCGAGTTTCGACGGAGCTGTCCCAGTTGACGTCGCCCATGTAGTCGAGGCTCGAGAGGTGGGCCGCAAGGGCGAAGTCGGCCAGCGTCATGGTGTCGCCGGCGATCCAGTGGCGGGTGGCGAAGAGCCAGTTGAAATAGAGCAGGTGCTCGACGAGGTTGGCCTTGGCCACGCGCAGCACGCCCGGCTCGGGGGTGGCCCCGCGGCGGTCGCGCTTGACGATCTTCTCCTCGAAGACGTAGCGCGTGACCTCGTCGTTGAGCTTCAGCAGCACCCAGTCGAGCAGCCGCCACATCTCGGCACGATCGCCCGGCGACGGCGGGAAGAGACCGGCGACGGTGGTCGGCGAATGCCGCTCCTCGATGGCATGCAATACCGCCAGCACTCCGACAACCGGCGCCTCGCCGTCCTCGAGCAGGATGGGGACGGTGGCGGCCGGATTGATCTCCAGCAGCTGCGGGTCCCGGTTCCAGGGCCTGATGTCCTCCAGCTCCACCGGAACGCCATATTCGGCGAACATCAGTCGCGCCAGGCGCGAGGCCGGATCGAGCCGGTGCTGGAGAAGGCTGGGCATGTGGGTGACTGTCCTTGGCGGGTCTTCGCAAATCGGGCTAAGGAAGCGGCGGCGGCCATTGCGGTGCCGTCGAGTTAGGGGATCAGATGGACGCCGATCAAGGTCTTTTTGTGCCGCTGCTGCTCGGCATTGTCGAGGGCATCACCGAGTTCCTCCCCGTCTCCTCCACCGGCCATCTGCTGCTGATCGGGCACTTCATCGGCTTCGACAGCCCCGGCCGGACTTTCGAGGTGCTGATCCAGCTCGGCGCCATCCTTGCCATCGTCGTGGTGTATTTTCACCGGCTGCTGGGCATCGCCCGCGACGCGCTGGCGCGCAAGCCCGGGGCGCTGCGGTTCGTGCTCGGCGTGCTGCTGGCCTCGGCGCCGGCAGCGCTGGCGGGCGTGCTGGCGCACGACTTCATCAAGTCGGTGATCTACGAGACGCCGCTGGTGATCTGCGTGATGCTGATCCTCGGCGGCATCGTCCTGCTCTATGTCGACCAGCTGAAGCTCAACCCCCGGTACACCGAGATCTACAGTTACCCGCCTCTGCTCTGCTTCTATATCGGGCTGTTCCAGATGCTGGCGCTGGTGCCGGGTGTCAGCCGCTCCGGGGCCACCATCGTCGGCTCGCTGCTGCTCGGCACGGACAAGCGGTCGGCGGCGGAGTTCACCTTCTTCATCGCCCTGCCGATCATGGGCGGCGCCTTCTTCTACGACCTCTACAAGAACCGCGACCTGATCACCGCCGACCTCGGCATCGGCATCGCCATCGGCTTCGCCGCCGCCTTCCTCACCGCCTGGTTTGTGGTGCGCCACGTGCTGGACTTCGTGCAGCGGCACGGCTTTGCCATGTTCGCCTACTGGCGGATCTTCGTCGGCGCGCTGGGACTCTGGGGCGTGCTGCTGTTCGGCTGAGGCCGACGGCTCACTCCAGCCAGTCGGTGTGAAACTGGGGCGCCTGGTGAATACAGACCAAGCGCAGCGGCTCCGGACCGAGGCTGAGAAACTTGTGGGGGGTACCGGCGCTCACATAGACCACGTCGCCGGCGCCGGCCTCGACCGTGTCGTCGCCGGCAGTGAACAGGCCATGCCCGGCGATCACGGTCCAGGTCTCCCCATAGGGATGGCTGTGGAGCCGCGGCCCGCGCCCTTCGGGCATCTCCTCGAGAATCAGCGTGACGGCGGCGCCATGGTCCCTGCCCAGGATTTCGTAGGCGGCGGCGCCGTGCTCGGTCCACTGGCCGCTGCGGACGATGTCGAGCACGTTCAGGCCGCCGCGCGGTCGAACTGGCCGTGCTTGCGGAAGCGCCACATATAGCTCGGCAGCACCGCCTCCATCGCCACCGGCTCGATGCCGAAGGCGGCGAGGGTGCGCTTCTCGCGCCGCGCCGCGTCGGAGACGACATTGTCGTGCTGCAGCATCTCGACCTGGTCGCCGGTCAGCGGCGGTGCAAAGGGCAGCAGCGCGAAGGGTGCCGCCAGCAGCTTGGCGATCCCCGCCGGCAGCGGCAGCAGCGGCCGGTTCCGGCCAGTCTCGCGCAGGATGTACTGCAGCAGCTCGCGATGCGTCAGCACCTCGGGGCCGCCGAGTTCGTAGATGCGGCCGGTCTTCACCCGCCCCTCCGCCGCGGCGGCAAAGGCTTCGGCGACATCGCCGATATAGACCGGCTGGAACCGCGTATCGCCGCCGATCAGCGGCAGCACCGGCAGCAGGCGGGCGAGTCCGCCCATGCGGTTGAAGAAGCCGTCGCCCGGACCGAAGATCAGCGAGGGGCGCATGACGACGGCACCGGGATAGGCCTCGAGCACCGCGGCCTCGCCTTCGGCTTTGCTCTTCGCATAGAGGCTGCGGCTCTCCGGGTCGGCGCCCAGCGCCGACATGTGAACGAGTGCCGTGGCCCCGGCGGCGCGGGCCGCCTCGGCGACGTTGCGGGCGCCCTCGACATGCACGGCGCGAAAGCGCTGCGGGCCGGCTTCGAAGCCGATGCCGACGAGGTTGATGACGAGGTCGGCGCCGGCGACGGCGCGCGCCACGGAAGCCGCATGGCGCACATTGGCCTGGATGCGTACGATCTGGCCGACCCCGCCCAGCGGCTGCGTGTGCCCCGCCAGATCGGGGCGGCGGACGGCGACGCGGATGCGATGGCCGCGGCGTGCCAGCTCCTGCACGATCTGCGTGCCGACGAAGCCGGCGCCCCCGAAGATGGTGACCAGTTGCTTGGCGCGGTCCATGGCGGCGGCATCTCCGGATAGGCTGTTGTCGAGGTCCCGCCTTCTAGCCCGAAGCGGCGCGGGCTGTCGAGGCGGCTCTTGACTCGGTAGCGCGTGTTGTTCTCTATTTGTTCTAAAGAAGATGAGAGGATTGGGGATGAACGAGACACCGAGCTATGAGGGTAGCTGCCACTGCGGCGCTGTCCGCTTCACCGTCCGCACGGACCTCCGGCAGCTCTTCGACTGCAACTGCTCGCGCTGCCGGCGCGTCGCCTCGGTGATGACGGCGGTGCCGGCGGCGGATTTCGAGCTGTTGCAGGGCGAAGACAGGCTGCAGCCCTATCGCTTCAACCACCACGCCATCGAGCACCTGTTCTGCCGGGACTGCGGCATCCAGTCCTTCTCGCGCGGCAGCGGGCCGGACGGCCCCACGGTGGTGCTCAATGTCGGCTGTCTCGAGGGAGTGCCGGTGGTCGATCGCAGCGGCATCACCCATTTCGACGGCGCGTCGATGTGAGCGCGCAAGCGCGATTGACAGGAGCCCGGCCCTGTCATACGTAGCGGCGCCGACCGGAATGCCCAGGTGGCGGAATTGGTAGACGCGCACGGTTCAGGTCCGTGTGTCGCAAGACGTGGAAGTTCGAGTCTTCTCCTGGGCACCATCCGTTTCCCGATACCAACGGGATCAATAACTTAAGCGAGATCAACACGTTGCCCGGCGAAGAGTGTGTTACAATGGTGTGTAACAATGCTCTTAAGGCTCGTCTCCCCCGTGCGTCGTAGCGGCTCCTCCATCCCCCAATTCGTCCAGCGCATTCCGACCGACGTTCGGCGCCGAGCCATCGGGATGACGCTGGAAATAGCGTTGGGCGACGGATTCGTTTCTTTCCCCATCGGTGAGAAAACCCATACCGTCCGGCTCTCCTTGCGGACGCGGCATTTTGGCGAGGCGAAGGCACGGCAAGGTGTAATCGTCGCCTACTTGGAGAAGGTCTTCGCTGCGCTCCGCAACGACGCACCCACTACCCTCACACACAAGCAGGCTACTGCCCTGGCCGGCGAACTCTACAGGTCCTGGACCGATGAGCAGCGCCGAGAGCTTAGGCAAACCATCGTGCAGACGGACGAAGGCTGGGAGGTCGAGGATGAGGATGACGGCCTTGCGGACGAGGCCATCTTCGCCTCCGTCATAGCGTACCTCAATCGCCTCAAGGCTTCCCCAGACGAGAACGCTCTGGAGATGGAACTTGGCGCACTCGCGGACCGGCTACTCCTACAGAAGGGAATCGTCAGGCTGACGGCCGCCAGTCGCCGGATGGCGCTTGAGGCGTTCTGGCGGGCTCTGAAAGACGCGATGGAGCGCCGGCAGCGGGAGGCCGGAGGCGACTACAGTCCCGACCCGAAGTCGGAGCGGTTTCCGGAATGGACGCAACCTGCGACCGTCGGGGGAGCGGCCCAAGCGACCGCTACTGCGGGGAAGCCGGCGAAGGTGACCATAAGTGGCATTCTTGACGGCTGGTGGCGTGAGAGCGAGGCAGCGGGCCTGAAGCCGAGCACGTACGGGAGCTACAGCAGCACCATCGGAAAGCTCATCAAGTTTCTTGGCCATGACGACGCCACCAGGGTGACACCCGAAGATGTCGTCCGCTTCAAGGATTGGCGCCTCTCGACCCCGCATCCTCGCACGGGCAAACCCGCTTCTCCCCGCACGGTTAAGGACACTGACCTAGCGGGCCTGAAGAGCGTGCTCGGGTGGGCCGTTCGCAATCGTAAGCTTCCCTCCAATCCCGCGGAAGGGATCACGATCAAAATTGGCAAGCAGCGCACTGTCCGCGGGAAAGGCTTTACGCCTGAGGAGGTGAAGGCGCTGTTGTCGGGAAGCAGCAGGCTGCAGCAAGGAGACGAGCGGCGCGAGACCTACGGCGCCAAGCGCTGGATACCTTGGGTGCTGGCCTATACCGGCGCCCGCGTCGGCGAGATCGCGCAGCTTCGTAAGCAGGATGTTCAGGAGACTGGCGACCACTGGAGCATCCTCATTACGCCGGAAGCCGGCACTACAAAGAACAACCGACATCGGCTGGTGCCGCTCCATCCGCACCTTGTCGAGTTAGGATTCGTCGCATTCGCCTCCGCGTCGTCAGGCGAGCATCTGTTCCTGACCCCCAACAAGAAAACAGGCGACGTGCTGGGGCCGATGAAGGGGGTGAAGAACCGCGTACGTGAGTTCGTCCGACAGTACGTCGATGATCCCAACGTGCAACCGAACCACGCTTGGCGCCACCTGTTCATCACCCGGTGCCGCGCGGCAGGTGTCGACCAGGAGCTGCGCAGAATGATTACAGGGCATTCGGGAGAGGGTGTGGATGAGAGCGCGTATGGTGACCCCGCTGGCCTCTATCGCGAGATATGCAAGCTGCCGAGGTTTCAGGTCAACTAAGCGCAGGGCGCTGGAGGATTCTGGCTCGCGTGTCGACCCCGTTCCTCGGGCCGCTCCCAGGACCCCGCTGGACCGTCGAGCTAACCGATACCGTATCACGCGGGGGAGTGACCCTCAGTGCCCCTCGACCCGCCAGTGACCGTCCGTAGCTGTGTTGGCTAGCACGGCGACCCCCGCCTCCTCAGCGTCCCCTATCGCCTGGTTCCACCTAATGCATAGACCGGTCTTGCGGCGGCTTGAGGTGTCCCGAGCAGGAGGTTGCCGCCTTCATCAGAGGGTCGCACTGGGCGGGCTCCTAAGGGAGGTGGCTACATTTACCACCTGGTCTGGAAGGCCGGCTGAGGAGGGAGGTACACCCTTAGGCTCGACATGTGGCGGGCCAAGAGGTCCGATCCTCCTTCATCGCGAGAGAGGCAATTAGTGAGCTTCAATGTGGCCATCAGCAAGCGAGACACGACCTACTAGAAGGGAAGGCCAGCCTGGAAGGGAAAGCACCGGGAGCCCACCTAGAGGGCGCTGTCCTGTGCCATACAGGGAGGGAGAGTTCATTGTGAACCGCAGGGGGGCACTAGGTGGTCAGCTACATTGCCTACTTAGGAAGGGCGGCCAACCGAGGAAGGGAAAAGACTAGGGCCTACTCCTATAGGGGGCTGCCTTAGGCCATATAGGAAGGGAGAGGTCGGCAAGTGTTGCCGCTTGGCCAAAATGGGGTATTGGTGCCGCACAAAGGGGCTGCCGCCGCACCCCCGCACGCGAACGTTGCTGACCTATGTTGGCGTTTCAGTCCGCTCCCGCAGCACCTCGTAGAGCCGTCCAGGACCCAGCAGCACCTCCCGCAGCCCATCCTGCACTCGCTTCGAGTTCAGCGCCTGCTGGCTCATCGCCTGGTGCGCGTCCATGGCGTCGATCACGGCATCCACGATGGCCGTGGCGAGGTCAGGGGAGTTAGAGAACTGCTCCTTGGTGTTGCTCGCCGCCTGCTGGGCCAGCGTCTCCGACTCGAGGAGTTTTCCTTTGAGGACGCTATTGACATAGACGAGCTGGTCGCCGTCCGAGATATCGCCCTGGAACAGGTCGTTTACCCTAGCGATGATCTCCGCCAATAGCGCCCGCTCCTTCTCCTGAACGGTCCCGGAGCCGGTCTCGTAGATGGGCGGAAGCTTCTCCCCCAAGCCATCCAGAGGCAGCGTCCGTCTGCCCTGGCTGCTGAGCTTGTGGTGGGTCAACACTATTTTCGACGTATCGACGGTTACGCGCTGCCGCCCGAATTCTAGGAGCGGAATGAGGCGGCGGAAGAAGATCGACCGGCCCTCGATGGCAGTGTTGCCGTAGTCGAAGATCTGGGACAGGAACGTGTAGAGCCGGACATAGGCGCCCATGTCGGCACGGAACAACAGCAGCGCGTTCTGCTCGTCCAGCGCCAGCTTGGCGCCCCTCTCATCGTTCCTCTCCTCGGCATCCTGCTGCCGTTTCTGGGCCTCCCGGTAGGAGCGCAGAAGTCGGTCGGCCACGGGGAAGATCGCCGCTACAAGGTCGCTCTGCTTCGAGGCCGGGTTCAGCTCTGCCTCGACCACGCGGTTCACCTCGTAGTCGTCGTAGTAGCCCAGCCCATCCAGCTTGGCCCTGAGGTTGAACACCAGGTTCGGGTCGGTCACGTTCTCCAAGGTGGCGGTCTGGTGGTAGGTCTGGAAGGCCGCGAGGATGTCGTCGCCGCTGTTGACGAAGTCGAGCACAAGGTGGTGGTTTTCCCCGGGTGTGCCCGGTTGAGCCGCGACAGGGTCTGCACGGCCTGGATGCCCGCGAGCCGCCGGTCGACGTACATGCCGCAGAGGAGCGGCTGATCGAAGCCGGTCTGGAACTTATTGGCGACCAGCAGGATGTGGTAGTCGGGCAGCTTGAAGGCCTCGCGGATGTCCCGCCCGTGGAGGTTGGGGTTTAACTCCTTGCTGCTCTCGGAGAACGGTTCCGGACCGCTCTCCTGGTCGTTCACCTCGCCCGAGAAGGCGACTAGGGTCCCGAAATGGTATCCCTTCTCCTGGATGTACTTTTTGGATGGCCAGTTGCCACCGCACGGCCTCCAGCCGGCTGCCTACCACCACCATGGCCTTGGCCCGCCCATCGAGCAGCGGCTGCACCATCGCGCGGTAGTGTTCGACGACGATCTGGACCTTCTGGCTGATGTTGTAGGGGTGGAGCCGTACCCAGCGCATCAGGGTCTTCACTGCCTCGGAACGCTCCACCTCCTTGTCGTCCAGCTCCTCGCCCGCATTGGCGAGTTTGAAGGCAAGGCTGTACGGCGTGTAGTTCTGCAACACGTCGAGGATGTAGCCCTCCTCGATGGCCTGGCGCATGGAATAAACGTGGAAAGCCGCCGGCAGGTTCGTGGGACCCGCTGGCTGGGTCGGGTCTGGGGGACGCCCGAACAGCTCCAGGGTCTTGCCCTTGGGCGTAGCCGTGAACGCCACATAGGTCACGCCACTGTCGGCCGCACGGGCCGCCATCTGGGCCGCGAGGAGGTCCTCGGCGCTGATCTCACCACCGTCCCCTAGCTCTGCCAGTTCCTCCGGCGAGAGCACCGCCTTGAGCTGGGCAGCCGTCGCGCCCGTCTGGCTCGAATGCGCCTCGTCGACGATCACTGCGAAGCGCTTGCCCTTGGTCGCCGTGAGCTGTCGCACCTCCTCCAGGGCGAAGGGGAAAGTCTGGATGGTGCAGACAACGATCTTCTTGCCATCGGCCAGCGCCTGGGCGAGCTGGCCGCTCTTGGCCCCCGCATCGCTCCTGATGGTCGCTACCACGCCGGCATTGCGCTCGAAGCTGAAAATCGCTTCCTGAAGCTGACTGTCGATGACGTTGCGGTCCGAGACCACCAGCACGCTGTCGAAGACCTTGTGGTCCTGGGCGTTGTGCAGGTCGGCGAGGAAATGCGCGGACCAGGCGATGGAGTTGGTCTTGCCCGAACCGGCTGAGTGCTGGATGAGGTCTTGCCACCCGCTCCCTCCGCCAGCACCGCCCCTCTGAGCTTCCTGGTGGCGTCGAGCTGGTGGTAGCGGGGGAAAATGTAGCCGGTCTGCTGCTTCTTTGCGTCCCGCGTCGCAACCATGTAGCGGCCAAGGATTTCGAGCCAGCTGTCGCGCTGCCAGACGACTTCCCAGAGATATGCCGTGGGGTGGCCAGCGGGGTTCGGCGGGTTGCCTTTGCCCCCGTCATTGCCCCTGTTGAACGGGAGGAAGTTGGTGAGGGGGCCGATGAGCTTGGTCGTCATCATCACGTCGGTGTTGCTCACCGCGAAGTGCACCAGCGCACCCCCAGGGAAGCTCAGCAGCGGCTCCGGCGCCTGCCCCTTGGGGGTCGGGTGCCTGTCGAAGCGATACTGGTCCACGGCGTCCTGAACGCCCTGGGTGAAGTCCGTCTTCAACTCCACCGTCGCCACGGGCAACCCGTTGAGGAACAGCACCAGGTCGATGCAGTTCTCGTTGCTGAGCGAGTAGCGGACCTGGCGCACCACCCGCAGCCGGTTGGTGTCGTAGCGGGCGAGGATGTCGCCGTTCATGGCGAGGGCGGGCCTGAACTGAGAGAGGCTCAACGGCGCACGGAGGCCAACCAGTTCGACGCCGTGGCGGAGCACATCGAGCGTGCCACGCCCATCGAGCTGTTTGCGGACACGGTCCAGCAGCATAGTCTCTGCAGCCGCCCCGTGGTTCTTCGTGAGCGTTTCCCAGACTTGCGGCTGCGTCGTCCGTACCCAGGCCGCTAGGTCGGAAGGGAACAGGGCGCGTTGGCGGTCGTAGCCTGACGCATCGCCTTCAACGTGAAGCCAGCCATTGGCCGCGAGGAGTGAACAGACCTCGGCTTCGAAGCTGATCTCTTTGTGGAGGTTCATTCCGTCACCTGTACTGGAACGGTCGCTAGGAGCGGGAGTAACGTGGCTCGAAGTTTCACCATCGCGGCGACCTGTGCAGCCTGAATTGTCGGCCACTCAGCTTCCGGGGATCGGTATCCGCCCTTCTGCCAGAAGGTCACTTTGCACGCCCTGCCGCCGTCCATCCGGTTCCAGAGGAGTGGACCAAGTTGCTGTTCGATCTCGGAGCGCCGCGCATGCAAATAGTCGAAAATCTCGAGCATCCGCTTCTGGTCACCCGGCCCCAAATCGATGAATAGCTCCGCACCAGTTTCGTTCTGCGTCAGCAGGTAGGACCATGCCATTCGCTTCTCACGCGCAACAAGGTAGGCGCCGTTGTTGGGCCGAAGATGTGCGTGCGGAGTGGCACCAGGGAGTTCCAGGAGAGACTTCCACCACGCTAGCCGCAGGCCATGTCGTTCAGCGAATTCCTGGTTTGCCCCGGAGATGGTCGGCTTATCTTCGGATGGCTTGACGATGACCGAGAGGAGAGGTGCAGGAGGCGAAATCCCGATACGGACCGCCTCGATCTTGAGGAGGTAGAAGTCGGCGCTACTGCTGTCGTTGAGCCACGACATTGCCGCAACGTGCTCGGGTCTCGGCTCCGACACAATCCAGATCGCCGCACGGGCATTCATCGCGCTCAAGTAGGTGATCAGCTTGCCAAGATGATCGTGATTGCTCTTCTCAAGCTGGTTCTCGATGATGACTTTGCCGCCCCCTCCGTCCTCAGCCACTAGGTCGATGCTGAACGCGCCAGCGGCCTGCTCTCGCTCTATGCTCGTCAAGTCCAGGCCCGTGATGTCGTTCACCACATCGACGTTGTGCTGAAGCCAGACCGTGAAGTCGTGGGCTTCGTGCTTCCAGACCTCGCGAAGAGGCACCCGCTCAAGGCGACCGATGCTACTCATTCGGCGGCGTCCTGCGTGGCCATTCTTGGCGCTCCCGCGTCAATCTTGCCGGTCACCGCCGAGGAAATCAGGGCGGAGCGACGTTCACCTAGAAGGTTTATGGCCGTCCTCGCAGCATCGACTAGCGCATCAATTTTCCGACAGCTTCGTCGAGCGAGGAGACGATGTTCCGTTGGTCCTCAAGTGGAGGGAGGGGAAACTGGAAACCGGCAATCTTCTCCAGATGGAGATTGGTGACCGTACTTTGCTTTGATCCTTCGTCGATTTGGCTCTCGATGGCCCGCGAAAGGAAGACGTAACTTGCATAATGTGGATCGAGTTCGGCGGTTGGCTTTATGAGGCAGAGACTAACGAAGATACTGAACTCCCAGTCCCAGCTAACGACCTTTGGTACCCCGATCGTCCCGTTCTTTGATAGTAGCAGGTCGCCCTTTTCTGGCCGACATCTCTTCGACAGCTCTTGATGCTCTTCCAGCGGGATACGTTTAACCTCATCAAGCTCAATGCTCGGGCGGGTGATGTCGGTAACGCGGAGGAAGGGCACGCCTTCGTCAACGTAAGTGGGCGTGAAGTGTGCGCCGTCCACAATCCTGGTGGCAATACGGTTGAGCTTCACAACTCGCCAATGCTCCGGCACGTCGCCGAGCCACCCCACGCCCGAGCGCCTCATATCGGCGTCAGAGTTGATGCCCCTGGTGACCGCGTAGGAGATGACAGCCTGGCGCTTCTCGTTGAGCAGTTCGATCAGCCGACGCTGCTCCTCCACCAGCGCGTCGATCTTGGCCGTCTCGCGGTCGAGGAAGGCGGCGATGGCGGCTTGTTCGGCGAGTGAAGGAAGCGGCACGAGCATCCTGGAATGCTCCTGCGGTTCGAGGTCCCATTGGTTTGGCCGAATGCCCTTGGAGATGGAGAAATAGCCCGCCGTGAACTCGGCCGACCTGAACATGTAGTGCAGGAAACGCGAGTTCTCCCTGTGTCGTGCCGCGAAAACGAAATATGCGGGACTGACGATGCCGCGATGCTCCGAGATTGCCACAGAGCCTTGCCAGGCCTTCATCTTGTTGATCGCCAGATCGCCGGGTTCCACCAACTGGTAGAGCGAAAGGTCCCCTGAGGGCTTGTTGAAGTTGTCGTCACGAGAGACTTTTGGAACCACTCCATGGTCGCGGTACACAGAGAGCAGTTGTTCCTGCTCGAAGGCGGTGCGCTTCACCCGCTTAAAAAGTGTCCACAGTGGCACGCGCCGCCAGGCACTGCGCACGGCGCCGAGCCACGCTACACCGGTGTCCACCATTGCTTCTTGCGGGGGCGTCGTCACGCCGACAACTCCCCAATCATCGTCAGGATACGGCCCGTCACCTGCTTCAGCTCCGCGTCAATCTCCTCCAGTGGCCGCGGCGGCTCAAATACGTAGAAGTGCCGGCTGAAGGGCACTTCGTAGCCCACCTTGGTCTTCTCATGATCGATCCACGCATCCGGGGCATGCGGCAGCACCTCGCGCTCGAAGTAGGCCCCTACGTCCTCGCTCAGCGGCACGTTCTCGTTGTCCCTGAGGGCGCTGTCGGGTTGCGGCTTGCCCCGCATCTTGCCGCGCTCGCCCAGTACCACATTGCCCGCCTCGTCCCGTAGCGGGCGGTCGATGGTGATGGTGCGATAGCCGAAGGTTTCGTTGGAGAAGATGCGAGAGAGAGGTGAAAGCTTGACCTTGCCGCCCTCGGGCGCCGCCGGAGGCTGTTCGCCCTCGCGCAACACCAGCCGCTCCATCTCCTTGCCTCCGGCATCGATCACCGTTGCGACCTGCGCCTCAACGGAGGCGCCGAATAGCCGGGTGACGGTCGCGATGTCCTCGTCCCCCATCTGCTTGCGTTTGGAGCCGAGGCTCTTGCGCATCTTCTGCCAGAAGCCCGACGCCTCGATGAGCTGCACCTTGCCCTTGCGATAGGGGGGTTTGCGGTTGCTGAGTACCCAGACATAGGTGGCGATGCCGGTATTGTAGAACATGTCGGTCGGCAGAGCGACGATGGCCTCCACAAGGTCGTTCTCCAGCACGTAGCGGCGGATTTCACTCTCGCCGCTGCCGGCTCCGCCCGTGAACAGCGGTGAACCATTGAGGACGATGCCGAGACGGCTGCCGCCGTCCACCGCCGGCCGCATCTTGGCGAGGAGGTGCATGAGGAACAGTAGCGAGCCATCCGAGACCCGCGGCAGCCCCGGCCCAAAGCGGCCGTTGAAGCCCTGCTGCTCATGCTCGCTGCGGACGACCTTCTCGACCTTCTTCCACTCCACGCCAAAGGGCGGATTGGAGAGCATGTAGTCGAACTTCTCGCCCGCGTGGCCATCGTCAGAGAGCGTGTTACCGAAGACGATCTTGGTGACATCCTGGCCCTTGATCAGCATGTCCGCCTTGCATATGGCGTAGCTCTCAGGGTTCAACTCCTGCCCGTGCATCACCAACCGGGCGCCCGGATTGTGCTCGGTGAGGTACTCGTCAGCGATCGACAGCATGCCGCCCGTGCCAGCTGTCGGATCGTAGATGGTCCGCACCACCCCGGGCTTAGAGAGCACCTCGTCGTCCTCGACGAAGAGCAGGTTGACCATCAGCCGGATGACCTCGCGGGGCGTGAAGTGCTCGCCCGCCGTCTCGTTGCTCAGCTCCGAGAAACGCCGGATGAGCTCCTCGAAGACCAACCCCATCTTGTGGTTGTCGACCTTGTCGGGATGCAGGTCGATGCGGACGAACTTCTCGGTCACCTGGTAGAGCAGTCCGGCCTTGGCCAGTCGGTCCACCTGGGTGGCGAACTCGAAGCTCTCGAAGATGTCCCGCACCTCCGGCGAGAACGCCTGGACGTAGGCGAAGAGGTTGGGGGCGATGTTGTCCTGGTCGCCGATCAGCCGGTGCATATCGAGCTTGGAGGTGTTGTAGAAGCTCTGCGCGGCCTTCCGCCGGAGGAAGGTTTCCGGGTTCACCCCCTGCGCCGTCCGCGCCGCCAGCTCCTCCAGCACCGCCGCCTTCGTCGGCTCCAGCACACAGTCCAGCCGCCGCAGCACCGTGAACGGCAGGATCACCTTGCCGTAGTCCGCCTGCTTGTAGTCCCCCCGCAGCAGGTCGGCGACCGACCAAATGAACGACGACAGCTCCTGCTGGTTCACCCGCAATGTCCCCCTGAGTAGTTCTGCGGACTAGACCCGATGCTGGGGGTGGTTGGCAACCGCTGAGCGGTGCGCAATGATAGGTGAGCGCTTTCGAGCTGAAGGACCAGGTTGGCCGAAGTGGGCCGAGCAGTTTGTGGCGTTTGCGATCTTGGGGACCATATTGGGCCGGCTATCTGGCGAGATTCGGCGCTTCGGAAGATGGTTCATCTCCGTGCTCAACTGGCTCTTTGTCGCCCCGTGGCTTGTATGGCTCTTCCTAATCGTGTTGGCCGTTGCTGCATTCGCCGTGTCACCGCTGACAGAGCCTAGCGTCCGCCTGACGGGCATGCTCTTGCAATTGGTGGGCTTCGTCACCAGCATGATTGGGCTCCACGGCACAGGCCAGCAGTTCGGTCTGCCGGGCTTGGTTGTTCGGATGCGACAATGGCTCGGCCGGTTCCCCCCTTACCGGCGAGTTGTGGCTCTCAACGCTAGTTCGGTAGCGGTGTCGTCAGTGGCAGGTCGTGCCACCGCGACTGTTTTGCCTGAAAGAATGCCACTTTAGACCAGCGTGTCGCACTCCTCGAACGGAGCCACCGAACTCTTACCGATGAGCTTCAAGGTTTACGAGGCGAAGTTAGCCGCCAAGGAGACCGCTTTTCGCAAGAGATTGCCGAGGAGGAAAGGTCGCGAAAGCGAGAGGACACTGAACTGGCCGAGCGACTTCAAGGCGCCGTGGCAGGCAACCTGTTGCTGCAGTGGGTGGGCGTGATCTTCTTCGTGTCCGGGGTTGCACTTGCAAGCGCATCGGTGGAGATCGCAGCGTGGCTGCAATAGGCGGGCATGCCACGGGCCGGTCGAAACCGCCGCCAAAAGATGGGCGTCTGGAGCGCTCTAGGGCCTACCTGTTCCTTTACCCGCTTTAGCGTCTTCTGAACTGTCGCTTTGGATAAGCCAACCTCCCCGGCAATGCCGCGAATGCTCATTCCACCCGACCGAAGCTTGACCATCGTCAACTGCATCTCGTCGGTTACCAGCCGGGGCCGTCCACCCGTCCGACCCTCAGCTTTGGCCCTCGCGATCCCCTCCATCTGGCGCTCGCGCCTGATCTCGGTCTCAAACTCAGCGATCAGCGCTAGGATGCCCATGACCAGCTTGCCGGTGCGGGTGGTAGTGTCCACGGCGGCATCGTCCAGCACCTTGAACCCAACGGCCTTGTGGGAGAGACCCGACACGATGCGGTAGAGATCACTCGTTGAGCGAGCAAGGCGGTCCAGCTTGGTGACCAGCAGCGTATCACCCTCTCGGACGTACTCGAGGCACCGCTCTAGCTCTGGTCGGCGGCTGTCGAGACCGGAGCGTTTCTCGGTGAAGACCTTATCCGCACCGGCAGCGGTCATGCGAAGGCTTCCACCCGTGACTAGGCTTCCGTGGCTGTTCAGGAGGTAGGGATCGTGCACGGGAAAGTTCTGAGCGTCGGACTGCTGTTGATCACATCTGCTTGGGCCACAACTAGGGCGGCTCAGACGGAGACCGCGGGAGACCATCGCTGCTGGTACTCCAGCCGGAGTTTCAGCGAAGGCGCCGCCGTTCGCCAGGGAAGTCGTATCCTCGCCTGCACAGCCACAGGGAAATGGGAAGACGTCGCCGGAGGGGATGCCGGTGTCTCTTCAACGATAGCATGTACGGCCTCGGCGCAATTGTTGGTGTTACCAACGGTGGTGGCCTTCTCATCGAGTGCGAAGCTCAGGGGACGTGGACGGTCCGGTAATTGCGCGGGCGTAGCAGCCTTTACCAGCTGGGGAGTGTGCACTGGGCTTGCGGACGCCGCTGGATCGCCGTCACCAATCGCCGGGGACAGCCCCTCGCGCTAACCTGATAGCCTCCTCCCCAAGGCCAACCCTTACCCCCTTGGACAACGAGCGCGGAATGCTCCTCTTTTGCTGCTGCGCAGTTCGATAGAGCTTCGGAAGCTTGTCCTTAAGTATCGCAAACGGATCGAGTTGAAATTTCACGGAGCCGATAGCGCAAAAGTTGTTCAATCTATTCCAGAGTGCCCAGCTCCTCGGTAGGTCCCCGTTGGGGCGGCGAGCATGCAGCTTTTTCCAACGTGCTATAAACCGATTTGCATATGCGTCTGTGCCGGCTCGTTTGCAGTAAAGGGTAAGCTGGAACGCGTCCGCCTCCGCAAACCCATCCTCCACGCGCACGATCTCGTTTTTGAACAAGTAGTCGATGACGGCATTCGCCGCCGCTCCGCACAGGTGTGGGGATTTGCCACATATGCTCGGATCGAGAGTGTTGTTCGCTCGTCGTCCATTATCCGTACAACGGCCGCTCCTGGCCCTAGTCGAAGGGGAGGATCAAATCGATGATAGGTCTCGTACTCCTTGGGCGCTGGTCCATTTACGGCAATGTACGCTTCCACTTTAAGCGGCCCCCTCGGACTCGGGGGTGGGATAAGTTCCCACCTCGACCGCTTCGGCCGGCTTTTGGGTATCAACGCGCGTGCGGGCAGATCGGGTCGCTTCCGAACCTCTTTGACCTCGGGCCTAACAAGCTTTGTCCGCACGACGGGAGGAGGTACTTTCATGGGACAAGTCTCACTGGCCAGCGTTCGCAACAAGCGATGTAAAGATGCACCCAAAGAGACCAGTCTGCGAGACTTTTCAATACAAGCGTGCGATCGGACTCTAGCGCGACGGTCTGACTCGCGATGCCATGGTCTCGCCGGACCGTGCCCGTGTGAGACCGCCAAGTGTGCAATTCCTTGAAGGCCGAGAGCCGCAAAAGCAGACCATCAACTTGCGCCCTCACTCTTTCGGGGTTCGCAGTGCGGCACGGGGGTAAACTGATACGTACAGCAGGTGATACTGCATCTCGCAGGATCTACCCCCACAGCGTTTCGGCGGTCGGCCTAGCTATGGTAGCTTAGTGCTGTCGCTGCACTCCCCACGCACGTAGCCCCTCGTAGCTGAACCCGAGAAAGAACTCGACTTGAGTGTTGAGGTCGACGTCGGTTCTGAAATCCGACCGCGGGACGAAGAAGGCAGGCAACCCGTCGACGCTTATCTGCCCAGACTGCGGTGATTGAATGCGATCAATGCGCCCTTCTACGCGGCCCAACTTTTCTGACCCCTTAAAAAAGTCTAGCTCCTGTGACCATTCACCTAACTCAGAGTGATGAACAAGCGGACACGGTCTCTTCAGGCTATCGTTGGCCCACCATTCGAAGGACTTTCTTGCCAACAGCGCCGGCGCGTTCTTCTTGACGCTTTCGAAGTAACGCTTTGCATCGTTCAGGCTTTTGTGAACCCCACGCTTTGCTTGCATGAAATGTAGGATACCGAGATAATAGCTCGCATCGATGCTCTCAGAGACAAGGGACCACTGGGCCATCGTTTCAATCGCCTCCGAAAGGCTGAAATTGGGCAACATTCGATACGCCCTGAACCAATTGCGGACATCGTTTCCATTTCCAGGGTCGTCGCGCAAATTCTGAAGCATTAGGTCCGCCACCTTGCGGAAATGCTCTGTTGTGACCCCTGACGAGATGGCAGTCTGGCGGATGTAGGCTCGCGCCAGCATTCTTCGAATTGGAGGCTTGTCCGCGTCACCCCGAGCCAGCAGTCTCGCCAGCCCCGATACCAAACCTGCGAAATTGCCGTGCACCTCTTCGAGCCTGGCGTCGCACCGGAGGGTGTAGTCAGAGTGCTGAGAGTTCGCTTCGAGCTGGTAAAGCCGGGACATCAACGCCTCTGCGGTCGCAATCTTTGCCCTGCACCATTCTGATACGTAAGTCGGCGCCAGCAGAAATTCCTGGTAATTCGCCTGACCTGCCAGGTTGCACAGTCTCTCGAACGTTTCCACAGCCATTTGAATAGGAGTGACCACAGAGTACCTACTGGCGGGGTTCAGCCCACGTGCGGTTGCGAAGCACTCTTCAGCCTTCGCAACGAGTCCTTCGATTGCATCCAGCCGCGAGCGGATTGTCTCCCCTTCACGAAGGTAGGACTCCAGTCGCCTTCTGACCTCAAGGCGATAGATCATCCCTAGACCATGGTGATGCAGCTCGTCTTTGTGCTCAAGCTCGATCGCCTTCTTCAGCTTTTCCTCCGCCTCTTCAAAGGTCCCCGTTTGCTTGAAGTTGATGTGGCGACCCAAATGGTTCCAGAAGTGCGGATTTTCTGGGAAGTTATTGCAAAGATGCTCCAAAACTCGACGTTGGCTTTCGGGCGTCGGAAGTTCTTGAATGAGAGAGGAGAATTGCGACAGGTCGGAGGAACCGCTCCAGTCGCTGCGTTCTATGAAAAGATCCACAAGTATCTCTTGGACTTCTTGGCTGTCCCGGTAGCTGCTGGTGGAGACCTCGGAAATCCAATCAACGCAAAACTCCGTTAGATTCAGCTTCCATGCTTTGGGTAGTTCAGAACTCGCTGGCGTTAGGTACAAACGAAGTGCCTCTTCTGCTAAAAGCGGGTGAGAAATAGATACACCTCTACCGTCAAACATAATTAGCTTCGCCGCAGCATCTCCCAGGCATTTTGCCGGCTGTGCCTGCTTACTAGTAGTTGGCAACCCCAATATCGACATGAATACTGCTAGCGGAAGCCTTTCCTGCGAGAATCTTGTAACTAGAGCGAGTTGAGCCAACCGAAGTTTTCCCTCTTTAGGAAGCTCTCCCATAAGGCTGGCAACGTAACTCTCGACGCCGTAAAACTCTGTTTCGTAAGCGTAAAGACCGAAGAAAAAGGCTGAACGGTGTGACGAAAAACGGCTATCTTTGGCCAACTTCTCCAGCATCACCCGCCGACTTGAAGGTGCCTTGGAAGCATAAATTGATAGAAACCGACTCGCGTCCGTCAATGGCATGGGGTCGGACAGGGCAGCTGACACTTCCGTTGATCGTGGGTTGTGGCGCCGGCGGACATCAAGAATGATGAACCGCACGTTTCTCGACTTGAGTTCATCGTAAAGTTTATCGCGCCGAGCGCCGGCTACGCGCGTCGCTTCTGCAATCACCAGCACAGGCAAGTTGGTAAGCCGGAACAAATAGTCGATGTCCTCAATTGCCCCGTCTGAAAAGGCTTCGATGACAACACAGGGAAATTCGTTACGTAGGCTCCAGGCAAGGCGCCTCGCCAAAGTCGTCCCGCCGGCGCCAGGGCTATGTTCTATTGCAAATGACTCGCTAGGCGAGCCGGACAGCAGTTTTCTAAGCCTCGACAACGCCTCAATGGACGCATCTCGGTCCACATCTCGGTGAAGATCCAGATCATGCCAGCTAATTACATTGCCTCTAAGAAAGTCAGCTACCTCGCCTCCATCGTGATGCTCCTGAAAAGCGCTTCCATTGGCCGGAACAACCCTAACTGCTCCAGAAAAGCGTGCAGCGTCTCTGTCTTCCAGCCGCATAAGTGATACCGTTTTATCTTTGACGCGCCTCACTGGCACCCAAAGACTATCAGCGCCTACCTCGTCACCAAGCATCTGGTGCACACCGAGTGCAAAATCAGAAATTGTGCAGTCGACCCTCACCACATCGTCAGTCTCGATCCGAAGGCTATCGTAGGGAGCGTTTTCGACCGCTGTGGAGACCACAACGGTGCGAAGACTGCCGCCAGCAGCCTCCTCGACCGTTGTGAACACATTTCGGAGTTTTGCCGCGTCAAACTTGTCGCCTAGTACTAACAGGAACACGGGCATTGGAACAGTTGCTCGACGAAGCTGATCGACGATATTCCGGATACCGGAAAGGGTGTTGCGCCGCCACGTAGCTGGAGAGGACTCCTGGGTACCTGCATCGGGTGCACTGTCAGCAAAGTACCAACAAGCACTACTTTGGATATCGATTGCTGCAGCTTGATGAGGATAGGCTTGAGTGATCAGCCTTCGCTTTAAGATTATTGGAATAGCAGTACTCGGAAACTTTCCTATTGGACCTTCCGTGCCAAAATCGATCACCATCGCCCATGGTAGGCGGCTAACAGTAGCCAAGGTATGCTCGGCTAACTCTGCCACGTCAGGGCCAGCGGCTAGAATGTAGGTGCCGTAGTCTGAAGGGAATCCTTCACACTCGGTCCACGCTTTACGCCACTGATCACTCGTAGGGACCACAGCCTCTCCTTCGGGACGGGCGACGGGACCATCGCTCGGGACCGCGATCTTGCAGTACTTGAAGAACTCTCGCGCTGCCTCGGCGGCATAAAGAAAACAGAGAAAGCGTGTCTTCTTCAGCGCCGCACTCTCGCCTGAGAACGCACGCTTGCTCGCATAGTTTATCCCTGCGGCTATCCGAGCTAGCAGCAGCTGCTTCTTCAAGTCCTCACGCCGCTGCGGGAACTTGGACTTGGCCCATCTTTCGCAAGGCTCCCTCAACATACCCAACGTTCGCAGGAGGCCTTCGTCCTCGCTATTCGAGGCACGCACTGCGTCTTGTGGGCGGGTAATCCCTGACAAGTCTGAACATATGGTTTGCCAGCGTTGGACTGTGACCGCCTCGCGCTGCGCAAGGAGTAGATGAACCTCAAGGTACGCGTGATCGAAAAACAGCGGCGCATCTGCGCTGAACTGCGCAAAATCGATGAAGAAATAGGCCATTGGATTGGCGCCATTCACAAGGATGTTTTCCCCGTGGAGATCTCCGTGAACGAGGCCCCGTCCTGGTGAAAGTGCAGTTGAATTGCCGGCGAAATCTTGATCGCTAAACCCGTAAGGGTTCGGATAATCGACTCCTCCAAACCGAAAGCCCGGCGATGCGTAGTCACCGGACAAACACTCGCGGACAACCTCGCGTAGGCGGCCTGATGGCGCCAAACGCCGGCCCAGCCATTCCTCCATGATCGCCATAGGGCTAACGGTTTCGCCGAATATGCAGTTTGCGTTCCATTCGATCAGCAGCGATTCAGACGTCTTCTGCAGCGCTACGCTGAGGCGTGCATGGTCCGCTGTGGCAATCGTCTCTGCCTCGAGCAATCCCCCACCTGCAACGGTGAGCAAGAGCGCTGAGACTCCATCACCCTTGAATTGATGGGTGATTGCCGGAAGCCGTGACTCTAGGTTTGGAGCCTTCGCTCTTGCCAGTTCCTGTCGAGAGGCTTCATCGCTAAGGCCCTCGCCCTTGGCTACCTTTAGGACGCCCTGACCAGCGTGCTGGGGCGTCTCTACATTGACAAGATACACATCCGCACCTGATTTGCCGCCGAGAGGGCGTCGCACGGAGAACCGGACTGCCTTCCACGTCTTTAGCGCGGTGACCACAGTTGCTTGGAGTGACTCATCTATAGATGAGACATCGTAGCGTGCGTCGAGATCAGCGTTCCTCACCAAAAGACCCCCAAAAGCCACGCTCAAATGTCCCTAAAATCCCGCATACTGCAATGCATTATTGCCGGCGGGCCGAACGTGTGCCCGCCCTTGTGCCAACGGCTCCGCACAGCCAGAAGGCGTAGCTTCAGTCGCCGGCGCCCGCCTTGTTTGCTTCTAGTAGGCAGCCACATCGTCACAAAACTATGTAACAATGCGGCCTTGCGATCTTTGTAACCCATTGATAGCAGTAGGTTAGTAGACGCGATACCGGAATCTTCTCCTGGGCACCAGGCACCTCTACCAAGGGTGCACAAGCCTCTCATATGTCGGAATTTCAATGCGCTGGCGGATCCCGCCAGCGCATGCTGGCGCATGGCTGGCCGCTGTGAGGCGTGAGGCGGGGATGTGCGCGTCCGAATGCGGTGGATGGGGCTGAGGCGGCCGTGCAGCATAGGAAAAGCTGTCCTACCTGGTTGCGGCGGAGCCGGCCCGACATGTTAAGGCCGAGAAGGGTGATGGCTGCGGCCCCGGCAATCAACTCAATCTCCTGCACAACGCAGAACAGCGTCACGGACGGCGCGCTGTCGCTTTCTCGGCGCAACGGACCGGTGCCTCTCACATCTGCCATGGGACGGTTCCGGGAGCGAGACGCTTTCCGATGAACGCGATCAGTCCGGCCAGCGCGAGGGTGATGGCAACTATCAGGGTCGCGAGAGCGGCCGCGGCGGGAGAATTACCCTCATACTGAAGCTGAAACACCAGCACACCCAGCGTTTCCTGACCCGTCGACCAGAGCAATGCCGAAACCGTCAGCTCGTTGAAGGCGGTCATGAAGATCAACAGGCCACCGGCCAGTGCCGAAGTGAAGACGGCGGGCGCAGCGACCTGCACAAGGCGCGCCATCGGGCGGGCCCCGACAATCCGAGCGGCCTCGTCTAGCGCCGGATCGAGCGCCGCCATCGCCGCTGATACGGGTCTGTGCGCCAGCAGCAGAAAACGCGCAAGGTAAGCCACCAACAGGATTGCGAAGCTCCCGTAGAGCGAGATGCCAAGAGCCGGTAGCGGCGGCAGGAAGACGATGATCACGCCCAGGGCCAGCACGGTGCCCGGCACGGCATACGGTGCCTCGATAAGCGCATCGAGCAGCCTCGCCACCCGCCATCGGCGGGTGACAGCGAGGTATGACAGCGGTAGCGAGATCAGGACCGATACCAGGGCGGCTGTCCCGGCAAGTGCGAAACTGTTCAGGAAGGCGCGCCCTACGGCGGGACTGCCTGTCAACAGCCTCTCGAAGTTGGTGAACGACACTGTCTCCCAGCCGAGGCGCATGCCCACCGCCGGCACTAGCGCGCTCGCCATCAGCGCAAGCAGGGGCAACACCGAAACGATGAGCAGCAGCAACCAAACCAGATGTGCCGCCGGCAACCGCCAGGAGCCGAGAGCAAAGGGCTCGACCGATGCGGCGGTACGGTCCAGTTGGGCGCCACCGCGCCGCATCAGCCAGCCGCGGAGTATCAGGCCGGCGACGGCGAGCCCCATCAGCAGCAGGGCGATGGCTGAGACCTCGCCCAGTATTGACGGCCCGAAGCCGTTGAGACGTTGATAGATGAGCGTGGTCAGCAGCGTGACACGCCCCGGAATTCCCAACAGGGCGGGCACGCCGAAATTCCCGATGGCCGAGGCGAAGGCGAGCGTACCGCCGGCAAGGATCGCCGGCGCGATCGCGGGCATGACGATGGAGAGGACGACACGCAAGGGTCGCGCTCCGGCAATGCGGCCAGCCTCGGCAAGGTCGCGAGGCATGGTGCTGAGCCCGGCGGCGACGGTCAACAGCACCAGCGGCGCGTGTTCGAGGCCCATGACCCATACGATGCCCGCCATGGAATAGAGCGGATTGGTCTGTCCGGGCGGCGGCGCAAGACCGAGAGGTCCGAGAATCGGGCTCGATGGACCGCTCAGTTCGATCCAGGCCAGAGCCGAGATCTGCGGCGGGATCAGCATCGGCAGCAAGGCGAGAGAGATCAGCAGGCCACGTCCAGGAAGGTCGGTCATCCGCAACAGAAGGGCGAGCGCCGTACCGAGCACTACCGACAGCATCGTAGCGAACAGCGATGCGACCAGGGTATTGCCCAGTGCTCGCCCGACCGAACGTCCGCCCCAAGTCTCAGTCAAGATGCCGAGGACGGCGCCCTCGGCACCCGGCCGCAGCGCCTCGATCAGCAGCCGGCCCAGGGGCAACACCGCTATAAGGGCGACATACAGGGCAAGGGCTGCGAGGAGCAGCACCTCGCCCGAAACTGGCAATCGGGCCGGCCGGGGGAGCCGGCCCGCAATAGTCGCGGATAGGTCAGCCACCAAACAGGTCGGCGAACGCCTTCTTGTTCGCCGCGTCCTCGGCAAGCATCATCGCCGGATCGGCCGGCAGGATGCTGAGTGAGGAAACTGCCGGATATCCCGCGGGCGGCTCCACGCTGTCCACGATGGGAAAATAACCCTGCGCGACCGACTGGCGCTGGGCGGTTTCGGAAAGCTGCCAATCGACGAACACCTTGGCGGCTTCGATGTTGTCCGAATCCTTGAGGATGGCCACGGGCTGGGTGATCGAAGTAACGCCTTCAGCCGGAAAAACGAAATCTACCGGAGAACCGGCGGCCTTGGCGTTGAGCGCCATGTATTCGATGATGATGCCATAGGGCTTCTCACCACGCGCAACGGCTTCCACTACCGTGCCGTTGCCCTGACCGGCGATGGCGCCATGTTCGGCGAGCGTCTCGTAATAGTCCCAGCCGAACTGGGGCTGCTGGGTCATGGTGCCGACATGGATGACGGCCGCGCCGGAATAGAGCGGGCTTGGCATGATCAGGCCGGAGGCGACGGCCGGGTCTGCCAGGTCGACCCAGGAGGTCGGCGGGGTTTCGACCAGTTCGGTGTTGTAGATGATGCCGGTGGTGATCAGCTTGGTGCCAAAGAAGGTCATGTCGGGATCGACGACGCTGGCGGGCAGGTTTTCGACCGGTGCGTCCGTATAGGCATAAAGTTCGCCCTGGTCCTTGACCTGAGTCATGGCGACCGCATCGGCGATGAGCAGCACGTCGGCCTGTACCTGGCCGGCAGCAACCTCCGCCTGCAGCTTGCTCATCACTTCGGTGGTGCCCGAGCGGAATATCTCGACGGTGATTTCAGGGTGATCGACATTGAAGGCGTCGATCACTGCCTGCATCTGCTCGGTCGGCTGAGACGTATAGACGGTGATTGTCGACGCTTCCTGGGCGAGGACGGCGGGTGCCGCGGCGACCAGCAGCGCAGCGGAGGCGTAGCTCAGAAGGATTTTCATGATGGACCTTTCGGGTGGCCATATGCGGAACACCGCCGCAGATATGGCTATCCTGCAACATTGACATGACAGTTCAGCCGGCCAGGTCGAATTCCGGGCCGGCGAGCCGATCGCCGAGTTCGAGTGCCGCGGCCAGATCGGGGATCGCGTCGGCAGCGAGAAAGGCCGGCATCACGAACTGTGCCTGCGTCTGGTTGATCATTGACCGTAGATCCGAGAGGCGCGGATGGACGTTCCAGCGGACCACCTCTGCCTGTCCTTCCTGGACCAGCGCCATCGCCGGGCTGCCTGCTGCCAGATAGCCGGTAAAAATGATGCGGACGGACGCATCTCCCGCCCAGCGGCGCACAAGTTCGGCAGCCATGCCAGACTCAGCGTCGGCTGTTGCGGCAATCATGACTCCTTGCGGTACGCTATCGAGCACCAGCGGCGCGGCCGCCCGCACCGCAGCTTCAAGTCGCGTCGCCGCGCCGGGCGCGATCAGGCCCGGCGCGGCGATCAGAACTCGGGCAAGCGCGAGATGAGCGGGGCAGAGCCCGACACGAAAGCCACGCTCATGAAGCACGACCGCCATCTCGATGCCTCGTCCGCCGGCCGGAGCGGGCAGCAATAGCGGCCTGTTCGCTGCACGTTCGGCGATGTGATCGATGCCACGGTCGAGCCGAGTATCGTAATCGCCATAGGAGGCGTCAACGATGAGCGCAGCCGCGCGCGGCAAGGTATCGGCAGGGAAAAGCAGGCTCTCGTAGCTCACGTCACCGCTGTAGAGCAGACCGTGTTCGCCGCCGATCCGCATCCAGACTCCGCCCGGCGCATGTCCTGCCCGGCCGGTGAGAACTGGCAGGCCCTCGACCATTGCCTCACCCATGGCCGGTAGATGGCGGACGACTCCGAACCGACCGGCGCAAACGAGATCGGCGACCAAAGGCGTGCACCAGATAGTCGGATCACCAAGCGTCGGAGCCAGCTCGAGAGCGCCGCAATGGTCGGCGTGGGCGTGGCTGAGGATGATCGCGTCAAGCCGACGGATACTGGCGGGATCGGGCCGCACGCCCGCCTCTGGCCCCTCGCCGAGATCGAGCAGGATCCGGCGGTGTCCAGCTTCGAGCAGGAAGGCTGCGGGTCCCTTCACTCCGAAGCCAGAGATCGCGCAAACCTTCATGATCTTGCTGCTTCCGCGGCAATCATCCAGGCCTGCTCGATCCTCAGGTGAACGACCTCATCGAGTTTGGTCCGCCGGCTCGTGTGGAGCGTGACACTCGTACCGGGCTGATCAGGCAATCGGCATTGCGTGGCATAGTAGCCGCCCCTGTAAACACAGGCGGTGACGATGGCGGTGATCGCCCGGCTTTCGTTCGCTGCAACCAGGCTGACGTCAAGGGGGCGGATGGCGGCGAGATAGGCGCCCGGTCGGGTCGCGTTGCCGGCCGCAATACTAGCGCCTCCGAACCGGAACGAAAGCCTCGACGACTCCGGATCGCGTTCAACCGCCGCCGGCACGACGGCGCCTTCCCCGATAAAGCGGGCAACCATGGCGCTCGCGGGTTGCGAATAGAGCGTTTCGGGGCTGCCGCTCTGCTCGATGCGGCCCTTGTCCATTACGACAATCCTGTCAGCAAGTGTCATAGCTTCGGATTGGTCATGCGTGACGAAGACAAATGTCGCCCCGGTGTCGCGGTGGATACGGCGGAACTCGTCGAGCATGCTGGCGCGCAGATGCGCGTCGAGATTGGCAAGCGGCTCATCGAGCAGGATGAGCCGAGGGGCGAGAGCAAGGCAGCGGGCCAACGCTGCACGCTGCCGCTGGCCCCCCGAGAGTTGCGACGGCTTGCGCGTCCCCAATCCCGCAAGTCCGACCGTCTTCAGAGCTCGCTCGACGGCCTGATCCCGCTCCGCCCGTTTCACGCCTCGCACCCGCAGCCCAAATCCCACGTTGCCTGCGACTGTCATGGTTGGCCAAAGAGCATAGGACTGGAAAACCATGCCTAGGTGCCGATCCTCGGGGTCAACGAACCGACCTCCCCCAGCCACGCTCGCGCCATCGAACTCGATATCACCAGCATCCGGTCGCTCCAGCCCCGCAATCAAGCGCAGCAACGTTGTCTTACCGCAGCCGGACGGGCCGAGTAGTGCAAGAAACTCCCCAGAGGCGATGCGAAGATCGACGCCCTCCACGGCCACGGTCGAGCCAAAGGCTTTGGTCACGTCCGAAAGGGCAAGGTTGGTCATGCCGTCCTACCGAGAGGTGGTAGTTCAGGGGCATATGTCGGCTGTGTGACAGGCCGATGTCAGACGCGGCAAGGTAGGGGACGGCCCGGCATTGACAGCCACCCCATGTATCGCTATTCGTCGATATATGGATACTATGTCTGCACTGGAAGCGTTTGGCGCCCTGTCTCAATCCACCCGGCTGGAAATCTTCCGCCTGCTCATCAAGGCTGGAAACGGGGGCGTTCCTGCCGGCGAGATAGCGGACGCAGTGGGGGCACGGCAGAATACCGTCTCGAGCCATCTCGCCATCCTGACGCGAGCGGGTCTGATTGCTTCCCAGCGCGAGGGCCGCATCATCCGCTATAGCGCCAGCTACAAGACCGCGGGCGACCTCATTGCCTTCCTGCTGGAGGATTGCTGCGGCGGCAGCCCGGAAGTGTGCGCGCCGCTGATGGCCAACCTCTCTTGCCTGCAACAGAGTGCCGAGGCCTGCTGTGACTGAACCCCTCTACAACGTCCTCTTCCTGTGCACGGGGAACTCGGCGCGGTCGATCATCGCTGAAGCCCTCCTCAACCGCGACGGGCGGGGCCGCTTCGCGGCTTATTCTGCGGGCAGCCAGCCCAAGGGCCACGTCCATCCCCATACACTCGAACTTCTGGATGGCTTGGGTATCGATACCGGCTTCGCCCGCTCAAAGAGCTGGGACGAGTTCGCGGCGCCCGGCGCCCCCGCTTTCGACATCGTAATTACCGTCTGCGACAGTGCCGCCAACGAGGCCTGCCCGGTCTGGCCCGGCCATCCTACGACCGCCCATTGGGGCATCCCCGATCCCGCCGCCGCCGAGGGGTCCGACGCCGAGAAACGCTTCGCCTTCACCAAAGCCGCGCGCCAACTCTCCACCCGCATTGCGTCGCTGCTCGCCCTTGCCATCGCCAGCCTCGATCGCCTTGCGCTCAAGTCGCACCTCGACGCCATCGGCCAGACGAAAGACTAAAGACCATGGCCATCGACACCACACGACCCGCACCGGTGGGCGGCATCGGCTTCTTTGAGAAATGGCTCTCGGTCTGGGTGGCCGCCTGCATCCTCGCCGGCATCGTCCTCGGCAACCTGGTGCCGGGACTCTTCGCTGCCTTTGCCAGCCTCGAATATGCATCCGTCAACTTCGTCGTCGCTGTGCTCATCTGGGCCATGGTCTATCCCATGATGGTGGCCGTCGATTTCACCGCGATCGGCCAGGTCGGCCGCCAGCCCAAGGGGCTGGTCCTTACCCTCGTGGTCAACTGGCTGATCAAGCCCTTCTCCATGGCGCTGCTCGCGGTCCTCTTCTTCAACGTCCTGTTCGCCCCGCTCATCGACCCTGCCGACGCCCAGCAGTACATCGCCGGCCTCATTCTGCTCGGCGCCGCCCCCTGCACCGCCATGGTCTTCGTCTGGTCGCAACTGACCAGGGGCGACCCCAACTACACGCTCGTGCAGGTTTCGGTGAACGATGCCATCATGGTCGTCGCCTTCGCCCCCATCGTCGCGGTCCTGCTCGGCCTCACCGAGATCACCGTCCCCTGGGAAACCTTGCTGCTGTCGGTCGGCCTCTACGTCATCATCCCGCTGATCGCCGGTGCCCTCACCCGCCAATGGCTGCTGCGCGGCAGGAGCGACACGGGGCGCATCGACGCCTTCACGGCCCGCATCAAGCCCGCCTCGGTGCTGGGGCTTCTCGCCACCGTGGTCCTCCTCTTCGGCTTCCAGGGCGAGACCATCCTCGCCAATCCGCTGGTGATCGTGCTGATCGCCGTGCCCCTGCTCATCCAGTCCTACGGCATCTTCGCGATCACCTTCTGGGCCGCCTGGAAGTGGCAGGTGCCGTTCTCGATCGCCGCCCCCTGCGCCCTGATTGGCACCTCGAACTTCTTCGAACTCGCCGTCGCCGTTGCCATCTCGTTGTTCGGTCTCAATTCGGGTGCCGCACTTGCGACGGTCGTCGGCGTCCTGGTGGAAGTGCCGGTGATGCTGTCGCTCGTCGCCTTCGCCAACCGTACCCGCCACCGATTTCCCGAGGCCTGACATGACCGTCACCATCTACCACAACCCCGACTGCGGCACCTCCCGCAACACCCTCGCAATGATCCGCCAGTCCGGCGAGGAGCCCGAGATCGTCGAGTATCTGAAGACGCCGCCCAGTCGAAAAACCCTCGTGGACCTCATCGAGAAGTCTGGTCTCTCGGTCCGCGACGCCATGCGCAAGAAGGAAGCTCCCTACACTGAGCTCGGCCTCGACGACCCTTCCGTCACCGATGACGACCTGATCGATGCCATGCTGGCCCACCCAGTCCTCATCAACCGCCCTTTCGTCGTGACGCCAAAAGGCGTCCGCCAGTGCCGCCCATCGGAAGTCGTTCTCGACATTCTCCCCAAGCCCGATATCGGCCCCTTCACCAAGGAGGACGGCGAAGTGATCATCGACGAGAACGGCAAGCGCATTGTCTGAAACCGACACCTTCCCCGCCCTCGATACCGGGAAGTTTTGTCAGATCGACGAGACGGCGCTCCTTGCGCCGGAGCACAGCACGCACGCCCCCCGCATCCTGCTGCTTTACGGCTCCCTGCGCGAGCGCTCCTATTCGCGCTTCGCAACGCAGGAGGCCGCCCGCATCCTACGCCGCTTCGGCGCCGAAACCCGCATCTTCAATCCCGAAGGCTTGCCCCTTCCGGATGGCGCCCCCGCCGACCATCCCAAGGTCCAGGAGCTCCGCGACCTCGCCATCTGGTCGGAGGGCATGGTCTGGTGCTCGCCCGAGCGCCATGGTGCCATGACCGGGGTGATGAAGTCCCAGATCGACTGGCTCCCCCTCTCCCTGGGCGGCGTCCGTCCCACCCAGGGCCGCACCCTGGCGGTCATGCAGGTCAATGGCGGCAGTCAGTCCTTCAACGCCGTCAACCAGCTCCGCATCCTGGGGCGCTGGATGCGCATGATCACCATCCCCAATCAGTCCTCCGTACCAAAAGCCTTCAACGAGTTCGACGAGGCGGGACGCATGCGCTCCTCGCCCTTCTACAACCGCATCGTCGACGTCATGGAGGAGCTGATGAAATTCACCCTCCTCACCCGCGACCGCGCCGCCTACCTCGTCGACCGCTACTCCGAGCGGGTCGAAACCGCCGAGGCGGTAAGCAAGCGGGTAAATCAGAAAAGCCAATAGTGCGAGGCGAGGCGGCGCTCGAGCGTCGGAGCAGAAACCGGCAAAGCGTCCTCACCGCTGGAGAAGTTATGCTCCGGCTTTCGCGCACGTGGACGCTTGTTCTCCGCGCACAGCGACGTCGCTTCGGGCGAGCGGCGAACAGCAGCACTGCTCCGTCAACTTGGACGCCGTCCGGTTTCGCAGGCGCTCGTTGTCCCAGAAGGTCAAGGGCAAGATCAACCGGCTGCCGTCGCCCCCGCGGCCGTTTGCGGTCCGAGCAAGGGGCGTCGGCCACGACATGCTGCCCTAGGACCGGTACAGCATGTAGCTCAGCTTGGCGGGAATCAGCAGGTGGTGCAGTCGGGCCAGCCGGGCCTCGTCGTAGTGGTGCTCGGCCTCTAGGCAGTTGATGGTGCCCACCATGCTGCCGCCGATCTCGATCGGCAGGTTGACCACCGAGCCGCAACCCAGCGACCGGATGAGCTCGTGGTCCGGGAACACCTCGGCGATTTCTGCGATGGTGTTGGCGATGAACGGTTTGCGCTGCCTGTGCACGGTGTCGAACCAGGAATCGTAGCGGACCGGCTTGGTTCCCGACACCGGATAGGAGACGGGATCGGAGGAATAGACGCGGCCGGCAAGCCCGCTCTCCATGTCCACCGTCATGATCGTGAACAGCCTCGCGCCGATGACGTCGCGGGCGAGCACCTGCAGCGCCTGCCAGGCGGCATCCCCGCCGGGCGTCGTGGCGACGGCCCGTTCGTAAGCCGCAAGCGCGCGGCCGATATCGGCATCTTGCATCTGGGTCCTCGTATTTAGGCTGCGTGCGGGCTGCTCAGGTCCAGCAGCTCGCGTGCATATGCGGATTTGAGTTCGGCGTCCTTGAGCTGGTCGGCGGTAGCCGTCTCGACCACTCGGCCCTGGCGCATCACCGCCAGCCGGTCGCAGAGGAAAGACACGACCGGCAGGTTGTGGGTGACCAGCAGGTAGGTCAGCCCCTGCTCGCGCCGCAGGCGCTTGAGCAGGTTGAGGATCTCCGCCTGCACCGAGACATCGAGCGCCGAAGTCGGCTCGTCGAGCAAGAGGATCCTGGGCTCCAGCATCAGCGCTCGCGCGATGGCGACGCGCTGGCGCTGCCCACCCGACAGCTGGTGCGGGAAGCGGAAGCGGAAGCGGCGGTCGAGGCCGACGGCGTCGAGGGCCGCCTCGATGCGCCGGTCCTGGTCTCCGACCCTGTGGATGGCGAGCGGCTCGCTGAGGGTGGCGTCGATGGTCTTGCGCGGATGCAGCGAGCCGTAAGGGTCCTGGAACACCATCTGGCACTGGCGGGCGAAGGGCCGGTCGATGCCGTGGGTGCGGAGCTGGCCGAAGACCGAAATCGTGCCGGTCCATTGCGGCGCCAGCCCGGCGATGGCCTTGAGCACCGTTGACTTGCCGGAACCACTTTCGCCTACGAGAGCGAAGCTCTCGCCCTCGGCGATCTCGAATCCGATATCGGTGGTCACTTGGGTGTCGCCGTAGGAGACGCAGAGGTCGCTGATGGAGATGGCGCTCATGCCGCCGGCTCCCAGGCGCTGCGGTCCAGCACCGGCAGTTCCTCGCGGGTCTCGCCGATCCGCGGAATCGCCGCAAGCAGGCCGCGCGTATAGGGGTGCGTCGCCTCCTGCAGCCGCCCCGACGCGCACTCCTCCACCACCTCGCCGCGGTTCATCACCAGGATGCGATCGCAATAGGCCGAGACGAGGTTGAGGTCGTGGCTGATGAGGATGAGGCCCATGCCCTTGTTCCGCACCAGCCCATCGATGATGTCGAGCACCTGCGCCTGCACCGACACGTCCAGCGCGGAAGTGGGCTCGTCGGCGATCAGCAGCGCCGGCTCGGGGGCCAGCATCATGGCGATCATCACCCGCTGCCCCATGCCGCCGGAGACCTCGTGCGGATAGAGCCCCGCCACCCGCTCGGGATCGTCGATCCGCACGGCCTCGAGCATGGCCTGCACGCGCTGCCGGATCTCCTGGCGCGACAGATGGCTGTGCATGATCAGCGCCTCGGCGATCTGCGCGCCAACCGTCATCACCGGATTGAGCGAGTATTTTGGGTCCTGCATCACCATGGACATGCGGGCGCCACGGATGCCGCGCATCTCCCGCTCGCTCGCCTCCAGCAGCGACCGGCCCTCGAAATCGAGGCGCTCGGCGGTGACCCTGCCGGGGGCGCGGATCAGCCGCAGGATGGCGCGTCCGGTCATCGACTTGCCCGAGCCGCTCTCGCCGACGATGCCCAGTCGCTCGCGGCCCAGCGCCAGCGACACGCCGCGCACCACCTCCACCCTGCCCCGTGGCGTTGGGAAGCTGACGCGCAGGTTCTCGACCTCGAGCAGCGGCGCCATCAGCGGTGGCCTGCGTGCTTGGGGTCGAGGGCGTCGCGCAGCCCGTCACCGAGGAAACAGAAGCCGAGGCTGACGAGGACGATGGCGAAGCCGGGCATGGTGGCGACCCACCACTGGTCGAGGATGAAGCTGCGGCCACGCGAGATCATCGCCCCCCATTCGGGCAGCGGCGGCTGCGCACCCAACCCGAGGAAGCCGAGCCCGGCGGCGGTGAGGATGATGCCGGCCATGTCGAGCGTCACCCGGATGATCATCGAGGAGGTGCAGAGCGGCAGAACGTGCCGGCCGATCACCCGCCAGGGCGACGCCCCCTGCAGTTCCACCGCGGCGATGAACTCGGACCGGCGGATCACCAGCGCCTCGGCGCGGGCGATGCGCGCATAGCCCGGCCAGGAGGCGATGGCGATGGCGATGATGGCGTTCTCGATCCCCGGCCCGAGCGCGGCGACGAAGGCGAGCGCCAGGACCAGCTTGGGCATCGAAAGGAAGATGTCGGTCAGCCCCATCAGGATGCGGTCCACCCAGCCGCCGAAATAGCCGGCGACGGCGCCGACGACGAGGCCGGCGGGGGCCGCGAGCACCGCAACGAGGACGACAATCTGCAGCGTGATCTGCGAGCCGTAGATGACGCGCGACCAGATATCGCGGCCGAGTTCGTCGGTCCCCATCCAGTGCTCGCCGCTCGGCGGCAGCAGGCGGGCCGAGAGGTCCTGCGCTGTCGGTGAATGCGTAGCGATCCAGGGGGCGGCGAGGGCCGTGACGATCAGCAGGGCGACGATGACAGCGCCGGCGACGGCCAGCGGGTTCCGCCCGATCGTGCCGGCGAGCCGGTAGATGCGGCCCAGCCGCGCCTGCAGGCGCGAATGCGGGGAATCCTCCAGCAGCCAGTCGCGGGCCGTGCTCATCGGCGGGCCCTCGGATCGATCGCCCGATAGAGGAGGTCGGAGCCCTTGTTGATGCCGATGAACACCGCGCCGATCACCAGCGTCGCGCCCAGCACCGCGTTCATGTCGGCGTTGAGCAGCGCCGTGGTCAGGTAGTTGCCGATGCCGGGCCAGGAGAAGATCGTCTCGATCATCACCGAGCCTTCGAGCAGCCCGGCGTAGGAGAGGCCGATGACGGTGATCAGCGGCACGAGGATCGGGCGGAAGGCGTGGCGCCAGATCACCAGCCGCTCCGGGACGCCCTTCACCCGCGCCGTCGTCACATACTCCTCACCCAGCTGGTTGAGCATGAAGGAACGGGTCATGCGTGCGATATAGGCGAGGCTGAAGAAGCCGAGCACCGAGGCGGGCAGCGCCAGGTGCCAGAGCGCGTTGGCGAATACCGTGAGATCGCCCGCAAGCAGGCTGTCGACGAGCATCAGCCCGGTCACCGGCGGTACCAGCCCGTCATAGAAGATGTCGACGCGGCCCGGTCCGCCGACCCAGCGGAGGCGCGCATAGAACACCGCAAGGCCGACGAGGCCGAGCCAGAAGGCGGGAATGGAATAGCCGAGCAGTCCCAGCACCCGGATCGCCTGGTCGAGAAAGGTGCCTTGGCGGCTGGCGGCGATCACCCCCATCGGCACCCCCAGGGCGACGCCGATGATGATGCCAAGGGTCGCCATCTCGAGGGTAGCGGGGAAGACGCGCGCCAGATCTTCCGCCACGGGCCGGTTGGTCGAGACGGACGTGCCGAGATCGCCGGTGAGCACGTTGCCGACATAGGTGAGGAACTGGATCGGTAGCGGCTGGTCGAGGCCCATCTCCTGCCGCGCCTGCTCGTAGACGGCTGGCGGCGCGCGGTCCCCCACCACCGCCAGCACCGGATCGATCGGGATGACGCGGCCGATGAAGAAGGTGATCGCCAGCAGCCCGAGGAAGGTCAGGGCGACGGTGAGGATGACGCCGGCAACGCCCAGTGCCACGGAGACGCCGCGCCGTCCGCCGCCACCGGGGCCGGGCTTGCTGCGGCTCAACGTCTCGAGGAATTCGGAATCGGCCGCCACGCTTGCACTGCTCCGGAACTGCGCAGGCCCCACCCTGAACGAGACGCCAGGCGGGCGCGAGGGGGTGGCCGCAGATTTCGCTTGGACTATACAAAGGATTTTGCTTACATCAAAAAAATTTTACCGGAGCAGTGCCTGTCGTGACGCCGTCTCCAGATCGATCCAGCGATGCGGGACGCCCCCGGGTGGGGGCGCTGGTCCGGGCGCGGCGGAAGCAGTTGCACATGACGCTGCAGGATCTGGGCGACGCAGCCGAGGTGTCGGTCGGCTATCTCAGCCAGGTCGAGCGCGACCTCGCCACCCCCTCGCTGGGTACGCTGGCGCAGATCGCCCGCAGTCTCGAGGTCGGCGTCGACTATTTCATCGCCACGCCCAAGGCAGCCGACGCCCTCACCCGGAACGGCGAGCGCGAGAAATTCTCCGTCGACGGCTCCTCGGTGGTCTACGAGCGGCTCGGTGCCGAATTCCCCGGCAGCGTCCTGTCCTCCTTCATTCTCACCGTCCCGCCCGGCTATCATTCGGAAACCGTTCACCATGAGGGTGAGGAGATGATCTTCGTGCTCGAGGGGACCATCACCCAGCGCATCGACGAGCAGGAAATGGTGATCTCGGCGGGCGACAGCCTGCACTTCCGGGGCAATCGTCCGCACTCCTGGTCCAACAGTTCCGACCGCCCCGCCCGCCTCCTATGGACGGGGACGCTCACCATGTTCCGCTCCCGCGCCGGCCGCTCGGCCTTCCGCAATCCCAGGGCCGCGGCGCCGGTCGAGAAGAAGACGGCAAACAAAATCAAAGCACAGGAGAAACAGTCATGAAGCTCTTCAAGGCCGCCCTGCTCGCGGCCGCGCTCACTATGCCGGGGCTCGCCCTGGCGGAAACGCCGGCCGACACGCTCGTCGTGGCACAGAACATCGACGATATCGTCGCCATCGATCCGGCCCAGGCCTACGAATTCTCCTCCGGCGAGTTCGTCACCCAGGTCTACGACCGGCTCGTCCAGTACGACGCCGAGGACACCACCGTGCTGGCGCCCGGCCTTGCCAGGGAGTGGAGCGTCGACGAGGCGGGCAAGGCCATCACCTTCACCCTGCGCGAGGGGGTGAAGTTCCACTCCGGGAACCCGGTCCGTGCCGAGGACGTCATCTTCTCCTTCAAGCGCGTCGTTGAGCTCAACCATGCCCCGGCCTTCATCCTTACCCAGCTCGGCTGGACGCCCGAGAACATCGGAGAGATGGTCACGGCCGAAGACGGCAAGGTGACGGTGCGGTACGACGGCGATTTCTCATCCGCCTTCGTCCTCAACGTGCTCGCCGCCCGGCCTGCCTCGGTGGTCGATGAAGTCACCGTCATGGAGCACGAGACCGACGGCGACTTCGGCAATGCCTGGCTGAACGCCAACTCCGCCGGTTCCGGCCCGTTCGTGCTGCGCGCCTATCGCCCAGCCGAACTGATAACCCTCGACGCCAACCCCGACTACTTCAAGGGGGCGCCGGCGCTTAAGTCGGTGATCATCCGCCACGTCGCGGAAGCCGCGACGCAGCAGCTGCTGCTCGAGAGCGGCGACGTCGATCTCGCCAAGAACCTGACGCCCGACCAGATCGCCGGCTTCGAAGGCAACGCCGATATCAAGGTGGAGACCTACCCACAGGCCGCCGTGCACTTCCTCAGCTTCAACCAGAAGACCGAGGAACTCACCCCGCCGGCGGTATGGGAAGCGGCCCGCTACCTCGTCGACTACGAGGGCATGGTCAACAGCTTCCTCAAGGGCCAGATGCAGGTGCACCAGGCCTTCTGGCCCGAGGGCTTCCCCGGCGCGCTCGAGGAGACGCCATTCACCTACGATCCCGAAAAGGCCAAGCAGATCCTGGCGGATGCCGGCGTGGAGACGCCGATCAACGTTACCCTCGACGTCATCAATTCGACCCCCTTCACCGACATGGCGCAGTCGCTGCAGGCGACCTTCGCCGATGCCGGGATCAACTTCGAAATCATCCCGGGCACCGGCAGCCAGGTGATCACCAAGTACCGTGCGCGTACCCATGAGGCGATGCTGCTTTACTGGGGACCCGACTTCATGGACCCGCATTCGAACGCCAAGGCCTTCGCCTACAATTCGGACAACTCGGACGACGCCTACATCAGCACCACCACCTGGCGGAACGCCTGGGCGGTGCCGGAAGAGCTGAACGAAGCGACCATGGCCGCCCTTGCCGAGCCTGATCCGGCCAAGCGCAACGAGCTCTATGTCGAGCTGCAGAAGAAGGTTCAGGCTTCCTCGCCGATCGTCATCATGTTCCAGGCGGCGGTGCAGGTGGCGATGAGCCCCAACGTCACCGGCTATGTCAACGGCGCGACCTCGGACTTCGTGTTCTACCGCCTCGTCAACAAGAGCTAGGCTCCCGCCCGGGCCTGCGGGCCGCCCGATCCGTCGGGCGGCCCACTCTCTCCCATCCATCCAGGCCACGCACCATGAGCTACTCCGACCGCATGAACCGGCTGCGCCAGCGCATGGCCGAAACCGCCACCGATCTCGTGGCCGTGGGACCCAGCTCGCATATGCGCTGGCTCGCCGGTCTCGCGCCGCATGGCGACGAGCGGCCGGTGATGATCCTAGTGGGACCCCGGGGCGCCGCCATGCTGATGCCCGCCCTCAACGCCGATTCGCAGCGGCCGCTGACGGAATTGCCCTTCTTCACCTGGAGCGACGATGAGGGGCCGGCCAAGGCCCTCGCGGCCTTGCTCGCCGACATCGGCGCCACCCGCTCGGGCATGAGCGTCGCGCTTGACGAGACCATGCGCGCCGATTTCGCGCTGCTGGTGCTCGCCGCACTGCGGCAGCCGAAGCACAAGTTCACCCACGATACGGTCGCCGCGCTGCGCGCCCGCAAGGACGAGGCGGAGTACCGGGCGCTCAAGGCCAATGCGCTGCTCAATGATGGCGCCATGCGCGCCGCCTTCGCGGCGCTCCGCCCGGGCGTCACCGAGGCCGAGGTCGCCACCGTGGTGATCGACTACTACCGGGCCAACGGCGCGAGCCGCGAGTTCACCAGCGTCTGCTTCGGCGGCAACGGCGCGTTCCCGCACCATCACACGGGCGAGACGAGGCTTGCGGCGGACCAGGCGGTGCTGATCGACATCGGCGGGCGCAGCCAGGGCTATCCCAGTGACATGACCCGCGTGGCGCATCTGGGCCAGCCCGGGGCTGAATTCACCAAGGTACACGAGATCGTCGACCGCGCGGTGCGCGCCGCCCTTGCCACCGCCCGGCCCGGCGTAAAGGCGAAGGCCGTCGACAAGGCGGCACGCGACATCATCGCCGCCGCCGGCTACGGCGACCGCTTCCTCCACCGCACCGGCCACGGACTTGGCATCGACGTGCACGAGACGCCCTACATCACCGCGACCTCGGAGACGGTGCTGGAGGAAGGCATGGTGTTTTCCATCGAGCCTGGCATCTACCTGCCCGGCCAGTTCGGGCTGCGGCTCGAGGAGATCGTGATCCTGCGCGCCGACGGGCCCGAGGTGCTGTCGGAGCTGCCGCGAACCACGTACATCGCGGCGCCGTGACAGGCGCGGGATGTTTTCTCGCGCCGATGTCAGTCCCGACCCCGCCCCTCGTCGTGTCGAAGAAGGAAGGGGAATCGGCCCGTCGCGTGGGGTCAGCATGCACGGGCGGCTTTTTTGCCTGTAGAGGCGGCGAAGCCTCCGGCGGACATTGCCATACGTACCTCGGCCCGCCTATCCTCGCGCCGGACGCTGACCTGGGAGGGGACGATGGCGGGCAGGAAGATATTGATGCTGGTGGGGGAGTTCACCGAGGAATACGAGATTTTCGTGTTCCAGCAGGGGATGGAGGCGGTGGGGCATACCGTGCACGTGGTCGCTGCACGATTTCGAGGGGCACCAGACCTACACCGAGAAGCCGGGGCACAATTTCACCCTCAACCAGAGCTTCGCGGACCTCGATCCGGCCACCTACGACGCGGTCTATTGCGCCGGCGGACGGGGGCCGGAATACATCCGGACCGATCCGCGGGTGCAGGCCCTGGTGAGGCATTTCCACGAGGCGAGGAAGCCGATCTTCACCATCTGCCACGGCGTGCAGATCCTGATTGCCGTCGATGGGGTGGTGCGGGGCAGGCGCGTAGCGGCGCTCGGCGCCTGCGCACCGGAGGTCGCGCTGGCGGGCGGTACCTATATCGATCTCGACCCGACCGAAGCCCTGGTCGACGGGAACATGGTCTCGGCTAAGGGCTGGACGGCGCTGGCGGCATTCATGCGTGAATGCCTCAAGGTGCTTGGAACGGAAATCCGCCACGACAATTCGTTGCAGCCGGGTCAGGCAGCCTAAGGTGGCGCACCTTCCGGAAGGACATGCAACGGATCGACAGCAGCTGCGTTACGGTTCGAATGCACTAGATTTTCGAGGGCAAGAGTGAACACGAAGGAACGGCCGGACGCTGCGGCGCCACCGGTTACGGTGCTGCTCGCGGAGGACGAGTTCCTCATCAGGCTCGCCATCGCCGACGAACTGCGGCACGGCGGATGGCATGTCATCGAGGTGGGGACGGCGGATGAGGGCGCAGACGTTATCCGCTCGGCGATGCCGCTGGATCTCGTCATCACCGATGTGCACATGCCGGGCGAGCGCAACGGGCTCGAACTGGCGCGGCTCGTCCGCGCGGTACGGCCCGGCACGCCGGTGGTGGTGATGTCGGGGCAGCTCGCGCCGACGGCGGCGGATGCCGATCTTTACACGATGTTCATTCCGAAGCCGGCCAGCGACCTCTTCGCGCGCATCAGCGCGCTGCTCGGCCAACGTGCGGCGCCAGAGTCCAGGTGAGCGCGGTGAGGGCAGCCGAGGAGGAAACCATCCTCCTCGTCGATAGCGACGCCGTCGGGCGGGCGCTGATCGGCGACTATCTGCGGGGCTGCGGCTACCGCGTGCTAGAGGCGGGCACTATCGCCGAGGCGAAGCAGGCGCTCGGGCAGCAGGCGGTGGACATCGCGGTGGTGGACGTCGCGCTGCGGGAGGAGAGCGGCTTCGAGCTCGCCGCCTGGATCCGGACCAGCCGACCGCAGGTCCGGGTGATCCTCACGGGCTCGGTCGAGCGCGCCGCCAGTCTCGCTGGCGATCTCTGCGACGAGGGTCCGGAGCTGATGCGGCCGTTCCACCCGCAGCAATTGCTCGATCGCATCAAGCGGCTGCGACGGCGCTGAGACGCGACGCCACAGAATCACCGCCTTCCCGGAGGAGTGTCGATCCATGTCGCAAGCCCTGACCCTGCCGTGCCTGCTGCTGACGACGCTGTTGGCCCTGCCGCCGGCGCCGGCGCTGGCGCAGTGCGTGTCGCGGCCCGAGACTGCCGCCTCGCACTATGTCGAGAACAACACGACGCAGGCGCTCTGCCTGCAGAACGAAGTCGCGGGCACCGCAGCGCGGCTGCAGGCGGAGGCGCGGCTCAAGGCGCTGCAGGCCGAGATGGCAGCGGAGCTGCGCCGTCAGCGGCTGCTGGCGAGGCCGGTGCCGCAGGTCCGGCTGCCGCAGGCGGCCTGGTAGCTCAGAGCGGCCGCGTCGCCGCGACGCCTTCCGGCAGCACCCGGTGCGGCGGCTGATGGCCGTCGAGGAAGGCCCGGATGTTGACGATCACCGTTTCCCCCATCTCGACCCGCGCCTCCAGCGTGGCGGAGGCCATGTGGGCGGTCAGTACCACCTTGTGCTGGCGCGCCAGCTCGAGGAGGCGGGGATCGATGCCGTTGGCATTCTCGACGACATCGAGGGCGCCGCCGCAGAGCCGGCCCGCGGCGATCGCCTCGATCAGCGCCGGCTCATCGAGCAGTTCCGGGCGCGAGACGTTCACCACATAGGCGTCGGCGTGCATGCGGGCCAGCCGCGCGGCGTCGAGGATGTGGTGAGTATCGCGGGTCAGCGGCGTGTGCAGCGAGACGATGTCGACGGCCGCCACCATGTCGTCGAGCGACGGCCAGTAGGTCGCGTCCAGCACCGCCTCGATGGCGGGCGGGCGGCGATGCCGGGTGAAATAGTGGACGTTGAGGCCGAAGGCGCGGGCACGGCTCGCGACGGCGGTGCCGATGCGGCCCATGCCGACGATGCCGAGCGCCTTGCCGCGCAACCGCCGGCCGAGCATCCAGGTCGGCGACCAGCCGGGCCAGCTGCCGTCGCGAGGCAGCACCGCCGCCCCCTCGACCAGCCGCCGCGGCAGCGCCAGCATCAGCAGCATCGCCATGTCGGCAGTGTCCTCAGTGAGGACGCTCGGCGTGTTGGTCACGGTGAGCCCCGCGGCATAGGCGGCGTCGATGTCGATATTGTCGAAGCCGTTGCCGAACTGGGCGATCAGCCTGAGGCCTTTCGGCAGCCGCGCGATCATCGCTGCATCAAGGCGATCGGTGATGGCGGAGACGAGCACCTCGCAGTCGGCGACGCCATCCAGCAGCTGCTCGGCGGAGAGCGGCTCGTCGGAGCCGTTGAAGCGGGCGTCGAACAGGGTCGCCATGCGCGCCTCGATCGCCTCGGGCAGCCGCCGGCTGACGAATATTCGTGGCTTCTGCGCCGCCAAGCTCGTCCCTCTCAAGGACCCATTAAGGTGTTGGCGCTAGTGATAGGGGAAAGCCCCTCACCTGCAAAGTCATGATCCAGCAAGACCATCTCCTCACCTCGCACAGCCGCGCTGCCCGCCGCGACCGCGCGCTGCTCCTTCGCGCCCTGCTGCTGCTCGTGCTGCTGGCCGCCGGTGTCCTTGCCGCCGGCCTCGCCCGCGCCGCCGAAGGCGCCAGCGGACTGCCGCTGCCGCGCTTTGCCACCACCCGCTCGAGCCCGATCAATGTCAGGGTCGGACCGGGCACCCGCTACGACATCGCCTGGGTCTATGTGAAGCCGGGGACGCCGGTCGAAATCGTCCAGGAGTTCGACACCTGGCGGAAGATCCGCGATTTCGACGGCTCGGTCGGCTGGGTGCACCAGAACCTCCTGTCCGGGAAGCGGGCCGGCCTCGCCGCCCCCTGGGACGAGGCCGAGAAGACGCCGCTGCTCAGCGGCCGCGACCCCGACGGGGGCGTGCGCGCCTGGCTGGGCTCGAAGTTCCGGGTCGACATCTCGAGTTGCGACGGCCAGTGGTGCGCGGTCAGCGCCACCTCGAAGCCCGAGGAAGGCCGCACCGCCAGCTATTCGGGCTATCTGCCGCAGGCCAAGCTCTGGGGCGTGTACCAGGGCGAAGCCTTCGACTGACGGCGCTGCCGTCAGCCCTGCTTGCGGACCCGGACCACCACATCCACATGCGTCACCGTCATCCCCTCGGGCGGGGAGGGCAGGTTCTGGATGGTGATAGCCGAGGAGGGGATATCGATCACCCGCTGCTCGTCCTCGAGATAGAAGTGGTGGTGATTGGACGTGTCGGTATCGAAATAGGAGCGCGCCGCATCCACCGCCACCTCGCGCAACAGGCCCGCTTCGCGGAACTGGTGCAGGCTGTTGTAGATCGTCGCCAGCGACACGTTGACGCTCTGCCGGTTGGCCTCGGCGTGCAGTTCCTCGGCGCTGACGTGCCGGTGGGCGCCGCTGAACAGCAGTTCGGCCAGTGCCACGCGCTGCCGGGTCGGTCGCAGGCCTGCCATCCGCAGCACCGCCGTGAGGCAAGGGCGGCGGGACGGGAGGGGCCGGTTCGGCAGCTGACGGTCGGACATAAGATCCATGGGATTGCGGGACTTCGGGCGCAACTTATACCGACGGCGGCGACGGGAGACAACCCGCGGCCCATGGCGGCCGCCGCCCGTGCCGGGTTACCCGCAAGCCGTATTGACCCCCACCAACCCCGCCTCTATCAACGATTGAACTCCAACCGGTAGGGTTAGCCGATGTCGGATCGCCGCAATGCCTATGACTACGACGATCTGATCGCCTCCGGAAAGGGCACGCTGTTCGGCCCCGGAATGGCGCAGCTGCCGCTGCCGCCCATGCTGATGTTCGACCGCATCACCCACATCGACGCCGACGGCGGGAGCCACGGCAAGGGCATGGTGCGGGCGGAACTCGACGTCAATCCGGAACTTTGGTTCTTCAAATGCCATTTCGAAGGGGATCCGGTGATGCCCGGATGCCTGGGGCTCGATGCGCTCTGGCAGATGCTTGGCTTCTTCCTCTGCTGGGGCGGGTCCCCGGGCAAGGGTCGGGCGCTGGGCGGCGAAATCAAGTTCTCCGGCCAGGTCACCAACGACGTGGCGCTGGTGGAGTATGGAATTGATCTGAAGCGGGTCATGCGCTCGCGACTGGCACTCGGCATTGCCGATGGCTGGGTGAAGGCGGACGGCAAGGTGATCTATGAGGCCAAGGACCTGCGGGTCGGCCTGTTCACCGACGTCTAGCCTGGCCACCGGCATGCGGCGTCGAAGAGGAAACGCAGGATGAGACGAGTCGTCGTCACCGGCATGGGTATCGTGTCGTCGATCGGCAACAATATCGGGGAGGTCCTGCAAAGCCTGCGGGACGCGCGGCCGGGCATCGTCTTTGCCAAGGACTATGCCGACCTCAACTTCCGCTGCCACGTGCACGGGGAACCGAAGCTCGACCCATTCGAGGTCCTCGACCGCCGCACCACTCGCTTCATGGGCAAGGGCGCCGCCTGGAACTACATCGCCATGCAGGAGGCAATCGCCGATGCGGGGCTCGAGGATAGCGACATCAAGAACCCGCGCACCGGCATCATCATGGGCTCGGGCGGCCCCTCGACCCGCACCGTGGTGGAGGCCGCCGACGTCACCCGCGACAAGGGCCCGAAGCGCATCGGGCCGCTGGCGGTGCCTAAGGCAATGAGCTCGACGGCCTCGGCGACGCTGGCCACGCCCTTCGGCATCCAGGGCGTCAACTACACCATCTCCTCGGCCTGCGCGACCTCCAAGCACTGCATCGGCAACGGCTACGAGCAAATCCAGATGGGCAAGCAGGACATCGTCTTTGCCGGCGGCCACGAGGACCTCGACTGGACGCTCAGCAACCTGTTCGACGCCATGGGCGCCATGTCCACCAACTTCAACGACACCCCTGCCCGTGCGTCGCGTGCCTATGACCGCGACCGCGACGGCTTCGTCATCGCGGGCGGCGCCGGCGTGGTGGTGCTCGAGGAACTGGAGCACGCCAAGGCCCGCGGCGCGAAGATCCTGGCCGAGATCGTCGGCTATGGCGCCACCTCCGATGGCTACGACATGGTCGCCCCGTCAGGAGAGGGCGCGGAGCGCTGCATGCGGCTCGCGCTAGAGAACGTGAAGCGGCCCGTCGATTACATCAACCCGCATGCCACCTCGACGCCGGTTGGGGACAGTCGCGAGATTGACGCCCTGCGCAAGGTCTTTGGGACCGGCGACAAGTGCCCGCCGATCTCGGCCACCAAATCCCTGACCGGGCACTCGCTGGGCGCAACGGGCGTCCAGGAATCCATCTACTGCATCCTGATGATGCAGCACCGTTTCCTCTGCGAGAGCGCCAACATCGACAATCTCGATCCGGAATTCGAGGACATGCCGATCCTTCGGGCGCGGCGCGATGACATCGATGTCGCAGTGACGCTGTCCAATTCCTTCGGTTTCGGCGGCACCAATGCGACGCTGGTGTTCCAGCACCCGGACGCCTGAGGCGGCTCAGGCGTAGGCGAGTTCGGTGAACCGCGCAGCGCGTCCGTCATAGAGCAGCAGCCGGCCGGCGAGCGGCGTGCCGAGGCCGGTGATCAGCTTGATCGCCTCCATGGCCATGAGCGTGCCGACGACGCCGGTAACGGCGCCCAGCACACCGACCATCTCGCAGGAGGGCAGGTCGGCTTCGTCCGGCGGCACCGGATAGAGATCGGCAAAGCGCGGGCCGCCGGGCAGGAACACCGTTAGCTGGCCGTCGAACATGGTGACGGCCCCCGATACCAGCGGCTTGCCGGCCGCTTCGGCCGCGGCCGCGGCCGCGGCGCGGGCGGCGAAGTTGTCCGTACCTTCGATCAAGAGGTCGTAGTCGGCGAGCAGCGCCGTATGCGTCGAGGCCTCGAAGCGCTGGTGGTAGGGCAGGAACCGCACATGGGGATTGAGGGCGGCAACGAAGCTGCCGGCGCTGTCCGCCTTCGGCGTGTCGATCGCCGAAGTGTTATGGACGATCTGCCGCTGCAGGTTAGAAAGGGCGACCGTATCGTGGTCGATAACCCCGAGCGTACCGACGCCGGCCGCGGCGAGATAGGCGATCACGGGGCTGCCGAGGCCGCCGGCACCTAACACCAGCACACGCGCCGCCTGCAGGCGCTGCTGCCCCGCCCCGCCGACACCCTTCAGCACCAGTTGCCGTGCATAGCGTCTGGTCTCGTCGGGTGTGAGCGGCATGGCCTAGTCGCCCAGCGGCACGGCAAGGAACCGGCGATCGGGCCCCTCGAAGCCGAAGGGATAGACCGAGACGATGACCACGGCGTCGTCCAGCGAGCCGCTGTCGGGGCGGGCGACGACGCCATAGATGCGGTAGGTCGTCGGGCAGCCGCGGGATTCCGGCAGCTGGCCAGTGTCGCGATGCAGCTCGCGGACGGCGCCATCGTCCTCGAGCAGCAGCGCGTAGCCTTTTGCCTCTTCACCGAGATAGGTGATGCAATCATTGGGTGAAGGGGCTTCGAAAATCTCGAGCGAGAGCCGTTGCTCGTTCTCCAACTCCCCCGGCAGGTAACCGACGGCCCCGAACTCGAGCGTATGTCCGTTGCCGGGCTCACCGTCGCCATTGAGGGCGATGAGGTGCGGCGGGTTGTCAATGCCGAGATCCTCGAGGAGCCCGGACGCCTGCTCGCGGGCCTCTGCCCGCGCCACTGCCAGTTCCGCTTCCCAACTCTCGAGCTGCACCCGCACCGGCGTGCCGGTAACCCAGGCGTCGGCGGGAAGATCGATGACGTAGATGTTGGCGTAGGGGAAGCCGGAACCATCCTGTATCCCGTACTCCTCGAAGGCAAAGTAGCGGCCATCCTCGGAATAGCCGATGAAATCGGCAAGCGCCCGGTCGCCGGCGGCAACCGCGGTGGGCAGCAGCAGCGCCGCCATGGGCAGAAGGCTAGCGGCCAGTCGAGCCGTGACCGCGATCACCACGTTCGGTTTCATCGAGATGCTCCCTTTCGGTGAAGGCGACGGAAGTGACGGGTGCGACGACGATCTGTGCAATGCGGTCGCCCCGGCGCACCTGAAACGGCGCATCGCCGTGATTGATCAGGATGACCATGACCTCGCCGCGGTAGTCGGCATCGATGGTGCCGGGCGTATTGAGAACGGTAACGCCGTGCCGGGCAGCGAGGCCGGAGCGGGGACGCACCTGGGCCTCGTGGCCCGGCGGCAGCGCGATGCACATCCCGGTGGGGACAATGGCGCGGGCGCCGGGAACGATTTCCAGGGTTTCCCCGGAAGCGAGCGCGGCGGAAAGATCCAGTCCCGCCGCGCCCTCCGTCTGCTGACGCGGGATGGGCAGTCCGCGGCCATGGTCGAGCCAGCGGAAGCCGACGCGGACCGCGTCTCCCATGCCTCAGTTGGTCCTGACGGTGGCGTAGAGCTCCTCGGGCAGCTCTAGGGTGCCGTCGATCAGGGAGAGGAACGGGATGACGAGTTCGGCCGCCTTGCCGTCGTCGGTCTCGGTCATGTTGGTCTCGATGACTTCCGCGCCGGAGATGCGCAGGGTGATGGCGTGGCCCTCGAAGAAGGCCTGCATCATCTGGCGGGTCTCCTCGTCCTGCTCGGCGGCACCCACCTCGCTCTTGATGTCTTCCGTATTTAGGGAAACGCGTACGACGCCGGGGCTGACGACCTCGAATTTCGCACCGTCCTCGCCTTCACCGACCTCGAGCTCCGTGAACGGCCCCTCCTCGACCAGCACGCAGGTGGCGCTGCCGTCGGCATTCTCGGTGAGGACCGAGCCTTCGTCCTGGCAGAAGCCGTCGGTGCTCTCCTCCCCGCCGGCCATTCCGGCCTTGGCCATGGCGTAGAAGTCGGCGCCCATGGTGGAGGTGGTGGTGGCGCGGGCGGTGGTTTCGCTCAATACTGCGATCTCCATGTCGACGTCGATGCAGCCGGCGAGGCCGGCGGTCATGAGTATGACGCCGCCGATGCGGGTGAAGAGTTTGAAGCTCATGATGTTTTTCTCCCTTGGCGGTCCCGCCGCCGTTTTGTCTGGTGGCAATCTACGAGGCGCCCGTCGCCCCCGCAACCGTAGCTGCCGCAGTAGGGCCGCAATGATGAACCGATCCTGAACGGCTATCCGAGCAGCCGCCAGATGAGCAGCAGCACGGCGAGGGCCAGCAGCCAGAACCCGGCGGTGAGCATGAAGCGGTCGCTCCGGCGCCGCTCGGGACGCCGCCCGGCGTCGTAGTCGTCGAGCGCCACCTCGGCCTTGGCGAGCAGCGCCGGGAGGCGGCTCACCGTGTCGGCGGCGATACGGAGATTGTCGGCGAAATCCTCGAGCCGGCCGAGTGGCCCGGCCTCGCGCCGGACGAAGTCCCCCACCACGGGCTCAGCCACGGTCCAGATGTCGAGCTGAGGATCTAGGGCCCGCGCCACGCCCTCGACGAGGACCATGGATTTCTGCAGCAGCACCAGTTCGGGGCGGGTCTGCATCTCGAACATCTCGGTGGTGGCAAAGAGCTGCCCCAGCACCTTGGCCATGGAGATCTCGTTGGCGCGGCGCCCCTGCAGCGGCTCGCCGATGGCACGCAGGGCGAGAGCGAAATCCTCCACCGACTGCGTGCGCGGGACATAGCCGATCTGGAAGTGGCGCTCGGCGATCATGCGGTAGTCGCGGGTGATGAAGCCGTAGAGGATGTCGGCGAGGAAGCGGCGCTCGCGGCGGCTGATGCGGCCCATGATGCCGAAGTCGACGGCGATGATGGCGCCGGTCACCGGATCGGCGAAGAGGTTGCCGGGATGCATGTCGGCGTGGAAGAAGCCGTCGCGGACCGCGTGCCGGAGGAAGGTCTGCAACAGGTTGCGCGCGAGGTCGCGGCGGTCGATGCCGGCGGCATCGAGGGCCGTCAGCTCGCGGATCGGCACCCCATCGACCCAGCTGGTCGTGAGGACGGTTTCGGAGGTGCATTCCCAGTGCACCTCGGGAATGATGAAGCCGGTGTCACCTTCGATGTTCGACGCCATCTCCGAGATCGCCGCGGCCTCCAGCCGGAGGTCGAGCTCGATGCGGGCGGAGCGGTCGAGCGTCCGCACGACATCGGTCGGGCGCAGGCGGCGAAAGTTCTTTACGAGACCTTCGGCGAGGCGCGCCCCCGCATAATAGCTGTCGATATCGGCCCGGAAGCGGCGGCGGACGCCGGGCCGGAGGATCTTGACCGCCACCTCGCGGCGGCGGCCGTCGCGGATCAGCGCCGCCTTGTGCACCTGGGCAATGGAGGCGGCGGCGACCGGCGGCGACAGATCGGTCAGGTTGACCGCGTGTTCGTGCAGGGCATCGGCCAGCAGCTGCGGCACGAGCGCCTGGTCGAAGGGCTCCATCTTGTCCTGCAGCACCGCGAGGTCGGTGGCGACCTCGTCGCCGACGATGTCCGGGCGGGTGGCGAGGGTCTGGCCGAACTTCACATAGGTGGGCCCGAGCCGGTTGAGGGCCCGGGTCAGCCGCTCGGCACGGCCGCTGCCGCGGACGTCGCGGCGCTCGAGCAGCTGCCCGGCCCCGATGAGGGCACGCAGCGCCGGCGGCAGGGCGGCATTGTCGATGATCGACAGTGCGCCTTCGCGCGCCAGCACCCAGCCGGCCCGCGCCAGGCGAAAATAGGCGGCTAGGCCCATAGGTCAGAGCTTCCAGGCGGCGTGAAGGGCGGCGATGCCGCCGCTGAAGGCGGTGTGGCTGACGCGCCGGAAGCCGGCGGCGGCGATCATGGCGGAGAACTGCTCGGGCTTCGGAAACTGACGGATGCTCTCGACGAGATAGCGGTAGGGCTCACCATCGCCGGTGACGAGACGCCCGAGCGGCGGGATCACACGGTCGGAATAGAGACGGTAGGCATCGCTGAGCAACGGCATATCGGCCGCGCTGAACTCAAGGCAGAGGAAGCGGCCGCCGCGCCGCAGCACGCGGTGCGCCTCGCTGAGCGCCTGCTCGATGCGGGGGACGTTGCGGATGCCAAAGGCAATGGTATAGGCGTCGAAGCTCGCGTCCTCGAACGGGAGCTGCTCGGCGTTGGCGGTCACGAACCGGGCCTGATCGGGGAAGCGCCACCCCTTCGCCCGCTGTTCGCCGACGCGCAGCATGTCTGGATTGATGTCGGCCACAGTCACCTCGGCAAAGCCGACCGAGGCGTTGACGATGCGCTCGGCGATGTCGCCGGTGCCGCCCGCCATGTCGAGGACGCGGTAGGGGCGGCTGCCCTTCCTCGGCGGCGCCAGCCGCGCCACCATGGCGTCCTTCCAGAGCCGGTGGACGCCGGCGCTCATCAGATCGTTCATGAGGTCGTAGCGGTCGGCGACGCCGTGGAAGACGTCGTTGACGAGCCCCTGCTTGTCCTCTAGCGCTACCTTCCGGTCGCCGAAATGCGTGGTCTCGCCGGTGTTACTGCTCATGGGCCGAACTTTCATGGAACTGGCGCGCACCTTACCCACACCAGCCCCGAGATTCCACGAGAAGTTCTGCGGGCGTACCAGTGCCTGAACTGCCGGAAGTGGAAACGGTGCGGCGCGGCCTCGCCCCGCTGGTGGAAGGCGCCCGCATTGCTGCGGTGACGCTGAACCGGGCGGATCTCCGCTTCGCCTTCCCCGCCGAACTCGCCCAAACCCTCACCGGCCGCAGCATCGAACGCCTGGAGCGGCGGGCGAAATACCTGCTGTTCCGGCTCTCCGGTGGCCAGACCCTGCTCAGCCATCTCGGCATGACCGGCAGCTACCGCTTCGAGACCTTCAAGTACAAGGAGCCGAGCCGCTACTACGAGCCGCGGCCGGAAGAAAAGCACGACCACCTGCTGCTCGACCTCGTGCACCCGCAACACGGCGAGATGCGCCTCATCTATAATGACGCCCGGCGCTTCGGCTTCATCGACCTTTTTGGAGAGGACGAAGAAAGCCCATATCTCAAGGGGTTGGGGCCGGAGCCCCTGTCCAACAGCTTCAATGGGGCAGCGCTGGCGGAGCGCTTCGCCGGCCGCAAGGCGCCGGTGAAGGCGGCACTGCTCGACCAGCGGGTGGTGGCGGGTCTCGGCAACATCTACGTATCCGAGGCGCTGCACCGGGCGCACATCCACCCGGCGCTGGAGGCGCGGCGCCTGGTGCCGAAACGCAACGCGCCCGGGCTGCGGCTGGAGGCGCTGGCGGCGGGGGTGCGGGCGGTGCTGACGGAGGCGGTGGAAGCAGGGGGCTCGACGCTCAGAGACTTCCGCGCCGCCGATGGCGGGCCCGGCTACTTCCAGCACAGCTTCGCAGTCTATGACCGCGAAGGAGCCCCCTGCCCCACCCCCGGTTGCGGCGGCACCATTCGACGCATGGTGCAATCGGCGCGCTCGACCTTCTTCTGTCCGCGGTGCCAGAAGAAGTGACGGGCGGACGCAAATCGGCCCTCCGGCCCTGATTCCGGTTGACGCTGGCGCCCACTGGCACTATACAGCGCCAACTTGGCGGCCCGGTTTTGCCGCCGATTTCATTTCATCGACCGGTCTTTTGCGGCGTCAACGCGCCCTCGACCGGTTGAAGCGCCAAGAGGATTTCATGGCCAATACCGCCTCGGCAAAGAAAGCCACCCGCAAGATTGCGGCCCGCACCGAAGTCAACAAGGCCCGGCGCTCGCGCATGCGCACCTTCATCCGCAAGGTCGAGGAAGCCATTGCCGGCGGCGACCACAAGGTGGCCGTCGAGGCGCTGAAGACTGCGGAGCCGGAGATCCACCGCGCTGCCCAGAAGGGCATCGTCCATGCCAATCTGGCGGCCCGCAAGGTGTCTCGCCTGAACCACCGGATCAAGGCGCTGCAGAACTGATCGCGCCAGCAGCCGTACCTGGGTACCAAGGGCTCCTTCGGGGGCCCTTTTTTGTTGCCTTCCGACGGGCTGCACCGACAGCGATGACGGGGAAATGTGGCACGAATGCCGCAGCCGTACCAATTCGACGGAACCCGTCCGGTAGCACGACAAAGCCCTTCTATTCCAACCGGTTACTTCGGCCCCGCGGCGTGTTTCCGGCCACGCCGATGGAATGAATTCTCCTTAATGCGGTCTTAACACGGCCACCGGCGGTTCAGAAAAAACCCTTATGCGAAACGATTCCGCTTGGAGTCACAGCGCCTTGGTTTCCGCCCCCTGAAGGGGTGGGGTGAAACCTTTTTCCGAAGAGCAGAGTCAAGCCCCTCGGAGCCAAAAACCCCGGTTGATTGACTCCTTTCCGCTGTCTAAGATGACCCTCGTTGGATCAAGCAACGCGGCACGAGAATCGCGGTTCTAAAGTCCAAACGGGGAAACCGAAGTCACTTCGCCAGGGCTTGGTTGGCGTTGCGGCCTACCGAATGCATCGTGGACGACGTTGCCCCCGCATTTAGTCTTTGCGGTTGAGAGTATCATCTTGCGTTCTCGTAAGAGATAGTATCCGAGGCTCTTCGGAGCCGGATTCACTTGCAGCAGAGGAGTAACTCAGTCCCGGTTCGTGCCGGGGCACGGGATCGGTGTGTCTGCGGGGACAGGTGCACCTTGGTTGGCAGCGTGGCGCTCATCAAGAGGCACGCGAGACGAAGAGATTGGGCTCGAAGAGATGGCTGAAAACGCAGCGGCGGTGCGGACCGATTGGGACGATGACCAGTCTGGAAGGACGAAAGGTGGCAACAGCAAAGGGGCAGTGACGATCATGGGCATGGACGGTCAGTCGAGCGGCAAGCACGAGACCTTCGCCCGCGTCAAAGCCCGACTGAAGGCGGCCGTCGGCGAAGACGTCTTCAATTCCTGGTTTGCCCGTCTCGAAGTCGAGGAATATGTCGACGACCTCGTCCACCTCTCCGTTCCGACGCGCTTCCTCTGTTCGTGGGTGCAGTCCAACTACGCGGACAAGATTCTCGCCGCCTTCCAGGCCGAAGCCGGGACGATAAGCCGGCTGCATTTCACCGTCCGGGTCAATGGCCAGGCGCGCCCCCGACTGACCCCGCCGCCCGAAGCGGTAGCTGAACCGGCGAGCGAAATCGTCCCGGTCGTCACGAGACTGTCCCGGCAGCCGGCGGTGCTGCCGCGCGGCGACGCCCTCTCGGGCAGCGCGCTCGACCCGAAGATGACCTTCGACACTTTCGTGACCGGAGCGCCCAACGAGATCGCGCTCGGCGTGGCACGGCAGGTGGCGCATGCCGCCGCCAACAATGCGGTGACTTTCAACCCCGTCTATATCCATTCGACCGTGGGGCTCGGCAAATCGCACCTTCTTAATGCGATCGCCTGGGCAGCAGGCGCTGCCGACCAGACGCGGAACATCGTCTATCTCACCGCCGACCACTTCATGTACCATTTCATCACGGCCGTGCAGCGCCAGTCGGCGCTGGCTTTCAAGGAGTGGCTGCGCCGCGTGGACCTGCTGCTGATCGACGACATGCAGTTCCTGCAGGGCAAATCGGCAACGGAGTTCGGGCACACGCTGGGGACGTTGCTGACCGGCGCCAAGCAGGTGGTGGTGGCTGGCGATGCGCCGCCGCGTGACCTCGACATGCTCGACGAGCGGGTACGTTCGCGGCTTTCCGGCGGGCTGGTGGTGCCGATCTCTACCTTTGACGTCGACCTCCGCCGCGCCATCGTGACGCGGCGAGCCGAGCAGGCGGCGCTGCGTTTTGCCGGCGTGGCCTTCCCCCCGGCGGTGATCGAATACATCTCTCGGGTGGTGGCGAGCCATGGCCGCGACCTCGACGGTGCGGTCAACCGCCTGGTGGCCGCCAACCAGTTGACCCGCGAGCCGATCACGGTGGCGCTGGCGGAGCGCACGCTGGCCGACCTGGTGCGCTCCCACGAGGCGCGGCGGGTGCGGATCGAGGACATCCTCCGCATCGTCTCGCGCCACTTCAAGGTTCCCCGTAACGACATCCTCAGTGCGCGGCGGTCGCGGGACGTGGTGCGGCCGCGGCAGATTGCCATGTACCTGGCCAAGTCGTTGACGACGCGCTCGCTGCCGGAGATCGGCCGCCGCTTCGGAGGGCGCGATCACACGACCGTTCTCCACTCGGTGCGCAAGGTCGAGCAGATGATGAAGGATGACGGGGAACTGGCCCAGGAGATCGAGCTGCTGAAGCGCATGCTCGAGGAGTAGCGGAGGCGCCGTCCGACATCGACTCCCTTCCTTCACGCGAGGGGAGGGGGACGAGCGGAAGCGGCTCCGGCCCGCACGCGCTTTTCCGTGGACGCGGTGCTCCGAACCGGCCGCCACCGCTTGCGTTTTCGGCCCCGAATTGCAAATGTCGCAACCCCGGCGCGCCGGGGTTTTTGCTGTCCCTGTCGGGCAGCGGGGGTAAGGGACAGAAAGCATGAAAGTCACTCTGGAGCGCAATCATCTGCTCAAGTCGTTGGGCCATGTGCATCGCGTGGTGGAGCGGCGGAATACCTACCCCATCCTCGCCAACGTGCTGCTCAAGGCCGGCGACGCCGGCGTCGACCTGCGGGCCACCGATCTCGATATCGAAGTCACGGAAAGCGTCCCGGCGATGGTCGGGACGGCCGGCACGACGACGGTGCCGGCGCATACGCTCTACGAGATCGTTCGCAAGCTCAGCGATGGCGCCGAAGTGCGGCTCGAAACGGAGGGCGCCGAGCAGCTGCTGCTGACCTCGGGGCGCTCGCGCTTCCACCTCGCCTGCCTCTCGCCCGACAGCTTTCCCGATCTCAAGTCGGGCAGTTTCACCCACGAGTTCACCATGCCGGCCGCGAGCCTCCGGGAGCTGATCGAACGCACGCAGTTCGCCATCTCCAACGAGGAAACCCGCTACTATCTCAACGGCATCTACCTGCATGCCCTCGACGTCGGCGGCACGGCGACGCTGCGGGCGGTGGCGACCGACGGCCACCGCATGGCGCGGGCCGAGACTGAGGCGCCGGAAGGCAGCGGCGGCATGCCCGGCATCATCATTCCCAAGAAGACGGTCGGCGAGGTGCAGAAGCTGCTGGATGGGGCCGACGACGAGGTGCGGGTCGAAGTCAGCGACACCAAGATCCGCTTCACCCTCGGCGGCGTGGTGCTGCTGTCGAAGCTCATCGAGGGCACCTTCCCCGACTATGAGCGAGTGACGCCGAAGAACAACGACAAGACGATGAACGTCGACAAGGCAAGCTTTGCCACCGCCGTCGACCGCGTCTCGACCATCGCCTCCGACCGCGGCGGCAAGGCGGTGAAGCTTTCTGTGAAGGACGGGCAGCTGGAGCTGAGCGTCACCAATCCCGACCATGGGACGGCCAGCGAGGAGCTGGCGGTGGAGTTCGACCAGGAGAGCTTCGAGATCGGCTTCAACGCCCGCTACCTGCTTGACATCATCGGCCAGATCCGTTCGGAGACGGCAGTGTTCCTGTTCAACGACGCCGGTTCGCCGACGCTGGTCAAGGAAAGCGGCGAGGCGCGGGCGCTGTATGTGCTGATGCCGATGCGGGTGTAGGCGTCAGCGGGCTCGTCTACAAAGGTCCCCTCACCCGGTCCTTCGGACCGACCTCTCCCCCAAGGGAGAGGTGACGCGGGGGCGAGATTGTGCCACGAACCACCTCTCCCTTCGGGGAGAGGTCGGCGCGCAGCGCCGGGTGAGGGGGCCTTTCCCAAGGATGACCACCATCCGTCACATCTCGCGGCTCCGGCTGACGCAGTTCCGCAACTACCAAAGCGCGGCGCTCGACCTCGATAGCCGGCACCTCGTGCTGGTGGGACCCAACGGGTCGGGCAAAACCAATCTCCTCGAGGCAGTCTCGCTGCTGGCCCCCGACCGCGGACTGCGGCGGGCGCCGTTCGAGACGCTGGCGGCGCAGGGTTCGGACGGCGCCTGGGCGGTCGCCGCCACAGTGGAGACCGAGGACGGACCGGCCGATATCGGTACCGGTGCCGGAGCGGACGAAAGTGGGCGGCGCGTGCGCATTAACGGCGCCACGGCACGGACCGTCGAGGAGATGAGCGCCTATCTTCGGCTGCTGTGGCTGACGCCGGCGATGGACGGGCTGTTCGCCGGGCCGGCGGGCGACCGGCGGCGCTTTCTCGACCGGCTGGTGACGACGCTGATCCCCGGGCATGCGGCGGCGGTCGCGGATTTCGACAAGGCGACGCGGCAGCGCAACCGGCTGCTGGCCGAAGACGCCGACCCGCTCTGGATGCGGGCGGTGGAGGCGCAGATGGCGGCTTCCGCCGCGGCCGTGCATTTCGCGCGGGCGGACAGCCTCGGGCAGCTGCAGGCGCTGATCCTCGAGAGCCTCGACGACGACAGCTTTCCCGCGGCCCGACTGGCGCTGACGCCGCTGTTCGAGGAGGGGGCGGAGCCGGCGTCCTCGGCAGCGCTGGAGGGCGAACTGCGAGAGCGCTGGGCGGCGGGGCGGCACCTGGACCGGGCGGCCGGGCGGACGCTTACCGGGCCGCACCGCGTCGATTTCGAGGTGGTGCACGCGCAAAAGCAGATGCCGGCGGCGCTCGGCTCCACCGGCGAGCAGAAGGCGCTGCTGATCGGGCTGGTGCTGGCGCATGCGCGGCTGGTGCGACGGGCCACAGGGATCACGCCGTTCCTGCTGCTCGACGAGATCGCGGCACATCTCGATCCGCGGCGGCGGGAGGCGCTGTTCGGGGCGCTGGACGCGCTCGGAACGCAATGCTTCATGACCGGCACCGACCCGCTGCTGTTTGCGGCGCTGGGGGGGCGCGCGCAGACGGTCACGGTGCGTGAGGGCAGGCTGTCGCCGGAGCCGTGAGAAGCGGTGCATCCCCTTGCAAACGGGCAAAAAATAGCCATTTCCCTTGGGTATGAGAGGTCGATCCGCTAGAACAGGTCCAGTGGAACCTCCAGCGATTCGGGACCCCTTCTTGAGCACCTCCGACACCCCGTACGACCCCGAGGAATATGGCGCCGATTCCATCAAGGTGCTGAAGGGGCTCGACGCCGTGCGCAAGCGGCCGGGCATGTATATCGGCGACACCGATGATGGCTCCGGCCTGCACCACATGGTCTACGAGGTGGTGGACAACGCCATCGACGAGGCGCTGGCGGGCCATGCCGACCTGGTGACGGTCACGCTGAATGCCGACGGCTCGGTGACGGTCACCGACAATGGCCGCGGCATCCCAACCGACATCCACAAGGAGGAGGGGATTTCGGCCGCCGAAGTGATCATGACGCAGCTGCACGCCGGCGGGAAGTTCGACCAGAACTCCTACAAGGTGTCGGGCGGGCTGCATGGCGTCGGCGTCTCGGTGGTCAACGCGCTATCGGTTTGGCTGAAACTCAAGATCCGGCGTAACGGCCGGGAGCACGAGATGAGCTTCACCAACGGCAACGCCGACGGGCCGCTTGCCGTGACCGGTAGCTATGAGGGGCGCAGCGGCACCGAGATCAGCTTTCAGCCGAGCCCGCAGACCTTCACCATGGTGGAGTTCGACTTCAAGACGCTCGAGCACCGGCTGCGCGAGCTGGCCTTCCTCAATTCCGGCGTCCACATCTTCCTGCGCGACAACCGCCACCCCGAACCGGTGGAGGTCGACCTCTATTACGAGGGGGGGCTCGAGGCCTTCGTACGGTATCTCGATGCCGCCAAGTCGCCGCTGATCGCCAACCCGATCATGCTGAAGTCCGAGCGCGATGGAATTACCGTGGAAGTGGCGATGTGGTGGAACGACAGCTACCACGAGAACGTGCTCTGCTTCACCAACAACATCCCGCAGCGCGACGGCGGCACCCATCTCGCCGGCCTGCGCGGGGCGCTGACCCGGCAGGTCACCGCCTATGCGGAGGCGAGCGGCATCCTCAAGCGCGAGAAGGTTACGCTGACCGGCGACGACACCCGCGAAGGGCTGACCTGCGTGCTTTCGGTAAAGGTGCCGGATCCGAAATTCTCGAGCCAGACCAAGGACAAGCTGGTCTCGTCCGAGGTGCGGCCGGTGGTCGAGAACGGCGTCAACGACAAGCTGCAGCAATGGTTCGAGGAGCACCCGGCCGAGGCGAAGACGGTGGTCGGCAAGGTGGCCGAGGCTGCCGCCGCCCGCGAGGCCGCCCGCAAGGCGCGCGAGCTGACGCGGCGGAAATCGGCGCTCGACGTCAACTTCCTTGCCGGCAAGCTGAAGGACTGCTCGGAGAAGGATCCGGCGAAGTCGGAGCTGTTCCTCGTCGAAGGTGATTCCGCCGGCGGCTCTGCAACGCAGGGGCGCGACCGCTACCACCAGGCGGTGCTGCCGCTCCGGGGCAAGATCCTCAATGTCGAGCGGGCCCGCTTCGACCGCATGCTGGGCTCCGAGCAGATCGGCAATCTGGTGATGGCCCTCGGCACCTCGATCGGGCGCGAAGAGTTCAACATCGAGAAGCTCCGCTACCACAAGATCATCATCATGACCGACGCCGACGTCGACGGCGCGCACATCCGGACGCTGCTGCTGACCTTCTTCTACCGGCAGATGCGCGAGCTGATCGACCGCGGCCACGTCTATATCGCGCAGCCGCCGCTCTACAAGATCAAGCGCGGCTCCTCCGAACAGTACCTCAAGGACGAGCGTTCGCTGGAGGACTATCTGCTGGAGACGGGCACCGACGAGGCGGTGCTCACCTCGCGCGACGGCACCAATCATGCCGGGACCGACCTCCTTGGCATCGCCCGGCAGGCGCGCGACATCGTGCATGCCATCGAGGGGCTCAACACCCGCTACAATCGCTCCATCATCGAGCAGGCGGCGATCGTCGGCGGGCTCGATGCCGAGGCACTGGCCGATCCGGAAAAGGCGCAGGCGGTCGCGAGCCGCGTGGCCAACCGGCTCGACCGGGTGACCGACGAGGTCGAGCGCGGCTGGGTGGGCCAGTCGGATGGCCAGGGAGGCCTCATCTTCACCCGTACGGTACGCGGCGTCACTGAGACGCACGCCATCGATGCGCAGCTTCTTGCCAGCGCCGACGCCCGCAAGATCCGGCAGATCGTCGAGTCGCTCGGTGACCTCTATGGCGGCGTCGCCAAGCTCAGCCGCAAGGAACAGAGCTTCGACATCTTCGGTCCCTCGTCGCTTTTCGAATCAGTGATGACCACCGGTCGCAAGGGGCTGAGCCTGCAGCGCTACAAGGGTCTGGGCGAGATGAATCCCGGTCAGCTCTGGGAGACGACGCTCGATCCGGATGCACGGACGCTGCTGCAGGTGCAGATCAAGGAGAGCGATGACCACGACCGGCTGTTCTCGGAGTTGATGGGCGACCTCGTCGAGCCGCGGCGCGAATTCATCCAGAACAACGCATTGAGCGTCGCCAACCTCGACGTCTAAGGCAGTGCTGCCCACCGCCCCGGTTCGAGGCAGTGGGCAGGCCCCCCTATGGACTTCCGCTTTGCCTATTCAAGGCTGGCTTCAAGCTTGTCCAAGACCTGCTCCAGTCCGGCTTTCGAGAGAGCGACCGTAGCTTCCGAACCATAGCCGAATTCGGACACGGTGAGCTCGGTTTTGCTGTCGGACAGCGGCCGGAAGGTGATGATGTGCGGAACGATGGAAGGAATATCGTCCGGCAGGCCCATGCTGCGCGGGTCGATCTCGTTGCCGGCCTCGTCCACCCAGCCCGCATCGAAGGCGATGCGCTCGTTCGGCACGATCTCGGTGTAGGTCCAGCTGTTGCACATGAGCGGCCCGTCCGGCGGCTGCATGCAGACGATGCTCCGGGAACCGACGTTGAAATCGACATCGGCCACCGGCGCGGAGAAGCCGCTCGGGCCCCACCACTGCCTGATCCTGCTGCCATCGCTCCAGGCCTCCCACACCTGTTCCACCGGAGCCTCGATGATGCGGCTCACCGCGAGGTCGTAACTCTCGGCGTACGCCCCGCTCACGGCGGTCGTCATCACCATCACCGCGGCACCGACGACCAGTCCACGCGCCTCAGACATTGATCCAGCTCCTTGTTGATAACCTAAACGTTATATATCTGCATGGTTATTCACTGGTCAAGCGGAAACAGGGGCTCGCGCGGCTTCACTGAAGCGATGGTGCAACAGCAAGAGCATGGTTGCTTAAGCCCACATAAACCGGCCACATTTAGCTTCGATAGCGATGGGGACCACGCGAGGCAGCCGAACGAAAGCGGCGGCACCTGGCGCGACGGTCTGGATTGCCCGATGGCGTCCGGTCCAGGTTCCCTGCGGGGACACCGGTGCCGGGAGCGACCATGCGCAAGAAGAATGCCGGGGCCCTTTTCATGGACTTTCAGATCTCGCCGGACGACCGCGTCGGGGTAGTGCCGAAGAAGCGCCGCGGCAAGCCGGCGACCCCGAAGCCGCCTCGCGGCAGCCGAGTGGAACCGCAATTCGGCGGCAGCGACTTTGCCATAGACGATGAGGCTCCTGCCCGGGTCAAGCCACAGCGCGGCAAGGCCAAGCGGGTCCGGGGGCGCAAACAGCGCCGCCCGCTGACGCTCGGACGGGTCTTCGGCAAGCTGATCTACTGGCTGGTCATCCTCGGTGTCTGGGCCGGCATCGCCGTGGCGGGCATTGTTGCCTATTTCGCGCTGCAGATGCCGGCAGCGGACACGTGGGCCGTGCCGGACCGCCCCGCCAATATCCGCGTCGTCGCCAGCAACGGGCAGTTGCTGTCGAATCGCGGTCAGACGGGTGGCGAAGCGGTGTCGCTGCGCGACCTGCCCCACTACGTGCCCGCCGCCGTCCTGGCGATCGAGGACAAGCGCTTCTACGACCATTTCGGGCTCGACCCGATCGGCATCCTGGGGGCGATCCGCATCAACCTCTCCGAGGGGCGGGGACCGTTGTCCGGGCATGGCGGCTCCACGGTGACGCAGCAGCTGGCCAAGAACCTCTTCCTGACACCCGACCAGACCCTTGGACGCAAGATCCAGGAGGCGGTACTGGCGGTCTGGCTGGAGCAGAACTACACCAAGTCAGACATCCTCGAGCTCTATCTCAACCGCGTCTATTTCGGCCACAACTCCACCGGCATCGAAGCCGCGGCACAGACCTACTTCGGGAAATCCGCCCGCAACCTGTCGCTCGGGGAGGCGGCAATCCTCGCGGGCTCGCTGCAGGCGCCGTCGCGACTCAACCCCAAGTCCAATCCGCAGGATTCGGCGGCCCGAGCGCGCGTGGTGCTGCAGGAGATGGCCGAGGAAGGCTACATCTCCGACGCCGAGGCGACGGCAGCGGCCATCGACCCCAACCAGCGCATCCGCACCAAGGTCGTGGGATCGGAATCCTATGTCGCGGACTGGGTGGAGTCGCTGATGACCGCCTATATCGGCGAGGTCAACGAGGACGTCATCGTCTCGACCACCATCGACTGGGAGCTTCAGAAGCACGCCGAGTTCGTGGTGAAGGAGGCGGTGGCGACGCACGGTGCCGAGCGCGGCTTCTCGCAGGGGGCGCTGGTAGCGATGGATGTAGACGGCACCATTCGAGCCCTGGTCGGCGGCGTCGACTACACGCAGAGCCAGTTCAACCGCGCGGTGACCTCGCGTCGGCAGCCGGGATCGGCGTTCAAGCCGCTGGTCTACGTGGCGGCGATGGAGAAGGGCTACACGCCCGACACGGTCGCCGACGATGCGCCGTTCGACTACAACGGCTGGAGCCCCGGAAACTCGACCGGCAATTACCGCGGCCCGGTGACGCTCCGCGAAGGGCTGGCCTACTCGCTCAACACCATCGCCGGCCGGCTGGCCATCGACGTGGGCCCCGAAAAGGTGGTGGACGTCGCCATGCGTCTCGGCATTTCCTCCCCGATGCAGCCGGTGCCCTCGATCGCACTCGGCACGTCGGAGGTTTCGCTGCTGGAGCTGACCGGAGCCTATGCTCCGTTCGCCAATGGTGGCATTGGCGCCATTCCGAACGTCATCACCCGCATCGAGACCGCGGACGGCGAGGTGCTCTATGAGCTGATCCCCGCTGGCCCCGGCCAGGTGCTGGCGCCCGAGGTGGTGGCGGCGATGAACGACATGCTGACGACGGCGGTGGAAGTGGGCACCGGACGCCAGGCCTCCCTCGACGGCTGGCCCATGGCCGGCAAGACCGGCACCAGCCAGAAGGCACGCGACGCCGTCTTCGTTGGCTATACGGCCCGCATGGTGACCGGCGTCTGGCTCGGCAATGATGATGATACCGCCACCTCCCTCAGCGGCGGCAACGTCCCCGTCGAGATCTGGAGTCAGTTCATGAGCAAGGCCCATGAGGGCAAGGCCGTGGCAGAACTGCCCGGCGCCTTCGCGCCACCGGCACCGCTCGAGACCGACCTGCAGCCCATGGAACAGCCGCCGCCGCAACGCCAGCACCGGACCCTGACCGATCTTCTCGGCGACATCTTTGGCGGCTAGGACAGGACAGCGGGGCCTCAGCCCTCGCGCCCATAGACCATGAGTTGGCGCCCATGCGCCTTGAGCCAGGCGCGGCCCCGGGACATGTCCGGCAGCGCCTGCTCCACCGTGCTCCAAAAGGCGGGGGAGTGGTTCATCTCGACGAGATGCGCGACCTCGTGCGCGGCCACATAGTCGAGAACGAAGGGCGGAGCCAGCACCAGCCGCCAGTTGAAGTTGAGCTGGCCGGTGCTCGAGCAGGAGCCCCAGCGCGTCGCCTGGCTGCGCATGGCCACCGACTTCACCGTCACCCCGAGGGTGCGGGCATGGACGGCCACACGCTGCTCGAGATCTCTCTGCGCCTCTGCCTTCAGCCAGTCGATGAGACGCCGTTGCTGATGCTCGGGCTCGCCGGGCACGAGCAGCGCCGGTTGCCCATCGGTAGCGCCCGGCTCGACCCGCCCCCGAATTTTGCCCGTAGCAACGAGCAAATGATCGATGCCGCGAAAAGGCACCACGGCTCCGGGGACGAATGCCACTGGCGCCGCCACCCGCCGGAGCCGTGCCGCCAGCCAGGATTTCTGCCGCTCGAGAAACGCCTCGGCGTCGCCCCAGCGGCCGTTGCGGGGGACGGTCAGGACCGGGGGCCCTCCATGCGGGATCGACAGCCGGTAGTGGCGGGCCCGCGGGTTGACTCGCACGGTGACCGCCACCGGGCGCCCGTCGATGCTGGTCTCGGCGGTCGCCGGGATGGGCTTCTGGAACAGCGCGATCATTGCATCCAATAGGCGGAGCGGCGGGTGAGTCGGCAATAAAAAAACGCCCCTTGCGGGGCGTCAGTGACAGCAGGTGCTGCCTTCAGGAGGAGGTCTCGATCAGTAGGCTTCGTTATCGCGGGTCGGCCCCGGTCCCTCGTAGCCTTGCCGGCTGGAGTTGCGATCGCGCATGAAGCGGTCAAACTCCTCGCGGTCACGGGCCTTGCGCAAATTGGCCATGTGTTCGTGGAAGGCGTTCACCTCTTCATCGAGGCGACGGCGCTCCTCCTCGAGCCGGCGGAGCTGCTCGGCGCGGTACTCATCGAAAGCGGCGTTGCCGCTGGTCGAACTCCAGGCACCGTGATTGTGACGCGGCGTGCAGTTGCGGGCCCAGCCTTTTGAACGCTCGGCAAAGCGCTGCACCTTCTCGGCGGAGCCGCCAAAGTTCTCGCCCCAGATGATGTAGGCGAGCATGGCAAGGCCGAGCGGCCACCAGAGGATAAAGCCCAGAACCATCAAAGCGATGGTCAGCGGGCCCCATTGTGGTTTGATGATTGCGGTATTCATGGTTGCTTTTCTCCCAGTCACGAACATTGTTGATGTGGCCCACGCCCGGGTCGGATCAAGCTGTCGATCACGGTTTTTTGCCCTTGAAACGCCACAACCGAGTTCCCATGCCCGGTGCAACCGCCGGCCTCGAGGAGCCGCTATGACCGCAGACGAGATGCAGCCGGCCGGCAACTGGCGGCCCTTGCGTCTGGGCACGCTTGTCGGGCTGCGCTGGCTGGCGGTGGCGGGGCAGACGGTGAGCGTGGCCTTCGTCGCATTCGGCCTGGGATTTCCGCTGCCGCTGGTCGAATGCCTCGCGCTGATCGGGCTCTCGGTGCTGTTCAACCTCTGGCTGGTGTTCCGCTTCGGGTCGGGCGAGCGCTGCTCGGCTTTCGTGGCGACGCTGCAACTCGGCTACGACTGCCTGCAGCTGGGAGGACTGCTGGCGCTCACCGGCGGGCTGCAGAACCCCTTCTCGCTGCTGCTGCTGGCGCCGGTCTCCGTATCGGCGACGACACTGCCGCAGCGCTCGACCTTCTTTCTCGCGGGACTGGTGGTGGCGATCGCCTCGGCGACTTCGGTATGGCACCTGCCGCTGCCCTGGGACCCGGAGGCGCGGATCGTCTTTGACCGCGTCTATGTCGTCGGCATCTGGGTCAGCCTGCTGTGCGGCGTCGTCTTCATCGCCGCCTATACCAACCGGGTGGCGCATGAGGGGCGGCAGCTCGCGGATGCAGTGGCAGCGACCGAACTGGCGCTGTCGCGGCGCGAGCAGCTCAGTGCCCTGGACGGACTGGCAGCGGCGGCGGCGCACGAACTGGGGACGCCGCTTTCAACCATCGCGCTGGCGGCCAAGGAGATGCGGGACGACCTTCCCGAGGGACCGCTGCGGGAGGACGTCGAGCTCATCATTTCGCAGTCGGCGCGTTGCCGCGCGATTCTCGCCAAGCTGCGCAACCTCGGCGCGGATGGCGGCGATCCCTTTGCTGCGGTGCCGCTGACCGAGCTGCTGGCCGAGGTGGCGAAGCCGCTGGAGGGCCTCGGCAAGGAGATCGTGATCGGCTGCGGCGCGACCAGCGGCGACCCGCCGGTCTGTCGCCGCGGCGTCGGGCTGCTCTATGGCCTCGGCAACCTGATCGAGAATGCCGTCAACTTTGCGCGCCAGGAGGTGCGGATCGAAGCCACGTGGGATCGCAGCACCATTCACCTCACCATCGCTGACGACGGTCCGGGATTCCTGCCCGAGCTGATGGCGCGGCTTGGAGAACCCTATCTCACCACCCGGCCGCGTGGCCCAGATACCGGCGAGCCCGGCGGCGGCGGACTCGGGCTCGGCATCTTTATCGCCAAGACGCTGCTCGAACGGTCCGGTGCGCAGCTGACCTTCGAGAACCGCCCCGGCGGGGGCGGCGCGGTCGTGCGCATCAGCTGGCCCCGCCGCGCCATCGAAGCCTGACGCGGTGCTTTGACCTTTCCCCTGCGAAGCCTTACATCAATGGCGATGAACACCGTTGATGATCTGCTGGCTGCCGACCGCAGCCTGTTGCTGGTGGACGACGACAAGGCCTTCCTCACCCGCCTCGAGCGGGCGATGGATAAGCGCGGCTTCGACGTGCGTATCGCCGGCAGCGTAGCCGAGGGGCTGGCTGCCGTCGCTGCCAGCGCGCCGGCCTATGCGGTGGTCGACCTGCGGCTCGAGGACGGCAACGGCCTCGACGTGGTGGCGGCGCTGCATCAGAAGCGCAGCGACGCACGGGCGGTGGTGCTCACGGGCTACGGCAATATCGCCACGGCGGTGACCGCGGTGAAGCTAGGCGCCGTGGATTATCTCAGCAAGCCCGCCGACGCCGACGACATCATCAACGCGCTGCTGGCAACCGGCGAAGGCCCGCCGCAGCCGCCGGAGAACCCGATGTCCGCGGACCGGGTGCGCTGGGAGCATATCCAGCGGGTATACGAGCTCTGCGACCGCAACGTGTCGGAGACGGCGCGCCGCCTCAACATGCACCGCCGCACCCTGCAGCGCATCCTCGCCAAGCGCGCGCCCCGCTAGTTCCACCCAGCCGTCAGGCAACCACCGGCCGCGGCTCCAGCGCCCGCGCCAGCAGCATGGCCACCACCAGCATTGGGGCGATGACGGCGAAGGTGACGCGGATGCCGAAGCTGTCGGCGACGAGCCCCATCAGCGCCGGCGCCCCGAGCATGACCACCTGCACGGAAAGGGTGAGGGCCGCGACGTTCTCGGAACTGGGGCGGTCGCCGATCTGCGCCGCGGCGGAAGTGCTGGCGGGAAAGGCGGTACAGACGCCTAGGCCGAGCAGCACGAAGCCGCAGAGCGCGACGGGAAGTCCGGGGGCGAAGACGACGAGAACGAGCCCGCCCAGCGCCACCCCCATCAGCGCGCGCCCGACCGGGGCGGGGCGGTAGCGGGTGATCCAGCCATCGGCGAAGAAGCGGCCGAAGGCGATGGCGGCGACGAAGACCGGCAGCGGCAGGGCGTCGGCCCAGTCGGGGACCGAAAAGGAGTCGCGGGAGTAGATGACCGACCAGTTGCGCGCGGCTGCCTCGACCAGGGCACCGCCCAGGGCGAAGCCAAGCAGCCGTACGGTGGCAGCGCTCGGCAGGGCCAGCCGGCGCCGCAGGGCGGCAGCGGCGTGGCTGCGGGCGGTGGCGGCATGGAGGGGCAGCACCACCAGCAGGGTTCCCGCGACGATGACCGGTACGATCAGCCCGAAATGCAACGCCGGCGAAAGCTGCCAGCCGCGTGCCAGCACGCCGAAGGTGAACACCGCCAGCTGCCCGAGGCTCCAGATCCCGTGGCAGCTGTTCATCAGTCGGCGCCCAGTCGCCGCCTCCACCCGGTCGGCCTCGACGTTCATGGCGACGTTGGAAACGGCGAACAGCGCGCTGAAGGCGGCGATGGCGAGGAACAGGGCCGGCGCGGACGGGGCGAGTGCCATCAGCAGCACCCCGATCGCCATCAGCGGCAGCGCGAGCAGCAGGATCGGCCGCGTGCCCACCCGTTCGACGAGGCGGCTCGAGAACAGGAACATGACGATGGCGCCAACCGGCTGGCCGATGAAGGTGAGACCGAGCACGCCGGCATCGATTCCCAGCCCCTGCTGCAGATCGGGGATGCGGGTGAACATCGACCCCGTCGCGAGGGCGTGGATGAGAAAGACGAGGCGGATGGCGCGGCGGCGGTGGCCCGCCTCGGCGGCGCCGGTCACCAGAGCGGGTCCCGCGGGTCCATCAGCGTGTGCACCCGATCGGCGCCGAGGCGGGCGAGCTTCAGGATCATGGCCTTGCGGCGCGCCGCCGGCATCGGCGCCTCCGGCGGCATCCGCAGGATGGCGGCGTCATGGCTGTCGGCGACCAGCAGGCCCTCGGAGGCGGGGAAGATGTCGGGGTCGAGCTCCGGCGGCTTGGCGAAGAAGAAGCGGTCGCAGAATTCCTTGTAGTGAGGCCATTTGCTGTCGACCTGGAAGTCCACAAGGCTCGACTTGATCTCGACGATCCAGATCTCGCATTTCGGCCCGATGCCGAGCACATCGGCACGGCGCCCATTGGCCAGCGGCACTTCCGCCAGGCACGTGAAATCGTACTGGCCGCGCAGCAGGCGCATCACGCCACGCTGCACGCGCAGCGCGGTCGGGGACTGGCGGTTGTCGATGATCGGTGGAAGCTCGGCCATGCGGGAATCGCGGAACGGAATGCGGCGGGGCGACACTGCCCGCATAGGCCCCTCTCTGCAACCGCTCCCGCCGATCAGCCGATTTCGTGCCGCATCGGCCGAGAGCCCAGCGCGCCGGCGAAGACCAGGCTCAGCACCACCAGCGGAATGCCGATGCCGAAGGACCAGCGGATGCCGAAATGCTCGGCGACGAAGCCCAGCAGCGGCGGCCCGAGCAGGAAGGCGACGAAGGAAATCTGCGCGAGCGCCGCGACATTGGTCGCCGCCGGCCGGTCGGTGCGCTGTGCTGCCGCCGACATCGCCAGCGGAAAGATGGCGCTGGAGCCGACGCCCATCAGGCCGAAGCCGAGCAGCGCGGACCAGGCGGTGGGCGCAAAGAACACCAGCAGCGCCCCGGCCCCGAGAATGGTCAGCAGCACCCGGGCGACGACTGTGGGACTGTAGCGCTCGACGAAGGCATCGGCGAAGAACCGGGCAATGGCCTGGGTGAGGGCACCGAGGGCGACGGCAAAGCCGGCGAGGAAAGGGGTCGCGGCGAACACGTTGGTCATGTAGATGGCGGACCAGTCGATGCCCGCACCCTCCATGATCATGGCCGAAAGGGTGACCGCCACCAGCACCAGGATGGCCAGCGACGGCCGCGCGAGCCGGCTCGTGGCCGCGGCCATGGCGCCGGTCCGCGCCGGTGCGGGGACGAAGCGGCCAAGGATCAGGATCACGCCGATCCCGACCACCGGCACCATCAGCAGCAGGTGCAGCTGCGGGCTGAGCTCGGTCTCCGCAATGGCCGCGCCCAGCAGGCCGGCGGCAAAGAAGCCGAAGCTCCAGAAGGCATGGGCCCGGTTCATGATGCGATGGCCGACCAGGTGCTCGGTACGGTCGGCCTCGAGATTGAGAATGATCTCGATGCCGCCGACGAGCAGCCCCACCGGCAGCAGCAGCAGGAAGAAGGCGAGCGGCCCCGTCGCAAAGCTGGCGATGGCATAGGCCAGCGCGAGCAGCGGGATCAGCGTCAGCAGCGACCGGCGATAGCCGATGCGCTCCAGCCACGGCCCGGCAAAGCTCAGCGAGATCAGGGTGCCGACGGCCGCGCCGATCAGCCCCAGCCCCAGCGCACCCTCCTCGATGCCCATGGACCGCTGGATGTCGGGGAGCCGCGGATACAGGCTGCCAATGCAGAAGGAATAGATGAAAAACCCGCCAAAGACCCGGAAATGGGGCGGCAGGTCGAGACCGATGCGCATGTGAGGATACTCGTGGATCCGTGGCGCGGCACGTTAGTCAAAAGGCCGGTAGGCCACAAGCGGCGCTCAGAGCACCACCTGCTGCTCGTCGGTGACGAGGCGCACGCCGGTCAGCGCCGAGCGCACGATCTCGTAGCGCCGGAAGGGCCCGCCGCTGCCGCGACCGGTGTGGTCGCTGGAGTCGTTCAGCCGGTTGCGCCGGTCAGGCCCGAAATAGCTCGGGGTTTCGTAATAGTGGCAGGTGCTGCCCAATTGCCGGGCCAGTCGCTGCTGCAGCCGCGGTCGGCTGCAGGGCAGGGTGATCACGTCGTCGAAGCCCATGTTGATGCAGGCGTGAACCAGTTCCCGCGAAGGCTCCCGGGTAAAGCAGATGAGTGGCGCGAATCGGATGGCGGGATGGGAGGACGCGCGGATGGAGGAGGCGATGGCGGCATGGCCGCGAGGATCGGCGCCAGCGTCGAACAGGAAGAAGACCAACGGAGTCCGCATGGCCTGACGCTCGGCGGCGGCAACGCTCCGGAAGGGCAGTGCCGCCTCGAAACCGAGCGCGTGCGCGGTGTCCAGCAGGGTGCCTGGCGACCCCTTGGGGGTCACCACGAAGGCAGAAGCATTCATCGTCTGGTCCGCGGCTCGGGCTTCTTGGAAAGATTTGCCACACGGGCCTTGCAGGGCGGTTAACTGCGCGGCGCGTCGCCCCGGAAGAGCGGCGCATGCTCCTGCATCAGGGCGGCGATCCGGTCGGCGACCCGACGGATCTCGGGACGGTGGCGCTCTTCGTGATGGCTCACCAGCCATTGCTCCGTCTGCAACTCCGGAATGGGGGCCGCGATCCGCGCCAGCCGCGGGTCGCTGTCACCGACGAAGCAGGGGAAGACGCTGAGGCCGGCGCCGGCGGCCACCAGCTCACGCACCGAGTGCACGTCATTGCCGCGGACGGCGATGCGGTCGCCATGGTGGGCCTTCAGCCAGCGGGCCGAGGCGATGTCGCCGGCTTCCCCGGTGACGCCGACGAAGACGCCGGCGGCGACGCCGTTGATCATGCGGGGTGCACAGTAGATGGCGTGGGCTACGCGGCCGATCTGGCGCCCGGCCAAGCCGGTTTCGGTCGGGCGGGCGCTGCGGATGCCGAGATCGGCGGCGCGGCGGCCGATGTCCACCTTCTCATAGGCCGTCACCAGCTCCACCCGGATGCCGTCGTCGACGTGCCAGATGGCATCGATGTGGCGGCCGATGAAGGCCGAGGTCCAGGCGCCGGCGGAGATGCGGACGATACGATCGCCCACCGCGCCCTCGCGCCAACGCTTCAGCGACAGCATGGCCGCCTCCACCTCCTCGGCGTGGCGCAGCAGGTCCTCACCCGCGGCGGTCAGTCGGTACCCGGTTTGGGAACGGACGAAAAGCGGCTCACCGATCTCGCGCTCGAGATTGGTGACGCGGCGGCCAAGGGTGGCGGCGCTGAGCCTGGTTGTGGCGGTAGCGGCGGTGAGGCCGCCCAACCGCGCCACGTCTAGGAACAGTCGAAGGTCGTCCCAGCCAATAGCCATTTTTCATGTCTGAAATACATCTTGCGAACCCGTCTATAGCGCAAACCCATGCGGATGCGCAAACCTCCTGCCAGATCGTCGCACCATTTTAGAAGGACCGAGTGAAGACGTCGAAGCCCTTTTCAAATTTGGCCAGACGCGATTTGTGGCCCCCTGACGATGGGAGGCCCAGACGAAAGGAGAGAGACATGTTCGAGACCCTCAGGGAGCGCCTCCGCAACTGGTATCTGGTGCGGCGCGCTACGACGCAGCTTAGAGACCTCGACGACCACCTGCTTGCCGATGTGGGCATCGGCCGCGAAGAAATTCGCCGCCGGGCCCGCGAGGCGGCGTCGGGCCTGAAGCGCGGTCGCTGAGCACGGGGAGATGACGACATGGAACGCAGGCAGTTCGGCACGATGGGTGCGGTTAGCCGCCTGACATTGGGTGGCGGCGGCATCGGTCAAGTCTGGGGCCCGACCAGTCGCGAGGAGGGGACAGCAACGCTGAAGGCTGCCGTGGATGCCGGCATAGACCTCATTGACGCCGCCCCCGGCTACAAGGTCTGCGAGCAACTCATCGGCGAAGCCTTCGGCGGGCGGCTGCCCGACGGTCTGCGGATCACCACCAAGTGCGGCATCGGCTCGCCACCGGCGGAGGAGGTCTACCCGCGCTTCCGCACCTCCCTTGAGCAGAGCCTCAAGGCGATGCGCGCCGAACGGGTCGACCTGTTCTTCCTGCACAACGAAATCTGCCCGGACGACTTCATCTATCCTGCCGACAACGAGCGGCAAGCGGAATTCGCCACCAGCTGGACGCTCTACCGCGACGCGGTGGTGCCGGCGTTCGAGCGGCTGCGCCGGGAGGGGCTGATTGGCGGCTGGGGCATCACCGGGGTGAGCGTTCCTGCATCGATCATCGAAGCGCTGGAGGCGACGCCGCGGCCGCAGGCCGTGCAGGCGGTCGCCAACCTGCTTGACAGCCCGGGCGGACTGACCCGTCTCCGGGAACCGGCGCGTCCACGCGACATCATTGCCACGGCCCAGCAACAGGGCGTCGGCGTCATGGGCATCCGTGCGGTGCAGGCGGGGGCATTGACGTCAGCCTTCGACCGGCCGCTGCCGACCGACGACCGGGACATGGAGGACTTCCGGCTGGCGTAACCTTTCCGCGCCCTGTGTGCCCGGTGGGGAGCGGACCCGGCCGTCATTGCCCATCGCTATGCCCTCGCCATGGATGGGGTGGACACATTGGTCCTCGGGGTGAAGGACCGCAACGAACTCCGTGCCGCGCTGGACGCCGAAGCGGCAGGCCCGCTCGATGCCGGTGAGGTTGCCGCCATCGACGAACTCGGCCTGCGGCCGCAACGCCTTGCCTGATCTCCCAACGTCAGGCGACCGGGCCGCCCTGCGTCGCCGGGGCGGCCTTTAATTATCGATGAAGAGGCTGACCGGCTGGAAGGTGATCACATCCACGAGCCCCAGGTCGGATATGCGCAGCTCCGGGATCACCACCAGCGCCAGCAGCGAGTGCTGCATGTAGGCGTTGTTGAGGGTGCAGCCGCAATCGCGCATGGCCTGCACCAGCCGGTCGGCCTTGGCCGCGACCACGGCGGCGGGCTGATCGGACATCAGCCCCGCAATGGGCAGCTCGACCAGCGCCAGTTCCTGTCCCTCGGAAATGACGACGACCCCGCCGCCGACCTCGCCGAGCCGGTTGGCGGCTATGGCCATGTCGTTGCGGTCGGTGCCGACGACGATCATGTGGTGGCTGTCATGGGCGACGGTGGAGGCGATGGCGCAGGGCCGGTTGTAGCCGAAGCCGGATACGAAGGCATTGACGACGCCACCGGTGCCGCGGTGGCGTTCCACCAGTGCGATCTGGCAGACGTCGGCATTGTGATCCATCGCCACCAGCCCGTCCTCCACGGGCAGCTCGCGCTCGAGGGCCCGGGTCGGCGCCTGGTTCTCGATGACGCCGATGACGCGGGCCGCCACGGCGTTGCGGCCCGCCGGCGCAGCGATGGCGAAATCCGTGGCGGCGAGCCGCCGGCCGAGCCGGACGGTCTCCTTGGCGGTCGGCGGATACGACCATGAAGCCAGCTCGTGCCGCAGCTCCCCGTGCTCCGCCAGCACGTGGCCTTGTGCCATCACCAGTTCGACGGGGAGCGCTGCCAGGTCTGAGGTGATGAGGAGGTCGGCGCGGCGGCCGGGGGTGATGGAGCCGAGTTCGCGCTCGAGCCCGAAATGGCTCGCGGTGTTGAGGGTGGTCATCTGGATGGCGGTGATCGGGTCGAGGCCCTGGGCGATGGCGTGCCGGACCACGCGGTTCATGTGTCCGTCGTTGACCAGCGTGCCGGAGTGGCTGTCATCGGTGCAGAGAATGAAGTTGCGGCTGTCGAGGCGGTCCTCGGTGATGGCCTTGATCTGGGCGGCGACGTCGTACCAGGCGGAGCCCAGCCGCAGCATGGCGCGCATGCCGAGGCGGACACGGGCGATGGCATCGGCGGCGCGGGTGCCCTCGTGGTCGTCGGCGGGGCCGCCGGCGACATAGGCGTGGAAGGAGCGCCCGAGATCCGGCGAGGCGTAGTGGCCGCCGACCGTCTTGCCGGCGCGCTGGGTGGCGGCTATCTCGGCCAGCATCTTCGGATCGCCCGCGGCCACGCCGGGGAAATTCATCATCTCGCCGAGCCCGATGATGTTGGGCCAGGTGAGCATCTTGGCTACGTCGTCCGGAGTGATGGTGGCGCCGGGGGTTTCGAGTCCGGGGGCGGAGGGCACGCAGCTCGGCGCCTGCACGTAAATGTTGACCGGTAGGCTGGCTGCCTCCTCGGCCATCAGCCGCACGCCCTCGATGCCCAGCACATTGGCGATCTCATGGGGATCGATGAACATGGAGGTGGTGCCGTGCGGAATGACGGCGCGGGCGAACTCGGTGACGGTGACCATGCCGCTCTCGACATGCATATGGGCGTCGCAGAGGCCCGGCACGAGATAGCGCCCCGCGGCGTCGATGACTTCCGTATGGTCGCCACGGCTGTAGCCGAGATCGGGGCCGATGGCGGCAAAGCGGCCGCCGGCGATGGCAATGTCGGTTCCGGCAATGACCTCGCCGGAATGCACGTTCACCCAGCGGCCATTGCGGATGAGCATGTCGGCCGGAGCGCGGCCCATGGCGACATCGATGAGCAGCGGCGCCAGATCGGGCCAGGACTTCAGGGACAAGGGGAACCTCGGGGCGGACAGGCTTTCCCCATCATGGCCGCGGCGCAGCGCGGGTCAATGGGGCGGCCCCGAAAAGCCATGGAACAATATGCAGGGCCGCCCGTTCTGCTGCCGGACGGCCCCTGATTGCAGGCGGTGCTAGACCGCGTCGACGCAGACTTTGCCGGTGCCGGCCTGCTGGATGCCGAGCTTGGCCGCGGCGGCCTTGGAGAGATCGATGATGCGGCCTCGGTGGAACGGCCCGCGATCGTTGATCTTCACCTGAACCGACTTTCCCGTGCGCTGGTCGGTGACGCGAACGACTGTGCCGAACGGAAGAGACTTGTGCGCGGCGGTCATGGCGTTCTGGTCGAAACGTTCGCCCGACGCCGCCGTCTTGCCGTGGAACCCGGGACCATACCAGGAAGCGCCACCGCATTGCGCCAGGGCAGTGCCGGTAACGGAAAAGAACATGCCCGTTACGAGGGCGCTAACCACAACGATGTTCTTGGTCAATGCTACTGTCTCACTCTTAAGTTGCACACAGCGCCGGCCCTAAGCAGTGGCTGTGGCCACAATATGAATGGAATATGAACGCGGTGAGGCAGGGTGGAACTGTTGCCCTGTTACATCACCTGCTGCCGGCCCGATTCATCAGCAGCAGCGCCTGATTGAGCGCTGTTCGGGATCGATTGGCCTGCGCTCCACAATGCTGCGCCTCGACTGTCCGGGCGTAGCCCGTCAGGCGCGCCGCCGGCCAATTTTGACCAATTGATAAAATTTCTCGGCTGCGCTAGCCTCCGGGTGCACTGGCTCGGAAGGGAGAGGCCGATGACCGTAGGAATGCTCAGGGAGGGCATTGCCCCGGGACGCCTGGAGGCGGAGCAATATGCCGAGAACTTCTCGGACCTGCACCCGCCGCTGACCCGTCACGAAGCATTCGTGGAGGCGGATCGCTGCTATTTCTGCTTCGATGCCCCCTGCATGACCGCCTGCCCCACCACCATCGACATCCCGCTGTTCATCCGCGAGATCGCGACGGACAATCCCCTCGGCGCGGCCGAGACCATCTTTGAACAGAATATCCTTGGCGGCATGTGCGCGCGCGTCTGCCCGACCGAGCAGCTTTGCGAAGAAGCTTGCGTGCGCGAAGCGGCCGAAGGCAAGCCGGTGAAGATCGGGCAGCTGCAGCGCTACGCCACGGATGCGGCGATGTGCGAGCATGCGCAATTTTTCACCCGCGCCCCGGCCACCGGCAGGCATATCGCGGTGGTGGGCGCCGGGCCGGCTGGCCTCGCCTGCGCCCATCGCCTCGCAATGCACGGGCACGAGGTGACGATCCTCGACGGCCGCCCCAAGGCCGGCGGCCTCAACGAGTACGGCATCGCCAGCTACAAGACGCCGAACGGCTTCGCACAGGCTGAAGTGGAGTATGTGACGGCGATCGGCGGCATCAGCATCGAGCTCGACCAGAAGCTGGGCCGGGATTTCCACATCGACGACCTGAAGCAGCGTTACGACGCCGTCTTCCTCGGCATCGGCCTCGGCGGCGTCAACGCGTTGCGCACGGAAGGGGAAGACGAGGGGATCGAGGGGCTGGACGACGCCGTCGACTTCATCGCGGCGCTGCGCCAGGCCGACGATCTCTCGAAGCTCGCCATCGGCCGCCGCGTGGTGGTCATCGGCGGCGGCATGACCGCGATCGATGCGGCGGTGCAGGCCAAGCTGCTGGGGGCGGAGGAGGTGACCATCTGCTACCGGCGCGGCCAGGAGCACATGAACGCCAGCCGCTACGAGCAGGAGCTGGCGGCGAGCCGCGGCGTGATCATCCGACACTGGCTGAAGCCGCACCGGCTGCTCAGCAACGACGGCAAGGTCACGGGAATCGAACTCGAATACACGCAACTGGTGGACGGCAAGCTGACCGGCATGGGCCACGGCATGACCATCCCCGCCGACCAGGTGTTCAAGGCCATCGGGCAGACGCTGGAGGATCGCTGGATCGAAGGCATGACACTGGTCGGCGGCCGTATCCAGACCGACGGCGAAGGCCGCACGAGCCGCGAGGGCGTCTGGGCCGGCGGCGACTGCGTCGAGGCCGGCGACGACCTGACCGTCACGGCGGTGGCGCAGGGCCGCGACGCGGCAGAGAGTATCCACCGGGCGCTGGCGGCGACGGCGGTGATTGAGAAGGTGGGAGCATTGGCAAATGGCTGACCTGCGCAACGACTTCGTCGGCATCAAATCGCCGAACCCGTTCTGGCTGGCCTCGGCGCCGCCGACCGACAAGGCGTACAATGTCGAGCGGGCCTTCAGGGCCGGCTGGGGCGGCGTGGTGTGGAAGACGCTGGGCGAGGATCCGCCGATCGTCAACGTCAACGGCCCGCGCTACGGCGCCATCTGGGGCGCCGACCGGCGGCTGCTGGGGCTCAACAACATCGAGCTGATCACCGACCGGCCGCTGCAGATCAACCTGCAGGAAATGAAGCAGGTGAAGATGAACTGGCCCGACCGGGCGCTGGTGGCCTCGATCATGGTGCCCTGCGAGGAGGAGAGCTGGAAGGCGATCCTGCCGCTGGTCGAAGAGACCGGGGCCGACGGCATCGAGCTCAATTTCGGCTGCCCGCACGGCATGAGCGAGCGCGGCATGGGCTCGGCCGTGGGCCAGGTGCCGGAATACATCGAGATGGTGGTGCGCTGGTGCAAGCAGTACACCCGCATGCCGGTGATCACCAAGCTCACCCCCAACATCACCGACATCCGCAAGCCGGCGCGCGCCGCCAAGGCCGGCGGCACCGACGCCGTCAGCCTCATCAACACCATCAGCTCGATCGTCTCCGTCGACCTCGACAATTTCTCGCCGGTGCCCTCGATCGACGGCAGGGGCAGTCATGGCGGCTATTGCGGCCCGGCGGTGAAGCCGATCGCCCTCAATATGGTGGCCGAGATCGCGCGCGACCCGGAAACCTACGGCCTGCCGATCTCCGGCATCGGCGGGGTCACCACCTGGCGCGACGCCGCCGAGTTCCTGGCGCTGGGCGCCGGCAACGTGCAGGTCTGCACCGCGGCCATGACCTATGGCTTCAAGATCGTCGAGGAGATGATTTCCGGCCTCGCCAACTGGATGGACGAGAAGGGGCACGCAACGCTCGATGACTTCGCCGGCCGCGCCGTGCGCAACGTCACCGACTGGCAGTTCCTCAACCTCAACTATGTTGCCAAGGCCCGCATCAACCAGGATCTCTGCATCTCCTGCGGCCGCTGCCACGTCGTCTGTGAGGACACCTCGCACCAGGCGATCACCCGGGAGATAAACGGGGTCCGGCATTTCGAGGTGCTCGACGACGAGTGCGTCGGCTGCAACCTCTGCGTCTCCGTTTGCCCGGTCGAGGACTGCATCGAGATGATCGCGCTGGAGCCGGGCATGCTGGACGAGCGGACTGGCAAGGTCGTCGACGGCAACTACGCCAACTGGACGACGCATCCGAACAACCCGGCGGCGCGGCCGGCGGTGGTCGAGCCGGCTGAATAGGCCGGAGTCCAGCAAATCTCCTCGCCGGCCGGTAAGAGGTTATCAACGCTCGTCTATTTGCCAAGAATGCAATTCTTCTAGTGTTCCGGTGGTCGCGCCAGCGATCACTTTCTCAACTTCCGTCGCTTTATTTGGAACCGGCGCTGTCATGATCTTGTTGCGGTCGCTTCATGCACAAGGATCGTGGCAATGTTCTACACTGACAACAAACTACAATTTCCCGTACGCGTCGAAGCCCCCAACCCGCTTTTCGCCCGTGCCCTGCAGCAGGCCATCGGCGGCGTCGAGGGTGAGATTCGGGTGGCCATGCAGTATTTCTTCCAGGCTATGGGCGCTCGCGGCAATCCGAAATTCCGCGACCTGCTGCTGGACACGGCGGCGGAAGAGCTGGGGCATATCGAGATGCTGGCGACGGCAGTGGCGCTCAACCTCGAAGGCGCCCCGATTTCCCTGCAGGAGGAAGCGGCGAACGACCCAGTGGCCGGCGCGGTGCTCGGGGGCATGAACCTCAAGAACCTGCTGTCCGCCGGTCTAGCGGCAATGCCGGTGGACTCCGATGGCGTGCCCTTTGACATGTCGCACATCTATGCCAGCGGCAACATCGCCGCGGACATGGGCGCCAATGTCACCGCCGAGGCGACCGGCCGTACCCTCGCCGTCCGGCTGTACAACATGACCAACGATCCAGGCATGAAGGAAATGCTGCAGTTCCTGATCGCGCGGGACACGATGCACCAGAACCAGTGGCTGGCGGCTATCGAGGAACTGGGCGGCAACGAGAACGTCTATCCGATCCCCAACAGCCATCCGCAGTCGGAGGAGAACCAGGAGTTCAACTACGTCTATCTCGGCTTCCAGCGCGATGGCAGCGAACCGGTGCAGGGCCGCTGGTCGGATGGCCCGACGCCGGACGGCAACGACAACTTCACGTCGCGGCCGATGGAACCGCTCGGCGAAGAACCGGCGCTCGGACGGGCGCGGCCCAATACGGGCGCCCAGGCCGAACAACTCTGAGTGGCGAGGCAGAAGATGATCATCCGTCGCGCTTTTCTCGCCGGGTTGGGGGGCCTTGTCGCCCTCGCCCCGATGACGACGCTCGGGGCGGTGGGGCGGCGCCCCGAGGAGGTTGCCCTCCCCCCGAGCTATATCACCAACCTTCCCGCGGAATTGCCGCCCGCCCCGCTGGCGGCGGGGGCGCCCTTGCGGCTGGTGCGTGAGCCGGAACGGCCGTACGACCCGGCATCGGTGGCGGTGCTTGCTGCTGACGACAGTCGTCTCGGCTATCTGCCGGCCGACCAGAGCCGCCTACTGGCGCCGTTGCTCGACGCCGGCCTGCCGGCCCGCGCCGAGGTTGTTGCCGCCGGCACGTCGCCGCGGCCCTTCGTCCGCATCAACCTGTTCCTCGGAACGGCGGTTCAGGCATAGCCGCCGAGGCCCGACGGCCGGATCCAAACCGGGTCCGGCCGTCGCGGGTCTTCCCCCCGCGCCGCGGATTGGTTAGGCAGTCGCAATGGAGTCCCTTCCCGCCCGACCCGTGGCGCCTGTCCCGATCGTATCGCGCCAACGCCTGCTGGCGCATCTGGCGATGCTGCTGTTCGCAGCGCTGGTCGGCGGTTCCTTCACTTTCGGCGCCATGGCCGTGCCTTTCCTGGCCCCCGCTCCCCTCAACGCCGTACGCTTCATCCTCGCCGCGGTGCTGATGGGGGCGTTCGCATTCGGCGTCAGCCGTCAGCGCTTCGCCTGGCCGGCCGCACCATGGCGATTCGCGGTCATGGGCTTTCTCATGGCCATCTACTTCGTCACCATGTTCGTGGCGCTGCAGATCACGCTGCCGGTGGCGACCAGCGCCGTGTTCACGCTGATCCCGCTGATGACGGCCGGCATCGCGCTGTTCCTCGTCAAGCAAAGGTCGGGGCCACTGGTGCTGCTGAGTCTGCTGCTCGCGGGGCTGGGCTCGATCTGGGTGATCTTTCGCGGCGATGTGGAAGCGATCCTCGCCTTCGATATTGGGCGGGGCGAACTGATCTTCTTCTTCGGCTGCCTTGCCTATGCGATCTACACGCCGCTGCTGCGCCGGTTCAGCCACGGGGAGCCGGCAACGGTGCTGAGCTTCTGGACGCTCGTCGGCTCCGCCATCTGCATTACGGCCTGGGCCCTGCCCGAGATGTTCTCCACCGACTGGACCGCGCTGCCGCCGCTGGTGTGGTGGGTCATCCTCTATCTGGCGGTGGGCTCCACGGCGATCTGCTTCTTCCTGATCCAGTTCGCGGCCCGGCATTTGCCCGCTGCCAAGGTGATTGCCTATGGCTATCTGACACCGGCTTTCGTGATCGTGCTCGAGGGCCTTGCGGGTCACGGCTGGACCAGCCTCAGCGTCGCTACCGGCGCCGCCGTGACCATACTCGGGCTGGTGGTGCTGGCGGCGCTGCCGGACAAATAGGGAGGAATAGGAATGGAAAAGGTACTCGGCATCGGCGGCTTCTTCTTCCGGGCGCAAGACCCTCAAAGTCTGGCGAGCTGGTACGAGGAGAAGCTGGGGGTGAAGCTTCCGCCGGCCGGCTACGACGAACGTTCCTGGGAGCAGCGGCAGGGGCCGACAGTGTTCGCCCCCTTCCCGTTCGACAGCGACTATTTCGGCCGGCCCGAGCAGCAGTGGATGCTCAACTTTCGGGTCCGCGAGCTCGACCCCATGGTGCGCCAGCTCGAGGCGGCGGGGGTGAAGGTCGAGGTCGACCCCGAGCACTATCCGAATGGACGCTTCGCCCGGCTGGCCGACCCGGAGGGCAATCCCATCCAGCTCTGGCAGGCGGAAGGCGCCGACGAGGACGCGCCGCTGAACATTCAGTCGCCGTAGGAATGTCTCGCCACCTCTCCCTTGGGGGGAGAGGTCGGCCTTCGCGCAGCGAAGCCCGGGTGAGGGGCCTCCCGCGCGGCTCAGCGGCCCTTCGGCTGCTACCCGTCCATGAACAGCTGCTCGAGGCAGGCCACGGCCTCCTCGAAGGAACCCTCAACGTTTTCGCCGCATAGCCCGATCACCAGTAGCCATTCCAAGTGAGGTGCGGCGGGACCCTTGCGGCGGAGGCGAATCATGGATAAAGTTTATCCAGGAAGGAGCGAGAGATGAAACTTGGCGACGGGGTAGAGCAGGCGATCCACTGCACGCTCATGCTGTCGAGACTGCATCCCGACGGCGCGCTGCCGGCCGCCGCGCTGGCTGAGTTTCACGGTCTTTCCGCCAGCTACCTGCTGAAGCACCTGCAGGCGCTGGCCGCCGCGGGGGTGCTGGTCTCGGTGCCGGGGCCGCGCGGCGGCTACCGGCTGGCGCGGGCGCCGGACCAGATCACTCTGCTCGACATCGTGCTGGCGGTTGAAGGCGCGGCGCCGGCCTTCCGCTGCACCGAAATCCGGCAGCGCGGGCCTGATGTGCTTGCCCCAAAGTTCTACGCCAAGCCCTGCCGCGTCAGCACGGCCATGCTGAATGCGGAGCGCGCCTACCGCGAGGAACTGCGGCGGGTCACCCTGGCCGAGCTGTCTGGCGATCCTACCACACCGCTTGCGCAGGCGATCGAGAAGCGCAACTGCGCCTTCCTTGAGCGCCACGAACGGCGCCCGGCGGACAACTGACTTTCCCGAAGCAAGGAGTGATGACGATGCAATCACGTCTCGATTATACAAGGATCTCGCCGGAGGCGTTCCGCGCTGTGCTGGCGCTTAAGGACGTGGTGGACAAATCCGGCCTCGCGCCGCTCCTTATCGACCTGATCAACCTGAGAGCCAGCCAGGTCAACGGCTGCGCCTACTGCGTCGACATGCACAGCAAGGAGGCGCGGGCCCATGGTGCGACCGAGCAGTGGATCAACCTCGTTCCTGCCTGGCATGAATCGCCGGTTTACACTCCGGCCGAGCGGGCGGTGCTCGGCTGGACCGAGGCGCTGACCCTGTTGCCGGAGACACGGGCCCCCGACGCGGCCTACGAGGCGCTGTCGGCCCATTTCACCCCCGAGCAGGTGGTCAGCATCAGCTACGCCATCAGCCTCATCAATGTCTGGAATCGGCTGGCGGTCGGCTTCCGCACACCGCACCTGATCGACCGGCAGGCGGCGGCCTGAAGGATACCACGAGACGTCCGGCCGCCAGGCGGGTTCGGCCAAGAGCCTCGCAATTCAAGCTTTCTGCTTCGGCTTCAGGCCGTGCATGAACAGCTGCTCGAGGAAAGCGGCGGCGTCCTCGAAACGTCCCTCGCCGCCGCGGCCGGGGCCGAGCACCGCCCGCACCTGCACGTCGAAATCGGCATAGTGCTGGGTGGTCGCCCAGATGGCGAAGATCAAATGGTAGGGGTCGGCACGCTGGAGCTTGCCGGCGTCCATCCAGCCCGTAATGACCTTGGCCTTTTCGGCCACTAGCGCCTTGAGGTCGCCTTCCAGCATGTCGATGATGCGGGGCGCCCCCTGCAGCATCTCGTTGGCGAAGAGCCGGCTCTGACGCGGAAAATCGCGGCTCATCTCCAGCTTGCGGCGGATGTAGGACCGGATCTCGGGGATCGGGTCACCATCGGAATCCATTTCCCTGAGCGGCGCCAGCCAGATGTCCAGCATCCCGGCCATCAGGCGCTTGTGGATTTCCTCCTTGCGCGGAAAATAATAAAGCAGATTGGGCTTGCTCATGCCCGCCGCCTCGGCGATCTGGTCGATGGTGGCGCCGCGGAAGCCGTGCAGCGAGAAGACGTCGAGCGCCGCCTCGAGGATGAGGTCGCGCTTCTCCCGCTGGATCCGGGTCTGCGGCCGCGGCTTGCGCGGCTTGGCCGCAGGAGGGCGGCGCCTGGGCCGGTCTTCGTCCAGCATTTTCACCTTGATCGGCGGGATGGGAGTGCTAACCTTTTTCCAACTGGTCAAATTTCTGGACAAAGCGCACTTCCGTCAAGGGACATTGACCGCAAACGAATAAAGACTTTTGGGGGATAGCTTGTCCGATCGCCGCAACGTGACGCCGAACGACCTCAGCGCCTTCTGGATGCCGTTCACGGCCAACCGCCAGTTCAAGAAGGCGCCGCGCATGTTCGTCGGCGCCAACGACATGCACTACACGACCGTCGATGGCCGGCAGGTGCTGGACGGCACGGCCGGGCTCTGGTGCGTCAATGCCGGGCACTGCCGGCCCAAGATCGTCGAGGCGATCCAGAGCCAAGCAGCGGAACTCGATTACGCGCCGGCCTTCCAGATGGGGCATCCCAAGGCGTTCGAGCTGGCAAACGCCTTGGTCGGCATCGCGCCGCAGGGGCTCGAGCATGTGCTGTTCACCAATTCCGGCTCGGAGTCGGTGGAGACGGCGCTGAAGGTGGCGCTGGCCTATCACCGGGTGAAGGGCGACGGCAGCCGCTTCCGGCTGATCGGCCGCGAGCGCGGCTATCACGGAGTCAATTTCGGCGGCATCTCGGTCGGCGGCATCGTCTCCAACCGCAAGATGTTCGGCACGCTGCTCACCGGCGTCGACCATTTGCCGCATACGCACGACATCAAGCGCAACGCCTTCACCAAGGGTGAGCCGGAGCATGGGGCGGAGCTGGCGGACGAACTCGAGCGCATCGTCACCCTGCACGATCCCTCGACCATCGCCGCGGTGATCGTCGAGCCGGTAGCCGGCTCGACCGGCGTGCTGATCCCGCCCAAGGGTTACCTGCAGAAGCTCCGCGACATCACCAAGAAGCACGGCATCCTCCTGATCTTCGACGAGGTAATCACCGGCTTCGGGCGCCTGGGTGCGCCGTTCGCGGCGGATTATTTCGGGATCACGCCGGACATCATGGTCACCGCCAAGGGGCTCACCAACGGCACCATCCCGATGGGGGCGGTGCTGGTGACGCCCGAGATCCACGACGCCTTCATGCAGGGGCCGGAGCATGTGATCGAGTTCATGCACGGCTATACCTATTCGGGGAACCCGATCGCCTCGGCGGCTGGTCTTGCGACGCTCGAGACCTACAAGGAAGAGGGGCTGCTGACGCGCGGCGTCGAACTCGGCCCCTACTGGGCGGACGCCTTGCATTCCCTCAAGGGCCTGCCGCACGTGATCGATGTGCGCAACATCGGCCTGGTGGGCGCCATCGAGCTGGAGTCGATCGCGGGGCAGCCGACGAAGCGGGCTTTCACGGCCTTCGTCAAGGCCTTCGAGGCCGGCATCCTGATCCGCACCACCGGCGACATCATCGCCATGTCGCCACCGCTGATCGTCGAGGAATCGCACATCGACACGCTGGTCGGCACCCTTGCCGAAATCCTGAAGACGCTTGAGTAGTATGGAACGTATGTTCTATAGCTCCGAAAATAGAATGAACGTTTCATCTATCTGCGGCGGAGACCAGTGATGCAGACCCTACAGAACGCGATCGGCGGCCGGCTGACGACCAGCGCCAGCGAGCGGAAGCAGCCCGTCTTCAATCCGGCGACCGGCGAGCAGTCGGGGATCCTGCCGCTGTCGACGGTGGACGAGGTGGACGCCGCGGTGGCCGCGGCCAAAAATGCCTTCCCTGCCTGGGCCAATACGCCGCCGATGAAGCGGGCGCGGGTGATGTTCCGGTTCAAGGAACTGCTCGACAGGCATGCCGACGATCTCGCCCGCGAGATCTCTAAGGAGCACGGCAAGGTCCATGACGATGCGCTGGGCGAGGTGGCCCGCGGCATCGACTGCGTCGACTTCGCCTGCGGCATCCCGCAGCTGCTGAAGGGCGAGTACTCGCGCAATGTCGGGCCGAGCATCGATTCCTATTCCGACCGCCAACCGCTCGGCGTGGTGGCGGGCATCACGCCGTTCAACTTCCCGGCGATGGTGCCCATGTGGATGTATCCGATCGCCATCGCCTGCGGGAACACCTTCGTCCTCAAGCCCTCGGAGCGCGACCCCAGCGCCCCGATGCTCGCCTGGCAGCTGTTCATGGATGCCGGGCTGCCGGAGGGCGTGTTCAATGTCGTTCACGGCGACAAGGAAGCGGTCGACGCCATCCTCGACCACCCCGACATCAAGGCGGTGAGCTTCGTCGGCTCCACCCCGATCGCAGAATATGTCTACCAGCGCGGCACCAGGGCCGGAAAGCGCGTGCAGGCGCTGGGCGGCGCCAAGAACCACATGGTGGTGCTGCCGGACGCCGACATGGACCAGGTGGCGGACGCGCTGATGGGAGCCGGCTACGGCTCGGCTGGCGAGCGCTGCATGGCGGTCTCGGTGGCGGTGCCGGTGGGCGAGGAGACGGCGGATGCGCTGATCGCCAAGCTGAAGCCGCGGGTCGAGAGCCTGAAGATCGGGCCGGCGACCGACAAGGAAGCGCAGATGGGGCCGCTGGTCAGCAAGGCGCATCGCGACAAGGTCGCGGGCTATATCGACGCCGGCGTCGCGGCGGGTGCGGAGCTGGTGGTCGACGGCCGCGGCTTCTCGCTGCAGGGCTACGAGGACGGCTTCTATCTCGGCGGCACGCTGTTCGACAAGGTGACGCCGGAGATGAGCATCTACCGCGAGGAGATCTTCGGCCCGGTGCTGTCGGTGGTGCGCGCGAAGAGCTACCAGGATGCCGTCGACCTCATCCACGGCCACGAATACGCCAACGGCACGGCGATCTTCACCCGCGACGGCGACGCGGCGCGCGAATTCGCCGACAAGATCGAGGTCGGCATGGTCGGCGTAAACGTGCCGATCCCGGTGCCGGTCGCCTACCACTCCTTCGGCGGCTGGAAGCGCTCGCTGTTCGGCGCCCACGCCATCTACGGACCCGAGGGCGTGCATTTCTACACCCGTCTGAAGACGGTGACCACGCGCTGGCCCGCCGGCATCCGCGCCGGCGCCGACTTCCACTTCCCGAGCATGAAATAGCAGAGGAGCATCCATGCCCGCACCCGGTGAAAACCTCCGCATCAACGGCGATCGGCTGTGGGATGCCATCCACGAGATGGCGGAGATCGGGCCAGGTGTGGCGGGCGGCAACAACCGGCAGACGCTGACCGATGCCGACGGTGAGGGCCGGCACCTGTTCAAGCGCTGGTGCGAGGAGGCGGGGCTGGCGCTGGGCGTCGACCAGATGGGGACGATGTTCGCGCGCCGCGAGGGCACCGAGCCCGACCTCGATCCCGTCTATGTCGGCAGCCATCTCGACACGCAGCCGACGGGGGGGCGCTATGACGGCGTGCTCGGGGTTCTCGGCGGGCTCGAGATCGTGCGGACGCTGAACGACCTCGGCATCAAGACCAGGCGGCCGATCGTGGTCACCAACTGGACCAATGAGGAAGGCACGCGGTTCGCGCCGGCGATGCTGGCGTCGGGGGTGTTCGCCGGGGTGCTCGAGCAGGACTGGGCTTATGACCGGCGCGACAAGGAGGGCAAGCGCTTCGGCGACGAGCTCGAGCGCATCGGCTGGAAGGGCGAGGAGAAGGTGGGGGAGCGCAGGATCCACGCCTTCTTCGAGCTGCATATCGAGCAGGGGCCGATCCTCGAGGCCGAGGGCAAGGATATCGGTGTCGTCACCCACGGCCAGGGGCTGCGCTGGATCGAGTGCACGGTCACCGGCAAGGAAAGCCACACCGGCTCGACGCCGATGAAGATGCGGCGCAACGCCGGACGCGGGCTGGCGCAGATCACCGAGCTGGTGCACGAGATCGCGATGAAGCACCAGCCCAATGCGGTCGGCGCCATCGGGCAGATCGACGTCTATCCGAATTCGCGCAACATCATCCCCGGCAAGGTGGTGTTCACCATCGACTTCCGCAGCCACGTGCTGGAGACGCTGCAGGCGATGGTCGCCGAGCTTGAGGAGAAGGCGCCGGCGATCTGCGAGGCGCTGGGCTGTTCGTTCGAGAGCACGATCGCCGGCCAGTTCGACCCGCCGGCCTTCGACGAGACCTGCGTGAAGGCGGTGCGCGACGCGGCGGAGCGGCTCGGCTACTCGCACCGCGACATCGTTTCGGGCGCCGGGCACGACGCCTGCTGGATCAACCGGGTGGCGCCGACCGCCATGGTGATGTGCCCCTGCGTCGACGGGCTCAGCCACAACGAGGCCGAGGACATCTCCAAGGAATGGGCGACGGCCGGTGCCGACGTGCTGTTCCACGCCGTTGTGGAAACTGCGGAGATCGTCGCGTGAGGCGCCGAAGCCTATATCGCGAACGGGCATTGCTGCCGGAGCCAGCGCCGTGTCGACCGAGAGACTCATCCTCGAGCACCTGCGCGCCATCCGCGCCACGCAAGGTCGGCACTCCGAAGACCTGCGCGAAATCAAGGGCCGCCTCGGCATCCTCGAACAGCAATATGCCAGCCTCTCCAACCGGCTGGATCGCCTCGACGAGCGCGTACTGCGCATCGAGAAGCGGCTCGATCTCATCGAGGTCTGAGCGGACGCCGACGACGGTGGGGCCGGCATAAATGGCCGACCTCGACCAGGACCTCGACCGCATGAGCCAGGCCGAACTGCTGGCGGCCGCGAAAGCCATGCGCGCCGCCATCCGCACCCACCGCGACACCAGCATGCACGAGCTCTGCTGGCACCATCCCGACATGTGGGCGCTGCTGCCGGATTCGCCGCCGGGCGGGCTGATCGTGCCGGAATGGCCGCAATTCATGCGCGGCTGCACGCGCTACCGGGAGACGCTCGACCGGCAGCTCGCCGAGGCCCCACGATCGCAGAAGGAGTTCGGGGAATGAGGGGAGGGCACGGATCACCTCTCCCTTGGGTGAGATGTCGGCGCACAGCGCCGGGTGAGGGGGCCTGTATATGAGTGCCCTGAAGACCAGATTCGCTGCCGCTGCGGCCCGCAGGCTGCGCGCCAGCATGAGCGAAGCCGAGCGCAAGCTCTGGTCCCGTCTGCGCGACCGACGCCTCCGTGGCTTCAAGTTCGTCCGCCAGCAACCCATCGGCCGCTACATCGCCGACTTCGCCTGCGGCGAGGCCGATCTCGTCGCCGAGCTCGATGGGGGGCAGCATGCCGACGACGCGGCCGCCTCATATGACCAGCTCCGGACGGAGGCCATTGCCGAGCACGGCTACAAGGTGATCCGGTTCTGGAACAACGACGTGATGGGCAACATGGACTGTGTCCTGACCGCCATCACGGCAGAACTTGAAAAGGCCCCCTCACCCGGACTTCGCTTCGCGAGGCCCGACCTCTCCCCCGAGGGAGAGGTGGTGCAGGCCGACGCAATGGGGAGTAGACCATGACCATCATCAAGGGCGGCACCGTCGTCACCGCGGACCTGAGCTACGAAGCAGATGTCCGCATCGAAAACGGCCGGATCACCGAGATCGGGCAGAACCTCTCGGGCGGCGAAACCCTCGACGCGAGCGGCTGCTACGTGATGCCGGGCGGGATCGACCCGCACACGCATCTCGAGATGCCGTTCATGGGCACCTATTCGAGCGACGACTTCGAGAGCGGCACCCGCGCGGCGCTGAGCGGGGGCACCACCATGGTGGTAGATTTCTGCCTGCCGAGCCCGCAGCAGAGTCTGCTCGAGGCACTCTCGATGTGGGACAACAAGACCAGCAGGGCGAGCTGCGACTTCTCGTTTCACATGGCGATCACTTGGTGGGGCGAGCAGGTGTTCAACGAGATGGCCGATGTCGTCGACCGCGGCATCACCTCGTTCAAGCACTTCATGGCCTACAAGGGCGCGCTGATGGTCGACGACGACGAGATGTACTCGTCGTTCTCGCGCTGTGCCGAGCTCGGGGCGCTGCCGCTGGTGCACGCCGAGAACGGCGACGTGGTCGCGCAGCTGACCGCGAAGCTGCTTGCCGAAGGCAATAACGGCCCCGAGGGCCATGCCTATTCGCGGCCGCCGGAGGTCGAGGGCGAGGCCACCAACCGCGCGATCATGATCGCCGACATGGCGGGCGTGCCGCTCTATGTGGTGCATGTGAGCTGCGAGCAGGCGCACGAGGCCATCCGCCGCGCCCGGCAGCAGGGCAAGCGGGTTTTTGGCGAGCCGCTGATCCAGCATCTGGTGCTGGACGAGAACGAGTATTTCAACACCGACTGGGACTATGCCGCACGCCGGGTGATGAGCCCGCCCTTCCGCAACAAGCAGCACCAGGATTCGCTCTGGGCCGGGCTGCAGGCCGGGTCGCTGCAGGTGGTGGCGACCGACCATTGCGCCTTCACCACGGAGCAGAAGCGCAACGGCGTCGGCAACTTCGCCAAGATCCCCAACGGCACCGGCGGGCTCGAGGATCGCATGCCGGTGCTGTGGACGCGCGGCGTCAACACCGGGCGGCTGACCATGAACGAGTTCGTGGCCGTGACCTCCACCAACATCGCCAAGATCCTCAACCTCTATCCGAAGAAGGGCGCGATCCTGGTCGGCGCCGACGCCGACATCGTGGTCTGGGACCCGAAGCGGAAGAAAACGATCTCTGCTGACAAGCAGCAGTCGGCCATCGACTACAATGTCTTCGAGGGCATCGAGGTCGAGGGCCTGCCGCGCTTCGTCATGACCCGCGGCAAGGTGTCGGTCACCGAGGACGCGGTGCAGGCCGAGCAGGGACACGGGCAGTTCGTTGCGCGCGAGCCGAGAAACCCCGTCAACCGGGCGCTCTCCACCTGGAAAGAAATCACCGCCCCGCGCGCCGTGCAGCGCAGCGGCATTCCGGCGACGGGGGTGTGAGCGCGTTGAATTCCCGTGCCTCCCGAAAGCCCCCCTCACCCGCCCTTCGGGCACCCTCTCCCACGGAGGGGAGAGGGCGACAGAGCCGAGAAGCTTCAGTCGGGTCCCTTCTCCCCTCCGTGGGAGAAGGTGGCGCGCAGCGCCGGATGAGGGGGGCCCGGTGACGGCCGTCGTCTCGGCCAAAGGCCTCGGCCTCACCTTCCACACCGCGGACGGCGATGTGCGGGCGCTGAGCAATGTCGACCTGACGATCGGCAAGGGCGAGTTCGTCTCCTTCATCGGCCCCTCGGGCTGCGGCAAGACCACCTTCCTTAGGGTGGTCGCCGATCTCGAGCAGCCGACCGAGGGCGAGATCCTCGTCAATGGGGTCAGCCCGCAGGAGGCACGGCGACAGCGGAGCTACGGCTACGTGTTCCAGGCGCCGGCCCTGTTCCCATGGCGCAATATTGAGCAGAACGTGGCGCTGCCGCTCGAGGTGATGGGGCACGCGGCAGCGGAGCGTAGGCAGCGCATCCAGCGGACTCTGGAGCTGGTCAATCTCAGCGGCTTCGAGAAGAAGTTTCCCTGGCAGCTCTCCGGAGGCATGCAACAACGGGCCTCGATCGCGCGGGCCCTGACCTTCGATGCCGACCTCCTGCTGATGGACGAGCCGTTCGGCGCGCTTGACGAGATCGTCCGCGACCACCTCAATTCGGAGCTGCTGAAGCTCTGGGCGGCGACGCAGAAGACTATCGCCTTCGTCACCCATTCGATCCCGGAGGCCGTCTATCTCTCGACCAAGATCGTGGTGATGAGCCCGCGCCCCGGCCGGGTCACCGACGTCATCGAGTCGACGCTGCCCGCCGAGCGGCCGCTGGAGATCCGCGAGACGCCGGAATTCCTCGCCATCGCCCACCGGGTTCGCGAGGGCCTGCGGGCCGGGCATTCCTACGAGGAACACGCGTGATCAGGGCGTTCCGCGAGGGCAACACCATTCCCGTCCTGATCGTGCTCGCAGTGCTGGTCTGCATCTGGTACCTCGCCGCCATCTGGCTCAACGCGCCGTGGCAGCTCTCGATCTACGAGCGCGGCGACGTCACCGACTGGAGCTGGGCCGACTTCGTGCTCGCTACCTGGAGCCAGGAGCGGCCGGTGCTGCCCTCGCCGCACCAGGTGCTGGTCGAGCTCTGGGCGACCACCGTGGACACCGCCCCGACCTCGAAGCGCAGCCTCGTCTATCACGGCTGGATCACGCTCTCCTCGACGCTGCTCGGCTTCGTCATGGGGACGCTGCTCGGCATCGGGCTCGCCGTCGCCATCGTCCACAACGCCGCCTCGGACCGGACGCTGATGCCCTGGCTGATTGCCAGCCAGACCATCCCCATCCTCGCCATCGCCCCGATGGTGATCGTGGTGCTCAACGCCGCCGGCATCTCCGGGCTGATCCCGAAAGCACTGATTTCCACCTATCTCAGCTTCTTCCCGGTGGCGGTGGGGATGGTGAAGGGGCTGCGCTCGCCGGAGCAGCTGCAGCTCGACCTCATGCACACCTATAACGCTTCGGCGGCGCAGACCTTCTGGAAGCTGCGCTGGCCGAACTCGATGCCGTTCCTCTTCACCTCGATGAAGGTCGGGGTGGCGGCGAGCCTCGTCGGCGCGATCGTCGCCGAACTGCCGGCCGGCGCTGCCGGCGGCTATGGGGCGCGGCTGCTGGCTGGGTCTTATTACGGACAGACGGTGCAGATCTGGTCGGCGCTTTTCGCGGCGGCAACGCTGGCGGCACTGCTGGTAATCTCGGTGGGGCTGGTGGAGCGGGGCGTCAACCGCCGGATGGGGGTCCGCGCGTGAGCCCGCTGCAACAGGCCCTCGCCCTTCTGGCGCTTGGCCTCAGCGGCGCCGGGGTCCTCGCGGCCCTGTTGCCGGAGGGAGGCGTGCCACTGCCGGTGCTGCTCTTCCTGGCGCTCGGCGTGGTCTCCGCCCTGCGCTTCCGGCTATCATGGAGCATCTGGCTGGACGGCGCGCTGGCCGCTCTCGGCGCCGTGGTGCTGCTGCTGGCGCTGCCAGAGATGGCGCCACCGGCACCGGCCACTTACTGGCTGGCGCTGGCCGCGAGCTGGGTATTCGCCTGGCTGTTCGTCGAGCGGCTGACGCGGGCGATGCGCTCGGGTGAAGCCGACAGCCGGGTCTTCGGACTGCTGGTGCCGCTGCTGTTCGGTGCGGCCATCCTCGTGGTCTGGGAGACGGTGACGCGGGGCGGCGGCGTACCCTCGGTGTTGCTGCCGCCGCCCTCCAGCATCTGGGCGCGTATCATCTCCAGCATCCCGACGCTCTGGGCCGACTTCCAGCAGACCTTCCTGAAGGCCGTGCTTGCCGGCTATGTGCTCGGTTGCGGGTCCGGGTTCCTTGTCGCCATCGCCATCGACCGCTCGCCCTTCCTGAAGCGCGGTCTGCTGCCGCTCGGCAGCTTTGTGTCGGCACTGCCGATCATCGGCATCGCGCCGATCATGGTGATGTGGTTCGGCTTCGACTGGCCCTCCAAGGCGGCCGTGGTGGTGGTCATGACCTTCTTCCCGATGCTGGTGAACACCGTCGCCGGACTGAACGCCTCCGGCGCCATGGAGCGCGACATGATGCGCACCTATGCCGCCTCCTACTGGCAGACGCTGTTCAAGCTGCGGCTGCCGGCGGCGGCCCCCTTCATCTTCAATGCGCTGAAGATCAACTCGACACTGGCGCTGATCGGCGCAATCGTGGCGGAATTCTTCGGGACACCCATCGTCGGGATGGGGTTCCGGATATCAACCGAGGTCGGCAGGATGAACGTCGACATGGTGTGGGCAGAGATCGCGGTGGCCGCGCTTGCGGGGTCTCTGTTCTATGGAGTGGTGGTCCTCGTCGAGCGGGCGGTCACCTTTTGGCATCCGTCCGTCCGTTCCGGACGGGCGTAACAGGGAGACATGTAGGGAAATGAAGAAACTGATGGTTTCGCTGCTGGCAGGCGCCATGACGCTTGCGGCGGCAGGTGGGGCCTGGGCCCAGGACAAGGTGACGCTGCAGCTGAAATGGGTAACCCAGGCGCAGTTCGCCGGCTATTTCGTCGCCAAGGACAAGGGTTTCTACGAGGAAGAGAACCTCGAGGTCGAGATCAAGCCCGGCGGGCCCGACATCGCGCCCGAGCAGGTGATTGCGGGCGGCGGCGCCGACGTCATCACCACCTGGATGGCGGCGGCGCTGGCGGCCCGCGAGCGCGGCGTGCCGCTGGTCAATATCGCCCAGCCGTTCAAGTCCTCGGGGCTGCTGCTGACCTGCCTCAAGGAGACGGGCGTCGAATCGCCCGAGGACTTCGCCGGTCGGACGCTCGGCGTCTGGTTCTTCGGCAACGAGTACCCGTTCTATGCGTGGATGGCGAAGCTCGGGCTGCCGACGGATGGCAGCGAAGAGGGTGTCGAGGTGCTGAAGCAGGGCTTCAACGTCGACCCCCTGGTGCAGAAGCAGGCGGACTGCATCTCGACCATGACCTATAACGAATATGGCCAGGTGCTGGACGCGGGCTTCAGCGAGGACGAACTCGTGGTCTTCAACTATCGCGACCAGGGCGTCGGCATGCTCGAGGACGGGCTCTACGTGCTCGAGGAGGATCTCGAGGACCCGGCCTTCGTCGATAAGATGGTGCGCTTCGTGCGGGCCTCGATGAAGGGCTGGGAATATGCCCGCGAGAACCCGGAAGAGGCGGCGGAGATCGTCATCGAGAATGACGAGACCGGCGCCCAGACGCTCGAGCACCAGCAGTACATGATCAGCGAGATCAACAAGCTCACCGAGGGCTCGGACGGGACACTGGACGAGGCCGACTACGAGCAGACGGTGCAGACGCTGCTGTCGGCGGTGTCGCCCGACAACCCGGCGATCACCAAGGAGCCGGAAGGCGCCTTCACGCACGAGATCACCGACCAGCTCTGAGACAGCTCGGAAGCAGTGCAACGAAGGGCGGGGGGTCTCCCCCGCCCTTTTGGTATCTGCGTCACGCTCTTGTCGCCGCTGCATATTTATTGTGCACGTACGCAACCAAAGTCCCGTTCACGCAGTTTTGTTCGCATTCAGATGCGTCAGAAGGGCTTTCAACATGTCTTCCATCATCTACCTCGTCGGTCTCGTCGTGATCGTTCTCGCGATCCTCTCCTTCCTCGGTCTGAGCTGAAGTTGATCTCGTCGTCGCTTTGACCTCTCAGGAGAACTCACATGACCGATAATTCTGTCGACGTTGCCGTCGTCGCCTCCGACGACAAGACGAGTTACATGGACTGGCCGGCAATCATCGCCGGCATTGTCGTCGCTGCGGCGATTTCCATATTGCTGCTGACGTTCGGCGCCGCCGTTGGTCTCTCGTTCACCAGCTTCGAACCGGGTGAGGGCGTCTCGCCGGTTTGGCTTGCCATCGCCGCCGGCATCTGGCTGATCTGGGTACAGGTCTCCAGCTTCATGGCCGGTGGTTACCTCACCGGCCGCATGCGCCGCCGGCATGGCGATGCCACCGAACACGAGGTTGACGTGCGTGACGGCATGCACGGCTTCGTGATGTGGGGCGGCGCGTTGCTGCTCGGAGTGTTAATCGCCTCCTCCGGCCTCGGCTCGGCCGTGAACATGATAGGCGCTGCAGCATCGACGGCAACCTCAGCCGCCGCCGACGTCGCCGGCAGTGTTGCCGAGGACCAGGACCCCACGGCGTATTTCGTCGACACCCTGTTCCGCCCGGCGACAACCACCGAGGCCGCCGCCGAAGCGCCGGCAGCCGAGGCGCCCGAGCCGACAGCCGATCCCGTTGCGACCACGCCGACCATCACCAGTCCGGTCCGCCCCGCTGCGCCGGTTACGGTCACGACCGTCGAGGTGAGCGACGCAGCACGGGCCGAAGCAGGACGTATCCTCGCCCGCAACGCCGTCTCCGGCGAATGGCCGGATGAGGATCGGGCACGGCTGGTCCAGCTGGTTGCCGCCGAGACGGCAATGACCGAGGAGGAAGCGGCTGCCCGGGTCGATCAGGTGCAAGCCAATGTCGAAACGGTCAGGACCGAGGCAGAAGATGCCGCCGAGACGGCGCGCATCACCGGCGTCCTCGCTGCCTTCCTCACCGCCGCGGCCCTGCTGGTCAGCGCCATCGGTGCCTATTGGGCGGCCCAGAAGGGTGGACAGCACCGCGACAACGGTACCGTGTTTGCCGAGATGTTCCGGCGGTTCTAGCGCTGCTCCCGGTCACGGGACCGCAGCCGAAAGGAGACGATCATGTTCATGGGACTTTTACTCTGGCTGATGGGGGTGCCACTCATCCTCGTCCTGCTCATCGTGTTTCTGCTCTAGCCGGAGCGAAAATCGCAATCGAAGAAGAGGCGGGAGCGATCCCGCCTTTTTCCTGTCGTCAAGGTTCGCGCAGCATGCCCCGGTAAAGTCCGGGCTGGGACCCCGGGATCTCCATCGCGTCGAGCCGCCGCTGGTAGAATTTCATGGGCCCCGGCGCACCGATCACAGCATAAGCGTAGCCCGCCTCCCGCATTCCACGCAGAGTTCTGCTCAGCAGCGCCTCGCCGATCCCCTGTCCACGGGCCGCTTCATCGACCCCCGTGGGGCCGAAAAACCCCTTCGCCGTCGCATCGTGACAGGCAAACCCGAGCAGGCGTTCACCCCTTACGGCGATCCAGCAGGTGACCGGGTGGCCGGACATCGCAAGCGCCGCTTCCGCGACCCAGGGGCGATAAAAATGCCTGCCAATCCAAGCGAGTACGAGATCCCGCTCCGGTGGAAGCGCCCGGCGGACTTCGATGCCGGCAGCGGCGACGCGGGCCTCGCTCGCGAACTCGGGAAGGTCGTAGAGGCGGACCAGCAGATCGCTCACCGCAGCAGCTCCTCATATTGGCCGTAGAGATTGGGCATCAGCCCCGCGAGCCCGGCAAAGCGCCGATAGTCCCGATTTTCGGGGGTGCTCCACGCCGTCTCCGCGATCGCCGACAGGCGGGGAAACACCAGCCGGTCGAAGACCGCCGGACGCGACATCGGCTCCGACCAGATACAGGCCTGAATGCCAAGGAGATTGGCGCGTTCCCCGTCGCTCCAGCCCTGCCCCGGTTGGAACTCATAGGTGGTCTGGGGTGACGAAAAGCCGGCCCAGCCGGCGCCGCACTCCCACCAATCGGCGCTTGCCGCCATGTCGAGGTAGTAGGCTTGGGCCGGCGCCATCACCACCTGGTATCCCGCCGCGGCCAAGTCACGGGCTGCGGCCGCAGTCCGCCAGCCGACGAGATAGCTGCGGCTCCTGCCGATGCCACCGCCCGCGGCGGCCTCCTCCCAGGCGCCGGCGGTTCTGCCGTTGGCCGCGAGGAATGCGTGCAGGCGCGACAGGAAATGCGCCTGCAGCCGCTCGGCGCCGCCGCCCCCGAGAGTCCGGAGCAGGTCCTGCGCGAGCGGCGAGCCACGCCAGGCGTCTTCCGGCACCTCGTCGGCCCCGAGGTGGAAACGGGGCGATGGGAAAAGCTCAAACAGTTCCCCGAATATGGATTCGAGGATCGGGTAGGTCGCTTCCACCGCCGGGTTGAGGCAGTTATTGGGGAAGCCCTGAATGGAGCGGTAGGTGCCGGTTTCGGCGGGATCGCGGAGCTGCGGCAGCGCCTTCAGCAGGGCGTAGCAATGGCCGGGAACATCGATCTCCGGAACGACTTCGATGCCGAGATCGGTGGCGAGGCCGACAATGCTCCGGATCGCGTGCTTGCTGTAACTGCCGCCCTCCGGTTCGGGCCCCGAACCCAGCAGCGGCGGCACCGGCAGGCCGTGGCCGCGCCAGGCGCCGGTGCGCACCAGTTCGGGATAACCATCGATCTCCACCCGCCAAGCCTCGTCGTCCGAGAGGTGCCAGTGGAAGACGTTGAGCTTGTTCCAGGCGAGGATCGCGAGGAAGCGTCTGATCTCGTCGGGGCCATAGAAGCGGCGGGCGGCATCGAGATGGCAGCCGCGGAAGCCGTGCACCGGCGCATCGGCGATGCGACCGGTGGTCGGGAAGGCGAGTTGGTGCGGCCGCAGCCGGGCGCCGCGCAGGATCTGGCCCAGCGTGACGAGACCGTGGAACAGACCGTCTTGCGCACCCGAAACGGTAACTCCGTCCCGCTGGAACTCGATGACGTAGTTTTCAGAGGCAAGGCCGCGATCGGTGCTGCAGCGCACCGGCAAGCCCCCTTCCGCGGCTTGTCGCACAAGCCCCTCGCCGGGGAACAGCAACCGCGAAAGGACGCCGAACCCATCGACTGCCGCCGCGGCGTCGGCATCCGCTGCTTCGATAGCGAGTCCCGCTGGAGGCGTCCGCCGGCCGCTGACGTCGACCTGGCGCGGCCAGGGGATGACCGAAAGAGCGCCTTGTTCTACAGCGCCGACCAAGCTCATGGTACCGAGGCGGAGCGGTTCGCTGCTGCCGGCCAAACGGGTCGGCAGCGTGAAGGCCGGCGTGCTGGCCCCATCCGCGTGGATGACGTAGGCGCCGGACGTGCCCTCGGTCCAGTGATGCAGCGGCCATTCCAGGGCCTCTATTTCGATGCGCCAGCTGCCGCCCGGCTGCAGCACGAGGCCAGCCTCGGGTGCGAGCTCGCAATGGTTCGAGAGGGTCGTTGAGACAAAGCCGCCGGTGACGGCTGCGCCATCGGCGATGCGGAGGGGCCCGGAGACGACAAGGCGGAAATCCCGCAGAACCTGCCGCGTGTGGTTGCCGAGGGTGAGGCCATAAGTCCCGCCGGTGCCGTCACCGGGTTTCCACAAGCTCTCGAGCAGGTAACCTTGCCTCGTCTCCGCTGCCATCAGGCGACTCTGCCCCGGGCGGCCACCTCGACGGGTTCGACGCTGGCATCGGGGTGAAGGAAGTGCACGACGTCGAACAGGTTGGAGACCACGCAGGCGTGGTTGGGAATGATCCGCAGACGATCCCCTATGCGCGGGGTGTCGGAGGCTTCGGCCATTTCAATCACGCCGTGCTCCTCGGAAAGGGCGCGGAGCACCAGATCCGTACCAGCGACGAGGCCGTGGCCCTCCAGGCCCAAAAGGTCGGAGGTGAGGGCTTTGGAACCGGCGTCCACCACCACCCGCGTCGGGGTCGGGCGGCTGACCACCGTCGCCAGCACGGTAAGGGCGCAGTCATCCCAGCTTGCGGCACCCTGCTGCACCTGGAAGCGGTCGAAATAGACGTAGGTTCCCGGCCGGCGCTCGGTCACGATGGTGGGAGCCGTCTCCCACATATCGGGACTGTTGCCACTTGAGATCACCGGCACCGGGAGGCCGGACTGCTCGAGCAGAGCCTGCGCCTCCCGCAGCCAGGTTTCGCTGCGCTCGCGGCCGTGCAGGGGTGGGTAGGTCATGAGGCCGCCGAAGCGGAGCCCTGCGGCCATGTCGATCTGGCGGGCGAGCGCCAGAGCCTGCTCCGCCGACTGCACGCCGCAGCGTCCGCCGCCGGTGTCGCATTCCACCAGCACCGTCAGCGGGCGGCCGGTCGCGAAGGTTTCGGCATAGCCGGCAACGGTCTCGGGACTGTCGGCCGTGACCGCGATGGTGATGCTGTCGTTCAGTGCCCGCAGCCGCTGCAGCTTCGCTGCGCCGATGATGTTGTAGGGCATGAAGATGTCATCAAGCCCGGCAGCGGCCATAACCTCGGCTTCGCCCAGCTTCTGCACCGTGATGCCGACTGCGCCCAGTTCCACCTGCCGCAGCGCCAGTCGCGGCAGCTTGTGGGTCTTGATGTGCGGCCGGAGCGCGTAGCCGTTGGCATCGGCATGGGCCTGGGCGCGCTGCAGGTTGGCGTCTACGCGGGCACTGTCGATGAGCACGCAAGGAGTGTCGAGTTCGTCAATGGTGCGGGTCATGAGGTCCTTAAAGAAGTAACTTATCCCCGCGGGTCCGGGGGCGATTAGAATCTGGTGCAGCACTGGCAACAGGAAATTGGCCGATGGACACCACTCCCCGACTGCACCTTCCCTACATCGCCCCGCAACAGGCGCAAAAGCAAGTCACCTACAACGAGGCCATGCGGCTGCTCGACCTGCTGGTGCAGTCGGCGGTGCTGAGCCGCAGCCTCGCCACTCCACCCGCCGCGCCGGCGGAAGGCGACAGCTACATCATCGCTGCTGGCGCTGGTGGCGTCTGGGCCGGCCACGAGCAGGAGCTTGCTTCCTGGATCGACGGCAGCTGGAGCTTCCGCGCTGCGGGGACAGGCTGGCTGTGCTTCGTCGCGGACGTTGCGGAGGTCGCGGTGTTCACGCCTGCCGGCTGGACCAGCTTTGCCAGCAATGGCGGCAGCAGCATCGCCAGCTTCGGCATCAACGCCGCCGCCGACCTCTACAATCGATTCACCGTCGCCGCTGGTGGCAGTCTGTTCAATCATGACGGCGGTGGGCATCGACTGACGCTCAACAAAGCGGGAGCCGGCGACACCGGCAGCCTGGTGTTCCAGACCGGGTTCTCCGGACGGGCAGAGTTCGGGTTGGCGGGAGACGACGACTTCCACGTCAAGGTGTCGCCCGATGGCAGCGCCTGGCTGGAGGCGCTGGTGATTGGCGGGGGAGGCGGGCTGGTTCATCTGCCACAGGGGCAACTGGCTTTCCCCGCCACTGCCCACCCGGCGGCGGATCCGCACATTCTCGACGACTATGAGGAGGGCTCCTGGACGCCCGGCATCGCCTTTGGCGGCGGTGCTGTGGGCGTCACCTACGGGGTGGGGACGAGCGGTCGCTTCACCAAGGTGGGGCGCCTCTGCGTCGTGAGCGGAACCCTGGTGCTGACCAGCAAGGGCAGCTCAAGCGGTGCCGTCGCCATAACCGGCCTGCCCCATGCCGCGATAGCGGGCAATGTGGCGGCTGCTGCCAGTATTGGCTGGATCGGCGGGCTGACAGGTATCAGCGGAGCAGTGTCCGGGCTGCTGGGCGGCGGGAGCGACCAGCTCACGCTGCACCAGATAAGTGGCGGTGTCACCACGCCCGTTTCCGACGCGGCGTTCGGCGGCGGCTCAGAGCTGAGGTTCAGCGTCAGCTACGACGCCGCCTGAGGAGGCCTGCATTTGGTCCCGGGTCCGCAGCACGAAGCCGATCACTTCGGCCACCGCCTCGAACAGTTCCACCGGCACTGTCTGGTCGAGATCAAGCCCGCTCAGGGCCTCAGCCAGCACCGGATCGGCGTCGATCACAATGTCGTTCTCGCCGGCGAGGGCAATGATGGCATCAGCGACCAACCCATAGCCCTTGGCGGTGACCCTCGGCGCCTCGCGGCTGCCGCGCTCATACTCCAGGGCGACGGCCAGCTTTCGTGGCTTGGCTTCGTCGGTCATCGCACGCCATCCAGAAGCTGTCCCGTCCGCGGTTGGCGGGTCGCGGGAGAACGGCGGCCGACCCGCAGACTGCCGACCTCGAGCCCCCTGTCGGCAAGGGCGGTGCCCAAGTCCGGCAGCAGGGCCTCGAGCGCCGATGCCGTTGCCGGCTCTTCCGCCCAGAGCGCGATGCTCGTACGGCGGTCGCGGAAGCCGATCTGGGCCCCGACCTCGCCGAGGATGGAGAAGTTTACGGAGAACTGCAGGCGCCATTCGCGGTCGCGCTTGGCCGTGCGGTGGCGGCCGTCGCCGGCGATACGCAGCTGCGCGATGGCGAGTTCGTTGCCCAGTAGCATCGGCACCTCCAGTGTCCAGTCAGCGGCTGACGGAGCGCCGGCCCGGGCGGCATCCTGCGGCAACGATGCGAGCTGCAGCAGGCGAATGCGGGATAGTGCAGCCTCGGTCTGTTGGAGGAGGGTGCGGCCTGCCTCCTTCGGCGTGGCGGTGTCGGGCAACGATGCCGGCTCGGCCCGGAAACCGCGGGGCTGGGAGTCACGGGTAGGGGGCGGAGGGCGTCGGGTGACGGCTGCGACCGGTGCGATCTCGGCACCGAGGAAGCCGAGCAGGGCGCTCCGCAGCTGCAGAAGCCCGGTGCGCAGGTCGGTGGCCACCGTCCCCGTAGCGGCCGGACCGCTGGTCAGCACACCGGATCTTAGGATCGCCTGCTTTAGCTGCGCTGGGTCGGGAGCGGTCTTGCCGACGGCCAGGCGCCCAGCGAGCAGGCGCAGCGCAGCCTCGACGACGGGACGCGGAAACGACGCCATGCGGCCCTGCAACGCCCCAAGGTTCTGCAACAGGGGGGCAATGCTGTCCTGTCTAGCGGCGGCTTGGGTTGCCTGGCCGAGGGCGACGCTGGCGGCGCTGCCGACCGGCGGTGCCTGGGTAGCGGCGACCGGCGGCAAAGGCAGCAGGGTCCGGTGCGCCTGGGCCGCCGTCGGCCTGGCGATTTGTGCCGGTGCCGGACCGACGGTCGGAGGGCTGGCAGGCCTAGCGCTGGCCGGAGTTGGACCCGCACGGATGGCGGGGGCAGGCAGTGTCGCGACGGTGGGGCTGGCCGGCACCGCCGCGGATGTCGGGGCTGGCGACGGGGGGGTGGTGGCGGGCGGCGCGCCGGGAGCGGGCGTTGGCAGCGACGATGGGGCGAGGATGGCGGCTGGCAGTGCAAGCGCGGGGATCGTCGGCGCTGGTGCTGGCGCGACGTTCAGGCTCGCTGCGGCGTTGGTGGCCGTGGTCGCGGCGGGTGCTAAGGGAGTCGGCGCCGGCGATGGAGCGGAGGGTGCCAGCGCAGTCGAGGGCGGAGGGAAGGCACTGACGCCGCCCGGGGTCGGCATCGGCGATATACCGCGCGCTCCCGATGGTGACGCCGCGAGCGGGACGACCACGGCGGTGTGGGGGAGGGGAAGGGGAAGGGGCACCGGCGGTGTGCCCGCCGCTGGTAGCGTCACGCCTGGAATGGCACTTGGCGGCGGTGCTGCGGGTGCCGGTGCTGTGGATGGCGGCGATGCGGATGGCGGTGCTGGTCCGGCCGCCGGTTGCGGCGCGGGGGCCGGTTGTGGGGAGCCGCCAGCGACCGGACTGAGTACCAGCAGCGGCTGTCGACTGTCCGGGGCGAGTTGCAGCTGCGCCTGCATCAGCGTCCCCGCAGGAAGTGGAGCCGGAAGGGCGACCGTGATCGTCTGACCGCCCAGGGCGAGCCGGGTGAGCCCGCCCGGTGCCGGCCCGAGGACCTTCGCCTCCAGGACCTGGCCCGCTTGCAAGGTAAGGGCCAGCAGCTTTGCCCGCACCGCGGCAACCGCAGCCTGAGCCGCTGCGGCGTCCTGTTGCGTCGGTGGTGCCTGGGGACTGGGAACCGGAGTGATCATCGGGACATAGTGCCGGAATTGCGTTAACGAGTGTTAAGGGGTGCGGCGGCGGGATTGGACATGGGTTCTTGCGAGCAATCGCCCATTGTTGAAGTATGTGCCCGCACAGAACAGGTAGACCGATGGCACCAAGGCAGGAACAGGCGGGGTCTCGACTCGATGATGCGGCGCGGGCGGGGTGGCTGTATTATGTGGCGGGGAACAATCAGGAGGAGGTGGCGCGCAAGCTCGGGGTGTCGCGGCAGACGGCGCAGCGGCTGGTCTCGCTCTCGGTCAGCGAGGGGCTGATCCGGGTGCGGCTGGAGCATCCGATCGGGCGCTGCATGGAGCTCGCGGAAGCGCTACGGCGGCGCTATGCGCTGGACCTGGTGGAGGTGGTGCCGACGGATCCGGGTTCCGACTCCACCGTAATGGGGATCGCCGAGGCGGCGGCGGCCGAGATCGAGCGGCGGCTGCGGGGGAGCGACCCGATCATCATGGCGATCGGCACCGGGCGCACGCTCAAGGCGGCGATCGAGCAGCTGCCGGCCATGGAGTGCCCGCAGCACAAGATCGTCTCGCTCACCGGCTCGATCGCCCCAGACGGCTCCGCCGCCTATTATAACGTGATATTCAATCTCGCCGACTCGGTAAAAGCACGAGCGTTTCCAATGCCTTTGCCGGTGATTGCGTCGTCGGCGGCGGAGCGCGAAACGCTGCTCGAGCAGCCCATGATCCAGGACACGCTGGGGCTGGCGGCGGCGGCCGACGTGACCTTTGTCGGCATCGGCGACCTTGGACCGGAGGCGCCGCTCTTCCTTGACGGCTTCATCAGCGAGGCGGAACTGAAGGCGCTGCAGAAGGCAGGGGCGATCGGCGAGATCGTCGGCTGGGCCTTCGATGCCGAGGGGCGTCTGGTCGAGGGGCTGACCAATGACCGGGTGGCGAGCGCGCCGATGCCCTCGCGGGAGCGCTCGCTGGTGGTGGCGTTGGCGAAAGGCGAGCGCAAGCTGCCGGGCATCAGGGCAGCCCTCAACCGGCGGCTGATCAACGGTCTGATCACAGATGAACATACGGCCGAGCGCCTGCTGACCGCGTAAGTCTGTCACATTTCCATGAACTTCTGGCCCGCGGAGGTGATCCGCTCGCGGCAGGCGCTGCTCACGGCTGCTGCAAGCGCCCCTTGACTTTATCGCGCCAGTGGTGAGTAATTGCCCACGTTCAAAGCAAATGCTCGCTTATGAGCTGGGAGGACTGAGATGAGATTTTCGCCGCTTGTCGTGAGCGCGCTGGCCATGGGCCTCGCCACCGCGGCTTCTGCGCAGACCACCGTGACCATCGCCACCGTCAACAATGGCGACATGATCCGCATGCAGGGGCTGACGGACGACTTCACCGAAAAGCACCCGGACATCGAACTGGAGTGGGTGACGCTCGAGGAGAACGTGCTGCGCCAGCGGGTCACCACCGACATCGCCACGCAGGGCGGTCAGTACGACGTGCTGACCATCGGCACCTACGAGGTGCCGATCTGGGCGGCGCAGGACTGGCTGCTGCCGCTCGAGAACCTCGGCGAGGATTACGACGTCGACGACCTGCTGCCGGCGATCCGTGACGGCCTCACCGTCGACGGCAAGCTCTATGCCGTGCCGTTCTACGGCGAGAGCTCGATGGTGATGTACCGCAAGGACCTGATGGAAGAAGCAGGGCTCGAGATGCCGGAGGCGCCGAGCTGGGAGTTTATCGCCGAGGCCGCGCGGGCAATGACCGACCGCGAGAACGACATCAACGGCATCTGCCTGCGCGGCAAGGCCGGCTGGGGCGAGAACATGGCCTTCCTGACGGCGATGTCGAATTCGTTCGGGGCACGCTGGTTCGACATGGAGTGGCAGCCGCAGTTCGACCAGCCGGAATGGCAGGAGACGCTGCAGTTCTATGTCGACCTGATGAACGATGCCGGACCGTCCGGCGCCTCGTCGAACGGCTTCAACGAGAACCTGGCGCTGTTCCAGCAGGGCAAGTGCGGCATGTGGATCGACGCCACGGTGGCCGCCTCCTTCGTGACCAACCCGGAGGATTCGGAGGTCGCCGACCAGGTGGGCTTCGCACTGGCGCCCGACAATGGCCTCGGCAAGCGCAGCAACTGGCTGTGGGCGTGGTCGCTGGCCATCCCCGCCGGCACGCAGCAGGCGGAAGCGGCAGAGAAGTTCATCGCCTGGGCAACCAGCAAGGAGTATCTCGAGCTGGTGGCGGAGAATGAGGGCTGGGCCAACGTCCCGCCGGGCACACGGACCTCGCTCTACGAGAATCCGGAGTACCAGGAAGCGGCACCTTTCGCCGAGATGACGCTGGCTTCGATCCAGGAAGCGGATCCGACCAACCCCACCGTCGACCCCGTGCCCTATGTCGGGGTGCAGTTCGTCGCCATCCCGGAATTCCAGGGGATCGGCACCACGGTGGGGCAGCTGTTCTCGGCGGCGCTCGCCGGACAGATGAGCGTCGAGGACGCGCTCAGCCAGGCCCAGGACGTCACCACCCGCGAGATGACCCGCGGCGGGTACATCCAGTAGACCTCCCGAGGCGACTGGGGTCGCCGGCAGTCCCTGATGCCGGCGACCCGTTTTCTGTGCCAGCAACGGGGGGCCGCACCCCCACCCTCGATCCCTCCCCACAAGGGGGAGGGAAGGACGACTGAGGAATCGCACATTCGGACTGATGCACCGGCGTGAAGGGGAGAAGCGCCAATGGCCACCAGACAATCGCTGACTTTCGCGCGCTTCATGATGGCCCCCTCGGTCGTCCTGTTGCTGGCCTGGATGGTCGTGCCGCTGTCGATGACGATCTGGTTCTCGTTCCAGAACTACAATCTCCTCAACCCCGGCATGCAGAGCTTCGCCGGCTGGTTCAACTACCAGTATTTCCTGACCGACCCCGCGTTCATGCAGGCCCTGTGGAACACGCTGCTGCTGGTCGGAGGCGTGCTGCTGATCACGGTGATCGGCGGGGTGCTGCTGGCGCTTCTGCTCGACCAGCCGATCTTCGGCCAGGGGATCGTGCGCATCCTCGTGATCTCGCCGTTCTTCGTGATGCCGCCGGTGGCGGCGCTGATCTGGAAGAACATGCTGATGCATCCGGGCTACGGCATCTTCGCCCATATCGCCACCGGGCTCGGCCAGCGGCCGATCGACTGGTTCGCGCAGCTGCCGCTGTTCTCGATCATTCTCATCGTCGCCTGGCAGTGGCTGCCGTTTGCGACGCTGATCCTGTTGACGGCGCTGCAGTCGCTCAGCGAGGAGCAGAAGGAGGCGGCCGAGATGGATGGCGCCAACGCGCTCAACCGCTTCGCCTATATCATCCTGCCGCACATGGCGCGGGCGATCACCGTGGTGATCCTGATCCAGACCATCTTTCTGCTCGCCATCTTCGCCGAAATCCTCGTCACCACCAATGGCGGGCCGGGCTACAACTCGACCAACATCGCCTTCCTGGTCTACCGGACGGCGCTGCTGAGCTTCGACATCGGCGGCGCGTCGGCCGGGGGGGTGATCGCCGTGATCCTTGCGAATGTCGTGGCTATCTTCCTGATGCGGGCGGTGGGGAAGAATCTGGATGCGTAAGCTCTCGACGATGCGCGCCCCGTGCCCGTCCCCCCTCCCAGCCTCCCCCGCAAGGGGGGAGGTGCGGGCAGGTGGGTGTGGCGGGATCGTGCCGCCTCCGCGGTGGATCACCCTCCCCTTAGCGGGGAGGGCCGGGGAGGGGGTGCGGCGTGGGGCCGCGAGTTTGTGGGAGGCTTTGCCAAGGCGTCGTGACCGCAGGGTGCTGGGTCCCCGCTTTCGCGGGGATGACGCCGGTGGGGATGGAGAGACGGAAGCGGACGAGCTCGCGGAGGATAAGAACGCCGCAGTCGTCTCCCTCCCCCGTGCGGGGAGGGATCAAGGGTGGGGGGAGCAGCGGGCACGGAGCATGCTTCGCCCCCCACCCCAGCTCCGCTACGGACCTGTGGTCCGAGCTGCGCTACCCTCCCCGCAAGGGGGAGGGAGGACCGACTGCGACATCGGCGCGCTCGCTTTCACTGCTCGCTCCGAGTCCATCGACATCGGGAGGACCATCTGACATGGCACGACGCGTCACGATGCAGCGCCGGCTGGCCTTTACCGCCCTCGCCTGGGGAGTGGCGCTGCTGCTGTTCTTTCCGATCCTCTGGACCATCCTCACCAGCTTCAAGCCGGAGGCGCAGGCGATCGCCAGTCCGCCGGCGATCATTCCGGACTGGACGCTGGAGAACTATCTCACGGTGCAGGAGCGGTCGGACTATTTCCGGCACTTCCTGAACTCGGTGATCATCTCGCTGGGCTCGACGCTGCTGGCGCTGCTGATCGCGATCCCGGCGGCCTGGGCGATGGCCTTCACGCCGACGCCGCGGACCAAAGACATCCTGATGTGGATGCTCTCGACCAAGATGATGCCGGCGGTTGGGGTGCTGGTGCCGATGTACCTGATGTTCCGTGACTTCGGGCTTCTCGACACCACCTTCGGGCTGACCATCGTCCTGACGCTGATCAACCTGCCGATCGTGGTATGGATGCTCTACACCTATTTCCGGGAGATCCCGGTCGACATCCTTGAGGCGGCGCGGATGGACGGCGCCATCCTGTGGAAGGAACTGGTCTATGTGCTGGTGCCGATGGCCGTCCCCGGCATCGCTTCGACGCTGCTGCTCAACGTCATCCTCGCCTGGAACGAGGCGTTCTGGACCATCAATCTGACGGCCAGCAAGGCGGCGCCGCTGACCGCCTTCATCTCGTCGTTCTCGTCGCCGCAGGGCCTGTTCTGGGCCAAGCTTTCCGCCGCCTCGACGCTGGCCATCGCACCGATCCTGGTGTTGGGCTGGCTGAGCCAGAAGCAGCTGGTGCGCGGCCTCACCTTCGGCGCCGTCAAATAGGGGAACAGGAAATGGGGTCGATCACCCTCGAACACGTCAACAAGTCGTTCGGCGAACACGCCGTCATCCCCGATGCCAGCCTCGAGATCGAGGATGGGGCCTTCGTGGTCTTCGTCGGGCCCTCGGGTTGCGGCAAGTCCACGCTGCTGCGGCTGATCGCCGGGCTCGAGGACACGAGTTCGGGGCTGATCCGGCTCGACGGCGAGGACGTGACGAGGAAGGGACCGGCACAGCGGCAGCTGGCGATGGTGTTCCAGTCCTACGCTCTCTACCCGCACATGACGGTGCGCCAGAACATCGCCTTCCCGCTGAAGATGGCGAATGTCGACAAGGCGGTGGCGGCGGAGAAGGTGGCGGCGGCGGCGCGGGTGCTCAACCTCACCGATTATCTCGACCGCAAGCCGCGACAGCTGTCGGGCGGACAGCGGCAGCGCGTCGCCATCGGCCGGGCCATCGTGCGCGAGCCGAAGGCCTTCCTGTTCGACGAGCCGCTCAGCAATCTCGACGCGGCGCTACGGGTCAACATGCGGCTCGAGATAACAGAGCTGCACCAGCAGCTGCGGACGACGATGGTCTATGTCACCCACGACCAGGTGGAGGCGATGACCATGGCCGACAAGATCGTGGTCCTGAACGCAGGGAGGATCGAGCAGTACGGCACGCCGATGGAGCTCTATCGCAGTCCGGCCAACCGGTTCGTTGCCGGCTTCATCGGCTCGCCGCGCATGAACTTCTTCGAGGGCGCCGCCGCCGACAACTATGCCGCCTTTGCCATCGGCGTGCGCCCGGAGCACCTGACGATATCCCGCGAAGCGGGGGAGTGGGAGGGCACCATCGGCGTCGCCGAGCATCTCGGCTCCGACACCTTCCTGCATGTCGATGTCCCGGGTGCCGAGAAGCTGACCGTACGCACCGATGGCGAGCGCGATTTCGCCCATGGCGACAAGGTCTTCCTCACGCCGGATCCAGGCCGGATCTATCGCTTCGACAAGGACGGGCAGGCGCTGCGCTGACGCCTGACCGCCACCAATGAGACACGCCATGCCCATCCAACTCTCCCGCGATGCCCTTGCCGAACTCAGTACGAAAGCGGCGGTGCCGGCCTACGACCCCAAGGGCCTCGCTGCCGGGATCCTGCATTTCGGGGTGGGCAATTTCCACCGCGCCCACCAGGCGGTCTATCTCGACGCGCTGTTCAACATCGGGATCGACCAGGACTGGGGCATCGTCGGAGCCGGAGTGCGGGCAGCCGACGAGGCGGTGCGCAGGCACCTCAAGTCGCAGGACTGGCTGACCACGGTGGTCGAGCAGGAGGCGGATGCGGCGAACGCGCGGGTGACGGCGCCGATGGTCGACTACCTGCCGCCGGGCGACAGCGCCGCCATCGTCAACAAGCTGGCCGACCCCGCAATTCGCATCGTTTCGCTGACCATCACCGAGGGCGGCTACTATATCGACCCCGCGAGCCAGCGCTTCGACCCCAAGCACCCCGACATGGTGCACGACGCCAAAAACTTCACAACTCCGCAGACGGTGTTCGGCCTGATCCTTGCCGGGCTGAAGCGAAGGCGGGACGTGGGGATCATGCCGTTCACGGTGATGAGCTGCGACAACATCCCGGGCAATGGCGAGGTGACGCGTAATGCCGTCGTCGGCCTCGCACAGCAGATCTACCCGGAACTCGCGGCCTGGGTCCGCAGCAATGTCAGTTTTCCCAGCGGCATGGTGGATCGGATCACGCCGGCGACCTCGGACCGGGAGCGGCAGGTCCTCGCAAGCGAGTTCGGGATCGCCGACAACTGGCCGGTGTTCTGCGAGCGCTTCAAGCAGTGGGTGGTGGAGGACGAGTTTCCGGCCGGACGGCCGGCATTGGAGCGGGTGGGCGTGCAGTTCGTCCATGACGTGGCGCCATTCGAGCTGATGAAGATCCGCATCCTCAATGGCGGGCACGCCACCATCGCCTATCCGGCAGCGCTGCTCGACATCCACTTCGTGCATGAGGCCATGGCGGAGCCGCTGGTGAGCGGGCTTCTCGACAAGGTGGAGCGCGAGGAGATCATTCCAGTCGTGCCGCCGGTGCCGGGGACCGACCTCGGGGTCTATTACCGGCAGATCGTGTCCCGCTTCGGCAATCCGCGGATCGGGGACACGGTGCAGCGGCTCTGCCTCGACGGCTCCAACCGGCAGCCGAAATTCATCGTGCCGTCGGTCGCGGACCGGCTGGCGCAGGGTGGCCGTGTCGAAGGGCTGGCGCTGGTCTCGGCGCTGTGGGCCCGCTATTGCTACGGCGAAACCGAGAGCGGGGCCATGATCGCCCCCAACGACCCGGACTGGGAGCGGCTGCAGCTGCAGGCGCGGCGGGCCCGCCGGCGGCCGGCGGCGTGGCTGGAGATGGGCGACATCTATGGCGAGGTCGCGGGACATGCGGTCTTCGCCGCGGCCTTCGAGGCGGCGCTGGAAGCGCTGTGGCGGGACGGGACGCGGGCGGTGCTGGGGCGGTATGTGGGGGGCTGACACCGCCAGCGAGAGCATCGGTTCTATGGCCTTCTCCCCTCCGTGGGAGAAGGTGGCGACAGCCGGATGAGGGAGGCTGGAAACTGGCAGTCGTCTCCCTCCCCCTCGTGGGGAGGGATCAAGGGTGGGGGGAGCAGCGAGCACCGAGCGTGCTCACCCCCCACCCTAGCTCCGCTACGGACCTCACGGTCCGAGCTGCGCTACCCTCCCCACGAGGGGGAGGGAGTTCCGACTGCGAGTTCTCGGGCTCTCGAACCTTCTCCCACGGAGGGGAGAAGGCGCCGACTGCAGCCATCGGTCGCGATCGATCCCTCTCCGTAAACGACGCCGCTAGTGACAAGCCGGCGCCAGCCAATAGAGTGCGGGCATGGCGTCACCTCCGATCGAGCTCATCATCTTCGACTGCGATGGCGTGCTGGTGGACAGCGAGCCGCTGGCCATGCGGGTGCTGCTGAAGGCGATCTCGGAAGCGGGCATCGAGATCGATGCCGAGAGCGGGTTCCGGGAGTTTCTGGGGCGCAGCCTCAAGACGGTGACGGCGCGGCTCGAGGAAACGCACGGGCTGCGTCTGGACGCGGCGGCGCTGGAGCGGATGCGGCTCGAACTCTACGAAGCTTTCCGGCGTGAGCTCGCGCCGACGCGCTTCGTCGCGGAGACACTGGACCGGCTCGCGGTGAAATACTGCGTCGCCTCGTCGAGCCAGACAGAACGCATCCGGCTAAGCCTCGGGGTTACCGGGCTGCTGGCGCGGTTTGAGCCGCATGTGTTCTCGGCGGAGCTGGTGAGCCGCGGCAAGCCGGCGCCGGATCTGTTCCTGCACGTGGCGGCGGCCATGGGGGTGGCGCCGGAGCGGTGCCTGGTGATCGAGGACAGCCCGGCAGGCATCGCCGCGGCGCAGGCGGCGGGGATGGCGGTGTTTGCCTATGTCGGGGGCAGCCATGTCGGGCCGGCGGGGCTGCGGGAGGAGATCGCGGCGTTGCACCCGGCGGCGGTGATCGAGGACATGCGGGCGCTGCCGGGGCTGGTGGCGCTGCTACAGGCCCGGCACGAGGGGATGCCGCGGCTGCTGGCGGCGGTCGATGTCGGCACCGGCAGTGCCCGGGCGGGGATCGTCGATCCGACCGGCAACCTGCTGGCGCGGGCGGAACTGCCGATCGCCATGCGGCGGGCCGACGCCAACCATGCCGAGCACGATTCCGAGCAGATCTGGAGCGCCGTCTGCGGGGCGGTGCGGCGGGCGCTGGGAATGGCGGGGGCGCGGCCGGAGGAGGTGGCGGGGATCAGCTTCGATGCCACCTGCTCGCTGGTGGTGCGCGACCGCGAGGGGGCGCCGCTCGGCGTGTCGCGCGATGGCGGCGACAACTGGGATACGATCGTCTGGCTTGACCACCGGGCGCTCGGGGAGGCGGCGGAGTGCACGGCCAGCGGCCACCGGGTGCTGGATTACGTCGGGGGTGCCATGTCGCCGGAGATGGAGGTGCCCAAGCTGATGTGGCTGAAGCGCCACCTGCCGGGGCAGTGGGCGCGGGCCGGGCGGTTCTTCGATCTCGCGGATTTCCTCACCTGGCGGGCGAGCGGCAACGCTGCGCGCTCGCAATGCACGCTCACCTGCAAATGGACCTATCTCGGGCATGAGGAGCCGGGCTGGCAGCGGGACTTCCTCGCCGGCGTGGGGCTCGAGGACATGCTGGAGCGGGGCGGACTGCCGGAGCGGGCGACGCCGATCGGCAGCGATCTCGGGCCGCTGACGGCGGCGGCGGCGCGCGACCTCGGGCTCGGCACCGGCTGCCGGGTGGGCGCGGGGCTGATCGATGCGCATGCCGGGGCGCTGGGGGTGCTGGGGGCGATGGCGGCGGATGTCGGCGAGGTGGACCGGCATCTGTCGCTGATCGCCGGGACCTCGAGCTGCGTGATGGCGCTGTCGGCGGAGGCGCGGCCGATGTCCGGGGTCTGGGGGCCGTATTACGGCGCGGTGCTGCCACAGGCGTGGCTGAACGAAGCGGGGCAGTCGGCGACGGGGGCGCTGCTCGACCATCTGATCCGCTGGCATGGGGCCGGGGGCGAGCCCGATGCGGCGCGGCACCGGGCGATCATTGCGCGGATCTTGGAGCTGCGGGCGGCGGAGGGGCCGGATCTGGCGCCGCGCCTGCACGTGCTGCCGGATTTTCACGGCAACCGCTCGCCGCTCGGCGACCCGCAGGCGCTGGGGGTGATCTCGGGGCTGACGCTCGACAGCGATTTCGACAGCCTCTGCCGGCTGTACTGGCGGGCCGCGGTGGCGATCGCGCTCGGGGTGCGGCACATCCTCGAGACGCTGAACGGGCGCGGCTATGCTATCGACACGCTGCTGGTGACCGGCGGACATACGCGCAACCCGCTGCTGATGGAGCTCTATGCCGACGCCACCGGCTGCACGGTGATCGAGCCCTCGACGCAGGACGCGACGCTGCTGGGTGTGGGCATGGTGGCGGCAACGGCGGCGGGGCTGCATGACTCGCTCGGGGCGGCGGCAGCGGCAATGCAGCGGGGCGGCGAGGCGCGGCAGCCGGACCCGGGGCGGCGGGCGCAATACGATCGCGACTACGCGATCTTCCTCAGGATGCTGGAGCAGCGGCAGGAGATCGACCAGCTCGGTGGGGCGGATAAAGCCTGACATCAGCTGGCAGGCTACTGGAGCTAGGGTAGTGCCAGATGCCGCCGTTGGATCCTCCAGCAGCGGCCGAAATCTGCTTGACCTAATGTTAACTTGAGGTTGCAGCCTCAGGTTCCGGCACCTCCCGCCGGACCTTGCATCAAGGATTTTTCTACATGTCCATTACCGAAACCACCGGAACTGCGGCGCCAGCCAAGGCGACGCGGCGCGAATGGATCGGCCTCGCGGTCATCGCGCTTCCCTGCATGCTCTATTCGATGGACCTGACGGTCCTCAACCTGGCGGTCCCCTCGCTGGCGGCCGATCTCAAGCCCACGGCGGCACAGCTGCTCTGGATCGTCGACATCTACGGCTTCTTCATCGCCGGCTCGCTGCTGACCATGGGCACGCTGGGCGACCGCATCGGCCGGCGCAAGCTGCTGCTGATCGGCGCGGTCTGCTTCGGGCTGACGTCGCTGCTGGCTGCATTCGCGCAGAGCGCGGAGATGCTGATCGTCGCCCGCGCGCTGCTCGGCATTGCCGGGGCGACGCTGGCGCCATCGACGCTGTCGCTGATCTCCAACATGTTCCGGGACGACCGCGAGCGGACCTTCGCCATCAGCGTCTGGGTCGCCAGCTTTTCGGCCGGGGGCGCCCTCGGCCCGGTGATCGGCGGCGTGCTGCTCGCCTGGTTCTGGTGGGGCTCGGTATTCCTCGTCGCAGTGCCGGTGATGGTGCTGCTGCTGGTGCTGGGGCCGGCGCTGCTGCCCGAGTACAAGGATCCGCATGCCGGGCGCCTCGACCTCCCGAGCGCCGGGCTTTCCATCGTCGCGGTGCTTGCCATCATCCACGGCACCAAGCAGCTGGCGGAAGGCGGCAACTTGGCGATGGCGGCTGCGACGATGCTGTTCGGGCTGGTCGTGGGCATGATCTTCGTGCGCCGGCAGCGGCGGCTCAAGGACCCGCTGCTCGACCTCGGCCTGTTCCGGCGGCCCGCCTTCAGCGCCGCCCTCGCGATCAACGTCTTCGGCTTCTTTGCCGCTTTCGGGACCTTCCTCTTCATCGCGCAGTACCTGCAGCTGGTGCTGGGGCTGACGCCGCTGGAGGCGGGGCTCTGGAGCCTGCCCTCCGGCCTCGGCTTCGTCGCCGGTTCGCTGCTGACCTCGAAGCTGCTGGGGCTGATGCGGCCGGCCTATGTGCTGGGCCTGGGGCTCAGCCTCGCCGCCGCCGGGCTGCTGCTGCTCACCCAGATCGGGGGACCGCAGAGCCTGCTGCTGGTGGTGGTGAGCTTCACGGCATTGTCGCTCGGTCTCGCTCCCTGCGCCGCAATCGCCGCCGATCTCGTGCTGGGGGCCGCACCGCCGGAGCGCGCCGGCACCGCCTCCGGCCTCAATGAAACGAGCTCCGAATTCGGTGGCGCGCTCGGCATCGCGCTGCTCGGCAGCCTGGTGACCGCCCTCTACCGGGGGGCGCTCGCCGCCAACCTGCCGCCGGAGATCGACCCCGCGGCGGCGGAAGCCGCACTGCATGGACTTGGACCGGCAAGCGCCGTCGCGGCCGGCCTGCCCGGCGCCAGCGGCACGGCACTGCTCGCGGCCGCGCAAGAGGCCTATACCGGGGCGATGCAGGCGGCGTCCGGCATCAGCGCCCTGTTCATGCTGCTCGCCGCGGTGACGGCGGTGGCGATGTTCCGCGGCATGCGCCCCGCCGCGGCCGCCGCCAGCGGCTGACCATGAGACGGTTTGCGCCGGCAGGAGCTGGCGCAAACCCTACCAGCTGCTCGGTGCATGGTCGCGCCGAAGCTGCTATTCAGTGCGCGGACAAGTTCGCCAGCACTGAAAGGACGCAATGTGAAACTGGAATCCCTCGCCCTGCACCACGGTTATACCGCCGAAGCCACCACCAAGGCGGCGGCGGTGCCGATCTACCAGACCACCTCCTATACCTTCGACGACACCCAGCACGGCGCGGACCTGTTCAATCTTGCGGTCCCCGGCAACATCTACACCCGCATCATGAACCCCACCACCGATGTGCTGGAGCAGCGGGTCGCGGAGATGGAGGGCGGCATTGCAGGGCTCTGCGTCGCCTCGGGCATGGCGGCCATCACCTATGCGATCCAGGCGATCGCCGGGACCGGCGACAACATCGTCTCGATCAGTCAACTCTATGGCGGCACCTACAACCTCTTCATGCACTCCTTCCCCCGCCAGGGGATCGAGGTGCGCATGGCCGATGCCGACGACTTCGCGAGCATCGAGGCCCACATCGACAGCAACACCAAGGCCGTGTTCTGCGAATCCATCGGCAACCCTGCCGGCAACGTGGTCGACATCCAGAAGCTGGCCGAGGTCGCGCACAGGCACGGTGTGCCGCTGATCGTCGACAATACGGTGGCAACCCCCTATCTCTGTCGGCCCTTCGACTTCGGCGCCGACATCGTGGTGCATGCGCTGACCAAATATATCGGCGGGCACGGCAACTCCATCGGCGGCATCATCGTCGATTCCGGCAAGTTCGACTGGGTGGCCAACAAGGAGCGCTTCAAGGTGCTCAACGAGCCCGACCCCTCCTATCATGGCGTCGTCTATACCGAGGCGCTCGGGCCCGCAGCCTATATCGGGCGCTGCCGGGTGGTGCCGCTGCGCAATACCGGCGCCGCGCTGTCGCCGCACAACGCCTTCCTGTTCCTGATGGGACTGGAAACGCTCGGGCTCCGGATTGAGCGGCATTGCGAGAACGCCGAGGCGCTGGCGGCGTGGCTGAAGAAGCACCCCAAGATCAGCTGGGTGAACTACGCGACGCTGCCCGACAGCAAGTACAATGCCACGGCCAAGAAGATCACCAAGGGCAAGGCTTCCGGCATCATCAGCTTCGGCATCAAGGGCGGGGCCGCCGCCGGCTCCCAGTTTATCGACGCGCTGCAGATGATCCTGAGGCTCGTCAACATCGGCGACGCCAAATCGCTCGCCTGCCACCCGGCCTCGACCACCCACCGCCAGCTGAGCCCGGAAGAGCTGCAGCGGGCGGGCGTGTCGGAGGACCTGGTGCGGATCTCCGTGGGCATCGAGCACATCGACGACATCATCGCCGATGTCGAGCAGGCGCTGGAGAAGGTCAGCGGCTGAGGCTGGATGGGACAGGGGCGATCAAAGCTGCCAATGAAAGATGCTGCGGCGGCTCTCGAACCAGATTCACTTCATCCATCGGCCGTCATCCCGCTGCAGAGCGGGACCCAGTACCCACAGGGGGAGCGATCCTGCCGCGGTGCGCAGACAGTTCGCAGGGCTCTGCACGAGACCGAGGGGCCGGCGTTTAATGGGTCCCGGCGTTCGCCGGGATGACGGCCGGTGGTGGTGATAGAGCCCAGAGGGATTAAGCAGGGGCGCACTCGGCGCCCCATCGCCCTCACTCGTCTTTCGCCGAGGCAGGCTCCAGTCCCGACACCAGACCCATGGCGAAAGAAGGGCCCGGATCTCGCGATCCGGGCCCTTACTCATGAGGCGAGACGGTGGGCCTATTCGGCAGCTTCGGTCTCGTTAAGTTCCTTGCCGGTCTGCTGGTCGACGACCTTCATCGACAGGCGGACCTTGCCGCGCTCGTCGAAGCCGAGGAGCTTGACCCAGACCTTGTCGCCTTCCTTGACCACGTCGGTGGTCTTCTGGACGCGCTCGGGGGCTAGCTGGGAGATGTGGACGAGGCCGTCCTTGGCGCCGAAGAAGTTGACGAAGGCACCGAAATCGGCGGTCTTCACCACGGTGCCCTGGTAGATGACGCCCACCTCCGGCTCATCGGTAATCGACTTGATCCACTTGATGGCGGCCTCGATGGCCTGCCCGTCGGAGGACGAGACCTTGACCGTGCCGTCGTCGTTGATGTCGACTTTGGCGCCGGTCTTCTCGACGATCTCCCGGATCACCTTGCCGCCGGACCCGATCACTTCGCGGATCTTGTCGGTGGGGATGGTGATGGACTCGATGCGCGGCGCGAACTCGCCGACTTCCGAGCGCGAGGCGGTGATGGCCTTGGCCATCTCGCCAAGGATGTGCTCGCGGCCGCCCTTGGCCTGCTCGAGCGCGGTCTTCATGATCTCCTCGGTGATGCCGGCGATCTTGATGTCCATCTGCAGCGAGGTCACACCCGCTTCGGTGCCGGCGACCTTGAAGTCCATGTCGCCGAGGTGATCCTCGTCGCCGAGGATGTCGGAGAGCACGGCGAAGCGCTCGCCTTCGAGGATCAGGCCCATGGCGATGCCGGCCACCGGCCGCTTCATCGGCACGCCCGCATCCATCAGCGCCAGCGAGGCGCCGCAGACGGTCGCCATTGAGGACGAGCCGTTGGACTCCGTGATCTCGGAGACGATGCGGATGGTGTAGGGGAATTCCTCGGCCTTCGGCCGGACCGGGTTGACCGCCCGCCAGGCCAGCTTGCCGTGACCGATCTCGCGCCGGCCGGGTGAACCCATGCGGCCCGCTTCACCCACCGAGTAGGGAGGGAAGTTGTAATGCAGCATGAAGTTCTGCTTCATCGTGCCTTCGAGGCTGTCGATGAACTGCTCGTCATCGCCGGTGCCGAGGGTAACCACCACGAGGGCTTGGGTCTCGCCACGGGTAAAGATCGCCGAGCCGTGGGTCCGCGGCAGCACGCCGACCTCGGAAACGATCGGCCGGACCGTCTTCAGGTCACGGCCGTCGATGCGCGAGCCGGTATCGAGGATGTTCCAGCGGACGATCTTGGCCTGCAGGCTCTTGAACACCGAGCCGATCTGCTCCGACGTCAGTTCGCCGGCCTCGATGCGGGGCGCGAAATGCTCCTTCACCTTGGCCTTGGCGGCGTCGACGGCGTCGTAGCGCTCTTCTTTCTTGGTGTTCTTGTAGGCGGCGCGCAGGTCGTCCTCGATGAAGCCGAGCATCTCGGTCTCGAGCGCCGAATGATCCTGCGGCTGGAAGTCGCGTGGCTCCTTGGCGGCCAGTTCGGCGAGCTTGATGATCGCCTGGATGACCTTGCGCGACTGCTCGTGACCGAACATCACGGCACCGAGCATGACCTCTTCGGAAAGCTCCTCGGCCTCAGATTCCACCATCAGCACCGCATCCTGGGTGCCGGCCATGACCAGATCGAGCTTGGAGTCGGCGCGACGGTCGACCGCGAGATTGAGGACGTACTCGCCGTCGACGTAGCCGACGCGGGCGGCGCCGATCGGGCCCATGAAGGGGACGCCGGAAATGGTCAGCGCTGCAGACGCGGCAACCATCGCGAGGACGTCCGGATTATTCTCCATGTCGTGCTGGAGAACCGTGATGACGACCTGCGTCTCATTGCGGTAGCCGGCCGGGAACAGCGGGCGGATCGGGCGGTCGATGAGGCGCGAGGTCAGCGTCTCGTTTTCCGTCGGGCGCCCTTCGCGCTTGAAGTACCCGCCCGGGATCTTGCCGGCGGCGAAGTACTTCTCCTGGTAATTGACGGTCAGCGGGAAGAAGTCGATCCCGGCCTTGGGCTCCTTGGCCGAGACCACGGTGGCCAGCACCACGGTTTCGCCGAGCGTCGCGAGGACGGCGCCATCGGCCTGGCGGGCGATCTTACCGGTTTCGAGGGTGAGCGGCTGGCCGCCCCAGTTGAGTTCTACCTTGTGGTGATCGAACATGTTCGTATCGTCTTTCCAATTGGTCGGGTGAGCGGGAACGCGAGCGCGTAGCGGCCTCGCGAACTCATCCGGTGTGCCGGCGCAGCCCTTGCACCCCATGTGCAGGACCCGCCCAAAATCGGCACTGTTTCCGCCCGGCATCCGCCGACCATGAGTGGTCGTACCGCCCCTTGGGGAAAGCTTTGCCTTCCCGGGCGGTGCTCGGCGGGACGGAACATGGACAAGACGATGAGCCGCTCATTTCCCCGGAGGCTGTTCGGGAAGCGCCTGCTGGCGCCGTGAGCGGCCGATGATCTCGCCATGCTCCGCGTGACGTGCCGGTCTACGCGTCCGCCCGGCCAATGCCGGACGGGGTGGCCGCGAGATTGCCCCCGCGGCCTGTGCTGGCTCCGCGCCTAGCGGCGGATGCCGAGACGCTCGATGAGCGCCTTGTAGCGCGCCTCGTCGCCCTTCTTGACGTAGTCGAGAAGGCTGCGGCGCGTCGATACCATCTTCAACAGCCCACGACGGGAATGGTTGTCCTTGTTGTGGGTCTTGAAGTGTTCGGTCAGGTTGGTGATGCGTTCCGTGAGGATCGCGACCTGAACCTCGGGCGAGCCGGTATCGTCCTTGCCGGTGGCAAAGTCCTTGATGAGCGCAGCCTTGCGCTCAGGTGTAATCGACATCGGACATTCCTTTCAGGAGGAGGATTGGGGGTCGCTGCGCCCCGGGATGTCGTCCAGGACGAGCCGTTACAGCCGGGCGGCAAGTAGAGCCGATCCCGACTGCTGGTGCATATAGTGGATCGGGTGCAAAACTTCCAGCTATTTCTCCGCCCCGGCGGCCACCATTCGAGGCTCGGACTGCTCCACCGGCTCGGCTTCCTCGCTTTCGATGCCGTGCGGTGTCGCCTTGGGATCGATGGCGGTAACGGGGATCCGGAAGCGCCACTCGATACCGTCGGAGTGCACCTGGCGCAGCACCTCGGCACCCAGTGAGCGCCCGACCATGTTCTCGAGAACAGTGGTGCCGAAGCCGCGGTGGTCGTCCCGCTCCGGCATCTGCCCGGCGGTCTCCCGCCAGCGAAACGCCAGGACCTCGCCGTCGCGCTCCCATTCGACGTCGAGCCAGCCGTGGTCGCCGGCGAAGGCGCCGTATTTGACGGCATTGGTGGCCAGTTCGTGGCCGGCCATGCCGATGATCTGTGCCGCCTGGGTGTTGAGGCGGACGGGGGGACCAGACAGCACCACCCGCTCGCTGTCCACCGGGCAGAAGGGCTCGATCTGGCGCGTCAGCAGCTCGCGCAGGTCGACGCCGGCGACGCCGTGCGCCAGCAGCAGGTCGGTGGAACTGGCGAGGCCGTAAATGCGCTTCTCGAAGCTCTGCACGAAATCCGGCACCGAGCCGGCGCCGCGGGCCGTCTGCTTGGCCATGGCGGCAATCACCGTCATCTGGTTCTTGGAGCGATGCGCCAGCTCCCGCATCAGGAACCGCACTTCGCCCTCGGCCGCCTTGCGGCTTTGCGAGGCAGCGCCGATGGCGGCCGCAACGTTGGCGATTTCGGTAATCGGATAGGAGCGGGCGGGCACCTCGTCCCCGGCACCGAGCCGGCGCGCATCGTCCTCGAGATCGCGGACCGACCGGCCGATCTGCAGGCTGACCCAATAGATGATGACGATGACCAGCGCCGCCAGCAGGATGCCGCCGACGAGCAGCGACCAGAAGGCGTTGGCGAGCGGCTGGGTGATGAGCTCGCGCGGGGCCCAGGCGACCAGGGTCCAGCCGGTCAGCGGCGAGCGCTGCACCACCGCCTGATAGCGGCTGTCGCCGAGCTGCGACCAGCCGGAGGAGGAGGCGAGGCTATCGGCGCCGGCGAGATCGAAGGTATCGCCCGTCCGCCCGCCGCCCGGCGAGGCCGCGATGACGGCCCCATTGCGGTCGACCAGCGCCACATGCCAGCCCGCGGGCAGCTTGTTGGCCAGCAGGGCGGGGGCCAGCTGGTCAGCGTCCCGATTGAAACCGATGATCAGCGGCTCCGAATCCTCGAGCGGTACCGGCATCAGGATGTTGACCACCCAGCGCCTGGATATCGAGCCGAGCACGAGATCGGAGACGACGATCTCGTTGTTCTCGAGCACGCGGCGCGCAGCCTCGGGATCGGAGGATGGCACACGCGGGGCGGGATAGGTGGTGCGCGTGCTCATGATGGACACGAAGTCCGAGTCGAGCACGTAGATGCTGGCATTGGTCGTGTCGAGCGCAGCGGCGACGCGGGCGTGGAAGGAGCGGAAGTCACGCTCGAGCAGCGACGTCGAGGTGGCGAGCACCCGAAGCGTCGTGATGTTGGCGACGATCTCGCGTTCCACCGCCTGCACGATCGAACGGGCGGTGCCGACGATCAACGTCTCGACCACGCGCTCCTGCGCCTCGTTGTGCCGGTGCAGCAGTACGGCCGTGAAGATGAAGGCGGGAACCAGGGCCACCAGGGCCAGGACGAAGAGATAGATGGCAATGGGCCGGGAACGGCCGAGCCCCCGACCCATCCCAGCCGTCGTTGAGGCGGCTTCAGACATGCGACCCGGTTCCCATTCAAGATGTCTTGTACGGCGATAGACAAAGCGTTGGTGGCGGGAAGATGACGCAAGGCATAACCCCTTGCGCCGCCTTTGCAGTTCCGCCGCGACAGCAAGCTAGCAAAGCACCGCCGGGCTGGCTAGTTCGGCAAAAGGACGCGGGCCGGCCGAAAGCTCCCGGCCTCGACACTGCCAAGGGCAATGGCTTCGCCGCCGCAGCTGGCCCAGGCAGATTCGAGGAAGGCGGGAGCGGCGGCACCGGTCAGCAGCACCGGGTTGCCGTGGCGGATGGCCCCGGCCTGCGCCGGCGACAGCCGGATCTCGGGCAGGTCGGCGAGGCCCGCCGACACCGGCAGCAGCAGCGCATCGCGGTCTGCCGCCGCCTCCAGCGTCGCGAGGCCGATGGCGACGGCGTCGGTAAAGCTGCCGACCGCGGCGCGGTGGAGCGCCACGACGTGGCCGCAGGTGCCGAGCGCTGCGGCTAGGTCGCGGGCCAGCGCCCGGACATAGGTGCCCTTCTCGCAGACCATCTCCAGTTCGGAGCTGTCGCCATGGTGACCCAGCAGCCGCAACTCCTCGATGATTACGGGGCGCGCGGGGAGGTCAACGGCGTCGCCAGCGCGAGCCAGGTCGTAGGCGCGCTCGCCGGCCACCTTGATGGCGGAGAAGGCCGGCGGCTTCTGCATGATCTCGCCGGTGAAGGCGCCGAGGGCGGAGAGGATCGCCGCTTCGTCGGGGCGGACGCCGGAGGTGGCGATGACCTCGCCCTCGGCGTCGTCGGTGGTGGTGGCGGCGCCCCAGCGGACGGTAAAGCGGTAGGTCTTGGCGCCGTCCTGCACGGCAGGCACGGTCTTGGTGGCCTCGCCGAGCGCGATCGGCAGGATGCCGGTGGCCAGCGGGTCGAGGGTGCCGGCATGTCCGGCCTTCCTGGCCCCGTAGAGCCAGCGCACCTTGCCGACGGCCTGGGTCGAGGTCATATCGTAGGGCTTGTCGAGCACCAGCCAGCCGGAGACGTCGCGCTTCTTGGATTTGGGCTGGTTCATCGGTACTTTCGCCTCCCTCCCCCTTGTGGGGAGGGACTGAGGGTGGGGTGGCCGCGAGCGGGGGGCGCGCGGGTTTAGGATAGTTTAGCAGGTTCAAAGCGTGGGCCTCACCCCACCCTTGATCCCTCCCATCAAGGGGAGGGAGACGACGGAACTCTGTGGTCCGACCGCTTCGCTACGACTAATCTTCGTCGCCGTCCTGCAGGTCGCGCTGCACGCGCTCGCTGCGCAGCAGGGCGTCGATGCGTCCGAACTCGTCGAAGGTGTTGTCGACGAAGAACTTCACCTCCGGCGCGAACTTCAGCTCGAGCTCCGGGGCGATGCGGCCGCGGATGAACTTGCGGTGACGGTTGAGGGCCTCGACAATCTCCCCGGCGCGCTCGCCGCCCAGCGGCATGACATAAGCGTTTGCGAGTTTCAGGTCGTTGCTCATGCGCACTTCGGGCACCGTCACCACGGCGCCCTCGAGCACCGGATCGTCGATCTCGCCGCGGGTGAACAGCCCGGCCAGGGCGTGGCGCACGAGTTCGCCCACGCGCAGCATGCGCTGGCTCGGTCCGGTGGCTTTGCGGTGGTCGCGTTTCATGCCGGGGAGGTAGGCCTTCGCGGACCGGAGGTCAATCCGTCGCCGGCTCAGCGTCGGGTGCTGAGGCCGGTGCGGGCGCGGATGAAGCCGACGAGGTTCTGGTAGTCGGCGGGATCGCCGATGGCGCGGCGGGGGATGATCAGCGCCTCGCGTCGGGAAAGCTGGAGGAAGAGGTAGTCCGGCGTCTCGATGAGGCGCGTGACCACCGGCCAGGCGACCCGCGAGACGCGGTCGGCCACGGCGGTGACGAGGCCGCCGGCGGTCACGTCGATGGTGATCTCGGCACCCGAAAGGCCGCTGCGCTGATAGGCGAGGCCGCCGAGCATGGCGCCGTAGAAGGAGGGCGGGAGCAGCAGCAGCAGGCCGAGGAGCAGCCACGGCAGGGCCGCGAACAGCGCTGGGCTTGCCATCAGGCTTTGCGGCGCGGCCACGATCTCGCCGGGACCGTCGGCCTGAAACAGCAGGAACATAAAGAGCAGGCCGTAATAGCCGGCGGCCAGCGCCACGGTGCGGCCGAGCGGGCGGCGTGTCAGGGCGATGACGCGCGCCACGTGATCGGAGCGTTGCAGCCGATAATTGATGCGAAACAGCGGTGAGAGATGTTCGTTCATGGTCTTGCCTCCGCCGACGACACTCGGGCATTGCCGCTGAACTGCCGCTGAACGACGGCTTCAGAAAGGAGCTTGCTCAACTCATAAGTATCTGCTTATCTATCGACATGAGCGAGACGGAAATCTTCAGGGCGCTGGCCGACCCGACGCGGCGCGCCGTATTCGAGCGGCTGGCGGCGGGGGAGGCGAACGCCACGGAGCTGCGGTCGGGGCTGCCGATCTCGCAGCCGGCGATGTCGCAGCACCTCGCGGTGCTGCGGGAGGCGGGACTGGTCAGCGAGCAGCGGCAGGGCCGGCACGTGCAATACCGGATCAGCCCGGAGGGGCTACGGCCGCTGCAGGACTGGATGCTGCGCTACCGGGCCTTCTGGCCGCAGCGCCTCGCGGCGCTACAGGAGTTTCTCAAGGAGATGGACCAATGACCGAGGCGGCAGTCGAGGACGACCTGATGGTGGAGTGCGAGCTGGAGGCGGCGCCAGGGCAGGTGTGGCGGGCGCTGACGGTGCCGGAGTACGTGGCGGCGTGGCTGCTCCCGGAGGCGGCAGCAGCGGGGTCTGAGGACGGGATGACGCTGGACGGTAGCGGTCACGGCCTCAGCGAGCGCATCGCCTGCACGGTGCTCGAGTCGGAGCCCGAGCGGCGGCTGCGGATGAGCTGGCGGGAGGCCGATGCCACGACCACCGTGGTGACCTTCGAGCTGCTGCCTACGATTACCGGCGGTACGTCGCTGCGGGTGCGGCAGGGGCCGGCGAGAACGGTGCCGAGCGCTGCCAACAGCAACGGCCTGCTGCTGGCGCTCGCCGCCTAAACCGATTTCATTTCAACCGTGTCCAGGAGGTCGCCGATGCGCGACATGATGAATCTCGTCCCCATGGTGGTGGAGACGTCGAGCCGCGGCGAGCGCGCCTTCGACATCTACTCGCGGCTACTGCGCGAGCGCATCATCTTCCTCAACGGCCAGGTCGAGGACGGGATGGCGGCGCTGATCTGCGCACAGCTGCTGTTCCTCGAAGCTGAAAACCCGAACAAGGAGATCGGCCTCTACATCAACTCGCCCGGCGGCGTCGTCACCTCGGGGCTCGCCATCTACGACACCATGCAGTTCATCAAGAGCCCGGTGGCGACGCTGTGCATGGGCACGGCCTGCTCAATGGGGTCGTTCCTGCTAATGGCCGGCGCCGCCGGCCGGCGGGTGGCGCTGCCCAACGTCCGAATCCTGCTGCACCAGCCCTCCGGGGGCTATCAGGGGCAGGTCACGGACGTGGTGCGCCATGCCGAGGAGAGCCAGCGGCTGAAGGCGCGGTTGAACCAGCTCTATGCCCAGCATTGCGGACGTAGCATTGAGGAGGTCGAGCGGACCCTGGACCGTGATCACTTCATGACCGCCGACGAGGCACGGGACTGGGGGCTGGTCGATCATGTCCACCGGGACCGCGGCAGCATGCTGCCGGCACCGGTCGAGACCTGACGTGCTCGCAATCATGTGATCGACTTTCCGGAGACAATGTGGCGGCGTTGCACTCGACAAACACGAGTATTCACGGCTGTTTAGTGGACCGCTCAACAGCCAAGAGAGTTCCCGTGCCCACTCGCCGCCTCTTCCTCATCGGAGCCTCCGCATTGGCGCTCAGCGCCTGCAGTTCGAGCAACAGCCGACGTCTCGACGGGGCCCTCGTGCTCGACATCGAGCAGCCATGGGCGAGCTACTACGCCGCCGCACGGAACGAGCCGTTCCCGGTACCGGCGGTCGACCTGCGCCGCATTCCGCGGCAGTTCTGGCGCCAGGAGGTGCCGTATGCGAGCAGCCATCCGGTGGGGACCATCGTCGTCAACACCTCCGAGCGGCACCTCTACCTGGTGCAGCCGGGCGGCACCGCAATGCGCTACGGGGTTGGCGTCGGGCGCGAAGAGGGCCTGAACTTCCGCGGCACGGCCACTATCGCCCGTAAGGCGAAATGGCCGGGCTGGACGCCGACGCCGAACATGATCCGCACGCAGCCGGAGCGCTACCAGCAATATGCCGGTGGTCTGCCGGGCGGACCGACCAACCCGCTGGGGGCGCGGGCCCTTTACCTCTATCGCAACGGCAAGGACACCCATTTCCGGCTGCACGGCACCACCGAGCCATACACCATCGGGCGCAGCGTCTCCTCGGGCTGCATCCGGCTTATGAACCAGGACATCATCGACCTCTACGAGCGGGTGCCGACGGGGACGAAGGTGGTGGTCACAAGCTAGCCTGCAAAGAAAAAGGCGCGGGACCGGCCCGCGCCTTTGAACTTCGTCTCTTGAAGCGATCAGAGCGTGCGTTGCACGCTCTCGACGCGGAAGCATTCGATGACGTCGCCGGCGCGCATGTCCTCGTACTTCTCGAAGGCCATACCGCATTCCTGGCCCGCCGGTACTTCCTTGACCTCGTCCTTGAAGCGCTTGAGGGTGGAGAGCTTGCCCTCGTGGATCACCACGTTGTCGCGGATCAGGCGGACGCCCGCACCACGCTCGACCAGGCCTTCGGTGACCCGGCAGCCGGCAACCTTGCCGACCTTGGTGATGTTGAACACCTCGAGGATCTCGGCGTTGCCGATGAAGGTCTCGCGGCGCTCCGGCTTCAGCAGGCCCGACATCGCCGCCTTCACGTCATCCACGAGGTCGTAGATGATGTTGTAGTAGCGGATCTCGATACCGTCGCGGCGGGCGAGGTCCTGTGCCTGCTTGTTGGCACGGACGTTGAAGCCAATGATGATGGCGTTCGACGCCGTGGCTAGGGTGACGTCGGATTCGGTGATGCCGCCAACGCCGCTCATCAGGATCTGGGCCGAGACTTCCTCGGTAGAGAGCTTGTTGAGCGAGGCATTGATCGCCTCGACCGAGCCCTGCACGTCGCCCTTGATGATCAGCGGGAACTTGGCGACGCCTGAGGCCTTGAGCTGGCTCATCATCTGCTCGAGGCTGGTCGCACCGCCGCCCTCGACCTTTTCGCGGACGAGACGCTGGCGGTACTCCGTCACCTCGCGGGCACGGGCTTCGGTCTCGACGACGGCGAAGCGATCGCCGGCACTGGGAACGCCCGTGAAGCCGAGAACCTCGACCGGGGTCGAGGGGCCGGCTTCCTTGACCTGCTCGCCCTTGTCGTCGATCAGCGCGCGAACGCGGGCGAACTCGGTGCCGGCGACGAGAATGTCACCGATGCGCAGGGTGCCGCGCTGCACGAGCACGGTGGCGACCGCACCGCGGCCGCGATCGAGCTTGGCCTCGATGACCAGACCTTCGGCCCTGCCATCGCGCGCCACCTTGAGCTCCAGCACCTCGGCCTGCAGCAGGATGGTCTCCAGCAGCTTGTCGAGGCCCGTGCCCTTGATGGCCGAGACTTCGACGTCGAGCACGTCGCCGCCCATGGATTCGACGAACACTTCGTGCTGCAGCAGCTCAGTGCGCACCCGGCTCGGATCCGCCGCCGGCTTGTCCATCTTGTTGATGGCGACGATGATCGGCACATTGGCGGCGCGTGCATGTCTGATGGACTCGATGGTCTGCGGCATCACGCCGTCGTCGGCCGCCACCACCAGCACGGCAATGTCCGTGGCCTGGGCGCCACGCGCCCGCATGGCGGTGAAGGCCTCGTGGCCCGGCGTATCGAGGAAGGTGATCTTCTGGCCGCTCTTCTCCACCTGATACGCGCCGATGTGCTGGGTGATACCCCCAGCCTCGCCGGAGACCACATTAGCCTCGCGGATGGCGTCGAGCAGCGAGGTCTTGCCGTGGTCGACATGGCCCATGATGGTCACGACGGGCGCCCGCGGCGTCAGATCCGCGGCCTTGTCGTCGGCGGGAAGATCGAACAGCCCCTCCTCGACATCGGCTTCGGAAACGCGCTTCACCGTGTGACCCAGCTCGGTGGCGATCAGCTCGGCAGTGTCGGCGTCGAGGATGTCGTTGATCTTCACCATCTGGCCCTGGCCCATCAGGATCTTGATCACGTCGACGGCCCGCTCGGCCATGCGGTTGGCAAGCTCCTGGACGGTGATGGCCTCGGGAATGGTCACCTCGCGGCTGAGCTTGGGCTGCACCTGCTGGTTGCGGCCCATCTTCTTGTCGCGGCGGCGACGCATGGCGGCCAGCGACGGCCCCTTGTCGCGATCGCCCTCGACGCCGGCATTGACGACGGTGAGGCGGCCACGGGCATTGGCATCGCCGGCGCGGCGAACCGGGCGTTCCGGCGCGGCGCGATTGGCGCCGCCACGGCGGGCGCGTTCGAGTTCGGCAGCGTTGACGAGACCCGGACGTGCCGGGGGTGCGCTCCGGGTCTTGCGGCCATCGGCCTCGGAGGGGGGCGCGGGCGGCGCTTCAATACCGGGCTGGGCCGCCGCGGGACGACGGGCGGCGGCCGCGGGACGGGCTTCCTCACGGGCCGGAGCGGTTTCGGTCTCAGCACCGGCGGCCGGCGCGTCACCCTGCTCCCGGCGCAGCACTTCCTCGCGGGCGGCCTGCTCGCGGATTTCGCGGCGCTGGCTTTCCTCCTCGATGCGGCGTGCTTCGTCGCTGGCGAACCGCGCCTGCTCCTCGGCCTGCCGCGCTGCGGCTTCCCGCAGCGCGCGGGCCCGGGCATCGGCCTCGTTCGAGGTGAGGCCGCCGCCGGAACGGGGCGACTGCTGCTGCGGCGAGCGGAATTGCGGCCGCGAGCCGGCGCCCGGCTGCGACGACTGCGGTCGTCCGCTGGCACCGCCGGCGCCAAACCCCGGTGCTCCGCGCGGCACGACGCGCGTGCGCTTCTCGACAACCACCGTGCTACGCGACGAGCGAGACATGCCCGGCCGCCCCCCAAGATTGGGAGCGCCCTTGAGGGTCAGTGTCTTCTTGCCGCCAGCGCCCGGGCCGTCTTCGCGCTTGTCGTCGTTATCAGCCATGTAACTCGCGTCTTCCTTCGAACTCTTCGCCATCAATTGGCACAGTAGCGGGCAAGCCTTTGTGCCCGCTTCAATGCCGCCTCGGCTGCCGCCCCTTTGGTGAGCGCAGCATGTATCACATTTTCCAGCCCGAGTGCCAAACCCAATTGGTCGGAATCGAGCAATTCCAGATGCGGCACCTCGGGCACCACGATTCCGGCGTCCGCCGCTGCCAGCCGGTAGCCCTTGAGGCTGCCGGCCATCTTCTGCCGTCCATCGGCCGCCGCGTCGGTGGCGGTGAACAGGGCCACCACCTCGCCACTCTCTATCGCCGCCTTCACCTTGCTGGCGCCGGTGACGATCTGTCCCGCCTTGCGGCACATCGACAGCGCCGCCAGCAGCCGCTCGGTCAGGCGCTGTCGCGTCAATCCGGGGAGATCCTCGGCCACGCGGACATTGTCCTTGAGGCTGCGGGCGAACGCCTTCTTGCGTACCGCCTCGGCCACCGCCTGCTCGCCGAGGCTGACCCAGACCCCGCGGCCTTCGGCCTTGGCGTCGGTATCGGGCACCACCTCGCCGTCCGGCGACACCGCAAAGCGGATGAGATCGCCGATGGGCTTCACCTCACGGGTGAGCGCACACATCCGGTCGATCTCTTCGTTCCGCGGCACCGGGCGTCGGAGCCCGCTTACGCGGGCGCTCCTTCCGCCAGCTCTTCCTCGGGCACCGCAAGGTCGTCCTCGGTGATCCAGCCGGCCTTGAGGCGGGCCTGCAGGATCATGTCCTCGGCCTCTTCGCGGCTCACCGGGAAGTCCTTGAAGGTGCCCTCGAAGCGCTTGACCTCGCCATCCTTGCGCTCGACCCAGCCGACGAGATCGTCACTGGCACAGCCGGCGAAATCCTCGACGGTCTTGATGTCTTCCTTACCTAGCGCCACCAGCATGGCGGCAGTGAGGCCGGGAACCTCGTAGAGCTCGTCCTCGACGCCGAGGGCCTTGCGCTCTTCGTCGTGCTGGCGCTCGATGGCGGCCAGGTATTCGCTGGCGCGGTTCTGGATTTCTCCCGCCGTCTCCTCGTCGAACCCCTGAATGGAGGCGATTTCCGAGACATCGATATAGGCGAGCTCCTCGACCGAGGAGAAGCCTTCCGAAGCCAATAGCTGGGCAACCATCTCGTCGACGTCAAGGGCTTCCATGAACAAGGCGGAGCGTTCGGTGAACTCCTTCTGCCGGCGCTCGCTCTCCTCCTGCTCGGTAAGGATGTCGATATCCCAGCCGATGAGCTGGCTGGCGAGGCGGACGTTCTGGCCGCGGCGGCCGATGGCGAGGCTCAGCTGCTCGTCGGGGACCACCACTTCGATGCGCTCGGCCTGCTCGTCGAGCACCACCTTGGCAACGTCCGCCGGCTGCAACGCCGAAACCACGAGGTCGGCGATGGAGTCGGTCCAGGGGATGATGTCGATCTTTTCGCCCTGCAGCTCGCCCACCACCGCCTGCACGCGCGAGCCGCGCATGCCGACGCAGGCGCCGACCGGGTCGATCGAGCTGTCGGAGGAGGTGACTGCGATCTTGGCGCGGCTGCCCGGATCGCGGGCGATCGAGCGGATGGTGATGATGCCGTCGTAGATCTCGGGCACTTCCTGCATGAACAGCTTGGCCATGAACTGCGGATGCGTGCGCGAGAGGAAGATCTGCGGCCCGCGCTGCTCGCGGCGCACGTCGTAGACATAGGCGCGGACGCGATCACCATAGCGGTACATCTCGCGCGGGATCAGCTCGTCGCGGCGGATGATGGCCTCGCCGCGCCCGAGATCGACGATGACGTTGCCGTATTCGACGCGCTTGACGGTGCCGTTGACGATCTCGCCGATGCGGTTGACGTATTCCTCGTACATGCGGTCGCGCTCGGCATCGCGCACCTTCTGCACGATCACCTGCTTGGCCGACTGGGCGGCAATGCGGCCGAACTCGATGGGCGGCAGCGGCTCGGTGACGAAGTCGCCGAGCTTGGCGGCGCTGTTGCGCTGCTGGGCAGCGGCAAGGGTGATCTGGCGGCCCGGCTCCTCCACGTCCTCGACGATCTCGAGCAGCCGCCACAGGCGCAGCTCGCCGGTCTTGGGGTTGATCTCGGCGCGGACATTGGTCTCGGCGCCGTAGCGGGACTTGGCCGCCTTCTCGATCGCATCCTGCATGGACTCGATGACGATGCTGCGATCGATGGATTTCTCGCGGGCCACCGCATCGGCAATCTGGAGCAATTCCAGCCGGTTCGCACTAACGGCCATTTTAGTTGGTCTCCTCGGAGGGGTCTTCTGTAAGTTCGACGGTCTCGATGTCTTCGTCGTCGTCGATGGGGTGCTGTTCCTGATCGCTGCGGGCCCTGGCGAGCAGCGCGTCGGTCATCACCAGCTTGGCCTCGGCCAGCATGGAGAGCGGCAGGCGATGGTCGGCATCGGTGCCGGCGGGGGCGTCGGGCAGCGTGATCGTCACCGTCTCGTCGTCGGCGGCGGCGATGGTCCCGCGGAAGCGCCGACGGCCCTCCAGCATGTCCGAAAGCTCGAGCTTGGCCTCGTGGCCGACATAGGCGGCAAAGTCGCGGGCCCGGACCAGCGGCCGGTCGATGCCGGGCGAGGAAACCTCGAGGTGGTATTCCCGCTCGATCGGGTCCTCGACGTCGAGGACCGGTGACAGGTCCTTGCTCAGGCGCTCGCAGTCGGCGATGGAAAAGCGGCCATTGGCGTCCTCGGCCATGATCTGCAGCGTGCAGCCATTCTCGGGGGTTACCTTCACCCGGACCAACGCATAGCCGAGATCGTTGGCCACCGGCTCGACGATGGCGGCAATCCGCGTCTCGAGCCCGGTCTCCTTGATATAGCGCTTTGCGGACGGATCGAAAGCCATGCGGTTCCAGAAAACAAAAAGAGCGGGGGCCTTCCGGCACCCACTCTCGCAAGAGAGCAATGATGTTGGTGCTTCATATAGACCCGGCGGGCGGCGATGGCAAGTCATTGCCGCCGGCGAGCTGCAACCTCCTGTAAGGGCGAAGGGGAAGGGCCGCTTATCGCCGACGAACCAACCGTAGATGATGTCTACAGCCTCGGGAGCGCCCCAGCATCCCTGCGGCGGACGAACTTACCAAGGGCGCCCTCGCCTACCGTCGGTCTTCCCCGGATCGCAGAACGTCCGCGCCACCTGGCCAGCGTCCGGCGCGAAACCAAGGCACCTCCTGGCAACCGGGTTACCCCCGAGGTGTGTTGTTTCCCGATGGAAACGCTGCGTGCCAAGTCACCGATTTCAAGAGCATTTTTGGCTCCGGGAGCGCCTTGCCGGCGAGGCGGTGCCGCAGCATCTGACGGAAGGGGAGTTCACACGAAAGGAATATTGCAATGATCAAGTCATCACTTTCTGCCCTTGCCGTTCTCGTTGCCGTCACCGGCCTCGCCGCACCGGCGCTTGCCGAATCGCTGATCTCGGAGAGCAGCGACAACGAGCATTTCAACGAGGTGATCGTGCTCAGCCAGCTCCGCGCGAAGGGGATCGATGCCAGCGACCTCGCCGAGTTCAACGGCAAGATCCGCGCTACGGTCCGCGACCAGGACGGCAGCTACAGCTTCGCCTATTTCGAGCCGGGCACGCTCGAGCAGGTGGCGCCGAGTGGCCATGCGCGCGGCAACAGTCGCGTGCTCAGCGAACGGGACCTAGGGCCGAACGCGATCACGCTGCATGCGGTGCCGCAGTCGCTGGTGGGCGACGGCGCTGACGACGACGACAACTAGGACTCGACTGACTGCCGGGCCTTCAGGCCCGGCAGTCAGCGGCTAGAGGACGCATCGAAACGCCGCCGCGCGTCCTCGACAACCGCCCGATGCTTGCGGGCGAATTCTTCCCACATCTCGAGCACGGCCGATGCCTCGGCGCCCAGCTCGGTCAGCGCATAGTCGACGCGCGGCGGGATGGTGGCGTAGGAGGTGCGGGAGACGAAGCCGTCCCGCTCCAGCCCGCGCAGAGTGACCGTCAGGGTCTTCTGGGTGACGCCGATCTCGCGTTGCAACTGTGAGAAGCGCAGCGTCCGGCCACGCAGCCGCAGCACCACGACCATGGTCCACTTGCCGCCGCGGATCGGCGACAGAGCGGCCAGCCCGTCTTCTTCATCATGCAGTTGCTGCGGACGAACGGTCACGCCCCACTCCCTGCTGCAGCTGCCGGCGGCGCCGGTGCAGGTACCGGATATGGGTCGCGAAAGCGTGATGTCCAGAGTCAGCGGCGCCGGAAGCGCAGATAGAAGCTGGTGCCGCGGCCGGCGAGCCGGGCCTTCTGCTCGTAGCGCGTCGGCTCCCAGCCGGGGAAGGGCTGGTGCCAGCTGCCGGGTGCACCGCGCACGAACTCCAGGCGCGGCTCGCGCAGCACATGGGCCAGTGTCCAGTCGGCATAGTCCTCGATGTCGGTCGCAAAGTTGAGGATGGCGCCCGGCCGGAGCCCGCGGGCAAGTTCAGCGAGAGTGGTCGGGGAGACGAAGCGACGCTTGTGGTGCCGCAGCTTCGGCCACGGGTCGGGATAGAGGAGGAACGCCTCGTCGAGGCAAGCCTCCGGCAGTTGCAGCAGCAGTTTCAGCGCGTCGTCGGTGAACAGACGGACGTTCGCGAGTTGCTGCTCGTCGATCGCCTGCAACAGCTTGGCAATACCGCCGGAGAAGACCTCACAGCCGATGAAGCCGGTGGCGGGATGGGCGGCCGCCTGGCGCGCCAGGTGCTCGCCGCCCCCATAGCCGATCTCAAGGGCGAAACGCGTCGCCTCCGGAAACAGGGCCGCGGGCTCCACCGGCCCCTCCCCCAGCGTCAGCTCAAGCTGCGGGAGCACCTCGCGGTAGAGAGCGTCCTGGCCGCGGTGCAGGCGCTTGCCGGAGCGGCGGCCGAAGAAGGCGCGGGGTTCCCCGTCGACGTTCAGCGGGTGGTGCGGCTTCTGGCTCAACAGAACGCTGTCATGCCGCCCTGGCGGCGGCCTTGAGCGCCGGCACGAGGTCCGTCTTTTCCCAGGAGAAAGAGCCGTCGCGTCCGGGTTTCCGGCCGAAATGGCCATAGGCCGCGGTCTTGGCATAGATCGGCTTGTTGAGCTGGAGATGGGTGCGGATGCCGCGCGGGCTGAGGTCGAAGACCTCCGCCAGCACCTTTTCCAGCTTGCTCTCTTCGATCTTTCCGGTGCCGTGCAGGTCCACATAGATAGAGAGCGGCTGGGCGACGCCGATGGCATAGCTGAGCTGAATGGTGGCACGATCGGCAAGGCCGGCGGCCACGACGTTCTTGGCGAGATAGCGGGCGGCATAGGCGGCCGAGCGGTCGACCTTGGTCGGATCCTTACCGGAGAAGGCACCGCCGCCATGCGGGGCGGCGCCGCCATAGGTGTCGACGATGATCTTGCGGCCGGTGAGGCCGGCGTCGCCATCGGGCCCGCCGACAACGAACTTGCCGGTGGGATTGACGTGCCAAACGGTCTCGTCGCTGATCCAGTTCTGCGGCAGGGTGGAGCGGATATAGGGCTCGACGATCTTGCGCACGTCGATCGAGGTCAGGGTCTCGTCGAGGTGCTGGGTCGAGAGGACGATCTGGGTGACCGCAACCGGTACGCCGTTCTCGTAGCGCACCGTAACCTGGCTCTTGGCATCCGGCCCGAGCTTGCGAGCCGAGGCATCGCCGTTCTTGCGGGCGTGGGTCAGGCTCTCGAGGATCTTGTGCGCATAGTAGATGGGGGCGGGCAGCAGTTCAGGCGTCTCGCGGCTAGCGTAGCCGAACATGATGCCCTGGTCGCCGGCACCGACGTCCTTGTTGCCTTTCTCGTCGACCCCGGCCGCAATGTCGGCCGACTGGCCGTGCAGCAGCACGTCGATGCGCGCAGTCTTCCAGTGGAAGCCCGTCTGCTCGTAGCCGATGGCCTTGATGGCCTTGCGGGCGACCGACTTGAACCGCGAGGGATTGACCACCGGGTTGCCAGCCGCGTCCTTGAGGATGACGCCGTCCTTCTTCTTCAGCAGCGTCTCGGGCACCCGCACCTCACCGGCGATGATGACGCGGTTGGTGGTGGCAAGGGTCTCGCAGGCGATGCGCACCTGTGCCGGATCCATCCCCGTCTTCTTGGCCTCGCGGAAGACGAGATCAACGATTTCATCGGATATGCGGTCGCAGACCTTGTCCGGATGGCCCTCTGAGACCGATTCCGAGGTGAAGAGATAGGATGAGCGTGCCACTGCGAACCCCCGAAAAATGACCTTGAAAGGTGCAAAATCGCGTAGTTGGAGCTGGTTTCTGACACCGCCGGGGCAGCGGGTCAAGCCATATATAAAGAAAGCTTTATATCCGCGGCGGGGCGGCGGGGAAAACTATGCCGGCTGGCGCCGCAGTCGCCCGGCACTCCACAGCGCGAGGGTGAGGCCGAGGGCCAGCACCAGGGAGAGCGGCAGCAGGCCGAGACGGCTGAACAGGGTCCGTTCGGCCAGCGGCCGGGCCGGAACCACGTCGACCAGCCCCACCTGCTGCTCGGCCAGACGGGCGGTGATCCGCCCCACCGGATCGGTGACGATGGTGGTGCCGGTATTGGAGGCGCGCAGCATCGGGAGGCCGGTCTCGACCGCCCGCAGCCGCGCGTGATGGGCATGCTGGGCAGGACCAATGGAGCCATCGAACCAGGCGTCATTGGTGATGTTGAGGATGAACTCCGCGTCCGCCACTTCGCCGATATCGCCGGGAAACACAGCCTCGTAGCAGATGAGGGCAAGGAAAGGCGGAGTATCGGGGACCTGCTGCAGCCGACGGCCATCTCCGGGTGCCCAGCCGTTGGTGCCGGGGACGAACTGCCTGATGCCGAACATGGACCAGAGGTCGGCGAACGGCAGGTACTCGCCGAAGGGCACCAGATGGGACTTGTCGTAGCTGGCGACGATCTCGCCGTCGCTGTCGATGGCAAGGATGGAGTTGTAGCCGGGATTGCCCTCCTCGCGGACGCCGCCCGGTCCGAGCGGCTCGCGCGGGGCGCCGGTCAGCAGCATGGTATCGGGTGGCAGCATGCGGGCGATGCGGGCCAGCGCCTCGGGGTACTGTGTGAGAAAGAAAGGGAATACCGATTCCGGCCAGACCAGATGGGTAACGCCATCGAGGCCGGGGTCCTCCGGCGTCAGCCGGGTTTCCGAGAGCGCGATCAGGCGGTCGATCACCTGCGCCGGCTCGATGAGGCTCCAGTCGGCATGGGCGGTGATCATCGGCTGCACCAGCCGCACCTTCATGTCGGTGCGGGGCACCACCTCGACCGACCGGAGCCGGTAGCTGCCGTAGCCCAGTTGGAGGGCGACCACCGCCACCGCGACGAAGAACGGCAGCAGGCGCCGCAGCAGGCCCCGCTCGTCGGCGGGCCAGATCAGGGCAGGCGTGGCGGCGAGCAGCGCGGCGAGGAAGGTGAGGCCATAGACGCCGACGAGAGAAGCTGCCTGCGCCATCTCGTCATTGGCGGTGAGGGAGTAGCCGAGAAGGTCGAAGGGAAAGCCCGAGAAGAGGTGGCCGCGCGCCAGCTCTGAGAGCGTCAGGAAGGTCGCGAGCACCACAATGCGCAGCGGCCCGCCCGACCAGCAGAGGTGGGCAAGGGCTGTCGCCAGTGCCCAGAACAGCGACAGGATGGCGGCGAGCCCGAGGATAGCGAAGGGCATCAGCATCGGATAGATTCCGCCCTCCTGGAGGAAGGCGGCACCCAGCCAGTGCAGGGCGGTGGTGAAGTAACCGAGGCCGAAGGCGAAGCCGATGGCGAAGGCGGGGCCGAACAGGCGGCGCAGCCCGCGCAGCCGCTCGGCGCCGTCGAGGCACCAGACCAGTACCGGAAAGCCGATAAACAGCGCCGGCAGCAGGAAGAGCGGTGGGACGCTGAGGGCGGCGACGGCGCCGGCGAGAAGCAGCAACAGGAAGCGGCGCCAGCCATGGCTGAGCATGGCGACCTCGGAGAACCACGTCACCGGGGCCGGTCCGGTTGCGGCAGCGAATCAAGACGCATGGCCGGAGCGTTGCCGGGCCATCGGGGCGCGGTCAAGGCAGATGCGCCGAACCGCTATTCCGCTGCCGTGCGGGTGGCGTCGCCGTCCTTGGCGAGGGGCGGCTTGGGACGGGGCGTGCGCTGGCGCTGACGCTTGATCTTGATCCGCTTGATCTGGCGGCTGTCGGCCTGCAGCACCTCGAACTCGAAACCCCTGATGCCACCGATGGTCTCGCCCTTCACCGGCATGTGGCCGGCGAGGTCGAAGATCAGGCCGCCGAGCGTGTCGACGTCCTCGATGTGCTCGCCGGGGTCGAAGTCGGGGCCGACGACCCGCTGCACTTCGCTCAGCTCGGCCCGGGCGCTGGCGATGAAGATGTTGGAGTTGACCTTGCGGACCAGCGCCACTTCGGCGTCGTCGTGCTCGTCCTCGATCTCGCCCACCACCGCCTCGAGCAGATCCTCGATGGTGACGACACCGTCGGTGCCGCCATACTCGTCGATGACGATGGCCATGTGTACGCGCTGCTGCTGCATCTGCTGCAGCAGGTCACCGACCGGCATCAGCGGCGGCACGAACAGCACCTCGCGCACCAAGTCGAGCTTGCGGATGCGTTGCTTCAGTGAGGACGACAGCAGGCGCACCGGGATCTCGCGTTCCGGGTCGAGCACCGGCTCGGTGATCCGCCGCATCGCATCCTTGACGTGGATGAAGCCGAGGATGTTGTCGATATTGTCGGAGTAGACCGGAATTCGCGAATGACCGACCTGCCGGAAGCGCGCGATCAGCGCCCCCATCGTCTCGTCGGCATCGATCGCCTCGATGTCGGTGCGCGGCACCATGACGTCGTCGACCCGCTTCTCGCCGAGCTCCAGGACATTCCTGAGGATGGTGCGCTCGGACGGCGTGAAGTCGCCGACCTCGCCGCTGCCATCGCTCTCGAGCGCAACCTCCAGATCGTCGCGTAGCGAAACGGTGCGCAGCGCCAGGAGCGATCTGAAGCGCTGCCAAAGTGTCGGCCCCCGCGGCGCGGCGGAGGCGGGACTAGACCCAGGCTCAGGACTGGGCTTGGGACCGGGCGCCTTGGGTGCAAGGCCACTGTCGCTGTCGTTCATCTATCGCGGGCCCATCGCCCGTCCTCAATTGCGCTGCTCTAAACGTTAGTCATCGGCGTAGGGGTCGGCAATGCCCAGAGACTTGAGAATCTGGGTTTCCAATCCCTCCATGACAAGTGCCTCCGCCTCCGTGGCGTGGTCGTATCCAAGAATATGGAGAAATCCGTGGACCACCAGATGGGTGAAGTGTTCGGCAAATGGCTTCCGCAGGTCCACCGCTTCGCGCTCCAGCGTCTCGCGGGCGAGGATGATGTCGCCGATGAGCCCGGTGACCGCCGCGAACGGCTCGATCTGCGGAAAGGACAGGACGTTGGTCGGTTTGTCGAGGCCCCGCCACTGCCGGTTGAGTTCCTGCTGCTCGGCATCGTCGGTGAGGACGATGGAGAGCTCCGCAACGCCGGTGACCTCGGCCTTGGCGTAGTCCAGGGCCCTGCGAACCGCGCCCTCGGCGAGCGGCTCGAGGTCCGGGGGCCAGCCCTCGGAATTGACGGAGAAGGCAATCGAAAGCGGCAGATCGCTGGTGCTCAGAGCGATTTGTCCTGATGCTCGGTTACCCCTTCATAGGCGCGGACGATGCGGCCGACCAGAGCGTGGCGGACCACGTCCTTGTCGGTGAACCGCGAGATGTGGATGCCCTCGATGCCATCGAGGATGCCGAGCGCCTCGACGAGGCCGGAGCGTTCGCCGCGCGGCAGGTCGACCTGCGTCGGATCGCCGGTGACCACCATCTTGGAGTTTTCGCCCAACCGCGTCAGGAACATCTTCATCTGCATGGAGGTGGTGTTCTGCGCCTCGTCGAGGATGACGACGGCGTTGGCGAGCGTGCGGCCGCGCATGAAGGCGAGCGGTGCCACCTCGATGATGCCGGAGGTGATGCAGCGTTCCACGTGTTCGGGACGCATCATGTCGTAGAGGGCGTCGTAGAGCGGGCGGAGATAGGGATCGACCTTCTCCTTCATGTCGCCCGGCAGGAAGCCGAGGCGCTCGCCCGCCTCGACGGCAGGGCGGGAGAGGATGATGCGGTTGATGTCACCGCGCTCGAGCAGCGTCGCGGCATGGGCGACGGCGAGATAGGTCTTGCCGGTACCGGCGGGACCGACACCGAACACCAGCTCCGCACGCTGCATGGCGCGCATATAGGCGTCTTGCGCGGGGGTGCGGGCGACGATGGTGGCCTTGCGGGTGGCGATCTGCGCCATCCGCACCTTGCCCTTCTTCTCGAGGGTGGGGAGCGTCAGCTGGCTGTCCTCGGTCTGCACCATGCGGATCACCGCATCGACGTCGGAGACCTCGACGGGACGCCCTTCCTCGAGCAGTTCGTAGAGGGATTCCAGCACCCGCCGCGCCTGGTCGACGCCGGAGGCCGGTCCGCGCAACATCACGTGATTGCCCCGCGGCGTCGCCTCGACGCCCAGCCGCTGCTCGATCAGGGCAAGGTTCTGGTCGAAGTCGCCATAGAGCTGGGCCGCGAGCCGATTGTCTTCGAAAGCAAGTTCAAGCTGGGAAGAGAGGGCGTTTAAGAGTTGGCTGTCCTGGGTGGGTGACAAATGCCTGCTCAAATCTGTGTGGCTCCCTGCGCGGCCAGATGGCGCGGCGATGACTCAACAAGGCTAGCAGATTTCGGTTCCAGCTCTGTGACAATCTTGCCAGCGAGGGAATTATTTCCGGTGGCGACGACTTCCACGTCGACGATACTGCCGAGCAGCCGCTCCGGACCATCCATGTGCACCGCCTGCAGATAGGGCGAGCGGCCGCCGAGCTGGCCGGGATTGCGGCCCCGCTTCTCGATCAGCACCGGCAGGACGCGCCCGACGCAGGATCGGGCGAAGGCGCGGGTCTGGGCGGCGATCTGCTGGTTGAGCCGGGCGAGGCGCTCCGTCTTCACCGACTCGGGCACCTGGCCATCCATGGCGGCGCCGGGGGTGCCGGGGCGGCTCGAATATTTGAAGGTGAAGGCGGAGGCGTAGCCGACTTCGGCAGCGATCGACAGCGTTGCCTCGAAGTCGGTGTCGGTCTCGCCGGGGAAGCCGACGATGAAATCGCCGGAAAGGGCGATGTCCGGGCGGGCGTCGCGGATGCGGGCGACGACCTCCAGATACTCGGCCCGCGTGTGGCGGCGATTCATGGCCTTGAGGATGCGGTCGGAGCCGGACTGCACCGGCAGGTGCAGGTAGGGCATCAGCGCCGGCAGGTCGCGATGCGCGGCCAGCAGATCCTCGCCCATGTCGAGGGGATGCGAGGTGGTGTAGCGCAGCCGGGCGAGCCCGGGGATGTCGGCAAGCCGGCGGCAGAGTTCGCCGAGGCCGACGACGCGGCCGCCGGCATCGGTGCCATGATAGGCGTTGACGTTCTGGCCGAGCAGCGTGAGCTCGCGGACGCCGGCGGCGGCGAGGCCGCGGGCCTCCGCCAGCACCTGCTCGAGCGGGCGCGACATCTCCGCCCCGCGGGTATAGGGGACGACGCAGAAGGAGCAGAACTTGTCGCAGCCTTCTTGCACAGTGAGGAAGGCAGTAAGGCCGCGGGCCACCGTCACCTCCTGGCGGGCGGCCGGCAGCGCCGCGAACTTGTCCTCGACCGGAAAGTCGGTGTCGACGACGGCCGCGCCGTCGTGGGCACGGCGAACGAGCTCGGGCAGGCGGTGGTAGGATTGGGGGCCGAAGACCAGGCTGACGGCGGGAGCGCGGCGGACGATCTCCTCGCCCTCCGCCTGCGCGACGCAGCCGGCAACGCCGATCAGCATATCGCCGCCGGCGGCACGGCGCTCGTCGCGGAGCTCGCGCAGGCGGCCGAGCTCCGAGAACACCTTCTCCGAGGCCTTTTCCCGAATGTGGCAGGTGTTGAGCAGCACGAGGTCGGCGTCGCCGATCTCGCTGGTCGGCGCATAGCCGTGCAGCGCCAGCGCGTCCGCCATGCGGTCGCTGTCATAGACGTTCATCTGGCAGCCATAGGTCTTGATGAAGAGCTTCTTGGGCTGCGGCGTCTGGCTTTCGGTCATGGGGCGCTGCATACACCGATGCCGCGACGAAGCCAAGGAAGCCGGCAGCTCAGGGACCGAGCTCCGGCAGCGGCAGGCCCCGGTTGAGGGCGACGAGCATGCGCCGCACGTCGCTCTCGGCCTCCCGCGTCAGCTGCTTGCGATCGGCACCCTCCACCAGCGGCTTGGGAATGCCGAAGGCGACGGTCACCTCCTTGATGCCGCCGCCTAGGATCTCGCGGATATTCTCGCCCACCGATTTCGACTTGATCCAGGCGATCAGGCTGCGCTCGCTACGCGACACCGGCAGACCCTGCAGCTTGGTGTAGGCGATGGTGAGCGGCTGGATCAGCACCTCCCGCGCGCCGGCCTCGAGCATGGCGTGCTGGGCGGCGCCGATAAGCGCCGAGCGGAAGGGCAGGACGTGGGTCCCGATGTCGGACTGGCCCTCGGCGAAGAGCAGCACGGCGCCGCCGTCGGCAAGGCGGCGGCCCATTTCGCGGCTGCTGCGATGGGCGTCGGAGCGGCGGGTGCGGTCGACGAAGAGGGTACGTTGCAGCGAGGCCATGAAGCCGACGAAGAACCAGCTCCGGACTTCCCGCTTGGCGACGAAGGTCACCGAGACGGCGGAGCCGATAGCGACGATGTCGGTCCAGGAAATATGATTGGAAACAATGAGAACCGGGCGATTGTCGACCGGCTGGCCGATAACGTTGACCTTGAGGCCGAGGAAGGCGGCGCCGAGCCGGTGGAAGATCAGCGGGATGATGTTCCAGCCCGGCAGCCCGAAGCGGGCGAGCACGAACTGCACCGGAATCGCCACGATCATGAACGGAAGATAAACGAGGATGAAGAACAGGATCCGGACGATCACTTCTTCTCGGTCTCCGGCAGGGGGACGGCATAGAGCTCGAGCCGATGGTCGACCAGGCGGTAGCCGAGCCGCTTGGCGATGACCTCCTGGATGGCCTCGATCTCCTCGTTGCGGAACTCGATGACTCGGCCGGAGCGGATGTCGATCAGATGGTCGTGGTGCTCGTCGGGGATGAGTTCGAAGCGGGCGCGGCCATCCTTGAAATCGTGCTTGGTGACCAGTCCCGATTCCTCGAACAGGTTGAGCGTACGGTAGACGGTGGAGAGCGAAATGCGCGGGTCGACGGCGCTGGCCCGACGGTAGAGTTCCTCCACATCGGGATGATCCACCGCCTGCTCGATGACCTGGGCGATGACGCGCCGCTGGTCGGTCATGCGCATGCCCTTGTCGGCACACTGCTCCTCCAGCGTCAGGACATCCGGTTTGCTCAACGGGCGCCCCCTTCTGTTGCCTCAGGCTTGGGGTTACCCAAGTTCCCGGGCCATGACAATAGCGGTGGCCGGCCGGCCGTCAGGGCGCGAATAGTAGCCTTGGCGCTCGGCCAGCTTCTCGAAACCGTGGGCGGCGTAGAGGGCAAGGGCGGCCGGATTGTCGGCGGCGACCTCGAGGAAGAGACGGCGGGCCGGGGTCATTCGCAGATCGTCGAACAGGGCGCGCAGCAGCGCCACGCCGACGCCACGGCGGCGCCACCGGGGATCGACGGCGATGGTCACCAGCTCGGCCTCGTCGGCGGCCAGCCGCAGCATGGCAAAGCCTGCGATGCGGCGGCGGGCGTCGCAGGCGACATAGACCGGGGTGTTGCGGCCAGCGATATAGTCGGCAAATTCCTCCTGCGACCAGCCGCGATAGAAGCCGCGGGCATGGAGGGCGGCGATGGCGGCGGCATCCTCCACCAGGGCCGGCTCGATATGGAGGCCGCGCGGCGCCATCCAGAGTTTCATTTCCGAGCTACCCGAAACCGGTCCTGTGGTTTCGCGTCGGCCTCGCGCACATAGGCGGCCTCGGGTGGGAAGGCCGCAGGCTCGAGGGTGGCGGCGAAGCGGGCGAGCCGCGTGATGTCGACAACGGGGCTCTCAAGCACTGCGGAATCGACTGGCAGTTGCGCCCGCGCCTCTGCCATCGGCAGCAGCATGGCGGGACCGGCAGGTTCGCCCGGGGCTGCAAAGAGCTGCAGATAGGCTTCGTCACGGCGCGCATCGAGCAGCACCGCCGCCGGACCTTGCGGCGCCGAAAGCGACAGCGCGAGGAGACTGGGTACGCCTACCACCGGCAGCTCCCGCGCAAGGCCGAGCCCGCGGGCGGCGCTGAGTCCGATACGGAGACCGGTAAAGGAGCCGGGGCCGGTGGTCACGGCGATGCGGGTGAGGTCGGCATAGGCGCGGCCGGCGCAAGCGAGCAGTTCACAGAGGGCGGGGAAGAGGCGTTCGGCCTGCCCCTGTGCCATGTCCTCAACCAGCAGCTCCACACGCGCGCCATCGAACAGCGCCAGCTGCAGGCGTGGCGCGGCGGTGTCGATGGCGAGAAGGAGGCCCATGGAGGAGAGATAGGGCGGGTCGCACGCTTAGTCGAGAAGATTGGTGTGATGGTTCTGCGTAGGTTTGAAGGGGCTAGAGCCGCCTCTCGCCAGGAGACGGCGATAAAGTCGCCCACACCAGAGCGGACAGCGAAACGCCCGGCCTGGGACCGGGCGATGCCGAAAAGACCTCAGGGGGTCGGGCTAGACCTGCTGGACGGACTCGACGCCGGGGACGAAATGGCGGAGCAGGTTCTCGATGCCGCTCTTGAGGGTGGCGGTCGAGGACGGGCAGCCGGAGCAGGCGCCCTGCATGTGGAGGTAGACCGTGCCTTCCTTGAAGCCCTTGAAGGTAATATCCCCGCCGTCCATGGCGACCGCCGGGCGGACGCGGGTGGCCAGCAGTTCCTTGATCACCTCGACGGTCTCGCTGTCGCCAGCCTCGAAAAACTCGCCCTCGTCGACATCGACGTCAAGCGTGCCTTCGGCCAGTACCGGCCGGCCGGACAGGAAGTGCTCCATGATGGCGCCGAGGATGGCGGGCTTGATGTGGTTCCACTCCGTCATGTCCTTGGTCACCGAAATGAAATCGGAGCCGAGAAAGACGCCGGTGACGCCGGGCACGGCGAAGAGAGCGCTCGCCAAAGGCGAGATGGCAGCGGCCTCGGCATCGCGGAAATCGCGCGGCTCGCCCGGCAGAACCTCACGCCCCGGCAGGAACTTGAGGGTCGCCGGATTCGGGGTGGCTTCGGTCTGGATGAACATCTCAAGGGCCTTCAGCAACGGTTAGAACGGTTCTAAAATAGTTTCTTGCGTCCCGTCGTGCAAGGCCCTCAGGCGATGGCGACGATCTGCTCGTCGGTCATCGAGGCCGGGACGATGGCGATCAGTACCGGCAGCGAGTTGCCGCTGGCACGGCCGACGAAGGCAGTCACCAGCGGGCCGGGACCCTCGCTGGAAGCGCTGGCGCCCAGCACCAGAATGGCGATGGCCGGGTCCTCGGAGACCAGCCGCTCAATCTCGTTGAACAGCCGGCCCTCGCGGATCACCGTCTCGGTGCGGACGCCGCCAATGCGGGATATGCGGGCGATGCGCTTGTCGAGCAGGCGCTCCGCCTCCTCGCGGGCCTCCGCCCGCATCACTTCCTCGACTCCGAGGAACTGCTGGAAATCCTCGGTCTCGATCACGGACAGCAGCACCACGGTGCCGCCGGTACGCTTCACACGGTGGGCGGCGAAGGTGACCGCACGGTCGGCCTCCGGCGTGTCGTCGATGACGACGAGGAACTTGCGCTTGTACTCGCTGCCGATGTCAGCCACGTCCGCACCCCGCGCCCGATCCGGGCACCATTGTCACACCGCCAGCGCAGGAGAGCAAGCTAGCGGACCCAACCGACGATTTCCCGCACCTCGCGCATATGCGGCTCGGCAATGGCCGCGGCGCGCGCGGCGCCATCGCGCAGGATGCGGTCCATCTCGCCGCGATCGCCGACCAGGCGCCGCATCTCGCCGGCGATCGGAGCGAGCACCGACACCGCCAGCTCGGCCAGCGCCGGCTTGAAGGCGCCGAAGCCCTGGCCACCGAACTCCGCCAGCACCTCGTCCTTCGTCTTATCGGCGAGCGCGGCGTAGATGCCGACGAGGTTGCCGGCCTCGGCACGACCCTCGAGGCCTTTGAGCTCGGAGGGAAGCGGCTCGGGGTCCGTCGTCGCCTTCTTGATCTTCCTCGTTATCGTGTCGGCGTCGTCCATCATGTAGATGAGCGCCATGTCGGAAGCGGCGTCCGACTTGCTCATCTTCCGCGTGCCGTCCCGCAGCGACATGACGCGCGTGGCCGGGCCGGTGATCACCGGTTCGGTGAGCGGGAAAAACTCGGCATCGAACCCTTTCGCCGCGGCACTCGGACCGAAGTCGTTGTTGAACTTCTGCGCGATGTCGCGGGTCAGCTCGAGATGCTGCTTCTGGTCGTCACCCACCGGCACATGGGTGGCCTTGTAGAGCAGGATGTCGGCGGCCATCAGCGAGGGATAGGCAAAGAGGCCGAGCGAGACATTCTCGGAGTTCTTGCCGGCCTTGTCCTTGAACTGGGTCATGCGCGCCATCCACCCCATGCGCGCGACGCAGTTGAACACCCAGGCCAGTTCGGCGTGCTGGGCCACCTGGCTCTGGTTGAAGATGATGGAGCGAGCCGGATCGAGCCCTGCGGCGATGTAGGCGGCAGCCACCTCGTAGGTGCGGCGGCGCAGATCCTCGGGCTCCTGCCAGACCGTGATCGCGTGCATGTCGACGACGCAATAGATGCACTCGTGGCTCTCCTGCAGCGGCACGAAGCGGCGGATGGCGCCGAGATAGTTGCCGAGATGCAGGTCTCCCGAGGGCTGGATGCCGGAAAAGACGCGCGGGGTGAAGGCCATGGATCGTCCCTGATGGTGTCGCGGTGAGCCTTTACCCGTTCCGGCCGACGGACGGCAAGGCCGAAACGCGGGCTGCGGCGGTCAGCGGCTGCGGCGCAGCCTCCGGAACAGCAGGCCCAGCGGTTGCACGCCGCACAGGTGGATGGCGGTGAAGTAGGCGGCAAAGCCGGCGGCGCAGAGGCCGGCAAGGGCCAGCGCCTGCAGGAGGATGGGGCCGTTGGGGACAAAGAGCCAGGCGATCGGCCAGTACAGGCCGAGAAGCAGCAGCGCCATGGCGAAGCTGATCAGGACGATCAGCGCCAGCCGGCCGAGCTCGGGGCGTTCGGGACGGAAATGGCCGCGGCGGGCGAGCCAGCCGGCGAGCATCAGCGCGTTCCCCCAGGCGGCGGTGGTGGTGGCGAGAGCGATGCCGACATGCTGCAGCACCGGGAACAGCAGGAGCGACAGCGTGACGTTGACCACCATGGAGATGCCGGCGAAGACGGTCGGGGTAACGGTGTCCTGACGGGCGAAGAAGCCGGGCTGCAGAACCCGGATGAGCACGAAGGCCGGCAGCCCGATGGCGAAGGCGACGAGCGCCCCGGCCGTGGCGACAGTTGCCTCGGGTCCGAACTGGCCGCGCTCGAACAGCACGCGGACGATGGGTACGGCGAGGGCGATCAGCGCCGTGGCGGCCGGCATCGAGAGCAGCATGGAGATCAGCAGCGACTGGCTCTGGGCGGTGCGCGCCTCAAGGGCACGACCGCCCTTGAGATGCGCGGAAAGCGTCGGCAGCAGCACAGTTCCGATGGCGATGCCGATGATGCCGAGCGGCAGCTGGTACAGCCGGTCGGCATAGTAGAGGTAGGAGATGGCGCTGGCGGCACTGGAGGCGATGATGGTGCCGACGAAGATGTTGATCTGGGTGATGCCGCCGGTCAGCACGGCCGGCAGCGCCAGCATCCAGAAGCGCTGGACCTCGCGGTCGAGCCGCGGCAGCCGCAGGCGCGGCAGGAAGGCGGCACGGCGCACCGCCCACCAGACCATGGCGAGTTGCGCAACGCCGGCGGCGACGGTGGCGACCGCGACCCAGATGACGGCGTCCGGTTCCTCGACCGCCAGCAGCAGCAGCGGCACCAGCACGGCGATGGTCAGCACGTTGAGCAGGACCGGCGCCAGGGCCGCGGCGATGAAGCGGTTGAGGGAGTTGAGGATGCCGGCATAGGCGGCGACCAGCGACATGCAGGCGAGGTAGGGGAACATGATGCGCGCCAGCAGCACCGTCAGCTCGAACTTCTCGGTATCGTCGAGGAAGCCCGGCACGAAAGGCACCAGCACAGCGGGCATGAAGATTTCGGCCAGCACGGTGAGCGCCACCAGCACCAGCAGCAGCCAGGCGATGATGCGGGAGGCGAGGTCCAGGGCGTGCTCGCGCCCATGCTGCTCGAGGGCACCGGAGAACATCGGCACGAAGGCGGTGTTGAAGGCGCCCTCGGCAAACAGCCGGCGAAACAGGTTGGGAAAGCGGAAGGCGGCGTAGAAGGCGTCGGCGGCCGGTCCCGCCCCGAGCACCGCCGCCAGCAGCGCGTCCCGGACGAAGCCGAAGACGCGGCTGACCATGGTCAGCCCGCCCACCGAGAGGACATTGCGGTAGAGGCTCAAGGGCGGCGCCCGGGGCGGCAGCAGGTGGCACCATCCCCCTCCCGGCCTCCCCTGCAAGGGGGGAGGTGCCAGTCAGCGCGCGTGGCATGATCCTGCCCAGTGCTCCGGCGGACACCCTCCCCCTTGCGGGGAGGGATGGGGAGGGGGTTCTCCCCGAAACTATCCATTCGCAACCTTCGGCGCCGGCCGCTGGTCGCTGTCGACGCGGTGGTTGAAGACACCGAGCAGGGCCTCGCGGATCTTCTTCTGGCGCACCCGCGACTCGATCTTCTGGCCGAGCAGGTCGGTGACGTAGAAGACGTCGACGGCCTTCTCGCCATAGGTGCCGATATGGGCGGAGCCGATGGTGAGGTTGAGGTCGGAGATCTCGCGCGTCAGCTGGTGGAGCAGGCCGGTGCGGTCCAGCCCCATGACCTCGATGACGGTGAACTTGCGGCTGAGCGAGTTGGAGACCGAGACCTGGGCCGGCACCGAGAAGGGCTTCAGGCGGCGGTTGTGGCGGCTGTCCTTGCCGAGGTCGATGAGCACCTGGCGGCGGCCCTGCAGCAGCTGCTTCACGGTATCGATGATGCGGGTCGCCCGCACCTTCTCGTCCTCGTTGGAGGTGAAGGCGCGCCGTAGCCGGAAGGTATCGACGGCACGGCCGTCGCGGGTGCCGAAGATCTGGGCGCCGATGATCGAGGCGTCGCACATGGTGCAGGCGCCGGCGATCAGCGACAGCAGCCGCGGATGATCGGGGGTGTAGAAGCTGATCTCGGTGATGCTCTCGAAGGACTGGACGCGGATGGAGCCGGCGAAGGCCTCGCCGGCGGCGTCGGCATTGCGGATCATCTTGGCGTGCTCGAGCTGCAGTTCCGGCTCGGCCCGCAGCCAGTAGTGGTCGTAGTGGCGGTCGAGATAGGCGGCGACCTGCTCGGCGGGATAGGCCGACAGCGCCGCCGCCAGCGACTCCCGCGCCGCGGCGATGCGGTCGCGCTGGCTGACCTGCGAGTGGCCGCCGGAGAGCAGCGGCTCGGTGGCGTAATAGAGGGCGCGTAGCAGCGAGCCCTTCCAGCCGGTCCAGACCCCGGGGCCGACGGCGCGGATATCGCAGGCGGTGAGGATCATCAGGAGCGCCAAGCGCTGCGGCGACTGCACCACCTCCGCAAAGGCGCGGGCAGTCTCGGGATCCTGGATGTCGCGGCTCTGGGCTACCTCGCTCATCAGCAGGTGGTGCTCCACCAGCCAGGCCACGGTGTCGGTCTCGCCGGCATCGAGGCCGAGCCGCGGGCAGAACTTGCGGGCGATGCGGGCACCGGCAATGGAATGGTCCTCGGGCCGTCCCTTGGCGATGTCGTGGAGGAACAGTGCGATGTAGAGCAGCCGCACGTCGTTGAGATGCGGCAGCAATTCGTGGGTCAGCGGCAGCTGGTCGCGGAGGCCCCCGCACTGGATCTCGCCCATGACGCCGACGGCGCGGATCAGGTGTTCGTCCACCGTATAGTGGTGGTACATGTTGAACTGCATGAGCGCCACGATCTTGCCGAATTCCGGCACGAAGCGGCCGAGCACGCCGCTCTCGTTCATCTGCCGCAGCATGCGCTCCACCGATTTCGGCGCCGTCAGGATCGCGAGGAAGTAGCCGTTGGCCCGCGGGTCGTTGCGCAGTGCGTTGTCGATCAGCCCGAGCGAGCGGGTGATCTCCTTGATGGCATCCGGGTGGAAGTGCAGGTCGAGCCGGCCGGCCAGCACGAAGCCCTTGATGAGGTTGACGGGATCGCGCGCGAAGGCCTCGGGATCGGCGATGTTGAGGCGGCCGCTGTCGACGACGAAATCGGGCTCACCCTTGATCTTCTCGCGGCCGCGGCGGAACGGTGCCAGCACCCGGCCGATGACGTCGAGCGGCTTGGCGTGGTTGAACTCAAGCGAGGTGCAGAAGATGCGGGTCAGGTCCCCGACATCCTTGGCGGCCAGGAAGTAGCGCTTCATCAGCCGCTCGACCGCCAGCATGCCGGCGCGGTCGGCAAAGCCGAGGCGCTCGGCAAGGTCGGGCTGCAGGTCGAAGGTCAGCTTGTCTTCGGCGCGGCCGGTGAGGAAATGCAGGTGGCAGCGGATGGCCCAGAGGAAATCCTCGGCCCGCTGGAACAGCCGGTACTCCTGGGCGCTGAGCACGCCCTTGCCCACAAGTTCGCCGCCGGTCTTGACCCGGTAGAAGTACTTGCCGATCCAGAACAGGGCGTTGAGATCGCGCAACCCGCCCTTGCCGTCCTTGACGTTGGGCTCCACGACGTAGCGGGTATTGCCCATCTGGCGGTGGCGCTCGTCGCGCTCGGCCATCTTGGCGGCGATGAACTCGGGGCCGGTCTTCGGCATGATCTCCGCCTCGAAGCGGGAGGCGAGGCCGTCGAACAGGCCCTGGTCGCCGGTGAGGTAGCGGGCCTCGAGGGTGGCCGTGCGGACGGTCATGTCGGACTTGGCCATGCGCAGGCAGTCGTCCACCGAGCGGACGGCATGGCCCACCTTCTGGCCGAGATCCCAGAGCATGTAGAGAATGTATTCGGTGACCTGCTCGCCCCAGGGCGTCTGCTTGTAGGGGAGGATGAAGAGGAGGTCGATGTCGGAGCCGGGGGCCAGCGTGCCGCGGCCATAGCCGCCGACGGCGGCGACGGCGATGGCCTCGGCGCCCGACGGATTGTCCATGGGGTAGACGGCGGTGACGGCGAATTGGTGGACGGCGCGGATGATCTCGTCCTGGGCCTGGGCGAGGTTCTGAGCACAGCGGCTGCCGCGGCCGGTGGCCATCAGTTCGGCCTCGGCCTCTCGGCGCGACGCCGCCAGCACCTCGCGGACATAGGCTAGCACCACGGCGCGCGCCTCGGGTGAGGCGGGCGCGCGGTCGCCGATGCGGGACGCGATTTCACGACCGATCTCGGCGGCGGTGCGCAGCCGGAACAGCGGTTTGCGGGGGCGGATCTCAGTGGCGGCGAGCGGCATCTCTGGCCTTTTTGAGCTCGTAGACAAGATCGATTGCCTGGCGCGGCGTCAAGTCGTCCGGACGAACGGCATCGAGCATGGCATCGAGGGGATTAACTTCCGGCTTCTTCGGGGCTTGCCGCTGCGGGGCGAACAACGGCAGATCGTCGAGCAATGCGGCCGAACCGCCGGCGGCGCGGGCCTCGAGCATCGCCAGCACCTGGCGCGCCCGCTCTAGGACCGGCTCTGGCAGGCCGGCGAGGCGAGCGACCTGGATGCCGTAGCTGCGGTCGGCGGCGCCTTCGGCGACCTCGTGCAGGAACACGACCTCGCCCTCCCACTCGCGCACCTTCATGGTGACGTTGGCGACGCGTGCGAGGGACTTGGCGAGACTGGTCATCTCATGGAAATGGGTCGCAAACAGCGCGCGACAAGCGGTCTGGTCGTGTAGCGCCTCGACCGCCGCCCAGGCGATGGAGAGGCCGTCGAAGGTGGCGGTGCCGCGGCCGATCTCGTCGAGGATCACCAGCGACCGGGCGGTAGCGCGGTCTAGGATGGCGGCGGTCTCGACCATCTCCACCATGAAGGTGGAGCGGCCGCGGGCGATATCGTCTGAGGCGCCGACGCGTGAGAAGACGCGGTCGACGACGCCGATGCGGGCCCGCGCCGCCGGCACGAAGGAACCGGTCTGGGCGAGGATAGCGATCAGCGCGTTCTGGCGCAGGAAGGTCGACTTGCCGCCCATGTTGGGGCCGGTCACCAGCCACAGCCCGCCATCGGAGAGGTGGCAGTCGTTCTCGACGAAGACTTCGCCGGCGGCCCGCAGACTCCGTTCCACCACCGGGTGGCGACCGCCCTCGATGGCGAAGGCCATGGAGCCGTCGATCTCGGGACGGCAGTAGTTGCGGGTGGCCGCGAGATAGGCGAGGGCGGCAGTGACGTCGAGCTCGGCGAGGGCGTCGGCGGTCGCATGCAGTACCTCGCTATGGGCGAGGGCAGCGCTGGCGAGGCGGGTGAAAATCGCGGCCTCGAGCTCCAGCGACGCCTCGTGGGCACGGGCGATGCGGCCTTCCAGTTCCGCGAGTTCGGCGGTGGTGAAGCGCATGGCACTGGCCAGCGTCTGGCGATGGATGAAACTGTCCCGGAGCGGCGGCTCGAGCAGCCGGGCCCCATGCGCCACCGGCACCTCGACGAAATAGCCGAGCACGCCGTTGTGGCGGATCTTCAGCGAACGGACATCGGTCTCCTCGACCAGGCGGGCCTGCAGGGCGGCGACGACGGCGCGGGTCTCGGAGGCCAGCTGGCGCTCGCTGTCGAGGCCGGAATCGTAGCCGGCGCGGACGAAGCCCCCGTCGCGGGCGGTAAGGGGCGGCTCGTCGTCGATGGCCGCCACCAGCTCCGTCGCCAGCGCCTCGGGCGCCGCGTCGAGGGTCTCGGCGACGGCCGAGAGCGCGGCCGGCGCGTAGGGCAGGCTGGCCAGCCGCTGCGCCAGCACCCGGGCGGCGCCGACGGCGTTGGCGATGGCGATGAGCTCGCGGGGGCCACCGCGCTGCAGGGCCAGCCGGGTGAGGGCGCGGGTGACGTCGGGCACCGATTTCAGCGCCTGGCGCAGGCGGTCGGTGAGCGCGGTATCGTCGCGCAGTGCCGCCACCGCCTCGAGCCGGGCGTTGATTGCCGAGGGGTCGCAGAGCGGCGCCGCCAGCCGCCGGGCCAGCAGCCGCGATCCGGGCGCTGTGACGCAGAGATCGATCTCGTGCAGCAGCGACCCTGGGGCGCCGCCACGCTGGTTCTGCAGCAGCTCGAGCGACGTGCGGGTGGCAGCATCGATCGCCATATGCGCGGCGAAGTGCTCGCTGGCGGGCGGGCGCAGGGCCAGCGGCGCCCCCTTCTGGCTCTCATGCACATAGCCGAGCAGCGCGCCAAGGGCTGCCCGCCCCGCACGGGTGAAGGCCGTGGGGTCGAGTTCGGCAGCGGCGAAGGCGGCGCGGATGCGTTCGGCACCGGCTTCGCTGTCGAAGGCTGCCGGCGCGACGGACTGCAGTATGGTGGTCGCCGGCAGCTGGACACGGCCCTCGGCCAGCGCCTCGCGGGTGGCGTCGGTGAGCAGCAGTTCGGCAGGATCGACGCGGGCCAGTTCGTCCTCGAGAGCCGCCGCCGAGAGATCCATGACCGCGGTCTCGCCGGTCGAGATATCCGCCCAGGCAAGAGCGTAATCCGTCTCGCCATGACGCAGCATCGCCAGGGCCGCGAGATAGTTGCTCGCCCGCGCCGGCAGCAGGTCGTCCTCGGTGATGGTCCCGCGGGTCACCAGCCGCACGACGTCGCGCTTGACCGGCGATTTGCTGCCGCGCTTCCGCGCCTCCGCCGGGTCTTCGAGCTGTTCGCAGATGGCGACGCGATGGCCGAGCCCGATCAGCTTCTTGAGGTAGTCCTGCGCCGCATGCACCGGCACGCCGCACATCGGGATGTCCGCCCCCTGGTGCTTGCCGCGCTTCGTCAGGACGATGCCCAGTGCCTGGCTGGCGATCTCGGCGTCCTCGAAGAACATCTCGTAGAAGTCACCCATCCGGTAGAACAGCAGATAGCCCGGGTTCACCGCTTTGATCTCGAGGAACTGGCTCATCATCGGTGTGACGGCAGGACCGCCAACCGTGTCGGGCGAGGTATCGATTGGCGCTTGGTCCATTGCAACCGGCGAGCGATGGGAGAAGGGCCGGAACTTAGGGGTTTTACGCAGGGATGCCAACCGGCGCCGAGGGAATATCCGTCACCGCGCGGAGGGGTCGCAGTTTGCGCTTGCACCACTGCCGGCGGTCCCCCTATCGGTGACGGCTCGCGAGATGGGGACGGCCATGATCCGCATGCTGGAAGACGGCGACAACGCAGCCTGGCGGGAGCTCTGGACACAATATCTCGACTTCTACGGGAGTCGGCTCGACGCCGCGGTCTATCAGCGCACCTGGTCCCGCCTGCTGGATCCCGCGGAACCGGTGCACGGGGCGCTGAGCTTTGCCGGCGGGGAGGCGGTGGGGCTCGTGCACTACATCTTCCACCGGTCGACCTGGACGGAAGGCGACTATTGCTACCTGCAGGACCTGTTCGTCGCCCCGGCACTGCGCGGCGGCGGGCATGGCAAGGCGCTGATCGCCCATGTCTATGCAGAGGCGACGGCCGCCGGAGCGTCCCGCGTCCACTGGCTGACCCATGAGAACAACGCCACGGCGATCGCGCTCTACGAGCAGGTCGCCGAGCGGCCGGGCTTCATCCAGTTCCGCAAGACGATCATCGCGAAATAGAGGCGCAGGCGACGTTGGGCGCCCCTCAGTACCTGTCGGTCCGATGCCGCACCGGCCGATAGACGAAGCCGGAGAAGTCGGCCTGCCGTGCGGTGCCGTTGAGATCGGAGCAGGCCATGCCGACGAAGCCGCCGGTGAAGCTGCCGTGCTCGGCATGGCCGCCGCATTCGTCGGAGATCAGCGACGCGTCGAGTACCGGCCCGACCGGCTGCCAGTCCCCGCCGGGGTCGGTCGCGTAGAAATATTGCAGCGCCGCCCCGCGCACCTCGAGCTTCAGCCGCACCGGCCCCTCCTGCGGCAGCGGGACCGGGTCAGCGGGATAGGTCAGACGGCCATCGGGGAAGGTCGCAGGTGAGCTCATCAGCAGCAATTCGCGCCGGCCATCGGAATGGGCGGTGACGGTGAGATAGTGGAAGTTGTAACGGCTGTAATAATGCGTGAGGCCCGCGAACTGGCGCTCATCAACGGGTGAGAAGTCGAGGGTGGTCTCGGCGTCGAAGGAGAAGTGGGTGACGCGGCGGGCGACCAGGGCCTGCTCGAACCAGGAGCCGATGGATTCCCGCCCGAAGAGCCGCAGCCGGCCGCCGCCGACCTCGAAGATGCGCTCGGTCTCGGGCGTCCGCAGCCACTGGAAGTCCTGGTGCAGCCCCTCCTCGAAGCCATAGCGCTGCTCGGACCAATAGGGACTGTCGTCGCGACTGCCGGGCACGTCTACCTCGAGCGCCGGCACATTGGTGCCGTGCTTGAGGTAGAGCCAGCCGTCGTCGCGCCATTCGGCCTCCTGGATTGCGGTTTCGCGACCGAGCACGCAGCGCCGCTTCTGGGTTGTCGGGCGGCCAGTCAGGTGGACGATGTAGGTGCGGCCATCCGGAGTGTCGACGATGTCGCCATGACCGGCGCGTTGCAGCGGATTGAGCGGACTGTCCTTGGCGGTGACGACATACTTGTCCGGATGCGTTTCGTACGGCCCCTCGATGGTGCGCGAGCGGGCGAAGGTGCAGGCGTGCTCGTAGCCGGTGCCACCCTCGGCCGTCAGCAGGTAGTACCAGCCGTCACGCCGATAGAGGTGCGGTCCCTCGACCAGCTTCAGCTCGGTGCCCTGGTAGATGTTGCGGATGGGACCGACGAGCTTCTGCTGCTCGTGGTCATATTCCTGCAGAGCGATGCCGGCGAACAGCAGCGGGCGGCTCCGATGATCCCATAGCATGTTGACGAGCCACTTGCGGCCGTCCTCGTCATGGAACAGCGAGGGATCGAAGCCGGAGGAGTTCAGGTAGACCGGGTCCGACCACGGGCCGTCGATGGCGGGGGCGGTGACCAGGTAGTTGTGGGCGTCCTTGAAGGAGCCGTCCTTGCGCTTGACGTCGGTGTAGATCAGCCAGAACAGCCCGTCTGCATAGGTGAGGCAGGGCGCCCAGACGCCGCAGCTGTCGGGGTCGCCGCGCATGTCGAGCTGCGACTTCCGGTTCAACGGCCGGGTGATCAGCTCCCAGTTGGCGAGGTCCTTCGAGTGATGGATCTGCACCCCGGGGTACCACTCGAAGGTGGAGGTGGCGATGTAGTAGTCGTCGCCGACGCGGACGATCGAGGGGTCGGGGTTGAAGCCGGGGAGGATGGGATTGCGGATCGTTGGCATTGGGCTTCTCTTCAGTTCCCCCCACCACTCCAGCGGTCATCCCTGCAAAAGCAGGGATCGAACTCGCCAGGGCGCTGGAGGATGAATGGGTCCCTGCTCTCGCAGGGATGACACCGGGTCTGGGGCGAGAGCTATGCCCCACCCCAATGTTCGGAGATCAAACGAACCTGTTCACCAGGTTCTCGAGATATTCCTGTTGGCCGGAGCGCGGCTGCGGGTTGATGTTCTCCGCTTCCACCCACTGGGCGATCTGCTCGAGCGAGCGATCGCCCTTCAGCATCGCCTGGGCCCCCTGTTCCTGCCAGCCGGCGTAGCGCTCCTCGACCACCCGGTCATAGGTGCCGTCCTCGATCAGCGCCGCCGCGGCCTTGAGACCGCGGGCAAGGGTGTCGAGGCCGCCGATATGGCCGTGCAGCAGGTCCGCCGGGTCGAGCGACTGGCGGCGCAGCTTGGCGTCGAAGTTGAAGCCGCCCTGGCCGAGGCCGCCGGCCTTCAGGATCCAGTAGAAGGCGAGGGCCATTTCGCCCGGGTTGTTGGGGAACTGGTCGGTGTCCCAGCCCGACTGCAGGTCGTTGCGATTGGCATCGACCGAGCCGAGCATGCCCAGCGCCCCGGCGAGCGCCAGTTCGTGCTCGAAGCTGTGGCCGGCTAGGAAGGCGTGGCCGACCTCGATATTGACCTTCACCTCCTTCTCCAGCCCGTAGGTCTTCAAGAACCCGTAGACGGTGGCGACGTCGAAATCGTACTGGTGCTTGGTCGGCTCCTGCGGCTTGGGCTCGATGAGGATCTGCCCCTTGAAGCCGATCTTCTTGGCATGCTCGATGACCAGCGTCAGGAAGCGGGCGGCCTGGTCCTGCTCTTGCTTGATATTGGTGTTGAGCAGCGTCTCGTAGCCCTCGCGGCCGCCCCAGAGCACGTAATTCGCCCCGCCGAGCTCGTGGGTGAGTTCGAGCACGTTCTTCACCTGCCCGGCGGCATAGGCAAAGACATAGGGGTCGGGATTGGTGGCGGCGCCGGCCATGTAGCGGCGATTGGAGAAGAGGTTGGCGGTGCCCCAGAGGAGCCGGGTGCGCGAACTCTGCATCTTCCTTGCGAAGATCTCGACGATCTCACGGACGTTGCGGTTGCTCTCGGCGAGGCTGTCGCCCTCCGGGGCGATGTCGGCGTCGTGGAAGCAGAAGAACGGGATGTCGAGCAGGTCGAAGAGCTCGAAGGCGACGTCGGCCTTGAGCCGCGCCTTGTCCATGCCGTCGCCGAACCAGGGGCGGTCGAAGCTGCGGCCGCCAAAGGGGTCGCCGCCCTCCCATGCGAAGCTGTGCCAGTAGGCGACGGCGGGCCGGATGTGGTCCTCCATGCGCTTGCCGGCGACCATCTCGTCCTTGTTGTAGTGGCGGTAGGCCAGCGGATTGCTGCTCTCCGGCCCCTCGTACTTGACGGGCGACAGCCCCTTGAAGAAATCGGTCACCTGCGGGCCTCCTCGATGGCGGGATAGAGTGCGCGGTAGCGCGCGTACTGGTCGGAATAGGCGGAACGAAGCGCCGGATCGGGCGCGATCACCTTGCGGGTGCCTGGCATCGTCATGACCTCGGCGGGATCGGCGCTCTCGGCGGCGCAGAGGCCGAGCCGGGCGGCACCGAGGGCGCCGCCGAAATCGCCGTCCTCTGGCAGCGCGATCTCGACGTCGAGGTTGGTGGCAATCAGCCTGAGCCAGAGTTCGGATTTGCTGCCGCCGCCGACGGCGAACAGCCGCCCGATCTCGGTGCCGGCATCGGCGAGCACGCGCTGGCAGTCGCGGAAGGCGAAGGTGACGCCCTCGAGCACCGCCTGAGCGAGGCGAGCCGGCTCGGAGAGGTGGCTGAGGCCGACGAAGCTGCCGCGGGCGCCGGCATTGTTGTGCGGCGTGCGCTCGCCGGAGAGGTAGGGCAGGAAGATCTCCTCGCCCGGTCCCTCGAACTGCGCCTCGGCAGCCGCCGACAGCTCGCCCTGCTTCTTACCGGTCACTGTACTCAACCAGTTGAGGCTATCGGTCGCGGAAAGGATGACGCCCATCTGGTGCCAGGTGTCGGGGACGGCGTGGCAGAAGGCGTGCACGGCGCCCTCGGTATTGGGGCGGAAGCGATCGTTGGAGACAAAGAGCACGCCCGAGGTGCCGAGCGAGACGAAGCCCTCGCCGGGGCGGATGGCACCGATGCCGCAGGCGGCGGCGGCATTGTCGCCGGCGCCACCGGCAATGACGACCTCGCCGGACATGCCCCAGCGCCGGGCCAGCTCCGGCTTGAGGGCGGCGGCGGGCGCCGAACCCTCGACCAGCCGCGGCATGTGGCTGCGCTCGAGGCCCGTCACCGCCAGCAGCTCGTCGGACCAGTCACGGCGGCCGACGTCGAGCCACAGGGTGCCGGCGGCATCCGACATCTCCTCGACATGCTCGCCGCTCAGCAGCAGGCGGACATAGGCCTTGGGCAGCAGCACCTTGGCGAGTTTCTCGTAGATCGCCGGCTCGTGCTTGCGGACCCAGGCGATCTTCGGTGCGGTGAAACCGGGCATGGCGATGTTGCCGGCCAGCTCGCGCAGCCGCGGCAATGCCGCTTCCATCTCCGCGCATTCGGCACTGGAGCGGCCGTCATTCCAGAGGATGGCAGGCCGCAGCACCTCGTCGTTCCGGTCGAGCAGGGTGGCGCCGTGCATGTGTCCGGAGAGGCCGATGCCGCGCACCGCAGCCATTTCATCGGCATGCGACTTGGCGAGTTGGTCGACCGCAGCCAGCGTCGCCTGCCACCAGTCGGCGGGGTTCTGCTCGGACCAGCCGGGCTGCGGACGGACCGGCTCGACCGCTGGCGCCGTCGCATCCGCGAGCGGCTGCCCGGCGCGATCGATCAGCATCGCCTTGACGCCGGAGGTGCCGATATCGATGCCGAGATAAGTCATGAGGCACGTACCTCACGACGCCTGCGATCATGCATAAGAATTCCTCCCGCGCGCGGGGCGTGCCGCCGGTTTCTTGAAGCGCCTAGCGCAGATTGTCGCGCAGAAAAATCCCGATTTCAATGGGTTCGGAGTGATAGTCGGTTCCCTGGCCGAGCGCCAGCGCCCGCGCGGCAGCGATGGCGGCGCGGATTTCTCCCGCCGGGTTCTGGTCCAGCACCACGTCGAGGGCGCCGGAGCGGAGGCCGGCGCGCGTCGGCTCGGTCAGTTCGTGGGCGATCACCCGCAAGGGCCGGCCCGCTGCCTCGAGCGCTGCCAGTAGGCCAGCATTGCCGGCGCCCAGATTGTAGATGCCGCAGAGATCGGGGTGGACCTGCAGCAGCTGCCGCGCCGCCGCTTCGGTGCTGGAATTGTCGTCATAGCCCTCGAGCGGCCCGACCAGCTGCAGCTGCGGAAACTCGGCTGCCGCCACGGCGCGGAAGCCCTCGAGGCGCTGGCGGTGGTCCCGGAGGCCGAGCGAGCCGGCGATGAGCCCGATGCGACCCTCGGGGCAGAATCGCCCGAGCAATGAGGCGGCGGTGCGGCCGGCGGCCACATTATCGATGCCGATGAAGTGGCGGCGGGCCGAGCCGGGCAGATCGGACACCAGGGTAAGGATGACGATGCCACGGCGAGTGGCGGCCTCCACCGCCTTCACCACCCGCCTGTCCTCGGTGGCAACGATCAGGGCGCAGTCGCAGCTGCTCGGCTGCAGGGCGTCGAGGGCGGCCGCCAGCGCGGCCGCATCGAGCGGCCGGATGTGCTGCAAGCTGATGCCCAAGCGCTCGGGCCGGCTGGCGCGGGCGCGCCGGGCGATCACCTCGCCCAGATGCACCATGAACTCATTGCCCCCGTCGGGGATGATGAAGGTGACGCGAAGGTCGCGGGCGCGGGCCAGCAGCGAGGCCGAAAGGTCGCGGCGGAAGTCCAGCACCCGGATGGCCTCCGCCACCTTCTCGGCGGTAACCGGGCTGACGCCGGGGCGACCGTTGAGCACCCGGTCCACGGTGGCCAGCGACACGCCGGCCTCGCGGGCGACGTCGTGCACGGTGGTGCGCCGCGGATTCTCTGTTTCAGTCATGCCTGTCCCCGGACATGGTGGCTGAGACTGATGTCGGCTTGGCGCCGCCGCGTCAACGTTTTCCGGAAGTTTCCTTGCCGGAGGGTTTGCGATGCATGGGGAAACGGCGCTATCACCGCTGCCACGGCAGCAGCGGGGGGACGGATGTCGATCGCGATCAAGAAGTTCGGTGAGTTCGAGGGCAAGCGGGTGGACCAGTTCACCCTCGCGTCCGGGACCGGAGTGGAAGTCGACATCATCAATTACGGCGTCGCCGTTCGCGACTGGCGGGTGCCGGTCGCCGGCGGGATGCGTCAGGTGGTGCTCGGCTTTGACGACTTCCCCGCCTACGAGTCGCATTCGCCGCACCTCGGCTCGCTGGCGGGCCGGGTGGCCAACCGCATCGGCGGCGCCAGCTTCGAGATCGACGGAACCACCTACCGGCTGCCCGCCAACGAGGGGAGCCACACCCTCCATGGTGGACCGGAAGGGCTGGGGCGGATTGTCTGGGAGGCGGCGCCGGACGAGGCGCAGAACGCCGTACGCTTTACCCACCGCAGCCCCGACGGAGCGATGGGCTTTCCCGGCACTGTCGACTTCACCGCCACCTACAGCCTCGCCGGCAACCGCCTGCGGCTGGAACTGGCGGCGACCACCGACCGCAAGACCCCGATCAGTGTGGTGCAGCACCAGTATTTCAACCTCGGCACCGGGCCTGACGTGCTCGATCACCTGGTTCAGATCAATGCCAACGCCTTCACCGAGACCGACGAGGACTTGATCCCCACCGGAGCGATCATTCCGGTCGCGCGCACGCAGTACGACCTCCAGCAGCCACGGACGCTGCGTGACGCCTCGGGCAAGCCGGTGCGGTACGACGTCAACCTGGTGCTTGACGCCGGGCGCGATGCGGGCGTGCCGGTAGCGACGGTACGGGGACCGGACGAGGCGCTGACGCTGCGGCTGTGGACGGACCGGCCGGGGCTGCAATTCTACAACGGCGTCTATACCGATATCCCCGTGCCCGGGCTTGGCGGCAAGCGCTACGGCAACCATTCGGGCTTCTGCCTCGAGGACCAGGCCTTCCCCGACGCCGTGCACCACAGCCACTTCCCTTCGATCTGGTACAGCCCGGAGCGCCCCTACAGCCACTGGTGCGAGATCGAGATCGGCTGATGGCCGTCTATGTGGGGCTGATCCGGGCCATCGGCCCGGCGACGCATGCGAAGATGCGGATGGAGCCGCTGCGGGAAGCCTGTGCCGCGGCGGGGCTCGGGGATGTCGCGACGGTCGGCAATACCGGCAACGTGCTGCTGCGGTCGGAGCAGTCGATGGCGGCGGTGCGGCGGGTGCTGCAGGCGGTGGTCGGCCGTTTCGGCCTCGACAATGAGGTGTTCCTCGATACGCCGCGGCGGATGGCGGCGGTGGTTGCCGCCAACCCGTTTCCCGAGGCCGCTGCCGAACGGCCGAGCGAACTCGGCGTCTGCACCTTTCACAAGGCGCCGCACTGGGACGTGCTCACCGCCTCGCATGACGGCCCCGAGGGCCTCGCCACGATCGGCGCACATCTCGTCGTCGACTATCCCGCCGGCATCTCCTCCCGACTCAACATCGAGAAGCGGCTTGGGACGACGATGACCATGCGCAATTGGCGGGTGTTCGCGGCGCTGGCGGAAAAGGCGGCGGCGCTGGCGCGGCGGTAGCGGTCAGAGACTGACACTCCTGACGTCGGCTGTCAGCAGGGTCGGCGCAGGCTGGAGCTCGAGCAGGCGGGACGTCTCCCGCAAGGCAAAAGGAGCACCACATGACCCCCTTCACGATCGAGATCGCGCAGTCGGAAATCGACGACCTCAGGGCGCGACTGGCGCAGACCCGCTATCCCGACGAAGTCGAAGATGCCGGCTGGGACTACGGCACCAGCATCCCGTACCTGCGCAAACTGGTCGATTATTGGGGCGAGCGCTACGACTGGCGAGCGGCGGAGTCGCGGCTCAACCGGTTTGCGCAGTTCACCACCGAGATCGATGGCGAGACCGTGCACTTCGTACATGTGCGCGGTACTGGTCCGAACCCGGTACCGCTCCTGCTGGCCAACGGCTGGCCTTCGAACTTCGTCGAACTGCTGCCGCTGGTGCCGCTGCTGACCAGCGAGGCTGACGGCCAGAGCTTCGACGTGGTCATCCCCTCCCTGCCCGGCTACGGCTTTTCCGGCAGACCGAAGCAGAGGGGCATGAATCTGACGAGAGCCGCGCATCTCTGGGCGAAGCTGATGACCGAGCTGGGGTACCAGAAGTTCCTGGTATCAGGCTCCGATCTTGGAGCCGGCGTTGAGCTCGGCCTTGTCCGGCATCATCCCGACAGGCTGCTCGGCGCGCACTGGCTCAACGTCTATTCGGGGCTTCCGCGGCCGGACGAGCCGACGCCGGAGGAACAGGAGTATTTCCAGAAGGTCGACTATTCGGGCTTCGCCGAGGGCGGCTACGCCATGGTGCAGGGCACCAAGCCGACGAGCCTGGCGGTTGGGCTCAACGACTCGCCGGCGGGGCTGGCGGCGTGGATCGTCGAGAAATTCCACCACTGGGGCGATACCGGCGGCGACGTCGAAAGCATCTTTTCGCTCGATACGCTCTCCACCCTGCTGTCGGTCTACTGGTTCACCCAGACCATCGGGTCGTCGATGCGGCTCTACAAGGAGGCGTTCGCCGACCGGGAGATCTTCTCGCCGATGCCCACGCACGAAGTGAAGCAGGGCGTGTTGGTGCCGGCCGAGTGCGACCTGCCGGCGCCGCGGGCCTGGGGGGAGCGGCATCTCCAGAACCTCGTTCACTGGAACGAGGCGAAGCAGGGGGGGCACTTTCCGGCACTGGAGGTGCCGAAGTTGCTGGCCGAGGACATCCGCGCGTTCGGAAAGCTGCTGCGGGCCTGATGCCGGAGGGGCCGGTGCGGAACCGGCCCCTGTGCCCGCCGTTCTGCCGCTACGCAAACGGCAGGAGACGCCCGTGGGTGCCGCCCCGCAGAAGACCGTCGTCATCACCGGGGCCACCAGCGGCTTCGGCAAGGGCCTGGCGCTGAAACTCGGGGCAGCGGGGCACCGCCTGGTGCTGGCGGCGCGTCGGCGCGGCCTGCTTGAGGAGGTGGCGGCCGCCAGCGGCGAGGCCATTGCCGTCCCCACCGACGTCAGCTCCGAGCAGCAGATGCGGGCGCTGGCGACGGCGGCGGTGGATCGCTTCGGCAGTTTCGATGCCTGGATCAACAATGCCGGCGTCGGGGCCCTCGGCCGCTTCGACGCCGTACCGGTCCGTGACCACCGGCGGGTGGTCGAGGTGAACCTCGTCGGCACCATGCTGGGCTGTCACCTGGCGGTGCAGCACTTTCGGGAGCGGCAGTCGGGAACGCTGGTCAACGTCGCCTCCTTCGCCGGCAGGATCAGCGTCCCCTACTACAACAGTTACGGCGCCACCAAGGCGGCGATCGAGGCGCTTGGGCGCTCGCTGCGGGCGGAACTGCGGCTCGACGGGCTGGACGAGGTCCATGTCTGCACCGTCTCGCCGCTGGCGGCGGATACGCCTTTCTTCATCCATGCCGGGAACTACACCGGCCACGAACTGCGGCCGCTGCCGCCGATCTATGATCCGGAAACGATCATCGACGTCATCGCCGGCCTGCTCGAGCACCCGAAGGACGAGGTGGTGGTGGGCAATCTCGGCAAGCTGGCCGCCGGTGCCAACGCGCTGCTGCCCGGGGTGACCGAGAAGACGATGGCACAGCTGGCCCAGAAGCAGCAGTATGAACTGGCGCCGGCGGCGCCCGATACCTCCGGCAGCCTCCACGAGCCCCTCGCGGAGGGCAGCGGGGTGCGGGGCGGCGTGAAGGAGCAGATCGCCCGGCAGGACGCCCAGCGCCATTGACGCGGGAAGCCGGGCGCGACACTTTCCCCGCCGATGAGATTCCTCGGGAGTGCTGCGCCATCGACAAGACCGAGCGCCTGTTCTCGATCATGGACGCGCTGCGCCGTCACCGGCGGCCGGTGACGGCCGCGGCGCTGGCCGAGGAACAGGGGGTGTCGGTGCGCACGCTCTATCGCGACGTGCAGACGCTCATCGGGCTGGGCGCCCCGATCGACGGCGAGGCGGGGGTCGGCTACATGCTGAAGCCTGGCTTCTTCCTGCCACCGCTGATGTTTTCGGCCGAGGAGCTGGAGGCACTGGTGCTGGGCGCGCGCTGGGTGGAGGCGCGGCCGGATGCGGCACTCTCGGCGGCGGCGAAGAATGCGCTCGGCAAGATCGCCACCGCCTCGCCCGACGACCTCCGCGACCGCATCAGCAATACCGGCTTGTGGCCGGTGCGGAGCTGGTGGGACGTCGAGGAGCAGCCGTTGCTGGCGGTGCTGCGGGAGGCGATCCGCGACGAGCGGGTGCTGGCGATCGACTATGCCGACGAGCGCGGGCAGACGACGCAGCGGCAGATCTGGCCGGTGACGCTGGCCTTCTATGAGGAGAAGCAGATCATTGCGGCATGGTGCACCATGCGCGACGATTTCCGCAACTTCCGGGTTGATCGCATCATGTCGGCGGCGCCCGCCGAAGGACGCTTCGGCAAGCGCCGGGCGGTGCTGGCGCGGGAGTGGGAGGACAGCTGGCGATCCGACCGAAGCGCCGGCGCGTCCAAGCAGTCCTGATTGCTGCCACGCCCTGTCAGCAGGGGTAGCGCAAGTTCCTCGGGAGACGGCGGGCGATTGGGCGCCGCCGCACGAGGAGCGAGAGATGACCACCTTCACCCGCAGAGAAGCAATCGCCGCCGCCGGTGCCGCGGCTCTGTCATCGACGCTCGTTGCCGCTGGACAAGGAGCAGAAGCGATGACCATCACCCCCTTCAAGATCGACATCCCGCAGGCGCAGATCGACGACCTCAAGGAGCGGCTGACCATGACCCGCTGGCCCGCGAGCGTTGGCGACGACTGGAGCCATGGCCAGGCCGTGCATTTCATCAGGGACCTGGCCGAGCAGTGGCTCAACGGCTATGACTGGCGCCAGCATGAGACGGCGCTCAACCGCTACCCGCAGTTCCTGACCGAGATTGAGGGGCAGCGCATCCACTTCCTGCACGTGAAGTCATCCGAGCCCGATGCCTTCCCACTCATTCTCACGCATGGCTGGCCCTCCAGCGTCGTCGAATTCCTCGATGTCATCGGGCCGCTGAGCGACCCGCGGGCCCACGGGCTCGATCCGGCGCTGGCATTCCACCTGGTGATTCCGTCGGTCCCCGGCTACGGCTTTTCGTCGCCGCTCGCCGGCCCAGGCTGGGACAGCATCCGCACCGCCCGGGCCTGGGACGCGCTGATGAAGCGGCTGGGCTATGACCGCTACGGGGCACAGGGCGGCGACCTCGGCGCGCTGATCTCGCGGGAGCTCGGGATCCTCGCGCCGGAGGGGCTGGTGGGCGTGCATCTGCAGCAGATCTTCGCCTTCCCCTCCGGCGTCCCGGGCGAGATGGAGAAGCTGACGCCGTTCGAGATGGAGGGCTTCGCCAATCTCGAGAAGCACGAGAAATATGCCGGCTACCAGGCCATCCAGGGCAAGCGCCCGGAAACGCTCGGCTTCGGGCTGGTGGATTCGCCGGCGGCGCTGCTCGCGTGGAATGCCGAGCTGTTCTTCGGCTTCGAGGGCGAGGGCGTCGCGCGTTTCGACCGCGACACCTACCTCACGCACGCCGCGATCTACTGGTTCACCGCCACCGGCGGCTCCGCCGCCAGCATCTACTTCGAAGACACGCAGACCGGTGGCGGCTATCGCGAGGTGATGAACCCGACGCCCACCGGGGTCAGCGTCTTTCCCTGGGACTTCCGGTCGGTGCGCAGCTTCGCCGAGCGCGCCAACACCATTGTCCACTGGACCGAGATGCCGCGCGGCGGGCACTTCGCGGCGACCGACGCCCCGGACCTGCTGGTCGAGGACATCAGGACGTTCTTCGGCGGGTTGATCTGAGTGGCGGCGGCGGCACGCAAACCTGCGGCCGCCGCTTCGCCTACCGCCAGCGCCCGCTCTTGCGGGAGCGCGGCGGCCGGAGAGGTCCAGTTCGGTCAGGCGACGCTGAACTTCACGTCGACATTCTGGCGGATGGCCCAGGAGTAGGGGCAGATGTCATGGGCCTTGTGCATGAGGGCTTCGACCTCGGCCCTGTCCATGCCCGGAACATGCGCCTCGAGGGCGGCGTCGATGGCGAAACCGACATTGTCCTCGCGGTCGAGGAAGCTGATCGCCGCGGTGATGGTGGCCTCCTCGGGGAGCGACTTGCCCTCGCGCTTCGCCGCAGCTTTCAATGCCCCGAGGAAGCAGGCGGAATAGCCCACGGCGAAGAGCTGCTCGGGATTAGTCCCCGGTCCGCCGTCGCCGCCCATTTCCTTGGGGGTGGAGAGGTTGACCGATACCTTGCCGTCATCGGTGGCTGAGGTGCCGGTGCCGCGGCCACCATGGGTGGCGGTGGCGTGGGCGGTATAGAGATTCTTCATAAAGGTACCTCCTTTGGGATTGCGGGGAGTGCGCGAGGAGCAGTGGTGGCCCCCGGGTTCTGAGCAACGCAGCAGCGCCGGGGCCGATCCCGACCGTCACCGCATCAGGTCGTCTTCGCTCCAGCCGAGCAGTTGCAGCTCCCGCCGCCGGGGCTCGCGGTCGCCGCGGCCGTCCATGATGAACTCGTCGAGCTGCGGTGGCTTGACCGAGGTGCCGGAGAGCATCGCGTGCACCTGGCCGCGGTGGTGCACGGAGTGGAGGAAGAGATGGATCAGCGTGTCGTCGGTGCGGGCGGTCTGGATTTCGCGGGTGCGATGGATGTGGACCGGCGCCGCAAGCCGCTCCTCGGTGAGGGATCGGCAGAAAGTGAGCAGCCGTTCATCGACCGCGAACTGCGCCTCAGCCAGCGGCTCGACGGCAGCGAAGGGCTCCTCCGGGTCCCAGGCTCGCGGGCCGAGGGAGCCTCCCTCCAGGGCATCCACATAGAACCAGTCAATGGTGAGGATGTGATTGAGCGTCGCCCTGATCGAGGGGAAGAAGCCGGTGCGCGGCGCCTCGAACTCCCCCGGCTGCAGCTCCCGGACCGCATTGAGCAGCCGCAGGTTTGCGAGGCGGTTGTTCTGCGCGAGCTTGCGCATGTGGCGGATCGTCATTGCTGGCTCCTGAAGCGGCGGCGGTAGCTGCCTGGCGTCATCTGTTTCACGGCCTTGAACTGCCGGTTGAAGTTGGCGAGGGAAACATAGCCGACCGTGCATGCGATGTGGGCGATCGGAAGCGCGCTGTCGGCGAGCAGGGCGCAGGCCTCGCCGATGCGGAGTCGCATTACGTATTCGGTGACGGTCTGGCGGGTATGGCGCCGGAACAGGCGGTGCAGCCCGGAGGGGCTGAGGGCAGCTATGTCGGCGAGCTCTGCAATGCTGACGCCCTCGGCATAATGCCGGTGGATATGGTCGAGGGTGCGGTCGATGCGGCCACGACCAGGGCTGGCCGGCGGCTGCACGGCGCCGGGGCTGGCCAGGGGTTCTGCTTCCGCGTCTGCGGAGAGCTGCAGCAGCACCTGCAGCAGCCCGAGCAGCCGCTCCGGCGGCGGCCGGTGGAACATGTCCTCGATGGCGGGGCGGATGGCATCGGCGGCGGGCGCCGAAAAACGCAACCCGCGCCGGGCCCGTGTCAGCAGCGCGCTGACGGCCTGCAGCTCGCTCAGCACGCCGGTCAGCGCCGCGGCCCAGTCGGGGTGGAACCACATCACCAGCGCCACGTGCGGTGCAGCGCCGTCGAGCTTCTCGCGGCTCGCCCAGGTGTGCGGCAGGTTCGGTCCGACCAGCACCAGGTCGCCGTCGTCATAGCCGCCGATATGGTCGCCGATGAAACGCTGGCCGCGCGAATTGAGGGTCAACGTCAGCTCGAACTCCGGGTGGTGGTGCCACTGGAAGGGGATGGCCGCATCAAGCCGCCGGTCGAGCCAAGCCCAGGAAGCGCCGTCCATCGGCTGCAATCGCTCGAGAAGCGGCTTCATCCGGCAATCTCAGGGGGTAGGAACGCCAGAATAGTATCAGAAACGGCCGTTTCCCGGCAACACCTGACGCGCTGCAGCAGCTAGCGTCGATCTTGGAACGAAGCCCCCAAGGGGAATGAGGATGGAGGACGATCATGTCGACGGCACAGGGAATGGCGGCAGGTACGGTGCGGGATTCGCACCCGACGACGCAGAAGCTCACGACGCAGCTCAAGGACATCAAGAAGACGCTGCCGCTCAGGGTGCTTTCGCCGGAGGACTTCGCGCACTGGCAGAACAAGGGCTATGTGATCGTGCGCAATGCCGTGCCTGCAGAGAATGTCGAGCGGCTGAAGGCGCTGCTCTGGGAGTTCGAGGAGAAGGATCCGAACGATCCCTCGACCTGGTACACGCCGCAGCGCCGCGACCACCTGATGAAGGAACTCAACGGCACCGGCATGGTGGAGATCTATAACCACCAGTATCTCTGGGACAACCGGCAGGTGCAGCGGATCTACGACGCCTTCGTCGATATCTGGGACATGGAGGAGCTCTGGGTCTCGATCGACCGCGCCAACCTCAACCCGCCCAAGCAGGTGCCGGGCAATCCCAACGGCTTCATCCACTGGGACAGCGACACCTCGCTCGATCCGCTCCCGATCGGCGTGCAGGGGGTGCTGAGCCTCGTCAAGCAGGACGGCGACATCGGCGGCTTCCAGTGCATCCCGGAGCTCTTCTACAATTTCGAGGAGTGGGTGAAGACGCAGCCGGCGGACCGGGACCCGATGCATCCTGACATCAGCGGCTTCTCCATCACCAATATCGAGATGGAGCCGGGCGACCTGATGATCTTCAACACGCTGCTGGCGCACGGGGTGCGGCCGAACCACTCCAAGGACCGCGTCCGCATGGCCCAGTACATCTCCATGTATCCGGCCGACGAGGACAATGAAGAGGAACGCGAGGCGCGCATCCGCATGTGGCGCGAGCTGGAGCCGCCACAGCGCGACGCCTTTCCGGGCGATCCGCGAGAGTGGGAGAAGAAGCACGCGACGACCGCCAAACTGTCGCCGCTGGGCGAGAGGTTGCTCGGCTTGCGCAGCTGGCACTGAGGGGCTTGCCGCCTCGGCCCGGGGGATGAACAGAGGCTAAACGCGAGGTTCACGCCGGGGCCACGCCCACACCACTATGTGACCGCCATCGCAAGCGGCCACCTGGTGTGGCGCAACAAAGGAACACGGCAATGAACATCAACAAGATCGCGCTCGCCCTCCTCGTCCTCGCCACCGGCCTCGCCGCCGCCAACCACGCCCAGGCCGGGCAGGGAACGGTGATGCTCGGCAGCTCCGGCTTCGCCGATCGCTGCATCGACAATGGCGGCGAGCTCTTCGGAATCGCCGATGGCCAAGCCTGCCAGCTGCCGACGACGCTGGTCGAGTGCACCTTCGGCGGCGCCTATGCCGACTGCGCGTGGAACGGGGTGCAGAACAAGCTGGAGGTGGTGCGGCTGATCGGCATGGTAGGCGCCGAGAGCCTTTCCAGCCGCGCCGCCGACAATATCAAGAGCTCCCCGGACGGCAGCCTCCCTCCTTGCATGTTGGGTGGCTATCCCTGCTAGACCGGGCCTCGGGCCGGCATTGGCCAACCCTTGCGCCAGCCAGCACGGCAGCGCGGAAATCGCATAGGATGAAGCCCCCGGAGCCCGCTCCCGGGGCTGTTCGCGTCGGGTTGCCATTGCGGTCTTGGCAGAGATCATCGAAGCTCTGCGGCAAGGAGGGCACCGATGCCACAGCTGTTCACGACACTCGGACCGAAGTCTGCGGACGAGCTTGGCATGATCCTGCCGCACGAGCACGTCTTCGTCGACCTCCGTACCCCCGACACGCCCGGCTATGCCGAGGCGGACCCCGCTGCCGTGGTGGCGCTGATGGCGCCGGAAATCGGACGCATCCAGGCGCTCGGGGTGACGGCACTGGTCGAATGCACGACCGGCGGTGTCGGCCGCCGCGCCGACATCGACCTTGCCGTGTCGCAGGCGACGGGGCTGCCCATCGTGGTGCCGACCGGCAACTACCGCGAACCGTGGATTCCGGAATGGGTGGAGACGGCAAGCGAGGCCGAGCTCGAAGCGTGGATGGTGCGGGAGCTGACGCAGCGCTTCGACGAAGCGGACTACCGGGCGGGCTGGATCAAGATTTCCGCCGGCGATGACGGCATCACCGATCTCGAGGCCCGCATTTTGAGGGCGGCAGCGCGCGCGGGGGCGCAGACCAATGCGGTGATCGGCAGTCACACCATCAAGGGCCGGGTGGTGCTGGAGCAACTCGACATCATCGAGTCCGAGGGCTATCGCGCCGAACGCTTCATCTCCATCCACAGCCAGGAGGAGCAGGATTTCGGGCTCAACCGCGCGGTGGCGGCACGTGGTGCCTGGATCGAGTACGACCATGTCGGGCGGGCTCCCGACGCGGAGGTCGCGGCGCTGGTCGTCAGGGCGCTGGAGGCGGGACTTGAGGAACAGCTGCTGCTCAGCCACGACCTCGGGTGGTATGACCCGGCCGAGCCCGGTGGCGGCACGCCACGACCCTACAGCCATCTCAGCATGGTGATGCTGCCGCAGTTGCGCAGCCTCGGCGTCTCCCAGGCGACGCTCTTGCAGCTGACCCATCGTAACCCCTTCACAGCCTTCGCTCGCTGAGTCGTTGCCGCGATTTGCACTTGTGACGCCAAGGGATTAGCCTTTCGGGCGACTGAGGGCGCCTGATAATGAATCGTACTGCGAGGAACTTTTTCACCGGCCTCCTGGACCAGGCGGGGATCGAGGTTGGCGGCAGCCGTCCCTGGGACGTGACGGTGCACGACGAGCGGCTGTGGGGGCGGCTGCTGGCCTATGGGACGTTGGGGCTCGGCGAGAGCTACATGGACGGCTGGTGGGATGCGGAAGCGCTCGACCAGACCCTCCACAAGCTGCTGGATTTCGACATCTACGCCTACCTAAAGCCCGATCTCGGTCTCGCCGCCAGCTATCTGCGCGGTCGGCTGCTCAACTTGCAGCGGACACGAGCAAGCGAGGTGGGAGAGAAGCACTACGACATCGGCAACGACCTCTACGACGCGATGCTGGACAAGCGGCTGATCTATTCCTGCGCCTACTGGCAAGGCACCGACGACCTCGACACCGCACAGGAGCAGAAGCTCGATCTCATCTGCCGCAAGGTGGGACTGCAGCCGGGGATGAAGGTGGTCGACATCGGCTCCGGCTGGGGCGGCTTCCTGCGCTACGCTGCCGAGCACTACGGGATTGAGGGAACCGGGGTGACGGTGTCACAGGAGCAGGCGGCCTACGCCGAGGCGCACCGCGACGGACTGCCGGTGGAGACGCGGCTGATGGACTACATGGATCTGGAAGGCCAGTACGACCGCGTCATTTCGATCGGCATGTTCGAACATGTCGGCTACAAGAACTACCGTACCTACTACCGGAAGGCGCGCAGCCTCCTGAAGCCCGATGGCCTGTTCCTTCTGCACAGCATCGGCGGCAACATCTCAGCGACGCATGGCGATCCCTGGACCGAAAAGTACATCTTCCCGAACGGCATGCTGCCGAGCATGAAGCAGATGACGGCCGCCGCCGAAGGGCAGTTCGTGATGGAGGACTGGCACAATTTCGGGGCCGACTACGACCGCACGCTGCTGGCATGGTGGGAGCGGTTCGATGCTGCCTGGCCGCGCCTCAGGGACCGCTATGGCGACCGCTTCCGCCGCATGTGGCGCTTCTACTTGCTCAGCTCCGCAGCGCTGTTCCGGGCCCGCAATATCCAGCTTTGGCAGGTGGTGTATTCGCCACGCGGCGTACCCGGTGGCTATCGTTCAATCCGCTGAAGGCGCGCCCGGCTTCCCCTTCTCCTTGTCCTTCGTCTCCTTTCCCTCCTTCTTCTCGCCATCCTCCGCCTCCTCGTCTTCATCCTTCTCGCCGGGGGCGGTGGTGTCGCGGCCGAGGATGTCGCGCACGTAGAGCTGCTTGACGAGGACGATGATGACGAGGGCCAGCGGCACCGCGAGCAGGACGCCCGGCAGGCCGAAGAGCAGGGTCGCGGCGAGGATGGAGAGGATGCCGATCAGGGGCGGCAGGTCGGCCGTTCGCTGCTGGATCAGCGGCACCAGCACATTGCCCTCGATCTGCTGGATGGCGAGGTAGATGAGGCCGACCCAGAGCACCATGGTGTAGCCCTCGGGAAGGGCGACCAGGATGGCCGGCAGGACGCTGACGATAGGCCCGATGAAGGGGATGAACTCGAGCACGCCGGCGATGATGCCGAGGGCGAGGGCGGAGGGCAGGCCGATGGCGTAGAGGGCGGCGGTGGTGACGACCCCGACGACCAGCATGGCCACCAGCGTTCCCGCCAGCCACAGCCGCAGGGCGCGGCCGGCGGTATCAAGGGCAAATTCGATGCGCCCGTAATAGGTATCGGGAACCAGCTGCAGCAGCCCGCGGCGATAGCTGTCAGGGTCAATGGCAAGAAAGATGCCGGCAAACACCACCACCACCAGCATGCCGACGATGCTGACGAGGCTGGTGGTAATGTTGGCGACGTCGACGAACCTGCCCTCCTCGCTGACAAAGGATTGCAGCCGGTCCGCGACGATCTCTTCGAGATCGGCCACCCCGATGAGGTTGCCCGCCTGCCGCACCATGTCCGGCATTTCAGTCACGAGATTGCGGAACTGCTCCGCGATCTGCGTGCCGAGGAGGAAGATGAAGCCACCGAGAAGGATGGCGATGAGCAGCCAGCTCACAGCCTTGGCCCAGCCGCCGCGCAGCGGCGTGAACCGCGCCGTCAGATCGGCGGCAAGGCCGAGGATGGTGGCGACGATGATTGCCGCGAAGGCGATCATGAAGACATAGGAAAGGTGCCAGACGAGCAGGCCCCCAACCACCAGCAGCGCCACGAAGACGACCTTGGAAATCCATTTCCCGTCCGGGGTGGGGGGGCTGTTGGTTTCAGCCAAAGTGTCGCCTCCAGTTGCCTTCCCGCCACCCCTTCAACTAATCCGCCTGCGGCGAATGCGTTCCGGAGCTTCAGGCCAGGCCGAAGTTCAGCCGATAGCTGAGGGCCTCGGCAATATGGGGGCGCGCCACCTTTTCAACTCCGGCAAGGTCGGCCAGCGTCCGCGCGACCTTGAGCACACGGTGGTAGGCACGGGCCGAGAGACCGAAGCGCTCCGCCGCCTGCAGCAGCAGCGCCTGGCAGTCCCGGTCGGGCTCGACGACGGCCTCGATCAGCGCCGCGCCGGCCGCGGCGTTGGTAAAGATTTCGGGGTGCCCGGCATCGGCATAGCGCCGCCGCTGGCGCTCCCGTGCCGCCTCCACCCGAACCGCTACCGCGGCGGAGGATTCCGCGGTCGCGGGACCGATCATATCGGCCGCGGAGACGGCGGGAACGTCGATGCGCAGGTCGATACGGTCGAGGAAGGGGCCGGAGACGCGGCCTTGGTAGTCGGTCGCACAGGCGTCGCCGCGGCGACAGGTGTGGCCGGGCGTACCTGCGAGCCCGCACTTGCAGGGATTCATCGCGGCGACCAGCTGGAAGCGCGAGGGAAAGCTGACGCGGGCATTGGCGCGGGCGATCACCGTCTCCCCCGCCTCCAGCGGCTGGCGCAGGCTGTCGAGCACGGCGGGCGCAAACTCTGGAAGCTCGTCGAGGAACAGGACGCCGTTATGGGCGAGGCTGACCTCGCCGGGGCGGATCCGCAACCCGCCGCCGACCAGCGCCGCCATCGAGGCCGAATGGTGGGGCGCGCGGAAGGGGCGGCGATCGGAGAGGGCGCCACCGGCAAGCTCGCCGGCGATCGACTGGATCATCGAGACGTCGAGCAGTTCGCGCGCACTGAGCGGCGGCAGGATGGAGGGCAGGCGTGACGCCAGCATGGACTTGCCCGCACCGGGCGGGCCGATCATCAGCAAATTGTGGCTGCCAGCCGCGGCGACCTCGAGGGCGCGGCGCGCCACCTCCTGGCCGCGAACCTCGCAGAGGTCGGGCAATCCGGGTGGCAGTTCGAGCCGCCGCGCCACCGGCCGGGCACAGAGCTGGTAGCCACCGAGATGATTGACCAGCGCCAAGAGGCTTTCCGGCGCGACGATGTCGACCTCCTCGCCGGCCCAGGCCGCTTCCGGGCCGGAACTCTCAGGGCAGATGATGCCGAGATCACGGGCGTGGGCGGCGATGGCTGCTGGCAGGACGCCAGTGGTGGCAGCGAGCCGGCCGTCCAGCCCCAGTTCGCCGAGCGCCAGATAGCCGCGCAACGCGTCCGCCGGGATGGCGCCGATCGCCGCCATCAGCGCCAGCGCGATCGGCAGGTCGTAATGGCTGCCTTCCTTGGGGAGGTCGGCAGGGGCCAGGTTGATGGTGATGCGCCGCGGCGGCAGGCTGAGACCGGAAGCGGACAACGCCGCCCGTACCCGCTCGCCCGATTCCTTCACCGCCTTGTCGGGCAAACCGACGATGAGGAATTTCGGGATACCCGGAGCAATCTGCACCTGCACGTCGACGGCCACCGCCTCGATGCCCTGAAACGCGACGGTCTGCACCCGCGCCACCATGTGCCGCCCCCGACCCTTCTCTCCAACAGAGTTAGCAAAGGTGGTCGGCTGGAGCAAGAACAACAGGAGAACATCTGCCACACGGCTCTATATTAGACGCCTTGTCAAGTAAAATACTTACGCAAATGTTGCTGCTGTCTTCAGCGACGCACCGACGGAGTCACCTCAAAACTTCCACGAGGCGAACCTCATCTTGCCACTGAGGAAATGACGTCGCCGACCCTGCGGTGATTACGGAGCCGTGACGGCGGGATCAGGCGCGCCTTGCTGGGAGCCCTGAGCGGCGCGACCTGGGGCTCCACGCCCCGCGCCCTTCCCGCCCGCGCCCATTAACCATGCTGCTATTCCAAAGGGTTAGCGCAAGGTTTCGTTAATCGCCCCATGTTGATTCAAAGGCTCCGCTTCCATCTGCCTTTGTGTGTCCGCCAGCATGATTTCTGCCCTCCGCCCCGCCTCCCGATTCTCGCAAGCGCTGGTGCTGCTGCTGGTGCTGTCGCTGCTCGCTGCCTGCGGGCGCAGCGTTCCCAACCGAACGGCCATTCCCGGCGACAACGATCCGCATCCGGGCGTCAGCCGCGCCCGGGCGCTGCCGATCCAGGGGCTGGACGTCGCGCGCTACCAGGGCCGCATCGACTTCGACGCCGCCCGGCGCGGCGGCACGCACTTCGTCTTCATCAAAGGGACCGAGGGCAAGGACTACATCGACCCCAACTTCTACGACAACTGGCGCAATGCCCGCGCCGCCGGCGTCGCCCGCGGTGCCTACCATTTCATGACCTGGTGCTCGCTGGCCGCGGACCAGGCGCGCTGGTTCATCGAAAAGATCCCGAACGATCCCGATGCGCTGCCGCCGGTGCTCGATCTCGAGTGGAACAACCACTCGAAGTGCAAGAACAAGCACAACCGCGCCGATATCCTCGAGAAGGTGCGGGTGATGCTCGCGGCAATGGAAGCCCATACTGGCAAGCTGCCGATCATCTACACCGACATCAATTTTCATCGTGACATCCTCGCCGGCGAGCATTTCGACAATGCCTTCTGGCTGCGTTCCACCGCCGCCGAGCCGCACCACAAGTACCACCAGCGGCCCTGGACCTTCTGGCAGTGGACGCAGACCGGCACCATGTCGGGTATCGGGGGTGAGGTCGATCGCAACGCCTTCTATGGCGACGAGAGCGAGTGGGTGGTGTTCCTACTCACCGGCTGCGACCCGCGGGCCGTGCCGCGCCTCGGCCCGCAGGGACGCTGCCGCAGCATCAAGTAACGGTGTGCGCAGGCGGTACGGCGCCGCTTGCCACCTCCGGGGCGGCAGGCTAGCTTCCACGGGCGATTGCGGGCCATTGGCCCGCCGACAAGGGAAGAGGTCAAGCCATGGCCAAGGGTCAGCTTCGTTCGAACAAGGAAGCCAAGAAGCCGAAGAAGGAGAAGCCGAAGGTGCTCGCCACCGCCGGCCTCAACAATCCGGCCAATGCGGCGCCGGGCAAGAAGAAATAGGCTTCGGCAGCAGCAGTTCGTAAAGGCCGGCGGGACACCGCCGGCCTCTTGTTTTGGTGCGACGTGCAGCTCCGTTCAGCGGCTATCGGCGTCGTCGAATACCTCCTCGATGCGCAGCCCGAACAGCCGCGCGATCCGGAAGGCCAGCGGCAGCGACGGGTCGTAGCGGCCGGTCTCGAGCGCATTGACGGTCTGACGCGATACGTCCAGCCGTTCCGCCAGGACCGCTTGCGACCAGCCGCGGTCGGTGCGCAACTCGCGAATGCGGTTCTTCAATTCTGGCTTACGCCGTCCCGCAGCGAGAAGGCCACGACACCGATCCCGTAGACGGTCCAGAAGAGCGGGTTGAGCCAGAAGACCGGCAGAGCAGGCGCGTCGAGATAGAATTCGAGATAGCCCCAGCCCGTGCCGATGCCCAGCGCGACAGCCGCACTGAAGAGCAGGGCCTTCACATGGATCTGGCGCAGGTACTCATCGACATCGCGTATATAGCGCCAGTGCAACCAGAACATCGACAGCAGGGCAGCAATCGGGATCATCGCGAGTCCGGCCAGCAGCCAGTTCGGCGTGGCAGAATTGTCTTCGAGCCATGCGATCCCGAAGGAGCCCGCGAGGAATATGATCATCGCCGGCGCGAAGACGCGGTAATAGCGTCGGGTCGCCCGTCCCTGGTCCATCATGGCCTCCCTTGTGTAAAGCTTGCTTTACATATCGGCGTGTCGGATGGATGTCAAGGATGCTTTACTTCGCATCGGAGGCCGTGGCCATCGACGCTCTCGGATCATGCGGGGATCAGACCGCTGGACTTGATGCCGTCGAAGAGGAATTGCACGGCCAGCGCCGCCAGCAGGATGCCGACGACGCGGGAGACCACGGCAAGGCCGGTAATGCCCAGCAGGCGCTGGATGGGAATGGCGAGCAGCAGGGTGACCAGCGCCGCGGCCATGATGACGACGATGGCGGCCAGCACCAGCCAGAACTCGAGGTCGCTCTGCGCGCCGGTGGTGAGCAGGATGACGGCGCTGATCGAGCCGGGACCGGCCAGCAGCGGCAACGCCAGCGGGAAGACCGAGATGTCGTTGCGGCGCCGCGATTCCACCTCCTCTTCGCTGGTGGTGCCGGTGGCGCCCGAATGGCGGGCGAACACCATGTCGATGGCGATCAGCAGCAGCAGGATGCCGCCGGCGGTGCGCAGCGCCGGCAGGGTGATGCCGAAGAGCTCGAGGATGCCATTTCCCAACACGCCGAAAAGCAGCAGGATGCCGCAGGCGATGATTACGCCGCGGAACGCGAAGACCCGCCTTTCGGCGGGCGTGTTGTCCTTGGTCAGAGCCGCGAAGATGAAGGCGATATCGGCGACGCCGACCGTGGCGAACAGCGTCGCCAGCGCGAGGAAGAAGGTGTTGAGCATGGATCGGTCCCCGGCCCGCAGGATAGCCCCGCGCGCTGCGGGTGGCTAGGGCGGGCGATCGCGCCCGCCCCTGCGCGCGGCCTGCCTCGTTGCGGTGGTATCAGGCGGCGGCCGCGGTCCCCTCGTTCAGCCGTACGATCAGGGCGTCCAGTTCGGCGACCGGCCTCGCCTCGCTGAAGACGTAGCCCTGCACCTCGGTGCAGCCCTGGGCCCTGACTTGCTCGAGTTGCTCGGCGGTTTCCACGCCTTCGGCAGTCGTCCCCATGCCCAGGCTCTCACCCAACCCCGTCACGGCGCGAACGATCGCCATGGAGCTCGGATCGCTCCCCATGCGGCGAACGAAAGAGGCGTCGATCTTGATCTTGTCGAAGGGAAAGCTCTGCAGGTAGCTCAGCGAGGAGTAGCCGGTGCCGAAATCGTCCATGGCGATCCTTACCCCGATGGCGCGCAGCCGATGCAGGACGTCGAGCGTCTCGGCGCTGTCGCTGAGGAGGACGCCCTCAGTGATCTCGAGCTCCAGCCGGCCAGGCGCAAGTCCCGACAGGGCGAGCGCCGACATCACAACCTCCGGGAGGCGCCGGGAACGGAACTGCACGGGCGAGAGATTAACGGCGACACTGATGTTCTCGGGCCAGGTGGCGGCGTCGGCACAAGCCTGCTTCAGCGCCCATTCGCCCATGGGGACGATGAGACCGGTCTCCTCGGCAAGCGGGATGAATTCTCCGGGGGAGATTATGCCGCGTGTGGGGTGCTTCCAGCGCAGCAGCGCCTCGACGCCCGAAACGGCCTTGCGGTCGAGGTTCACGATCGGCTGGTAGTAGAGGATGAAGTCACGCCGTGCGATGGCCTCGCGCAAATCCTTCTCCAGCTCGCGCCGCACCTGCATGCGGGCGTCCATCTCGGATTCGAAAAACCTGTACACGCCGCGACCGTCGGTCTTCGCCCGGTAAAGGGCCATATCGGCGTTCTGCAGCAGGCGTTCTGCCGAGTCACCGTCCGCCGGCGCGATCGCGACCCCGACGCTGGCACCGATGGAGACGACGTGCTCGTCGATCTGGAACGGCGTCGACAGCAGTTCGACGATCCGATCCGCCAGGCTGCGGGCGGCCGCCGGTTGATCGGGGTCCAGCTGCACCACGGCGAACTCGTCGCCGCCGAAGCGGGCGACGGTATCGGTGTCGCGCACCGTCTCACGCAGCCGCCCGGCAACGGCCTGCAGCAGCTTGTCGCCGGCCGGATGGCCGAGCGAGTCGTTGACCGACTTGAAGCGGTCGAGGTCGATCGCGAGGACGGCGAGCTGGTCCTCCTTGCGGTGGAACTTCAGGGCCTCCTCGATGCGCTCGCCGAACAAGGTGCGGTTGGGAAGGTCGGTCAGTGCATCATGCCGCGCCATGTGCCGGATCCGTGCCTCGGCGCGGCGGCGGTCGGTGATGTCCTCGTGGGTCGCAAGCCAGCCCCCAGGCATCGGCTGGAAGATGGTGCTGACCGCCCGGCCGTCCTGCAGCTCCCAGGTCGAGCGGAAGGTCTCCTGCCTCGCTGTCACTTCGCTGACCCCTGCCGCATAGGCGACAGGATCGGAGCCGTTGTAGGTTCCGGCCGCGATCCTCGCCTCCACCACGCGCTCGTGCGGCGTTCCGGGCAGGGTGGCATCCGCAGGCAGGCGGTAGAGTTCCGCGAATTTGTCGTTGCTGACGATCAGGCGGTTCTGCTCGTCAAACATGCAGAAGCCGACCGGCAGATTGGCGATGGCTGCCTGCAGCCGTCGCCGGTCCGTTTCGGCCACCGTTGCAAGGTCGCGCGAGCGAATGACGCTGTCGCGAAAGCCGCGGACGGCCGTCACCAGGATGCCGATCTCGTCGTCCCGCCCGCCGCCCTCGTCGATCTTCACGTCTTCGTCGCCGGCGGTCAGCCGCTGCATGGCGCGGCTGACCTTCAGCAGGGGGGACGAAATGCTTGTGGAGACCCAGACGACCCCCGCGAGCGTAAGTGCCATCGCCCCCACCATGGCGCCGATGATCAGCAGCCGCGCCTGCGCCTCGACCTCCTGCGCGCGGCGTTCCGCATCGGCCGTCTGCGCCTCGGCCAGAGCGGCCAGCTCGTCGACCTCGGCATGCGTCAGATCATAGAAGGTCTGGGTTTCGCCACCGAACTGCGCCAGCGCCGCCGACACTTCGCCGGACTCGATGCGTCTGAGCACTTCGGCCACCGATCCGACATATCCTTCGAATGCAGCAGCGATGCCAGCTACTGCCGCCCCTTCCTCTGGCGTCGCGGCTCCCGCGGCAAAGGCGCGCTTTTCCACCTCGAACCGGCTGACCGTCGCGGCCATTTCTTCCCCGATCTCCGCAAGGAGTCGAAAGTCGAGGTTCTGCGTCCGTCGCGTCGAGAGCTGATCGTAGGTGACCAGTTCCTCCCTCATGGTGGCCAGCGACTGCAGCTTGGGCAGCCACACCTCGCGGATTTCGGAAGTGACGCTGTTCACCGTATCGAGCTGCGCCATGCTGAATGCGCCGATGCCGGCGATCATGCAGAACGCGGCGCCAAAGGCGATCGCGAGCTTTGTCCGGATGCTGAGAAAACGAGCCACGACGACGTTCCACCAAGCCAGCCGAGGTCTAGCGAAGGAAGCTGAACTGCTTCCAGAGCGCGTAGTTCTCCCGGAACCCGGCATAGGAACTGTAAACGCGGTTGAAGCTGGGATTTGCGGCCGATTCCTCGGCCACCACTGCGAGCCAGGCGTCTTCGAAGGCTACCAGGACTTCGGGCGGCCAGCGCTTCAACTGCACACCCTGCTCCTGCATCTGTTGCATCGCGCCCCACTGGGCTGCCTCGCCCTTGGCCATCATGTCGCGCATGGCGTCCCCGCACGCAGCATCGAGCGTTGCCTGGTGCTGGTCGGAGAGGCCGTTCCAGACGTCGAGGTTGACGTAGAGGTCGAAGAAGGTGGCCTGCTGGTGCCAGCCGGGGAAGTAGTAGTACTTGGCCACCGAGCTGAAGCCGAGGGGCAGGTCCATCGCCGGAAGGGAGAACTCAGTGGCATCGAGCTGATCGGATTCGAGTGCGGCGAGCAGCTCCCCCGGAGGCTGCTGCGAGGTGATAACGCCGAACTCCTGCATCACCCGCGCACCCAAGCCGAAGAACCGCATGCGCAGCCCCCGAAGGTCCTCCACGGTCCGGATCTCCTTGCGGAACCAACCGGAGGCTTCGGGCGGAATGAGGCCGCAGGGGATATTGTGGACGTTCCGCGCGTGGAACATCTCGCGCGCCATCTCCAGGCCGCCACCGGCGTAGAGCCAGGCCAGGTACTCGCCGAGGCCGGGCCCGAACGGCACACTGGAGAACATGTTGAAGGCGCTGTCCTCGCTGGCGAACCAGCCGGCCCCCGCCCAAGCTGCCGCCACGCGGCCGTCGGCCACGGCCTTCACCGTGTCGGCGCCCGGAACGAGCGCGCCTGGTTCGTGAAACACCAGCTGGAGTTCACCCCCGGTGATGCGTGCGACCGACGCGGGAAGGCCCGTCGACACCTCCCCCAGGATCGCCATGCTGCTCGGGAAGGTGCTGGCGACGTCGAGGGAGACGACATCGTTGTCATCTGCAAGCGCGTGCGAGGCTGCAAGGAAAAGGCCGATGAGGATGGCAGCACCGGTGGACGTGGTCTTGGACATGCGGGTGGAACTCGGGAAGGGCTGTGGCAAGGCAGAGCCACGCTCGCATGCCGGCCATTAAGTCAGCGTTACTTCCGGTCTCGCCTTTGCGTCGAATCCCCCCGGCTTAGGCCACAGCCGCCGCCGACCAGCAGGTGCAGGAGCTAACTGCGCCGCCTCTCGATCGCGTCCCAGATCAGCACCGCGATGTCGGGGCCGCCGAAGCGCTTGACCTCGCGGATGCCGGTGGGGGAGGTGACGTTGATCTCGGTGAGGTAGTCGCCGATAACGTCGATACCGACGAAGATGAAGTCCCGTTCGACGAGCGCGGGGCCGATGGCCTCGCAGATCTCGCGCTCGCGTGCCGTCAGCTCCGATAGTTCAGGACGGCCACCCGCGTGCATGTTGGACCGCGCCTCGCCGTCGGCCGGCACGCGGTTGAGCCCCGCCACCGGCTTGCCGTCAACGAGGATGATGCGCTTGTCACCCTTGCGCACCTCGGGCAGGTAGCGCTGCACCATGAAGGGCTCGCGGAAGTTCTGCTCGAACAGCTCGATCAGGGCGCTGAGATTGGTGTCGCCATCCTGGATATGGAAGACGCCGGCGCCGCCATTGCCGTAGAGGGGCTTGATGATGATGTTTCCGTGCTCGCGCCGGAACTCGCGGATCATCTCGCGGTCACGGGTGATCAGCGTCGGCGGCATCAGCTCCGGGAATTCGGTGACGAGGATCTTCTCCGGCGCGTTGCGCACCGCGGCCGGCGCATTGACCACATAGGTCGCGGGGTGGATGCGCTCCAGCAGGTGGCTGAGCGTGATGTAGTGCATATCGAAGGGCGGGTCCTGCCGCATCAGCACCACGTCGTGTTCGGCAAGGTCGGCCCGGCGCGCTTTGCCCAGGGTGAAGTGCTCGCCGCGGGGCTTGTCGGACACGGTGACCGGCGCCACCAGGGCGCTCACCCGGTTGTCGCGCAGCGTCAGGCTCTGCGGCGTGTAGTAGTCGATCGCATGGCCGCGGGACTGCGCCTCCAGCATCAGCGCAAAGGTCGAATCGGCGGCAGGATTGATGCTTTCGATGGGATCCATCTGCACGGCAATCTTGAGCGGCATGGCGTTTCCTAGCTGGCGTCGAAGGCGTTCATGACATGGCGCGGCCACGAGAGGGGCGCAAGGAAAATCACGTCGAAGCGGAGCGGCGCCGCCGTCAACGCCGGATGGCGCGCGACGTAGTACTCTGCGGCCTGCACGATGCGGCGCTGGTTCACCGCCTGCAGCGCCTCCAGCTCGCCGTCGCCGGCGCGGCGGGCCTTGACCTCGACGAAGGCAGTGACGCCGAAGCGGCGTGCGACGAGGTCGATCTCTCCGACCGGCGTCTTCACCCGCCGCTCGACGATGCGGTAGAGCTTGGCCCGCAGATACCAGGCGGCGAGGCTTTCGCCGTGGCGCCCGTAGCGCTCGGCGCGGCCGCGGGCGTCAGTCCCGCCGGAGCGCGAGGGCCGCATCGTAGACCTCCTTGCGCTTCAGGCCGAAGCGGGCGCTGACTTCGTCGACGGCGCTGCGCAACGGCTGCGCGGCCAGCGCGGAGCTCAGCGCCGCCTGCCACTCGTCGGCGCGGGCGGGAGCCGCCGGATCGGCGCCGGCGACAAGGATGACCGCCTCCCCCCTGGTCTCGGCGGCGGTGAAAGCCGTCGCCAGCTCCGCGAGCCGGCCACGCTGCTGGCGCTCGAAGCGCTTGGTCAGTTCCAGCATCACCACCGCCTCGCGGTCCCCTAATCCCTCTGCCAGTGCCGCGAGGGTGGCACCGAGACGGCGCGGCGATTCGTAGAAGGCCAGCGTCTCGGGGCGCTGCGCCAGGGCCGCAATGGCGGTGGCGCGGGCGCCGGCCTTGTTCGGCAGGAAACCGAGAAAGGCGAAGCTGTCGGTGGGCAGGCCGGCGGTGGCCAGCGCTGCCAGCAGCGCCGAAGCACCGGGCACGGCGAAAACCGGGAGCCCCGCTTCGCGCGCCGCCCGCACCAGCGGAAACCCGGGATCGGAGAGGAGCGGCGTGCCGGCGTCCGAGATCAGCGCCAGCCGGGCGCCACGGTGGAGGTCATCGAGGATGCCGGCGATGCGGGCGCGCTCGTTGTGCTCGTGCAGCGGCTTGCGTGGGGTGCGGATTCCGTAATGGTCGAGCAGGGTGGCGGAGTGTCGGGTGTCCTCGCACAGCACGAGGTCGGCGGCCGCCAGCGTCTCGAGGGCGCGGATGGTGATGTCGCGGAGATTGCCGATGGGGGTGGCGACGACGTGGAGCCCCGGTGCCAGCGGTGGCGCCGGCATGGCGGTGCCGGCAATGGCATAGCCGCGCTGCTCTGCTGGTGCCTCGCTCACTCTCGGCTCCCATGGTTGATGCTTCTTTAAGGCGGGCGCCGGATTGCGTATAGACGGCGGCAGGCATCCCGCAGCATGCCCAGGGGGACACTAGTGCGGATCGGAATGGATGGAAACGTGTCGCGGCGCGCCGTGCTCGGCGGTGCCGCGGTGGCGCTGCTGCTCGGCGCCTGCAGCGCCGGCGGCTACGGCGGCCCGGGTGCCGGACCGGCCTTTCCCGCGCCACAAGTGGCGGAGCCGGCGCTCGGCACCGGGCAGGTGCCGGTGGCGCTGCTGCTGCCGCTGAGCGGGGATCCGGCACTGGCCGATGTCGGCACCTCGATGACCAATGCGGCGCAGCTGGCGATGGACTTCATCGCCCAGAGCGAGGACATCGGAGACAATATCCGGCTCACCATCAAGGATACCGGCGCGACCGCCGGCGGTGCCGCGCACGCGGCGAGCGCGGCGCTGGGCGAGGGGGCAAAGCTGATCCTCGGACCGCTGAAGGCCGACCAAGTCACCGCCGCCGGCAGCGTCGCCCGCGCCGCCGGGGTGCCGCTGATCGGCTTTTCCAACAATTCCGGCGCCGCCGGACCGGGCGTCTACCTGCTCAACGTACTGCCCGAAAGCGAGGTGCGCCGCTCCATGGCCTATGCGCAGGGGCAGGGGCGGCGGGCTTTCGCCGGCGTGTTCTCCGACTCCGACTTCGGTCGCATCCAGGAGGGCGCGTTCCGGCAGGCGGCGTCGGATCTGGGCCTCAATGCCCGCGCCGTCTACAGTTTCGGCTCCGAGGCGGAAGCGCGGACGGTGGTCCAGCAGCTGGCGCCGCTGCTGCAGCAGGGTCAGATCGACGCGTTGTTCATCCCGGACCGCGGCACCGCCCCGAGTTTCGGCGTGCTGCTCGAGGAGGCGGGGGTGGCGCCGGGCGGGGTGCTGCTGATCGGTTCGGCCGACTGGAACGGCGATGCCGCCATCGCCAGCACGCCGTACCTGGGCGGCGCCATCTATCCGGCGCTCGACGATGCCGGCTATCAGGCGCTGTCGCCCGACTACCAGGCCCGGTTCGGACGCCCGCCGCACGCACTCGCCACCATCGCCTATACCGCGGTGATCCTCGCCAACGCCTCGCCGCTGGCCCTCGCCAACCCGCCCTACGATCGCACGCAGCTGACGCTGCCGGGCGGCTTCAACGGCCGCGACGGCGTTTTTCGCTTCCTTCCCGACGGCCGCAGCGACTATGCGCTGGTGATCAAGCAGGTGACCGCAGGCGGCGCGACAACGGTGGACGGTCCCAAGCTTTCATCCGCCGGGAATTAGGCTCTCGCGACCGAAGGTGGCGCGACGTCGAGCCAGTGTAGCCAGCGCTTTCTCCCACCTCGCGGCCGGCAGCCGTGCTTCCAAGGTGGCCAGCACCAGGCGTTGTCTTCTCGTGTCCCGGATGTTGTCCGGAACCATAGGCAGGACTGTCCGTTAGCTAGGCCGAGGGGCGGAACCCAAAGAATTCCATCTGGAAGGAACATAACATGCGCAAGCTTCTCATGCTTGGTGTAGCAGTCCTCTCGCTCGGCGCAGCAGCGCCCGCGATGGCCCAGAACAACGATGCCGAAGCTACGGTCGGCGCCACTGCCGGCGGTGCCGCAGGCGGTACGCTCGGCTTCCTGATCGGCGGCCCCATCGGCGCCATCGTCGGCGGCTTTGCCGGCGCGGTGATCGGCGGCGAGGCGGCGGTCTCCCCGGAAGTCGTCCGCTACGCGGGCCAGAACCCGGTTGAGCCGGTTTATCTCGATACCAATATCGACGTCGGCTATCAGGTCGGCAGCGAAATCACCGTGCACCCGATCGAAGGGAACGACCAGTTCGGCTACTTCTACGCCAACAACCGGGTGTTCATCGTCGACATGGAGACCATGCAGGTCGTGCAGTCGCCCGGCTTCGTGATCCCCGAGGATGCGGTTGCCTACGTGCAGAACAACCCGACCGAGCCCGTCCAGTGGGAGGGTGAACTGGCAGCTGGCGTGACGCTCGACAGCAACATCCAGGTCGCCGAGATCCCCGAGTACAACAATTACGGCTACGTGTATGTCGAGGACCGGCCCGCGCTGGTCGACCTCAACAGCCGCACGGTCGTCTGGGTTCGCTAACGGCCCGCCCTCAGCCGTTAGCAATGAGCCGCCCGGCCCCCCCGCCGGGCGGTTCTCTTTTGGCTCTTTCCCCGGATGGGGTCGCTACGCTATCCTGCTGCCGGTCATGACGGCGGGGGCTGCAGCGACGATGACGACCGACGAGCGGCCGACAGCCACGGACATGCCGTCACGGCTGCATTTCGAATGGTATCCCGCCGGTCACGTCCTGGTGCGCCAGGGCGGCAAGACCGGCAAGCTCTTCGTGCTGAAGTCGGGTGAGGTGGAGGTCGAGCGCGACGGCGTCTTCGTGAGCTCGGCGACGCGCCCCGGCGTTATCTTCGGCGAAATGTCGCTGCTCCTCGATACCACCCACAGCGCCACCGTGCGCGCCGTCTCCGACATCGAGGTATATGTCATCGAGGATGCCCTTGCGGTGCTCGAGGCCAATCCCGGGTGGACGCTGCAGATCGCCCGCCTGCTGGCGCAGCGCGTGAACGCGACCACCGCGCAGCTCGCCGAGTCTCGAGGCGGGGCTCCCGATGCCGAGCGGCTGGTGCTGCCGCAGAACGTGCTGGCCAGCTGGGGCGACCCGCAGGTTTGATAAATGTCAGGCGGGCGCGCGGCGCCGCGCCGTGATCGCCACCGCCACCCCGCCAAGGATCAGCACGCTGGCAATGGCAAGCCGCCAGCTCGGCGACTCCCCGATGAACAGGATGCCGCCCGCCGCAGCGATCACCGGCACCGTCAGTTGCACGATGGCAGCGGCGCTGCGGCTGAGACGGGGAAGGACGCTGTACCAGACGGCATAACCGAGGCCGGAGGCGAGCGCACCCGAGGCGACGGCCCATCCGACACCGGCGGGGCTCCAGGCGGATTGCGCGAGGGACACAAGTGCGAGGAGCAGCGCCACCGGGACCGTGAGCATGAAGTTGTAGGAGGTGTCGACAAGAGGTTCGCGGGAGCCGCGCCCCAGGAGGGAGTACACTGCCCAGGAGAGCCCCGAGACGACCATCAGCGCGGTCCCGAGCGGGTGCGGCGCCACCAGGCCGGGTGATACCAGATAGACGAAGGCGCCGAGCGCCACCACCATGCCGAGCAGGGCGAGGGGCGACGGGCGGTCGCCCTTGATGAGCGCCCAGCCGAGCATGCTGGCCTGCACCGTGGCGAAAAGGATCAGGGCGCCCATGCCGGCGCCGAGCAGCTCGTAGGCGTAGGAAAAGGCAATAGCATATGCAAAGAGGGCGGCGGCCGTGGTCCAGCGGGCGCGGCTCCCGGCTGCTTGGCCCAGTTGAAAACGATGCCGGCGCGTCATCAGTATCAAGGCGAGCGTCGCGGCTCCGGCCAGGAGACGGATCGCGGTATAGCCGCCGGCGTCGATCTCGGCAGTGCCGAGCGCCAGGCGGGCAAGGACGGAGTTGGCGGCGAAGGCGACCATCGCCAGCATGACCAGCAGGTTCATCACGCGCCCCGATGTCGCCCGCAGCTTAGCGGGGATGGCCGGCTACCGCCAGAGGCTGCCTCGACAGTCGCGGCCGCGGTGGCATAGGCTCGGGGAATGACAGGCAGGCCGGTTCTCACCATCCATTACTGTACCCAGTGCAACTGGCTGCTGCGCGCGGCATGGATGGCGCAGGAGGTGCTGTCGACCTTCTCGCTGGAGATCGGTGCGGTGACACTCGTTCCGGGCACCGGCGGCGTCTTCGAGATGCGGCTCGACGACGAACTGATCTGGGAGCGGAAGCGCGACGGCGGGTTCCCCGACATCCGCCAGCTCAAGCAGCTGGTGCGCGACCGCATCGACCCCGGCCGCGATCTCGGGCACATCGACCGCCCGCAAGGTCCGGCGGCGGCGCGATAGCCGGCACCGGCGGTGCTTGTCGGCATGAAGGAATGGGCGCTACAGTCGCGCCTGCCGCCGCCGGCGCCTTGGTCGCGCCGCCGCACAGATGTTTTGGAGATGCGTCACATGAAATCCCTCGTCCTCGCCCTAGCCGCCGCACTGGCTGTCGTCGCCGCGGCGCCCGCCGCCGCCCAGGATCTGCCCGACCTGGAGGGGCGCACGATCCGGGCCGTCACCGAAAACGCCTATGTGCCGCTGAACTTCGCCGATCCGGAAACGGGCGAGGGCATCGGCTGGGAGTATGACGCGATGAACGAGATCGCGCGCCGCCTCAACGCCGAGGTGGAGTGGAACCTCACCTCGTGGGACGTGATGATCGAGGCGGTGCGGAACGGCCAGTTCGACATCGGGATGGACGGCATCACCATCAATGAGGAGCGTGCCCAGCAGGTCGATTTCTCTGACCCCTACATGACCTCGGAACAGTTCATGCTGGTGCGCGCCGACGAGGATCGCATCACCGGCAAGGAGAGCTTCGCGGAGAACGAAGACCTGCTGATCGGGGCGCAGGCAGGGACGTCGAACTTCTACGCTGCCGTCTACGACGTTCTCGACAGCGACGAGGCCGATCCGCGCATCAAGCTCTTCGACACCTTCGGCGCCTCGGTGCAGGCGCTGAAGTCGGGCGATGTCGACATGGTGCTGATGGACCAGGCCTCGGTCGAGGGCTATATCGGCGCCAATCCCGACAGCTTCAAGACGGTTGGCGAGGCAGTCGGCTCGGACGAGTTCGGCTTCATTTTCACCCCCGGCTCGGACCTGGTGGAGCCGGTCAATGCCGCCCTCGCCTCGATGCGGGAGGACGGGTTCCTCGACGCCTTGAACCGCAAGTGGTTCTACGAGTATAGCGCGGCGCAGTAGCAGCACCGTCCGGGCCCCGCCGGGCAGCATCCCGGCAGGGCCCTCGCCATGACCGCATCCGCACCGAGACGTCCGCGCCGCGAACTGCCGCTGTGGCTGCTGGCCATCGGGCTGCTCGGGGTGCTGGCACTCTGGGTGCTGGTGACCGACCAGGGCTATGGCCGCATCTTCCGCGCGCTGTCAGGCGGGGTGATCACGACGGTCTGGGTGACGCTGGTGGCCTTCTTCCTCGCCTGCGTCCTGGGGTTGCTGGTCGCCCTCGCGCGCACCTCGCAGGTCTACCTCATACGCCAGGCGGCGATCTTCTACATCGAGCTGGTTCGGGGCATCCCGATCCTCGTCTTCCTGTTCTACGTCGCCTTTGTCGGCGCGCCATGGGCGGTGGATGTCGTCAACTGGCTGATCGCGCCGCTGGTCGAGGCCGGCTGGGTGGCGCCGCTGCGCACGCGGGACTTCGACTTCACCTGGCGGGCCATCTTTGCCCTCACGATCTGCTATTCGGCATTCATCGCGGAAATCTTCCGCGCCGGCATCGAGGCAGTCGAGCGGGGGCAGATAGAGGCGGCGCGGTCGCTGGGGTTGTCACCGTGGCGGACTTTCCGGCTGGTGGTGGCGCCGCAGGCCCTGCGTATCATCCTGCCGCCGCTCGGCAACGACTTCGTCTCGATGATCAAGGATTCGGCGCTGGTGTCGGCGCTGGGGGTGCAGGACATCACCCAACTGGGCAAGGTCTATTCCTCCGGCACCTTTCTGTTCTTCGAGACCTACAACGTCGTCGCCTTCCTCTATCTGACCATGACCATTTCGCTGTCGCTACTGGTGCGGCTGCTGGAACGCCGGCTAGGCCGCAGCCGTTTCTGACGCGTCGCCGGCTGCCGCTTGTGCCACGCCACCCCCGTCACCACATCTGGCGCCTGTCGTCCCCTTCCCCGGATCTTTGACCATGCCCCGTCGCATCCTCGCCCTCGCCGCCGCCATTGCCATGGCGGCACTGCTCGCTGCCTGCTCCGACCGCAACGAGGTCGGCACCGTGGGCGTCGACTGGACGGGCAACGACATTTCGGTCGAGGCGATCGCCGATCCGGAGGTCGCAGGGGTGATCTGCCACGTCGCCTATTTCAACCGCAGCTTCATCGATCGGCTGCAGCAGGGCAACTGGTTCGAGGATCCCTCCTATTCCGCCATCGACTGCAGCGCCGCCGGTCCGATCACCGTCGGCGACATCTCGCTCAACCAGGGCGGCGAGGAGATCTTCAAGCAGGGCCGCTCGCTGATCTGGAAGAGCCTGCGGGTCAACCGCATCTACGATGCCGACAGCAACGCGCTGATCTATCTTGGCCACGCCCGCGAGCTGCAGCTGGGCTCCGGTAAGATGTCGCTCTCGGTGATCCCGCTCAGCGGCGCCGACGTGACCTGGGAGAACGGCCCGCCGGCGACGGCGCGGTAGGTCCAACCGATTCCCCCGCTAAAGCAGGAAGCTGATCTCGAGTGTGCCCCCATCTGGCCCTGGACTCGGTGTCATCCCTGCGCAAGCAGGGACCCACTCATCGGCCTGCGCAAGGGGAGGCTTGGGTCCCTGCTTGCGCAGGGATGACAGCGGTGGGTGGGGGCGAGGCGGGGGAAGAGCACCCCAGCGGTGGCCGCCAACAAGAAACCGGGCGCCCGTGGGAGAGCGGGCGTCCGGTCCTTCCTCCCTGTTCGGCCTCTTGTCCGCCGCCGGGTGGATGCGTGTCAGGCTTTCAGCCGGAGCATCTGATAGGAGTGGGGCGGCAGCGCCATGCTGAGGCGGTTGCCGTCGATCTCGGCGCCGCTGCCCTTGGCGGGCGCCACCTCGTCCTGGTTGTCTGCCGTGTTGACCGCCCGCAGGTCGGCGTGCGTCATCACCTGGTGGTCGATGATACTCGCCTCGCCGAAGCCCTGCAGGTCGACTTCGACGTCGAGCGTTTCCGTCGGGTGGCGGTTGACGGCGAAGAACGTCACCGTCCCCCTCTCCTCGTCGTGCACGCCGGAAATGTCGACATAGGGCACGTTGTCGGCCACCTCGGCATCGTATCCCGGGGAGTTGACCGAGAGCCGCAGGGCGGTGCCGCGGCCGAAGATCGAGGCGAAATAATAGGGGTAGTAGATGGTCTGCCGCCACGCCGCGCCCTTGGGATCGGTCATGATGGGCGCGATGACGTTCACCAGCTGCGCGATGCAGGCGAGCTTCACCACGTCGGAACGCCGGATGAAGGTGTTGAGGATGCAGCCGACCTGCAGCACGTCCTCGAAATTGTAGATGTCCTCGAGCAGCCGCGGCGCGTGCGGCCAGCCATTGTTGCCCTCGAGGATGGCGCGGTCCTGCTGGCGGGAGTGGTACCAGACGTTCCACTCGTCGAAGCAGATATAGACCTGGTGCTTCGAGCGCTTCTTGGCCTTCACGAATTCGATGGTGGAGGCGACGGTGGCGATATAGGTATCGAGTTTCTCGTTCAGCGCCAGGTAGTTGGCGGTGTCCTGCTCATGGTTGGCGAAGTACATGTGCAGCGAGATGTGGTCGACATTCTCGTAGGTGTGCTCGAGCACGGTCCGCTCCCAGTCGGGATAGGTCGGCATATTTGAATGCGAGGAGCCGCAGGCGATGAGCTCCAGCGACTTGTCGAAGGCGCGCAGGGTCTTGGCCGTCTCGTTGGCCAGCCGGCCATACTCGTCGGCGGTCTTGTGCCCGACCTGCCACGGACCGTCCATCTCGTTGCCGAGGCACCAGAGCTTGACGTCCCACGGCTCGGCGCGGCCGTTCTGCTTGCGCAGGTCGCCCCAGTAGCTCCCGGTCGGCCCGTTCACGTATTCGACGAAGTTGCGGGCCTCGTCGAGCCCGCGCGAACCGAGGTTGATGGCGAGCATCATCTGCGTGCCGACGCTGTCGCACCACTCGGCGAATTCATGGATGCCGACCTGGTTGGATTCGGAGGTGTGCCAGGCGAGGTCGAGGCGGGTCGGCCGCTGCTCCTTGGGGCCGATGCCGTCCTCCCAGTTATAGGCGGAGACGAAATTGCCACCGGGGTAGCGCACCATCGGGATGTCGAGATCCTTGACCAGCTCCACCACGTCCTGGCGCATGCCGTTCTCGTCGGCGCTCGGGTGGTCGGGCTCGTAGATGCCGGTATAGATGGCGCGGCCGAGATGCTCGAGGAAGGCGCCGTAGACGCGGTCGTCGATCTTCGAAATCCGGTAGTCCCGGTGCGCCGTAACGGTGGCTTTCATGCCGCCCCTCCCATTCATCCCAAATTCCTGATCCATATCGACAGGAACGGTTCATTGGAGCCGAAACAGCCCTCTGCCGTCAAGCGCCGCTTCGCCGCACGCCATACTTTCCGCGCAGGGGCTGCCAGGGCGGGCTGAGGGAATACTGGATCTGGCGAAGTCGTGGCTAGCGCTGGGTGATCAGCCGGAGCACGATGTCCTGGTCGTAATTGCCGAAACCCCGGCCGAAAATGTTGATGCCACCCGGGTGCTTGGCGTCCGGTTTCACGCCGATCCGCAGCCTGATCGAGTGATGCGCCTGGACATCGAGGTCCTTGAGGCTCACCGGCGAGATCTTCACGCCGTCCACATAGGTGCCGTTGCTGTTCACCCGCCAATTCTTCAGTTTGCCGTACTGGCTGCCCTTGAGCTTCCACCAGCCGGGCGTGTAGACGCCCCGCTGGTCGCCGAAGTCGCCCGGCGAGGTCCAGGTGCCGACGTCCTTGCCGTTGATGGCGACGGTGATGTCGGAGGGCCAGTCGGCGGAGGTCCCCGGCACCTCGGAACTCAGCTCCAGCGAGAACTCGATGCTCTCGATGCCGCTCTTCGAGAGCTTCGCGTTGTTGGGGAACTGGTACTCGACGAAGCCGCGGGTGAACCAGATCAGCCCCGCCTTCATGCGGTCCGGGTCGAGAAAGGTGTCCGGCACGTCGAGAAGCCCGATGATGCCCTCGCTGGAGCACAGCCCGCACGGCGCCGACACCTCGCAGCTGGTATAGAGGCCGAGCGGCATCGCCACCTCGATGGCGTTGGCGCTGAGGGGCGTGATGTCCTCCTTGAACATCACCAGCACCTCGTCGAAGGTCGAGTGACAGATCTTCTGGTTACCTTTGCGCGCCTTCTGCGTCTCGGTGCGGATGAGTTCCGCCTCCTCGAGGATCTGCACGTTCGAGGAGACCGTCGACTGCGGCAGATCCAGCGCCTCTGCAATGTCGTTGACGTTGAGCGGCCCCCGGACGTGGAGCAACTTCAGGATCTTGACCCGCACCGGCGACGCGAGGCCCTTCAGCACCTCGATCCCATCCTCCGGGTCGACGACGAGAAAGTTGCGACTCATGGCGGATCCGGGATGCGGGCGAGGGCCGGGTGGCGCTGCGGAAAAGCATTTGTATCAGGTTTCCCGGTGCCATCAACCTCCCGCGCAGGGCGCGGCAGCAGAACCTCATTGGCCCGGCCGGCTTCGGGATACATCGACCTCGCCACCTCACTTGAGCAGCGGTCGCCTTGCAGGCATTCCGTCGCTTGACAGCGCCGTGCAACGGCGTGCCGGGGGCGTCCTGCAAAATAAAAAACCGTTCTCCCGCCGCATGCTGCACCCGGGCGGCGAAAGACTGATATATCCCCCGACGACAGCAGGGGCCGGGGCGGCCCGCAACAGGAGTATCGAATGGCTATTCTCATCGGCGACACGGCGCCCGACTTCGAGGCCGAGACGACGGAGGGACGCATCCGTTTCCACGACTATATCGACGGCCACTGGGCGGTGCTGTTTTCGCATCCGAAGAATTTCACCCCCGTCTGCACGACCGAGCTCGGCTACACCGCCAAGCTGAAGCCGGAGTTCGACAAGCGCGGCGTCAAGGTGCTGGGGCTGTCCGTGGACGAGCTCACCAACCATGCCGGCTGGGCCGCAGACATCGCCGAGACGCAGGGCGCCTCGCTCAACTTTCCGCTGGTCGCCGACCCCAAGGGCGAGGTGGCGCGCCAGTACGACATGATCCACCCCAATGCCGACAACGCCCTCACGGTCCGGTCGGTCTTCGTCATCGGCCCGGACAAGAAGGTGAAGCTGAAGATCGAATACCCCGCCTCGACCGGCCGCAACTTCGACGAGATCCTACGGGTCATCGACAGCCTGCAGCTGACGGCCAGGCACCAGGTGGCGACCCCGGTGAACTGGAAGAACGGCGAGGACGTGATCATCGTCCCGGCCGTCACCGACGAGGCGGCGCGCAGCAAGTATCCGCAGGGCTGGACCACCCTCAAGCCCTATCTGCGCGTCGTTCCGCAGCCGCGTGACTGAGACGGCACCGACTTTTCCTCCCGGTGACCACACCTGCGGGCGGCACTCCGGTGCCGCCCTATTTCGTCCTAGCCCCGGCGCAGGCTGCGATTGATGGCGGTGAGCAGCATGATGATGCGGCCAAACCCCATCAGGCCCAGGCCGCCGACGAAGGGCGGAAGCACCCAGCCGAAGCTCGTGGCGACCGCCGCCAGCGCCTCCACCACGTCGGCGCCGCCGCCCATGGAGCGGTTGAAATCGGCGATCGCTTCCGGTGCCTGATAGCCGGCGATGGCGATGCTGACCAGCACCGCCACCAGGCCGATGAAATAGAGCAGTCCGGCAATCATCTTCGCCACTTCCCCCGACTCCCGCCATCCTAAAGGAGCCTGCCGCCGCGGCGGCGTCAATCGGCAATGCGGTGCCGGCGCCGGACGGGGCGGACCGAGGTGAAGCGAGCGGTCCCTGCTGCCGGCCAGGCCGCGGTCGGGCACTCCCGCGGCACCCGGCTGACGGCGAGCAGCGGGGCGAACAGACATGCGCCCTCGCGGTCGCCCCCTAGCGACGGGCGGCGCGGCCGAACTGCGCCTCCGGGAGCGCCAGCTCGGCGCGCCTTGCGCGTCAGGCCCGCCGCCACCAGCCGGTGCGAACCCGCGATATAGGCGCCGAGCTCCGCCGCCGGCAGCGGCGCCTGCGGCGCCACCCGCACCCAGTGCCGCCGGGCGAAATAGGGCGCCTGGCCGACGCCCTCGACGGCGCAGAGGATCTCGAAGCTGGTTTCCGGCACCTTGAAGCTGATGCCGCTGCCATCGCCGGCGAGCAGCGCGAACACCTTGCCGCCGACCTTGGCGACGTGGCTGTCCCATTGCTCCACCAGTGTGGTCGCCGGCAGCGCGCCGATCATGCGGGAGAAGCCGTCCACCGTGAACGGCCCGACGGCGCCGGCAGCTGACCAGTCCCCGCTCCCTGTCATCTGCAACCCGCCTTGCCCCCGCGCACCGCCGGCCAGTTGCTCAGAACGTATCCTGCTTCACGAACACCCGGGCCCGCCTTGTGCGCCCCATCCAGGCGAACAGCGCCCCCGGCACGGCCAGCACCAGCCAGCCGGGCAGCGTCAGCAGCGTCGTCACTGCGGCTTCGAGCAGCGGCCCGAACAGCCGGCTGGCGAGGAAGGCCCGCAACTGCGCGAGGCTCTCGGCATGCAGCCCGGTCCAGGTATCCTCCATCGACGTCATGACCAGCGCATCCGCCCCCAGCGATCGGGTGCCGTCGATGATCACGAGGATCAGCGCCATTCCCAGCAGCCAGGTTCCCAATATCCGCAGCAGCAAGCGCATCGCATTCCCGTGTCACGGGCGCGGCCACGAGCAGCCGGCGCCGCCGCCAGCCACCGGCGGCGCTCCCTTTTGGCACGCTCCCATCGCCGCGCACAAGCTTGTGGCCCGGCCGCACCCCAGAAAGCTGCCGGTGCCGCATCCCGGCACTTGCGGCGCCGCCTTCGATGAGTATAGTGCCGGCGCTTGCGAGGGCCCGACCGCCCTGTGGCCCCCTGGCCCGCCGGCACCGCCGAGTCCCTTCGGGATGCTTGCGGAGAACTGCAGGATGTTTCGGGTGCGGGCCTCGGTCCCGCCGCCGGCCGGCGCCGGACCCGCTCCACCTGCCGGAGCTCCGGCGGACATTGCGGAGAGATGGCCGAGTGGTCGAAGGCGCACGCCTGGAAAGTGTGTAGGCGGGTAACCGTCTCGAGGGTTCGAATCCCTCTCTCTCCGCCATATACCAAAACCTTCAAATAACTGTAGGTTACCTCTACCCCTCAAAACTCGCTGATGCGAAGGATTGGAATTTCAATCCTCGCATCGTAGTCCTGTTGCCATGACACACCGTGTCCACCAGGCTTTGGCGTCCCTCCTACGGCTTTCGCCCCACATCCACGAACCATGGTGGATAATCGGCGGGGCAGCGACTGCCCTCATCACGGGCGGCCTTGGGGACGTACACGACATTGACGTTTTCCTTTCGCCGGCCGATGCCCGCCGCTTGATCGAGTGTCTCGATCTCCCGGATAAGACTGACGGCGGTACCGAGCGCTTCCGCTCCGAAGTCTATGCGACCTGGATGGTGCCGTCGGTCCCCATCGACCTGCTTGGCGGCTTCCACGTCAAGGTCAATGGCCGTTGGACGCCGATCCGTCCCAAAACTCGAGAGCCGACTGTGACACCGGTGGGGACGGTCTTTTTGCCGTCGGTGGAGGAGCATATCGCGATTACCAGGCTCTTGGGCCGGCCCCGCGATTTCCAGCGCATTCGCGCTATTCGAAAGCTAGCACCGCCTAGCTTCCTTTGCGGCTGAACGCTGGCACAACCCGCTGGTACAAACAGCCCGCGGCGGGGCGGCCTGAAAGCCCCGGAAGCCGGGAGTTTCGGGGTTGGGCGACACAGGCGAAACGATGCATGGCTTCCGGTCCAGCTTCCGCGACTGGGCGGCGGAGACGATCAGCTACCCGCGCGAGGTCGTCGAAGCATGCCTGGCACACGAAATCGGCGGCGCCGTCGAGCTCGCCTATCGCCGCACCGACTTCCTCGACAAGCGGCGGGAGCTGATGGGGCGTGGGGTCAGAGGTGTGGCGAGGGAAAGCTGCATCATGTTGATGCTCCAGCGTGGACCGCCCCGCGCGTCGCCACCACTTCCAGGTAGCGGGGCCGCCGCTACGCCTCCTTCAGGGGGTGCTATATGCGACACGAAATCCGATGTTGGAGCCGGCACTGTCTGGTGTCATCACCATTCGGGCGGCAATCCTGTAGCGGTAACAATAGGAGGCGTGACACAGGAAGGAGCCTCCTTTCGCAACCTTTTCCGAATGCGCGAAAGCCTGGGCGTTTCGCTGCTTGGCGTTCCGCGATACCGAGCGCAGCCGGAATGGATCGCTCGTCCACTCCCACACATTGCCACTCATGCAATAGAACCCGAGGGAGTTCGGCGCGTAACTCCGAGCCGGCGCGGTGCGCGAATACCCGTCTACTTGAGTGTTGTTGTTGGGGAACTGCCCCTGCCAGATGTTGCAGAAGATGCCGTCATTGTCGTCGGGTTCCTCGTCTCCCCAAGGAAAGCGGCGAGCCACAGCGCCGCCACGCGCCGCGTGTTCCCATTCTGCTTCCGTCGGCAAGCGTCCGCCGACCCAACTAGCGAATGCGTTGGCATCATTCCATGAGATCTGCACTACGGGGTGATCCAATCGGTCGTCGATGGAGGATCCCGGTCCTTCGGGCTGGCGCCAGCTCACGGCATCTATTCTGTGCCACCAAGGCAATCGGGAGCCCGCACGGCGTGCGGCATCGAGCCATTCGTTCTCGCCATGAAAAACGGCTGACCACCCGAAATGCTCGGCCTCGGTGACGTATCCAGTGGCGCCCACGAATTCCGCGAAACGAGAATTAGTTACTGTCGTCGCTTCAAGAGCATAGTCTTGCAGCATCACTCTGCGTTCGGGCCCTTCTCCATCGGCGGGGATTACGGGTGCGTTGGTCCCGATGAAGCTTCGGCCTCCCGGAACGGGAATAGGTTCGGCTCTGCGCGGCCGACCGGATTGCATGCTTAGTCCCTCGCTCCTCTCAGTAGAATGCGCAATCCGTCGCGAAGGGCTGCAGCAGGAGGAGGTGCCTGCGGCCGTCCCCGCTAGGTTGTGCTCCTTCTCTAGCCCTGGTCCACCCGCCACTTTCTCGCTCATGCCGCTTCGCTCCACATTCAGATGTCCGCAGACGTTCCGCTGCGGCAGCAGCTGCGATACGCCGGAGCGTCCATTCAACCATTCGCGCAGCCGCATCCGCAGCTGCCTCAGAGGGTCTCCATACAGGGGCTGGGACAAGCGATCAAATTCACCTACTCCGGCCGCGAAGCCTACACACGCGTGAACAAGCCTGCGCCCATGAGGCTACAATGCAGTACCGCTCGCCGCATACAGCTTGACAGGCCTGACGCATGCGCCCCATGTTGGGTTAACGTTTACTCAGGCCCAGCATGCCCGTATCCTTGCAAGACATCGCCAACCGTTCCGGCTATTCGGTGAAGTCGGTCTCGGGCGCTCTGCACGGCGGTAGCGCGCGAATGTCTGAGGCGACGCGCGAGAAGATCCTCGGCGTCGCTAAGGAAATGGGCTATGTCATCAACCTTGCGGCGCGGGCAACCCGGCAGGGTTGGATCCCGCTAATCGGGATCATAGCGGACGAGTTGATCACGACGCCGTTCGCAACAGACATCCTGCGCGGTCTCGACAACGCTGTTCGAGCTCGCGACATGGCCGTTTTTGCCACGAACTTCGGTCCAGGCCGTTCGGTCAATTCCGTTTACGCCGAACTACAGCGTTTTCGGCCAAAAGCCATCGGCTATGCGGCGATGTACCATAAGGTGATCCAACTGCCAGACGATGTCTCGTCTGGCTTGAGTGTCCTCATCAACTGCCGAGATGCGGCGGGGCGCGTGCCGTCCATCGTTCCGGACGACGAGCAGGCCGCGCGCGATATCACCCGACACCTGATCGAGCGCGGCCGCCGTCGGATTGCTTTCATCAATCTGCCTGGGCTTCTCGCCGGCAGTTTGCGCGAAAAGGGCTTCATTGCCGCCTTGGCGGAGGCTGGGCTCGACAGCACGCAGGCGCCGGTTCTTCCAGCCGTGAGCGCACATGTTTACACGGACCGCTCGCGCAGGCTCGTACAACAACATGTGGAAGCTCTGACCTCTGGACCGAACGCGGTCGACGCGATTCTGGCTGGCAATGATCGCGTGGCAATGGAGGTTTATGCCGCCCTCCGCCGGCGCAACCTCTCGATTCCGGGTGACGTTGCGGTCGCGGGCTTCGACAATCAAGTCGAGATCGTTACGCGGCTTGATCCGCCCCTTACGACCATGGCGCTTCCTCATCGCAGGATGGGACAGCTCGCCGCAGCAGCGCTTCTGGGCGAAGCAGATCTGTCTGCGCCAGTACAGGAGCTTCGATTTCGATTGGTTCAGCGCAAGTCTACCTGAAGGAATGGAGCCTGATGAACGAGGGGATAGAGTAAGCCCATGAGTAAACGATTACTCTCGGCAGCCGGCGAGGCAGTCGTACATGGCGGGGATTGGGAAATTGAGGTCGAGCTGGGGGAACCCTGCGTCGTTCATGCCTGGGGCACGACGCTTAGCGACGAGGGATCGACGCTGATGCTCTCTCTTGATGGTGAGCGCGTCGCCACCGCGCCGCTCGAGAAGGACAGCTATCGCTTCTTAGAGGCTGAGCTCGATCATGCGGGGCGGCTGAAGCTTTCGGTTGTGAATGGCGCCGTGTCGGTGGTCTATGCCTACCACCCCAACCGGGCACTCAAGGACGGCATTACCCTGTTGTACGCCGCTCCTGCCACGGCCACGCCTGGTGCGGCGGACGGAGTTCACTTCAGGCCGCTGTTCGGCTGGATGAACGATCCAAACGGGCTTTCTCACGTCAGAGGCCAGTTTCACCTGTTCTACCAGCACTATCCTCACGTCCCCGAGTGGAACACGATGCACTGGGGCCACGCAGTGAGCGATGACCTGCTACACTGGCGCCACCTTCCCATTTTCCTTCGCCCGAACCAAAGCTCGTTCCCGAAGGACGTCCGCAGTGGGGGGAATTACTCAGGCTCGGCGATCGCCGTTGATGAGGGGCTTCGAGTCTTTTTCACAGAGCGTAAGCAGGACAGGCTGCCTGAAGACCAGATCCAGCGCACGGCGCTCTCCACGGACCTGCTCGCGCCCGGACCACCGGTCACGATCCTTCCGTTGCGTCCGGACCTGCCGGGTCTGACCAAAGATTTCCGCGACCCCTATGTCTTTCTCGGACCGGACGGCCGTCTCAAGATGCTGGTGGGCGGACGAGACAACGAGGGCGGGCTCGTTCTCTTGTATGAGACAGAAAGCGGCGACGGCGCGGAGGGATGGCGGTTCTGCGGTATCCTGCACAAGCAAACCGAAAATCCCCAATCGGTCTGTGAATGCCCTTGCTTCGTCAGTCTTGGTGACGGTCTCTGGGCACTGATCTATGGAATGCTCTCCAGTCAGCATCGCCCAACTGGCCGGCGCAACATGAGCACTGTGCTCGTGGGTCGTTTTGACGGACTCGTCTTCACGCCCGAACACGAGCAGGAACTCGATTTCGGAAGCGACGCCTACGCGTTCCAGGCAACGCCCACACCGAACGGCCCGGTCGGCTTGTCCTGGTTGGCGAACTGGTCCTCTCTGATCAAGACCCAAGCTACGCCTACGGCCATGACGTTGCCTCGAGAAGTCAAGTGGGACGGGAGCAGGGTTTGCATGCCGCCGGTCCCGGCCGTGGCGGAGCTTCGCACGGAGCCGCTCGACGGTACAGCGCTGCTCCAGCGTGGGGAGGTCGGTTTACCCGCGAGTGCGATCGAAATCGAACTGGAGTTGACGACACCGGGGGCGGCATTTCGCCTGATGTTCGATCACCCGACCCTCGAACTTGGTCTGCAATGCGGGCCGGCGGGGCTGGAGATCCTTCACCGCGAGCGCAACCGACAGGCGCATACCCCTCGGTACATCGCACATGAGGCGGCTCCCGAACGCCTGAACGTCTTCCTCGACGCTGGTTCAATCGAGGTGTTCGCCGACCATGGACGCTGGTGCGGTACCAAGCGGCTGGAGGGTTTCGAGGCTGTTCGCAGGCTCACGCTTGCCGAGGGGAGTGCCAACATCAAAAGGATCGAGCTTTTTCGACTGGCGCTTTGATCTGGGCCGCAGGAGGCGGCCCAGACAAGCAAATTCAGAGGCGGAATCAGCCGCCACCCAAGGAGGATGGAATGAAACGCAATAGGTATCTAATCGCAGGTCTGGCAGGTGTGCTGGCACTGACGACCCAAATTCCACTAGCGGCTGCGCAAGAGATTACCCGCGAAGAAACCTTGATCATCGACCACGCGCAATCGCCGCAGAACGCGTTTGAAAACTGGAACTACCTGCTGCCGGGCGCCGTGCTGCGCGCGGTAGGACTCCACCAGTTCGTCATGGAGCCGCTGTTCGTCCTGAACCTTGAGTCGGGCGAGATCGAGCCGTGGATCGGTGAATCCATGACGGCAAACGACACGCTCGACCGCTGGACATTGAAAATTCGTGAGGGCGTCACCTGGCAGGACGGTGAAGCATTCGACGCCGACGATGTCATCTTCACGATCGAAACCATGCTTGCCAACGCCCCGGCACTGCGCGATTCCGCCAGTCTGGCGCTGGCGGTGGATCGTGTCGAGCGCGTTGACGATCTGACTGTGGAGTTCGTACTGACTGCGCCAAACCCGCGGTTCCAACTGGATATGTTCTCAGTGCGGGTGTGGGGAGCGGTGATGTTCGTGCCTGAGCACATCTACCGCGACGAAGACCCGCTCACGTTTACCAATTATGACATCGAAAACGGGCTTCCGCTGGGAACAGGTCCGTACAAGCTCGTGAGTGCTTCGCCCACGGAGTTCATCTACGATCGGGTCGACGACTGGTGGGCTTCGGAAATCGGCTTCAAGGAACTGCCGGCACCGCGTCGGATCATCTATATGCTGGTCGGTACGGAGCAGGCGCGCGGTGACCTCGCCGTCCGCAACGACATCGACGTAGCCTGGAATATGAGCCTCGGCACGTTCGAAGTCGTGCAGGCGCGCAATCCGAACTGGATCACCTGGCGCAACGATCCGATCGGTCCCTGGCTCGATCCCTGCCATCGCGGTTTCGACCTGAACTTCACGGTCGCGCCCTGGGACGACATCGAGATGCGCAAGGCGCTCGATCTGGGCATCGACCGCGACGAGGTGAATGTCTTTGCATTCGACGACATCGGCACCGTTTCCAAGACTGTGTTCCCCGCCTATCCCACCTTCACGGACCTGATAGCCGAACTGGAGGAGGCCGGCTTCGCCAGCTCTTCAACTGCGGATGTGGAAACGGCCAAGCAGATCATCGAGTCGAAAGGTTATGTGCTCAATGACGCTGACATCTACGAGAAGGATGGCGAGCCACTGGCGCTTACTATCGAGGCACGCGACCAGACTCAGGACGATATCCGCATGGCCGAGGTCCTGATCGAGCAACTGCGGCGCATTGGGATCGACGCACAGCTGCAGAGGGTGAACGATTCCACGCTCCAGTCGCACCACTTCACCGGCGACTATGAGGCGATCATTCGGAGCTCCAGCTGCGGTTCTGTTAACGAGCCTTGGCACACCCTCAACCAGTTCACCGACGCAGAAGGTGCGCCTATTGGAGAGACCGCCGGCACGAACCTGCCGCGTTGGAGTGGGCCGGACTTCGAGCGCTACACTGCGCTTGTCAACGAGCTGGGCACGCTGCCGCTGGATGACCCGCGGGTGCGTGAGCTCACGCTCGAGGCGTACGAGCTCTTCCACACGAACCATGTGTCCTACCAGGTGGTGCAGGCGATCTTCCTGCTCGGCTTCAACCAGACCTACTGGACCAACTGGCCGACGGCAGAGAACAACTACATGCAGCCAGCCTACTGGTGGCATGGTTGGGTTCGCGCTCTGACGGAACTCGAGCCCGCCAGCTAGTGACCAGGCGGTTCCGCGCGGTGACGACCGCCCGCGCGGAACCTCCGTCCGATGAGGAGAACGGCTGATGCGAGGTCCAAGCCTGCACTACGTCGTGAGGCGCTTCGGCATCTTTCTGCTGACCGTATGGGTTAGCGCGACCATCATCTACATTGTGCCGAGATTGGCCCCCGGTGACCCGGTTCAGGCGACGGTCGCGCGGCTAATGGCGGACTCGGGAAGCTTCCCGGGGGCTGAACAGATGATCGCGGACTGGCGCGAACGTTTCGGCCTTAACGACCCGTGGCATATTCAGTACCTCAGGTTCCTAAAGAGTGCCGTCACGCTCGACTTCGGCTATTCGCTCGTATCGTTCCCGACACCGGTCATCGCGATCATCGCTCGGGCTCTGCCCTGGACTATCGGCATGTTGAGCATGGCGATCGCAATTTCCTTCAGCCTCGGCACGCTGATCGGGTCACTGATGGGTTGGGAGCACACGCCAAGGCCGCTTAAGACGCTTTTTCCGGTATCGATGATCTTCACTGCGCTGCCGCCCGTTTTGGCCGCTGTCTTCCTGCTGTTTCTCTTCTCGTCCGTGCTGGACTGGTTTCCGACGATGGGCGCCTATGCCCGCGACGCTGAACCCGGCTTCAATCTGAGCTTCATTCTCAGCGTCATCCACCACGGCGCGCTGCCTGCAGGATCGATCATTCTGGTAAGTTTCGGTTCCTGGGCCTTGGGCATGCGCAGCATGCTCATCACCGTGGCGGGCGAGGACTACACGACGCTCGGCAAGGCTGTCGGATTTCCGCCCTTCTATCTCCTCTATCGCTTCATGGTGCGCAACGCTTTGCTGCCCCAGTTCACAGCGCTGGCTCTGGCGATCGGGAGTCTGATCTCGGGTGCGGTGCTGGTCGAAGCGATCTTCAACTATCCGGGAATGGGAACGGTCCTGCTGGGTGCGATCCGGGATCAGGATTTTACCCTGATCCAGGGCGCGACGCTGATCCTGATCGTGACTGCCGCCTTCACGGTGTTCGTCATGGACCTTGTCTACCCACTCATCGACCCGCGGATCCAAGTAGAATGACTGACATCCCCGACAGCGCTGAAGCAATCCGCAGGCGGGGCGAGGGCCTGTCCGGCCCGTCTTCCGCCAGAATACGAAAGAAGCGGCGACCGTTGAACGTTCCCCTCACCTCGGGGGTCGCTCTGGTCGGCTCGGTGTTGCTGCTGGGCATTTTGGGCCAAGTGTTCTGGGATCCGGGTCTCGCATTCCCGGCGGAAGCGAGGCCAAACATGCCTCCAGTCGGCGCGACCAGCCTTCGCGGCCACGAAGGCACCTGGGCCAATCCGCTGGGCAGCGAAGGCAGTGGGCGCGACATGCTGGCGCTCCTGATCGTGGGGGCACCCAACACGCTCCTGATGGCGGTCGTTGCTGGCGCCATCAGTACTCTGATCGGCATAGTTCTGGGGTTCATCGCGGGGTTTTCGCGCACTTACGCAGACCCGGTGATCCGTCTCATCAGCGATGTCGCCTTCACCATCCCGCCTCTTCTCATCCTGATCGTCGTTCAGTCCTCGTTGGGGAGTGTAGGGCTGTACACGATGGCGGTCTTGATCGCCCTTTTCGAATGGCCGCGACCGACGCGTCAGATCCGCGCCCAGGTTCTGAGCATGCGCGAAAGCGGATATGTCAAAACGGCCGAGATGTCGGGCGCGTCGGCGTGGCACATCATGTTTAGGGAGATGCTGCCCAACCTGCTGCCCTTCCTTGCCGCAAGTTTTATTCTGGCGGTCTCGGGGGCGGTTCTCGCGGCAATCGGCCTTGAGGTTCTCGGCCTGGGGCCGACCCGTATCCCGACGCTGGGCACGACGATCTCTGCAGCGATTGACGGCGCTGCCATCTTTCGCGGCATGTGGTGGTGGTGGGCGTTCCCAACACTGGTGCTCGTGATCCTTTTCTCGGGATTGCTGCTGATCAACATCGGACTCGACACCATTTCAAACCCGCGACTGCGCAAGGGGGCGAAAAATCCATGATGTTTGAAAGCCCATCTCGGAGTGTCAGCGACGAGGCCGCCCTTCAAGTTACGGATCTGACGATCCGATACGCCACCGATGGCGGCGACGTGCACGCTGTCGAAGCGCTGAACCTGACGCTCAAAAGGGGGGAGGTTCTCGGGCTGATCGGGGAGTCGGGCTGTGGGAAGAGCACTGCAGCCTACGGAATGCTCAGGCTCCTGCAGGCGCCGGGGCGGGTGACGAGGGGCGCAGTTCGGCTCGAAGGGGAGGATCTCCTCTCTCTATCGGACCGGGCACTTCGTCGGCGCCGATGGTCCAAAGCGGCACTTATTCCGCAAGGCGCAATGAACTCGCTGAATCCCACCATGACAGTGGGCGCAATGTTCAATGCGACGATGAAGGCGCACGGCTACCCTGCGGGCGGGCGTGCGCGAAGGCTGGGGGAGCTTCTGGAGAAAGTGGGACTTCCGTTGCGTGCCGCGGAACTTTATCCGCACGAATTGAGTGGCGGCATGAAGCAGAGGGTTTGCATCGCGCTGGCCATCACTTTGGACCCGGTGCTCGTGATCGCCGACGAGCCGACCAGCGCGCTGGACGTCGTGGTGCAACGAACGGTCGTGCAGACACTGGTCGCCGTACAGAGGGAACGCGGCCTCTCGATGATCCTGATCGGTCATGATCTGGGGCTTTTGGCACAGGCTGCCGACCGGATTGCAGTGATGTATGCGGGGCGACTCGTGGAATGTGCGCCCCTCGCCGAGATACTGAACGCGCCGCGTCATCCGTACACTCAGATGTTGCTGGACTCGGTGCCGACGATCGGGCGCCAGGCGGATCCGGACAGGGCGCCGGGCGGTATCGCGCACGATCCGCGCAACCCACCACCGGGCTGCATCTTTCAACTGCGCTGCCCGATGGCGCAACAACTGTGCCGGGACCGTGCGCCTGCTTGGACGGGCAATCTCGCCCATGGGGTGGCCTGCCACTTCGCGCCGGAGAGCACTGTCACTTCATGACCACTCCCTTGCTCGAACTGCGCGGGCTCACGCGCACCTATCCCTCGACGAGCGGACGCCACGGCAGTCCGCTGGTTGCATTGGATGACTTCAGCCTGACGATCGACGCAGAGCGGCCTAAGATTATCGCCATCGTCGGCGAGAGCGGAAGCGGCAAGACGACGCTGGCGAATCTGGTGCTGGGCTTTGATAAACCTAGCGCCGGAACGATCCTCTTTGATGGCGCGCCCCTAAAGCTAACGGGCAGTCGAGAGAAGCGGAGTTACCGCCGCAACGTCCAGGCGGTCTTCCAGGACCCGTTCGCCGCCTTCAATCCCTTTTACCGCGTGCGTCACATCTTCAACTTGGCCGCGCGCAGCTTCGGAATAGACAAGGCCGGCTCCGAATCCGTGGAAGCTGCTCTGAACGCCGTTGGCCTCAGCGGGGCCGATGTTCTCGACAAGCATCCGCATCAACTGAGCGGGGGACAGCGTCAGCGCATCATGATCGCACGTGCTTTGGTCGTCCAGCCGCGGCTGATCGTTGCGGACGAGCCGGTATCCATGGTGGATGCGAGCTTACGCAGCACGATCCTCGCAGTTCTGGAACGTCTGAAGCAGCAGGGCATCTCGTTCATCTACATCACTCACGACCTCAGTACTGTCTGGCAATATGCCGATGAGGTGCATGTGCTCTATCGCGGGCGTTTGATGGAGTGCGGTCCGGCCCAGCAAGTCATCGAGGCGCCAAAGCACCCTTATGTCCGCCTGCTTGTGGATTCCGTGCCGCCGCTGGAGCGCAACGACAAATGGCTGCAGCCGGTGCCGGCGCCCGAACACCCCACGGGGCGAGGCGAGGTCGGTTGCCCATTTGTCGCATCCTGTCCGCATGGTTGGGAACTTTGCCGCTCAAAAACTCCTGAGCTCGTATCTGCACGAGGATTCCCAGAGCGCCGGGTTGCATGTCACTTATTCGATGAGGAGCCTCAATCATGGCGCAGATGAAGCCAAACATTCTCTACATTCTAACGGACCAGATTAGGGCTTCGGCGCTCCCGCTTTATGGGGAGCCAAACATCGAGACGCCAAATATCGAACGCCTGGCTGAACAAGGATGCACACTCGACAACGCCATCTCGACAGCTCCGGTCTGCACCCCCTACCGGTCCATGATGATGACGGGACGGCACCCCCAGACGACGGGGCACATCATCAATTTCCTGCGCACGCGCAACGACGAAATCGGGATGGGTGATGTTTTCGCCAATGCCGGATACCACACCGGTTACGTGGGCAAATGGCACCTGCACCAAGGATCGTTCCCGGAGATCCATGGTCGCGACTATGTACCGGAGGGCCGCGACCGACTAGGCTTCGATTTCTGGCGTGCCTACAACTTCCACACCGACTACTTCAACGGCTCGATTCATCGCAATGACTGGAGGACCGAATTCTGGGAGGGCTATGAGACCGACGCACTGGTCGGTTACACGAGAGAGTTTTTCTCTGCCATGCCGGAGGATCGGCCGTTCTGCCTCGTCGTCTCGCCGCATCAATGTCATTGGACGCCTTTTCGCTTTGCACCCGACTCCTACTACGATCGGCTTCCGAAAGACCTGAAGCTTCCAGCGAACGTTCCGCCGGAGTCGCGTGAGGCTGCCCTGGAAATGTACAGGCACTACCTGGCCATGCTGCTGACCGTCGACGACATGCTAGGGGAGGTACTCTCCGCGCTCGAAGCGAGCGGCCGCGCCGACGACACTCTGGTCGTCTTCACCTCAGACCATGGCACACAAGGCGGGTCGCACGGCATCCGCCCTTGGGAAAAGCGAATGCCCTATGAAGAGTCGATCAAGGTGCCCTGGATCATGCGGTGGCCTGGCAAAATTCCCCCCGGGCAGCGACTGGACCCACTGATCGCGCCGGTCGATATTCTGCCCAGCCTCTGCACAATGGCCGGCATTCCTGTTCCCCGAACCGTCGAGGGCAAAGACATGTCCGCGGCCCTTTTGGGCGGCGACGTGGAGCAGGAGGCCGTTCTGCTGATGAACTTCAGCAAGGAGCACGACTTCTTTGCCAACGGGGCTGAGTGGCGAGGCGTCCGCACCAAAACCCACACCTATGCTCGGTGGCTCGACGGTCGTATCGTCTTGTTCGACAACACGTCCGATCCGGACCAACTAAATAATCTTGCTGACGTGCCGGCACACGCTGAGCTGCAGGCAGCGCTTGAGGCGATGTTGCAGGGGCTGCTTAGGACACGTAACGACGGGTTCGACCCGTGCGACGCATACGTGTCGTGGATGGACACAAACCGGCGCATTGTTCGAAATTGCCATGGCGAGTTAGGCAACCCGGAAGATCCGCCCGATCGATCGCTGTTGTCTTGAGAAATTGGCCAACACTAGCGTAGGCGCGGTCCGGTGCGGATGATCTTCGTCCTTTTCGACTCGCTGAACCGACTGGCATTGTCGCCATACAACGGGGAAATCCAAACGCCTGCCTTTGACAGGCTTGCAGATCACGGCGTCACGTTCGACAGGCACTATGAGGGAAGCCTTCCTTGCATTCCGTCGCGCCGCGATATGCACACGGGGCGCGCCAGCATGTTTCACCGAAGTTGAGGGCCCCTTGAACCCAACGGCAAACTGGTCGGCGCCGCCTTGCCGCTCCAGTTGCCGATCTCCGCGATGGTGAGCCCATGGGCCCTGCCATCGGCGAGGAACAGCCGCACACTCAGCAGCAAGTGGCGCAGAAGCTCGGACGGCCACAGTCGTTCGTCGCCAAATAAGAAGGCGGCGAGCGACGGCTAGACGTGCTCGAGTTCGTCGCGGTGGCGAGAGTGATCGGGCGCGACCCGGTGGAGATGCTTTCGGCGCTGGTGCGAGAGCGGTAGAGCCCAGCTGCGTCTGCCGCCTTTCGCTCGCCTGCACAACCGGAGCGCTTGATGTCGCGATGCCGGCTTGTCCGTGCCCTCTGGGGGTGCCGTCGTTCTCGCTCTCGTCACGCGCGGTTGTCGGCTTTCAGCGCGAAACATGATCCTAGTCGAGGCGACTTCCACTCGCTCTCTCGAATACGTGCACTGCGTCTGGGCGTATGGCGGCTTGGAAGGGCTCCCCCTCCTTCACCTGAACATCTCCGTCGACCATAGAAGTGATCTTCTGGCGCCCGACCTGGAAAACCACATGGGTGAGTGCTCCGGTCGGTTCCACGAGCTTTGCATCTCCGGCGATCACGTCGCCGTCGGAGCCCGGAACTACATGCTCTGGCCGTAGCCCAAGGGTAATGGCTTCCCCTTCGGTGACAGGTAGACCGGACGGCAGACGCACCGAAGTACCACCGTCAATCAGGGCCCGCGGGCCATCCCGCCCCGGCGCCACGACGGCATCGAGGAGATTCATCGACGGTGAGCCGATGAATGCGGCCACGAAGGTGTTCGCTGGCCTCCTGTAGAGTTCCAAGGGAGTGCCAATCTGCTCCACTCGCCCACGATTCAGAACGACGATGCGATCCGAAAGTGTCATAGCCTCGATCTGGTCGTGGGTGACGTAGATCGCGGTCGTGCCCACCTTCTGATGTAGCTCCTTGATCTCTGCACGCATCTGCACGCGAAGTTTCGCATCGAGATTTGAGAGCGGCTCATCGAACAGGAAGACGTCGGGATTACGAACAATCGCTCGGCCCATCGCGACCCGCTGCCGCTGCCCGCCGGAAAGTTGGGCCGGGCGCCGATCCAGGAGGTCCGAGATCTCGAGGAGCTGGGCGGCGGCGGTGACCTTCGCGGCCGCCTCATGCTTGGGCACGCGTGCCAGTTCGAGGTTGAAGTTCATATTCTGCCGCACGGTCATGTGCGGATAGAGCGCGTAACTCTGAAAGACCATTGAGATATTCCGCTCGCGCGGGTTCAACTGGTTCACGCGCTGCCCCCCAATTAGGACATCGCCGTCACTCACCCCCTCGAGGCCGGCAATCATTCGCAGGAGAGTCGACTTGCCACAGCCGGAGGGGCCGACGAGCGTCAGGAACTCGCCGTCAGAAACGGCCAGGTTGAGATTGTGGATGATCTCGACGCTGCCGAAGGCCTTCCGCACATCTCTAAGTTCTACCGAAGCCATGTCGTCCCCTCTTGATCACGCGTTGCAAGCCGTCATCCCTTGACGGCCCCCATGGTCATGCCGCGGATGAAGTGCTTCTGAAACATCAGGAACACCAGGACCGTGGGCAGGGCGGCAGTGACAGCGCCTGCCGCGATTAGTGGCCAAGAGAGCGTATGCTCTCCTTGGAAGGTGAGGATGCCGACGGTGACAGGGCGCTTGTCGTTGCTTTGCGCCAGCACCAGGCCCCACAGAAGGTCATTCCATATCCACGTGAACTCGAGGACGAGCAGCGCGGCCAGCGCTGGTCGCGCCAGTGGCAGGAAAATCCGCCAGTACACTGTCCACTCCGAAGCTCCGTCTACCTTGGCCGCTTCGCGAAGCTCCGACGGCACCGTGTTGAAGAAGCCGGTCATGACCAGCACGGCGAACGGCACATGCCGCATGATCTGAACGATGATCAGCGCGTAGAAGGTGTCGAACAGACCGATGGCGTTGAAGAGTTTGAAGATCGGGATGAGCTGCACCTGAATGGGGACGAAGCTCAGCGCGATGAGTGTGAAAAAGATCGGCAGACGCCCGGGGAATCTGAGCCTGCTGATCGCATAGCTGGCCATGGACGCGATCAGCAGAACCCCAACGATGGAAGGCACGGTCACGATGACCGAGGCTCTGAAATATGGCCACAGTCCTCTCCATGCCGCGAGGAAGTTGTCCGGCTGGAACGGTTGTGGCAGCGCCCAGGCGCCATTGTTGAGAATGTCACCCACGGTGCGAACCGCTGTCAGTGCGGATCCGAGGATCGGAACGAAGAAGATGAATGTCGCCAGCAGAAGGAAGGCGATCCGCAGGAACCTTCTCGCGAGGTCACCAGCTTTGAGCTTCCGGGTCTCCCCCAGTTGCTGTTCGGAAACCAGGGCGGTCATCGCAGGTCCCTTTCTTGCAGCGAGATCATTCGACGGAGATAGGGGAGGACGAAAGTCGCGGTGATGAGGGTGATGATGACACCGACGGCCGCCCCATAGCCGAACCGGTAGTTCCAGAAGGTCTCGATATACATGCGGTACCCGAGCACATCGGTGGTACCGAAGGGGCCGCCCTTGGTCATGGTAAGGACGATCTCCGTCGACTGCAGCGCGGCGATGAGGGCCGACGAAACGACGATCATCATCGCCGGCCGAAGGAGCGGTAATGTAATGCGCCAGAACATGGTCCAGCCGTTGGCACCATCCACGCGCGCGGCCTCTACGAGTTCACGCGAAATGCCGCTGAGACCTGCCAGCACGATTACGATGGAAAATGAGGTCTGCGTCCACGCAGCAGCGATAATCACTGATGCCAGTCCGAGGTCTGGCCCGAGCCAGGCTTGCACGAGACCGCCCATGCCGAGTGTCGTTAGTGCCTGATCAAGCAGTCCAATCCGCGGTTGATAGATCCACTGCCAGATGATGCCGATAACCGAGAATGACAGCGCGATGGGCAGGAACAGAACCGTCTTGCACAGCGACTCGAACCAGGAGTTCGAGTTGAGGAGGACCGCCAGCAGCGTCGCCAGACTGGGAACGCCTACTACGAAGGCGGCCATCCAGATCAGGGTGTTGCGGAAGGCATCCTGAAAGTACCGGTCCTGCATTAAGTCAAGATAGTTCTGCAGACCGACGAACGTGGCCGGTGCCCCGATACCGGTCTGATCGTGCAGGCTGAGGATCAGCGACTGCACGATCGGGACACCGCCGAAGAACCCGCAGATCAGTAGCGCAGGGGCAAGGAAGAGCCACGGGGCGAAGTTGATGCGTGCCATTCCGATTCAGCCCTCTGCCCGGATGTAAATTGGCGCGATGCTAGATTGGCGGGGCCGGTTCGCCGCAACCGGCCCCCGTGGCCTCATTCGCCAAACACTGTTTCTGCACGCGCCTGGAGAGCCTCCAGAACCGCCATGTACTCCGCCGGATAGGTCAGGAAGCGCGGAAATTCCCGGTCCGCCACCTCGATTACCGGGGGTAGAGTTGCGAGTTCCATGTTCTGGTGGAACGGGTATTCGTTGAGTTCGCTCATCTGCGCGAGGATCGGGCGAAGGTCCTCAGTATAAACGTCGACTGGAACATCGGCATTCGCCGCAAGGTTGGTGCCACCTTGAGCATATGCTGCCTGTGCCTCCTTAGAAGCGAGGCATTCAAGCAGCCGCACAGCACCCTCAGTGTTGCTGCCCTTGCCGCTGGCTGCCCATCCCTCGAAAGCGCCTTCAGTAGCCAGCGCCACGTCGGGGTTGATAGTGGGGAACTGGAAGAACCCGAAGTCGACGTTGGGTTCCATGCCGGCCTGCAGGAAAGCGCGCATTGCCCACGGCCCCATGAGTTCCATGGCCGTCACGCCGGTCGCCACTGCACCCGTCATCTCGGCCCAGCTTCCACTCAGCTCGAGGTGGAAGTTCTCGTCCTCCAGCAGTCCCTTCCAGCGCTCCATGGTGCTGACGACTTCGGGACTGGTATAGCTTTCGTCGCCCGCCATTAGCCGTTCCCGGAAGTCTGACCCGTGCTCCCGTAGGATCAGGTAGTCGAACCAGAACATCGGCTCCCAGCCGTTGCGCGCGCCCAGGGCGATCGGCGTTACGCCACTCTCCTTGAGCTTTGCCAGCACTGCCTCGAATTCTTCCCATGTCTCAGGCGGCGCCTCCACACCTGCGTCGGAAAACACCTTCTTGTTGTAGAGGAAGCCGTTCGGGATTGTGTTGAACGGTACGACGTAGATGTTGCCGTCGGTCTCGGTGACGCTATCTGTCATTCCGGGGGCGAAGTTGGCGCCGATGGTGTCGTGCCATTCCTCCGAAATGTCGAGAATGTTTCCAGACTGGGCCTGGAAAACGGCGCGCCCGCCGGGCCACAAGCCGTAAACATCAGGAACATTGTCGCTGCTGAGCTGGACCGGCAGTTGCACTTCGTACTGGTCCGACGACACATACGAGGACGTGATCTCCAATCCGGGGAGGTTCTCCTCACACACTGCGAACATCGCTTCGATCGGCAGCCGGCTACCCTCGTCAGCCCAGCGGTGAAAGACGGTGACCTCCCCGATGTCCTGTGCGCCCGCGGGCACTGACGAGCCGACAGCCGTCAGGGCGGTTCCAACCATCAAAAGTCTTTTCAGCATTCTCTAGCCCTCCCTTTCATAATATGAATGTATTAAATGCTGACAGGGAGTCAAGTGAGTCAGAGCAGGCGCGACAAAGATTCCTACGCTGCGTCGCTAGGCCAGGTGCGCGACTGGCAGCCAGACGCTCATCTCGGTGATGCCGCGATTGTTCCAGGCGTAGTAGGGCACGAACTCCACCGGGATCTGCTCGGGCGTCGTGCCTATAAGGGCGCTGTAAAGTTCGCCGGCCTCAGATCTGGCGATCCGGATGGCGGTTCCCCGAATCTTGCGAGCACCGCTCAACTCCGAACTCGCCAGCTCAAGGGGCAGTCCCGGTGCCAGATGGACTTCCTCGATCTTCACTCCCTCGGGAAGGTCGTGATCTTCGAGGCAGTAAACCAAGGGCCCCCGGACCACGGCGGCCTGGTTTACGATCTCTTCCACGCGCGGATGTCCCTGCACCAGAGTAACGGCAATGGGGATGCTCAGCTCGATCCGGTCGCCCACCTGCCAATGGCGCCTCAGACGGTAGTAGCTGCCGGCGGCCGGCGGTTCGGGCAGCGCATCCCCATTGACCACCAGGGTGGCGCCGGCGACCCAGCCGGGGATGCGGAGACGAAACTCGATTGGTGCGGCAGGCGCCTCGGTGACATCGATGACGACCTTCCCGTCCCAGGGGTAGTCGGTTGTCATCTCGAAAGCGAATATGCCGCCAGCCAGCTCGGTCCGGACGTTGCTGCCGCCGTAGAGGTGGACCCAGACTGTGTCCTCGGACACCGCATAAGCCCACCGGTGCAGCCCGGCATAGGTCCGTGCAACCTGCGGCGGACAGCAGTAGCAGCTGAAGCGACTCCAGCGCTGCGGCGCGTCGTTCTTCAGTTCGCCATCACGACTATGATCGTGGCCGTGCCAGCGCAACGGGTTCGTGTAGGTGAACTCGGTGCCGGCGAGGCTGATGGCAGAGAGACCGGCGTTGTAGAGCACACGCTCCATGACATCCGCATATTTGGCTTCGCCAGTAATCTGAAGCATGCGCCGCGCCCACATCGCCTGGCCGATATTGGCGCAAGTCTCGTTGTAGGCGGAGGCGTTCGGCAGCTGATAAGGCCGACCAAAGGCCTCCCACAGCCGCTCGGACTCCGTATCGTTGGGGGAGCGCTCGGACATCCCGAAGTGGAGGGCACCAACCCCGCCGGTAAGATAGAGTTTGCGTCTGGTTGCATCGTCCCAGATCGCCTCCAGCGCGCGCAAGAGAGCAGCTTCACCGGTGTGCATGTAAACATCTGCGGCACCACTATACAGATACGTCGCAGTGACGGCGTGGCCGACCGCCTCGGTTTCCTCTCTCAGGGGAATCCTATCCTGGTTCTGGTCACCAAGCCCCCCGGGAGCACTGCCCCGGAGGTCGACGAATACAGCGGCAAGATCAAGAAGCCGTCGATCACCAGTCGCCTCGTAGAGGTCGACCAGTCCCATGATGTTCGACGGATTGAACTCGTAGTGAGCCAGGGCGCTCGGCTTGCTGCTGAACACCCCGTGGGCGCACTCCGCTGCCTTCAACGCGACGTCGAGAAAGTTGCGGCGGCCGGTGGTACGGAAATGGGCAGCAGCCGCAGTGAAGAGATGGCCCAGGTTGTAGAATTCGTGGTTGCGCTGGTCGACCCAACGCTGGCGACCGGTGGCTGTGATCTGTGTGTTGATATAGCCGTCCGGCTCCTGCGCGGCGGCCATAATGGCAATAATCTCATCCATCAGTTCAAGGGTCGCCGGGTCCCGCGTTACACCGTAGGCGTGGGTAAGCGCCTCGACAAATTTGTAGCAGTCCCCGTCGCTCCAGTTGGTGGCGTGGAACTCCTTGCGACCTTCGGCAACGGCCTTGAAGTTGCCGAGATAGGCGCCGTTCTCAGGATCGTTCAATGCCTCCAGCATGGCAGGAAGCGTTTGCTCACGAACCAGGCGAGCAGTCTCGGCCCAGAAACCCGCGGTCCAGTAGACTTCACCCACCGAAAGCGGGCGGGAGGCCGCGCTGGGTCTACCGGCGGATGGCGTACCGTTGAATGATGACATGCAAGTTTCCTCCTCAGTCGCCGAGTTCTCGGCTCTCAGACCTGAAATCTTCGGACGAAGTCGAAATCGATCTCCACGCCGAGCCCAGGTTTGTCCGACGGGGCAGCGAAACCGCCGCTCGCCTTCACCTGCTGGGGGACGCTTAGCGGCTCTTTCAACAGCTCTTCGCGGAAGCGGTTTGGAGTTGTGTCGTACTCCAGCATTGGCTGGACCGGATGCGCGCTTCCCGGCAAATCGGGCATTGCCAGGCAGAGATGGAGGTTGACGGCGACTGCGACGGCCGACCCCCAGCAATGGTTCACAACCGGCACGAAGTGGCTGTGGGCCAGCGCGAGCACCTTCTGGTACTCAGTAATCCCGCCAAGACCGCAGACCTCGGGCTGCAGCAGATCGACACAACGGCCCTCGATGAGGTCGCGGAAGCCCCAGCGGGTGAACTCGGCCTCACCGCCGGCGATGCAAATGTCTAAAGCCTGGCGTAACTCGCAGTAGCCCCTTCGATCTTCCGGGGCGAGCGGCTCTTCGAACCAGCTGACGTTCAGCCGTTCTAGCTCACGGCCGAGCGGCAGCGCTTCGCGCATTGAGTAGCAATGGTTGGCATCAACCATGAGCATGGTCTCATCGCCTGCGCCTTCCCGCACCGCCGTGACCAGCCTCACGTCCTCGCGTACGCCTAGGCCAACCTTCATCTTCAGGCCGCAGTAGCCGGCCGATCGCAGTTCAGCGCTCTCGTCGCGGAAGCGCCCTGTGAGGTCGCTTACGGGCTGCAGCATCATTCCATACCCGTAGACGGGGACCTTCTCCCGGAAGGCGCCACCAAGCAGTCGGTAAAGGGGCAAGCCATGCACCTTGCCGGCGATGTCCCAGAGCGCGATATCGATGCCGGACAGTACCTGGATAGGCATCCCCTTCTGTCCATGATCGCGCAGGAGGTTGTAGACCTTGTGCCAAATGACCTCGCGGGCCAGCGGGTCCATACCGACGATCAGCGGCTCAATCGTCTCTTTTGCGATGGCGCGGTTGCCGCGGGCAATGAGGCCGCCACCGAAGCATTCGCCATGACCAACGACGCCCTCGTCAGTATGGACCTCGATGAGATGCACGGATCGTTTGGCATAGTACTGCTGGGAGTAACCTAGCGGCTCCTCTAGGTCGTACTCAATTATATAGCTCTCGATGCCCGTGATCTTCATGTTTAACTCTTGGCCGCGGCCAATAGCTATCCCCCGGTCTCTCCGCCGGAGAGCGACCGCAGCGCCATATGCCGGTGATTGATAAGTGTCAGGCCCTGTAAGGTCTGGCCCGTTGATTGGTGTGGCTGTTTCTTGGAAGCCGATCTCGCCCGCCAATGGTGTGGCGCTGGTCCGGCTATGCACCTACTGTTTCGCTTGTACCTCCACGCGCTCAGGTCGACTGGCGAAGGCCTTGCTGAGGCGCTGTCCGGCGTCCTCCAGCAGTTCTCTCATCGCCGCCGATGCCGCGTCGCCGTCTTCGTGCTCGATCCCCTCCAGCACCCGCTGATGAAGCGGCAGGGAGGACTTGTTCGAGGCCGGCCGAGGATTCGTTATCCTAATGCTCGCGACCAGCCCTGCGTAAATCACCCCCTCGAGCGCATCAAAATACTCGTTGTGGGCCGACTTCAGGACTGCGGAGTGAAAGCGCGCATCGGCTCCCACGAAATCGTCCGGCACGGCCACTCCTTCTCCCATGTCGAGAAAGGCGCGACGCAGCGTCGAAAGATCCTCCGGAGTGCGCCGCTGGGCCCCCAGGTTCGCGGCTGCCGGCTCGATGACGCGGCGCATCTCCGTCAACTGGAGCAACCGCGCTTCGCTGAAGGTAGCGGCATGCTGCCAGGCAAGAAGATCCCGATCAAGGATCTGCCAGTTCCACCGCGGCATCACCCGGGTACCGAGGCGTGGCCGCGCTTCGACAAGTCCCTTTGCTGTCAGAATCTTGACAGCCTCGCGCACCACAGTGCGGCTGACGCGGAGCTCTTCGGCCAGCTCGCCCTCATCAGGGAGCACCGCTTCGGGGGCATATGTGCCGCGCAGGATGCGCAGGCCCAGTTCACGTGCCGCCTGTGCCGAAAGATTGCGTGCTACAAATGCGCCGCTGTGCATCTGATGCAGCAGATCAAGGCTCTCTGTATCCATATCGCTCTTCATTCTCTACCTTATTCATAATATGAATGGTCGGTCAACCGGTGCCGACCTCTATGGCCACCGTTACCCGCTTGATGGCAAGGTAGTCTCGCAATGCGAGGTGGGAGCAGTCGTGACCGACGCCGCTCTGTTTGATGCCCCCGTGTGGCAGGTCGATGCCGTATTTCACGCCATTCACCTGCACCTCGCCAAATCTCAACCGTGCGACGGCTCGCTCTGCACGATCGAGCTCGCGGGTGAAGACATATGCAACGAGGCCGGAAGGAGTGGCATTCGCCAGTGCTATGACGTCTTCCTCCTCCTCGAACTCCATGAGGCTGACAATCGGACCGAAAGTTTCGTGCTGCGCGACGCCCATCTCGGGCCTCACCCCGTCCAGCACCGTCGGCTCGAAGAAGTGGCCGGCGTTGGTTCTGGTAGAACGCTTTCCACCGGCTAGTAGGGTTGCACCGGCTTCGGTCGCGGAAATGACCAACTTCTCCAGGCGGTCCACCGTGGCACCGTCGATTACCGGCCCCATGTCCACCTTCGCGTCGCGACCAAATCCCAGTCGGATGCTGCGGGCACGCTCCGCCATCCGAGCGGCGAACTCATCCTTGATAGTGCGGTGGAGGAGAATGCGGTTGGGCGCAACGCAGATCTGTCCGGCGTTGCCGAACTTCAAGGCTGCAACGACGTCCACGGCGCGATCGAGATTGGCGTCGGGGAAAACAAGCACTGGCGCATTGCCACCAAGTTCCATGGAGTATCGCTTTATCGAGGTCGCGCCCGCGGCGACGATCTTCCTTGCTGTGCCGGCCGAGCCGATGAGCGTTAGGAGGGAGGGAATATCACTGCGAGCCAAACGTGAGGCCACGGTATCGTCGGGGCCGCAAAGGACGTTGACCACACCAGGTGGAAATCCGACTTCGGCGCAGAGGCTGCCCATCATATATGCGGAGATCGGCGACTTCGGCGATGGCTTGAGGACTATCGGGCAGCCGGCTGCCAGCGCCGGACCCAACTTGAATCCCAAGTTCAACAACGGAAAGTTCCAAGCGAGGAAGGCAACGACGACGCCTAGCGGTTCAGCCCGTAGTTCGTGCCGGTGTGTCCCATCTCGATCCGGAAGCATCTCCGGCCGTACACGCAAAATCTCCTCAGCATAGAAGGCAAGGCTATCGGCCAGCGACTGTACATCTTCCGCCGTCTGTTCCCACGTCTTCCCGACCTCCATCATTATGGCCTCCCTGAGCCGCTCGGCGTTAGCCAGGACAGCTTCTCGAAGGCTCCTCATTAACTTCACGCGCGCCGCCAGCGTCGTAGACGCCCACGGTTTGAAGGCAAGATCGGCCGCTGCTAGTGCCGCATCGGCGTCTGCCGCGCCAGCCCACGCGAAGGTTGCATAGGGCTGCTCCGTACCAGGGCAGATCACCTGGGCCTTCTGATCGCCATCGACTAAGGCTCCGCCGACGTACATTGGATAATGGCGCATGAAGGACTCCCCTCCCAAGTTCCGCCGTACATAATATGAAACGTGAATGCTCCGCAACTCCGGGAGCAGGAATGGAGGCAGCACTCAACCGGTCGGCAGCCTCGTCACCTTTTTCCGCCTGTCGTTCGGATGCTGAAGGGTAGCCTTGGGCGCTGCGCCTAAAGGGCTGTAACCGCCGCCCCGGGAGTCTGGCTAGCAAGTCACTGCTGCTGAGGAAGATGCCAGTGGGAATTGGCGGGGCGGAAGTGCGCTGTCCAGCGTACTTTGGCGCACCAATCGCAGAACTCTCAGTGCGTCGGCCAGCTAACCTTCTTGGGGCAGATCCGGTAGCTTGTCCCCTTCGGCACCGTGACGCGCGACGGTCTAGCCTCACTTGCGGGCTGGCGCAGGTACAGCTTGAAGGGACAAAGTGGGACCAGCTTCTGAAACGTCTGTCCTCCTGTCTGTCCGCTGACGATGGTCCCGCGTGAGCCGCAGGATCAGCCACTAGCGTCCTGACTCTCTCTCTCCGCCACCTTCCCGACTGCACAGCATCGGAAATGTTGCTCAAGTCCGCGTGGGAGCGGCACAAGCGCCCGGCCTCCGCAAGGGGGTGGCGGAGACTGTGGCGCTGCCACCGATAGGATGTTACTCGAACCGTCTGTCCAATCGTCTGTCCGCTCTGCGCCCCATGTCGGCCGTAGAGATCGGCATTGCTGTTTCCCGAAAGCGGACGCGCGACGACTACGCCAGCGGTCGCGGTTGCGCCGCATTCGATCGTCCCCCGGCTGGCTGATCGTGCGGCATCAATTGCTGATTGTGTCGCAGGAGCAGATCATGGTTCTGTCTGCTCGTTGCGACTACTGCGGGCGCGCGGCTGAGCCGGCGATTTACAGCGGCGATAGGCAATTACCGGAGCCTGGGTGGGCCCGGCAATCGCCATACTTCTTTTTTGCTGGCTGGTCGCCATGCCTCTGCTTACAGGGCGGCTACTCGTAGCGATCGTGACGGCGCACCCAATCCATGCCCTCGACCTCGTTGCGCCCCTTTGGCATGAGGTCGAGCATGGCGTAGGCCCCCATCATGGCCTCCACACCGCGGCCGTAGGTGGAGTAGGTGTGAAAGACGTTGCCAGCCTCGTCCTTGAAGAAGGCGCTCAGACCAGGCCATTCCTCGCCGATCTCCTGCCATTCGCCGAAGTTGTAGTCGATATGCCCACTGGCGACGTCCTCGGGCGTGAAACTGACCCGGAAATCGTAATTGAACGGACTACCGTTCGAGGACACCCACCGAAAGCGCCAGCCCATGCGGCTGCGATAGCGCTCGATCTCGGGAAGCGGCGCGCGCGACACGGCGATCATGGTCACGTCGTGATGTGACAGGTGCTCGTTCATGCCGTCGGTGTGATCGGCCATGAAGGAGCAGCTTGGGCAGCCTTCCTTCCATCCCGGCGCGAACATGAAGTGTTGCACCAGAAGCTGCGATCGGTCGTCGAAGAGGTCGGCGAGCGTGCGCCGACCGTCCGGCGTGTCAAAAACGTATTCCTTCTCCATGCGCACCCACGGCAGGGCGAGCCGCTCTCGTGCGACCTTGTCGCGAGTATGGGTGAGTTCTTTCTCCGCTTTCAGGAGGTCTCGGCGGGCCGTCAGCCAGTCATCGCGTGAAACAACAGCGTGTTGCATTGTCAGTTTCCTTCGGTTTGGGTGAGGGGGATGCCAGGGCGCTGCGAACGAGCGGAAAGGAGCTTCATCCACGGCGGCAGGTGAAAGAGGCTCATCAGCAAGTACATCAGAGCCATGTCGTTGATCGGCACGAGAGCTGAGGCGGCGGTGCACATTGTCATGCCGGGCGATCTGACGGCGGAAATCCAGGCCATCAGTGCGAAGGTTGGGGCGGCGGCGAGCGCAAGCCAACCGGCCACATCGACGGCGGGTCGCGGCAACGAATTGGCCTTCTCTGGTGCTGTAAGTTTGGCCATTTCCGGTCCTCATATCGAATTCGCCCGGTTCCAACGGTTGCGATACGAAGAGGCTAGCTCGGGCAGAGGGTCGGGTGAGAGTTACAAGTGTGACGGGATTTCAATGGACTCGCTGATCAATGCTACGGCACGGGCTCTCTCGGCTGGCGACCCGCTCGCTGCGCTGAAGAGGGTCGCACTCCGCGATGATCCCCCGGCGCTGGCGTTGCGCGGCATCGCGATGGCGCAGCTCGGCGACCTCACGCGCGCCAGAGCGCTTCTGCGGAGTGCCGCACGTGGTTTCGGCCCGAGAGAACCCGCAGCCCGTGCGCGTTGTGCCGTCGCCGAAGCCGAAATCGCGCTTGTTTCGCGTGATTTGGGCCGGTCCTTGCAGTCACTCAACGCGGCGCGGGCGGTGCTCGAAGCGTCAGGCGACCGGAGGAATGCCGCGCATGCAGGTTATCTCGAAGCCCGGTACCTTCTCCTGATCGGCCGTCTCGACGAAGCCGAAGAGGTGTTCAGTGACGTCGATGCCGGTATTCTGCCACGCGCTTCGCTGGTTGGGCACGAACTGGTGGCGGCGGGTATTGCCATCCGACGCATCAGGACAGAGCCAGCAAGAGCTGCTCTGGAGCGGGCAAGGCGGGCAGCGGGAGAGGCTCGCATTCCAGCGCTCGCGGCCGAGGTCGCCCAGGCAGTGCGAGCGTTCGAGGCGCCGGCGGCGCGCTTCATCACTCGGGACGTAGAGCGGCTGCTCGATCTCGAAGAAGTCGAGACGCTTTTGGCGTCGAATACACTCATCGTCGACGCGTGTCGCAACACCGTACGTGCAGGAATGACGACCGTTCCGCTCGCCACCCGTCCGGTGTTGCTCGCACTCATCCGTGCTCTGGCGGAAACATGGCCGGGGGATGTATCGCGGGAAACGCTTCTCAACCGCGCGTTCCGCGCGCAACATGCCGACGAGTCGCACCGCGCGAGGCTGCGCGTCGAAATCGGGCGGCTGCGTAAGGCGATCAAGCCACTGGCGGCGTTGAGTGCGACCAAGCGAGGTTTCGTTCTGCGGCCCTGCGCCGCCGGCGATGTTGCCGTGCTGTCGCCTCCCGTCGAAGGCGACCACGCCGAAGTGCTTGCTCTGCTCGGCGACGGCGAAGCCTGGTCGAGTTCGGCCTTGGCGCTCGCGTTGAGCGTGAGCCCGCGCACGGTGCAACGGGCGCTCGAAGAGCTAGCACATGACGGTAAGGTCGAGGCCTTCGGGCGCGGGCGGGCCTGCCGCTGGATCGTGTCGGGCGTGCCGGGATTCCCGACAAGCTTGTTGCTCCCCGCCGCGGGAATGTCCGGCTAGGATCGAGACATGAAAAATTCAGCTGCCGAAGTCATCCGTGAGTACGGACCCTTTCCAGATATCGACGACGTGGCCGGCGTCACCTTCGACGGCAATCACGTCTGGTTCGCAACCGGCGACAGGCTGAATGCGCTCGATCCCGAGAGCGGCGAAGTTTCGAGATCGCTCGACATCGCCGCCCATGCAGGGACCGCGTTTGACGGCGAAAATCTATTCCAAATTGCAGATACCGTAATCCGCAAGATCGACCCCAAGACCGGCGAGGTGATCGCCGAGATACCGGCGCCCGGCGATGGTGGGGCTTCGGGGCTGGCCTGGGCGGAGGGCTCGCTCTGGGTCGGCCAGCATCGCGGCCGCAGGATTCATCAAGTGGATCCCGAGACGGGAGACGTGCTGCGCACGGTCGAATCCGACCGATTTGTCACCGGCGTTACCTGGGTCGATGGCGAGCTTTGGCACGGTACATGGGAAGACAGCGAGAGCGATCTCCGGCACATCAACGCTGAGACAGGTGAAGTGATCCAGCGACTGGACATGCCGCTCGGAACCGGCGTCTCGGGGCTTGAATCCGATGGTGGCGACCGCTTCTTCTGCGGCGGCGGGAGCAGCGGAAAAGTGCGAGCCGTTCGTCGGCCCAGGCAGGGTCTTAAGTGAATGTGGACTATCGGCTCCGGCGCGGAGAACAAGGCCAGCGTCAACGGAACGGCCGTTCATTTAGAGCTCACTCCTGTGAGGCGCCAGTCCGCTCACGGCCCCAAGTCTGCCTGTAAGCAATGCGCCCCATGCTGGTCCTCAAGCGGATGCCGACGGTTGCCCCGATAGTAGACGTCGACTCACAACGGTCAGAGGGGTGCTTCTCATCTCAGTCGTTGGCGCGACCGGAGCTCAATTCTAAGCCTTCCGGTCCGCTCCGGTGGCCGAATTTCTACAGCGGCGTGGAAAACGGTCCTTCTGCTTCTGGGCTGTCGGTCACGAGAGCAGACGCACAATAAAAGGTCGTCTGCGTCCACCCTTGGCGCTCGACTATCTAGCGCTTTCACTAGACTTCCTGCACGATCAGCCATTCAAGGCGGGTAGCGTCTCCCGGCCAACGCCGCAAATGCGGCGCGAAACACCTCGTCCGGCACGAGCTTCGGCGTCAGCAGGCGCTGCAGCACCAGCCCTTCGATCATGGCGTGGATCACCCGCACCAGAAGCTCCGGCGCCATCGGCAGTTCCGCCTCCTCCGCGATGGTCCGCAGCCACGCCGCGCCGGCCTTGTAGTCGCGGGCTGTGGCTTCCTGCACCCTCTGGCGCAGTTCGACCTGCCCCAGCGCATAGGCGCGGCCGCTGAGGTAGCCGGCCGCCGCCAGCTCGCGCTCCGGCAGCGCCGCAATCGTGGCTTCGGCGAGCGCCGCCATTTTCTCAGCGAAGCTGGACCCAGGAGTGAAGGTCGGAACGATCGGTGTCCAATACTGGTCCGAGAGCGCCAGAAGCAGCTCATCGCGGTTCTTGAAATTTCCGTAGATGGCCCCGCTGGTCATTCCGGCGCGCTGCGCCACCGCCTCCATGGTGAGGCGGTCGAAACCTTTCTCGCGCACCAGCTCACGGGCTGCCGCCAGCAGCACCGTCCGGGTCCGTTCCCGCTTGTTCCCCTTGGGCCGCCGGCGCGGGTTGTCTGTGTCGGCGCTTTCCGTCATGGCGCCACTCTAGGCCGCTGTCATTCGATACGAAACCTATTTTATATGGATCCAATATTATTGTGAGGAAGTCCCGATGGACACCACCATAACCTCTGCCATGTCCGACCACATAGCCCGCGGCAGCCTGACCGGCGTGGCCACCCTGGTCTGGCGTGATGGCCAAACCATTCACGTGGCGGCCCAGGGCCAGCGCGACCTGGCGAACGGACTTCCGGTGACCCGCGACACCATCTTCCGCATCGCCTCGCTGACGAAGCCGATCACGTCCTTAGCTGCGCTGATGCTGGTCGAGGAGGGTCGGATGTCACTGGATGATCCGATTGTCCGTTGGGCGCCGGAATTCGAGATCATGCAGGTCCTGTGCGATCCCGAAGGCCCACTCGATGTCGTTGTGCCTGCACGGGCTGCAATCACGCTGCGCCACCTGCTCACCCACTGCGCCGGCTTTACCTATGGCGACTTTCACACCGGGCCGATTGCCGGTGCCTATGCCGAGGCACTGGGCGCGACCATCGATTCACTCTTCGCCCCCGAGGACTGGATCGGTCGCCTGGCTGGGCTGCCGCTCATCGACCAGCCCGGCGCCGCATTCCACTACGGTCACTCCACCGACCTTCTGGGATTCTTGCTGGCGCGGATTGAGGGCATGCCGTTGGGCGAGGTGCTGTATCGGCGCATCTTCGGCCCCCTCGGCATGAGCGATACCGGCTTCGTGGTACCGCCCGAAAAGCACCACCGGAGGGCCGCGCCGCTCGGCTTCGACGCTGCCGGCAAGCCCGCGCAACTGTCCACCGTCCCCGCCGGCCACGCCCTGCCGCTGCGTCCCGCGGCACTCACCTATGAGTCGGGCGGGCAGGGCCTGTGGTCAACACTGGACGACTACCTGTCCTTCGCCCGGCTATTCGTGGAAGGCGGTGCGGTAGATGGCGTTCGCCTGCTACGGCGCGAGACATTGACATTGTTCATGGCTAACCAACTTTCGCCCGCTCAGCGGGCCGGCGCCAGGATGTTTGGTATGCCACTCTTTGCTGCTGGCCACGGGTTCGGGCACGGGGTCGCGGTGGTCATGGAGCCAGAGCACGCCGCACCCACCCTGTGCGGCGGCGGCGTGGGTGCTGTCGGGTGGCCCGGTGCATATGGTGGGTGGTGGCAGGCCGACCCGAACGACGCCAGCGTGGCCCTTCTCCTCACACACAACATGGTAGAGCCAGACCAAATGGCTCTGGGCATAGGCTTGGGGATCTATGCCGCGATCGGGCAGTTCCAAGCGCTGGCTGGGGCGGCAAGATAGGCCAAGCCTAACTATTTAGTACTACAGTTGCGAACCGCTGCGCGACACCGCAGTCGCTTGGGAACGAGAGCTTTTGAGATCTTACAACTTGGGAGAGAATGCCGGGTCAGGTCGAAACCTGCCACAGGCTGCAGCCAAACGAACGGCAGCTATCGCTCCCTTCCTAATCCAAGAGCGGACCGTCCGCCCCCGGCCCCATGTCGGTCAACGCCGAGTGCCGTATGAGATACCGTTTAACTACTAGTAACAGCCCCGAACTGCCGGAACACCAGTGCAAGTGGCTGCTCTTGGGGAAGGCGCCTTGCTACGTCAACGGCGCCCTTGCGAGAAGGAACTGATGGCGACAGCGAGCACGATTATCAGCCCGACGAGGATCTGACGGGTGTAGCTGTCGACGCTCATCTGGGTCAGGCCGTTGTCCAGCACGCCGAGGATCAGGACGCCCAGAATTGTCCCAAGGACACGCGGCTCGTTGTGTTCGCTCATCGTCATGCCAAGGAACACGGCCGCAATGGCGTTGAGCATCAGTCCACTGCCTTGCGTCGGATTGGCCGACGCAACGCGGCTCGCATACATGATGCCGGCCAGCGCAGCGCTCAGGCCGGTGAGCGCGAAGGCGGCGAGCTTCAGCCGCCGGACGGCGATGCCGCTGAGATGGGCAGCTTCCATATTGCCGCCCATGGCATAGAGCCGGCGTCCGAACGTCGTCTGCTCGAGCAGGACCCAGATTACGAACACCGTGAGCGTCGCGACGATCGTGAGGTTGGGTAAGGTGACGGCCACGCCGCCGATCTCGCCCAGCGGTATACCTCCCCGCGCGAAATTGCCGAAAGCTTCCGGAATGGCGCGGCCGGAGATGGTCTTGCCGCCGCTCAGGATGAAGGCGGCACCGGAAAATATGGTGAGGGTCGCCAGGGTTGCGACGAAGGGGAGGATGCCGATCAGGCTGACCAGCACACCGTTGAAGGCACCTCCGAGCAGACCCACGAGCAGCGCGATCCCGACCGCCGCCCAAATCGGATAACCTGCCGCCAGCAGGGTGGCGGCAACGATTCCGGCAAGGCTCGCCATGGAGCCGACGCTGAGGTCGAAATCGCCCATCACCATGACAATCGTCATACCGGCCGCGACCACCATCAGCATCGACAGCTGCTGCGTGATGTTGAGCCAGTTGCGAGCCGTCATGAAGGTGTCGGGCAGGTTGACCCAGAAGACGAGGAGTATGGCGGCGAAGCCGATCAAGGTTCCGTACCGGCGGAGTGAGCTGGGTACGGCCGTCACGCTGCCGCTCCGATGCAGCCGTAGCAGCGGTTAATCAGCTCGTCCTCCTGTAATCCCTCTGCCTGAACAATGTCGGTGATGTTCCCGTCCCTCATGATCGCGATGCGGTCGCACATGCCTATGAGCTCGGGAAGGTCCGAGGATACCAGAATGACCGCCATGCCCTTCGCCGTCATGCCGCGGATTATGGTGTAGATGTCGAACTTTGCACCGACGTCGACGCCGCGCGTCGGCTCGTCGAGCAGCAGCAACCGCGGCTCGCAGCTCAGCGCCTTCGCAAACACCACCTTCTGCTGATTGCCGCCACTGAGTTCCAGTGCCCGCTGCCGCGGCCCCCTCGCCTTAAGCCTCACCTCGGCTCCGAGCGCGGTAGCGAAGCGCTGCTCGCGGCGCGGAGTCAACCAGATGCCAGCAAGACTCTGGCTGCCGAGCTGGGCGAGCGTGATGTTCTCGAAGATCGGCCGCGAGATGACGAGCCCTTCGCTGCGCCGCTCACGCGGCACATAGGCGATGCCGCTGCGCCAGGCGTCATTTGGGCTACGCGGCCGATAGGGTTGGCCGCCAAGCAGCATGGTGCCCGAGCGGGCCGCAAGATCGCCGAACAGGACGCGCAGGAGCTCTCGCTGCCTCGCCCCCTCGAGCCCTGCGATGCCCAGGACCTCGCCCTTGCGAACATCAAAGCTCACCGGCCCCAGGCCCCGTGCACCCAAATCTCGTGCGCTCAAGGCAACGCCCTTCTGGGGAGCGGCGAGGCGCAATGGATAGGCTTCCTCGACGCGGCGCCCGATCATCATGGCGACGAGGTCGTTATGGGTGATCTCCGCAAGGCGGCCGGAGTCGATGCTCCTTCCGTCGCGCAGCACGGTGGCGCGGTCGCAAAGCGCCATAACTTCATCAATGCGGTGGGAGACATACAGGACCGAATTGCCGGACAGACGGATCTCACGCAGCACGGCAAACAGCCGCTCCGCCTCCTCGGTGGTGAGCGCGGCGGTCGGTTCGTCCATCACATACAGTCGCGCCGGTGCATCGGCCTCGCTGAGGAAAGCGCTTGAGATGCGCACGAGCATGCGGTCCCCGAGCGAGAGCCGCCCCACCGGCATGCGCGGATGAATGTGGGTGATGCCGAGCTTCGCGAGGGTATCCCGCGCCACCGCCTCGAGCCGCCGCCAGTCGACCAGCAGTGCAGCCCGCCTGGGATAGCGGCGGCCAATGAAGATGTTCTCGGCGACGGAGAGCGCCGGCACGACGTTCACTTCCTGATGGATGAAGCGCAGCCCCAGCCGATGCGCCGCTGCCGGGTCGTCTATCGTGACTGCCTGTCCGTCGACCTCGATGACGGCGTCGTCGGGCGCCACGACACCCGCCAGTATCTTTATGAGGGTCGACTTGCCGGCGCCGTTCTCGCCCATGAGCGCGTGGATTTCTCCTGGCGCGATAGCGAGGCTGGCGCCGCGCAACACAGGCGCGGCGCCATAGGACTTGCTGACGTCGCGGAGGGAAAGAAGGTCCATGGGCAGGAACGGCCGGCAGCTTGCGGCTGCCGGCCTTGTTAGGTTACTCGCTGTCGACGTTGACCGCAGTGATGAGCTTTGTCGGCACGTAGATGACCCGTTGCTGGATCTCCTCGCCGGCAAGAATGCGCGCTACCGCGTCGGCCGCAGCCCTGCCGATGCCGGCAAAATCTTGTGCCACCGTGGCCTCCAGATTGCCGCCAGCAGCGATCGCCTCCCGCGCTTGCGGATTGGCATCGATGCCGGTGATGATAATGCCCTCATCCTCTCGGCCTGCTGCCTCAATGGCCTGCAGCGCGCCGAGCGCCGGCTGGTCCCACGCGGCCCAGACCGCGTTGATGCTGCCGGGCTCTGGATTAGCGGCAAGGATAGCTTCCATCTTGGCCCGCGAGTCGGCGATGCCGCCATCCGAAACGTCCGGGGTCACGCGGTCGACGATCTCGATATCGGGGAAATTGCCGAATACGGCGTCGGCAATGACGCCGCGCACCTGCACCGGCGGAAAAGCCTCGTAGATGAACGTTACCACTCTGCCGGCGCCGTCGAGGCGGTCTGCCACATAGGTGGCGGTCTCCGCAGCCATGGCATAGCCGTTGGAGGTGACGTTGGTCACCAGCAGCGGATCCGCGCCGGCATCCATGCCGACCACGGGAATACCCGCGTCACTCGCCGTCTGCAGCCCGGCCGTCACCTGGGTCGGATCGACATTGATGACGATCGCGTCGACGCCCTGGTTCACCATGTCCTCGATACGGCTGATGACGGCGGCGACATCGTTCTGAGTGTCAATGACGTTGAGGTCCCAGCCTTTCTCGCTCGCCGCCGCCTGGAACGCTTCGACATAGAATTGTGTGCCCGGCTGGGCGAGATACGGGGTAATGACCGCGACCTGCTGGGCAAGCGCGGCCCCTGTAACGACGGCGAGACTGGCGCCGGCTGCGGCCAGCGTTACTGAAACGGCTTTGAGCTTTGCGAGCATGCAGATTACCTCCGGTCGGCGCAGGGGCGGCTGAGCACCATCCGCGCGCACCTCCGCCGCGGTTTTCCTTACGCGGAGCGGACCATATACGATAGTCGTCGAATGCCGCCAGCAGAGAAGACGAGATATGGCCGAGGATTGTGTCATCGGAATCGATGTCGGAACCACTGCCATCAAAGCAGTCCTGATCGATTCCTCGGGAGAGCGCCTGGCGCAGTTCTCGCGGCCGGTGGCGATGGATCGGCCGGCCCCGGGGCTGGCCGAGCAACATCCCAACGCATGGAGCGAGGGCGTCACCGCAGCTCTTGCCGCGTTCGCTGAGGCACACGAGCTCGAGGGGCTCGCGGGCATCGGCATCTGTTCCCAGGTCAATACCCACGTCTTCGTCGACGCTGACGGAGATGCGCTTTTGCCTGCGATGACGTGGCAAGACACGCGCTGTACACCGGATGCCGCCGCGCTCGAGGGGCAGGTGTCGGCGGAGCAGAAGACGGCATGGCTCGGCTCACCCATGCCCATCGATGCGAGTCACGCCCTCTCGCGCATTGCTCACGTCCGGCGCGTCCACCCTGGGGTCTTCTCCCGGACCCGGCACGTGCTGCTGCCCAAGGACTATTGCGTCATGCGGCTGACCGGAGCGGTGGGCAGCGATCCGGTGTCGGCGGTGGGTCTCGTCGGGCGCGACGGCTATGCCGCGGACCTCCTCGACCTAGTTCCGGGCGCTGCCTCCTTGCTGCCACCGCTCTCCAGCTTCCACCACGTGGCCGGCAGGGTGAGCGAAGGGCTTCCTTGCGCAGGCGTTCCAGTGGTCACAGGCACCATGGACGCCTGGGCTGGCATGTTCGGCATCGGTGTCGTCAACGACGGCGACGCCATGTATCAGAGCGGCACCAGCGAGATTCTCGGCATTGTCTCCTCGACCATCCACCCAACGTCCGGCGTCATCACCTTTCCGGCCTATGAAGGCATCGTCATGCACGCGGCGCCGACGCAATCCGGCGGAGCGGCGCTCGCATGGCTTGCCGGTGTCCTCGGTCGGACTCCGGCCGAACTTTCTGCATTGGCCGAGGCCACGGTGCCCTCCGACGCCGTGCCGCACTTCCTGCCGCATCTGCAGGGTGAACGCGCGCCGCTATGGGATCCGGGTTCGCGCGGCGTCTTCGCCCGCATCGATGCCCGCGCCGCGGCGCCCGAGATGGTGCGCAGCGTCATGGAAGGTGTCGCTTTCTCTGCCCGCCTCGCCTTCAACGCCCTGCAGTCGTCGGCGCGGGTCAGAGTGACGGCGGCCAATCTTGGCGGTGGGGGCGCTCGCTCCGACGTCTGGTGCCAGATTCGCGCCGACGTACTTGGATTTCCCCTGCGGCGCACTGCTATCGGCGACTCCGCCGCCCTCGGGGCAGCCATCCTCGCCGGCCTTGGCGGCGGCCTAATGGGTTCGCTGCACGAAGCAGTGCGGCATCTGGTAAAATTCGACCGCTCCTTTGCGCCCAACCCGGTGCACCGGGGGTATTATGACGAGAAGTTTGGGCACTATACGGCCCTCTACGAGACCCTGCGCAGCTTCAACGACCGGTTCTAGCCCATGTTGCAGGCGACGCGTCCGCTTCTGGCGCGCCTGAAGAGTTGTCCCAGATGATGGCCAAGCCGGCCATTGCCAAGTACTACCACTTTCTCAGCCCGGACTTGCTGGGTCAGGCAGTCATGGCGGAGAGGCTGGTTCCGGCGTGCTCACCGGGATGTGGCGCGCCAAAGGCTGAGTAAGTACCGAGCAGCGCGGTTTGCCCGGAACTGACGCGCCGTACGATGTCCAACCTTCCGTCCATTTGCACCACAACATGTCTGCTTTCCCTAACTTCGCGTCCGAAAGCCGCCGGTCCGCCTCCGGCCCCCAATGGCGCCGTCCCTTTTTCGTCCGCTCGGCATTGATTCTTGGCGCCTCGCCGAAAACACTATCGAGCTATGTACGCCGACGCCGAATGATGCTCCATGGGCGCGGCAGCTCAGGGAAAATCCAACATGGCACTCAGTGACTACACTTTGAACGATGGGACGACGTTGCCGGCGATTGGTCTCGGCACTTACGGGCTTCGCGGGCTGGCCGGCGCCGAGGGTATGGCGGCGGCACTTGGTGAGGGCTATCGGCTGCTGGATTCTGCGGTCAACTACGAGAACGAAGGCGCCGTGGGACGTGCCGTGCGTTCCTCGGGCGTGCCACGCGAAGAGGTGCGGGTTACGTCGAAGCTCCCGGGCCGCCACCACCGCAAGGCCGCAGCGATCATCGCCCTCGAAGAGTCGCTGCTGCGCACCGGGCTCGACTATCTCGACCTCTACCTCATTCACTGGCCCAACCCGAGCCAGGGCCTCTATGTCGAGGCATGGGAGGCGATGATCGAAGCGCGCCAGCGCGGGCTGGTGCGTTCGATCGGCGTCTCCAACTTCCTGCCGGAGCATCTCGACCTGCTGATCGAGCAGACCGGGGTGACGCCGAGCGTCAACCAGATCGAGCTCCACCCCTATTTCAACCAGCCGGTGCAGCGCGCGTCAGACCGCGAGCGCGGTATCCTCACCCAGGCCTGGACCCCGATCGGCAAGGGAACGGCGCTGCTAGATGAAGCGCAGGTGAGAGCCGTCGCGCGCAAGCATGGGCGTACGCCAGCCCAGACCGTCCTGCGCTGGCACCTGCAGCTGGGTGTCATGCCCATCCCGAAATCGGCAACGCCGGCGCGCCGAGTTGAGAACCTCGACATCGAAGGGTTCTCTCTTGATGACGATGACATGCGCTTGATCGGGGAACTGACAAAGCCGGACGGCCGGCTGTTCGATGGCGATCCGGCGACCCACGAAGAGTTCTGAGCCGGCGGCGGTAAACCTCTTGCACCTGCTGCTGATGCCTCGCCAACTTGGGACGCCGGGAGTTCGGCTAGCGCGGGGACGTGGTCGGCAGCCACTTCGTCGCAACCCTGCAGGCGTTGCGCCGCCGTCGGCCGGCAGACAACTGCCGCCGCCAGATCCCTGCTGAGACCCCACCGGTGTAACATCCGCGGTATCGAGATCAGCTCCGGGTCGACACGGGCTCTTTAGTTGAGCAGGTCCCGGGCGTCATGCCTCCGCTCAGAGCGGCCAGAAGAAGAGGATGGCAGGGACGGCGACGGTGATGATGATGGCCTCCAGCGGCAGGCCCATGCGCCAGTAGTCGCCGAAGCGGTAGCCGCCGGGCCCCATGATGATGGTATTGTTCTTATGGCCGATGGGGGTGAGAAAGGCGCAGGACGCCGCTACCGCCACGGCCATGAGGAAAGGATCCGGAGACACCTCGAGGGCCTGCGCGATCGAGAGCCCCACAGGAGCCGCGATCAGCGCCGTCGCGACGTTGTTGAGGAAGTCCGACAAGGTCATGGTGACGATCATCAGCAGGGTGAGGATCGCCCAGGTCGGAAGCGACCCCGTCAGCGAGAGGATGCCTTCGGCAATGAGCCGTGTTCCGCCGGAGCTTTCCAGCGCCAGACCCAGCGGGATCAGCGAGCCGAGCAGCACGATGACCGGCCACTCCACGGCCTCATAGACTTCACGCCCGCCTACGATGCCGGAAAGCGCGTACACGCCGACGACGGCAGCGATCGCGACCACCAGCGGCACGATCCCCGCGACGGCCGCGCCCACGGCAAGGGCGAAAGCGGCGATGGCGAACAGCGCCTTGCCACGCTGAATGACGGTGTGGCTCTTTTCGGCGAGCGGCAGTACCCCGAGCCAATCGGCCGTATCGCTGACGCGGCTTTCCGGTCCCAGTAGCAGCACCACGTCGCCAGGCTTGATGGGGAGAAGTCGTACGCGCTCCCGGAAGCGTCTGCCCTGGCGCGACACGCCGAGCAGGACGACGCCGCGGCGGTAGAGGAGTCCGAGGCCTTGGGCGGTACGGCCGACGATGCGCGCATTCTGCGGCACCGTCGCTTCCACCAGCGTCAGGTTCTTTCCGAGGTCGCGCTGGTCTTCGGAGTCGATGGTGTCGAGGTCGGCGGCGCCGATGAAAGCTTCGATGGATTTGGGGTCGCCCTCGACGACCACGGCGTCGCCCTCGCGAATTTCCTCGCCCGCCGAAAATCCGGGCAGGCGCCGGCCATTGCGCACGAGGCCGAGAACGGTGATGTCGTGCTCCTCGGCAAGGGGAAACAGGTCGGCCGTCGTTTTGCCGATGGTCTTGGATTCTTCGCCAACGCCCGCCTCGGCGATGAATAGGCTGGACTCGGCGCCCTCGCCGGCCGTCGCGCGCTTGGCGGTCTCCGGGAGCAGGCGCCAGCCAATGGTGGTGACGAAAATGATGCCGATCGTGGCGCAGACCAGCCCCACCGGCGAGAAATCGAACATGGAGAACGGCTCGCCCAGCGCACGTTCGCGGAACTGCGCGACGACGATATTGGGCGGTGTTCCGATCAGCGTGATCATCCCGCCGAGGATGGTGGCGAAGGACAGCGGCATCAGTGATTGAGAGACCGGGCGCTTGGCCTTCTCGGCCGCCTCGATATCCAGCGACATCAGCATGACGAGGGCCGCCACGTTGTTGATGATCGCCGACATGGCCGCCCCTGCGACCGACATGATCCCGATATGAGTGGATAGTGGCCGCCCGGCAGAGACGACGAGACGAGCGACGACCTCTACGGCGCCAGCGTTGAGTAAGGCGCGCGAGACGATCAGGACCAGCGCGATGATGATTACGGCTTCATGACCGAAGCCTTCGAAGGCGCGCTCGGCCGGCACCACGCCGCCGACCACAGCTAAGACCAGCGCGAGAAAGGCCACCAGGTCATAACGGATGCGGCCCCAGACCAGCATCCCGAACAACAGGGCGAGGAGGGTGAAGAGGAAGATCTGCTCGTAGGTCACGGCGAGGACTCGCTCAAGGACAGTCGGGCCAGCCTTCCGCGTAGCAGACGCCGCCCGCCACATCCATCAGCAGCTTGGACGATCGGACCGGGCAGTCCGAGCAATCGCCATTCCTTGAGCACCTCTTCGCTACGGGTGGTGCTGCAAGGGCTAATGCATGCCTGGAAAACTACGCCGCTAGCGGCGGCGGACTCGAACGCGCCAGTTGAGCATTGCAGCAGTGCCTATTCCAGCAGGCCTTTGCTGAACCGTGAGCTCGACTCGCGGATAATCAGATCGGGGAGGATTGAAATCGTTTTCCTTGAGATCGGATGTCCCAGCATCTGGCTCTCGAGGCTAGACCAGACAGCTTCCGCGATTGCGGCATTTGGAGTTCTAACCGTGCTGATGGGCGGCGTAAGGATGTCCGCCCATTCCGGATCTTCAAACGTCAAGAGCCCGACGTCTCTCGGCCACGCTAAACCCAAGGTCTGCAGCGCCCTTATGGTTGATATGGCCACTCGGCTGTTGCCTGTCACAATGGCGGTTGGTGGGTCTTGGGCTTTCAGGATACGGCCGACTCGCTCAACGAAAGCGGGCTCATCGTTCCCACGTTCCATCACCTCATAGCGCACCATCACGTCCGGCAGACGCGCTTCTTCTTCGAGGCCGGCCAACCTGTGTCTCGTCGTGATGACACCGAGGTTCTGCGCGATGAACAGCAATCTACGATGCCCCGACCGGGCCAGACTGTTCACCACTTGCCGCATGGCGGATCGGTTGTCGATGATGACGTGGCTGAAACGCTTGTCCTCGGACAGGCGATCCACAACCACCGCTGGCGTGCCGGCACGGGCAATGGCGTCGAGCGATGCCTGCGGAGAGAGGCTGGGCAGCAGGATCAGGCCATCGACCTGCCGGCTCAGCAGGCTGTTTACACAGTGCAGCTCTCGTGCCGGCTCCTGCCGCGTAAGCACCTGCACCAGTTCATAGCCATTGCGCCCGGCGATCTCATCAAGCGAGTCCGCAAGTTCTCGCAGGTAGGCGGTCCTCGTGTCCGGGGTGCAGAAACCCAGCACCCTTGAACTCCGACGTCGCAAGGTTTGAGCGACGCTGTTGATCTGGAAGCCAAGCGTTTCGGCGGCGGCCAGCACGCGTGTCTGCAACTGGTCGCTTACGGGCAGACGCCGATTGAGTACGTTGGAGGCGGAACCGATGGATACGCCGGCAAGCTTGGCTACGTCCTGAATTGTGGGGCGTTTCGTCTCCGTTGGCACCGGGCGCGTCCTGTCATTCTTCGCAGCGCTGAAGATAGAGGGCTTGCGCAGCGGTGTCTACTTCGCTATTGAAGCGTTTCAATAAATTTGCGGACGCGCTGTCTTAAGGAGAGCTGGGTTTGAGCCTACCAACAGTCAAAAGAATTGAAACGTTCAAATACTGCGTGGGCTGGGTGAACTGGGTGTTTGTGAAGGTCACGGACAGCGATGGAGCACATGGTTGGGGCGAGGCTTCGCTGCATGGTCCGATTACACCAGTGCTGGCTGCCATTACGGAGTACCAGGCGCATCTGGTTGGGCAGGAAGCCACCGGCCCCGAACGCCATTGGCATCGGCTCTACAATGCATGGCGCTGGCGCGGCGGTGCGGTCTACATGACGGCCCTCAGCGCAATCGATACGGCGATGTGGGATCTTGAGGCACGCCGCCTCGGCGTACCGGTCTATCGGTTGCTCGGTGGTCCCCACCGCACCAAATTGCCAGTCTATGCCAGTCACTGGTTGCAGGGCGTTCTGACGCCCGAAGCGGCTTACGAAAAGGCGCAGGAGGCAATGAGGCGCGGCTTCCGCGGCTTTAAATGGTGTCCCTTCGACTACGAATTGTTGCGTAGCGACTTCCACGGCTCGATCACCAGGGTCCGCGAACTCATGGCTGCGGCGCGGGAGGGCGCGGGCCCAGCGGCCGAAATCTACATCGAATGTTCAGAACTGCTTTCACCCCGCACAGCGCCGATAATGATCGATGCCCTTTTGCCCTTCAGGCCGGCATGGATCGAGGAACCTTTCCCCTTCGAGAATGCCAAGGCAATAGCGAGGCTGCAGGCCGAGAGCCCGATACCCGTTGCGGTAGGTGAGCGACTGCTATCGCGCTACGAGTTCCGCGAGCTGCTAGAGTCGGGCGGTTGCCGGGTCGTACAGCCCGACATCATGCATGGCGGCGGATTCACGGAACTCCGGCGCATTGCGGCACTGGCCGATACGTACCAGGTGCTGGTGGCCCCACACAATCCAGGGGGCCCGATCTGTACCGCGGCCTCGATGCACCTGGCGGCTGCAGTGCCCAACTTCCTCGTGCTGGAGCAGATTGAGCCGGACCGGGAGTTGCGGGACCGCGCGAGCACCAACCCGATTGCGCTAAAGGACGGTCATTTTCACCTCAGCGATCTTCCAGGGCTGGGACTGGAACCGAAGCTCGATGCTCTCGCGGATTACCAAGGCGGTGACGCACCTCGGCACGAACGAGGCGGCTCGCTCTACCACTAGGGTGCCCGACCCGATCGGGATGAGAAAAACAGGAGGAGACCAAAATGGTCATGAAAAAAAGAGCTGCTATCGGACTGGTGGCCGCGTTGACGGTCAGTCTGTCGTCATCCGTGGGCGCGTTGGCCCAGGAGATTACACTGCAGTGGCAGGCCACTGCCCTGAGCGAGGCGCAGTACGAGCCGATCTGGAAGGACATGGTAGCCGCCTTCGAGGCCGAGCATCCGGATGTCCGGATCGAACCCATCATGGTGCCCCGCGCCGACAACTGGACCAAGTTCGTCACGTCCGCCCAGGCTGGGGCCGCGCCATGCATCGTTTCGGTGCCAATACCGAGCGCGGCCTATAACGGCTACCTGATGTCGGTTCAGGACATGTGGGACAGCGAGCCGGAAAGCTATAAATCGGTCTGGGCGCAGAATGCTTTCGGAGCCCTGACCTTTGAGGGCGAGCTGTACGGACTGCCTCACTATGCCGGCATCTATGGCGAGGTCTACAACCGCTCGCTACTCGAGGCGGCCGGTCTCGACCCCGAAGCACTTCCCACTACCTGGGAGGAGTATCTGGAGTGGGCCAAGGCCCTGACCGGCGAAGATCACTGGGCGACTACCGTGTTGGCTGGTCCCACGGATACCACCACCAGGGTCCTGTTGAGCTGGATCTATTCCAATGGTGGCCGCGCCTTCAATGAAGATCTGACCGAAGCTACCTTCGCCAAAGACCCCAAGTCGCTCGAAGCGATCAAGTTCTATCTAAGCCTCGCAAGCGAGCATGGAGTCGCTGCGCCTGGGCCGGCCACTCTTAACTACAACGAACAGACAATTCTGTTCGCTCAGGAAAAGATCGCCACCATGCGGAATGCCTACTGGGGTCTCGCAAAGGTGCTGGGCGACAACCCGGATCTGGCCGACGACCTGTTGGTCGCTGCGCCGCCAGCCAATTCCGAGGACGCCATGAGCGTTGCAACGCTCACCACCGTCAGCATCTCCGCAAACTGCGAATACCCGGAGCAGGCCTGGGAATTTATCAAGTTCATGAATGAGCCGGAATGGGCGGTTCGTATGGTATCGGCAGCGAACTGGATGCCGTTGCGGACCGACCTTCTGGATCGCCCGGAGGTTGCCGGAGACCCGATCGTACAGACCTACCTCGAGATCGGCGCAAACTCGCTCACAATTCCCCTGCCCACCCCAGCCTGGGAGCAGATCGCGAGCAAGGATGTTGTGGAAGCTGTTCAGAGGGCGCTCCAGGAGCCGGACCGCGTCGAGGAGATCTTCACGGATCTGGACGCATTGGTGACGCAGCGCCTCAATGACATCTGATCAAGATACCACAAGTGACCAAGCCGGCACCGTGCCGGCTTGGACTTCACGGGGGGCGTCCCGGTCCTCCCGCCCCTGGCGAGGAGCGGGACTGAAACGGGAGCGTTGGCTCGGATACTACTTTCTCCTGCCGGCGATCCTGCTGACCACTGCGCTCATTGCAACGCCGCTAGCGCGAGCGTTCTGGACAAGCCTGCACCGAACCCGGGGGCTGCGCAGCGACTTCGTCGGCCTCGACAACTACGTCTATCTGCTCACAACCGCCGAGTTCTGGGAGAGTCTCAGAGTCTCCGCTGTGTTCACCACCGTGTGCGTGTTCTTTCATATGCTGCTCGGGCTTGGCCTCGCACTCATGCTCAACAAAGTGGTGTTCGCCCGGACCCTGCTTCGTGTCGGACTTCTGGCACCGTGGATCGTTGCGCCCTCACTTGGTGCGATCATCTGGGTCTGGTTGCTGGAGCCCCAGTTTGGGGTAGTCAACTACATGCTCTCCAGCATCGGACTGATAGAGCGCTATCAGACGTGGCTGGGAACGCCCGAGCTCGCCCTCGCTTCCGTAATGATCGTGGACATCTGGCGGGGCACTCCCTTTGTGATGCTGCTTCTGCTGGCTGGCCTGCAGGGCATCCCCAGGGATCAATATGAGGCGGCTACAATTGACGGAGCCAGCGCCTGGCAGCAGTTCCGGTTCATCACGCTGCCCAATCTGCGCTACCTCCTTGTCGTCGCATCGACTCTGGACGTCATCTACACCATGCGCCACTTCGACGTCATCGCAGTGATGACGGCAGGCGGCCCGATCGGGGCAACGGAAGTGCTGCCTGTCCTGATCTACAACACCGCTTTTACCCAGAACAATTTCGGCCGCGCATCGGCCATAGGCATCCTGCTGCTCGGCGTCATCCTGATTTTTGCGATCTTTTACCTGCGCGCCACCCAGCCAGGAAAAGCGAGAGAAGACTGATGCAAGAGTCTCCTGGCATCCGCCTGCTGCGTTGGATTGTGCTGTTTGCGGCCCTGATTATCATGCTGTTTCCCATCTACTGGATGGTCAACACAGCACTGAAACCCAGCACTCAGGTTTTCGAGTCTCCGCCGACCTTCTTCTCGACAGCGTGGTCTCTGGATGCATTCTTCGCACTCTTCGAGTCGCGGCCCATCGGCCGGTACTTCCTCAACAGCTTAGTCGTGGCCGGCGGAACTACGGTCCTGTCCGTCGTACTAGCCTCCTTCGCCGCCTATGGGCTGACACGCTTCCCGGTTCGCATCGAGCCCCTGATCATTCTCGCACTGCTCTTCATCAAGATGCTGCCTGAAGCGCTGTTGGTGGTGCCCTTCTATCAGCTCATTGCAGACGTTCGGATGCTGAACTCCTACCTGTCGCTGGTGCTGGTCTACAGTTCCTTCGCGCTGCCCTTCGCCATCTGGATGCTGATCGGCTTCTTCCGTGTGATACCCCGTGATCTCGACGAGGCAGGCATCATGGACGGCGCCTCGCGTCTCCAGACTTTTTGGCTGGTCGTGCTTCCGCTGGCCCGCCCAGGCCTCGTGGCGGTGGCCATGTTCACGTTCCTTACGGCTTGGAACGCATACCTGTGGTCGCTGGTGCTTACCACCGATCCTTCCATGTACGTCCTTCCTGTGGGGATCGCGACGCTCAAGGGCGAATACCAAGTGCATTGGAATGAGCTAATGGCGGCTGCGGTTATCGCGATCGTGCCGGTTCTCGCCATCTATACGGTGCTGGAGCGCTATCTGGTCGCCGGGATCACCGCTGGTGCGGTCAAGGGATAGGAGCAGGCCAAATGGCTTCGGTCGAAATCGGCAGCGTCAAGAAGTACTACGGAGATATCGAAGTCCTGCACGGGGTCAGCATCGACATCGCAGATGGGGAATTTGTGGTCCTGGTTGGCCCCTCGGGCTGCGGCAAGTCAACGCTGTTGCGCATGATAGCGGGGCTGGAGGAGATCTCCGAAGGAGACATCCTCATCAACGGCCTCCTGGTCAATGACTTGCCCCCCAAGAAGCGCAACCTAGCCATGGTCTTCCAGAGCTACGCGCTCTACCCGCACATGACTGTCGCCGAGAACATGGGCTTTTCACTAAGACTGGCTAAGCAACCAAAGAAGCTGATCGACCAAGAGGTGCGTCGGGCTGCAGAGATTCTGGACCTGCAAGCTTATCTCGATCGATATCCGCGGCATCTGTCTGGCGGACAGCGTCAGCGAGTGGCTATGGGGCGCGCCATTGTCAGGAATCCGAAGGTCTTCCTTTTCGACGAACCCTTATCAAACCTTGACGCGAAACTTCGGGGCCAGATGCGCGCGGAGCTAAAATCGCTGCACCAGAGACTGGGCACCACGACCATCTATGTCACGCACGATCAGACCGAGGCCATGACCCTCGCCGATCGAATGGTGGTGATGAAGGACGGGAACGTGGAGCAGATTGGCTCACCCATGGACGTTTTCCGCAATCCGGCAAACCAGTTCGTCGCCGGCTTCATCGGCTCTCCGCCGATGAATTTCATTGCCGGCAAGGCTACCGAGGAGGGCATCTCTGTAGGCGACGGGGAGATGATCGCAACCGACGGAGTGGGGCGCACGACGAGCGACCGCCCGGTATATCTGGGGGTACGTCCCAAGCACTTGCTGGTGGGATCCTCGGCTGGACCGGTCAACTTCCCGTTTCATGTGGAACTGGTTGAACCGACCGGCGACGAGGTGGAGTTGACCGGTAGACTCTTCGGTCAGAGGGTGACGGCGATCACCCCTGCCATGTATGTTCGCTCTGGTGAGACCGTGCCTGTGGCGCTACCCCCGCAGTCGCTGTTCCTGTTCGACAGAGTGTCCGGAGAAAGAATAGCGCCGCTCTAGACAGAAGGGCCCCGCCACCAGTCTTCCCGCTGAAGCTCGCCTGGCGGGCGGACCGACCATCGTCAGCGGCACCAATCCAAGAGGCTCGATCGAGACCCCTTAACGATCGATCGAAGTGGTCGAACTGGCGCCGGAAAGTGGCGCCGCTGCTGCGTGGCATCGCCGCCGTCAGTTCAGCGACCGACGGCGGCGAGAACATCTCAAGCTCCAATTCCGACAGCTACGACGCCGGCTGATATTCGAGTTGCACCGCGACGAACTCCGCCGTCCCGCCGCCGTAGCGCCGTTCGATTGCTGATAGCGTCTCGTCCAAGGCGGCCTCCGCTTCTCTCGAGACCAGCGGGATGGTTGTGACCGCGGCAGTCACGGGTTCAGCGATCAGCCGCAGTCCCCTTGCGGACTCGATCTCACCGTTACCGTTTACGGCCACCAGAGTGGAACGGTAGGTCCGCGACCAGGCGTCCGCCTGCAGCGCAAAGGCAATCTCGTCGAAGCCCTCGGAAACCTCCACCGCCAGCTCCTCATGGCTCCAGAAGGATGCCAGATTGGAGAGGCCGGTTCCCAGCATAGGTGCCGATACGCCGAAGGCGTCGCTGTCATGTCGTCCGTTCCAGTCGTCGATCCCGAAGCGTTGGGCAAGGCGCGCCGCCGTCGCCCGATCCGCCAGCGCTTCGATGATCGTCAGCGAGACAGGAATGGAGGCCGAGACGCCGGTGGTGCTCATCACCTGGCCGTCGCTGACGATACGGGCATCCTTGACCCAGGTGGTGTGCGGGAACTTGCGCGCCAGATCATCAAAGGAGAACCAGTGGCCGGTGGCCTTGCGACCATCGAAGAGGCCGGCATTCGCCACCACCCAGGCGCCATCGCAGATCGAGACGATCAAGGCGCCGAGCTCGGCCTGGCGCTGCAGGAAATCGAGGATGACCGGATTGTCCTGCCGGTGCATCGCGGGAACGATCACGACGTCGGCGCCTCTTGGTTCGGTTGCGTCGAAATCGGCTATGGTTTCGTCGGCCTCCACGCGGAGCGCCGGCATCAGCTCGACCACTCCCGGCTCGCTCGAGAGGCTGCGCACCTCGGCGATCCCGGATTCCTTCAGCATGCCGTAGGGCACGATGAAGTCGGTGGTCTCGGTTCCGGCATTGTCGGCCACCACCACCACCACAAGCGGTTGCTCGCTGTTCTCCTTCGCGCGGAGACGCGGCGGTCCCTCGGCATAGGCCGGTGCGGAAGCGCGTGCGACATTGTCCGGCGTCCGCCAGAAGGTGAAGGGTGCGAAGGCCGCGACCAGAGCGAAGGTCGTGGCAATACCGGCAATGATGAGCCTCGTGCGTTTGCTGCGCATGGTTTCTCCTGTTCATCGGTTGGATGACCATGGGGTAGCCACACGCGCGCTTGACCAAAATGACAAAGCTGCCGCAGATTCGGCCAAGATGAGTTCAGGCACAGCGACAAGAGCGGTGGCTGTCATCGGACTGCCTGGCGTCCAGACCCTCGATGTCGTCGGACCGATGGAAGTCTTTGCGGTCGCCAATCAGCACCGGCGGCAGCAGGAGGCATACCGGGTGATCCTCGGCACCGCCGATGGTGAACCGCTGCAAACGCATGCGGGGCTGTCGCTCGGACCCGCTACTGCGCTTCGTGACATGCCGGACGATCTGGATACCGTCGTGGTCGCCGGAGGCAGCGAAGCAGCGATGCGCGCTGCCGTCACCGAAACCGGCCTTGTTCCCTGGCTGCAGCAACGCGCAATCGATACGCGGCGGGTGGCCAGCGTTTGCACCGGTGCATTCATCCTGGCCGCAGCGGGCCTGCTGGATGACCGGCGCGCGACGACGCACTGGAACAGCTGTGCCTTGCTCGGGTCCCTTTTCCCGCGCGTGCGGGTAGAACCCGACGCGATCTTCGTTGCCGAGCCACCGGTTTACACCTCGGCCGGCGTCTCAGCCGGAATCGATCTCTGCCTCGCGCTGGTCGAAGCTGATCTCGGCGCTCCGACGGCGCTGGCTGTGGCGCGGGAGCTGGTGCTGTTCCTGCGGCGACCGGGCGGGCAATCCCAGTTCAGTGCGGGTCTCGATGTGCAGGTGACTGCCGAAAGCCGGCTCCACCGGCTGGTGACGGAAGTCATGGAGAATCCCGGAGGCGATCTGAGCGTCGCCGCTCTCGCCGAGCGGGCCGGGATGAGCGAGCGGAGCTTCTCGAGGAGGTTCAGACGAGAGGTTGGAACGGCGCCGGCGCAGTTCGTTGAGGCGGCAAGACTCGCACGAGCGAAGTCCCTTCTCGAGACCTCAGACTGGCCGATCGAGAGAGTGGCTGAACGGGCAGGCTTCGGGAGTGCCGATGGCCTGCAGCGCGCCTTCCAGAAGCACCTTGGCATCACCCCCAGAGAGTATCGGGAGCGGTTCTGCGTGTCGGCTCAGGCATCGCCGTAGCGGGATAACAGCCAGAAGTGTTCGGACTACCTCGAGTAGAGGTGGTCCGCGACATTGCGGCTGTTCAGGTAGTCGATGTCGTCACCCTCTGCGGTGGGGACGTGGTATCGCCGCTCGCCGCCCTCGGCCTCCTCGCTCGTCACCTTCAGCCCGAGCCTCCGCTCTGGCGCACCGGACATGAAGCCGCGGGTGCTATGCGGCTGCCCGCCCGTCGCCGCCACCATCTCGGGAACGCTCGCGCCCTCCGGTCGACGGAGTAGGGCGAGCAGAGCATCCTGCTTGGTCTGCTTGCCCTCCCTGTCGCTTATACTGGTGCTGCTGCCCACCTGCCGCGTTTGCGGGGCAGGTGGCACCAGCCGCGCCCCCACCCGCTCCCTGCGCCTCTGTGGGCGACGTGTCCGGCCCAATCCGGATGGCAGCCAGACCTGCTGGTGGTCGACAGGACCTGTCCTCTGGAGCAGATCGACGAAGCCTATAGGTACGTGGATACCGGGCGAAGCGGCTCGATCCCTTCGTCGGCCAACAGCGTGCGGACGGACCCTCGACGTTCAACGTGCGCGATGAACGTACCCAGCGCTGCAGGGTATGCGACGCCCACCATCCCGCCCCAGCGGAGCATGACATAGAGCAGGGCGTCGGCGCCGGTGAAGCGGTCACCAAACAGATAATCGCGTTGCACGCGCGTGGCGATCCAGCCCAAGCGCCGCTCCAGCAATTGGCGTATGCTGGCCCGCTCGTCCTCATCCTCGATGAAGAACAGCGGGGTGAAGGGCTTGTGAAGCTCGCTCGAGAGAAAGGCGAGCATTTGCAGATGCCGAGTCCGCGCAAGTTCATTACCGGGTGGGAGGGCCGCGGCGCGACCGGAAAGCCAGTCGAGAATGGCCACGTTCTCTGTGAGCAGGGTGCCCTCGTCGAGAACGAGCGCCGGAACATAACCATTGGGATTTATGCGGGAATATTCGGAGCCGTCTTCGAGCGTGTGGCTCAAGATGTCGACCTTGTGTCGCCGGAAGTCGATCCCCGCCTCGTGCAGCATGATCTGGGTAGCCTGCGAGCTGCTCCTCGGGGCGTGATAGAAATCCATGGATGTTCTCCGTCGGGTTGCCGGCACGTCGCGCCGCTACCTCGCAAGGGTGGCGGGTCTGGTCCGGTCGTGAAAGGGGTGGAGGCGCCGATCCCGGGGCAAAAGGGCCACTAGACGGACAGGCCGCGAAGACGATTGCGCTGGCGGTACTGCGCCGGCGTTACGCCGGCACGACGTTTGAAGAGCCTGCGGAAGAAGGTGGGGTCTTCGTAGCCCACACTGGCCGACACCTGCTCAATCGCCGTGGCCTCGGTTTCGAGCATCTGCTTGGCTTCTTCAATCCTGAGCGCCTGCACATACTCTACGGGAGTGTATCCGGTCGCCGCAGGCGGCGAGCGACGGCTAGACGTGCTCGAGTTCGTCGCAGTGGCGAGAGTCGGGCTCGACCCTGTCACCTATTCGCTGTGCTCGTGCGAGACCGATATTTGCCGAAAGCGGATAGACTCTATTGAAGATCATTTTGCGCCAGGTTTGCTGCTTCCCACTCGAGTGCGAAAGCAGGGCCTTGAGCATAGATTGCCACATCCGCTCCCTCGTGGCCGCGCCCGCGACGCAAGATACTGGGGTGTCGTAGCGGCGGAAAATCTGCGCGCGAAGCAGGAAGACGTCATGTGCTGGCGAGAGCTGACGCGCCACCAGTTCCGCACCTTGGCGCTGATGTTTGGCTGTAGGCATCAGCGTCCACTATCATAGTTTAGGGAAGCCCTAAAAAGCGCTTCAATGTCGCCCAGCACCAACCGGGGGGAACGTTCCGGCTTCACCGCGTCATCTCGCAGCAGATCTCCCGCAGCATTCTGCAGCTTCATGTAACCCGCATGACGCGGCCGAACGATCGATCCCTCCATCGTCCGTCGGCAGGCCGAGAAGAAGCCGCCATTGGCGACGTCTGCCGCGCTATCGTTCCAGGCGTCCCGGTGCGCCGGCTGCCCCCCGTCGAGCGCCATGCGAATTTGTGTGTCGGGCGAAATCAAGTGGGCTACGACTTCAATGGCTTCGGCGAGATGGCGACACGTCTGGGAGACTGCGAGGCCGGTCCCACCGGCCACTGATCCGTTTGGGCCTCGCTCTGCCCCAAGGTCGGGCAGATTGACGAACTGCAGCGTGGCGTTGCTGGTGGACCGGCGAGGCCGGGAGTAGCTGCTGAAGCAAAATACCATCGGGCAATAGACCAGGTCGTCTCGCTCGGCCATAGCATCGAGTGCATCGATAGACGACCAGTTCAAGGCCTCTGCGGGAGCGAGCCCGGCAAGTTCGCGTAAGACCTCGATCGCCTTGTGACCAATATCCGTGGGTATTAGTCGGTCGCCGGTGCCGGAAATATCGGCGCCCATAAGACCGCATATGGTCAGGAAGTTCATGAAGGCGTGAGGACAAGCTAGAGCGATTGCGATCTTTGCCTGGGCCGCGATAGCGCGCACATCCTCCATCGTCGCTGGCGCCGGCATCTTCGCGTTGCTGCGCAGTACTGCGATCTGACAGGCAGCATCGATGGGTAGGGCCCAGAGACCACCGCGATAGGCATAGCTTTCATAGGAGGGGCCTACGAAGGCAGTTCTCAGACTCTCAAGGTTCAGCGCCGTAGCGTGGTCGTTCAGGTCAATTAGGACACCGGCCGCAGCGGCGTCCCCCATGAAAGGGTGATCGAGGATGATGAGGTCATAACGCGCCGCCGTTTCTGTGATCGGCGTCGCTTCGAACCCGCGGAGACTGTGCCTGTCCCAACGCAAGTGAATGCGGTCTTGCATCGCATTAAAGCGCGAGGTTTCTGCATCGAGACCTTCATAGGCACGCGGATGATCCCAAGTGAGACCGTTAAGAGTAGTGCGCCCGTTCACTCAAAACTGCCCCTTGATTCCGTGCTGGCGATTAGCCGGCGGCGTTGCTGGCTTAGCCGCACACGGCGATCCACATCCTCTGGATCCCAGTCCTCTAGGACCTCTTTTCGAAGGGCTGCTACGACGTCGGCGTGATCCGGATCATCCGCGAGATTGGCCTTCTCTTTAGGGTCGGCGGTGAGATCGTAGAGTTCGTCGGTTTCACCGTGGTAGTAGACATACTTCCACCGGCCGCGCCGGATCATGCGTATGGGGCGGCCCGCCGCATGAGCAAGATACTCGGCGATTACTGCCCGATCCGCGTGCGTTGCGTCTTTGAGGAGCGGCAGCAGTGTGCGGCCATCGGCGTCGTCGAGATAGATCCGGGCGGTGTCGTCGGTTCCGGCGCCGGCAATATCGGCAAGAGTGACGGCGAGATCCATGAGGGACACCGGCGTCGCGATACGGTGGCCAGCGCCGACGTGGCCCGGCCAGCGCAGGATCAGCGGGACGCGGACTGACTCCTCGAAGAAGCAGCACTTCCACCAGAGTCCGTGTTCACCCGCCATATCGCCATGGTCGGAGACATATCCAACTAGCGGTGGAACAGTCGCAGCGGCGAACACCGCATCGATACGATCAATGACGGCGCCGAGACAGTCGTCGAGCCAGGTGGTAAGCGCATAGAGGGCGGCGCGAGCCCGCAGCGTCTCCTCCCCGCTCAGGTTCTCAAGGTCGAAATATCGACGCAGCCGTTGGTGGAACGGGTGCTGGCCCTCGAGCTCATTGGGCGCAATTTCAGGAGCGTCGACATTCTCCGGCCAATAACTGTCGAAGTGGGCAGGGGCCCGAAGCGGGAAGTGCGGTGCGTTAAAGGAAATGCAGAGGAAGAGGGGGCGGCGCTCCTCATCAGTCGCATCGATCGCATCGAGAAAACCCAGCGCGGCCTCCAGCACCGCCTCGTCCTGTTCGATATGCGCTGTGTGTCCCGGCCCCGCATTGGTGGCACGGAGTCGTGCCTTGGCGCGCGGCAGGTCTGGGTGATCCCAGTCGGTACTCTCAATCCAGGTGCCGCACACGCGACTGTCGTCGACCAGGCGTTTCTCGAAGCCGTGCAACTGGTCGGTGCCGATGAAGTGCATCTTGCCGATCAGCACCGTCTCATAGCCCTGGTGGCGGAGGGCATGCGCGAGGGTAGGCAGGTCGCTAGCGAGCGGCGTTCCGTTGTCCCACACCTCGGTGCGACTGGGCAAGCGGGCGGTCAGGAAGGATGCGCGCGAGGGCACGCAGATCGGCGAAGCGCAATAGGCAGCGTCGAAGACCGTGCCTTCGGCGGCCAGACGCTCCATGTTGGGTGTGCGAACGATGGGGTGGCCATAAACCGACGAGAACTGCGGCGCATGCTCGTCTGACATAACAAGAATGATATCGGGTCGGCGTGCCATTTAGACCTCGATCTCGGCGCCGCCGCTACGGGCCGACGCAATGAGGGCGGCAAGCGTCTCGACGGTGCGGGCGCCGATGGTGCCGTCGCTCTCGTTGCACCCCCGGCCCAGGGCCAGGTCTACCAGCGCATTAGCCGGGCCTTCGCAACTGTAGCGCCACTGACCGGGCGTTACCTCCACCATCTCGCTCTCCCCTCCAGGCAGCTTGAGGATCAGCCGTTCGCGCTCAAGGTCGAGGCTCACCATGCCCTCGGAGCCATAGAAGCGGAGGTCCAGCTCAAAGCCGTGCCCGGAGGGAACCCCGCAGCTGCCCGAGAACACTCCGGTGGCTCCGCCGGCGAAACGCACGAAGCCGGCGTCGTGAAGGTCGATGCCAGACCCGGTCAACCAGGCTCGCCCGGCGACGCTCGTTGCGCGGAGGTCGGTCAGCCAAAAGAGAAGCCCCAGCGCGTGGCTCAGTTGACCATAGGCGAAGCCACCGCCGCCATCGGGGTCTTGCCAAGTCGTCGCCTGCGGCTGGACCTTGGTCGACTTCCATGCTTCGACCCCGCCGTCGCCGGCGAAGACGCTGCGAGTGAAGGACGCCATGTGGCAAAGCACGTGCTCGATCGAGCCGATCCGCCCGATCAAGTCTCGCGCCGCGGCAAGTCCAGGCTTGTAGTGCCAGCCATGGGACACCACTAGCTGCCGCCCTGCGCGGCGAGCCGTCTCCACGAGCTGCCACGCCTCCTGCGTATCAAGGCACATCGGCTTTTCAACCAGAACGTGGCAGCCCTTCTCGAGGAAGGCGCTGGCCTGCTCGAAGTGCAGGTGATGAGGCGTTGCGATCACTGCGATGTCCAGTTCTCGGTCAAGCACCTCGCGCCAGTGCTCGGTGGCGAAGGCAAAGCCGAACTCCTCGCTGACGAGCTCCAACTCCGCCGCTCCAAGCCGACAGACGCTGTCGAGTTCAACCTCGGGGCGCCCCAAAAGGACAGGAATATGCACGCGGTAAGCAAAGTGGCCGGCACCGACAACTGCAGCGCGAAGTTTGGCCGATTGATGCACTTGGTTACGCGCTTTCCCGGATCATGATCTCGTAGCCGACATCCACCATTCTGCCGGCCTCTTCGTCCTCGCCACGCAACCTCGCAACAACGCACTCTGCAGCACGCCTCCCGATCTCTTCTGACTTGATCTTCACTGTGGTCATCGGGACTGGTAGCAGCGGAGACAGCTTGAGATCACCGAAGCCGGCGATTGCGACAGTTTCCGGAATCGAGATGCCTTGCGAAAGGCAGGCCAGGTAGGCGCCGTGCGCCGGGATCTCTGCGTGGAAGAACACTGCATCCGGCGGGTTCCTGCGCGCCATTAGATCGAGCATCACGTCGCGCCCGCTCTCCATGGTTGTCGGGGTCGGGACTGAGATGACTAGATCCGGTCGCACGCTACGTCCGGCTTCGCTCATGGCTGCCATGAAGCCGTTATAGCGGTCGACGGCTTGGTCGTTGTTCCCGAACTGCCCGCCTACCAGCGCGATCTCGCGATAGCCTTTCTCTATCAGGTACCGCGTCATATCAGACGAGGCCTTCACGTTGTCGTAGCCGACGGCGATGTCGATCGCGTCATCTCGCAAGTTCCAGGTTTCGACTATGGGGCCGCCAAAGTCCGAAAGCACCGTTCGGCAGGACTCCGAATGGGTAAAGCCGGTAACAATTATGGCGTCGGCCTGGCGGCCGACAAAGGTACGGACCGCTTCTGTCTCCAGCTCCACCGAACGCTCGCTGACGCCAAGCAGCATCTGCAGCTTCTCGCGCTGCAGCACCGCGGCAACCCCTTGCGCAAAGTCGGCAAAGAGGGAGCTGGAGAGGATGGGCACCACTACTCCGATCATATTGGAGCGGCTCGAAACCAGCGAGCGCGCGGTCAGATTGGGCACATAACCGATCTCCTCGATTGCTCTGTAAACGCGCGCGCGCGTCTCGGCCTGCACCGTTTCTGGGAGGCGCAAAGCCCGCGACACCGTTATGAGTGAAAGACCTGAGGCGCGGGACACGTCTTTCAGCGTTTTGGTCCGATTCGAATTCCCCATACGCCTCTCGCCATCCGTTGATGCCTCGCACCGTTAGCCCATTGACGCTCGAATGTCATTATGTTGACATTCGTATATCATCGCAGTAGGCCTGCATCAATGTCCTAAGGGAGGTTTCAATGTCACTTCGCATGAATCGCCGTAGCTTCATCGCCGGATCTACGGCCCTTGCCACCGCGAGTCTTTGGGGAATGCCGCAGGCGCGAGCGGCATCAGGCGCACTGAGCGTATGGAAATTCGGCGGAACGCCGCGCGAGGTAGAGTTCTGGCCGGCGCGGGATGAAGCCTTCAGGACCGCGAATCCAGAGATCGACCTGAACTACTCCTACTTCAACGGTCAGATTCGCCGTCAGAAGATATTGGCGGGCTTCCAGACCCGTAATCTGGCCGATGTCATTATTGCCTTTGGCCAGGACATTCCAGAGTTTGCCGGCTTCGATATGATCCAGCCGCTAGACGCCATTGCCGGCGACCGCCTCGCAGGATGGCGTGAACGCATCGTTCCCGAAGTTCTGGAAACGGGCATGCATGAGGGACAGCTCTACGGGCTGCCAACCTATGTCGACATGGCCAGCTTCCTTGCCGTCGATATGGATGCGCTGGCGGAGGCTGGTTTCGATGCGCCACCGAAGACCTGGTCGGAGCTGCGGGAGTACGCCAAAGCGCTCACCAAACCCGATCGCCCCGGCATCGCCTTTCCTGCAACCACCGCACCCGTCGACATCAACATCTTCGAGGGCATCGCCTATGCCAACGGTGGCCGCATTTTCGACGAGGAAACCGGCGAGGTCACGCTTGCGGGGCCTGGAGTGGTGGACGCGCTGCAGCTCTACGCCGACCTGATTGCCGATGGCTCGACTCCTCCCGGTACTGCGATGACGGAGACTAACTTCCGGGACACGGCCCAGCTCTTCGCTCAGGGTAGGGCAGCCATGTGGATCGGTCTTTCCTGGCTCAACACGCCATGGGGTACGCCTGAGGAACTCAACTGGGCAGGATCCCCATTCCCGCGGCCCGATACCGTCTCTGGTAACTACCCGCCCGTGAGCGCCCTGATGGATCCGACCGCCATCCTGATGGTTTCCGCGCGCAGCGAGAATCCGGAGGCCGCAATCGAGTATCTTGATTTCTGGTCGCAGAACGAGCAGCTCGCTCTTTGGGGTGCAGCACCAGAGTACTCGCGCATCCCAGGCGGCAAGGTGGCCTGGGAATCTGAAGAGCTCGCTAATCGGTGGCCCGACTGGGTGAGCGCCTACAATGAGGGCACGTTGTTCGATGGGGCCCAGCCGCTGCCGCGCTTTATCGGCGTATCGGTGGTCGAGAGCGCCCTCGCGACAGCCATCCAGCAGGTGGTGCTGGGGCAGCAGACGCCCGAGGAGGCGCTGACGGCGGCCGCAGAAGCAGCCCAGCAGCAGATTGATCTGCTGCGCGGCTAGTCGGCAAACGCACGCGCCTCTCTTTCGGAGCGGCGCGTGCCCTTTTCCTTGGAAAGCCCAAGATGAAGCTGCGATCCGACCATTGGCTCGCCTACGGCATGATCCTGCCTGTCGTCGCGGCCGTCCTGGCCTTCGTCGTAGGGCCTACCTACGACGTCACCACCTTGAGCTTTACGCGGTTCATCATGGGCCAGGACCGCGGCTTCGGTGGGTTGGTGAACTTCGAGGCCCTGGCCAGCGATCCCCAATTCGCGACGGTGCTCACCAATACCGGAATCTGGATCCTGGGAGGCACGGTGCTGTGCGTGCTCCTAGGCATGACCGTGGCCGTTTATCTGGCCCGCGACTCCAAGCTCACGACCTTTCTTCGCGCAATTATCCTGCTGCCCTGGATACTGCCCGACGTGGTGACTGCCATGGCGTGGAAGTGGATGTTGCACGGGCAGGTCGGCATCATCGGCCAGACTGTCACCGATCTCGGCCTTACCGAGCGCACCATATCCTTTCTAGGCGACCCCGACCTGGTGATGTGGATGCTGGTGGCAGTGGTCGTGTGGCGAAAGATGCCGCTGGTGGCGCTGATCTTATGCGCGGCGATCCGTTCGGTGCCGCAGGAGCACTATGAGGCAGCGCGCCTGGACGGCGCCAATTCGTGGCAGCAGTTCCGGTTCGTCGTCCTGCCGCACATCTCGTTCTCGCTAACTGCTGTGACAGTCATCTCGATGATCTGGATCACCGCCGAGTTCACCTTGCCCTGGGTCATGACTGGCGGCGGCCCGGCCAACTCGAGCCAGATCATGGCCACATACATCTACCAGCAGAGTTTCCAGTTCTTCAATTGGGGCGTGGGGTCGGCGATGTCTGTCGTCAACCTCGTAGTGCTGGTCATGATCGTGAGCCTCTATCTCTATGTCGTGCGGCGGTCGTGGCGCTCAGGAGCTGCCAAATGAACGGGCGTAAGTTTCTCTCGGAGGCGTTGCTGGCCCTGTTCGGGACGGTCGTTGCTCTCTATGTCCTGTTCCCAATCTTCTGGCTGATCCTGGCATCCTTCAAATCCTCCGGGGAGCTCGCGCAGCTGCCTGTCAGCTTCTGGCCCAGCGAGCCTACTCTCGTTGCCTACACCGATCTTTTCGTCAGCAGCTCCCAGTCAAGCCAGTTGCTGAACTGGCCGCAGCTCATCGCCAACAGTTTCATAGTCGCCGTTTCCTCGACGGTGTTGGTCCTGTTCTTCGGCGGCATCGCCGGCTACGCCTTTGCCCGCCTCTCCTTTCCGGGCCGTGACCTCATTCTGGGTGGCCTGCTTATCAGCCGGATGTTTCAGGGAGCTGCGTTGCTGCTGCCGACATACCGGCTGATGAACGCCATCGGGCTGCAAGATTCCCTACTCGGGCTCATCCTGCTCTATTCTGCCTTCGGCCTCCCTTTCGCCACCTGGATCATCGCCAGCGGCCTGCGCGAGATCCCGGTCGAGCTAGAGGAATCTGCGATGATCGACGGGGCCAACCGGCTGCAGTCGATGGTCATGATAGTCCTGCCCCTGGCAACGCCCGCGCTGATCACCGCCGCCATGTGGCACTTCGTCGGCGCCTGGTCCGAGTTCGCCTTCGCCTCCATCCTCATCGAGAGCAACGCGAGCAAGACGGTGACCATCGGGCTCGCCAGCTTCGTCGACTACTTCTCTCTCGAATTCAACCGCGTGGGCGCGGCCGCTTCGATCGTGGCGATGCCGATCCTCGTCATCTTCTTCTTCGGCCAGCGATATTTCACGCGGGGTCTGCTCCAGGGAGCCGTTAAAGGATGAAAATTGCATCCGTAAAGGCGATGGCAGCCGACGTGGGCTTTCAGACGCAGGCGCTGCAGACTGGACGCGTAGCCTCTCCGATGTCGCGCTGGCCCGAATACGCGGATCGGCGCGCGAGCTGGATGTGGCCGAGCAAGAAAACTTTCGTGCGCATCGAGTCCGAAGACGGTGCCATCGGTTGGTCGTGCACAAACGGCGGTGAGATCACTGCACTCATCATCTCTGCGCACCTGTCAAAGCTCGTTGAGAACCGCAGCGTCGACGACCTCAGTGAACTTTGGGAGCAGATGACCCTCTCGCTCCTGCCTATCGATCGTTCCGGATTCGCCATGATGGCGGTGGCGGCAATTGATATCGCCCTTTGGGACCTGCGAGGCAGGATTGAGGGCCGCTCGTTGCTGGACCTGCTCGGCGGAGCCCGGCACGAAAGCTTGGCCGTCTACGCCACGACCTCGCGCCCGGAGGACTTGGCTGGAGAGGATTGGTGGGGCCTCAAGGCAGCCATGCCCTACGGCCCAGAGGCGGGCGACGCCGGCTTTGCTGGCAACGTGGAATTGATCAAAGGCTTCCGCGACGCAGCCGGTCCCCGTCGTAAAGTGACCCTTGATGCCTTCATGGCCTGGGACGCAGAATACACGTTGCGCTTCGCCGAGGCGGCGGCGGATAGCCGACTGCACTGGATTGAGGATCCGCTGCCGCCGAACGATCTCGATGGCTACCGCACGATAAGGCAGAGCGCTGGAGACAGCATTCGTCTCGCCCTCGGCAACTTCTGCTATTCCCGCTCCGACTGCCACGAACTGCTGCGCGAAGGACTGGTGGACGTCCTGCAGCCGGACGTGGCCTGGGCCGGCGGGATTACCGAGTGCCTTCGAATCCTGGACATGGCCTCGGCCGCAGGCGTCGAAGTGATCCTGCACAATACTTCTGAACAACCATGGGCACTGGCCCTGGCGGCCGCCCGTCAGCTCCTGCCGGTCGTTGAGTTCGTCGATCGCGGACCCGAATCCGCGCTTTACACCCTCATGGGCGAGCGTCCCGATATTCGTGGCGGGGAGCTACGAACATCGTCGCTGACGGTACCCAACAGACCGCCCGAGACGATCAAGAGGGCATTCGAGGATTTTCGCTGAAGCCGGTGGGCGTCGTCGCCTGCAAGGTTTCGGGGAAGCACCTTAATATGAAAGCTTAGGGGCCGGTGATGGCACGTGTATCGATCAAGGGCGCAGGAAAATACTACGGCTCCGTCGAGGTCCTAAAGGGTGTGTCGATCGACATCGAAGACGGGGAGTTCGTAGTGCTCGTGGGGCCTTCGGGCTGCGGCAAGTCCACGCTGCTGCGCATGATAGCAGGTCTTGAGGACATCACATCCGGAGAGATCCAGATCGGCGACCGGATCGTCAACGATCTTCCGCCCAAGCAGCGCGACATCGCGATGGTGTTCCAGAACTATGCGCTCTACCCCCACATGACTGTGGCGCAGAATATGGGCTTCTCATTGCGGCTCCAGCGGGTGCCAAAGACCGAAATCCAGTCGAAGGTGAATCGGGCTGCAGAGATTCTGGGCCTGGAGACATTGCTCGACCGCCACCCGCGGCAGTTGTCCGGCGGCCAGCGCCAGCGCGTCGCTATGGGGCGGGCGATCGTTCGTGACCCGCAGGTGTTCCTGTTCGACGAGCCCCTCTCCAACCTCGACGCCAAGCTGCGCGTTCAGATGCGTGCGGAGATCAAGGAGTTGCACCAGCGGCTCCGGACGACAACGATCTATGTGACACATGATCAGGTGGAGGCAATGACGATGGCCGACAAGATCGTGGTGATGAAAGACGGTGTCATCGAACAGATGGGCACCCCGCTCGAGCTCTATGACCGGCCAGAAAACACCTTTGTGGCGGGATTTATCGGGTCGCCTTCCATGAACTTTATCAGTGGCGCAATGACCTCTGAAGGTTTCAGAACGGCGGACGGCGTCTTGTTTCCTGTGCCCCAGGGAGCCGGAGAAGCGACTACTTACGGCATCCGACCGGAGCATCTGCGCCTTGATCCCGGGGGCGTCGAGATTCAGGTGGTGATAGTTGAGCCTACGGGCGCCGAAACGCAGGTCATCGCCAAGGCCGGCAACCAGCAGATCAGTGGTGTCTTTCGCGAGCGGATCGACGTCAGGCCCGGAGCGACGCTGAAGGTGATGCCAGACATGAACCTCGTCCATCTCTTCGGCGCTAATGGCCAGCGGCTAAGCTGAGCGTTGACCGGCCTAGAGTTGGGCAAGGCCCTGCCGGAGAAGGACGTCGCTGATCAAGGGGTGCGGCGCATGGTGGGACTTGATGGTGCCGCAGCCAACGCCGATGCAAATCCCATCCGAGCCGGAAGAAGGTCTCCCTACGGGATCTGTCGAGGCAAACGTCTGTCCTCCTGTCTGTCCGCCGCACATGGTGCTCGGAGAGCCGCAGGATCAGCCACTAGTGTCCTGACTCTCTCTCCGCCACCCCTCCCTTCCAGCGTGAGGGACTCTGCAGGGTTTGACAAGGCACTCTGGTGCGCCCGCCTGGCGTACCAGCTGTCGTGAGCGGAGCCACGTTGCAGCGCCTCTGCACCCCCACACCCCTACCGCCGCCCCACCTCCTCCCGCAGTTGCGCGAGTTCAGCCCGCAGCGCCCGGACCTCCTCGAGCACGGTGCCGGTTTCGCTCATCATCGCTTCGCGCTCGGCATGGGCATCGGAGAGGTGCTGGGTCTGCATGGCGTCGACGATGATGCCGACGAAGAGGTTGAGGACCGCGAAGCTGGTGATGACGATGAAGGGGACGAAGAAGGCCCAGGCGTAGGGGTAGGCCTCCATGACCGGCCGGACGATCCCCATCGACCAGCTCTCGAGGGTCATGATCTGGAACAGCGAGTAGGCCGAGGCGCCGACGGATCCGAACCATTCGGGGAAGCTGGCGCCGAAGAGCTTGGTCGCCATCACCGCGAAGACGTAGAAGATCAGCGCCAGCAGCAGCACGATGGACCCCATGCCGGGGATCGCGTTCATCAGCCCGGCGACGACGCGGCGCATCGAGGGGATGGTGCCGACCAGCCGCAACACCCGCAGGATCCGGAAGGCCCGCAGGATCGAGAGGTTGCCGGTTGCCGGCAGCACCGCGATGCCGACGACGATCAGGTCGAAGACGCGCCACGGGTCGCGGAAGAAGGCGAGCCGGCGGACGTAGAACCGGATCGCGAGTTCGATGACGAACACCGTGAGGATGGCGCGATCGAGGGCGATCAGCAGCGGTCCCGCCGCCGCCATCGCCGCTTCGCTGGTCTCGAGGCCGAGGGTGACGGCGTTGACGATGATGAGCGCGATGATGAGGCGCTCGAAGCCGGGCGACTCGACCAGGGAGCGGAGGCGCTCGCGGAGCGGAGGATGCATGATGGGGAGGCTCGATCGGAATGACAGCTGACGTGACCTGCCGGGTGCGCGCAGCACGAGCGGCAGGCAACGATGCTGTCGGTGTACATGATCGGGCGGCGCCGGGGAAGATTTCGCCGGCCCCTGCTGGCTCGGAGCCAACAGCCCGGGGGTTTCAGTTCCAGGCGCAGCACCTTAGGCTGGTGGCAAATGCGAACGCCCTCACCAGGACGAGGACACCATGCCCCTGACCCTTCAAGGCTCCTGTCGCTGCGGCAGGGTGCAATTCGCCGCCGACAGCCACGCCGCCGTTCCCTTCTTGCGCTGCTACTGCTCGATCTGCCGAAAGACTGCGGGTGGCGGCGGCTTTGCCATCAATCTGCATGCGGACAGGCGGACTCTCCGGCAGCAGGGTGAGACCACCGTCTATCACGCGCAACTCGCGGACGGTCATGGCGGCTGCCGCATCAGCTCCGGCGAACGGCATTTCTGCGCTGCCTGCGCCAGCGCCCTCTGGGTGTTCAGCCCCGAATATCCGGACCTCTTCCATCCCTTTGCCTCGGCCATCGACAGCGAACTGCCGAAAGCGCCGTCGCACGTCCACATGATGCTCGCTTCGAAGGCCCCCTGGGTGGAGCCCGAGATCGGCCCCGACGACCAGTGCCATGACACCTACCCCGATGTCACACTGGAGGACTGGCACCGGGCGCGCGGGCTTTGGGTCGACTAGCGGCGCGACGCGGTTGGTAGCCTGACGGCGCCCCCGCCAGCTCGCCCATGGCCATGCCGCCGCTCCGGGTGATGCCGTCCGAAGGTGCCGCCTGAACGTGAGGGGGCGGGTGTCGTCACTCGAGAAGCGGATGAGATCTGCGCTGCGAAGGGTGCGTGCCGACGGGGCGAGCAGGCGGCCCCCTTTCGCGTGAGCTCGATCGGTCGGTATGATCCGGCCCTCGAAGACATGGATGAGGCGGCTGGTGGCTGACTCTTCAGATCGGGCTGTAGGCGTCGGTGCGAGCGCCTGTGGGCACTTCCGGCGCCGGCACATCGGTGGCGGCTCCGGTCCCGAACAGCCGCAACAGCGCGACGCGCAGATCGTCCATCGTCAGCATGATGTGGTCGGCCCCGAGACCATGCTCGACGATGGCCAGCGAGGCGCGGATGCCGCAGGCGATCGGCCGCACCTGCGGCCCCGTCTCCGACACGCGGAGCGCCGCCACCACGTCCTTCCGCTGGTCCCCGACGTACCAGATGACGTCGTTCGGCGAGACTTCTCTCCCGAGGCCCTCGAGGGCGCGGAGCAGCGGATCCGGGTGCGGCTTGCCCCGCGCCACGTCCTCGCGGAAGACCATCACATCGAAGAAATGCTCGAGCTCGAAAGCCCTCAGCACGTCGTGCCCATAGCCCTTTCCCATGCCGTTGCTGACTATGCCCATGGGGATCCCCTGCTTTCGCAGCAGCTCGAGCACGGCACGGACTCCCGGGCATGGGCGCACGATCTGGGCCACGTGCTTCCGGCGCAGCCTGTGCATCGCCCGGTGCACCAGGAGGCGCGGCCGCCTGCCGCTGCTGCGGCCCGGGCGCTCGGGGGACGATCTGCCCAGCGGCCGCCAGGCCAGGATGCGGGCGACGTGGTGTCCGGTGTCGTCCAGTCGCTCGAGCAGCCGAAGCACGCGCGGGTTGACGTGCGACACCATGGTTCCGTCCATGTCGAACAGCACTATGCTCGGTCGCATGCTCGTGAGGGGAGCCAGGTTCCCAGCCTCCTGCGTTGTCGGCCGCGATTCGGCCGCGGCACCGAATCCATGCATTCTACGAGGAGAAATCATGATCGAGATAGCGCAAATCGGTCACGCCGACCCGCTCGTGTTCGAAGTCACGCTAGCGGGAGAGCAGCGGCGGCAACGCCACGAAGTCAGCCTCTCCCGCGCCGACCACCGGCGGCACGAGTGACGCGGAGGAGCTCGTACGGGCTGCCTTCCGCTTCCTGCTCGACCGCGAGCCGCAGGAGGCGATCATGGCCTCGTTCGATGTGAGCATCATCTCCTCCTACTTCCCGGACTTCGAGAGCCAACTGCCGCGCTACCTTGCGAAGGCCGGCGGCGGCGGCGGCCGGTGAGGCATCGACCCCCGGGCCGTTCGGCTACCGCTGCACCCGGCAGCAGCTGTGACGGCGGCCCCGGCGAGCGCCCGGTAGATGCCTCAACCTCTCGCCGGTGCTTGTGAGGGTCTCGGCAATGCTCCTCAGGCAGGCGGCGAGACTGGCGGGTTCGTCGGTCTCGTCGATGCTCATGTCCGTTTCAGCTTCCCCGTCATGCTAGGCGGCCAGCGACGAAGCATCGCCGGCCGCGAAGACAGCCATCTGGCTGGCGCCGCCGAGGCGGGGATGGTTGCCGGCAATGTCCTCGCAGGTCACGTAATAGCCGTGGCGCCGGGCGGCACTGCTTGCCCAGCGGCGGAAGGATGGCCGGTCCCATTCAAAACGGTGGTCCGGGTGGCGAAAGCGATGGGGAGGCACGCCGAGCAGGTGGTTGAACTCGGCGTTGGGCGTGGTGACGACAATGGTCCGCGGCCGCATCTGCAGGAACAGCGTTCGCTCCAGCCGCGAAAGCAGGCCCGGCTCCAGGTGCTCGATCGTCTCGACGAGAACGGCACAGTCGTGACTGGACCGAACCGGGCCGTCAGCGACGATCGACCCATGGACCAGCTCGACCTCGGCGACCGCCCGGCCCGGAAGCCGGGCGAGCCGCTGTCGAAGGCGGTGCAGGGAGGCCTCGCAGATGTCGATGCCCACGATCCGCTCGAGCTGCGGCGCCTGCGCCATGCGCACAAGCAGATCGCCGTCGCCGCAGCCGAGGTCTGCGACAGTCCTGGCGCCACTGCGCTGGACCGCCTCCAGCACCGCCCGCAGCCGAAGCTCGTGCAGCCAGCGGGTCATGCGTCGTGCTCCACGGGTTTCTGCAGCAGGGCGACATTGTTCGCCGGAGAAGTCAGCGGCCAGCCGTAGGACGTCGCCAGATGCCGGAGCGTGCTTTCGCGGTAGAAGACCACATGGGTGGGATCGAGCAGGTAGTGCCATCCGGGAAAGGCAGCGTCGTCAGGGCAGAAGCTGGTCATCAGGCCGAGCCAGCCGCCCGGCCGGATCAGCCGCGTCAGTCGCCCGAACTCCGCCGCTGGATGATGGAAGTGCTCCGCGGTCTCGGAACAGGTGACGAAATCGTACTGGTGTCCCAGCGGCGTTGCATCCGGGAAGAAGAGGGGGTCGTAGAGCGACATCCGATGCCCCGCTTCCGTCAGCATTGCGGCAAGGGCAGGGCCCGGGCCGCAGCCATAGTCCAACCCTTCGGAACCGGGCGGCAGCCGCTTCAGCAACGGCGCCGCCAGTCTCGAAAGGAAGCGGCGGTACCGTGGATCCTGCGGGTGGTTCTCATGCGTCCGGTAGTGCGCATGCTCCTCGTGGCGCGGCAGGTAATCGAGTGGGTCGAGGAAGGCTGCATCGCAGCTTGCGCACCGCCAGTAGCGCCGCTGTGCGACGGTGGCGAGGCGCCGGACTTGCGCGGAGCGGCAGACTGGGCAGGAGCCCGGCACCAATGGCGTCGCTTCTGCCGTACTCGACCTTCCGGAACCAGCATCCGGCATGGACCTGGCAAAGCCCTGCGGTGTCGAACTTGCGCCGGACACTAGCGACCGGCCAGATTGGCGCAGTTGACGCAGGTATGACTGGAGGGATCGGCATCCAGCCGGCCATCGGCTATCCGCTCCCCGCATGCGGTGCAGAAGCCGAACTCACCCTCTTCCATCCGCGCGAGCGTCCGTCGCAGACGGGCGATCATGATCGTCCGTCGACGATCGGAGGCCGCCGCCATGGCCTGCCCATGCAGCGCATCGATGCGCGAGACCCTGCCGACGCTTTGCTGGTCGAGCGCAACCGGGGCGCGGTTGTCCTCGGTCTGCTGCTGCAGGTCGAGTAGTTCCCGCAGCATCTCCTCCACCCGTGGGCGGTAGCGTTGAACGAGCAGCAGCTCCTTGTCATCCATCATCGGTTTCCCTTGCTTTCGCCGCGGCCGTGAGGAAGGCGTGGGTGCCTCAGCGGTCCCCAGCAGGACATGACGGCCGTCGGACTGGCGCCGCTCCGCAGGTGCTCCTGCCCGGCCGCGGGCGTGGCTTCGTCTGTCATGGCATTGTGGGGAGACGCGGGCGTCTGCCAGCTCGGTTGCCGAGGGATGGGCGCTCGGAGAAGCCACCCGGATGCAGACCGGGTCCGTGCAATGATTTGCTAATAGCGAGAGCGCCGGTGCAGTTCAAGCAGAACGGCTGTCCATCCGCTTGCGGGCGCCGCGCGCTCGGGGCAGGCAGCGGCGAGGCATGATGGGATAATCCGCTGCAGCAGCCAGGCATGGCAGGTACCAGCCACGCGTAGCGATGATCGGCAACCCCCCTCGCGAGTGAACGTTGGTCGGCAGTGCCAATTTTGCGGATCAATCACAGATGCCGGACTGGATCAGCCAGAACGTCGAGGTCTTGTCGCTGCTTGTCAGCCTGGGGATGCTGGCCGTCTGGATCATCTACCTGCAGGTATTCCTGTACAGCTACCGGCGTCAGACGCGCTCGAAGATCGTCATCAATCGCGGGGCCGGCGTCGATCTCGAGGCCCGGTGTCTGGTCAGCAACATGAGTTCGGACGCAATCTATGTCGAAAGCATCCTTGCCTCGGTCGAAGCGCATGAGGACAGCTGGTGGTGCACGGTCACCGACATCGAAAGCCGGGGGGAGGTGGAGCTCCCGTCCGACCCCAAGGCGCTCACCCACCAGGGGCCGCTCGCCTCCGGCGACTACATGGATATCGGCAGCTATCGCGAGCTTCTCGAGCGCGCCGTGGATGGCAGGGGCCGCTTGGAAGCTGTGCTGGAGAAAATGGCCGGACCGATCATCGCGCAGATCCAGGTGGTTGCGGACTATGCCTCTGACGACCTGCTGGTCGGTGCCCGCCGTCGCTTCCAGCTCGAGGTGAAGGATCAACGCTGGCTGCTGGAGCCGCAAGACGGCGGCACGCAACAAATTCGCTCCCGCCGGGAGCGACGCAGGATCTCCGAGGACCTGTCACGGCAAACATCGGGAGCTTGAGCGGCTCTCGAAACGAAGCCGGCGGCGGTGCAGTCCTGCCGTCTCTCACCCATATTTAGGGCGGCGCCAACGCCCCAAAGGCCATAGCCGGGGGCCCGGCGCGGGCGGGGGGACGCGCCGGCGTGGCGCGCCCCTTCGGTGGGCTTCTTAGAAGTCGAACCAGCCCTCTTCACCCAGGTCCCCCGGACGCGCACCGAACTCGTCCGGCGTCAGCACCTTGTCGTCGTCGACGTCATAGGAGCTGTAGACGCCCTCGGTGAACTCGTCCTCGGACAGGCATGCGTCGGCGTTGGCGTCCCACTCGCCATAGGTGTTGGCGCCGAACTGCTCTTCGAACGCCGCGGTGTTCTCGCCGATGCCGGCGTTGAACTCGGCGGTGGAAACGCAGTCGTCACTGTCGGTATCCCAGGTGCCATAGGTTCCGGCTTCGCCGAACCCGGTGCCGAATTCCTCCATGTCGAGGCCGGCGTCGGCATTGGCGTCCCAGGTGCCGAAGTCGCTGTCCTGAGCGGCGACGGGCGCAACGGCGAGGCCAAGAGCGATGACGCCGATGCTGGCACAACGAAGGATAGGATTGGTCTTCATAGCCTTATTCTCCTCTTTCAGGTTGGTCCCCTGGCCTCTCGATGGAGGCGAGATGCGGTGCATCTGCAGCAGGAGCAGGAGGGGAACGGCGGGCAGCGGGCGCCGTTCCAGCGACGCCGGATAACATGGCTGTGTGCCTGGTCGGCGGTGTGGGTGCGGGATTGGTCCCGCGTACCGCACTGCTCGGACCGGGGAGAGGTGGCGCGGGCGGGGTTCAACCGCGGCGGCGAATGGATCGGCGAGGGAGTGGCCTCCCTCGCCGGAAGGGTCGCTACTGGCTGCTGCCTTCGGCATCGGCATCGGCGTTGGCATCGGCATCGGCTGCGCCGGCATTGCCGTCCTGCCCCCCGCCGGTTTGGCCACCTTCGGCGGAAGCTGCGGGATCGACCGGTGCCCCGCTGGCATCGTAGAAAACAATGTCAGCGCCTTCGCTCAGGCTGGCAGTCAGCTCGGCAAGAACCGCGCGGCGCACCGCCTGCTCAAGTTGCGGACGCGCCTGCTCGAAGGTCACCTCGGAATCCGGGTTGGCCTCCTCGAACTGGGAAAACGCCTCCTGCAGCCTGGCTTCGTCGACTTCCTCTTCGAACTGGCGCGACAGCCACACCTGCACCATCGCCTGTTCCGTCAGCTGCTCGATCAGCGGTTCGACCAGGCTCCGGACCTCCGGATCATTGCCGAGATCCTGCGAGCGCGCCTGTTCAAGAAACAGCTCCTGCGTCACCACCTGATCGACGGCCATCGAGACAACCATCTCCGGGGGCAACTGGCGCATCTGCGGTGGCAGCGAAGATATGACCTGCGTGATGTCCGACTGGCGAATCTCGACGCCGTTCACCGTCGCCAGCAGCACGTTCTGTCCCGCTTCTCCGCTCTCCCCGGTGCCGGCCGGTGAGGACGTCGTCCCGGTATCCGCCTGCTCCGACTGGGTCTGGTTGTCCTGAGCGATGGCGGGTGCAACGAAGGCCGTACCCGCTAAGAGTGCGGCAACGCCAGCGGCCCGCGCAAGGCGGGTGAGTGGGATGACTGAGGTCATCATGGCATTTCTCCTGCTTGGGGTAGGGGGACCACGTTCGGCGGTCCTGCCCGGAGCCAACTGGGTGGCATCCGGTTCGTTCCCGCACCTGCCTCCGCGCACGGTAAGTTTACGACCGCGGCTATCGGAGCCGCCGCTGCAAGAGCGGCGCCCTTCCTCAGCACCGGGCGCGGAACCAGCGATAACCGTAGCCGTCGAGCTCGATGGTGCGGCTGTTTCCCGACTCCGGCGGATAGACCTGGTTTCCGAACAGGTCGACCAGTTCACCCCGCTCCTCGGGCATCAGGTCGAGCGAGACGCGGCAGGCGCGGTCATGCAGATTGTGCACCAGCAGGACGTGGCTGCCCCGCCACCGGTACCGGTGCGCCAGCACGGCATCGTTGTCGACGCCGACCAGTTCGGGGCGGCCCCACCCCACTTCCGGGCACGATTTGCGCACGTCGCACAATTGGCGAGTCCAGTTGAGCAGTGAGTTGGGGTCCCGGCGTTGCTCTTCCACGTTGACAACGCCGGCTCCGAACTCACCCTCCTCCACGACCGGGTGCACGAACTCCGCCGGCGGCGCGCTGGAAAAGCCCCCGCCGGGCTCCCCCGACCATTGCATGACGGTTCGCACCGGCCATCGCTCCTCGAGCGAAAGATCGTCGCCCATGCCGATCTCGTCGCCATAGTAGATGACGGGTGAACCGGGCATCGAGAACATCAGGCTGTTGGCCAGTTCCATGCGCCTGCGGTTTCCGCCCAGCATCGGCGCGAGCCGCCGCCTGATGCCGCGGCCGAAAATCTGCATCTCGGGCTCCGGTGCAAAGGCGCGGAAGACGTCCTGCCGTTCCTCTTCGCTCAGCCGGCCCAGGTCGAGCTCGTCGTGGTTCCGGAGGAACTGCGCGTACTGGCCCGTCTGCCCGAGATCTGTTTGCTCCGACAGCATTTTGGCTAGCGGCTTGGCAGTCCCTCGCGCGAGAGACAGAAACAGGTGCTGGTTCATGAGGAAAGCGAAGGCCATCTGCATCCGCGTCGGGCCGATGAACTCGGCGAGCTCGTCCGGTTCGACATTCGCCTCAGCCAGCATCACCGCGTCGCCCTTTCGCCACGACAGGAACTCCCGGAACTCACCAAGGAACTCATAGTGACGAATGGACGTGCCGTCGGGCCGATCCTCGTCCAGCAGGAAGTGGGTCGCGTCCATGCGAAAGCCCGCCACGCCGAGCTCGAGCCAGAAGCCCATCACCCGCTTGATCTCCTCCCGCACCATCGGATTCATGATGCTGAGGTCCGGCTGGTGGGCGTAGAAGCGATGAAAGTACCACGCCTCCGCTGTCTCGTCGTAGGTCCAGACACGCTCCTGGAAGCCGGGGAAGGCCATACCCTCGTCCGTGGCGGCAGGCTCGCTCTCCGACCAGAGGTAGTAGTCCCGATACCGCGACTGGGGATCGGAACGGGCCTGCTGAAACCATGGATGCTGGTCCGAAGTATGATTGGCCGGCAGGTCGATCAGGATCCGTATGCCGCGCTCCCGCGCCTGCCGGGCAAACTCCACGAATTCCCCGAACGTCCCGTTCCGGTCGTTGATGTCGTAATAGTCTGTGACGTCGTAGCCGTAGTCCAGCCGGGGACTGGGATAGAAGGGTTGCAGCCAGATGCAGTTGACGCCCAGCCAATTGAGATGGTCCAGGCGCGAGCGGAGCCCGGCGAAGTCTCCGACCCCGTCACCATTCGCATCGGCGAAGGTCCCGACATTGAGGCTGTAGATGATGCTGTTCTTGTACCACAGGTCGAGCATGGCGCTCCTTTTGGCGCGGCGTTGCAGGCTGTGGCCGACCTTGTCGACGGCTAGACCGCCGGCGTCGGGCCGATCCAGGGGAAGGCGAAGGCGATCCAGCCGAGCCACACGGCCAGCAGCCACATCAGCAGCAGCAGCACGATGATGCCGGCGGGACCATAACCCCAGCCGCGGCTGTAGGGGTAGGTGGGCAAGGCGGCTACCAGGAATACGATGAGGAGCAGCAGAAGCCAGAAACCCATTTCATTCCTCCTGTTTCGTCGCAGGACGTCGATGTCGCCGCTGGCGGCGACCCAAGATGGGCAACGGCAAGGCCGCCCCCTCGTTCCCGGCGGGTTCGGACGCGGCCGCCTGTTCCGGCCCTACCTGCGGCGGCGACCCGCAGCGATGGCACCGAGGGCAGCACTGCCGAGGACCCCGGCAGCAAGCACGGCGGCGCGCACCACCTGCGGGCGGTAGGAGCGCACGCTCTGCCGGGCGCTGTCGCTGAACCTGCCGCGACTGCCGTGGTCGCCGGGCAACGGCGAAAACAGATTGTCCTCGCGATCCTGATCCGCCGGCTTGTCCGTCACCTGGCCCTCATACGCCTTGGTCGCGAGCATCTTGTCGAGCTGGCCGGGTGCCAGCATGGTGCCGAGGATCGCCTTGGGCACGGCATCACCGATCCACAGTTCTCGGGGCCGCGTCTCCACCGCCTTCATCACTTCCTCGGCCACGACCTCGGGCTCATGGATGGGCGGGACTGGCATCGGGCGGTGTTTCAGGTGACTTCTCGACCAGTCGAATTGCGGTGTGTTGACAGCCGGCAGATGCACCATCGTCAGGTGGATGCCGCTCTGCTGGTGTTCGAGTTCAGAGCGCAGGGAATCGGTAAAGCCGCGGATTGCCGCCTTGGCCCCGCAATAGGCCGATTGCAGCGGGATCGAGCGGTAGGCGAGGGCGGAACCCATCTGGACGATGGTCCCGCGATCGCGCGGCTGCATATGCCGCAGGGCCGCCATGGTCCCGTGCACCTGTCCGAGATAGGTCACCTCCGTCACGCGCCGGAACTCCTCGGGCGACAGGTCCGCGAACTCCGAGAACACGGTAACCATGGCATTGTTCACCCATAGCTCCACCGGGCCCAGCTCGTCTTCCGCCCGCTGCGCCGCGGCGAAGACGGCACCGGGATCCGCGACGTCGGTAGGGATCACGAGGCCACTGCCGCCGACCTCCTCAACGTCCTGACGCGCACCCGCAAGTCCATCGATCCCGCGGGCGAGCAGAGCGACCTTCCAGCCGCGCCGGCCGAGCGCCACTGCGATGGCGCGTCCTACGCCGGCGGAGGCCCCCGTGACCACTGCGGTTCGTGGAGTTTGCGTTGCATGGCTCATCGGTCTGCCTCGGGTTTGTGGCATCGCAGTCGCTCCGGAACGGACCTCTTGCACGCCCGGTTCCACCCGCCGGCGCGACCTGAAATGCCGGCTGAACCATCCGCCGGCTGTGGCGTTGGCCACCGAAGCGGGAGGGAGGCCATGCGCCACAGCAGGAGGCTGACAGGGTCCGGCGCTCGCTCGGACGGAAGCGGGCATCGCATCGTCAGGAAAGCGCCATCAGGCCGCGCCGCTGCTGTCCATGTGCCATCCACCGGCGCGGGCGGAGCGTTGTTTGCGGAGCTGTCGGAGGCGCTGGCCGGGGAAGTTCGCTTCGGGCGGAGCGATCGTGCTCTCTATGCCACGGACGCCTCCAACTACCGGCAGGTCCCCACCGGCGTGGTCGTCCCGAAAACCACCGACGATGTTCGCCGCTGCGTTGAAATCTGCCGCAGCCATGGCGTCCCCATCACCTCGCGGGGCGCGGGAACCAGCCTTGTCGGCCAGGCCACCAACACCGCCGTCATCATCGACTTCTCGAAGTACCTCAACGGCATCGTCGCCATCGACCCCGAGGCCCGTACGACGTCCGTGGAACCCGGCTGTGTGCTGGACGATCTCCGGGACGCCGCCGAGGTGCACGGGCTCACCTTCGGCCCCGATCCTTCCACCCACGACCACAACACCATTGGCGGGATGATCGGCAACAATTCGTGCGGCGTGCACTCCGTCGCCTACGGCCGCACCGCCGACAACGTGCTCGGCCTGCGCATCCTGACCTATGGCGGTCTCGAGCTGCAGGTCGGCCCGACCACTGATCGGGAGTTCAAGGACATACTGAAGGCGGGCGGAGAGCGGGCGGAAATCTACCGTCGGCTGGACGACTTCCGCGCCCGCTACGCCGCTCTCATCCGCGCCCGCTTTCCAACTCTCCCACGTCGGGTCTCCGGCTTTGCCGATCTCGACAAGCTGCTTCCCGAGAACGGCTTCGACGTGGCGAAGGCGCTGGTCGGCACCGAGGGGACCTGCGTGACGGTGCTCGAGGCGGAGCTCCGGCTGGCGCCCAGCCCCAGGGAGCGTGTGCTGGTGATCCTGGGCTTCAAGGGTATCGATAAGGCTGCCGACGCCGTACCCGAGGTGCTGGAGTTCGGGCCGCGGGCCATCGAAGGCATCGACGCCACCCTGGTCGACGACATGCAGCGCAAGGACCTGCACACGGAAAAGCTGGAAATCCTGCCCAAGGGCCATGACTGGCTGGTCGTGGAGTTCGGTGCCGAGACGCTGCAGGCGGCCGAGGAGAAGGGCAAGAGCCTTGCCGACCACTTCGCTGCCAATCCGCATGTACATGCGCGCCTGGTGCGTGATCCGGAGACGCAGGAGAAGGTCTGGCGGGTGCGCGAGGCGGGATTGCCGGCCACGGCTTACGTGCCGGACCGGCCGGAGGCCTGGGAGGGGTGGGAGGATACGGCGGTCCCGCGCGAGCGGCTCGGCGACTACTTGCGGGCGCTCCGCGCGCTCTACACCAAGTACGGCTACGAGTCGCCGATGTATGGCCATTTCGGCGACGGCCTCGTCCACTGCCGCGTCAGCTTCGATCTCAAGTCCGAGCCGGGCATCGAGCAGTGGCGGCGCTTTCTGGACGAAGCTGCCGACCTCGTGGTCCGCCATGGCGGCTCGCTCTCCGGGGAGCATGGCGACGGACAGGGCCGGGCGGAACTGCTGGAAAAGATGTATGGGCCGGAAATGCTCCAGGCATTTCGGGAGTTCAAGGCGATCTGGGACCCCGATGGGAAGATGAACCCGGGAATGGTCGTCGATCCGTACCCGATCACCTCCAACCTGCGCCTCGGGCCGAGCTATCAGCCCCCGGCGCTGAAGACCCATTTCGCGTTCGCCGAGGACGGCGGCTTCGCCGGTGCGATGGAGCGCTGCGTGGGCGTCGGCAAGTGCCGGCGCGGCGATCCCGGCGCCCAGGTGATGTGCCCGAGCTATCAGGTCACGATGGAAGAGAAGCACAGCACCCGCGGCCGGGCCCGGTTGCTATTCGAGATGCTGCACGGCGGCGCCATCGAGCAGGGATGGAAGAGTGAGGGCGTGGAGGAGGCGCTCGATCTCTGCCTTTCCTGCAAGGGCTGCAAGAGCGATTGCCCGGTGAATGTCGACATGGCGACCTACAAGGCCGAGTTTCGCTCGCACTACTATGCCGGGCGGCTGCGCCCGCGCTCGGCCTATTCCATGGGCCTGATCTACTGGTGGTCGCGTCTCGCCAGCAAGGTGCCGTGGCTTGCCAATTTCCTGCTGCACGGCCCAGGTATCTCGGCGGCCGCGAAATGGGCCGGGGACGTGGCGCAGGAGCGGGACCTGCCGCGCTATGCCGACCAGTCCTTCACCAGCTGGTTCCGACAGCATCGCCCAGAGCAGGGGGGCGGCGGCCGCCAGGTCGTGCTGTGGCCCGACACCTTCAACAATTTCTTTCGGCCAGCGACGGCGATCGCCGCCACCCGCAGCCTGGAAGCGCTGGGCTGGGAGGTGTCGATTCCCCGGCGCCCGCTCTGCTGCGGCCGGCCGCTCTACGATTGGGGCATGCTGGGCGCCGCCAAGCGCCTGTGGCGGCAGACCTTTACTGCCCTCGCGGAAGAGATCGAGGCGGGGACGCCGATCGTCGGCCTGGAACCCGCCTGCGTCGCCGCCTTCAAGGACGAGTTGCCGAACCTGTTACCGGATGATCCCCGCGCCGAAAAGCTCAGCGCCCAGATGCATTATTTCTCCGACTTCCTCGCCGGCCAAGTGCCTGATCCGGCAGGGTCCGCCACCCGCGAGGCCACGGTGCATTTCCACTGCAACCACCACGCCATCATCGGCAAGGCCGGCGAGTGCGACCTGCTCCGGGCAGTGGGGGTGAAGCCGCGCGTCCTGCCCTCCGGCTGCTGCGGCATGGCGGGGTCCTTCGGCCTCGAGAGCGGCAAGTACGATCTCTCGATGCAACTGGCCGAGCGCACCTTGCTGCCGGCGGTGCGGGAGGCGGATCGGAACGAACTGATCGTCGCCAGCGGCTTCAGCTGCCGGGAGCAGATCGAGCAGGGATCCGGGAAGCGGACATTGCACGCCGCCGAGATCACCGCGCGGCAGCTCGGCGTCGTCAACGACAACGGAGAGTTCACATGATGAGCAAGGTTCTGCACGAGCACCAGGGATTGCGGACGATTGCCGCCATCTTTGAAAGCGGCGACGAGGTGATGGCGGGCATCAAGGCGCTGGCGCGTGAGCACCGGCTCAATGGAGCGCAGATCACCGCTATCGGTGCGTTCTCGGAGGCCGTGGTCACCTACTTCGACTGGAACGAAAAGGATTATCTCGAGATCCCGGTCGAGGAGCAGGTCGAGGTCGCCTCGCTGAACGGTGATATCGGCGTCGACGAGAGCGGCGAGCCGGCCATCCACATCCACCTCGTGCTCGGCCGCCGCGACGGCAGCGCAATCGCGGGCCACCTGAAGGAGGCCCGCGTCCGCCCGACGCTCGAGGTGATCATCACCGAAGCCCCGCCGCACCTGACGAGGCGGCACGATCCGGAGACGGGTCTGAACCTGATCCGGCTCTGAGCGGCCGGCCCATCCAGTTCCACCCCGCCGGGAACGATCGCGCAGCCCTGCGGTTAGGCTGCTGAGTCCCGCGGACCTCGATCTTCGCCGGTCCGCCACGCACACAGAAAAACGGGAGGCTATGATGGCCAAGAGCACCGCCTCGGACGTTCTCGTCCAGACGCTGATCGACTGGGGAGTCGATACGATCTTCGGTATCCCCGGTGATGGCATCAACGGCATCATGGAGGCGCTGCGCCAGCGGCAGGACGAGATCCGCTTCGTCCAGGTGCGGCACGAGGAGGCGGCCGCCTTCATGGCCTGTGCCCACGCCAAGTGGACGGGCAAGCTCGGCGTCTGCCTCGCCACCTCTGGTCCGGGCGGCGTCCACCTGCTGAACGGGCTCTACGACGCCAAGCTCGACGGCCAGCCGGTCCTCGCCATCACCGGCATGCAATTCCACGACCTGCTGAACACCCACACCCAGCAGGATGTGGAGCTCGACAAGCTGTTCATGGACGTCTGTGTCTACAACAACCGCATCATGGGCCCGGCCCATGTGGAGAACGTGGTCGAGCTCGCCTGCCGCAGCGCCATCGCGCGCCGTGGCGTCGCCCACATCTCGATGCCGGTCGACCTGCAGTCGCACGAGATGGGCTCCGACACCCGCTCCAAGCGCAATGTCCCGGAGCACGTCTCCAGCATCATGGGCGAGAGCGCGCACGTCCCGACTGAGGATCAGCTGGCGCGCGCCGCCGCCATCCTCAACGAGGGCAAGAAGACGGTCATTCTCGCCGGCCGCGGCGCGCTCGGGGCCCGCGAGGAGGTGATCGCCCTCGCCGAGCGCCTCGGCGCCCCCATCGTGAAGCCGCTGCTTGGCAAGGGCGTGGTGCCCGACGACCACCCGTTGACCACCGGCGGCTCCGGCCTGCTCGGCACCGGTCCCTCGCAGGACGCGCTGGAGAACTGCGACACGCTGCTCATCGTCGGGTCCAGCTTCCCCTACATCGAATACTACCCGAAGCCCGGCTCGGCAAAATGCGTGCAGGTCGAGCTCGATCCGCAGCGCGTGTCGCTCCGCTACCCAGTGGACGCGGCATTGGTGGGTGACAGCGCCAAGGTGATCCTCTTGCTGCTCCCCAAGCTCGAACACCGCCAGGACCGCTCCTTCCTCGAGGACGCCCAGCAGGGCATGAAGGACTGGCGCGAACTGCTGGAGGAGCGGGGCACCCGGCGTGACCTGCCGATGAAGCCACAGGTGGTCGCGCACGAGCTCGACAAGCTGCTCCCGGGCAACGCCGTCATCGCCACCGACTCCGGCACCATCACCACCTGGGCCGCGCGCTATATTACGATGCGCGAGGACATGATGTTCTCCTGCTCCGGCAACCTCGCCACCATGGCCTGCGCGCTGCCCTACGCCAACGCCGCCGCGCTTGCCTATCCTGATCGGCCGGTGATCTGCTTCATCGGCGACGGCGGCCTCGCCATGCTGATGTGCGAGCTGGCGACCACCGTGAAATACCAGCTGGACGTCAAGATCATCGTCATCAAGAACAACACCCTCGGCCAGATCAAGTGGGAGCAGATGGTGTTCCTCGGTAACCCGGAATACGAGTGCGAACTGCAGCCGATCGATTTCGCCGCCGTGGCAAAAGGCTTCGGCATCGACAGTGTCTGCATCGACGACCCGGAGCGTTGCGGCGAGCAGCTGCGCGGGGCACTGTCGCGGCGCGGACCGATGCTCATCGAGGCGGTCGTCGATCCGCACGAGCCGCCGATGCCGCCCAAGGTCAGCGTCAAGCAGGCGACCCAGTTCGCCAAGTCGCTGGCGAGCGGCACCCCCAACGCCGGCAAGATCGCGCTCACCGTCGCCTCCGACAAGGTGCGCGAGGTTATCTAGAGGAGGCGCTTCATGCGCCCCGAGACGCCCATCTCCAGCGTCACTGTCAGCGCTTACCGGGTGCCGACAGACGCGCCGGAGGCGGATGGGACGTTCGAGTGGGACAGCACCACCATGGTGGTGGCCGAGGTGGCTGCCGGCGATTGCACCGGCCTCGGCTACACCTATTCCGCCGCAGCCACCGCAGCGCTCATCGAGGAGTTGCTGGCCCCGGTGCTGCGGGGGGAGGATGCCTTCGCCACCGAGGGGCTTTGGCAGGCCATGGTCGGCAAGGTGCGGAATGTAGGCTTGGGGGGGATCGCCGCCACTGCCATCTCGGCGCTCGATGTTGCCCTCTGGGATCTGAAGGCGCGGCTACTGGGCGTCTCCCTCGCGCAGCTGATGGGCGCTGCCCGGACCGCCGTCCCCATCTACGGCAGCGGCGGCTTCACCACCTATACGGAAGCTCGGCTGCGCGACCAGCTCGGGGGCTGGGTTCACGAGGACGGCTGCCGCTTCGTGAAGATGAAGATCGGGGCCCGGCCGGAGCAGGACGTTGCGCGCATGCGTGCGGCAAAGGACGCCATCGGCGATGCAGCGTTGATGATCGATGCCAATGGCGCATTCGCGCCGAAGCCGGCACTGCTTATGGCGGAGCAGGCTGCGGCGTTCGGAGTCATCTGGTTTGAGGAGCCGGTTTCCAGCGACGATCTCGAGGGTCTGCGGCTGCTGCGGCAACGCGGGCCAGCGGGCATGGAGATCGCCGCGGGCGAGTATGGCTACGAGCCCTTCTACTTCAAGCGGATGATCGATGCGGGCGCCGTCGACGCGGTGCAGGCCGATGCCACGCGATGCTGCGGCTACACGGGTTTCCTGCGAGCGGCTGCGCTGGCGGATGCCGCGGAATTGCCGCTGTCGGCGCATACGGCGCCGGCGCTGCACCTGCCCGTCTGTTGCGCCGCTCCCCGCCTTGCCCATCTCGAGTGGTTTCATGACCACGTGCGTATCGAGCAGATGCTGTTCGAGGGTGCCCCCGTGGCCGATCAGGGCGTACTTCGCCCGGATTTGTCACGGCCCGGCCATGGCCTGACGCTGAAGTGACAGGACGCTGTCCGCTATGCTCTTTAGCGCAGGGGCGCGCCGGCGTCCGATGCCAGCGCAGGAGATGCCACGATGCCACCAGCAATGCAGCCGACCGCCGGCACCGGCAGGCCGCCGCGGTTCGAGGCGCTGGACTTCTTCCGCGGCCTCGCCATCCTTGCCATGGTCGCTTACCACCTCGCCTGGGACCTGTATTATCTAGGTTTCACTGCCACCGATGTGATGGTGGAGCCTCGCTGGATAGCCTTCCAGCGAGGCATACTTTCCAGCTTCCTCCTGCTGGTGGGGGCTGCCTTGGTGCTGGGGCACGGCCGCGGCGTCCGCTGGACGGCCTTCTGGCGGCGATTCGCCGTACTGCTGGCCGCCGCGCTGCTGGTCAGCGCCGGCACCTACGCCGTCTTCCCCGACTATTTCGTTTTCTTCGGCGTGCTGCACGCCATCGCACTGTTCTCCCTCTGCGCCTTGCCGCTGCTGCGGGCCCCGGTGTGGCTGGTGCTGGCACTGGCCGCAGTTTTCCTGCTCGCCCCGACTCTGCTGGTCTTCCCCGCGTTCAGCGACCGGTGGCTGGCGTGGATCGGCTTCTGGGATGAGTCGCCTCCTACCACCGACATCGTGCCCTTCTTCCCCTGGTTCGGCCTTGTGCTGCTGGGCCTTGCCGCCATGCGCATGCTGCTGGCGTCGCGTTGGCGGGCGCTGGTCGAGGGCTGGCGGGCCGGTCGCTGGAGCAGGTGGCTGGTCGTTGCCGGCCGCTGGAGCCTCGTCATCTACCTCCTGCACCAGCCGCTGCTGTTCGGCGGCTTGCAGCTGCTGGCGCAGGTCCAGCAACCGGCCACCTTGGCCGGGAACATCGCGAGCTTCACCCGGAGTTGCGAAACCGGGTGCGCCGAAAACAACCGGCCGCTCGCCTATTGCCAGCGCTACTGCAGCTGCGCGCTGGAGCAGGTGGAACGCGACAACTTGTGGTCGCTGCTCAACACCGAGAACCAGACGCCGGCTGGCCTCCAGGCGCTGGAGTCCGTGCGGCAGCTATGCTCGGCAATGGCCGAATAGCCCTTTCTGGCCAAGAGCAAGGCCGGCGGCGGTCCGGGGAGCACATCGGCCAACAGGCGGCTTTACCCGCCGCCTCTGCCACCCTATGATCGCGGGCGCAGGGGGCTGCAGGGGATCCAGATAATGTCGCGGCTGTTGCAGTCGGTCGGATGGCTTCGCGCCGCCCTTTTTCTCGTTCTCGCAGTCGTTCCCGCCGGCGCCGCCGAGCGCAGCATTACGCTGCTGCCCGGGACGGATCTGCCCGGCTTCGACTATTCCGTAGTGAAGGATGTCGGCGCGGAAGCTTGCGAGGCGGCCTGTGCCGATGACCGCATCTGCCGGGCCTTCACCTACAACGAGCAGGCGGGCTGGTGCTTCCTGAAGGGTCAGGCTGCCGATCCGGTGCCCTTCGCGGGCGCCCTGTCCGGGGTCGTGGAGATGACCCCGGCCGCCGACGCTCTCGCTGTGGCCCGCCAGGACGAACTGCCGTTTCCGGCCTTTGGCCTGATCGAGGGCGCACGCGAATTTGCCGGCCTGCTGCCGCGGTCCGATCCGCCGCCGCCGGGCCTCACCTACGCAGATCTCGTTGCCGCCGGTGACGAGGCGGTGGCGCAGGCCAATGCCGCCGGCGCCATGGTCTCCTACCGGCAGGCCCTGGCGATCGTCGACAATGACCCCTGGCTCTGGATCCGGCTGGCCGACGCGGCGCTGTCGCGGGCAGAGGACGAGCGGGCTGCGGGCAACAGCGCCTACGAGCTGGCGACCACTGCCACCCACGCCGCTCTCAATGCCTACCTGCAGTCGGAGACTGTGAACGAAACCGCCGCCGCACTGCGGGCACTGGCGCAGGGCCTCGAGCAGCGCGAGATGTGGCCGGAGGCCATCGCCACCTATCGCGCCACGTTGGCACTTGCCGACGATGCGGACCTGCAGGCGCGTCTCGACCGGGTCGTTGCCGAACACGGCTTTCGCGTGGTGTCGCACGAGGTGGACGCGGAGGCGGCCACGCCGCGCATCTGCGTGGTCTTTTCGGAGCCGCTGCCGCCCGCCAGTACCGACCTCGGGGGCTATGTGGTGGCGGACGGGCCGGGCCTTGCGGTGGAGACCGAGGACAGCCAGATCTGCCTTGCCGGCGTCGAACACGGCCGCCGCTACGCCCTGAAGCTGCGTGCCGGGCTGCCTGCCGCCAGCGGCGAGAGCCTGCGCGACGACGTCGCCCTCGACGTCTACGTGCCGGACCGCTCGCCCTTCGTGGGCTTTGCCAACAATGCCTATGTCATGCCTGCCGGCCTCGGCGGCGGCCTGCCGATTACCTCGGTCAATGCCGATACCGCCGACGTCGCCATCTACCGCATCGGCGACCGCTCCATAGCGACGGCCGTCCGCAACGGCATCTTCCAGCGTACGCTCGATGGTTACTCCGCCGAGGATATCGCCAGCCAGCACGGCGAGCTGAGTTGGGAGGGTCAGGTCGATCTCGAGCGCGGCGCCGCCAACGCCATGACCACCACCGCCATTCCGGTGACGGAGGCGCTGGGCGAACTGCAGCCGGGCGCCTACGTGATCACCGCGCGGGTCGCGGCGACGCAGCAGGACTTCTGGCGCGAGATGGCGACGCAATGGTTCATCGTCACCGATCTCGGGATCACCTCCGTCTCCGGCGAGGACGGGGTCCATGCCTTCATCCGCTCCCTGACCACCGCCGAACCGGTTTCCGGAGTGAATGTGCGCCTCGTTGCCGTGAACAACGAGATCCTTGGGGAGGCGGTGACCGACGGCGATGGGCGGGCGGTGTTCGCGCCGGGGCTGGCACGCGGCGCCGGCGGCCGCGCCCCGCAACTGCTGGTGGCGGAGACGGCGGCGGGCGACTATGCCTTTCTCGACGTCGCCAAGGCAGCGTTCGATCTGACCGACCGTGGCGTCGATGGCCGCCCGTCTCCGGGGCCGCTCGACCTCTTTGCCACCACCGAGCGCGGCGTCTATCGCCCCGGCGAAACGGTTTTCCTGACAGCCCTGCTGCGCGACGGCGACGCCGGTGCCGTGACCGACCTGCCGCTCAGCATGGAGATCGAGCGCCCCGATGGTGTGGTGGCCACGCGGGACGTGCTGAACGACCGCGGTGCCGGCGGCTACTTCACCGCGATACCGCTGGTCGACAACGCCATGCGCGGGTCCTGGAGCATCCGGCTGCACGCCGATCCCGAGGCGGCGCCGCTCGCCACCGTCAGCTTCCTCGTCGAGGACTTCGAGCCGGAGCGACTGGCGTTCGAGCTGGATCCGCCGGCAGGACCGCTGGCCGCTGGCGAAGTCACGGAAGTCCCGCTGACCGCCCGTTATCTCTACGGTGCGACCGCCCCCGGCCTTGCCGTCGAGGCGGATGCGGTGCTTCGGCCCGTCACCACCCTTGCCGGCTATCCGGGATATGTCTTCGGTCGTCTCGACGACACCATCGAGAGCATCCGGGAGCCCTTGGGCATCGTCGGCACCACCGACGATAGCGGCTCCGTGGTGGCCGAGGTGGCGCTGCCGGAGCCGCAACAGACCACGCGGCCCCTCGAGGCGCAGGTCATCCTGCGTCTGGTCGACACCAACGGCCGCACGGTCGAGCGCAGCTACAGCCGGCCGCTGCAGGCCGATGGCATCCGCATCGGCATCAGGCCCCAGTTCGAGACGGCCAGCGGCCTCGCCGAGGGCAGCGAGGCGGGCTTCGACGTCATTGCGGTCTCTCCGGAAGGCGGGACCGTGGCCGAGGCGGGGATGCGATGGACGCTGTCCCGGGTGCAGACCAGCTATCAGTGGTACCGCCGCGACGGCAGCTGGAAGTGGGAGGCCGTCACCACGACCCGCGAAGTCGCCAACGGCATGGTCGACGCGACCGCTGCTGGTCCGGTGACGGTGAGCGCCCCGGTCGACTGGGGCCGCTACCGGATCGAGCTCGAAAGCACCGGGCCCAGCCCGACCTCCACCAGCTACGAGTTCTACGCCGGCTACTACTATGCCGATGCCGGATCCGATACACCGGACACGCTGCAGGTGGCGCTCGACAAGGAGAGCTACCGCCCCGGTGATACCGCCACCCTCCGTCTCGATCCGCAATTCGCCGGTACCGCGCTGGTGCTGGTCGTCGACGACCGCATCATCGACATGCAGGCCGTCGAGGTGCCGGCCGAGGGTCTTTCGGTGCCGCTCGCCGTCACCGACGACTGGGGGCCGGGCGCCTATGTGACGGCGCTGCTCTACCGGCCGGCCGATGCGGCCGAGAAGCGAATGCCCGCCCGGGCGCTCGGGCTCGCCTTCGCCGATGTCGATCCGGGTGATCGGGTGCTTGACGTATCGATCGAAGCTCCGGAAGAGGCGCTGCCGCGTCAGCCCTTCGAGGCGACCGTGCAACTCGGCAATCTCGCTGCCGGCCAGCAGGCCTATGTCGCGGTGGCCGCCGTCGATCTCGGCATCCTCAATCTCACTGGCTTCGAGACCCCCGACCCCGATGGCTGGTTCTTCGGTCAGCGCCAGCTGGGCATGCATATCCGCGACCTCTACGGGCAGCTGATCGACCCCACCCAGGGGACGCCGGGCGCCATGCGGTCCGGCGGCGACGGTGCCGCTGCCCGGCTGGGTACGCCGCCCCCGACCTCGGTGCTGGTGGCGCTGCATTCCGGTATCGTCAAGGTGGATGAAGACGGTACCGCCACCGTCGCGTTCGAGATGCCGGATTTCGCCGGCACCGTGCGGCTGATGGCCATGGCCTGGACCGCCGACGCCGTCGGCCACGCGGAAGCCGATGTCACCGTCCGCGATCCCGTCGTCGTCACCCTGAGCCCGCCGCGCTTCCTCCGCCTCGGCGACGAGTCGCGGCTGCTGGTCGAGATCGACAATGTCCGCGGCCCCGCCGGCACCTATCGGGTCGAACTGCTGACCGGCGACGGCATCACCACCGACGTCACCGAGTCGCAAATCGAGCTGGGCACCGGGGATCGCACGTCCCTCGACCTGCCACTCACCGGCGCCTCACTCGGCGATCACGAGCTCCGGCTGCTGGTCACCGATCCTGGTGGCGAGGCGCAGGTCAAGACCCTGACGCTCGGCGTCCGGGCGCCGAGTGCGCCAACGACAGAATCTCATGTGCTGTCGCTCGCGCCGGGCGAGACCGCAACGCTCGATAGCAGCTATTTCGACCGTTTTCTGCCGCACAGCGCCTCCCTTACCCTGGCCGTCGGCCCCATCGCTCGGCTCGACGTCCCCGGCCTCCTGCTGCAGCTCGACCGCTATCCCTATGGCTGCGCCGAGCAGGTGACGAGCCGCGTCTTCCCGCTGCTCTACCTCAACGAAGTGGCCGTCATGATCGGCCTCGGCAGCGATGACGAGCTCGACGCCCGGATTGGCGAGGCGATAGCAAACCTGCTGTCAAAACAAAGCTCTACCGGCGGCTTCGGCCTCTGGGGACCGTTCAGCGGCGGCGATCTGTGGCTCGATTCCTACGTCACCGAGTTCCTGCTGCGCGCCCAGCGGGAGGGCTACGAGGTACCGCAGCTCGCCCTCGAAATGGCGCTCGACAACCTCGCCAACCAGGTCGCCTACGCCCCCGATTTCACCGACGGCGGCGAGGACCTCGCCTATGCCCTCTACAACCTCGCCCGCGCCGGCCGCGCCGCCACCGGCGACCTCCGCTACTATCTGGAAGCCCGCCTCGAAGCCTTCGGGACGCCCCTTGCGCAGGCGCAACTTGGTGCAGCGCTTGCACTTTATGGCGACCGCACGCGCTCGGCGACCGCCTTCGCCGCCGCCGTGGAAGGGCTGCAGGAACCGGAGCCGGAGCAACCGTACAGCTACCGCGGCGACTATGGCAGCCGACTACGCGACACGGCGGCAGTGCTCGCCCTCGCAGCGGAGTTTGCCCCGGCCGGCATCGACACTGCCGAACTGGCAGCCGAACTCGCGACGCTGCACGACCTTGCCACCTACACCTCAACCCAGGAAGACGCCTGGTCGCTGATCGCCGCTGCCGCTTTGGCACGGGACAGCGCCGACGGCTCCATCAGCCTCGAAGGTGAGGCCCTCACTGGCTCCGTTTACCGTCGCTACGATCAGGAGCGGATCGAGGCGTCGCCAGTTCCCATCGCCAACAACGGCAACCGGGCGACCGAGGCCAAGCTCACGATCACCGGCCTCCCTGCAGTGCCGCCGCCCGCCAGCGGTGAGGGCTTCACCATCACCCGCGACTACTACCTGCCGGATGGAACCGCCTTCGACCCAGCGCTCAGCGAAGTGCAGCAGAACGACCGCTTCGTCGTCGTCCTGCGGATGACCGCCCGCACCCTTGGGTCCGGACAGTACATCGTCGCCGACCCGCTGCCGGCCGGGTTCGAGATCGAGAATCCGAACCTCGCTGCCGGTGCCGGCGTTGCCGACCTGCGCTGGCTGGAGGTCGGTTCTCCCAACCATGTCGAAGCCCGGACCGACAGCTTCGTCGCAGCCTTCCGCTACACCTCGGAAGTCGAGGGCTTTTCGGCCGCCTACATGGTTCGGGCGGTTTCCCCAGGGTCCTTCGTGCTGCCGGGGGCGACGGTCGAGGACATGTACCGGCCCGAACTGCGCGCCAACACGGCGACCGGCAGCGTCGAGATCGTCGCGACCGGACCGTGACCGGGGGCGCCGACAGCAGGCCGGGGCCGCCGCTTCGCTGGCGACTGCTGGCGGCCGCGGCCTATGCCGTGACCGGGCTGGCCATCACCGGCCTGCTGGCGGCGCACCTCCTGTGGCGTGAGGTCTTTGTCGAGCTGCCGGCAGCCCCCGTGCCTTCCGCCATCGAGGTCTCGACAGTCGTCGTCGACTCCGAGGGCCAGCTGCTCCGCCCCTTCACCACCGGGCAAGGTCGCTGGCGGCTGCCGGTTGCACTCGCCGATGTCGACAGCCGCTTCGTCGAGATGCTGCTGGCCTACGAGGACCGGCGCTTCCGGGAGCATGCGGGGATCGACTGGCAGGCGATGCTGCGCGCCGCCCTGCAATTCGCCGGGGCCGGCGGCCGCATCGTCTCCGGCGGCTCGACCCTGACCATGCAGTTGGCGCGTTTGCTCGAGCAGCAGCCGACCCGCAACCTCGCCGGCAAGCTCAGGCAAATGGCGACCGCCGATGCCTTGGAGCGGCAGCTGGGCAAGGACCAGATCCTGACGCTGTACCTGACGCTCGCGCCCTACGGCGGCAACATCGAAGGCGTCCGCGCCGCCAGCCTCGCCTGGTTCGGCAAAGAGCCGCGGCGGCTGACCACCGCCGAAGCGGCGCTGCTGGTGGCACTGCCGCAGTCCCCGGAGGCGCGACGGCCGGATCGCGATCCCAGGGCCGCACGCCGCGCTCGGAACCTGGTGCTGGCACGGCTGGCCGGTGCCGGGGTCATCGCCGCCGAGGAGGCGGAGTCCGCGGCGCGTGAGCCAGTACCGGAAGCCCGGCGTCCGTTTCCCATGCTCGCGCCGCACCTCGCGCAGGCGGCCCGGATGGCGCGGCCGGGTGAGCGGCAGATCGAGCTGACGCTCGAACGGCGGCTGCAGGCAGAGCTGGAGCGGCTGGCTGCCATGCGAGCGGAGCACCTTGGGCCGGAACTGTCGGTGGCCATACTGGTCGCCGAGCAGGCCAGCGGCCGCATCCTCGCCTCCGTCGGCTCTGCGGGGCTGCTGGCCGAGGAGAGCGACGGTTTCATCGACATGACCAAGGCAGTGCGCTCGCCGGGCTCGACGCTGAAGCCGCTGATCTATGGACTTGGTTTCGAGTTCGGCCTCGCCCACCCCGAGAGTCTGATCGAGGACCGTCCCACCGCCTTCAGCGGCTATGTCCCCGTCAATTTCGACGGCTTCCACCGCGGCACGGTATCGATCCGCGACGCACTGATCGCCTCCCTCAACATCCCGGCGGTGATCGTCCTCGACGCCGTCGGCACGGCCCGGCTGGTGTCGCGGCTGCGGCGCGCCCACGCCAACCCGCTGCTGCCCGGCGAAACGGCCCCGGGCCTCGCCGTCGGCCTAGGTGGCCTCGGCATGACGCTGCGCGACCTGGTGTCCGTCTATGGCGCCATTGCCCGCGGCGGCCGCCCGCTGCGGCTAGAGGACGGTATTGCAGCACCGGCAGCGCCGGCCCGTGCAGCCGCGCCGGTGCTCGACCCCGTCGCCGCCTGGTACGTTTCCGACATCCTGGCCGACGTGGCGCCGCCGCTCAACGGTTCGCCCGGCCGCATCGCCTACAAGACCGGTACATCATATGGCTACCGCGACGCATGGGCTATCGGCTATGACGGCACGGTGGTGATCGGTGTCTGGGTTGGGCGGCCGGATGGCGCCCCAGTGCATGGCCTCTCCGGCATCACGACCGCGGCGCCGCTCCTGTTCGAGAGCTTCGACCGGCTGGCAGGACCGGCCACGCCATTGCGACCGCCGCCCCAGGGCGCCCTCGTCGCCGCCAACACGGAACTGCCGGAGCCCCTCCGCCGCTTCCGCCACCCCAACCTCGAGATGGTCAAGCGCGACGCTGCGCCGGAAATCGCCTTCCCGGCAGACGGCACCGACCTAGATCTGGGGCTGGGGGAGGGGAGCGGCGCGCCGCTGGTGGTGAAGGTGCGCAACGGCGTGCCGCCCTTCACCTTCTTCGCCAATGGCGCTCCCTTCGGGGGCTCCGCCTTCGCCCGCCAGGGGAGTTGGGCGGCCGACGGACCGGGCTACGTGACGCTGTCGGTGGTCGACGCGGCGGGCAGGTCGGACGCGGTGACGGTCTTCCTCAACTAGCCTCGCTAACGCCACATCCGCCTGAAGAGGAGGAAGGCGGCGATGGCCACGATGGCAGCAAGCACCAGGAAGAACAAGATGATGACCCCGATGGCGCCGAACAGCGCGGCCAGCGAGTCCCAGAACCCTACTTGCGCTACGAGGATGGCCAGCAAAATGATCAAAATAATTGGCATGACAAGACCTCCAGCAATGTGTGCAGAACGCACCGCGGGCGGAGTTGTTGCAGCTAGGGCCGGCTAGCGGTGCCCGATCCGGAAGTGTCCGATGTCGACTGGGGAAGGCCGGCCGGCGATATTGGAGGCCAATAGCGCGGCGGAGCCGAAGGCGAGCGTCAGCCCCAGCGCGCCGTGCCCGGTATTGAGTAGCAGGCGCCCGACGCCGCTCTCGCCGATGACCGGCATGCCGCGGGGCGTTGCGGGGCGAAGCCCGGCCCAGATCCGGGCGGCGCTCCAGTCCGCGGCTTCCGGAAAATCGGCGCGCGCATCGGCGAGCAGCTTGTCCGTCCGGCGCTGGTCGATGCTGGTGTTCTCCCCGACGAGATCGGCGGCGCCGGCGAGCCGCAGGGTGTCGCCGAGCCGCGCCAGGACCACCTTGCGGCTGGCGTCGGTGATGCTAACCCGGGGGGCAGCGCTGTCCCTAACGATCGGCGCCGACAGGCTGTAGCCCTTGAGGGGGTAGATCGGCAGGTCGAGCCCGGCTGTGCGCCCGATGGCGCGGGCCTGCACGCCCGCCGCCAGCACGTAGAGATCGGCCTCCATAGGGCCGGCATCGGTGTCGAGAGCGACGATGGCACCGCCCTCGCGACGCAGCCCGTTGACCTGGGTGCCATAATTGAACTGCACCGTGCCGGCCCCCGCTCGCAGCTTCTGCTCGAGCACGCCCGCTAGCAGTCGTGGATCCGCGGCTTCGTCTCCGGGGGAGAACAGCCCCCCGGTCAACCTATGGGCTATGCCGGCCAGCGCCGGCTCCAGCGCCAGGCACGCGTCACGATCGAGCGGTTGCCGCTCGATGCCGCTGGCCGCCTGCCATTCGGCGACACGGCGCGCTGCGGCAAGGCTCCCTTCGCTGCTGTAGACCACCAGCTTACCGGTACGGGTCCAGGCGAAATCGGCATCTGCGAGTTCGGGGATCGCGTGCAGCACGTCGTGGCTGAGTTGCGCCAGCCGGCCCAGCCACTCGGTGGTCTCCCGGGCCAGCCGATCGTCGCAGGCGCGCATGAACTGCGCCAGCCATCGGTACTGGAACGGGTCGCCCCTGGGGCGGAACTGCACCGGCGAGTTTCGGTCGAGAAGCAGCTTCGGCAGCTGCCGCCACACCGAGGCGTCGGCCAGTGGCGCCACATAGGAATAGCTGAGCTGGCCGCCATTGGCGTGGCTGGCGCCTGCCGCCGCCCCGGCCGCCCGGTCCACCACGGTCACCCGGTGGCCGTCGCGCGCCAGCTCCCAGGCGGTCGTCATGCCCACAATTCCGGCACCAATGACAATGATTTTCATGGCTGCGACCTGAGCGTTGCGACGGCACCGACTGAGACGTCGAGAATTGGAACTGTTGCTTCTTTGCTAACTTGTGCAAGATGGGCGTTCGCTGACTTCGGCCAAGTGCCTGAACGACCATACGCGACGCCGGGGGTAGAGCAATGGCCGTAGCGCCCCCATTACCATCCATTCGCAGGCGCTCGAACGACTGCGAGAACGGGAAGGATTACGCAATGAGCAAAATCTTCATGTCTGCCGTGGCGGTTGCCCTGATGGCGGCGCCGGGCGCCGCCCAGGCGCAACAGCAGTTCGTCACCATCGGCACCGGCGGTGTGACCGGCGTCTACTATCCGGCAGGGGGTGCCATCTGCCGGTTGATGAACCAGAACCGCGACGATCACGGCTTCCGGTGCTCGGTCGAATCCACGGCCGGTTCCGTCTATAACCTCAACGCCATCCGCGAAGGCGAACTCGATTTCGGTGTCACGCAGTCCGATGTCATGTATTTCGCAGTCAATGGCGAGGAGGATTTCGCCGATGCGGGCGCGTGGGAGGGACTGCGTGCGGTGTTCTCGCTGCATCCCGAGCCCTTCACGCTGGTGGCGCGAGCCGATGCCGAGATCGAGAGCTTCGAGGACCTCGCTGGCAAGCGCGTCAATGTGGGCGCCCCCGGATCCGGCACCCAGTCCTCCTTTGACGTGATCCTCGAAGCAATGGAGATGTCGCGCGACGATCTTGCGCTGGCTTCGGAGCTGCGCCCGGATGAGCACGGCCCGGCACTCTGTGACAACCAGATCGATGCCTTCTTCTATGCGGTGGGCCACCCCTCCGCCAACATTGCCGACCCCACGACCACCTGCGAGGCACAGCTGGTACCGATCACGGGCGACGCGATCCAAGGTATCGTCGAGGAGAACCCCTATTACGCTTCGGTGGAGATCCCCGGCGGCCTCTATGCCAATAATGAGAAAGCCGTCGAGACTTTCGGTGTCGTCGCCGCGCTCGCGACGTCCGCCGACGTTTCCGAGGACGCCGTCTACGCCCTGGTGCAGGCGGTCTTCGAGAACTTCGACTCCTTCAAGGAACTGCATCCGGCTTTCGGCAATCTGCAGCCTGAGGATATGATCGCCGACGGGCTCTCGGCGCCCCTGCATCCAGGTGCCGAGCGCTACTATAGGGAGCAGGGCTGGCTCGAGTAGTTGGCCGCGCAACCGGCGGCCCGCTACGGCGGGCCCGCCACCTAGCCGGCACGGGGGGACAGGCCATGACCAGCAACGAAAGCGCCCGCGACAGGCCGCCCGTCGCGGACGACGCCGCCGACCGCGAGGAGCTGGCGCGGTTGGTCGCTGAGGCCGATACTGGCGGTCGCAAACCGCACGATCCATTCGCCAAAGCCGTCTTCTTCGTCGTTCCGCTGCTCTGGGCCCTGTTCCAGCTGTGGTACGCCTCGCCGCTGCCCTTCCAGCTCCGTATCGGGGTCTTCAATGCGACGGAAGCCCGCGCCATTCACTTGGCTTTCGCCCTGTTCCTCGTCTTCACCGCCTTTCCGATCGCCCGCTCCGCCTCCCGCGATAGCGTCCCGTGGTACGACTGGATCCTGGCGCTCATCGCCGCCGCCTGCTCGGCCTATCTATTCGTGTTCCAATCCGACCTTGCCTCCCGCCCCGGATTGCCAACCACTCTCGATCTCGTCGTCGGTGTTGCCGGTGTGCTGTTCCTGCTGGAGGCGGCGCGGCGGTCGCTGGGCGTGGCGCTGCCGATCGTCGGCATCGCCTTCCTCTGTTACGCCTATTTCGGCCCCTACCTGCCCGACCTGCTGGCCCATCGCGGCGCCTCCATCTCGCGGATGGCGACCCAGTACTGGCTGACGAGCGAGGGCGTGTTCGGCGTGGCGCTCGGGGTATCCACCGCCTTCGTGTTCCTGTTTGTGCTGTTCGGCTCGTTGCTCGAGCGCGCCGGTGCCGGCAACTATTTCATCAAGCTGGCCTTCGCCATGCTGGGGCACCTTCGCGGGGGACCAGCAAAGGCGGCAGTGCTCGGTTCCGGAACGACCGGACTGATCTCCGGTTCTTCAGTGGCCAACGTCGTCACCACCGGCACATTCACCATCCCACTGATGAAGCGCGTGGGCTACGACCCGGTAAAGGCCGGCGCGATTGAGGTCTCTGCCTCGGTCAATGGGCAGCTGATGCCGCCGGTCATGGGCGCCGCTGCCTTCCTGATCGCGGAATATGTCGGGATCTCCTACGCCCAGGTGGTCATCCATGCCATCGTCCCCGCGGCGCTTACCTACATCTCGCTGTTCTACGTCGTCGATATTGAGGCGCGGAAGGCCGATCTGAAGGGCTTGCCGCGCGAGAGAAGGCGCTCGCGGTTGATGAGCGGGGCGCTGTTCGGGATGACCGCAAGCGCCTTCGTCCTGTTCGCGGCGGCCGTCTATTACGGCCTCGGCTGGACGCGGGAGCTGTTCGGTCCCGCCGCGAGCTGGGTAGCAGTGGGGGGCGCGTTCGCGATCTATGTCGCCTCGGTCGCCTTCCGGGCCCGCTTCCCGGATCTCGAGATCGATGATCCTAACGAATTGGCTGTCAGAGTGCCGGATACGCTGGAGGTGGCGCCGACCGGCATCCATTATCTGATGCCGGTGTTCATCCTCGTCTGGTGCCTGATGGTCGAGGAACTCTCCCCTGGCCTCTCGGCCTTTTACGGCACCTGTGCGCTCATCTTCCTCGTGGTAACCCAGCGACCGCTAATTGCCCTCTTTCGCGGCCAGTCGAACTGGCTCGGGCCGCTGAAGACCGGGTTCAGCGATGTGCTGGAGGGCCTCGTCACCGGCTCGCGGAACATGATCGGTATCGCGATTGCCACAGCGGCGGCCGGGTTGGTCGTCGGCACCGTCGGGTTGACCGGTATCGGTCTTGTCCTGACCGAAGTCGTGATCAATCTCTCGGGCGGCAATCTGCTGGTCATGCTGCTGATGACCGCCGCCATCTGCATGATCCTGGGGCTCGGCATGCCCACCACCGCCAATTACGTCGTCGTCGCAACGCTGATCGCACCGGTCATCGTCGACGTCGCCAGTCTCAATGGCCTAGCGGTGGCGCTGGTGGCGGTGCATCTCTATGTCTTCTACTTCGGGCTGATGGCGGACGTGACACCACCGGTCGGTCTGGCCTCCTTCGCCGCTTCGGCGATCTCCCGGGCCGATCCGACCCGGACCGGCGTTCAGGCCTTTCGATATGAAATGCGGACGGCAATCCTGCCCCTGATCTTCATATTCAATCACCAACTGCTGCTGATCGGCGTCACCAACTGGCTGCATCTTGTGGTGGTCGTGACGGCGGCGCTGATCGGCATGCTGATGTTCGTCTCGGTGACGCAGCAGATCTTCATAAGCCGCAGCCGCATCTGGGAAAGCGCACTGTTGCTCGTGGCGGCGGCGATGCTGTTTCTGCCGGGGCAGTTCATGGAGCGGATCAGCGAGGGCAGGCTGGATGCACCGGCAACCGATATCGTGGAGCTGGCGGAGCAGGCGCCGGAGAACGCCTTCCTGCAGGTGGAGGTTGCTGGCGTCGACCTCGCGGGTGACGACTACACCCGGGTGGTGAGGCTGCCGCTCGGCGAGCCCGGTGACGGTGCCGAGCGCCTAAGCAACGCCGGACTGCAGGTTGTCGAACTGGCGGGGGACATGCAGGTTATCGGTGTCCGTTTCCGCAGCCAGGCCGAACGGCTGGGCCTGAGCATCGGCCAGACGGTGGAACGGGTGCTGGTACCCAACCCCAACCGGCCGGCGCCGGAGTGGATGTTCCTGCCGGCGCTGGCGCTGATCGCGCTGGTCGCCGGGTTGCAGTGGCGGCGGCGCAGCTGGGATCAGCCGGGACAGGCGCGAGCCAAACCGGCCTGAGGCGACGCCGACGCCATGGCGTCAGTAGCGCGGGAAATCCTTCGGGTCGAAGCCGAGGGTCCGCAAATGCCGGCTGGACGGCGCGCGGTGGTTCTCCACCGCGGAAGACACGGCGATTACCGCCTCGGCGGCCGCCATGAAGCCCGCGACGCGGCTGACTGCGCCCTTGGCGAAGCTTGCTGCTCTGTTCATTGCCGTTGCTCCAATTGCGTGATGCCTTGCATATGGCAGCGCCGAGCACGCCCACAATTGTCCGCAGCGCAAGGCAGCCATGCACGCCGTTGCGAACTGGCAGCCATCACCGCAAATGCCGACGCCAGCCGGCCGATCCTGCCGAGCATTGGGTACCTGTCCGGATGCCTCGACAGCTGCCGTCTCACCTGCGGCGTCGGAACAGAACGCAAGCTCAGCGGTTTCCCGCAGGACGCAATCCTGCGACGGAGTTCCAAAGTGTCCGACGATCCGAGAACCAAGTACGAGCAGCCGCCGCAGCCGGCACAGAAGCAGCCTATGCCCGGCAGCACCGACGAGATGACGCCGACGCCTGACCACGGCGAAGAGAGCTACCGGGGGTCCGGCAAGCTGCAGGACAAAGTGGCACTGATCACCGGCGCGGACTCCGGCATCGGCCGTGCCGCTGCCATCGCCTTCGCCCGCGAAGGCGCGGACGTGGTGATCTCGTATTACAGTGAGGACGAGGACGCGGCGGAGACGGCGCGGTGGGTCGAGAAGGCGGGCCGCAGGGCGGTGGTGGCACCGGGCGATATCAAGGACGAGAGCTTCTGCAACGCGCTCGTCGAGCGCACCGTGAAGGAACTCGGTCGCATCGACTGCCTTGTGAACAATGCCGCTCACCAGGCGAGCTTCGAAAAGATCGAGGACATATCTGCCGAAGAATGGGACGTGACCTTCCGCACCAACGTCTACAGCATGTTCTACCTCTGCAAGGCGGCGATACCAAAGATGCAGCCCGGCAGCACCATCATCAACACCACCTCGATCAACGCTAAGGACCCGTCTCCCCAGCTCCTTGCCTATGCGACCACCAAGGGGGCCATCGCCAACTTCACGGGAGGCTTGGCAGGTTTCGTCGCCGACCGCGGTATCCGCGTCAACTGCGTGGCGCCCGGGCCGGTATGGACCCCGCTGATCCCGTCGACCATGCCGGAGGAAAGGGTAAAATCCTTCGGCAAGAGCACCCCTCTCGGCCGCGCCGGTCAGCCGGCGGAGCTTGCGCCAAGCTATGTTTTTCTCGCATCCGAGGATTCGAGCTACATCACCGGCGCCATGATCCCGGTCACCGGCGGCCGGCTGATGCTGTAGGCGTGAAGGCGGCGCTGCGATCGCGCAGCGCCCCTTGGAGCACCACTGCTGCCTGTAAACGCGAAAGTATTGCTGACCAAGGTAGGCAGGCGGTTGCTTGCCTGCCCTCGAACCGGCCTCCCGTGGTAGTCGCCTCTCGTCCTCCCATTCGCCGAAAGAAGTACCCGAACCCATTTGCAGAATAAGCACTTGCTGGTTAGTGTTGGGTGACTGCTCTTGTCCGGAGGAGGCAAAGCGGCAGCAGGGAGGAACTCATGACTGACAAAAAAGACACGTCTGTATCGCGTCGCTCGTTCCTGAGAGGCAGCGCTTTGGCAGGAGGCGTTGCGGCCAGCGGCCTCGCCGCACCGGCGGTGCTGGGTCAGAGCCCACTCGTCGTCAAGATGCAGACCTCGTGGCCGTCGTCCGACATCTGGATGGACTATGCGCGCGACTATACCGCCCATGTTGAGGCGATGTCCGGCGGGCGGGTGACCATCGACCTGCTACCGGCCGGTGCTGTGATCGGCGCCTTCCAGGTGATGGACGGGGTCAGTGACGGCGTCATCGATATGGCGCACACGGTCTCCGCCTACTGGTACGGCAAGCACAAGGCCGCTTCGTTCTTCGGTACCGGGCCAGTGTTCGGCGGCGACGGCACCACCATGCTCGGCTGGTTCTACAAGGGCGGCGGGCAGGAACTCTACAACGAGCTCACCCAGGATGTCCTCGGGCTCAACGTCTACGGCATGTTTTCGTTTGCCATGCCGGCTCAGCCTTTCGGCTGGTTCAAGAACCCGGTGACGCAGGTGAGCGAAGTGCGGGGCTTCAAGTACCGCACCGTCGGCCTCGCAGCCGATCTGATGCAGAAGCTCGGCATGAGCGTCGCACAGCTACCAGGCGGCGAAATCGTGCCGGCCATGGAGCGTGGCGTCATCGACGCCTTCGAGTTCAACAACCCGTCCTCGGATCTTCGATTTGGCGCGCCTGACGTCGCGAAGAACTACATCCTGAGCTCGTACCATCAGGCCAGCGAGTCCTTCGAGTTCCTGTTCAACAAGGACTGGCTTGACGACCTCGACGACGACATTCGGGAAATACTGCAGCGGGCGGTGCACGCCGCCGGCTCCACCGTCACTTACGCGGCCAAGGACGACTATTCCCGTGACCTGCAGGTGCTGCAGAACGAGATGGACGTGAATGTTCAGCGGACCTCGCAGGAGATACTCGAAGCCCAAATCACCGCTTGGGACGAGCTGATCGCGGAACTTGAGGCAGACGAACTCAACAAGCGCATCATGGACAGCCAGCGCGAGTGGGTGGAGCGTGTGACTTACTACGAGCTCATGAACGCACCCGATTACAAGCTCGCCTACGATCATTACTTCCCCGGCAAGCTGCAGTACTAGACCAGCACCACACTGCCGGGCCGGTGCATGACCCCGCCGGCCCGGTCGCATCTGCCAGCTTCCTCATGGTGCAGCCAATATGCTGACCTATATCAAAGTGGCCGACGCGATCTCGGCCTGGTTCGGGAAGGCCTTCGCCTGGCTTATCCTGCTGATGGCCTTCGGCGTCGGCTATGAGGTGATCGTACGCTACGTGCTGCGCGATCCGACCAGTTGGGCCTTTGATGTCAGCTACATCATGTACGGCACGCTGTTCATGATGGGCGGCGCCTACACCTTGTCCCGTGACGGCCACGTTCGCGGAGATTTCGTCTATCGGCTCTGGGCCCCCCGCACGCAAGCGAGGGTAGAGCTGGTGCTCTACTTCCTGTTTTTCTTCCCCGGGGTCCTGGCGCTGATTCTCGCCGGCTGGAAATACGCCTCGCGCTCCATCGCCCAGACCGAGGTCAGCGTCTTCAGCCCCGCCGGCATCCCCGTGTTCCAGTTCAAGGCCGTGATCGTCGCGGCGGGCCTGCTGCTGCTCATCCAGGGCATCGCGCAGGTCTTCCGCTGCATCCTCTGTATCCGCGAGGGCTATTGGCGGCGGGCGGAGGAGGACGTGGTGGAAACGGAGATTGCCCTTGCCAAGGCGGAGCATCTGGAAGCGCTCCGACATGGTTCCGAGGCCGTTGATGCGGTCCGACCTCAGGATGAGCCCCGCGGCGAGGACGACAGGAAATGACCGACCCCCAGATCGCCCTGATGATGCTGGGGCTGTTCCTGTTCGCGGTGTTTCTCGGCTTCCCCATCGCTTTCACGCTGATGGCGATGGGCATCGCCTTCGGCTACTACGCGTACTTCGACGGCGACCGCATGTGGCGCGTCTTCAACCGCGCGGCAGAGGAGGGTGCAGATACCTTCACCCTCGTGCAGACCTGGATCGACGGCCTTTTCAACAACCGCGTCTTCGATCTGTTCGTCAACCAAACCTACTCGGTGATGGCCAATGACGTGCTGACGGCGGTGCCGCTGTTCCTGTTCATGGGCTACATCGTCGAACGCGCCAACATCGTCAGCCGGCTGTTCTCGACCCTCGCCATCGCCGCGCGCAACGTCCCCGGGTCGCTCGGCGTCGCCGCGCTGATCACCTGCGCCCTCTTCGCCACCGCCACCGGCATCGTCGGCGCCGTCGTGACGCTGATGGGTCTGCTGGCGCTGCCGGCGATGCTCAAGGCTCGTTACAACGAGGGGTTCGCCTCGGGGATCATCTGCGCCGGCGGCACCCTTGGGATTTTGATTCCGCCCTCGATCATGCTGATCGTCTACGCCGCCGCCTCCGGGGTCTCCAGCGTGCGGCTCTATGCCGGCGCCATGCTGCCCGGACTGTTGCTGGCGGGGCTTTACCTCGTTTACGTCGTCGGGCGCTCCATCCTGCAGCCGAGCGTGGCGCCCAAACCGAGCGAGGAGGACTTCCCATCGGTGCCGCTCGGCAAGATCGTGATCATGCTGATCACATCATTCCTGCCGCTGGCTCTTCTCATCTTCGCGGTCCTCGGAGCCATCCTCTTCGGCCTCGCTACGCCGTCGGAGGCCGCCTCGATCGGCGCCCTCGGTGGCTTGGTGCTCGCCGTGCTGTACCGCGCCCTGACGTGGCAGCGACTGCGGGAGTCCGTTTATCTGACCATCCGCACCACCGCCATGGTGTGCTGGCTGTTCGTCGGGTCCTGGACCTTCTCCTCGGTCTTCTCCTATCTCGGCGGCGAGCAGGTCATCACCGAGTTCGTCACCGGCCTCGACATCCACCCGCTGATGTTCCTGCTGCTGGCCCAACTGATCATCTTCCTCCTCGGCTGGCCGCTGGAATGGTCGGAGATCATCATCATCTTCATCCCCATATTCCTGCCGCTGCTGCCGCATTTCGGCATCGACCCGCTGTTCTTCGGTATCCTCGTGGCACTCAACCTGCAGACCTCGTTCCTGACGCCACCCATGGCGATGTCGGCCTACTACCTCAAGGGCGTGGCACCGCCACAGGTCCGTCTGACGCAGATTTTCAGCGGCTCGCTGCCGTTCCTCTTCATGGTGTTCATCGCCATGGCACTGATCTACATCTTCCCCGACATCGTGAACTGGCTGCCGCGCCAGATCTACGGGAGCTGAGCTATGGAGGCGCTGTTGCAGCTGTCGGCCCTCGAGCTTCGCGACCGCTTGGCAAGCGGCGCCCTGCGCGCCGTCGACCTCGCCAAGGCCTGCCTCGCGCAGATCGAGAGACGGGAGCCGGAGGTGCAGGCGTGGGCCTGGCTGAATCCCGACCACGTGATGGGGCAGGCAGCCAAGCTGGACGCCTATCGCGCCTCCGGCCGGCCCATCGGTCCGCTGCACGGGTTGCCGGTGGGCATCAAGGACATCATTGACACGGCGAAGATCCCGACCGAGAACGGTACCGAACTCGACGCGGGCCGGGTGCCCAAGCGCAATGCCGTAGTGGTGAGCCGGCTGCTGCAGGCCGGCGCCGTGATCATGGGGAAGACGGTAACCACCGAACTCGCCTTCTTCGGGCCGGGCAAGACCCGCAACCCTCACGATCCCGGCCGCACTCCTGGAGGTTCTTCCTCCGGCTCCGCGGCTGCCGTGGCCGCGCGCATGGTGCCGCTGGCGGTGGGGACGCAGACCGCCGGCTCGGTAATCAGGCCAGCGGCCTTCTGCGGCGTCACCGGCTTCAAGCCAAGTTTTGGCGCCATCGGCCGCACCGGCATTTTCACCCAGGCCCCCAGCCTCGACACGGTGGGCGTGTTCGCGCACTCCCCGGAGGACGCAGCGCTGCTGGCGGAGGCACTGTGCGGTCATGATCCTGCCGACCCCGCCACCAGCGAGGAGCCGCCGCCGCGGCTGCTGCAGACGGCGCTGTCGGCGCCGCCGGTAACGCCGGCGCTGGGGCTGCTGCGCCCGCCGGACTGGCAGCAGGCCGATGCGGAAACGCAGGCGGCCTTCATGGAATTGCGCGACCATCTGGGCCCGCTCTGCCAGAATCTTGAGTTTCCGTCAGCCTTCGCCGCTGCCAACCGGCGGCGGGAACAGATCCAGTTCGTGGAGATGGCCAAATCTTACCGCCGCTACGAGGAGCGCGGCCGCGATCGGCTGAGCAACAAGCTGCGGGCGGCGCTCGATGACGGCAAGAGCGTCTCGGCGCTCGGCTATATCGAGTCACTGGGCATGCGCACGGTCTATCAGGGGGTGCTGGAGGAGGCCTTCAACAGCCTCGATGCGATCATCACCTATGCCGCGCCGGGGCCCGCGCCCGCCGACCTCGAGAGCACCGGCAGCCCGGTCTTCAACGGGCTGTGGACGATGTGCGGCGTCCCTGCGCTGACGCTGCCGCTGCTGGCCTCGTCTGAGGGTCTGCCGATCGGCGTGCAGTTGATCGGGCGCCGCTACGAGGACGGGCGCCTGTTGAGGACGGCTGCCTGGCTGGTGCGGCACCTCCGCAACGAGCGCGCACCGGCCAACGGAATGGAGACCGCCGATGGTTGACAGTATCGTCGCGGTGCTGGCCCTGCTGGTGCTGTTCGTGTTCCTCGGCGTTCTCGCGGTCCGAGTGCCGGAACTCGACCTCCTGCTGGTGCTGATCCTCTGCGGCCTGCTCGCCACTGTGGACTTCGCCCTGTCCTTGTTCGCCAATGGGCGCAAGGGCCGTCCACCGCAGGACTGACCTCAGCATTCCCAGTCGCGTCGCCTCCCCCGCCTCTCGGGACGGAACCCCTTGCGGCGGCGCACATTTAGCTCGCGATGCCACTGCCGTCTCCGGCGCCGGCGCCCCGCCACCAGCGCAGGAACGGTGAACCATGACCATGTTCGGCTTTCATGCCTCGCACGAGCAGCTGCCGCCGAGCGCCGCCCTCAAGGCCGTGCAACTGGCGGAGGCAGCTGGGTTCGACGCGGCCATGTGTTCCGACCACTTTGCGCCGTGGAGCGCGCGCCAGGGTCAGTCCGGCTTTGCCTGGGCATGGCTGGGGGCGGCGATGCAGGCGACTTCGCTGCCTTTCGGCATCGTCAATGCCCCGGGGCAGCGGTACCACCCGGCGATTATCGCACAGGCCGCGGCGACCCTCGGGGAGATGTTTCCCGATAGGTTCTGGCTCGCTGTCGGTTCGGGGGAGGCGGCCAATGAGCACATCACCGGCGAAGCCTGGCCGACCAAGGAGGTCCGCAACGCCCGCCTCTTTGAATGTGCGCAGGTCATGCGATCATTGTTTGCCGGCGATGTGGTGAGCCATGACGGACTGGTGCAGGTCGACAGGGCGCGTCTCTGGACACGGCCCAAGTCGCCGCCGCCGCTTATCGGAGCAGCGGTCAGCGGCGAGACGGCCGGCTGGATGGGCGGCTGGGCAGACGGTATGATCACCATCAACCAGGACCTCGAACAGCTGCGGCGCATCATCGCCGGCTTCCGCGAGGGCGGCGGAACTGGCAAGCCGATCTACCTGCAAGTGCATGTATCCTATGCAGAGAGCGACGAGACAGCGCTGGCCATCGCCTACGAGCAGTGGCGCTCCAACGTCTTTTCTCCGCCGCTCTGCTGGGACCTCGAACTACCCGAGCATTTCGACGAGGCGTCACGCTTCGTGCGGCCAGAAGACATGCACAAGAGCGTCCTAATCTCCAGCGAGCCACAGCGCTTCGTCGACTGGCTCGGCGAATTTGCCGCTCTCGGCTTCGACGGAATTTTCCTGCACCACGTGGGCATCGAACAGCGGGACTTCATCAACGCCTTCGGGGAGCACGTGCTCCCGGCGCTGCAAAAGGAGTGGTAATGAACATTCGCCGCACGAGCGACGTCTGGTGGAAAAATGCGGTCTTCTACTGTCTGGACGTGGAGACGTTTCAGGACAGCAATGGCGACGGCATTGGAGATTTCGCCGGCCTCACGCAGCGCCTCGATTATCTGGCGGGGCTCGGCGTCACCTGCCTGTGGCTGATGCCCTTCTATCCGAGCCCCAATCGCGACGACGGCTACGACATCAAGGACTACTATTCGGTCGACTCGAAGCTCGGCAGCCTCGGTGACTTCGTGGAATTCCTGCGGACCGCGCGGGACCGAGGGATGCGGGTGATCGCTGACCTAGTGGTCAATCATACGTCGGACGAACATCCCTGGTTCCAGGCCTCTCGCAGCGACCGCAACTCGCCGTTCCGGGACTGGTACGTGTGGAGCGACGAGATTCCGCATGACGGGCCTGAGGGGCTGGTGTTCCCCGGTGCCGAGGACAGCAATTGGGAATGGGACGAAAAAGCCGGGCAGTACTTCCTGCACCGCTTTTACCGGCACCAGCCGGACCTCAACATCGCCAACCCGGAGGTTCGCGATGAAATTTGCAAGATCGTCGGCTTTTGGTTGGAACTGGGGCTCTCCGGCTTCCGCGTCGATGCGGTGCCGTTCCTGCTCGAGACGGCGGGCATCGGGGCCGACATGGAGGTCGCCCCGCACGACTGGATGCGCCAGCTGCGGGGCTTCATCGGCCGTCGGCGCGGCGACGCCATGCTGCTGGGCGAGGTAAACCTCAACTATGAGGACGTGCGCAAGTTCTACGGCGACGAGGGTGGCGACGAACTGCATATGTGCCTCAACTTCAATCTCAACCAAGCGCTGGCCCTGGCGCTGGTTCGGGCGGATTCCGGGCCGCTGGTGCATAGTCTCAACGCCGTGCCGTCGCTGCCGGACAACGCCGCCTGGGCCAATTTCGTGCGCAACCATGATGAATGGTCGCTCGATAAGTTGACCGAGGCGGAGCGGCAGGAAGTGTTCAAGGCCTTCGGTCCGAAGCCGGAAATGCAGCTGTTCGGGCGGGGGTTACGGCGGCGCCTGCCGACCATGCTCGACGGCGACGAGGACCGCATCCGCATGACCTACGCCCTCACTATGGCCCTGCCGGGAGCGCCGGTACTGTTCTACGGTGAGGAGATCGGCATGGCCGAGAACCTCGACATTCCCGGCCGGATGAGTGTCCGTGCCCCAATGCAGTGGACGTCCGGCAAGAATGGCGGATTCTCCAGCGCCGAGCCGGAGGACCTGCGGCGTCCGGTCGTAGGGGGGCGGAAATGGGGACCCGCTGCCATCAACGTCACGGCGCAGGATCGTGACCCGCAATCGCTTCTCAATTGGATGGAGCGTCTGATCCGCCGCCGCCGCGAATGCCCCGAGATCGCCTTTGGCACGCTCACGGTGCTGCCGGCGACCGAGGCAGCGATCGTCGGCCTGCGCTACGATTGGGGTCCTTGCAGCCTGATCGCCCTGCATAACCTCAGCGAGGCTGCCATTGATCTCGAGTTGCAACTGGAGCCGTTCGAGGAAGGCTACGAACTGACAGAGGTGTTTGGCGCTGGCGACTACAGGCTGACGAAGCGTAGCGCGTTGTCCGCTCGACTCGAACGATACGGCTTCCGCTGGATTCGCATCGCCCAGTCCGGCAGGACGGACCCCCACAGAACCTGAATGCTACGCGTTTGCGGTCTCACTGCTGGCGATCACTGCCGTCGAATCGAGGATGGCTGCCGCGTCCTGGTCATCGTTGCCTAGCATCGACGCGACCCGCTCCAGCGCGGCGATGAGCATCGCCTGTTCCCAGTCCTCGAGCGCGGTGAACTGTTCCTGAAATCGGGCATGAACGCCATCGGGGGCGATGGCGAGCACTTTCCGTCCCTGCTCGGTCAGCGACAGCCAGACCTGGCGGCGGTCGTGCTCGCCCTTGCGCCGCCAGATCATCCCGAGCGACTCGAGCTTCTGGATAAGAGCAGTGGTCGTAGCCTGGGTTATGCCCATGCGCGCCGCGACGTGCCCCGCGGTCTGCTCGCGCTCCTGCTCCAGGAGCTGCAGGAAAATCAGTTGCGATGGCGTAAGCCCAGTTTCGCGCATCAGCGCCTTGCTGTTGAGCTCGGTCGTGCGGAGAATTTTTCGCATCGCCGTAAGGGCAAGCTTGGTGCGGTCTTCCACGGCGTCATCCATATCGATCAGAGCTGCCATCATAGCGCCTTCGGAACGCGTTCCAAAACGGGATTGGTGCCGCGAAGGCGTCTTATCATTAGTCGGCGCTAAGGAACCTGATACGGTGTATGAGCGGCTAGTCCGGAATCTGTGGGAAAACAAATAGTCTCGACCCACTGCAACCCAAAGAAATCTCAGAGGTTTAGGCCGGAGAGGCTATAGCAGGTCGCTCGGCGCTGCCGCCGTTGCGGTTGACATTTAGTTCGTAGGAGCTAAATAAATTGCACGACAGCAACTGGAGACGACCTGTGGAGCATATAAAGACATCGCCCCGACGATCGCCGCAGCCGACCGTCGCCATACGCCCGCCCCGTTCGAGTGACGGTGCAGCCGTCTGGCGACTTATCCGCGATACCGAGGCTCTCGACGACAACTCTCTCTACTGCAATCTCTTGCAGTGCAGCCACTTCTCCGCGACCTGCGCGGTTGCAGAGATGCAGGGCGAGATCGCCGGGTGGATGTCGGGATACGTGCCACCGGACAAACCCGACACGCTCTTCGTCTGGCAGATCTGCGTTGGAGAGCCGGCCCGTGGCCGCGGCCTGGCGAAGCGCCTCGTCGCCGATGTGCTGGCGCGACCGGAATGTGACGACGTTCGCCACATCGAATGCACGATCACCGCCGACAACGCGGCCTCTTGGGCACTGTTCGAAGGAATGGCGCGCCAACTCGACGCGCGGCTTTCCCGTCGCACCCATTTCTCGCGGGACGTGCACTTCGACGGACTGCACGACAGCGAGTTTCAGGTGACCATCGGCCCCTTCGACAAGGATAGCGCCGCGGTGGCCATTGCCGCCTGAGCCGCACAGCCGCCCGCTGCCATACTGCCATTCAACGTCCAGGGAGACGTGCCCAATGACCACGGTCAAACCCCATACCTCCAGCGCCACATTCGAGCGCGTGGAAAGCCAGGTGCGGTCCTATTCGCGCAGCTTTCCCATGGTTTTCGACAAAGCTCTCGGTTCCACCATCTACGACACCAAGGGCCAGGCCTATACGGACTTCCTCGCCGGCTGCTCGACCCTAAACTATGGACACAACGATCCCGACCTGAAGCAGGCCTTGATCGACTACGTGTCGGCGGACGGCATCGCCCATGGCCTCGATATGTTCACGGACGCCAAGGAGCGGTTCCTCGAAAGCTTCGAACGAATCGTGCTGAAGCCGCGCGGGATGGACTACCGGCTGCAGTTCACCGGTCCGACTGGCGCTAATGCTGTCGAGGCGGCCATCAAACTCGCCCGCAAGATCACCGGCCGCGACACCATCGTTGCCTTCACCAACGGCTTCCACGGCGTCACCCTTGGCGCCCTGGCGGCTACGGGCAACACCAAACACCGTGGCGGCGCCGGGCGCCCGCTCTCCGGCGTCGCCCGCGCCGCCTATGACAATTATTTCGGTGCCGACATCGACACCGCCGCCATGCTGGACCAGCAGCTCTCCGACGCCTCCAGCGGCTTCGACGCACCGGCGGCGATCATCGTCGAGACGGTGCAGGGCGAAGGCGGTCTCAATGCCGCGTCGGCCGAATGGCTGCGCAAGATCGAAGCCATCGCCCGGCGTCACGGCGCGCTGTTCATCATCGACGACATCCAAGCGGGCATTGGCCGCACGGGCGGCTTCTTCTCCTTCGACGGCATGGGCCTTTCCCCCGATATCGTCACCATGGCCAAGTCGCTTTCCGGCCTCGGTCTGCCGATGGCGCTGACGCTGATGAAGCCCGAGCACGACATCTGGGAGCCGGCGGAGCACAACGGCACCTTCCGCGGCAACAACCACGCCTTCGTCACCGCGCGCGCCGCCCTCGAGAAATTCTGGGCCGACGACGCCTTCGCCGCAGAGGTCGACCGCAAGGGCGAGCAACTCGGCGAGCGGCTTGGGGCGATTGCCGAGCTCCACGGGCTGGGCCTGCGCGGCCGCGGCATGATGCGCGGCATCGACGCCGGCAGCGGCGAGAACGCCGCAGCGGTCTGCGCCGAGTGCTTCCGCAAGGGACTGATCATCGAGACCTCCGGCAGCCGCGACCACATCGTCAAGGTGCTGGCACCGCTGACCATTGCCGAAGAGCAGTTCGCGGCCGGGCTGGACACGCTGGAGGCGGCGTTCGACGTCGTCCTAGGCAGCCGGCGCGCGGCGGCAGAGTAAGGAGAGAACCGATGATCGTCAGGGACCTGAATATCGAGCGGCAGACCGACCGTCTGGTGCACTCGACCGGCTGGGACAGTACCCGCCTGCTGCTGGCCGATGACGGGATGGGGTTCAGCTTCCACATCACCCGCATCCACGAGAACACCACCCACGTGTTCCACTACAAGCATCACTTCGAGAGCGTCTACTGCGTCTCGGGCGAGGGGACGATCGAGGATCTAGCCACCGGCGAAGTCCATCCGATCCGTCCGGGCGTCATGTACGCGCTCGACAAGAACGACAAGCATCGGCTCACCGCCTCCTCGGAGATGGTGATGGCCTGTTGCTTCAACCCGCCGGTGACCGGGCAGGAGGTCCACCGTGAGGACGGCTCCTATGCGCCGGCAGCGGCCGCGCCGTTGGCCGAGCCCGCCTGAGTTCCGGCCCCGCTAGAAGGATAGATGAAGCCATGACCATGCCCGCAACCGATATCGACACTCACGACGACTACCCGACCCGTCTGCCGGAAGAGCGGTGGCTCGAGCGTAAGGATCCAGTCGTCTGGGGGCGGTGGACGCCAGAGGCGCCGCTGACCCGTGCCGAGACCACGTCTTTCGAGGAGAACGGCTACCTGATCCTCAAGGGCGTGTTCTCGCCGGCAGAGGTCGCTGCCCTGCAGCAGGAATCCGCGCGGATGCGATCCGGCGAGGCCAAGCTGGACAGCGACAACGTCATTACTGAGCCGGGATCCAACGAGGTGCGAACGGTATTCCGCCTCGACGAGCAGAACGAGCTATTCGACCGGCTGGCGCGCGACAAGCGCATCGCCGGCCGCGTCAGCTACCTGCTCGGGGACGATGTCTACCTCCACCAGTCGCGGCTGAACTACAAGCCTGGCTTCACCGGCAAGGAGTTCTACTGGCACTCCGACTTCGAGACCTGGCACGCCGAGGACGGCATGCCGCGCATGCGGGCAATCTCCGCGTCGATCCTGCTCACCGACAACGATGCGCTCAACGGTCCGCTGATGCTGATGCCAGGCTCCCACAAGACCTACGTGGCCTGCGCCGGCGAGACGCCGGAGAACAACCACGCCACCTCGCTCAAAAAGCAGGAAATCGGCGTGCCCTCGCATGAGAGCCTGTCTAAGATGGCGGAGATGCACGGCATCGACTATGCGGCAGGCAAGGCCGGGACGGTGATCCTGTTCGACTGCAATACGCTGCACGGCTCCAACGGCAACATCACGCCGTTCCCGCGCTCCAACGCCTTCTTCGTCTACAATTCCTGGTCGAACAAGGTGGTTGACCCGTTCGCCGCCAAGGCGCCGCGACCGGCTTTCCTAAGCTCGCGTGACCCGCAGGCGCCGATCCGGATCGAAGGCGGACGCCTGGCCTGATCGCCGCCCCGCCCGTCCCAGTTTCACATGGCACTCCCCCGCCCGGCGGGGGAGTGTACGGAGAACTCATGACTTCCACTACCAGTAGCCATACGGTCGAAAAGATCGGCGGCACCTCGATGTCCCGTACCCAGGAACTGCTGGAAACGGTCCTGATCGGAGATCGGCAGGGTACAGAGCTCTACAACCGCGTCTTCGTAGTCTCCGCCTATGCCGGCATCACCGATGCGCTGCTCGAGCACAAGAAAAGCGGCGAGCCCGGGGTCTATGCCCTCTTCTCCAGCGCCGAGAGCGGCTGGAGCTGGGGCGACGCCCTGAGCGCCGTCGCCGCCCGCATGCAAGCCCATAACGCCGAAATTTTCGATGACGAGAGCCAGCGACTGGCGGCCGACCGCTTTGCCATAGAGCGTGTGGAGGGGGTCCGCTCCTGCCTCATCGACCTCGCCCGCCTCTGCTCCTTTGGTCACTTCCAGCTGGAGCAGCACCTGCTCACCGTGCGCGAAATGTTGAGCTCGCTGGGGGAGGCGCATTCGGCCTTCAACACCACCATGCTGCTCAAGCAGCACGGATTGAACGCGCGCCTCGTCGACCTCACCGGCTGGCGCGACGGCGGGCAGTACGACCTCGATGACTGCATCTCCCGCGCCTTTGCCGACATCGATCTCAGCCGGGAGCTACCAGTGGTGACCGGCTACGCGCAGTGCCGCGAGGTACTGATGCGGACCTACGATCGCGGCTACAGCGAGGTGACCCTGTCACGGGTGGCGGTGATGACGGGCGCCCGCGAGGCGGTCATCCACAAGGAGTTCCACCTGTCGTCGGCCGACCCGCGGATCGTCGCGCCGGAGGCAGTGCAGGTCATTGGCGAGACCAACTACGACGTGGCCGACCAGCTCTCCAACATGGGGATGGAAGCGATCCACCCGCGCGCCGCTAAGAGCCTGCGCCAGGCCGGCATCCCGCTGCGGGTGAAGAACGCTTTCGAGCCGGACCACGCCGGAACCCTGATCCGCTCCGACCTCGCGGCGGACACCCCGCGGGTGGAGATCGTGACGGGCTTGCAGGGGGTCTTCGCCTTCGAGTTCTACGATCAGGACATGGTGGGCGTGAAGGGGTACGACACCGAGATCCTCGACGCCCTCAAGCGACACCGGGTGCGCATCATCTCAAAGACCTCCAACGCCAATACCATCACGCATTTCCTCACCGGCTCCATGAAGTCGATCCGGCGGGTGGAGGCCGACCTGTCAAAGGCCTATCCGAATGCCGAGATGTCGTTGCGCAAGGTAGCACTCGTGTCCGCCATCGGCCGCGACCTTCGCAGCCCCGCGGTCCTCACCCAGGCGATCGAGGTATTGGCCAAGGCCGGCGTGACGCCGCTCGGCCTCCATGACCTGATGCGCAAGGTGGACTTGCAGGTGATCGTCGAGGAAACGGAATTCGAATCGGCAATCATCGCCCTGCACCGCGGCCTTGTGGAGGAATGGGCGCCGGAGCTGCCGGCGCGTCTGCACGCCGTCGCCTGACGACCGGAACTTCTGTCCCCTCAACGGCCTTAGATATGACCGACACGGGGGACAGAGCATGCAGGGTGAAAACAGCTCGAAGCGACGGTTGCCGAGGGCAAGCGTTCTCGACACGCTGGCAGTGATGTCGGAGGTGGTGCTGCCAACCCTCGCCAAGGGAGTCATCATCCGTCGGCGGAAGATCGTAGGCGCCGCTCAGCATTTTGGCATCGACGATCGCGCCGTGCGCCGGATGCAAGGCCTGCGTCGCAAATACGGCGCTGGTCCTTTGATGCTCACCATTCCTGGCCGCTCGATGGCCATGGTGCTTGCGGCGCCCGACGTAAACCGCATCCTCGCCGGTGCCCCAGAGCCCTTCGCACCGGCCAGCAGCGAAAAGCGTGCAGCCTTGGCGCATTTCGAGCCCAAGGTAGCGCTCGCGACCCGCGGGCCGGAGCGGCCCGACCGCCGCACCTTCAACGAACGGACCCTTGAGGTCGATCAGCCGGTACACTCGATGGCCGACGCCTTGCTGCAGGTGGTCGATGAGGAGGCCGGCCACATCCTCCGGGCGGCTGAAAAAGCGGGCCAGTTGGACTGGGATGTGTTCTTCAGAGGTTGGTACCGCATGGTCCGCCGCCTGGTGCTCGGCAGCGGCGCCCGCGACGACCACGAGCTGACCGACATGCTAGGGGCACTGCGGAAACGGGGCAACTGGGCCTTTCTGCGGTCGAGGGATGAAAAATCGCGGGAGGACTTCCACCGGCGCCTCGCTCATCATCTGCAGCGGGCCGAGTCCGGCAGCCTCGCCGCCCGCATTGCCGAGACGCCCGTCACCCCCGACACCGCCCCGACGCACCAGGTTGCACAATGGCTGTTCGCCTTTGATCCTGGTGGAATGGCGACCTTCCGGGCACTGGCCCTGCTGTCGGCCCATCCGGACGTGATGACGCGGGCGCGATCGGAAATGCACGACGGGAGCGGCGAGGGGCGGCGGCAGCTTCCCCTGCTCCGGGCGAGCTTTCTGGAAGCCCTGCGGTTGTGGGCGACGACGCCCGCCATCCTGCGGGAATCGACCGCGGAGACGACGTGGGAGAGCGGCACCATGCCGGCCAATACCAGTATCGTCGTCTACGCCCCCTTCTTCCACCGCGATGACGAAGCCCTCGACTTCGCCCATCGCTTCACTCCCGATCTGTGGCTGGACGGGCGCGCTGGCGACTGGCCCCTTGTGCCCTTCAGCAAGGGGCCAGCCGTCTGCCCGGCGAAGAACCTTGTGCCGATGGTGGCCAGCGCCATGCTGGCGGCGATCATTGCCGCACGCGATGTCGAGCTTGAGAACCCGTCGCTGCTGCAGCCGCTCGACCGCCTGCCCGGTACCCTCGACAACTATTCGCTGCAGTTCGGGCTGCGGCCGCGCACCGCGGCCGCCTCGCCTCAGTAGCGGGCGTCCTCGAGACCGCAAACGGATCGACCCGACTGTTGCGGTTCCACTCGGCTCGCCCCAGCAGCGCTTCGACACCGCCCGCTGCGTGCTCTCGGGGTCGCATAGCGTTCGCATAGGCCGGCACCCGCGGTGCGGCATAGAGCAGGTAGCGGTTGCCGAACGAGGTCATCATCGTCGGGATCTCGTGCCAGTGCAGGCGCGCGCCCTCGCCCGCATCGTTGCCCGCCACGCGGAGCTTGAACAACTGCGCCAGCCGCTCCTCCAGACTAAGCCGCTGCAGAGTCTGTTGTACCCACTGGACGGCATCGCCATCGAAATTGAATGGCGCCCGCGCGAGGTGGCCGAGCCTCACGCGAACTGTTCCAGCCATTTGGTCAGCTGCACCCTGGACTGCCCGGCACCGACGCGCATGTCCGCTGGCTGGCCATCCTTGAAGACAATCATCGTCGGCATGTTGCGCACGTTGTAACGGCTGACGATGTCGGGATTGTCAGCGACGTCGAGCTTGACGATCTTCACCCTGCCCGAGAGCTCCCTGGACAGGTCGTCGAGTATGGGATCCATGGCCTTGCAGGGTCCGCACCACTCGGCCCAGAAATCCACCAGTACCGGCTCGGTTGCGTCCAGCACCTCGGCGTCGAAGCTGGCATCAGTCACTGTCAGCGACATGGTTCGCTCCCGTTTTTGATGCGGCGAGGCTAGCGGGAGTCGGCAGGAGACGGAAGGGACGGTATCGCGCCCCGTCCTCCTACAACGAAAAACGCCGCCGGCATGGAGCCGACGGCGTTACGCGAACTGGCGAAAAGACGCGCCCTCTCAGGCTGCGTGACTCTCCAGCCACTTCGAAAGTCCGGCCTTGGGCGTACCCGCCCCGATCTTCATGTCGGCCGCCTCGCCACCCTTAAACAGGATCATGGTAGGGATGGAGCGGACACCATACTTCACGGTCGTCGAGGGGTTCTCGTCCACATTCAGCTTGACGATCTTCACCTTGCCGGCCAATTCCGTCGAGAGCTCCTCGAGAACCGGCGCGATGGCCCGGCAGGGGCCGCACCACTCCGCCCAGAAGTCGACCAGGACGGGCTCTTTTGAGGACAGGACTTCCTCGCCGAAGTTGGCGTCGGAAACTTGCGTTGTCATGCGATTGCCTTTGGTTGAAAGCGGCGGTCTGTGTGAGCGAAAAGCTAGGAAGAGTCCAGCGCAGGCGCAACGAAGATCACCGCATGGTGAACCCCCGCGCCCCCGCCGCCAGGCTCTCCGGCGGCAATTCTAGCAGCGATTCCAGCGTCGTCCAGAGGATGGCGGCACCGACCTCGCGGCCCGGGAACAGCTGGGTTGCAACGAGTGCATAGAGAGATAGTTGCGTCAGGTACTTTGGCGGCACGGCGGCCGGGTCCATGGTGGCGGCATGATCTGATTTGAAGTCCACCACCAGTACCCGATTGGGCTCGACCAATAGCCTGTCGATCCGCCCCGCGAGCCTGATCGGGCTGCCGTTCTGCATTGCCTCGGCGAGGAACGGCACCTCTGCCCGGCTCTGCGGCCCGAACAGCGCCGCGAACTCCGGCCGAGCCAGCAAGGAGCATGCCCTGTCGGCCAGCGCTTGATGCCGCTCGGGAGCCGCCGGCAGCAGTTCCCGCAAGGCTCGCCGCGCCACCGCCGGCCGCTGTCCACGCTTGACCTGCGGCAGATGCTGCAACAGGGCATGCAATGCAATACCTTCCAGCCGCGCGCCCTCGGCATCCCGCGCCGCCTCGGCAGTGGTATCGAAGACGCGGTCCATGCCGGCGTCCGCTCGGGCAGACGAGGGCTGCACTACCGGCACTGCCAGCACCTCGGGAAGCGGTGGCAGTACCAGTTCGGCCCTGGATGACTCCGCAGCGACCTGCGCCGCGCCGGCAGCGACAGTCGGGGGGCGGGCGGCCGGGAAAACCAGCGTCTGGTGGCCCTCGGCGCCACCCGTGACCTCGCTCGCCGGGCGGAGGGAGCGTTCCACCGCCTCGTACCACGTGCCATCGAGCCTGCCGCGCTGCGTCAGCATCCCGGTGACGTAAAGTTCGTCCTCGGCGCGGGTCATCGCCACATAGAGCTTGCGCCAGTACTCGGCGCCCTCGCGCGCCCTGTCCTGCTCTCGGAACGCCTGCGACTCCGGCACGTCCTGTCCCGCGCCCGTCGCATGCACCAGCACCGGGCCGTCCGTAACCTCGCGGATGAAGACCGCGCCGTTGTTGCGCGGCTTGCTCGCAGCGTCGGCGAGGATGACGATCGGCGCCTCGAGGCCCTTCGCGCCGTGTACCGTCATCACCCGCACGCCCGCGCCGCCTTCGCCCAGCTCGCGCTTGATCGTGATATCCTGCGCCCGCACCGCCGCCAGGAAGCCGACCAGCGAAGGCTGCGGCGATTGTTCGTGCTCGAGCGCCATGCGCAGGAACTCGGCGAACACGTCGTCGACCTCGCCGCCCATCCGGCCGTGGAACTTCCTGAGGCCGCCACCGCCATAAAGAACTTCGGCGAAGAAGCCGAAGGGCCGGTCGAAATCGAGCGTCCGGCGCCACCCGTCCAGGACATCGAAAGCTGCTCGCGCGGCCGGGATGGCAGAGTGCCGCATCGCCTGCCACAAGGTCTCATGGTCGTCGCGCGGCTGCGCCAGGGCATGGAGCTCTTCCTCGCTGACGTCGAACAGTGGCGAGCGCAGCAGCGCCGCGAGCTGCAGGTCATCAGCGGTGTTCGTCAGCACGTCCCCGAGCGCCAGCAGGTCGAGCACCGCGATGTGGGTGGTGACGGTAAGCCGGTCGGCGCCGGGGGTGGGGATGCCGTTCTGGTGCAGGGCCCGGATCAGTTCCCCGAACACCGCATTGCGCGACTGCACCAGCACCAGCACGTCGCTGTAGGTGACGGCGCGGCCACGGGGGCCGAGCGGCCGCTGGTGGCGTACCCAGCTGGAGATTTCACCGGCGATACGTTCGGCGGTCCGTCGGGCGGCGCTCTTGCTGCCCTCCGGCACGTCCAGCGGCCAATCCTCGCCGGCCGCCGGTGGCTCGTCCTTCTCGACTGGCCACAGCGTCACCATGCCGCCATCCTCGGCGCGCGCCGTGTCGTGGTGCACCGGCTCCGTCGTCAACACGCCGGCCTGCAGCTCCGGTTGTGAGAACACCAGGTCGACTGCGTCGATGATGCCGCGCAGCGTCCGGAAGCTCGTATGCAGCGGCACCTTCCGGAAGCTCATCTCGGCGACGCCCGCGAGCCCTGCATAGACCCGCCCGGTGTCGATGAACAGCTCCGGCACCGCCCCCTGAAAGGAGTAGATCGATTGCTTCTGGTCACCGACTGCGAACAGCGTCCGTAGCCCCTGGCCAGCACTGCCGGGCACGAAGAACTCGTCGGCAATGGCGCGAATGGTTCGCCACTGCTCCGGATTGGTGTCCTGGGACTCATCGACGAGGATGTGGGTGATCCCCGCATCCAGCTTGTAGCGAACCCACGGCCCGAGCGCACCGTCGGCGAACAGCAGCCCGACCTTCTCGACCAGGTCATCGAAATCGAGCAGCGACCGTGCACGCTTTGCGGCCTCGAAGCGGCGCCAGATATCGGCCAGCACGTCGAGGAGCGCTTCCGAGCGCTCCAGCAGAGCCGCACGCTTGGCATCCGCCGCCAGTTGCTCCAGCCGCCGCGCCTCGGCCAGCGCCAGCTCCGCCAGCGCCGGATCGCCTTCGCGAAAGGCCTTCTTGGGAAATGCCTTGGGGACGGTGAGGTCCTTGGTGAGGAAGGTGCCGAGCCACTGCCCGGGATCCGGGTTTCCGGCATTCACAGCGGACAGCTTCGTCTCGAATGCGGTGGCACCCGCCGGTGGACAGACCTGCAGGATCGCCGCGATCTCTGCGGCCCCGATCAACCGGCCCTCCAGAATTTCCGCCTGGATGTCGGCGCTGCGGCGCCCGTCATCTCCGACCAGCCGGCGCAGCCGCCGCTTTGCACCCGGCACGTCGGCCAGCAGCGGTCGCAGCCGATGACCCTCGGCCAGTGCCGCGTCGATGGCCTCGCTGATCGAGTAGTCGCTGAGCAGGTCGAACAGGATCTCCACCGGACCCGCCAGTTCCGGATCGCCATTGACTCCCGCCGCAAGGGTGGCTTCGCGCGCCGCCAGCACCATCCTGGTGGTTTCCGCCTCCTCGGTGACGGTGAAGTCGAACGGCACCCCCGCCTCCACGGGAAAGCGGTGCAGCACGCTTTCGCAGAAGGCGTGGATGGTGACGACTTTAAGCCCCCCGGGCGTGTCGAGCGCGTGTGCGAACAGCGTTCGTGCCCGGCGCGTCCGCGCGGCGTCAGGCGGTCGCTCCTCCAGTCTGCCGAGTGTGGCCGCCAGCTCTGCCTCTTCCATCAGCGCCCAATCCGCAAGCCGCTGCGCCACCCGGCGCCGCATCTCCGCCGCCGCGGCCTTGGTATAGGTGAGGCAGAGGATCGACTCCGGCCGCACACCCGTCAGCAGCAGCCGCACGACGCGATCGGTGAGCACGTGTGTTTTTCCCGAGCCGGCATTGGCTTCCACCCATGCCGAGGTCTCCGGATCGGCTGCCCGTCGCTGGTCCGCGACCAGCCGCTCCGGCATCGGATCGAGCAGCCGGCGGGTCACTCGTCCTCGTCTCCGGTGATCGCCGTCCATTCGTCGGTGCGTGCCAGATGGTCGTAGGCACCGGGGTAGCGTTGCCCCGGCAGCGGCAGCAGGCGGGCGTGCAGCGGATGCGTGTCGCTCATCAGGAAGGCCATTACGTGCCGCTGCATGCGCATCGACATCGCTTCCGCCGCCGCCGGCAGGTCGAAACCCTCGGCGAGGGCGAACGGGATGGGCACGAAGGCCTTCGGTCCAAGGCCGATCTTGATGTAGGCGAGCAGTGCGCTGTCCCTGGGCGGCACCTGCTCGAACGCTCCGCTCCGCGCCATCTCCGCCTCCAGCAGCAGCTGCGGTGCCTCGAAGGCCCGCATCACCTTCGGTTGCGGCACGCTGCCGGTCTTGAAGTCGATGATCTCGAGCGTGCCGTCGCTCCGGACGTCGATCCGATCCGCCTGGCCGGTGAGCACGAAGCCGTCGCCCACCGGCAGTTCCCAGCGGCCCTTGAGCTCGGCATGACGGCTGGCGATGTCGCGATCCCGCTGACGCTCGAAAACGAGGAACTGCTCCGCCGTACGGCGGAAGCGGCGCAGCCAGATGTCGCGCCGGTCGCTGATGTCCTCTAGTCCGGCAAAGGCGCTTTCCGCGAGTCGCATCAGCCGCTCGAGGGCGTCGTGCTTTGCCACGTCCAGTCCCTGCTCCACGAACGTGCCGAACACCTCGTGGATCATCGTGCCGCGCTCGCGGGCATCCAGTTCCTCGCCCAGTGGCGGTAGCCTTGCGAGCTTCAGGACGTGTTTGGCATAGAGATCGTAGGGCGAGCGGAACAGCGTCTCGATTTCGGTGACGGAAAGCTTGCGCGGCCGTTGCGCAGCGGGGGGACGGGGCATAGGCCGGGGCGCTGGCCGCGGCAGTCCGGCGGCGTCGCGCTGCCGGGCCATGGAACACCAGGCGGCGCCGCGGGCGCGCATCTGCTCGGCCTGCTCTTTGCCGGCAAATGCCTCCAGCCGCTGCAGCAACCGCGACGGCAGTGCCGGCGCAGATCCGCGCCGCTCCGCGAAAGCAAGGATCACCTCGGCGTTGCCCGCGGCCATTTCGAAGTCGTGCGCCGCCTGCCCCTGACGCCGCTCCGGCGGCTCAAGTCCGGCAGCGATCCGCATCCCCCGGCTCATCCACGGACCGGGGTCGGCGGGAGCCGGCCACACGTCCTCGTTGAGCCCTGCGAGAATCATCAGGTCGCGGCTCTGCAGCCGCGCCTCGAGGGCACCCCAGATGGCGATGTCGTTGCGCCCGGGGACTCCGCTGCGCACCTCCGTTCCGGCCATCAGCGCCGCCAGCACGGCATCGAGCGGTCGCGGCGGGAAGCGTGGTCCAGCGTCCGCAAGGCCAGACAGTTCGCCTGCCCACCGCCGGAACTCTGCGGCGCCGGGCAGGTTCTCGGCTCCGTCTTCCCCATCCGCTCCGCTGGTGACCGCGGCGAAGGCGGCAGCCAGCGCGGCGACCAGTTGCGGAGCGGAGACCGTCGCGGCGTCGACCAGTTCACAGACCGGTCCGACAGCCGTTCCGATGCTGTCGAGCAGCTCCTGCAGCGGCGCTGCATGCCGTTCGCGCAATTGTCGCACCGGCCGCCGCGTCCGCTCCTCGAGGTTGCTCGCCAGTGCCTGCCGGAGCCCGTTCAGCCCCGGCAGCGGCCGTTGCCCTCGAAGCAGTGCCAGATCGACAAGCTGGGCCCGCCGTGACAGCTCCCGCCGCGACAGCCTCAGTCGGGTGCCGCTGTGGTGGAGCAGTGCCATCAGGTCGACGGCAGCGAAGCCGCTGGCGGCGGCCGCGGCAATCAGCCTGACCAGCCGCCCCGCAGGCGAATGGAACAGCGGCACGCCCGCCGCGTCGTCGACGGCGATGTTGTCGCGGCCGAGTTCGGCAACGATGCGGCGCGCCAGCGTGCGGTCGGGCGAAACGATACCGACGGTTCTGCCAGCCGCCAGTGCGGCACGTGCCGCGAGCGCAATGGCTCGCGCCTCCTCGTCCTCGCTGCGGGCAGCGAGCATCGTGATCTCCTTGGTCGCCGCAGCCACGTCGCCTGCCATGGCCGCGGCCGCCGATCCCCAGCCCGCGGTATCGTCGGCGAGGGCCAGGGCCTGGCGCAGCAATTCGACGCGCGGACCTGGTTCCGCCGCCAGTTCCGTCACCTGGTCCGGCGTGGCACCGATGCGATCGAGCAACTGCGCCAACCCGTATTGCGGATGGCCGTGCGGCAGTTTCTCCGGCGATCGCAGGTCGTTGAACTGTGTTTCCCCCATGCCGGTGTCCAGGCCCGGCAGCACCAGCGCGCCACGCGGCAGGCCCGCGATCGCCTTCAGCAGGTCCGCGGTCGCCGGGATCGATCCCGTAGAGCCGGCGGCAATTACTGGTCGCTCGCCATAGAGCTCCCTGGCGGTGCGAGCCTGGCGCCGCAGGCGCGAGTTGCGGATGCGGGCGGCATCTGCCAGCCCCCGCTCCGCCAGCACCTGTGGCCATTGCCCCAGCACGATGTCAAGAAATTGCAGGGTTTGCTGCCAGTTCTCGGCCAGCTCTCCGACCACCATCTGGCGTAGGGCCTGGTGCGGCACGTCCTCAATCTCAAGGTCGTCGATCAGCTCTCCGAGGCTGTCGGCCAGCCAGAACAGCTCGGCGGAGTTCGGCGGCGACGCGAAAACTTCCGCGCCCCCGGATGTCCGTGCCCAGGCGTCCACCATTTGGGCGAGCGCCAGCCGGCGCTGCACCTGCGAAACTACGGGCAGCGGCTGCTCGTCCAGATCGTCGGAAGGCAGGAACGGTTCTTCGTCCTGCTGTTCTCCCCCGAAGGTCCGGATGTCCGGCAGCAACACCTGGCCGCGGGCAAGAAAGCGCTCGGCAAGGGCGAGCCGCGCCCGCCGCGTCGGCAGCACGATGGTGATGTCGCTTAGCCAGAAAGGTCCCTCGCGCGGCCAGTCGGACAGCAGCGTACCATCGAGGATCCGCTCCACCAGCGTCTCGAGGAACCGGACGTGCGGCGCGATCGTGAAGAGCCTCGGAGTGAGGCTCATCGCCGAGCACCGCAGCAGCTGGCGGTCGGCTTGTGAAAGGGGAATCGGAAGTGCCGCATGTGCCGAGTTGAAACTTCGGCAGCGCCGCTGTCCACACCTACCGGATCACACGGCCATCAACGACTTCGATCGTCGCTGTGCGTCCCGCTCCGCCTGCGGGGATGGCCATGGCGATCAGCACCGTCGCCCGGCTACGCAGTTGCGGCGCTCGATCGGGCCATTCCACCAGCACCAGCGCCTGCTGGTTCTCCAGCAGCCCCAGTTCCTCCACCTCCCCAGCCTCCTGCAGCCGGTAGAGATCGGCATGGAGGACGGTCCAGCCCGCCACCGTGTAGGGTTGCACCAGCGCGAAGCTCGGCGACGGCACCTCCATCCGTGGATCCCGGGCGAGGGTGCGGATGATCCCCCGCGCCAGTGCCGACTTGCCCGCTCCCAGATCCCCTTCCAGCAGCACCAGATCGCCCGGCTGCAGCATCGCTGCCACCCGCGCGGCGAAGGCGGCGGTCGCGTCGTCATCCGCGAGAAAATGGGAAACTGGCATCCGCTCGTCCATGGCCCGGCTTATCGCGGTGTGGCTGAACCTACTCCGCCACCCCCGCCATCGCCACATCCCTCGGCAGGTTGACGGTGACGCGGCTGCCCCGGGGCTCCCGGCGCTCAACCTCGATCGTGCCGCCGTGCAGATTGACGAAGGCACGGACGATGGCAAGACCGAGCCCGGCCCCGCGCTGACGACCACTTACCGCAGGGTTGTCCATGCGTTCCAGCATGGCGGAACGCATTTCTTCCGTCATCGCTGCCCCCTCGTCCTCCACGACGAACAACATACGGTCGGCCCGCGCCGTCACGGACAGCGTCACCTCGCCCCCCGGCTCCGAGAAACGCACCGCACTCGACAGCAGGTTGTAAAGAATCTGGACGATCCGCGTCCCATCGGCGACGAAGGGAGGCAGATCGGGCTGGAGGTGGACCGTGAGGTTGATCGGCTGTTCGCCGTCCACGTCTGGAAAGGTTGCCGCGAGGCCAGCCCGCGCCTTCTCGACCAAGGCATGCACGTCCTGCAGCTCCGGCTGCAGTTCAGCGATTCCCGCGTCGACGGTCGCGAGGTCGAGAATGTTGTCGATGAGCACTCCGAGCGTAACGCTGGAGGCGCGGATGTAGTCGGTATAGGAGCGCTGCTTCTCCGTCAGCGCACCGGCGGCCTCCGAGGCCAGCAGATCGGCAAAGCCAATGATGTTGGTGAGCGGTGAACGCAGTTCGTAGGACACGTTCTGCACGAATGCGTCCTTCAGCCGGTCGGCGGTGATGAGCGCATCGTTGCGCTCCTTGAGGACGCGCTGGTAGTTCGCGCTTTCGGTAACGTCGAGAAAGGTCATCATCGTCTGCCCGTCAGGCAGGCGAACGATGGCGTAGTCCATCAGCTTGCCATCGGCGCGGGTGATGCGGCCGCTGGTATCGGTGCGGGTGGGGTTAAGGTCGATGATGGCGCGCTTGAGGTCGCGCCAGATGGCGGCGCCATCTTCCGGCAGCGCCGCCGCGGCGGCGTCGGCAATCTGGTCAATATGGGGGTTCTGTTCGAGCAGATTGGTCGGCAGCTTCCAGAGGGTGGATAGCCGAGGATTTGAAAGTGTCAGGCGGCCATTGGTGCCGAACACCGCGACACCTTCGCTGAGCGCATTGAGGGTCGAGCGCTGCACGCTGAGCAGGGCCTTGTGCTGGCTGCGCAGCTTGAGTTGGTCGGTGATGTCCTCGAAGACGTAGACGACGCCGCCTTCCGGTCCCGCCGGCGCCGCGATCACCTGTATGGTGCGGCCGTCCGGCAGATGCCAGGGCTCGCTCTCCCGCGGCACCTTGAGCTGGTAGGAGGTAAGGTGCTGGGCCCGCCACGCATGATAGTCCGGCTCGTTCGGTAATACCCCCTCGGTGCGCAGCTTGTCGAGGATGGCCTTCTCGTCCATGCCGAGCCGCAGCCAACCCGGCTCCATCCTCCACAGCCTGACATAGGCGCTGTTGTACTGGATCAACTCCCGTTTGGCGTTGAAGATCGCGATCGGCGTCGCCAGCGTATCGATGATGCCCGAGAGATGGGTGAGGCCGGTATCCTTGGCTGCGGTCACCGGCTTGGGCCGCAGATATCCTGCCGTTCCCGATGCCACGGGAAACTCGACCAGTTCGAACACCTGGTCGTCGGGAAGCGTCACGGCACTGGTCCAGGGACCCGCGTCCCCTTCGCTGCGACGTGTGACCGCCGGCCGCTGGCCGCTTCCCAGCAGCTCCGGTGGCTCGCTTCCGGAGCCAACCCGGCCGAGGGCGTGGGCGAGAGTCAGATAGGGAGCATTCACGAAGGTGAGGACCCCATTGCCGTCTCGGAGGAAGGCCGGCTTGCTGAGCCCGCCGAGCACCGCCCGTGCTACGGTGAGGTCAGTCGAGGGTGGTGGCATCGTGATCGTTGTCGACAGCTCCTCTGCCGCGATACTCTGCGGCACATATGCCGGCCGCAGCCGCAGCACCGAACCGCCGCCGAGCACCCAGCCGGTCGCCCGCATGGTTCGTCCGTCCAGGATCTGCAGCCGCAGATCGAAGCTGTTACCGTGCACCTTCAGGCCTTCCAGCGCCCGCACCAGCCTGTCGGCTTCGTGCTCCGGCAACCAGTCGGCAAACTCCAGCACCGCCTCCGGCCGGCGCCCCGGGGGCAGGATCACCGTGCTCTGGCCGAGAAATTTCGGTCCTTCTGCGTGCTCCGTCCACAGCACCGTGATCTCGGGGACGTTGGAAAGTAGCGCCTCGTACTCGTCAACCAGGGCCCGCAAACTTGCGACCTGTCGCTGCGACTGCTGCCGCTCGGCCTTCGCGTCCTTCACCAGCCGCCGCAGCAGCGCCATCGACAGCAGCGCGAAAGCGCCGGCGCCAAGCGCGACTGCCAGCGGCATTGCACCCATGATGAGGCTGCTGTTGAAGCCTTGGGAGACGGCAGGGCTGGCGGCGAGGATAACCGGAACGCTGGCGGTCGGTCCCGCGAATCGCCAACGAACCCGGAATTGCTTCCGCGTCATGCACTGCCCCTATTGCCTGAGTCTGTCACCGGTACGCCCGCCGCCTGCGAACTCCGGCACGCCTGCACTCGAAAGCCGTGCAGCGCCCCCAAAACCCGGCTGCCTCACGGAGCGCCGGCAGAACCCGTAACCGGCGAATCACCAGACCATAGCCGCCGGCGAATCCTTGAAAAAGAGTCAATCTGACGGGGGAGGCTGGGCAAAAGTGGCATAATTGTGCTTGACCGAGTCCGAACCGTGAACAACTCGTTAACGCGTCAACCCCGCCTCTAGAAGCGGGGCCGCACCCTAGTTGGTCGCGGTCGACGCGTAGCGGGTTAGTACCGGTACTGCTCGGGCTTGAACGGCCCTTCGGGCGAGACGCCGATGTAGTCCGCCTGCGCTTGCGAGAGCTTGGTAAGTTTTGCCCCGAGCTTGCCCAGATGCAGTGCCGCGACCTTCTCATCGAGGTGCTTGGGCAGCACGTGAACTTTGTGCTCGAGCTTTTCGCCGTTCGTCCAGAGTTCAATCTGGGCCAGCGTCTGGTTGGCGAAGGACGCGCTCATGACGAAACTCGGATGCCCGGTGGCATTGCCGAGATTGACCAGCCGACCCTCGGAAAGCAGGACGATGCGGTTGCCCGACGGCAGCTCGATCAGGTCGACCTGCGGCTTCACATTGGTCCACTTGAAGTTGCGCAGCGCCTGGACCTGGATCTCGTTATCGAAGTGCCCGATGTTGCAGACGATCGCCATGTCCTTGAACTGGCGGACGTGATCGACGGTGACGATGTCCTTGTTGCCGGTCGCCGTGACGATGATGTCGGCGCGATGACCATCCTCTTCGAGCGTGACCACCTCATAGCCGTCCATTGCCGCCTGCAGAGCGCAGATCGGGTCCACCTCGGTCACCAGCACCCGGGCGCCGGCACCGCGCAGCGACTGCGCCGAACCCTTGCCGACGTCGCCATAGCCGCAGACGATGGCGACCTTGCCGGCCAGCATGACGTCGGTGCCGCGGCGGATGGCATCCACTAGCGATTCCCGGGTCCCGTACTTGTTGTCGAACTTCGACTTGGTGACGCTGTCGTTGACGTTGATAGCCGGGAACGGCAGTCCGCCGCGTTCCTGCAACTGATAGAGCCGCATGACGCCGGTCGTCGTTTCCTCTGAGACGCCGCGGATATTGGCGCGGATGCGGGAGTAAAAACTCGGGTCCTTGTCCAGCCGCTTGCGGATGGTGGCGAACAGGATCTCCTCCTCCTCGTTCCCCGGCTTGGCGAGAACCGAGGGATCGGTTTCGGCCTTGGCGCCGATCAGCACCAGCATGGTGGCGTCGCCGCCGTCGTCGAGGATCATGTTCGGGGTCTGACCGTCACCCCATTCCATCATGCGATCCGTGTACTGCCAGTATTCCTCAAGCGTTTCGCCCTTCTTGGCGAACACGGGGATACCGGCGGCAGCGATGGCGGCGGCGGCATGGTCCTGAGTGGAGAAGATGTTGCACGACACCCAACGCACTTCGGCGCCCAGTGCCACCAGTGTCTCGATGAGCACCGCCGTCTGGATGGTCATATGCAGCGAACCGGCGATGCGGGCACCCTTGAGCGGCTGATCGGAGGCGAACTCCTCGCGGATGGCCATCAGCCCGGGCATCTCGATCTCGGCCATGCCGATTTCCTTGCGGCCGTAGTCCGCCAGCGAGATATCCGTCACTACGTAGTCGGTGTTGCCGGTCGTCATCAGCCTGTTGCTCCGCGGGTTTTCTGATCGTGCGCGGTTATAGGCGAGCCGGGGATCGTTATCAACCCGGACATAAAGAAAGCTTTATATCCCGTCTCGCCCCCCGCGACTGGCGCCGGCTGGAACGGTATGGACAGGAGACCGAGCAGGCCGAAGAGGAGGAAGTAGCCGCGGAGAAACCCGCCTAGGCACAGGCATATCCCGTCACCGTCACCGGCACGGCAGGTTGTAGTCAGCCAGCCGCCCTGCGGCTGCGCCGCTTGCCCTGAGGCCAATCAACTTCTGCCGAAATAGCACGCTCCAGAGCTGCAGGGCGTCGGGCTTTCAGGGCGAGGCCACGCCCTCACTGTCCTCGTCGAAGCCGTTGTTGACAAGCGTGGTGATGGCGTCGAGTGCCTCGCGCGCTTGCTTGCCGGTCGCCTGAACGAGGATGGTGGACCCCGGTCCGGCGCCCAGCATCATGAGCCCCATGATCGAGTTGCCGGCGACGCTCTGCCCGTCCCTGACCACCTGGATCTGCGCATCGAAGCATTCCGCCGTGCGCACGAACCGTGCCGAGGCCCGCGCGTGCAGGCCCTTCCGATTGACGATCGTAAGTTGCTGCGCCAGCGCGCGTCCGGAATCCATGAGCCACCTTAGCCGGCCATCGGCTCAGCCGCCAAGCGCTTCGCTGGCCACGTTGATGTATTTTCGCCCCGCGTCGGCGGCGTCCTTGACCGCCTTCTTGATCGCAACCTCGCCGCGGATGCGCGCCAGCTTGACCAGCATCGGCAGGTTGACCCCCGCGATCACCTCGACGTCACGGTTCTGCATGACGGAGATCGCGAGGTTGGAGGGCGTGCCGCCGAACATGTCCGTGAGGATAATGACGCCGCCGCCCTGGTCCGCCGCATCGATGCAGCGCAGGATGTCGTTGCGCCTTTCTTCCATGTCGTCGTCAGGGCCGATCGCGATGGTTTCCACATACTCCTGTGGACCGACTACGTGCTCCAGCGCGGATTTGAATTCGACAGCCAGTGCGCCGTGTGTCACCAGAACCATGCCAATCATGCAACTTCCCCATATGGCATGCCCGCCGCGGCAAATTCAGGCGAGTCTCGACCCGCGGCGGCGGCGATTCAAGCGCTATTTTGCCGCGGGCTGGCCTTGGTGGTGGATAGTTCGCGCAACGCCTCCCTGATCAGCAGCAATTGATGCCCCATGTCGACGACGCCAGCCCTGGGAACGGGGCACCGGGGCAGGGCAACCCCCAGCAGGTCCGTCTCCAGTTCCTCCTCCTCGATCATGCGGACCAGTTCCGGCACCAGGTCGACGAGCAGGTGCACCGGCGCCTTCGCCACCGAGGGTCGGCTGACGATGCCGCGGCCGCGGAGCTCGGCCATGCCCTCAATGTTTCTCGGGGCGTGCATCACCGCCCGCCCCTTCTCCACCGTGATCTCCAGCCGGTCGTCCGCCACCAGCCTGGCCGTCCGCCCGCTCCCAATCCATTCGTCCAGCAGCGCCAGCGCCAGCAGCGACTTGCCGGCGCCCGATGGCCCCCGGAGAATGATCCCCGTGCGCCCGATCACGATCCCCGTCGCGTGAATATTGTGACGGTCGCTCATCGGCGCTTCTCCTGCGGGACGCGTCGCAGCACCACCGTAAAGACGGCGCCCGAACGATCCTCGCGATTGGCGGCGGTGATGGTGCCCTTCTGCGCCTCGACGATCTGCCGCGAGATCGAGAGGCCAAGGCCGGAATGGTCGCCGAAATGCTCGCCTTCCGGCCGATCGGTGTAGAAGCGCTGGAAGATGCGGCTGATATCGCCGCGGATGCCGGTCCCTTCGTCGCTGACGGTGACGGTGATGGTGCTCTCGTCGGTCGCTACCAGCACCTCCACCTTGCCGCCCTCCGGCGAAAACGAGACCGCGTTGTCGATAAGATTGTTGAACACCTGTGCCAGCCGGCTGTCATGGCCCATGGCCGTGGCCGGATAGCGGCTGGTGCGCCGCTCCAGCACCACCGCCACGCCGCGCTTGGAGGCAAGGTCCGCCTGGATCGACACCATCGCCTCTACCAGACTCTCGATATCCACCGGTTCCGCCGTCTGGCGCGCCAATTCGGCGTCGAGGCGGCTGGCATTGGAAATGTCGGAGATCAGCCGGTCGAGCCGCCGCACGTCGTGCTGGATGATGGCGTTCAGTCGCTCCCGGTCTTCCGCGCGCTTTGCCCGCGGCAGCGTCTCGACGGCCGAACGCAGGGAAGTCAGCGGGTTCTTCAGCTCGTGCGCCACGTCGGCGGCGAACCGCTCGATCGCCTCGATGCGATTGTAGAGCGCGGAGGTCATCGAACGCAGCGCTTTCGAAAGGTGCCCGACCTCGTCGGCACGGTCTGAGAAATCCGGAATTTCGGCGCGGCTCGTCATCGACGTCTGCACCTTCTCGGCGGCTGCCGCCAGTCGCCGCAGCGGCCCGGCGATGGTACCGGCGAGTAGCAGCGACAGGATGATGGTGACGGCCGCGGCGACCAGCGCAATCCTGAGGATGCCCCAGCGCTCTGCGGTATCGATCTGGTCGATATCGCCGGGCTGGGTGGAGAGCAGCAGCACACCGACGGTCGCCCGCACCCGCTGTACCGGCACGGCGACGGAGACCACCAGCTGCTGCTGGGCGTCCATTCGCACGATGGCCGTCGCCGCCCCGCTGAGCGCCGCCGCCACCTCCGGATACCGCTTCCCCTCGTCGGCGGCATACTCCTGGTACTGCGGGAAGTCGTCCCCCGGCAGCCAGGCCATCAGCGCGTTCCACCAGTCGAACAGGAAAAAGCCGGTACCGTCCTGGGGCACCGTCATCTCGCGCAGGATTTCTCCACGCGCGTAGATGTTGGCGCTGTCGAGGATCAGCACGCCGCTCTGGTCGTAGATGCGGGCCCGGGTGCGGGTCGGCGTGACGAGGTTGCGGAGCAGCGGCGCCACCCGCTCTGGGTTGATCGGGAACTCGAGATTGGGGTCGAGGAAGCTCAGTGAGGAGACGGGATCGCCCGTCTGCAGCTCCAGCAGCCGGTCCGGATTGACGGTGATCACGTCGCTGTCGACGGTGGCCGAAGCCGCGATCGCCGCCGCGATGATCTCGCCCTGGACGCGCAGGCTCTGGACGCGAGCCTCGATCAGGCCGGTGCGCCATTGGTTGAGAAACAGGATGCCGACCACCAGCACCGCGAGCCCCGCCAGGTTGAGCACGATGATGCGCTTGGCGAGACTCGAGAAGACGGTGAGCGCAAGAAACCGCTGCACGGACCGCCAGGCCAACCGCAGCCGCCGGGCGACCACGGCACGCGACCTTGCGATGCCGCTGCCCCCTGACGTGGCGCCGGTGCTCTTGCCTCCGCCCGGCAGCTCGTCCTGAGTAACCGCCACTACTGCTCCTTGAACCGGTACCCTACGCCGTACAGCGTCTCGATCATCTCGAAGTCGTCGTCTGCGGCCTTGAACTTCTTGCGGAGCCGCTTGATGTGGCTGTCGATGGTCCGGTCATCGACATAGACCTGATCGTCATAGGCCGCATCCATCAGCGCGTTGCGGCTCTTCACTACGCCCGGCCGCAGCGCCAGCGCCTGCAGGATCAGGAATTCCGTAACGGTCAGGGTAACCCGTTGCCCTTTCCAGGTGCAGGTATGCCGCTCCTCATCCATCACCAGGGCGCCGCGTTCGATCAGCGTCTTGCCGCTGCTGGCTTCGCCGGCCCCCCCGGCCGCCGAGGACACATCGCGCGGTGCTGACCGCCGCAGGATCGATTTCACGCGCTCCACCAGCAGCCGCTGGCTGAACGGCTTGGTGATGAAGTCGTCCGCGCCCATCTTCAGGCCGAACAGCTCGTCGATCTCCTCGTCCTTGGACGTAAGGAAGATCACCGGGACATCGGACTTCTGGCGCAGTCGGCGCAGCAGTTCCATTCCGTCCATGCGCGGCATCTTGATGTCGAGGATGGCGAGGTCGGGACGATCGCTGGTCAGCCCCTCCAGGCCGGAAGCCCCGTCGGTGTAGGTCGACACTGTGTATCCTTCGGCTTCGAGCGTCAGTGAGACGGATGTCAGGATATTGCGGTCATCGTCCACCAGGGCGATTTTCGGCATCGAGTTCCCTTTCGCTGCTTGTGCGGCGTGCGCGCCGAATTGTGGCGGTCTTTGACTGCCACAATTGCACATAAATAAGGCGGACCGCCAATACCAGTGCAGGGCAGCGTCGGTCCCGTTGCGACTAACGTCGTAAGACCCATTGCCGGCTGGCCGCGACGCCGGCCGTCGCCATAGGAATCCACCGAAGTGCCGGACGTTCCCTTGTTCGGCGGCAATGAGGTGGATCCATGTCGGCGTTCGACCATGGCGCGCTACGCGCTGACCTGAGCCAACGGGCCGCTTCCATCGCCTGGAACGACGACCCACGCACCCTGGTATCGAAGGCGCTCGCCGCTGGTGAGGGCCGCCTGTCGGCGCATGGGGCGCTGGCAGTGACCACCGGCGTCTATACCGGCCGCTCGGTGAAGGACAAATTCATCGTCAGGGACGACCTCACGGCGGATCGCGTGTGGTGGGACAATGCCGCTGCGATGAGCGCGGATCACTTCGAGACCCTTCTCGCCGACTTCCTCCACGCCGCAGGTGACAGCACCTTGTTCGGCCAGGACCTGGCCGCCGGCGCCGATCCCGCCCATAGAATGGCGGTAACCGTCTTCACCGCAACGGCCTGGCACGCCCTCTTCATTCGCAATCTTCTGATCCGCCCTACCAAACCGGCCGATACCGCCGATGTCACGATCATTCATCTGCCGGAGTTCCGAGCTGATCCGGCTCGCCACGGGACCCGCAGCGGCACGGTCATTGCGCTCGACATGAGCCGCCGGATCGTGCTGATCGGCGGCACCGCCTATGCGGGGGAAATCAAGAAGAGCGTCTTCTCTCTGTTCAACTTCCACGCCCCGCTGGGCGGCGTGCTGCCGATGCATTGCTCGGCCAATATCGGCGAAACCGGTGACGTCGCCCTGTTTTTCGGGCTTTCGGGGACCGGCAAGACCACTCTTTCGAACGACCCGGCTCGTCCTCTGATCGGCGACGACGAACACGGTTGGACCGAAGACGGTGTCTTCAACCTCGAAGGTGGCTGCTACGCCAAGACCATTAACCTGAGTGCAGAGGCGGAACCTGAGATCTTCGCCGCGACTCGCAGCTTTGGCACCGTCCTCGAGAATGTCGTGGTCGATGCAGACGGCGAGCCGCTCTATGACGACGACTCCCTCACAGAGAACACCCGCGCCGCCTACCCATTGGAAACCCTTCCCGCAGTCGCGGCAGGAGGCATGGGCGGGGCGCCGTCTACTGTGGTTTTCCTTACCGCCGACGCATTCGGCGTGCTGCCGCCCATCGCGCGGCTGACGGCCGAGCAGGCCGTCTACCATTTCCTCTCGGGCTACACGGCCAAGGTGGCCGGAACCGAACGCGGGGTCACCGAGCCGGTGGCGGCGTTCTCGGCCTGTTTCGGCGCGCCCTTCATGCCGCTGCATCCTACGGTCTACGGCGAGCTTCTGGCAGAGCGGCTCCGGTCCAGCGGCGCTGCCACCTGGCTGCTCAACACCGGCTGGACCGGCGGCGCCTACGGGACCGGCAGGCGCATCGACATTGCCGCCACCAGGCGGCTTCTCGAAGCGGCCCTGGCGGGCGAGCTGGAGCGGCAGCCGATGCGCACTGACGCGATCTTCGGCTTCCAGGTTCCTCGTGGGGTGGCTGGAATCGACGAACGCCTGCTCGACCCGCGCAGCTGCTGGCCCGACCCGCAAGCCTATGACCGTGCGGCCCAGCGCCTGCTGTCGATGTTCAGCGAGAACTACCGCAAGTTCGAGGCAGACTCGGTCTCAAGACGGGCGGCCGCCGAATAGCGCAGCCTGCTAGTGCTCGTAGAAGATGTGCGAACCGATGGCGGCGACGCGGCGGAAAGCACGTGACCAGGACGGTGCCACTGCAGTCGTGTGATAGAAGAGCACCGAGCCCGGTACCACTCCGGGGCGCTGACCCCGCTTGTACTCGTAGAACGCGGTTTCGGCCATCGCCATGGAGCGGTCCCAGGCGCTGCGCTCCCGGGCGAGGTCGGAGCGACCGTCGCAGGCGAAGGTGAACTGGCACTTGTAGCGGCCGCGGTCGGCGTTCTGGTATACCACCCCGCAGATCGTCGAGGGGTACCGCTTGCTCATCGCCCGATTGATGATGACGTTGGCCACCGCCAGCTGGCCCTCACGGGATTCGCCGCGGGCTTCGTGATAGATGGCCTGGGCCAGGCAGAGCTTCTCGCTCTGGGCCAGCTTCACCTTCTTGACTGTCGGGGTGAAGGCGTCCTCGGCATACTCCGACAGCACGGCGGCCGTCAGCGCCGGCCCGGTGGTGGTGTCGATCTGATCGATCGCATCCAGCGCCCGGTTGCGGCGGCTGGAGATGTAGCTTGAAAGCAGGGCCTCGGTGAGCTCAGGTGTCCGGCGTATCTCGAAGCCGTCGAATGCCTGCAGCGCCTTCTGGCGCTCGACATAGGCCGCCAGCAGGTCTTGGGTGAGTGCCGGTTGGGTGCTGAAACGGAACTCTTGCCGCTTCATCGCAATTACAGGAGTGAACGCCGCCGGTACAACGGCAGATGCGTCGCCGCTCTCGGCAGCAGGCGCCACAGTGACGGACAGGACGAAGGCTGCGGACGCTATGGTCACGGCACGCGTCAGCGCACGCGCTGCCTTGGCAAACGGCTTTGCCGTCAATCTGCCTCCCTTCCCCCGACACCGCCCCCGAGGCAGCACCAGATCAGTCCGTTGTTTCGGCCGAACCCTAGCCGACGCGAGCGGCTGAGGGAACCCAAAATTTACAGTTGCTTAACCATAAACGTTAGGCCGTTAAGGCGAGGTTAACGGGCGCCAAAGCACCTGCAAACCCCCGATCTGCCGAGGGTTGCGTTGTGGTGGCCGAATCCTTGTGCGGATCGGTCATGGTTAATTCAAATTGGAATCGTTGCCGGCAGAACACACCCGGCGGGCTTGTGGGGGCCTATTCGCCCGCGACGGACGCTGGCACGGTGGGAGCGAAGGCGGCCTCCCGCAGATGGTGCAGGCTGTCCAGCACCGCCGCACAGAGCTCCACGATTTCATCTGTCGGCCCCACTAGGTCCGGAACCATGACCGTCTGCATGCCCGCCGCATGAGCCGCCTGTACGCCGGCTCGCGAGTCTTCGACGGCGAGGCAGTCCGCCGGGTCGATCCGCAGCCGCGCCGCCGCCGTCAGGTACGGCTCCGGATGCGGCTTCGGATCGGAGACATCGTCGCGGGTGACAATGGTGACGAAACGGTCGAGCAATCCCGCCGTCCCCAGATGCCGCATCGCGTGTGCCGAACCGGAGGAGGTGGCCACGGCGGCAGGAATGCCGCGCGCCGCCAGCTCATCAAGCAGTTCGTGCACCCCCGTCTTGACCGGCACCATCTCCGCCATGCGTTCGTGCATCTGCGCCCGGCAGTGCTGGTCGAACAGGGCAAAGGGAAAGCTGACGCCATAGGCCTCAGCCAGCAGGCGGCTCGATACCTCATTGCTCGAGCCGACCATCGAGAGGTGCACTTCCGGTGTCATCTCAAAGCCCAGCCCCTCGCAGACCCCGTAGACGATCTCCTTGAACACCAGTTCGGTATCCAGCAACGTCCCATCCATGTCGAAGACGATCGCCGAGAAGGGGCGCAGGGCAGGGGAGGCACTGAGTGAGTTCATAATCGCGATATAAGAGTATTCGCGCGCCATTGCCAGCCGTTCGCGCAGCAGGGCGTGGCTCTCGCCCGCCTGTCAGTTCGGAGGGGACGCCGCCGCGCGCGCCAGCAAGAGCTCGCGCTCCCGCTCGTTTTGGGTGAGCGCCGCCGCTCGTTCGAATTGCGTTCGCGCCTCGCCATGTCGCCCCAGCTTGACCAGCAGATCGCCCCTGACGCTGGCGAGCAGGTGGTATCTCTGCAGCGTCGGTTCATCAACCAGCCGGTCAACAATCGAGAGACCGGCAGCCGGACCGAAGGCGAAGGCATGGGCGACGCCCCGATTGAGCTCGACGATCGGCGAAGGCGTCACCATCGCCAGCCGATCATAGAGTTCGGCGATTCGCACCCAATCGGTTTCCTCGGGCTGCCGCGCGCGGGCGTGGCAGGCAGCGATGGCCGCCTGCAGCGCGTAGGCGCCCGCCGTTCCCCCCAGCTGCTCCGCTTTCCGCAGCGCCGCCAGTCCGCGCCGAATCAGCAGCTGGTCCCACCGCCGCCGATCCTGATCGAGCAGCAGTACCGGCTCGCCGTCAGGTCCGGAGCGCGCCTTGTTGCGAGACGCCTGGATCTCCATCAGCGCCACCAGCCCGTGTACTTCCGGCTCCTGCGGCACGAGGCCGGCAAGGATGCGGCCGAGGCGCAGGGCCTCATCGCAGAGTTGCGGGCGCAGCCAGTCGCCGCCTGAAGTCGCCGAATACCCCTCGTTGAAGATGAGGTAGATGACCTCCAGCACCGATTGCAGCCTGCCCTGCATCTCCGGGCCGCGAGGGACTTCAAATGGTACCCCCGCCTCGGCGATGCTGCGCTTGGCCCGGACGATCCGCTGCGCCACGGTGGGCTCCGGAACCAGGAAGGCGCGGGCGATCTCCTCGGTCGTGAGGCCGCCGATCAGCCGCAGCGTCAATGCCACCCTGGCCTCCCGCGAGAGCACCGGATGGCAGGAGGTGAAAATCAGCCGCAGCAGGTCGTCGCCGATATGATCGTCCAGCGCCGCGTCCGGATCCGGCCCGCCGCCCTCGTCGGTTTCCAGATCGTGCCCGAGTTCCTCGAGCTTGCGGGCCACCATCTTGTTGCGGCGGAAGTAGTCGATGGCGCGATGCTTGGCGGTGGTCATCAGCCACGCGCCCGGGTTCTGCGGCACCCCGCTCTCCGGCCACTGCCGCAGCGCCACCACCAGCGCGTCCTGCGCCAGCTCCTCCGCAAGCGAGATATCGCGCACCATGCGCGTCAGCCCGGCGATCAGCCGGGGGGATTCGATGCGCCACACGGCATCGATGGTGCTCTGCGGATCACTGGCGTTCACGGCGGCGGATCAGAGCACCTCCGATCCGCCGCCGCAAGCGTCTCCTATTGCGGCTGGCGCCAGCCCTTATCGCGCCACTCCCGCTCCTTCTCGAGCGCCTCGGCCGACACCTCGTCCACGGCGAAATCCTCGACCTCGGCGATCTGCCGCACCTCGACCTCCCCCTCATCGAACGGGATTTTCCGCACCCAGTCGAGCGCCTCCTCCTTCGACTTCACATCGAAGATCCAGAAGCCACCGACCAACTCCTTGGCTTCGCTGAACGGCCCGTCGATGACGGTGGTGCCGCTCTTCGAGAAGCGCACTTTGGCGCCCATGGAACTGGGCATCAGGCCTTCGCCCGTCGTCACCACCCCCGCCTGCACCAGTTCCTCGTTGAACCTGCCCATATCGGCGATCTGCTCGGAGGTCGGCGGGCCCTCCTCGCCAGGCTTGGTTTTGACCATGACCATGAATCGCATGAAATGCTCCTTTCTCTCCTGCATTTGCAGCCGTCAGCGGATGACCGGCCGCTCATTTGCTTCGCGCCACGCCTGCTCGCGGGCGATCTCCTCCGGCGGCAGCACCTCGGCGAAGTCAGCGGCCTCGAAGACCCGCCGCAGTTCCACTTCCTCGCCCTCGTCGAGCGGGATGCGCTTCGCCCAGCTCAGTGCCTCCTCCTTGTCCTTGGCCTGGATCATCCAGTAGCCGGCGATGAGTTCCTTGGTCTCGCTGAACGGGCCATCGATGACCACTCGCCTGTCGCCTTCGCGCCGGATCCGCGCGCCCTCGGAACTTGGGCGCAGCCCATCGCCCGCCAGCAGCACGCCGGCGTCGATCAGCTGGTCATTGAATTTTCCCATGGCCTCGAATGCCTCGGGCGGCGGCATCACGCCGGCTTCGGTGTCTCTGGTGGCCTTTACAATGATCATGAAACGCATCGTGGTCTCCCTGCAACCGGGGCGGCTACGGCCATCCGCGCTCCCCGTCTGCAATGGCGACGAACCGCCTGCAGCATTATCGACATGGGTTCGAGAATATTTTGAGGGCCGCAGCAGCGGCCAGCCGCCCAGGCGGCGGTGCGGAACCCTCCCGACGCCGGGCCAGTTGCAGTCGTGCAAGGGAGATAGCACATGCAGATGCCGCCCACCGACCCCACCCTGCCGGATCCTGCGGATCCGGGACCGGTTCCGCCGTTCCAGCCCACTCCCGTACCGGACCAGGAGCCGGGCCGCGAGCCGCTGCCAAATCCGGACAAGCCGGGGGAGAACCCCGAGCGGCCGCCGAGCCGCGATCCCGTCCCTGATACCGGCACGCCGGATCCGACCTGAGCCGGGAACCGGCGGCGCCGCCCGCCGTTGCTGGCGCGGAGGTGCCGTTATGCCGATCTACCGCCTTGTTCCCATCGCCGAACCCGATGATCCCAACTGGGATCGCGCCCTCAATCAGGGCGAGGTGGTGGTGCGTGCCAGCTCTACCGGAGAGGCCCGCGCGATGGCAGCACTGGAAGAGGCGCGGGCGGCGACCGGATCAATGCCCAACAGCACCACCCAGGTTCGCGCCAGCGCCTTCCGCGACGAAAAACTCTACACGGTGCGCGACGACAACAGCGGCGAGTTTCCCGAGGCCGGTCCGGTCCAGGTGCTGCGCGCCCATTTCAGCTTTCCCGATGACTTCGTGGGGCACCACCTCGACTGAGCGATGCCCCGCTGGCCGTCAGATCGGCTGGCCGCCTTCTTCTTCCTCGTGCAGCACGGCGTTCGCGCCGGTCGCCGAAAGCCTCACCTGCTCGCCCTCGATATCGGCGATGAGATTGCCGGGGATGTAGTGGTGGTGGCCTTCGTGTCCCGCCCCGCCACTGTCCTTCCTCGTGAGCTTGATGCGCCCGCCCTCGACCTTGTCGACGGTGCCGATATGGACGCCGTCGGCGCCGATCACTTCCATATGCTCGCGGACGTTGTCGATCGTGGCCATGACTTGTCTCCTTGGCTGTGAATGTGCGGGGAACGCGGCAGCGCGGCGATGGCTCCCCGCTGCTGACACGCCCTGTCAGCAGGGCCGCGTCAGGGTCGGGCCACGGCAACAGGGAGTAGAACCATGCCCAGCACCATCGCCAGCTGCCATTGCGGCGGCACCCGCATCGAACTGCCGGTAGCGCCGGCCAGCGCCACCCGCTGCACCTGCACCTTCTGCACCAAGTCCGGTGGGCTTTGGGCCTATTACGAGGTCGACGCGCCGCGCATCCTCTCCGACACGCACGGTGCGGTCTACTCGCCCACCAGCCCGCTGCATGCGCACCATTTCTGCGCCCGCTGCGGCTGCACCACCTACGGCACCAGCCCCGACTATTCGCTCGACGACGTTGAGGTGCCGGAGAAGATGAAGCTCGCGGTGAACGTGCGGCTGCTCGATGACTACGAACTCTACCGGGCCCTCCCGGTCGAGGAGATCGACGGCCGCAACCTGTGGTAAGGCGGTGAGGCTGCATCGTTTTCGCGTTTCGCGAGTTAATGCCCCCATGCTTCGCGCCCTCCGCCGCCTGCCGCTGATCCGCCACGTGCCGAACCTTGGCAAAGGCGAACTCTGGATTCTTGCGGCGCTGGCGGTCAGCGCCGCGCTGGTGCTCGGCTTTGCCGGCATCGCCGAAGAGGTGCTGGAGGGCGAGACCCAGAACATCGACATGGCGGTGCTGCAGCTGCTGCGCAACGCCGACCAAACCCCTATCGGACCAAGCTGGTTCATTGAGGCGGTGCGCGACCTCACCGCGCTCGGCAGCTTCAGCGTGCTGGGACTGATGGTCATAGCGATACTCGGCTACCTGCTGCTGACCGGCAAGCGCGTCATGGCGCTGCTGGTGCTGGTCTCGGTCATCGGCGGCACCCTCGTCTCCAGCGTGCTCAAGGAGCTCTTCAGCCGCCCCCGCCCCAGCTTCGAACACGCTGCCGAGGTCTTCACCGCCAGCTTCCCGAGCGGCCATGCGTTGATCTCTACCGTCACCTACCTCACCCTCGGCGTCCTGCTGGCGCGGGTACAGGCTTCGGCGCGTGTGCGTGTCTACATCATCGCCATCGCCGTGCTGCTGTCGCTGGTGATCGGGCTGAGCCGGCTCTTTCTCGGAGTCCACTACCCCACCGACGTGCTGGCCGGCTGGTGCCTCGGCGCCGCCTGGGCCGGGCTCTGCCTCGCCGTGGCCGCCTGGCTGCAGCGCCGCGGCACCGCCGAACCGCCGGGGCCGGAACCTGACATCGACGGAGGACAGCGTGCAGACACGTGATGGTTTCGAACTGCTGGCCCGCTTTGGCTACGTCGCCCGTGGGGCGGTCTACGTGCTGGTGGCCGCGCTGGCGCTGTTCTCCTCCTTCGGCAGCGAGGAGGCGAGCTCCAGCGGCGCCCTCTCGAGCCTCCTCGGCCAGCCCTTCGGGCAGCTGGCGCTGTGGGCCATCGCCGTCGGCCTTCTCGGCCACGTCGCCTGGCGGCTGGCGCAGTCGCTGCTCAACGCCGACGGGCAGGATCGCGACCTCATGGGCTACGGCGCCCGCGCCGGGCAGTTGCTGAGCGCCGTGACCCACGGCTTCCTCGCCGTTACTGCTGCCAGCCTCGCCCTCGGCAACGGCGGCGGCTCCGGTGGCGACCGCGAGGACGGCCTCGTGGCGGCGGTGATGCAGCTGCCCTTCGGCAACATCCTCGTCGGCGCCGTCGGCCTCGGCATCATCGCCGCCGGCATCGGGCAGGGCTATTACGGCTTCTCCGGCCGCTTCAAGAAGCGGCTGCGGCTGCCCCAGCAACACGAGAAGCTGCTCTCCGGCATCTGCGTCTATGGCCTCGCCGCCCGCGGCGTGGTTTTCGCCATCATCGGCGGCTTCGTCGTCTTCGCCGCCGTCAACGTGAACCCCGAGCGGGCCGGCACCCTGCCCGAGGCGCTGGACTGGGTCCTCGGCCTGCCCTTCGGCGCCCAGCTCTACTGGCTGGTCGGGCTGGGGCTGCTGGCCTTCGCCGGCTACTGCTTCATCCAGGCCCGCTACCGCCGCGTCGATGCCCCGAGCGCCTCCGAGGTCAAGGAGGCGGTGCCGGGGACGTAGCCGCCGGCCGTCCCAGCAGCTCCTCCGTCAGCGGGTCGCCGCGGCCGCCGAAATACTTGTCCAGCGCCTCCCGGAACAGCGGCTCCTTAGCATCGGCATGCGCGAACAGCGTCATCGACGAGCGGAACTTGAGGTCGTCGGGCGTGGCGAAGATCTCGTGCGCCGTCCGCGGCACCGCCGAATTGTCCCCGGCGCGCTTGGCCGCCACGATGTCGGCCTCCGCGGCCCGGGCCCCGATGGCATTCACCAAGCCCGTGCATTCGCGCAGCCGCGCCCCCAGTATGTCGTGCGCCAGATAGGCGCGCGCCGCTGCAAGGTCGGCGAGCCCGAAGCGCTCCGCGGCGGCGCTGCGGCCGAGCCCCTTGAGCTGCGGGAAGATGAACCACATCCAATGCGTCCGCTTCTCGCCCGCCCGGAGCTCGGCCAGCACCGTCTCGTAGACCGGCTCCTGTGCCTCGAGGAAATGTCCGAACATGGCGCGCCCGCTAGAACAGCACCGCCATTCCGAGCAGTGCCATCACCAGGATGATGACGATACCGATCAGCATGATGCCGAAGACGATCTTGGCCAGCGTCGCAGCGCCGGCCGAGATGCCGGTAAAGCCGAGGGCGCCGGCGATCAGCGCGATGACGACGAGGGCGATCAGCAGTTCGAGCATGACTTCTCTCCGTGTTGTGATCTATGGCCAACGTCGGGCCCCGGTGCCGGTTCCGACAGCTGGCGCACCGCCCATCGGCTGTGCCATGCTCCCCGGCAACGAATGCGGGAGACGGCAAATGATCGACAAGGCGGCCTGGGCGGACCTCGAGGAGCGGACCGTCATCCCCGGCTTCCACGGCCGCTTCCTGCACTCCGGGCGCATGACCTTCGTCCTCTGGCGCCTCGACGCCGGCGCCGTCCTGCCCGCGCACGCCCATCCGCACGAACAGGTGGTGCATGTGCTCGCGGGCGAGCTCGAGATGACCCTCGAGGGCGAGACCACGAGCTGCGGCCCCGGCACCGTGCTGGTGATCCCGCCCGACGCCCCCCACTCCGGCCGCGTGCTCACCGACGCTTCGGTCATGGACGTCTTCTCCCCGGTCCGCGAGGATTATCGCGACGGCGGCGAGATGCTGCTGGCGCAGGCGCTGGAGGGGTAGGGGACGCGCCTGACGCTGAGCGATAACGCCGGAGTTGCCGTTGTTCCCCGCCACTTCCCTTGAAGAGGCGGCCCCGGCGGGGCTCGATGTAGGAGCGGATAGTCCGCAATGGGTGGCTGCACCTCGCCGGTGCGGCGGGGATGAGTAGGGGTGTGGTGGGAGCGGCGGATGCGGCGTCGGCATCGCCACCCCCCTGTGCAGTCAGCGCTGGCTTTGGATGAACTCGCCGATCGAGGTGCCGGTCCCGGGGCCGCCGCCGCCGACCGTCTGTGGGCCCGGCGAGATCGAGGGGGTGACGCCGTGACCGCGGTCGGGGGCGTCGATGTCGGCGCCGGAATTGCTGGTGTTGCCGTAGAATCCGCCGGAAATGGCGCCGCCTAGATTTTTGATCAGCCCGTCGTCGGTCGGGGTCGGCGTGCCGGTAGGCTCCGTAGTCTGGTAGTGGGTGATGAGCGCGTCCTTGTTCTTGCCCGGGCTGGCATCGCTGGCGCCGCCGGCGAGGGCGGGGCCGGAGAGCGCGAGGGCGGCGGTGCAGAAGGTGATGGTCGCAAGCTTCATTGCATGGGTCTCCTCTAAGGGTGCAGGCACCCGTTATCGATCCGCCGTCGGCACCATGGCGGCCGAGTGTGCCCGCAGCAAGGCAGGGGCGGAACGGGAGGCCGGCAAGAACGTTTGAAGAACAGACCAGCGCAGGATTTTCCCATGAGCACATCGACCGCCGACCGCCCCGACCACGACGCCAACCCCAAGGTCGCGGCGCCGCCCGACGACAACACCGTCAAGGACCCCGAGGACTGGACCACCGGCGACGAGCCGATGACCGGCGCCCAGGCCTCCTACCTCAAGACCCTGAGCGAGCAGGCCCACGATAACGCGGCCTTCGACGAAGGCCTGAGCAAGGCCGAGGCCAGCAAGCGCATCGACGCCCTGCGGGAAAAGCTGGGGAAGTAGGGGTGCGGGGCGGGTCTACTTCAGCCAGCGGCCTAGAGGCCGCCCCCTTCACCACCCCTCGGATCAAGTCCCAGGGCTTCGGCCGCGTGGTCCCCCTCCCTCGCGATGCCGGAGAGGAGTCCCGACTGCGGCACGATGTGCCAGTCGGCGTGCCTCTCCCGCGCAGCGGGGGAGGGGGACCGCCGCCAGGCGGTGGAGGGGGCGGCGGCATCCCCGATGGCTGCTAGGACCACCGCCAGCCCGGCTTCGGGTCGCCGGGGCAAGACCGGCAATGACGGCGGAAAGGCAATGCCCTATGATCGGCGCTTGGCGACCGGGCTACCCGGCGCCTCCTCGGAGGAAACAGCGTGGATCTGAGTGGCTTCTGGGCGTTTCTGGGCCTCGTCGGGTTCGCCATTGCGTCGCTCTATTCCCCGTCGGCGACCATCAACTACGAGGTGGCGGTGACGATCACGCTGGACGGCCAGCCTTATACCGGACGCGGCGTCTGGAGTATGACGAGCGAGGAGGTCCAGGCGCTAGGCTACAGGCACATCGTCACCACCGTCCGCGGCGAGGCGATAAAGATCCCGGTTCCCGACGGCCCTCAAATCTACGCCCTGCGCCGCTCCCAAGGATCTTCCACTCGTGCCTACGGCGCCTTTCCTGACGGGTGTATTCGAGGTGAACAGAGAAGCGGTCTTCTTGCGGCGATAGAGAGCTTTCGCGGTCCATGTGTGGTGGAGGACTACCCACTGCCCCTGCTGGTTACGGTGGAAGACCCGATGAACCCCGCGTCTGTTGCACCCGTGGGCAGCCTCGGGAGCTATGACAAGCCCGACGCCTGTCCCCACATCTGCCTGGTCGAGGTGGTGGTAACCCGCAGCGACGAGCCGATAACCACTGGACTTGTGAGCGAGATGCCGTGGCTTGCGATGGGATACGAGCTATCCGAGATCGGCACCGGCGAGGAGTTCTTTCCCGGAAAGGCAATATTTCCCGGTAAGCTCTACAATCAGGATTTCACTACCCAAAGCCGGCCCTCCGGATGACGGCGAGGACCATCGCCGGCCGCTGCTCAACTTCCTCGGTCGAGAACCGCAGGGTCCGGATGCCGCGCCCGGCGAGCCAGCCGTCACGGCGGGCATCCGCCGCCGCCCGCTCCATATGCACCGGACCATCGACCTCGACGCAGAGCTTCGCCGCCGCACAGTAGAAATCGAGGATGAACGCTCCCAGCGCCTGCTGGCGGCGGAAGCGCAGGCCCAACTGGGTGCACCTCAGCATCGACCACAGCGTCCGCTCCGGCTGCGTCAGGTTCCGCCGCAGCGCCCTCGCACGCTTCTGGGTCAGGATCGTTGATCGCATCGGCCCGTCTTCCCCCCGCCGCCCCCTCCACCACGCTTCGCGTGGTCCCCCTCCCCCGCTTCGCGGTGGAGGCTGCCGACTGCCGCCCCCGCTGCCCTCGCAGTCGGCGTACCTCCCCCGCGCAGCGGGGGAGGGGGACCGCCGTCAGGCGGTGGAGGGGGCGGCGGCCTCCCGGCGACTGTAGCCGCACCGGCGCGGCGGGTCATGCCGGCGTGATGACGTACGTAGGTGTGCGGGTGCTAGACTTACCCACCGCCGTCATTCCCGCGACAGCGGGAACCAAGTGCACGGGGCGTTCCACCCGCGCGGCTCCCACGCTCCTGCCAACCCAACGCTCCCGCCCCCCTCAATGCGCCTCATCCCAGTTGCCTGCCGCTGCCGCGTCCACCTGGATCGGCACTGTCAGCTGCACCGCCGGCGCGGCCGCACCTTCCATTACCGACACGATCGCCGGGATCGCCCGGTCCTCCGTACCCGCCGGCACCTCGAAGATCAGTTCGTCGTGCACCTGCAGCAGCAGGTCGGCTTCCACGCCGGCTTTCATCAGCGCCGGTTCCATGCGGATCATGGCGCGGCGGATGAGGTCGGCGGCGGAGCCCTGGATGGGGGCGTTGATGGAGGCGCGTTCGACGAAGCTGCGCTCGGCCGGGTGTGAGGAATTGGCGTTGGGGAAGTTGACCTTGCGGTTGAAGAGGGTGGTGACGTAGCCGTCTTCCTTCACCTTGCGGCGCTGCGTGCGCATATAGTCCTCGATGCCGGGGAAGCGGGCGAAATAGGTCTTGATGTAGTCGCCGGCCTCGGAGCGCTCGATGCCGAGCTGGTTGGCGAGGCCGAAGGCCGAGATGCCGTAGATGATGCCGAAATTGATGGCCTTGGCGCGGCGGCGGATGTCGGCGGGCATGCCGGCGATGGGGACGTTGAACATCTCCGAGGCGGTCATGGCATGGATGTCGAGCCCTTCGGCGAAGGCATCCTTCAGCGCCTGGATGCCGGCGATGTGGGCGAGGATGCGGAGTTCGATCTGGCTGTAGTCGGCCGAGACCAGCACCTTGCCGGGGCCGGCGACGAATGCCTGTCGGATCTTGCGTCCGTCCTCGGTGCGGATCGGGATATTCTGGAGGTTCGGGTCGTTGGACGAGAGCCGCCCGGTGAGCACCGAGGACTGGCTGTAGGACGTGTGGACGCGGCCGGTACGCGGGTTGATGTATTCGGGCAGGGCGTCGGTATAGGTGCCCTTGAGCTTGGTCAGCTGCCGCCAGTCGACGATGCAGCGGGCGAGCGGCACGCCCTTCGCCGCGAGGTCCTCCAGCACGTCGGCGCCGGTGGCCCAGGCGCCGGTCTTGGTCTTGGTGCCGCCCTCGAGCCCCATGCGGTCGAACAGGATCTCGCCGAGCTGCTTGGGCGAGCCGAGGTTGAAGTTGGAGCCGGCGAGTTCGTAGGCCTGCGCCTCGAAGGCCGCGGCGCGCTGCGCGAACTCGCCCGACAGCCGGGCGAGGATCTGCCGGTCGACGGCGATGCCGCGGGCCTCCATGCGGGCGAGCACCGGCGCCAGCGGCCGCTCCAGCGTCTCGTAGAGCGTGGTGGCGTTCTCGGCGGCGAGCCGCGGCTTCAGCACGTGCCAGAGCCGGATGGTGATGTCGGCGTCCTCGGCGGCGTATTTCGCGGCCGCCGCGATCTCGACTTCGGCGAAGGTCTTCTGCGTTTTGCCGGTGCCGATCAGCTCCTTGATCGGGGTGCCGGCGACGCCGAGCCAGTGCTCGGAGAGCGCCCCCATGGTGTTGAACTGCGGCCCGTCCAGCGCATAAGAGAGCAGCAGCGTGTCGTCGAAGCTCGCGACCACGAGCCCGTAGCGGGCAAGGATGCCGAGGTCGTACTTCACATTGTGGAAGACCTTGAGGATGGAGCGGTCGGCGAGCATCGGCCGCAACAGCTCCAGCGCCTCGCGCACGTCCATCTGCCCCTCGGCGCGGCCGCCCCCGAACATGTCGTCCTTGCCGGTGGTGTGGCCGAGCGGCAGATAGGCGCCGGTGCCCGGTTCGGTCGAAAGCGAGATGCCGACGAGGTCGGCCTGCTGGTTGTCGAGCCCGGTGGTCTCGGTGTCGAGGGCGACCCGGCCGACCGCATAGATGGCCTCGATCCAGCGGCCAAGCGCCTGGGCGTCGCGGATGGTCTCGTAGCGCTCGGGCGCGAACGGGATGGCGCGGATCCTGTCATGCACCTCGGCGGCATGCGCCACCACCGCCGCCTCGGCCCGCCCTTCGGCGGCCAGCCGCGCCGCCCGGGCCTCGGCGCGGGCGGCATTGTCGAAGCCGACCGGTGCCACCGGCGCCGCCGCCAACTCCGGATCGGGGTCGAAGGCATCGGCGTCGGCCTCGAGCAGCGCCGCCAGCCGCTTGGTGACGGTCGCGAACTCCATGGCCTTGAGGAAGGGGAAGAGCGCCTTGGGATCCATCGGCTGCCGCGCCAGCGCATCGAGCGGCAGGGCCACCGGCACCTCCTGGCAGAGTTCCACGAGCTTGCGCGAGATGCGCGCGCTCTCGGCATGCGCGATGACATTCTCCCGCCGCTTGTTCTGCTTGATCTCGTGGGCCCGGGCGATCAGCGTCTCGACGTCGCCGAAGGTGTTGATCAGCTCCGCCGCCGTCTTCACCCCGATGCCGGGAATGCCCGGCACGTTGTCGACGGCATCGCCGCAGAGCGCCTGCACCTCGATCACCTTGTCGGGGGTGACACCGAACTTGCTGAACACCTCCTCGGGGCCGATCCAGCGCAGGGGCGGCTGTCCGGGGCGCGGAATGGTGTCGAGCATGCGGATGGAGCCGTCCGGCTCGATCAGCTGCATCAGGTCCTTGTCGGACGAGACGATGGTCACCTTGCCGCCCGCCTGCCTCGCCTGGCAGGCATAGGTGGCAATGATGTCGTCGGCCTCCCAGCCCTCCATTTCGATGGAGGGGATGGAGAAGGCCTTGGTGGCGGCGCGCGTCAGCGGGAACTGCGGCACCAGGTCTTCGGGCGCCGGCGGCCGGTGCGCCTTGTACTGGTCGTAGAGCTGATTGCGGAAGCTGTCGCCGGAATAGTCGAAGATCACCGCCATGTGGGTCGGCGCATCGTCGCCCTTCATGTCCTCGGTGAGCTTGAACAGCATGTTGCAGAAGCCGGCGACGCAGCCGACGGGCAGACCGTCGGACTTGCGCGTCAACGCCGGCAGGGCATGATAGGCGCGGAAGATATAGGTCGAGCCGTCGACGAGCAGCAGATGCATGAGGTGATTCCGTCCGGACGCTTGGCAGCGCACTCTAGGCGGTTTGGCCGCCGAGGCGAAGAGGCGGTGACGGGCCGGAGGCACGCAACCTTTCACCCGAACGCGCGTTCGTGCGAACGAGTTAGTCCATGAGCCGGTCCCACCGGCACCAACAGGGGTTTAGTTTAACAATGCTCATCCCAGTGCCGGGAGTACTCCGCTCCCGACAGCCGAACCGCTGTGCGGCGGCGGCTTTTCCTCCCGCCGGCCGGAGCCCGAAATGACCAGCGAGCAGCCACTCGATCCGAAGGCAAAGCTGGGAATCTCGGGGCTGGACAACATCCTGAGCGGCGGCCTCACCCGCGGCCATCTCTACCTGGTGGAAGGCACGCCCGGCACCGGCAAGACCACGCTGGCGCTGCAGTTCCTGCTGGAGGGCGCGGAGCGCGGCGAAACCGGCCTCTACATCACCCTTTCGGAGACAGAGCGCGAGCTGCGGCTCAGCGCCATCTCGCACGGGTGGGATCTCGAGGATCAGTTCAAGGTCTTCGAGCTGGCGCCGCCCGAGACGTTGCTCGACGAGGAACACGAGCAGAGCCTGCTCTATTCCTCCGACATCGAGCTTGGCGAGACCACGCAGCGCATGTTCGAGGTGGTGGAACGCGTCCGCCCCGACCGCATCGTGGTCGACAGCCTCTCCGAGATCCGCCTCCTCGCCCAGAGCTCGCTGCGTTACCGCCGGCAGATCCTCGCGCTCAAGCACTATTTTGCCCGCGGCAACGCCACCGTGCTGATGCTCGACGACCTGACCACCGATACCCTCGACAAGACCGTCCACAGTGTCGCCCATGGCGTCGTGCGGCTCGAGGAACTGGCACCCATCTATGGCGGCGAGCGACGGCGCCTGCGCGTCGTGAAATATCGGGGCCAGGCCTTCCGCGGCGGCTACCACGACTTCACCATCAAGCGCGGCGGCATGCAGGTGTTCCCGCGCCTCGTCTCCGACGAAGTCACCGCCGAACGCCGCGCCGCCTTAGCCCGCGACAGCCTGCCGAGCGGCCTGAAGGCGCTCGATGCGCTGCTCGGCGGCGGCATCGATAAGGGCTCCAACGCCCTCGTCCTCGGCCCCTCCGGTGCCGGCAAGTCACTGCTGACGCTACAGTTCGCGCGCGCCGCGGTCGCGCGCGGCGAGAGGGTCGCCCTGTTCATTTTCGACGAGGAGCTGGGCCTGCTGATCCATCGCGCCCGCGGCATGGGTATCGACCTCGAAGCGATGCGCGACAGTGGCAGCCTTCACATCGAGCAGGTCGACGCGGCCGAGCTGTCGCCGGGAGAGTTCACCAACCGGGTACGGGAGCAGGTCGACGAGACGCAGGTCAAGACCGTCATTATCGACAGCCTCAACGGCTACCAGGCGGCGATGCCGGAGGAGCAGGCCTTGCTCCTGCACGTGCACGAACTGCTGCAATATCTCAACCGGCAGGGGGCGACGACCTTCCTCACGGTGGCTCAACACGGGCTCGTGGGCGACATGCAGGCGCCGGTGGACATCACCTATCTCACCGACACCGTGCTGCTGCTGCGTTACTTCGAGGCCGCTGGCCGGGTTCGGCGCGCCATCTCCGTGATCAAAAAGCGCGCCGGCAACCACGAGGATACCATCCGCGAGTACCGCATCACCGGTAACGGCATCGAAATTGGCGAGCCGCTGCAGGATTTCCATGGTGTCCTGCGCGGGGTGCCGACCTATACCGGAGATTCGTCCCCGCTGCTCGGGGACATGGTGGATTGAGCATCTCCGAGCGCGTCCTCATCCTCGCGCCGCGGGGCCGCGACGCCGCCGTGGCAGAGGCCATTCTGCGCGAGGCCGCGCTGGATCGGCAGGTGGTCGGGTCCTTCGTAGAGCTGGCGCTGGAGCTAAAAACCGGCGCCGGCGCCGCCATCGTCGCCGAAGAGGCCATCGACAGGAGTCGCATGGAGGAGGTGAGGAACTGGATCGGGACGCAGCCTCCCTGGTCCGACTTCCCCTTCGTCTTCCTGATCCGCCGCTACGCCGACCCGGAAAGCAATCCCTACCTGCAGCGGATCAACGAGGTGCTAGGCAACGTCACCCTCCTCGAACGCCCGTTTCATCCGCGGGCCCTGGTCAACTGCGTCCAGAACGCCTTGCGCGACCGCCGCCGCCAATACCAGGCGCGGGCCAATCTTGAGCGGCTGGCGGAGGGCGAGAAGCGGCTGTCGCTGGCCCTCAAGGCCGGACGGCTCGGCACCTGGTCGATCGACGTCCAGTCGCGCACGCTCTATGCCTCCGAAGACTGCAAGGAGATCTTCGGCCGGCGCTTCACCGACACCTTCGACTATGCCGACCTCATCGCCACCATCGATCCCGCGGAGCGGCAAGCCGTCGAGACGGCGATCGAAGGCAGCATGCTGACCGGCAGCGACCTTGCCATCGAGAGCCGCGTCTGCATGCCCGACGGCACCAGCTGGTGGGTGGAGATCCGGGGCAGCGTCATGCCCGACCGCTACAATCAGGTGCGCACCCTGGCCGGCGTCGCCTCCGACATCACGGCGCGCAAGCGGGCCGAGATGGAGCGGGAGAACCTGCTGCGGGCGCTCGATATCGAACGCGAGCTGACGCATTCGGCGCTGCGCGGCGAGAAGGCGTTTTCGGAGCTGCTGGTGCGGAGTGTGCCGGCCGGCATCGTCACCTATGACCGCGACCTCAGGATCACCACCTGGAATCCGCTGATGGAGCGGCTGGCGGGTCACCCTGCCGCGGATGTCACCGGGCGGCCGCTGCTCGAGGTCCTGGATGGCCGCGCCGCCAGCATGGCGGCACGCATGCAGGCCGCAGTCCAAGGTGCCGACGGTCCCCCTGAGGAGCACCAGTTGGAGATCCCCGGCGCCGGAACGCTGTGGCTCGAGATCCAGCACGCGCCGTTGCGCAGCGGCGACGGCGTGGTCGTCGGCGGCATCGCCTTCGTCCGCGACATCACCGAGCGGCGGCAGGCAGAGGAGCAGCTGCGCCAGGTGCAGAAGATGGAAGTCATCGGCCAGCTCACCGGCGGCGTTGCGCACGACTTCAACAATCTGCTGTCAGCGGTGCTCGGCAATCTCGAACTGCTGCGCAAGAAGATCCCCGAGGAGCCGCAGCTGCTGCGCCACGTCGATGGCGCCATGCAGGGCGCGGAGCGCGGGGCGGCGCTGACGCAGCGACTACTGGCCTTCGCCCGCCGCCAAGACCTGAAACCGCGACCAGTGGATCTCGCGACGCTGATCGAGGGCATGAAGGCACTGATGGAACGCTCCCTGGGCCCCATGATCGACATCGACTTCCAGCTGGCGCCCAACCTGCCGCCGGCCAGCGTCGATCCCAACCAGCTCGAGCTGGCGATCCTCAATCTCGCCGTCAACGCCAGAGACGCCATGCCGGAGGGCGGCAGCCTCACCATCCGGACCAGCGAGGAGCTGCCACCGCCGCGGCTCGGCCTGTCCGGCCGCTTCCTCAAGGTTGCGGTGGTGGATACCGGCAGCGGCATGGACTCGGAGACGATGCAGCGGGCGATCGAACCCTTCTTCTCCACCAAGGAACTGGGCAAGGGGACCGGCCTCGGCCTCTCCATGGTGCACGGGCTGGCCGTGCAGCTCGGCGGCGCTCTCAACCTCTCGAGCCGGCCGGGCAGCGGCACCACCGTCGAGCTCTGGCTGCCGATTTCCACGCAGCCGGTGGAGGAAGCGGTGGTGGCGCAAGCACAGGACGAGAGCGCGCCGGCCTCCAGCATCCTCGTCGTCGACGACGACGCGCTCATCGCCATGAACACCGTCAGCATGGTGGAGGATCTCGGGCACACGGTGCTCGAGGCTTATTCCGGCAAGCAGGCGCTGGAGATCCTCAAGAGCGACGTCCGGATCGACGCCCTGATCACCGACTATGCCATGCCGGGCATGACCGGCGTGGAGCTGGCGGAACGGGCGCGCCAGCTGCGGCCGGGCCTCCCCATCCTGCTCGCCACCGGCTATGCGGAACTGCCCGAGGGCTCCGTGAAGCTGCCGCGGCTGGGCAAGCCCTTCCAGCAGCGCGACCTGTCGCAGCACCTGTCGAAGCTGCTGGCGCAGAAGGGGGCGGCGGAGGGCTGAGCGGCGCCGGCGCCGGCGCGATGGTTATCGCGTGTGGATCCTGCGTCCGAGGGGGAGCACGCTCGCGGATGACGAGCGCGTCGCGACCCCCCTCCCATCCTCCCCCGCAAGGGGGGAGGTGCCGTCCTGTGGGCGGGACTCGGCGGTGCATACCCTCGATGGAACGCCTCCCCTAGCTGGGGAAGGGGTGGCGCACCTGTCGGTGCAGGTCGATTGCGCAGCCGCACTCGCCCCGCTGCACCGGGAAATGGATATGGGACGGGCAAGCGGCTAGCGCAGCCCGGTTTCCTCGAGCAGGCCCTGGCGCTTGGCGTGGTAGTAGTAGCCGCTGGAATAGTGGCGGACCGCCGCATCCTGGCTGTAGCCGCCGACCATATACGCGCCCCGCAGGTACTTGCCGGCATATTTGAGGTTGGTCTCGGCATCGAGCAGCCCGGCGGCGTCACCGCGATAGCCCATGGTGCGGGCGGTATCGTGGCGGATCTGCATGAGGCCGTAATACGGGCCGTTGCGGGCCGCCGGATTGTAGCCGCTTTCGCGCTCGATTACCCGCCGCAGCAGCGATTCCGGGATGTCGTGATAGGCAGCGTACTTTGCGATCAGCCCGTCGAGCCGCGACACCCGCGACGTGGGATCGGCAAAGGCCAGCGGCGTTGCGAACCGCTCCTCGACCTCGGCCGAGCTGGAGGCGACGGCGGTACCGGCGGCGCCGGCCGCTTCAGTCTTGGCGGCCGATGCCTTGAACTTCGGCAGTCCCGCCATCGAGCAGGCGCCCAGCAGCAGGGCGCAGCAGAGCGCCGCTCCGACCGAGCCGAGAACCGTCCGCCAATGTGAAGCTGCCGCCATGGACCCGTGATACCAGAGGCCTGCCGCATCGGCTATGGCGTCGATGCCACGGTGCGGCTGCGAAAACTTCACCTTTCGCGACAGGAGCTTGCGGGCCGCGGACGGTGCCACACGGCGGCCGCGACCAGCCGTAGAAGACGCATTTCCGCCGCAATTGCGGCAGTTTGGTGCCTTTCAGCCCGCGCGCTGTTCGACCGGCGTCTCCGCCAGCGGTGCCGGGCGCTCGACGCGGCTCTCAATGTCGACGATCCGCGCCTCGCGGCTGGCCGTCGACAGCGCCTCCATCACCTCCAGCACATGCAGCGCCAGCGCCCCGCTCGCCCGGTGCGGCCGGTCCTCGAGGATCGCCTGCGCCATGTCGGCGAGCCCCAGCGAGCGGTAATTGGCGTCGGCGAAGGGCAGCGCCACGGGCACCTCCTCCCATTCCCCGCGCGGCGGCGCCAGCCGTACCTCGCCGCCGAAATGATTGGGGTCGGGGACGATCAGGCTGGCCTCGGTGCCGAACAGCTGGAACGGCAGATGCGCGTGCTTGGGCACGTCGAAGCTGAGCGTCAGCTGAATCAGGGCGCCCGAGGCGAAGACCAGCGTGCCGGTGACATGGGTGTCGACCTTCACCTCCATCAGTTCCCCGCGCTTCGGCTCCGAGCGCACCGGGCGCTGCCGGTGCGGTGTCACGCTCAGGGCCTGCACCCGCGCCACCGGGCCCAGCAGGTTCACGAGATCGGTGATGTAATAGGGGCCCATGTCGAGCACCGGGCCGCCGCCGATGTCGTAGTAGAAGGCCGGGTCCGGGTGCCAGTACTCATGCCCGGGACAGGCGAAGAAGGCGGTGCCGCCGATCACCGTGCCGATGGCGCCGCTGTCGATCACCTGCCGCGCCTGCTGGTGGGCGCCGCCGAGGAAGGTGTCGGGCGCCGAACCGAGCCGCAGCCCGGCTTGGTCCGCCGCCTGCAGCAGCCGGCGCCCCTCGGCCAGGTCGATGCCCAGCGGCTTCTCGGCGTAAACGTGCTTGCCGGCGGCCAGCGCCCGGAGCCCCACCTCGACATGGGCCCGCGGGATGGTGAGGTTGAGCACGATGTCGACTGCGGGCGCTGCGAGCAACTGCTCGACGCCCATCGCCGTCACCCCGAACTCCTCGCCCCGCGCCGCCGCCGCCGCCTCGCGCATGTCGGCAATACCGACCACCTCCAGCACCGGGAAATCCCGCAAGGCCTTCAGATACTGGCTGGAGATGTTGCCGGCGCCGATAATGCCGACGCCGAGCCGCCGCTTTCCGTTCATTGATCCCCTCGAGAGTTGCGGGCCCTGATGACCCCAGGGCGATTCCCTGCGGGCCGCCCGCGCCGATGCTAGCGCCATGAGGTACGTGACGCAAAGCTTGTCTCGTGCCCTCAAGCTGCTATAGCCGCCGGATGCTGAACCCGGTGCCCACCAGCTACATCTACGAGCCGCCGACCGACCCCTGGCTGCAGATCGTCCATGAGGACGACCGCATCGTCGTCCTCGACAAGCCGAGCGGCCTGCTGTCCGTCGCCGGCAAGGACCCGGCGCTGGCCGATTGTCTCGAGGCGCGGGTGAAGGCGCGCTATCCCGGTGCCGCCATGGCCCACCGGCTCGACAAGGACACCTCCGGCATCCTGGTGATGGCGCTCGACAAGAAGGCGCTGGCCGACATCGGCCAGCAGTTCGAAAAGCGCCGGACCATCAAGACCTATGTCGCCCGCGTCTTCGGCGAGCTCAGCGGCGAGAGCGGCGTGGTCGACCTGCCGCTCGCCACCGACTGGGAGAACAAGCCGCGCCAGCGCGTCGACCACGAGCGCGGCCGCCCGAGCCGCACCGAATGGCAGGTGCTGGCGCGCGAGCCGGGGGCGACGCGGCTGCGGCTCACCCCGCTCACCGGCCGCACCCATCAGCTCCGCGTCCACATGCTGGCGCTCGGCCACCCCATCCTCGGCGACCAGTTCTACGCCACCGGCCCGGCGCTTGCCGCCGCGCCGCGGCTGCAGCTGCACGCCGAAGAACTGGGATTCACCCACCCGGGCACCGGCGAATGGACGGTCTTCACCTCGCCGACGCCGTTCTGAACCGCCACGAAAGCTCCCCGAAAATGCCTTGATCGCGTCCGCTGCGAGCCACGCACCGCGGCTAGCTTCGCTGCATCTTCAGCCAGGGAGACCGAGCATGGTCACTGCAGAACCGGGTTTTTCAGCACCTGCCGAGGGCGAGGGCGGCCCCGACCTCGAAGCCGGCATCGCCGCCATCTTCACCCGCCTCCGTGACGCCGCCGATGGCCATGACGTCGCCGTCCCGGAAGCTGGACCGGTAGATGACAGCGCCACCTACGAACTGCTCGGCGAACTTGACCGCCTGTGGCGCGGCGACGCCTGAACCCGCCGCCTCAGATCACGCCGAACAGCATGAGCAGCAGCAGCGTGCCGGCTGCCGAGATGGCGAGCGAACCGAGGCAGCCGAGACGGTTGGAGAACAGGAACAGCATGCTGGCCAATGCGCCGGCCACCGCCCGGGTTCCGGAACGGCGGCGTCCCTTCTCCCGCTTGCACTCCGCGCCCGCCTCAAGTAGACCTTCCCCGCGGCACCCGTAGCTCAGCTGGATAGAGCGCTGCCCTCCGAAGGCAGAGGCCACACGTTCGAATCGTGTCGGGTGCGCCAAATCTCCCCACAATTTCCTAAAAGCCAGCGCCCTCAGCTGAGGATTCGCATGAGTGACGTAGACTTTGCGTCAGGCGTGTAATCGCTGTTGCCGCGGGACTGCTACTAGGGATGGATCGAGAACTGCGAGGCATCTCCGCCGGCCTTCGCACCCATGCCCTAGTCGCACGCAGTTCGCATCTATCACCATTTCTGCACTGCTGCTCTTCGAGTCGCTCCGGGCCCACGAGAGTGACCCGACATGGACCCTCTCCGTGTCGTTCAGGGTTTGGCGCAGGCCATTGGTTGCATCGGAGCCGGTGCCATTTTTGTGGCCAAAGGCGACGTGGTGCGAGCAAACGACCGGCCCCGAGCCACGCTCGAGACCGGCCGTGACCTGAGGCACTGTCTCCAGAGCGCGACTGGAGTGAAGGTGGTCTCACGCGCTCCGAGGTTTGGAAGCAGGCGAGCCTTGGTGGGCGGTTTGCTCCCAAGGGGACGTGGCGGCTGCCGACCCAGCGGGATCAGATGCTTTCCAGGCTCCACCCACTGCACCGGTGGCAACTCTTGCAGCCCACGCGAGTTCGGTTTTCCGGTAGCGGCGGACCGCTAGGCTCTCGAGGTGATTTGAAGGCGGCCCATGCAGCAGTTCGGCGATAGCGCAGCCCCGACCTACGCGCCTGAGCGGCGTCAGGCCAACTTCCTTTCGGGGTGCGGGTTGTTGGGACTGGTGGGTGTTCTGGCCGCCGTCATTACTGATCTGCTCGCGGCAATCCTGGTCGATGGCTATAGCATCATCAGCCAGAGCATCAGCGCGCTCGCCGTTGGTCACTACGCATGGATCCAGGACGCCGGTCTCTACCTCCTCAGCCTTGGTACCATTGCCGTTGCAGTGGGGCTCGCTAGGTGGCGTTTCCTGGAGGGGACGGGGCTCCTGACGGCGGCCTTTCTCCTTTCTCTGCTGGGGACCGACCTCGTCATCATTGCCTATTTCAACGAGTATGCAGGCCAGGAAAATCAAGGCGCCAATGTGCACATCAACGCCGTCTATGCGCTGGGCATCCTGTTCGCGGCATGTACCCTGCTGTTCGCGTTCAGCGTCCGGGCATCGGCGAAGAATTGGGCGAGTCTCAGCGCATTGCTCGGTGGGCTATGGATCCTGCTGGCTCCGTTCTTCTTCTATGTCCCGTCCAGCTGGTTCGGGCTCTACGAGCGCACCTTGGGCCTTATCCTCGTCTGCTGGATCGGCGTGGCGGCGTGGCTACTTCGGCGCCGGGCGGCAGCCTTGAGACAAGCTACTGCTGCTGCCAGCAGCAGTTAAGCGGTTCTGCACACAATCCGAAATGCTTCCGTTCGCCGATGCGTTAGCGACGTCCGATCCAGGATACAGGCTCCGAACCTGCTATGATGGCTCCATCTGGACGCTGCGCCCAAACGGCTGCGAGGTGCTGCCTCCGGCCGCCGTCGAACGCCGACGGTGACCTGGGGACGCCGTTCCGCGAAGCCTTGAACAGGGTGCTACGGAAATCCTCCGGCCAGCGACTCCAGAACGCCGATCCGCACGATGCCCGATTCCTGCCCACGGCTTGAGGAACGCGCTGGAACCGCAGGAGTTGATACCGAGGAGACCAAGCGATGGCCACTGACAGACGATCCCGGAAGTACCTCAAAATCGCAGTGGTGGCCTTCGTGGCCATACTGGCAGTAGCATTCCTCTACATGTTCGTGCAGTTCAGCGGGATAGGCGGGCCCGCCTAGCAGCCCCGACCGGCGTGGTTTCAAGCGATCATCCGACCGCCGCATGCGCCTCCATTTCGGGCAGGGAGCCCGGTGGGCGTGTGGCGGGCTCGTGTGTCAGGAGGCTGAGCCGCGACTTCTGGCACTGCTTCCGACGAGAGGCCGAGATCTGCCCGAAACAACGCAATTAGTCGAGCTAGGGATGGCCGCCTCGGCCGACAAGCCGTCGCTTGATGGCGAATGTCGCCAGGCTGGCTCCGACGACGCAGATCACGTCGACGCCCCAGCGGCCAAGGCCACGCAGTGCGAGCTCGATCTCTCCCAACGCAAGGCCCATACCGAAGATGGCCATCGACGGGATCAGGGCAAGGGCGATCATGACGCCGGTGGCAAACACCGTCTGGTGCGAATTGACGACGACGGCGCCCGCGAGGCCTGCAAGGACGGCAATCAGGACCCCGGTCCACTTGAAGCTCGTCCAGTACTGAACCCAACTCTGCTCCGCGATGGAAGCAGTATCGAGCGAGGGGTCGACCCAAACCGTCACCAACATGCCGACCGCGGCTCCGATGGCGAGAAGCAGGTACGAGGCCGCCGTCGAGGCAATTCCGCGCCAGGCGGTGTCGCCAAGGCCGCTGGCGGCGCCCACCGCGATCCGGACCAGTGGCTCGAAGCCCGGGGCGATGAGCATGGCGCCGATGACGATGTGCAGCACGTCCAGGCTGAGGCCGGCACCCGCCACGGCGCCCGCCAGCGCCATCAGCGCCAGGAAGTTGTGCGAGGGGTTGCTGTCTCGCCGCAGCATGGTGTCCATCTCTTCCCATGTCGATTCGCTCGAGTCGCTGCTGATTTTCTTGCGCTGCTCCCCTGCGACGAGGCCCAGGGGTTCGGTGGTCGTCAGGGCTCCGCCCGGGAGTAGCTCGAATTCGGCGGCGATGCCCGTGACCGTCTCCGCGGCCTGATTGTTCCCGCGAACGACCACCAGGTCGCCCGGCGGCTTGTGCGACGCCCCGGGAAAGATGAGTATCGACACGATACCGTCAGCTTGCTCCAGGCGGTCGAGGAAGGCATCACGCCGCTCCGGCGGAACCGTGATCTCCACTGTTCTTGGCATGAGGTCCTCCCGCTGTTCCTGGCTTGGGGGAAACGTCCGCTACTGCCTTGGCGTTGCGCCGGCAGCCGAGAGCGCTGCGTCGGCCAGCAGCAATGGAAGCCGGCGATGGCATGTCTACGGGGACCACCCCGGGGCGGGCACCTTCGTGGAGGGGAACAGGAGCGGGCACCGGGGAAGCTTCAGATCGACCCGGTGTCGTCGACGTGAAGCAGCTTCTGCCATCTCATGAGGAACCATCGCGCCTCCCGCCTCATTGCTCCGGCATCGCCCCCAATCCCACGAACGACGACCACAGGAGGTCTCCATGCAGAGGCGTTATCATGGTTCCCGTAAATTCGGCCAATTGCTCGTCGGTGGGAGCGTCCTCGCTCTTTTCCTGTCGAGCGCCAGCCTCGCGCAGGAAAATCCGGTTGAAGTCGAGCAGGGGCAGGACCAGCTATTCTCGGCACGGGTGCTCACCACAGGGCTTGCCAACCCCTGGGAAGTCACTTGGGGGCCCGACAACATGTTGTGGGTCACGGAGCGCTCCTCGGGCGAAGTCACCCGCGTTGACCCGTACACCGGTGCGCAACAGACGCTGCTGACGCTCGAGGACTTCAGCGTCGACGTTCAGCACCAGGGTCTGCTCGGCCTGGCCCTGCACCCCGAACTGTTGCAGGGCAGCGGCAACGACTATGTCTATCTCGCCCATACCTATGAGAGCGGCTCAGCTCAGTCGCCGGATCCGCGGCAGAGACTCGTTCGCTACACCTATGACGAACAAAACGAGGTGCTCGTCGATCCGGTGGAGCTGATTTCCGGGGTACCGGCCTGGAACGACCACAATGCCGGGCGGGTAAAGATCGGCCCCGACATGAAGATCTACTATACGCTCGGTGAGCAGGGCGCCAATTTCGGGGGCAACTACCAGCGCCCCAACCTTGCGCAGGAACTCCCGACCCAGGAAGAAGTCGAAGCCGAGAACTGGCAATCCTATTCCGGCAAGATTCTGCGCCTCAATCTCGATGGCTCGATCCCAGAGGATAATCCCGAGATCGAGGGGGTGCGCAGCCACATCTTCACCTATGGCCACCGCAATCCGCAGGGCATCGACTTCGGTGCGGACGGAACCGTCTATATTTCCGAGCATGGGCCGGATACCGATGACGAGCTCAATGTTCTGGAGCCCGGCGGCAACTATGGTTGGCCTAACGTCGCCGGGTATCGGGACGACAGCGGCTACATCTACGGCAACTGGAGCGAGGCGCCGGCGGATCTCCGCTACACCGGCCGCGACATCCCGGAGGAAGTGCCGCAATACCCGGAAAGTGAGTTCGAGCCCGAGATCGTCGAGCCGATCGCCACCTACTGGACCGTGGACGAGGATCACGATTTCGAGGGCAACTGCGGCTGGATCTGCAACCCCACCATCGCGCCCGGCTCCATCCAATATTACTCAGCCGGAGACAGCGGCATCCCGCAGTGGGACAATTCGGTCCTGCTGCCGACCCTCAAGCATGGCACGCTCTATGTGCAGCAGCTAAGCGAAGACGGAACGCAAGCCGAGGGCCTGCCGACCGCGTGGTTCGGCACGCAGAACCGGTATCGCGACACGGCCATTGGCGCCGACAACCGAACAGTGTTCATCGCGACCGACAACTTCGGCACCGCAGCCCAACAATACGGCGACCGCGGCTTCACCAATGTGCTGCATAATCCCGGTGCCATCCTGGTGTTCACCTATGAGGGTGAAGCGGGGTCAGGAGAGCAGGCCGGCGTAGGCCTGGCCACGGGCCGGGGAGAGGGTGAAGCAGCAAGTGGAGGTGAGGCGGCGGAGCAGCCGGCGGATGAAACTGAGGCGGGCGCTGCGAGCCCAGGGACCCCCGAGGACGGGGCAGCCGCTCCGGACGAGGCAGGGAACGAAGCTGCTGCCCCCGAAGGCGAAGGTGAAGCGGCTGCTGCGGGCGACACGGCGGCGGCAAGCATGGAGCAGCTCTTTGACAACGGGCAGACGCTCTACGGCATCAACTGCTCTGCCTGTCACGGTGCCGCCGGGCAGGGCGCGCAGGGTCCCGCACTGGCCGGCAACGAGGCGCTGGATGACACGGAATACCTGGCGCGCACCATCGTGCATGGGTTCGGCTACATGCCTCCCTTTGGTGACCAGCTCAACGACCTCCAGATCGCGGCAGTCGCTACCTATATCCGCAACAACTGGGGCAACGACTTCGGCCCCGTGCAGCCCGGTGAGGTTGCCGCGCAGCGATAGACTGAGGTGGCAGGCGCGCGGTGGAGCTGCGACTCCACCGGCATTGCCCGGGCGGGCTTTCGCCGTTGCCGTCGACGAGGCGTTGGCTCTCATCGGTGGTGCTGGATAGGGCTCGCACCACACCGGCTCCCCCCGCATCATCATCGGGGCAAGACGAGAGCGGCGCTGGGGCCCGCGGCGTTGTGGCGCCGCCCGCTGGCTGGCCCGCCACCAACGTCGGGTCCGGCACCGCCCATGACTCCTTCCTCGAGAACCCGAATGAGGGCATCTCGTCGAGTGGACTGCCGCGGCCCACATTACCACGATACCGGCGGGGCCAAGTGCGCGGAGCGCCGCTTCGTCGACAATGCCAGCCGTGCCGGCTCCACGGGTAGAGCCGTGAAAGGAAATCCCCCCTGCTTGCGAGATCTATGATGGACGCACGGTTTTTGTAGGAAACCGCGGGGATTGGTCTTAGGCCTGATTTCCGGAGGGTCCCTGGCGACGGAAGGGACTCGCTGGGGCTCCGCTTAGCTTTATCGTTCCGGACGAAACGGACTCCCGGATGCCGGGGATGTGAAGTAATTATTTGCCGCGCCCGCTGCCGTCCACGCTCTACGGGCAGCAGTTCATCTGATCGGTCAGTATAATCCCCGTGTAGCTCAGCTTAACCGTGTGCGGCGCCCGCCCGCAGCTCGTGGCAATGCTGCGACACCCTTGCCGGCTTTCTCGGCTCATCGAGACAATTTGCAGTCAAACAGTAGAAAATGACATCGACGCGTGAAAGCTTCTTTAAGTGATTCGAGGACTTCGCCTCAGCCGTTGCATCTGCATGTTGCTAGAGACGAGGTGAGGGCGGCGTTCTGCGCCTCCGTCTGCGAGCGCTAATTGCGCGGCGTGCGCGCCGTGGGGATTCGGGGGCTTATAGTGCAATTCTCTGGCGCCGCGGCTAACGGCCGGCGAAAGCTATTCGACGGCATCGGTGGTCTCGCTGCCGGGAGGCGACCAATCATTGATGCTGCAAGACGCCTCGGTCTCACCGGCATCGCCGTCCTGCTTGGCATAGCGTTCGCCACCACCGCGGCGGCGCAGACTACCGGCGGCTGGACCCTTAATATCGACAATACCGGGTTCAATCCCATCCCCGCGGGATCGCTGCTGCCCTACCGGATCCGGATCGACAATAACGGCAATGTCCCTACGCCGGAGACGACCATCGTCTTCACGGTCCCCGCCACGACCATATATCTGGGCACCGACGGCCTCACCTGTTCTCCGGCACCGGATCCGGGGGAACCGGAGTTGACCGAACCCCTGACAGTCACCTGCGATGTCCCTGCCCTGGCGCCCGCCGGGCTGCTCAACGCCACGGTCAATCTTCGCCCGATGCAGGCCGGCAGCGTTACCCTCGAGGGCACGATCCAGAACGGTGGCCCCACCTTCAGCCGCCTCACAACGGTGGAGGAAGGCGCGGACCTGCAGCTGAGCCTCGCTGTGGCTTCGGCGACCGTGCAGGCCGGATCGATCGCCAGTTTCTCGGCATCGGTGACCAATGCCGGGCCCTACGACTCCCAAGGTGCGCAGGTAGTCATTCCGTTGCCCGCCGGCCTGTCGCCGGACGTCACCATGCCGGCAGAGTGTGCCTACGTCGCCCCCAATATCATCTGCGACCTTCCGGGGACAATCGCAGTCGGGGCGAGCGTCGATCTGGACTTCGCTTCGCAGGTGACCAGCCAAAACGCCTCCACCATCACCATTGCCGCGGAGGTCTCGGCGACCACGCCGCGCGACGGGGTGGCCGGCAACGACGGAGCCACGGTCGACATTGAGGTGACCCCCGGAACCGATGTCAGTATCGTCAAGACGCGGACCCCGCCGGGCCTGGTGCTCGTGGGCCAGGAGGTGACCTTTACCCTGGAGGCCGGCTACGCCGGCGATCCCCCGACCCAGGCCGAAATAAGCGACACGCTGCCCGCGAACTACCAGTTCGTCAGCGTTGACGCGGGCACCGGCTGGACCTGTCCGGCGCCCGCCGGCCAGACGGTGTCCTGCTCCTACAGTGGTACCGTGGCCGAGGCCGCCAACTACACTGCGCCGATCACCATCACCGTCGAGGCGATCAGCGACTCGGGCGGCGAAGGCGTTACCAACACCGCAACCATCACTTCCGCCGCCGAGAACGCTGGAGCCGAGGGCAACAATTCGGGAACCGACGGCGCAGCCTTCATCGCCGTTCCGACGATCGACCTGGTGGCTCTCAAATCGGGGCCGCCGCGCGGGCTGGTGACGGTCGGCAACTCCTATGACTTCAGCTTGCGGGCGCGGAACGACGGCAATGCCGGCTTTTCAGGGCCGTTGACCATCACCGACCATCTGCCCGCGGGCCTGACCGTCACGAACATCGCGCCGCCCGCCGGCTGGAACTGCGATCCGGCCCCGCCGATCGAGGGTCCCGCCGAGATAGTCTGCACCACGGACATGTATACCAGTGGTTCGCCTCTGGCTCCCACCGACCTGACGGACTCCATCGTCCTCACTGCCCTGGTGACCGCCCCGGGATCGATCTCGAACGGCATGACCGTCTCCTTCGACGATTACCTCGAGGACGATGAAGAGCCGGGGAACAACACCACTGCAGCCGGCATGGACAGCGCCGCCGCGGGCGACTGGGCCGACCTCTACGTCGTCAAGACCCTGACGTCGCCCGCCGGCACCATCACCGCTGGCGACGAGGTGGAGTTCTCCATCGAGGTCGTCAATGCCGGGGATGCGGTCGCCGAGAACCTGGTGCTCGACGACCGCCTCAGCGACATCGTCGCCGGCCCCGACGGCGGCGAGCCGACGGGAGTCGATTTCTCGACGGCAGAGGGCCTCAGCTCCGGCCTCAGCTGCACGACTGCCATAAGCGGGGCGTACTCCCGCGACCTTCAATGCACCATCGCTGCCCTGCCCGTATGCGCACCAGGAACCGGCGAGTGCCCGGTGATCACGGTGCGGGCCCGTCCGGGTGACGAGGGCGCGAAGACCAACACCGCGATCGCATTCTCGACGACCGTCCCGGACAACGACACCGACAACAACAGCGACAGCGTCGACTACACCGTCGCTCCGCGGACCGACGTCACGGTCGAGAAGTCCAGCCCCACGGTCACCGCCGCCGCCGCGGGGCAGGAACTGATCTACGTGGTCGAGGCGATGGTGCCGCTCACCGGCCTGAGTGGCGCCGACAACGTTACGATCACCGACACTCTCCCGACAGGGGTGCGGTTCGTGAGCGCCGAACCGACCTCCGGCAGCTGCGCGGTGTCGCCCGCCGCCGGCGACCTCATAACCGACCCTGCGAATCAGACACTGGAGTGCAACCTCGGCAGCATCGCCAACGGCTCGCTGCAGACGGTGACGGTTCGCGTCATCCCGACGACGGCGCTGGTCAACTCGTCGATCACCAACGGCGTGACCGTGTCCACAACGACGCCCGAGACCGACGCGGCCAACAACACAGACGAGCTGACGCTGGCCGTGGCACCGCCGGTGCTGGACCTGATCGTCAGCAAGACCGACGATCCGCTGGACCCGGTGGAGATAGATACCGACACCACCTACATCGTCGAGGTTCGCAACAGCGGCCCCTCGGATGCCTTTAACGTCGTGCTGACGGATACGCTGCCGGAGAGCGGCTTCGTGGATCCGGTGATCGTCAGCACAACGCCCGGCGGTACCTGCTCGACTGTGGGCGTTACGCCCGGCGTTCCAAGCGGCAGCGTCAGTTGCGACATCCCCTATCTCGCGGCGGGCCAGACATTCTCGTTGACCCTCGACATGACGTCGATGGAGCGGGGCCGCCATCGCAACACCGTCTCCGTGACTTCGGACGAAACGGCTGCCTACGAGAGTCCAACCGACAACAACAGTTCCTACGAGGACACCACGGTCCGCGTCCGCTCCGATCTATCGGTAACCAAGGAGGCCAGTGTCACGGTGGTCGACCTGCGCCAGGAGTTCTTCTGGACGATCACGGTCACCAGCCAGACAGGTGCTGGCCTCGACGTCGCCGAATGGGTCACCCTGACCGATACCCTGCCGGAGGGCATGGAGCTGACGCGGGTGCCGGAGACCTCCCTGGCTGACCCGGACGCCTGCACCGGTGTCGTCGGCGGCACCGTCATCTCCTGCGAACTCGGGGACATTGAGGTTGGCGACAGCGTCGTCGTGACGCTTTGGGTGAAGATTACCGACGTCGACGACCCGGAACAGCCGGTGACCAACTCGGCCACTGCCAGCACGCTGTCGTTCGACCAGAACTTCGCCGACAACACCGACGAGGACAGCGTCACGACCGTACTCGGCAACAGCATCAGCGGCACGGTCTATCGCGACTTCAACGGCAACGGATCCATGGCGGATACCGGGGACACGGGTATCGAGGGTGTCGCCATTCGGGTTTCGGGCATCGCCAGCCACGACGGCGCCGAGATCGCCCGGACCGTACAGACGGACGCCCAGGGCAATTACGTTTTCGAGCTGCTGCCGCCGGGAACCTATAGCGTCTTCTGGGAAACCATCGGGGAGCCGCATCTGGTTGATGGTGAGGCTTTGCCCGGGAGCGGGGACGGAACTGCCGTCGCCAACGGCGTCGATCGCATCGACAACATCGTCATCACGAACGCGGTCGCCGGAGCCGACCATGATTTCACGCGTGTACCGACGGCCCGCATCGGTCTCGGCAAGACTGCCGGTCCGGTCGCGGTGCAGGATGACGGCAGCTATCACGTCATCTACACGATCGCTGTCGAGAACCTCAGCCTCGAGCCGCTCGAGAATATCACCATCACCGACACGCTCGATGATGCTTCCCAAAACTTCGGGGCTTATAGCGGCGGTGCCGCTCCGGCCGAAGGCGAGTACAGAGTCCTTTCGACGACCAGCAGCGCCCCCTTCGGGACGCTGAACGGTGCCTTCACCGGCGTCGGGACAGACACGCTGCTTTCTGGCGGCACCCTCGATCCGGGTGAGACGCAGACGGTCAGCTACACTGTGCACGTGAACCCGGTCGTGCCGCGTCCAGTGCCGGCGCTGGAGCACACCAACCAGGCCCAGGTAAGCGGCGACGGGGCGTATTCGGGGCAGACGTCGGGCGACAACCCGCAGCTCACCGACCTGTCTCACAATACGGCGAACCCGGATCCCGACGGCGACGGCATCGCCAACGAAACGGACAACAATACACCCACGTCGGTCACGCCGCCGGTGACGCCGGACGTCACCCTGGTGAAGCTGGCCGATCCCGTCCGCGAAAGTGGGGAGGCCGAGGTCGGCGACAGGATCGACTACAGCTTCACCGTCACCAACACCGGCAACACACCGCTGCTGGACGTCAAGGTGACGGATCCAATGGTCGGCCTTGCCGGTCTTCCGGACACCGTCATCGCCCGCCTTGACCCCGACGCGGTGGACAACACGACCTTCACCGCCCACTACATTTTGACGCAGGCGGACCTCGACCGCGGCTCCGTCGACAATACCGCATCGGTGGTCGGCCAGTGGGGTGAGGAGGCCGGTGGCGCGGCGGTAACGACCAGCGACACCGACAGCGCCACCGTCACCGCCCTGAGCGAGCCCGGCATCACTGTGGCAAAGGCTGAGGTGTCCAACACCATCGGCGACCCCCGTACAGCAGTCGGGGACACAATCCGCTACTCCTTCACCGTCACCAACACCGGCAACACGACGCTACGCGAGGTGACCCTGGCCGATGTCCTCTCCGGCATTGCGCCCGATCCGGTGGGGGCCTTCGAGCTTGGCACCCTGGCGCCGGGGGACGAGCAGACGGTTTACGCCGACTATGCGGTGGTCCAGGCGGACATCGATCGCGGCAACGTGCCCAATACCGTCACCGCAAGCGGCGTCTACGGCGGTGCGGACACGGAGATCAGCAGCGACCCCAGTTCGGTTACCGTGCCCGTCTTCCAGCAACCGGGGCTGGTGCTGACCAAGGTGGTGGATGCCAGCACCGTGAACGCGGTGCCGCGGGCGGGGGATATCGTTGACTGGACGGTAACGGCGCTCAACACGGGCAATGTGACGCTCACGGACCTTTCCGTCGACGATCCGCTACCCGGAGCAACGGTCTCGCCTGCGTCGCTGGCCAGCCTGGCGCCGGGCGCGAGCTTCGACTTCATCGTCTCGGCGCCGCTCACGCAGGCGTACATCAACGGCGGCGAGGTCGTGAACCAGGCGGAGATCACCTTCACCACGCCTGACGGGCCGGACACGGAGCAGTCGGGGAACGACCCCGAGGAACCGCCGGAGGTAACGGTCACGCCGCTGCCGCAGGTGCCGTCGATCGCCTTGCGCAAGCAGATGATCACTTCGATCACGGCTGATCCTCAAGCTGGCGATGGGCTGCGCTACCGCTTCACCATCCGCAACACCGGCAATGTGCCGCTGAGTTCGCTCGATCTGGACGAGGACCTCGACCCGTTCGTGATGGATGCCGCCTCGGCAACGGCACTGGCGGCAGCGACGCTGCAGCCCCAGAACGCCGCCGGCGATGCTGTCGATACGGAGATCGCGGTCGAGGGTGCCTATACCCTGACGCAGGACGACATCGACGCTGGCCTGGTCGAGAACCAGGCCTTGGTGCAGGCCACTCCGACTGCGGGCCCGACCGATCCGGTGACCGACACATCAGGCACCGACTTCGGCAACGACGATCCGACCGTGACCAGCCTCGACCGGATGCCGGAGATCCGCCTCGTCAAGACCATTACCGATGCCGACCTCAGCAGCCCACCCGCCGCCGGCGACGTGATCACCTACGGCTTTGCCGTGCACAACATCGGCAACGTGACGCTGGACGACATCGGCCTCACCGAACTCGTCGGTGACATAGACGTAGTCAATTCGGCCGGCTGGACCGGTCCGTTAACGCCTGGCGCCGTCAATACCGACGCCTTCACCGCCACCTACGAGCTGGTTCAGGCAGATATCGACCGCGGCAGCTTTGCCAATGCGGCGGAAGTGGCGGGCACGGGCCCGGGGGACGATGGGGAGCCGCAGACAGTAACCGACCGGTCCGGCACCGCCCTCGACAACGACAGCGACACCGTGCAGTCGCTGACGCGGACGTCGTCGCTCAGCATCGTGAAGTCGGCGACGCCAGCGCTCAGCACGCCCCCGGCGGCGGGCGACGTCATCGACTACGAGTTCGTCGTCACCAACACCGGCAACGTGACCCTGACCGACGTCGTCCTGGACGACCCGCTGCCGGACCTGGTCCTGACCGAAACCACCATTCCGGAACTGCTTCCCGGAGCGGATAACGCCGTCACCCTGACGGGGACCTACAGCGTGAAGCAGTCAGATATCCAGGCGGGGGAGGTGAGGAACCAGGCATCGGCATCGGGCACATTCACCGATCCGGTGACCAGTACGCCGCAGACCGTAGGGCCGGTGCTGTCGGAGGAGATCGTGGTGCCCCTCGATCAGATTGCAGGTATAGCGGTGGTGAAGTCCGGAGAGTCCGACTTCAGCGATCCGCCCGCCGTCGGCGAGACAATCAGTTTCGAGTTCGTGGTCACCAATACGGGCAACCTGAACCTCACCGGGGTCAGGGTCGACGACCCGCTGGCGGGGATCAGTCCGAACTTCTACCTCATCGGCGATCTGGCGCCCGGCGCTTCGGTGACCGTCGGGCCGGCGACCTACAACATCCTCCAGAGCGATATCGACACGGGCGAAGTGCTCAACCAGGCGACGGCTACCGGCACCTATGACGACGGTGCGGGACCCACCTCGACGATCGACCTGTCCGGCCCCGCCAATGACAGCGACGACGAACTGGTGGTTCCGGTTGCGGTTCCGAGGCTGACAGTGAGCAAGACCGGGACGTTCGACAATGGCGGCGGCTACACCCAAATCGGCGACCACATCGATTTCGAGTTCGTCGTCACCAACACCGGCAACGTGACCCTCGAAGAGGTCACGCCCGAGGAGGTCTCCTTCACCTTCGGCGGCAGCCCTGCCGCGGGGGATCTGGAAACGCTGGTGCCGGGACCGCAGACGATGGCTCCCGGGAGCAGCGTCACCTTCACCACGCGCTACCTGCTGACCCAGTCCGACATCAACAACGGCAGTGGCCTCGCCGACGGCGTGGAAAACATGGCCAATGCGACCTCGCTCTACGACGGCACCGAGGTGGTAGCGCCGACGGTCAGCGCCTTGGTGACCCTGCCGGTGCAGCAGCCGTCGAGCATCAGCGTGGTCAAGCGCGCCGAGATCGGGCGCGTGCTCCGCGGCGGCACCGTGCCCTACAGCATCGTCGTCACCAACGGCGCGCCCGGCCACGCGGTGGGCATGGTGGTGACGGACACCCTGCCGAGCGGCTTCCGCTTCGTCGAGGGGTCCGCCAGTCATGGAGGCGTGCCGGTTACACCGGTGGTGAGCGGCCGCGACGTGGTGTTCGAAAACGTCGCGGTCGATGCCGGTAGCAGCGTCGAGATCGTGCTGCGGCTGCAGGCGCTGCCGAGCACGGGGCCGGGGCGCTATGTGAACGTCGTACGGGTCAGGGATGCGGACGGCCGCTCCCTCGCCAGCGCCGAGGCGGCGGTCGATATCGAACCGGAAGCGGTGTTCGACTGCGCCGAAATCCTCGGCCGCGTCTTCGATGACGGGAACAGGAACGGCTGGCATGACGACGGCGAGCAGGGGCTGCCCGGGGTGCGCCTCGCCACCGTCAACGGCGAACTGATCACCACCGACGAGCACGGGCGGTTCAGCGTACCCTGCGCAGCGCTCCCGAACCAGCAGATCGGTTCCAACTTCGTGCTCAAGCTCGACGAGCGGACGCTGCCCATCGGCTACGCGCCGACCACCGCCAATCCGGAAGCCATCCGGCTGACGGCAGGCAAAATGAGCCGCATCAACTTCGGCGCCTCCGTCGGCAGGCGCGTGGACATCAACTTGAGCGGCAGTGCCTTTGCTGCCGGTTCCGCGGAACCTGGTTCTGGTTTGCGCAGCAGCATCGGCCAACTGGTCCAACTCCTCAAGGAGGAGCGGTCTGTCGTGCGCCTGACTTATCGGTCGGATGTCAGTGACCGACAGCTCGCACTCGAGCGTCTCCGGCGGCTCGATCAGCTCATCCGCGAGCAGTGGCGCGGCGTGGGATCACCCTATGACCTTGTGATCGACAGCCGAACAGTGAAGCCGGAGTGAGCTGACCATGAGAAAACTCCTCCACGATCGAATCGAGAACGGAATTGGTGGTGACACCGGCCGTTGCGTGAATCTTCGCTACCGCCGGTGGCTGCCGGTTGCCGCTGCGCTGGCAGCTCTGCTGAGCACGCCAGCCGCCGCGCAGGATGCCGGCTTCTCGATCACCGTCGACGGCGAACACGTCGCGGGTGACCCGGTCGTTGCGACGCCGGCAACCAAGCTGCAGCCGGAAGATCTCGACATCCAGGTCAAGTTCGATGGCCTCGGCATCGAGCCGATCCTCAATGTGTCCACCGAGGGCCTCAGGGTCGGCTATCGGGCGGGGGAGACCGTGGTGTTCCAGGCGGCGACGAACTACCCCGACTGGATCAGCAGCGGCGAAGTCGCGATCTTCGATGTCGAGCGGGTTCTCGGGCGTCCGTATGCCGTGGTGCCGCTGGATGGCGCAGGACGGGCCACCTGGGTCATGCCCGGGGACGGCGCCGGACGCTTCACCTACGTGCTTCGCGTCTACGACCAGGCGCGCCGCCTGGACGAGACGCGGCCACTGCCGCTGGTCCGCACCGCGCTGACCGACGGGCCGGGGGACCTGCCGAAGGTGGCCGACTGGCACGAGGACAGGACCGCAACGCGCAGCATCCCGGTCTATGGCGGCTCGGTGACGGTGATCGGGCGCAACGTGCCGGCCACGGCGGAAGTGGTCGCGCTGGGCGGGGCCGTGCAGGTGGACGGCGACGGCAGCTTCGTTGCCCAGCGGGTCCTGCCGCCGGGCGAGCACAGGGTCGACGTGACGGTTGGCGGTGAGGAGGGCGTCGCCTTCAGCCGGACCGTCAACATCCCCTGGAGCGAGTGGTTCTACGTCGGGATGGCGGACCTCACGGTGGGCAAGATGTTCGGCTCGGGGAAGGTCGTGGCCGCCGATCCTTCGGAGTTCGACGACGTCTACGCCAAGGGACGAGTGGCGTTCTACCTCAAGGGCAAGATCAAGGGCGAGTACCTGCTGACCGCAGCTGCCGACACCGGGGAGGACAAGCTTGACCAGCTCTTCACCGGCCTCGATTCCAAGGATCCGAGGGCGCTGCTGAAGCGCATCGACCCGGATCAGTTCTATCCCGTCTACGGCGACGGCTCGACGCTGGTCGAGGACGCGCCCACCAGCGGCAAGTTCTACGTGCGGCTGGAGCGCGGCGAAAGCCACGTGATGTGGGGCGACTTCAAGACCCATATCGGCGGGACCGAGTTCCTGGGCGTGGAGCGCAGCCTCTACGGCGCCAGCGCTCTCTACAAGTCCGAGCACGTGAACAGCCGGGGCGAGAGCCGCGCCGGCGTCGTTGTTTACGCCGCTACCCCGGGTACGCTCTCGCAGCGCGACGTCCTACGCGGCACCGGCGGCTCCGCCTACTTCCTGAAGCGCCAGGACATCTCGATCGGTTCCGAGGTGGTCAGCATCGAAGTCCGGGACGGCACCACTGGGATGGTGCTGTCGCGGCGGACGCTGGTGAACGGCAGGGACTACGAGATCGACTACTTCCAGGGGATCATCGTGCTGAAGGCCCCGCTCCACTCGGGCGCCGCCGCCGCCGGCGCCATTCGGGAGCAGGCACACGGGCAGGGCGTGGCCAACCTCGTGGTGCAGTACGAATATACGCCGGCCAACGGCATGACCGACGGCATGTCGTTCGGCGGTCGCGCGGAGAGCTGGCTCACCGACCATGTTTCAGTCGGCGTGACCGGCCTCTCCGAGACCGGCGACCTGGAGGCACATCAGATGCTGGGGGCCGACGTGCGGCTGCAGCTGACGGATACGACCTTCATCGAAGCGGAAATCGCCCACAGCGAGGGCACGAGCGTGGGGCAGTGGGTGTCGACGGATGGCGGCCTCACCTATACCCACGAAGTCGCATCTCCCGGCGCGGGGCCAGCCATGGCCTACCGCGTCGCCGGTCAGCTGGATCTCGCCGACCTCACCGCCGGAGAGGTGGAGGGTCTGATCGGCGCCTACGTGGAGAAAGTGGAAGAAGGGTTCTCCAGCATCGGGCGCCAGGCAGTGGAGGACGAACTCACCTGGAGTACCTTCGCCCGGCTGGAGCTGGGCGCACAAGCCGGCCTTGGCCTGTCTTTCGAGAGCCGCGAGACCGGCGACGGCCGCCTTCGCCGCAACGGCGATCTCGAGGTCGGTTACGACATCGACGAGCGCTGGAGCGCCGACCTGGGGGTGAGGGTTCTCGAGGCCGCTACCCCGGCGGGGGATGCGAGCGACAACGGCGTGCGCGTCGACGCCGGGGTGCAGCTTACCTACCGGCATAGCGACGACACCAAGTTCTACACCTTCGGCCAAGCGACGCTCTGGAAGACACCGGGTTTCCTCCGCAACGACCGGGCGGGGGTGGGCGCGGAACTGCGGGTCAGCGAGCAGGTCGGGGTCAACGGCGAGGTCTCGTATGGGACAACCGGCCTCGGCGGCCTGGCGGCAATTACCTTCGATCCCAATGCTGACGAGCACAACTATATCGGCTACCGCCTGAACTCGGACGAGGAGGCATCGCCGTTCTACAGCGTCGCCTCGACCGAGAGGAGCGGCCTCGTCGTCGGCACGCGCCGCCGCTACGACGATCTAATGACGGCCCATGCCGAGAACAATCTCGGGTTGTTCGGGGACGAACAGGCGCTGACCAGCACCTACGGACTGACCCTTACGCCCGACACGTTGTGGACCATCAGCGGCGGCCTCGAATCGGGCCGCATCGTCGACCCGCATGCGAGCGACTTCGACCGCAACGCCCTTTCCCTCGGCGTAGCCTACACGGACGACGAGGCAATTTCGGGTCACGTGCGCGGCGAGACGCGGCTCGAGGACTCGAGCGACGACACGCGCGACCGCCAGACCTATCTCTTCGATGCCGGCCTCGAGATGCAGACCAGCGACGACTGGCGTCTCCTGGCCGACATCGACGCGGTGGTCTCCAACTCCGACCAGTCTGCCGTCCTCGACGGCGACTTCGTCGAAGTCAGGCTCGGATATGCCTTCCGGCCAGTGGCTCACGACCGGCTGAACGCGCTGCTGCGCTACACCTACCTCTACGACCTGCCCGGCCCAGATCAGGTCAACGGCGACGGCAATCTGCTGGGACCAAAGCAGCGGAGCCACGTCCTCAGCGGCGACTTCAGCTACGACCTGAACGACTACCTCACTGTCGGAGCAAAGTACGGCTTCCGGATCGGCGAAGTCTCGGTGAACAGGGCCAGCGACGAGTTTGTCAGCAATTCTGCACATCTCGGGATCGTGCGCGCTGATATCGAGGTCCTGGAGAACTGGGGCATGCTGCTTGAGGGTCGCGCTCTATACGCCCCCGAGACCACTACCGTGGACCTCGGCGCGCTGGCCGTCATCTCCTACGATTTCGGCAACAATCTGCGCCTGGGAGCAGGCTATAACTTCGGCAGCTTCTCCGACGACCTCACCGATTTGACCCATGACGATCACGGGGTGTTCCTCAACGTCCTGTCGAAGTTCTAATCTGTAAGGGTCGAGCGCGGAGAAAACTCCACCGTGGTGCCTCCTGCTACCGGGGTGTTGCCCGAACCGGAATGGCTATGCGCACATCACGCAAGGTTAGCTCATCCGAACAGAATGAGAGACTAGACGACCGATCCCCGGGGCTTCGCCTGGCCGGCAGATGCTTACCTCAGGCAGTGTTTGCTGAATTGGCGGGCGATAGGCCTCTCAGCAGCTCCCGCTGCACGTATGCTGGTAGCGTCCCATGGCTGGTCCAGGTGACCAGCGCGCCGCACTCATCTCGGTCTCGGACGGCAGCAAATCTCCGGGCTTCAGCTCACCTCGGGTGATCGCGGCCTTGATGCGATCGAGGACGAACGCCACAACCGAATCCTTTGACCGGCGTTCCGAGAGAGCTGAGACGGGGGCCATCGGATCCTCGAGTGGGCATGATCACAAATGTAAGATGATGAACGCCACCACTCAACTGTTATCTGTTGAGCCCGTTTCGGCCTTTGGCACCTGAAAGGTCGAAGCCTGCGCCAATGCTCAGGTCGGGCCAGCCGGACGGTTGGCCACCGGTGCCGTTGCGACTTCTCGAGAAGAGGACCGATGAAGGACGCATCCCAGGCAACCGGGGCCGTGGACCCGTGGGTATCCGCTGGTCCTTTGGAAGCCGCTTGACGAAGCCGGGCGGGCGGCGCAGTTTGAGAAATTGGTAAGGCCAATTATCAGCGCCGGGGGAGGGTCATCGGGTGTCTGTCGTTGCCGTACAGCCGCGGCGCCTCTACCGGCAGGTGGCCGATCAGTTGCGGCAACTGATCGAGAGTGGGGAATATCCCCCCGGCGCCCGGCTTCCTACGGAGCGGGACCTGGCGAGCCAGCTGCGCATCTCTCGGCCCACGGTGCGCGAGGCGCTCATCGCTCTCGAAGTCGAGGGTCGGGTGAACATCCGGGTGGGCTCCGGCATCTACGTGGCCGACACCGACCTTGCCGTTCCGAGGGCGCTAGCCGCCGACGGAGCCGAGGGACCGTTCGAGCTGCTGCGGGCGCGGGAATTCATCGAAAGCGCCATCGCTGCAGAAGCGGCGGTGAAGCCAAAGCCGGCGCATATCAAGAAACTGGACGCGATCCTGCAGCGCATGCAGCAGGTGTCCGGAGGCCGCGACCCCATGATCGCCGTCGACCGGGAGTTTCACACTGCGATTGCCGCCATGCTGGGCAATGCGGTTCTCGCCCGCTTCGTGGGCGAACTCTTCGACCAGCGCATCAACCCCTATTTCGAGCGGCTTTCGGCCTATTTCGAAGATGACGGAACCTGGAAGAGTGCCGCGTCCGAACACCAGGCCATTCGCGACGCCATCGCCGCTGCGGATCCCGCCGGCGCCAAGGCGGCGATGGCGCAGCACCTGCGAAACTCGCAGGAGCGGTTTTCGCGCAATTTCGAGGAAGCTTTCAGTAGGGAGAGAACGAGCACTTAGGATTTCCACAAGACGGGGCCACGCACGTGGCCGGCACTATCAACATGATCAATGGGAGGAATACCATGTCGCCGAAACACGTACTCTTGGCTGCGGCGGTTGCAGCACTGACGATGCCTGCCGGCATCGCCTCGGCCCAGACCAACCTGAAATGGGCGCATGTCTACGAGACGTCCGAGCCCTTCCACACCGAATCGGTGTGGGCGGCGGAAGAGATCGAGAAGCGCACCGACGGGCGCTATACCATCGACGTCTTCCCGGCCTCGCAGCTCGGCAAGGAAGCCGACATCAACCAGGGCCTGACGCTGGGCACCACCGACATCATCATCTCCGGCTCGAGCTTTGCCGCTCGCGAGTTCGCGCCCATCGGGGTCACCTATTTCCCCTACACCTTCCGCGACGCCGATCACCTCCTCGCCTACACCAAGAGCGATATCTACGACGAGCTGACCAGCGGCTACGAGGAGGCCTCGGGGCACCACATCACGGCCACCACCTACTACGGCACGCGTCACACCACCTCCAACCGGCCGATCGAGGCATGCGCGGACATGCAGGGCCTGAAGATGCGGGTTCCGGACGTCCCGGCCTACCTCGCCATGCCGCGCGCCTGCGGCGCCAACACCACGCCGATCGCCTTTGCCGAGGTCTACCTCGCGCTGCAGAACGGCACGGTCGAGGCCCAGGAGAACCCGCTGACCACCATCGAGGCGAAGAAATTCTACGAGGTGCAGGACTACATCGTCCTGACCGGGCACATCGTCGACCACCTCAACACCGTAGTCGCCGAGGGGGTCTGGTCGAAGCTGTCTGACGAGGACAAGGCCATCTTCACCGAAGTGATGCAGGAGGCTGCCGCCCGGGCGACCAACATCATCGTCGAGCGGGAGGCCGAACTGGTGGACAGCTTCAAGGAGCGGGGCCTGACGGTGACCGAGGTCGACCGAGCCGACTTCGAGAGCAACGTCATGGAGAAGGTGACCTTCGAGGAATTCGGCTACCGCAAGGAAGACTGGGAGGCGATTCGCGCCGTCGAATAGCTCTTGCCCGGCTCCGGCGCCCAAGGTGCCGGAGCCGGTTCCCGACGCAACGGAACCCTCCCATGGCCGAAGACAAGAAGCCCGAGCTCACCGCCGAGGAAATTGCGCAGGCCTTCGACGCGGAGACCGCCGAACTCCGCCTCTCCCGCTATGCCCCCGAGGACTGGGTGACACTGGTGATTTTCTGGGGAATGGCGCTCTGCGTCTTCCTGCAGTTCTTCACGCGCTACGTCCTCAACAACAGCTTCGCCTGGACCGAGGAAATCGCCATCAACTGCCTGGTGGTGGTGGTCTTCCTGGGCTCGGCCATGTGCGTCCGACTGACACGGCACATCCAGGTCGACTTTCTCTACCACTACATTCCGCGCCGCTTCGGACGCCTGCTGGCCCTGGCGGTGGAGCTCATCACCATCGCCTTCTTCGCCTACGCCATACAGCTATTCTGGCGCTACACGTCGATCGTCGCCCGCGAGCGCATGGTCACCATCGATCTGCCGCGCAACATCGTCTTCTACGCCGTCTTCGCCGCCTTCCTGCTCATGTTCGTGCGGGCGATCATCGTCTTCATCCGGGATGTCCGCCGCGGCTACTCGGCCCTCGAACGGCCGGACACGCTCGACGGGGTCGAGGAATAATCCATGCTGGTTCTGATCGGTGCCTTCCTTGTCCTGATGCTGGTCGGCGTACCGGTCGCGGTCTCGATGGCCGTCGCCTCGGTGCTCTACCTGCTGCTCTTCGGCGTGGCCCCGGACATCATCGTCGCGCAGCGGATGATCGCCGGCGTCGAGAGCTTCCCGCTGCTCGCCGTGCCCTTTTTCATCCTCGCCGGCAACCTCATGAACGTCGCCGGCGTCACCGGCCGCATCTATGCCTTCGCCCTCTCGTTGGTCGGCTGGATGAGGGGCGGCCTGGCTCAGGTCAACATCGTCGGCTCGGTGGTATTCTCCGGCATGTCAGGGACCGCTTTGGCGGACGCCGCTGGTATCGGCACCATCGAGATCAAGGCGATGCGGGACCACGGCTATCCCGTTGAGGCGGCCGTCGGCGTGACCGCGGCCTCGGCGACCCTCGGACCGATCATTCCGCCGTCGCTGCCCTTCGTCATCTACGGCATGATGGCCAACGTCTCCATCGGAGCCCTGTTCATGGCGGGCATCCTGCCGGGGATCTTCATGACCGTGCTGATGATGCTCACGGTCGCTTACTTCGCCCATCGCAAGGGCTGGGGCTCCGACACGCCGTTCAAGTTCCGCTCCTTTGCCCGTTCCGGTCTCGAGATCCTCATCGTCCTCAGCTTCCCGATGGCCGTTTACCTCATGATCGAGGGTGGCGTGCCGATGAACCTGGCCGTGGGCCTCGCCCTCGCGGCGCTGGTCGCGCTGGACTGGTACTTCGACTTTTCCGCCGTGATGGCGCTGATGACACCGATCATCCTGATCGGCGGCATGGCGCTGGGCTGGTTCACGCCGACCGAGGCGGCCGTCGCAGCGGTCCTGTGGTCGCTGTTCCTCGGACTGGTGCGCTACCGCACGCTCACCCTGAAGATGCTGGCCAAGGTGAGCTTCGATACCATCGAGACGACGGCCTCGGTCCTGTTCATCGTGACGGCCGCGTCGGTGTTCGCGTGGCTGCTGACCGTCAGCCAGGCGGCGCAACTCTTCTCCGACTTCGTGTTTTCGGTCACCGACAACAAATGGACATTCCTGCTTCTCGTCAACCTGCTCATCCTGGTCGTCGGCTGCTTCCTCGACACCATTGCCGCAATCACCATCCTGGTGCCGATCCTCCTGCCGATCGTGCTCAAGTTCGACATCGATCCGGTGCATTTCGGCCTGATCCTCACGCTCAACCTGATGATCGGTCTGCTGACGCCGCCGATTGGGGTCGTCATGTTCGTGCTGTCGCGCATCGCTCGGCTGTCGCTGCAACGGACCATGCTGGCCATCCTGCCATGGCTGGTGCCGCTCCTGGTGGCGCTGGGCTTCATCACCTTCGTGCCCGAGATCGCCTTGTGGCTGCCGACGCAGCTGGGGATGATCAGATGAGGACGGACAATCTCGCCGTCACCCTGTTCGGAGCGGAGGACCTGCGGCTGGTCGAGCGGCCGCTGGCGCCGCTCGCTCCGGGGATGGTCCGGGTGCGCTTTGGCGCCGGCGGCATCTGTGGTTCGGACCTGCACTACTTCCGGCACGGCCGGACCGGCGACTTCCGGGTCGCCGAACCGCTCGTGCTGGGCCACGAACTGGCCGGCGAGGTGGTGGAAGCAGCCGATGCGGGGTCCGGCATAAGCGCCGGGGACCGCGTGGCAGTAAATCCCTCACGCTGGTGCGGCAGTTGCTCCTATTGCCGCGAGGGGCGGGAGAACCTCTGCGAGAACATCTACTTCATGGGCTCTGCCTCGAAGACCCCACATATGCAGGGCGGGTTCGCCCAGTTCGTCGACGTGACGCCGGCACAATGCGTCCGGGTACCCGCTTCCGTGCCGTTCGCGGCCGCCGCGCTCGCCGAGCCCCTCGCCGTGGCCCTGCACGCGGTCGCCTGCGCCGGCGACATCCGCGACCGCCATGTCGCCGTCTTCGGTGGCGGCCCGATCGGCCTGCTGGTCATGATGGCGGCCCGGCTGGCGGGTGCTGCCAGTGTCACGGTTGCCGATCTCGCGGCCAAACCGCTCGCCTTTGCTGCCGAGCTGGGGGCTGATCGGGTCCTTGATCTCGCCGCGCGTCCGGAGGAGCTCAGGGCAGTGCAGGCGGCGGGCGGCCTGGACGTGGTGTTCGAAGCCTCGGGCGCTCCGGCCGGGCTCGCCTCGGCATTGGCGACCGTGCGGCGCGGTGGCAGGCTGGTGCAGGTGGGCAACCTGCCCGCCGGCGAACTTCCGGTTGCCTTCAACAGCGTCATGGCAAGGGAACTTACCGTCTGCGGCACCTTCCGCTTCGGCAGGGAGTATGAGAGGGCAGTTGACCTCATCGCCACCGGCCAAGTCGACGTCCTGCGCCTCGTGACTGCGCAACTTCGGCTGGACCAGGCTCCCGAGGCGCTCCGCCTCGCGCTCGACCGCTCGCGAAGCGTCAAGGTGATGCTCACGCCGCCCGAAGCCTGAGGCGGCTGGCGCAAGGGAGTGTCGAATCATACGACGTGCACGGGGCCAGCAGCGGCAGTGATCCTGCAGCAAAGTTCATGGACGGCCGAGGGAATGAAAACATGAGAGGCCGCCCAGGCCGGGGGGCGGCCTGAGCGGCTCTCGTTATCCCGGAGGCCTGTGGGGGAGGATGGATGGCCGCCGGGCTGCGGGATGAACGGGGGGCCACGCCGATCGTTGCCTCGACCGTACTTCGATGGCTACCGAGTCGTTAAATCCGTCGGCCGCTGCTCCTGCCGCGGGGTGCTATCACACGTCCTGATCCGCAGAGTGTGCCTCGCGGGGCCGAATATTCGCTTGTGGCGGAGGTGGTTGTAGGATCACGGCGGCGCTGGTGAGGCGGCCAGGTGGATCGTGTGGCTGTTGCCATGATCCTACGCCGCCGATCCTATCAGAGACCAGATGACCGTTCGCTGACACGGTCGGTACCGGTCCCACGGGGTCGGCCGGCCACCGGCGGCGTTTCCACCAGCTCTCCCCATTCCGGCTTCCACCGCGCCCCCGGAGCGAGCGCTATCATCACCCTTGCCAGCTCACAGATGGCCCGCAACTCTTCCGCCCGTTCGAGTGCAATGGCGATGGGCCTGGGGAAATCTGCCACCTCGTATCCCTCCGCCTTTGGGCAGTGGGCGCAGGCAACTTCTCCCACCGGCTGTCCGTGAACCTCCCTGACGGTCACGACGACCGCGTCTCTGGGGAACGCGTCCGGGCGCGCGAGCTGATAGCGGCGGGTCATGCTCTTCCTTCCCACTGAGGAGGTACCGCAGAAAAGGAGGGGACCTGCAATAGTTGCATCACATCTGCTCCTGCCGCGGCCGATGGCCGGCGGGTGCACATGGGACGGGGCGAGATCAGCCTCTCGCGACAGCGGGACTGGCTGGAAAGTGCAATCCTGCCACAGAGGGTGACGACCGCCGCTATTGCCAGATGTTGATCGTGGCCAGCATGCGCATGAGGTGGTCGTTCACCAGTTCCTCCGCGAGCTTGCCGTTGCGGCTCGCGATGGCGTCGACGATGGCCTTGAGATCCTTGTGCGTCTGCTGCTTGACGAGGTCCGGCGTCGGCTGGTCGGTCTGCCGGCCGTCGAACAGCACGGCCCGCCGGTCGACGAGGATCGACGTCATGACCTGGACGAGAAATCGGTTCTTGGCAGCCGCATAGATCTGGCGATGCAGGGCGTAGATGCTTTCCTTGAACCGCACCCAGGTCGGTGCCGCGAGGATTTCTTCGAGGATGCGGCGCATCTCTTCGATATCACTGTCCTGGACCCGGTTGACCACCAGCCGCATCATTGCCGGCTCGAACAACAGCCGGCCCTCGACGATTTCCGCGAAGGAGGGGACTTCCTCGTGGTTGTCCGCATTGGTCTGGTCCATGCGGTCGAAGACATCACGCGCGTTGTCGGTGAGGAAGGTGCCGCTACCGACCCGCCGGCGGATCAGACCCTCGCGCTCCATCATGGTGAGGGCCGCACGCACCGCCACGCGGCTGGTGTTGAGCTGCTGGGCGAGCTCGCGTTCGTTCGGCAGCTTGGCGCCCGACACCATCAGCCCGTCGCGGATCGACCGCAACAGCGTCCGGTAGACGAGGGAAGGCGTCGCGCGCTCATTGGTGCTGATTGCAGCAAGCTGCGGGGCGTCCGTGACTGTCATGGCCGATGATCCGTGAAGACGGCGCCAGTGAGCAAATTCCGCAGGGGGTTGTCAAACCAATTCAGACCTTTTGCCGCTAGCCGCGCTCCACGTCAACGGGGTTCCCTGTTGTCGCGGAATGCGCGAGTGCATCAAGGACCGGGATCGCATCATAAGCTTCCCGATGGTGCTGAAGGTATGGAGTGCCGGCAAGCGTCGCCGAAACGAAATGATCCAGTTCGTCCGCAAGGTCGCCGACGATGCGGCCGTTGATCTCGGGCCAGAGATGGGTGTCGCCGCCGCTGGTGCCGGCATCGTCGATGAAGTAGAGGCCCTGGTCGCTGACGTCGAGCGCCGCCGCGCTGCTGGTGCCGACGATCTCGAAGGCGGAGCGAAAGCCGTTCATCAGCCCGTCCGGCCAGGCCCAGGAATAGTCGAGCAGGCCGATGGCGCCGTTCTCGAAGGTCAGCACGGCATAGAGCGCGTCCTCGTTGCCGGTCTCCAACAGCTCCCGCTTCTGTGCGTATACGCGGGAGATGCGGCTGCGCCCGATCCACTGCATCGCGTCGACGTCGTGGACGCCCATGTAGAACAGGATGGACGAGTTCGGGCCGAGCCGGCGTGCCGTGGCGCGGGTGCCGTTGCGCTTGGCCCGCAGGTGGACGGGCGTTCCCAGCCGCTCCGGCGCGGCTGCCTCGTAGACTTGCACGTAGCGCGGGTCGAAGCGGAGAATATGCCCGATCATCAGGCGGCTCCCGTGAGTCTCGGCGGCCTCGACGATGCGACGGGCGGCCACGGCATTGTGGGCCAGCGGCTTCTCGAGCAGGATCGCCTTGCCCGCTTCGGCGGCCGCGATCGCGGCCTCCTCGTGCAGCCGGTCCGGCAGGCAGATGCTCACCGCCTCGAGCCCCGGATGCTCCAGCAGCTGCCGGAAATCCTCGTAGGTCTGGGCGCCCAGCTCTTCGCCCGCACGGGCGCGGGCTGCAGGGTCGCGGTCGCAGACTGCGACTAGCTCGGCTGCCGGGTGGGCGGCCAGTATCCGGGCGTGCCGGCTGCCGAAGAAACCGAGGCCGATGACACCGATGCGCAGCACCATTCAGGCCTCCGGGATGGACCAGCCGCGGAAGTCCTCGATAAAGGCACCGAGTGCTGCCACCGAGGCATCGAAGAAGGCCTCGCCGGCCTCGGCGCTGGCGAGGGAGGGATCGCCAAGCGTCCCGGTCGGCGAGAGGTCGCCGAAATCGTGGTAGACGCGGACTGCCTGCGCCCCGATGAGGTCGGTGGTGAGGTAGATCGAACCCGGATCGGGGTAGAGGGTGGCCGCCCGTTCCATGCGGACCAGTTCGGGGTGCAGGTGCAGCATGAGGCCTGTCTCGAACTCGCAGGCATGGCCCATGCCGCCCGGTTCCGACTGGCGCAGCTTCGCGATCGCATCGCGGGCCAGGGTGAAATAGGTGAGGCAGGCGATGCGGGCTTTCCCGTAGTGCCGATGGCCGAGGGTCGAGGCGAGGACGTCGATGATGCCGGCGTTGCCGCCGTGGCCGTTGACGACGAGGATGCGGCGGAAGCCGTGCTGCACCACCGAGCCCACGACGTCCTCGCAGACCGCCATCAACGTTTCGGCGCGGAGGGTGACGGACCCCGGAAAGCGCATGTGGTGGGCCGAGAAGCCGTAGGCCGGGCAGGGGAGCACCACGACGTGGTCGCGATCCCTCGCCACCGCCCTGGCAACTGCCTCGGCCAGCATGCTGTCGGTGCCGAGTGGCATATGGTTGCCGTGCTGCTCCAGCGAACCTATCGGCAGGATGACGACGGTACGCTCGCGGTCGAGCGCCGCGATTTCGGGCGAGGTCAGTTCGTCCCAGTTCATGAGCGCACCGAGAAGGTCGCGGTCTTCAGGTCGCACATGGCGAGCAGCGCGTGCTTGCCGCCGACGCGCCCGAGGCCGCTGTCCTTGCCGGAGAGTCCGCCAAAGGGGATGTGCAGCTCCCAGTAGTTGGAGGTGTCGTTGATATTGACGAGGCCCGTCAGCATCTCCTCGACATAGCGGAAAGCGCGGTCGATGTTTTCGGTGAAGACGGAGGAGACCAGCCCGTAGCGGTTGTCGCGCGCCATCTCGAAGGCTTCCTCGTCGCTGTCGAAGGCCAGCAGCGGCGCCACCGGTCCGAAGGTCTCGTCGACGTTGATGATGGCGTCCCGGGTGACGCCGGTCAGTACCGTCGGTTCGAAATAGAGCGGGCTGAGGGCCTCGGGCGGCCGCCGTCCTCCGGTCAGCGCCTTGGCCCCGCGGCGCAGGGCGTCCTCGACATGCTCGGCCACCTTCTTCGCGACCGCCGGATTGTTCAGCGGTCCCATGGTCACACCGTCGGTGCGGGGATCGCCGACCACCACCGCCCGCGCCGCTTTCGCCATCAGCTCGGCGAAGGCGTCGTGCACCTTGCGGTGGACGAAGATTCGCTCGGAGGAAGAGCAGACCTGTCCGGCATTGACGAAGCAGCCGGCGGCGGTGGCGGCGGCGGCCCGCTCGAGATCGGCGTCCTCGCAGATCACCACCGGTCCGTTGCCGCCCAGTTCCATGAGCTGCGCCTTGCCCGCGGCCCGCTGGCTGATCACCCTGCCGGTGGCGGCGCTGCCGGTGAAGCCGACGCCGTCGGTGCCGGGGTTGGAGACGATCTCGTCGCCGACCACGGCGCCGGCCCCGGTGACGAGGTTCAGCACGCCCTCGGGCAGGTCGGCTTCGGCGATCGCCGCGACCAGTGCCGCCGCCACCAGCGAGGTGGTGGGCGCCGGCGTCCAGACGATGGTGTTGCCGGTGGCGAGGCCGGGGGCGAGATACTCGACCGGAATGTTGACGGGGAAGTTCCACGGGGTGACGACGGCATAGACGCCGCGTGGCTGGTAGAAGGTCATCACCCGCTTGCCGGGGTCCTCGGTGGGAATGGTGGCGCCTTCCATGTACTTGACGAGGTCGGCGGCGAGGTTGAAGCCGTCCACCGACTTGCCCACCTCGAACTGCGCCTCGGCGCGCGGCTTGCCCTGCTCCAGCGTCAGCAGTTCGGCGATCTCCTCGCGCCGCGCAAGAATGGCATCGCCGATTCGGCGCAGCAGCTTCGCCCGCTCCCATACCGTCACCTTGCGCCACGCCGGCTGCGCCGCCCGTGCCGCCGCGATTGCCTGCTGCGCCGCCTCCCGGGTGCTCCAGCAGACGGAGCCGATGGGGCTCTCGTCGATCGGCGAATGCTGGTTCCGGATCTCGCCGGCCGGATCGGCCTGCCAGTGGCCGCCGATGAAGTTGGTCCTGCCGTCACGGGTCATGGCTGCCTCTCGACAAAACGGTTGCAAGTGATCTCAATTGGTTCATATAGTCTGCGAGGCGGGCATAGTGTCAACGATAAATGGAGCGCCCGCCGGCGTCGTTCCGGCCCTGCGGCCGACGCTTCTCACAGAGAGGATGGACCCAATGCAGATGAGGAAACTCCTGACCGCCGCAGCGCTGGCCTCTGGCCTCGTGTCGCAGCCGGCGCTCGCGCAGGATCTTACGCTTGAATTCGTCGTGTGGAACTACTCGCTCGAAACCGTACAGGACAATGTGCGGGCCTTCGAGGAGGCCAATCCCGGCATCAAGGTGAACGTCACCGACTATGCCTGGCCCGACTACAACGACAGCCTGGTGCTCCGGATCCGCGGCAATACTCCCACCGATGTCGTTTACGGTGGTCAGGATTGGTTGCCGGCCTGGGCCTCCGCCGGCTTCATCGCGCCGCTCGAGGAGATCGCGCCGGAGGGCGTGGTGGAAGAGCTGTCACAGGACATCGCCGGTTTTGCGCTGAGCGACGTCACCTATGACGGCAAGGTTTACGGCCTGCCCTACTATTCGGACACCATCAGCTTCGTCTACAACCAGGCGATCCTCGAGGAGCATGGCATCGAGGTGCCGTCCACCTGGGAGGAGGTGACCGCGGCCGCCGAGGAACTCAAGGCGGCCGGCATGGATAAGCCGATCATCTACGAGTACAATCAGGAACTGCCGAACTTCTACGACGCCTTCGTCGCCCAGGCCTATGGCCGCGGGGCCGAGATGTTCGACGAGGAGCTGAACCCGCTCTTCAACGATCCCGAAAACGGCGCCTACCAGCACCTCGAATGGCTGGCCGATGCGTGGAGCAAGGACCTCGTGCAGCCCGATCCGCACGAATCCACCATCATCACGGCGATGAACACCGGCAACCACGCCTTCACCGTGGTCTATACCTACGTCCTCGCCGCCCTCAACGACACGGCATCCCAGCCGTTGGCCGGCCAGTTCGCGATGGCGCCGATGCCGGGCGAGGAGCACGCAACCCTCGGCTTCGCCAAGTCCTACGTCGTCACCTCCACCGCCGCTGCCGACCCGGAGCGGGCCGAGGCGGCCTGGAAGTTCATCGATTTCATGGCCGGCAAGCCGTACACCGTGGCCAAGCGCTGGGCGGTGGAAAAGGGCCTCGGCTTCGGGCAACTGCCGCTGTTCGAGGACGAGGAGGTGATCGCGGCCTGGGAAAACTGGGCCGACGTCGAGGCGCTCGGTGCCCAGGCGGAGATCGCCAAGGCCGGCACCTATACCGAGTATTCCTCGGTGTGGTCCGCCTATTTCCGGCCGCTGCTGGCGCAGGCCATGGTCGGCGAGGCATCCGTCGAGGAAGTCATGAACGACGGCGCCGAGCGCTGGAACGCGCTCAAGGAGCAGTTCGCGAGCCGCTGACCGGCCGCGCCGCAAACCGGGGAAGGGCAGTGCTGCCCTTCCCCGCCATCACCCCGGACGAGACCAAGGCGCATGTGGACCATCAACCGCTATCCCGGGACGTGGCTGATCCCGGCGCTGCTCCCCGTCGTGCTGATGACGGTCTATCCGATCGGGCACGCGCTCTGGACGTCGCTGCACGAGGTGATGCTGCTGTTCCCGGGTGAGCCCTTCGTCGGTCTCAAGAACTACGAGCGGGTGATCACCAACAACTACTTTCTCGACGCCCTCCGCAATTCCCTGGTGCTGACCCTGATGGCGGCGCCGGTGGTGGTCACGCTCGGCACCCTAGTGGCGCTGTTCCTGCAGCGGCGCTTCTTCGGGTCGCAGATCGTGCGCTCGGTGGTCCTCCTGCCCTGGGTGCTGCCGGGAGCCATCTCGGCGGTGCTCTGGGTCTGGGTGTTTCATCCAAGCTTCGGCATTCTCAACGGCACCCTGCGCGAGCTTGGCCTCGGGCAGTTCGCCGTGGACTGGCTGACCTCCCCGCGGACGGCGCTGTTCTCCGTCGGTGTTGCTCATATCTGGACGCAGATCCCGTTTGCGGTGGTGCTGCTGATGGCGGCGCTGGCCAATATCAATTCGGAGACGCTGGAGGCGGCCGCCGTCGACTGCCGCAGTCCCTTCAAGCGATTCGCCTACGTCATCTTCCCCGAGATCAAGGCGATGATCGTGGTGCTGCTCGTCTACAATGCGCTGATGGCCTTCACCACCTACGACCTCGTCTACGCCATGACCGGCGGCGGGCCCGGCACGGCGACGACGCTGCTCAGCTTCCAGATCTGGCGCGAGAGCTTCTCCATGTACGATTTCGGGGCCGGCTCCGCGGTAGCCTTCATCGTCGTGGTGATCTCCGCCGCCTTCATCGTCGCCATCACCAAAGCCCTGCCGTCCGACCTGTTCGCGAGCGACTGAGATGCCCGGACGCCTGCACCCGCTGCTGACCTTCCTCTTTGCCGGGCTGATCCTGCTGTTCACCGGCGGGCCGGTGCTGCTGTCGCTCTATGGGAGCCTGGTGCCGGACCGCATCCTGTTTGATTCCTCGCGCTCGCTGCTGACCGAGGGGCCGAACTTCGAGACCTATCGCTACGTCTTCACCGGCCAGCTGCCCGATTCCTACCTGCAGGAGAGTGCCAACCGGGCGATGATCTCCGATGCCGCGCGGCAGGTGCCGCAGGCGCTGGTCAACTCGACGGTCAATGCCCTCGCCGCCATGGTCCTCAACCTGCTGCTCGGCGCGCCGGCGGCCTTCATCTTCGCGCGCTATGTCTTCCCGGGAAAGAAGATCAGCTTTCTCTACCTGATCCTGTCGCCGTTGGTGCCGGCGGTGGCGCTGGTGACGCCGATCTACATGATGATGCAGTGGCTGGGGCTGATCGGCACGCCCTTCGGCATCATCCTCGTGCATACGGCGCGGGCGCTGCCCTTCACCATCCTCATCCTCTCGGTGTTCTTCCGGCGCATCCCGGCCGAGATCTTCGAGGCGGCCGTGCTCGACCACTGCAGCCGCTTCCAGTTGTTCTGGCGCGTGGCGGTGCCGCTGTCGCTGCCCTCGATCGGGGCCACCGGGCTGTTTGCGTTCATGCTCTCCTATTCTGAGTTCATGTTCGGCATGCTGCTCTCCGGCGATGCCGAGACGCGCCCGGTGTCGGTGGTGATGGCGGCGCTGGCCCGCAACACCGACGTCAGCTGGAGCCTCCTCAACACCGGCATCTTCATCGCCATCGTGCCGACGCTCGTGCTCGTCGTCATCGTCTGGCGCTTTGTCGTGGAGGGGCTCCTCTCCGGAGCAGTGAAGGGCTGAACGAGATGAACGATACCGCCGAGAAAACCGTCCACCACCCATTGAAGCGGCAGCCTGCCGGTGCTCGCCAGCACGTCACCGCCGGCCCCTATTCGCCCGTGCTGGAGGTCGATGCGCGGCAGCTGGTGGTGATCTCGGGGCAGGTGGCCGTCGACCCCGACGGGGACGTCGTCGGCGCGAGCATCGAGGAGCAGGCGGAGGCCACCCTCCGGAACTGCGCTGCGCAGCTCGCGACCGCCGGCTGCACGCTGGGGGATGTTTTCAAGGTCAACATTTACCTCACGGACCTCGCCCACTGGGAACGCTTCAATGCGATCTATGAGCGATGGATGCCGGCGCCGCTTCCGGTGCGCACCGCCGTGCAGGCCATCCTGCTCCCGGGGTTCCTCGTGGAGATCGAAATGTGGGCGGTCAAGGGGAAGGACTAGACAGTGGCTTCAGTCGAGCTGCGGAATATCAGGAAGACCTACGGCAAGGTCGAGGCGGTCCGCGAGGTCAGCCTCGAGGTGGCCGACCGCGAGCTGGTGGTCTTCGTCGGCCCCTCGGGCTGCGGCAAGTCCACGCTCCTGCGCATGATCGCGGGGCTCGAGGAGATCTCGGGCGGCGAGCTCTACATCGGCGGCAAGCTGATGAACAAGGTTCCGGCGGCGGATCGCGGCATCGCGATGGTCTTCCAGAGCTATGCCCTCTATCCGCACATGACCGTTGCGGAGAACATGGGCTTTGCGCTCAAGATGATGGGCGTCGGCAGGGCCGAGGTGGAGGCCAAGGTGCGGGAGGCGGCCCGCGTTCTGCAGCTCGAGGGACTGCTCGACCGCAAGCCCAAGCAGCTTTCGGGCGGGCAGCGGCAGCGAGTCGCAATCGGCCGCGCCATCACCCGCTCGCCCTCGGTGTTCCTGTTCGACGAACCGCTCAGCAACCTCGACGCGGACCTCCGGGCGCAGATGCGCATCGAGATCGCGCGCCTGCACGACGAACTGAAGACAACGATGATCTACGTCACCCACGACCAGGTGGAGGCGATGACCCTCGCCGACCGCATCGTCGTGCTCAATGACGGTGTCGTCGAACAGCACGGCAAGCCGCTCGAACTCTACCAGTCGCCGGCCAACCGCTTCGTTGCCGGCTTCCTCGGGCAGCCCAAGATCAACATCATCCCGGCAACGGTCATCCGTGGTCCGGCAGGCTCGACTCTCAGTCTCGGCAAGGGGTCGGTGGTGATACCGGGACCCGCGGCGGCAAACTTGGCCGATGGTGAGCGGGTGGAGGTGGGCCTGAGGCCGGATGCCCTGAGTGTCGGTACCGGACCGGGCTTCGAGGCAAAGGTGGTGGTGGCCGAACGGCTCGGCAGCACCACCCTGCTGCACGTGCAGGCCAAGGGCCTCGACCAGCTGCTCACCATCGAAACCAAGGGGGCGGAGGCGCCCGAGGTCGGCAACGACACCCTGGTCTCGGTCGATCCCGCCGGCATGCACCTGTTCGCGGCGGACGGCGGCCGCATTTAGGATCCGTCATAATCCATCGGCACCAGCTCGCGCCGGTCCAGGCCATCATGCCGGTCCAGGCGATCATATTGTGCGTTCATCATTCCCGTCGCAAACACCAGCTCGTCGAGGCCACGAGGAAGGCGGCGACCCGCACCCGCGACGACCAGCGTGCGAGGGCGGGCCTGGGCGGCTGTTCGGCTTGGCTAGTTCCCGAACCAGCCGTCCTTCAGATAGCGCATGTACTCGAAGACCATGCCGTACTTGCGCACGAACACCACTTCGAGAAAGTCGCCGACCATGAAGGGCGGGATCAGGATCTCGACGTCCTCGAGATAGGGCGCCAGCTCCTTCACCCGGTAGGCCACGTGCGGGTTGTCCCGCACGGCCGCCGGCACCGTGCTGTCCTCGCGGTAGCGCAGGAACTCGATGTGCTCGGGATGCAGGCGCGGATTGGTGACCCAGATCTTGCTGGCCTCGACCCAGTCCTCCTGCGGCTGCGGTTCGGTCGTGGTGATGCCGACATGGTCGAATTCGTACTCGAGCATCAGAGCCTCACCACGTTTCCGGTGCGGGCGGATTCCTCGGCGGCGAGGGTGGCGGCCAGGGCGGCGGTGGCATCCTCCGGCGTGCCGATGGTGACGGTGCCATTACTGAGCGCGATGCGGGCGAAATAGGCGAACTCGTCGCGCAGGGCGCCGCCGCGGACCCCGTCATACATCGGCCAGTAGGTGGTGTCGGGCGAGTGCAGCTTGTCGCGGTCGACGATGGCGAGGTTGGGGAAGGTGTCCTGCACGTGGATAATGCCTTCGGTGCCGATGATCGACATCCGTTCGTCGATGTCGAAGGGGGTCTTCTCGGGCATGCACCAGACGGTTTCCAGCGTGGCGGTAGCGCCGCCCTTGAAGCGGTACATGGTCTGGCCAATGTCCGGGTGCTTCAGCCCGCGCACATCGACGGTCTGCGCATAGGCCGAGGCAACGGTGTCGCCCGTGAACCAGAGCATGATGTCGGTGTCGTGGATGGCGTCGCCGACGATGGGCCCGATCTTCTCGAGGATGGTCGGCGTCCAGGCGGCGGGGATGTTGCGGCGCGAGCTCAGCGCCACGAGTATCCCGATGCGGCCCTCGTCGATCGCCTGCTTGGCCATGCGATAGCGCGGGTTGAAGCGGACGATATGACCGATGAAGAGCTTGCCCTTCGCGGTCTTCGAGGCCGCCGTGATGGCCTCGGCATCGGCCACCGTTGAGGCGATGGGCTTTTCGAGAAATACGTGCTTCCCCGCTTCCAGCGCCGCGATCGCCGGCTCCCGGTGCTGGTCCCACATGGTGCAGATGGAGACAGCGTCGATCTCCGGATCGGCCAGCAACTCGTGATAGTCGCGGTAGAGCTTCTTGACACCGAACTTCTCGCCGAGGGCCGCAAGCCGGTCGGGCGTGCGCGTGCAGAGCGCCGTCAGCTCAAGGCTGGGAACGCCGGCGATGGTCTCGCAGTGGATTTCGCCGAACCATCCGAGGCCGATCACACCGATGTGGAGTCTGTCCATGTCCTGTTCCTTTCAGAAGTCCTCGAGCGTCAGTTCACGCGCCATCACGATATTGCCGGCGGTGAGCCCGCAATCGACGGGGACGACGGCGCCGGTCATGGCGCTGGCAGCATCGGAGGCGAGGAAGGCGATCACCTGCGCCACCTCCTCCGGCTCGACGATGCGGCCGAGCGGGTACCAGCGCTCCAGCGTCTTCAGCACCTGCGGGTCCTTTTTCGTCCGCTCCACCCAGAGCGGCGTCCGCACCGTGCCCGGCAGCACCACGTTGGCGCGGATGCCGTAGCGGCCGTACTCGAGCGCCAGCGCCCTGGTCATCGAGATCATCCCGGCCTTGGCGGCGCTGTAGGCCGGGTCGCCCAGTGCCATCAAACCGTTGACCGAAGCCACGGAGACGATGTTGCCGCGTCCGCGCGCCACCATCCCCGGCAGCACCGCATGCGCGCAGTTGAAGGCGCCGTTGAGATTGCCGTTCAGCTCCTCCTGCCAGGCGGCTGGATCCGTCTGGGCGAGGGTGTGATGGTTGGAGTAGCCGGCATTGTTGATCAGCACGTCGATCTCGCCGGCCGCCGCGAAGGCCTCCCGCACCGCCTCGGCGGCGCCGATGTCGACGACCATCCCCTGGACCTGCAGGCCTTCTGCCCGCATCTTGTCCGCGACCTCTCCGATGGCGCTGCTCTTGTCGAGCGCGACAATGGCCGCACCCTCTTTGGCGAAGTGCCGGCAGAGGGCCTGGCCGATGCCGCCGGCCGCCCCGGTTACGGCGATCCTCCGGTCGGCGAACATGCCGCTCATGCGGCGGCCCCCAGTGCCTCGCCGATCCAGGCGAGATTGGCCGGCCGCAAATGCCCCCAGTTATAGAAGGCGAGCTCCTCGACGCCCCCCGCGCGCAGCGCCGCGATCGCCGCGAGGAACTCTCCCTTGCTAGCGAGGTCGGGGTGGGAGGGGCGCAGGATGCCGCGGATCTTCCCCTGGCCGCGCAGCCGGCGGGTGATGTCGAAGAGGTCCGACTTCACCCGTTCGGCGCTCGGCTCGTAGAAGCAGGCTTCGATGATGCCGGTGGTGGCGGCGAGGGCGGCGAGATCGCTGCCTTCGTACCAGGCGCCGCCGGTGGGGCGGGCGACGGAGGGAATGATGGCGACATCGGCGTCGGACCGCACCGCCGTGCGGATTTCGCTGACCAGCGAGGTGACGACGCCGCTGCGGAAATCGAGGTAGCGCCGCAGCTCCCCGTCCGCCTGGACGTCGGCGAGCCAGAAGGCTTCGGCCATGTCGGGCGGGAAGTCGACGTCGCTCGTGAAGTAGCGTTCGATGTCGGCGGCCGTCTGGGCCTTGAGGCGCTGCACATCGATCCCCGCCGCGCCGGCGGCCGCAACACAATGCTCGCAGAAGCAGAGGCCGAGCTGGTTCTCCAGCCAGCGGTTCGACTTCATGAGCGCGAACTCGTGGTGGTAGCCATGGGCATAGGGCGCGAAACCGGGGGATTCCAGAGACAGTCCGGAAACCGGGTAGCTCTCGGTAACGTCGCGGCAAAGGCCGATGGCGTAGGCGCGGGCCTCCGGGGCCGACGGACAGAGATTGTAGTAATAGGGGTCGCCGAAGGCATTGCGAACCACCGCCTCCGGGTGCGCCATGCCGAGCGGCGTGTTGTGCAGGAGGACCATCCAGGCGTTCACCGCCATCTCCTTCTGACCCGTCAGCTCACGCAGGATGTCACTGCTCTCTAGGAGCGTGTTGGGGCGGGGCTTGATGGCGCCATAACGCGACGGATCCGTGTTGAAATAGACGGTGCCGTCCTCGGGGAAATAGACCTTGCCCGCCTTGCCGTGGGGCCGCAGGAACTTCCCCGCATGGTAGCTGCCGGCCATGGTGACGGTGTCGAGGCCGAGCCGCCGGAAACTGCCGCAGGCTTCGGCGATGCCGGTTTCGGCCAGGTCCCAGGCATAGGTGTAGATGGCCCTGTAGCTCATGGCAGCACCGCTTCCTTGCTGTTGATCGATTGGCCGGAGGTGATGAACGGCGCCTCGAAGGGGCGTTCGTAGAGCTCCATCTCCTTTCCCGAGACGTAGCAGGCGACCGGCTGCAGCAGCCGCGAGCCCTGGCGGCTGACGCCGGTGACATCGGCAAAGACGTAGGTCGACTCAACCTCCCGCAACACCGAGATGTCGGCCGCCGCGCCGACGGCGAGGTGGCCGAGGTCGGGCCGCCGGACGGCGAGGGCAGGGCGGCTGGTCGACATGCCGATGACGTCGGGCAGCGGCAGACCGCAATTGAGCAGCTTGCTCATCGTGTGCAGCAGGTCGAAGGCCGGACCCTCGACCGAGATCACGTGCACATCGCTGGAGATGAGGTCGGGCGGGAAGTTGTCGTCGAGCGCCGCTTCCGCACTGGCGTAGCCGAAGGCGCCCATGCCGTGGGCGATGTCGAACAGCACCCCGCGCTCGCGCGCCGCCCGCACGGCGGGGAGGATCCGCCCGTCCGGCCCCAGCGCCGAATTGGGATCGGGGCGGTAGCAATGGGTGAGGATGTCGCCCGGCCGCAGCATCTCGACGACGTCGGCATAGCTTGGCGGCGGCCCGCCGATATGGGCCATCAGGGGCAGCCCGGCGGCGTCCGCAGCCTCCAGCGCTAGGCGCAGCGCCCCGAGCCCGAGATCGCCCGTCGCCGGGCCACCGATCCGCACCTTCACCCCGATGATTCTATCGCGATTGGCCTCGATCTTCGCAACGCAGCGATCGACCGGGAGCATCTCGGCCAGGGCCGCCTCGCCGATGAACAGGTTCTTGTCGAAGCCGAAAATGCCGGGGAAGGAGATGTTGAGGAAGGCGAGGATGCGGTGGGGCGAGTGCGCCATCACATAGTCGCGGAAGCCGTCGTAATTGCCGGCGCCGGCGCTGCCGGCGTCGACAAGCGTGGTGATGGCGGAGCGGTGTGCGATCAGCGCGGGGTCGACACTCAGCGACGTCGCCTTGTGATAGACATGGGTGTGGATGTCGATGAGACCGGGGCAGACAATGGCGCCCGCGACATCCCGCACCGCCGCCGTCCCCACCGCGAGATCTCGGCCAAGGGCGGCAATCCGTCCGTCCCGGATGGCGACATCCAACACGCCGTCGACGCCGTTGCGCTCGTCCAGCACCCGGCCGCCCCTGAGGACGAGGTCGAAGCCGCGCTCCGCTTGCGCTTCATTCATCATGGCACTCCCATGGGGGCGGCATCGCGACCGGCGCGCCGGCCGCGATCCGCGGAAACAGGTGACGCCGGGAAGCTGGCTCTCAGGCCAGCGTCACCACGCGCTCCTCGTTGATGCTCTGCTCGGCGGCGAGCACGATCCGGAGGCTGTTCACGGCCGCCTCCATCTGCTCGCTGAGATCGATGTCCTCGAGGATGGCCTTGAGGAAGAAGGCTTGCTCGCGGTCGCACAGTTCCTGGTGGCCGGGCTCGTCCTCCATCGAGAACAGCTCGTCCTTCCTCGCGAAGTTCTTGTCGCCGTCCCGAACCTCGGCGTGGTGGTACTGGATAGCGTCGGTCTTGGTGTGCTTGTCGATATCCGCCGAGTCCGAGAGCTCCTCCAGCTGGTCCTTCGCCGCGGCCGGGTTAGGGACGATGGACACCGCGCCCTTCGGTCCGACCACGTCCTTCACGAAGAACGCCACCTCGCTCATCATCGGGCCCCAGCCTGCCTCGTACCAGCCCACCGACCCGTCATCGAAGGTGACGTGCAGGTGCCCGTAATTCTGCTTGTCCGCCTCTGCCCAGAGCTTGGCGCCGATGCCGTGGACGCGCACCGGCTTCGCTCCCGTCAGCTGGCACATCACGTCCACATAGTGCACGCCGCAGTCGACGATCGGGATCAGGCTGTCGATCAGGTTCTTGTGCCAGGTCCAGGCCGGCCCGCTGCTCTGCTGGTTGAGGTTGAGCCGCATCACCAGCGGCTTGCCCAGCGTCTTCCCAAGCTCGATGAACTTGATCCAGCTCGGATGCACGCGCAGGATGTAGCCGAGCACCAGCTTCCGGTTCTTCTCGCGCGCCAGCCGCACCACGGCCTCGGCGTCCTCGATATTGGTGGCGATGGGCTTCTCCATGAACACATGGGCGCCGGCGTTCATCGCCTTGATCGCGTATTCAGCATGGGTGTTCGGCCAGGAGTTGATGGAGACCGCGTCCGGCTGCGCCACCCGCAGCGCTTCGTCGTAATCCTCGAACAGCGGATAGTCCTTGAGCTCCTCCGGAATCGCCTTGTTCCTGATCGAGCGGCTCATCAGCCCGACGATCTCGAACCCCGGATTGCGATGATAGGCGCTGGCATGGGATGCCCCCATATTGCCGAGCCCGACCACCAGAATCTTCACTTTGTCGGCCATTCGACCCTCCCTGTCCGCCTGTTGTCTGGCGCGGGCGGCTGGTGTGCCGCCCGCGCTGCCTCATGGCTTGTGTCCTCAGGCCGGAACGGCCTGGTCGTACATGTGCGCCTTGATCTCCTCGACATCGACGGCCGCGAGCTCCTCCGAGAGCTCGTAGCTCTCGGCATCCGCCTGCACCTTTGCATGGTCGAAGTTGTTGGCGGCGGGCACCAGTTCGTTGGTCACCACGTCCTCGGCATCGATCGGCTCGCTGATCTGGCCCAGCGCGTGGAGCTGGTCGAAGAAGGTCTGCCAGGCGGCGATGTCGTGATGGCCCCAGCCCTCGCGCTTTTCCATGTCGCCGCGATAGACCGCGATCTGCTGCAGGATCGAGGTGGTGCCGAGCTCCGGCCCGAGATTGCTGGCGAGCGACGGGAACTGCTCGAACACCGCCTCCACCGCTGCCCGCGGGTTGTGATAGGCGAATTCGAGGCCCATGGCCCAGCCGCGCAGGTACTTCTCGAGGAAGGCCTTTTTGTCCGGGTCCTCGAGGTCCGCCGCACGCACCACGAAGGTGTTGGCGAACAGCGGCGAGTTCTGCACGCCGAGCCAGTACTCGAAGTCGAGCCCGGTGGCGATCCACTCGGCCCGCAGCCCTTCCCAGCTGAGGGCGGCGTCGCCCTGGCCGGCCTTGAGGGCGGTGGACCAGGTCGGCCAGCCGGCTTCGACATAGTTCACCTTGGAGACGTCGACGCCGTGCACGGCGAGCATCGGATCGACGATCGACTGCCAGGCGGCGGAGCCGAGCAGGATGGTCTTCCCCTCGAGGTCCTTGAGGTTATTGGTGCCCTCGCCCTTGCGGAAGGCGAGGCTGAAGGTGTCGAGCGCCCCCATGTGGAACACGGACTTGAGGTCCATGCCGTTCTCGAGCGCGAAGGAGAAGACGCCGGGCGACGGATAGCCCATGTCGGCCTGGCCCACATCGACGAATTTCACCGTCGCGGTGCCGTCCGACGGGCCCGGCTGGATGTCCGTCTCCACGCCGAGATCTTCGAAGTAGCCCATTTTCTTGGCGGCCCAGTAGCCGTAGTCGTCCAGCACCTCGAGCGAGCCGCGAGGCGAGATCCAGGTGAAGTCCGAATAGGGTTCGGCACTGGCGCTGCGGACGCCGCCGAGGGCGGTGACGGTCACCACGCCTGCAGCCGAGACCTGCAGGAAGGTGCGGCGGCTCATGCCGCCGGGTCGGATAGTCTTGGTCATTCGTTTCATCCCTGTTGTCGTTGTCGTCCCTCTAGTCGCATCCCCTGCCGTCGGTCGGCGTCCGGCGGCAGGACATTCCTCAGGCCTCCCAGCTGGCGTACTTCTTCCCGAGCAGGAAGAAGAGTACGTAGATGAGGATGCCGAGAATGGAGAGGATCAGCACCACCGCGAAGAACTGCGGCATCTGGATCATTGAAGAATAGGAGGTGAGCCGGTTGCCGAGCCCGAAGCCGCCGCCGACCATCTCGGCGCCCACCGCCGTCAGCAGCCCGAAGATCGAGCCGACCATCAACCCGACGAAGATCATCGGCAGCGCCATCGGCGCCCGGATCTTCCAGAAGATCTGCAGCGTCGAGGCGCCATAGGAGCGGGCCAGCGCGATCTTGCCGCTGTCGACGCGGCGGAAGCCGGTGGTGGCGTTGATCATCACCATCGGCCCCGAGGCCAGCGCCACCGCGATGATGCGGGGCTCGTAGCCGAAGCCGAAACGCAGGATCAGCAGCGGCACCAGCGCCAGCATCGGCGTCGTCACCAGCAGCAGGATGTAGGGGGTGATGATCTTCTCGGCGAACGGGAACTGCGTGATGATCGCCGCCAGCACCAGCCCCACCAGCGCCCCGATGCCGAAGCCGGACAGCAGCTCCACCAGCGTGTGCACGAGATGCGGCAGGATGAAGTGGAAGTCGGTGACCAGTGCCACCGCGATCTCGCTCGGCCGCGGCAGCACGTATTGCGGCACGCCGAAGGCGAGGAGCAGCAGCTCGAGGCCGCCGATGACGACCACCGCCACCAGCGCGATGATCGCCACGTCCCGTGCCGACTGGATGCCCGGCCCGGCGGTCAGTGCCGACATGTTGGTGACCCCGACCTGGCCGGCGCCGGATCCGGACTTGCCAAATTCTGGAATGGTTTCGCTGCTGCCCATAGACGTTCCTCAGCTGGCCGTGGCTTCGCGCACCGGCGCCGCCACCTTGGCCGCCTTGCTCTTCTGGTCGCCGACGATCTCGCGCTTGATGGTGTTGGTGAGGTCGAACACCTCCCGCGTGGACATGATCTCCATCGAGCGCGGCCGCGCGAACGGCACCTCGTGGGCACTGGCGATGCGACCGGGGCGGGCGCTCATCACGATCACCCGGTCGGACAGAAAGATCGCTTCCTCGATGGAGTGGGTGATGAGGACGATGGTGGTCCGGGTGTCGAGATAGATCTCCTCGACCAGATGGTTCATCTCCTCGCGCGTGAAGCTGTCGAGCGCCCCGAAGGGCTCGTCCATCAGCAGCACCGAAGGCTTGAAGGAGAGCGCCCGCACCAGTGCCACCCGCTGCTGCATGCCGCCCGAGAGTTCGTTCGGCATGCGGCCGCCGAAGCCTTCGAGGCCGACACGGTGCATGAGCTGGGCGATCCAGTCGCGGTCGGGCTTCGTGCCCTTGATCTCGAACGGGAAGTTGATGTTGGCGTCGACCGTCCGCCAAGGCAGGAGATTGGCGTCCTGGAACACCATGCCGATGTCGGGGCTGGGGGCGGTGATCTTCTTCCCGTCGAGCAGCACCTCGCCGGAGCTGAGGCCGTGCAGTCCGGACATCGACCACAAGAGGGTGGTTTTGCCGCTGCCGGACGGGCCGACGATGGAGACGATCTCGTTTTCCTGCACGTCGAGGTTGCAGCGGTCGAGCGCCAGCAGGTCGCCACTGGCGGTCTGGTAGACCTTGCTCGCGTCGCGAACCTGCAGTTTCGGGCCCGGTGTATGCACGACGCTCATTGCCCCTCGCGTCCAAATCGATATGGCGTGGCGGCCCGCCTTGCGACCGTCCTCCCCCGCTCGATGGCAGTCTGTAACTATCCAACCTTTGAAGTCAATACGTGCCGCAATGCGGTTGCATCATCTCTCGTACCTCCCGGTTTTGGGGTTTTTGGGGGGGTTGAAAGCTGTGTAACTTTCCGACATTCTCCGCGAGATCGATGGCGAGATCATCGCGTCCTGTTTCAGCGGGCCGTCGGGAAGACGACATGGTAGAACCCGGTCCCGTTGAGCTGCAGGGAGGTCGACCCATGACTGAGGTAAGCGAGCCTTTGGCCCCGCCGGATCTGAACCGCGATCGGCCGATTCCGGACATCATTTCCCAGATCAAAGATTCCTATCTTGAGCTGCGGCCGGCAGAGCGCCGGGTGGCCGATGTCGTTCTCGCCGACGTTGCCTTTTCCGTCGATGGGTCGAACGCCGAGATCGCGCGGCGCGCCGATGTGAGCGAGCCGACGGTGACGCGATTCTGCCGTGCCATCGGCTGCGAGGGCGTGCGGGATTTCAAGCTGAAGCTGGCGCAGAGCGTCGTGGTCGGGCGAATGTATTTCAGCGGCGGCCAGCTGCCGCAGCATGCGGAAGATGCCTCGCCCCTGTGGAACACCGTCTTCGGCGAGGCGCGAAGCGCCTTGAACGCCGTCGAACGGCAGGTCGATCCCAAGGACGTCGTGCGGGCGGCCGAACTGATCGCCGAAGCCCACCAGGTGGCGGTGTTCGGGCTCGGCGGCAGTTCCTCGGCGCTGGCTCAGGAAACCCAGTATCGCCTGTTCCGCTACGGCGTGGTCGTCTCTGCCCATTCCGACCCGTACATGATGCGGATGACCGCATCGACGCTGAAGCCGGACGATCTGGTGATCGCCGTCTCGGCCACCGGCCGCACCCGCGAAGTCATCGGCGCCGTCGAACTTGCCAAGCACTACCGTGCGAAGACCATCTGCATCACCGCCCCCGACAGTGAACTGGCGCGGCTCTGCGACGTCCGGCTGACGGTCGAGATCCCGGAATTCCCCGATACCATGAAGCCGACGGCCTCCCGCTTCGCCTTCCTTGCCATCATCGATCTCATTTCTGTCGCCGCCGGCTATCGCCTCGGCGCCTCGGCGCTGGAGACGCTGCGCCGCGTGAAATACAACGTGCTCACCCACCGACAGGGTAAGGAACTCGAGCCGCTCGGGGACTGAGGGCACCTGCCGGCGCGCCGCTCCGGGGCGGCGACCGCAGGACGGTCTTCCCCGCAGCTCGTCCGGGCACCTCAGGATCTCGCGGCATGCGTCGCCGCCGCTAAATCGGGGAAGATCTCATGCACGACACCGCTCCTGCGGCCACCGCCACCGCCTGGTTCGCCAACTTCGCGGACGCTGTCGAGAGCCAGAACAGCGAGGCCGTGGTCGCGTTGTTCCAGGACGACTGCTACTGGCGCGACCTCGTCGCCTTCAGCTGGAACGTCAAGACCTTCGAGGGCAAGCCCGCCATCGCCGCCATGCTGGATGCCACTCTTGGCAGCATCGCTCCTCACGACTGGCAGGTGGAGCGGGCGGCCGGCACGTCGCAGAACGTCGAGGCCTGGTTCACCTTCCGCACCGCCGTCGGCAGCGGCAAGGGTATCTGCCGGCTAGAAGGGGGCAAGTGCCGGAGCATCCTGACGACGCTGCAGGCCCTCGCGGGGCATGAGGAGGCGCTTGGCCCGACCCGCCCGCTGGGCGTCCGCCACGGCGCCGACCGGCAACGCGAGACCTGGTCGGAGCGGCGCGCCCGGGAAGAGGCTGCTCTCGGCGTCACCGAGCAGCCCTACTGCCTGATCATCGGCGGCGGCCAGGGCGGCATCATGCTTGGCGCCCGCCTGCGCCAGCTCGGCGTCCCTGCGGTAATCGTCGAGCGCAACGAGAAGCCCGGCGATTCCTGGCGTCGGCGCTACCGCTCGCTCGTCCTGCACGACCCGGTCTGGTACGACCATCTGCCCTATCTGCCGTTTCCCCCCAACTGGCCGGTCTTCACCCCCAAGGACAAGATGGGGGACTGGCTCGAGATGTATGTGAAGGTGATGGAACTCCCCTATTGGGGGAGCACCGAGTGCGTCGCTGCCCGCTTCGACGAAGGAGAGCAGCGCTGGAGGGTCGAACTGAGCCGCGACGGCAGGCCCATGGTTCTGCACCCGGCGCAGCTGGTGTTCGCGACCGGCGCCTACGGTCCTCCGAAGATCATCCAGTTCCCGGGCGCCGACCGGTTCGCCGGCGAGATCCTGCATTCCAGCGAGTACACCGACGGCGCCGCCTACAAGGGCAAGAAAGCCGTCGTGATCGGCGCCGCCAGCTCCGGCCATGACGTCTCCGTCGACCTCTGGGAGGCAGGGGCCGAGGTCACCATGCTGCAGCGCTCGCCGACCACGGTGGTGCGCTCGGCAACGCAGATGGACCTCGCCTTCGACATCTATTCGGAGGCGGCGGTGGCGAATGGCATCGACGTCGACACCGCCGACATGATCGCCGCCGCCACGCCCTTCGGTCTGCAGCCACCGGTGCAGCGGGCGCTCACGAGGCGCATGCGCGAGCGCGACGCCGAATTCTACGAAAAGCTCGCCGCGACTGGTTTCCTGCTGGATTTCGGTGAGGACGAGACGGGCCTGATGATGAAGGCTTACCGCACCGGCTCCGGCTATTACCTCGACGTGGGTGCCTCGCAGTTGATCATCGACGGCGAGATCAAGGTCAGGAGCGGCGTCGAGGTGGAGTCGCTGACCGAGAGCGGCATCCGCCTCAGCGACGGCACGACCTTGCCCGCCGACGTCATCATCCAGTCGACCGGCTTCCAGTCGATGCACGAGGTGGTGGCGAAGGTGGTGTCGCGCGAGGTCGCGGATCGCATCGGTCCCTGCTGGGGGCTCGGCTCGGGCACCCGCGGCGACCCTGGGCCCTGGCAGGGCGAACTCCGCAACATGTACAAGCCTACCGCCCAGCAGGCGCTCTGGTTCCAGGGCGGCAATCTCGCGCTCTCGCGCTTCTTCTCGAAGTTCCTCGCCCTGCAGATCAAGGCGCGGATGGAAGGGATCGACACCCCCGTCTACAGAGGCCCGACCCAATGATCGACGACGCGATAGCGCTGACCCGGCGGCTGGTGCAGTTCGATACCCGTAATCCGCCGGGCGGCGAGGCGGAATGTGCCGGGTTCGTCGCGGGGCTGCTGCGCGATGCCGGCTTCCGCGTCGAGCTCCAGGAGTTTGGCCCCGGCCGCGTCAACGTCGTTGCCCGCAGCGGCGGTGGAGGGCCGGCGGCGGTGTTCACGGGGCACCTCGATACCGTGCCGCTCGGCCGCGCCGAATGGCGCTTCGACCCCTTCGGCGGCGAGATCAGCAACGGCCGCCTCTACGGGCGCGGGTCCACCGACATGAAGGCTGGCGTCGCCGCAATGATCGTCGCAGCGGCAGCGGCGATCAAGGAACAACCGGACGGGCCGCCCGTGGCCCTGGTCCTTACCGGGGGCGAGGAGACCGGGTCGGACGGCGCCCGCGCGCTGGTAGAAGCGGGCCTGCTGGGGGAGGCGCGGACGCTGGTGGTCGGCGAACCCACCGGCAACCGCTTCCTCGCCGGCCACAAGGGGGCGCTGTGGCTGCGGGCCTGCGCCCATGGCACCGCCGCCCATGGCTCGACGCCGCATCTCGGCGACAACGCCATCTACAAGGCCGCCCGGGCGGCGCTGCGGCTCGAGCAGTTCGAGTTCAACACGGCGCGGCATCCGGTGATGGGCGCGCCCACCCTCAATGTCGGCACCATGGCCGCCGGCGAGAACGTCAACTCGGTCCCCGACCGAGCGGAGCTCACCGTCGACATCCGCACCATACCGGGGATGCGGCACGCTGCGGTAACCGATCAGATCGGCTTCACGCTCGGGGCCGAGACCGAGCTCGACGTGCTGGTCGACCTGCCGCCGGTCTGGTCGGATCCGGGACTCGCGGAAATGCGCAGGTTGGCCGACGCCTACCGCGCGGCGTCCTCGCGCGAGCCGGAGGCGGCGAGCGCCAGCTATTTCACCGATGCCAGCCTGCTGACCCCGGCGCTCGGCGACGTCCCGACCGTCATCTGCGGCCCCGGCGACCCGGCAATGGCGCACAAGACCGACGAGTACTGCGAGGTGGCGGAGATCGCCGCAGCGGTGGGCATCTACCGGCAGATGATGGTTGCCTCTTAGGGAAGGGACAGATCGCCGTCAGTCCCCGATCGGGTTGAGCGGGTTGGTGACTTCGTTCGAGAGGCTCTGCCTGACCCGGCGCAGCCGCTCCAGCACCGGCGGGCCGATCGCCTCGGCCGTCGCCATTGCCAGCATGTCGACAAGCGCCAGCAGGGCGAAGCGGGAGGAGGAGGGCTTGAAGAGGTTGCCGTCCTCCTGGAACATCAGTGGCAGCAGGTCGTGTGCCGCCTCCGCCAGGGCCGAGCCTGCGGTCGTCACCGCGATACACCGCGCGCCGTACTGGCGCCCGATCACCGTCGCGTCGAGCACCGATTTCACCTGGCCCGAGATCGAGAACGCGACGATCACCGTGTCCTTGTCGGCCACCGACGCACTCATCCGCTGCAGCTGGGGGTCGGACTGCGCATTGCATTTGAGGCCAAGCCGGAACAGCCGGTTCTGCAGCTCGACCGCCGCCATCGACGAGCTGCCGCCCGTTCCGTAGATGAGGATGTGCTTGGCCGAGGCGATAACCTCCGCCAGCGGCACGATGTCCGCCTCCGACAGCGCCACGCTGATCAGATCCAAGGCCGCATGGGCGCGACTGCAGATGGTGGCGACCACGGTGCCGGAGGAGTGCTGGCCCTCGGAGTTGGACTCGTGGCTGCGGAGATACGCGCCGCCGATGGCCAGCGCCTGGGCGAGATGCACCTTCATCTCCCGCGTGCTGCGGAAGCCGAGGGCGCGGGCCAGCCGCGTGACCGTCGGTTCGCTTACCTCGGCGCGGGCCGCCAGCTCGTCGATCGAGGCGTGCGTCGCGAAGTGCAGATCGTCCAGAATGGCCTGCACCAGCCGCGCCTCGGCACCGCGTCCGAAACCCGCCCGTCCGTTGAGCCGCGCGATGATATCGATGCGTTCATCCGGATCTGGGTGGCGCTTGATCATTCAGTTCAGCCTCGCTCCCGAGGCGGCGGCGAAAATGTGGATGTCTTCCGGCAGCACCGACAGCCGCAGTTCGTCCCCTGGCCGCGGCTGCAGCCGTTCCCGGAACACGCACCGCACCTCGATCCCCGCAATGGGTCCGACGACGTGGGTCTCGGGCCCCGTCGGCTCCACGACTTCCACCAGCTGCGTCAGCGGACCGGTCTCGTCCAGCCGGTACTTCTCCGGACGGATGCCAATGGACACCTCGGTGCCGTCCTCCGCCTCCAGTGGCGGCACCTGCAGCACGGCGCCGTCGGTGAGCACAACCTCGGCCCCCTCGGTGCTCCGGCGGTAGCGGCCGTCCAGAAAGGCCATGGCGGGGGAGCCGATGAAGCCGGCGACGAACCGGTTGGCAGGGCGGTCGTAGAGCTCGAGCGGCGTGCCGACCTGTTCGATCCGGCCGCCCTCCATCACCACGATCCGATCGGCCATGGTCATCGCCTCGATCTGGTCGTGGGTGACGTAGACGATGGTGGTGCCGAGCTTCTGGTGCAGCGCCTTGATCTCGGTGCGCATCTGCACGCGCAGCTGCGCATCGAGATTGCTGAGCGGCTCGTCGAACAGGAACACCTTGGGGTCGCGGACGATGGAGCGGCCCATGGCGACGCGCTGGCGCTGGCCGCCCGAGAGCTGGCCGGGGAAGCGGTCGAGATAGGGGGAGAGGTTGAGGATTTCGGTGGCTTTCTCCAGCTTCCGGGCCGATTCCGCGGCCGGCTCGCGCCTGACTGTGGGCCCGAAGGAGATGTTGTCCCGCACGTTCATGTGCGGAAACAGCGCGTAGGACTGGAACACCATGGCGATGTTGCGCCGCTGCGGCGGCTTGTCGTTGCTCGGCTCGCCGCCGATCAGCAGCTCCCCGGCCGTGATCTCCTCGAGCCCCGCGATCATCCGCAGCAGGGTGGACTTGCCGCAGCCCGAGGGGCCGACCAGCACGATGAACTCGCCGTCAGTAACGTCGAGCGACAGCCCTTCCATCACCGAGGTGGCGCCATAGGATTTGCTGATGCCGCGCAGGCTGAGTTCGGCCATTCAGGTGGTCTCCGGGGCGATTTCTTGCAGGAAAGCCAGGTTGCTCGCCATCAGCCCGGCATCGACATTGAGGGTGACGCCGGTAATGCCGCTGGCCAGCGGCGAGGCGAGGAAGGCGGCGGCGTTGGCGACCTCGTGCGGCTTCACCATGCGCCGCAGCGGGTAGAGCCGGCTGACCCGTCCCTCGAGTCCCTCGAAGCGCTCGAACCGGTGGTCCCAGGCCGCCGTGCGGATCGAACCCGGCGCAATGGCGTTGGCGCGGATGCCGTGACTGCCTTCCTCCGCCGCCACGGCGCGCATCCAGGCCAGCGATCCCGCCTTCGCTGCCGCATAGGCCGGATTGCCGAAATGGGCGAGGGCGTTGACCGAGGAGATGAAGACGAAGGCGGCGCCGCCGTCGCGGTCGCGCATCGCCGGCAGGAAGGCCCGGGTGAGGTCGGCGACGGCGGTCAGGTTGAGGTGCAGCTCCCGGTCGAAACTCTCGTCGTCGAGCTCGCCGAGCGTTTCCGCCCGCGTCAGCCCGGCATTGCAGATGACCGCTGCCGGGGCCGGCTTGCCCTCGAGCGTCGCGGCGACGGCGGCCTTGAGGGCTGCCCGGTCGTTCAGGTCAAAGGCTGCCGTCTCGCCGACTCCGAGCGCGCCGAGCGCCGCGCCGTCGAGGTCGTAGGCGATGATGTCGGCATCAAGCCGCTTGAACACCTCGACCAGCGCCCGGCCGACGCCGCCCGCAGCTCCGGTGATCACCACTCTTTTGTCTGCGAAGTCGAACATTCTTCTCCCAAAGCCGTTCCGCTCCGGTCCGCCTTCCCGGCTGCGGGCGTCCAACGGGCGACATCGCCGTCGGACCCGGACCACCATGACCAGCCTCGACGTTGCCAGCAACCATGAAAGAAAGCAACATTCGGTGACAAGAGGGCTTGCTATCCTCGCGAATATGAAAAAAACTGTCGCCACGGCTGGCCTGCTACACCAACGAAAAACGAGCCGGACAACATGAGAGGGAAATTCATGTCTCTATCGCTGATCAAGAAACTCGCCCTGGGCGGCGCGGCCACGCTGGCCCTGACCACGGCGGCCTATGCGCAGACGGTGCGGGTCACCGTTGCCGAATACAGCTCCAAGACGCAGCCCTATTTCGAGGAGGCCGCGGCGGCCTTCGAGGAGGCCAATCCCGACATCGACATTCAGATCGAGGTCGTGCCGTGGGACGTCCTGCTGCAGAAGCTGACCACCGACATCTCCGCCGGCGCCAACGCCGATCTTTCGATCATCGGCACTCGCTGGCTGATCGACTTCGTCGAGCAGGGCGTTGCCGCCCCGCTGGACGAGTACATGGACGAGGACTTCAAGAACCGCTTCATTGACGTATTCCTCGAACCTTCGGTCATGGACGGCAAGACCTACGGCCTGCCCGTCGCCGCCTCCGCCCGCGCCATGTACTACAACCAGGCCCTCTTCGATCAGGCCGGCGTGGAAAGCGTCCCGGAGAACTGGGAAGAGCTGAAGGCCGCGGCCGAGAAGATCGACGCCCTCGGTGAGGACATCCACGGCTTCGGCCTGCAGGGTGCCGAGATTGAGACCGACGTCTACTTCTACTACGCCTTCTGGTCCTTCGGCGGCGATCTGATCGAGGAAGACGGCACTTCCGGCCTCGACACCGAAGCCGGCTACCAGGCGGCACGGCTCTACAAGGAGATGATCGACGAGGGTCTGACCCAGCCGGGCGCCACCGCCAACTCCCGCGAGGACGTGCAGAACCTGTTCAAGCAGGGCAATGTCGGCATGATGATCACGGCGCCCTTCCTCTCCAGCCAGATCGCTGAAGAGGCGCCGGATCTCGACTACGGCGTCGCCGCCATCCCGGCCGGTCCCGATGGCGAGCGTGGCACCTACGGCGTCACCGACTCGATCATCATGTTCGAGAACTCCGAGAACAAGGAAGCCGCCTGGGAATTCCTCGACTTCATCTTCACTGCTGACTGGCGCCAGAAGTTCACCAGCGGCGAGGGTTTCCTGCCGGTCAACCAGGAAGTGGCGCAGATGCCCGAGTTCACCGAGAACGAGGATCTGAAGGCCTTCACCGACCTGCTTCCCGACGCCCGCTTCGCACCGGTCATTCCGGGCTGGGAGGAGATTGCGCAGATCACCTCCGATGCGCTGCAGAGCATCTACCTCGGGGCTGAAGTCGAGTCGACGCTCGATGCCGCCGCTGCCGAGATCGACGGAATCCTGCAGCAGTAGACCGCGATCGCCGGGGCGGGCCCACCGCCCGCTCCGGCATTTCAGGCTTTCCTGCCCCGGCACAGCCAGCGGGCCAGAGGCAGATGCATGACCCGCTCGCCGCTTACCAATCCCTACCTCCTCGTCATGCCGGGCTTCCTGCTCGCGGCCTTCATCATCCTCTGGCCGCTCTATCAGCTCGGCCAGATCTCCTTGAGCGACGTCAACCGCTTCGGCCAGCTGCGCGGCTTCGCCGGCTTCGAAAACTTCGCTGCCGTCTTCGCCGATCCCGACTTCATCGGCTCGCTCGGCCGCACCGCCATCTGGACCTTCGGCATCGTCATCGGCACCATTCTCGTCTCCCTGCCGGTGGCCCTGGTGCTCAACGAGAATTTTTACGGCCGCGGCATCGCCCGCGTGATCATCATGCTGCCCTGGGCGGTATCGCTGACCATGACGGCCATCGTCTGGCGCTGGGCGCTGAGCGGCGAGAGCGGCATGCTCAACTCCGCCCTGCGCGGCCTCGGTGTCATCGATGCCAACATCCAGTGGCTGGCGCAGGCCGCCACGGCCTTCCCGGTGCAGATCATGATCGGCATCCTGGTGTCGGTGCCCTTCACCGTCACCATCTTCCTCGGCGGGCTGTCGTCGATCCCGGACGACCTCTACGAAGCGGCAAAGCTCGAGGGCGCCAACGGCTGGGATATCTTCCGCAGGATCACGCTGCCGCTGGTGCGCCCCTTCATCAACATCGCGGTGGTGATGAACACCATCTACGTCTTCAACTCCTTCCCGATCATCTGGGTCACCACCCAGGGCGGTCCCGCCAACTCCACCGATATCCTCGTGACCTACCTCTACAAGCTCGGGTTCCGCCTGGGGCAGCTCGGAGAGGCGTCGGCCCTGTCGATCATGATGTTCGTGCTGCTGCTCGGGTTCACCATCCTTTATGTGCGGCTCGCCATGCGGAGCACACGCTCATGAGCCGGATCAGCCGTAAATGGCGGCGCACCATCTTTTCCTGGCTCGTGCTGTCGCCGCTCATCGTCCTGGTGCTGTTCCCCTTCGCCGTGATGTTCATCACCGCGATCAAGCCGGCGACCGAAGTGCTGCGCCCGACCTGGTGGCCGAGCGAGGTGCGGCTGCAGAACTTCGTCACCATGTGGGAAGCCACCGGTTTCGGACAGGCCCTGTGGAACTCCGTCTATGTAGCGGTGCTCTCGACCGCCATCGCGCTGGTCGTCTCCATCCCCGCCGCCTATGCGATGAGCCGCTACCGCTTCGCCGGGCGCGGCTTCCTGCAGCAGTTCCTGCTGGTCTCGCAGATGTTGTCGCCGATCGTCCTCGTCATCGGTCTGTTCCGGCTGGTGGTGTGGCTGGGGCTGATCGACAACATCAACTCCATCGTCTTCGTCTATGCCGCCTTCAACATCGCCTTCTCGGTCTGGATGTTGCAGAGCTATTTCTCGACCATCCCCAAAGACCTGGAAGAAGCCGCCTGGATCGAGGGCGCCAGTCCCTGGAAGGCCCTGGTCAAGGTGTTCCTGCCGCTGGCGGTGCCCGCCATGGTGGTGACGTCGATCTTCGCCTTCATCAACGCCTGGAACGAGTTCGTCATTGCTTTGACCATGCTGCGGAGCCAGGCAACCTACACGCTGCCCATCCAGATCTTCTCGCTGGTCGCCGGCCGCTACACGGTCGAATGGCACCACGTCATGGCCGCTGCCTTCGTTGCGACCATCCCCATCGCCATCGTCTTCGCCTGGCTGCAGCGCTATCTCGTGCGCGGGCTGGCGCTGGGTGCGGTGAAGTAGTCTTCCAGCCAACAGGAGTCTTGAAATGACCAAGCAGTGTTTCGGCACGTCGCACGTGCCGCTGTCCCCCGCCGTTCGTGCCGGCGACTTCGTCTTCGTCTCGGGCCAGGTCCCGGTCGGTGCCGACGGCAAGATCGTCGAGGGCGGCGTCGGCCCCCAGACCACCAAGGTCCTGGAGAACATCAAGGCAGCGCTGGCTTTGGCCGGCTGTGACATGGCCGATGTCGTCAAGACCACCGTCTGGCTGAAGCACGCCGAGGACTTCGCCGAGTTCAACGCCGCCTACGCACCCTTTTTCGAAAAGGAGCCGCCGGCCCGCTCGACCGCGGAATCCCGGCTGATGATCGATATCCGCGTCGAGATTGAAGCCATCGCCTACAAGCCCCTCTGAGCCGGACCAATGCGCGTCTTCACCGCCTCCCTCGCGACCGAGACCAACACCTTCTCACCGGTGCCGACGGATCGCGAGAGCTTCGTCAACACCTTCTATGCGCCTCCCGGACAGCATCCGGAGACGCCCACCCTCTGCTCGTCACCCATGGTGGTGCTGCGCCAGCGGGCGGCGGCAGAGGGGTTCACGCTCATCGAGGGCACCGCCACCTGGGCGGAGCCGGGCGGGCTGGTGCGGACCGACGTCTATGAGGCGCTGCGCGACGAGATCCTCGGCCAGCTGCGGGCGGCCATGCCGGTCGATTGCGTGGTGCTCGGGCTGCACGGGGCCATGGTGGCGCGTGACTACGACGACTGCGAAGGCGACCTGCTGGCGCGGGTGCGCGAGATCGTCGGCCCGGACGTGGTGGTGGCGGCGGAGCTCGATCCGCACAGCCACCTGACCCCGAAGCGGGTGGCCGCCGCCGACATCCTCGCCGCGTTCCTCGAATTCCCGCATACCGACTTCTACGAGCGTGGCGAGCACGTGGTCGATCTGGCGCTGCGCGCCGCCCGCGGCGAGATCCGGCCCGTGATCTCGACCTTCGACTGCCAGATGATCGGCGTCTATCCGACGAGCCAGGAGCCGATGCGCGGCTTCGTCGACCGCATGCAGGCGCTGCAGGGGCAGGGGAGCGTGCTGTCGGTGTCGCTGATCCACGGCTTCATGGCCGCCGACGTGCCGGAGCTTGGCACCCGCACCATGGTGGTCACCGATGGTGACCCGGAAGGTGGCGCGGCACTGGCCGAAAGGCTGGGACGCGAGATCCAGTCGCTGCGCGGGCGGACTGCCATGCCCATCGACGGCATCGAGTCGATCCTCGACCGGATCCGCGACGCCGGTCCGGGCGAGCGCCCCTTCGTGGTCGCCGACATCTGGGACAATCCCGGCGGCGGGGTTGCCGGGGACAATACAGTGGCGCTGCGCCACATCATCGACCGCGGCTTCGAGAGGGTGGGCGTCGCCACCATCTGGGACCCCCAGGCCGTCGGCTTCGCCATCGCCGCCGGCGAGGGCTGCGTCATGGATCTCCGCTTCGGGGGCAAGGCCGGGGCGGCCTCGGGGCTGCCCGTCGATGCCCGGGTGGAGGTGAGGAAGGTGACGCCGGCGGGCTGGCAGAGCTTCGGCAAGAGCCGCGTGCCGCTCGGCGCCGCTGCGCTGGTGCGGATCGTCGGCACCGAGATCGACGTCATCCTCAACACCAATCGCACCCAAACCTTCGAGCCCGACATTTTCACCGGCCTCGGCGTCGACCCGCTGCAGAAGGACCTGCTGCTGATCAAGTCGACCAACCATTTTTATGCCGGCTTCGCACCCATTGCCCGCGAGGTGCTCTACGCGCGGGTCGAGGGTCCATATCCCGACGATCCGCGCAAGACCAACTATCGCAAGCTGGACCGCCCGATCTGGCCGCGGGACGAGGTTTTCGCCGTCGACTAGGGCCGAATCTGCGGCGACGGCGTTAAGCCGCCATGCGCGTCTTTCTCGATTTCGAAGCCTCTTCGCTGCACAAGGACAGCTACCCGATCGAGGTCGGGTGGGTGCTGGAGGACGGCACCGGGGAAGCTCACCTCATCCGCCCGGCGCCGGACTGGACCGACTGGGACCTCGAGGCCGAGGCGCTGCACGGCTTGTCGCGCAGCCGACTGCAGCGCCACGGCGTGCCCCACGAGGTGGTGTGCGCGCGGCTGATCGAGCTGTTCAGGGACAATGTCGTCCATGCCAGCGCCCCGTCCTGGGACGGCCACTGGCTGAGCATGCTGCTGCGCGCCGCGGATCAGCCGCGGCACCTGCTGCGACTGACCGATACGGAGGAGGCCTTCATTGCCGCGGCGCGGGCGCGGCTCGGGCCGCAAGCGGAGGAGGAAGCGGTGGCCGAGGCCATCGCGGCAGCGCGGGCGGCGATGGAGGGGCGGCCCGTGGCCCACCGCGCGCTCGCCGATGCGCGGCGCGAATGGGAGATTTGGATGGAACTAGGCGGCGGCGGGGCACCGGCCGCCTCGCCACCGCAGCCGAACGACCCGGCATGATGCGGCGCCTATGGCGCCAGAACTGGCACCATCCGGGTGAGGATCCGGGGCTCACTGGCCGCCGCCTCCAGGGTGACGGTCACGGCGAGTTCGCCGGCGGCCGGTCCCGTCTCGAACGGCCCGGAGAAGGACTGCTCGAACGGGTTCGCGGGGTCGGAGGCTTGCGGATCCATGGTCAGGGGCACGGGCAGGGCAGGCTCGCCCGGCCGCGCAATGCTCATGCTGATGGCATCCCTGTCCACCGGCTCGTCGACATCCAGCCGCAGATGCACCGTCGCCTTGCCGGTAGTGCCGGTCCTGTAGGCCGGCTGATCCGTCTCGATGGCTACGCCCACCAGTTCCACCAGGGCGCCAAGCGCCGTGAAGACATCGGTCCGCTCGCGGACCGGCACCGTCGCGATCGCGGTCTCGGGCCCGTCGGCCAGCGCCGCCAGCACGAAGTGTTGCACCGCTTCGTCGCTGAGGATGGCGTCATGCGTGGCAAAGCTCGTGGGATAAGTCACCCGCTGCGGCAGCCGCGCGCTGTCGCGCATCACTGTACCGTCGCCTTCCCAACTGATCCGCACCTCCAGTCGCGCCTCGCCTTCCCCAGCTTGCAGCGCGTACTGCTCGGGGGTGCGCTGGTCGACGCCGATCACCAGGGCCTCTTCGATCGGCGCCGGCAGGACCCGGGCGATGATGCTGCGTAGTCTCGCCTGCTGTGCCGCGACTTTGGCGAGGTCCGGCAGGACGTTGGCATCGATGCCGCTCCAGTTCAGCGACGCCCACGCACCGGCGCTGGTGACGTCGAAGCCGTCGCCGCAGCATCCCTCGTACTGCGGGATCATCTCGAAGGTCGAGGGGAAGCTGATGACAGTGCGGCGGAAGCCGTCGAGCCCGCCCATGAAGCTGTTGGCAAGCCCCCATCCGTCCCGCAGCAGCGCAAACACCTGCACCGAGCCGCGCCAGGGGGTGCCGGCGCTGATCAGCCGCGCGATGCGGTCGGCGTCGCCTTCCTCGACTGCATAGGTTCTGGCGATCAGCCCGCCCATGCTGTGGGCGAGGACGTCGAACCTGCCACCGCCGGGAAGCTCCTTCTCCGCAAACTCGGCGAGCAACCTGGCGTTCTCGAAGACGCTGAGGCGCCAGTCATAGTCGAAGATGAAGAGCGTATCGCCTTCGCGGTAGCCGGCGGCCTCGAGGCGATCGACGATCGGCGCGTAGATGGTCTGGCTGAAGATGCCGAGAAACGAGATCTCGCGGATCAGCCCGCATGGAGCGACGTCATCGGCCTCGGGATCGAGGGCCAGACTCGGGAAGTGCCCGAGCGCCTCCACCGAACCCCAGACCACCGTCGGCTCCCCATCCGCTCCGTCGCGGCACAGCGACGATCCGAGCAGCCCCGGCACGAACACCAGCGGCCGCTCCGGGGCCGGCGGCTGCTGCGCCTGCGCGGGATGAACTGCCTGCGCCCCCAGCCACAAGATGGAGGCGAGGACGGTCGCAACTGCAGAGTCGGTCAGATTGCGGAGAATGCTCATTCGGCTGCCTCGTCTTGAAATAGGTCGTGCCGATGCGCTTCCCTGCGGAAGGTGCACCAGCGGCAGCGCCGCGTCCTACTCACTCCAGGGTGAACGGTCGCTGAACGCTCATCGACCTTGGCTGCTCCTCCCTTTCTCCACTTCCCCTGCACGGGATCTGCACGAGCGGTCGCCAGATTGCCTGCATGCGCAATCCCGATCGCTCCTGGCCCCGACCCGGCACTCCGCTGCCCAGCCGCATCGTCAACGATGGCTGGTGGCTGGTGGCCGACCTCCCCACCCCATGCACCGCGTCGGGCCGGCGATCGGGTTGCGCTTTCACTGTCATCGAAGGAGGCGGGCAGCATGTCCGAGATCGTAGAGAAGAGCCCGTCGCCGTGGACACAGCCGACGGCAGCAGTGGCAGCGGCGACGGCCCTGGTGGTGGCCTTCGGCGACCTGCTGCTGTTTGACGTCGAGCCCGGCCTCAACCTCTTCGTCTTCACCCTCGGCATCGCCGCAGTGCTGGCCGCGCTTGCCGCGGCCGGACGCCCGGGACCGGCGCTGCTCGCATTCGCCGCCGCCACCGTGCTCGCCCTGCCGCTGCTGGAGACTCCCTCGCTCCCCGGCCTGCTGCTTGCGGCGCTGGGTCTGGCCGCGGCGACTCTCGTCGTTTCCGACCTGCTGCCGCCCCGCTTCGAGCAGGCTCCCGGAGCGCTCCTCCGCTTCGGCCTGCTGGCACCGTTCCGGCTTCTGGCCGACATCCTGGATCGGCGCGCGGCAGCGTCCGTTGATCGTCCCCCGCGGCGGCTGCTGCGGAGCCTGCTGGCCTGGGTCCTGCCGGTTGCCTTCGGCCTCGTCTTCATCATGCTGTTCGCGGCAGCCAATCCGCTGATCGAGGTGGCGATCTCTTGGGTCCAGGCGGACGTGGTACTCCATCTCCTGAGTCCCGTGCGGCTAGTGTTCTGGCTGGTGCTCGCCGCCGCCATCTGGCCGCTGTTGCGGCCCCGGCTGCTGCCGGCGCGCTCGCCCATGCCGGTGGCCAATGCGGCGCCCGCTGCCGAATCCGCCTGGTTCGGCGAGGCGGCTATCCTGCGCTCGCTGCTGGTGTTCAACGCCCTGTTCGCCGTCCAGACCCTGCTCGACCTCGCCTTTCTCTGGGGCGGCATCGCCCTGCCCGAGGGCATGAGCTACGCCGACTACGCCCATCGCGGCGCCTACCCGCTGATCGTGACGGCGCTGCTCGCGGCCGGCTTCGTGCTCGCCGCCATGCGGCGCGACGGACCCGGCGACCGCAGCCCCCTAACTCGCGCTCTCGTCTACGCCTGGATCGGCCAGAACGTCCTGCTCTGCCTCTCCTCGATCCTGCGGCTCGACCTCTATGTCCAAGTCTACTCGCTGACCGAGCTCCGGCTGGCAGCCGGCATCTGGATGGCGCTCGTCGCCTGCGGGCTGGTGCTCATCCTGCTGCGCATCTGGCTGCGCCGCTCCAACGCCTGGCTGGTCGCCTCCAACCTGCTGGCCCTGCTGGTCGCCCTCTACGCCTCGGCCCTGGTCGATTTCTCAGCCCTGATCGCCCGTTTCAACGTCGAGCACAGCCGCGAGATCAGCGGCGAGGGGCCGCCGCTTGACCTCGAATATCTCGCCCGGCTCGGCCCCACCGTCATCCCCGCTCTCGACTCCTACATCGTACGCATGGATGAGCGGAGCGTCCGCTACCGCCACGCCGCGAGCGTCCGTCGCTCCCTCGCGGCAAGGGCCCTCAGGGAGCCCACCGACGCGCGCAGCTGGAGCTGGCGGCAGCAGCGCCTCGTCGACTATGTTGCGCAGCGACCCATTGCCATCGGCTCGTCGGCACCGCAAAACCGTGGCGGAGTGATCAACCAGCAGCGTCCATGAGCAGCCGCATCCTCGTCGTCGACGACGAACCCAACATCCGCGACGTCATCTGCTTCGCGCTCCAACGCGCCGGCATGGCGACGACGGTCGCCCGTACCGGCGCCGAGGCGATGATCGCCTGGCGCCGTGCGGTGCCCGACCTCATCGTCCTCGATGTCGGCATGCCCGAGATGGACGGCCTCGACGTCTGCCGGCAGATCCGCAAGACCTCGGACGTGCCCATCCTCTTCCTCTCCGCCCGTGACGAGGAGGTCGACCGCATCATCGGGCTGGAGATCGGCGGCGACGACTACGTCACCAAACCGTTCAGCCCACGCGAGCTGGTGGCGCGGGTCAAGGCGATTCTGAAGCGCGCCGGCGGGGCGGGAACGAAGCCCGCCGACCTGCTGGCGCGCGGCCCGCTGCGGCTCGACCGCACCGCCCACAGCGCCACCTGGGACGGCGAGCCCGTTCCGCTGACGGCGCTGGAGTTCGCGGTGCTCGCCGCGCTGCTCGGTCGCCCCGAAATGGTGTTCTCGCGCGACCAGCTGATCACGGCCGCCTATGGGACAAAAATCCACGTCGCCGAACGCACGATCGACAGCCACATCCGCAACATTCGTGCGAAGTTCCTGGCCGTCGGCTGCTCCGGCGTCATCACCACCGTGCACGGCGTCGGCTTCAAGCTCGGCCTCGGCCCGGACGCTTTGCCGTGACCTCGGGCCCGCGCGTCGCCGCCAAATGGCGGCCGCCCCTGGCCGTCGTGGTCTTTGCCGTGCTGCTGTCGGTCCTCGCGCTGCCTTCGGGATTTATTATAGCTGTCAGGCTGTTGGACGCCGAGCCCGGCGGTCCCGGCCCCCTCGAGATCGGGGTCCTGGTGGTCTCGCTGCTGCTCACACTCGTCATCGCCTATGTGCTGACGCGCACCGTCACTCGACCGCTCGAGGCGCTGATCGCCCGCGCCCGCGCTATCACCACCGGCGGTCGCGACGCCATCCGACCCCTTCCGGTCTACGGCACCGCCGAAATCGCCACCCTCTCGCAAAGTTTCCTCGACCTCGCCTCCCGGCTCATGGACCGTACCGAATACATGCGGTCCTTCGCCGCTCACGTCTCGCATGAGCTCAAGTCCCCGCTGACTGCGATCAAGGGGTCGGCCGAATTGATGCGCGACGACGGAGCCATGACCGAGGCAGAGCGGCAGCGCTTCCTCGACCACATCATCGCCGATGCCGATCGGCTGGACGCGCTGGTCCGCCGTCTCCGCGAGCTGGCCGAGGCGGAAATGCCGCTGACCGGTGGTGAGACATCCCTCGTAGCCGTGGTCCCGGCGCTTTCGGAACGCTTCCCTGACGTCACTATCGAAGTGACCGGCGCGGCGCTGCGCCTGGCCCTGCCGGGCGAGACGCTGGGTATTGTGCTGGGGCACCTTGCCGACAATGCCGCCCAGCATGGCGCTACCCGGCTTGAACTTGCCGCAGCGGCTGGAGATGCGGTCATCGAGGTGACGGTTGCCGACAATGGCAACGGGATCTCGGAAGGCAATCGCGACCGCATCTTCCAGCCCTTCTTCTCGACCCGGCGCGACAGCGGCGGCACCGGCATGGGCCTTGACATCGCTCGCGCCATGCTGCGGGCGCAGGGTGCGGAGATCGACCTCCTACCGTCGACCGAGGGCGCCTGCTTCCGCATCACGATCCCGCTTCACTAGGGGAGATGGGCAGAACCCCCACCATTCCACGTCTTGCCAAACATACCGACTGAACGGTATGGTCTCGTAATGACCAGACCGACGAAGCGCAACCCCGAACGCGGCGACGCCAGAACCCGGCTTCTCGATGCCGCCCGCGATACCATCCGCAGGAGCGGCTACACCGCAACTTCGGTGGACGAACTGTGCGAAGCCGCCGGAGTGACCAAGGGCTCGTTCTTCCACCACTTCAGGAGCAAAGAGGCACTGGGTGTGGCGGCTGCCCGACGCTGGGCGGAGACGACCACCGCCTTCTTTGCCGAGGCCCCCTACCACCTGCCGGACGATCCGCTCGAGCGCGTCCTCGCCTATGTCGCCTTCCGCAAGTCCATCATCGCGGGCGACATCGAGGCGTTCAGCTGCCTCGTGGGGACAATGGTGCAAGAGGTGCACGCCTCCTCGCCGGCCATTCGCGATGCCTGCGGCGACAGCATCTTTGGGCATGCAGCAACGCTCGAGGCGGATATCGAGGCTGCGATGCGGTCGCGCGGGGTCACCGGTGGCTGGACAGCGGCCGGCCTCGCCCGGCACACGCAGGCCGTCATACAGGGTGCCTTCGTCCTCGCCAAGGCCGGCAACGACCTGACACTCGCGCATGAGAGCCTCGATCACCTCGAGCGCTACATCCGCCTGCTCTTCAACTGTTCTGACGGGAGTGAACCCACATGACGAAACAAAACAAACTCGCCTGCGCCTGCGGTCAGGTCAGGCTGGAGGTGGCGAAGGCCCCGATCATCAGCACCGAGTGTCACTGCGACAGTTGCCGCACCGCCGGCGCGCGGCTGGAGGCGCTGCCCGCTGCCCCGAGGGTTCTGGAGGCGAATGGCGGCACGCACTTCGTGCTCTACCGCAAGGATCGCGTCCGCTTCCGCGACGGCACCGATCTCCTCCGGGAGTTCCGGCTGCGGCCCGACGCCCCCACCCGCCGGGTGGTCGCCAGCTGCTGCAACACCCCGGTGTTCCTCGAGTTCGAGAACGGCCATTGGCTCAGCCTCTACAGCTGTCTCTGGCCCGGACACGCGCTGCCGCCGGCGGATCTGCGCACCATGACCGGTGATCGCCCCGATCATGCGCCGCTGGACACTGAGGTTCGGAGCGGCAGGCGGCAGACCGCATTGTTCTACGCGAGGCTGCTCGGGGCCTGGATCGCCATGGGCTTCAGGTCGCCGAAGCTCACCTGGGTCAGCGGCCAGATCAACGCGTGAACGACCTTCCGATTGCAAACAGCAATCGGTCTATTGACAGCAGAATTCCACTTGCATAACACAATCGGTTAGGGTCGCCGGCCACGACATCGCATCGACTGTCGAAAGCGCCGCTTCCCGTTCGTCGTGACAGGAAATGGACGTGCGGAGAACCGGAATGAACAGTCGATATGGATGGGTGATCGTCGCCGCGGGCGCGCTGATAACCTGTGTGGCAATGGGGGCGATGTTCGCGCTGCCCGTCTATCTGCAGCCGATCGCCGACGAGACGGGATGGACACGAGCCGGGATCTCCGGCGCGATGACGGTGGGATTCATCACCATGGGCGTGGCGGGGTTCGGCTGGGGCACACTTAGCGACCGCATCGGTGCAAGGCCGGTGGTGCTGATGGCCGCGGCCATCCTCGGGGTGGGGCTGTTCCTCGCCAGCCGCGCCACCGATCTCCTGGTCTTCCAGTTCGCCTATGGCGGCCTCGTGGGTGCCTCGGGCGGCGCTTTTTTCGCCCCCATCATGGCGGCGACCGTCGGCTGGTTCGACAAGCATCGCAGTCTCGCCGTCTCGCTGGTTTCGGTCGGGGCAGGGGTGGCGCCCATGGTGGTCACGCCGCTGGCGACGCTGCTCATCGAGGCGCAGGGTTGGCGGAACGCCATGATGCTGACGGCGATCGTCGCGGCGGCGGTGATCGTGCCGGCCGGGTTGCTCATTCGCCGGGCTCCCGAGGCCCTGGCGGCCGCCGCGAGCCCGTCCACCGACGTTGCTCCGCAGCAGCCGCGTTCCAGCGGCGCCGCAGCGGCGTTGCGCACGCCGCAGTTCGTCGTGCTCGCCGCCACCTTCTTCCTCTGCTGCGCCGCCCATTCCGGTCCGATCTTTCACACCGTCAGCTACGCCATGCTGTGCGGGGCATCGGCACTGGCCGCCGCCAGCATTTATAGCGTCGAGGGCGTCGCCGGCCTCTTCGGGCGCGTGGTCTTCGGCGTCCTCGCCGATCGGCTGGGGGTCAAGCGCGTGCTGATCGCCGGTCTGGCGCTGCAGGCAGCCGGAATCTACACCTACATCTACATCACGCAGCTCACCGAGTTTTATATGCTGGCGGTGGTGCTCGGCATGGCCTATGGCGGTGTCATGCCGCTCTATGCGGTCCTCGCCCGTGACTATTTCGGGCCGCATGTGATGGGCACCGTGCTGGGGGCTGCCACCATGACCTCGAGCATCGGCATGGCCTTCGGTCCCGTCGGCGGCGGCTGGCTCTTCGACACCTTCGGCACCTATCACTGGCTCTACATCGCCTCGGCCGGCGTCGGCCTTGCCGCGGTCGCCATGGCCTTCGCCTTCCCCCCGCCCCGCCAGAACGAGGCGAGGCGGCCGGGCGAACTGCAGCCGGCGTGATGGCGCCGGCTCACGCCTTGAGGGTGATCCACGCCGGGGCGTGATCGCTGGCGCCCTCGGCGCCGCGCACATGGCGGTCGATGCCAGCTTCCAGCAGCTTGCGGCGCAGCTTGCGGCTGATCAGCAGGTGGTCGAGGCGCAGCCCGGCGTTTCGCGGCCAGCGATTCCGCATGTAGTCCCAGAAAGTGTAGACGGTTTCATCTTTGAAGACCGTCCTGATGGCATCGGTCCAGCCCTGTGCGAGCAGCGCCTGGTACTGCGCCCGGGGCTCCGGCTGCACCAGCGCGTTGGCCTCATAAGAGCGCGTTTCGTAGATATCGCGTGGTTCAGGGACGATGTTGTAGTCCCCCGCCAGTACCACCGGCAGACCCGTCTCCGTCAGTTCCGCCGCGTGCGCCAGCAGCCGTTCCGTCCAGGCGAGCTTGTAGGCGAATTTCGGTCCGGGCTGCGGATTGCCGTTCGGGGCGTAGAGCGAAGCAATGACGACGCCGTTGACAGCGGCCTCGATGTAGCGCGCCTGTTGGTCCGTATCGTCACCGGGCAGGGCGGTGCGGGTGACGATCGGCTCGCCGTCGCGCGAGAGGATGGCGACGCCGTTCCATCTCGACTCGCCGACAAAGACCGACTGGTACCCGGCGTCTCCCAGCGCTGCTGCCGGAAACTGCCGGTCGGTGGCCTTCGTCTCCTGCAGACAGACGACTTCAGGCGCCGCTTCGGTCAGCCATGCGAGGAGATTCGGCAGCCGCTGATTGATGCCGTTGATGTTGAAAGTCGCGATTTTCATCGGTCAGGACGTGATCCGCCCGGTCCACTCGCGGACTTTCTCTGCGACCACTTCCAGGGCTGCCGCCGTCGATTGCCCCGTCACTGATTTCCGGGGCCTGAGGTCGTGATCTCCGTCCTCGACGAAGAACAGCTCAATGCTCCCCGACAGCACATAGCCGGCGATCTCATCGGGCGATCCGAAAGGGTCGCGCGTGCCATGGCAGATCAGCGCCGGCGTCGCGAGCCCGGCGAGATGCGCTGTACGCAGTTGCTCCGGCTTCTCCGGCGGATGGAAGGGATAGCCGAGGCAGAGGAGGCCGGCGATGCGGCCTGCCTCATGAAGACGGTCCGCAACCATGCTGGCCACGCGGCCGCCCATGGACTTGCCGCCGATAACCAGTGGCCCGCTGGTCGGCCCCAGATCCTCCACCGCGGCGACGAACTCCGGCATCACCGTCTCCGCGCGAGGAGGCGGCTTGCGCCCGCCGGCCGTCCGCCGACTCGCCATGTAGCCGAACTCGAAACGCGCCACCCGCATGCCCGACGTCGCCAACGCCTTGGCCGTGGCGGTCATCGAGGCCGAGTCCATAGGCGCGCCGGCTCCATGCGCCAGCAGCACGGTCACCCGCGCATCCTCCGGCCCGTCAAAGAGGAACTCGATGGTCATCGCGGTGCTCCTCGACTGGCGGGCCGGGGACAGACTACGCAGCCATCTGAATCTAAACAACTGGCAGTGCTTGCGCTATCGCGATCGTCGGGAGACAATGCACGCATGGACACTTGGCCACCGGTGCGGCATGCTCTATGTAATATACTAGTTATCTGCCGCAAGCCAAAGGCGCGGCAGTAGGCATGAGTGCGGGGGAGTTCGGCGCATTCGCAGGCTTCATCGTCGACCATTGAGGAGGAAATACCCATGACCAACATCAGACGCCGCGCCGTGCTGGCGGGAGGCGCCGCGCTCGGCGCCGCCAGCCTGCTGCCGTCCTTCGCCTTCGGGCAATCGGATTATCCGAGCCGGCCGATCACCATGATCGTCCCCTGGGGAGCGGGCGGCGGCACCGACGCCACGGCACGCATCCTCGCTTCGCTGATCGAGCAGCGCCTCGGCCAGCCGATCAACGTAGTCAATCGCACTGGCGGATCGGGCGTCGTCGGCCATTCCGCCATCGCGACAGCAGCGCCGGACGGCTACACCTTCGGTATGGTGACGGTTGAGATCGCCATGATGCACCACCAGGGCCTCACCGATCTTACTCCGGCGAGCTACACGCCGCTTGGCCTCGTCAACATGGATCCCGCCGGCGTTCACGTCAGCGCCGACAGCCCCTACACCACCCATGACGAGCTGGTGGAAGCGCTGCGGGCGGCCCCGGCCGGCCAGTTCACTGCGTCCGGGACCGGCCAGGGCGGCATCTGGCACCTGGCCCTGATCGGCTGGCTGCAGACCCTCGGGCTCGAACCCAACCACGTCACCTGGGTGCCGTCCGAAGGTGCTGCCCCGGGCATGCAGGAATTGGCAGCGGGCGGCGTCGACATCGTCACTGCCTCGATCCCAGAGGCCCAGAGCATGGTCGATGCCGGCCGCGCCCGCACGCTGGCGGTGATGGCGCCGGAGCGGCTAGAGAGTTTTCCGGACATCCCGACGCTGGTCGAACTCGGCGTCGACTACACCATGGGCGCCTGGCGTGGCATTGCGGCTCCGCCGGACCTGCCGGAGGACATCACGCAGACGCTGACCGAAGCCGTCGCCGAGGCTGCGGCGTCTGATGAGTACATAGAGTTTATGGCGGGCCGCGGCTTCGGTGTCCGCTATCTGCCCCCGGAGGAGCATGCCGCCTTCATGGCCGATGCCGACCAGCAGATGGGCGAGGCGATGGCCGCCGCCGGACTGGCGAAGGAATGATCTGAGCGCCGTCGCACCTGCCCGCACGCGGGCAGGTGCACATCGGTATCGGGGGCGGACGACAATGCGCTTCAACGACGCGGTTTCGGGCGCCGTTTTCATCCTGCTGGCCATCGCCCTGATCGGCACAGCCGCCACTTTCCCGGCCCTACCCGGCCAACCCTACGGCGCCGCATTGTTTCCGACCGTTATCGGGACCGGCTTCGCAATCTGCGGCATCTTCCTCGTCGTCCGCGGCCTGTCCCCGGTGGGCCGGCGCCAACCGGTCCTGGCGCTTGATCCGGCCCTGAGGGAGCCGCGCAACGCCATCTCGCTCCTCCTGATCATCGCTGCCGTTCTCCTCTATATCCTGCTGGCCGACTGGGTCGGCTTCATCCCGCTGGCCTTCGTGCTCCTGATGGGGCTCTTCCTCTGGTTCGGGGTGCGGCCGCACAACGCCCTGATCATCGCAGCGCTCTTCACCGGCGTCACCTTCTGGTTCTTTGCCAACATGCTGCGCGTGCCGCTCCCGCGCGGCTGGCTCACCGGCATCATCTGAGGCCCGCACGATGGACGTACTCCTCGCTGCCTTCAGCCTGATCGCCGACCCCTACGTGCTCCTCGTGATCGTCGTCTCCGCCGGCTTCGGGATGTTCGTAGGCGCCATGCCCGGCCTCACCGCCACCATGGCCGTCGCCCTTCTCGTGCCAATCACCTTCTTCATGGAACCCGTGCCGGCTCTCGCCGCCATCGTCACCGCTACCTCGATGGCGATCTTCGCCGGCGACATCCCCGGTGCGATGCTGCGCATGCCTGGCACGCCAGCCTCCGCCGCCTATACCGAGGACTCCTATGCCATGGCCCGCAGGGGCCAGCTCAACCTCAATCTCGGCACCAATCTCACGGTTTCGGTGTTCGGAGGCCTGGTCGGCGTCGCGGCGCTGATCCTGGCCGCCCCGGCACTTGCCGAAGTAGCGCTCCGCTTCACCGCCTTCGAATATTTCTGGCTGGCGACCCTTGGCCTCACCTGTGCCATCTTCATTTCCTCGGCCGACCCGGTGCGGGCCTTCGTGTCGCTGTTGCTGGGGCTGATGCTGGCGACGGTGGGCATCGATCCCACCGCCGGCGTACCGCGCTTCACCTTCGGCAGCGTCGACCTGCTCGCCGGCATCGATCTCATCCCGGCCATGATCGGCCTCTTCGCCATCTCCGAGATCATGCGCGGCGCCATCCGCATGCAGCGCATCGACCAGGACATGCCGGCGCCCACCGGCCCTGTCTTTGCCGGTGTCGGCAAGGTGATGATGAAATACAAGCTCAACATCGCTCGCGGCTCGATGCTCGGCGCCGCCATCGGCTCGCTCCCTGGCGCGGGCGCCGACATCGCCGCCTGGATCTCCTATGCCATCTCCAAGCGCTTTTCCAAGGAGCCGGAGAAATATGGGAGCGGCCACATCGAGGGAGTGGTCGATGCCACCGCCGCCAACAATTCGGCAGTGGGCGGCGCCTGGATCCCCGCCCTGGTCTTCGGCATCCCGGGAGATTCAATCACGGCCATCGTCATCGGCGTGCTGTACATGAAGGGGATGAACCCTGGACCGACAGTGTTCCTCGAGAACCCGCAGTTCATCTACGCCGTGTTCATGATCTTTATCGTCGCCAACCTGGTCATGCTGCCGATGGGCTGGGCCATCATCAAGTCGTCGCGTCCGCTGCTGCGGGTGCCCCGGCAGGTGCTGCTGCCGCTCATCCTGATCTTCTGCATCGTCGGCTCCTTCGCCATGACCAATTCGATCTATGGCGTGGTGCTGATGCTGGGTATCGGGATCGCCGGCTGGCTGCTGGAGGAGAACGGCTTCCCCGTCGCTCCGATCATCCTGGGGCTCGTCCTCGGCGGCCTGCTCGAGCGGACCTTCATGAGCTCCATGCTGCGCACCCAGGGGGACCTGCTCGGCTTCTTCGAGCGCCCAGTCGCCGCGACGCTTGGCGTCATCACGCTGCTGCTATGGGCCTTCACCGTTATCAAGGCGATCCAGACCTTCAGGAGCTCGCGCGCCGCCGGCGGCATCGGTCCCGCCTCGTAGAGTAACTGCCTTCGGATGCTGCGCCGCCTGAGCAGTGGCTCGAGGAAACGATGAGCTTAAGCTGGCCCACTCCCACTCGTAGAAGCCGGTGCAAACTGTCGCCTGCCGCGAAGCCAAGGCGTCTCGCGCCGCGGACGGGAAGGGTGCAGCCAAGCGCTGCGGGCTGCGGTCACTGAAACGTGTTCGCGCGGGATGGCAGACAGGCCTTGGCCCCGCCCTCCGGGGGAAAGAGGGTCGCACCGATCGTAAAGGAAGCGCGCCTGCGACGTTGCTGCAGTGGAGAGTGCCAACCTTGAACTGATACCTTCGATTCGATCCCCCCTTCCGCAGGGCGCCGTCCGGCGCCGGTCACAGCGAAGTCGAGAGTTTTAGTGTTACGCCGTCTAGCAGAACGGGCCGCCGCCTGGCGCCGGTCCGACCGGAGCCGCAGCCCGGCACCTCCGATCGAAGCAGTCACATCCACTGAAGACGCTGCCTCCAGCCCCATCGCCGACTTCGAGTTGCACCTTGCCGGTCTCGCCGGCGACGATGCCGCCGTCCTCTCCGGCGAATTGCAACCTGTTGCCCTCGACGAGGTGCGGGATGCCCTTGGCGGCGCTTGGCCGGCGCTGGCGCCGCAGCTTGTGTCCTTCGCCGCCACCCGGCTGCAGCTCTGGACCGGTCTGCACGACGACGTGCGCCGCCACGGCGATGCCGGCTTCGTAGTCCGTTTCGCCAGCTTGCCGCCTCCCGCGGCAGAGCAGCAGGCAAGGCGCCTCGCCCTCCGCCTCAAGGCGGAGCTCGTCGAGGCGTACCCCCAGGTAACCGGTAACCACTTGCCCCCACCTCCGTCACCCGGGCCGGCCCACGAGGTAATGGCGCGTCGGCTCGAGGCTTCCCGACAGTTCCGAAGCGCCATGCAGACTCACGACGGCAGCGATCCGCGCCTCTGGCGGTCGGCCTTGGGGCAGGCAGTGATGGAACTGCTGGAAGCGGACAGTGACATCTCGGCCGAGACGCTGATCGCGCAGCTGCAGGCGCACGAGGCAGACGAGCTGGTGTTGCAAGCCGCCTCCATCGACGCCGCTATCGAACGCCTCCGGGCGGTGACGGCTCGCGGGAGTGCCCATCCTGCAACAGGCGCGACAGAAACGAGGAAATCGTCCCCCAGCAGTGCCGCCTGAGCAACGCGGCGGCCGTGGGTCGGTTACCGGTTCCGCAAGATTTCCGCGCTATCCTCCACACGGGCGATGAGGACTTGCATGCCAGCCGGTTGCCGCCAGAGCAAACCGGGCCGCCGGCCGGATCGCCGCCATAAACTGGCCTCACCGGCGACCAAATGTAATACTGCCTCCCCGAACCCTGTGTTACGGGCAGGGATACACGATCGGCTGCCGCGCCAGCGGCCGGAGTTGCGATGAAGGACGGGAGGGGGCAACTGCAAGTACTGCGTACCCATTTCCGGCTGGCCCTGCTGGTCGCGCTACTGCTGGTGCCGGGCGCTGCCGGCGCCTTCGAGATCTTCGGCTGGCGGCTGTTCGAGGACCAGGCCGACCGCGATGTCGCGGCGGTCATTGCCGACCCGCAGCCTTACGAGGTGGAACTTGTCACCGGGGTAGAGGGCGATCTCGATGCCGCCATCCGCGGTGCCTCTGCTCTCGTTGCCGATCAGGACGAGCCGGCATCCGGTGCCGCCGGGCTGCTCGCCAAGGCCCGCGGCGACTATCGCCGGATCACCGGTGCCCTTTACGGGCAAGGGCACTACGGCGGAACCATCAACATCCTTGTTGATGGCGTCGAAGCGGCACGCCTCCCCCCCGACACCGACCTGCCTGACCCCGTGTCCGTGCGGGTGGTGGTCGATCCCGGCCCGCTGTTCCGCTTCGGCACCATCTCCATCGCCAACCGTCCGCCGCCCGCCGCCGACGATGATCAGGTCGAGAGCCCCGAGGACTATGGTCTCGCCCGCGGCGAGGTCGCCCGTTCCACCGTGGTTGCCGGCGCTGAGCAGCGCCTGCTCGAGGGGTGGCGCCAGCAGGGTTACGCCAAGGCGGCCATCGCCGATCGCCAGGTCATCGCCGACCACCGGACCAGGACCGTCGACGTCGCCATCACCGTGGACCCCGACCGCCGTGCCGCCATCGGCGCCGTCGGCGTCAGCGGCACCACGCACATGGACCCCGACTTTGTTCGCACCCAGTCCGGTCTGGAGCCGGGCGAGGAATACGACCCCGACGCCATCGAGCGCGCCCGCAAGCGCCTGTCGCGGCTCGAGGTGTTCCGCTCGCTGCGGCTGCAGGCCGCCGAGGACATCGGGCCCGAGGGCATGCTGCCCTACACCATCGTCGTCGACGAGCGGCCACTGCACCGCGTCGGCGCCGGCGCCAGCTGGTCCAGCGTCGATGGCATCGGGGTCGAGGGGTTCTGGCTGCATCGCAACCTGTTCGGCCGCGCCGAGCGCCTGCGCCTCGACGCCCGCATCGCCGGCATCGGCTACCCGGTCGAGACCGAGGAATTCGACTACATGTTCGGCGGCACCTTCACCAAGCCGGGCATCTTCACGCCCGACACCGACCTCGTCGCCGCCATCTCCGCCGAGCGGACCGTGGTGCCCACCTATATCGAGACTTCGGCTACCGTGCGCGCCGGCCTGACCCACCTGCTGTCCGACGAGATCACCCTCGAGGGCTCCGCCGCCTATGAGCTGGCACAGTTCGAGGACGATTTCGGCACCCGCGTCTTCTCGACCGCCAGCCTTTTCGCCGGCGCCACCTTCGACAACCGCGACGAGCCGCTCGATGCCACCGAAGGCTTTTTCGTCACCGCCACGATGGAGCCCTTCTACGAGTTCAACCGCGGCAATGTCGGCCTGCGCACCACCGCCGAGGCCCGGACCTATTTCGGCTTTGCCGAGGACGACATGTTCGTGCTCGCCGGGCGCCTCCGCGCCGGATTGCTGCTCGGCCCCGACCTCGCCGACATCCCGCCCGACCGGCTCTTCTTCGCCGGCGGCGGCGGCTCCGTGCGCGGCTATGGCTACCGCAGCATCGGCGTCGAGGGTCCCGGCGGCACCGTCACCGGCGGCCGCTACCTGCTCGAGGCCTCGGTCGAGGCCCGGGTCCGTTTTAACGAGGAGTTCGGTGGCGTCGCCTTCGTCGATGGTGGCTATGTCGCCGCCGATACCTTCCCCGGGCTCGAGGACCTGCGGCTCGGCGCCGGCGTCGGCCTGCGCTATTACACCGGCCTCGGGCCGCTGCGCCTCGATCTCGCTTTCCCGCTCAACGGGCGTCCGGGCGACCCCGCCTACGCCATCTATGCCGGCATTGGACAGGCGTTTTGATCAAGAAGCTCGCCCTCCTGCTGTTCGCCCTCGCGCTGCTCGTCGCCGCGCCGTTGATCGCGCAGGACCAGCAGCAGCTGAACGAGGAGGAACAGCGCAACTGGCTGGTGCAGTTCGTCGAGGGACGGCTGTCCACGCCGGAGCGGCAGATCCGGCTGTCCAATATCGAGGGCATCCTGTCCGAAGACGCCTCCATCCGCGAGATCACCATCTCTGACACCGAAGGCGTCTGGCTCCGCATCGTCAATGCCGCCATCAACTGGAACCAGAGCGCGCTGTTCACCGGGCGCCTTGAGATCCGCAGCCTCTCAGCAGAGCTGATCGAGGTGTTGCGCAATCCAGTGCCAAGTGACCAGCCCGACATCCCGGCACCGGAAGCCGGGGGGCTCGAGATTCCCGAATTGCCGGTCGCCGTCATCCTGGAAGAGCTGACGGTCCCCCGTATCACCTTTGGTGAGGAGGTCTTCGGGCTGGGTTCCGAGATCTCCGTCGGCGGCAGCCTGGTGCTCGAGGATGGCAACCTCGACGCCGATCTCTCCATCACCCGCCTCGATGGTCCCGGCGGCACGCTCGTCGCCGATGTCGACTATCGGCAGGAGCAGCAGGAGATCGACCTCTCGGTGACGCTGACCGAGCCGGAGAACGGCATCCTCGTCAATCTCCTCAACGTCCCCGAGCGCCCGCCCGTCGCCCTCACCGTCAGCGGCAGCGGCCCCATCGCCGACCTGCGCACCGAGATGACGCTGGACGCTGGTGACGTTCGGGCCCTCGCGGGAGCAGCCACCATCACGCAGGTGGCGGAGGGTTTCCGCGTCGCCGCCGATCTCCGCGGCCCGGTGGCGCAGCTGGTGCAGGAGCCCTACCGGCCCTTCTTTGGAGCCGAGACGTCGCTGACGGCCGATGCCTTGGTCCGGCAGGAAGGCGGCATCAGCGTCGATTCCTTCACCGTAAGCGGCGGCCAGCTCTCCGTCACCGGTACCGCCGAGACCGCCGAGGACGGCTTCCTACGCCAGTTGCAGTTCCAGGCGACGGTCGCGGATCCTGCAGGTGGCGCCGTCACCCTGCCCATTCCCGGCGAACCCACCCGCGTGCAGCAGGCCCGGCTTGCCGTCGATTTCGGTGCCGGCGACGGCGGCGACTGGACCGGCACCCTCGCCATCGAAGAGCTGGAGACTGCCGATTTCACGGCGGACGTTGCCACTTTCGCCGCCTCCGGCGTCGCCCTCGATCTCGACAGCGCCGAGGACCGTCGTATCACCTTCAACGGCGACGGCATGATATCCGGCATCGATGCCTCGGAGCCGGCTGTGCAGGCGGCTCTCGGCGACAGCATCGGTCTCGGTCTTGCCGGGCAATGGAGCGCCGGAGAGCCGGTAGAGCTGGCCGAGTTCCGGCTGGCCGGTGAGGCAATCTCGGCGACCCTCACCGGCGTCATCAGCGACTTCGTCTTTGACGGCACCGCAGCGCTGCAGACCGCCAGTCTCGAACCTTTTGCCGGCATCGCCGGCCGCGATCTCGGCGGCGCCGTGGACCTGCAGGCGGTAGGCACCGTCAGTCCCCTGATCGGTGGCTTCGATCTCACCCTCGACGGCACCGGCACCGACCTCGAAGTGGGCGAGGACGCGCTGGACGCGGTGCTGGCGGGCGAGGTGCGGCTGAGCGGCCGCCTTGCCCGCACCGAGGCGGGTATCGAGGCCGAGAACTTCCGCGTCACCAATCCACAGTTGACCATCGTCGCTGACGGCAGCTTCGCCAGCACCGCCGCCGATTTCGACTTCCGCCTCGACCTCGCCGACCTCGCCCTCCTTTCCGACGAGGCCAGCGGCCCGCTCAGTGTCACTGGCCGCGCCACCGGCACCGACGGCCCAATTGACGTACAGCTCGTCGCCGGCGTCACCAGCGGCACCCTGGTCTCGCGGCCGCTGCGCGAGGCGCAACTGGCGCTTGCCGGCACCATCGAAGGGATGAGCTTCGACGGCCGCATCAACGGCTCCGCCTTCCTCGATGGGCATCTCGTCTCCCTCGCCGCCGGCCTCACCGCGGACGAAACCCAGCGGCGCCTGAGCAGCCTTCAGTTCGAAACCGCCGGCACCCGCATCACCGGCGATCTGGCGCAGACGGAGGAAGGCCTGTTCGCCGGCACCCTCGAGCTCGTTGCCACGGACGTCTCCAATGCGGCGGCACTGCTGCTGCAACAGGCCAGCGGCGCAGTCGACGCCACCATCCAGCTGCAGGCCGCCGGCACCGAGCAGAGCGCCGACATCACGGCTACGGTGCGCGATCTTCGCGTTTCCGACGTCACCATCGGCTCTGCGAATGTGAGGGTATCCGGCAGCGATCTCTTTGGCGTCCCGATGCTGAACGGGAGCGCCAGTGCGCGCGACGTGGCGGTTGCCGGCATCGACCTCGCTACCCTGGAGGTCAGCGCCGAGAACGACGGTGAGACGTCTGACTTCACGGCGAACGCAACCCTCCGCAACGGCACCACGCTGGCCGCCGCCGGCAATCTCGCTGCCATCGACGGCGGCTATCGCCTCGCACTCGACCGAGCTGCACTCGGGCAGGGCGAGCTGACGGCGGAGCTGGCGGCCCCGACGGTGCTGGCTGTCACCGACGAGCAGGTCCGCCTCGATGCCGTGCGCTTCGAGGTGGGCTCCGGCAGCATCACCGCCACCGGCACCGCCGGGACAGCTCTCGACATCGCCGTCGACATCAACAGTCTGCCGCTTTCCGTCGCCAACGCCGTCGCCCCAGAACTCGGGCTTGCCGGCACCCTCAATGGCAATGCCCGCATCACCGGTACCGCGGACGACCCGCGCGCCAGCTTCGCGGTCTCCGGAAGCGGCATCGGCGCGGCCGCCATTCAGCCCTACGGCGTCACACCCCTGAGCTTCGAGGCCGCCGGCAATTTCGCCGATGGCACCGTCGACCTCGATCGCCTGAGCGCCACCGGCACCGACGGCCTGCAGCTCGCCGCCAGCGGCAGCATCCCGCTCACCGGTGGCGGCATGTCCCTTGCCCTGACCGGCTCCGCGCCCCTTGCTCTCGCCAACCGCCTTGTCGCCGAACGCGGCGGTCAGTTCACCGGCACCGCCAATCTCGATGCCCGTCTCACCGGCTCGCTGGCCGATCCACGCTTCTCCGGGACCGTCTCCACCAGCGGTTCCGGCTACACCGATCCGGCGTTAAACCTGCGGCTGCTCGGCATCACCGGTAGCGCCAGCCTTGCCGGGGATCGGCTCGTCATCGATAGGCTAACCGCTTCGCTCGCCACCGGCGGCACGCTTGCCGTCGCCGGATCCGTCGGTCTAGACGCGGCCAACACTGCCGATCTCCGCATTCGTCTCGATTCCGCCCGCTACGCCGATGGCGACCTGCTGGTCGCGACGCTTTCCGGCGACCTCGCCGTCACCGGCTCGCTCACCAGCAATCCGCTGCTGTCCGGCAACGTGCTGGTGGAAGAAGCCAATATCACCGTGCCCGAAACCTTCGGCGGCAGCGCGGCGCTGATCGAGGTCGAGCATGTGCGGCCGGCGCCAGCGGTGATGGCAACGCTCGCCCGCGCTCGCATCAACGAGGGCGGCCGTACGGGACCGACCTCCGACCTGCAACTCGATGTGCGCCTGAACGCGCCAAACCAGGTGTTCATCCGCGGCCGCGGCCTTGATGCCGAACTCGGCGGCTCCGTGCGTCTGACCGGGTCGGTCAGCAGCATCGAGCCGGTGGGCGCCTTCAGCCTAATCCGCGGCCGCCTCTCGGTGCTCGGGCAGCGCCTGACATTCGAGAGTGGTCAGGCGACGCTGGTTGGAGACCTCGACCCCTTCATCGATCTCGTTGCCCGCACCGAGGGCGACGGCATCACCGTCTTCGTCACCGTTTCCGGTCGCGCCTCCGAGCCCGACATCAGCTTCACCTCCAATCCGGCACTACCGGAGGACGAGGTGCTGTCGCGCCTGATCTTCAACCGTGGAATCGGGGAACTGTCGCCGCTGCAGGTGGCACGGCTGGCGGGCGCTGCCGCGGAGCTGGCGGGTGGCGGTGGCACCTCGCTGACCGAGAGCCTCCGCAGTGCCGCCGGCCTCGCCGACCTCGACATCGTCACCGACGAAAGCGGCAACATCGCCGTGCAGGCCGGCCAGTACATCCAGGAGAACGTCTATCTCAGCGTCCAGGCCGGCGCCGACGGGCAGAGCCGGGTGGCTGTCGATCTCGATATCACCGATGATCTCAAGGCCCGCGCCTCAACCGGTGTCGATGGCGAATCGAGCGTCGGCATCTACTACGAGACCGACTACTGAGGGTGGCCCTCAGCCGAGCGCGCCGCGCAACGTGCCGCCGCCCCGTGCAAGCAGCGCCTCCGCCTCGCCGCGGTCCAGCGACTTCACCAGCATCACTGTCGCCAGCTTGATGCTGTCCCCGGCCTCCGCCAGTGCGGCGGCGGCCGTGTCCTCGCTGCAATCGGCCAGCTCCGCCACCACGCGCCGCGCCCGCTGCTGCAGCTTGGCATTGGTCGGCTGCATCTCGACCATCAGGCCGCGATAGACGAAGCCGAGCCGCACCATGATGCCGGTCGAGATGCAGTTGAGCACCACTTTCTGTGCCGTCCCCGCCTTCAGCCGCGTCGATCCCGCCAGCAGCTCCGCCCCGGTCTCGATCAACACCCGCACATCCGCCACCTCGGCCATGCGGCCGTCGCGATTGTTGTAGACGGCGATGGCCAGCGCCCCGCTGTCGCGCGCCCGGGCGAGCGCCGCCACCGCGAACGGGGTGTTGCCACTGGCGGCGACGCCGATCACCACGTCCTGGGCCGTCAGCCCGAGCTCGTCCAGCGCCTGCCGCGCCGCGGCGCCATCATCCTCCGCCCCCTCCACCGCCCGTAGCAGCGCCGCCTCGCCGCCCGCCATCACCGGTACGGCCCGCTCATAGGGCCAGCTGAAGGTTGGCGGCAGTTCCGCAGCGTCCTGCGCTGCGATGCGGCCCGAGGTGCCAGCACCGGCATAGATCAGCCGCCCGCCGCCGCGCAGCCGCTCCACGGCAGCGTCGATGGCGGCGACGATCGACCCGGACGCCGCCTGCACCGCCGCCACGGCGCTGTACTGGCTCTCGATCATGCCGTCGACCAGGTCCTCCGTCGGCCAGGTCTCGAGCGCTCGGTAGCGCCCGGAGGCGCTCTCGGTGGTCGTCATTTCAGCTCCTTGCAAGGATCTCGCGTGCCATCTCCGCCGCATGCAGGGCCGCATCGATCCGTGGGTATCGCAGCTCCGTGTCGGGCAGCGCGGTCTTGAGCCCGACCGCGATGGCGGAGTGCAGAGCGAGTACGCCGCCAACGAAAGCCACCGGCCGCTCCCCGCATCGCCGCAGCAGCGCCCGCGCCAGCCGCGCCAGTTCTCTTGCCGCATCTTCCAGGACGCCGGCCGCAACGCTGTCGCCGGCGCTCGCCGCCGCCGCCACCGCCTGCGCCAGGGTCCCGATCCGGCCGCGGTCGCTGCCATAGACGAAGCTGCGCACGTCGTCCCAGCTGCGGCCGCCGATCGCCGCGAACAGCGCCTCCGCCAGCCCCGCCGCCGCGCCCGGGGTCCCGCTCTCGTCGATCTGCCGGTACAGCCGGTCGAGCGCCCGAAGCGCGATCCAGCTGCCCGAGCCACCGTCGTCGATGAGGATCCCGCGCCCGCCCACCCGCACCGCTTCGCCGCCTGCCGTGATGTGCAGCCCGATCGAGCCGGTGCCTGCCGCCACCAAGTGCCCGGTGCCCGGCGCAAAGCAAGCGCGATAGGCGAGCTCCATGTCGTCGCTGACCGCCACCGCCGTGGCCGCAACCCCGAACTGCGCCGCCAGCAGCTGCTGCGCCTCGCTCTGCATCTGCGTTCCGAGTCCCGTGATTCCCGCCTGCACCGCGGCCACGTCGCCGCAGCCCGCCGCGATCGCTTCGAGCGCCAGCGCGAACCGCTCCCTTTCCGCCGCCGCGAACAGATGCCCGGTCGCCCCGGGTGCGGCGCCGCGTGCGATCTCGGTTCCGGCGCCGTCGACCACCACCCAGCGCGCGGCGGTGCCGCCGATGTCGATGCCGAGATAACGGGCGCTCATCGGGCGCGGCGTACGGCGGCCGCGAAGCTGCGGGTGATCTCGCGCGGATTGGTGATCATCGTGCCCACCACCACCGCATGCGCCCCCGCATCGATCGCCGCCCGCGCCAGCTCCGGCGTGTTGAAGCGCCCCTCGGCGATCACCGGCACGCTCAGCCGCTTCGCCAGCCGCTCTATCAGCTTAAGATCCGGTGCCTCCGCCGTCGGCACCGACGGATCGGTATATCCCGATAGCGTCGAGGAGACGTAGGCCGCCCCCATCTGCTCGGCCGCCAGCCCCTCCTCGAAGCTGGAGATGTCGGCAAACGCCTGTGCCCCCAGTTCCTCCTCGATGCGGCGGACGATCTCCGCCACTGGCTCACCGTCGCGCGGTCGCGCCGTGCAGTCGAGCGCCACGATGTCGGCACCGGCCTCCACCAGTTCCGCCGCGGCCGCAAAGCTGGGCGTAATGTACACCGGGTAGTCGGCCGAGAAGATCTTGTTGAGACCGATGATCGGCAGCCCCGCAGGCATCGCCGCCCGCACGTCCTCCGGCCCGTTGACGCGGATCGCCCCGGCGCCGCCCTGCGCCGCCGCCAGCGCCATCGGCCCCATCGATCGGTGCAGCGGGTTGTCGGCCCGTGCCTGGCAGGAGACGATGAGGGCCCCCTGCGGGATTATCCCGTTCATTTCAGCGCGCCTTGCGTCATGCCGTTGATGAACTGCTTGGAGAGCACGATGTAGATCAGCGTGATCGGCGCGGCGCTCAGCGTCAAGCCGGCGAACAGGATCCCCCAGTTGGTCGTATACTCGCCCATGAAGGTCGTGAGGCCTTGCGGCAGCGTCTTGTAGGCCTCGTTCTGGATGAAGACGAGCGGGAAGAAGAAGTCGTTCCAGATCGGCACGAGGTTATAGATGGCCGAAATGACCATCGCCGGCCGAGCCAGCGGCAGCAGCACCGACCACATGATCCTGAGCTCGCTCGCCCCGTCCATCCGCGCCGCGTCCTCCAGTTCCCCCGGCAGCGTCCGGATGAATCCGGTCATGATGAATACCGTCGAGGGCAGACCCATGGCCGTATAGACGCAGATCAGCGACAGCGGCGTGTTGAGGATGGACAGGTCCCGCATCAGGATGAACAGCGGGATGATGGCGAGCTTCAGCGGCAGCGTCAGCCCCGCGATGAAGAACAGCAGCACGAAGGCGGAGCCGAAGAACTCGTACCGCGCGATCGCATAGGCGGCCATGGTGCCCAGCACCAGGATCAGCGCGATCGATGAGCCGGTGACCAGCAGCGAGTTGCCGAGATAGCCGACAAAATTGGTGTCCGTCCAGACGGCCACGAAGTTCCCGACATTGGTGAAGTCCGGGATGGCGAAGGGCGAGTTGAAGATCGCCGCCGTCGGCTTGAACGCCGACAGCACCATGATGACGATCGGGAACAGCATGAAGAAGCTGTTGGCGACGAGGATGACCTGCAGCAGCCCGTCGCGCCCCAGCGTGCCGAGCAGCCCGCGCCGGCTTTCCGCCGTCATGTCAGCCGTGCTCACAGCTGCAGCTCCCGCTTGCGCAGTCGCACCGTCCAGAATGCCGCCACCACGGCGATGAACAGGAAGGTCAGTACCGCCAATGCACTGCCGCGGCCGAAGTCCTGGACGCCAGCCGACTGGTTGCCGAAGGCGGTGCGGTAGAAATAGAGCCCCAACACATCGGTGGAGCCGAAGGGCGAGCCGTCGAGCCCCGCCATCAGGTAGGGCAGCTCGAACCAGTTGAACGAGCCGATGAACAGCAGGATGAACACCACCGTGGCGCTCGGGGCAACCAAGGGCCAGACGATCTTGGTGATCTTGATCCACTCGCTCTCGGTTTCCATCCGCGCCGCATCCAGCACCTCGCGCGGAATGCGCTGCATGCCCGCGAGGAAAACCAGCGTCGGAAAGCCTACCCAGTGCCAGGCGTTGACGAAGATCAGCGCCCCCAGCGCGGTCGAACTCTGCCCCAGCCAGGGCTGCGCCAGCTCACCCAGCCCCACCGTCTTCAGCGACTGGTTCACCAGCCCGAACAGCGGATGGAAGAACAGCTTCCACAGGATGCCCACGATCACCGTCGACAGCACCACCGGCAGGAACACCGCCACCCGATGGAACGCCGCCCCCGGCAGTTCGCGCCACAGCGCATAGGCGAGCAGGAAGCCGAGGCCGTTCTGCACCACCATCAGCACCAGGAAAACGATGATGTTGTTCATAAAGGCGTTGCGCGTCCAGCTCGCGAACGGCTCCTTGAACAGCACCTCCTCGAAGTTCTGGAACCACACGAACTCGCCCCGCAGCAGGCCCTGCCAGTCGAAGAAGGCATAGGCCAGCGCCGAAATGATCGGATAGGCGACAAAGGTGGCGACGAACACCAGCGGCGGCACGATCAGTGCCGTGATCCACAATCCGCGTCCGGTCAGGCGCAAGGCTGGCATCTGTGCTTAGGTCTCAACTTCGCCTGGCGTGGCCACCCCCCTCCCAACCTCCCCCACAAGGGGGGAGGTGCCATCCGGTGCTCGTGGCACAATCCTGCCAAGCTCGCCGGCGGACACCCTCCCCCTTGTGGGGAGGGCTGGGGAGGGGGTGCAGCTACGTTCGATCCGTCAATCGGAGCCGCCGCGCAAACCGGCGGCGGCACCGATACCGTCTCCGCTAGTCCTGGAACGGCTCGTAGTACGTCGCGATGCCCTCGGTCACCTCGGCCGCGGCCTCTTCCGGTGTCGCTTCGCCAGCCAGCATCTTTTGCACCGCGCCCTGCAACAGTACCGACCCCGAGGGCTCCTGGTAGCGGAAATGCACCAGCATGATGTAGGGGATCGAGTTCTGGTTGAGCTCCGCCACTTCCTGCAGCAGCGGGTCCTCGAAGGTTACGCCGGGGATGGGCGAGATATTGTTGAGAGAGTTGGCGAAGGTTTGGCCGAACTCGGGACTGGCAAGGAAGGTGAGGAACTTCTGCACCGCCTCGGGGTGCTCGGTGTTCGCATTGCCCGCATAACCGCCGTCGAAGAACAGCCCGACAAGGTGTTCGTCGCCTTCCTCGGCCACCGGCGCCGGGAACACCCCGAGTTCGATGTCCGGGTTCTGCGACTTGAAGTTCGCGAGCTCGAACGAGCCGCCGGCGAACATACCGGCCATGCCCGAAGCGAAGAGCTGCTGTGACGAGGCATAGTCGAGGCCGATGAAGCCGTCAGGGAAGTACTCGCTCGCCTCCTGCACCGCCTCCAGTGCTTCGACGAAGCGCTCGTCGGTGAAGTCCGTCTCGCCGGCCATCAGGTCCTCGTAGAAGTCCTTGCCGATGATGCTGGAGCCGAGGGCGGCGACGATGGTCTCGTTCTGCCATGCAGTTGCCGTGCCGTTGGCGAAGGCGAAGACACCGGCGTCCTCCAGCGTCTGTGCCGCCGCCATCAGTTCGTCCCAGGTTTCCGGCTCCTCGATGCCATGCTCCTCGAACAGCGCCTTGTTGTAGATCACGAGCATGGTCTGGCTGGCGAAGGGCGCGGCGTAAATCTTGCCGTCGGCCTGCAGCGTCTCGGCGGCGAGCGCCTCGGCAGGCAGGTCGGTGAGGCCTGGGACCGTCTCATTGTCGAGCGGCATCAGGTAACCGGCACCCGCCACCGTCTCGAAGGCGCCATGTGCCCGCACCATCATCACGTCGGGACCCTCGCCGCCGGCCAGTGCCGTCGACAGGATGGTGTTGTAATTGGCCGCCTCATGCGCCTGGAAGTTGACGGTGATGCCTGGGTTGTCAGCTTCGAACTGCTCGATCAGCTGTTCGTAGACCGCCCGATCCTCCTGGCGCCAGCTCCAGAAGTCCAGTTCCTGGGCCAGTGCTGGCAGCGCCACCAGCACCGCGCTCAACGCCACGCCGGCGCGCCACAGAATGCTCTTTCTCATACGTCCTCTCCTTGTGAATGATGGTCTTCTTGTTCCGGGCACCAACTCATATGGCGAGCCGCCGCCCGTCCTCGCGGTCGAAGAAATGCGCAGCTTCCGGCCGCAGCGCGACCGTCACCTGCTCGTCCGGATCGTAGTAGTCTTCGGGGCTGGTGCGGACGCTGACCTGCGTTCCGTTCCCCAGCCGCGCATACACATAGGCGTTGTCGCCCAGGTACTCGGTGTAGATCACGGAGGCGGCAAAACCCTCGCCGCCCGCTCCGCGTCGCAGCGCCAGCGCATCCGACCGCACCCCCAGCGTCAGTTCGCGTGCCGCGCTCTGCGGCAGCCTCTCCAGCGTGACGCTGCCGGCGCCGCTGACGCCCACCGCCTGTCCCTCGCGCTCGACATGGAGCAGCGTCATCTTCGGCGAGCCGATGAAGGTCGCGACGAAGGTGTTGGCGGGCGACTGGTAGAGCTCGCGCGGCGTCCCCACCTGCTCGATGCGGCCGTTGTTCATGACCACGATCCGGTCAGCCAGCGTCATCGCCTCCACCTGGTCGTGGGTGACGTAGATCATCGTCGCCCCGATCTCGTGGTGCAGCCGCGCGATCTCCAGCCGCACCTCCGAGCGTAGTGCCGCATCGAGGTTCGAAAGCGGTTCGTCGAGCAGGAACACGTCCGGGTTCCGGACCAGCGCTCTCCCGATGGCCACCCGCTGCCGTTGTCCCCCGGACAGCTCGCGCGGCTTACGCCGCAGCAGCGGGGCGAGCTGCAGCATGCGCGCTGCCTCGGCGATCCGCGCCTCGACCTCCGGCTTGCCGAGCCCCATCAGCCGTGCCCCGAAGGCCATGTTTTCATAGACGTCCATGTGCGGGTAGAGGGCGTAGCTCTGGAACACCATGGCGATGCCGCGCCGCGACGGTGGCACGTTGTTCATCAGCTTGCCGTTGAGGTGGAAGCTGCCCTCGGTCATCGGGTCGAGCCCGGCGATCAGCCGCAGCAGCGTCGACTTCCCGCACCCCGACGGCCCGACGAAGACGACGAACTCCTTGTCGCCGATGTCGAGGTCGATGCCGTGCAGCACCTCCACCGTCTTGAAGCTCTTCTTGATGCCGCGAAGCGCCAGCTGGGCCACGTCTATCCTCTTCGTCTCGAAAAGAGCATCTGCAGGCCAGTCCGAGGCCGATGACACTTGCGCGTCCCGCGGGCGTTGTAAAGCGGAGCCGCGGCCATCATTCGCCGCCCACCCGCAGCACGAAGCGCGCCTTCAGCGTGCCCTCCCACCACATCGGAAAGTTCGTGCCCCACTTGTTGTTGTGGAGGTTGAACCGCAATCCTTTGCCGAGATCCGGAGGCGTCTTGCAAAACGGCATGAACGGCGCTTCCGCCGGGCCCACCAGCGGCGTATCCAGCGGCGTCACCTCGATGCCGCCGCCACGGACCGCGCTGACCGCCTGCAGCTGGCCGCCGCCCATCGCCGCCACCCGGTCGCCGCGCTGCCAGAGCCCCATCTTGCAGTATTCCCATGCCTCCACTCCCGCCGGCGTCAGCGTCATGAAGCTCGCCTCCGGCATGCGATTGGCGGGCTTGTCCCGCAGTGTCACCGCAATTTCGAACTGCGCCTCGTCCAGGGCCCGCAGTGCCAGTTCCACCCGCCGCGGTGCCCCCAGCGCGCGCTGCGCATCCTCCGGCAGCTCCAGCACCAGCGTCGCACCGTCCGCCCCAAGGAGCCGCGGCATGAAGCTCGCAGAACATGCCGTCGACGCCCGCTCCAGCCCCGGCTTGCAGTGATCGAGGATGGCCCAGCGCTCGCGATGCGTGAGGTAGCTGTCCATGTGGGCCGCGACATCGGCAGCGTCGTAGCTCTCGTAACGATAGCCCATGAGGCTGCCCGCACCGCGACCGCCGAGGGTGGTGCCGCTCGGGCTTACGATCTCGATGAGGTCGCCGCTCGAACGGTCGAAGCGGACGCGCCAGCCTCTGACCGCCAGGTCTTCGGGCGGGGCTCCAGGGTCTGCCTCGGCGACCGGCTCCGTCTCCCACAATGCGGCTTCCGCACCCGGTCGGTCCCCATCGTCGAGTTCGGCTGTCGCTGCGTCCAGGTAGGCCCGCTGTTCGGCCCACGACGCCTCGGTGAAGGCGAAGCGATGGTCCTGTGCGCGCGCCGCCGCGAAGGCCGGCCGGTCCCATGCCGTCTCGTCCCGCAGATATGACTTGATGTCGACCCCGCAGGTATGCTCTGCCACCATGCAGAGCCCCCGCCCGAACGCCAGCCTTGCCGCGGATTGTTCCGTGAAACGGTCATGGTATCGCTGCAGCGCGAGGAACCGGGCCGTCTTCACCGGGTCGCTGGCGCTGCCGTGGATCCAGCTGTCGCCGAGTTCCAGTTCGACCACCGGCAGCTCCGCCCGCCGCGCCCATAGCAGCGTCCCATAGGCATCGAGCGTCGATGCCTCGACCTCGGCGTCCGGGTGCGCTTCCCTCAACTCCCGCAGCGCGTCCACCGCCTGCGGCACGCTCTGCGGGCCGATGTTATCTGCCGTGTGCGCAAAGCTCAGACCCTCGGCGAAACCTTTCGGGAAAAGGGTTTCGCCGTAGGACTTCTGGTACATCACCACCACTTCGGCACCGTCGGGTGCGCGCCAGCGGAAGAGGTCCGGCACCTCCGGCGGCGGCGATGCGGTGTTGACTCCGAGATGCAGGAATTTCACTCCTGCTGCCGCCAGCAGTGGCACGATGCCCAGGGTATGCCCCGGCACATCCGTCATCTTCGCGGCGCTGGTGGTGATCCCGAAGCGCGCGTCGAGCTCCTGCGCATAGCTCAGGCCGGCGCGGAAAAGGGCCGGGCTCATCAGCTCCGAATGCGTGGTGAAGGGCAGGGCATGCCAGCGGATCAGCCCGCGCTCGATGGCCCGCTCGAGCCGCGCCACCTTCTGCTGCGGCTGCGACTTCAGATGGTCCCAGATCAGCCAGGCCCCGGTCGTCCAGATGAACTGCGGGTGCTCCGGGTCTTCGGCGAAGAAGTGCTCGCCGGTCTCGATCGCCTGCGGGATGAACCGCTGGTGGTACTGCGCCCGGACCTTCACCGCATGATCGGTGAAGCCGATGTCGAGATGCGTCTTGTAGACCAGATGGATGCGTCGTTCGCTCATGCCGGTTTGCTCAACGCACCGTACCGCGGACCACCAGCTTGGTCCGTACCGTCTCGCTGAGCGAGGCCGCACCCTGTGATTTCAGGCGCCGCAGGATCAGCCGCACCAGCGCGCGCACGCGCTCCTGGAGGTCGATCCGCACCGTAGTGAGATTGTAGGCCTTCCAGTGCGCTTGCGCGATATCGTCGAAGCCGACGACCTTCACGTCCTCCGGCACCCTGAGCTTCAGCTCGTGGCGCAGCGCATCGATGGCCCCGAACGCGCCGACGTCGTTGGCGGAAAAGATCGCATCCGCACCCCCGTGCAGCCGGAACAGGTCGAGCGTCGATGCATAGGCCGTGTCATAGGTGAAGTCGCCGGCGATCACCGTGGGGGAAGACAGGCCGCGCTCCGCCATTACCGTTTTGAGCATGCTGCCGCGGGCGACGCTCGCCAGCGACTTGGCGGCCCCCGCGAGGTAGGCGAAGCGCCGGGCGCCGTAGCCCTGCATCAGTGCCACTGCGTGCTCGATGCCGTCCCGCTGCATGACGTTGAGCTGGTCGAACAGCGGCCCCTGTGGGTCGTGCACCACAGGCCCGTCGCCGTTGGGATAGTGGATGTAGATCGGCACCGCCCGGTCGAGCACCCGCGCCAGCGTCGGCGGCCGTACATTCTCGGTGAAGGCGATGATCGAATCGGGGTTGAAGCCGCGCATATAGGTGAGCAGCCGCTCGTCCATGGAGAGGTCGGTGCGGGTCTTGAACAGCAGTGTGGCGAAGCCCTCGCCCTGCAGCGCCGTGGTCAGCGCGTCGATCTCCTGGCTTTCCCAGGGGCTGCAGACGTCCGGTACGATCACGCCCACAAGGTGCGAGCGCCGCGTCACCAGCGAACGCGCCGCCATGTCGGGCGTGTAGTTCAGCTCCTGCGCCACCTTGAGGATGCGATCGCGCTTCTCGGGCTTGATCGAGGCGTGCGGATTGAAGGCGCGGGACACCGCCACCCGCGAGACATTGGCGGCCCGCGCGACGATATCGGCCGTGGCCCGCTGCTTTGGCGTCGTCCGTTCCGTCAAGCTGGGCGTCTCGTAGTTGAAATCGTGTGCAATAATCCTGTCATCATGCACTCGTAGATTGTCAAGCGAGGGGCAGGCCGGTTCGGACGAAATTGTTCAGCATCGCTGACGTATCTCCTGCTGCTCCTGCGTCTGCGCATCTCGCCCTCGTCCATGCGCCTCGCGCTGCTGGATTGACGGCAAATGAAAACGTGTTCATTCTGCACCGGTGAACGCGGTGGGCCGGGAGCCCGAGCCGGTGCACCAACCGGGTTATCGGCAGCAAGCCGGAACCAGCCACATGGGAGGATATGTGATGCACATTCGTCTACGTTCTTTGTACCTGGGCCTCGCCACCGCCACCACCATGGTGACGCCGGTCTTCGCCGTTGACCTGTCGGTGATCTGCCGCTGCGTCGTCGGCGGCGTCAACAGCGAGACCGCCACCTGGATCAAGGAAAGCGTCATTCCCGACTTCGAGGCCAAGATGGAGGCGGAGGGCAAGGACGTCACCGTCACCCTCAACGAGTTTGGTGGCCAGGACGAGCAGATGACGCAGCAGCTGGCGCTCGATTTCTCGACCGGCGCCGGTGCCGATGTCGCCGGCTTCGACGGCTTCCTGATCCCGAGCTTCGTCGAGGGCGGGCTACTGAAGCCGCTCGAGGAGGTCGCGGGCCCGGAAGTCGCGGAGTGGGAGGGGTGGGACCACATCTCCCAAGGCTCCCGTGATCTGATGTCCTACCAGGGCCAGGACTACGGCCTCGCGCTCGGCACCGACGTCCGTGCCATCTTCGCGCGCAAGGATCTGCTGGAGAGCGCCGGCCTCGATCCCGAGACCTGGCAGCCCAAGTCGTGGGAGGAGCTGCTCGACGCCGCCCGCGCCATCAAGGAAGCCAATCCGGAGAGCTACCCGCTGCAGCTCAATGCCGGCGTCAACATGGGCGAAGCCACCACCATGCAGGGCTACTACATGGCCCTGCTCGGAACCGGCGAAAGCGTCGTCGACGAGGACGGCAAGTACATCGTCGAGAGCCAGGGCATCCTCGACACCCTCAACCTCTACAAGACCATCTATGTCGACGAGGAACTCGGCGACCAGCGCGCCCAGCTGCTCGGTGACGGTCGCAACCGCACCTTCGCCAACTTCCGCGAAGGCACGACCGCGCTGCTGGTCGAGGGCGACTGGTTCTACAACTCGGTGCTGGCGCCCGGCAGCGAGTTCGGCCTCGACAACCGCGACGAACTCGTGACATGGGCCAGCATGCCGGCCCAGGAGCCGGGGGAAGGTTATCGCGGCCAGGATTTCGTCACCGTCTCCGGCGGCACCGGCTTCGTACTCAATCCCAACACCGACAACCCGCAGGAAGCCTGGGAGCTGCTGGCCTTCATGAACAGCCAGGAGCAGCTCACCGCCTTCCAGGGCTACCGCGAGGCGCGTCGCATCCGCGACGACGTCGCCACCCCCAACAACGAATATCTGCAGAAGACCCAGGAATCGCTGCTGCCGCTGACCACCGCGCGCCCCAACGATCCCAACTACAACAAGGTCTCCGCTGAGATTCAGCGCATGACCGAAAGCGTGGTTTCGGGTGAGCTGTCGCCGGAGGAGGCCATGGCCCAGTACAAGGCCGCCGTCACCGCCATCGTCGGCGAGGAGAACACCGTCTCCAAGCTCTGAAGAATCCTCCCTGCCGCCCGGTTGGCCCTCGTGCCCGCCGGGCGGTTTTTTGGTGCAGGCAAGGCGGTTGCAGTCGGGACTCCCTCCCCCTTGCGGGGAGGGCAGCGCAGCTCCACCGGCACGGCCGGTCGTAGCGGAACTGGGGTGAGGGGAGCAACTAGCATCGAGCGGGGGGGCCCCACCCTTGATCCCTCCCCGCGAGGGGGAGGGAGACGACTGGGACAACGACGGATAACCTTTCCGAACAAGGCGCACCCGATGAGCACCGCAGCATGAAAAAGTCCTTCGCCCTGCTCTCGCACCGTGCCGCCGCGCTCTTCCTCACCCCCGGGGCGCTGCTGGTCGGGGCCTTCGTGCTCTTGCCCTTCTTCTGGGTGATCTTCGTTTCCTTCACCAACCGCACGCTGCTCGGCCGCACCGCGCTCAACCCCGAGTTCGTCGGCCTCGCCAACTACATCCAGCTCTTCGATCCGACGACTTTCTTCACCCGCGGCCAGTTCGGCTTCTCGCTCATCCTCACCACCCAGTTCGTCATCTTCTCGGCCCTCATCGGCCAGGCCCTGCTCGGGCTGCTGCTCGCCTGGCTGATCCAGACCATCCCGCCGGCGTTGAAGCGCATCGTCGAGAGCGCCGTCATCGCCGCCTGGATCCTGCCCGAGGTGGTGATCGGCTTTGCCTGGTTCGCCTTCCTCGACTACGACAACGGCACCCTCAACATGATCCTGCGCGGCCTCGGCCTGCCGCCGGGCGACTTTTTGCTGCAGCAGCCGTTCTGGGTCATCGTCGTCTTCAACACCTGGCGCGGTGCGGCCTTCTCGATGATGCTGTTCAACTCGGCCTTCTCGTCCATCCCGCCGAGCTACTTCCAGGCCGCCGACGTTGCCGGCGCCTCCTCCTGGCAGAAGTTCCGCGACATCGCCCTGCCGCTGATCCGCGGCCACGTGGTCACCGACCTGATCCTCATCACCATGTGGACCTTCAACGTCTTCACGCCCTTCCTCCTGACCGGCGGCGGACCCTCCTACCGGACCGAACTCCTCTCCATCTACAACTACCGCGTCGCCTTCCGCGATTTCGAGTTCGGCAAGGGCGCCGCCGTCGGCGTCATCATCATGCTCATCAACCTCTGCTTCGCACTGATCTACCTGTCGATCGGGCGCAAGAAGCAGCCAAAGCCGGTGCAGCCATGAGGCTCAGCCTGCCGCAGTACTTCTCCCGCCTCGGCTTCTCGGCCCTGGCCGCCATCCTCGGCGCACTCTTTGCGTTGCCGCTGATCTGGTTCCTGTTCGCGCCCTTCAACGCCCGCGCCGAACTCGGCATCGCCATCCCCGATCCCTTCACCTTCGCCAATTTCGAGACCGTCTTCGGCAACGCGTTCGCGCTGCGCGGCCTGCTCAACAGTCTGATCCAGAGCGTCGGTGGCGTCATCCTTGTCGGCATCGCAGCAACCCTCGCCGCCTATGCGCTCAGCCGCTCCGCCATTCCCGGCAAGGGTGCCGTCACCTACGTGCTACTGCTCTTTTCCTCGGTGGTCTCCGGCTCCGCCGCCATGGTCCCGATCTTCCTCATCATCTCCGCCATGGGGCTCATCGACACCCATATCGCCGTGATCCTGGTCTTCGCCGGCGGCCTGCTGCCCACTTCCATGTTCATCCTCCGCGATTTCATCGACGGCATCCCCAAGACCTATGAGGAAAGCGCCATGGTCGCGGGCGCGTCGCCGCTGCAGGCCTTTTTCGACGTCGCCCTGCCGGTGATCCGGCCGGGCATCGTCGTCGTCGTGGTCTGGGCCTTCGTCAACATCTGGGGCTCCTTCCTCATCCCCTTCATCCTGCTGCGCACTGACGACCTGATGCCGGCCTCGGTCGCCATCTATTCCTTCTACTCCGAAGCCGGCACGCCGATCGTCACGCTGCTCGCCGCCTACTCGCTCATCTATTCGCTGCCGGTCATCGGCCTCTATCTCTTCGTCAGCTGGAAGTTCGGCTTCCGCTTCTTTGGTGGAATCAAAGCATAATGGCTTCGGTCGAATTTCACGGCGTTACCAAGACCTTCGGCGACTTCACGGCCGTCTCTGCAATCGACCTGCACATCGGCGACGGCGATTTCGTCTGCCTGCTCGGCCCCTCCGGCTGCGGCAAGACCACGTCGCTGAGGATGATCGCCGGGCTCGAGAGCCCGACCGTGGGCAAGGTGCTGATCGGCGGCAAGGACGTTACCAACCTGCATCCCAAGGACCGGGGTATTTCCATGGTCTTCCAGGACTATGCGCTCTACCCGCACATGAACCTCGCCGACAACATTGCTTATCCGCTGAAGGTGCGCGGCGAGCCGGTGGCGAAGCGGCATGGGCGTGCCCGCGAGGTCGCCGATGTACTCAAGATCGGCGAGCTGCTCGACCGCCTGCCGAGCCAGATTTCCGGCGGCCAGCAGCAGCGCACCTCGCTCGCCCGGGCCCTCGTCTATCCGAGCGAGGTCTATCTCTTCGATGAGCCGCTCTCCAACCTCGACGCCAAGCTCCGGCTCGAGGCCCGCGGCTTCCTCAACCACCTGCAGCGGGACATGGGCATGACCGCCGTCTACGTCACCCATGACCAGGCAGAGGCGATGGCACTGGCGACGCGCATTGCGGTGATGGACCGCGGCAAGGTTGTGCAATACGCGCCGCCGATCGAGATCTACCGCCGCCCGGCCACCACCTTCGTCGCCAACTTCGTCGGCAATCCGCCCATGAACCTGGTGCCGGTTGAGGCGAGCATCGAGGGCGAGGCGCTGCAATTGCGGACTCACGGCTTGATCGCCCGGGGTCTGCCGCTGACCTCCTGGGTGCGTGCCGCGCTCTCGAAAGGCAACAAACTTACCCTCGGCGTCCGCCCCGAGCACCTCACCATCGGCTCGCTCGCCGACGCCAACTCCATTAGCGGCAAGCTCTTCGCCAACGAGAATATGGGTCCCGAAAGCCTCGTTACCTTCGAGCGCGCCGACCAAAGCCGGGTCACCGCCCGCATCTTCGTCGACGACCACCTCGACGTCCCCGACAACGTCACCTTCACCTTCTCCGCCGATCACGTCACCCTCTTCGACGATACCGGCGCCCGCATCCCGCTGGAGGGGGAGCAGAGGCTGTGAAGATGCTGCCCTCCCGCAAGGCCCGCAGTCGGTTCCCATCTCCCCTCAGGGGAGAAGGTGGCGCGCAGCGCCGGATGCGGGGTGCGCTGCTGTCGACATCGCCGGGACCTGCAGCACCTCACCCCTCCCACCGTCCCTCTCCCCTGAGGGGAGATGGGGCGCAAGGCGGGAGACGCACTTGACCTCTTCCCTCAGAGTTCACGTCACCCCCGCCGACCAGGCGCACCACCCCTATTTCTACGTTCCCGTAGAAGTCCCAGCCGGCACCACCCGCATCGACGTCGCTATGGCCTACCCTAAGGCCGATGACTGCATAATCGACCTCGGCCTCTTCGATCCCCGCGACACCGGCTATCCCACCCGAGGCGGTTTCCGCGGCTGGTCCGGGGGCGCCCGCGACCGCTTCTTCGTCGCCACCGACGATGCCACCCCCGGCTATGTCCACGGCGAGATGCCCCCCGGCACCTGGAACATCGTCCTCGGGCTTTACAAGCTGCCGCCGCAGGGCGCCGAGGTGACGCTCACCTTCGACACCGACGGCTCCCCCCGCAAAACCCTGCCGCCGCCCGAGCGGACTGCGCCGGTTCGGCAAGGAGCCGGCTGGTACAAGGGCGATCTCCACTGCCACACCTTCCACTCCGACGCCCGCGGTACGCCGGAGACGCTGCATGCGGCGGCCCGCCAGGCCGGCCTCGATTTCCTCGCTATCGCCGACCACAACACCACTACCCAGCGCCGCTACTTCCACCCCGCCTCCTCGCCGGATCTCGTCTTCGTGCGTGCCATGGAGGTCACCACGGCCACTGGCCACGCTAACGTCTTCGGCATCGACGACTGGATCGACTTCCGCATGACCGGCCCCGCCGACGCCCATACCCTTGCGCGGCTCGTGCATGAGAAGGGCGGTCTGCTCTCGGTGAACCACGACAAGCCCGACATTCCCTGGGACTACGACTTGCCGGAGATCGACTGTATGGAGGTCTGGCAGTCGAACTGGTTTACCTGGAACTGGATCTCGCTCGAGCGCTGGCAAGCCCGCCTCGCCGCCGGCCTCCGCCTCCCCGCGATCGGCGGCAGCGACTACCACCAGCCGGCTGAACTGCAGCCGGAGGGTCCCTTCGTGCTCGCCCGTCCGACCACCATGCTCTGGCTCGAGGAACTCTCCGAAGACGCCGTTCTTGCCGCCATGCGTTACGGCCGCGGCTACGTCACGGAGAGCCCCGACGGGCCGCACCTCTCCATCCGCGTCAACGGCCTCCCCATGGGCAGCAGCGTCTCCGACCCAGTCGGTGCGGAAGCCCATGTCCGCGGCGCCGCCGGCGATACCTTGGTCTGGATCGATGCCGGCGGCCCCTTCGCCGAGCAGGAAATCGAAAGCGATGACTGGCGTGGCGAGTTTGCCCTGCTCGACGGCGCGGCCGGCTTCATCCGCGCCGAGATCGTGGCCGCCCGAAGTCGGGAGCGCCTGCTCGCCGTGTTCCGGGCGGGGCTCGGGGGCAGGAGCCTGCCGTGGGGGCTGCAGGAGAGTGATCTCGCGGCGCAGCCACTCCGCCGCGCCCTCAGCAACCCGGTTTATATCGAATAGGCACGGCGTTGATCGCGCGTCCTTCTCACCCGCCCTTCGGGCACCCTCTCCCACGGAGAGGGCCAAAGAGCCGAGAACTCTTAATCGGGTCCCTTCTCCCCTCCGTGGGAGCAGGTGCGCGTAGCGCCGGATGAGGGGGGCGGGCGGCTTACGCCGCGACCTCCCTCACGCTTTCGCCGCCGCCCCCGACCGCCGCGCCAGATAGATATGGTCGCAGGCCAGCACCACCTCGTCGCGCTGGTTCATCACCCGCACCGTCTCGGTGATCCGCCCGTAGTCGAGCCGCTTCGGGTCCGGCTCCAGTGCGGCGATGGTGAGCACCGTGTGGATGGTGTCGCCGACGAAAACCGGCTTCGGGAAGCGCAGCCGCTCGAAGCCATAGGTGAAGGCCAGCGGATTGATCTCGCTCGCGGTCAATCCGATGCCGATGGCAAAGGTCATGGTGCCGTGCGCGATGCGCTGCCCCCATTCGCTCTCCTTCATCGCCTCGGCGTCCATGTGGTGCGGGAAGAAATCGCCGGTGTGCCCGGCATGCACCACGAAGTCCGCCTCGGTGATGGTGCGGCCGTAGGTTCGCCGCTCCTCGCCGACCAGATAATCCTCGAAGTATCGTGACCGCTCCATCAGTGGCTCTCCCCATACATCCGGTTCAGCTCGTCGACGATACTGCCGGCTGCTTCCCCGCTCAGCAACCCGCGGTTGAGGCGCTCCGAGCCCGCCGCCTGGAAGCCCATATAGCCATCGTGCCGCGGTCGCACCCAGGCCGCTTCCAGCGTCGCCCGAGTATCACGGTAGAAGCCGTGCGTCGTACCGTTGACCGCCTCGTCCTCCCACGCGGCTGCATGCCCCGGCTGTCCGCCCGAACTGGCGTAGAGACCCGTCTGCACCTCGGCGCCGGCCACCCAATACGCATAGTCCAGTGCCGCCTGCTGGTTCTGGGAGAAGGCGGAGACGGCGATGCCGGTACCGCCGAGGGTCGAGCCCGCCGGCCCCGAGCTGCCGGCCGCCGGGATGTCGGCAAAGGCCAGTCGCCGCGGCCGAAAGCCGTCCATGGCGTAGCTCACATAGCCGTAGCCATAGGGCATGGCCGCAACCACCGCATCCTCCCGCGCCAGCGCTTCCGAGGCCGCGATCGGATCCATGGCGAAGTTCGAGGGTTCGATCAGCGCCGCAAGTTCCTTAAGCCGCCCCAGCACTTCGGCACCCGCCTTGGGATCGATCAGCAGATCCCCGTCGCTGGCGCAGGGCGTCCCAAGATTGGCGGCGAGCGTGTAGAAGGTCATCAGGCTGTGGGGTGGCAGCATGGGCAGCACCAGCTGCCCGGCGCGGGCCAGCGCCACCACTTCCGCCCAGTCTTCCGCCGGGCGGTCGACGAGGTCCGGGCGGTAGGCCTGCACCTGCGCTGCCGCGTCGATGGGGAAAGCCCACTGCCGGCCCTCCCAGTTGTAGCTCGGATAGGACTGGCCAACGCTGCCCGCGGCGAGCGCCGTCCGCTCCGCCTCGCGCCCCGTAACGTCCAGTGGCAACAGGCATTTTTCGGCGGTGATCTGCCCGACATGGGGGTGGTCGATGACGATCAGGTCGTATTGCCGCGCCAGTTCCTCGACCGGGAAGCTCTCGAAATCCTGGAGGCTGCGCTTTTCCCAGACGATCTCGACGCCGGTCTGGCGCTGCCATTCCGCGGCCGTTGCCACCATGGGATCGTAACCGCGCGGGTGGCTCCAGGTCATGCCCTTGAGAACGTTCACAGGCCGAACTCCTTACGAATTGCTGCGCTTTGTTCGCCGATCAACGGCGCCGCGCGCGTGGTTTTCTGCCGCTTGCCGTTGATGCGTAGCGGCGAACTTGTGGTGAGGATCGAAACGTCGTCCTCCCGCGTCACCTCTTGCAGCATGTCCAGCACCTTGAAGCCTTCGCTCTCCAGCAACTCCGGCCAGTCGAGCACCTTGGCGCACCAGATATCGGCCGGCTCCAGCAGCGCCAGCCAGTGCGCGGTCGGCTGCGTCTCCAGCCGCCCGGCGATGATCCGCTTGATCGCATCGCGGCTGCTGAACCAGCTCTTGGGATCATCGCGATAGGGCGCCAGTGCCGAGAGCTCCAGCAGGTCCGCAAGCTTGCCGAGCGGCATCATTGCCACGGCGAGGTAGCCGTCGGCGGTCGGGTAGACGCCGTAGGGGGCCGAAAGATAGGCGTGCGCGGAGCGGTAGTCCGAGCGCTTGGGCTTGCGGCGCCCGTCATTGAGATAGGTGGTCAGCACCTCGAACTGGAAGTCGACCAACACTTCGAGGAGGCTGGTTTCGATATGGGCGCCGGTGCCGGTGCGGAAGCGCCGCACCAGGGCCGCCAGCACGCCCTGCGCCACCGCCGCGCCGGCCAGCATGTCGGCGATGGCGAGGCCGAACGGCACCGGCCCCTGGTCCTCGTCGCCGTTGAGCCACATCACCCCCGAGCGCGCCTGCGCCAGGAGGTCCTGTCCCGGCCGCTGTACCCACGGACCCTCGCTGCCATAACCGGTGATGGAGGCATAGACGATGCCAGGATGCTCCGCCTGTACCGTCTTGTAGTCGAGGCCGAGCCGCTCGATCACCCCGGGCCGGAAATTCTGCAGCACCACATCGGCCTTGCCGATCAGCGTCTTCAGCGCCGCCACGTCCGCCGGCGACTTCAGGTCCAGCGCGAGGCTCTCCTTGGAGCGGTTGATGGCGTGGAAGATTGTCGAGTCGCCGCCGATCTCGGTATCCGAGAGGTAGAGCCGGCGGGAAAGATCGCCGCCGTCCGGGCGCTCGATCTTGATCACCCGCGCCCCGAGATCCTGCAGCCGCAGCGAGGCGTAGGGGCCGGACAGGAACTGGCAGAGGTCGAGGACGATGATGCCGCTGAGCGGCAGGTCGGTGTCTGTCATAGGGCTTTCATTTCGTGGCTTGTTCGGCGAACTCCGCCGGATTCCGGTACTTCACCGTCTGCAGATGCTCGCAATAGAGCACCAGCTCCCCCTCTCCCTTGAACACCTCGTAGCTGGCGCGGCAGAGCCCCAGCTCCCGGTACTTGGGGAACTTCTCGAGATTGGTCCGGATGGTGTAGATGGTGTCGCCGATGAAGGTCGGCTTGATGAAGCGCAACCTGTCATAGCCATAGGAGAAGGCGTTGACACAGTTCGTGGCCACCAGCCCGAGCCCCGCCGAAAAGACCAATGCGCCGGCGACCAGCCGCCGGCCGAACTGGCCTTCCGTCGTCGCGAACACGTCGTCTGCGACGTAAGGGTGCATATCGGTGACCAGGGCGTTGAACTGCATGGACTCGCCCTCGGAGATCGTCCGCCGCAGCGAGCGGATCTTGTGGCCCACGATCCAGTCTTCGTAGAACCAGTTCTCGGCATTCCACACCGGCAGCGCCGCATGCTCTGCCGGCATCGACTGGGGATGCGTCGAGCTGACCCCGACCGTTGGCGGAAAATCGCTCATGGCGCTGCCTGCACCGGCGTCGCCGGCGCCTTTGCGGAGGCGAACGCCGCCTCGGCCAGGGCCATGGTGTGCCACGCATCCTCGACGCCGGTGACCAGCTTCTCATCCTCCCCGGCGGCGCAGCGCTGGAGGTTGCTCATGGTCCCGATGAAGGCATGCGGAAACCAGCCACCCTGAAGCGGCACCTGCTGCCAGGCCGACCGTTTCCGGCTGACCCAGAGCTCGTCCGGCTCGCCCTCCGGGTAGTTGAGCAGCAGCCCGAGCTTGACCATGGCGGCGCCCTCGGTTCCCTCGAAGCGGAAGCTCGCATCCTGGAACTGACGGCCGAAATCGTGATTGTGGTTGATGCTGAGCGTCACCCGCTGGTCGGCGTCGAAGTCGAGCAGCGCGCTGGTCCGCGTCTGCGCCAGCTCCGTCGACGGATGCCCCAGCGTCCGCGCATGCACCCCCGTCGGGTTGCCCAGCAGCCCCCGGATCAGGTCGAGGTAGTGGATGGAGTGCACCGCGATCTCCACCCGCTCCATGCCCTTGAGGAAGGGGAAGAGGTGCCACGGCGTCACCAGGTTGAGATGCACCTCGACATCGACCAGCCGCCCCAGCCAGCCGCGCCGCAGCGCATCGGCCACCGCCAGCATCATCGGCGAGAACCGCAGCTGGAAGTTCACCGCTGCGACCAGCCGCCGCTTGCGGCAGGTTTCGAGGATGGCAGTGGCTTCGGCGAGATCGCGCCCCATCGGCTTCTGCAGCAGCACGGCCGACCCCTCGGGCAGCCGCGGCAGCACCTCGAGATGCGCCCCCGGCGGCAGCGCCAGGTCGAATACCGCCTCCGACGCTGCCAGCGCTTCCTCGAGAGTTGCGAAGACCGGCAGCTCCCACTTCGCCGCCAGCGCCTCTGCCCGTTGGACGTCGATATCGAAGACGCCGGCAACCGGCAGACCCGCCAGCCGGTAGGCGGGCAGGTGGGCATCGTTGACGATGCCGCCGGCGCCGATGATGGCGATCGGGCGCGACCTGCCGGGCAGCGGCCAGGCCTGCTGCAGATCCGTGCCGTCCATGTTCAGGATGTCCTCCACGACCATTCTCCTGTGAATAACAGTTTCACATGTGCAGAACGGGCGCAAGCCACCGCGATCAGTCCTGGTGGAACACCTCCTCCATATCCGCCCACCACTCGCCTGCTTTCCGCGTCTCGAGCGGCGCCTGCATCGGCATGCACACCGCCCACCATTCCTGAGTGCGGGGGTCGGCGGCCATGGCCGCCATGTCCGCCGCGTAGTCGTCGCCCTCATACTCGAAATAGGCGAACATCAGGTTCTCGGGCTCCTTGAGGAAGATCGAGTAGTTGCTGATGTTGCTCGCCTTAATCTGCTTCAGCACGTCCGGCCACACCGCCGCGTGCAGCCGCTTGTATTCGGCAATGGCCTCCGGCTTGAGGCCAATGACGGATCCGTAGCGCTTCATTTTTCTCGTCCCTTCTTGTTGCGGTGCCACTCTCCCTGCGCCGACTGATGGCCCCCCTCATCCGGCGCTTCGCGCCACCTTCTCCCCTCCGTAGGAGAAGGTGGCGAAGCGGATGAGGGGGCGCCCGGTCGGCACAGGAAACTGCCTTACACCCTATAGATCCGCTCGGCATTGCGATGCAGCAGCTGCGCCTGCTCGTCGGCGCTCGCCCCGGCGATCAGTTCCTTCGTCGCTCCGACCCAGCGGGTCAGGTCCGCGGTCAGCGTGCACACCGGATGGTCCGATCCCCAAACCACCCGATCCCAGCCGAAGCACTCGATGACATGCTCGACGAACGGCCGCAGCGCCGCCACCGTCCAGTCCGCACCCGCATAGGCCACCACGCCCGAGATCTTAGCCACGACGTTGGGGTACTGCGCGAGGCTCCGGATGTCGTCCCGCCATGGTTCGAGCTCCTGCTCGGCCACCTTCGGCACCCCGCAGTGGTCGAGCACGAACTGCACGTCCGGACACTGCGCCACCAGCCGCGCGCCGATCGGCAGCTGGTCCGCCCGCACGCAGAGATCGAAGGGCAGCCGGTAATTGGCCAGCCGCTGCACGTTTTCGACGAACACATCGCTCTGCGACAGCTCGTCCGGCGCCTCGTGCAGGATTCGCCGTATCCCGCGCAGCTCGCTGATCTGCGCGATGCGGTCGAGATAGGCGGGGAAATCCCGGTGTTCCGGCCGGGCGGCCGCCACGGCGCCGACGATCCGCGGGTGCAGTCCGCTGACATGCTCGGTCTCCGCCACCATGTCGCTCTCCGCGACGTCCACCTCCATGTGCAGCGCCGCCTCGATGCCGAGCGGCACCGCCTCAGCGAAATAGCTCTCCGCATCCCATTGCCGGTTAAGCGCCGGCGCCGCCTCGAGCCACGGATAGGAGAAGCGGTCGAGATGCACGAGGTGTAGATGGGTGTCGACGATGCGCATCACAGTCTTCTCCTATGCCGTCGCGGCGACGGTGTCCTGGCGTTGCGAAATCTCCCTGCCGGCCGCGATCAGCAGTTTCAGCGTCGCTTCCGGGGTCGGCGCTTCCGCCCTGTCGAGCCGCCTCGTGTAGGGGCAGGTGAGGGCAGCGATGACCCCGCCGACCGGGCCGAAGATCGGCACCGACAGATTGGTGACTTCCGAAATCTGCAGGCTGGCCATGCTCTCGTAGCCTTGCTCCCGGACCTTGCGCAACCGCGCTTCAAGTTCATCCGGGACCCTTTCGGGCTGCAGGGCGGTCTGGTCCTCGAGCATCAGTGCCCGCTCTTCCTCGGTGGCGAAGGCCAGGAAGACATGCCCGGAGCCGGTGTTGATGAGCGAGATGCGCGAGCCGACCCGGATCGAGACGTTCCAGTAGCCGGGGCCGTCCACCTGCGCCACCACCACGAGGATGTTGCGGTCGTGAATCACCAGGTGGCACGACTGCCCCGCCTCCCGGGCGAACCGGCGCAGCACCGGCAGCGCCTGGCTCACCAACCGTCGCATCGGCGGCGTCGCATGCGCCAGTTCGAACAGCTTCAGCGTCAGTTCGTAGCGGTCGCCCTGGGTGCGACGTACATAATCGCGGCGCACCAGCCGGTCGAGCATGCGATAGATCTCGTTGGGCGAGCGCTCCAGCGCCTTGGCGATCTCCGCCTGGCTCAGCCCTTCCTCCGTCGTCGCCAGCAGTTCGAGGATGTCGAGTCCCTTGTCGAGGGCGGGAGCCCGGTACTTGTCCAGCTCGTCTGTCGTACTCATGAGCCCTCCGCCGGCGCCGCACCCGGGATGCTATCGGTTGACGGGTCAGCGTCAACTGTGATTACCTACGAATAGACTTTTCACATATGGATGATCAAGCCGTCGGCTCGCATCCTTCCGAAGGGTCGCAGGAGGAAATTTTTCATGTCAAAGAAACTACTCGGAACGCTGATGGCGAGCTGCGCCGTCGCCATGCTTGGCGGCACCGCGATCGCCCAGGAATTCGACTACGGCTCCTTCGACGGCTACACGCTGCGCGTGAAGCTGATCGGCGGCACCCAATACGAGAAGCTCTACACCCGCATCCCGGAATGGGAGGCGCTCACCGGCGCCAATGTGGAGATCGTCTCGTCCAAGAACCATTTCGATCTCGACCGCGAGATCAAGCAGGACATCGCCACCGGCAACATCAGCTGGTGCGTCGGCTCCAACCATACGAGCTTCGCTCCGCAATACGGTGACCTCTACATCGATCTTCGCGAGCACATTCCGGAGTCGGAACTGGCCAAGTACGTGCCCGGCACCCTGGCCTCGTCCGAGGTGGATGGGCGCCTCGTGCAGCTGCCGCGCGTCACCGACGTCTCCAACCTCTACTACCGCACCGACCTCTACGAGGATCCGGCGAACCAGGAGGCCTACCAGGCCGAGTTCGGCACCGAACTGGCGCCGCCCACCACCTATGAGGAATTCAAGCAGCAGGTCATCTTCTTTGCCGACCCGCCGAACCTCTACGGCACCGCCTTCGCCGGCAAGGACGAGGGCATGTCCGGCCGCTTCATGGAGATCCTGCGCGCCAATGGCGGCGACATGTTCGACGAGAACTGGAGGCCGATCTTCAACTCGCCGGAAGGCGTGGACGCCCTGCAGTGGTTCGTCGACATCTATGAAGCCGGCGCTGTGCCGGCCGGCACCGTCAACTACACCTGGGACGACATCGGTCAGGCCTTCGCCGCCGGCCAGCTGGCACTCGACCTCGACTGGCCGGGCTTTGCCGGCTTCTATGCCGACCCCGAGGCCTCCGCGGTGTCCGACAAGCTCGGCTTCGCCGTCGCTCCGGTCGGCACCTCCGGCAAGCGCGGCGCCTGGTCCGGCTCGCACTCCTTCTCGGTCACCGAAGCCTGCGACAACAAGGAAGCCGGCGTCAGCTTCGCGGTCTTCATGACCAATGACGAAAGCGACTTCATGGAAGCCCAGGCCGGCAACCTGCCGACCCGCACCGAGACCTTCCCGAAGGTTGAAGCCTGGTTTGTCGAGAACGACAAGCAGGTGATGGCCGACATGTTCGCCATCTTCAAGCAGGCGCTGGACGAGGCCCGGACGCCGCCGCTGATCCCGCAGTGGATCGAGGTGTCGAACGTGCTCTGGCCGCAGCTGCAGGCCGCCATCGTCGGCGAGAAGACGCCGCAGCAGGCGCTCGACGACGCGGCGGCCGAGGCGACCATCATCATGGAAGACGCCGGCCTGCTGTAGGCAGCAAACCACTGCGGAGCCGCCGGTCACGGCGGCTCCGCTTCCCCCTCCCCAGCCCTCCCCGCAAGGGGGAGGGTGTCGCATCGTGCTTGTGGCGCGAACGAGCCCAATCCCACCGGACCACACCCTCCCCCTTGCGAGGAGGCCGGGGAGGGGGTTCTTGCTCGATTAGATTGAGGACTTAATCCAGCATGAACTTCCTGCGTTCGCCGCGCGCCATCCCCTACCTGCTGCTGCTGCCGGCCATCATTGTCATTCTCGCCGTGGTGCTGGTGCCGCTGCTCGTCTCCTTCTGGACCAGCTTCACCGGCTACAATCTGGTGCGGCCGGCGAGCCTCTACCAATTCGTCGGGCTTCGGAACTATCAGCGCCTCCTCGGCAACGAAGAGTTCTGGTGGGCCTTCGGGCGCACCATCGTCTTCATCACCATCACGCTCAATCTGGAACTGGTGCTCGGGCTCGGCCTCGCGCTGCTGGTCAACAAGATCACCTGGGGCCAGCGGACGCTGCGCACCATCATGATGTTCCCGATGATGTTCTCGCCGATTCTCGTCGGCTTCCAGTTCAAGTACATCTTCAACGACGCCATCGGGCTGGTGAACAGCGCCCTCTTCGATCTCGGCCTCATCGACCAGCCCATCCCGTGGCTGGTGGACGGCCTGCTCGCCAACTTCTCCATCATCTTCGCCGAAATCTGGATGTCGACCTCGGTCTTCGCCATCCTGCTGCTGGCGGGGCTGATGGCGCTGCCGCGCGACCCCATCGAGGCGGCCAAGGTCGACGGCTGCAACCCCTGGCAGGTGTTCCGCCACATCACGCTGCCCTTCCTCATGCCCTTCGTCTACATCGCGATGACCATCCGCTCGCTCGACATCGCCCGTGCCTACGACATGGTCCGCATCATGACCAATGGCGGCCCGGCGGGCCGCACCGAGCTGATCTGGACGCTGATGACGCGCGTCGGCTACCAGAACAGCCAGATGGGCATGGCCAATGCCATGGGCTACGTCTCGATCCTGCTGTCCATCGCCTTCACCGTCTTCTTCTTCCGGAAGCTGGTGAGCGCCCGCGCCTTCATGGGAGGCGCCCAGTGAGCCGCCTCACCGTCGAAAAGCCCTGGCAGCGCTGGCTGATCCGCCTCGGCGTCTTCATCGCCATGGTGATCCTCGTGGTGCCGGGCGCCTGGGTGGTGCTGACCGCCTTCCGTCCCAATATCGAGATCCTCGCGCGCCCCGCCGTCTGGATCCCCAACACCCTCACGCTCAACAACTTCCTCGGCATCTTCGGGCAGCTGTCGACCCAGCAGGGCCTGCCGGTCAGCCAGTATTTCATCAATTCCTTGGTGATCTCCCTCACCTCGACGGTCATCGCCATCGGCATCGGCATGATGGGCGGCTACGCCTTCGCCCGTTACCGCTTCCGCGGCAAGGCCACGCTGTTCCTCGGCTTCATGCTGAGCCGCACCGTTCCCGGCGTCGCCCTCAGCCTGCCGCTCTTCATCCTGTGGAGCCGGCTCGGGCTGATCGACACGCAGATCGGACTGATCCTCGTCTATCTCGCCGTCAACATCCCGTTCACCATCTGGCTCACCGACGGCTTCTTCCGCCAGATCCCGGTCGATCTCTCGGAGGCGGCGCAGATCGACGGCTGCACCCGCTGGCAGGCCTTCTGGAAGGTGGAGTTCCCGCTCGCCAAGTCCGGTCTGGCCTCGGCCGCCATCTTCGCCTTCCTCACCTCGTGGAACGAATACGCGCTGGCGAGCCAACTGACCCGCACCACGGCATCGAAGACCATGCCGGTCGGGCTGATGGATTTCACCGCCCAGTTCACCGTCAACTGGACCGGCATGAGCGCCATGGCGGTGCTCATCATCGTTCCCGCGCTGGTTCTCACCTTCATCGTCCAGAAACATCTGATCGCCGGGCTCACCTTCGGCGGAGTCAAGGGGTAGCCGATGGCCGAAGTGGTCCTCGAAAAGGTCGTCAAGCGCTATGGCAGGACCGAGGTCGTGCACGGCATCGACCTCCACGTCGCGCATAACGAGTTCGTGGTGCTGGTCGGACCTTCCGGCTGCGGCAAATCGACTACGCTCAGGATGATCGCCGGGCTGGAGGACGTCAGCGATGGCGCCATCCGCATCGGCGACCGCGTCGTCAACGACCTGCCTCCGCGTTCGCGCAACATCTCCATGGTGTTCCAGTCCTACGCCCTCTATCCGCATATGAGCGTGCGCGACAATCTCGGCTTCGGCCTCAAGATCGCCGGCCAGTCGCCGGCCGAGATCGAGCGGCGGGTCGGCGAGGCGGCCGAGATCCTCGGGCTCGGACCCTATATGGATCGGCTGCCCCAGCACCTCTCCGGGGGTCAGCGCCAGCGCGTCGCCATGGGCCGCGCCATCGTCCGCGACCCGGATGTGTTCCTCTTCGACGAGCCGCTCTCCAACCTCGACGCCAAGCTCAGGGGCCAGATGCGGGTCGAGATCAAGAAGCTGCACCAGCGGGTGAAGACCACCGTCATCTACGTCACCCACGACCAGGTCGAGGCGATGACGCTGGCCGACCGCATCGTCATCATGCGCGACGGCCATGTCGAGCAGGTCGGCACCCCGACCGAGGTCTTCGACCAGCCCGCCAATGTCTTCGTCGCCGGCTTCATCGGCAGCCCGCCGATGAACCAGCTCGACGCGGTGGTGGCGAGCGAGGGCGGTGCCGCCGTGGCGCGGCTGCCGGACGGCGTGGTGGTGCCGCTGCCGGCCGATATCGCCGGTGCCGTCGCCGAGGGACAGCAGGTGGTGCTGGGCTTCCGCCCCGAAAGCTTTGCCCCGGCCGGACACTCGCTGCACGGTGCCGCCGACTCCCTCACCATCGCCCGCCCGGTGACCATCGCCGAGCCGCTGGGCACCGAGACCATGCTCTATACCGAGTTCGGAGGCACCGAGGTGCAGGGCAAGATGCTGAACCCGCGGGTGGTGCATCCGGGCGAACAGCTCGACTTCACCCTCGACCTCACCCGCCTCCACGTCTTCGACAAGGCGAGCGGGAGGTCGCTGCGATGAGCGCGCGCCGCTCTCACCCCCTCCCCAGCCCTTCCCGCAAGGGGGAGGGTGTCGCATCGAGTGGGTGGCGCTATCCTGCCGCGGCCACCGGCGGACACCTCCCCCCTTGGGGTGCCGCGGCCACCGCGTTTGAGGACCCCCATGGCTAAGATCACCCGCGTCGAGATCCTGATGGTCGACCTGGTGCCCAAGGTGAAGCGGGTCGACGCCATCCAGTCCTTCGTCTCCCAGGAGACGCCGATCGTCCGCATCACCGACGCCGACGGCGTCGTGGGCACCGGCTACAGCTACACCATCGGCACCGGCGGCCACTCCGTCATGCAGCTGCTCGACCGCACCCTGGTGCCGGCGCTGCTCGGCCGCGAGGCGCTGGAGATCGAGCGCATCTGGCGCGACCTGCTGTTCATGACCCACGCCACCTCGGTGGGCGCCATCACCTCCATCGCGCTGGCCGCTATCGACACCGCGCTCTGGGACTTGAAGTGCCGCAAGTTGGGCCAGCCGCTCCATCTCATGGCCGGCGGCGCCCAGCGCGACATCCCGCTCTACACAACCGAAGGTGGCTGGCTGCACATCGAGCAGGCAGCGCTGGTCGACGACGCGCTGCGGGCCAAGGCCGACGGCTTTGGCGGCTGCAAGCTGAAGATCGGCCGCCCGCTGCACGAGGACGTCGCCCGCATCGCCGCGGTGCGCGAAGCGGTGGGCCCCGGCTTCGAGATCTTCACCGACGCCAACCAGGCGTTCCAGGTCGACGAGGCAATCCGCCGCGCCCGCGCCTACGAACCGCTGGACATCGGCTGGCTCGAGGAGCCGCTGCCGGCGGACGACATCGAGGGCCACCGCCGGCTCGTCGATCGGACCAGCCTCCCCATCGCCGTGGGCGAGAGCCTTTATTCCCATCTGCACTTCCGCGAATACCTGGAGCGCCATGCCTGCTCCGTGGTGCAGGTCGATGTCGGCCGCATCGGCGGCATCACGCCGTGGCTGAAGGTCGCCCACATGGCGGAAGCCTTCAACATCGCCGTCTGCCCGCACTTCCTGATGGAGCTGCACGTCGCGCTCTGCGCGGCGGTTCCCAACGCGCGTTGGGTCGAATACATTCCCCAGCTCGACGAACTGACCACCGAGGGCATGACCATCCGCGCGGGCAGGGCAGTTCCAAGCGATGCTCCGGGCCTCGGCATCGCCTGGGACTTCGAAGCCATTGCGCGCCGGACGGTCGAGGGCTCGCGGTCGGTCCACCAGTAGCAACGGAGTTTCAGATGGCCGATCTCAGCGGCAAGACAGTATTCATCACGGCTGCCGCGCAGGGCATCGGCGAGGCCTCGGTGCGAGCCTTTGCGGCCGCCGGCGCGACCGTGGTCGCGACCGACGTCAACGCGCAGAAGCTCCGCGATCTCGACGGGCTAGCCAATGTCACCACCCGTGTCCTCGATGTTCTCGACGCCGAAGCGGTGAACGCTGCGGTGGCCGAGATCGGCCGCATTGATGTCCTCTTCAACTGCGCCGGCGTCGTCCACAACGGCACCGTGCTGGAGATGGCCGACAAGGACCTCGAATTCGCCTTCGACCTCAACGTCTGGGCCCAGATCCGCACCATCCGCGCGGTGCTGCCGCAGATGCTGGAGCGCGGCGACGGCGCCATCATCAACATGGCGACGGTGGCCTCCTCGGTGAAAGGCGTTCCCAACCGCGCCGCCTACTCCATTTCCAAGGCTGCGGTCATTGGGCTCACCAAGTCCATGGCTGCCGACTACACCACAAGCGGCATCCGCGTGAACGCCATTGCTCCCGGCACCGTCGAGAGTCCGTCGCTGCACGAACGCTGGCATGCCACCGGCGATTTCGAGGCGGCGAAGAAGGCCTTCATCGCGCGCCAGCCGATCGGCCGCATCGCGCAGCCTTCGGAAGTCGCCGACCTTGCCGTCTATCTTGCCGGCGCCACCTATACCACCGGGCAGGTGCACGTGATCGACGGTGGCTGGACCGCCTGAGGCTCGGCCGAAAGTCGGTACCACGCCGCGTTGTCAGTCCCCGCAGAATCCAGCATGGTGCGCGCCGAGCGCTGAACACTCGAAGAAGGACCAGATGAACCAGATCGATCTCGACGGCCGCATGGCGGTCATCACCGGCGGCGCCCAGGGCATCGGCTTCGCCATCGCCGCCCGCCTCGTCAAGTCCGGCGCCAAAGTCAGCCTCTGGGACATGAACGCCGAGCTGCTGCAGAAGGCGAAGGGCGAACTCGGCGAGGCCGCCACCACCGTCGAGGTCAACATCGCCGACTACGATGCCGTCGCAAAGGCCGTCGAAACCACCGAGCAGGCGCTCGGCCGCATCGACATCCTCGTCCACTCCGCCGGCATCGCCGGCAAGAACGCGCCGCTCGACGAATACGATCTCGACGAGTGGCGCCGCGTCATCGAGATCGACCTCAACGGCGCCTTCTACGTCAATCGCGCCATCGTGCCCGGCATGAAGGCCCGCAACTACGGCCGCATCGTCAACATCGCCTCCATCGCCGGCAAGGAAGGTAATCCCAATGCTTCCGCCTATGCCGCGGCCAAGGGCGGCGTCATCGCCATGACCAAGGCGCTCGGCAAGGAGCTGGCGAAACACGACATCGCCGTCAACGCCATCACCCCGGCGACCGCCAAGACGCGCATCCTCGACGAGCTGAAGCCGGAGTTCATCGACTATATGCTGAGCCGCATCCCGCGCGGCCGCTTCCTCGAGGTCGAGGAGGCCGCCAACATGGTGGCCTGGCTGGTGAGCGCCGAAAACAGCTTCACCACCGCCTCGGTGTTCGACCTCTCCGGCGGTCGCGCCACCTACTGAGGCCCCGCCATGATCCGCCACTGCGTGTTCGTGAAGTTCCGCCCCGATGTCGATGAGGCCGAACGGCAGGGCATCTTCGAGCAGCTGGCGGCACTGCAGCAGGTGCTGGACGGCTTCCTTGGCATCGCCTTCGGCCCCAACGCCAGCCCGGAAGGGCTGGCGCAGGGGTTCGAGCACGGCTTCATCATCGACTTCGCCGACACCGCCGCCCGCGACGCCTATCTGGTCCACCCCGACCACAAGGCGGCCGGCGGGCGGCTGGTGGCGGCGCTGCAGGGCGGCCGCGAGGGGCTGATCGTGTTCGATATGGACAATGACGGCTGATCGCGAGCATTCGCACAGCAGCTCTCATGGTGAGCCCGTCGAGCCACGAGAGCGTGGCACCATGCATGCGGCTTCGGTCCTCCCGGCCCCGTGGCCCGACAAAGCTCACCGTGAGGCCGGTGCTGCGACCACCGAATCTGCCACCACCACCGGCCGTCATCCCGGCGCAGGCCGGGACCTAGTACACACCAGCCATGCGGTAACGAAGAGGCGGCTGCGGTCTGCGGCACCACCGCAGGAGCCGCCTCCCCTGTGAGTACTGGGTCCCGTTCTGCAACGGGATGACGGCCGGTGGGAAGGGATCCTGGCAGCACGGGCCGCCACCCTGTTCTCCGTGTTGGGGAAACCCCTGATTTCGCCAGCAGCCGGTTTCGGCTACGCTTGGCGCCGAAGCGCCAGTGAGTCTCCGATGCCCGACTACGTCATTCCCGCGCCGCCGGCGGTTGCCGTCCCCGTCGCCGGGGGCGGCCTGTTCCCGGTGCGCCGCATCATCTGCGTCGGCCGCAACTATGCCGAGCACGCCCGCGAGATGGGACACGACCCGACGGCCGAACCGCCCTTCTTCTTCACCAAGCCCGCCGACGCCCTCGTCATGGCAGGCGCTGGAACGCCCTATCCGCCCGCCACCGCCGACCTCCACCACGAGATCGAACTGGTGGTTGCCATTGGTCGCGGAGGCACCGGCGTCGCGGCTGCAGCCGCGCTCGACCACGTCTGGGGCTACGCCGCCGGCATCGACCTCACCCGTCGCGACTTGCAGGCCGCGGCCAAGCGGGCGGGCAAGCCCTGGGACATGGCCAAGGGCTTCGATCATTCAGCCCCCATCGGCGACCTGGCCCCCGCCGCCCGTATCGGTCACCCCGCAAGCGGCGCCATCTCGTTGACCGTCAACGGCGAGCCGCGCCAGCGGGGCGACCTCGCCGACATGACTTGGGACGTGCCGCATATCCTGGCGGCGCTTTCGGCGCTGGTCGCCCTCGCCCCAGGCGACCTGGTCTTCACCGGTACGCCGGCGGGTGTCGCCGCCGTTTCCCGCGGGGACCGTCTCGAGGGTACCATCGCCGGAGTCGGCACCGTCAGTACCACCATCACCTGATGGTCGAGTGGTCGCCGCAGCAGGATGAAGCCCTGCAGAAGGTCTCCGCCTGGCTGAAGGACAAGTCGGGCCCGCAGGTCTTCCGCCTCTTCGGCTGGGCCGGCACCGGCAAGTCCACCCTCGCCCAGCACCTGGCGCAGGGCGTGAAGTCGGTGAAATACGCGGCCTTCACCGGCAAAGCGGCGCTGGTCATGCGCAAGCACGGCTGCCGCGGCGCCTCCACCATCCATTCGCTGATCTATTCCCTCGTCTCTGAAAAGGAGGGCGAGCCGAAATTCGCCCTCGACCCGGAATCGGACGCCGCCACTGCCGATCTCATCGTCATCGACGAGGTCTCGATGGTCGACGAGGTGCTGGGCCGCGATCTCTTGAGCTTCGGCACCAAGGTGCTGGTGCTCGGCGACCCCTTCCAGCTGCCGCCGGTGCAGGGCGCCGGCTTCTTCACCGCCGCCGAGCCCGACATGATGCTCACCGAGATCCACCGCCAGGCCGCCGACAACCCGATCATCCGCATGTCCATGGACATCCGCGAGGGCGGCTATCTCGAACGCGGCCGCTATGGCGAGAGCGAGGTCATCGGCAAGGAGGACGTGGACCGAGAGCAGGTGGTGGCCTCCGACCAGGTGCTGGTCGGTCGCAACAAGACCCGCCTCCACTACAACGATCGGCTGCGCGAACTGCGCGGCCTGCCGCACCGCGAGCCCGTCGCCGGCGACCGCCTGGTCTGCCTCCGCAACAACCCGCAGAAGAAGCTGCTCAACGGCCAGATCTGGAGCGTCGCCGAGGTCAAGAAGCGCTCCAACGCCCGCTATTCGATGCTGCTCGATCCCGACGAGCCGACCGGCAAGGTGAAGTCGCAGGCCAAGGTGATGACCCACGCCGCCTTCTTCGCCGGCGAGGAGGAGACCCTGAGCTGGCCCGAGCGCCGCCAGTTCGACGAGTTCACCTTCGGCTACTGCCTCACCGTCCACAAGGCGCAGGGCTCGCAATGGGAGAGCGTCTACCTCTTCGACGAAAGCCACGTCTTCCGCGACGACCGCCAGCGCTGGCTATATACCGGGGTGACGCGGGCGAGCGACAGGATCATCGTGGTGAGCTGAGGGGGGGCGAATGGACGAGCGCCAGCCGTTCAATGTCGATGCCTATGTGCGAAGCATCCGACCAAACACCTGCTTCATCTGCGAACTGGTCCGGGGCAATCCGGATTTCCGGCACCACGTGATCACCGAGGACGAGGAGACGATCATCTTCCTCAGCAAGTACCCGACCTTGCGAGGGTATTCCCTGGTCTGCCCCAAGGCCCACCACGAAGATCTGGCCTTGGACCTGACTGCGGCGGAATACCTGGCCCTGCAGGCGAAGGTGCATCGGCTGGCGCGCGCCCTCAAACGCGTGTTCGATGCCGAGCGCATCTACGTGCTGTCGCTGGGGAGCCAGCAGGCCAATCGGCATCTGCATTTCCACGTCGTGCCGCTGCCGCGGGGCGTTCCGCTCGAGAAACAGCAGTACCATGCGCTTATGGCCGAGAATGGCGTACTGCAGTTGCCGGACGAGGAGATGCGCGCCCTCGCCAGCACCATCGGCGAGGCCTTTGCCGCGCCGTGACGACCCGGGTGTCTGGGGAACCGGCGCCTCGGCGCGGCATTGAGTGGCGGGACAGGAGGATTTCCCATGCGACTGCTTCTCGCCGGCTGCCTTGCGCTTTCCGCCACCACTGCCCGGGCGCAGACAGCCGAGGCGCCGCTCTCGACCCGCGTGAACCCGGAGGAGGGGCAGTATCTCGTCGACGCCAACGGCATGTCGCTCTATCTGTTCAAGGCGGACCGGCAGGGAGGAGCTGGTACGGAGCCGCTCAGCGCCTGTGAGGAGACCGCCTGCGTCGGCACCTGGCCGCCGCTGGTCGCCGATGGCAGGCCCGTCGGCGACGACACGATCGATGCCGGCCTCCTCGGCACCATGACCCGCGGCGACGGCATCGAGCAGGTTACCTACAACGGCTGGCCGCTCTACTATTATTTCGAGGACTACGAGCCCGGCGACATCAACGGCGACGACATCGAGAGCTTCGGCGAGGACTGGTACCTGATCGGTCCCAACGGCGACCGCGCCCGCCGTGACGGCCGTGATGACGACTGACGCTAAGCTGCCTTCTTCGCCACCACGAACACCGCCTTGCCCTTGCCCGGCTGCCAGTCCTCGACAATCTCGAAGCCGGCGGCCCGGATGCTCTCCGCCAGCTCCGCGCGCTTGAACACTCGCAGCAGCGGGAAGAAGCCCAGCGCCTTGCCGATCGGGCCGATCACCTTGAAGAACGCCATGGTGTCGCCGAGGCAGGCCGTGCTGGAGACGAAATGCCCGCCCGGCTTCAGCAGCCGGTGCACCTTGCGGATCACGGCGTCGCGGTCGGCGACGAGGTGCAGGATGCTCAGCCCCAGCACCATGTCAAAGCTGCCTTCGGCGGCTTCGTAGTCGTCGATCGTCGCGCGCTCGAAACGGATATTGTCCACCCCGGCCGCGGCCGCCTTGTCCCGCGCGATCTCCAGCATGCGCTCGGACAGGTCGATGGCCGTGATCTTTTGCACATGCGGCGCATGCAGAATGGCGGTCGACCCCGTCCCGCAGCCGAACTCCAGCACCTCCATCTCCGGCCGCAGCAGCGCCCGCGTCGCCTGCAGCTTATGCTGGTACGACGCTTCGTCGGTGATCGGCATGCGGGCGTATTTGTCGGCGGTCTTGTCCCAGAACCGGCTGGCGTCAGCCATCAAGCTGTTCTCCTTTGATCTCGTTCAGCAGCGGAGCCTGCCGCCTCTTACTTGTCCCCCACGCGTTCGCGCATCAGCCGCGTCCCCGCCCCCAGTGCCCGTAGCTTGCCCTCGGCCACGCCGCGCGGCAGTGGCGCCAGCCCGCAATTGGTGCAGGGGCTCAGCCGCTCCGCGTCCACGAACTCCAGCGCCGCCGCGATGGTCGCCGCCACCTGCTCCGGCGTCTCCACGTCGTTGCTGGCGACGTCGATGACCCCCACCATCACCACCTTGTCGCGGAGCAGCCCGATCAGCGACAGCGGTACATGCGAATTGGCACATTCCAGTGACACCTGGTCGATGCGGCTGCGGTTGATCGCCGGAAAGATGCCTTCATACTGCCGCCACTCGCCGCCAAGGGTCGCCTTCCAGTCGGCATTGGCCTTGATGCCGTAGCCGTAGCAGATATGCACCGCCGTCTGGCACTTGAGCCCTTCCGCCGCCCGCTCCAGCGCCGCGATCCCCCACGCGTTGACGTCTTCGGTGAAGACGTTGAAGGCCGGCTCGTCGAACTGGATGAGGTCGACCCCCGCCGCCTCCAGTTCCCTGGCCTCGGCGTTCAGCACCTCGGCGAAGGCCATCGCCATGTCGGCGCGCCGTCCGTAATGCGCGTCGGCGATGGTGTCGCAGATGGTCATCGGCCCCGGCAGCGTGAACTTCACCTTGTTTCGGGTATGGCTCCTGACGAACGCCGCCTGCGCCCCGTGCACCGGACCCTTGCGGCTGACCGGGCCGGTCACCGTCGGCACGTCCACCACATAGCGGTTGTTGCGGATGCCCATCCTGGTCTTCTTTTCCCAGTCGATGCCGGCGACCTGCTCTAGAAAGCCGTGCACGAAATGGATGCGGAACTGCTCGCCATCGGTGACGATGTCGATCCCCGCCTCCTCCTGCAGCTTGATCCAGTTGAGCGCCGCGTCGCGCTGGCGGGCGGCCAGCACCTCGCCCTCGGCCGCCCACTGCGCCCAGAGCTTCTCCGGTTCCGCCAGCCATTCCGGCTTCGGCAGGCTCCCCGCGATCGTCGTTTCCAGCATCGACGTCCCCTTTTTTTGCCACACCATAACCCGCTTTCCCCGCTGCACCACCCCGGGGGTGCCGATCCATCCCGCGGAGGAGGGGCCGGCGGTCCAGTGCGAATAGCGAACAAATATCGCCCTGCGCACAAAATGCTTTCGCCCCCGAGCCACCGACTGTAAGGGTCTGAGCAATGAGAGAGGCCGGGAGAGCAGAGTGCCGCATTTCGTCTCGCTTGCCGAAGCCGTGCGGGAGAACCTGCACGACGGCGACGCCGTCGCCTTCGAGGGCTTCACCCACCTGATCCCGCACGCCGCGGCGCACGAGGCGATCCGCCAAGGTTTCCGCGACCTCGCCCTCATCCGTATGACCCCCGACGTGGTCTACGACCAGATGATCGGCATGGGCATGGCAAGGAAGCTGGTCTTCTCTTATGCCGGCAACCCCGGCGTCGGCCTGCTGCGCCGGCTGCGCGACGCGGTCGAGAACGGCTGGCCCAACCGGCCCGAGATCGAGGAGCATTCGCATGCCGCCATGGCCAATGCCTACGAGGCGGGTGCGGCGGGGCTGCCGCTGGCGGTGTTCCGGGGCTACAAGGGTGCCGGGCTGGCCGAGGTCAATCCCAACATCCGCTCTGTCACCTGCCCCTTCACCGGCGAACAGCTGGCAGCGGTGCCGGCGCTCCGCCCCGATGTCAGCTTCATCCACGCCCAGAAGGCCAATCGCCGCGGCGACGTGCTGGTGGAGGGCATCATCGGCGTGCAGAAGGAGGCGGCGCTGGCGGCCAAACGCGCCGTGGTCACCGTCGAGGAGGTGGTCGAGGATTTCGCGGAGGTGCACCCCAACGCCTGCGTGCTGCCGCACTGGACGATCGCCGCCATCGCGGTGGTGCCGGGGGGAGCGCATCCGAGCTACGCCCATGGCTATTACGGCCGCGACAACAGGAGCTATCTCGAGTGGGACGGAATCGCTGCCGACCGCGGGAGGTTCACGGACTGGATGGAGGAGCACGTGATGCAGGTGGGGCCGCAGGTGTTTGCCGAGCGGGTACAGGGATTGCGGCCGTGAGTTCGGTTCGCGTGGCCACCCCCCTCCCATCCTCCCCCGCAAGGGGGGAGGTGCCGTCCTTTGGCTGGGACTGGATCCTGCCACATCCCCGTTGGAGCACCCTCCCCCTTGTGGGGAGGGATGGGGAGGGGGGAGCCACAACCACGGAGTATGCCCATGGCTGATTTCACCCCCGACGAGATGATGACCATCGCTGCGGCGCGGGCCCTCTCCAGTGACGACGTCTGCTTCGTCGGCATCGGCGCGCCGTCTGCCGCCTGCAACGTCGCGCGCCTCACCCATGCGCCCGGCATCACCCTGATCTACGAAAGCGGCACCATCGGCACCGCGCCGGACGTGCTGCCGCTCTCCATCGGCGACGGCGAGCTCTGCGAGACCGCGGTCACCACCGTGTCGGTGCCGGAGATGTTCCGCTACTGGCTGCAGGGCGGGCGCGTCACCATCGGCTTCCTCGGCGCCGCCCAGCTCGACCGCTTCGGCAACATCAACACCACCGTCATCGGCGACTATCATCACCCGAAGACCCGGCTCCCCGGCGGCGGCGGCGCCCCCGAGATCGCCTCTTCCTGCGGCGAAATCTTCATCACCATGAAGCAGAGCCGGCGCGGACTGGTCGAGAAGATCGACTTCTTCACCTCCTTCGGCCATGGCGAGGGCGGCGAGCACCGGCGGCGGCTCGGCCTCACCACCAGGGGTCCCACCCTCTTGATCACTGACCTTTGCATCTGGAAGCCCGACCCGGAGACGAAAGAATTCACCGTCACCTCGCTGCATCCCGGCGTCACCCGCGAGATGGTGCAGGAGACCTGCGGCTGGACAGTAAGATTTGGCGAGGCGCTCGAGGAGACCCCGCCGCCTACGGAACTGGAGCTCCAGACCCTCCGCGACCTCAAGGCCCGCACCGCCGCCGCGCATGGGCAGACGGGAGAGGCGGCATGAAACACGCTGCCGACTGCACGCCCCCCTCATCCGGCTTCGCCACCTTCTCCCAGGGAGGGGAGAAGGCCATAGAGTCGGGAGCTCGCAGTCGGCGCCTTCTCCTCTCCGTGGGAGAAGGTGCCCGAAGGGCGGATGAGGGGGGGCCGAGGTCATGACCGAAGCCTATATCTGCGACTACATCCGCACCCCGATCGGGCGCTTCGGCGGCGCCCTTGCGAGCGTCCGTGCCGACGACCTCGGCGCCATCGCGCTCAGGGCCCTGATGGACCGCAACTCCGGCGTCGACTGGGACGCCGTCGACGACGTGATCTTCGGCTGCGCCAACCAGGCCGGCGAGGACAACCGCAACGTCGCGCGCATGAGCCTGCTGCTGGCGGGCTTGCCGGTCACCGTCCCCGGGACCACCATCAACCGCCTCTGCGGCTCCGGCATGGACGCGGTGGTCACCGCCGCCCGCGCCATCAGGGCGGGGGAGGCGGAGCTCTATGTGGCAGGCGGCGTCGAGAGCATGAGCCGTGCGCCCTTCGTCATGCCCAAGGCGGAGACCGCCTTTTCACGCCATGCGGAAATCCACGACACCACCATCGGCTGGCGCTTCGTCAATCCGCTCCTGAAGAAGCAATACGGCGTCGACTCCATGCCCGAGACCGGCGAGAACGTCGCCACTGACTACGATGTCTCCCGCGCCGACCAGGACGCCTTCGCCCTCCGCTCACAGCAGCGTGCCGCCGCGGCACAGCAGAACGGGCGGCTGGCGAAGGAGATCGTGCCGGTCACCATCCCGCGCCGCAAGGGCGACCCGCTGGTCGTCGAAACGGACGAACATCCGCGCGCTGACACCACGCTGGAGGCGCTGGCCAAGCTGCCCACGCCGTTCCGTGAGGGTGGCAGCGTCACGGCCGGCAACGCCTCCGGCGTCAATGACGGTGCCGCCGCCCTCATCGTCGCCTCCGAGGCGGCGGCGAAGCGGCACGGCCTCACACCCATCGCCCGCATCCTCGGCGGCGCCGCCGCCGGCGTGCCGCCGCGCATCATGGGCATGGGTCCGGCACCGGCGACCCGCAAGCTCTGCGCCCGCCTCGGCATGGCGCCCGCGGATTTCGACGTGGTCGAGCTCAACGAGGCCTTCGCCAGCCAGGCCATTGCCGTGCTGCACGAACTCGGCCTGCCCGTCGATGGCGAGCACATCAATCCCAATGGCGGCGGCATCGCCCTCGGTCACCCGCTCGGCATGTCCGGCGCCCGCATCGCCGGCACCGCGGCCCTCGAGCTGCGCGAGCACGGCGCCCGGCTGGCCCTCGCCACCATGTGCATCGGCGTCGGGCAGGGGATCGCCATCGCCTTGGAGCGCGTCTAGCCGTCAGCCGAGGCGCCGTGCCAGCTCCTCGGCATCGGCGGCGAAGGTCACCTGCTGGCCGCGGTTGCACTCCCGCACGTAGTCGCGGAGTGCCGAACTGGCCGCAAGCTCCGCCGACAGGTCGCCGACGAAGGCGACACGCAGTCCATAGGTGATGAACTTCTGGATGAAGTGCCCCGCCACCCGCGTCTCCAGCTGCCAGAAGCCCGGCCCCAGCCGCGATACCGGCACCGCCACGAGGTCGGCGCCGCTGCCGTAGAGTTCGCCCATGACGTCGATTGCATCCTGCTCGGTCGCGAGCAGCGGGCCATCCTCGGGCAGGGTGGCGATGGTCAGGCCGTTGGTGGTGCCAATGTTCATCAGGCTGCGTCTCCGTTGTCGGAGCGCGGCTCTCTATTCGCCTCGCTCCGGCAAGGCAAGCCTTTGCCACCAGCCAGTCCCGCGGCGGCCGGGCGGCGCAGGCTTCCTGCAGCAGTTGCAGCACCGAGGATCAGGGCTGCTGCTTCATCCCGAGGTAGCGCTGCCGCTCAGCCTGGTCCAGGTGTTCGATGGCGTAGCGCAGCATGGTGCGTGGCATGCGCGACGCATGGCGGTCGAGAAAGGCCTTCAGCTGCGGTCGGTGCTTGCTGCCGACCGTTCGCAACATGCCGCCTGCCGCTTTGTGGATCAGGTCCTCCGGATCGTCGAGGAGCAGCTCCGCGATGGCGATGGTGTCGGTGGGATCGCCCCGCTTGATGAACGAGAAGGTGGCGAGGATGGCGGTGCGGCGCTCCCAGAGATTCGGTGAGCGCGCCAGCCGGTAGAGCACGTCGCGCGGCCGCGTCACCAGGTGCGGCCCCACCACGTGCCAGGCTGCGAGATCGACCAGATCCCAGTTGTTGATGCGGTCGTGACGCCGCAGGTAGAGTTGGTAGAGCGCCTCGCGCCGTGCGTCGTCGGTCCGCCGGTGCGCGTACTGCTTCGCCATGATGCTCAAGGCCCCGGCGCGGGCCTCGTGGATCTCGCTGTCGAGCAGCCGCTCGATCTCCTCCGGCGGCATCTCGACGAACTCCTTGGCCAGGGCGAAGACCTGGCCCATGCGGACGCCGATGAAGCGGTCACCCGCACCGTACTCGCCGGCTCCGGTCTTGAAGTAGCGCTGGATCTTGCGGAGCTCCTCGTCCGACTGCAGGAGCTGCAGTCGGTCCAGAAAGCCCCGTGCCGTGCGCCCCTCCATCGCCTCTGCTTCGGTCATTGCCCCCGGCCCTCGCTATGCAGCCCGCATCGGATCTAGTACCTCGTTTCCGTGCCCCGGTCATCCCGATGGCGACCGCACCTTCGTGCCGTCATGCTGCACGAGGCGGCTGGCCTCCGAAGGCGTCCTGCAGCAGTCGGCGGACTGCCTCCTGCTCCACCGACCGCGGGTTCCAGTACGGGCTTGCCGCGATCTCTTCCGCCGCATCGCCCAGCCCCGACTCGGGCATGCCTAGTTCCCGCAGCGAACGGGGTGCCCCGAGTCTGGTCGCCAGCCGGTGCAGGCCGTCCGCAGCTGTCGGCGCCCCCAGCAGCTCGGCCACCGGCGCCAGCAGGCCGTTTGCCGCCGCTTCGTTGTAGGCGACCGCATGCGGCAGGATCACGCTGTGCGTTTCCGCGTGCGGCAGCCCGAAACTGCCGCCCAGCACGTGACAGATCCTGTGGTGCAGCGCCATGCCCACCGAGCCGAGGCAGGTGCCGCAGGCCCAGGCGCCATAGAGCGCGTCGCTGCGCGCATCGCGGGCCTGTGGGTCATCGAGGATCCGGGGCAGGGCGTTTGCCATCGCCTCGAGGCCACTCAGCGCCAGCAGCCTGATCAGCGGATTGCGGTTCTCGGCATAGAGCGCCTCGACGGCATGGGCGATGGCGTTGAGGCCGGAGGTGACGGAGAAGGCGGGCGGCAGTCCGAGCGTCAGTTCCGGGTCGTAGAGGATCGCCTCCGGCAGCACCCTGAGGTCCCGTTGCGTCGTCTTTCGGCCCTCTGCAGTCTCGCCGAGAATCGGCGTCGCTTCGGAACCTGCATAGCTGGTAGGAATGGCGATCTGCCTGACGCCGCTCCGCCGCGCCAGCGCCTTGCCCAGTCCGATCGTCGAGCCGCCGCCCAGTGCCACGACGACGTCCGCCCCCGCTTCGGTGAGCACCTGCAGCGCCTGCTCCGTGACCTCCACCGGCGTGTGCATGACCGCTCCGGCGAACACCCCGGCGGCCGCCGTGCCCAGCGCCTCCGCGAGCGCCTCGGCCTCAGCCGCATGGCCAGGCGTCGACAGCACCAGCGCCCGGCTGGCGCCCAGCCGCTCGATCTCCCGGCCCGCCTGCTGCATGGATCCGGTGCCGAACACCACCCGCTGTGGCAGCGCCTCGTGAACAAAAGCTTCCATCGACCCCGTCCGAAGATGTGCCCGATCCGTTGCGGCTGCCTATGCTGGCATAGCGGGGCGGCGAAGGCCATGCGGCGCCTGCCTCCCCAACGCCGGTCCGATGGTCTAGGCTCGGAACGAAAACGAATCTGGAGGACGACATGCGCTATCGCCGGCTTGGCCGCTCTGGTCTCAGGGTCTCGGAGCTCTCCATCGGCACCGCCACCTTCGGGGGCGACGGACTCTGGGGCGACACCGACCTCAGCGAGGCCAAGCGCCAGATCGACCTCTGCCTCGATCACGGCGTCAACCTGATCGACACCGCCAACGTCTATTCCGGTTCGGTATCCGAGACCATCATCGGCGAGGCGTTGGCCGACGGCCGCCGCGACCGCCTGCTGCTCGCCACCAAGGTACGCTTCTCGACCGGCAATGGCCCCAACGACGCCGGCCTCAGCCGCTGGCACATCATCCGCGAGTGCGAGAACAGCCTCAAGCGCCTGAAGACCGACGTCATCGACCTCTACCAGGTGCACGAATGGGACGGGCAGACCCCGCTCGAGGAGACGGTGGAAGCGCTCGACACGCTGATCCGCCAGGGCAAGGTCCGCTATGTCGGGTGCTCGAACTACTCCGCCTGGCACCTGATGAAGGCGCTCGGTATCGCCGACGCCCGCCACCAGCAGCGCTTCGTCGCCCAGCAGATCCACTACACCCTGCACTCGCGCGAGGCAGAATACGAGCTGGTGCCGCTGGGTCTCGACCAGGAGGTTGGCATCCTGGTCTGGAGCCCGCTCGCTGGCGGCCTGCTCTCGGGCAAGTACACCCGCAGCAGCCGCCCGGATTCCGGACGCCATGTCATCGGTTTCAAGGAGCCGCCGGTGCCCGACTGGGAGCGGCTCTACGATATCGTGGACGTCATCAATGCGGTTGCCGCCGAGCGCGGCGTCTCCGGCGCCCGCGTCTCCCTTGCCTGGCTGCTGCAGCGCCCCTGCGTTGCCTCGGTCATCATCGGTGGCCGCAACATGAAGCAGCTCGAGGACAATCTGGGAGTGATCGGGCTGGACCTGACGGCGGAAGAGGTTGCGCGCCTCGACCAGGTCAGTCAGCCGCCGCTGATCTACCCCTATTGGCACCAGTCCTTTACGGCGACCGACCGGTTCGGCGAGGCCGACCTCGCCCTCCATCGCCCCTATCTCGAAAGCTGAGGCATCCCCAGCTAAGCGGAGCATGCGTCACCATTTCTTGACGAACCTTGGAATGGTTTTAAACTGCGGGCGATGCTAGAGGCAGCCTGACCGTCCGCGCCGCGCCGCCGGACTGGCCTTCATAGGAACCCGAACATGCGGCTTACCCGCCAGTCCAATTATGCGATCCGCACGCTCATCTACTGCGCCGTCAACGACCCGGAACTCAGTCGCGTCGCCGATATCGCCCGCGCCCATGCGATCTCGGAGCTGTTCCTGTTCAAGCTGATCAAGCCGCTGGTGTCCGCTGGCCTGCTGCAGACGGTGCGCGGCCGCAAGGGCGGCATCCGCCTCGGCCGCCCGGCTTCGGAAATCACCCTCCTCGACACCATCCGGCTGACCGAGGAGAGCTTCTCCATGGCCGAGTGCTTCGAGGACGGGGAAAGCACCTGTCCCCTCACCGGCAGCTGCGACCTCAATGCCGCGCTGCGAGAGGCCCTGGGGGCCTTCTTCACGGTCCTGGAGAGCCACACCATTGCCGACCTCGCCGGCAAGCGGCGCGACCTGCGGCAGCGCCTCGGTATCGAGCGCCAGCCTGCCGAACCGCTGCTTGCAGCGGTCGACTGACGCCGGCGATCGTCGGCAGGCGGCGAACCCGTTGGGAGGACGTGTTCGCCGCCTGCCGCTGATCCGCTTAATACGCCTGCGCCGTGCAGGGGCGACCGGCTTCGACGCCATTACCCAGCACGTTGTTGAGGTGGACGCCCTGACCGGGCTTCAGATCGGCGACGAGGGTGTGCGTGCCCTTGTATGCGTACCCATCGACACCCCAGCGCACCTTGGTGCCGGCGCCCAGTGTCACCAGGCCCCTGTTGGTGATCCAGATATCGTCCGGGAACTCCGACGGCGTTCCGGCGACCTCGCAGGTGGCGACCCTGTGAGCGAGGCTGGGCCTGACGGCGCTGGCCTGGGCAAGCGTGGTGCTGACGAGCACGGCGGTCACTGCCGCGAGGGTGAGTTTGGCGAAGTTGTTCAATTATGGTCTCCTGCCGGACAAGATCGGCCCGCCGCCCTCATGGCGGCGTCCAAGCCGAGCCCGCGGCATCCGGAGCGCCAAGCGAGCGGGCGCCATTTGCCGTGTCGGCCTTGAACGCGCCGTGAGTGCGGCATTTAACGATTGTTCACCGGCACCGCCCATGCCGACTGCCTTGTGCCTGCCGCAAGGCAGTGGGAGTGTACTATCTATGCGCTTCCTCCTCGTCCTCCTTAGCTGCCTCCTCGTTGCGCCCGCCCTCGCTGCAACGCATTCCGAAACCTACGAAAATAGCCGCTTTGGCTATGTCATCGGCGTGCCTGCGGGATTCTTGGGCGAGGGCGAATCGCAGAGCGGCGACGGCCAGGTGTTCCGGTCCGAATCCGGCACCGCCAGTCTGCACGTCTGGGGCGGACACATCCTCGATGGCAGCTTCGAGGACGCCATGCAGGCGGCGATCGACTATGCCAGCGAGGACGGCTGGCGTCTCGGGGAGCAGATCGTCACGCCGAGCTGGGCCAGCTATGCCGGGACTCGCAACGGGCTCATGCTCCATGCGCGGGTGATTGCCCTCTGTGGCGGCAGCCAGTTCGCCGCCTTCGCGCTTGAATATCCCGAGCGCGACCTGCGCAGCATGGACGCGGTGGCGGAACGGCTGGCCGCCAGCCTCGCCGCGACCGGCACCGGCTATGAGTGCCCGACGGCCTAGAACTCGATCCCCGCCTGCGCCTTCACCCCCGCCCGGAACGGGTGCTTGATCTCCGTCATCTCGGTCACGAGGTCGGCGATCTCGATCAGTTCCTCCTTGGCGTTTCGCCCGGTGACGATGACATGGGTGTCGCGCGGCTTGTTGCGCAGCACCTCCAGCACCTCCTCGAGCGGCAGGTACTCGTAGCGGAGGACGATGTTGAGCTCGTCGAGCAGCACCATCCGGTAGCCGGGGTCGGCGATCATCCGCTTCGCCTCCTCCCAGGCGGCCCGCGCCGCCGCGAGGTCGCGCTGCCGGTCCGCCACGTCCCAGGTAAAGCCCTCGCCCATGGCCTTGATCGTCACCTGGTCCGCGAACCGCTCCAGCACGTCACGCTCGCCGGTGCCCCAGGCGCCTTTCACGAACTGCACGACGCCGACCCGGAAGCCATGTCCGATGGCCCGGAATACCATGCCGAAGGCGGCGGTCGACTTGCCCTTGCCCTTGCCGGTATGGACGATCAGCAGCCCCCGCTCCTCGGTCTTGGTGGCGAGGATCTTCTCCCGCGCCGCCTTCTTCTTGCGCATCTTGTCGGCGTGATAGGCGTCGCGCTCGGCTTCGCTCATGCTGTCGGTCTTCTTCGGCGTGCGTTCGGTCATCGTTTTTCCTCTTCCACGTCGATGGCGGCTCCATCGCCTCCCTCCCCCTCGAGGGGAGGGAACGAGGGTGGGGGTGGTTCGGCGGCCACAGCGCGACCCCTACCCCCTCCCCCTCCCCTCAAGGGGGAGGGGAGCCCGACTGCCGACAGCAGTTCGTAGGCCGAGTTCGAACGCGGCGTCCAGTAGCCGCGCTGCAGCGCCTCGTTGAACCGCGCGATCAACTCGTCATAGCCGTAGCGGTTGTTTTCGAGGATGAACGCCCGCGTCGCTGCGTCCTCAACGAAAGCCTCGAAGGCGAGGTCGAAATGGTGGGTCTTGACCGCGCCCGTGGTGGCGGCGAAGGCGAACATGTAGTCGACGGTGGCGATGATCTCGAAGGCGCCCTTGTAGCCGTGGCGCTTGACGCCGGCGATCCACTTTGGGTTCACCACCCGGCTGCGCATCACCTTCGAGATCTCCTCCTCGAGCGTACGGGTCAGCGGGTTCTCGGGTCGTGAATGGTCGTTGTGATAAGCCGCAGGCCGGCGCTCGGTCAGTGCCTCCGCCGTCACGCTGAGCCCTCCCTCGAACTGGTAGTAGTCGTCGGAATCCAGCAGGTCGTGCTCGCGGTTGTCCTGGTTGTGCACCACCGCTTCGATGTCCGAGAGGCGGGCGGCGAAGCGGTCGCGTTCCGGCACCCCCGCCGCATGCGCGCCATAGGCATATTGCCCCCAGTTTAGGAACGCCTCCGCCAGATCCGCCTTGCCCTGCCAGTTGCCCGAATCCATCAGCCCCTGCAGGCCGGCGCCATAGGCCCCGGGCTTCGAGCCGAAGATGCGGTGGCCCGCCCGCAGCGCCGCCTCCGCCTCGCTGGTGCCGCCGGCCAGCAGCCCCAGCGCATCGCTCCGCATGCGGGCAGCGATCGGATTCTGGTCCTCCGGCTCGTCCAGCGCGCCGATCGCCCGCACCGCCTTGTCGAACAATGCGATCTGCGCCGGGAAGGCGTCGCGGAAGAAGCCGGAGATGCGAAGGGTCACGTCGACCCGCGGGCGTCCCAGTTTGGCGAGCGGCATGATCTCGTAGCCGGAAACGCGCAGCGAACTCGGATCCCAGACCGGCTTGGCGCCAATGAAGGCCAGCGCCTGCGCGATGTCGTCGCCGCCGGTGCGCATGTTCGCTGTTCCCCAGACCGAGAGCGCCAGCGACCGCAGCGGCGTGCCATGATCCTGGAAGTGGCGCACCAGCAGGTTCTCCGCCGACTTCCGCCCGAGCTCCCACGCCGTCGGCGTCGGCACTGCGCGGTTGTCGACGGAGTAGAAGTTGCGCCCGGTCGGGAGCACGTCGAGCCGCCCGCGCGACGGTGCGCCGGAAGGGCCCGGGGCGACAAATTTGCCGTCGAGGCCGTCGAGCAGGGCTTGCACCTCGTTGGGACCGCAGGCGGCGAGGCGGGGACGGATCACCGTGTCGATGGTTTCGAGGACGGCGCGGGTGGCGGTCCAGGCGTGGTCGGCGGTGAGGGTGCCGTCGACCAGGTCGGCGGCAACAGCCTCGAGGTATTCAACCACGTCGCCGACCGTGCGTATGGCCGCCCCCTCCACCGGCTTCGCCGGTCCCCCTCCCCCGCTCCGCGGGAGAGGATGGCCGACTGCGGGTGCCGCGGCTGGTCCTCCCCCGTTCACGGGGGAGGGGGACCGCGCGAAGCGCGGTGGAGGGGGCGGCCCCGACCACGGCTCGCCGAGCTTCGCCGTCAGCGGGTCGAACCCCAGCCGCAGGTCGTCGGCCAGCGCCCGGATCAGCGACGCCTCGCCGACGCCTTCGCCGCGCGGTACCCTGGCCAGCGCCACCACCAGGTCGCGCTCCTGCACGCCCTGCGGCGACTGCCCGAAAACATGCAGCCCGTCCCGGATCTGCGCCTCCTTGAGATCGCAGAGAAAAGTGTCGATGCGCCGAAGGTCCTCGGTCTCGTCGCCCGATAGCGCCACGTCGCGGTCGAGCCGCGCATCGCGGGTGAAGTCGAGGATGCGCCGCCTGAGGTCCTTGAGCCGTCGCCGGTCCATGCCGGAGGCCGCGTAGTATTCGTCGAGCAGCGCCTCGAGGTCCTTCATCGGCCCGTAGCTCTCCGCCCGGGTCAGCGGCGGCACCAGGTGGTCGATGATCACCGCCCCGGTCCGGCGCTTCGCCTGCGTGCCCTCGCCGGGGTCGTTGACGATGAACGGATAAAGATGCGGCATTTCACCCCAGAGGGCCGCCGGATAGCTGGCGGCATCGAGAGCGGTCGCCTTACCCGGCAGCCATTCGAGGTTGCCGTGCTTGCCATTGTGGATCAGCGCATGGGCCGCGAAGTCGTGCCGCAGCCAGAGATAGGCCGCAAGGTAGCCGTGCGGCGGCACCAGGTCGGGATCGTGATAGCTGGCGCTCTCGTCGAGGTGGTAGCCCCGCGCCGGCTGCAGCAGCACGGCGACATTGCCGAAGGTGAGGGCAGGGAGGTGGAAGCGGTCGCCGCGGACGAACGGGTCGGCCGCAGGATCGCCCCAGCGGCCGGTGACTTCGTCGCGGAGCTTCTGCGGCAAGGACGCCAGGAGCTCGCGATAGCGCGCGACGGGGAAGTGGACGCCGTCTCCCCGCTCCGGATGCGCGTTGGTGGGGCCGGACTGCAGGAGCTCGATGAGAGCGTTGCCGTCGCTGGGCAGCGCCCCGGTGCCGACTGATGGACCCCCACCCCCGACCCCTCCCCTCAAGGGGGAGGGGGGCGATAGGTCGGTGAGGTAGGTGCGGGGCGAGAGTTCGGTGAGCGTCGCATCGATCACCTGCCAGAGGCCATCCGTGTTGGTGGCGACGTCACGATTGGTGAAGCGGATGACGCGATAGCCGGCATCCTTGAGGAATGTCTCGCGACCTCTATCGCGCGCCTCGGCCATCTCGTTGAAATGCGTATCGCCGTCAAGTTCGATGACGAGCTTGGGGTGGTGGCACGCAAAGTCTGCAATATAGGGGCCGATCGGCACCTGCCGCCGGAAATGGAAGCCCTCCGCCTTGAGGGTCTTCAGTAGCGGCCAGAGGACCCTCTCCGGAACAGTGGCGTTGCTGCGCAATTCGCGCGCCCTACCGATCTTCCGGCCTCGCGTGTGGCGGGAGTTGGAGAAGACTGCCCCGATGTTTCGCCCCCCTCCCCCTTGCGGGGAGGGGCCGGGGGTGGGGGTCGCGGTGACAGTAAACGACGAATCCACCCGATACCCCGCCGCCGCCAGCACCCGCAGGATCTCCACCGTCGATTGCGGCGCGTCGTAACCCACCCCGTTGGCGAGGCGCCCGTCGCGGATCGGGTAGTTGGCGAGGACCATGCCGACCCGGCGCTGGTCCCGCGGGGTTGCCCGCAGCTTTGCCCAATTGTCGGCTAGGCGGGCGGCGCGGCGGATGCCGTCGTGGTGGGGGGCGTAGGCGGAGAGGGGGCACTGCGTGCGCGCGTGCCACACCGCCTCCTGCTTGTGCCCCACCAGCACCATGCCGATGCGTCCGTCGAGTTCGGGCAGCACCACCTGCATGGCGAGGTCTTTGGCCGTAAGGCCCTGCACGTCCGACGCCCATTGCTGCTCGGGCCGCCCGCCCTGCAGGAGCTGGATCACCGGCGCATCGGTGCCGGCGAAGGGGTTGAGTTTTTCCTCAAGGCCGTCGAGCCCCAGCGCAAAGCCGGTGAGGTTGAGGATGGCGGCCGGCGGGAACTGCGCAAGGACCTGCTGCACGAACCGTACGCAGGCGCCCTCCTTCAGCGTCGAGACCATCAGCGGCACCGGCGCCAGCCCCTGCCGCTCCAGCTCCGTGATCAATGCTTCGAGGGTCGCGGTGCCGGCGCCTTCCAGGGCGGCGCGGTACAAGAGGAGGGGGATGTAGACCGGCGCGGCTGCTCCCGCGCGCGCGGCCAGCGCCTCCGCCTCCACCATCCCCTCGCCAGGATACCAGAGGCCGAAGCGGGGGAAGGGGTTGGGCGCAAGGTCTTGCAGTCGTCTCCCTCCCCCTTGCGGGGAGGGGTCGGGGGTGGGGGGCGGAGAGCCCGGCGCGTTCGGCTCCCCCCACCCTTGATCCCTCCCCGCGGTGGGGGAGGGAGACGACTGAGACAGCAGTGCGAACGCAGCCAGCAGCGCGTCTGCGTTGTCCGGCCCGCCCGCCGTGAACAGCGCGTGCAGCCGCGACCAGTCGTCGGGGTGGATGCTCGAGCGGTCCCGCAGGATCGGATCCGGGTTGGCGTCCCCCGGGAGCAGCACGAGGCCGGTCGTCCCCCGCAGCGCCAGCGCTATCAGCTCGTCGACCCCATATTGCCAGTAACTGGCGCCGCCCAGCAGCCGCACCACCACCAGCCGGGCGTGCCGGACCGTCTTCTCGATCCAGAGGTCGACAGAGAGGTTGTGGCCGAGCCGCAGCAGGTTGGCGAGCCGCAGTTCGTCGCAGCCCGCCCGGTCCGCCGCCCCCGCCAGCATCGCCAACTCGCTGTCGGCAGCCGAGGCGAAGACGATGGGCGCCGGCGTCTGACCGAGGTCGATGGCCTCGCCCTCCTGCTGCAGGGCGCCCGCCTGGGCGGCGAGGAGGTGCATCAGCTGGCGCCGGCGGTGCCTTGCAGGCTGGCGCTGATCGCCGCCCGGTCGAGCGGGCTTTCGCCGATCACCACCAGTGCGGTCTCGCGCGCCTCCCCGTCCTTCCACGGACGGTCGAACCAGCTGTTGAGCCTTGGGCCGACCGCCTGGATCGCGAGCCGCGCGGCGGCGCCGGGAACGGCAGCGAAGCCCTTGAGCCGCAGCACGTCGTGGCTGCGGATGGTGGCCTCGATAGTCGTGAGCAGGTGCTCACGGCTGACCGTGGCCGGCAGGCGCAGCGTGAAGCTGTCGAAGTCGTCGTGCTCGTGGCCCTCGCCGCCGTGCTCCAGCTCGTGATGGCTTTCCCGACCCGCGAGATTGTCCTCGGTGGCAAGGCCGAGCCCCAGCAGCGCCGCGACGTCGATATGGCCGTTGCGGGCGCGGATGAGGCCGGTGCCCGGCCGCATCTCGGCACGGAGGGATTGCTCGATCCCATCGAGTGCCGCCGCCTCGACGAGGTCGGTCTTGTTGACGACGACGAGGTCCGCGGCAACCAGCTGGTCCTCGAACAGCTCCCCGAGCGGCGTCTCATGATCGAGCATGGCGTCGGCCCGGCGCTGTGCGTCCACCGCCGCCTCATTGCTCGCGAAGCGCCCCTCCGCCAGCGCCGCCGCGTCGACCACCGTGGCGACGCCGTCGATGGTCACCTCCGACTTGATTTCGGGCCAGTTGAAGGCCCGGATCAGGGGCTGCGGCAAGGCGAGGCCGGAGGTCTCGATGACGATGTGGTCGGGCCGGTCCGGGCGGCTCAGCAGCTGCTGCATGGTGGGGATGAAGTCCTCCGCCACCGTGCAGCAGATGCAGCCATTGGCGAGCTCGATCATGTCCTCCTCGCGGCAGGTCTCGTCGCCGCAGCCGGCGAGCACCTCCTTGTCGACGCCGAGGTCGCCGAACTCGTTGATGATCAGTGCGATGCGCCTCCCCCCGGCGTGGCCGAGCAGGTGCCGGATGAGGGTGGTCTTGCCGGCCCCGAGAAAGCCGGTGATGACGGTGACGGGTATTTTGCTCATACGGTCGCTCCTGCGACTGCCGGGCCCGGCGAGCGGGCGGCGAGACGATCGGCGACGAAGCCGAAGACGACTCCGAGCGCGACCCACATCGCGGCATTGGCGAACAGCACTGCCGCCGCGAAGCCGACCGCCAGATTGGCGGGCACTGCCGTCGCCTCGTCGGGCGGCTGCGGCGCACCGATGACGTGCGGCAGGGCGATCAGCACGGCGGCTAGGCCAACAGCCCAGGAGGTGCGCCACCTGGCGACGGCAAGCAAGCCGGCGCCGGTGGCAATGGCTGCGCTCCACCACCAGACCTGCCGCGCCAGGGTATCGGCGACGGCCATGCCCGGCAGGCCAGGCGGCAACCCGAAGGCCGGAGCCAGGCTGAAGGCTGCGTAGCCGCCGATGCCCCAGAGGAAGCCCGTCTTTCCATTGATCGGCAGCCCGGCGAGCAACGCCACGGCGCCGATCACCAGCGCGTAGCCGGCGGCGGCGAGAACATTGGCGAGCACCGTGTAACCGGTGCGCTCGATGCCGTCCTGCGGCATCCACTCGTCGTCGCCGTGGCTGTGGGCGACCGTTCCGTCCTCGTGCGTGTGGGGAACCGCCTCGGCGGCGTGGGTATGCGCCTCCGGTGCACCCTCGAAGGACTCGGCGGCGATTATGAGCGGCGTCAGACGCACCTGCTGGATCAGCGTGAAAAGCAGGCCAGCACAAAGCGCTGCGACAACCGCAGCTGCAAACAGATTGCGGAACATCGATGTGATCCCTTCGACACCTGCCTTAGTGGCAGGGAAAGCCCATGGCGTGGCGTGTATCGTGAGCGCCGTTGTGGAGGCGATAGTCGCCTGCAAAGCCGGTGCCCATGAGCAGCGTCAGGCCGAGCAGCAGCGCCAGGCCAGCGGCAACAAGGCGCTGGGAGAGCGAAAGGGATTGGACAGCCGAAGTGGCTGTAAGGTTCGTGGCATTCATGTGCGGACACCCTCCGTGTGCACGTGGAACTCGGGTTCACCCCGTGATGGTGCCGGCAGGTCTCCTGGCTCGCGGGTCGCTGTGGCGTCCGGCCTTCCCGGCTCGCGCCAGTGGCATGATCGGACGAAACTCGCCGCTTACAGTTGCGGGGGCAGCCACGGTCTTGGTCCCTGATGGGTACGCCGCACCGTGTTCCCTTTTGATCCCCTTCCCTTGGCGGGTCGGGGAACCAGCACCATATAGAAGTGACATGGGCGGACCTGAAGGTCAATTGGCACGGACCGCGGGTCGGCGGCCGGGAGATGGAAGGAACGGAGATGGACGATAACAGCGGCGGCGACCGCCGGAAGAGCTTTACCGAGGAAATCGAGGTAGCGGCAAAGGACCTTGTCGGGCGCGTCGACGAACTCATCAAGGAAGGCAATGTCCGCCTCCTCCGTATCCGTTCCGAGAAAGGGGACGTATTCCTCGAACTGCCCCTCACTGTCGGCGCCGTGACCGGCGGCGTGGTGGCGCTGGCGGCGCCGTGGCTGGCCGTGCTGGGTGCCGTCACCGGCCTCGTGGCGCGTGTCAAAATCGAGATCGTTCGGGTCGGGGACACGCAGGAAGACGACGAAGAGCCGTGGGACGGCCCGCGCGTCTGACGCTACCGGAGATCGGGCGGGGATAGCCTGACGACCGGCCCCTTGCGGCAGATTGCCGAATGGAGGCCAATTGGCATCACCCGTCGATTCGCCTCCCGGTGCCCGGATGCAGTTCAGCTACTCTGCGATCATGCCGATCGTGCTGCTCGTTGCGTCTAACCTCTTCATGACCGTCGCCTGGTACGGCCACCTGAAGTTCCCGCACGCCGCGCTTTGGGTCGCGGTCATGGTGAGCTGGGGCATCGCGCTGATCGAATACTGGCTGGCGGTACCCGCCAACCGCATCGGCTACGGCACCTATTCCGCCGCGGAGCTCAAGACCCTTCAGGAGGTCATAAGCCTGACAGTCTTTGCCGGTTTTGCCGTCTTCTACCTCGGCGAGCGGCTGACCTGGAACCACGGGATCGGTTTCGGGCTGATCGGCCTCGGCGCTTTTTTCGTTTTCAAGGGGCCCCTGCGCTAGCTTGCTTCGAGCAGCGCGTGGTGGGCGGCAACACCAGCTGCCACGCCGTCGGCCACGGCGAACCCGAGGCTGTGAGCCTGGCGGATGATGTCGCCGGCGGCGTAAACGCCGTCGACGCTGGTCAGCCCGTGTCCGTCGGTGGTGAAGAACGGTCCGACCGGGCCCTCGTCGACGGCGCAGCCGAGGTCGATCCCGATGCGGCTGGTGAAGTCTGTCGGCGCGGGGGCGAACAGCGCGTCGAGCTGCACCTGCTCGTCCGCCGTCTCCACGGCCTTCAGGTGCCCTTCTTCGTGATCGATCCGCAGCACCAGGCTCTCGACCAGCGGCACGCCTAGTTCGTCCAGCCCCGCGCGCACCAGGTCATCCACGATGGCGCCGTTGCTGAACATGGTCAGCTGGCTGCTCCAATCCCGGTAGAGGCGCGCCAGCTGCAGCTCCATGCCGCGTCGTACCAGCATGCCGAGGCGCCGGTCGGCCATTTCGAAGCCGTGGCAGTAGGGGCAATGCAGCACCGTGCGGCCCCAGCATTCGGCGAGGCCGGGTATCGGCGCCAGCTGGTCGCTTACCCCATGGGCGAGGATCAGCTTGCGGCCGCGGACGGTGTCACCGTCCGCCGTCTCGACGGCGAAGCCCCCATCGCTGCGGCTGGCCGCAGCGGCCTCGGCATCGCGAATGGTGACGCTGCCATAGACGCCCAGTTGCTCACGCGCCGCTTCGAGGATATCGGCCGGCGGCTTTCCGTCATGGCCGAGCAGCCCGTGTGCGGCCTCCGAGAAGCGATTTCGCGGCAAGCCCGTGTCAAGCACCAGCACGTCCCGCCGCGCCCGCCCGAGTTGCGTTGCGGCCGTCAGGCCGGCAAAGCTGCCGCCGATGATGATGACGTCGTGCATCCTAGCTCCCGCTCAGGCAGTCGGTGAAATCGTCGGCGAGGCCGCGCAGCAGCGCCTGGTACATCTCCGGTCCCGGCTCGAGCCCGGCACCCTCCGGGTCCAGCATGCCGGCACGGGCCTCCGTCCCTTCGATAATGGCGGCGATGATCGAGGGTTCAAATTGCGGCTCGGCAAAGACGCAAACGACGCCGGTATCGCTGATGTGCTGACGGAGCTCGCCGATCCGCCGGGCGCCCGGCATGGTGTCGGGCGAAACGGTGATCGATCCTGCCGCTTCCAGTCCGAAGCGCCGCTCGAAGTACTGGTAGGCGTCGTGGAAGACGATGAACCGCTGATCGGCAACCGGAGCCAGTGCCTCACGCAGTTCCTGCTCGAGGTCCGCGAGATCCGCCGCCCCAGCTGCGGCATTGGCCGCATAGGTGGCGGCGTTGTCTGGGTCGACCTCGGCGAGAGCGGCAGCGATCGCCTGCAGCATCAGCCGTCCATTCTGCGGGTCGAGCCAGAAGTGCAGGTCCATCTCGCCGTCCGCGTGGTCGTGTTGGTCATTGCCATGCCCATCGTCTTCGGCTCCCCCTTCATGCTCATGCTCATGCTCATGCTCATGCTCATGCTCATCATGATCGTGATGCTCGTGCGCCTCGAATGCACCGCCCGCGCGCACCGGCAGCAGTTCAAGACCGGGAGCGTCGGCAAGGGCGACGATTTGGGCGTCCGCGGACAGCGACGGCAGCGCCTCCCGCAGGAAGAGCTCGAAGCTGGGGCCGGTCCAGAACACGAGATCGGCAGCTTCCAGCGCCTCCGCATCCGACGGCTTGAGGCTGTAGGTATGGGGCGAGCCGCTGCCATCGACGATCAGCGCCGGCGTCCCGAGCTCGCCCATCGCCGTCGCGACCAGCGCATGGATCGGCTTGATGCTGGCAACCACCGCCGGCACTTCGGCATGCGCCGGCAATGTCAAACCCGCAATCGCACAGAGAGTGATCGGGAAAAGCCGCAAGGGAGCCTCCAATGACTGAAATGTTATGACATTACACTTTAACCGCGTAACGCTATAACGTATGAAGATCGGCATCGCAAGCAGGACCGGGCAGCAGTCGATGGACGCAAGGGCTAGCCACCAGACGGTGGTCGAACTGCAGGGGGCAGGGGTCAGGCGTGAGGGCCGATGGCTCGTCCGCGGCGTCGACCTCGTCGTGCGCCGGGGCGAGATCGTCACCCTCATCGGGCCCAACGGCTCGGGAAAATCGACGACGGCGAAGCTGGTCACCGGCGTGCTCCGGCCCGATGCGGGGCAGGTGGACCGGCTGCCGGGCCTCACCGTCGGCTATGTGCCGCAGCAGCTCTTCATCGACTGGACGCTGCCGCTCTCGGTTCGGCGCCTGCTGACGCTGACCGGCAACCATCCCGCTGCGGCGGTTGATGTGGCGCTGGCGGCGGTCGGCATAGCCCATCTGGCGGGCGCTTCCGTGCAGCAGCTTTCGGGGGGAGAATTCCAGCGGGCGCTGCTCGCCCGGGCCATGATCCGCCGCCCCGATCTCCTGGTCCTCGACGAGCCGGTGCAGGGAGTCGATTTCTCGGGCGAGGTCGCGCTCTACGAGCTGATCAAGCAGGTGCGCGACGAGACCGGATGCGCTGTGCTGCTGATCTCGCACGATCTGCACGTGGTGATGGCCGAGACCGACACCGTGGTCTGCCTGAACGGCCACGTCTGCTGCCGCGGCACCCCCGAGCTGGTGGCACGCAGCCCGGAATACCTGCAGCTCTTCGGGGCGCGGGCGGCGGCGACGCTCGCCATCTACCAGCACCACCACGATCACACGCATCTGCCGGACGGACAGGTGCGTGCGGCGGACGGGCGCCTCGACCTTGCCGACGCGCATCAGCATGAGGGCCATGCGCATGGATGAGCTTTCGTGGCCAGGCACCTGCCCATCGGTCCCCGCAAGGGGGAGGGTACACCTCTGTGGACCTGGGGAGATGGTGCCCATTACCCGAGCTCTGGACAGTGGCACCCATGCTTGACGACTTCTTCATTCGGGCACTGGTCGCCGGCATCGGCGTGGCGCTGATCGCCGGACCACTCGGCTGCTTCGTGGTCTGGCGCCGCATGGCCTATTTCGGCGACACCATGGCGCATTCGGCCCTGCTGGGTGTCGCCCTGTCCTTTCTGCTAGAGATCAACCTCTCGGTCGGCGTCTTTCTCGTCGCCGCGCTGGTTTCGCTCGCCCTGCTGCTGCTGCAGCGCCGCAACCAGCTCTCGGCCGATGCCCTGCTCGGCATCCTCTCGCATTCGACCCTTGCCATCGGGCTGGTGCTGGTGACCTTCATGACCTGGGTCCGCATCGACCTCATGGGCTTCCTCTTCGGTGACATCCTCGCCGTCACCGTCACCGATATTGTTCTGATCTATGGCGGCGGTGCCGTCATCCTCGCCCTCTTGGTCTGGTTGTGGCGGCCACTGCTGGCGGCGACGGTCAATGCCGAACTGGCGGAAGCCGAGGGGTTGCGACCGGAGGCGGCCAAGGTCATCCTCATGCTCCTGCTCGCTTCGGTCATTGCCATCGCCATGAAGCTCGTCGGTGTGCTGCTCATCACGTCGCTGCTGATCATTCCCGCCGCCACCGCCCGCCGGCTCAGCGCCACCCCCGAGCAGATGGCGGTCATTGCGGCCCTGGCTGGCGTGCTCGCCGTCTGCGGCGGCCTCTTCGGGTCCCTCCAGTACGACACACCCTCCGGCCCCTCGATCGTCGTCGCCGCGCTGGTCCTGTTTCTCCTCGCGATGGCGGCGCCGCTGTACCGGCTGCGACCACGCCGGAGGGAGCCGGTCTGATGGCCCACAACCACGCCGGTCACCGGCACGAACTGCCGCCGGATCTGACGCGCAACCAGGAACTGGTACTGGAGACGCTGAACCGCGCGGAGTCGCCGCTCTCGGCCTACGACATCCTCGACCGGCTGCGTGAGGCAGGCCTGCGGGCCCCGCTGCAGGTTTATCGCGCCCTCGAAAAGCTGATCGACCAAGGTCTCGCCCACCGCCTCGAGTCCCTGAACGCCTTTGTCTGCTGTGCTGATGCCGGCGCCCATTCGGGAGATGCCGGGACCACCGCCTTCGCCATCTGCTCGCACTGCGGGCGGGTCGACGAGTTCGCCGATGAAGCCGTGACCGAGCGTCTGCGGGAGTGGGCCTCCAGCCAAGGCTTCACGCCGCAGCGAACGACCATCGAGCTGCGCGGATGCTGCCGGAACTGCGGCGACAAGGCCTAACCTGCGAGACGCAGGGAGGGCGTGTCGCTGCGCAGCAGCCGGTGCAGTGCCTCCAGCGGCAGCGGCCTCGAGAACAGATAGCCCTGGAACTCGCGGCAGCCTACCCGCGTCAGCGCCCGCGCCTCCTCGTGCCGCTCCACGCCTTCTGCGGTGACCGAGAGACCCATGGCGAAAGCGAACACCATCGTTGATTCCACCAGTGCCGACTTCACCGGGTCGAGGTCGATCTGGTCCACCAGCGAGCGGTCGAGCTTGACCCGGTCGAACTGGAATTCCCGGAGATAGCCGATGGAGGCAAAGCCGGTGCCGAAGTCGTCGAGGGCGATGGCGATGCCGCGCGAGCGCAGCTCTTCGATGGCGTTTCGGGCCCGCGCCGGTTGCGCCAGCAGGAAGCTCTCGGTGATCTCGAGCTGCAGCCGGTGGGCCGGAAAGTTGTTGGCGAGGAGGATGCGGTCGATCTGCTGCGCCAGCTTGGGATTGCGGAATTGTACGGTCGAAACGTTGACCGAGAGCTTGAGCGACGGGAATTGCGCGATGTCGCGGCACGCGCGGCGCATGACGAACATTCCCAGGTCTTCGATCAGTCCCGAGGCCTCGGCGGCGGGAATGAACTCGGCAGGCGACAGTGGGCCGCCGGCACGCCGCTTCCACCGCACCAGCGCTTCGACGCCGCCCAGAACCTGGCTCGAAAAGTCGAAGATTGGCTGGTACTCGACATCAAACTCGTCCTCGTCGAGACCGCGCCGGATGTCGGCTTGCAGCTCCAGCCGCCGCTGCCGCTGCTCATCGATCGATCGTTCGTAGTCGACGATCTGGTTGCCGCCGGTTTCCCGCGCATGCTGCGAGGCGGAAGCACCCATCCGCAGCGCTTCCCCGATGGTTTCCCGCTCGCATACCCCCTCCGCGATCCCGATGCTGCTGCTGAGCTTCAAGCGCAAGTCGCCCAGCGCAAGCGGCTCTCCGAGGATGTCGACGACGATGCGGGAGAACTCCCGGATCAGGTCTCCTGCGTCCTCCCCGGTGCGGCAAAGCATGAAGGTGTCGGGGCTCATGCGGGCGAACAATGCCCGGCCCTCGATGCCGGCATCGATCTGGTCGGCCAGCCTGTCCAGAAGATGCTCGGCGGTCTCGTGGCCATAGGAGTCGATGACCTGCCGCAAGCCCTCCAGCTCGATGCTGGCGACCGCGATCGTCACCTGTCCGCCACGTTTCGGCATCTGGCGCGCCAGCCTCTCCTCGAGCCCGAAGCCGTTCAGCAGCCCGGTCCCGGCATCGTAGCGGGCATCGATCCACTCCCGCTCGTCAGCTTCCGCCCGCCGCTCGACGGAGCGGCGGAAGGCGGTCAGGACGGCGACCACCAGGATGCCGACCCCCAGCAGCACCAGTGAGGCGACGCTGGCGGCACGCGCAAAGGCACCGTCGCCGGGCCGCAGTGGCTGCCAGGCTAGGCCCGCGACCTGGGCGCCCGCGGCATCGGCAAGCGTGATGAAATCCTCGCCCTCGGCGGGTTCCGTCGCGAGCCGCGGCACCGGAATCTGGAAGCGCGTGCCGACTTGCTTCAGCACATCCGGGTCGAGCTGCTTGGCCAGCCAGAGGATGCGTCGTTCGGCGTGCGGTACGGAGGATTGGCCGTTCGAACTGCGGATCACCGCCGCAGCCAGTCCCCAGGTACCGGCCCCGGTCTGGGAGAAGCGGGCGATGCTGCTCCCGCTGTCCGGATCGGCCGTCTGGTCGAGCGCCGCCAACAGTTCCTTGGGTGCGCTGAAATGGTTGGAGATGTTGCCGGCCAGCGGGCCGCGACGGCTTTCCCCGAACTGGATGTTGCCCTCTACATCGGTGACCATCACCGTGTCGAAGTTGTCGCCGCTCCGGGCGCTGTTGCCCCAGGTGCCGTCCAGCCATGCAAGGTTGTCGAGGACGTAGGTGTTGAGATAGGCCTCCGTCCAGGTGGCCTCGTCCGATGCGGTGTGGGCCAGCTGCTGCAGGAACGACGCCGTAGCGGCGACCACCGCATTCCGGTCCCGCTCCCAATCGATGCGGTTCAGTTCGGCCGTCATCAGGCTGAGGCTGGTCAGCACCAGGACGCAGACGCCGACATAGACGACAACAGCCGGCAGGGCGACCCAGTACCGGAACATGGTGAGGGGGCTGCGGCGGGCCGAGGAGCGGTCCCGGTCGCGGCGCGGTTTCGGCCCCTTCTGGAGCGTTGGCCGCGCCTCGTCCTTAACGGTCACTCTCTTCACCCACGCTCCGCATGACCGGAAGCCTAGGTTTGGCCGCTTAATTTCCTGTTTAAATTCGAGGAATGGCGGGGGCAGGGAGCGAATGAATTCACCCCCTGCCCAGCCCCGTCCGCCGCGCGACTAGCTAGGATGAGCGGCGGCAGGAAACCTTTATCCTGCGATCTGGACTGCGTTCCGAATGTTGCGGCCAACACCCTCGCACCGATTGCGGCGAGAGATGCTGGCCCGATGCGCCCCGGAGCCCTCACAGGCGTGGAAGGAGCACTGCAATTGTGGCGCGATTTGGTTATGAAGGTGATCGTCCTACAGCAATTTTCGGTTTTCAACGTCAAGAGGCAAACAGGTGACAGGCAGTCCAGCACGGGAACTTTTCGGCATCGGTGTGGTCGGCGCGGGCATGGCGAGTAAGCCGCATGCCTTGGCGCTACAGGCACTTGCCGGATTGGTTGCGGTGCGCGGCGTCTTCCGGCGGGATGCCGAGCAGCGCCGCGACTTCTGCACCGAATATGGTTTCCCGGAGGCTACCTCGCTCGAGGCGCTGCTGCAGGACCCGGCGGTTCATGCGCTGCTGGTGCTGACGCCGCCCAATGCCCGCGAGCAGATCGTCGCCGCGGCGGCGGCCGCCGGCAAGCACGTGCTGATGGAAAAGCCGGTGGAGCGCACGACTGCCGCTGCCCGGCGCATCGTCGAGACCTGCGAGGCCGCCGGCGTCCGTCTCGGCGTCATTTTCCAGCATCGCTTCCGCGCGGGCTCACGCCAGCTGGACCGGCTGCTGCAGGATGGCAGCCTCGGGGCGCTGCACGCCGTGCACCTCGATGTCCCGTGGTGGCGTCCGCAAAGCTACTACGACCAGCCCGGCCGTGGCACGCTGGCCCAGGACGGCGGTGGCGTCCTGCTGACCCAGGCCATCCACTCGCTCGACCTGATGCTCAGCCTCTGCGGCCCGGTGGCGAGCGTCGCGGCGATCGCCTCCACCACCGGCATCCACCGCATGGAGACCGAGGATTTCGTCGGCGCCGGCCTCCGCTTCGCCAACGGCGCCGCCGGGGCGCTGATGGCGACCACCGCCTTCTATCCGGGGGGCGCCGAACGCCTGGTGCTCGCCTGCGACCGCGCCACCGCGATTCTCGCCGCCGGCACCCTGACGCTCGACTGGCAGGACGGGCGGCACGAAGTGCATGGGGAGCCGCCCAATGCCTCCGGTGGCGGCGCCGATCCCATGGCCTTCCCCTTCGACTGGCATCAGGCGCAGATTGCGGAGTTCGTGGACGCGGTCCGCTCCGATCGCGACCCGCTGTCGAACGGCCGAACGGCGCTCCGCGTCCACCGCCTGATCGATGCCCTGCTGGAATCGAGCCGCGACGGGCGGCAAGTGGCGGTCGCCGATTAGGCGGTCACTGACGCCTTGCGCTGCAGCCGCGCCCGGATGCTTTCGACATCCGCCCGCGGCGTCGCCGCGAACAGCGTCCGGGTATACTCGTGCTGGGGGTCGGCGAAGACGGTGTCGCGGCTGCCATACTCCACCACCTCGCCGAAGAACATCACCATCACCTCGTCCGCGATGTAGCGGACGACCGAGAGGTCGTGGGAGATGAAGACATAGGTCAACTGGAACTCGTCCTGCAGGTCGGCCAGCAGGTTGAGGATCTGTGCCTGGACCGAGAGATCCAGCGCCGACACCGGCTCGTCCAGCACCAGCAGCGAGGGGTTGACCATCAGCGCCCGGGCAATGGCGATGCGCTGCCGCTGGCCCCCCGAGAACATGTGCGGGTAGCGGTTGAAGTGCTCGCGCCCGAGGCCGACCTTGACCAGCATCTCCATGGCCCGCTCGCGCCGCTCTGCCGCCGGCATGTCGGTGTTGAGCAGCAGTGGTTCAGCCAGCACGTCGCCGATCTTCTGGCGCGGATTGAGCGAGCCATAGGGGTTCTGGAACACAATCTGGACCTTGCGGCGCATCTCCTTGGTGAGCCCTTGCCGGGCGATGTCGACGGGCTTGCCGTCGATCAGCAGTTCCCCGGAGGTCGGCGCATCGATCATGGTGATGATGCGGGCGAGGGTCGACTTGCCGCAGCCGGACTCACCAACCACAGCCAGCGTCTTGCCCTTTTCGACTTTGAGGCTCACGCCCTTGAGCGCATGAACGACCCGCTCGCGCCCGAACAGGCCGCCCCCGCTGCGATAGTCGCGGACCAGGTTCCGTGCCTCGAGGACGATTTCGCTCAATACGGCACCTCCAGATCGTCCATCGAGAACTCCTCGATCACCGGCAGTCGGTCGCCAACTGCCTTTTCCGGCAGTGCCGACAGCAGGGCCCGGGTGTAGGGGCTCTTGGGCGCCTCGAACAGCTCGAGGACGCCCGCCTCCTCGACCTTGCGGCCCTTGTACTGGACGACCACGCGGTCGGCCGTTTCCGCGACCACTCCCATGTTGTGGGTGATCATGATGAGGCCCATGCCGTGATCGATCTGTAGCTGCATCAAGAGGTCGAGTATCTGCTTCTGGATCGTGACATCGAGGGCGGTCGTGGGTTCGTCGGCAATCAGCAGCTTCGGGTTGCACGCGGTCGCCATGGCGATCATCACGCGCTGGCACTGTCCCCCGGACATCTGGTGCGGGTACGACTTCAGCCGCTCCTCGCCATCGCTGATGCCGACCGACTGCAGCAGTTCGATGGTGCGGGTACGACGGGCGCGGGCATCGAGGTCGGTGTGCTCGGCCAACATCTCGTCGATCTGGAAGCCGATCGTGAAGCACGGGTTGAGGCTCGACATCGGCTCCTGGAAGATCATCGCGATGTCCTTGCCGATGATGCGGCGCCGATCGGCATCGCTGAGCGCCAGCAGGTTCTTGCCCTCGAATTCCATCACGTCCGCGCGGACCGTCGCCGATGCCGGCAGCAGCCCCATCACTGCCAGCATCGCCACCGATTTCCCTGAGCCCGATTCCCCGACGATGGAGAGCACTTCGCGTTCCTCGACATGGAGGTCGATCCCCCTGACGGCGAAGAACTCCCCGATCGAGGTATCGAAGGAAACGGTCAGGTTCCGGATTTCGAGCAGGGGCATCCTCAGCTCCGCTTCAGCTTCGGATCGAGCGCGTCGCGCAGCCCGTCGCCCACGAGGTTGATGGCGAGCACGGTGATCAGGATCGCGATGCCCGGGAAGGTCACGACCCACCAGGCGCGGAGGATGAACTCCCTGGCCTCGGCCAGCATGGTGCCCCATTCCGGCGTCGGGGGCTGCGCTCCCATGCCGAGGAAGCCGAGCGCCGCTGCATCGAGGATCGCGGTGGAAAAGCTGAGCGTCGCCTGGACGATCAGCGGCGCCAGACAGTTGGGCAGGATGGTTACGAACATCAACCTGAGGTGTCCGGCGCCGGCGACGCGTGCCGACACGACGTATTCGCGGTTCTTCTCACTCATCACCGCCGCCCGCGTCAGTCGCGCGAAATGCGGCTGCAGTACGATGGCGATGGCGATCATCGCATTGACCAGCCCCGGCCCGAGCACGGCGACCAGCACCAGTGCCAGCAGCAGCGAGGGGAAGGCCAGGATCACGTCCATCACCCGCATGATCAGCGAGTCTACCCAGCCGCGGGCATAGCCGGCGATCAGGCCGATCAGGATGCCGCTGCTCAGCGACAGCACCACCACCACCGCCCCGATCGAGAGCGAGAAGCGCGCTCCGTGAATTAGGCGCGACAGGATATCCCGACCGACGGCGTCGGTGCCGAGCAGAAAGGCCGTGCTGCCGCCTTCGACCCAGAACGGCGGCTTGAGGAACGCTTCACGATACTGCTGGTCGGGTGAATGCGGCGCGATGAGTGGCGCAAATGCCGCGGTCAGCACCAACAGGACGATCACCACCAGGCCGATCACGGCGCCCCGGTTCTGGATGAAGTAGTGCCAGAACTCCCGCAGCATGTCGGCACGGGTGCGCCAGACCGAGGTATGGCCCGGGATCGGCGTCCCGGCTTCCGCTTCCAGTCTGTCGGTCATGGGCGCCCTCCGCTACTGATGCCGGATGCGGGGGTTGATGAGCCCGTAGAGCAGGTCGACCGTGAGGTTGACGAGCATCACGAAGCCGGCGATCAGAACCAGGCCGCCCTGCACCACCGGATAGTCGCGGCGCGAGATCGAATCCACCATCCATTTGCCGATGCCCGGCCAGGAGAAGATGGTCTCGGTGAGGATGGCGCCCGCCATCAGCACGCCGACCTGCAGCCCGATCGTGGTGATCACCGGGATCAGCGCGTTGCGCAGGGCGTGCAGGCCAATCACCCGCTTCGGCGACAGCCCCTTGGCCCGCGCCGTGCGGACATAGTCCTCGCCCAGCACCTCGAGCATGGCGGAGCGCGTCTGCCGCGCGATCACCGCCAGCGGGATGGTCCCGAGCACGATGGTCGGCAGGATGAGGTGCATGAGCGCCGATTGCACGGCGCCCGCCTGTCCGGAGAGAATCGCATCGACGATCATGAATCCGGTAACCGTCGGGAAGAAATAGACCAGCGAAATACGACCGGAGACCGGCGTCCAGCCGAGCATGCCGGAGAACAGGATGATCAGCAGCAGCCCCCACCAGAAGATCGGCATGGAGTAGCCGGTGAGGGCGGTCCCCATGGTCACCTGGTCGACGACGGTGCCGCGGCGGACGGCCGCGATGATCCCGGCGGGGATGCCGAGGACGACCGCGAACAGAATGGCGAAGAAGGCGAGCTCCAACGTTGCCGGAAACAGCGTGAAGAAGTCGTCGAGGACCGGCCGCTTGGTGGTGATTGAGAGGCCGAAGTCTCCCTGGAACAGGCCCACGAGGTAGTTGAAGTACTGCACCCAGATCGGCTGGTCGAAGCCGAATTGCTCCAGCAGCCGCTGATAGCGCTCCTCCGTGAGGCCGCGCTCGCCGGCAAGCAGCAGCACGGGGTCGCCCGGCAGCACGCGCACGAAGGAGAAGGCGACAAGGGTGATCCCGAAGAAGGTCGGGATGATCAGCGCCAGACGGTAAAGCAGGAAGCGGAGCATGGGATGTGCCCGGGAGGGCACCGCATGGCGGTGCCCTCCCGATGCGTTGGCCTTATTCGGCCAGCGTCACGTTGTCGAACTCGTGGGCACCGCGGGGGTCCATGACGTAGCCCTGGACCTCGTTCCGCATCGGCATGAACACGACCGAGTGCGCGATGGTCGCCCACGGAGCCTGCTCCTTGAACACGACCTGTGCCTGCCTGTAGAGCTCGGCCCGCTCGTCCTGATCCGCGGTGACCTTCGCCGCCTGGATCAGTTCATCGAACTCCTCGTTGCACCACTGCGCACGGTTGGCGCTGCCGACGGCATCGCAACCGAGCAGCACGGCAAGGAAGTTGTCCGGATCGCCGTTGTCGCCCGTCCAGCCCAGGAGCACGGCACCGTCGCGGTCGACGGCGCTCGAGCGCTCGAGATACTCGCCCCACTCGTAGGAGACGATCTCGGCGTCGACGCCGATCTCGGCGAAGTCGGCCTGGATCAGCTCGGCCATGCGGCGGGCGTTCGGGTTGTACGGCCGGCTGACCGGCATCGCCCAGATGTTCATGGTCAGGTTCTCGACGCCCGCATCGGCGAGCATCTGGCGGGCGGCTTCCGGATCGTAGGGATCGTCTTCGATGTCGTCGTTGTAGGACCACATGGTCGGCGGGATCGGATTCTTGGCTGCCTGTCCGGCACCCTCGAACACCGCCTCAAGGATGGCCTCCTTGTTGATCGCCATGTTCAGGGCCTTGCGGACCTGGGGGTCGTCGAACGGCTCCATCTGGGTGTTGTAGGCGAGATAGCCGACGTTGAGACCCTGCTGCTCCATCACCGTGATGTCGGCGTTGTCCTGCAGCATCGCGACGTCTGCCGGATTCGGATAGGGCATGATGTGGCATTCGCCCGCGAGCAGCTTCTGCGTGCGGACCGACGGCTCGATGGTGATCGAGTAGACGAGGTTCTCGATCTCCGGGACTTCACCCCAGTAGTCCTCGAATGCCTGGTAGCGGATCGCCGCGTCCTGCTGATAGTCGACGAACTGGAACGGTCCGGTGCCGATCGGCTGCTGGTTGAGCAGCTCCATGGTTCCCGCAGCTTCCAGCTGGTCGGCATATTCCTTGGAAAGGATCGACGCGAAATCCATCGCCATATTGGCGATGAACGGCGCTTCCGGACGGGTCAGGTTGAAGCGCACCGTCATGTCGTCGACCTTCTCGATGCTCTCGATCAGGTCAGGCATCGACATGGAGTTGAAGTACTCCCAGGTGATGCCGGAGGTGTATTCGTGCCACGGATGGTCGGGATCGTTCTGGCGCGCGAACGAGAACACCACGTCGTCTGCATTGAGCTCGCGCGTGGGCGTGAAATAATCGGTGGAGTGGAACTTGATGCCGGGTTTGAGTTTGAAGGTGTACTGCGTGCCGTCCTCCGACACCTCCCAGCTTTCCGCGAGCCCGAGACCCTCGCCGACCTGCGACGTACCGCGCTCGAACTGCACCAGTCGGTTGTAGAGCGGACGCGAGGAGGCGTCGAACGTGGTACCGGCGGTGTAGGGTGCGGGATCGAAGCCTTCCGGCGACCCCTCGGAGCAGTAGACGAGAGTTTGGGCATAAGCGGCGCCGCCCATGGCCGCGGTCATCGCGGTGGCAGCGAGCAGAGTTTTCATCAATTTCATGATGGTATTCTCCCTTTTGTTTTACGCCGCCGGGCAGGGCCCGGCGGCTTGGGAGCCACAAAAGCGGTTTTTGCGCCGCCGCGCAATGGCGGAGTTTTACCGGATGGTCAACTTCCGGGATGCTGGAACGAAAATCCGGTCTCGTCGGTCGCGATGGAATATCCACCGCGCCGCGACTCTTGACGCCGCCGCTTGCGACGTGGCCAATCCGCCCCATGCCGCTCGCACTCGCCACCGTCGCTCTCGTCGTCGACAGCTATGATCGCGCCATAGCCTTCTTCTGCGGCAAGCTCGGCTTCTCGCTTTTTTCCGACGCCGAACTCGGAGGCGGCAAGCGCTGGGTGGTCGTCGGTCCTGCGGGTGCGGGTGCGCGCCTGCTCCTTGCGCGGGCCGACGGGCCCCAACAGCTGGCGCGTGTCGGCGACCAGACCGGGGGGCGCGTCGGCTTCTTCCTTGAGACCGACGACTTCGCCCGCGACCACGCCGCCTTCCTTGCCGCCGGCGTGACCTTCCTCGAGGAGCCGCGGCACGAAGCTTACGGCACCGTGGCCGTGTTCGAGGACCTTTACGGTAACCGCTGGGACCTGATCCAGTCGCGACCCTAGCCAGCGCCGCTGCCGCCGTCCTACACTGTCTCGCCCCCTGCACCGCCCGAGGAGTATCCCATGCCCAAGCGCCGTCTCGGCCGTTCCGACCTCCACATCGAGCCACTCGTCCTGGGCACCAACGTCGTCGGCTGGACCGCGGACGAACCCACGTCCTTCGCCGTCATGGATGCCTTTATCGACGCCGGTTTCAACGCCATCGACACCGCCGACTCCTACTCTCGCTGGGTGCCCGGCAACGACAGCGACAGCGAGAAGATCATCGGCCGCTGGATGCAGGCGCGCGGCAACCGCGATCGGGTGCTCATCTTCACCAAGGTCGGCTCCGACATGGGGCAGGGCCACAAGGATCTCTCCGCCAGTTGGATCGAGGAGGCGGTGGAGGGCTCGCTCCGGCGCCTGCAGACGGACTATATCGACCTCTACCAGAGCCATTGGCCGGACGCGCGGACGCCGCAGGAGGAGACGCTGCGGGCGCACGAGAAGCTGATCAAGGCCGGCAAGGTCCGCTACATCGGCACCTCGAACCATGACGTGGCACTGCTCTCCGAGGCGCTCGACATTTCCAGGCGCGAGGGCCTGCCACGCTACGAAACCATCCAGAACGAGTTCAACCTCTATGCCCGCGAGAAGTTCGAGGGGCCGGTGCAGCAGCTCTGCCTGCGCGAGGAGATCTCGGGCATCCACTATGCGGGGCTGGCGCAGGGCTTCCTGACCGGCAAGTATCGCTCGGACGAAGACGCAGGGAAGAGCCCGCGCGGGCAGGGCGTGGTCTCAAAGTACCTCGACGACAAGGGACGTCGCATCCTCGCTGCCCTTGATGCCGTCGCCGCACGCACGGGGGCTGCGCCGGCCGAGACCGCCCTGGCCTGGGTGGCCGCCCAGCCGGGGGTGGCGGCGCCGATCGCCTCGGCGACTTCGGTCGAGCAACTTCAGTCGCTGGTCCGCAGTGCCCGGCTGCAACTGAGTGCGGGGGACCTGCGAGAGCTGACGGAGGCAGGCAGGTGAGGGGGACCGTGCCGCTCGCCTGCCTGCTGCTCTGCACCGTCACCACCGTGCCGGCGCAGGAGCCGGGCTGGCACTACTCGCCCTTTCCCGGGGAGGGGGACCGGGCAACGCTCGCCTGTGCCACCGACTCCAACCCGGACAGCTACACCTGTCTCGCCGTGCGCTGCGAGGACGACTTCACCGTCGGCCTCCATATCCACACCAGCCGCGCGGGTGGCGATGCCGGACGCTGGAGCCTCGATGTGGACAAGGAGAGCTTCGAGATCGTGGCCGAGGCCGACACCACGCCGTATGGCGCCCGCGTCACCGGCGATGTCTCGACGCTGATCGAGAGGCTGCGTCACGGCTTCATCGCCTATCTGGATCCGGCGGCGGGCCCGCCGGTGGAGCGGAACGGCATCCCCCTTGCCGGGTCCCTCTATGCCATCAACCAGGCGCTCTACTATTGCGTCCCGCCGGTGGTGCCGGAGGAGGCGCGACCGGAGGAGGGCGATCAGGCGGCCAGATAGCCGCCGTCCACCGGCAGGATTGCCCCGGTGATGTAGCCGGCGAGCGGCGAGCACAGGAACAGTGCCGCCGGTGCCAAGTCGGCAGGCGTCCCCCAGCGACCGAGCGGTGTCCGCCCCATCAATTCCGCGTTCCGCGCCGGATCGGCGCGCGGCACCGCGGTCATCGCCGTCTCAATCCAGCCGGGGGCCAGCGCATTCACCCTTATGCCTTCCTTGGCATAGGCAAGGGCCAGCGACTTCGTGAGTTGCGCGACGCCCCCCTTGCTGGCGGCATAGGCCGGTGCGTGGCCGGCCCCGAAGAATGCGAACAGCGAGGCGATGTTGAGGATGGCGCCGCCTTCGAGCTTCGATCGCAGGGCCGTGGCCATGCGCATGCTGCCATTGAGGTTGATGTCGAGCACGGTGGCAAAGCCGTCCGGCGTGAACTCCGCTGCCCGGAGGTTGACGCCGGCGCAATTGCAGAGGGCGTCAATGCCGCCAAATCCCGCCGCGAAGGCATCGACGGCGGCATTGTTGCGCACGTCGAGCACAGAGAACTCGATGTCGGCGGCTGCTGCGGCCGCCGCCGCGACTTCGGCCTCTGTGGCGCCCGTCGCATGCACCTCGGCGCCGGCCGCGGCGAAGGAGGTGGCCAGCCCGAAGCCGATGCCGGAGGTGCCGCCGGTCACGATCACGGTCCTGCCGGCGAAGAATTCAGTGGCCCAAATTGTCATGATGGTCTTCCAATCCGTAGGAGGCCCCCTCACCCGCCGCTACGCGGCGACCTCACCTCTGAGGGAGAGGTGACGAGAGGGTTTGATCGTGCCCGCTCACCTTTCCCTTGAAGGGAGAGGGCGGTCCGAAGGACTGGGTGAGGGGCACACTTTGCCTTACCGCACGAACTGATCGACATAGTCCGCGCCCAGCCCCACCGCCTCGTAGTGCTTGCGGCACATGTCGATCTTCGTGAACACGTCCTCAAAGCCGATCTGCTTGTTGTCGCCGTCGAGATAGACCATGCAGCCCGAGATGTTGAAGAAGGTGATCATCTCCGCGCAGTCCTCGGGCACGGTGAGGGTGTGGATCTCTCCAGGCGGCTCAAAGACGTAAGAGCCCGTCTCGGCCACCCAGTCATGCTCGAGATAATGCCAGCGCCCCTTGATCACATAGCCATGTACCGGCGCCGGATGCAGGTGGCGGCTAAGCACGCCCGCCCGCCGCACGCGCAGCAGGTTGCACCATTGGCCCTGCAGCGTGTTCAGCATCAGGGGCCGGAACCACACGCCCTCCGCCTGCGGGACCCACACACGCTCATCCTCGGGCACGGCGCCTATCGCCAGTTCCTTGGCCGCCAGTGGATGGGCCGAGCCGTTCAGGGTCTGGTACATATGGATGCTTCCTCGCGTCGCTGGCGCCGCCGCGGAAGCGGCAGGCGCTGTGTCAGAGGCCGTGGCCACCGACCGGCTCGGTGACGATGTGTTCGCCCCAACCGGCGATCAGCGGCATCGCCTTCTTGATGCTTTCCGCAACCACCGGGAGTTCCAGCGACGCCTTGTGCTGCGCCTCGGATTCCCACACCTCGGTGATCCAGATCTTGTCCGCGTCACCGGGGTCGCGGGCGACGATATAGCTGAGGCAGCCGGGCATGTCGGCGACGCTTGCCGTCATCAGCGCGATCAGCTCATCCCGCTTGCCGGGCTGGGCTGTGAAGCTGCCGATCAGGCCATGCATGCGGCGCTCCTCGTGATTGTGGTTACCAATGGAATTCTTCCACGTTCTCTCGCGAGCCGAGCAGGAACGCATCGCCGATCAGCAGTAGCGGCGACCCGTCCATCTCGCTCCTCCCCTTCTTCAGCAATTTGGCGAAACGCTCGTAGATTGCCTCGTACTCCTCCGAGGGATTGGCGACCGTCTCGCGGCCGTCGACGAGGAGTACGGTACCGCCCTTCTCGAGTCTCAGCTGCGTACCCTTGCGCGTCTCTACCGCAATCGTCCAGATCTCGCCCGACTCTTCCAGCCAGTTGAAACCCGCGCTCATCTGCGGCTGATGCTTCTGGCTGGACTTGAAGACGATCTCGACATCCACCGGCGTCTGCCGGTTGGCGGGGAAGCGCAGCTTGGCGCTCTCGACGAAGACCGGGAACGGCATGATCCGGGTGAAGATCGACATGGCATTGATGCCCGGATCGCAGACGCCGAAGCCGCCCGGCTCCCACACCCATTCCTGCCCCGGATGCCACTTGCGGACGCTCTCGCGCCAGTCGATGCGGACCGAGGTGACGCCTTCGTCCTTGAGGATCAGCCGCGCCGCGTCCACAGCTGCGTTGAAACGGGAATGCCACGTCTGGAAGAGCACGCGCTTCTTCTTCTCGCCATAGGCGACGAGGTCCTGGAACTCGGTGATCGTCGGCGTCGGCGGCTTCTCCAGCAACACGTCCTTGCCGGCGTCGATCGCTTCGCGCACATAGGCGTGCCGCACTCCGGGCGGCGTGCAGATAGCCACCAGCTTGACCTCCGGCATTGCCCGGTAAAGCTCGGCCGGCGTCCGAAAGATAGGAACCTCGCCATGCCCGATCCCCCGGGTCGAGACGCAGGCAGCGAGCGTGAAGTCCTTGCTCTTCTCGATCACCGGCAGGTGCTGGTCCTGCGCAATCTTGCCGATCCCGATGACGGCGATCTTCTTCTTGGCCATGCCCCTTACCCCTGCTGTATCGGCCGCTATCAAGCAGGAGCGGCCGTCATATTCAAGCCGGGCGATCAGGTCGCCGGCGGCTCCCAGAGTTCTATCTGGTTGCCCTCGGGATCGGCGATCCGGCAGAACCGGCCGGTTTCCGGCGTATCCCACTCCTCCGGGCGGGTCTCGGTGGCGATCCCTGCCGCCTGCAGCTGCGCCATCAGTTCATCCAGATCATCAACCCGGAAGTTGATCATCCACTGCTTTTCGGAGGGAAAGTAGGTCGTCGCTTCCTTGAACGGAGCGAACACCGTCATCCCTGCCGCCTGTTCCCAGAAGTCAGTGACCCCGAGATGGGTCCGGTACCACTCCGCCAGTGCTGCCGTATCCTTCGCCCTGAAGAAAATGCCGCCAATACCAGTAGCCTTCGCCATGCTCGCCCACCTATCGTACGATGATTGCTCTGAAGTCGTTGACGTTCGTGCCGGTCGGGCCGGTGACGAACAGATCGCCGATGGTCCGGAAGGCGTTGTAGGCGTCGTTGTTTGCAAGCGCCGCCAGCGGGTCAAGGCCGGCTGCCCGCATCCGGGTGGCGCTGCTGCCGTCGGCGATCGCCCCGGCATTGTCACCGCCCCCGTCGATGCCGTCCGTATCCGCTGCCATCGCGCTGATGCCCTCGACCCCTTCGATGGCGATGGCGAAGGCGAGCAGGAACTCCCCATTGCGGCCGCCGCGCCCGTCGCCGCGGATGGTGACTGTGGTCTCGCCGCCCGATAACAGCACCGCCGGCGGCCGGAACGGCCGGCTTCGAACCCGCATCTCCCGCACGATTGCGGCCTGCGTCCGGGCCGCGTCCCGCGCCTCGCCCTCGATGGCGTCCGAGAGAATATGCGCTGACAAACCGTGCTGCGCAGCGCGCGCCGCCGCGGCCTCCAGCGACAGCGCCGCCGAGGCAACGATATGGACGCTGTTCCGGGCAAAGCGCGGATCGTCGGGGCGAGGCGCCAGGTTCTCCTCTCCCGCCAGCAGGTCGTGCGCCGCCTGTGGCAGCGGCAGATGGTAGAGCGCCGCGAGGTGCCTGGCTTCGGCCCGGCTCGCCTGCATCGGAATGGTCGGACCGGAGGCCACCAGCGCCGGATCGTCCCCCGGAACATCCGAAACCACCAGCGTTGCCACCCGCGCCGGCGCTGCCAGTGCCGCCAGCCGCCCACCCTTGATCGCCGACAACTGGTTGCGGATGATGTTCATCACGCCGATCGGTGCCCCCGATGCGAGGAGCACCCGGTTCACCGCCTGCTCGTCCTCGAGCTCGAGACCGGGCGCCGGCTGCGGCAGGAGCGACGAGCCGCCGCCCGAGACCAGCGCCACCACCAGGTCGTCATGGCTGAGCCCAGAAACCTTCTCCATCATGCGGCGGGCCGCGAGATAGCCAGCGGCGTCGGGAACGGGATGCGCGGCCTCGACGATCTCGATGCGTTCACAGGGCACCCCATGGCCGTAGCCGGTGACCACCAGCCCCTCGAGCGGCCCTTCCCAGGCCGCCTCGAAGGCAGCCGCCATCTGCGCCGACGCCTTGCCGGCGCCGACGACGATGGTGCGTCCGGCAGGCGCCAAAGGCAGGTTCCTGCGTATGGCCAGTGCCGGCTGGGCTGCGGCAACGGCCTGGCGGAACAGGTCTTCTAGTGCTTCGCGATCCATACGACGTCCGCTTCAGGGGTCGCGCATAATGTTCCCGCGTCCCGTGACGCGCAAGGTCACGCGCCGCGGCTTCCGTCTGCATCTCTCGGCACTTGCCAAATCGCGGGCGGGTGCCTCAACTGCGATTTCCTTCCAGCCTCGCCGGCCGGTGAGCAACTTGCGGATCTTCCAACCATGATGCGCGACCTTGGAACGCTCGTGCTCGTCGTCGGCCCTTCGGGCTCGGGCAAGGACACGCTGCTCCGCCTGGCCCGCATGGGACTTCGCGGCGACGACCGGTTCGTCTTCCCGCGCCGCATCGTCACACGCGAGGCTGTCGCCGAAACGGAAGACCACGGGAGTGTCGACCGCGGGGAGTTCGACGCCATGCGCAAGGCGGGAGGCTTCGCTCTCGACTGGGAGGCGCACGGCCTTGATTATGGTCTTCCGGCGAGCATCAGCGGCGACCTCGCCGCCGGCCGCACGGTCGTCTGCAACGGCTCCCGCCGCGTCATCGCCGCCGCCGCAGACCGGTTTCCCCGCTGCCACGCCATTCTTGTCCACGCGCACGCCGAGGTGCGGGCGCGGCGCCTTGCCTTGCGTGGCCGCGAGACTGCCGCCGAGATCGCAGTCCGCCTGAACCGCGAGGCCGAACCGATAGCCGATGTCGTCCCCACCACCCGCATCGACAATTCCGGTGACCTCGCCGTCGGCGCCACGGCGATTCTGGTAACGCTCTTGAACGTTGCAGTGAATGAACCTACTGCCAGTTGACGCGTTTGAGCCCTCAAGCGTCACTGGGAATACTCATCCAATGAGCCGGAACAATCTTCATCTCGTGCTTGCGGTGCTGGCGGTGATCGTCGTGCCTTTCGGCATTCTACGGCGGCTATCAGCAGCAACCGCAGCTCGAGATCCGGCTTGACGATCAGGGACTGTCGATCGATGGCAATGGCTGAACTCGAAGGGCGGAAACGCCAGATACTCGATGCGCTCAACGCGGAGATCTTGCGTCAGGCGGAAACCGACCTTTCCGTTATCGACATGGTGGCGCTGGCCGTTGCCATTGATGCTGCGCTTGGTGGTGACGGCGTCATGCCAGGCGGCGAAGTCGATGACGGCAAGGAACCGCACGAGCTCAACGCCGCCAATGACGGCTAGCGCCGCCATTTTTTTGCCAGTTGAGGTGGATGCACTTCCGACTATTACGTGCCTGACGAAATTATTTTGAACCGCGGACGCGTGTGTCGCCGCACAAGGAGGACTGCAAATGAATCGGAATCGTTGGCTTTGGATTATCGCTGCCATTGTCGTGGTGGCGATACTGATCTGGATCTTTATGGCGATGCAGCCGGATCCCGTCGAAGAGGTGGTGGAAACGCCGCCGGCGGTTGAAACCGAAATAGAGCCCGAGCCCGAGGTGGTCGAGCCCGAGGTGGTCGAGCCTGAAGTGGTCGAGCCTGAAGTGGTCGAACCTGAGGTGGTCGAGCCCGAGGTCGTTGAGCCTGAGGTCGTTGAGCCTGAGGTGGAGGCACCGGAAATCGACGAGCCCACGGTTGAGCCGCTGGCGGACGAGCCGGCCACCGACACGCCCGCAGTCGTCGAGCCTGAGGCGGACCCGGTCCAGTAGCAGCGCGATCCGTGACAGCCGGCGGATCACTCCGCCGGCTGTTTTGCGGCCGCTATCTGGCGTGCCGCCTCCAGGGTTCGCCGCCGCTCCCGATAAAGGCTGAACTGCTGGTCAATGATCACCCCGAGCAGAATGACCGATCCCATCACCGCGAAGTTCAGCGATGACGGGATACCCAGCAGGTTGACGAGGTTCTGCAGCACCTGCAGCAGGATTGTCCCCAGCACCACGCCGATGATGGAGCCCTCGCCGCCGCGCAGCGAAAAGCCGCCGAGCACCGCCGCGGCGATTGCATAGAGTTCATAGAAGTTGCCATGCGAAGCGGGCGAGATCGAGCGCGTGTACATGGCAAGGAAGATGGCCGCGATCGAGGTCAGCACCGCCGAGATCACATAAGCCGCGATGATCACCCGATGCGTCCGGATGCCCGAATAGCGGGCGGCTTCCTCGTTCTTTCCGACCGCGAAGAGGTGCCTGCCGAATACCGATCGGTGCAGCACCACCCACATCACCCCCGCCAGCAGCAGCATGAACATGAAGGAATGCGGAAAGGCGATGCTCTGGACGTTGCCGCCCGTCAGCAGGCTCACGAAATCCGTGCGGCCGGTGGTCAGGAACTCGAGGTCGGGGAAGCTGACGCCGAACGGAAAACCGGCGGTGGCATCCTTTGTGTAGAAGCGGCCGACGCCGCGATAGATCAGCAGGCCACAGAGGGTCACGACGAATGGCTGCAGCCTGAGCTTGGTGATCAGCAGCCCGTGCGCCATCCCCATCAGCAGCCCAAGGAAAATCACCAGCATCAGCGCCAGCGGCCACGGCACGCCCCGGTTGGCGATGAGGTCGACGAAGATTACCCCCAACAGGGCGATCATCGAGCCGACCGAGAGCTCGATGCCGGCGGTCATGATCACGAAGGCCTGCCCGATGGAGAAGATGCCGAACAGCCCGACGAGGTTGGCCGTGTTGGCGATGTTGATGGGCGAGAGGAACCGCGGATTGATCGCCGCGACGACCGCCCCCACCACGAGGATCAGCACCAGGAGGCCAAAATCCTTCTTCTGCATATGCCGTCTTCCCCCCAAAATGCCTCGTACCGCCGGGCCGGCGATCAGGCGGCCGCCTTGCCCACGGCCAGTCGCAGGATGTTCTCTTCGGTCGCCTGCTCCCGCGGCAGGATTCCCGAAATGCTTCCTTCGTGCATCACGGCGACGCGGTCCGACACCCCGATGACCTCCTCCATGTCGCTGGAGATCATGAGTACCGCCACGCCCGCATCGGCCAGCTGGCGCATCAGCCGGTAGATCTCGGACTTGGCACCGATATCGATGCCGCGGGTCGGCTCGTCGAAAATCATGACCTTGGGCCGCATCGCCAGCCACTTCGCCAGCACCACCTTCTGCTGGTTGCCGCCAGAGAGACTGCCGGTGCGGGTGCCGACGCCGGGTGCCCTGATTGCAAGCTCTGCGCGGCTGCGCTCCGCCTGCGCCCGCTCCGCCTCCTGCAGCACGATGCTGCTGCGTGCATAGGCGCCGAGATTGGGGAGCGAGATGTTCTCGCAGATCGGGAAATCCAGCAGCAGCCCGGAGCCCTTGCGATCTTCGGGGACGAGAAAGATGCCGTCCCGCACCGCGTCGGCGGCGCTTGCGAGGGTCAGCGGCCGGCCCTCGAGTTCAATTACCCCGCCATGCCGGCGGTCGATCCCGAACAGCACCCGCGCGAATTCGGTGCGTCCCGCGCCGACCAGCCCCGCCAGTCCGAGCACCTCGCCCTTCCGCAGCTCAAGGCTGACATCCTGGAACGGATAGGTCCCGGTCCGCACGCCCCTGGCCGCCAGCGCGACTTCCCCGGCGGTTGCAGCCGGCGGCACGTAGGCCACCTTCAACTCCCGCCCCACCATCAGCTGCACCATGCGGTCATGCTCGATCTCATCCCCGACCAGCGTACCGGCCATCCGGCCGTCGCGCAGCACCACGACCCGGTCGCACGCGGCGACGACCTCGTGCAGCCGATGTGAGATGAAGATGACGGCGATGCCCTGGGCCTTCAGAGCCGAGATCACCTCGAGCAGTTTTTCAGTCTCGGCCAGCGGCAGGCTCGACGTCGGTTCATCGAGGATCACGAGGCGGGAGTTGAGGCTCAGCGCCTTGGCGATTTCAACCAGCTGCTGCTGCGCCAGCGACAGCCGCGCTACCGATGCGTCGGGACCGAAATTCGCGCCGAGCCGCTCCAGCAGCGGCCGTACCGCCTCCCGCTGCCGCCTGGCATCAACGAGGTGCAGCGGCCCGAAACGGCTCGGTTCGCGGCCGATGAACACGTTGGCGGCCACGTCCAGGTTGTCGAACAGGTTGAGTTCCTGGTGCACGAAGGCGATGCCGGCGCGCATGGCACCGCCAACCGTCAGCGCGTTGTAGCCCACGCCGTCGATCTCGATGCTGCCCGAATCAGGCTCGGCGACGCCGCCGAGTATCTTCATCACGGTCGACTTTCCGGCACCGTTCTCGCCGACCAGTCCGATGACCTCGCCCGGTCGCACCTCCAGGTCGAAGCCGGCCAGTGCCAGCACACCGGGATAGGTCTTGCGCATGCCGATCAGCCGCAGGAACGGCGGCGCGTTCTCGGCACCGATTGTCGTGGGCGGGAAACTGGACATTTCGCAAACGACTCTGGCTGGCGAACGGCGGCGCGGGCGCCGCCATTCGCCGCCGCGATGAGCCTAGCCGCCGATCGCCGCCTTCAGGTCGGCTTCGAACTGATCGACATTCTCCTGGGTGATGACCTTGCCCGGGATGATGTTGATCTCCTCCTCCGGAGGATTGCCCTCCAGCGTCGCCGCCAGCATCTTCATGCCCTGGTAGCCCCACTCGAAGGGCTGCTGCACGACGGTGCCGTAGAAGCTGCCTTCCCGCACCGCACCCAGCGTGATCGGGTCCTCGTCGAAGGCGACGACGGTGATTTCCCCAAGCTTGCCGGCGTCGCGCAGGGCCTCGTAGATGCGCGGCGGGTTGTAGGAATAGAACCCGACCATGCAGTTGATCTCGGGGTTGGCGACCAGCACGTCATCGACGTTGGCGCGCGCCCGCGCCATGTCGATGTCGTCGCCGCGGACGTCTACCAGCTCGACATTCGTGCCTTCGGTCGCCTCATTGAAGCCCTCGATGCGCTCGCGGGCATTATCGGCGCCGAGCAGCCCGACAAAGCCCATGCACTTGCCGCCGTCCGGCATCGCTTCGACCATCATCTTGCCGGCGTCGCGGCCGAGATCGGTGTTGGACGACCCGATATAGGCCAGCCGGTCCGACTGCGGCGCGTCGCTGTCCGCGGTGAGCAGCGGCACCTGGCCCGCAATGCGGTTCAGAGCCTCGGTCGAGGTCGCGGGGTCGATTGCCGAAACCATGATGGCATCGGTTCCGGCGGCCACGAGGTCGTCGAGCAGGCGCTGCTGGATAGCCGCGGCTGCCTGTTCCGGATATTTGAGGCTCATCTCGTATTCCGGCATCTCAGCCTGCGCCTTGGCGACGCCGGCCTCGGCCAGCTTCCAGAAGTCGGAAGCGCCGTTGACGACGAAGGCGATCTGCTGCTTGTCCTGCGCGATCGCCGCCGTCCCAAACATCAGGCCAGCCGCCGCCACGGCAGCAAAAGTCACTGCATATTTCATCGATTTCCTCCCATGCGCCCGCTCGCGCGGGTCTGCGTTTCCATCCGCGCCGCCCGCACCCTCCTCCTCAGGAGTCTCCCGCCATCGGAGCGCTTGCGGGTGGCGTCGTGAGCATTGATACAGAGGAAACTAATATTAGTAAACCGGGCAGCTGAGGCACGTACCTCTTTTTTGCGGGATCGGCGGACGGGGGCGCAGCGGCGGCCGACTAGCTCGCCGTCACTGCCGCGCTCACGGCATTGCGTGCCGCTTCGACGCTCTTGAAGGTTTGCCCATCGAGGGCGAAAGCGTGGAGACGGACGGCGAGGAAGCGGAAACCCTCGGGATCGGGAATCACGACGCCAAGCGGTTCCCCATCCACTTCTATGGTGATGGGCCGGTTATTGGTCGGCTTGTCGACGAATGGGTGTTGCATGAAAGCGCTCCATCGGCCCTTGCGGAACAGGCGCGGCCCCCTTCGGAGGTCCGGCGTCGCAACGGCGGTATTACCTGAGGTTTGATACGATGCTGTGACGGATCACATTCGTTTCGGCAGGCAACACCAGCGATTTGCCGGGCGTTTGGCGTGAGTATCGGCCGGAGGTTGCATGCGATAGGCTTGGTGCATCGACGTCTCCCTCAGCTTGGATGGCAGGCGCCATCGACTCATGGTCCTCACGCGAACACGGACAGGAGCCGCACGTGGAGCGATTCTAAGGCGGCAGCATCAGGCAGTAAGGATCCGTGAGCCTCTTCTGCGAAACTGACACGCTGCGATCGCACCCGCGAGCATAACCCCGCCGCGGATACGGCACGAGTGGGACGCTGCCCAAAATGCGGGTCGGCACCGGAAAATTATGCCCTCCTGCCGCCACACGGCTCGGGTGGCGACCCCACAAAAGTAGTATTATATGCGTACGGCGCCGTGTTGTAATCGATTGCACAATCTGGTCAGGTGCTGCCAGCGGTCGACATGCCCGGCCCATGGGGCAACACCGCGAGAGGGAGGGACCGGTGGCCGAGATCACCATGCGCGGCAAGGGGCGCCACGAGCCCGGGATCGGCGGCGGCAAGCGCGGCCCACGGGCCAGCGGCAAGCCGACGCTTCGGACCATCGCCGAGATGACCGGCCTCGCCACCACCACGATCTCGCGCGCCCTCAACAACGCACCCGAGCTCAGCCAGGAGACGCGGGAGCGCGTGCAGAAGCTGGCGGCCGAGATCGGCTACGTCCCCGACCGCACGGCGCTCCGTCTGAAGACCGGCCGCACCCACGTCATCTGCCTCATTCTCGACCCCCAGGACGAGATGCTGGGCTTTGGCCAGTCCATGGTCGGCGGCGTTGCGGCGGCGTTGCGCGGTACCCCCTATCATCTTGTCATCACGCCCAGTTTCAGCCCCACCGAGCCCGTCGCCCCGGTTCAGACCATCGTCCGCAACCGCATGGCCGACGGCATCATCTTCTCGCGCACCGAGCGCCAGGACCCGCGCGTCCGGCTGCTGCTGGAGCACGACTTCCCCTTCGTCTCCCACGGTCGAACCGAGTTTCCCACCCCGCACCCCTATGTCGATTACGACAACTACACCTTCGCCTATCAGGCGGTGCGGCGGCTGGCCGGGAAAGGCCGCAAGAAGCTCACCATCGTGTTGCCGCCGATGTCGCTGACCTTCGGCATGCATCTGCGTAGCGGCTTCATCGCCGCGGTCACCGAACTTGGGATCGACCATGAGCTGTCGGATACGGTGACGCTGGACAGCACCCCCGACGAGATCCGCCGCAGCATGGCCGAGCGTCTCGGCCGGCCGGCTGCTCCCGACGGCGTTGTCTGCTCCGGCGACACCTCGGCTCTGGCCGTCATGGCGGGGATCACCGATGCCGGCCTCACCATCGGCCGCGACGTCGACGTGGTGGCCAAGCAGGTCACCCGCATCTTCTCGATGGTGCGGCCCAGCGTCGACGCCATTTTCGAAGACACCGGCCTTGCTGGCCGGCAAATGGGCGAATTGCTGTTGCGCCGGATTGCCGGGGAACCTGCCGCCGACCTGCAGATCCTGCACGCGCCCGAGAGCGGCTTCTAAGCCTCAGCCCTCCAGCTGCTCCCGCAGTTCCTCGAGCTCCAACCACCGATCTTCCGCCGCCGCCAGCGCCGTCTCGGCTTCGGCTAGCGCCGTCGACGTCCGAGCGAACGTCTCCGGGTCTCGCGCATAAAGGCCCGCATCGGCCAGCACCTTCCGATGCGCCGCAATCTCCTGCTGCAGCCGCGCCATCTCCTTTGGCAGGGTATCGAGGGCATGCTTCTGCTTGAACGACAGCTTTTGCTTGCTGGGGGTGGCGAGCGGCGCCAGCGCCGCCGGCTTGCCGCCCCGCGACGGCCTCGCCGCGGCCGCCGATGCCGTCACGCCGAAGCCGCGTTGCGCCACCATGTCGCTGTAGCCGCCGGCATATTCGGTCCATTGCCCATCGCCTTCGGACACGATCACGGAACTCGCGACCCGGTCGAGGAAATCGCGGTCATGGCTGACCACCACCACCGTACCGGGATAGTCGCCAAGCATGTCCTGCAGCAGGTCGAGCGTCTCGAGGTCGAGGTCGTTAGTCGGCTCGTCGAGCACCAGGAAGTTCGAGGGCAGGGCCAGCGCCCGCGCCAGCGCCAGCCGCCCGCGTTCCCCGCCGGAAAGCTTGCTCACTGCCGTCCCCGCCTGCTCGGGGGTGAACAGGAAGTCCTTCATGTAGCCGACGACGTGCTTGGGCTGGCCATTGATGATCAGCGTGTCCGATCCGCCGCCGGTCAGCGCCTCCTTCAACGTGCTCTCCGGGGCCAGCGAACGCCGCCGCTGGTCCAGCGTCGCCAGCTCCAGGCTCGCCCCTAGCCGGACCTTGCCGCTATCCGGTTGGAGTTCTCCGGTCAGCATCCGGATCAGCGTCGTCTTGCCGGCCCCGTTGGCGCCGATGATGCCGACGCGGTCGCCGCGGATGATGCGGGTGGAGAAGTCATCGACGATGACGCGGTCGCCGAAGCGCTTGCTGATGCGCTCGGCATCGACCACCATCTTGCCCGAGGTCTCGGCCTCGCTGACCGTCATCTTCACTTCGCCGACGGCCCGCCGCTGTTCCCGGCGCTGCTGGCGCAGGTCGGCCAGCCGCTCCAGCCGCCCGACATTGCGCTTGCGCCTCGCGGTGACACCGTAGGTCAGCCAGTGCTCCTCGCGCACGATCTTGCGGTCGAGCTTGTGCCGCGCCAGCTCCTCCTCCTCGAGCACCGTGTCCCGCCAGTCCTCGAAAGCGCCGAAGCCGCGGTCTAGGCGCCTGGTGACGCCGCGGTCCAGCCACACCGTTGCCCGCGTCAGGTCGGCAAGGAAGCGCCGGTCGTGGCTGATGATCACCAGCGCCGAGCGGATGCTCTTCATCTCGTCTTCCAGCCATTCGATGGCCGGCAGGTCGAGATGGTTGGTCGGCTCGTCGAGCAGGATAATGTCCGGCTCCGGCGCCAGCACCCGGGCCAGTGCCGCCCGCCTTGCCTCCCCGCCCGACAGCCGCGCCGGATCCTCGTTGCCCGTCAGCCCCAGTGCCTCCAGCAGATACAGCGCCCGGTAGTGCACGTCGCCTTCGCCCAGCCCCGCCTCGACATAATCGAGCGCGGTCTCGAACCCGGAGAGATCCGGCTCCTGCGGCAGGTAGCGAATGGTCACTCCCGGCTGCAGGAAGCGCGTGCCGCCATCTGCCTCGATCTGTCCCGCCGCGATCTTCAGCAGGGTTGACTTGCCGGAGCCGTTGCGGCCGACCAGCGCGATCTTGTCGCCTGGCGTCACCGACAGCTCCGCCCCGTCCAGCAGCTGCGTCGAGCCGAGGGTCAGGCGGATGTTCTGCAGGGCAAGGATTGGCGCTGCGGCCATGAGATTGTCTCTGGGTTCAGGGGTTGCGCGCATAGAGCACGGGCGGCGGCCGGGATCAATGCGGGGCCGCTGGCCTCAGATCACCACGATCCCGGAATGCTTGGCCTTGCTCTCGGGCTCCACATGGATGGTCACCTGCGCCGTTTCAACCGCCTCGCGCAGCCGGCTCTCGATGCGGTCGCAGATCGTGTGCGCCTCATCGACGCTCATCGTTCCCGCCACCACCAGGTGGAACTCGATGAAGATCATCCGCCCCGCCTGGCGAGTGCGGATGTCGTGCGCCTCGATGGCGCCCTCGGCATTGCCCGAGATGATCTCGCGGATGCGAGCGAGAATTCGCGGCTCCACCGCCACGTCCATCAGGCCAATGACGCTCTGCCGGATCAGCTGCCAGCCCGACCACAGAATCGTCAGCCCGACCAGCGCCGCCAGCACTGCGTCGAGCTGCATCCACCCCGTCAGCGCCGCCACCACCACGCCCAGCAGCACCCCCGCCGTCGACAGCACGTCGGTCCACAGGTGCCGGCCGTCGGCGAGTAGCGCCGGCGAGCGCTCCCGACGCCCATAGCGGACCAGCATGAACGCCCAGCCGGCGTTTATCGCCGTCGCGAGGACGCTGACCGCAAGCGCCAGCGGATCCGCCTCGAACGCCCGCGGCGCCACCAGCCCCTGCCAGGCCTCGGAGAAGATGATCAATGCCGCGAGCGCGATGAACACCCCGATCACCACCGCGGAGAAATACTCGGCCTTGTGATAGCCATAGGGCAGGCTCGCATCGGCCGGTTTCGCCGCCAGCCGCACCGCCGCCAGCGCCACCAGCGCGGTCACGACGTTGACGACGCTCTCCAGCGCATCCGAGAACAGGGCAATCGAGCCCGTGGCATGGGCGGCGAAGCCCTTGAGAGCCAGTACCACCAACCCGACGGCGAGGCTGCCATAGGCAAGTCTGGTGGCGAAGGGAGCACTGGCAAGCGTCATCGGCGGCCAATACGCCGCCTCGCCCTGAATGACAAGCCGTTGGTTCTGCAAGTGATTTTGAGAGGCGTTCCGAACTGGCGGCGAATCGTTGCGCAGCGCTCGCCGATTACCTACAACCCTCTGATAGCGCAGCGTTCCTTAAGGGACTGAAACACAGTCCGGTGCGGCCGACCCAAACAGGGGGCCAAGTCCGGAGCTGCTGAAAAGTGTCTTTGCGAACTCTGCCTCTCACGAGGCAGGCCCGCCGCCGATCACGGACGGCGCAGGGTCTGTCCCAGACGAAAGAGGCGAGAATGACCATCTCACTGCAACTGCCCGAAGCGACCGGAATCATGCTCTGCGGCCATGGCAGCCGCAACCAGCTGGCCGTTGGCGAGTTCGCGGTGCTCGCCGAGCGCCTGCGTGCCAAGCTTCCCGGCGTGCCCGTCGAATACGGCTATCTCGAATTCGCCGACCCGGTGATCCACCACGGGCTCGACCGGCTGCGGGAGCGGGGGGTGCGCCGAGTGCTCGCCGTTCCCGGCATGCTGTTTGCCGCCGGCCACGCCAAGAACGACATTCCCTCCGTCCTCAACACCTACGCCGCCGGCCATCCGGGCTTCGACATCACCTATGGTCGGGAACTGGGAGTCGATACCCGCATGCTGCGCGCCGCCGGCGAGCGCATCGAGCAGGCGCTGCTCACCGCGACGGCAATGGTCGATCGCCACGAGACGCTGCTGCTGGTGGTTGGCCGTGGCGCCTCCGACCCCGACGCCAATTCCAACGTCTCCAAGGTCATGCGCATGCTCTGGGAGGGCTTGGGCTTCGGCTGGGGCGAGGTCGCCTATTCCGGCGTCACCTTCCCGCTGGTCGCCCCGGCACTCGACCACGCCGTGCGGCTCGGCTACCGCCGCATCGTCGTCTTTCCCTATTTCCTGTTCACCGGCGTGCTGGTGAAGCGCATCTACGCCGCCGCCGAGGAGGCGCAGCAGCGCCACCCCGCGGTGGAGATCATCAACGCGCCGTACCTCAATGACCACCCCCTGGTCGTCGAGACCTTCCTCGACCGTATCCGCGAAATGCTGGTCGGCGAGAACCTCATGAACTGCGCCATGTGCAAGTACCGGGAGCAGGTGCTCGGCTTCGAGGCCGAGGTTGGCCTCGCCCAAGAGAGCCACCATCACCACGTCGAGGGCATCGGCGGCGGCCTCGAAAACTGCCCCTGCGGCGGTGACTGCGACTCGTCCTGCCGCGACGAAGCCTTCTGCCGCGCCCACGGCCTGCCCTGGACCCCCGTCCATGCGCACGAGCCGCACGGGCACCATCATCACCATGAACACGCGCTGCTGGCGCGGCCCGCGCCCGCCCTCGTGAGCCTCGGCGCCGCCCATGGCCATGATCACCACCACGACCACGCCGGCCACCACCATCATCCCTATCCACACGCCGATCACCCCCTGGGGCCGGTGACGCTTCCGAGGGTGCCCGGCCGCCTGGCACGGCAGGAACGCAAGCAGTGAGCTATCTCCGGGAGCCCGAGGCTATCTATGCGCAAAGCTTCGCCACCATCCGCGCCGAGGCTGATCTTTCGCACCTGCCGCCGGCGCTGCACCACGTTGTCATCCGCATGATCCACGCCTGCGGCATGATCGACCTCGCCGCCGACATCGAGGCCGATCCCGCCGTGGTCGATGCCGCCGGCTCCGCCCTTGCCGCCGGCGCCCCCGTGCTCTGTGACTGCGAGATGGTGCGCGCGGCGATCATTCACCGACTGCTCCCGGCAGGCAACGAGCTTGTCGTCACTCTCAACGATCCGGAGGTTCCGGCGCTCGCCCGGGAACTCGGCACTACCCGCTCCGCCGCCGCCGTCGAGCTCTGGCGCGACCGACTCGCCGGCGCCGTCGTCGTCATCGGCAATGCCCCGACCGCCCTCTTCCATCTGCTCGAGATGCTGGCGCAGGGAGCTCCTCGTCCCGCCGCCATCATCGCCACGCCCGTGGGCTTCGTCGGCGCCGCCGAGAGCAAGGCGGCACTGGCCAGCGGCGGCCACGGCGCGCCCTGGCTGACCGTGCGCGGCCGTCGCGGCGGCTCGGCCATCGCCGGCGCCGCCTGCAACGCCATCGCCGGCGGAGCGGCCGCATGACGGCGTGGCTCCACATCATCGGCGTCGGTGAGGCCGGCGTCGCCGAGCTTCCCGCCAGCCTGCGCCTGCTCGTCAACTACGCCGAGGCCATCATCGGTCCCGCCCGCTTCCTCGCGGAGCTCACGAGCGTGATCGAGGCGCGACCCGAACTGACGACACCCGAGCAGGTCGAGCGCCGAAGCTTCGATGCCATCGCCCGCGCCCTGCTTGAGCCTGCCGGGACACCGGACCCCGTCGCCGACGACCAGCCGCGGCTCATCGAGTGGCAGGCGCCGCTGGCCAGCATGATCGAGCAGGTGACCAAGCTGCGCGACACCCCCACCGTCATCCTCGCCACCGGCGATCCGATGTGGTTTGGCATCGGCGCCTCTCTCGCGCGGCACCTTCGGCCCGAAGAGTTCGCCATCTACCCGCACCCATCCGCCTTCCAGCTCGCTGCCGCCCGCCAGCGCTGGCCGCTGCAGCATCTTGCCGCCATCTCCCTGCACGGCCGCCCGATCGAAACGCTGCACCAGCACCTGTTCCCCGGCAGCCGCATTCTCGCCCTGACCACCGATGCCGATACGGCGCAACAGGCAGCAGAGCTCCTCGTCGCGCGCGGCTACGGCGACAGCCGGCTGACGGCGCTCGAGAATCTCGGCAGTCCGGACGAGCGCAGCATCACCGCCACTGCCGCCGAGATCGGCAGCGAGACGCTGGGGGACTTCTACGTCCTCGCCATCGATTGCATCCCTGCTCCCGGTGCCGTGCTGCTGCCGACGGTGCCGGGCCTGCCCGACGACGCCTTTCAGTCGGACGGCCAGCTCACCAAGCGCGAGGTGCGGGCGGCGACTCTCGCGCGGCTCGCACCCTATCCGGGGGCGCTGCTCTGGGATGTCGGCGCCGGCTGCGGCTCCGTCGCCATCGAGTGGATGCGCGCTGCCCGCGACGCCGAGGCCATCGCCTTCGAGCGGGACCGCGACCGCCTGCGCATGATTGCCGCCAACGCCGCGGCCCTGGGTGTGCCGACGCTCCGTATCGAGGCGGGAACGGCGCCTCACAACCTCTCCGGGATGCCGGCACCCGACGCCATCTTCCTCGGCGGCGGCGTTGCCGACGAGGCGCTGTTCGAAGCCTGCTGGGACGCGCTGAAGCCGGGCGGCCGGCTGGTTGCCAACGCCGTCACCCTCGACGGCGAGCAAGCACTCTATGCCCGCCGCGCCCGCCTTGGCGGCGAGCTCGTCCGCATCGACATCGCCGTGCTCGACGAGATCGGCGGCCACGAGGTTCTGCGCCCGCGGCTGCCGGTCACCCAATGGTCGGCAGAGAAGCCACAGCAATCGGTGATCGTCCTATGAGCGGTACCCTCCACCTCGTCGGCGTGGGCCCGGGCGACCCCGAGCTGCTGACCCTGAAGGCTGCCCGCATCCTTGCGGCCGTGCCGGTGATCGCCTACCCCGAAAGCGGCGAGGACAGTGCCCTGGCGCTCTCCATCGCCGCCAGCCATCTGCCCGCTGATGCCGAGCGGCTGCCGATCGCCGTTCCCATGAAACCGGAGCGCGCGCCGGCGCAGGCGGCCTATGACCGCGCCGCCATCGCCATCCTTGCCCGGCTCGAAAGCGGCCGCGACGTCGCCTGGCTCTGCGAGGGCGACCCGCTGTTCTATGGCTCCGCCATGTACCTGATTGCCCGCGTCGCACCGCATGCTCCGGTCGAGGTGATCCCCGGCGTCACCTCGCTGACCGCCGCCGCCGCCGCCATCGTTCGTCCGCTGGCGGCCCGCAACGAGGTGCTGAAGGTGCTGCCGGCGCCGCTTCCAGACGAGACCCTCGCCGCCGAGCTCGCGGCCGCCCCCGCCGTTGCCATCATCAAGATCGGCCGGCACTTCGACCGCATCCGCGCGCTCCTCACCGCCTCCGGCCACGCCGCCGGCGCCATCGTCGTCGAACACGCCACCTCGTCCCGCCAGCGCATCACCCCTCTCGCGGGCTTCGCCCACGACGAGCGCCCCTATTTCTCGACCATCCTCTGCTACTGCGGCGAGGAAGCGTGGGGTGCCGAATGACTCCACGCCCCGCTATTTTTACGGTCGCCGCGGGCGCCGCCCACACCGCCCGCCGCATCGCTGATCTCACCGGCGGCGATCTGATGGATGGCGACCCCCGCCACTTCCTGCCGCGGCTCTTCGCCGAGAGCCGTCCCATTATCGGCGTCTGCGCCGCCGGCATCCTCATCCGGCTGCTCGCCCCGCATCTCGGCGACAAGCAGGTCGAGCCGCCGGTTCTGGCGGTTTCGTCTGATGGCGCCTCCATCGTCCCGCTGCTCGGCGGCCACCACGGCGCCAACCGCCTCGCCCGCGAGTTGGCCGCTGCCCTCGGCGGCCACGCCGCCCTCACCACCGCCTCCGACGTCCGCTTCACCCGCGGCCTCGACGAACCGCCGGCCGGTTGGCGCCTCGCTGATCCTGCCGCCGCCAAGCCGGCAATGGCGGCGCTGCTCGGTGGCGCCGCCATCCGCCTCTCCGGCACCGCCACCTGGCTCGCCGAAGCCGGCTATCCGATTTCTCCTGCCGGAGCCGTCGCCGTGACAGTCACGGAGCGTGCCGCTCCCGCCGGGTCCGGCCTTGTCTACCACCCTGCCGTCCTCATCGCCGGCATCGGCTGCGAGCGTGGCACCGAGCCCGCCGAAGTCATCGCGCTCCTCACCGACACGCTGCACGCCGAGGGGCTTGCGCCGCAGAGCCTCACCGCCATCGCCAGCGTCGACCTCAAGGCCGACGAGCCGGCCCTGCACGCCGCCGCCGCCCATTTCGATGTGCCGCTCCGCCTTTTCACCGTTGCCGAGCTTGACGCCGAACGCCAGCGCCTTGCCAACCCCTCATCCGTGGTCGAGGCCGAAATCGGCACCCCCGGCGTCGCCGAGGCGGCAGCGCTGAAGGCCGGCACGCTGCTGATCCCGAAGCGCAAGTCCCGCCGCGCCACCTGCGCCATCGGTATCGCGCCAACCCCCCTCGATCCGCTCGCGCTCGGCCGCGCCCCCGGTATCCTTCATGTCGTCGGCATCGGCCCAGGCGACGCCGCCTCCCGCACCGCCGACGCCGTCCGCGCCCTCGACGCCAGCGGCGACTGGGTCGGCTATGGTCTCTATCTCGACCTCGTGGCCGACCTCGCGACCGGACAGCAGCAGCACCGCTTCGGCCTCGGCGACGAGGAAACCCGCGTCCGCCACGCCCTGGAACTGGCGGGCGAGGGCAGGGCGGTCGCCCTCGTCTGCTCCGGCGATGCCCAGATCTATGCCATGGCCTCGCTGGTCTACGAACTGCTCGCCGCCGAAGGCAGCCGCGCCCTCACCCCCGCCGCCCGCCGCGTCGCCGTCGCCTCGCACCCCGGCATCTCGGCCCTGCAGGCCGCCTCCTCCGTTGCCGGAGCGCTTCTCGGCCACGATTTCTGCGCCATCTCGCTCTCCGATCTGCTGACCCCGCGCGCGGACATCCTCCGCCGCCTCGCCGCCGCCGCCACCGGCGATTTCGTCACCGCCCTCTACAACCCGCGCTCGCAGCGCCGCACCGACCTCATCGAGGTCGCCCGCCAGCAGTTCCTCGCCCACCGCCCCGCCGATTGCCCGGTCATCGTCGCCTCCAGCCTCGGGCGGCCCGAGCAACGCGTGCGCGTGGTCCGCCTCGACGCCTTCGATCCGGAGGAGGTCGACATGCTGACCATCGTTCTCATCGGCGCCTCCACCTCCCGCGCCTTCACCCGCGGCGACGGCCGCACCGTCGCCTTCACCCCGCGGGGGTACGAGAAGAAGAGTACGGAGGCTGCCCCATGACCGTCTACTTCATCGGCGCCGGGCCGGGTGCGCCCGACCTCATCACCCTGCGCGGCCAGCGGCTGATCGAGCGCTGCCCCGTCTGCCTCTATGCCGGCTCGCTGGTGCCGGCCGAGATTGTCGCTGCCGCGCCGGCGGGCGCGCTGGTCCGCGACACCGCCCCCATGCATCTCGACGAGATCGTCGCCGAAATCGCCGCCGCCCACGCCCGCGGCGACGACGTCGCCCGCGTACATTCCGGCGACCCATCGATCTACGGCGCCGTCGCCGAACAGATGCGGCGCCTCGACGATCTCGGCATCCCCTATGAGGTCGTCCCCGGCGTCCCCGCCTTCGCCGGCGCCGCCGCCGTCCTCGCCGCCGAGCTGACGCTCCCCGAAATCAGCCAGACCATCATCCTCACCCGCACCTCGGGCAAGGCGTCCGCCGTGCCGGACACCGAGCGCCTCGAGGTGCTCGGCCAAAGCCGCGCCACCCTCTGCATCCACCTCTCGATCCGCAACCTCGCTTATGTCGAGACCGCCCTTACCCCGCACTACGGTGCCGACTGTCCCGTCATCATCGTCTATCGCGCCACCTGGCCCGACGAGGAGATCATCGACACCACCCTTGCCGGCATGCGCGCCCGGGTACGCGAGCAGAAGCTCACGCGCACCGCCCTCATCCTGGTCGGCCACGTCTTCGGCGCCGCCCGCTTCCGCGACAGCCGGCTCTACGATGCCGGCTTCAGCCATGTACTGCGCAATGCGGGGAAGAAGAAGCTGCGGGGGACAAGATGACCGTGTTCTGTGGCCTGCCTCCGTCCTGTCCTCCTCCCCCGCCGTCATCCCGGCGCAGGCCGGGACCCAGTAAGCACCGTCGCAACAGCTCGACCACGGACGAGCCGCGGCTTCGCACCACCGTGTCTTCGGCCTCCGCCACTTACCTTTACCCGCAGGGAATACTGGGTCCCGGCCTGCGGCGGGATGACGATCCGTGGCGTTGGATGGGACGCCTACCCCTCGAGCCGCAGCGCCGCGATCGCTCGCCCCACGGTGGGCACTTCCTTCGCCGGCGGCAGCTGCGGCCGCGCGATCATCAACACCGCCACCCGCAATTGCTGCGCCGCCTTCAGCTTGGCCTCGGTCTGCACGCCGCCGGAATTCTTGGTGATGAGGTGGGTGATGCCCTGCTGGCGCATGAGCTCGATTTCCGCACCCACGAAATAGGGCGGTCGTTGCAGCAGCGACTGCGCATGCACCGGCAGCGGCTTCTCCGGCGGCTCGATCGAGCGCACGAGGAAGCTGCAGTCGGCGCGGGCAAGGAAGGTGTCGAGCCCGCGATGTCCGACCGTCAGCAGCACCCTGGCGCCGGTAGGCAGCCTCGACGCCGCCTCCTCGACCGAAGCGACATGGTGCCAGAACGCGTATTGCGGCTCCGCCCAGCCCGGCCGGATGAGCCGCACCAGCGGCACGCCCGTCGCCTCCGCCGCGGCGACGGCATTGGTGGCGATCTGCACCGAGTAGGGATGCGTCGCATCCACCAGCCGCTCGATGCCATTAGCCGCCAAGAAGTCGCTCAGCCCCTTGGCGCCTCCGAAGCCGCCGACGCGGACATGGCTTTTCGGCGGGACCGGCTCGGTGGTGCGACCGGCATAGGAGAGCGTCACCTCATGGCCGCGTTCGGCCAAGGCATCGGCCAGCAGCCGCGCCTCCTCGGTACCCCCCAGAACAAGTATCCGCATTCCTCAGCTACTTTCCCCGACAATCACGCCCCCGCGGTCGACGACGAGGATGGCGACCCGGACTCCCGCTCCGACACGCCGCTGCGCGGCTTCACGGGCCTCCCGTGCCACCAGCGGTGCAAGAGCCAGCCCCGCGCGCCCCGCCAGCGCCAACGCCTCGGCCGCCGTGCTCGCCGCCTGCACCCGTGCAATGAGAGCGGGTTCAGCGTCAAGTGTCTGCAGCAATTTAGACAAATAGTGAAGATCGACCTGCGAGCGGGCCGAATGCAGGTCCATCGCCCCCTGCGCCAGCTTCGTCAGCTTGCCGAAGCCGCCGGCGATGGTCAGCCGCTCCACCGGATGCGCCTTGAGGTATTTCAGCATTCCCCCGACGAAGTCGCCCATGTCGAGATAGGCTTCGAGCGGCAGTCCGAGCCGCGCCATCGCCGCCTTCTCCGAAACATCGCCGGTCGACCCCACGACATGCGGAAGCCCGAGGGCTCGCGCCACGTCGATGCCGCGGTGAATCGAGTGAATCCACGCGGCGCAGGAATAGGGGACGACGATGCCCGTGGTGCCGAGGATCGACAGCCCGCCGAGGATGCCGAGCCGCGGGTTCCACGTCTTCTCCGCCAGCGCTTCGCCGTCGCGTACCGAGACGGTGACCCGGAAGTCCGCGGGAATGTCCGCTGCTGCGGCCGCCGCCTCCAGCACCTCCGTCATCATCCGCCGCGGCACGGGGTTGATCGCCGGTTCGCCCACCGCCAGCGGCAGCCCCGGCTTGGTCACCGTGCCGACGCCCCGCCCGGCGTGGAAGCTGATGCCGCTGCCGACAGGTCCCGGCTCGACCCGCGCCGACACCAGCGCCCCGTGCGTCACGTCCGGATCGTCACCCGCATCCTTGATGATCCCCGCCTCGGCGTAGCCCTCGCCCAGCGCCTCCGCCGCCAGTGCGAAGGCCGGGGTCTGGCCGCCGGGCAGGGTGATGGTCACCGGATCCGCAAAGCCCAGTCCCAGCAGGGCACCGACCGCCGACTTGGCCGCGGCCGTGGCGCAGGCCCCCGTGGTCCAGCCGCGCCGCAGCGGCGTGCCCTCCGGACCGGTTTCGGGCTGATCTTCGCTCATCGCCGCGATCTATATCCCGGCGCACGGGCAGGGGGAATTGCATGACCGGGCATTTCGCGAAGCTCGACGTCGCCGGCTTTCCCGAGTTCGAGCCGGGCACGGTCTGGCTGGTCGGCGCCGGACCCGGCCTACCGGGGCTGCTCACCCTGCTCGCCTACCACGCGCTCGGGCAGGCGGACATCATCGTCTACGACGCCCTCGTCGACTCGGCAATCCTCGCCTTCGGCAACCCGGAGGCCGAGCGCGTCTATGCCGGCAAGCGCGGCGGCAAGCCGTCCGAGAAGCAGGCCGACATCACCCTCAGGCTGATCGGCTGGGCCGAAGCCGGCAAGCGCGTGCTGCGGCTGAAGGGGGGTGACCCCTTCGTCTTCGGCCGCGGCGCCGAGGAGGCGATGGCACTGGTCGCCCGCGGCATCCGCTTCCGTATCGTCCCCGGTATCTCCGCCGGTATCGGCGGCCTCGCCTATGCCGGGCTGCCTGTCACCCACCGCGACACCAACCACGCCGTGGTCTTCCTCACCGGCCACGACGACACCGGCGACGTGCCGCAGGCCGTGGACTGGGCCGCCATCGCCAATGCCGCTCCGGTGGTCGTCATGTACATGGCGGTGAAGCACCTTACCTCCATTGCCGCGAGGCTCCTCGCCGCCGGCCGCAGCCCCGATGACCGTCTTGCCGTGGTCTGCAACGCCGCACGCTCCGATCAGTACGTCGTCGAAGTCGCCCTCGGCACCGCCGATACCATCGCCGACCGCATCACCGCGCCCGCCATCGTCGTCCTCGGTCCGGTTTCCGGCTACCGCGAGACCCTCGACTGGTATGTCGGCAGCCTCCGCGAGAACCCCCTTGGCTAACGGCCTCGTCATCGCCGCCCCGCGCTCCGGCTCCGGCAAGACCACGCTCACCCTCGGCCTGCTGGCGGCGCTGAGGGGTCGTGGCATCGCCGTCGCCCCCGCCAAGACCGGTCCCGACTACATCGATACCGCCATTCTCGCCCGCACCGCCGGCCGCGACGCCGTCAATCTGGACCCCTGGGCGATGTCGCCGGCGCGCCTTGCCGCGATCGCAACCACCCATGCCGCCGACGCCGACCTGCTGCTGGTCGAGGGGGTTATGGGCCTCTTCGACGGCGCCGCCGACGGCACCGGCTCCACCGCCGACCTTGCGGCCACCCTCGGGCTGCCGGTCATCCTCGTCGTCGATGCCGAGCGCCAGAGCCAGTCCATCGCCGCCCTCGTCCACGGCTTCGCCAGCTGGCGCCCGGATGTCGCCGTCGCCGCCATCATCGTCAACCGCGCCGCCAGCACCCGCCACGAGCAGATGCTGCGCACCGCGCTTGCCCCCCTCGCCATCCCGCTGCTCGGCGTCATCCCCCGCCGCGATGATCTCGTTCTTCCCGACCGCCACCTCGGCCTCGTCCTCCCCGGCGAAACCCCCGGCTTCGACGCCATCGTCGCCGCCGCCGCCGAGGCCGTGGCCGACTATGTCGACCTCAACCGCCTGCTTGCCCTGAGCGCCCCCATCGACCCCTCACCCGCCCTTCGGGCACCCTCTCCCACAAGGGGAGAGGGGGGCATCGAGCAGGTGGCGAGTTCCTTCTTCCCTTCTCCCCTTGTGGGAGAAAGTGGCGCGAAGCGCCGGAGGAGGGGTCTGGCCCCTCTTGGCCAGCGCCTCGCCATCGCCCGCGACGACGCCTTCGCCTTCCTTTATCCGCACTGGCTAAACGACTGGCGCGCCCAGTGCGCCGAGCTCAGCTTCTTCTCCCCCCTCGCCGACGAGGCTCCCGCGGCCGATGCCGACGCCGTCTTCCTCCCCGGCGGCTACCCCGAACTGCACGCTGCCCGCCTTGCCGCCGCCTCGCGCTTCACGTCCGGCCTCCTCGCCGCCCGCGACAGCGGCGCCCTCATCTATGGCGAGTGCGGCGGCTACATGGTGCTCGGCGAGACCCTCACCGACAAATACGGCGCCACCTTCCCGATGGCGGGCCTGCTCCCGGCCCACACCCGCATCGACCGCCCGAAGCGCTTGCTCGGCTACCGCCGGCTCGCGCATGACAGTCCGCTCCCCTGGCCGGCGGAACTGCGCGGCCACGAGTTCCACTACTCTTCCGTCAAGCGGCAGCAACACGGCACGCCGCTCTTCGCCGCCACCGACGCCCTCGGCGAGGCGCTGCCGCCGATGGGCGTGCAATCTGGCCGCGTCATGGGCTCTTATGCGCATGTGATCGACGTGACATAAGCCGGAGCGTGAGCAGGAAAAGCCGCTCGGCGCTTCTTCCGCTCGCGCGCGACCACGAAGGAAATCATGGCGAAAGCACTGATGTTCATGGGCACCGGGTCCGATGTCGGCAAGTCGCTGATCGTCGCCGGCCTCTGCCGCGCCTACGCCAATCGCGGACTCAATGTCGCCCCCTTCAAGCCGCAGAACATGTCCAACAATGCGGCGGTGACGGCGGATGGCGGCGAGATCGGACGGGCACAGGCGCTGCAGGCGCGAGCGGCGCGACGGCAGCCGGTGACCGCGATGAACCCGGTGCTGCTGAAGCCGGAGCACGAATCCGGCGCCCAGATCATCCTCCGCGGCCGGCGCCTCGGTTCGATGCCGGCCCGCGAGTACTGGCAGCGGCGCGGCGACTTCCTCGACCAAGTCCGGGGCGCCTTCGACGAACTCTGCGCCGATGCGGATCTGGTACTCGTCGAGGGTGCCGGCAGCGCCTCCGAGGTCAACCTGCGCCACAACGACATCGCCAATTTCGGCTTCGCCCGCGCCGCCGGGGTGCCGGTCGTGGTCATCGGCGACATTCACCGCGGCGGCGTCATCGCCGCCCTTGCCGGCACCTTTGCCGTCGTCGACCCCGGCGACGCCAGCCTGATCGCCGCCACCCTCGTCAACCGCTTCCAGGGTGATCCGGCGCTGTTCGCCGACGGCCGGCTGTTCATCGAGAGCCGCACCGGCCGGCCCTGCCTCGGGCCGGTGCCGCATTTTGCGGCCGCCTCCCGCCTGCCCGCCGAGGACGTACTGGCACTCGACGCGCCGCAGCCGGCAGCGGCGGGCCCCTTCTCCATCGCCGTGCCGCGGCTGCCGCGCATCGCCAATTTCGACGACCTCGACCCGCTGCGCGCCGAGCCCGGCGTGCGGCTGCAGATCGTCGAACCGGGGCAGCCGATCCCGCCCGTCGACCTCATCATCCTGCCGGGCTCCAAGGCCACCCGGTCCGACCTTGCAGCGCTGCGGGCCGAGGGCTGGGACATCGACATCCTCGCCCATCACCGCCGTGGCGGGGCCCTTCTCGGCATCTGCGGGGGCTACCAGATGCTGGGCACCATGATCGCCGACCCCGAGGGCATCGAAGGCACCCCCGGCAGCAGCCGCGGCCTCGGCCTTCTGGACGTCGAGACCCGCATCGGTCCGCTCAAGCAGCTACGGCTCGAGGGCGCCCACCACGCCGCCTCCGGCGAGCCGCTGGCAGGCTACCACATGCATATGGGGGAAACCGCTGGCGCCGACGGCAACCGCCCCTTCGCCCGCGTCGCCGGGGAGCCGGAAGGGGCGATGAGCGCCAGCGGCACCGTCATGGGCACCTATCTGCACGGCCTCTTCGCCGCCGACGGCTTCCGCGCCGCCTTTCTGCGCCAGCTGGGCGCCGGCCGGACCGGCGAGACCGCCTATGAGACGGTCGTCGAAGCCACCCTCGACCAGCTGGCCGAGCACCTCGAGCGCCATCTCGATCTCGACACGATCCTCACCCTCGCCCGTACCCCGGAGCCTGTCTGAGCATTGGAAGTCTTCCTCTCCCCGTTCGCCCTGCTGCTCGAGCGCATCCTCGGCTATCCGCGGCCCCTCCTGTCCCGCATCGGCCATCCCGTGATCTGGATCGGCGCCCTCATCGGCTGGCTGGAGAAGCGGCTCAACACCGGCGCCAGCCGCCGGCGCAACGGCGTACTCATGTTGCTGTCGCTGCTTGCCGCGGTGGCGGCGATAACCGTCCCGCTGGCGATCCTGCTGCGCCTGCTGCCCTTCGGCTGGCTGCTCGAAGCCCTGCTGGCGACCACGCTGCTGGCGCAGAAGGAACTGGGCCGCGCCGTCGCCTCCGTCGCTACGGCGCTCGATCACTCTCTCGAGGCCGGCCGTCGCCAGGTCAGCCAGATCGTCGGCCGCGACCCCGACAGCCTCGATGAGGCCGGCGTCGCCCGTGCCGCCGTCGAGAGCCTTGCTGAAAGCGCTTCCGATGGCGTGGTTGCGCCGCTGTTCTGGCTGCTGCTCGCCGGGCTCCCGGGGATCGCCCTCTACAAGGCCATCAACACCGCCGACTCCATGATCGGCCACCGCAGCGAGCGCTACCGCGATTTCGGCTGGGCCAGCGCCCGCCTCGACGATCTCGTCAACTGGGTCCCGGCGCGCCTCACCGCCCTGCTGCTCGCCGGCGCCGCCTTCTGGGTGAAGGAGGCCGATCCCGAGAAGGCATGGAGCGCGGCGCTGCGGGACGCCCGCAAGCACGACTCCCCCAACGCCGGCTGGCCCGAGGCCGCCATGGCCGGGGCTCTCGGCCTCTCGCTCGGTGGACCGCGGCAATATGACGGCCAACTGGTCGACCTGCCGGCCCTCGGCGACGGCCGCCGCGACCTCGGCCCGTCTGATATCCGCAAGTCCATCGAGCTCTACGGCATGATGCTCAACCTCGCCCTCGGCATCACCCTTGCCGTCGCCGTGCTGTTCTGGCGCTAGCGAAGCATCGACTACGCCTCGTATCGCCCCTTTCCTGAGACCCGCTCGGCCGCCGACGTCCCCTTCAGCGTCATCGGCAGCCCGGCCACGATGAAATGCACGTCGGTGCAGATCTCCGCCAGCCGCTGATGCGCCGAGCCGGCGAGGTCGCGGAAGCTGCGGGCGAGGGCGTTGTCGGGTACAATCCCGAGCCCCACTTCGTTCGAAACCAGGATTACCTTCGCGGCCTCCAGCTCCACCAGCACCCCCGCCAGGTCGTCCACCGCTTCGGCCACGTCACGGCCCGCTCCCAGGAGATTGCTGATCCACAGCGTCAGGCAGTCGACGAGGATAACATCGTGCGACCGCGCCGCGGCGAGCAGCGCCTGGCTCAGCCGGAGCGGCTCTTCGATAGTGGCAAAGCGGCCATGGCGTTGCCGCTGGTGCGTCTGCACGCGTTCCCGCATCTCGCCATCCAGAGCCTCCGCCGTGGCGAGATAGGCCGGACGCTCTCCCGCCCGCATGGCCAGCCGCTCGGCAAAGGCCGTCTTGCCGGACCGGGCACCGCCAAGGACGAGAATGTGATCAGCGCTCATCTTGTCTCCTCCCTGGATGCCGCCGCGTTCCTCGCATCCGCAATGCCTGCCGGTCGACCCGCTTGCTCGAACAATCCGCGGCACCGCTTCCGGTTGCCTGAACGGAGGCCGCGGAAAGGCACTGCTTTTGCTCCTCGGATTCGCTCGCTATCGGCGTCCCCGAAGGCACCCATATTCTACTTTTGTCTAAGCCGCTTTGGCACTATGGTCCGCCGCGAACCGCGGGGCTACCCGCCTTCTGGAGCATGCGCGTGGCGAAATACTACCTCGGAGTGGACGGTGGCGGCACCAATTGCCGTATCCGGCTGGCCGACGAGAACCTGACGACCCTGGCCGACGCCACCGGTGGCCGCTCCAACCTGCAGATCGAGGGCGGCGAACCGGCCTACAATTCCATCGCCGAAGGGACTCGTGAAGTGTTCCGGCAGGCGGGGATCGACTATTCCGAGACGGCCAACACCTTTGCCTGCTTCGGCATGGCCGGCGGCCGCCTGCCCTCCGCCCGTGACGCCTTCGGGGCGCGCCCTTGGCCCTTCGCCGCGGTCACGGTCTATGACGACATCGACATCGCCCGCGCCGGGGCCCATGGCGGCGAAGACGGCGCGGTGATCATCGTCGGCACCGGCTCCGCCGCGCTCGCCATGGTCGACGGCGTCCGCCACCAGTGCGGCGGCTGGGGCTTCCATATCGGCGACCAGATGTCCGGCGCCATCCTCGGCCGCGAACTGGTGCGACGCGCGGTAGAGGCGGCCGACGACCTGGTGCCGGGCTCACCGCTGACCGAGGCGGTGATCGAAAAGCTGGGCGGCAGTCTCGATGCGGTGATGGACTGGTCCTTCCAGGACCGCAGGCCGGCCGACTACGGGGCGCTGGTGCCGCTGTTCTGCGAGTACTACGAGAAGGGCGATCCGGTCGCCGCGGATTTGATGGACCTGCAGTTTTCCTACATCGACAATTACGTCGCCTGGTTCAAGCGGCGGGGTGCTACCCGCATGGCGGCCGTCGGCGGTTTCGGCACCCGGCTCTACCCGCTGCTGATCGACCGCTATGGCGATTTCATCGTCCGGCCCCGGCACGAGCCGCTGCACGGCGCCGTCATTCTCGCGAAACAGAAGTTTGCATCAGCATGAACTTTATCGACAGGAGATCATCCAGCGTGTCCAGTCGCATCATCCCCGTCCAGCCTTTCGACTACGTGGTGTTCGGCGCGACCGGCGATCTCACCAAGCGCAAGCTCATCCCCGCCCTCTACCACCGCTTCCTCGACGGTCAGTTCGATGACCGCTCGCGCATCATCGGCGTCTCCCGCACCAACTGGGACGACGACAAGTTCCAGGAAGTGGCGCGGGCTTCGGTGGCGGAGTTCGTGGAAGAAGAGTACCAGGACAAGCAGACGGTCGACGCCTTCGTCTCCATCTTCTCCTACGTCGCCAACGATGTGAGCGACGAGCAGGGTTGGGCGGAGCTGCGGGACAATCTGCGCGACGATCCGGCAATCGTCCGCGCCTTCTACCTCGCGGTCGCGCCGGACCTCTTCGGTCCCATCTGCACCTATCTCGCCAAGCGCGACTACTACCGCCGCGATGCCCGCGTCGTCGTGGAAAAGCCGCTCGGCCACGATCTCCAGTCCAGCATCCAGATCAACGACGCCATCGCCCGTATCTTCGAGGAAGATCAGGTCTACCGCATCGACCACTATCTGGGGAAGGAGACGGTCCAGAACCTCCTGGCCCTGCGCTTCGCCAACATCCTCTTCGAGCCGGTTTGGAATTCCGCCCATATCGACCACGTGCAGATCACCGTGGCGGAGTCGGTCGGTGCCGGTACCCGCGGCTACTACGACGAGAGCGGCGCGCTCCGCGACATGATCCAGAACCACATGCTGCAGTTGCTCTGCCTCGTCGCCATGGAGCCGCCGGCCGCCGACGACGCCAACGCCCTGCGCGACGAGAAGCTGAAGGTGCTGCGCTCGCTGACGCCGATCACCGGCGAGGCCGTTGGCCGCCTGACCGTGCGCGGCCAGTATCGCGGCGTCAGCTCCGACAGCACCTCGGTCAAGAGCTATCAGGACGAGCTCCCGGACGACAAGAAGGGCTCCCGCACCGAGACCTTCGTGGCGCTCAAGGCCGAGATCGGCAACTGGCGCTGGGCGGGCGTGCCCTTCTACCTGCGCACCGGCAAGCGCATGGCCACCCGCGTCTCCGAGATCGTCATCCAGTTCCGCGAGATTCCGCACTCGATGTTCGACCACGCCGAGGGCGCGCCCAAGCCTAACAAGCTGGTGATCCGCCTGCAGCCCGACGAGGGCGTGAAGCTCCTGATGATGATCAAGGATCCCGGTCCCGGCGGCATGCGCCTGCGCGAGGTGCCACTGAACCTCAGCTTCGCCCAGACCTTCGCCGAGCGCACGCCGGAGGCCTATGAGCGGCTGCTGCTCGACGTCATCCGCGGCAACCAGACCCTGTTCATGCGCCGCGACGAGCTCGAGGCGGCGTGGGCCTGGGTCGACCCCATCCGCGAGGCCTGGGATGCCGCCAGGGACGCGCCGCAACCCTATACCTCCGGCACCTGGGGGCCCACGGGCGCCATCGCCCTGATCGAGCGCGACGGCCGCACCTGGCACGAGGACGGTCATTGATTCCCGCGCGCCGCAGCTTCGGGTCCAGGGAAGACCTGGCGCTGGCGCTCGCCGAAGCGGTGGCCGGCAACCTCATGCACGGCATCGAGAACCGGGGGCAGGGGGCACTTGCAGTCTCCGGCGGCTCCACCCCCGCGCGCTTCTTCAGCGCCCTCGGCAGGCGCAAGGACGTCGACTGGGAGAAGGTGCTGGTCACGCTCGTCGACGAGCGCTGGGTGCCTGAGACGTCCGACCGTTCCAATGCCGGCCTCGTCAACATGAAGCTGCTGCAGGGGCCGGCGGCATCCGCCCGTTTCGTGCCGCTCTATTCCGGTGGCGAGAGCCCGGATGCCGCCGCCATTGCCCGCACCGAGGCGCAGCTTGCGGCGCTGCCCGGGCGTTTCGATGCGGTCGTCCTCGGCATGGGCAACGATGGCCATACTGCGTCGTTCTTCCCCGGCGGGGACGCACTGGCAGCCGCGCTGTCCGGTACCGCTCCGGTGCTGGCGATCCACGCCCCCGGCGCCGGCGAGCCGCGGGTGACGCTGAGCCTGTCACGCCTGCTGGAGACCGAGGGGCTCTATCTGCATATCGAGGGGGAGGAGAAGGCGAAGGTGCTGGATACGGCGCTCGGCGAAGGTCCCGCAGAGGACATGCCGGTGCGCGCCGTCCTGCGCCAGACCCGCACACCGCTAACCGTTTACTGGAGCCCCTGACCGCCGGGGCCCCCTCAAGGAGCCTTCCATGTCCGTCCGCCAGTCCATCCGCGAGGTCACCGACCGCATCGCCGCGAGGAGCGAGATCTCGCGCCGCGACTATCTCGACCGCATCGAGGCTGCCCGCCAGCAGGGCGTGCACCGCAGCACCCTCAGCTGCGGGAACCTTGCGCATGGCTTCGCCGCCTGCGGCCCGGCCGACAAGGGCAAGCTCGCGGGCACCGTGACCCCCAATCTCGGCATCGTCACCGCCTACAACGACATGCTGAGCGCCCACCAGCCCTATGGGACCTATCCCGACCTGATCAAGGAGGCTGCGCGCGAGATCGGTGCTACCGCTCAGGTCGCGGGCGGCGTGCCGGCGATGTGCGACGGCGTCACCCAGGGTCAGCCGGGCATGGATCTGTCGCTGTTCAGCCGTGATGTCATCGCCATGGCCACCGCCATTGCCCTCAGCCACAACATGTTCGACGCGGCCGTCTATCTCGGCATCTGCGACAAGATCGTGCCCGGGCTCCTGATCGGCGCGCTCACCTTCGGCCATCTGCCGGGCGTCTTCGTCCCCGGCGGTCCGATGCCGACCGGCCTCCCCAACGATGAGAAGGCCCGCGTCCGCCAGCTCTACATGGAAGGCAAGGTCGGCCGCGCCGAGCTACTCGAGGCGGAGGCCAAGTCCTACCACTCCCCCGGCACCTGCACCTTCTACGGCACCGCCAATTCCAACCAGATGCTCATGGAGATCATGGGGCTGCACCTGCCGGGCGCCAGCTTCGTCAACCCCGGCACCCCGCTCCGCGATGCCCTCACCCGCGAGGCCACCCGCCGCGCCCTGTCGCTCACCGCCGAGGGCAATGACTACACGCCGGTCGGTCACATCATCGACGAGAAGGCCATCGTCAACGGCCTCGTCGGCCTGCATGCAACCGGCGGCTCCACCAACCACACGCTGCACCTCGTCGCCATCGCCGCCGCCGCGGGTCTGCACATCACCTGGCAGGACATGTCGGACCTCTCCGACGTAGTGCCGCTGCTGGCTCGCGTCTATCCCAACGGCCTCGCCGACGTGAACCATTTCCACGCCGCCGGCGGCATGGGCTTCCTCATTCGCGAACTTCTCGACAACGGCTACCTGCACGAGGACGTGAAGACCGTCTGGGGCGGCGGCCTCTCCTCCTATACCGTCGAGGCGCGGCTGCTCGAAGACCGCCTCGCCTTCGAACCGGCCCCGGCCCGGTCCGGCAATCCCAAGATCCTCGCCAGCGCCGCCGCCCCCTTCTCCGCCAATGGCGGCCTGAAGCTGCTCTCGGGCAACCTCGGCAAGGCGGTGATCAAGGTCTCCGCCGTGAAGCCAGAACACCGGGTGATCGAGGCGCCGGCGCGGGTCTTCCACAGCCAGCAGGGCATGCTCGACGCCTTCCGCGCCGGCGAACTGAACGGCGACGTGGTCGCCGTCGTCCGCTTCCAGGGCCCGAAATCGGTTGGCATGCCGGAACTGCACAAGCTGACCCCCACACTCGGCATCCTGCAGGATCGCGGCTTCAAGGTTGCCCTCCTCACCGACGGCCGCATGTCCGGCGCCTCCGGCAAGGTACCCGCCGCCATCCACGTCACCCCCGAGGCCAGCGATGGCGGCCCCATTTCCAAGATCCGTGATGGCGACATGGTGAGGGTCGATGCGGAGGCGGGCACGCTGGCGATCGTCGGCGACGAGCGCGAGTTCAACTCCCGAACCCCCGCCACCGAGGATCTCCGTCGCGAGCATTTCGGCATGGGCCGCGAACTTTTCGCCGGCTTCCGGGCCATGGTCGGCGCCGCCGATCGCGGCGCCAGCGTCTTCGGCTGAACCCCCCACCGGCATCGAACGTTCAAGCGCTGTGCGTTAGGATTCCGACATGATGCTGTTCCAGTTCCTCCGGCCGTTCGCTGCCCTGCTCGGGCTGTTCCTGCTGGCCGGCTGTGCCTCGTTCAATCTCGGCACGGCGGCCCAGGTGCGAGGCCTCGATTACCTGAACGACGACCTCGCCAGCGTCGTTCTCGCCTTCGACGTGCCGGTCACCATCGAACCCATTCCGGACGCCTCGCTGTTCCGCCTCGACATCGTCGCCCCCGGCCGCGGCGAGCGGCACCTCGCGCCGGTCCTTGTCCGCGGCGATGCCACCGCCGCCGCCGGCACCCTGCGACCCCCTGCCGACGGCCGGACCTACTATCTCTTCGCCTTCTCCGAGGCTGACAAGCAGGCACTGCGCGAGGCACAGGCCTGGGCCCGCGGCCTTGCCGGCGACCCGCCGCAGCCGCGCATCGCCCTCGAACCCCGCTTCTGCAGCACGGCCCTTCATGCCGATCCACGCGAGACCCGCATTTCCGTCCTGGTCGCGCTACCGGGCACCGGCGCCATGGCGCCTCTCGTCGACGACGTTCGCGTCGCCGATCTCCTCTCCGGCACCGGCAGCTCCAGCCTCCCCGCCTGCGCCGGCCACTCCGGCTAGGCTAGAACCCACCACCGGTCTTGAAGCCGCCGTGGCGGCGCGTGCCGGCGGAGCCACCGCGCGGCCTTGAGAACCCCCCGCCGCCGGCACCGGGAAGACGCCCCCAGCTCCGCCCGCCGCCGGAGCGCGGACGGGAGCCGCTGGCAATGCTGCCTTCCGGCCACGGAAACCCGCCGCTCGACCACGGACCGCGGTCATCATCGTCATCGTCCTGCCACCGCTGGCTGCGCCGCCAGGCGTCCCAGTAGCCGGCGGCGGAGATGCCGCCGCGCAGGAAGTCCGTGAGCAGGTCGCCCACCAGGTCGTCGGCACCGAAACTCGATCGCCGGTCGTCATAGCCGGCCTTCTTGAACTCGAACTCGATGTCTTCGAGCTCCCGTCGCCGGCTCGCCAGCGTCTGCAGCCGCGCCTTCTGCTCCTCGCTCTCGTTGAGCTCCTCCTGCGCCCGGCTGCGGGCATCGTCGATCTGCTTCACGATGGTGTCGTCCTGCCCGGTGCGCGTGGCCCGCGCCTGCTCCAGCAACTGCTGGATATCCTCCCGGCCAAGGCCCTCGGCCAGCGCGTCGATGGCCGCGGTGAACGCGGGATCGCGCCCCTGCGCCAGTTCCCGCCGGCTGCTCGCCGTCTCGTCGCGCACGTCCTCGAGCGCTACCAGCTCGTCGTCGATGGCCGCCATCCGCTCCTCGGCCTGCCGCAGGCGCTCCCGCAGCGGCGCGCCACCGGCAGCATCGACGGCCGCCTGCTGCAACTGCGCCAGGTCTTCCTGCGCCGCCTGCGCCTTCTCCTGTTGCCGCTCGGCGTGCTCCCGCAGCCGCAACGGAATCTCGTTCAGCATCGCGAAATTGGGGCGCGCTTCCGGATAGTTGACCATCTGCGCCACGAGGCCATCCAGCCACCGGACCAGATTGTTGGACCGGTAATTGGCCGTCCCGTAGCTGCGCTCCCAGAGATACATGAAGAGGGGGTCGTCCCGGTACGGGCGCCCCTTCTGCTCCCGGTCGGCCTCGGCCTGCGCGGTCTTGCGCAGGCTCTCCTCGGCGACGTGGATCAGTTCCTGGGTCTTGGCCAGTTGTGCGGCATATTCGGGGGACTTGCTGGCCTCGCTGGCGACCTTGGCTGCCAGCCCTTCCAGCTCCGACTGCAGTTCGCCGACCTCCTTGCCGAGCCGGGCCCGCTCCGCCACCATGCTGGAGACGGCCTTGTCCTCCTTCTTCAGCTGCTCCTCGGTGCGGCGCAGTTCCTGTGCGTGCTGCTTGAACAGGACGCGCGCGCGTTCCTCGGCGAGACTCAGCTGCCCCGACAGCTCCGCCTGGTTCGCCGGGTCGAGCCGCACCGCCGCCAGCTGCCGCAGCAGCTCGCCCTCTGTCTCCCGGATCTTGGCGATGAGTTCGGCGCCGCGGGCGAGCCGCTTGGCGACCTCATCCTCCTCGCGCCGAATGTCGCGGAGGGCTTCGTCCAGCGATCGCAGGGCCTCCGGACCGGAGAGTGTCATCGGGCGCTCCGCCTGTTCATGCACGCGCCGCTCGCTACCATCGGGTCACCGCACCACCAAGCACCGGCACCCCGTAATCCACGTCCAGCAACCCGTACTGCTTGAGGCCGATGACGTTGCGCTGAATGATGCCGTCATCCCGTTTGTCGGCTTCCACCGACCGGTACACCTCCTCCGGGACCCGCACCCCCCACATGGAGACCATTTCTGTCTCGCCGCTCTCTTCGTTGAGGATCGGCAGGGTCACCGGCTCGCCGCGCGGATCGAGCGCCTCGACCACGACATAATAATTCGTCGCCTGTGTGTTGATCTCCGGGATGGTCCAGAAGCCGGACTGGACGCCTTCGCGGTTGACCACCCGCAGGGTGTACTCCTGGCGCAGCGTGTCCCGCAGCTCGGTCAGGTCCTCGACAGCGCGCTCCGCACCTGGCCGGTCTCCCGCTGCAGCCGCCGCCACGCCGCGGTCGCGTATCTCTTCGGCCTCGAATGCCGCGCGCTGCACCTTGGTGGCATTGAAGATGTCGCGATACAGCGCCTCCATGGTCGCCGGCAGGGTGACCGCCAGCTCGGCCTGCGCCTGCGCCGCGAGATTGCTCTGGATCGGCTTGTAGACCAGAAAATAGCCGCCACCCGCCACCAGCAGCATCAGCGTCAGCGCGAGGATCGCCGGTCCCCACTTCTTCCGGCTCACATAGAGTTCGGCGAGGCTTCGCTTGAAGCCGGGCGGCGGCGGCACATAGGTGAACCGGCTGTGCGCCAGTGCGGCGACGCCCTCCCGCAGGATCTTGTCGGGAACCTCGATTCCCTGCTGGTGGTAGATATCCCGCAGCTTCTCGATCAGCTGCGCTTCGCGCGTCTCCGACGCCAGCTCGCGCGTTACCAGATCCTGACGGTGGCGCAGCGTGTCGACCACGTCCATCGCCAGCATGACGTCGTCAAGGGGGGCGGCTTCTGGGGCTGTCGTCTCGGTCATCGACTGCTGTTCGCGCTCACTCCGGTCGGCCATGCCGGCACGCACACCCCAAGAACGTGTCGGCCCCGGATGCGCGGCGGCGGCGCTGCGCGGCCGGCCATTTCTGGCATGTAGGAGCTCTCATCTAGGGCTGCCGGCTCTCGGCCATCAGTGCATTGCCCTCGGCCGCCAGTCGCGCCAGGCGCTGCTTGCCGTCCTCGACGGCGTCGCGGATCTCGGCAGAATTTTTCGTCGACAGCTCGCGCATCTCGTTGATGATGGTGCGGGACTTTTCCTGGAAGTTGATCACGCTGTCGACCAGCTTCTTGACCGCGTCTGCCCGGATGGTGGGGCCGTAGCCTGCCTTCACGGCGGCTTCCCCCACCTGGTCGCCGATCTCGCTGAGCGTCTCGAGGCTCTTGCTCATCCCCTCCTTCATCGCGTTCAGCGTTTCGGTGGATTCGTGCAGCCCGAACAACCCGGTGAACGAGGCGCTGAGCGCCGTGAACACCGTCTCGTTGGTCGAGAAGAAGGCGATCGACTGCTGGTACACCCGCTCCTTGGCGCTGGTGGTCTGCATCAGCCGCGCCATCACCACTTCCGAGGTCGAGTAGGAGATGGTGAGGTTGTCGGAGAGGTCCTTGACGATCTGGTACCGCCGCTCCTCGTTCTGCAGGTCCCGCAGGCGCTCGTCCCGCGCCATCTCGAGCCGCGCCCGGTCGGCGGGGGAGCCTTCGCTGAAGCCGCTCAGCGCCTCGCTTGCCTGCTGCAGCTCGGCTTTCCGTGCATCCAGTCTTGCCGTTGCTGCTTCCAGCAGTTCCAGCGCCATCACCTCGGCCTGCTTCAGCGCGCCGCGGAAATCGCGGTAGGCCTCGAGAATGGTGTGCTCCCGGTCGACCTGGTTCTTGGTCTCCTTCGACACCTCGAGATAGGTGTCGCGAATCCTGTCGAACCGGCTGGCGATGTCGCCGCGGCTCACCTTCATCCAGACGTTGGACACCCGCTCCACCAGGTCGAGCTTGCCGTCGTCGAGTTGGTCCACCAGCCCCTTGGCATCGTCCCGGATGGAATTGAAGCTGTTGGTGATGTCCTCGTAGCGCTCGCCGATGTTCATCGCCGCCACCTGGCTGCGCACGACCTCGTTGAAGGCGCTGGCCTGGGTCAGCGTCCGCCCGATCAGGATCACCCGTGTCTCGTCGATCTCGGTGATCTTCGACAGCAGCCCCGTGATCGGCTGTTCCTGCACCTGCTCGGGCCAGATGCCGAGCGATTTGATGGCCCCCACGGCCTTATCGAGATACTGCAGGGGTGTCTCGGTGAGTTCGTTTGCCATGTGTGTACAGCGTCCGTCGTGGTTCCTGAGCGCTATGTGGGTCATAGATTCCCGGCTGTCATCGCCGTGACAATTTCTTTGCCCGCCACAGCGAATCTATTTTGCCCATATGGTGCGAAAAAGACGCAGGAGCGCGAGGAGCTTGCTTCCTCCGGCGGTTGCATTGACCCGGCTGTCTCCGCACATTGGCGAGGATGAGCCAAGCAGGGGCAGGGTGATGGAATTCGGCGGAAACTACCTGTTCTCGGCGCCGCGCCCCGCGGTCTGGGCGGCGCTCAATGACACCGCCATGCTGAAGGCGGCGATTCCAGGCTGCCGGCGCATCGACTGGACCGGCGACGACCAGCTTGAACTGGAGCTGAAGATCAGCCTCGGGATGATGCAGCCGGTGTTCACCGGCGACCTCACCCTCTCTGACATCGTCCCCGCGGAGCGATACACGCTCTCCGGCCGGGGCCGTGGCGGCATCCTCGGCATGGCGCAGGGGGCCGCCCATATCGCCCTCTCCGATGCCACGGGTGGCACCCTGCTGCACTTCAGTGCCCTCGGCGGCGCCGACGGCCGCATCGTCAAGCTCGGCAAGGCCTTGATCGGCAGTTCTGCCCAGCGCGTCATCGACGGCTTCTTCGAGCGCTTCGCGCTCGCCATGGGGGTCGACGTCGTGCCGGTGCCCGAGCCGCCGAAGCCCTGATACAGGCCGCTCTGCGCCCGGCGCCCGGATCGAGCCGGCGCGGTCCGGCCAATTTTTGACCACTTGCTCAAAAATCGCGGTTTTTTCTCTTGCCGCGCCGTGATTTGCAAGATTGTATTCGGGCCAACGCGTGCGGAGTGTCTGGCGGCTCCTCGCTGTTGCCGCGCGCGAGACAGGGAGACTGATTCATGACCAAATTGACCAAGCACCTCGGTGCGCTCGTCGGTGGCGTTGCCGCCGGCGCCGTGCTCGCCGGCGCTGCCCTCGCCGATCCGGCGATCATCTACGATCTCGGCGGCAAGTTCGACAAGTCGTTCAACGAAGCCGCCTACAACGGCGCCGAGGCCTGGAAGGCCGAGACCGGCGGCAACTACGTCGACTTCGAGCTCCAGAACGATGCCCAGCGCGAGCAGGCGCTGCGTCGCTTCGCCAGCCAGGGCGCCAACCCGGTTGTCATGGCCGGCTTCTCCATGGCCACGGCGCTCGAGGCCGTCGCGCCCGAGTTCCCTGACACCAACTTCGTCGTCATCGACACCGTGGTCGACCAGCCCAACGTGCAGTCGATCATGTTCGACGAGCACACCGGCTCGTTCCTCGTCGGCGCCCTCGCGGCCATGAAGTCCGAGACCGGCACCCTCGGTTTTGTCGGCGGCATGGACGTGCCGCTCATCCACCGCTTCTATTGCGGCTATGCGGAGGGCGCCAAGGCGGTCAATCCCGACGTTCAGCTGATCGAGAATTACACCGGCACCACCCCCGCCGCCTGGAACGATCCGGTCACCGCCGGTGAACTCGCCAAGGCCGCCTACGACAATGGCGCCGATGTGATCTACGCGGCGGCCGGCGGCTCCGGCCTCGGCGTGCTGCAGGCTGCCGCCGACGAGGGCAAGTTCGCCATCGGCGTCGACAGCAACCAGAACTACCTGCAGCCCGGCCACGTGCTGACCTCGATGCTGAAGCGCGTCGACATCGCCGTGCAGAACGCCTTCAACGAGGCTGGCGACGACGCCACCTTCAAGCCCGGCCGCATCGACCTCGGCCTGGCCGATGGCGGTGTCGATTACGCGCTCGACGAGCACAATGCCGACCTCATTACCGATGAGATGAAGCAGCGCGTCGACGAGCTGAAGGCCCAAGTAATCGCCGGCGAGATCGAGGTGCACGACTACTATACCGACAACGACTGCCCGCACTGAGCATTACGGCTCAGGGGGCATGAGCGATAACGGCAACGATAACGGACAGCGGCCGGCAACGGCCGCTGTCCCGGCATCCGGCGACGACTGGGCGATCGAACTCTTGGGCATCAACAAGAGCTTCGGCCCGGTGCGCGCCAACAAGGACATCGAACTCAAGGTCAGGCGCGGCACCATCCACGGCATCGTCGGCGAGAACGGCGCTGGCAAGTCGACTCTGATGTCCATCCTCTACGGCTTCTACACCGCCGACAGCGGGGAGATCCGCGTCAACGGCAAGCCGGAGGTCATTTCCGACAGCAGCCATGCCCTCGCCCTCGGCATCGGCATGGTCCACCAGCACTTCATGCTGGTTGACAACTTCACCATCCTCGAGAACGTCGTCCTCGGCGTCGAGGACAGCGCCATATTGCGGACCAGCCTCGCCAAGGCGCGCAGCGAGTTGCAGCGCCTCGCCTCCGAATACCGGCTCGAGGTGGATCCCGAGGCCATCATCGAGGACATCTCCGTGGGCCTGCAGCAGCGCGTCGAGATCCTCAAGGCGCTTTATCGCGGCGCCGAGGTGCTGATCCTCGACGAGCCCACCGGCGTGCTCACACCGTCCGAGGCCGACGACCTGTTCCGCGTGCTGGAGACGCTCCGCGCCCAGGGCAAGACCATCATCCTCATCACCCACAAGCTGCGCGAGATCATGGCCATCACCGATGCCGTCTCCGTCATGCGGCAGGGCGAGATGGTGGCGACGCTGGAGACTGCCAAGACCTCCGCCGAGGAGATCGCCGAGCTGATGGTCGGGCGCCGCGTGCTGCTGCGCGTCGACAAGGGCGCCGCCAACCCCGGCGAGGTCATGCTGGAGGTCGAGGATCTGGTGGTCACCGACGAATTCGGCGTGCCCCGGGTCAAGAACGTCAGCCTCTCCGTCCGCGCCGGCGAGATCGTCGGCATCGCCGGCGTTGCCGGCAATGGCCAGTCGCAGCTGCTCGAGGCGGTTAGCGGCATGCGGACGCCGCTGCTCGGACAGGTCAGGGTCAAGGGCACCCCCATCTCCTTCCGCGGCGATGCGGGCGCCAAGCGGGCCCGCGAGGCCAACATCGCGCATGTGCCGGAGGACCGGCAGCGCATGGGGCTGGTCACCTCCTTCGAGGCCTGGGAGAATGCCATCCTCGGCTACGAGACCGAGGATGCCTACGGCAAAGGCCTCATGCTCGACATCAAGGCGGCCCGCGCCGAGGCCGCCGAGCAGATCGAGAAATACGACATCCGGCCTCCCAACCCGCGGCTGAAGACCGCCAATTTCTCCGGCGGCAACCAGCAGAAGATCGTGCTGGCGCGCGAGATGGAGCACGATCCCGACGTGCTGATCGTCGGCCAGCCGACCCGTGGCGTCGACATCGGCGCCATCGAGTTCATCCACAACCAGATCATCAAGATGCGTGACGCCGGCAAGGCTATCCTGCTCGTCTCGGTCGAGCTCGACGAGATCCGTTCGCTGTCCGACCGCATCCTCGTCATGTTCGATGGCCAGATCGTCGGCGAGGCCGATCCGGCCACCGCCACCGAGGGGGAACTGGGGTTGCTGATGGCGGGAGTCTCTGCCAGCGCGCCGCCGGTGAGCACGCGCGCCGGGGAGGCGAGGCCATGAGCGCCCGCCGCCCCTTGCCCCGCTGGGCCGACGTGATCCTGCTGCCGGCCGTCAACCTCACGCTCGCCTTCATCGTTTCCGGCTTCGTCGTGCTGATGATCGGGGAGAACCCGTTCGAGGCCGTCGCCGTCATCATCTACGGCGCCTTCGGCTACGGGGACGGTTTCGGCTACACCCTCTACTATACCACCAATTTCGTCTTCACCGGCCTCGCCGTGGCCATCGCGGCCCATGCCGGCCTGTTCAATATCGGCGGCGACGGCCAGGCCTACATTGCCGGTCTCGGCGCCATCATCGTTGGCCTCGCCCTCCACGAAACCCACTGGCTGCTGGCGGTCCCCGCTTCCATCCTCGCCGCCGCCGCAGTCGGCGGTTTCTGGGGCTTTATTCCCGGCTGGCTGCAGGCCAAGCGCGGCAGCCACGTCGTCATCACCACCATCATGTTCAACTTCATCGCCGCGGCGCTGATGGTCTACATGCTCAACCGGGTGCTCAAGCCGGCCGCCATCATGGCCCCGGAATCGGCAAGCCTGCTGCCGGCGGGGCGCATGCCGCAGCTGCGCCAGTACTTCGATTTCTTCGGCTTCTCGCCAGTCAATCTCAGCGTCCTCGTCGCCGTCGCCGCCCTTATCTTCACCTATATCCTGATCTGGCACACCAAGCTCGGCTTCGCCATCCGCACGCTCGGTGCCAATCCCACCGCCTCCCGCTACGCCGGCATGTCGAACTCGCGCCTGATCATGATCGCCATGACTATCTCCGGCGCCATGGCGGGCCTGGTGGCGGTCAACGAAGTGATGGGCGTGCAGCACCGGCTGGTGCTGGATTACGTCGCCGGCGCCGGCTTCGTCGGCATCGCCGTGGCCCTTATGGGCCGCAACCACCCCATCGGAATCGCTCTTGCCGCGCTCCTGTTCGGCGCCCTCTATCAGGGCGGGAACGAACTGCAGTTCGTCATGCCGGGCGTCACCCGCGAGATGATCGTCGTCATCCAGGCCCTGGTCATCCTCTTCACCGGCGCTATGGAGGGGCTGTTCCGGCCCTCCCTCGAAAGCGCTTTCATGCTGTTCGGCCCGCAGCGCAAGTCCGAGGCGATCGCCCGCTCGACTGCCGAAAGCGAGAGCTGACATGGATCTCGGCGCCATCCTCTCGCTGCTCGACGCCACCCTGCGGCTGACGACGCCGCTGCTGCTCGCCTGTCTCGCCGGCCTCTATTCCGAACGCTCCGGCGTCTTCGATATCGGCCTTGAGGGCAAGATGCTGGCGGCCGCCTTCGGCGCTGCCGCCGTCGCCGCGGTGACCGGCTCAATGTGGCTCGGCCTGCTCGCCGGCATGGCCGTCTCGCTGCTGACCGCGCTGCTGCAGGGTGCGGCCTCCATCAGCCTGCGCGGCAACCAGATCATCGCCGGCGTCGCCATCAACATGCTCGCCGCCGGCCTCACCACCTTCCTCGGCCAGACCTGGTTCAGCCAGGGCGGCCGCACCCCCGCGCTCGGCCCCGGGGGGCGCTTCAGCACCATCGAGCTTCCCTTCGCCACCGAACTCAGCGGCGTCCCCATTCTCGGCCCGATCTATTCCGAACTCATCTCCGGCCACTACCTGCTCGTCTACATCGCCTTCCTGGCGGTCCCCGTCACCGCCTACGTCCTGTTCCGGACCCGCTTCGGCCTCCGCCTCCGCGCCGTCGGCGAGAATCCCAAGGCTGTGGACACCGCCGGCATCTCGGTAACGCTGCTGCGCTACCAGGCGGTCATCATCACCGGCCTGCTCTGCGGCCTCGCCGGCGCCTATTTCTCCATCGCGCAGGGGTCGGGCTTCGGCAACAACATGACGGCGGGCAAGGGCTTCATCGCCCTCGCGGCGCTGATCTTTGCGAAGTGGAAGCCGGTGCCGGCGATGTTCACCTGCCTCTTGTTCGGATTCCTCGATGCGCTGCAGATCCGGCTGCAGAACGTCGACCTGCCGCTCATCGGCCAGGTGCCGGTGCAGGCCATCCAGGCGCTGCCCTATGTGATGACCGTCGTCCTGCTCGCCGGCTTCATCGGCAAGGCCGTAGGCCCCAAGGCCGGCGGCGTGCCCTACGTCAAGGAACGCTGACATGTCCTCAGACGACCGGGTCCTGTTCGACGCCGCCGAGGCGGTACGTGCCCGCGCCTACGCCCCCTATTCCAAGTTCCAGGTCGGCGCCGCCATCCTCGCCAACGACGGCAACATTTATGCCGGCTGCAACATCGAAAACGCCGCCTATCCGCAGGGCAACTGCGCCGAAGCTTCAGCCATCGCCGCCATGATCGCCGGCGGCGGCCGCCGCATCCGCCGCATCTACGTCACCGGCCCCGGCAGCGATCCCGTCACCCCCTGCGGCGGCTGCCGCCAGCGCATCCGCGAATTTGCCGATCTAGACACCCCCGTCATCTCCCACGGCGTCGACGGCACCCCGCTTGAGCAGACCCTCGGGCAGTTGCTGCCACATTCGTTCGGCCCGGAGTTCCTGGGGCGATGATGGTGCGAGTCTCCGGCCCCCCCCTCCCAACCTCCCCCACAAGGGGGGAAGTGTCCGCCGGTGGACGGGGCTGGAGAGCGCCAGGAACGCGATGCAGCACCCTCCCCCTTGCGGGGAGGGCTGGGGAGGGGGTCGCCTCCCGTGCCAGAGCTGCGATTCTACCGCCCTGGTGTCTGCCATGACCACCGCCACCGCCACCATCCGCCGCATCGCGGGCGAGACCCCCATAGATGCCGCCCTCGTCCTCGGTTCCGGCCTCTCCGGCCTCGCCGACGAGCTCCGCGAGGCCGTCGCCATCCCCTATCTAGACCTCCACGGCTTCCCCGGCGGCGGCGTCTCCGGCCATGGCCGCGATCTCCTCATCGGCGAATTGAGCGGCAAGCGCCTCGCCATCCTCACCGGCCGCGAGCACTATTACGAGCAGGGCAATGCCGCCGCCATGCGCCCGGCGCTGGAGACCGTCGCCGAACTCGGCGCCCGCACCCTGCTGCTTACCAACTCCGCCGGCTCCCTCGATCCCGGCATCCGCCCCGGCGAGCTCATGCTCATCGCCGACCATATCAACTATGCCGGCATGAACCCGCTGATCGGCGAGCCCACCGACCGTCGTTTCGTCAACATGGTCGATGCCTATGATCCGGAACTGCGTGGTCGCTCCCGCGCCCTGGCTGACGATCTCGGCATCGCGTTGAAGGAAGGCGTCTATCTCTGGTACTCTGGCCCGTCCTTCGAGACGGTCGCCGAGATCCGGATGGCCATCACGTTGGGAGCCAATGCCGTCGGCATGTCGACGGCGCCCGAGGTGATCCTCGCCCGCATGCTTGGCCTTCGGGTCTGGGCCTGCTCCTCGATCACCAACATGGGCGCCGGCCTCTCGGACGAGAAGATCTCGCACGAGCACACCAAGACCATGGCAGTGCAGGGGGCCGAAAAACTGAAGCGCCTGATCCCGGCGCTGGTGGAGGCACTATGAACCTCAAGGTCGTCGATCAGTCCGCACCCGAGCGCGTTCGGGAGAAGCTTGCCCCGGCGAAAGCCGGAGTCGATCGCCCGCAGCCGGAGAGCAGGCACCGGCGCAACCCCGGTTTTCCGCTCGACCTCGACTGGGTCGGGCGCGTCCGCATGAACCGTTCGGCGCTGGAGCGCCGGGCTGCGACCATCGGCACCCGCCGCACGGTGAAGAAGGACTGGCAGGCCGCCTGGCTGCTGCGGACCATCACCCTGATGGACCTCACCACCCTCAATTCCGACGACACAGACGGCCGCGTCGAGCGCCTCTGCGCCAAGGCCCGCCACCCGGTGCGCCAGGACATTTTGGACGGCCTTGGGGCAGGGGGCCTCCGCATCGTCCCCGCCGCCGTCTGCGTCTATCACGCCTTCGTTGCGACCGCCGTCGCCGCGCTCGAGGGAACCGGCATCCCCGTCGCCGCCGTCTCCACCGCCTTCCCGCACGGGCTCGCCCCGCTCGACACCCGGCTCAAGGAGATCGAAGCCTCGGTCGCCGACGGCGCCCGCGAGATCGACATCGTCATCGAGCGCCGCCTGGTGCTGGAGGGTGACTGGCAGGGGCTGTACGACCAGATCCGCGCCATGCGCGCCGCCTGCGGCGATGCCCACATCAAGACCATCCTCGGCACCGGCGAACTCGCCACCCTCACCAATGTGGCCAAGGCCTCGCTGGTCTGCATGCTTGCCGGCGCCGACTTCGTCAAAACCTCGACCGGCAAGGAGAAGGTCAACGCCAACCTCCCCACCTCGCTGGCCATGATCCGCATGATCCGCTGGTTCGCCGACGAGACCGGCATCGAGATCGGCTACAAGCCCGCCGGCGGCATCGCCTCCGCCAAGCTTGCCCTCGACTACATGGCGCTCATGAAGGAGGAACTCGGCACCCACTGGCTGCAGCCCCACCTCTTCCGGTTTGGGGCGAGTTCGCTGCTCACGGACATCGAACGCCAGCTCGAGCACAACCTCACCGGCCACTACGCCGCCGACTACCGCATGCCGATGGTGTGAGTGTGATGGTGGTGGTGCTCGATGAAGTGCTTCCATCCACCAGCCGTCATCCCGGCGCAAGCCGGGACCCAGTAAACGCTAGGCTTGAGGGACGCGCAGTGCTCGAAACGAAACGCCAGTGAGTACTGGGTCCCGGCTTTCGCCGGGATGACGTTCCGCGAGTTGTTGCCCCTGGGGAAGAACCAAAATGAACAAGATCGCGCAAATCTTCGACTCCCTCGAATACGGCCCCGCTCCGGAATCGTCGGAGCCGGCACTCGCCTGGCTCGCCGCCCACGGCAACAGGTTCGGCCACTTCATCGGCGGCCAATGGACCAAGCCCGGCAAGTCCTTCGCCTCCGACAACCCCGCCACCGGCAAGACCCTCGCCCAAATCACCGACGGCACCGCGGCCGACGTCGACAAGGCGGTAAAGGCCGCCCGCGCCGCCTTCCCGAAATGGTCGGCGCTCTCCGGCTACGACCGCGGCCGGCACCTCTACGCGATCGCCCGCCTCATCCAGAAGCACTCGCGCCTGTTCTCGGTGCTCGAGACCCTCGACAACGGCAAGCCGATCCGCGAGAGCCGCGACATCGACATCCCGCTCGCCGCCCGCCACTTCTATCACCACGCCGGCTGGGCCCAGCACCTCGAGCGCAGCTTCCCGGGCGAGGTGCCCTATGGCGTCTGCGGCCAGGTCATCCCTTGGAACTTCCCGCTCCTGATGCTGGCCTGGAAGATCGCCCCGGCGCTCGCCGCCGGCAATACCGTTGTCCTCAAGCCCGCCGAGTTCACGTCGCTAACCGCGCTACTCTTTGCCGAGATCTGCGAGCGCGCCGGGCTGCCGCCGGGCGTCGTCAACATCGTCACCGGTCAGGGCGAGACCGGTGCCGCCATCGTCGAGCACCCCGGCATCGACAAGATCGCCTTCACCGGCTCCACCGAGGTCGGCAAGATCATCCGCGCAGCGACCGCCGGCACCGGCAAGGGCCTCTCGCTCGAACTCGGCGGCAAGTCGCCCTACATCGTCTTCGACGATGCCGATATGGACAGCGCCATCGAGGGCCTGGTCGACGCCATCTGGTTCAACCAGGGCCAGGTCTGCTGCGCCGGCTCCCGCCTCCTCGTCCAGGAATCGATCGAAACCCGCTTCATCGATAAGCTGAAGCGCCGCATGCAGACCCTTCGGGTCGGCGATCCGCTCGACAAGGCCGTGGACATCGGCGCCCTCATCGCCCCGGTGCAGGTGGCGCGCGTCCAGGACCTGGTGAAGAAGGGTGCCGCCGAGGGCGCCACCGTCTACGAGCCCGACATCGACCTCCCCAAGGGCGGCGGCTGCTTCCTCCGCCCGATGCTGATCACCGACGTCTCCCCCGCCAGCACCGTCGTCTCCGAGGAGATCTTCGGGCCGGTGCTGGTCGCTATGAGCTTCCGCACCCCCGACGAGGCGGTGGCGCTCGCCAACAACACCCGCTACGGCCTCGCCGCCACCCTCTGGAGCGAGAACGTCAATCTCGCCCTCGACATCGCTCCCCGCCTCAAGGCCGGCGTCGTCTGGATCAACGGCACCAACCAGTTCGACGCCGCCGTCGGCTTCGGCGGCTACAAGGAATCCGGCTTCGGCCGCGAGGGCGGTCGCGAGGGCATGGCTGCCTATTTGAAGCCAAGCTGGGAGAAGTCGCTGAAAGCGACGGCGACCGGCGCCGCCCCGGCCAAGGCCGGGGCCTCGCCCAACCCGCTCGATGCCGCCGACTCCATCGACCGCACCGCGAAAATGTACATCGGCGGCAAGCAGGCCCGTCCCGATTCCGGCTATTCCCGTCCCGTCCACGCCCCCGACGGCAGCCTCGTCGGCGAGGTCGGCGAGGGCAACCGCAAGGACGTCCGCAACGCCGTTGAGGCTGCCCGCGCCGCCCTCGGCTGGGCCACCACCGCCGCCCACAGCCGCGCCCAGATCCTCTACTACCTCGCCGAGAACCTCGACTACCGCCGCGACGAGTTCGCCGCCCGCCTCCGCGCCCAGACCGGCGAGGGCAAGGCCGCCGCCGAGAAGGAAGTCGCCGCCGCCGTCCAGCGCCTCTTCGCCTTTGCCGGCTGGGCCGACAAGTATGACGGTGCCGTCCACAACCCGCCCGCGCGCAGCGTCGCCATCGCCATGGTCGAGCCGATCGGGGTCCTCGGCATCGTCGCCCCGCCCAGCCGTCCGCTGCTCGGTGCCGTTGCCCTGGTCGCCCCGGCGCTCGCCATGGGCAACCCGGTGGTCCTCGTCCCCTCCGAAACCTCGCCGCTCTCGGTGACCGACCTTTACCAGGTGATCGAAACCTCCGACGTCCCCGCCGGCGTCGTCAACATCGTCACCGGCGACAGCGTGGCGCTGGCCAAGACACTCGCCGAGCACGACGGCGTCGATGCCCTCTGGTTCGCCGGCTCCGCCGAAGCCTCGCAGATGGTCGAGAAGGCCTCCACCGGCAACCTCAAGCAGACCTGGACCTCCCGCGGCCTCTACTACGACCTCGCCGACCGCGAGAAGTTCGAAGGCGACTACTTCCTCCGCCGCGCCACCCAGATCAAGAACGTCTGGATTCCCTATGGCGCCTGACGCTCCGGGCTCGTCACCCTCACGGACCGTCACCCCGGCGGAGGCCGGGGCCCGGCAATCGCCGGACGGGGCGGGACCGGCTGCGATGGCGCGGATTGCGGCAGGGGCCGCGCCGCTGGCATTCACTTCGGACCTACGTCAGGTTGACGGCCGGTAGTGGTGGAGAGGACGCCGCGCAGCGGCGATCACGGGGACTCCTCAACCCCCTCGATAAACGCCCGCACCAACCCCTCGATCTCCGCCGCCGGCGCCCCCAGCCGCGCCTCCCCATCCGCCACCCCCAGATTGCCGCTGATCACGAAGGCCCGCAGCCCGTCCCGCGCCAGCTCCCGCGCCTGCGCGATGCTCAAGCCGCCGACCACCTGCACCGACACCGCGTGCCCCACTCGCTCGAACACCGCCCGCGCCACCTCGCCGAGATAGCCCGACCGCCAGAGCTCCGGCTCCGCCCGCCGCGCATCGAGCTGCAGATGCACGCCGATCCCGTCCACTCCCGCCGCCACCATGCGCTCCGCCGCCTCCACGGCCGCCGCCGCCGGTCCCTGCTGCGGCACGAGGATGTCGGCAAAGCAGAGCCGCGGCACCTCCGGCTCGGCGCGCCGGAATTCGTCGCGCTCGGCGCAGGCCGCCCGTGCGGTTTCCACCCCCGAGAGCGCCAGGAAATCGATGATGTTGCCGCCGCCCTCGAACACCGATCGCGCTTCGTAGCCGCCGCCATCCATGGTCTTCATGTCGGCGAGCAGCAGCGCCTCGGGAAACCGCTGCCGGAACGCCGGCACCACGTGCCGCACACCTTCGGTCTTCAGGAGCGGCGTCCCCATCTCGACCAGCGTCACCCCGCCGGCGAGCGCCGCCTCGGCGACGGCGAGCCCCTGTGGCAGGTTGTCGGTGTCCACCGAGATCTGGAAGGTGAACCGCCCCCGCATCAACTCGCGGACGCGCTCGGACGGTGGATGCGGGGCAGGGGGCATGGGCGAATCCTCGGCTCGGGGCTGGTCTCGGCGCCGACCTTACCGCACCGCGGCCCGGGAGGAACCGGTGGCCGAACGCAATTGCACCGCCACGTTGCGGGGGCGGTGCAATGTCTGGCGATGGCCCGTCGGCGGACGCCTAGCGCACCCGGTAGGACGAGATCGCGTCGTTGAAGTTGTTGAGCTGCGGCACGCTGCGGCGGACCGTCGCCGAGGCGCCCTCGTAGCTGGCATGCTGGTAGACGCGGACGGCGGCGCCGCCCTTGACCTTGATCGAGGAAATGCGGTCGTTCCAGCCGTCGCCGACCCAGTTCGCTTCCTCGCCGCTGTCGACGCAGAAGCTGTCGCCCTTGTAGTTGAAGTGCTCGTAGAAGCAGACCTCACCGCGATCGAAGCGGCCGCGATCTTTTCCGAAGCCGAACTCGATCGAGAAGTTGACCTTGGGCGCACGCCGCGGGCTCTTCTTCGCGGAGGTGCCGAGATAGCTCTTGGAGACCCAGCCGTCCGGGCCGCTCTTGACCACATGGCACCAGTTGCCAGAACAGCTGCGGATCTGGACTGCCTCTCCAGGCCGCAGGACGTCCACGACGCGATAGCCGGTGCTCGGGCCGCTGCGGACGTTCACCGTGGCGGTGGCGTAGGCCTCGGCGCCGGAATAGGACGGTGCACGGGTGGAATGGGCAAGGGCACTGCTGGCGGTAGCGGCAAGGGTCAGTGCGATGATGGCGGCAAGGGTGAGTGGTTTCGTTGTCATTGGGGTACTCCATACTAGACCCCTGCCGATTATGGTTAACGGGATGAACGGCACCTGAATGCCGCGTTCAGGGGCGCTCTCTGCCGGCCACGAATCCGACCTCGGCAAAGCAGCGTCGGAGAGCGGCGGCCACCGCTGCCTCAGTCGAAATATTCCGAATACGCCCAGCCCGAGCGGCCTTCGGAATCGACGAGGTTCAGCCAGCCCCGCTCTTCGCCGGTCACCTCCACCTTGGTGCCGCCGGTGAGGGCGAACAGCCTGCCGCTGCCGTTGGAAGAACCGCTCCTCACATTGACGCCCGCTCCGGCGACGGTCCTGGTCTCGGCCGCCGGCTCTGGTGCTGGGGCGTGGGCACCGCCTGCTTAAGGCCGGTGTTAACCCCGCGCCCGGTTTAATGCTCCGGCCGCAACGAGCCGCCGGAAAACCTCACTGCAATGAGCTGGATGGTGAGCCTCACCTTCGTGATCGCTGGCGTCTTCGCCGCCCTGACGCTGATCTGCGCTGCTGCACTCGTCGGCATGCGCCGCCAGCCCGCCCTCGTCTGGCTGATGCTGGCGCCAAGCTGCGGTGCCGTGCAGACGCTGGTGCTCGGCCTCGCCGATACCTCCGCCGCCGACCTCCCTACCGCCACCGTGCTGGTGCCGCTGGCCTATCTCTGCTTCGGCCAGGCGGTGCGCATCGTCGTGGGCGAGCGCCACCAGCACTGGGCGCTGACCGGCGCCGTCGCCGGGCTCACCGGGCTCTCACTGCTCCTGCTCTTCCTCAGCGTGCCCTTCATCTGGCATACGCTGCCGTTCCAGCTGGCCTGCGCGCTCGCCCTCGGCGAGAGCCTCTACCGGCTGCGCCGCCGCACCGGCGTGCTCGATCTCGCGCTCAGGCTGGTGGTCGCCGCCGTCGCCGCCATCTTCATCGCCCGCATTCCACTCTATTTCGCCCTGTTCGATGGCGCCACCCCGTGGCCCGTGATCAAGGCTCATTCGGCCGAGAAGCTGTTGCTCACCGCCTCCGCCTTGCTGTCCGCACCTGCAGTGTTCCTGCTGTTGGGCCGGATCGTCGGCAACGTCATCGCCACCTACCGCTCCCGCGCCGAGCGCGACGGGCTCACCGGCCTCCTCAACCGCGGCGCCTTCGACGAGGCCGCGGCAGCCGCCGGCCCCGCGGGCGGCGCCGTGATCTTCTGCGACATCGATAACTTCAAGCACGTCAACGATCACTTCGGCCACCAGGCCGGCGATGCGGTGATCCGCGCCTTCGCCACCCTCATCGAGAACACCGGCCACTGCGCCGCCCGCATCGGCGGCGAGGAGTTCGCGCTGCTGCTGCCTGGCTTCGATGCCGCCGAGGCGTGGGCGCTGGCAGAGTACATCCGTGCCCGCTTCCACGAGGCCGTCCATCCCGGCCTCCCCGCCGGCCACCGCCTGAGCGCCAGCTTCGGCGTCGCCATCTACGGTCCCGACCTGGCCCCCGCCAGCGCCTTTGCCCACGCCGATACCGCGCTCTACGCCGCCAAGGCCGACGGCCGCAACCGGGTGGTGACCCTGACACCCGCTGCCGCCCCGGCCGCCGGCACCGCCTCCCGCGCCGCCTGACGCTTTTCTGGAAGCGGAAGCAATCGGTTATTCGCTTGCTGATGACCGACTTCTAAGCCTGGGGCGCCTCTTCCGTCCTCACGGGACCACGGTAACCACCCGAGGGGCGGTGGTGAGGGCGGCCGGGCGCACCGCTACCTTCCGCCCCCCGACGCGTTACTCGAAATAATCCGAATACGCCCAGCCCGACCGGCCTTCGGAATCGACGACGTTCAGCCAGCCGCGCTCTTCGCCGGTCACCTCCACCTTTGTGCCGCCGGTGAGGGCGAACAGCCTGCCGCTGCCGTTGGAAGGACCGCTCCTCACATTGACGCCCGCTCCGGCGACGGTCCTGGTCTCGGCCGCCGGCTCTGGTGCTGGCGCGGGCGTCGCTTCGGGCGCCGCATCCAACGCCGGCAGCGCCGCGAGGTCGACATTGGCCAGCAGCTCGGCATCCACCCACCCGCTGCGGCCCTCGCCGTCGGCGATCTTCGCCCAGCCGCCCGACTGCCCTGACGGCGTCACCGCCGTGCCCTCCGTGAAGACATAGAGGCGTTCTCCGGAAGCGGACGGGGTCGCGCGGACGTTGACCCGGTCCCCCGCAATGGTCACCGCGTCCGGCGGCACCACCGAAAGCTCGCTCGCCACCGCCGCTTCCGACTCCTGGTCCTCCTGCACGCGCATCGGCGCCAGCGGCTCCGGCACCGGCAGGGGCGCAGCATTCGGCGCAACTGGCAGCGTCGGTGTGGTCGTCGCGGTCGCGGTGGGCGAGGGGGACGCCCCGCCGGCGGCGGGAGCTCGCAAGGGCCCGGCTGCCGTCGGGCGAGCCGCCACGGTTGCCGCCTCGGCGGGCTCGATCGCCGCTGCTGCGGCGACGCGGGCAGGCTTAACGCTGATGCTGGCCGTCTCGATCTCGTCGGCCATGACGGCAGCCGCAGCCGCCTCGACCACCGGGTTCTCGCGCCGCGGCAGCGCGGCGCCTTTCGGCGGCAACTCCGGGAACGGCTGCATCTCGGAGGGCCCCGCCTCACGGCTCTGCGGCGCGGCCGGCGCCGTGTCGTTGCCGGCCAGCGCCAGCGAGGCCGCAACCTCCTGCCCCACCGGCGCGCAGCGGGCGGGGTCGGCGCTTCCCGGGTTGCACTGCGGCAGGGTCACCCCCAGCGCGACGACGGCGGCTCCGACGATGCCGGAGGCGGTGACCACGGCAAGGCCTGCAGCGATCCCATAGGATTTTAGCTTGGCTGATGTCATTTCCCGCCACCCTCACTTGCGGAACAAGATGCCGCGACTGTGATCCAGAACCTTGCCGACACTCTGGCCTTGGCCCGGCTGCAATGTGGCGGCACTGGTCCAGCAATCGACACATTCGGCCCATTGCGGCTCGCAGCGGCGCCGTGCCGGGGGCGGTGGGGGCGGCGCCGATTGCGGTCAGCAGCCTCAGGCCGCCGTTGATGTACCCGCCCGGGCGTTCGAGCAGTCATCACGGCATTCGGCCTCGGCACCAGCCCTGGTGGGAAAGCGCCCGTCTGCAAGCTACTCGCCCCGCCCGCGGTTCAGGCCCCGTCAAGGATGGTGCGTACCTTTGCCGCGAGCTCGTCGATTGTGAACGGCTTGGCGATGAGCTCCACGCCCGGATCGAGCACGCCGTTATGGACGATGGCGTTGCGGGTGTAGCCCGTGGTGAACAGCACCTTCAGGTCAGGCCGGCGGCGTTGGACCTCTTCAGCCAGCTTGCGGCCGTTCACATCCGGCATGACGATATCGGTGAAAAGCAGTGAGATTTCCGGGTGACCATCGAGAATTGCGAGAGCAGCTTTGGCTCCATCTGCCTCAAGCACGCCGTAGCCGAGCTCCGTCAGCGCATCGACGCTGAACTGGCGGACCGAAGGCTCGTCCTCGACCACCAGGATCACCTCCTGGTGCTCTCCCATGGGAAGATCCGCAGCGCCCTCCTCCTTCAATACTTCCTCCTCGGTCGAGAAGTGCCGAGGCAGATAGATCTTCACGGTCGTGCCCTGGTCCACCTCCGAGTAGATCTTGATGTGCCCGCCCGATTGCTTCACGAAGCCGTAGACTTGGCTCAGCCCCAGTCCTGTACCCTTGCCGGCTTCCTTCGTCGTGAAGAAGGGATCGAAGACCTTCGCGGCAATCTCCGCCGGCATTCCGGTTCCGGTGTCGGTGACGGCGATCATTACGTATTGACCGGCGGGGACGCCGAGATGGGCGGCAGCATAGCGTGCGTCGAGAAACCCGTTCTGGGTCTCGATGGTCAGCCGTCCGCCATCGGGCATGGCATCGCGCGCGTTCACGGCCAGGTTGAGCAGCGCGCTTTCGAGTTGATTGCGGTCGGCATGGATTTTCCACAGGCCTCCCGCAAGCACCGTCTCGAGACGCATCTCGGATCCGAGGGAGCGGCGCAGCAGATCCGACATCCCGGCAACGAGCTTGTTGACGTCGATCGGCTCGGGGTTCAGGGGCTGCTGACGCGCAAAGGCGAGGAGGCGCTGGGTCAAGGTAGCTGCGCGGCGCGCGCCCTCCATGGCCGCGTCCACGTACCGCCGCGCCCTCGGCTCATCGCCGATGCGGCGGGTCAGCAGGTCGAGAGAGCCGATCACGACGGCCAGCATGTTGTTGAAGTCGTGAGCAATGCCGCCGGTAAGGTGCCCAAGCGACTCCATCTTCTGCGCCTGCCGCAGCGCTTCCTCGGCCTCCTGACGCTCGGCAACGGCCTGCGCCACGCGCTCTTCCAGGCCCTGGTTGAGCAGCCGCAACTCCTCCTCCGCGCGCTTGCGTGCCGTCACGTCCCGTGCGGTGATCGAGACGCTTGCGATGCGGCCGTCTTCGGCATGAACCGGAGCAACGCTGACCTCCCCGTGAACCAGGACCTCGCCATTGTCGATGCGTAGCGGCAGTTCGTGCTGCCGGATGGTCTCATCGCGTTTGGCGGCCTCGATCAGCCCCTCGATCTCGGCACCGCACTCCCGGGGGAAAAGCTGTGCAGCAGGCAGCCCCATCAGGTCATCGGAGTCGATCGGAAACAGCTGCCTGGCTGCTTCATTCCAGGCGACCAGGCGGCCGCCATCGTCGACCGCGAGGAACGCGTCCGGAGACTGGCTGAGAAGTGTTGCGAGGTAGCGCTCCGACAGGACCAGCTGCGATCTTCGCGCCTGGCCTTCAGCGCTTCGTGCCGCCGTTGTCAGCTGCAGGTTGATGCGCCCGAACAGGCTCTGCGTGTCCGCGCGTTCGCGCGATACGCTTGCCGCTTCCCGGATGACGGACGTGAGGCTCTGATCGCTGCCGTCGGTGTCCAATGTCCAGGCTCCGCCGAGGTGGGGTACGAAGGGAAGACTCGCGCGAAACCGCTCGATGCGGTCCGGAGAAAGCAGAAAGAGGATCTGCGTTTTGGGGCTGAGTTGCCTGAGCAGACGGGCGCTGCTCAGAGGATTGGCGACATCGGAGCCGATGACTGCTGCGTCCGGGGGGGCCGCCCTGAGCTGCCCGGCGAAGGCCTCGCCGGGCAGAGCCTCCCCGTCTGCTGCCTCGAGCGTAAATTCTCCCGCCGCCAGGCGCAGGGCCGCCTCGACCCGGGCAGCTTCCGCCGGGCCGCCGACGAACAACACCTGGAAGCTGGGCTGCACCGCCGTCCTCACGTGCCGAGAGGGGGTAGCCCCAGGATCGACCGGCCGAGCCAGGTCTTGAGGAGTTGCGTGGTCGGCGCCATGACGTGTGCTGCCTGGGCATCGCGGAGGAGGCGGCCGACGCCCCCGTCGCGACTGTAGCCGCGACCGCCACCGAGCATCATCGCCTGCTGGGTGACCGCCGTGACGGTCTCTGCGATATCCGCCTTGGCCGCAAACAGCGCCAGCGACATCTGCGGATCGCCCGCATCGCCCAGCGCCGCTGCGTGATGGATGAGCCGCCGCGAGCGTTCGACCATCATCCACATCTCCGCCACCTGATGTGAGAGGATCGGCACCGTGCTCAGGGTTTCGCCCGTGTGGGCGTGGGCGCGCCCCTGCAGGTGGGCAATCGTCGCATCGAGGGCCGCTTGAGCGATCCCGAGATAGACTGCCGACATCGCGACGATGAAGTAGGGCGCCACGACCTCGAAGACGTACCAGATCTGGTCGCCCTCCGAGCCCAGCATGTCGGCCCTTGGGATGCGCACCCGCTCGAGGCGTACCCCGCGCGAGCTGTTTCCGCGCATGCCGAAGCCTTGCCAGTCCTTCAGCCAGTGGAGGCCTGGTTCCTGCCCCCCCACCACGAAGCAGGTGAACGTCCCGGGATCGAGCTCGGAGCCGGGCGGCACCGCGGAAATGACGTAAGAGTCGGCATGCCCGCCGCTGGTGACGAAGCTCTTCTCCCCCTCCAGCACGATCTCCTCCTCTTCCACGGCGAAGTGGGTGCGGGGAAGAAAGAAGAAGGAGCCCGTACCGGGCTCGCTCAGCGCCAGCGAGGTGATGTGCTTCCCCTCGGCGATCGGACGCAGGAAATGCTCCTCGTGATGGGGCGTCGCCTTGGTCGCGAGAACCTTGGCAGCCACGCTGTGCATGCCGAAGCACATTGCCGTGGAGCTGCAATGCCTGCCGAGTTCTTCGGTGACCACGGCCAATGCCAGGAGCCCTTGGCCATGCCCGCCGAGCCGCTCGGGGACATGCAGGGCCATGAGGCCGGCCTCCGCGATCGCCCTGAGGCTGCGTTTGGGCCATTGGCCATCGCGATCGACGGCTTCGGATTCCGCCGCCAACACCTGCGTCGCCACGTCTGCAGCCGTCTGGCGCAGGCGCTCGACGTCGACCGGCAGCCGAACCACTACCGCTTCTCCGATAGGTGCATGTGGTAATCCCCCTAGGTGCGACCGTCTCCGGCGCTGAGAAATAATGCACCGCGAATTCAAAAGGTTCCCAATATTTCCACTGCACGCGACCGCAAGGTCTGCCGCGCCTTGCGCCCGCCAGCGCGGCATGCTTCGCCCGCAGAACCGTGATGCGAGGCTCTACCGGGACGAAGCGGATTAGCGGGAAATGGACAGGCGCCCGCTCACGTCATTGCGCGTGTTGTCGCAATAGCGAAGCGCCCAACCTACATTGGAGTCGTAACACCGTCTCGAGGATCCATGGTCGCGCGCCCCCACTATCCCAGCCCAAGCGCCCGTTCCGCCGATCTGTGGGTCCACATCCTTGGCCTTAGCCTCGCGGTTGTAGGGGGCGCCCTGCTGCTCTGGCTCACCGCCCAGGATCCGGATCCCGCTAAGCGGGCGGTCGTAACAATTTACTCCCTTGGCGTCGTTGCGATGTTCGGGTTTTCGACCGCCTACAATTTCTCGCGTGCCCGCTGGCAGCCTTTCCTGCGACGGCTCGATCATGTCGGGATCTTCCTGATGATCGCCGCGACCTATACCCCCTTCACCGCCTACCTGCTTTCGGGCACCTGGGCCTGGGTGCTGACCGGCAGTATGTGGGCACTTGCCGGCGTCGGCATCCTTGGAAAGATCTTCCTGCCGTCGATCGGGCAGAAGGTATGGGTGCCAGTATATCTGGGCCTAGCTTGGATCGGTGCGATTTCGGCGATCCCGCTGGCGAGCATGACGTCGGGCCTCGTCCTCGCGCTGCTGGGACTGGGCGGTATTCTCTACTCCACCGGCGTCCTGTTCTACCTCAACAAGCGGTTGCAGTTCGCAAAGGCCATATGGCACGGACACGTGGTTGCCGCAGCGGCGTCGCACTGGAGTGCGGTTCTGGTGGGCATCTTCCTCGCCGGAAGTACTGGCATCTAGTTTTGCACCCAACGGTCCTGCCGATGTTTGCGCGGCGGGCGCTGCCGCCCGTCGCGCATCTGCGACAGGTATGATCTCGCCGCGTTGCGCACCTTGGCGCCACGGCTTGCTCGCGTCAGTCGGGTTGCGGTTCCATCCTCGGCGGACCATGCGATCTCCGCCTCGCCATCGGCATCTGCAAGCTTGAAGCTGGTGATCACGCCATCCAGGTCGGAAGCCTGCGGTTCGGTGTGCTCGATCGCCGCGGACTGGTCGCTGCTGGCATCCGAGATGTCGTTCATCAGAAGGCTGTTCTCCTGCACGGACTGCAGTATGGCCTGCAGCTTCGTTGCGGCATTGGCCACGAGCTTGCTCCCGTCGCTCACCTGCGATGCGCTTTGCTCGATCAGCTGCTTCACTTCCGCAGAGGCCTGCGCGGCCGACTGTGCCAGTCGCCGTACTTCGACCGCGACCACTTAGATTAAAGATTTTCCTTCTGGCCGAGTGGGATAGCCCTGGGACCACCGCATCGGCGCCTTGCTGTCCGGCTCCCTCTGATTGCCCGGCCGGCCCCCCGGTCGCGTACCCTGTTCCTTGTGTTCGAGGTGCCGCGGGACGCCGCCAGCATCTCGGCGCCGAAGGGCGGCTCCCCATCCCGGGAAAGCCGCCCTCCACAGCGGTGTCTTGTCGTCTACGCCGCCGGCAAAATGTTATGGTTCAGCCGGAACATGTTCTCCGGGTCGTACTGCCCCTTGATCTGTCGCAGCCGCTCCAAGGTCGGGTTCGGATAGGCGGCGCCGAGCCGCTCCTCGGCGACGCCGAGGAAGTTGACATAGGCGCCATCCTCACCCAGCGGCAGCGCTGCCATCCCCTCGGTTGCCCAGCCGTCGTGCCGCGCCTGCTCGGCCGCATCGCCGTAAAGCGCGAGATAGGCCATCATGATCGGCCGTTGCCGGTGGGCGAAGGCGGTGGCCGTCGCCGGCACCCGCGCCATGGCTCCCCCCAGCACCCGGATCTGCGCCACCCGCATCGGCGCTTCGCAGCGCCCCAGCGTTGCCAGCATCGCCGCCGCCTCGTCCCGTCCGATCCGCTCCATGAAACCTGTGCGCACCGAGACCGCCGGCTTCTCGTTCGGGTCCTCCGGCAGGTACATGCTGGAATAGGACGCCGGGCCGACGAGGTCGGCGAGCGGCGTCGCCAGCGCTCGGAACGGCGCCAGCGCCCGCGCCGCCGCCTCCGGCTCTCCGGCATAGGCCATCATCCCCAGCAGCACGGTCTGCCCGTGCACCTCCGGCGGCAGGAACGGCATCGGCGGTGCCGGCATCACCATGGCGATGGTCGAAAGCGCCTCCGGCGCCGCCTGCGCGGCGGCGACGAAGCCGGCAATCGTCTCTGCCGTCGCCGGCAGCACCAGCGGACCGCCGGTGAAGGCCGGCAGCGGGTAGAGCCGGTATTTGAGCCGCGTCACCACGCCGAAATTGCCGCCGCCGCCGCGCAGCGCCCAGAACAGCTCGGGGTGGTTTCCCTCGTCGGCGACAAGGATGTCGCCGGCCGCCGTCACCACTTCGGCGGCAAGCAGCGAGTCGATGGTCAGCCCGTACTTGCGCACCAGGTAGCCGATGCCGCCGCCCAGTGTCAGCCCGCCGATGCCGACGGTGGCGGAATCGCCAAAACCGACGATCAGCCCATGCTTCTCGACCGCCGCCGTTACCTCGCCGGCGGTGAGCCCGGCGCCGGCCCAGGCGGCCTCTGCCGCGGTGTCGATCTCGATGTCGTTGAGGTCGCGGAGGTCGATCACCAGCCCGCCCTCGCTGCCGCTGTGACCACAGGTGCTGTGGCCGCCGCTCCTGACCGCCACCTCGAGCGCGCTGCCGCGGGCGAAGTTGAGCACCGCGGCGACGTCGGCGGCGTTGGCGACCCGAATCACCGCCGCCGGTCGCCGGTCGAAATTGCCGAGGGTCACGGCCCGCAGGGCGTCATACTCGGCATGCCCGGGCGTCACGACACGGCCTTTCAGGGCCGCGTCCAGCATCTCGATCTGGTCTGCAAGCGGAAAACGCTTATCCATTCTTGAAACTCGTTTTGGGTTGTCGAAAGGAGCGGGGCTTTAGTCACGGCAACGTGAACCGTGGCTGAACGCCGCACTCAGTTTCCGATCAGCTTTCCCCCCGCGCCCGCCACCACCCACCGGACCGTCATCCCCGGACGCCGCCAGCGCGATCTTGGGGCACCTCAAGCCCCCCGGCCCCTCCCCGACACAGCCACCCATCGTCGGGCATCCTCCCCCGCCTCGCGGGGGGACCATGCGACCCTCGGACTTGATCCTGGCGGAGAGGGCGGCCACCGCGGCGCCGCCCCGGCATCAGAAATCGCTGGGTGGCTCGTCACTGGCGGGGGCGTGGGCGCTTAGCCGCTCAGTCTGCTCTGCGAGGGAGCAGCTAAATAGAAGACGTGGGGACTATTGGCTGGGCATGGAGACGCAACGCTGGCAAGATGACAGCGGTCGCGTTGTGCCGGTGTGCGGCGGGCGGACAAAGCGGTTCCCAGAGTCACTCGTCGAGGCCACTCAGGTTGTTTGCAACTGACAATTCAATGACGTCCCGAGCGGGGGAATGGCTGCGGCAGGCGCAATTGCCGCTCGGGCTGCTGGGGCTGGCGCTGGCCTACTTCCTCGGAGCCAAGCTCGGCATCGCCACCAGCCTGCCGCCGGCCGGTATCGTGGTGGTCTGGCCGCCCAACGCGGTGCTGCTGATCGCGCTGCTGTTCACGTCGAGGGCGCACTGGTGGATGCTGGTCTTGGCGGCCATCGCCGCAGAGGTGGTTGCCGACGTGCCGCAGTACCCGCTCTGGTCCGCGGTCGGCTACGGGGTCGTCAACGCCACCGAGGCGGTTCTGGCCGCCCTGCTGCTGCTCAAGACCCGCAGCGTTCCGATCCGGGGGGTGCGGGACTATCTTCGCTTCGTCGCCATCGGACCGGTGCTGGCGTCCGCGCTCGCGGCGTTGCTCGGTGCGGCGATCTACAAGCTCGGCTCGCCTGAGCTCGACTACCTGCACTACTGGCAGGTCTTCTGGTTCGGCGACGGCCTCGGCCTGCTGATCATCGGTTCGAGCCTGCTCGGCTGGATGGGCGTGCCTTCGGTGAGCGGTGTGGCAGGCCGGTCGCGTCTCCTCGAGACCGCGGTGGTGGGTGTTGCGGCCGTGGTGACTTTTGCGTGGGTGTTCTTCCTGGCGGAGAGCTCGTCGAAGCCCCTCTACCTGGTGTTTCCGTTCCTGCTGTGGGCGGCGCTGCGCCTCGGCGTGCGAGGGGCCGCCGTGACGGTGCCGGTCGTCACCGTCTTCGCGGTCGCCTCGGCGGTGAACGGCTTTGGTCCGTTCGCCGCTTCTTCCGACATCGCAACGGTGCCGTTCCTGCAACTGCTGCTCGTCGTCGTTGCCCTTACGACCTTCGTCCTCGGCTACCTTGCCGACGATGCGCTTCGTCGGGAAGGCGAACTGCTGTCGGCTGAGAAGGCCACAAGGTCTGCCTATGAACAGGTCGAAGCAGCAAGGCTCTCCCTCGACCAGGAGGTGGCGACCCGGATGTCGGAACTCGAGATGGCGCTGGCGCGGAACGAGATGCTCTACAAGGAGCTGCAGCACCGGGTGAAGAACAACCTGCAGCTTGTATCAAGTCTGCTCACGCTCCACGGGCGCTCGATTGGTGATCCGTCCGCCAGACAGAGCCTTGATGATGTTCGCAGCCAGGTCTCGGCGATCGCCGCCACCTATGACGTACTTCACCAACTGCCAGGGGCGGAATCCGTAGACTTCTCGGAAGTCCTGCCTTTGCTCTGCAACAGCATTTCCGGTGCTGGCGGTGAGATGGTGTCGATGCAGGTGGAGGCACCCGAGCGAGCCTTGATTGATGCGGACAAGGCAGTGGCGCTGTCTCTCGTAGTAAACGAGCTCATTACCAACAGTATCAAGCACGGTACACGGGACGGTGCCGTTAGCATCCTTGTCTCGGCCCGCTGCGTCGAAGGCGAGATGGTTGTGCGCATCAGCGACAACGGCCCAGGCTTTCCCCCTGACTTCAATCCGGGCCATAGCGGGGGGTTTGGCATGCGCATGGCGCGTACGGTTCTGGCTCAGGCAGACAGCAGGCTCAGGTACTTTGAGGGAAATGAAGGGGCCGCGATTGAGCTCTACGTGCCGCTGTACTCGAGCTGATGCCAGGCGCCGGCGACAAGGAGCAGTTGGGCGAAGCCATCGGTCAGCGCTGCACCGCTGGCTGCAGGCGCTTCACATCTACCTGATCTCGGCGTTGGCCGTTGCGGCGTCGCGCGCCCGGCCGTATCACACCTGCGCTGCATGAGCCCGTGTTCAGCGTGAGCCGCAGCTCGTGTATGCCTTGTCGATGGCACCTGCCGCAGGAGTGGTGGGATTGTTGAGCTACATCGTCGCCCTGTGTGGAACACCCGCTGGCCAGTTAGCTATCGTTCTCGCTGCCGATCTGGCGATCGCCGTCGCCTACTTCTCTATTCCGTTGGCCATGCTCTGGGTCTTTCGGAAGCGGCAGGTGGACCTGCCCTACCCTTGGTTGTGGATCGCTTTCGTTTACCTTCATCACAGCCTGCGGAGCCACGCATATGGTTCACGCGTGGGGTGCTGTCTCGGGGACGCCACTGCTCGGTCTGCAGGCCGCAGTGCAAGCCATCTGCGCCGTGGTGTCAGTGGCCACCGCAGCGGCCCTCGCTCTCGTTCTTCCGCAGATCAATCTGCTTCCGTCGCCGCAGCAGCAAAGACGGGAACTGCAGATGGCAATCGAGCAGGCGACCCAGGAGAAGAACGCACTCCTCCTCGAACTCCATCATCGTGTGGGGAACCAACTCGCGAAAATGGCGGCGCTGGTGAGGATAGAAGCCGGACGAGCCGGCGGTGTCTCCCCTGCGCTGGAGCGCATCCAGGCCTTGGTCGAAGAACTCGGCGAGGAGCACCACCGGCTCTCCAGCCTGAACTACAACCCCGCTCATCCGGCTCATGCGCTGGTTGTCGAGATGGGAGACGAGCCTTCGCTGCCCGATCAGACTATGCCGGCTCTAGGCGAGCGCTTGCGGACGAGAGAGCATATCGGGGCTGCGGGCGATGACGCAGATGGGCAGGCTACAGACTTAGGGGCAGCAAAGAGAGCACCCCAAATGGGTACCCTCTCTTAGTTTTGGAAGGCCGCCACCAAAGTACGAGCTCACGCCGCCTTCGATGACCTCGGTGCCAAGATCGCGGGCTTCGCCGACGGCTCGGTGTCCCATGCCTGGGCCTCAGCCACACCGGCGGCACCCTCGACAAATTCGGCGCCATCCCCGGCTACGCCGCCAGCCCTCACGCCACCGCTACACCCTCGATCTCCACCAGCAGCGATGGGCCCGCCAGCGCCTTGACGATCAGCAGCGTCGTCGCCGGCGGCGGCGCGGGCAGGGCGCCGCCGGCGGCTTCCATGAAGCCCTGCAGCAGGCTCTCATCGGTGAGATAGATGGTGACCTTGGCGAGGTTCCGCGCCTCCATGCCGGCCGCTGCCAGCACCGCGTTGAGGTTGGCGACGGCCATCCGCGCCTGTTCCGCAATGTTGGCGCCCACCCGCCCCTCCGCGTCGACGCCCACCTGGCCCGAGATGAACAGCAGGCGCTGCGGCGCCGTCGCCTCGGCCCCCTGGCTGTAGGCGGGCGACACCGGGTAGCCCGCGGGGTTGATCATCTTCAGCATCAGAGGTCTCCTGGTCGGGGTTGAGGGGGCGCTGCCGCGCGGTCGCCGGGGCGAAGCTCCTGCAGGCGGCGGAATGCCGCCCGCACCGCTGCCGCCATCGCCTCGAATGACACCGGACTGCGGGAGAGCGTGAGGATGCCGTGATAGAGAATGACGAGAGGGGTGGCCTCCCGCGCCGCGCCGGCCGCCCCGATCTCGCGCGTCAGCACCGCCTCGATGCCGGTCCGCACCAGCGACAGGGCCTCGTCGACGCCCTCGGCCGCGGGGCCGCCGGCGCGGCCGAACTCGATGAGGGAATTGTTGACGAGGCAGCCATGCCCGTCGCTGAGCGGCGGCTCTAGTACCGATAGGAACAGCTGCTCGAGGTCCTCGAGCCGCGCCTCCCTGCCAGCATAGCCGGCGAGCCGCTGCCGGACAAAGCCGTCCACATAATGCGCGAGCGCCGCCCGGAATAGCCCGGCCTTGTCGCCAAAGGCATTGTAAATGCTGCCCGAGACCAGCCCCGTTGCCTGCTCGATGTCTGCCAGCGAGGTGTCGCGGTAGCCGCGCTGCCGGAAGAGGTCGCCGGCCGCGGCGAGCACCGCGTCGCTGTCGAATGCGCGTGTTCTACCCATGGGATAATTCTAGAGCAGTTATTCTAGAATGCAAGTTCTAAAAGGATCGGGGGCGTGCCGCTTGCCTTCCCGGCGCCTTCAGCGCAAAAAAGCGCCATGACCTTCCTCCCCCAGGAGATCATCGCCAGGAAGCGCGACGGCGCGGCCCTCGAGCCGGCCGAGATCGCCGCCTTCATCGCGGGCTTCGCCGACGGCTCGGTCTCCGATGCCCAGGCCGCGGCCTTCGCCATGGCCGTCTTCTTCCGCGACATGGACAAGGCCGAGCGCGTGGCGCTCACCGTCGCCATGCGCGACAGCGGCACGGTGCTCGACTGGTCCGGGCTCCCCGGCCCGGTGGTCGACAAGCACTCTACCGGCGGCGTCGGCGACAACGTCTCGCTGATGCTGGCGCCGATCCTCGCCGCCTGCGGCGCCTATGTGCCGATGATCTCCGGCCGCGGCCTCGGCCATACCGGCGGCACCCTCGACAAGTTCGACTCCATCCCCGGCTATACGACCGCCCCCGACAACGCCCGCTTCCGCGAGGTCGTGGAGCAGGCCGGCTGCGCCATCATCGGCCAGACCGCCGATCTCGCCCCCGCCGACAAACTGCTCTACTCCATCCGCGACGTCACCGGCACGGTCGAGAGTGTGCCGCTGATCACCGCCTCGATCCTTTCGAAGAAGCTGGCGGCCGGGCTCGGGGCGCTGATCCTCGATGTCAAGACCGGCTCCGGCGCCTTCATGCCGACGCAGGAGCGCTCCCGCGAGCTGGCCGCAAGCCTCGTCGAGGTGGCGAACGGCGCCGGCCTCCGCACCGGGGCGCTGATCACTGACATGAACGAGCCGCTGGCTTCCGCCGCCGGCAACGCCCTCGAGGTCCGCAACGCCGTCGACTTCCTCACCGGCCGCCACCAGGACCCGCGCCTTCGCGAGGTGACTCTCGCACTTTGCGCCGCCGCCCTCGAGCTCACCGGCTTTGCCGGAGACGCCGCCGCCGCCGCCGTGGCCGACGCCCTCGACAGTGGCCGGGCAGTGGAACGTTTTTCGAAGATGGTGGCGCTGCTTGGCGGCCCCGCCGACTTTGTCGAGCGCCTGGACGACCACCTGACCGCCGCCCCCATCGTCCGCGACCTCTATCTCGAGGGCGACGGCGTCATCAGCGCCATCGATACCCGCGGCGTCGGCATGGCCGTGGTAGCACTCGGCGGCGGCCGTCGCCTGCCGACGGACCACATCGACCATCGGGTCGGCTTTTCCAACCTCGCGGGGCTCGGCGAACGGGTGGACGGCCGTATCCGTTCAGCAACCGTTCATGCAGATGACGAAACCGCGGCGGCGGAGGCAGAGCGCCGCCTCCGAGCCGCTTACGCCGTCGGCGAATCCAGCCCCCGCCACCCGCTCGTCGTTGCTCGCATCGATCCCCCAAAGGAGCCCTGATGCCCCGCGCAATTCTTTGTATTCTCGACAGTTTCGGAATCGGCGGAGCGCCCGATGCGGCCGAATACGGCGACGCAGGTGCCGACACCCTTGGCCATATCGCTGCCAATTACCCGCTTTCGCTACCCAACCTCGACGCCCTCGGCCTGGGTGCCGCCGCCGAACTCTCCACCGGCACCATCCCTGAGGGACTGACGAACAAGCCAAAGGGTGGCCGCTGGGGTGTCGGCCGGGAGATCTCCAAGGGCAAGGACACCCCCTCCGGTCACTGGGAAATCGCCGGCGTCCCCGTCCCCTTCGAATGGGGCTACTTCCCCCAGACCGTGCCCGCCTTTCCGCCCGCGCTCACCGATGAACTCATCGCCCGCGCCGGATTGCCCGGCATCCTCGGCAACAAGCACGCGTCCGGCACCACCGTCATCGAGGAACTGGGCGAAGAGTCGATCCGCACCGGCAAGCCGATCTGCTACACCTCGATCGACTCGGTGTTTCAGATCGCCGCGCACGAGACCCATTTCGGCCTCGATCGCCTCTACGAAGTCTGCGAGATCGCCTTCGACCTGACCGCGCCGATGATGATCGGCCGCGTCATCGCCCGCCCCTTCCTCGGCGAAACCGCCGCCGATTTCAAGCGCACCGGCAACCGCCGCGACTTCGCCATCCCGCCCCCCGCGCCGACCCTGCTCGACCGTGTGAAGGCCTCCGGCGGCCAGGTGTTCGCCATCGGCAAGATCTCCGACATCTATGCCGGGCAGGGGGTGACCCACAAGCTCAAGGCCTCCGGCAACATGGTGCTGTTCGACCGCACGCTCGAAGCCATGGAGATGGCGGTGGCCGGCGCCTTCATCATGACCAACTTCGTTGACTTCGACAGCGAGTTCGGCCACCGCCGCGACGTCCCAGGCTACGCCAACGCGTTGGAAGAATTCGACAAAAGACTTCCCGAGCTGATCGCGAAGCTGCGCCCCGACGACCTGCTGGTGCTCACCGCCGACCACGGCAACGACCCCACCTGGCGCGGCTCCGACCACACCCGCGAGCAGGTGCCCATCCTCTGCTTTTCCCCAGCCCTCTCGGCTGGAACTGTTGGCATTCGCAGGACCTTCGCGGATATAGGGGAGAGCATCGCCCACTGGCTCGGCCTCGCGCCGGGAGACCACGGGCACAGCTTCCTCTGAGCCAGGCGGTTCCCATGCACAACGTCACGGTCGTCGATCATCCGCTGGTCCAGCACAAGCTGACGATCATGCGCGACAAGGAGACCTCAATCGCGAGCTTCCGGGTGCTGCTGCGCGAGATCGCCCACTTGCTCTGCTATGAGGTGACCCGGGACCTGGAGCTCGAATACGTCTCCATCGAGACGCCGCTGCAGCAGGTCGAGGCCCCGACTCTAAAGGGCAAGAAGCTGGTCTTCGCTTCCATCCTCCGCGCCGGCAACGGCCTGCTCGACGGCATGCTCGACCTGGTGCCGGCGGCCCGCGTCGCCCATATCGGCATCTATCGCGACCACGAGACGCTGCAGCCGGTGGAGTACTACTTCAAGGCGCCGTCCAATCTCGAGGACCGGCTCATCATCGTCGTCGATCCGATGCTCGCCACCGCCAATTCGGCCATCGCCGCCATCGATCGGCTGAAGCGGCGCGGCGCCAACAACCTGCGCTTCCTCTGCCTGCTGGCCGCCCCCGAGGGCATCGAGAAATTCAGCGCCGCCCATCCCGACGTGCCCATCTTCACCGCCGCCATCGACAGCCATCTCAACGAGAAGGGCTACATCGTGCCTGGGCTCGGCGACGCCGGCGACCGCATGTACGGGACGAAGTAGGCCTTAGCGCTCGTAGGTGCCGACCAGCTCCGCCTCCTCGATCAGGTGCTTGCGCGCCTCTTGCCACAGTCGCTCGACCCCGGCCTCCGCCGGCAGGCTGATGTTCGGCACGTCCAGCGCTGCCAGCCGGAAGTGATAGTGGTGCACGCCGTGCCCCCGCGGCGGCTCCGGGCCGTCATAGCGGGCATTGCCGAAATCGTTCTTCACGAACTTGAGCGGCGCGCCCTCGGGCGCCGTATCGACGCTCTGCGGCAGTCGGTCGGCATCGGCGGGGAGGTTGGCGACACCGAAATGGCGGAAGGTGCCGCTCGGGGCGTCGGGATCCTCCATGATCAACAGGAAACTGCGGACCTTGTCCGGCGCTCCGGTCCAGCGCAGGGGCGGCGCGAGGTTCTCCCCGTCGCGGGTGTGCTTGACGGGGATGGTCTGCCCTTCGGCAAAAGCCGGGCTGCTCAGGGTTAGCGTCATCTGGGCCTCCGTTCTCGCTGAGCATGGAGCAACCAGCTCCATCCTGAATGCTGAACGTGCCCGACGCGCGCGGGTTCACCTCCCTACCGCAACGCTCAACGGCGCAGCGGCAGGCCCAGCTCCAGCAGCTCGCGTCGCAGCGCCGCCGGCTCGGTGAACAGCACCGTTTGCATTCCGAACTTGCGTGCCGCGATGATGTTGGGCTCGCTGTCGTCGATGAAGACGCAGCTCTGCGGGGCGAGGCCGTAGCGCTCGCAGAAGACCCGGTAGATGCGCGGGTCCGGCTTCACCAGCCGCTCCAGCCCCGACACCACCACGCCGTCGAACTTCTCGAGGAAGGGCCAGTCCGGCAGGCAGCTGATCCACTTCTCCCACGAAAAATTGGTGATGGCGAAGGTGGGGATATCGGCCGCCACCAGCTCGTCATGGATGTCGACGGTGCCCTGGATGATGCCCCCGAGTGTTTCCTTCCACCGCTGGTCGTAGGCCTGGATCTCGCGCCAATAGCGGGGGAAACGGCTGATCAGCTTGGCAACGCCTTCGGCATAGATGTCGCCGGCGTCGAATTCGAGGTTCCAGTCCTTGGTGCAGATCTCGTCCTGAAACCACTGCGCCTCCTCCTCGGTCGGAAACAGCTTGCGGAACAGGTACATCGGGTTCCAGTCGACGAACACGCCGCCAAGGTCGAAGACGGGGACCAGGGTGTCAGACATGGGGCAGCAATCCGGCGGAGAAGGAGTGGCGCCTATCGCATGGCGCGCCGTCAGGGACAAGTGTTTTGCAGCTCGATGCAAGCGCCGAACCGCGGCAGGTAGAAGCTCTCGCGGTAGAGGTTGACCGGCCCCGGGATCACGGACTCGAACACGGGTGTATAGGTGTAGTAGGCCTCCGCGGCGACGAGGTAGCCGGTGTCGCGGGCGATCCGGTTCATCTGCGAATCCGCCGGCAGCGGATAGCTGGCACCGGCAGTGCGCGCCGTCCCGCCGGCGGTGCGACTCCAGATGACCTGGGTACTGCCGTTGTTCCGCACCCGGATCAGGCTGACGACCTGCCGCAAATTGGCGGTCGGATAGGGGATCAGAATGCCCTCGGCCGCCTCGAAATAATCATTGATCTTCGCCTGCGTGATGACATCGTCGGCCTGCGAGACCAGATCCCCCATGGTGCTCGAGATGGTCGTGACCCGCCGGTCGATGGTGTAGAGCGAGGTGGCTTCGATGGAACCGAGATACAGTATCAGCATGACCGGCAGGATCAGCGCGAACTCCACCGCCGCTGCAGCCCGCTCGGTGTCTACGAAGCGGCTGAGCGAGGCCGCGGCGATGCTCCAGCCTCGCGTCATCAGAACGGCTCGTTCCGGAACACGCGGATGCCGGACAACAGCCGGTCCCCACCCGCCTGATCGGCAAGGTTGAACCACGGCAAGTCCACCAGGGTTGGCCATTTGTAGTAAGTCTGCACCACCACGATGTCCGAGCCGACGCCGGCATCGAACGTTTCGGCGGTGGTCCAGTCGCAGGCATCGGGGTCCGTGGAGCAGGCGGACGAAACGGGGGGCGAGATCGCGGCGCTGGCGTCGCTGAAACCATCCAGCACCTCGACCTTTACCCGCATGCGGCCGCTGTTGCAGTCGAAGAGGCCGTAGAGCCCGTCGCAAATAGCGGCGCGATAGTCATCGGCATCGAACTCGGCGTTCTGCGCTTGTCCCGTGCGCAGCAGGCGGCTGGAGTCGTGGACGGCGCTCTCGAGGATCTGCCCCGCCAGAAATACCAGCGCCGTCTCGAGGATGGCCGCGATGATGGTGAAAAAGGGCAGGGCAAGCAGCGCGAATTCCACAGCCACGGCGGCGCACTCGTCACGGCGAAACCGCCTGACCCGGACGCACCGGGACAGGATGAGCTTCCTCAGCAATCCGGTCCTTTTCTGCATTGGCCTGTGCGATCCTAGGGACAGACCGATACTAGCTCCGTATGCCTAAGCGGAGGTTATTCAGGAGCGGTAGCTTTCGTGGAAGGAGAATGCGGTTAACAAACCTTCAACGGCTACTGCGCGGCGCTCTCTACGATACCTGACGAGGCCACCGCTGCAGAGGTGAAGCCTGTATCGTCGCCGAGCATGATCGTCGGCTGGCAGACCGGTGCGCAGGAGAGCGTTGTGCGCGCATCGCCCATGAAGACAGTCACCAGATCCGCCTGCGCCTGTACCACCTCGACCAGCGTGTCGGCGATAGGGTTACCGATGTCGTCGAGCACGATGAGATTTGTCTGTCCGTAGCTCTTGCCGGTCAGCACCAGCGTCTGCGGGTCCTGGATGGTCACGTCGGCGACGCCAGGATTGCCGATGACCACGGTCGCGGCCGGGCTGTTGATGCGCAGGATGCGCGCCATGTTCACCTTGACGGTGATCGGTTCTCCGGCAGCTACGGCCACCGGTGCCGCAGCGATCAGCAGCGCGAGCAGACAGGCAGCGGAGCGGCTGAGGACGGACATGGACGGAAACCTTGGTTACTACTGGTACGCGATGAGCGAGTTTCGGCGACAATGGTGAATAAATCGGAAACCATGATCCCGGACGCGTAGACGCACCCACGCACGGCGCTCCGATGGGCGCGATGCAAAGGCAAAATAGTTCGTTAAGGCGTTGTTTATGCTACGGAGGTTGTCGAGCCGCCATTGCCTGGATCGTCCGCCAATTAACTCAATTTCAACACGTGCGGCCTAGTGTGGGCACAAGTTCGATCTGTGACGTATCGAACGGTGCTGGGAGCATCAGGCGATGCTGTCACTGAATGACTGTGCAAGGAGCCAGAACATGAATACTGTCGCTCGTTTCCTTAAGGACGAGTCCGGCGCCACCGCGATCGAATACGGCCTCATCGCCGCACTCATCGCCGTCGGAATTATTGCTGCCGCCACCATGCTTGGCGACAATCTCGAAACGCTGTTTAGAGGCATCGGAACGCGCCTCGGCCAGGAAGCCACAAGAACGGACGACACGATCTAGTCTGGCGGCTTGCCGAAATGGTGAGATTGGGAAGGGGGCCGGTCGCCCCCTTCTTCGTTTGCGCCTTGTTAACCATGTGCGATTGATACTCGGGCCGGATGCAGCTGGCTATTTCACATGACCATATCGACCATAGCTTTGCTGATTTTCCCCTTGCTCATGGCCTTTGCGGCCGCGTCCGATCTCCTCACCATGCGCATCTCGAACCGTCTGGTGCTGCTGCTGGTCGCAGCCTTCCTCCCCGTTGCGCTTTTCGCCGGACTGCCGTTGCAGCAACTTGCGATGCATGCGGCCTTCGCTGGCCTCGTGCTCGTGGTCGCTTTCGCCTTCTTCGCCTTCGGGTGGATCGGCGGCGGTGACGCGAAGTTCGCCGCTGCCACTGCCCTCTGGCTTGGGAACGAGGTCCTGCTGCCCTATCTTGTCTATGCCGGCCTCCTCGGCGGCGCGCTCACTTTTGCCGTGCTGTTGCTGCGGCGCGTTCCACTGACACCACAGATTGCGGGAGCAGCCTGGCTCGCGCGGCTCCACGATTCCAAAGCCGGCGTTCCCTACGGTATCGCTCTCGCCGCTGCCGGTCTCGCCGTCTACACCCAGGCCGACATCTACGTGCGCATTGCTGCCTGATCTCGGCGCCGCAAGCCACCGTTAACCGTGATTGCAAAGCTTCGATTAACCAAACTTTGACCCTTTGCCCCGATAGTCGGCGGGTGCAATTGGGGCGCGCCGCGTCCTGCAGGTATTGCGGAGTGTAGGCAATGAGACCGTCGCGTATCGTGCTGTTGCTGGTCGCGATCATTGCCGGCGGGCTTGCCGCTTACCTGGCGACGCGCGGCGGCCAGCCGGTGCAGGTGGTGGAGGGACCCACCGAAGTCATCGAAGAAGCGCGCACCCAAATTCTCGTGGCCACGGCCCCCATCGGCCTGGGCCAGCGCCTGTCGCCGGAGACGGTTGCCTGGGCGGACTGGCCCGCCGGCGCAGTGCGTCCCGGCTATGTCACCGCCGAAGCCATGCCGGATGCCCTGGACGAGCTCTCGGGGGCCGTGGCGCGGTTCGAGATGTTTCCGGGCGACCCGGTCCTCGAGGCCAAGCTCATCCGGGCGGAACAGGGCTATCTTTCGGCTGTGCTGGCCAAGGGCATGCGTGGCGTTTCGATAGCCGTCAATGCCGAGTCCGCTTCTGGCGGCTTCATCGTTCCCAATGATCGGGTCGACGTGGTGCTGACCCGAGAGAGCGATGATGGCCAGGTCAGCGAGACGATCCTCCACAACGTGCGAGTGCTGGCAATCAACACCCGGCTCGGTGAGACCGGCGCCACCGGCAGCCCAGAAGACCCTGAGACCGCGCGTGCCGAGGTGTTCGAACAGGCGATCGCAACGCTCGAACTCGACCCGCTGCAGGGTGAGACGGTGATCAATGCCAGCAAGGTTGGCACGCTGTCCCTGGCGCTGCGCTCGATCACGGATTTTGCCGAGAGTGCACCCCAGACCCGTCGGCCGAACAACCAGGCGGTGCGGATGATCCGCTTCGGTCAGGAAAGCAGTGCAATGGCCGGTCGCCCGGCCCGGCAGCTCGAGGCGCCAACGCCGGTGGCAATCGATCCCGCCGCCCTCGTGCCTCCTGCGGTGGCCCCGGAGCAGGAACCAGTACCGGTACCCGTGCCGATAGCAAACGAGCCAGCACCGGTGCAGCAATGATTGGCGAGAGAACTCCGATGATGGCCACTGACGTTGCCTCGCAGACGATTTCCGGTTCGCGGCGCCAGGTCCTGCGCCTGGCTGCTGCGGCCGCCATTCTCGGCAGCCTGCTCGGCCTCGCACCGATAGGACTGGAGTCCGCCCACGGCGCTCAGCAGGCCAGCCACCTGCGGGTGGGGGCCAACGCCTACGGTCGTACCCAGAACGTGGAGGTTGGGCTCAACAAGTCCTTGATACTGGATCTGCCCGCTGATGTGCAGGAAGTGATCGTCTCGCAGCCAGGGGTCGCCAATGCCATTGTCCGTTCGAAGCGGCGCGCCATTATTCAGGGCGTAGCCCCTGGCGGTACCAATATATTCTTCCTCGATTATCGAGGCGACGCCATCGCGGTCCTCGACGTTTCCGTCGGCGACGGTGGGGGCGATCTCGTCTCCACCATTGCCCGTGTCATTCCCGGGTCCCGCATCGACGTGCAGACCTTCGATGAAAACGTCGTGCTCTCCGGCACCGTCCTCTCTGGCGACGATATGCAGAAGGCCCTCGCCATTGCCGCACAGTTCGCAGGCAGCCCTGAGCAGGTGGCCAATGCCATCACCATCGAGGGCTCGCAGCAGGTGATGCTAAAGGTCACCATCGCGGAGGTCTCCCGCGAGACGGTCAAGCAGCTCGGCGTCAACCTCTCGGGGGCGCTGGCAGTGGGTCAGGTCAACCTCGGCTTCAACAGCACCCAGACTTCCCTGCCCAACGGGATCTCGGGCGGGCTCGCCATGCCCAATCTCCAGATCGACGCAGCTATTCGCGCTCTGAAGCAGCGAGGTGCGGTTCGTACGCTCGCCGAGCCGACGCTGACGGCCATGACCGGCCAGACCGCGGACTTCTTCGTCGGCGGCGAGATCCCCGTTCTCTCCGGCATCGAGGAAGGCGTACGGACCTTCACCTACAGGGAGTTCGGCGTCAAACTCGGATTCACACCGACAGTGAAGTCCAATGGCATCATCGGTATGGCGATCGACACCGAGGTATCCGAACTGGCTGAAGGCGGTTTCGACACCGGCGCCGGCATCATTCCCGCGATCAACACCCGCAACACCAAGACCACCGTTGAGCTCGCGGCTGGCACGACTCTCACCATCGCCGGGCTGTTTCAGGAGCGGGTCCGCCAGCAGATCTCCGGGCTGCCCGGCCTCGGCGACATACCCATCCTCGGTGCGCTGTTCCGTTCGCGGGAGTTCCAGCGCAACGAGACGGAACTCGTCGTGCTCGTCACCCCGTATCTCGCCTATTCCGGACCCATGCCGGAACTGCCGACCGATCGTGTTGGTATCACCAGCGACGCCGAAGCGATCTTCCTCGGACACATGGAGAAGACCTACGGCGTCGGTCCCAGTGGCATGCGCGGCAGCTATGACGGTTCGATCGGGTTCGTCCTCGATTGAGAGTGGAGTATTAAGGCTATGAGTTTTCTGACCCGCGACGAGCCGCCGCCGCCCGACGAGCCTGCCGAAGTGGCGACGGGCGCCCGGCTGATCCCGCGCATCACCATTCAGGCCTTCTGCGAGCACTCCCAGACCGCCCAACTGGTGGAGGCGGCGATCCACGATCGCCGCATGTCGAAGGTGGCGCTCACCACCCACAATGGCGGCATCGAGGGCGCCGTCGAGACCTACTCGTCCAACCCGACCCCCAACCTCATTCTGGTCGAAACTTCGCTCTCGCCCGAGGAGATCCCTACCGCCCTCGAGCGGCTTGCAGAGGTCTGCGACGCCACCACCAGACTCATCGTCCTCGGCCACGTCAATGACGTGGTGCTGTATCGCGATCTCATCCGCTCCGGCGTCTCCGAATATATCGTGCTGCCGGCCAGCGCTCCGACCATCGTCCAGGCGATCACCGAACTCTTCGCCGCCGAAGGCGCAGCTCCCATCGGGCGCACCATCGCCTTTGTCTCCGCCAAGGGCGGCGCCGGCGGCTCCACCGTCTCGCACAACGTCGCCTGGGCCGTCTCCCAGCACCTGCGGCAGGACGTGCTGATCCTCGATACCGACTTCGCTTTCGGCACCGCCGGCCTCAACTTCAATCAGGATCCGCCGCACGGGCTCGCCGACGCGGTGGAGGCCAACCAGAAGATGGACCAGGTGATGCTCGATCGCCTGATGTCCAAGGCGGCCAACCATATCAATCTGCTTACCGCGCCGGTGATGCTGGATCGCACCTTCGATTTCGACGAGCGCGCCTTCGAGCAGGCCATCGAGTTGAGCCAGAAGACGACGCCGGTGGTCATCATCGACCTGCCGCATGCCTGGACCAGCTGGGTCAGGCACACCCTCGCCACCGTCGACGAGATTGTCATCGTCGCCGAACCTGACCTCGCCAACCTCCGCAACGCCAAGAACCTCGGCGACGCGGTCAAAGCGCTGCGGCCCACCGAGTCCGAACCGCTGCTGGTGATCAACAAGCTGGGTGTGCCGCGCCGGCCGGAGATCGCCCCGATGGAGTTTGCAAGTTCAGTCGAGTGTCGGCTGCTCGCCACCATCGGCTTCGACGCCGCAACCTACGGCACTGCCGCCAATAACGGGCAGATGATAGCCGAGGTGTCGGCCAACCATCGCAGCAACGAGGTCTACCGCATGGTTGCCATGCACGTTACCGGCCGCAATCGCCCCGAGCGCGCGGCGGCTCGTGGCGGCGGCTTCGGCCTGCCCTCTCTCCTCAAGCGCATGCGTGCGTAGATCGTAAGGTAGCATGTTCGGCAAGCGCACCACTTTCGGCGGCAATACTCCCAGCGTCCAGGAGACGCCGCGGCCGCAGCAGAGCTTTACCGCGCCCGCCCGGACGGAGCAGCCGTCGAAGCAGCTCGAGCCCGCACGTACGCCCCGGCAGGACGAGGTAATCGACGTCCGCAGCCCCGAGGCCGTTTCCCGCGACAAGGAATACTTCCAGACCAAGTCGGCGATCTTCAACGCCCTCATCGATTCCATCGACCTGAGCCAGCTGGCGACGATGGAGCAGGAGGCGGCGCGCGAGGAAATCCGCGACATCGTCGCCGAGATCATCGCGCTGAAGTCGATCGTCATGTCGATCTCCGAGCAGGAGGACCTGCTCGAGGACATCTGCAACGACGTGCTCGGCTACGGCCCGCTGGAGCCGCTGCTGGCGCGCGACGACATCGCCGACATCATGGTGAACGGCTCCCAGAAGTGCTACATCGAAGTCGCTGGCCGGGTGAAGCTCACCAATGTCCGTTTCCGCGACGACGCGCACCTGATGAACGTCTGCCAGCGCATCGTTTCCCAGGTCGGCCGCCGCGTCGACGAAAGCTCTCCCATCTGCGACGCCCGCCTCCCCGACGGCTCCCGCGTCAACGTCATCGCGCCGCCGCTCGCCATCGACGGCGCCGCACTCACCATCCGCAAGTTCAAGAAGGACAAGCTGACGCTCGCGCAGCTCGTCAAGTACGGCTCAATCTCCCCCGAAGGGGCGGAAGTTCTCCGCATCCTCGGCCGCGTCCGCGCCAATATCCTGATCTCGGGTGGTACCGGTTCCGGCAAGACCACCCTGCTCAACTGCCTCACCGGCTTCATCGAGAAGGACGAGCGGGTCATCACCTGCGAGGACTCCGCGGAGTTGCAGCTGCAGCAGCCGCACGTCGTCCGCCTCGAGACTCGCCCGCCCAATCTCGAGGGCGAGGGCGAGATCACCATGCGCGACCTGGTGAAGAACTGCCTGCGCATGCGCCCCGAGCGCATCATCGTCGGCGAGGTCCGCGGCCCCGAGGCCTTCGACCTGCTGCAGGCCATGAATACCGGCCACGACGGTTCCATGGGCACGCTGCACTCCAACTCACCGCGCGAAGCCCTGAGCCGTCTCGAATCCATGATCACCATGGGCGGCTATTCGCTGCCCTCGCGCACCATCCGCGAGATGATCGTCTCCTCGATCGACGTGGTGGTGCAGGCGGCGCGCCTGCGTGACGGCTCCCGCCGCATCACCGCCATCTCCGAGGTGCTCGGCATGGAAGGCGACGTCATCGTCACCCAGGACATCTTTCTCTACGACATCCTCGGTGAGGACCAGGGTGGCAACCTCGTCGGCCGCCACCGCTCCACCGGCATCACCAAGCCGCAGTTCACCGAGCGCGCCAAGTACTTCAATGAGGAAGCCAATCTGATCGAGGCGCTGGAGAAGTCCAATGTCGAGCAGCAGGAGATCTTGAACGGATGAGCCCGCTGGTCCTCGCCCTGCTGGCTGCCGTCGCCGTCAGTGCGGCTGGCTTCGCCCTGGTGCCCTCGATGCTCGGCTCCAGCCGCGCCACCAAGCGCATCAAGGCGCTGCAGGGTGACATCCAGGCGAACCGGCGCGAGAACAACGCCGCCCGCACGCGCGACTCCCGGCGGCGCGAGATCCAGGCGACCCTGAAGTCCCAGACCGAGCTGCTCGAAAAGCGCAAGAAGCGCGTGCCGCTGCAGGACCAGATCTTCCAGGCCGGCCTCAAGATCAAGCGCAACGACTTTATCCGCAACCAGGCGATCCTCGGCGTCGCCCTCTTCGTCATCACCTTCCTGCTGCAGGTACAGCTGCTCTACTGCCTGGTCTTCGCGGTGGCCGGTGGCTACCTGCTGCCGCGCATGTACCTCGGGAGCCGCCGCCGCAAGTATCAGAACCAGTTCCTCGACGAGCTGCCGAACGCCGTCGAGGCCATTGTTCGCGGCGTCAAGTCCGGCCTGCCGCTCAACGATTCCATGCGCGTCGTGGCCAAGGAGGTGAAGGAGCCGGTGCGCTCGGAGTTCCAGCGCGTGCTCGACCAGCAGGCGGTCGGCAAATCGATGAGTGAGGCCGTGCAGATCCTCTTCGACCGCGTGCCGCTGCCGGAGGTGAACTTCTTCGTCGTCGTCATCACCGTGCAGCAGCAGGCTGGTGGCAATCTCTCGGAGGCCCTCGGCAATCTCAGCCGCGTGCTGCGCAACCGCAAGAAGATGAAGCAGAAGGTCAAGGCCATGTCCTCGGAAGCCAAGGCCTCTGCCGGCATCGTCGGATCGCTCCCCTTCCTGGTGGCCATCCTCGTGACCCTGACGACGCCGAACTACATGGCGCCGCTGATCGAGGAGCCGATTGGCCAGGTCTGGCTCGGCATCGCCTTCCTGCTGATGGCGACCGGCATCTTCGTCATGCATCGCATGATCCAGTTCGATTACTGACGAGGCGGCATGGACAACCTCGTCAGGACCCTCACCAGCACCGACTTCCTGATCGCCGTCTTTGCCGCCATCTCCGCGGCGGCGGTGGTTTTCTCGCTTGGCACGGCGATTCTCAGCGGCCGCTCGCCGGTCAAGGAACGGATCCGGCGCGTGGCACTCGAGCGCGAGAAGATGCGGGCCGAGGAGATGGCGCGCCTGCGCGGCGGCGGCGCCCAGCAGCAGCGATCCCTCCGGCGGGTCGGCAGCCGCGACTACATGAAGAACGTCGTCGAGCGCTTCTCCCTGCAGAAGGCCTTCGCCGACGAAGGAACGGTGGAGGCGCTGGCCCGCGCCGGCTATCGGGGGCAGGGGCCGCTGACGACCTACCTCTTCCTGCGCTTCATCACGCCCTTCGGCGTCTTCCTGCTGGCCTTCCTCTACCTGAGCGCCACCGTCTTCGCAGACCGTCCGCTGTGGATGAACGCCATCTATGCGCTCTTTGTCGGGCTCGTTGGCGCCTACCTGCCCGTCCTCCTGTTGAAGAACCGGACCATCAAGCGGCAACAGTCGATTCGCCGGGCCTGGCCGGACGCGCTCGATCTGATGCTGCTCTGCGTCGAGGCGGGCATGTCGGTCGAGCACGCCTTCAAGCGCGTCAGCAAGGAGATCGGCATTCAGAGCCCCGCCCTTGCCGAGGAACTGACGCTGACCACGGCGGAACTCAGCTTCCTGGAGGATCGCACCCGCGCTTACGACAATCTCGGCCGCCGGACCGGCCTCGACAACGTGAAGTCGGTAATGACGGCCCTCATCCAGGCCGATCGCTACGGCACCTCGGTCGGCTCCTCGCTGCGGGTGATGGCCGAGGAGGGCCGCGAGGCCCGCATGATGGAGGCCGAGAAGAAGGCGGCGGCCCTGCCGCCCAAGCTGACGGTGCCGCTTATCCTCTTCATTCTGCCGGTGCTGTTCATCGTCATCATCTCGCCCGCGATCATCCGGGTGATGGGACAGAACTTCAGCTTCTGAAGCTGGGTGCCGCCGCCCTGGAAGGCGGTGGCTCCAATGCTATTCGGCGCCCTTGATCAGATCCCACCGGTTCTGCTGCGTGAGCAGGGCGCGAATATAGGCCATGTTGGCGTCGACCTGATCCGGCGCGAGATCTGCCGTGAACATGGCTTTGGATTCGTCGAAGCGGCCCTGCAGCCCGACGACCAGCGCCAGGTTCTGCCGGATGCGGCTGTTGGCGCCCGGCAGGCGGACCGCTTTGCGCAGTTGCACCTCCGCCTCCGCCAGATCGTTGGTCATGGCATAGGAGAGTCCCAGATTGGCGTATAGCGAGGCCTCGCCGGGGGCGATTTGAAGCGCCTGCTGGTAACACCGGCGTGCCTCTTCGTTGCGCCCGCTCTGGTCCAGTATTGCGCCCTTCACCGACAGTGCGTTCCAGTCGGGCAAGGCGGGGTCGATGGCGCCCTCGACCACCGCCAGCCCCTGCTGGAAGCGCCCTGCCGCCGCCAGCGCCTTGGCATAGGCAACGGCGAGGTCGCGGTCGCCCCGATGGGCCGCCATGCCGGCTTCCAGGACCGCCACCGCCTGTTCCGGCTGATCGTTGGCCCGCAGTGCCGCCGCGAAATGGATGACGGTGGCCTTGTCTTTCGGGTTCTGCTTGTAGCGTACGGCCAGCTGATCCAGCGTCGCCTGTGCCTCGACCCGGCTCAGGCCGGAGAAGTCGGGCGACTCCATGCTGGTTGTCCGGTTGCTTGCACAACCGGCGAGGACCATGGTGGCGGCACCCGCCAGCAGCAGGGTGCGCAGCGATCTCGTGTTCATCTGCAATCTGCGCCGCACGCTCTCGATTCCTTGTGCTGGCGCCGGATGAACCGGCGCCGCTCGTGCCAGCAGCAATAAATGATTAACCCTAACGGCCAGTTAAGGAGGCACTGGCGGCGGCGTTGCGCGTCCCCTGGAGAGCGCGTAAATGCAGGGCTTCTCCCTCCGCCGGATGACCGCCATGACCAAGTCTGAACCCTTGCCACTGATCTGCGTCGAGGAGGGGAGGCTCGATGCGGCCGACCTGCAGCAGCCCCAACTGGCCTGGGCCGCCGCCAACCGGTTTTCGGGCCAGCGCGGCCGCCTCCTGCCGCTGCCGGGGGAGGGCGGTTCGGTGGCGGGTTACCTTTTCGGTCTCGGCGACGCAGTCGATCGCCCCCTCCTCGTCACCGGACTCGCTGCGGCGGCACTCGCTCCGGGGGCCTATAGCCTCGCCGGATCCTTTGGCGATCCTACGCTGGCGGCCCTTGGCTTCCGCCTCGGCGCCTATCGCTACGACCGTTATCGAACGGCTGGGGAGCAACCGGTTCTGGCTGTGGCCGAGGGAGCCGACATGGCTGAGGTCGACCGCCTCACGGAGGCGGCAACCATTGCCCGCGATCTGGTCAACACACCGGCCAACGATCTCGGCCCGGTCGCTTTCGAGCGCGAAATACGGGCCTTGGCGGCGCGCCACGAGATGCAGGTCACCGCCATTGTCGGCGACGATCTGCTGGCGCAGAACTTCCCCATGGTCCACGCTGTCGGGCGCGCCGCGCAGGAGGCGCCGCGGCTGCTCGACCTGCACTGGGGCCCGGAAGATGCCCCGCGGGTGACGCTGGTCGGAAAAGGCGTCACCTTCGACACCGGCGGTCTCGACATCAAGCCCGCCTCGTCCATGCTGCTGATGAAGAAGGACATGGGCGGCGCCGCCAACGTGCTGGGCCTCGCCCATGCAGTCATGGATGCCGGCCTCCGCGTGCGGCTCCGCGTCATCATACCGGTGGTCGAGAATTCGATTTCGGCGTCATCCTTCCGCCCTGGTGACGTCCTGCCTTCCCGCAATGGCATGACCGTGGAGATCGGCAACACCGATGCGGAAGGGCGGCTGATCCTCGCGGATGCGCTGGCCCTTGCCGTCGAGGACGAGCCGGAATTTCTCCTCGATATGGCGACCCTCACGGGTGCCGCGCGCACCGCTCTCGGCCCGGAACTGCCGCCGCTCTATACCAATGACGACTCCCTTGCCGAAGACCTGACGCGGGAGGGTCTCGCCTGGGACGATCCGCTCTGGCGCATGCCGCTCTGGCCGGCCTACGACAGCATGCTGAAGTCGAAGATCGCCGATGTCAGTCACGTGAGCTCCGGACCCTTTGCCGGATCGGTGACGGCGGCGCTGTTCCTGCAGCGCTTTGTCGGCCGGGTCCGCCCGTGGGTGCATCTCGACATCTATGCCTGGGCGCCGGATGCCCGGGCGGGGCGGTCATATGGCGGGACAGACCAGGGGGTGCGCGCTGCCTACGCCGTACTGAAGCAGCGATATAGTTGACATAGTCAACGAAACTGTTGTCATTGTCATGATGAGAGGTGGCGATGTCATCAGACGCAGTTTCCGAGATCCGTTCCTTCAATCGCTTCTACACGCGTCAGATTGGCGTGCTGAACGAGCATGTGAGCCGCAGCCGCTTCTCGTTGCAGGAAGCGCGGCTGCTCTACGAGATCGCCCAACGCGGCCACACCACCGGTGCCGAACTTTCGCGCGTTCTGGGCGTGGACGCCGCCTATGTCAGCCGCTTGCTCCAGCGGCTCCTCGGCGAGGAACTCGTCATTCTCTCTCCCAGCGTCGGCGACCGCCGCAGCAACCAGATCGCCCTAAGCCGCGACGGCGACAGCGCCTTCGCCGCACTCGAGGAGGCCTCGCAGGCAGCCGTCACCGAACTCATCCGGCCGCTACAGCCCTCGCAGCGTGCTGCGCTGGTCGCGGCGATGCGCACCATCCGCGCCATTCTCGGGGATGCGATGGAGTCGTCGCCGCTGGTCCTGCGGCCGCACCGGATCGGCGAGCTGGGGTGGCTGGTGCACCGCCAGGCCATCGCCTATAGCGAACAGTATGGCTGGAACAGCGAGTTCGAGGGACTGATCGCGCGCCTCTACGGCGACTTCGAAAGCGCCCCCGACAGCCCACCCAAGGCACTTTGGATTGCCGAGCGCCAGGGCGTGGCTGTCGGTTCCGTGTTCGTCACCCCCTCGGCCGGCAACGAGGGTAGTGCCCAGTTGCGGATGCTCTATGTCGAAGCTGAGGCGCGGGGACTGGGCATCGGACGCCTGCTCGTCGATCAGGTCGTCCACTTCGCCCGGCAAAACAAGTATCGGACGCTTAGGTTGTGGACGCAGTCTATCCTCGTGCCAGCTCGCAAAATTTATGCGGCGGCCGGCTTCAAGCTGATCCAGAGCGCAGCCCACCACAGCTTCGGCCACGACCTCGTCGGGGAGACCTGGGAACTGGAGCTTTAGGACACCGTCAGTATCCGCGATGGATGTCCACCACATTCGGCAACGGGACTCCAGCTTCGTGCTCGCGGATCACGCGGGAGAAGTAGGCGACGCCGGTTTTCTCGCTCGATGCCGCGGCGATATGCGGCGTGATGTAGACGTTGTCCATCTCCCATAGCGGGCTGTCCTGCGGCAGCGGCTCCTTCTCGAATACGTCGAGACTCGCTGCCCTCAGGGTGCCATCATTGAGGGCGCGGATGATGTCCGTCTCCTTCTGGTGGCCGCCCCGTGCCGCGTTGATCAGCACCGGCCCCTCGCCGTCCAGTCCCCCGCGCCGCAGCTTGGTAAACGTTTCGTAGTTGAGGATGCCGCGTGTCTCCGGCGTCAGCGGCAGCAGGTTAACGAGGATGTCGGTTCCGGAGAGGAAGCGGTCGAACTCCGCCTCCCCCGAAAAACCTTCGACGCCCTCGACCGCCTTCGGGGTGCGGCTCCAGCTCCGCAACTTGTAGCCGAAGACGTTGAGATGCCGGGCCGCGTCCTGCCCGAGCACGCCCATGCCCATGATGCCGACAGTCGCTTCCCAGGCAGCTGCGGGGTAAAGCTGCACCCAGCGCTTCGCCTTCTGATCCGCCTTGAACCGGGAGAACAACCGCTGATGCATGGTGACGTTGGCCACCACATAGTCGCTCATCCGCTGCGTCAGGTCGGCATCGACGAACCGCACCACCGGAACCTGCGGGAGGCGTGGATGCTGCAGCAGCGCATCGACCCCCGCTCCCAGCGACAGCACGGCCTTGAGGTTGTGGAGGCCGTCGAAGGCGTCCACCGAGGGCTTCCAGATGAAGATGTATTCGATCTCGGCAGGATCATAGGCATCGCGCCGGGTGACCACCCGTCGCTCGGGCAGGGCCGCGGCAAAGCTCCTGGCCCAACTTGCCTCGTCGAAATCCGCTAGATGCAGCAATAGCGTCATGGACTGCCTTTCGAGAAAAGAGCCGCGTCGCGCCGGCGCGGCTCCTTGTCGAGCGGTGGCCGTACCAACCCAGTTTAGTCGATGGATGGCGCCGTCAGCATCTGGTTCTCGGGCGCCGTGTCCGCACCCTCGGCAGGCTCCGCGTCAGGAGTGGTTCGGCTCTCCGCCGGCGGCTCCTCCGGCGGCGTCTCCCCCGGCACCGTTTCGCTGACCGGCGTTCCGACGACGGGATCCTCGCCCTGCGTTTCGGTCGGCGTCGCCACCGCGTCAGCTTCGGTTTCGACGGCCTCTGTGCTTTCCGGGGCGGCTTCGATGCCTTCCGGGATCACGTCGGCCGGTTCTCCGTCGATAGGCGCCTCCGCAGGAGGAATGTCCGCCGGCGGGAACGGCTCGGGCGACTCCGACAGCGAACCCATATATGCGAGGATGTTGGCTCGCTCCTCGTCACTGCGCACCCCGGCAAAGTTCATCTTGGTGCCGGGCATATAGTCACTGGGCGACTGCAGGAATGCGTCCAGCGCCGCATAGGTCCAAACGTCGCCGGCCTCGCGGTGCGACACCATGATCTCTGAGTAGTTGAAGCCTTCGACGCTGCCGATGATGCGGCCCACCGTGTCGTAGAGGATCGGGCCCTGCTTGTTGCCGGTGCCCTGCTCGAAGTTGTGGCAGGACTGGCACTTGCGCGCTGCGGTAGCGCCCTGCTCGGCACTGGCGCTGGCGAGTCGCAGGCCGAGGGGCACGGCCGGCTCAGCTTCCACCGCTGCTTCCGCGACCTCTGTGCCCTCCGGCACGGGAAGCGGGTACCCCGGACCCCTGCCTTCAATGGGGTGGTAGATGGCTTCAGCGAGGAAGCCCACTCCCATGACGAACAGCAGGGTGCCCAGAATGGCACCGATGATCTTGTTGAGCTCGAACGAATCCATCGCGCTTTCCCAGCCTTTTCCGCCCCGTATAGACGACTCTATCGCGCCAGACACGACCTGACCGCGCGCATATGCGCAAGCGACCGCCGAGCGGCCGAGGCGCGGGCGGAAGATAGTCTGTCGCGACCCTGTTCCGCAACGGCCTTTCCGGAAGGTGCGACAATTCCCCCAAGATACCGTCCCGCATGAACAATCCTCTTCAGATTGACTTGTAGACGACGGCATCCCAATAGTGGCGCCGACGCCGTCGGGGGACCAGGTATGCAGCTAAAGATCGCCTTCCAGGGCGAACCCGGAGCCTTCAGCCACGCGGCCGCGCATGCGTTGTTCCCGAACGAGGAGCCGATTCCCTGCGCCACCTTTGCGGACACCATCGTGGCCGTCCAGCAGGGCCGGGCGGATTACGGCGTGGTGCCGGTGGAGAACTCGCTCTACGGGCGCATAACCGACATCTATCACCTCTTGCCGGGCAGCGGCCTGTTCATCACCGCCGAACACTTCCTGCGCGTCGAAATGAACCTGCTCGGCGTCCGCGGGGCCACGCTGGCCGATATCAGGTCGGTCCAGTCGCTGTCGGTTGCTCTGGGCCAGTGCCGCAACTTCATCCAGAAGCATGGGCTGAAGACCATCAATGCCGTCGACACGGCCGGTTCGGCCCGCGAGGTCGCCGAGAAGGGGGACAAGTCGGTCGCCGCCATCGCTTCGCGCTTCGCCGGCGAGATCTACGGCCTCGACCTGTTGGCAGAGAATATCGAGGACGCGGCGCACAACACCACGCGGTTCCTCGTCATCTCACGAACCATGCAGGCCCCGCCACCGGCCGGAAACCGGGTCAAGACCACCTTCGTGTTTCGCGTGCGCAACGTCCCTGCCGCCCTCTACAAGGCAATGGGCGGGTTCGCCACCAACGGCGTCAACATGACCAAGCTGGAAAGCTATATGCTCGACGGCTCGTTCACCGCGACCCAGTTCTACGCCGATATCGAGGGCCATCCCGACGACCGGGCGGTACAGTTCGCTTTCGAGGAGCTGGGATTCTTTACCGACCACCTGCACGTGCTCGGCGTCTATCCATCCGGCAAGCCGGAGGAGCCCCCGGCTTAATAGAAGTCGTCATCCTCCTCGTCGCCGCCGATGGTGATGCCGGAGGCGTCCACCATGAGCTCCTCGACGTCGATTCGACGGGGTGCTGAGAGTCCCCGTGCATCGGGCGCCGGCAGGTAAAGCGGGACGCACACCTCACGGAACTCCTCGGGCCGGCCGCGCGCGGCATCGATATGGGCTGCGGATGGGCTGAACTTGCGCATAGCCGATTTCCTTCGTGCTGTCGGAGGACCGGCTCCCCGGTGAGCCAGCTTCTCCGAGGCCCCCAGCATGCGCCGCGACGGTTAACAAGCCCTGAGTGCCCCGTTCACCGCGCCTGCCCTTCGGCGTCCTCGAACTCGACCCCCATCTGCCCGGACGTCCGCCAGATTATCCGGCAGGGACGCAACTCGTCCCCCATGGCAAGGTCGAAACTGTCGGGGACGCCCACCACCGAGGCAACATCGAGTTTGGCACCGGCCACCGAAAGATTGCGGACGGTGCAGTCGATGGTGGAGCGACCGCCGTTGAAGACGATGCGTGCGCCCTTGAGTGTTCGGTGCCGCGGTACGCCGCGGTGTTCGGAATTGGTCGCCATAGCCCGCTCCTCTGGATGCCGATCCGTTCCCGTGGGCAAACCGACGGCTCCGGCCGTTTGTTCCGGCGCCGGGACGCTGGTGGTGTCCGCCCTCTTGTCATCAACCCCGGCTTGCCCGATATAAGCCCCGGGAGGTTGGCGCGGACGTGGTCCTCGCCAACTGGGTCAGGTCCGGAAGGAAGCAGCCCTAACGAGATCCTCACGGGTCGTTGCCAGCCTCCTACTACGGATCTCTCGCAGACTTCCACGGTCCGGAGGCGCGAAATATGCGAGAAACAGACAGGCGTTTCCTGCATTTTCTGGCATGAGATCCGGCCGATGCCTATGATGCCGGCATGACTTTCACAGATTCCCGCACCCCGGCGCAGCAACAGGGCAGCATGGCGAACCCTGAGCTTTCAACCCCTTATCTCGTTCTGGCGCGCAAGTACCGGCCGCAGAGCTTCACGGGGCTGATCGGCCAGGACGCCATGGTGCAGACCCTCTCCAACGCCTTCAGAACCGGCCGCATCCACCACGCCTTCATGCTCACAGGGGTCCGCGGCGTCGGCAAGACCACCACCGCCCGCATCCTCGCCCGCGCCTTCAACTACGAGGACGAGAACGGCCGCCGCCCGACGCTCGATCTGGAGCGGGAGGGCGTGCACTGCCGCGCCATCATCGAAGGCCGCCACGTCGACGTGGTGGAGATGGACGCGGCGAGCAACACCGGCATCGGCGACATCCGCGAGATCATCGACTCCGTGAAGTACGGGCCGGTGTCCGCCCCGCACAAGGTCTACATCATCGACGAGGTCCATATGCTCTCGGCGGCCGCCTTCAATGGTCTGCTGAAGACGCTGGAGGAGCCGCCGCCGTATGTGAAGTTCATCTTCGCAACGACCGAGATCCGCAAGGTCCCCGTCACCATTCTCAGCCGCTGCATGCGCTTCGACCTGCGGCGAGTTACGCCGGATGTGATGACCGCCCATCTCGTGGACCTGCTGGCGCGTGAGCAGATCGAGTTCGAGCCCGAGGCGCTGGCGATGATCGTCCGTGCCGGCGAAGGGTCGGTGCGTGACAACCAGTCACTGCTCGATCAGGCGATTTCGCATGGTGGCGGCAAGGTGACGGCCGCGACCGTCAAGGCCATGCTCGGCCTCGGTGACCGCGCCCGCGCGATCGACCTGTTCGAGAGCCTGATGTCCGGCAACATCGCTGCTGCCCTCGAGATCCTGCGCGAGCTCTATGACGCCGGCGCCGATCCGCAGGCGTTGATCGCCGACCTCTGCGATTTCACCCATCTCGTCACCCGCATTAAGATCGTCCCTGCGGCCGCCGACGATGTCTCGCTTACCCCGGATGAGCGTACGCGCGGCGCCGACTCGGCAACGAAGCTGGCGATGCGGGCGCTGACCCGCTGCTGGCAGATCCTGTTCAAAGGGTATGACGAGGTCGCTCGTGCCGGCAATGCACTGCAGGCTGCCGAAATGGTGCTGATCCGGCTTGCCTACGCCGCGGATCTGCCGACGCCGGATGAGCTGATTGCGAAACTGTCCGCCCAACCGGCGGCGACTGCGCCTGCCGCGCCTGCTCTCGGCACCAGCCGTGCCGGCGGTGGGCCGCAGGCCCTGCGCCAGGTACTGCCGGATCCGGCACCCCAGCGCAGTTTCGAAGCGTCACCCACCGCCCAGCCCGCACCCCAGTCGCTCGCGAGTCCCCAAAGCTATCTGGAGCTGGTGGCCTTGGCCGCGGAGAAGCGCGACCTGCTGGTCAAGCATGCCCTGGAGGCGTCGCTGCACCCGATCTCCTTCGCCGATGGCCGACTGGAAGTGGCGTTGGTGGAAGGGGCCGATCCCGGTATCGTGCAGACGCTCTCCGCGCGCCTCAAGGCATGGACCGGACGCAATTGGATGGTGACGGTTTCGCGCCAGGCGCCGGCGGCGCCGACGCTGCGTCAGCTGTCGGAGGAGCGGCAACGGGCGCAGTTGAGCGAGGCTCATGAGGATCCGCTCGTACAGGCGATTCTCGAAACCTTTCCCGGCGCCCGGGTAGCCAATGTAAGACTGCGCGATGTGGCCCCTCCGGATCAGCCGGACCTGCCGCCGCTTACCGATGACGAAGAGGACGACGCATGAAAGACCTGATGGGAATGATGAAGAAGGCCCAGGAGCTGCAGGAGCGGATGCAGGAGGCGCAGCAGAAGCTGGGCGACCTCACCGTCGAGGGCAGTTCGGGCGGCGGTCTCGTCACGGTCACCCTCACCGGGAAGGGTGACCTCCGCGGCCTGAAGATCGATCCCTCGCTGTTTCGCGACGACGATGTGGAAGTGCTCGAGGACCTGATCATTGCCGCCCACGCCGATGCTCGCCAGAAGGCGGAAGCGGCAACGGCCGAGAAGATGCAGGAACTGACGGCCGGGCTGCAGATGCCTCCGGGAATGAAATTTCCGTTCTGATAGGTGGTGCGAGCGCGCCCGCTGAGGCGTGGATGGCTGACCGGAAATTCCCTGCGGCACTCCCAATGGCGTGGGTGCCGCCCGGTTGCGGACATGACGGAAGGCTTCTGATGGCAAATGGCGGGCCTGAAATCGAGCAGCTGATCCAGCTGCTGGCGCGTCTGCCGGGGCTCGGGCCGCGCTCGGCGCGGCGTGCGGTCCTGCATCTCATCAAGAAGAAGGAGGGGTTGATGATCCCGCTCTCGGCAGCGCTGGACCGCGCTGTGGCAGCGGTGACCGTCTGTGAGACTTGCGGGAATGTCGACACCCGCTCGCCCTGCCATATCTGTGCTGATCCCCGCCGAGCCGAAAGCGGATTGCTGATCGTGGTTGAGGATGTCTCCGATCTCTGGGCTCTGGAGCGTGCCGGGGTCGGTGCCGTGCGCTACCATGTCCTAGGCGGCGTGCTGTCGCCGCTCGACGGAGTAGGGCCGGACGACCTGTCGATCGCCACCCTGCTCAGGCGTGCGCCGGAGTTCTCCGAGATCGTGCTGGCCGTCAACGCCACCGTCGAGGGGCAGACGACGGCGCACTACATCACCGACCGGCTGGCCGGCAGCGGCATCAAGGTCACGCGGCTGGCCCATGGCGTGCCGGTGGGCGGGGAACTGGACTATCTGGACGAGGGGACCCTCAGCCAGGCGCTGCGGGCACGGACAGAAATCTGAAGGTGCTCAGCGGACGCCGCGATCGGGGTCAAAGCCGTCACCCTCGTCCCACTCGTCGGGCGCCAGCACCTCGCCAATGTCATCCTCCACCGACTCCTCGTCTGCGTCCTCAAGCGCTTCGCGCTCGTCGGAGTCCGGGGCCAGTGTTTCCCGGTGCGCGAGCGGATCGACATCAAGCGCTCCGCCTTCGTTGGCGTGGCCGCGCTTGGACCGCAACTCGCCTATCGCCCATTCAATCTCACCGAGCAGCGATGCTGCGTCGTTGTCGGCCACCTCACCCGCTTCCCGCGCCCGCAATTCTTCTGCAAGTTCCTGCAGCCGGTCGATCCTTGCCTCTACGGGCCTGTCATCGCCGTAAAGCAGTTCCTGCACCTCGCCGACGCTGATCGCCAGGCCGGCGAGGACTTCCTCCTCGGCGTCGCCCGGCCCGGTATCCTGTGGGAGTATGCGTCCCGGGTGGTTGCTCGCACGCATGGTCCTGTTCTCCATTGGGTGTCGGCGGCACAACGCTGCTACCGGCCCGGCGGTTCAGCAACGGAGACTGGCGGCGCGATCCTCCTCGAGGAAGGTCATGCCGCGGCGGTGGCTACTCCCCTGCCAGACGCTCGCGCGGTTCCTCGAACTCCATGGCCTCGATGCGCTCGCCGCGCCGCGTCACCTTGCCCGAGGAGGTGAGGATGTCGCCGATGTCGTTGCTGGCCTGCTGGAAATGCGTCTGCAGCTTGCGCACCCGATCGTCCAGCCGGTTTACGTCGAGCAGCAGTTCGCGCACCTCCTTCTGGATCTTGTGCGCCTCCTCGCGCATCCGCACGTCGCGCAGCAGGGCTTGAATGACCTGAATCGACAGCATCAGGATCGACGGCGAGACGATCACCACCCGCGCCCGGATCGCCTTCTGCACCACATCCTCGAAGCGTTCGTGAAGGTCCGCGAAGATCGACTCCGACGGTACGAACAGGAAGGCGGTGTCCTGTGTCTCGCCGGCGATCAGGTAGTTCTCGGAAATTGCCTTCACATGCACGCCCATGTCGGTCTTGAAGCCAGTCGTCGCCTGTCTCAATTCCTCCGGCGTCTGCGCTTCACCCAGACGTTGCCAGCTCTCCAGCGGGAATTTGGCGTCAATCACCAGCGACGGCGCCCCATTGGGCATGTAGATCACGCAGTCCGGCCGCCGCCCGTTCGAGAGCGTCGTCTGGAAGGCATAGGCATTCGCCGCCATGCCGTCGCCGATGATCGCCTCCATGCGGCCCTGGCCGAAGGCGCCGCGCGTCTGCTTGTTGGAAAGGATCGACTGCAGCGACACAATCTCGCTGGAGAGTGCCGTGATGTTGGTCTGCGCCCGGTCGATCACCGCCAGCCGCTCGTTGAGCTTGCTCAGGCTTTCGGTGGTCTTGGCGCTGGTCTCCTGCATCGCCTGGCCGATACGCTGCCCCTGGCTGTCCAGCCGCTCATTGACCAGTCGCGCCAAGTCCGAGGTTCGGGAGCCAAAGATCTCCGACATCGTCTGCATGCGGCCGGTCATCTCCGACTGGATGCGCATCAGGTCGGCGAGGTGGCGCTCCGTATCGGCGCTGTGGGCTGCCGCGGCAGCGGCCTCGGCAGCCCGCTGCCGGGCCTGCCGCAGGCTCACCAGCAGCGTCGCCCCCAGCAGCACGAGCAGCAGCGTGGCCGCGCCGAGCAGTGCGACTTCCAAGGTGATCGGCACATCGCCAAGGGTGAAGAGAACACGATCCATGACGCCACTCTAGCCGATTCGGCTGCCGGCGTTCTGGCAATGTTCTCAGCTGTCCGGTTGACCGGCTGCGGGGAAATACCATATTCCACCCGAACTGCTCCCGAAGGACTCCCTGCCGATGGCCAAGCGCCCCATCCTCATCCTGCCCGATCCGCGCCTGCGCGCCGTCGCCGATCCGATCGAGAAGATCGATGATGGCATCCGGCAGCTGGCGAAGGACATGCTCGAGACCATGTACGATGCCCCCGGCATCGGTCTGGCGGCGCCACAGATCGGCGAGTTGAAGCGCATCGTCGTCATGGATCTCGCCAAGGAGGAGGAGCCGGCGGATCCGCTGGTGATGATCAATCCCCAGATTCTCGCCATCTCGGACGAGACCGTAACCACCGAAGAGGGCTGCCTCTCCATTCCGGAGCTCTACTACGACGTCGAGCGTCCGGCCGAGGTGACGGTTCGCTATACCGACCTCGACGGAAACGTCATTGAACGCGAGGCCAAGGAGCGGCTCGCGATCTGCGTTCAGCACGAGCTCGATCATCTCGATGGGGTGCTCTACATCGATTACCTGTCGCGGCTGAAGCGCGACCGGGTGCTCAAGAAGTTCCAGAAGCTGGCCAAGCGCGCCAGCTAGCGGCCCCGCACCCGCCGGTGCAACCGGCGGAGGAAGACCGAACCATGCGCATCGTCTTCATGGGCACGCCGGAATTCGCCGTTCCCACGCTCTCCGAGATCGTCGCTGGCGGTCATGAGGTGGTAGCGGTCTACACCCGGGCACCACGTCCTGCCGGCCGCGGCCAGTCCGAGCGCAAGTCGCCGGTGCACGTCAGCGCCGAGGGCTTCGGCCTGCCAGTGTTCACTCCGAAATCGCTGAAGGATGCGGATGCGCAGGGGGTGTTCGCCCTCCACGATGCCGATGTCGCCGTGGTTGTCGCTTACGGACTGCTGCTCCCCAAGCCGATCCTGGAGGCCCCGCGGCTAGGGTGCCTCAATCTGCACGGCTCGCTGCTGCCGCGCTGGCGCGGTGCGGCCCCGATCCAACGCGCCATCATGGCCGGCGATACACGGACTGGCGTAATGGTGATGCGCATGGAGGAGGGGCTGGATACGGGGCCGGTGGGTCTGGTCGAGGAGATGGCGATCGGTCCTGACATGACGGCGGGCGAACTGCACGACCAGATGATGCTGGTCGGCGCCGACCTGATGGGCCGGGCCCTGGCAGCACTGGAGCGCGGAAGCCTCGATTTTACGCCTCAGGACGAGGCGGGCGCCACCTACGCCAGGAAGATCGAGAAGGCCGAAACTCGCATCGACTGGTTGCGGCCGGCGTCCGAGGTGCACAACCACATCCGTGGCCTGTCGCCGTTCCCGGGCGCCTGGTTCGAGTTCGCGCTCAACGGCGCCCCGACCCGAATCAAGGCCTTGCGCTCGACGCTGGCGGCGGGCGGCGGCGCCCCCGGCACCGTTCTCGATGATCGGTTGACCATCGCCTGCGGCGAGGACGCCGTGCGCCTGACACTGGTGCAGCGAGAGGGCAAGGGCGCCATGGACGCCGCGACCTTTGTCCGCGGTGCCGGTCCGCTGCCACCGGCTGCGGGCTGATGCCCCGCTACCGGCTGCTGCTCGAATATGATGGTGGCCCCTTCTGCGGCTGGCAGCGCCAGGCCGACCGTCTGTCCATACAGCAAGCCCTGGAGGAGGCGATCGCCCGCTTCGCAGGCGACGCCGTCACGACGCAGGCCGCCGGGCGCACCGATTCCGGCGTGCATGCGCTGGGTCAGGTTGTGCATTTCGATCTGGCGCGGGAATGGGACCCCATGCGCATCCGAGAAGCGCTGAACCATCATCTCAAGCCGCATCCGGTTGCCGTGCTCACTGCCGAGGCGGTGGGCGAGGACTTCGAGGCGCGCTTTTCGGCCATTACCCGCCACTATGAGTATCGCATCCTCAATCGTCGCGCACGACCGGCGCTCGAGGCGGGGCGGGTCTGGCACGTGCCAGTGCCGCTCGAGACGGAGACCATGCACGCGGCCGCGCAGATGATCCTCGGTCGGCACGACTTCACCACCTTTCGAGCCGCGGAGTGCCAAGCCAACTCGCCCCTGCGTACCCTCGATGTGCTGTCGGTATCGCGGCAGGCCGAAATGATCGTCGTCACCGCCCGGGCCCGCAGCTTCCTCCATCACCAGGTGCGCTCGATGGTGGGCTCGCTGAAGCTCGTGGGTGAGGGCAAATGGCAGCCGCGCGACCTCCGCGCCGCGCTCGATGCCCGCGACCGATCCCGCTGCGGCACGCTGGCGCCGCCGGACGGCCTCTACCTCACGCGGGTGGACTACTAGACGAGATCGCCTCGAGGTCAGCCGGCGATAACGGGAACATCACGCCGATCAGCAGCAGTCCGATGCTGACGCCGACCAGTTGCGCCACGAGGAACATTGCAATCTGCAGCGGGCTCAGCGTCACGATCAGCCGCGCGATATTGATCTCAATGACGATGACCAGGACGCCGATCGCGATCAGGGAGATGTCACCGGAGAAGCCCACCAGAGCCAGCGCCGTCGAGCCGAGGGTGACGAAGAAGGTGGCCCAGTTGTCCGCGACGAGATAGGGCACCATCCCGTCCAGTCGTCCGAGTTGGCGCAGCACAATGGCCGAGAAGCCGATTTGCAGCGCGAACAGTATGGCTACCATCAGCACCGAGCGGCTGATCGAGGCCGCCGGGCCGCTGAAGCCGACCACCACCGGCAGCGTGGCATTGAGCCCGGTTATGGCGAGGAAGGCGATGAAGCTCCCCGCGAGGCCGCGTTGGCTGAAATCGAAATAGGTCGCGGCCTTGCGGTCGCCGGTTATGAGGGCCACCAGGCCGCGAGCGGCGGCTCGCATCTCCTCGAATAGCGTGGTCTGGCTGGCTGGCACGAGTGGCAGGTCCGTTAGGTCGCCGGGAGCACCGGCATGGTGACCATGTAGAGAGCAACTGCCGGTGGGACAAGCACATCCGTAGCTGCGAGGGCTAACATGAGCTTAACGTCTTGTTTCCGCTCCGAGGTAGTCGCGGATGAAGGCAGCGTAGATCCGAGAGAGTCCGTGCACGTCCGACACGGCGACGTGCTCGTCGGTCTGGTGCATGCTCTGCCCCGGCAGTCCGCATTCCACCACTGGGCAGTAAGGCGCGATGAAGCGGGCATCGGAGGTGCCACCGGCTGTAGAAAGGTCCGGCTGCTCGCCAGTCTCCGCCTCGATGGTCCGGCAGAGGGTCTCGACCGCCTCGCCCTGTGGCGACAGGAAGGCCCGTGAGGCACGTCCGAGCGTCTCAAGGGTTGCCCGGCATTCGCCGAGCGGCAGCGCCGCCAGCCGGGCGCGAAGGTGCTCTTCGAGGCTCCCCGGCGTCCAACTGTCATTGAACCGAACGTTGAAGCGCGCCTCTGCCTGCGCGGGAATGACATTGCTGGTCGGGTTGCCGGTATCGACGGTGGTGAACTCGAGATTGCTCGGCTGGAAACACTCCGTGCCTCCATCCAGAGCGCCGCTGAGCTCGGCCACCACTGTTGCCATCGCGGGGAGTGGATTGCTGGCACGGTCGGGATAGGCCACATGCCCCTGTCGGCCGCTGACTACGATACGGCCGCTGAGCGACCCGCGGCGCCCTATCTTGATGCTGTCGCCAAGGCGGACAGCGGAACTGGGCTCGCCGACAATGGCGAAGTCGAAGACATGTCCCTCTGCCGCCGCCCATGCCATAAGCTTGTCGGTGCCATTGATGGAATCTGCTTCCTCGTCATTGGTGATGGCGAGCGAAATGGTGCCGAGCGCGTTCTCGGTCGCTGCGGCCGCGACGAAGGCAGCGACTCCGCTCTTCATATCCGCGGCGCCTCGCCCGTAGATGACGCCATCTTCGATCTCTGCCGCAAACGGCGGGTGTCGCCATGCCCGCTCATCCCCCGGCGGCACGACGTCGGTATGGCCGGCGAACAGCAGGTGCGGTCTGCCGCTGCCACGGGTCGCAAACAGATTATCAACTGGATAGGAACCGTCACCCTCGAAACGCACGCGGCTAACCGCAAAACCAAGCGGCACCAGCGCCGCCTCCAGCACGTCCAAGGCCCCCGCCTCCTCCGGCGTCACTGAGGGGCAGCGGATCAGGTCCCGGAGCAGCGGGAGGGGGTCACCCTTGTTAAACTCGGGCATGCCCCCTCCCACGCTTCCTAGGCCGTTGCGGCGACGGTATTGCCGAGCGGGTCGGGTCCGTACTGGTTCGGACCCTCTGTACCCTTCAGGAAGCCGAGCACCACCAGCATGTAGACGGCGTAGACAAAGGCGATCAGGCCGAGTCCGCTGTAGATCAGTGACGGCATCGGCACCGGCGTCTCGTTGACGACCGCCACGCTGTAGCCCATCCCCAGTGCCTGCACCAGGAGCAGCAACGCACTGACAGCGAGGTAGCCGATGACGTCGGTGCCCTTGCTGTTCTTGTCGTGGCGCCGCTTGATGGAGATGCAGTAGATGGGATAGGCGAGCAGCAGGAACAGAATGAGACTGGCCCAGCCGGCCGTCTGCAATGATCCGCCCACCAGCGCCGAGATGGCCGCCGGGTCGTCCGCCGCCGCCATGATCGCTTCGGCACTGGGTCCACCGAGGCCGATCAGCGGGAAGATCAGCATCGAGATGACGAGACTTACGACACCGATGCCGATGGCTCCTAGCCACCAGGTCTTACGCGAAATCCGTCCGTCGGTCGTCGTGTAGAGTTGAACGATGTTTTCCATATTTCCCCCAAGCGATTGCCGCAGCGCCCCTCGCGCCGCGCCTGCACGATTCCTAGTAGAGTCGCAGGGGCGCCGCTAGGGTCTGCTTAATCTCTGAGCAGCTCGTTGATCGAGGTCTTGCTTCGCGTCTGCGCATCTACGCGCTTGACGATGACCGCGCAGTAGAGGCTGGGGCCGGGAGAGCCGTCCGGAAGCGGCTTGCCCGGCAGGTTGCCGGAGACCACCACAGAGTAGGGGGGCACCCGGCCAATGTGGACCTCGCCGGTCGCGCGGTCGATGATCTTGGTGGTCGAGGTGATGAATACGCCCATCGAAATGACCGAGCCTTCGCCGACCACTACGCCCTCGACGATCTCGGATCGAGCGCCGATGAAGCAGCCGTCCTCGATGATCACTGGCCCCGCCTGCAACGGCTCCAGCACCCCGCCGATGCCCACGCCACCGGAGAGATGGACGTTCTTGCCGATCTGCGCGCAGGAGCCCACCGTCACCCAGGTATCGACCATGCTGCCCTCGTCGACATAGGCGCCGAGGTTGACGAAGCTGGGCATCAGCACCACGCCCCGGCCGATATGCGCCGAGTGACGGACGATGGCCCCGGGCACGGCGCGGAACCCTGCGTCGCGAAAGCTGTTCTCGCTCCAGCCGGCGAATTTGCTCGGCACCTTGTCCCACCAGCGGGCGCCGTCCGGACCGCCTTCGATCAGCGAGTTGTCATTGAGTCGGAAGCTGAGCAGCACCGCCTTCTTCAGCCACTGGTTGACGTGCCAGTTGCCATCGGCCTGCTTCTCGGCCACCCGCGTCGCGCCGCTGTCGAGCAGCCGCAATGCCTCGTTCACCGCCTCGCGCACTTCCCCCTGCGTGGAGACGCTGACCTCCGACCGTGCCTCGAAGGCCTGGTCAATGCGTTGCGCCAGGTCCTCATGGGCCATGCTGCGTCTCTCCGGTGGCAGGTTGCGCCGGACATTACCCGGCGGCACTCTGCTGTCAACAATGCCCATCCATCCTTAACCGCGCCATGCGAGGCTAAGGACGAATCTGGAGACTCTTGAATGGCCAACCGCCGGCACACGCCGCTCCGTACCTCGGGACAGGATATCGACACCGCGAGGCATGTGCCGCGAACGCCGCAGACCGAATCCGCAGCGTACCGCCTCGCCTTCTCCGACGAGGAGTTCATGACCGCGGAGGAGACGCGCGGCATCCGGTTTCAGCTCGAATACCTGAAGGTCGAGATGCGGATGCGCGAGGCCGGCATCAATTCGACCATCGTGCTGTTCGGCGGCGCCCGCATTCCCGAGCCGGGAAAGCCGGCATGGGCCGCCAAGAACGAGACGCAGCGCAAGAACCTAGAGGCCAATTCCCGCTATTACACGGAAGCTCGGCGCTTCGCCCAGTACGCCTCGCTGACATCGAAGGCCCTGGACTACAAGGACTACGTGATCGTGACCGGCGGTGGACCCGGAGTCATGGAGGCAGGAAACCGCGGCGCCCACGATGTCGGCGCGCCCTCGGTGGGCATGAATATCGTGCTGCCGCACGAGCAGGCACCGAACCCCTATGTCACGCCGGAGCTGGCCTTCAATTTCCACTATTTCGCCACCCGGAAGATCCACCTGGTGCTTCGCTCACGCGCCGTCGCGATCTTTCCCGGCGGCTTCGGCACGCTGGACGAGTTCTTCGAGACCCTGACGCTGATCCAGACCGGCCGCATGGAGCCCATCCCGCTGCTGATGTTCGGCCGCGACTTCTGGGACAGGGCACTCAATCTCGAGGTGCTGGAGGCGGAGGGGACGATTTCGCCTGGCGACACCGAACTCTTCACAGTGGTCGATACCGCCGAGGAGGGCTGGGAGGTGATCCGGCGCCACTACAACCTGCCGGCAATCAAGCTTGCCGATTAGTCCCCGTCAGGGGCGCTGCATCAGGAAGGCGGCCAAGTCGTCCGTGACGTGGTGGATGTGGCTGGCGCCACTCTGCTCGAGTTCCCACGCCTCGGCCTGTTCATGCGCGTAATCCGGACCCGCCACCACATGCACGGTGGTCATGCCGCTTTCGTGCGGCACCTTCAGGTTCTTCTCCAGATCATCGAACATGGCGGCGCGCTTTGCGTCGATGCCATGCCTCGCAAAGAAGGTCTCGTACGCCTCCGGTAGCGGCTTCGGCTTGTAGGACATTGCCCGGATATCGAAGATGTCGATGAAGAGGTCGCTGGCGCAGCCCAGCCGGGCCAGCACCGCCCGGGCATGACCGACATCGCCATTGGTGAGAATGAACTTGCGCCCCGGCAGCGCCTCGATCGCCGCCACCAAATGCGGGTGCGGGTCTACGGGGCTGTAGTCGATGCGATGGACGGTGCCGAGGAAATGGTCGGGATCGACTTCGTGCTGCAGCATCAGCCCGTTCAGCGTGGTGCCGAAGTCCCGGTAATAGGACTTCTGCAGGGCCCGCGCCTCGGCCATATCGAGCTTCGTCAGCTCCATCACATATTGGGTGATCTGCAGGTCGATCTGCGCGAAGAGATTGCAGCTGCGCGGGTAGAGCGTGTTGTCGAGGTCGAACACCCAGTCGGTGACGTGGGAGAGGGAGCGCGGCGGCGGCGTCATTGCGTTCATCTGACCATCATGGCAGAAAATGATGAAGGTTTCACCCCGTCCTGCACCGGTTCTGGCCATAGTCGCAGCAGGCGCTGCCGGTTCGGGCTCCTCGCCATCTGATGCCTCAAAGCGCGAACGCTTGCCTCCGGCTGCGCATTCTGCATCGAGATCGCCCGCACCAGCTCCGGCGCGTTGCCATCAAGGACCAGCATGACCCACGTCGGGCCCGTCGTCCCACAGACCGTCGCCGAAGCCGACCCACGGCGCTGGATCGCTCTGTTCACGCTGCTGATGGCAAGCTTCATGAACCTGATGGACGTGACCATCGTCAATGTTGCGCTGCCCAGCATGCAGGCCGATCTCGCGGCCAACTCCAGCCAGCTGGAATGGATCGTCGCCGGCTACATCCTCTTCTTTGCACTCGGCCTGCTACCCTTCGGTCGTTTGGGCGACATCCTCGGGCGCAAGCAGCTGTTCCTCGGCGGCGTCGGTGCCTTCACGCTGGCTTCGACGGCCTGCGGCATGGCGCCTTCCATCGAATGGCTGATCGCCGCGCGAGTGCTGCAGGGGATCGGCGCGGCGGTGATGATACCGCAGGTGCTGGCCATCGTGCAGGTAACCTTCCCGCCACAGGAGAAGGGGCTGGCTTTCTCGATGTTCGGTGTGTCCGCGGGACTGGCGTCCGTGGCCGGCCCCGTCACCGGCGGCCTGCTCATCTCCGCCGACATTTTCGGCCTCGACTGGCGACCGATCTTCCTCGTCAACATTCCGCTCGGCCTGATCGCGCTGGTGGCAGGAAGCATCCTGATTCCGCCGAGCCACGGCCAGCGCGGCCTTCGCAACGACTGGATCGGCATCCTCATCGCCGGCGCCGCGATCCTGGCGCTGGTGTTCCCGCTGGTCGAGGGCAGGACCCTCGGCTGGCCATCCTGGCTGTTCGGGCTGATGGTCGCCGCGGCCTTCGGCCTCGCCGGCTTCTACTTCTGGGAACGGGCGCGCGAGCGGGCGGGGCAGCCCCAGCTGCTGTCCATCCACCTGCTGAACAATCGCCGCTACATGCTGGGCATCGGCATGGCCACGGTGTTCTTCTCGGGGATACCCGGGATGTTCATGATCCTCGCGCTGTTCCTGCAGTCGGGTTTCGATTTCACCCCCCTGCAGTCCGGGCTGGCGACGCTGCCGTTTCCGGTGGGCGTGCTGCTGGCCTCCTGGATCAACGGCCGCCTCGGCAGCGACCGGCTGCGCGGACGCATGCTGGCGGGGGTGCTACTGCTGATCGTCGGCATGTCAGTGCTGCGCCTCGTGCTCCTCGGCGTCGCTGACCGGGTCGAGCCGCTGTACTTCGTGGTGCCGTTGCTGCTCTCCGGTCTTGGGCTCGGCATTGCGATCTCGGCCCTCTTCCAGACGGTGCTGTCGGTGGTGCCGCCCCGCGATGCCGGTTCCGGAGCAGGGGCCCTGCAGACCTTCCAGCAGATCGGCGGCGCCCTCGGCGTCGCTCTGGTCGGCGAGATCTTCTTTGCGTCGCTGCAGGCGGCGGAGAGCAGTGGCACTGCGGCGCCTCAGGCCTTCGTCGGTGCCATCGGCAACGCGCTCTGGTACCAGATCGGTGCCTACGTGCTGGTCGCGCTGCTGGTGCCCTTCAGCATGGTGCGTCCGAAACCCGGCCCGTCAGGGGAGGAGGCGCCGCCGAACGTCGAGCTGTAGGCGCAGGTGGCTAACGGACGATCAGGGTGCCGGCACCATGCTCCGTGAACAGCTCCACCAGCACCACATGCGGTGTCTTGCCATTGAGGATCACCACGCCCTCGACGCCCGTCTCCAGCGCCTCGAGGCAGGTCTCTACCTTGGGGATCATGCCGCCTGAGATGGTGCCGTTGGCGATCAGTTCCTTGGCGTCGCGCACGGTGAGTTCCGGGATCAGCTTCTTGTCGGCATCCAGCACCCCGTCCACGTCGGTGAGGAACAGCAGCCGCTTGGCGCCGAGCGAACCCGCAATGGCGCCGGCGAAGGTGTCGGCGTTGATGTTGTAGGTGTTGCCGTCGCGCCCGGGGGCGACCGGGGCGATCACCGGGATCATTTCCGAGCGCGCGAGAAGGTCGAGCAGCGTCCGGTCGACCTCCACCGGCTCGCCGACGAAGCCGAGATCGAGCACCCGCTCGATGTTGGAGCCGGGGTCCTTCCAGGTCTTGTTGGCCTTCTTGGCGAAGACCATGTTGCCGTCCTTGCCGCAGAGCCCGATCGCCCACTCGCCCTCGGCGTTGATCAGCGCGACGATCTCCTTGTTGATGGAGCCCGCCAACACCATCTCGACCACGTCCATTGTGCGCTGGTCGGTGACTCGCAGCCCACCTTCGAACTTGCTCTCGATGCCGAGGTTCTTCAGCATGGAAGCGATCTGCGGACCGCCGCCATGCACGACGATCGGGTTGACCTTCGACTGCTTGAGCAGCGCAATATCCCGCGCAAAGCCGCGGCCCAGCGCGATGTCGCCCATGGCGTGGCCGCCATACTTGACGACGACCGTCTTGCCTTCGTAGCGCTGCATGTAGGGCAGGGCCTGCGACAGGATTGCGGCGTCGCGGGAAAAGCTCTCGATATCGGGCATGGCGCCTCGTGCTCGTTTGTCCCTTGTGTCCTACATCGCATTGCCGGGAGTCGAAAGGGCTTTTGCCGCCCCCGCTGCTGGCATCTGGGGCAACGCCCGCACGGCGCGGCGCGTTGCCGCTCGCAATCGGGATATGCAGGCAGCGAGGCAGAAGCTAGGGTGCCGCAATGAGCAGTGCCGTGTCCGAGATCTCCGACCTGATCGCCAGGACCGCGCTGCGGGACCGGCAGGCGTTTCGCGAGCTTTACCGGCTGACCAGCGCGAAACTCTTCGGTGTCACCTTCCGTATCTTGAAGGACCGGGCAGAAGCCGAGGAGGCGCTGCAGGAGGTGTACGTCAAGATCTGGCGGCGCGCCGACCGCTACGTTGCAGGAGCCTATAGCCCCATCAGCTGGTTGGTCGCGGTCGCCCGTAATCATGCCCTTGACGTGCTGCGGGCCCGCAGGCCGCGAAACGACGACCTCGATGCGGCGTACGATATCGCCGATCCTGGTCCCGATCCGGAGCGGGCGGCGCTCGCCGGCGACGAAAGGGGACGGATCGAGGGCTGCCTCGATCAACTTGAGACGGACAAGGCCGACTGCGTGCGCGGCGCCTATCTCGACGGCTATACTTACGATGAGCTGGCACAGCGTCATGGTGTGCCGCTCAACACTATGCGGACGTGGCTGCGTCGCAGCCTGATCAGACTGAGGGAGTGCCTGACGGCATGAGCGTGAACGGCGACAGCGACAGCGGCGACGCATCGGGCGGGGACAGCACCCTCGTGGCCGAATACGTCCTCGGCCTGCTCGATGCTGCCGAGCACGAGCGGGTAAGACGCCGTATCGCCGCCGAACCCGAGATGGCCGCCGAGTTCCGTTTCTGGCAGAGCCGGCTCTCCAGCCTCGACGAGGGATTCGCCGAGAGCCCGGCACCTGCCGGCGTCCTGGAGCGGGTGGAGGGGCGCCTGTTCCCCGATGCTGCTGCTGCCCGTCGCGGCGGCTGGTGGGACAGCGTCGCGCTGTGGCGCGGCCTCGCCGCGGGCAGCGTCGCCGTCGCGGTGGCCGCCATCGGCTTTGCTCTCATGCAGCCGCGGCCGCTTGACCCCGATGTCTTCGCAACGCAGCTGGTGGCGGCGTTGCAGGCCCAGGAAGGCAGCGGCGTCGAGTTCGTGGCACTCTACAATTCCGCCACCGGCGAGGTGCGGCTGACGGCCCTGTCCGGGCAGGCGATTCCCAACCGGGACTATGAGCTCTGGTACATTCGTGGCGACGAACCGGCGGTATCGATGGGCGTCATTCCCGTCGACCAGCGCACCGAGATCGAGCTCGGGCCGGAGGCGCAGGCCAAGTTCGAGCCGGGCACCGTGCTCGCGGTGACGCTCGAGCAGAAGGGCGGCTCGCCCACCGGCGTCGCCCAGGGGCCGATCGTCGCCGTCGGCACAGCGACGCCGATCTAGAGATTTTCGTTGGGTGCCGCCCGCGACTGAAACTATTCCGAATCCCCTTCCGTAGCTTCGGCTGTCCCTTCGCAGAGGCGCGGACGGACCAATATCCAACGGAAGGAAATTCCAATGACCATCTCTTCGAACCTGCGCGCCGTCACCCTTGGCGCCCTGCTCTCCGTCTCGGCCATCGCCGGCGTGTCCGCTCAGGACAACCCGATGGTCGGCGGTGCCGCCATGTACGCCGACAAGAACATCGTCGAGAATGCCGTCAACTCTGCCGATCACACCACGCTGGTTGCGGCGGTCCAGGCGGCCGGTCTCGTCGAGACGCTGTCGGGTGAGGGACCGTTCACCGTGTTCGCACCGACGAACGCCGCCTTCGAGGCGCTGCCGGAAGGGACGGTTGAGACGCTGCTCATGCCCGAGAACAAGGATCAGCTGACGAAGATCCTGACCTGCCACGTGGTGGCGGCCGACGCCATGTCTGCCGACATTGTCGGCATGATCGAGGCCGATGGCGGCACCCACCCGGTCGAGACCGTCGGTGGCTGCGTGCTGCAGGCGACCTATGAGGACGGCACCGTCAAGCTGACCGACGAGAATGGCAATGTCGCCAATGTCACCATCGCCGACGTCGACCAGTCCAACGGCGTGATCCACGTCATCGACGCGGTCCTGCTTCCCAAGTCGTAGCAGCCCGCAGCGTGTCCCGCCGTCCTCACCGGCGGGACACGCCCTTTTGAGGTGCACCGGGTGTACGGGGCGGGTTACGCTCGATCGTCCTGGCCGCCGCATTCGCCCTCGTGGCACTGGAGAGAACCGCTCATGCCCATCGATCGCCGCGCTATGCTTCTTGGCGGCACTGCCGTCCTCGCCATTGCCGCTGCCCCGATGCTGTTCCGTGCGGGGGCGAGCAGTCGCGCCGCCGAGGGCAGCTTCGAGGTCGAGAAGACCGAGGCCGAATGGCGGGCCATCCTCAGCGATTTGGAGTACCACGTGCTGCGCGAGGAGGGCACCGAGCGCCCCTACTCCTCGCCCCTCAACGACGAGAAGCGGGCGGGCCTCTACAATTGCCGGGGCTGTGACCTGCCGCTCTTCGATGCCGCGACCAAATACGACAGCCGCACCGGCTGGCCGAGCTTCTATCAGCCGCTGGACAACGCCGTCGGCGAGGCCATCGACTACAAGATCGGCCTGCCACGGACCGAGGTCCATTGCCGCCGCTGCGGCGGCCATCTCGGCCATGTCTTCAATGACGGTCCGCCGCCCACCGGGCTGCGCTACTGCATGAACGGTGTGTCGCTGACCTTTACGCCTGCAGCCTAGGACCGCCGGCGTTCGCCGAACGCTGTTGTGATGACCTCCCGTACTTTCCGGCGGCATTTCAACCCTGGCGGCATCGGTGCAGCCGCAATACCCCGGCGAGCATGGCGCCCCCGGGCTTTGCCGTGTCGTCTGCCGCTTCGCCCATGGCAAGCGGCCCCGGCGAGGCTTTCGCCTCGAAGCGGGTAGTCCGCAAAAAGGTGAGGCTTGGCCTCGCCGGTGCGGCGGGTTGGTGCTGCGGACGAAGTTGCGGATTTTCGCTCGTGGCTCCCCGCCGGTCCGTCCGGTCCCGCCCCAAAACGACTTCCAGGGCACACCCGTCTCCCCGCACCAACCACTCGTCATGATCTCGCTTCGGTGCGGCGATGGGCGGATTCTACCGCAGGTGGAGACGGCGGGGATAAGTTTTGGGAATGCCGAGGCGCAGCAGAGGGCTGGGAGCGCTTCGGAGCACAGTCCCGCCCCACCCACCGCCGTCATCCCCGCGACCGCGGGGACCCAGTGCACCGGCCGCGCAACGCTCGCCGCTCTTGCCGATCCTGCACCACCGCAGGACCGGATGGCGCCATGCTGGTGGTCGGTCCTGAGCACTGGCTCCCGGCTCGCCGCTGCGCGGCGTCCGGGATGATGGCGGTGGGTGGGGAGAGTTCGGCGGAGAACGGCCCACCTTGCTCTCCGCCGTCATCACCCGGCCACCGGGACTGGCGGGAGTGGAGGTGCGTCGGGTGCGAGAGCGGGCGGGCCTGCACCAAACGCCCCACCTCCACCGGCCGTCATCCCGTTGCCAAACGGGATCCAGTACCCACGGGGCATGAAGTCTTGCCGGTTCTGGGTCCGGGCCCGTTGCGCGTATTCGTACAGCTCGACGGCCGGTGGTTACTGGGTCCCGACTTTCGTCGGGATGACGGCCGGTGGGGGTGGTGGGATGGGGAGTGAGAGAGTGGCGGGGCGCGTGAACGCATCTCAGCACTGCTGCTCGTTAACGCCCTTGCCCCGCCCTCTCGGCCGTCATCGAAAGGGCGTGTCTGGGTCGCCCGCGTGAAGCGGGCGATGACGGCGGAGGGGGTGGGTGATGGGGGGAGGGGTGGACTTGCGCTGGTCACCGGCTTGCGCTTCGCCGCGAACCGCGCCATCTGATGGCACATGAAACTCACCATCATCCAGACCGGCGAGGTACCGGAGCCGCTCCGCCCGCGCTTCGGCCCCTATCCCCAGATGTTCCATCGCATGTTCGAGGCAGCCGACAGCGGCTTCGCCTTCGAGACGGTACCCGTGCACGAAGGGGCGCCGCTGCCGGATCCGGAAAGGCTTGGCGGCATCCTCATCACCGGTTCCGCTGCCGGGGTCTATGAGGATCTGCCCTGGCTCGAGCCGCTGCGCGGCTTCATTCGGCGGGCCTATGCCACCCAAACCCCGATGCTCGGCGTCTGCTTCGGCCATCAGGTGATGGCCGACGCACTGGGCGGCGAGGTCCGCAAGTCGGAGAAGGGCTGGGGCCTCGGCCGCCACAGCTACCGCATCACCCGGCGCCCCGACCTGCTGGAGGGCGACGCACCGGAACTGGCCATCGCCTGCTCGCACCAGGACCAGGTGGTAACGCGGCCGCCGGAGTCGGATGTCTTTCTGGCCTCGGACTTCACTCCCAATGCCGGGCTGCTCTACCGCAACGGCGCCGCCATCAGCCTGCAGCCGCACCCCGAGTTCACCGACGACTACGCCCTGGCACTGGCGGAGCTGCGGCGCGGCCGGGTCCCCGGCAATGTGGTCGACGCCGCCATCGCCTCGCTTGCCCGACCTTCCGACAGCGTCGAGACCGCGCGTTACCTGGCGGCCTTCCTGTCGCGGGCAGCCTAGCCCGGATCAGCCTCCGGGCGCCTGCGCCAGTTGGCGGCGATCTGTCAGCAGAAGCGCCTTCCGCGAAAAAGGCGCCTCTGGAGCCGCTATCGGCGGTGAAGCGGTTTTAGTCGACCGGTAGGCCCTCAACAAGAAGTTGCCTTGTGGTGGCAGAGGCGTGGCGCAGCCCCTTCACGGCACTGTATTCCGGCGACGTCAGCCAGTCCTGCGCGGCCTGGACACTGTCGAACCTGATGACGGTGACGAAGCCGTCGGGCTCGGCGCCTTCAACGGTCTGAGCGTTCGCCGCCAGCACCACGAAGCGTCCGCCGTACTGTTCGATCGTTGGCGGCGCCTTCTCCACATACTCCTCGAAAGCCGCCGCGTCCGTCACCTTCAGCTCGACCACGACGTAGCCCGGGCCTACTGCGGCTTGCGCCTGCACCGGCAGCGCTCCGGCGAAGACGAGGCCCACTGCGGTGGCCACACCGATCGCGGTTTCATGAAGCGTTTTCATCATAGTCGTCTCCTCAGTGGCCGGAATGATGGTCGCAGGTCACGGCGGGATGAAAGGGCAGTACTGCGACCGCTGCGTCGTCGCCTCTAAAGTAGACGTGCTGGTCGTAATGAGCCTCGAAGCCATGCGCCTCGTCGCCAGGGGTGTTGGGGTCGTCCTCCATGGCGTCCCAGTTGCGCCCGGCAAATGTGGGGGGCTCGGTGTTGCCTGCCGCCTCCCAAGCCTCCTTGAACACCAGGTTCTCGGCACCGACGAGGGCCAGCGAGCCGTCCGCCTGCGGCTCGTAGAGCAGGATGGCGGGGCGGCTGAAATCGGTATGCGTGCCCGTGCCGTCGACGCGCGGCGACGTGGCGGTGATCCCCAGCAGCCCGGGATGCAGATAGTGGATGCCCATGCCGCCCAATTCGGCGGGGAGGCCCTCGGCCGCTGCCGTGACGCAATGCCCGTTCGGATCGGGGATGTAGCCTTCCGCGAGTGCCACCTCGACATCGTTGAACCGCTCCGTGGCCGCGCGCACCTCTTCGACGGCGCTGGCGAAATCTTCGGACGCGGTCGCCGCCGATACGAGGCAGGCAAGTCCCGCCGCCGCAAGGACCATTCCGCCCGACCGTTCGATTGCTCTGGCTTTCATGACACTCCTCCTGGTTCTCGCTCGCTGGCTATCGTTGCCGCGAGCACCTAGAAATAGCTGGCTCTGCCAACCCGCGGAAACGATGGTTTTGTATTGGGGGTATTGACGCCGTGAATTTTGCTGCTCTCGATCTCAACCTGCTCCGCATCTTCGACGTGATGATGATGGAGTTGAGCACCGTCCGGGCGGGTGGGCGTCTCGGACTGACCCAGTCGGCGGTGAGTGCGGCGCTCGGGCGGCTGCGCCAGATCCTCGGTGACGATCTGTTCGTCCGCGAGGGCAACCGCATGGTGCCGACGCCGCGGGCGCTGGCGCTACAGGAGCCTGTCCGCACGGCGCTTCGCCAGATCGAGGGAGCCCTGTCCGCCGCCGCCGGTTTCGACCCAGCGACTGCCGATCGCGACTTCGTACTTGCGGGGTCGGACTACGTCTCCACCTTCCTGATGCCGCGGCTGGCGCGAGTGGTACGGCCGGAGGCGCCGGGCGTCACCCTGCAGATGCTCGATGTCCCGCCACAACAGGCATTCTCGTTCCTCAGCGAGGGCAGGGTGGATGTGGCAGTCGAACGCCAGATGGAGACGCCTGACTGGATCGGCAACGCGGCGCTGTACCGCTCCTTCGTCGTCGTCGTTGCCAGGAAGGGCCACCCGGTCCTGTCGCTCCAAGGAGTTGCGCCGGGCGAGTGCATTCCGCCCGAGGTCTACTGCGCCATCCCGCAGGTGGTCCTTTCCACCGACGGGACCAAGACCGGATCGGTCGACCCTGAGCTCCGCCGCCTCGGGTTCAGCCGGAGCGTGCGGATGACCGTGCCCCACTTCCATGCGGTTGCAATCGCGGTCGCCAGCAGTGATCTACTCGGCAATATTCCCGTCCATTTTGCGCGATATGCAGCGCGGTTGCTGGACCTTCACCTCTATCTGCCGCCTTTCGATCCTCGCACGATAGAGATGCGGATGTACTGGCACCGCCGACTGGAGCGAGACCCGGGCCATGCCTGGCTGCGGGAGAAGATTGCCGAGGTGATGGCGTTCGACGCCACCTATCCGCCGCCGAATCTCACCACACCGGCCAGGCTGCCATGGGACGGGTGAGCCCGCCAGCTGCGCCGAGCTGCCGCGTGTGGGGACGTGCCTAGCTCGCCAGCAGCCGCGCGATCTCGGCCCGCAGGTCCTGCATGCCATCGCCCTTCTGCGCGGAGGTGACGATCAGTTCCGGATGCGCTGCCGGCCGCCTGGCGATGGCGGCCTTGGTTGCGGCAATCACCTTTTCGAGGTCGCGGGCCAGCATCTTGTCGGCCTTGGTAAGAACGATCTGGTAGCTCACCGCCGCCTTGTCGAGCTCGTTCATCACCGTGAGGTCGTTGGCCTTCGGCCCGTGCCGGCCGTCGACCAGCACGTAGACCCGCCGGAGGTTCGGGCGCCCGGTGAGGTAGGCGTGGATCAGCCGCGTCCATTGTGCGACCTTCTCCTTCGGCGCCTGCGCAAAGCCGTAGCCCGGCATGTCGACGATGCGGAGCGGCGCGTCCTGGGCCTCGAAGATGTTGATCTCCTGGGTGCGCCCGGGAGTGTTGGAGGTGCGGGCCAGCGCCGTCATGCCGACCAGCGCGTTGATCAGCGACGACTTGCCCACATTGGAGCGGCCGGCAAAGGCGATCTCCATGCGGTCGGTGGGCGGCAGGTCTGAGATCCGCACGCAACCTTTCACGAAGACGAAGGGGCGGGCGAACAGCAGCCGCCCGGCCTCGATCATGTCGGTTTCGCTGTCGGTGGCATCATTGCTCATCGGGCACTCCATAGGCGCTGCCGCCGCGTCGGGGAAGGGGCGGCGTGCAGCTGCCGCCGGAAATGGAAAGGGCCTCCGCAAGGAGGCCCCGGATACCTGGTGCAGCCGAATTCAGCCGGCCTTGGTGTCCGCCGGCTTTTCCGCCACCGGCTTCGGCTTGCGCTTGAAGCTCGCCATGATGTTGCCGAACAGGTCCACTTCGGCGCCGTGCCGCTTCATGATGAACCACTGCTGCGTCACCGAGAGCAGGTTGTTCCACGCCCAGTAGATGACGAGGCCAGCCGGGAAGGTGCCGAGCATGAAGGTGAAGATGATCGGCATCAGCCCGAAGATCATCGCCTGCGTCGGATCCGGCGGCGGCGGGTTGAGCTTCATCTGCACCCACATGGTGATGCCCATGATGATCGGCCAGATGCCGAGGTGCAGGAACGCGCCGAGGATCGGGATGACCGTCGGATCCCACGGGATGAGCCCGAACAGCGTGAAGATGTTGGTCGGATCCGGCGCCGCGAGATCCTGAATCCAGCCGAAGAAGGGCGCGTGCCGCATCTCGAGGCTGATGAAGATGACGGTATAGAGCGCGAAGAACACCGGGATCTGGATCAGGATCGGCCAGCAGCCGCTGAGCGGATTGATCTTTTCCTTCTTGTAGAGCTCCATCATGGCCTGCTGCTGGGCCATGCGGTCTTCCTTGTAGCGCTCCTGGATCGCCTTCATCTCCGGCTGTACCCGCCGCATCGCCGCCATCGACTTGTAGGAGCGGTTGGCGAGCGGGAAGAACACCGCCTTGACGATGACCGTCACGGCGAGGATGGCGAGGCCGAAATTGCCGAGGATGCCGTAGAGGAAGGTCAGGAGGTGGAACATCGGCTTGGTGATGAAGTGCAGCCAGCCCCAGTCGATCAGCAGCTCCAGCCGGTCGAAGCCATAGGCCTGCTCGTAGGAGGCGATCACCGCCTCCTCCTTGGCGCCGGCGAATACGTAGCTGGTATTCTCGGCCGTGCCGCCGGCCGGTACCACGACCGGCGCCGTCTCGACGAAACTGGTCTGGTAGACGTCAGTCTGCCCGGGATTGGTGTAGGAGAGGCGGGCGTTGATGGGCGCCGTGGGTTGCGCCAGCACCGTCGTCGCCCAGTATTTGTCGGTGATGCCGACCCAGCCGCCGGTCGAACTGGCGTCCACCAGCTTGTCGTTTTTGAGGTCGCCGTACTTGCGGGCCACGTAGTTGTTGTCCCCGAGCACGCCTATGGGACCCTCGTGCTGGATGAAGAAATTCTGCACCGGCGGCGTGCCGTGCCGCACCACCCGGGCATAGGGGTAGAGCGCGATGTCGCCCGCCGTCTGGTTCTCGACGGACTGGGTGACGGTAAAGAGGTAGTGGTCGTCGACCGCGAAGGTGCGGCGGAACACCAGCCCGGCGTCGTTCTCCCACCGCAGCGTAACGCTCCCGCCGGCCGTCAGCGTCGCGTTCTCCCCCTCGACCGTCCAGACGCTTTCATTGTCCGGCAGCTGGGTTTGGGCGCCCGCGACCGGGGCCCAGCCCTGTTCGGCGTAGTAGGCGGCCGGCGCGCCCGCCGGACTCAGCAGTGTGATAATCGGACTCGCGGGATCGACGGTCTCGCGGTACTGCTTGAGCCGCAGATCGTCGAGCCGTGCCCCGCTGAGGTTGATCGAGCCGGCGACCGCCGGCGTGTCGATCTCCACCCGCGGCGTTGCCGCGATGGCGGCAAGACGATCGGCGAAGACGGGGGCTCCCGTGCCGTCGCGAACCACCGGCGTGCCGCCCTCGACGCTCGGCGTCGCCAGCCCCTGGTCGGCAGCCGCACGCTGTTCCGCCTCGATCGCCGCCCGCCGCTGCGCCTGCTCCATCTGCGGGCCGGCGACGAAGAACTGCCATCCGAACAGCACGATCATGCTGAGCACGATGGCAAGGATCATGTTGCGGTTGTCGATCTGCATTATCTCTCGTTCCGGCGGCCTGCGGCCTTGCTGGCGTGAATTTTCGTGATGGCGGCCGACAGCTCGTCCACGAGCTTTTCGAATGGCGTCTTCAGCGCCTCGCGACGACCGATAAGCACGTAGTCATGTCGGGGTTCGAGCCGGCTCGCGCAAGCCCGCACCGCCTCGCGCAGGCGCCGCCGGATGCGGTTGCGGACGGGGGCATTGCCGGTCTTGTTGGTGACGGTGAAGCCGACGCCGGGCTCGGCCCGGTCGCTGCCGGACGCCTGCAGCGAGAAGGACGGCCCGCTCGCACGCCTGCCCCTGGCAGCCCGGAGGAACTCCGATCGCTTCTTGAGGCGGCGCGGCGCGCCCTGCTGCTGCGGCCTGGCCGTCACGCGGCCCGGCCCTTAGGCGGAGAGCTTCTTGCGGCCGGCGGCGCGGCGAAGATTGATGATCTTGCGCCCGTTCTTGGTCGCCATGCGGGCCCGGAAGCCGTGGCGACGGGTGCGGACCAGCTGGCTCGGCTGATAAGTGCGTTTCATGACCTCAGACCACGCCGGGCGCGGTTCCTCTAATTCAAAGCTTGCGCAAGGTATCGCCCAGGAAACCGGGGCATCCCCCGCACCTCGGCAGATTGGCGGCGTATATATGGAACTGGCGGGGTGAAGTCAACGCGCGACGGCCCGCAGCGGCGGTATTCCGAGGGCGCTCCCGCGGCGCCATGGGCGGCGCGGGCGCCCCTGCTGCGACCGGAAATCCCTGTTGCCTTCGTGCACCCGTCTATTGTGTCTTGCAAGCCCATGATATTGAAGGTCTCTGCCGCCTGGATGTGGGGGCACTCAGCGGCGCAACGAGGCTGGCTTGGCGGAACTGCTTACTCCCGATCTCTGTATTGTCGGCGCCGGCGCAGCTGGGCTGCAGGCGGCGCTCGCCGCCTGCGAACTCGGCGCCTCGGTCGTGCTGGTGGAGCGCGGCCGCATGGGCGGCGTGGCGCTCAATGCGGGCAGCATCCCGTCCAAGGCACTGGTCGCCGCCGGCGCCTTTGCCCATGCGATCCGCTCCGGGGCTCCGTTCGGGGTCGCAGGGGAGGAGCCCCGCGTCAGCTTCCGCAAGCTCCACGACCATGTACACGCCGTCGTTGCCGGGATCGCGCCGCGCGTTTCCGTGGAACGCCTGCAGGCGCTGGGCGTCCAGGTCCTCGCAGCCGAGGGACGTTTCCTCGATCCGCGCACGCTGGAGGCAGGGGACATGAGCATCCGCGCCCGCCGCTTCCTCATCGCCACCGGCGCTGTCCCGGTGCTGCCGCCGATCGAGGGACTGGAGGCGGTGCCCTACTTCACGACCGAGACCATCTTCGCCAACACCCGCAAGCTCACCCACCTGGTGGTGATCGGGGCGGCGGCGGCCGGGCTCGAGCTGGCGCAGGCCTATAACCGTCTCGGCACCCAGGTGACGGTCGTGGAACCGGGCGCCCCGCTCGCCGGTGCCGATCCGGAGCTGGCCACCATCGTTTTGCGCCGCCTCAAGGAGGAGGGGGTCGAGATAAGGGCCGAGACCGAGGTCCTCGCGATCCAGGGGCGCAGCCAGGGCATCGGCGTCCGCATCCGCACGGCCGGTGGCGAGGCGACTCTCGACGCCTCGCACATCCTCGTCTGCGCCGATCGCCTTCCCCAGCTCGACCGGCTGGAACTGGAACGGGCCCGCATCCGGCGGTCTGCCGCCGACCGCCGCCGGCTGCAACTGACCTCGGGCCTCCGCACCAGCAATCGCCGCGTCTACGCCGTGGGCGACGCCGCCGGCACGAGCTCGTCCCACGGCGCGGCATGGCAGGCCGAGGCGCTGGTCCGCCGCCTGCTGCTCGGCCTGCCGCAGCGCCGCCCGCCGCGGCCGGAGGTAATCTACACCGACCCCGAGATCGCCGAGACCGGCCTCAGCGAAGCCGCGGCCCGGGCCCGCTTTGGCGACGGCTTCCGGGTGCTCCGCGCCAGCTTCGCTGACAATGATCGCGCTCGCGCCCTCGGCCGGACCGACGGCCTCGCCAAGTTGATCACCGATCCTCGCGGTCGCCTTCTCGGCGCCGGCATCGCCGGTCCGGCGGCCGGCGAACTCGCCACCCTCTTCGCCCTCGCCATCGCCCAGCGGTTGACGGCGCCGCAATTGCGGGAGCTGGCAGCCCCGCATCCGACGCTGTTGGAGATTGCGGTGGACCTGGGGTCTGCGTTCGACCGCGACCGGCCGCCGGGGCCGCTGCAGCAGCGGCTGCTGGCGCTGGTCCGGCTGCTGCCGTGAGGCTCGCGCGGCCGGCCAAGCGGCTGGCACCTGCCGGCATTAACGGCTAGGAATCTGTCGATGAGCAAAGAGTTCCGCGCCACGCCCGGCCCGTTCTGGGGACTGTCCGTCAAGCTCCTCACCACGATCATCCTCGTCATCCTCGCCGTCGAGGTGATCATCTACGTGCCCTCGGCCGCCAACTTCCGCACCAGCTGGCTCGAGGACCGCATGCGCATCGGCGTCGTTGCCGCGCGCGTTCTCGATGCCGTGCCCGACGTCATGGCGCTGCCGCGCGACCTGACGGACCGCCTGCTCACCGCCGCTGGCGCCCAGGCCATCGTCTATCGGCGCGAGGGCCAGACGCAGCTGATCGAGCTCGAGCAGGCGCCGATGCCGCGCGAGGCGGTGGCCATCGACATGCGGCTGCGCGACCCGATGACGCTGATCGGCGGCGTCCTCGACACCCTGGTCCTCGGCGGCAACCGGACGCTGCGCATCATCGGCGAGGAGCCGGGGCTAAAGGGCAACGTCATCGAGGTGCTGATGCCGGAGGCGCCGCTGCGCCGCGACCTGCTGGCCTATTCGCGCGAGATCTTCGTCATCTCGCTGATCGTCGCCAGCATGACCGCGGCGGTGCTCTACATCTTCGTGTCGCGCATCCTCATCGCGCCCATCCGCCGCCTCAGCGCCAACATGGTCGGCTTCCGCCAAGCCCCCGAAAATGCCGCCCTCATCGTCACGCCCTCGGTCCGCAACGACGAGATCGGCATTCTCGAGCAGGAACTGGCGGCGATGGAGAACGATGTCTTCACCATGCTGCGCCAGCGCCGCCACCTCGCCGATCTCGGCCTCGCCGTCGCCAAGATCAACCACGACCTGCGCAACACCCTGACTTCGGCGCAACTGCTTTCCGACCAAGTGGCCAATGTCGATGATCCCAAGGTGCAGCGCCTGGCGCCGCGGCTGGTAAGTTCCATCGACAGGGCCGTCGGCTTTGCCCAGTCGGTGCTCGACTACGGCCGCCAGAGCGCGACGCCGCCGCGACCCCATCCGGTGGACCTCAGGGCGCTGCTGGAAGAGGCGGCCTTCGATGCCCGGCTCGCCGGACACCCCGACATCGCCTTCGCCAACCAGGTGCCGGACGAGGTCACCATCAACGCCGATGCCGACCAGCTGGCGCGCGTTTTCGTCAACCTCCTCCGCAACGCCCGTGAGGCGCTGGAGGGACAGCAGAACCCCGCCGCCGCGCCGGCGATCACCGTGGGTTACGAGGAGCGGGGCGACAGTCTCGTGGTCTCCGTCAGCGACAACGGGCCTGGTCTGCCGCCGCGCGCCCGCGACAAGCTCTTCGTCGCCTTCGAAGGATCGGCGCGCTCGGGCGGCACCGGCCTCGGCCTCGCCATCGCCCGCGAACTCACCGAGGCCCATGGCGGCCAGCTGGCCCTGGTGCCGCAGCCGCTCGGCACCCGCTTCGACCTCACCCTGCCGCGCAGCCTGCGGCTCTCCTGATCCGCGCCAGCGGTCGCCCACACCGGATCAGAACCTGGCGCCCGCGGCACTCGCGGATGCCGCGGCTCGGTGACCGCCCGGCGCTTGCAATGCCGCCGGAGCCAATGTATGGCTTGCCGCGTTCCGCCGGACCGCCTCCGGCCGACAGGCGCCCGTAGCTCAGCTGGATAGAGCACCAGACTACGAATCTGGGGGTCAGGAGTTCGAATCTCTTCGGGCGCGCCAATCACCTTCCGCTCCGCACAGCACCAAGACCTCTGTCGTGCCGGCTTCCGCTTTGCGGCTCATGGCGGTCGTTCCGTTGCCGATCTATTAGCGGGCTCGCAGGCTGAAGCTGATCGCCTCCTCATGGCGCGGGACCGGCATTGAGTTCCGCCAGATACTCGCGCAACATCGCGACGCGCCGGGGACGGAAACTTTTTCCGGTTCGTACGGCATGGCTGATCCGCGCCGTGTCGAACATGCGATAGGCCTTGCGGAGATCGCACCATGCCAAGACGATCTGCTTGCGGTCGGTGTACATGAAGCACAAGGGCAGAATGGTGCGCTCACTAATCTGTCCGCCCTTGTCGGTATAGCCAATGGCGATGGCCTCTTCCTGCCAGCAGGCTTCGCGGATGAGCCCCACGAAGGCCCCCGCGCCGATGCGAATGTCGGGACGGTAGATTTGCGAGATCGCATGCACCAACTGCTGCTCGCGATCGTCCGGCAAGGTCGCCGCGACCTTTGCCAGTGCCGAATGCGCCGCTTTGGCCAGGGCCGGATCTCCCATGCCGCGCACCTCGGCCAATCCCAGTGCCAGTGCCTCGATTTCCGTCCGGTCAAAGGTCTGCGGCGGTAGCGCGTAGTCTTCTACCAACCGGTAGCCATAGCCGCGTTCTCCCTCGATGCGGGCGCCAGCCGCCCGCAGGCTGTCGATATCGCGATAAAGCGAGCGCAGCGAAACTTCCATCTCCTCGGCAAGCCGCGCAGCGGTGATCGGCGGCGGCATGACGCGCATTGCCTGCAGCAGGCGAAACAGGCGATCGGGGCGGGCCATGCTCAAACTGCCGGAAACTGTCAGTTGGTGGGCGTTATAGCCGTGGTCATCAGGCAAGCCAACAAGGAGCATCGCCATGACCATCAAGACCACTACCCATCTCAACTTCCGTGGCCAGGCACGGGCGGCGCTGGATTTTTACCGGAGTGTTTTCGATGGCCAGCAGGTTCTGGTCACCTACAAGGACGCCGGCGCCGTGCAGGATCCCGCAGAAGCCGAACAGATCATGTGGGGTCAGGTCGCTTCAGAAGCGGGCTTTTCCGTCATGGCCTATGATGTGCCATCCCGCCTGGCTTATGATGCCGGTGAAATACCGGTCTTCGTATCTGTACGTGGGGACCAGGCCGATGAAATCAGAGGGTATTGGGCCAAGCTTTCGGAAAACGCGACGATCGTTCAGGATCTCGCGCCTGCAGGTTGGTCGCCGCTCTACGGCATGCTCAGGGATAAGTTCGGCGTGACCTGGGTACTGGACCAAGCCAGCGCTGAAGGTCAGGCAGGTTCCGAAAGCAGCAGCCGCGATTAACTCGTGAGGCGCGATCCGGAGACGTCTCGGCATCGCCAGATCGTGCCGACCGCTTGAGGGGGAGAGCGAGGTGCTGCTCCCCCGGAAGCCATTTCTCCGCTCAGCCGGGCATCTTCTGGAAGATCTGCAATGACCGGTCGAGCGTGTCCCAGTCGTGTCCACGGACATTGTAGGTGACGGCTGTGGGGGCGAAGGCGCCGGGATCATCCAGGCTGGTTGCGTGGATGGCGATGTGGTCCGGCATCGCATCGAAGGTGAGAAAGACCGGGGTGCCGCAGGTCGGGCAAAAGGCGTGGCCCTTCAGGTTGCCGCTGTCTCCGGCAACCTTCCAAATTGTCGCATCACCCGTGATGGAAATTTCGGCGCGTCCGGCGAATGTCAGATAGGAGGAATGTCCGGTGCCGCTGCGCTTCTGGCATTCGCGGCACTGGCAGTGGTTGGCGAAGACGGGCTCGCTCCTGGCTTCATACCGGATGGCGCCGCATGCGCATCCACCAGCAAAAGTCTTGGTCATCACAGTTTCTCGCATTCCGGTGTAAGCCTAGGCCGCCTTGGGCTTGGCGAAGACATCGAGCCCGCGGCCGGTTTCGAGGAATGATTTGAGACTGGAGAGCACGATCGGCCAGCCTTTGCTGACGCCCGCGGCCATGCCGCTCCCAACGACGAGATCATCGTGTTCAACGGTGAGCTTGACCATGTCCGCATAGTCGTCGAGCGTGAAGGTCACGCGGCTGTAGGCGTCCGGGTCATCAGCCTGGGAGGCATTCGCCCAGGTGATGACCAGACGGCTGGGCGGCATGATCTCGATCACCTCTCCGACGAGCTCGACCGTGCGCTCATCATTGGCGCGGACATGTTCCCAGCGGGAGCCGGGCTTCCAGTCCGAGATGTTCTCATGCCCCCAATATTGCCGCGCGAGGTCGGCCTTGATCAGCGCATCGAACACCTTTTCGGGCGTCGAGGCGATGAAGGTCACATAGACAAACGAGGTGGTGTCTCTGGTCATTCGGAATCCCTTTCCAGTTCCTTCTTCAGGTCGTGCAAGAGGCTCAGCCCCCGGTGTTCGAACTTGCGTACCCAGCGCTCGTAGACCTCATGGAGCGGCACTGGATTGATGAAGTGCAGCTTCTCCCGGCCCCGCTTGACCGTACTGACCAGATTGGCCTCCTCGAGAAGACCAAGGTGCTGGGTGACGGACTGTCGAGCCATGCCGAGATTGTCGCAGAGCTGGCCGAGCGTCTGGCCGTTCCTCTCGTACAAGCGATCGAGCAGCATCCTGCGGGTCGGGTCCGCCAGCGCTTTGAAGACTCGGTCGTCGCTCATTTGCTTCTCAATTATGCAAGCATATATCTGCATGACGCGGCTGCTGAACCGAACCCATCAGGCGGGGAAACGCCTGTCCCTGTCGCCCGATTCTGCTTCGGATAGGTGCCGTCTACGAGCCCATGGCTTAAATCCCTAAACTACTTCCCAAGCCTCATTTTACGCAGGTATTCACCTGCATGTCAAGCGCGCCTGCGCAAGCTCTCGCATGCTCGGGACGCGGCTCCCCCGGCACGCTCGGCCGACAGGCGGCCGTGACGCGCCGGATCGCGGGCAGCTCGGGCTCGATGAGTGGCGCGCCAGCGGGTTCGCTCCAAGCGCCAGACGTCTTCAGTCGTCTCCACGAGCTTGGCAAGTGGTCGCGGCAGTCGCCGGCAGTGGCACCCGCCGGCCGTCATGCTCGCTCCCAGCACTCGGCCGGGCGGGTATTTCGACACCAGAAACAGACGGATCTTCCAGTGTAGCGTCCGGCGCCGGGGACTTGCCGCTTCCTGGGCGGGTGGCTCCGGCTCGCTGGCGCTGGCTTTCCGGCTCCTGCCAATGTCCCGGTCGCGCGAAGGCTTCGCAAGCAGCTTTGCCGCAGGGCCCACCTCAGCAGCGCCAGACAGATTTCATTGGGCGAAAAGCTGTCTGCTGCCGCTTACGCCTGTTTTCGTTGCGGCACTACCGTTCCCGCCAGGCCGCGATGAACTCGTCCGGGTGCGTCGGCTGCATGTCCGCTCTTCGAGGGCGGATTTCACTGCCGCATCGGCGATGGTGCGGCTTCAGGGAGGATTTTGGAAATGAAACGGAACCTGTTGACGTCTCTGCTGGCGAGCGGTGCGGCGATCGCAGCGAGCCTTGTCCTTGCGGCGGCCGGGCAGGCGCAGGACTACCCCAACCAGCCGATCCGCGTCATCGTGCCCTTCGCGGCAGGTGGCGGAACGGATATCGCGACGCGCATGTGGGCGGAGCTGGTGGGCGAGAAGCTTGGCCAGCGCGTTCTGGTTGAAAATATGGGCGGCGCCGCCGGCACCATCGGCACCAAAGCCGGCATCGCGGCCGAACCGGACGGCTACACCCTGTTCGCGGGCGTCGCCTCCACCATGTCGATCAACCCCTATACGATGGCCGACGCCGACTACGATCCGCTGACGGATGTGCAGCCGGTGACGCTGATGACCTACTCACCCTGGATTCTCATTTCGACGACGCATCTGCCGCTGGAGAGCATGGACGACGTGCGCAAATACGCCGAAGAAAACCCCGGTGAGCTGACTTACGCCGGCTGGACCGGTACCGGCGAAATGGGCCGCAAGCTGCTTGAGCTGCGGTCCGGCATCGAACTGCTGGCGGTGCCCTATGCCGGATCGGTCGAAGCACTGACCGACCTCGTGGCCGGCCGCGCTGCCCTCGCCATGCTGGACATCTCGGCCGCCGCCCCGTTCATCGAGGCAGGTGAGGTCAATGTCGTGGCGCTCACCTCTCCGGAACGCTCCCCGCTGCTGCCTGAGACCCCGGGCATGGAGGAGTCCGGCGTGCCGAACTTCGATGTGTTGTCCTGGACCGGCATCTTTGCGCCCGTGGGCACACCGCGCGAGGTGATCGAGAAGATCAACGAGGTCAGCGTCGAGGTGATGAACACACCCGAGATGGAGCAGCGCCTGTTCGAACTGGGCCTCGAGCCGCGCCAGTTCACCATCGAGGAGTTCGAAGACTTCGTCCGCGCCGAAGCCGAGAAGTGGCAGGGCATCATCGAGGAAACTGGCGGCGCGTCCTGACCCCCGGCCTTTGATGAATTGAGGTCGCGCCCGGTCCGGCGCCGGGCGCGACTTTCGGAGACGGCAAATGAGTTTCAGGCGAAATCCGCCACGCCGGCTGGCCGGTGCCGAGCACAGCGTGGTATTCAGGCGCGACGATGCCTTCTGCGGCTGGCCCTTCTATGTGGGGCTGTGGCGCACGGGAAACGGCGACCTCGTCACCGGCTTCAAGCTGATCGAAAGCTCCTATGGCGGCGAGGGGGAGATCTCCCACGAGCGCCTGACCTACCGGCAGGGCGACCTCTATCTCGTCCGCTCGTGCGACAACGGCAAGAGCTGGAACGGGGACACGCTCACCCATGTCCACAGGCTGGACCTCACGGCAGAGGATATCCTCGCCCTTGGCGACCGCGACTACCGCTCCGAGGGACCGCTCGACCTCGCCAGCCCCGACACGCTGATCATGTCCGGCGCCGTGCCGGCCTTTCTCAAGCAGGACAGCCAGGCGTGGCTGCGCGCCTCGACCGACGGCGGACATAGCTGGCGCCGGCACATTCTCCTGCCGATGGGTGGCTTTCCGGCGCTTTCAGGCAGTGGCTCCTCGATGGTGCGAAGCGACGGCATGAACCTCGTCGGCCTCGCCATGACGACGGAGGGGGGCTGGAGCAACCGCCCGCTCGTCTACGCCAGCCGTGACGGCATGGAGTGGCGCTTCCTGTCCTTCATCACGCCCGAGCCGAGCGGCGGCTCCTCGGTGTCGACGCGCGACGGCAGCTTCATCTTTGGCGCCATCCGCCAGTTCTACCCGCGTCTCATCGAATTGCACGACGGGCGCATCCTCGCTTCGGTCCGTTACCAGCGCGGTGCGCGCGACGTGATCTGGACCGATGTCTACCGCTCCGACGACGGCGGCATGACCTGGTCCTTCCTGTCGCGGGTGACGGAGTGGGGCGCCCCAGGAGACCTGGTGCAGATGGCCGACGGCCGCGTGGTCTGCGTCTATGGCTACCGCGTCAACCCCCCCGGCATTCGCCTGAAGGTCTCCGAAGACTGCGGGGCGACATGGGGCGATGAACTCATCCTGCGCGACGACGGTGGCAGTTGGGACCTTGGCTATCCGCGCGTGATCGAGCACGAGCCGGGCAAGCTGCTCGCGGTCTACTACATGAATCGGGCCGACGATCCCGTTCAGATGAATGGCGGGGTCCGCCACATCGCCCAGACAATCTTTACACCGGAGTAGGGGAGTGTCCGGAATGAGCGTCACCCGAAGTCAGGATCCCTGGGGCGATCGCCTGCTGCGTGTGGATTTCCTCGCCGGCGTGGTCGTGGGCATCATCGCAGTGGCGATCTGGATGCAGGCCTGGAACCTGCCGATGGGCGAGATCCGCAATTTCGGCCCGGGCTTCCTGCCCAAGCTTTTCGGTGCGGGCCTTGCGGTCGGCGCCACGGCGCTCACCGCATGGGGGCTGCTGCAGCCGCCGTCGCAAGCCGAGCGGGTGAAGCTCGCCTTTCGGGGTCCCGTCGTCGTGACCTCCGGCATCCTGTTCTTTGCGCTCTTCATCCGTGGCTGGCAGGTCGGCCCGATTGCCGCTCCCCAACTCGGCTTGATGATCGTCGCTCCGGTCACCGTAGTCCTGACCGGTTTCGGCAGCAGGGAAGGAAACGCTCGGGAACTCCTCGTCCTCGGATTCGGGCTGACGGCCCTGGGAACGCTGCTGTTCGCGGACCTGCTGAATCTGCGGCTGCCGCTGTTCCCGCAGGCTCTCGAACCGTGGATCTTCCAGACCTTCGGCTTCGAGTGGTCCAGGCGCTACGCCTATGCGGCCTATGCGCTGATTACGCTCGGCCTTGCCCACGCCTTCGGCTTCAAACTTTTGGGTTCTGCGCGGGACAAGGAGAGCGGGGCTTGAGCGCGCTTTTCGACAATCTGGCGCTGGGTTTTTCCGTCTCCTTCTCTTTCCAAAACGTCTTCCTGTGTTTCATCGGCGCGCTGCTGGGCACCCTCATCGGCGTGCTGCCGGGCGTCGGGCCGCTCGCGACCATCGCCATCCTCCTGCCGATTACCTACAACGTCGATCCGGTTGGTTCGCTCATCATGCTCGCCGGCATCTATTACGGAGCGCAGTATGGCGGATCGACCACCGCCATCCTGGTCAACATGCCGGGCGAAGCGTCGTCGGTGGTCACGACGCTGGACGGCCATGCCATGGCGCTCGACGGCCGGGCCGGCAAGGCGCTCGGAATCGCGGCCATTGGTTCGCTCATCGCGGGCTCGTTCGGCGTGCTTGTGCTGGCCGGACTGGCGGTGCCTCTGTCTCAGGTCGCCCTCTCCTTCTCGGCCAGCCACTACTTCGCCCTGATGGTGCTCGGGCTGACGCTGGCTATCGTTCTGGCAAGCGGCTCGCTGCTCAAGGCGCTCTGCATGCTGCTGATTGGCCTCGCAATGGCGCTGGCGGGTGCCGACCCCATCAGCGGCCAGGCGCGGCTGACATTCAATCTGCCGGTGCTCTACGACGGTTTCAGCATCGCCATCGTCGCCATGGCGATCTTCGGCATTGCCGAGATCCTCCGCAACCTGGAACTGACGGAAGGGCGCCCCGCCATCAAGCCGCTGGTCGGACGGCTGCTGCCCGACCGCCGAGACCTGAAGCAATGCGCTGCACCGATCGCCAGGGGAACGTTTCTCGGATCGGCGCTCGGCCTGCTGCCCGGCAACGGTGTCATCCTCTCCTCGTTCGCGTCCTATGCGCTCGAAAAGCGTCTGGCAGCGGATCCCTCCCGCTTCGGCAAGGGAGCCATAGAAGGCGTGGCCGGGCCAGAATCGGCAAACAACGCCGCTGCTCAGAGCGCCTTTATCCCGCTTCTCACCCTCGGCCTGCCGGCGACGGCGACGATGGCAATCATGGCGGGCGCGATGACCTTGCACGGCGTCTCGCCGGGACCGCAGGTGATCACCGCCCACCCCGACCTGTTCTGGGGCGTCGTGACGTCGATGTGGCTTGGTAATCTCATGCTGGTCATTATTAATCTGCCGCTGATCGGGCTTTGGGTGAAGTTCCTGCGGGTTCCCTACCGGCTTTTGTTCCCAACCATCGTGCTGATCTGCTGCATCGGCATGTTCTCGGTCAATTCGCAGCCCTCCGACGTGGTCCAGATCGCAGTGTTCGGGGCTCTCGGCTATCTGTTCTTCAAGCTCAGGCTGGAACCGACGCCGCTGCTGCTCGGCTTTGTCCTTGGCAGCCTGCTCGAAAACAATCTGCGCCGCGGCCTGGTTCTCGCTCGCGGCGACATCGGGCTGTTCCTGAGCGATCCCGTTACCCTTGCATTGCTCGCCGGGGCGCTGGCGATTCTGGTGACGAGTTCGCTGCCCTCGATCTCGAAGCGCCGCAAAGTGCTGGTGGAGGACGAGTAGAGGCACCGCCGGGCGCAGTGGACGATGGTGGTCGCACTCGCGCCTGCCTTGGCGTATGCTGCGCGTCATGGATCAGAACAAGACCTCACTGGAGCGCGCATTCGACCTCGCCCGCTCCGGCGATTGCCGGAGCGTCACGGAGATTCGCACGCGGCTGAAGTCCGAAGGCTATAACGAGTCGGACATCACCGGCGGAGCGTTGCTGAAGCAGCTTCGGGCGCTGATCGAAGCCCGCGCGAGCGAATCCGGCAGATGACGGCGCCACGTCTGCCCTGCGATGCGATCACACCCCGGCCTTTGCCGCTCCCGCCTGGACAGCGGGCTTGGCCGCGATAACCGCCGGCACGGGAACCAGGACAATTGCTTGTCGCGGCGAGCAGCGAGAGGCGTCACCCGGGCCTTGCAGCCGGCCGTCCCAGCTCCTCGGCCAGCAGGTCGAACACCACCCGCACCCGGCGGCTGGTGTTGAGTTCGCGGTGCGCCACCAGCCACATCGGGAACGTCAGCGGTTCGAGATCGGGCAGGGCGCGCTGCACCAGCGGCTCGGCGTCGCCGATCGCGCTGTCCATGATGCCGATGCCGAGCCCCTGCTTCACCAGTTCCCACATCACCAGGTAATTCTCGGCCACGATCGGGAAACTGCGCTCGGTAAGGCTGAGGCCGAGCCGGTTCAGCCCCTTGAGGAACATCCCGCTCCCCGAGCCGTCGATGCTGATGAAGTCGGCGTTCCGCAGGTCGTAGGGCAGTTGCGGCCGGCCGATCCCCTCGAGATAGGCGGGGCTGGCGTAGAGCCGCGCCGCCTGATCCCTCATCTTGCGCCCAATGAGATCCGCTTCCGTGGGCTGGTAATTGCGGATGGCGATATCGGCCTCGCGCCGCCGCAGGTCGCTCGAGCTGCTGGAAGCGACGATCTCGACCTCGATGCCCGGCTGCCGGTGCCGCAAGAGCCTGAGGATGGGCGGCAGCAGGAAGGCAGCGTGAACTTCGCTGGCCGCAATACAGACGCTGCCCTCGACGGCTTGCGACTGGCCGGCAGCCGCCAGTGACAGCCGGCTGGCCGCTTCCCCCATGGCCCGCACATGCTCGAGCAGCTCAACGCCGCTGGGAGTGAGCATCAACCCGCGACCGCTGCGCTCGAACAGCACCACCCCGAGCTCCGACTCCAGCGCGTCTACCTGCCTGCCAAGCGTCGGCTGTGCCATGCCCAGCGCCCGCGCCGCCGCCGACAGCGAGCCCTCCTCGGCCGTGATCAGGAAGGCCCGGGCGCGGTTCCAGTCGAATTTCACCGAACGCCAATCCATGCGAAAATGCATAACAGATGGACGAAGAGCGTCAATTTATCTATGGAACGCCTGCAGCTAGACATGCGGCAGCAACTGGAGAGCGCAGATGAAAGCCGCCGTCTACACGAACTATGGACCACCTGGCGTTGTCACGCTGGCAGAGGTTGAAACGCCCACGCCGGGCGATCACGACGTGCTGGTCAGGATCCGCGCCACGACCGTCAGTTCCGCCGACTGGCGCGCCCGCAGCCTCAGCCTGCCACCTGGCTTCGGTTTCCTGGGCCGTCTGATGTTCGGCCTGTTCGGCCCACGAAAGAAAATCCTCGGCACCGAGCTTGCCGGCACGGTGGAAGCGGTCGGCAAGGGCGTCACCCGCTTCCGCCCCGGCGATGACGTCTTCGCGTTTACCGGCGCCGGCTTCGGCTGCCATGCCGAATACCGGGTCCTGCCCGAGGACGGACGGATCGTCCGGAAGCCGGCGAACCTTTCCTTCGAGGAAGCCGCTGCCCTCTCCTTCGGCGGCACCACCGCGCTCTGCTACCTGCGCGACAAGGGCGGCGTCCGCGCCGGCGAGAAGGTGCTGGTGGTCGGCGCCTCGGGCGCTGTCGGTACCGCTGCTGTCCAGATCGCCCGGCACTTTGGCGCGAAGGTAGCCGGCGTCTGCAGCACCGGTAACGTGGAACTGGTGCGGTCGCTCGGCGCCGAGATGGTGATCGACTACACGCGGGAAGACTTTGCCGGCACCGGCGAAACCTGGGATATCATTCTCGACACCACCGGCACGGCTCCCTTTGCCCGCAGTGGCAAGGCGCTAGAGCCCGGCGGGCGCCTGCTCGTCGTGCTCGGCAGTGCCACCCAGCTGCTCGGGCTGGAGCGGCCACCCAGAGGCAGCGACAAGCGCATCGTCGCCGGCGTGGCGCCGGAACGCCTGGAGGATCTGGAGTACCTGGCGCGGCTGGCCGAGGCGGGTGAGTACCGGCCGGTCATCGACCGCAGCTTTCCGCTCGAGCATGCCGCCGAAGCGCATGCCTATGTCGACACCGGCCGCAAGCGGGGCAATGTGGTGCTGACGGTTGCCGCCCCGGCGCCGGCAGCCTAGGTCTGGATGAAGAAGAAGAGCGTGCCGAAGATCAGCACGAAAGCGGCGGCATAGATCAGCATCCGGATGGTCCCGCTGATGCTGCCGCTGCCGAACAGCGCGCGTTCCCAGCCGTGGCCGGCAGGGTAGCCGAGCCGCTTCGTCCCGGTATCCTCGGCATCTGCCATCTCGGTCTCCTTGTCAGAAAGGTCCTGCAGCGATTGCTGGAGGAGCCATCGCTTCACCCAACGCATCCTGCGGGCGGTGATAGCGCCGAAGCGCACTCCCCTGCAACCGCCCGCCGGCAGGGCCGCCTCACGCCTTTCCTGCCAGCCGGCTGTCCAGCAGGTCACCGCTTTCGGAGAGGATGGGATAGGCGACGCTGGCGAACAGCGAGTTGATGGTCTTGAGCGCCCGCACTGTCTCGAGGTGGATGTTGCTGGTCTCGATGCTCTGCACCGCCCCCGACTGCAGGCGCCGCAGATGCTGCTCGTAACTTGCCCGTTCCGCCTCCCGCATCGCGTCCTTCTCGCTCAGCAGCTGCCGCGCGGATTCCCGATCCTGGCTGACCAGCACGTTCAGGGCCAGCTGCATGTTGGCCATCACCCGGTGGTGCAGCTCGCTGAGCTCGCGCCAGCCCTCGGGCGAGAAGCTGAGCTTCTGCTCGCGTCGCGTCTCGGCCAGCTTCAGCAGCGTCTTGGTGATCGCATCGCCGACGTATTCGAGATTGATGGCGAAGTTGGAGAGTTCCCGCCCGCGCTGGATGTCCTCTTCGTCGTCATAGGCGATCCGTGCGAGGTAGAGCTTGATCTCGGACTGCGCCTGGTTCACGGCGCGCTCCAGCTGCCGGGCCTGTTTGATCTTCTCCGGGTCCCCGGTCTCGTAAAGCTCCATCAGCGGCCGCAGCATGCGCTCGATGATCTCCGCCATGCGCAGCAGTTCGCGGGTGGCACTGGCCAGCGCCACTGCCGGCTGGCTGACCACCGATTGGTCGAGCGCGCTCTTGGCTTCCGCCAGCGGATTGGCGAGCTCCTCGGCAGTTTTCTGGTCCTTCACCAGCCGGGTCACCAGCTTGGCAACGAGGCCGGTGAGCGGCAGGCAGAGCAACAGCAGCGTCGCGTTGAACACGAGGTGGAGGTTCACCACCTGCCGCGCCGTATCGCCCCCGATGACATCGAGCTGCGGCTGCAGCAGCTGGTAGGCGAGCAGCGCCAGCACGGCGCCGAGGCCGCGGAAGCCGAGATTGCCCCAGGCCATGCGCCGCGCCTCGACGAAGCTCTGCCGGGTGAGCCCGACGGCGATCAGTCCGCCCCCAAGATTGGCCCCGAGCATCAGCGATACGGCGAGCTCGATTGGCACCAGCCCCTGCGCGGCGAAGGTCGCCGTCAGGAGGATGGATGCGACGCTCGAATGCACGAGCCACGTGAAGCCGGCGCCGATCAGGAAGGCGGTGACGAAATCCCCGCGCAGATAGGCGACGACCTGCGGCAGCAGGTCCCCGTCGCGCAGCGGCGCCGTCGCCTCGGCGATCATCTGCAGCGAGACGAGGATCAGCGCGATCCCCATGAGGATGCGGCCGAGCTGCTTCTGGCCGCGCCCCTTGCCCCTGAAGAACAGCCCGCCGCCACCGAGCAGCAGCAACGGAATCAGCCAGTTGAGGTCGAACGAAAGGATCTGCACCACCAGCGCCGAACCCAGGTCGGCCCCCAGCATCAGCGCGAGCCCGGTTGCCAGCGTCAGCGCGCCGCTGCCGGCGAAACCCGCCGCCAGCACGGCCACCGCCGTCGAGCTTTGCAGCAGCACGGCGACGCCGGCGCCGATACCCGCTGCTCGCAGCCTGCCACCCCGGCTCTCCCGCAGCACCCGGCGCAATGCCGGCTCCTGGCTGCGCTCGACCCCCGTGCGCACCATGCGCACCGCCCACAGCAGCAGCGTCACCGAGCCGGCCAGATGCAGGAGCAGCAGATAGACGTTCATTCGTTACTCGCAGTTGTGCGGCCCGGGCCGCCTTCGAAGCAGCGAGCATACAGGAGATGCCGCCGTGTTCGGAAACGCAATTGCTGCCGCGCGGCTCCGCCAGCCGGCAGCACCCTACTGCAGTCGCCCGTGGTGCCGCAGCACCAGCCCCACCGCGCCCATGCAGGCGCCGTTGTCGGTGAAGCGGCTGGGCCGCAGGATCGTGCGGGCGCTGTCGGGGACGTCGCCATGCTTGATCAAGCCGTATCGCTCGAAGCTCGCGGCAAGCGGCTTCATCAGGATGTCTCCGGCGGTGGCGAGCCGGCCGCTCACGACGACGAGCGGCGGGTTGAACACCGAGCCGATCAATCCAAGGCCGTGGCCGCCGGCCGCCCCGGCTTCTTCGATCAGCCGGCGGCAGGTGGCATCGCCCGCCAGCGCCAGCTCCACCACGTCGGTGGTCCGCATCGGCCGGCCGAAATGCCGCTCCGCCTCCGCCAAGGGCCCGCGGAAGCTCGCATAGGTCTCGATGCAGCCGCGATTGCCGCACCGGCAGGGGGGACCCTCGGGGTCGAGCACCACGTGCCCGAACTCGCCGGCTCCGCCGGCTATGCCCGTCAGCACCTGGCCGCCCGCGACGATGGCGCCGCCGACGCCCAGATCGAGCGTATAGACGATGAAGTTGTCGAACCCCTGCGCGGCACCCCAGGTCATCTCGGCAATGGCTGCGCAGTTGCTCTCGTTATCGCAGAAGATGGGAACGCCATCGAACATCGCGCCGAACAGCTCGCGCATATCGACGCCCGCCCAACTCGGCATGCCGCCGGCGCGCAACATCTTTCCGGTAACCGGGTTCACCGGCCCGCCCACGGCAATTCCCACCCCCAGCAGCCCCTCGGGCGCGTGCCACTGCCCCTCATAGGCTTCGGCGATCAGTCTGGCGACCACTTCGGCAGCCAACTCGGTGGAGTAGTCCGGCTCGAGAAGGACCGACTGGTCCGAAAGCACCGTGTGGGCCACATCGGCGAGGATAACCTGAATTTCGGTCTGCCCGACGAGAATGCCGATGCAGCTGCCGGCGCGCGGATTGAGCGTCAGCGTGGTGGCCGGACGGCCGACGCTTCCCGAAGCGGCTTCGCTGCCGACCTCGACCACCATCTCCAGCCGACGAAGCTCGGTGAGGGCGGTGGAGACCGTGGATTTGGCGAGTCCGGTGAGGCGCGAGATCTGCGTGGCGCTCAATGCACCGCGCTCCGAAAGCGTCCGCACAATGCGCCCGGCGGGCGTCGCGACAGTGCTCTCTGCGAGCAAGGATTTGAGTTCGATCCTGTTCATTCCGCCTCCCCCACGGGGCGTTGACACGCCGAATAAGTTCATCCTAGAACTAATTAGACGGTGTGATGAGGAAGAGCACTGTCGAGGAAAAAGCGCAAGTGGCCGCAGCAACCGGACGAAGGGTCGGGCGGCGCACGGGGCGCAAAAGGGAGAGACCATATGACCTTCAGACTGACGGCCGTTTCGGCCGCCGCCGTTGTTACGTCGGCGCTGCTGACCAGCACGGCAATTGCCGAACCCAAGACGCTGATGCTGCATCAGTGGGCTACCGGGTCCGATGCCGCTGCCATCGCCAAGCTCGGCGAGATGTTCGAGGAAAAGGGCGGCACCTGGGAGCAGACGGCGATCGCCGGCCACACCGCCAACACCCTGGCCAAGCTCCGTTCCGACGTGATCTCCGGCAATGCCCCCGCTGCAGTGCAACTGAAGGGCCCGGAAATCGCGGAGTGGAACGAGACGGGCATGACCGCCAATCTCGACGACCTCGCGGCCGAGGAGAACTGGGACGAGGTGGTCGCCCCCGAACTGCTGCCGGTGATGAAGCCCGAAGGCTCTTGGGTCGCGGCGCCGATGAACATCCACCGCATCAACTGGCTCTGGGGTTCGACCGCAGTGATGGAAGAGGCGGGCGTCGAGGAACTGCCAGGCACCTGGGAAGAGTTCAACGCCGCCTGCGACAAGGTCGTCGCCACCGGCAAGATCTGCCTCTCACACTCCACTGCCGACTGGACCGACTCCACCGTGTTCGAGGTGGTCGTCTACGGCATGGACCTCGACCTCTACCGCCAGGCCTTCGTCGAGGGCAATCCTGACGCCCTGCGTTCGGAAGGCATGATCGAGGCGCTCGAGCAGTTCCGCAAGATGATGACCGAATACACCGATGAGGGCATGGTCGGCCGCGACTGGGATACCATGTCGCACCTGGTCGGGAACGGCGAAGCCGCCTTCCACATCATGGGCGACTGGACCGTGGGTCTCCTGACGTCCGGCGGTTTCGAGCACGGCACCGACTATGTCTGCGCCCAGGCGCCGACCGACTGGGACGGGGCCGGCTTCATCCTCAATGCCGACTCCGTGGTGTTCTTCCAGCAGAACGACCCCGACTACCAGGAGGGCCAGCGCCTGCTCGCCTCGACCATCCTGTCGCCGGAGTTCCAGACCATCTTCAACCAGGCCAAGGGTTCGATCCCTGCCCGCCTGGACGTCGACATCTCCGAGGGCTTCAATCCCTGCCAGGAAATCGCCCAGGAGGACCTGCAGGCCTCCATCGAAGCCGGCACCCTCGTCCGTTCGATGGCGCATAACATGACGGTCCCGCAGAGCGTGCGCGGCGCCATCATGGACACCGTCACGGAGTTCGTCGCCGATACCGGCATGTCGGCCGAAGATGGTGCCAACGCCATGGCTGACGCCGTCGAAGCACAGATGTAATCTCCCGAAGCGAACCGGGCGCGGCTGCGGCTGCGCCCGGTTCTCCTGCGGCCGGAGGGGGATCCGATGTCGACACTTGCTGTGGTTGGGGAGCGCCGGAGCTGGCGTGGCCGCTTGGCCAACGCCGTACCCTTCCTGGTACTGGCACCCTCGCTGATCGCCTCCTTCATCTACGTCTTCGTCTTTGCAATCTGGACGTTCTACATCTCGCTGAGCAACTCCAGCCTGCTGCCGACCTACGGCTTCGTCGGGCTCGAGAACTACGAATCGCTATGGGGCAACCGGCGCTGGAACGTCGCCTACACCAACCTCTTTCTCTTCTCCGGCTTCTACATCCTCGGCTCGATGGCCGTCGGATTGCTGCTCGCCATCCTCATCGACCAGAAGGTGCGGGCCGAGTCCGCCTGGCGCACCTTCTTCCTCTATCCGCTGGCGGTCTCCTTCATCGTCACCGGCACGGTGTGGAGCTGGCTCTACAATCCGAGCGCCGGCATTCAGGAACTGGTTCGCGACCTCGGCTGGACCGACTTCAACTTCGCCCTCACCACGGATCGCAACACCGCCATCTATGCCGTGATCCTGACCGGCATCTGGCAATCTTCCGGCTTTGCCATGGCACTGTTCCTCGCTGGCCTGCGCTCGGTCGACAACGACATCATCAAGGCCGCCCAGATCGACGGTGCCTCACCCTTCCGCATCTACACGCGGGTCGTGCTGCCGACCATCGCACCGATCTTCATCGCCGTGGCGGTGGTGCAGATCCAGTTCGCCATCAAGACCTTCGACCTCGTCGTCGCGTTGACCCGCGGGGGGCCCGGCATCGCCACCACGTTCCCGGCGATCTATGTCTACGAGTTCATGTTCCAGCGCGGGCAGATCGGGGAGGGCGCCGCCGCCGCCATCATGATGCTGGTGGCGCTGGCGGTGGTGCTGGTGCCTTACGCGCTGTGGCTCGTGTGGCGCCGGCGCCGGGAGGGTCTCAATGGCTGAACTCGTGCTCGATCGCGCCGCCGACCCGGAGGCCACCGTGGCCAGCCGGCGCCGCCTCACCAGCCGCGTCATCATCTACGGCATTCTGGTCATATTCGCCCTGATCTACGTGGTGCCGCTGATCATCGTCGTCCTGAATTCCTTCCGCGAGCAGACCGAGATCGCGCGCAACGGCCTCATCGCCCTGCCGCAGAGCTTCCGCCTCGAGGCCTGGGCCTCCGCCTGGGACAGCTACTGCATCGGCGGCGCCTGCGAGGGCATGAAGCAGTACTTCTACAACTCGCTGTGGATGACCATTCCGGCCACCATCATCTCCACCGCCTTCGGCGCCGTGAATGGCTACATCCTCTCGAAATGGCGCTTCCCGGGCTCCGAGGTCCTCTTCACCTGCATGCTGCTCGGCGTGTTCATGCCGGGGCAGATCTCGCTCATGCCCTGGGCCTTCATCCTCGGCAATATCGGGCTCTCGAACTCCACCCAGGGGCTGATCCTCATCCACATCGTGCAGGGCCTCAGCTTCACCACCCTGTTCTGCCGCAACTACTACCTCTCGATCCCCGACGATCTGATCAAGGCGGCGCGCATCGACGGTGCCGGCTTCTGGCGCATCTTCTGGAAGATCGTGCTGCCGCTCAGCCCGCCGATCCTCATCGTCACCGTCATCTGGCAGTTCACCGGCATCTGGAACGAGTACCTGTTCGGCGTCGTCTTCACCTCCGGCACCCAGCAGCCGATCACCGCGGCGCTGGTGGCGCTGACCGCCGGCGGCCAGACCGCCACCGCCTACGATGTGATGAGTGCCGCCGTGCTCATCGGCGCGCTGCCGCCGCTTCTCGTCTATTTCTTCGGTGGCAAGTACTTCGTTCGCGGCCTGACCCAAGGGGCAATCAAATGAGCGGCGATCACATGAGGGCAGCGGCATGACGTCACTGACGATCCGCAATCTGCACAAGAACTTCGGCGCCGTGGAGGTCCTCAAGGGGATCAATCTGGAGGCGCGGGCGGGAGAGTTCATCGCCCTGGTCGGGCCCTCCGGCTGCGGCAAGTCCACGCTGCTCGCCATGATCGCCGGGCTGGAGACCGTCACCTCCGGCGAGATTTACATCGAGGACCGGCTCGTCAATTCGGTGGCGCCCAAGGACCGCGACATCGCGATGGTGTTCCAGTCTTACGCCCTCTACCCGACCATGACCGTGCGCCAGAACATGCTCTTCGGCATGGAGAGCCGCGGGGTGCCCAAGGCCGAGCAGCAGGAGGCCATCGCCCGCGTCGCCGCTCTGCTGCAGATCGAGCCGCTGCTCGGGCGCAAGCCGGGCCAGCTGTCGGGCGGCCAGCGGCAGCGTGTCGCCATGGGGCGGGCGCTGGTGCGCGACCCCAAGCTGTTCCTCTTCGACGAGCCGCTCTCCAACCTCGACGCCAAGCTGCGCGTCGACATGCGCACCGAGATCAAGAAGCTGCACCACCGGGTCGGCAAGACCACGGTCTATGTCACCCACGACCAGGTCGAGGCCATGACGCTCGCCTCCCGCATCGCCGTCATGCACCAGGGATCGGTGCAGCAGTTCGACGAACCGGAGACCATTTACAACCGGCCAGCCAACGTCTTCGTCGCCGGCTTCATGGGTTCGCCGGCCATGAACTTCATCAATGCCGAGTTCACATCCACCGACGGCAAGCCGTCCGTCAGCTTCCCAGCGGCCGATGGCAGCACCGCATCGCTCGCCCTGCACGGCACTGCCACCGGATCCGCGAGCACAGGCAGGCGCGTTATCCTCGGCATCCGGCCCGAGCATCTCAGCCGCTATCGGCCCGAACACGCCCGGCCCGGCACCGCGACCATGACCGCGCCGGTGGAGGTGGTCGAGCCGACCGGCGCCGAGACCATGGCCGTGATGCGCATCGGCGAGCGCGAGCTGGTGGGCCGCTTCAGCCCCGACGAGGCGCCGAAGATGGGGGAGCAACTGCAGCTGGCCGTCGACATGACGAGGGCCTGCCTGTTCGACCCCGAAACGCAGCGCCTGATCTGAGGGCCTCGCCCCAACCACCAGACCAGCGACCGACCGCGCATTCCCAAAGGACCACCGACATTACCTCCTTCGCAACCTATCCCAGCCTTGTCGGGCGCGTCGTCTTCGTGACCGGTGGCGCCTCCGGCATCGGCGCCGACATGGTCAGGGCCTTTGCCGCCAACCGCGCCAGGGTCGCCTTCGTCGATGTGCAGCGCGAGGCGGGCGAGGCGCTTGCCGCCGAGCAGGGCGTGCTGTTCCTCCCCTGTGACATCACCGACATTCCGGCCCTGCAGCAGGCGATAGCCGAGACTGCCGACCGGCTCGGCCCGATCGGCGTCCTCGTCAACAATGCGGCCAATGACGACCGCCGGCCAATCGACGACGTCACCGTCGACTACTGGGACCAGTCCCAGGCGATCAATTTGCGCCCGCACTTCTTTGCGGCCCAGGCCGTGCGTCCGCAGATGCGGCAGCTTGGGGGCGGCTCGATCATCAATTTTTCCTCCATCGCGTGGCGCAGCGGTGCCGACGCCATGGCACCCTACGCCACCGCCAAGGCGGCCGTGATGGGCCTCACCCGGGCGCTCGCTCGCGGCTTCGGTGCCGACAACATCCGGGTGAACGCCATCGAGCCCGGTGCAGTGATGACCGAGCGGCAGCGTCAGCTGTGGTACACGAGCGAGGACTCGGTCCGCGCCATGGTCAACCGGCAGACCATCAAGCGGGTGCTGCTGGGCGAGGACATCGCCCGCACCGCGCTGTTTCTCGCCGCTGATGACAGCAACATGATCACCAAGCAGTCGCTGATCGTCGACGCCGGCCTGCGCTGAACAAGGAAGAACCGATGCAACTTCGTACCGGCCTCAACCCCTATGGCCTAACCTATCATCTCGGCCTCCAGGGCATGGGCACGCCGCGCGCCAACCCGAAGCCTGCCGGGCTGGAAGGCTTCATCGCCCTCGCCACCGAAATTGGGGCGCGAGCCCTTGAACTCTGGGAGGGATGGCTGCAGCCGATGAGCGAGGATGACCTCGCCGCCCTCAAGGCGCGTCTCGACGCGCTCGACATCACCCCCATCGTTTCCTCCGGCATCCCCAAGGGCGACATCGACTTCTGCCTGCGCGCCGCGACGGCGCTGGGCGCTCCCTATGTCCGTCTTGCCCTGACGCCGATCCTCTGCGGCGACCGCGCCGCCGCCGGCCAGCACTGGCATGAGCTGGTAGAGGTCGTGCACGACCGGCTCGGCCGTTACGCCCCGCTCGCCCGCGAAGCCGGCCTCAAGCTGCTGATCGAGAACCACCAGGATTTCACGAGCCAGGAGCTCGTCGACTTCTGTTCGCGCTACGGCGATGGCCTCGGCATCGTCTACGACACGGCCAATTCCTTCCCGGTCGCCGAAGCGCCGCTGGATTTCACCCGCGTCGTCGCCCCCTGCGTCCGCTATGTCCACGCCAAGGACTACCGGGTGCAGTTCACCGACGAGGGCATCCGGCTTGTGCGCTGCCCGACGGGCGATGGCGCGGTGCCGTTCCGGGAACTGTTCGACATGCTCGCCGAGCACAACGACACCATGATCGCGGCCATCGAGATCGGCGCCCTCGAAGCCCGCCACGTGCGGCTGCTGGCGCCGGACTGGTGGCACGGCTATGCGCCCAAGAGCGCGGCGGAACTCGCCGCCTGCCTGCTCGCCGCCCGCCGCAACCGGCTGCCCGACGATGCCGAATGGCGCACTCCTTGGGAACGCAATGCGGACCACGAACTGGTCGAATATGAGCTCGCTCAGGTCCGGCGCTCCGCCGCCAACCTGAAGGCTCTCGGATTAATGTAAGGAGAATATTGTATGGCTAAGGATCTCGCGGGCAAGATCGCGTTCATCACCGGTTCCGGGCGCGGCCTCGGCCACGCCATGGCCCGCAAGCTCGCTGCGCGCGGTGCCGACCTGGTGCTGCACGACCTCAGCTGGGACGCCACCGGCAAATACGGCGAGGCTTCCGACCTCGGCGAGGTGATCAAGGAATTCGAGGCCCTCGGCACCCGCACCATGGGTGTCACCGGCAACATCGGTGACCGCGACGCCGTCGCGAAGATGCGCACCGAGATCGAGAGCAAGTTCGGCGACGTCGAAATCCTCGTCAACTGCGCGGGCGGGGATATCGGCGCCTCGGGTAACAAGCCCCTACCCAACAACATCCTCGGTATAACCTACGAGGACCTGCTGACGCTCACCAACAACAACCTGATCGGCACGATGCTGGTGACCCAGGCCTTCGTGCCGCAGATGGTAGAGCGCCAGCACGGCGTCGTCGTCAACATCGCCTCGGTCGCCGCCCATGTCGGCGTCTCCAACGGCGGCATCTATGCGACCCTGAAGGCCGCAGTCGTGCACTACACGCGCTGTCTCGCCGACGAGGTGCAGAAGGACGGGGTCCGCGTCAACGCCGTGAGCCCGGGGCCTGCCAAGACCGCGCGCTTCCAGGCAACGCGAACTGTCGATCCCGACAAGATGAACTCCAACAAGGTCTCGATGGATCGCTACGCCGAACCCGAGGAGATCGCCGACGCCGTCTCCTTCCTCTGCGGCCCGGAGGCGAAGTTCATGCACGGCCAGGTGCTGCGGGTGGACGGGGGACTGGGACTCTACGCCGGCTGACTGTGGCGGCGGCCGGTTAGCCGGTCGCCCACTCGCCCTTGCGCATGACGGGCGTCCGGTTGCCTTCGGCATCGATACCGTCGATGTCGATCTCGCCCGAGCCGATCATCCAGTCGATATGGATCAGGCTCTTGTTGCCGCCCTGCGCCGCGATCTGCTCCGGCGTCAGCGACTTGCCGCCGACGAAGCAGTCTGCGTAGCACTGGCCGAGGGCGATGTGGCTGGCGGCGTTCTCGTCGAACAGCGTGTTGAAGAACAGAAGACCCGAGGCGCTGATCGGAGAGGAGTGCGGCACCAGCGCCACCTCGCCCAGCCGGCGTGCGCCCTCGTCGGTATCCAGCACCTTGTTCAGCACCGCCTCACCGCGGCTCGCCCGCGCTTCGGTGATGCGTCCTTCGGCGAAACGGACTTCGATGTTCTCGACCAAAGTTCCCTGATGCGCCAAGGGCTTGGTGCTGCGGACATGGCCTTCGACCCGCAGCCGATGCGGCGTCGTGAACACCTCCTCGGTGGGGATGTTGGGGTTGCAGGTGATGCCGTTCTTGGCCTCCGAGGCGCCGCCCTTCCACTGGTGGCCGTCAGCCAGCCCGATGGTGAGATCGGTGCCGGGGCCGCTGTAGTGAAGAGCCGAAAAGCGTTTGTCGTTCAACCAGTTGTAACGCGACTTCAGGTTCGCGTTATGCTCCTTCCATGCCGCCACCGGGTCCGCGACATCGACTCGCGAGGCGGCGAAAATGGCATCCGCGAGGCGGCGCACCGCCTCGTCCTCCGGCAGCTCCGGAAACACCTGGCGGGCCCAGCTCGGATTGGGGTAGGAGACGATGTTCCAGTTGATGTCGAAGCCAGTAATCCGCTCCAACGCCGGTTTGTAGGCTGTGGAATTCGCGCGGTTGGCGCGTGAAACTTTGTCCGGATCCTGTTCGCTGAGCAGCATCGGGTTGTCGCCGGCAATGGCGAGCCGCGCGGCGTTGCCCTCGAAGGCCTTCGCCATGCCCTCGTAGAGCCAGCCGGCGGCCCGGTCGAAGCTCTCGTCGCGCGCATGGCGGTAGCGCGCCAGCGTGATCTCCTCGTCCGAGAAGAATGGCGTTACCACGCCCGCCCCGGCCATGTAGGCGTGGACTGCGATCCGCCGCACCAGAGGCAGCGCGGCCACCGGCGCCGTCAGCACGAGGTCCTGGCCCGGCTGCAGCTGCAGTCCCACCTTGATCGCCACCTCGGCGAGCTTGTCGAGCTTTTCGGGATCGATGGGATTGGCTGGCGATGTCATGACGGGAAACCTCGGTAGCGGCAATGGGTTTCGAGCCATAGCCTCTTGCGGCGTCCAGTGCCAGACCCCGGGAGACTTGCAGCCTGCGCATGCCAGCCATCCGCGCGCCTGCCGGGCGCTTTGACCTGCATCAAGGAGCTGGCGCGCCTCTGCGATAGTCCTCGCTGCGATCTGTGACAGCGCTGACCGATGATGGAGCAAGTACGATGACCGAGTTCGATATTGACGCCTCGAGGCCGGGCGCCTCAAGCCTCAGCCCCTTCCATCGCCTGGCCCTGGCCATCGTCGCGCTGACGGTCGGTGTTTTCGCCGCCACTCCCGCCTTCGCTCATGTGAAGTGGTTCGCGCCTTATATCGTCGGGGCGCCGCCGCAGCCGGTCGCCGCCACCGTCACCAACATGTGGTTCTGGTTGGGCGTCGTGCTGGTGCTGATGTTCTTTCTTGCCACCCGCTACTTCGAGAAACGGGCGGCCGGCGTCGCCGTGCTCGACGGCCTCGACCGCGTCTCCAACCCGCTCTGGACGCGGCTCGACGATTTCATCCGCTGCGTCATCGGTGCCTTCTTCGTCGCCATCTTTGCTGTCGGCGGCGTCTACCTCACGCCCGACCTGCAGACGCCTGCCGAATGGGTGTCCTGGCTGCAACTGCTGATCGCCTTTGGCGTGTTCTCCAAGAAGACCATGCCGCTTTCGGCCGTGGGCATCATCCTGCTCTGGGTGCTGGCGCTCGCCGAATACGATTTCTTCCACCTGCTCGATTACCTCGCCCTCGGCGTCGCCGTCGCCGGCTATCTCGTGCTCGCGGCTTCGAGCAACGAGAAGTGGCGCCGGCACCGCTTCGAGGTGCTGCGCTGGGGTGTCGCTATCGCCCTGATGTGGTCGAGCCTCGAGAAGTTCGCCTATCCCGAATGGTTCTGGCCGCTGGTCGAAGAGAGGCCCTTCCTCACCTTCGGCATGCCCCGCGACATCTTCATCCCGATGGCCGGCGTCGCCGAATTCACCCTGGGCTTCGGCCTCCTGTGGACGCCGCTGGTCCGCCGGCTCTCGGCCCTTGCCCTCTTCGTCATCTTCGTCGCTGCCGTCTACCCCTTCGGTCGCATCGACCTCGTCGGACACGCGCTGATCATGGCGATCATCGTCGCCATAGCCGCCGATCCGACGCGGGAGCTGCATTTCCTGCCCACCATCCGCAACTCGCTCCGCAACGTGCCCGTGGCGCTGGTGGCGGTGCTGGCGATCTTTGCCGGTGGCTACTGGGGCCTGCACCAGGTCTTCTACGGCGTCGGGGGCACAGTGCCGGCCGCCAACATGACCACGCACACCTTCGATCCGGAGCATCCGCACGCGGCGCCGCTGGCGCCGGGTGCAGCCGCGGCGCCGCCCGCAGCAGCCCCCGGCGAGGTGGCCGCAGCCTACGCCGCCACCATGGAAACCATGCACGGGCCGATGATGGAAGGCATGGCCAACGCCGACCCCGATGCCGCCTTCGTGCTCGGTATGATCCCGCACCACCAGGGCGCCATCGACATGTCCAACGTGGTGCTGCGCTACGGCACCGACCCGGAGGTCCGGGCCATCGCCCAGCACATCATCGCCGACCAGCAGCCGGAGATCGACACGATGAACGCCTGGCTGGTCCGCCGGGGCCTCGCGGCGGCTGACTAGCCGCCGTCACTGCCCCTTGGGAAGCAACTGGAAGTCCGGCAGCTCGCGCAATGCGAGCTCCGGACCCGCCGGCGAATAGACGACGAACAGCTGCATCGGCCCGGAGCCGGTGTTCAATGTCGAATGGAAGCGGCTCTCGGGGACGAAGATGGTGCAGCCGGCGCTCACCTGCTGGGTGACCGGGTTACCATCCGGGTCTTCGACCATCTGCTCGCCTTCGCCCGAAATCACGAAGATGATCTCCTCGGCTCCGGGGTGGTTGTGCCGGGTGTGGCCCTGGCCGCTCGGGAGGTCGACGACGCCGGCGGAGAAGTTGCGGGCGCCATTCACCTCCGGCGCCACCGTCAGCGCCAGCCGCCCCCAGTCGAAGCCGAAGGCGCTGACGTCCTTGGGGTAGACGAAATTGTTCTCGGTCATGGTTTCCTCCTTTGGTGCTGACTGCATGCCCCCTTATCCGGCGCTTCGCGCCACCCCGGATCAAGTCCGGGGCAGGCTCTTCTCCCACGGAGGGGAGAGGGACGCCGACTGGGGAGGTCTCGGTTCCGTAGCCCTCTCCCCTCCGCGGGAGAGGGTGCCCGAAAGGCGGGTGAGGGGAGTATCGGTCAGCACGACATCAGCCCCGCAGCGGCAAGGCCTTGAAGTCCTCGACCTGGCTCCTGATCGCCGTCTCCACCGGCAGCCGCTCCATCGAGCTCGCGCCGTAGAAGCCGTGGCAATGCGGCGAGCGCTCGAGGATGATCCGTGCATCCTCGGGCATGGCGATCGGTCCGCCGTGGCACAGCACGATGACGTCATCGCGCACGGAGCGCGCGGCATCGGCGATGGCGTTCACCTCCTCGGCGCACTGCTCCAGCGTCTTCGCCGCTTTCGCGCCGATGGCCCCGCCCGTGGTCACCCCCATATGCGCGACCACGATGTCGGCGCCCGCCGCCGTCATCGCCCGCGCCTCATCCGGATTGAAGACATAGGGGGTGGTCAGCAGGTCGAGCGCATGCGCCGCCGCGATCATTTCCACCTCAAGGCCGTAGCCCATGCCGGTCTCTTCGAAGCTTTGCCGCATGGTGCCGTCGAACAGCCCGATGGTCGGGAAATTCTGCACCCCAGAGAAGCCCATGGCCTTCAGCTCGGCGAGGAACTGCGGCATCAGCACGAAGGGGTCGGTGCCATTGACGCCGGCCAGCACCGGCGTATGCCTGACCACCGGCAGCACCTCCAGCGCCATTTCCTTGACGATCTCGTTGGCGTTGCCATAGGCGAGCAGACCCGCCGCCGACCCCCGGCCCGCCATGCGGTAGCGCCCGGAATTGTAGATGATGATGAGATCGATGCCCCCCGCCTCCTCGGCTTTGGCGGAGAGACCGGTACCGGCGCCACCGCCCACGATCGGCTGGCCGCGCGCCACCATCTGGCGGAACTTCTGGAGGATGTCCCGGCGGGGGATCAGGGTCATGTGTGCTCCTGTTCGGCTGCATCGCGGAACGCCGCAACCGCGGCCTCGGCGAACTCGGGTGAATTGATGTGGTGCGGCACGCGGATCAGTTGACGGTTCCCGGTCCAGGCGACGGTCTCGACGACGGCGTCGAACAGCGCCGCATCCGCCTCGGGATCGAAGAAGGCGCCGCCTTCGATGTCGAGCGCCGAGACGCCCTTTTCGGGGATGAGAAAGCGCACCGGCCCGTCGCAGAGGTTGAGCTTGCCGCCGATCCATTCACCAACGGCGCGACACTCCTCCAGCGACGTCCGCATGAGCGTCACATTGGCGTTGTGGTGATAGAAGGTCCGATCGTGGTGCTTCTCAGGCACCGTCTCCGGCGCCCAGAAATTGATCATGTCGCAGGCCCCCACCGAGCCCACATAGGTCACCTTCGTGCGAGCGATGGCGTCGAGCCGCTCCGGTCCGGCCGGTAGCACGCCGCCGTGCAGGTAGTCGCAGATCTCGGTGGTGGTAATGTCGAGCACCCCGCCCAGCAGGCCGCTATCGACGAGCATCTCCATCGACCGGCCGCCGGTGCCGGTCGCGTGGAACACCAGGGGCTCGTAATCCGGTTCCAGCTGCGCGGCAATCGTCGTCACCGCCTGCGTCGTCACACCGAACATGGTGAGCCCCACCGCCGGCCGGCCCTCTGCGGCGGTCGCCCTTGCGGCGCTCATGGCGACGATGGCTTTTGCCGCGTTCTGCAGCACCACCCGGCTGATGCGGTTGAGCCCGGCGAAGTCGGTGATCGAGGGCAACATCATGATGTCGCTCACCCCGACATAGGGGGCGACGTCTCCGGAAGCGAGCGTCGACACCATGAGCTTGGGCAGTCCGATCGGCAATCGCCGCATGCCGGCGGTGACGATCGAGGTGCCGCCGCCGCCGCCGATGCCGATGATGCCCGCGACGTCCTCGCGCCGCAGCATGAACTCTGCAAAGGCCGCGGCCATTCCGGACACGGCCTCCCCCCTATCCATGCCCCCGAGAATGCCCGGCGAGCCGTAGGCGGCCACTTCCGCGGCACCGATGTCGACGGCGACCGTGGGCGCGCGCGTCCCCACGTCGACCAGCACCGGTGCGGCGCCCGCCTCCGCGATCAGCGCCCGCAGGTAGAGGAGCTCCTCGCCCTTGGTGTCGGCGGTGCCGACGACGTAGATGCGCCCCATGCGCCCCCTCCGAACGGCAGCCTCGGTCCCCTGGCGGGTTCCGCTCCTCCTGCCGTCGCCTTAATTGGCAGAGCATTTGGCCCATTGTAAAGCTTTTTGAGATGTGCGTATCATATTGATATGGGCGTATCACAAACCAGCAGCAAGCAGGCAATGCCAGCGCCGCGCGGCGCCCGGGCCCGTACCCGCAAGCTGATGCTGGACACCGCCATCGGCCTCATGCAGCAGGGCGCCACGCCGTCGGTCAGCGACGTCGCCGAAGCGGCCAGCGTGTCCCGGGCCACGGCCTATCGTTACTTTCCGAGTCAGTCTGCCCTGGTGCACGCCGTGGTGGACGAAGCGCTGGGTCCGATCCTCGAGTGGACGTCGGAGTCGGAAGACGCGGAGGAGCGCGTCAACGATCTGCTCTCCGTCACCATGCCGCGGATTGTCGAATTCGAGGCAACGTTCAAGGCGGCCCTGAAGCTGTCGCTGGAGCAGTGGGCGCGAACCCGGGCCGGCACCCTTGGCGAGGAGCCGCCCTTCAAGCGGGGGCATCGCGTGGAACTCCTGCAGGCCGCGCTGTCGCCCCTCCGCCACACACTGCCGCCACGCCAGTTCCAGCGCCTCGCGAGAGCGCTGTCGCTGGTTTACGGGCTCGAAGTGCTGGTCGTCCTCAAGGACATCTGGGGCGTGGGCGACGAGGAGACACAGGAGGTTTCGCAGTGGGCGGCTACAGCGCTGATCCGCGCGGCGGTGGCACAATCAGCCGCCGCCGGAAGTGGTGGCGTGCGGCCGACGATGTGAAATGTAGATGCTAGCATGTCAGCTTGACTGCCTCCGGAAAACCGGGAAATCTCGCGGACAGCTGACGACTGGGAGGGATGGAGAAGCCGGCGCGGGGAGAGGTGGCAATGGCCGGGCCACGGGTGTGATGGATGTTGTAGGAGGCACATCGCGCCCGCATGCGACTGATTACGACAGGCCCCTGGAGGAGGGGCGGCCGGCGGCAGCGGCAATGCTGCTGCGGGCCACGTAGCAAGCGCTCAAGGGAGGACCAATATGCGCAAACACACCAAGGCAGCACTGGCCGGATTCGGCCTGATGCTGGCGTCGGGCACCACCGTGCTCGCGCAGGAACTGACGATCTTCTGGGCCGAGTGGGACCCTGCCAACTACCTGCAGGAATTGGTGAACGAGTACACTGCCGAAACTGGCGTGACGGTCACCGTCGAAACCACCCCCTGGTCGGATTTCCAGACCAAGACCTTCGCCGAACTCAACGCCCGGGGCAGCGCCTACGACATGGTGGTGGGTGACAGCCAGTGGCTGGGGGCGGCCTCGACGGCCGGTCATTACGTCGATCTTACCGACTTCATCGAGGAGCACGGCGTCGACGAGACCTTCGTGCCGGCGACGCTCCAGTATTACTCGCAGTATGACGGAAAGTACTGGTCGATCCCCGCAGAAGGCGACGCCAACGGCTGGGCCTATCGCAAGGACTGGTTCGAAGATCCTGCGGAGATGGAGGCCTTCAAGGCCGAGTACGGCTACGACCTCGGAGTGCCCGAGACCTTCGAGCAACTCGTCGACATCGCCGAGTTCTTCACCCGTCCGGAGGAGAACCGCTACGGCGTCGCGCTCTACACCCAGACCTCGTACGACGCCATGGCCATGGGTCTCGAGCAGACCATCTTCACCTATGGCGGCGACCTCGGGAATTACGAGACCCGCGAAGTCGAGGGCATCCTCAACTCGGAACAGAACGTCGAGGCGTTGAAGACCTACCGCGAGCTCTACACCTATACGCCGCCGAACTGGAGCCAGGCCTTCTTCGTCGAGAACAACCAGGCCTTCACCGAAGGGCTGGTGGCGATGAGCATGAACTACTTCGCCTTCTTCCCGGCGCTCGCCAACGAGGCGACGAACCCGCACGCTGCCAACACCGGCTACTTCGCCAACCCCCCGGGGCCCAACGGCGATCAGCACGCCGCCCTCGGCGGCCAGGGCATCTCGATCATCTCCTACAGCCAGAACCAGGAGGAATCGCTCAAGTTCCTCGAGTGGTTCATCCAGGAGGACGTTCAGGAGCGCTGGGCCGAACTCGGCGGCTATACCTGCCATGCCGGCGTGCTGAACTCCGAGGAGTTCCTCAACGCCACGCCGTACAACCGCGCGTTCGCGGCCTCTATGGAGATCGTCAAGGACTTCTGGGCGGTGCCGGTCTTCGCCGACCTGCTGTTCCAGATGAACGACGCGCTGCATCCGTACATCACGACGGGTGAGGGCGACCCCAAAGCCGCGCTCGACGCGCTTGCGGCGCAGTGGGAAGAGACGCTCGGCACCAGCTGACCGCCTCTCGCATGAATGGGCCGGGAGCAAACTTCCGGCCCGCCTTCACCATCGACCACAGGGGGAAGAAGTGGCGGTCCTCGCGACGCTTGAATCCGATACGCGGGCAGCCGCGCGTGGATGGAGCGACCTCACCATCCGCAATGCGTTCATCCTGCCGACGATCGCATTTCTCGTCATCTTCAACATCTTTCCGCTGCTCTACTCGCTGGGCTTCTCCTTCACCCAGTATCGCGTTTCGCTCAACCAGCCGGCGGAATTCATCGGCCTCAAGAACTACTCGGACCTGCTGTCAGACCCCGGCATCTGGCAGAACTTCACCATCACGGCGCAGTACGTCATCGTATCCGTCGGCGGGCAGATGATCGTGGGCTTCGGGCTGGCCCTGCTGCTCAATCGGTCCTTCCCCTTCAAGGGCCTGGTGACGACCTTGTTGCTGCTGCCGATGATGCTGTCGATGGCAGTGGTCGGCCTGTTCTGGAAGCTGCTCTACGACCCTTCCTGGGGCCCCATCAACTACGTCCTCGGCCTCGGCAAGTTCGAATGGCTGACCCACCCCACCAATGCGCTCTTCGCCGTGGCCATCACCGATATCTGGATGTGGTCGCCCTTCGTGATGCTGCTCTCGCTGGCGGGGCTGTCCGCCATCCCCAAGCACCTCTACGAGGCGGCGGCGATCGACCGCGCGAGTTCCTGGTACACCTTCCGCCGCATCACTCTGCCGCTCGTCGCGCCGCTGCTGCTGATCGCGCTGATCTTCCGGACCATGGAGGCGTTCAAGGCCTTCGACCTGCCGTTCATCATGTCAACCGCCAATGTCGAGACGGTGGCCATCGCACTCTACCAGATGGCCTTCCAGGGGTGGGACACGGGGCGCGCCTCGGCGCTCGCCTACATCGTCCTGATCGTCGTGCTCTGCATCACGAATATCTACGTCAAGTATCTCAACAAGATTAAGGAGCGCTGAGATGGCCGCGGTTACCTCTCGCGCCCAGCAGTTCGGCAGGCCTATCGCCATCATCGCGATCATAGCCGTCACGCTGCTGTTTCTTTCGCCGATCTACTGGATCGCTTCGACCGCCTTCAAGCCGCGCGACGTTGCCACCTCGGTGCCGCCGACGGTGATCTTCGAGCCCGAGATCACGCCGTTCATCAAGCTCTTCACCAAGCGCGTCGGCCTGCGCGAACCACCGACGGAGGAGGCGTACGAGGCTGCGCCCTGGTGGGAACAGGCGGTGCTCGACACCGGCGAGCGCATTCTGCGGGTGGGGGAGGACGTCCAGCTCTCGCAATACCCCAACCGCTTCGCCAACAGCCTCATCGTCTCGGTGATCTCGACCATCCTCGCGGTCAGCATGGGGACCATCACCGCCTACGGCTTCTCGCGCTTCAAGATCAAGGGCGAGGGCGACCTGCTGTTCTTCATTCTCTCGACCCGCATGCTGCCGCCGGTGGTCGTCGCCATTCCGATGTTCCTCATGTACCGGCAGTTCGGGCTGACAGACACGCATCTCGGCCTCATCATCCTCTACACCGCCTTCAATCTCAGCTTCTCGGTGTGGCTGATGAAGGGCTTCATCGACGAGATCCCGAAGGAATACGAGGAGGCGGCGCTGATCGACGGCTATACCCGCATGCAGGCCTTCTTCAAGATCGTGCTGCCGGAGGCGGCGACCGGCATCGCCGCGACCGCGGTATTCTGCTTCATCACCGCCTGGAACGAGTACGCCTTCGCGCTGATCATGACCAACCGCCGCGCCCAGACGGCGCCGCCCTTCATCCCGAGCCAGATGGGGTCGGGCCTGCCGGAATGGACCGTCATCGCCGCCGGCACCGTGCTCTTCCTGCTGCCGGTCGCCATCTTCACCTTCCTGCTGCGCAATCACCTGCTGCGCGGCGTCACCTTCGGAGCGATCCGCAAATGACCTTCCGGAAATTCGCTCACCGCCGGCTCGAGCCGATCTCCATCTGGGTCATGGTGGCGGGGATCATCTTTCTCTGCCAGCCCTGGGTCGGCTTCCTGCACGAGTGGAGCGTCCTCGTCATGCTGATCGGCTTCGTGGGCTTCAACGTCGCCATCCACACCCCGGCGCCGCCGCCGGAGACGGATATCGACGACGTGGGCCCCGGAACCTCCGCTGCGGCAGTGGTGCGGGAGGGCCGCGGCCATGGCTGAGATCGAACTGCGGCAGGTCAACAAGCACTTCGGTGCGGTGCATGTCATCCGCGACGTCAGCCTGACGGTGCAGGACCGGGAGTTCGTCGTCTTCCTCGGCCCCTCGGGCTGCGGCAAGACCACGACCCTCCGCGCCATCGCCGGGCTCGAGGACATCGACACCGGCGACATCCTCATCGACGGCCAGCCGGTGCAGAACCTGCATGCCTCGGACCGCGACATCGCCTTCGTCTTCCAGTCCTACGCGCTCTACCCCCACCTCACCGTCTACGAGAACATCGCCTTCCCGCTCCGCGCCACGGGGCAGGGCAGGGACGAGGTGGATCGTGCGGTGCAGGGCGTGGCCGAGGCGATCGGCATCCGCCAGCTCCTGAAGCTCCGGCCTTCCGCTCTCTCCGGCGGCGACATGCAGCGCGTTGCCATCGGTCGCGCCCTGGTGCGCCGCCCCAAGGCGCTGCTGATGGACGAGCCGATCGGCTCCCTCGACGCCAAGCTGCGCGAGGGCATGCGCGTCGAGCTCAAGCGCCTGCATCTCGAGAACGGCTCCACCTCGATCTACGTGACTCACGACCAGGTGGAGGCCATGTCGCTGGCCGACCGCATCGTCGTCATGCATGACGGCGTGCTGCAGCAGGTGGGGACGCCGACCGATGTGTATCTCTATCCCGCCAATCTCTTCGTTGCCCAGTTCGTCGGCTCGCCCGTCATGAACATCGCGCCGGTGGCGATCGAGGAGCAGGACGGCGAGGCGCAGGTCCTGCTCGAAAGCGAAGCCTTCGGGCTGCCGCGCGAACTACTTAGGATGCTCGAGGGCAAGCAGGCTGGCCGGACCCTGTCGCTTGGCGTCCGCCCCGAAGGCGTGATCCTCAGCCGCGAGCAGCAGCCGGGCTACCGGCCGCTCGAGGCGCACATCGTCGAGCCCTTCGGGCCCTTCGACATCGTCGACCTGAAGGTCGGATCGCGAACGCTGCGGGCCCGCACCGCGAGCGGCTTCGTCGACCGCCCCGGCGAGCAGGTCTGGGCGCGGATCGACCCCGCCCAGGTCCATTTCTTCGACACCAGTTCGGGCGCTTCGCTCGGCATCCGGCTCGGGACCTGAGAATGGCGCGCATCCGTCTAGAGAACGTCTCCAAGAAGTTCGGCCACCATACCGCGCTGGAGGACCTCGACATCGACGTCGGCGACGGTGAGTTCTTCGTGCTGCTGGGGCCGACCGGCGCCGGCAAGACGACGACGCTGCGGCTCATCGCGGGGCTCGAGAAGCCCACCGTCGGCCGCATCTATATCGGCGAAGCCGAGGTCAACGACTGGGGGCCGGCCGAGCGCGACGTCGCCCTCGTCCTGCAGCAGTATTCGCTCTATCCGCGGCTGACGGTACGCGAGAATTTGAGCTTCCCGCTGCAGTCACGCATCCGGCGCATGAGCCCCGCCGAAATTGAGAAGCGCGTCGACTATGCCAGCAAGACGCTCCGCATCGAGCACCTGCTCGACCGCAAGACCGACCGGCTGTCCGGCGGCGAGATGCAGCGCGTCTCCATCGGGCGCGCCATCGTCCGGGAGCCGCGCGTCTTCCTGATGGATGAGCCGCTCTCGGCCCTCGACGCCAAGCTGCGCGAGACGCTGCGGAGCGAGCTCAAGGACCTCCAGATGCGGCTCCGGGCCACCTTCATCTTCGTCACCCATGACCAGGTCGAGGCGATGACCATGGGCGACCGCATCGCCGTCCTCAACCATGGGCGCGTCGTCCAGGTCGGCACTCCGCGCGAGGTCTACAGCAGCCCGCGCGATACTTTCGTAGCAAGCTTCGTCGGCTCGCCGGCGATCAACCTGCTGCCCGGCCGTCTCAGCAACACCGCCATGGTGGTGACGCCCACGCTGTTCGAGCTCCCCGTCAACGGCAGAGCCGGCGCCGGCGAGGGCAGCTACACTTTCGGCGTGCGGCCCGAGGACGTGCTGGTCGAAGCCGGCGCGCCGGTGGAGGCGAGGGTGCACGACATCGAGAACCACGGTATCGAGAAAATTCTGACCCTGCGCGTCGGCGAGACGCTGCTCCGGGCCACGGTGCCGGCAATGGTCAATGTCGCGGTCGAGGACGCCGTCCGCTTCGGCCTCCGCCCCGACAAGGTGATGATGTTCGACAGCAAGACCGGCGTGAACCTGGGCCACGAGGCGGCCTGACGTCTGAATGAGCCCACGGGAGGGGTGAGGATGGCAGATAATAGCTACCCGAAGCTGCACAACGCGGCCTGGCCGGGCATCGTCGGCAAGGGGGCGCCCGACAGCGAGCCGATTATTGCGCTCGATACGCTGCTTGAGCTTACCGCCAATGCGGAGGTCGACGGCCAGAAATTCGACGGCATCGACCTTTTCATCACCGCGCCGCATTTCGACATCGACAGCGATGCCGGTGAGGTGCGCCGCATGTCGGATCACATCGCCTCCTATGGGCTCAAGGTCGGCTCCTTCGTCGCCCCCATCTGGGGCGGCGCCGGCGGCGGCTCCGCCATGGGCGACGATGACGACCGGCAGCGCTTCCTCACCCAGGTCCGCAAGGCTTGCGAGATCGGCCGCCAGATGCGCGAGATCGGCATCCGCCCCACCGGCGGCGTCCGCATCGACTCCTCGGTCGGCGTCGAGGCCTGGGACCAGGACCCCGAGGGTAACACCCGGCGCATCGCCGAAACGTTCCGTGAGGCCGGAAAGATTGCAGAGGACCACGGCGAATTCCTCGTCGCCGAAGGCGAGATCTGCTGGGGCGGCATGCATTCCTGGCGCGAGAACGTGAAGCTGCTGGAGATGGTCGGCATGCCCGGCGTCGTCGGCTACCAGGCCGACATGGCCCATTCCATGCTGTTCGTGCTCGGCGCCAATGCCGAGAAGGACCGCATCCTGCCGCCCGACTTCGACTGGTCCGACACCGCGGCGCTCGACGCCGCCTACAAGCAGGTGGCCGACGCGCTGCGGCCCTGGACCCTGGATTTTCACGTCGCCCAGAATGACGGCTCTACCTTCGGCTCCGGCACCCACGAAAAGACCGGCCGCCACTGCCAGATCGACGACCCCAACGGGCGGCTCGACGTCGTCAAGCACGCCGGCTACTGGCTGCGCGACGACAGCGGGCAGCTGACGAAGAAGATGCGTCACATCTGCTGGGACGGCTGCATGTTCCCCAACGAGGTGATGGAGCGGCAGGAGACCTGGAACAAGGTGCTCGGCGCCATGCTCAAGGTCCGCGACGCCCATGGCTGGCGGGAGTGAAAACCGAGAGCCCACCGGGCTGGGCGCGGGAGCCCATACACAGTGTCATCCCTGCGAAAGCAGGGACCCAATTTACCTCCGGCGCCGGCCTCTCGATGGGTCCCTGCTTTCGCAGGGATGACATCGTGGGTTTGGCGACTGTTGCCTGAAGGACCACCTCAATGACCAAGCAACTCAATATCGGCATGGTCGGCTACGGCTTCATGGCCCGTGCCCATTCCCACGCCTGGTCGAGCGTCGCCCACTTCTTCGACACCGGCTACCGCCCGGTGCTGAAGGCCGCTGCCGCCCGCAACGCCTCAAAGCTCCGGCACTTCGCCGACATGTGGGGCTATGAGAGCGTCGAGAGCGACTGGCGCGCCCTGATCGAGCGCAAGGACATCGACGCCATCGACATCTGCGTCCCCAACGACCTCCATGCCGAGATCGCCATCGCCGCGGCCAAAGCCGGCAAGATGGTGCTGACGGAAAAGCCGCTGGCCCGCACCGAGGCCGAGGGCAAGCCCATGGTCGAGGCGGTGGAAGCGGCGGGCGTCGCCAACATGGTCTGGTACAACTACCGCCGCGTGCCGGCGGTCACCCTGATCAAGCAGATGGTCGACGCCGGGCGTCTCGGCCGCATCTTCCACTACCGCGCCAAGTTCCTGCAGGACTGGACCATCTCCCCCGACGTGCCGCAGGGCGGCGCCGGCACCTGGCGCCTCGACGTCGAAGCCGCCGGCTCCGGCGTCACCGGCGACCTGCTGGCCCACTGCCTCGATACGGCGCTCTGGATCAACGGCGGCATCGCCTCGCTCTCGGCCATGACCGAGACCTTCGTCAAGGAGCGCACCCATACCGAGAGCGGCGAGAAGCGGCCGGTCGGCATCGACGACGCCGCCGCGGTGATGACACGCTTTTCGAACGGCTCGCTCGGTACCTTCGAGAGCACCCGCTACGCCCGCGGCCACAAGGCCGCCTACACGCTGGAGATCAACGGAGAGAAGGGCTCATTCGCCTGGGACCTGCACGACCTCAACCGGGTGAAGTATTTCGACCATTCAGTCGATGGGCAGCTGCGGGGCTGGACCGACATCATGGTGACCGATGGCGACCACCCCTATCTCGGCAAGTGGTGGGTGCCCGGCCTGATCATCGGCTACGAGCACAGCTTCACCCACCAGGCCGCCGACTTCCTCGAGGGACTGAAGACCGGCAAACCCGCCGCCCCCACCTTCCGCGAGGCGCTGGAGACCAACCGCATTTGCGACGCCATCATCGCTTCCGGGAAGTCGGGGCAGTGGGTGGAGCTGTGAAGCGTGGCATAGTTGGTACGGCGACGAGGCCCCCTCACCCGCCGCTGGGCGGTCGGCCCGAAGGGCCGGGTGAGGGGGCCTTCGCTGCGCGCGCGAATGCCGTGGGAAGCGCAACATGAAGCTCGGCTTCAACCTCCTGCTCTGGACCACCCACGTTACCGAGCAGCACCTGCCCATCATCGAACGGCTGCAGGCCACCGGCTATGACGGCGTCGAGATCCCGATCTTCGAGGGCACGCCCGACCACTACGAGCGGCTCGGCCGGCGCCTCCGCGACCTCGGCCTCGGCGCCACCGGTATCGGCGTCATGCCCGGCGGCGGCAGGAGCGCGGTGTCGCCGGACCCGGCGGAGCGCCGGGCGGCGCTTGCGCACATCAACTGGCTCGTCGACTGCACCGCGGCGCTCGGCGGCGACATCGCCGCCGGCCCCTTTCACCAGCCGCTCGGTGAGTTCACCGGCGCCGGCCCCACCGCCGACGAACTCGCCCGCTGCGCCGAGGTGCACAAGGCGGCCGCGCAGCACGCCGCCCGCTCCGGCATCACCCTTGCCGTCGAGCCGCTCAACCGCTTCGAATGCTATTTCCTCAACACCGCCGGCCAGGCGGCGGCGCTGGTCAGGGCCGTGGACGAACCGAACTACGGCTACCTCTACGACACCTTCCATTTCAACATCGAAGAGAACTCGATCACCGACGTGATCCCGGCCACCATCGCCGAGATCGCCCACGTCCACATCTCCGAGAACAACCGCGGCACCCCGGGCGCCGGCCACATCGACTTCCAGTCCGTCTTCGGCGCCCTCCGGCGCGCCGGCTACGACGGCTGGATGACCGTCGAAGCCTTCGGCTCCGCGCTCCCCGACCTCGCCGCCGCCACCAAGATCTGGCGCCCGCTGTTCGAGAGGCCGGAGGACGTCTACGAAGGCGCCTATCGCCTGATGCGCGCGGGCTGGGACGCCGCGGGCTGAAGCTTCGCTGCCTCCCTGCCACCCCCTCCCATCCTCCCCCGCAAGGGGGGAGGTGCCGGCCAGTGGGCGTCGCATGATCGTGCCACAGTCGCGATACACGCCCTGCCCCTTGCGGGGAGGGCGGGGGAGGGGGTGGCGGGGTTCACGGACGCTGCGACCTGGCGCCTGCCCGCTTTTTCTGCGGGCGGTCCGCCAGTACCGCCGCGACGACGTCGAACACGCCGTCCGGATTGTGCAGCACGTCGTCATTCGTAAAGCGCAGAACCAGATTGCCCTTGCCCCTGAGGAACGCGTCCCGTCGTTCATCGTAACGGGCAGCGGCATCCGTCCCGTGCGTGTCCCCGTCCACCTCGATCACCAGGCGGGCGTGATGGCAGGCGATGTCGGCGTAGTAGGGGCCGATCGGCACCTGCTTGCGGAAGTGGTAGCCGTCGGTGCGGAAGACGTGGAGCAGGCGCCACATGCGGCGCTCGGCCGGCGAGGAGTTCAGGCGCAGGGCCTTGGCCTGCTGGACGCTCATCGACCCCCTCCCCAGCCCTCCCCGCAAGGGGGAGGGTGCCCGCCGGTGAGGGTTGAAGCATGGTGGATGAAGCCGCGCAATTCGTGGAACTGCGTATTTGGCGGTGGCGTCACGCCCGATTTCCGCTGCCACCCCCCTCCCAACCTCCCCCGCAAGGGGGGAGGTGCCGTCCGGTGGGGGTGGCGGGATGGTGCCATGAACTCGATGCCACACCCTCCCCCTTGCGGGGAGGGCTGGGGAGGGGGTGAGCTAGGTCCGCTGCATCTTCGGCAGGAACACCGTCAGCAGCCCGAGCAGCGGCAGGAAGGACGTCAGCCAGAACACGTATTCGATACCGCTGACGTCGGCGACCGCGCCCAGTACCGCTGCCGCGATGCCGGCGATGCCGAAGGCGAAGCCGAAGAACATGCCGGCGACCATGCCGACCCGGCCCGGCACCAGCTCCTGCGCGAAGACCACGATGGCCGGGAAGGCGGAGGAGAAGATGAGCCCGATGATCACCGTCAGGATCGGCGTCCAGGTGAGGTCGGCATAGGGGAGCGCGAGCGTGAACGGGACCACGCCGAGGATCGAGAACCAGATCACGAATTTCGGCCCGTAGCGGTCGCCGATCGGGCCGCCGAGGAAGGTCCCGGCGGCGGAGGCGCCGAGGAACAGGAACAGCAGCAGCTGGCTGTCCTGGATGGAGACCCCGAACTTCTCGATCAGGAAGAAGGTGTAGTAGCTGGCGACGCTCGCCATGTAGATGTTCTTGGTGAAAGTGAGGATGATCAGCACGGCAAGCGCGATGCCGATGGTGCGCCGGTCGAAGGGCAGCGTCCGGCTGGGCATCGGGCGGCCGGCATTGGCGCGCCGGTGGGCGGCATACCAGTTGCCGACCCGCCACAGGATGAAGATGCCGAGCAGCGCCCCGGCCGCGAACCAGCTGACGCTCTGCTGGCCGCGCGGCAGGACGATGAAGGCCGCGAGCAGCGGCCCGACGGCGGAGCCGATATTGCCGCCGACCTGGAACAGCGACTGCGCCACGCCGTGCCGGCCGCCGGAGGCGAGACGCGCGACGCGCGAGCTTTCCGGGTGGAACACGGCGGAGCCGATGCCGACCAGGGCGGCGCCGATCAGCAGCAGCGGGTAGTTGTCTGCAAAGCCGAGCACGAGCAGCCCGACGAGCGTCGAGCCCATTCCGACCGCCAGCGAGTAGGGCAGGGGCCGCTGGTCGGCGTACATGCCGATGGCCGGCTGCAGCAGCGAGGCGGTGCACTGGAAGGTCAGCGTCAGCAGGCCGATCTGCACGAAATCGAGGCCGTAATTGACCTTGAGGATCGGGTAGATCGCCGTCAGCAGCGACTGCATCACATCGTTGAGGAAGTGGCAGAAGGCAACGGCAACGATGATGGAGAAGGTGGTCTTCTCGGCCACGGCGCGCGGGGGCGCCGCCACGGTGTCGGACAAGGGGGGCTCCGGGTCGGTTTGCCGCGCCGGCTTCGGCGCAGCGGGTGTCAGGCGCAGCCGGAGCTGCGGTCGGCAGCCATATCATGTTCCCCGCGGATCCGGCGAGGCCGGTTGCGCCGCCAAGCGTTCGCCGCCCCTATGAATACCAGGAGGCGGGCGTGCCGATCGAGACCAGGATGGTCTTGAACTCCGAATACTCGTCGAAGCCCAGCCGGCCCGTTTCGCGGCCGTTGCCGCTCTGCTTGTAGCCGCCGATCGGCAGCTCCGGCGCGCCGTCGAGCACGTTGTTGATCCAGCAGCGCCCGGCGCGGATGCCGCGGATTGTCTGGAAGGCCTTGCCGATATTCTCGCTCCAGACGCTGGCCGAGAGGCCGTAGGCGGTGTCGTTGGCGATGCGGATCGCTTCTTCCGGCGTCTCGAAGGTCATGGTGGTCAGCACCGGGCCGAAGATTTCCTCGCGGGCGATGCTCATCCGCGGGGTGGCGCCGCTGAAGATGGTGGGCGCGTAGTAGAGCCCCTGGTTGCCGAGGCGCTCGCCGCCGGTCGTGACCGTGGCGCCTTCCTGCCGGCCGGCGGCGACATGCGCCTCGACCTTCTGCATGTGGGCTTCCGAGATCAGCGAGCCCACCTGCACCGTCTCGTCCAGCGGATCGCCGACGACGGTCTGCCGCACCAGGCGGCTGACCCGCTCGACCATCTCGTCGGCCGCCTTCTTCTCGACGATCAGCCGACTGCCGGAGATGCAGACCTGGCCGGTATTGGCGAGCACGCCCTTGGCGACGCCGTCCGCGGCGGCGGCGAGGTCGGCGTCGGCGAACACCACCTGCGGGCCCTTGCCGCCGAGCTCGAGGCCGACGCGCTTGACGGTGTTGGCGGCGATGCCGCCGAGCAGCTTGCCGACACGGACGGAGCCGGTGAAAGCGATCATGTCGACCCGCGGATCTTCGGCCAGCGTCTGTCCCGCGGGATTGCCGTAGCCGGTGACGACGTTGACGACGCCATCCGGGATGCCGGCCTCGCGGCAGAGCTCGGCCAGCCGGATGGTGGTGCCCGAGGTGAATTCGCTCGGCTTGATGACCAGCGTGCAGCCGACGCCGATCGCCCAGGGCAGGCGTTCACTGGCGATGATCAGCGGGAAGTTCCAGGGCGTGATCACCCCGACCACCCCGACCGGATCGCGGAGCACGATGCCCAGCCGGTCCTGGCCGAGGCTGTTGTGGGTCTGCCCCTCGAGCCCCCGCACCTGGCCGGCGGCGTAGTGCCAGAGCTCGGCGCAATCGGCGATCTCGCCGCGGGCGCTGGCGATCGGCTTGCCGACCTCGATGGCCTCGATCAGCGCCAGCTCCTCCTGGTGCTCGAGGATCAGCTCGGCGACCCGGAACAGCAGCTTGCTGCGCTGGGCGCCGGTCATCTTCGGCCAGGGGCCGTCGTCGAAGGCGGTGCGGGCCGCCGCGATGGCGCGTTCCACGTCCTCCTTGCCCGCCTCCGGCCACTCGCCGACCGTCCGTCCCAGATAGGCCGGGCTCTCGCGGCTGATCGTCTTCCCCGACGCCGCCGCGACCGACTCCCCGCCGATCAGCATCTGGTAGCGCCTTTGCACCAGGAGGCGCGGATCGTCGGCTTTGGGGGCGATGAAGCGGGCGAGTTCGTTCATTGGGGACTCCCGGCGGCGTGGGTCCTGGCGGACCCGAGTCTGGCTCGGCGCGCACCATAGAGCGCCGGGCTCCGGCTGACCAGAGCAGGCGGGCGGGCGGCTCGATGTCCTTGCAGTCGAGCCGGGTTCCCCTGATAAGGTCTTGCGGCAACAGGGGAGTGCAGATGAGCGGGTTGATCGTTCCGGTGATCCTGGCCGGCGGGCAGGGGACGCGGCTGTGGCCGCTGTCGCGCGCCGCCCGTCCCAAGCAGTTCCTGCCGCTGACCGGCGATCTCAGCCTGTTCCAGGAGACGCTGCTCCGGGTGTCGGACGGGACCCGCTACGCGGCCGCGATGGTGATCACCAACAACGAGTATCGCTTCATCGTGCCCGAGCAGGCGCAGGAGGCCGGCGTGCCGCTGGCCGCGGTGCTGCTCGAGCCGGTGGCCCGCAACACCGCGCCCGCCATCGCCGCTGCCGCCGCCTTCGCCCGCCGCCAGTATGGCGAGGACGCGGTGCTGCACGTGCTCGCCTCCGACCACGCGGTCACCGTCGACGACAACTACTGGTGGTCGCTCGACACTGCCGCCGCCGCTGCCCGCGCCGGCCGTCTCGTCACCTTCGGCATCACCCCCACCGGCCCCGAAACCGGTTACGGCTATCTCGAGGCTGGCACGGAGGAGAGTCCGGGCCTGTTCGAAGTCGCGCGCTTCGTCGAGAAGCCGGTCCGGCCCGAGGCCGAACGCATGCTCGCCGCCGGCGGCTACTACTGGAATTCCGGGACCTTCATGCTCGGCGCCACCGCCTTCCTCGCTGAGGTCGAGGCACTGTCGCCGGACAGCCACGCCGCCGCCCTCGGCGCCGTCGAGAACGCCCGGACCGACCTCGACTTCATTCGTCTCGACGAAGCGAGCTTCGCCCGCGCCCCCAGCATCTCCGTCGACTATGCGGTGTTCGAGAAGTCGCGGCTGGTTTCCATGGTGCCGGTGTCCTATGGCTGGTCGGACCTCGGCAGCTGGGATGCGGTCTGGAAGGTGTCGCCGCCGGATGCCGCCGGCAACGTGACGCGCGGTGGCGTCACCCTCGCCGAGACGCGCAACTCCCTCGTCGTCACCGACAAGGCCCATGTGGCGGTGGACGGGCTCGACGACGTCGCCGTCATCGCCACCGAAGACGCGGTCTTCGTCGGCCGGCTGTCCGGAGCGCAGCGCGTCGGCGCCATGGTCAAGGCGCTGAAGGCCGCCCCGGGGACCGCGGCGCTGACCGAGATCCATCGCACCGCCTACCGGCCATGGGGCGGCTATTCCTCCATCCTCTCCGGCGACCGCTTCCAGGTGAAGCGGCTCTTCGTCAAGCCGGGCAAGAAACTTTCCCTGCAGAAGCACCACCACCGCGCCGAGCACTGGATCGTCGTCACCGGCACCGCCGAGGTCACCATCGACGGCAAGGTGATGATGCTCAGCGAGAACGAATCCATCTACCTGCCGCTCGGCTGCACCCACCGCCTCGCTAACCCCGGCAAGATCCAGCTCGAGCTGATCGAGGTGCAGACCGGCTCCTATCTCGGCGAAGACGACATCATCCGCATCGAGGACGAGTTCGGGAGGGCCTGAGCCGGGCGGCAAGCGCCGAGGCCGCCAACCCAGACCCTCGGCCGTCATCGCTCGCTTCATTCGGGCGACCCAAGGCGGCGAGCCGGAGAGCAGAGGATTTTCGGGCGGCAGACGCCGCCCTGCTGGGTCCCCCGAACAAGTCGGGGAAAGACGGCGGCGAGGGCGGGGCCAACTGCGGCTTCGGGGGATGGCGGCGGCTAGGGCGGGCGCGCACTTCGATGTCGGGGAATGGCGGCGGCGCGGGCGGAGCCACCCACGACGACTCGCCACCGCCACCCAAACCCACGCCGCGCGAACTCAAAACCACGGCGCGCCAACCGAACCACCGGCCGTCATCGCCCGCTTCATGCGGGCGATCCAGAGCGGCGGGCCGATGGCAAAGCTCTTCCCTTCCCCCCGCTTGACTCATCGTTATGGTGTGCTACATAACTATAACACTACTAAGGCATCACACATGAGCCAGTTCAACGACAGCCAGCCCATCTTCATCCAGATCAGGCAAAGGATCATCGAGATGATACTGAAGAAGACGGCCAAGGAAGGTGAAGTCCTCCCCTCGGTGCGGCAGATCTCTGCCGATCTCTCGGTCAATCCCCTGACGGTAACCAAGGCCTACCAGTCGCTGGTCGACACCGGCGTCGTCGAGAGCCGCCGGGGCATGGGCATGTACGTCAATCCCGGCGCCCGCGAAAAACTCCTCGCCCATGAGCGCAGCAAGTTTCTCGCCGAGGACTGGCCGCGCATCGTCGCCCAGATCCGGGCCCTCGAACTCGATCCCGCACAGCTGCTCAAGGAGAGCGCCGAAAATGAGTGAGACCGCCCCCGCCCCCATCGTCTCCGCCCGTGGTCTGCGCAAGCACTTCGGCAAGACGGAGATCCTGCACGGGCTCGATTTCGACATCCCGCCCGGCCGCATCTACGGCCTCGTCGGCCACAACGGCGCCGGCAAGACCACGACGCTGAACGCGCTGCTCGGCCTCACTTCCTACGAGGGGACGGTGCGGGTGCTGGGCGAGGACCCCTACCAGAAACGGGCTCGGCTGATGGAGAACGTCGCCTTCATCTCCGACGTCGCCAGCCTGCCGCGCTTCCTCAGGGTGCGCGAGCTGTTCGCGCTCATCGCCAACATCCACCCCAATTTCGACCAGCAGAAAGCCCGCAGCTTCCTCGACGGCACCGACGTCCGGATGGATGCCAAGATCAAGAACCTCAGTAAGGGTATGATCGCGCAGCTCCACCTCGCCGTGGTCATGGCCATCGATGCCAAGCTCCTGGTCCTCGACGAGCCGACCCTCGGCCTCGACATCACCTACCGCAAGCGCTTCTACCGCCGCCTGCTCGAGGATTACATGACCGAGGAGCGGACGCTGCTGATCACCACCCACCAGGTGGACGAGATCGAGTTCATGCTCTCTGACATCATGTTCATCCGCGACGGCGACCTCATCCTCCACATGCAGATGGAGACCGTCTCCACCCGCTACGCGCAGGTGCTGGTCGACCCGGCGAACGTCGAAGCCGCGCGCGCCCTCGGCCCCATCTACGCCGAGACCCGCTTCGGCCAGACGGCCATGGTCTTCGACGGCGTCGACCGCGACCGCCTCGCCGATTTTGGCGCCGTCTCCACCCCGAGCCTCAGCGATCTGTTCGTGGCGCTGATGCAGCGCACGCCCGGCGCCGGAGAACCAAGATGAAGACCATGACCGCGCTCATCAGGCGGGAATATCTCGAACACCGGGGTGCCTTCCTCTACGCCCCCGCCACCATCCTCTCGCTGGTGACCCTCGCCCTCGCGGCCGCGCTCCTGTTCAACAAGGTGCGCGTCCCCTACGAGATCGGCGCCACCTCGGCACTCAAGTTCTTCGAGGTCGGCTTTCTCGGCATGGGGGCGCTGTGGTCCCTCTACCTGATGGTGGCGCTGTTCTTCTACTACGCCGATGCCTTCAGTGCCGACCGGCGCAACAACGCCATGCTGTTCTGGAAGTCGATGCCGGTATCGGACTTCACCGTCCTCTCCTCCAAGATGCTGGCCGGCATGACCTTGCTGCCAGCGCTGATATTCGCAGCGCTCATCGTCAGCGGCATCCTGCTCTACGGGCTCACCGGACTCGCCGTCATCATGATGCCGGGGCTCGAGGTGCCGGGCGTGCTGGAGGTGCTGACAAGCTCAGTGCAGCTCGGCTTCTACGCCCTCGTGCATCTGGTCCTCGCCCTCCTCTGGTACGCGCCGTTCTTCGCCTGGGTGGGGGGCCTCTCCACGGTGTTCCGGCGCTGGAGCATCCCGCTCGCCTTCCTTATCCCCGGCATGCTGGGGCTGGTCGAAAACCTCTTCTTTTTCGATGCGGGGCCGCGGGGCGGCTACATCCTCAACTACCTGCGCCGCCGGCTCGAGTTCGGACCCGACCGCGACAACATCGAGACGGAGCTGCTGACGGCGCTGTCGGCGGACACCAACGCCATGCTGCAGTCGCTGCTGGCCAGCATCGACTGGATGCAGATGGTCGGTGGGCTGATCTTCGCCGCCCTCGCCGTCCTTGCGGCCAGCGAGTACCGGCGGCGGGTGGTTTCCACCTGAGTTGACGACCTTGCCGCACTCTCCACCCCGGTGGGTGCGGCGAGCGGCGGCGCGGTCCCCTTGGGGATCGCGCCGTTGCCACTTGTCCGGGAACGTCGAACACTGTCTCCACCCGCACGCGGTAGCGCCGGCCGATCGTCCGCCCCATATTGCGGAGACGGCCGCCTCGGCCGACAGGAGATGCGACCGTGCCCACCATCGAATCGCAGGCCGACGTCCGCACGGCGCCGCAGCTGCCGCTGACCACCACCCTCGGCCCCGTTCGCCTCGCCGTCACCGCACGCGACGCCGCCCTCGGCATCTGGCGTGACACCGTGGGCCTGCAGCTGCTTTCCGAGGACGGCAACCTCCTGCGCCTCGGTGCCGGCGGCAGGGTCTTGATCGAGCTCGAGACCGGCGCCCGGCGTCCCGTCGTCCGCAACACCACCGGTCTCTACCATGTCGCCATCCACGTCCCCACCCGCGCCGACCTCGCGCAGCTGCTGGTCCGTGCCGTGCAGCGGGGGGTGCAGGCCTCGCCCACCGATCATCTGGTGTCGGAGGCGATCTATCTTTGGGACGCGGACGGCAACGGCATCGAAATCACCTTCGAGACGCCCTGGCGCGGCCGCATCGGCGAGCCGGATGAGGGTCTCTATGTGCATGCCGCCGACGGCCGCCCGCATTCCGGGCGGGAGCCGATCGACGTCGACGGCCTGCTGGCGGAGCTCGGACCGGCACCGGTCCTCGAGGGCACCGTGCCCGACGGCGTGCGGATCGGCCATGTGCATGTCCACGTCAACGACCTCGAGCAGGCGATGCGCTTCTACCGCGATGGCATCGGCTTCGGCGGCCTCTTCATCATGCGCAACTGGGGCATGGGCGATGTCGGCCTCGACTACATGCCCCATGCCATCGCCTTCAACATCTGGGCCGGCCGCGGCGCCCATCCGGCGCCCGCCGACGCCGCCGGCCTGCGCTGGTTTACGATCAATGTTCCAGATGCGCAGACGCTGGCCGGGGTCCGCCAGCGGTTGGCGGCGCTAGGCGTGGCGGTCGACGATGTCGATCGCGGCATCGAGGTCCGCGACCCGTCGCAGAACCTGGTGCAGGTGCTGGTGGGTGGGTGACACCAAAACCGCCACCCCCCGGTCGTCATCCTCGTTCCGCGGTGCCGCAGCCCGTCCCCGCATCTGCACCGCCGGTGTTTACTGGGTCCCGGCCTCCGCCGGGATGACGGCCGGTGGTAGCGTCTGGACTGATGGGGGAGAGGCCTGAAGGGTGCGGTATGAGGGTCTGCGGCTCCTGCACCGGACGCCCCCGGCCCACCGGTCGTCGTCCCGTTGTCAAACGGGACCCAGTACCCACCAGACATGCGGTTCGTGCGCGGTGCAGCAGTCTGCACCGCTTCTGAACTGCCGGCAGTGCGGTGCTTACTGGGTCCCGGCCTGCGCCGGGATGACGGCCGGTGGTGGGCCGAGGAAGCGCCGACTGGGGGCGCGGTGACCCCTGCTGTGGACTGAACCTCAAATGACATCGCGATTCAAAGTGGGTTCAGCCGCTTCTGCCCAAAGTCTCCGCATCGCTCGCAAGAGCAACTTTGCAATGGAGACGCACCATGAAGACCAACCGCACTGTCATCGCTGTCGCCGCGGTCGTCCTGGCCATCGGTTCCGGGGCAGCTCAGGCCGGCCCGACGCGCGTCGGGCCAGGCCATCAGAACGGCGGCACGGCCCAGCTCGCCATCGGCAAGGGTCCCGTCAAAGATACCTGTACGGAATCCATAGCCGCCGATCCGGACGCCTGCGACATCGACCAGCTCACCCAGCGCTGCGACGATGCCGGTGGCGGCATGAGCTCGTTGCCCGGCGGCGGCGTCGACTGCGACCTCGGGCCCGAGTGAGCGTGTAGGGTGTTCCCGGCCACGGAGCCGGGAGCACCCCGCGGGAGCGGGAGGCCTCCGGGCTCGGCGCCCTCCCATCCTCCCCCGCAGGGGGAGGTGCCGGCCGGTGGGTGGTGCAGCATGGTGCGACATCCCCGATGCACGCCCTCCCCTTGCGGGAGGGACAGGGAGGGGTAGCAGCGAACGCGGGCTTCACAGTAGCCCCACAAAGGCCTCCACTTCCTCCCGGTCCGTCGCCCAGCTCGTCACCAGCCGTACCAGCACCTCGTCTGCCGCGAGCGCCACGTCGTCCGCCGGCCATTCGTGGAACGCCGCGCCCGCTGCCCGCAGCCGCGCGACCGCCGCCTGCGTCAGGACCGCGAACACCTCGTTGGCCTGCGGCTCCCACGCCAGCCGCGCACTGCCACTGGCGGCGATGCCGGCAACGAGCCGTTGCGCCATGGCGTTGGCATGCGCTGCCGTCCGCAGCCAGTTCCCGTCCTCGAGATAACCCTCGAACTGTGCGGCCATGAAGCGCGACTTGCTCGCTGTATGGCCGGAACGCTGCCGGAGCGTCGCCAGATCGCCGAAACGCTGCGGTGCAAATACCACTACGGCATCGGCGGCCCAGCAGCCGTTCTTGGTGGCGCCGAAACTCATGATGTCGATGCCGGCCTGCCAGCTGAGCGCGGCCGGTGTTGTGCCGAGGGTGGCGACGGCGTTGGCGAAGCGGGCGCCGTCCATGTGCACCACCATGCCGGCGGCATGGGCAATTCCGGCGAGGGCGTGGAGCGCGTCGGGGCCATACACCGTGCCGAGCTCGCTGGCTTCCGTCAGCGACAGCACCGTCGGCCGGCCGGTGCGGTTGCCGGCGGGAAAGCGCGCCAGCGTTTCCGCCAGTGCCTCTGCCGACATCAGCCCGTGCTGCGACGGCACCGTCACCAACTTCATGCCGCCGCTGAAGAACTCCGCAGCGCCCAGTTCGTCGTGATAGAGATGCGCGGTTTCCGAGCAGAGGATCAGCCCGCCCGGCCGCGCCGCCGCCGCCATGCTGAGCGCGTTGGCGGCAGTGCCGGAGCCGACGCACCAGACCTCGACCTCCGTGTCGAACACCGCATTGAACCGCTGTCCCATCTCCGCGGTCGCCATATCGCCGCCATAGGCCGGCGCGAAGCCGCCGTTGTGGCGGGCGATCGCCGCCATCACCTCGGGCGTCGCCCCGGACCAGTTGTCGCTGGCAAAGTTCAATCTCGCCTCCGTCGCTTCCATCTGCACTCATGTGGGATTCTGCACCCGATGGGAACCGGTCACGGAGACATCTCCGCGCCGGCGTCCCCTGGTGTTCCTGCTCTGTTCCCTGTAGAGTGTTCGGGCCCGCCCCCCAGGAAGTCCGCATGGCAAACCGCTCCGGCAGCGCCGATCTCCCCCTTCACGGCGGCCGCGTGCCCGCCTGGCTCGCCACCCGCATGGCCCGCCTGGGCGCCGTGATCTGCGAAGCGATCATCCACGAATACGGCCGGGATGAACTGCTGGCGCGCCTGTCGCATCCCTTCTGGTTCCAGTCCTTCGGTGCGGTGATGGGCATGGACTGGCACTCCTCCGGCATCACCACCAGCGTCATCGGCGCGCTGAAGCGCGGGCTGACGCCGCTTTCCGGCGAACTCGGCCTCCATGTCTGCGGCGGCCGCGGCCGACATTCGCGGCAGACCCCGCAGGAACTCGTCGCCATCGGCGACCGGGTCGGCTTCGACGGCGCGGCTCTGGCCCGGGCCAGCCGGCTCGTCGCCAAGGTCGACAGCGCAGCGGTCCAGGACGGCTTCGATCTCTACCTCCACGGCTTCATCGTCGCCGATGACGGCCATTGGGTGGTGGTGCAGCAGGGCATGAAGGGTGACGCGGGGCAGGCCCGCCGCTACCACTGGAAATCCGACGGGCTCATGAGCTTCGTCGAGCAGCCGCACGCCGCCATCGAGGGTATGGGGCAGGGGGAGATCGTCAACCTCACCGACCGCCGCGCCGCCCGCTCGCGGCAGGCGCAGCTCGAGCTCCTCGCCGATCTCGGCCCCGACCGCATCGTCGGCGAGGTCGGGCGGCTCGCGGGGGTCGACGCCGCACCGCCTGCCGCCCACCCGGCCGATCAGCCCTTCCTGCCGCACCTGGTGATGCCGACGCATCATGACGTGCGTCCTGCCGACGTCATGCTGCGCCGCCTGCATGGCAGCCTCGCCGCTGCCGCCGACCGCGGCCCCGTCGATTTCGCCGAGTTGCTGCTGGTCCCCGGCATCGGCGCCCGCACCGTGCGTTCGCTGGCCATGGTGGCCGAGGTCGTGCATGGCGCTCCGCACCGCTTCGCCGATCCCGCGCGCTTCTCCATGGCGCATGGCGGCAAGGACGGGCATCCCTTCCCCGTCCCGCTCACGGTCTATGACGAGACCATCCGCGTGCTGAAGTCGGCGGTCGGCCGGGCCCGCCTCGGTGCCGGCGAGGAGCTTGCGGCGATGCAGCGCCTCGACCGCCAGGCCCGGGAGCTGGAGCCGATGGCGACGGGGCCGTCGCTTCCGGCCTACATCGAAGAGGAACGCGCCCGGGCCAAGCAGTACGGCGGCCGCACCGTCTTCGACGACCGCCCCAAGCGAGAGCTGCGCCAGCTGTCCCGCCGTCGCAGCTGAGGCCTCTTCCCAAGGGCATCGTCGCCGCTATCATGACGCGGAAACGAGGATTCCCTGATGCAAGCCATTTCCTGCGCCGCCCCCGGCCGGCTCGAACTCGTCGACATCGCGCCGCCGGCGCTGCAGCCGGGCTGGGCCCGCGTCGGCATCCGGCACATCGGCATCTGTGGCACCGACTACCACATCTTCGAGGGGAACTTTCCCTTTTTCGAGTATCCGAGGGTCATCGGCCACGAGCTATCGGGGACGGTGCTCGACCCCAACGGCAGCGGCGAGCTGAAAGCGGGGGACCCGGTGGTCGTCAATCCCTACCTCAGTTGCGGCGGCTGCCCGGCATGCCGTGAGGGCAAGACCAATTGCTGCGAGACGCTCAGGGTGATCGGGGTCCATGCCGAGGGCGGCATGGCCGAGGAGATCGTCATGCCGCATGGCAATCTCTATCGGGCCCACGGGCTCAGCCTGCGGGACGCTGCGATGGTGGAGTTCCTCGCCATCGGTGCCCACGCCGTGCGACGTGCGGAGCTGCAGCCGGGCGAGCGGGCGCTCGTGGTCGGCAGCGGACCGATCGGGCTGGGGGTCGCCTACTTCGCCCGCATCGCCGGGGCCGACGTGACCGTCATCGACGCGGCGCCGGACAAGATTGCGCTGACCCGCACCCTCGGCTTCCGCGCCTTCGACACTGGCGAACTCGAAGGCGACGATTTCCGGGCCACGAGCGGTACCGGCTTCGATGCCGTCTTCGACGCCACCGGCTCCATCCGGGCCATGAACGCCTCCATCTTTCACGTCCGCAATGGCGGATCCTATACTCTCGTCGGCCTCATCAAGGGTGACCTTGTCTGGCCGGACGCCGAGGTGCACCGGCGCGAGCTCACCATCCGCGCCTCACGCAACGCCACAAGGCAGGACTTCGAGCACGTCATGGAGTCGATCCGGCAGGGGCTGGTTCCGACCGACAGCCTCGCCACCCACACCACCAGTTTCGACCGCGTCACGGTCGACATGCCGAACTGGGTTCATAGCCGCGACGGGCTGATCAAGGCGATCGTGACGGTTTAGGGGCAGTGCCCGGGGGCAGCTCTTGCCTCGATCGCCGCAGTCAGCGCCTTCTCCCCTCCGTGGGAGAAGGTGCCCGAAGGGCGGATGAGGGGGAGATTCGGCTCCTTCACTGCCAGTCGAGAGCCCCCCTCGGCTGTCGCCACCTTATCCCACGGAGGGGAGAAGGCCAAGGAGCCGCGGCATCGAGAGCGCGGCATCAGCCTCCTACCGCTCGATCATCTTGGGGGCGGTGATGTCGATCTGCAGTTCCTCGGCCCCCAGCAGCCGGGCGATCTGGGCGGGGTCGCCGATCACGGCGTGGTGCCCCGCGACGGTTTCGACGCGGGTATCGCGCAGGGCCTTGCGCACCGCCACCACGTGTTCGGGGTTGATGTAGATCGGGCCGCCCTCCTGGCCGTCGAGCTTCACGAGTCGCATACTGGTGTCCTTTGATGGCGGCAGCCGCGCCCGTGATCATAGTCCCTTACGGAAAAGGAATGGTGAAAACCCGGCATAGAATCCCGCTGTTCTCGTCGACGGCGAACTGGGCTAACCATGTGTCCCGAAGCGACGGAGGCAAACATGCGCGGTGCGGAAGAGGTTCTCGAGTTCTGGTTCGTCGAGCACGGCCAGGACGACTGGTTCGGCGGCGAGGCGGAGTTCGATGCCCGCCTCGCGGCCGGCTTTGCCGAGACCCACGCGGCGGTGGCCCGCGGCGAGGCCTGGAAGTGGCGGCGGACGGCGCCGGGGCGGCTGGCCGAGATCATCGTCCTCGACCAGTTCTCGCGCCAGCTCCACCGGGGTTCGCCGCAGGCCTTCGCGCAGGACCCGATGGCCCTGGCCCTGGCGCAGGAGGCGGTGGCCGGCGGCTACGACCTGACCATCGATGCCGATCGCAGGCTCTTCGTCTATATGCCCTATATGCATTCGGAATCGCTGCTCGTCCATGAGGAGGCGGTGCGGCTGTTCACGGCGCTCGGCAATCAGGAGACGCTCGACTACGAACTCGCCCATGTCGAGGTGCTGCGCCGCTTCGGCCGCTATCCGCGCCGCAACGCCGCGCTCGGCCGCCAGTCGACCCCCGAGGAGATCGACTACATGGAAAGCGGCGAGGGCATGTTCTGACCCGCCATTGCAACTCCGCGTCCAGCCTGCCGTTGACCCGGAAAGGAGACGCGCAATGGAAACGACCCTTGAATCACACGGCTTTATCGCCCTGCTGACGACGCCCTGGTTTCTTGCGGTGGTCGGCGGCACCATCATTCTCGGCATCGCCATCGCCTACGGCATGATGCGTGGCGGGCGGCGCACGCCGCGCGAGGAGCGGCGTACGGAGGCGGGGACCCGCGACATCTACCACAAGGACAACGGCGGCAGCGGCAGAGTCTAGGACTGCCGCTCCAGCAGTTCGGGCGCCACCAGCGCCCCCTTGTGGCCGATGACGATGCCCGCGAGGCGGTGCGCCGCCGCTGCCGCTTCGGCCGGCGACCGGCCCGCGAGACGTGCCGCGAGATAGGCGCCGTTGAAGGAGTCGCCGGCACCGGTGGTGTCCACCACGCGCTGGGCCGCAGGCGCCGGGACGGTTGCACGCTCGTTGGCAGTCGCGACCAGTGCCGGATCGGCGCCATCCTTTACCGCCACCTCTTCCACCCCGAGCGCCAGGTAGCGATCCGCCGTCGCCTCGGGGGAGGCATCACGGAACACCGGGGCCTCGTCCGAATGCGTCGGCAGCACGAGGTCCGCCACCGTTGCGGCGGCGGTGATGGTCGAGGCCATGATCTCCGGCGTCGTCCAGAGCCGCGGGCGGAGGTTCGGGTCGAACACCACCCGGGCGCCGCCGTTGCGGGCGGCGACGATGGCTTTCATCAGCGCCCCCCGCGCCCGCGGCGTGAGGATCGCAAGGCTGATGCCGGAGAAGTAGATGATGTCGGCTCCGGTCAGCGCCTGCTGCAATGCCTCAGGATCGTCGGCCACCTGCCGCGCCGCCGCCTGGTCGCGCCAATAGGTGAAGTGCCGGTCGCCCGCGGCTTGATGGATCAGGTAGAGGCCCGGCCGCCGTCCGGCGATCCGGCGGATATGGCCGGTGCCGATGCCGGCCTTCGCGAAGAACGCCAGCATCTGGTCGGAATAGAGGTCGTCGCCAAGGGCGGTGACATAGTCCACCTGCCAGTCCGCGGGCAGCAGCGCCCGCGCATACCAGGCGGTGTTGAGCGTGTCGCCGGCGAAGCCGAGCCGGTACTGCCCGGCCTCGCCGCCGGACATCTCGATCATGCATTCGCCGATGCTGACAAAGCGTTTGCTCAATCCACCTGCCCCTGTTGCCGTGTCGCGGGGTTATGCCGGGGATAATGGGCGCTGGCAACCACCGCGCCTGATACCACTCTGGTCGCGCCGCTGCGCCTTGGCTATGGTCCCGGCGCAATCAGGGAGCCGCCGCCGATGATCCGCCTCAATGCCCAGAGCCTTCGTTCAGACTCCGTCCGTCTTGATGGCTTTTCCTACGATCGCGAGGCCGTCACCCCCGGCATCGTACACCTCGGAATCGGTGCCTTCCACCGCGCCCACATGGCCGCCTATGTCGACGATATCCTCGAGAAAGATGCCAGCTGGGGCATCGTCGGCGCCTCCCTGCGGCGGCCCGACACGCGCGAGGCGCTGGCCCCCCAGGACTTCCTCTACACCCTCGCCATCCGCGACGCCTCCGGCACTGCCTGCCGCGTCATCGGCTCGCTGCTCGACGTCCTCGATGCCAACGCCCAGCGCGCTGAACTTCTTGATATCTTGTCGGATTCCCGCATCCGCATCGTCTCGCTGACGGTCACCGAGAAGGGGTACTGCCACGATCCGGCGACCGGCGAGCTCGATCCCCGCCACCCCGACATCGTCCACGACCTCGCCCACCCGGACGACCCGGTGAGCGCCCCCGGGCTGATCGTCGCCGCCATCGCCCGCCGCCGCGCCGCCGGCACCGCCCCCTTTGCGGTGATGAGCTGCGACAACCTCCCTGCCAACGGCGCCACCACGCGCCGCATCGTCACCCGTCTCGCCGAACTGCAGGACCCGGAGCTGGCGGGGTACATCACCGAGCACGTCGCTTTCCCCGGCACCATGGTCGACCGCATCGTTCCGGCGACGGCGGACGCCGACCGCGCAGCCATCCGTGAGCTCACCGGTCTCGAGGATGCCTGGCCGATCGTCACCGAGCCGTTCACGCAGTGGGTGATCGAGGACCATTTCCCGCAGGGCCGGCCGGCTTTCGAAGCTGTCGGCGCCGAACTCGTCGACGACGTCGAGCCCTACGAGCTGATGAAGCTCCGCTTGCTCAACGGCAGCCACTCGACCCTCGCCTATCTCGGCTATCTCGCCGGCCATCAGTATGTCGCCGACGCCATCGCGGATCCCGCCATTCGCCGCCTCGTGCACCGGCTGATGAGTGAGGAGGTGATGCCGACCCTGCCGATGCCGCGCCCCGACCTCGAAGCCTATCGCGACCGCCTGCTCGAGCGTTTCGCCAACCCGGCGCTGCAGCACCGCACCTGGCAGATCGCCATGGACGGCAGCCAGAAGCTGCCGCAGCGGCTGCTCGGCACCATCCGCGACCGCCTGCGGGCCGGGCAGGGGATAGACTGTCTCGCCCTCGGCGTTGCCGCCTGGATGCGCTACGTCACTGGTATCGACGAGGCCGGCAATCCGATCGAAGTGAAGGACCCGCATGCGGTGCGGCTGCGCCAGACTGCCGACGCGGCGGGGCGGGACGCGGGGAAGCTGGCCGACGGGCTGCTGGCGGTGACCGAGATCTTCGGCACCGACCTGCCGGCGGATGCGCGCTTCCGGGAAGCGGTCGCCAGGCATCTGAGCTCGCTCTTCGAGAAGGGTGCCTCGGCGACGGCGCAGGCCGCAGCCTAGGCAGGCTGCGCTCGCAACCAACCCGGGTCATCCCTGCCCAAGCAGGGACCAGATTTCCGCAGCGCGGCGCGTGGAGGGAGGCCATGTGGCGTAGCGCAGCGACTCCTGGCCGGCTTCTGCACGCGTACCACCATGGATCCCTGCTTTCGCAGGGATGACAGCCGGGGAGGTGCCCCCTACACCCGGCCTTCCACGGCCCGGTCGAAGATCTCGAGCGCCAAGTCCTTCGTCAGGCGCAATGGGTTGCCGCCAGCCGTGGGGTCGACGATCGCCATCTCGCCAATCAGGTCGCGCTTCTGTGCGTCGACGTTGAAATCACCGAGCCGGTGAGGGACGTCGAGCTTCTGGCGCAGCGCCAGGATGGCGCGGAGGAAAGCGTCGAAGCTCGGCGGCATACCGCAATAGGCGGCGAGCCGCGCGATCCGCGCCTCGATGGCATCGCGATTAACCGCCAGCACATAGGGCATGAACAGCGCGTTGGTCATGCCGTGATGGGTGTCGTAGAGCGCCCCCACCGGGTGCGACAGCGAGTGGATGGCCCCGAGGCCCTTCTGGAAGGCGGTGGCACCCATGGCCGCGGCGCTCATCATATGGCCCCGGGCGGCGATATCCGCCGGGGCAGCCGCCACTTTGGGCAGGTTCTCCAGCGCCAGCCGCACGCCTTCGGCGGCAATGCCGTCGGCCATCGGGTGGTAGCCGGGCGCGCAATAGGCCTCGAGGCAGTGCGCGAGGGCGTCGAACCCGGTCCCGATGGTGATGAAGCGCGGCATGCCGACCGTCAGTTCAGGATCGGCAATGACGACCTTCGGCATCATCAGCGGATGGAAGATCACCTTCTTGGTGTGGGTGGCCTCGTCGGTGATGACGCCCGCCCGTCCGACCTCGGAACCGGTGCCTGCCGTTGTCGGCACCGCGATGATCGGCAGGATCCCCGCCGGATCGGCGCGCGTCCACCAGTCGCCGATATCCTCGAAATCCCACATCGGCCGCGTCTGCCCGGCCATGAAGGCGATGACCTTGGCGGTGTCGAGCCCCGAGCCGCCGCCAAAGGCGATCACTCCGTCATGGCCGCCCGCCCGCAGCGCCTCGATACCGGCTGTGACATTGGCCGAAACCGGATTAGGCTTCACCTCCGAGAACAGGCCGACATCGCCCCCCGCTCCTCGCAGCAGGGCGAGAACGTCCTGCGTCACCGGTAGCTCTGCGAGGCCGGCATCGGTGACCAGCAGGGGCTTTCGGATGCCCGCCGCCTGCAGGACTTCGGGCAGCTCCCTGATCCGCCCGGCGCCGAAGCGGACCGCAGTGGGATAGTTCCAGTTGGCCTTGATCTCCATGCCGCTACACTTCCTTCAGGTGATAGGATTTCGGCTGCGTGAGGTTGGCGTAGCCGATCTCGGAAAGGGCGCCGCCCTTGCCCGTATCCTTGACCCCGGTCCACACCAGCGCCGGATCGAGATAGTCGCAGCGATTGGCGAACACGGTGCCGGTTTCGATCTGACTGCCGAGGCTGGCGGCGGCGTCGAGGTCGGCCGTCCAGATGGAGGCGGTCAGGCCGTAGGGGCTGTCGTTCATCAGCGTCACCGCCTCGTCGTCGTCGGCGACCTTCATGATGCCGACCACCGGACCGAAGCTCTCCTCGCGCATCACCGCCATCTGGTGGTTGACCGCGGTCAGCACTTCCGGCGCGAGATAGGGCGAGCTCTCCTCGTCGAGGTCGTGCCGGGTATTGAGGTGCGCCTTGGCGCCCTTGCGCAGCGCCTCCAGCGTCTGGCCGCGCACATGGTCGGCGAAGCGGCCCGTCGCCATCGGTCCCACCACCGTCTCCGGGTCCAGCGGGTTGCCGAGGGTCCAGCCGCGCGCCGCCGCTACGAAGCCATCGACGAAGCGGTCGTAGACATCGGCGTGAACATAGATGCGTTCCACCCCGCAGCAGCTCTGGCCGGAGTTGAAGAAGGAGCCGTCGACCAGCCCCTCGACTGCCTGCTCGACCACCGCATCCGGCCGCACATAGGCTGGGTCCTTGCCGCCTAGTTCCAGCCCGAGCGTGGCGAAGGTGCCGGCCGCCGCGCGCTCGATCCGCCGTCCCCCCTCCACCGATCCGGTAAAGTTCACGTGGTCGATGGCGCCGGAGGATATCAGCTTTTCGGTGTCGCCATGGCTGAGCACCAGCGTCTGGAACAACCCATCCGGCAGGCCGGCCGCCTTCATGGCAGCGGCGAACCGCTCCCCGGCCAGCAGCGTCTGGCTGGCATGCTTGAGAATGACCGCGTTGCCCGCCATCAGCGCCGGCACGATCGAGTTGACGGCGGTCAGGTAGGGATAGTTCCAGGGCGCAATGACCATCACCGTGCCGACGGGCTCCCGTGCGATCCATCGCCGGAACCCGTCCTTGCCCGGCTTCTCGATCGGCGCCAGCGCCGGCTCGGCGATATCGAGCATGTGGCGGGTACGCTCCTCGACGCCGCGCGCCTCCCCGCCATATCGCACAGGCCGGCCCATCTGCCACGCCAGTTCCGGCACGATCTCGTCGTTCTGCGCCAGCAGAGCATAGAGGAAGTGCTCGAGATGCCGGGCGCGCTCCATGACGGTGACCTCGCGCCACAGCGCCCGCGCCTGCCGGGCCCGCGCCACTGCCGCTTCGATCTCCGCGCCGCTCGCCAAGGGCCGCTCCGCGTAGGTGCGCCCGTCGATCGGCGACACGATCTTCACCGTTTCGGTCATGAGTACTCCATTGCTTCTGCTGGCGGCAGCGCCGCCCGTGGGCGGCTTTGCCGGGACTGAGCGGTCGCGCGTCGCGGCGTGCAAGTCAAGGGGCGCGGCTGCTACGTTGCGGCAGTCGGGTCAGCTGCGCTCGAACCCCCGCTTCAACTCCCAGTCGGTCACCCGCCGGTCATACTCGAACTGCTCCCATTCGGCGGTGTGAACATAGTGGTCGACGACCTCGGTACCCATCGCCTGCCGTAGCATGTCCGAGCTCTTGAGGGCCGCGATCGCGTCGCGCAAGGTCTTCGGCACGTCCCGCAGCTCGGCGCCACCATAGGCATCGCCGGAAAACGGCGGCGCCAGCTCGAGCTTCTCCTCGATACCCCGCAGCCCGGCCGCCAGCAACGCGGCATAGGCGAGGTAGGGGTTGAGGTCGGCGCCGCCGATCCGGCACTCGATGCGAATGCCCTTGCTGTTCTCGCCGCAGAGGCGGAACCCGGCCGTGCGGTTGTCGCGGCTCCAGACCGCCTTCGTCGGCGCGAAGGTGCCGACCTGGAAGCGCTTGTAGGAGTTGACGTAGGGGGCAAGGAACCAGGTGATGTCGCCGGCATAGGCGAGCAGCCCCGCGACGTAGTGGCGCATCATCTGCGACATCCCGAACTCGCCGGTGGGATCGTGGAAGGCGTTGCCGCCCTTGCCGGCGAGCGACATGTGGACGTGGCTCGAGGATCCGGCGAGCCCGTAGTCCCACTTGGCCATGAAGGTCACGGCCTTGCCCTGCAGGTGGGCGATTTCCTTGATGCCGTTCTTCATGATGACGTGCCGGTCGGCCATGGTCAGCGCATCGGCATAGCGGACGTTGATCTCCTCCTGTCCGGGCCCCCATTCGCCCTTGGAGTTCTCGACCGGGATGCCGGAGGCCTGCAGGTGCTTGCGCACCGCGCGCATTACGCCCTCCTCCTTCGTGGTCTGGAAGATGTTGTAGTCCTCGATGTAGTAGCCGGCGGCGCTGAGGTTGCGGTAGCCCTTGTCCCAGGCGGAGCGGAAGCTCTCGTCGAACAGGTAGAACTCGAGTTCCGAGGCGAAGTTGGCCGTGAGGCCGAGATCCGAAAGGCGCGCCAGCTGGCGCTGCAGCATGGCCCGCGGCGAATGCGGCACCGGTTCATGGTGGTGGTGGTCGAGCACGTCGGCGAGGACGATGGCCGTGCCCTCCAGCCAGCTGGTCTTCATCAGCGTCTTGAGGTCGGGCTTCATGACGAAATCGCCATAGCCCTTATCCCAGCTGGCGGCGGCGTAGCCGGGCACCGGCTCCATGTCGATGTCGTCGGCCAGCAGGTAATCGCAGGCATGGGTCTCGTCGCTCGCGCCCTCGAGGAAGAACTCGGCTTGGAAGCGCTTGCCGATCAGCCGCCCCTGCATGTCGGGAAAGGCGACAAGCACCGTGTCGATCTCCCCGTTCTGGACATCGGCTCGCAACTGGTCGATCGAGTAGGCTGGCATCGGAATTCTCCGGCGACGCGACGGTGGTGGAGTTGGTGGGAACTGCCCGACCGCCGCCGGCGGCCGGGCAGAGTAGGTTAGGTGTAGCGGTACGGCGCCCCGGCCGCCCGCATGGTCTCGGCATAGTCCTTGAGGATCTGCACGACCTTGGCGTTGCGCTCGCTGGTCTGGGCAATCTCGTCCCAGAACTTCAGCGCCTCGTCCTCCACCTGCTTCCACTCAGCTTCGGGGATGGTGGTGAGCTCGAGCTTGCCGCCCTTCGTGCGGTAATGGGCTTCGCCCCACCAGTACCAGTGCTGGCGGTAGTAGTGCGACGAGTCCATGGCCAGCCGGAACAGCGTCTTCAGGTGCTCGGGCACCGCCTCCCACTTCTCTGAATTGGCGAAGAAGGAGCCGGCCCAGGCACCGTTGATGTTGTTGGTCAGGTAGTACTGGTTTATGTCGGCCCAGCCCACCGTGTAGGCCTCGGTGGCTCCGCACCAGGCGACCCCGTCGAGTTCGCCGGTCTGTACCGCGACCTCGATATCTTCCCAGGGCAGTGTCACCGGCACCACGCCGAAGCGCTCGAGGAAGCGGCCGCCGGTCGGGAAGGTGAACACCCGCAGCCCCTGCAGGTCGGCAATGGCGCGGATCGGCTTGGTGGTGACGAAGTTGCAGGGGTCCCAGGCGCCGGCGCTGAGCCAGGTGACGCCGGGGATCTCGCCATAGGCTTCTTCCCAGATTTCCTTCAGCCCGTAGTGGTTCCACAGCACCGGCACGTCGAGGCTGTAGCGCGAGGCGAACGGGAAATAGGCGCCGAAAACCGAGACGTCGACCGGCGAGGCCATGGAATCGTCGTCGCTCTGCGCTGCATCGATCGTTCCCTGCTGTACCGCCCGGAACAGCTCGCCCTGCGGCACCAACTGGTCGGCGGTGTAGAGTTCGATCTCCATCTCGCCGTTGGCGGCCTTGTTGAAGTCGTCGATCGCCGGCTTGATCACGTGCTCGGCCAGCGCCGGGCCGGCATAGGTCTGCAGGCGCCAGCGGATCGGGCTCTGCGCCTTCACATAGGGCATGCTGAGCGCGGTGCTGCCGACGGCACCGGCGGTAACGAGGCCCGCCTTCTTGAAAAAGTCGCGCTTGTTGATCTTTTCGTTCTGACTCATCTTTTCCATTCCCTTGGTTGCGGAGGGGGGCGGTGATGTTGCCCGTTTCTCCGGTGGTTGTCGGGTGTTGGTGTGGCCGGTGTCCCTCCTTGCCTTAGCTGTTCATGACCGATGACCTGAGTGAGCGCGCATGGTTCAGCGCCCCGAATAGAGGTTGGGCAGCCACAGGGCGATCTGCGGGAACACCATGATGAGGGCGAGCGAGATCACCATCAGCACGACGAAGGGCGTAATCGAGCGGTAGATGTCCCCAAGGCTGATCTCCGGCGGCGCCATGGCCCGCATCAGGAAGAGGTTATAGCCGAAGGGCGGGGTGATGTAGGCGATCTGGCAGGCGATGGTGTAGAGCACGCCGAACCAGATGAGATCGAAGCCCAGCGTCCGGACCAGCGGGATGTAGAGCGGCGCGACGATAACCAGCATGGCCGTGTCGTCGAGGAACATGCCCATGACGACGAAGCTCAGCAGCATCAGGATGAGGATGCCCCAGGGGTCGAGCTCGAAGGTGTGGAGCAGCAGCGTCTCGATCGCCCGCACCGCCCCGAGGCCGTCATAGACGGCACCGAAGCAGAGCGCCGCGAGGATGATCCAGAGGAACATGCAGCTGATGGCCAACGTCTTGCGGGTGGTCTCCTCCATGACCGTCCAGCTCAGCCGGCGCGAGAACAGCGCCGCGGCGGTCGCCAGCAGCGCCCCGACGGCGGAGCTTTCGACGAGGCTGGTGACGCCGGTCAGGAACAGTCCCATCATGGTTCCGAAGACCATCAGCGGCAGGAAGCCGGCGCGCAGCAGCAGCAGCTTCTCGCGGCGCGAGATGCTGCGGCGTTCCTCAACCGGCAGCGCCGGGGCCAGCTCCGGCTGCAGGCGGCAGCGCACATAGATGTAGATGCAGAACACCGTGGCCATCAGCAGGCCCGGCACGATGCCGGCGAGCCACAGCTGCAGCACCGGCTGCCGCGCGATCATGGCGTAGAGCACAAGCACGACGCTGGGCGGAATCAGGATGCCGAGCGAGGAGCCGGCCTGCACCACTCCTGTCACCATGACCTTGTCGTAGCCGCGGCGCAGCAGCTCCGGCAGTGCCACCGTCGCCCCGATCGCCATGCCGGCGACGCTCAGCCCGTTCATCGCCGAGATCACCACCATCAGCCCGATGGTGCCGAGCGCCAGCCCGCCGCGCACTGGTCCGAACCAGACGTGGAACATGCGGTAGAGGCTGCCGGCGATGCCGGATTCCGAGAGCATGTAGCCCATGAAGATGAAGAACGGCACGGTGATCAGCGGGTACCAGTTCAGCACCTGGAAGGCGGCGTTGAAGGGGAGCTCCGACGACCCCTGTCCCCAGAGCAGGAGGGCGGCCGCCGAACCGACGAAACCGATGACGCCGAACACCCGCTGCCCCGTGAGCAGCAGCAGCATCAGCGTTGCGAACATGAACAGTGTGATGAGTTCGGAGCTCATGTGATCGGCTTGCCCCGCGCCATCGCCACGTCCTTGAAGAAGCTGGAGATCGCCTGCAGCAGCATCATGAAGATGCCGAAGGTCATGACGATCTTGATCGGCCACAGCGGTGGTGCCCAGGAGGTGTAGTTCTTCTGGTTGTAGGTGATGGCGTACTCGGTGCTGGAGACGCCGCCCCGGAACAGCACCACGAGGAAGAAGATCACGAACAGGATGGTGATGGCATCGGTTACCGCACGCTTCTGCGGCGAAAGCCGGTTGTAGAGCAGGTCCATGCGCACGTGGGAATCGAGCTGCAGCGAATAGGCGCCACCGAGCAGGTAGTAGGCGGAGAGGAGGAACTGGCTCATCTCCAGCACCCAGTTGACCGGTACGCCGAAGGCGACGCGGGAGAGGGTGGAATAGAGCAGGATCGCTGCCAAAACGAAGATCAGCAGCATGGCGAAGCGACCGATCTTCCGGTTCACCAGGTCGACATAGTGGACATAGGCGCGGATCGGTCTGGGCACGTGGTGGTCCTGGCTAGTGGATCGGCGTGGCGGTTGCTGTCGCGTCGCCGCCGCGAGCCGAGGCGGCGCCTGGCCGCCAGGCGAGCCGCGCCGCCTCGAGGGCCCGTGCCAGCCTCCCGCTCCACAGCGCTACCCCCGCCGGTTCCAGGATCTCGTTGTGGCGGATCTCAACCATGGTGGTCGGCAGGCCCCGCCGGTCCCCGTGCTCCTCCACCGTGTAGGTGACCTCCTTGCGTGCCGCATATGGTTCGTTCCAGCCGATGTTGAGCTCGAGGCTTTCCGCCGCAAGCGCCGCCTGCAGCGCCCGCGTGAGGTCCTCGTCGATGCCCGGGATCAGGCCGATCGGCCATGGTCGCGGCACGTCCTTATAGGTGGGGGTGAAGGAGTGAATGGCGACGAGGATGGCCTCCTGGCCCGTTTCCTGCCGCTGGTCGAGCACGGCATCGATGGCCTTGTGGAACGGCGTGTGAAACGCCGCAAGCCGCGCCGCCCGCTCGCTTTCCGGCAGCCCAGCATTGGCCGGGATCTGCGTCCGCTCCGACACCACGGGGATGAGATCGACCGCCTGTGGGCCGCGATTGCAGTCGATGACCAGCCGGCTCACCGTCGACTGTACCAGCGGCGCGTCGAGGATGTTCGAAAGTTGCAGCGACACGGCGAGGGCGCCCGGATCCCAGGCGATGTGGGTCAGACGCTGATGCGGCTTCAGCCCGAGATTGCCATAGGCCGGCGGAATGCGGTTGGAAGCGTGGTCGCAGACGATCACGAAGGGCGATCGTCCGCCTCCGTTGATCGTCAGGACCGGCGGCAGCAGACCTGCCGGATGGCAAGCATTGGCCTTGTACCCCAACCTTCTCTGCCCCCGCTGGCCGAACTTCAGGGCCGTTCCGGCCACTTTCCAGCAGTTGAATGACTTTTCAATCGGCTGTCAAACTTTGCTGCGAACGTCGCCCGCCTGCGGGGCGCGCATGCTATCAGGCATCAGAGGTACAGGCGCTGAAGCCCGCCTGGAAGGATTGGATGCTGCCGATGACGGAGCGGGGACGAGATGTGGCTTGAGCGGCTGCGCGAAAGGCTCCTGGGGAACGGCCTGCTGTTGCTGGTGGCTGTGCTGCTGCTGCTGGTACTGGCTGGAGCAGGGCGGCTTGCAGCGCTGGAGGCAATGGGGGCCGTCGCCCTGCTGATTGTGGCTGCAGCCCTGATGCCGGCGCCGCGACCCCCACGCCCCTCTGGGGACGAGGGCGCGGCCGGCCCAAGCCTGCTGGCCGTCCGGTCCACCGTCGATGCCCTGCCGGAGCCCTGCATCGTTCTCGACAGCCGGGCGGTCGTGCTGCACCGGAACCCCGAGGCGCGGGCGCAGTTCTCCAGCGTCCGCGAGGGGCATCCGCTGTCGCTGTCGATGCGCTTTCCGCCACTGCTGGCGGCCGTCGAGGCAGTCCGCGGCGGCGGGGCAGCGCAGACGGTGGAACTGCACCAGACGGTACCAACCGAGACCTGGCACCGGGTGAGCGTCGCTCCCCTCGCCGCCGAGGATGGCGGTCGGCTGCTCATCATCACCCTGCACAGTCTCACCGACGAGAAACGCCTCGACGCGCTGCGCACCGACTTCATCGCCAATGCAAGCCACGAGCTGCGCACGCCGCTGGCCTCCCTGCTCGGCTTCATCGACACCCTGCTCGGCCCGGCCTCCGGCGACGCGGCCGCCCGCGAGAAGTTCCTCGGCATCATGCGCACCCAGGCGATGCGGATGTCAAAGCTGATCGACGACCTGCTGTCGCTGAGCCGGATCGAGATGCACCAGCATGTGCGCCCGACACGGCAGGTGGACGTGGCCGGCCTGCTGCGGGAAGTCTGCGAGGGCCTGCAGACGCAGGCGCGGGCCGCCGAGGTCGCTCTCAATCTCGCCGTTCCCCCCGAGCCGCAACCGGTGACCGGCGAGCGCAACGAGCTCTACGAGGTGTTCGAGAATCTGATCGACAACGCCATCAAGTACGGAGCCGAGGGTGGCAAGGTCGACGTCGCGCTGTCCTCGGGGGAGGGGCGGCTCCTGGTCTCGGTCACCGACTACGGCGCCGGCGTCGATGCCGCCCATGTCCCGCGTCTTACCGAGCGCTTCTATCGCGTCGACGCCGAATCCAGTCGGCGCAAGAAGGGTACCGGCCTCGGGCTCGCCATCGTCAAGCACATCGTGACCCGGCACCGCGGTTCCCTCTCCATCAGGAGTCGGCCAGGCGAGGGGACGCGGGTCGAGGTGCAACTGCCGCAATAGTGGCGGATATCCACAGGCCGAATCCGGAAAGAATCCCGGAAGCTGAGCAATTCCAATTGCTTGCGCCGTCACAAAAGCTTTGTGTGGCTGTCATAAAAGCTCTGTGACGGGCCGAATAGGTTGCGCGGCGTCAGGGCGGCCGGATTGCCGGAGCGCCTGTCAACGCCACCTCCGTCCCGCGAAAGGGAATATCTCATGAAGATCGCAATCTACGTCGGTACCGCCATTCTCGCACTGAATGCGACGGCCGCCCTCGCCCAGAGCCGCGAGCAGATCCGCATCGTCGGCTCGTCCACCGTGTTTCCCTACACCCAGGCTGTGTCCGAGCAGTTCGCCGCAATGACCGGCGGTGCGGCTCCGGTCGTCGAATCCACCGGCACCGGCGGCGGCATGCAGATCTTCTGCGGCGGCGTCGGCCCCGACCATCCCGATATCACCGGCGCCTCCCGGGCCATGAAGCAGTCCGAGTTCGAGCTCTGCCAGCAGAACGGTGTCGACAGCGTCACCGAGGTGCTGATCGGCTACGACGGTCTCTCCGTAGCTCACGCGCAGTCGGCTCCCGACATGGACCTGACCAAGGCCCAGATCTTCCAGGCGCTGGCCGCTGAAGTCGAAGTCGACGGGGAGATTGTTGCCAATCCCTACACCAACTGGTCCGAGATCGACTCCTCGCTTCCCGACATGGAAATCACCGTGTTCGGCCCCCCTCCGACCTCCGGCACCCGCGACGCCTTCGTGGAGCTGGTGATGATGGAAGGCTGCGAGGAATTCGAAGCCATCGCCGCTCTCGAAGAAGATGCGATGGAAGACACCTGCTCGCGCATGCGCCAGGACGGCCCCTTCATCGAAGCCGGTGAGAACGACAACCTCATCGTCCAGCGCCTCAATGCCGACCCCAACGCCCTCGGCATCTTCGGCTACTCCTTCCTCTACGAGAACAGCGACACTCTGAAGCCGGTGGCCATCGATGGCGTCGAGCCGTCACCCGAGACCATTGCCGATGGCTCCTACGGCGTCTCCCGGCCGCTCTACTTCTACGTCAAGAACGCCCACAAGGGCGTCATCCCCGGTCTCGAAGAGTTCGTCACCGAATACGTCTCGGAAGAGAGCTTCGGCGAGGGCGGCTACCTCTCCGAGCGCGGCCTGATCCCGCTCTCCGCTGAGGAGCGCGACGCCACCCGCGAAGCCGTCTCCTCCAGCACCGCGATGACCGCGGGCAGCTGACACCTTATCCGGGAGGCCGGCTCCGGCCGGCCTCCCGACCTGCTGAAATCACGCCGGGAGGCGTTCCATGGTCGGCTACCTGCTGCTCGCGATCCTCGCCTTCTCGCTCCTCGCCTTCTATGTCGGGCGCAGCGCCGGAACCCGCTTCGTCGCCGCCAACGGGAGCGCCGTCCACTCGCTGCCCGGCTATCATGGTGCCTTCGTCGCCGTCTGGGTGGGTATCCCGGCACTCGTCCTGGTCCTGCTCTGGCTGGCACTGCAGGGCACAGTCATCGATGGGCTGCTCCTCGCCAGCCTCCCCGCTTCCTTGACCGAGGCGATGAGCGGCGCCGAGCGCAATCTCATTCTCTCCGAGATCCGGAACGTCGCTGCCGGGCGCATCTTCAGCGAGCCCGCTCCCGCAGTGGCCGCCGCCGCCCAGAGCCTGGTGCGCTGGGAGGAGATCGCGCGCTGGGCGATGCTGGTGGTCGCCCTGGCAACCATGCTGCTCGCCCTGTTCGTGGCCCGCAGCCGGCTCAGCCCCCGTTTTCGTGCCCGTACCGGCGTCGAACGCTTCAGCATGGTGGTGATGATCCTCTGCGCCGTCGCCGCCGTGCTCACCACCATCGGTATCGTCGCCTCGCTGGTCTGGGAGTCGCTGGCCTTCTTCTCGATGGTTCCGCCGCACGAGTTCTTCTTCGGCCTCAACTGGGAGCCGCAGATCGCCATCCGCGAGGACCAGGTGGCCGGCGCCGGTGCCTTCGGCGCAGTACCCGTCTTCCTCGGCACCCTGGTCATCGCTGCCATCGCCATGGCTATTGCCACCCCCATCGGCATCTTTACCGCCATCTACCTGGTGGAATATGCCGACGAGCGGCTGCGCAATATCGTCAAGCCCATCCTCGAAATCCTCGCCGGCGTGCCGACGGTGGTGTATGGCTTCTTTGCCGTACTCACCGTTGCCCCGGCCATCCGCAGCGCCGGCAGCCTGCTCGGCGTCGCCACCTCGCCCAACAGCGCGCTCGCCGCCGGCGGCGTCATGGGCATCATGATCATCCCCTTCATCTCCTCGATCGCCGACGACGCTCTGCGGGCGGTGCCGCGCACCCTGCGCGACGGTGCCCTCGCCATGGGCGCAACGCCGGCCGAGACCATGACCTCGGTGCTGCTGCCGGCGGCCCTGCCCGGAATCATGGGCGGCATCCTGCTGGCACTCAGCCGGGCCATTGGGGAGACCATGATCGTCGTCATGGCAGCCGGGCTGATCGCATCGCTCAACATCAACCCGCTCGATTCCGTCACCACGGTCACCGTGCAGATTGTCACGCTGCTGATCGGCGACACCAGCTTCGACAATCCCAAGACCCTTGCCGCCTTTGCCCTCGGGCTGGTGCTGTTCCTGGTCACCCTCGGCCTCAACGTCATCGCCCTCACCATCGTCCGGAGGTTCCGTGAGCAGTATGACTGACGCACCGCTCTCCGACGCCGTCGCCGGTCCGGCCAGCGTTCCTGCCGACGAGCGCGCGCTGCGCCGGCGTCGCCGCAACGCCGCCGACCGCCGCTTGCGGCTCTACGGCATAGCGGCCATCGCCACCGCTATCGGCCTGCTCGCCGTGCTGCTGCTGACGCTGATCGCTGGGGGATATCAAGCCTTCGTGCAGACTCACATCCGCGTCGACTTCCCGATCTCGGCGGAACATGTCGACCCGGCAGATCCGGCTGCGGGCGACTGGCGGAGCGTCGTGCGCGACGGTCTCCAGGCCCTGCTGCCGGCGGCGGCCAGTCCCGCCGAACAGCGGGCGATGGGCCAGATCCTGACCAACAACACGCAGTTCATCGTCCGCAATGCCGTGATCGCCAATCCCTCCGTGATCGGCGGCACACTCACGGTGGAGGTTCCTGCCGCCGACATCTTCGACCAGCTCAACAAGGGCACCATCCGGCGCGACACGCTCGAGGAGAACCGCCGTGTCACCGACGCGCAGATCCGCTGGTTCGACACGCTGGTCGAGCAGGGCAGGGTGAGCACACCATTCAACTGGGCGTTGTTCTTCAACGCCGACAGCCGCTTCCCCGAAATCGCCGGCCTCGCCGGCGCCATAACCGGGTCCTTCTACGCGCTGCTCGTCTGCTTCCTGATCAGTTTTCCGGTCGGCATCGCTGCCGCCATCTGGCTCGAGGAGTTCGCGCCGAAGAACCGCTGGACCGACCTGGTCGAGGTCAACATCAACAACCTCGCGGCGGTGCCCTCGATCGTCTTCGGCCTGCTCGGGCTGGCCGTCTTTCTCAACTTCTTCGGCCTGCCGCGCTCGGCGCCGCTGGTCGGCGGGCTGGTGCTGGCGCTGATGACATTGCCCACCATCATCATCGTCACCCGTAACGCATTGAAGGCGGTGCCGCCATCGATCCGCGAGGCCGGCTACGGCATGGGCGCCTCGCCGCAGCAGGTGGTGCTGCACCATGTGCTACCGCTCGCCCTGCCGGGCATCCTCACCGGCACCATCATCGGCCTCGCCCAGGCCCTGGGCGAGACCGCGCCACTGCTGCTGATCGGCATGAATGCCTTCATCACCAGCCCTCCCGGTGGCGTGCTCGAGGCGTCGACGGCGTTGCCGACGCAGATCTATATCTGGGCCGACAGCCCCGAACGCGGCTTCGTCGCCCGCACCTCCGCCGGCATCCTGGTGCTGCTCGGCTTCCTGCTGATCATGAACGCCATCGCCATCTTCCTGCGCCAGCGCCTCGAGCGCCGCTGGTAACCCAAGGAACAGCACATGCAACAGATCGCCGCCATCACCCCGGACGCACCGGCACCCGCCCCAGCTACGCCGGCCCTCCGTGGGGAGAAGGTCAGCGTCCACTACGGCGCGAAGCAGGCGCTGTTCGACGTCGACCTCGAGGTCGGCCGCAACGCCGTCACCTCGCTGATCGGCCCCTCCGGCTGCGGCAAGTCCACCTTCCTCCGCTGCTTCAACCGCATGAACGACACCATCGCGGCCTGCCGCGTCAGTGGCCGGATCACGCTCGACGACGAGGACATCTACGATCGCAATCTCGACGTCGTCGAGCTGCGGGCGCGCGTCGGCATGGTGTTCCAGAAGCCCAACCCGTTCCCCAAGTCCATCTTCGACAACGTCGCCTACGGCCCCCGCATCCATGGGCTGTTCCGCACCAAGGAGGAACTGGAGGAGATCGTCGAGGCCTCGCTGCGCCGCGCCGGGCTCTGGAGCGAGGTCAAGGACCGGCTGCGTGAGCCCGGCACCGGCCTCTCCGGCGGCCAGCAGCAGCGGCTCTGCATCGCTCGCGCGATCGCCACCCGGCCCGAGGTGCTGCTGATGGACGAGCCCTGCTCGGCGCTGGACCCGATTGCGACCGCGGTGATCGAGGAACTGATAGACGAACTGCGCGAGAACTTCACGATCGTCATCGTCACCCATTCCATGCAGCAGGCGGCGCGGGTAAGCCAGAAGACAGCCTTCTTCCACCTCGGCCGCCTGGTCGAGGAGGGGCTGACCGAGGACATCTTCACCAACCCGGTCAACCGGCAGACCCAGGACTACATCACCGGCCGCATCGGCTGACCGCACAAGGAGCGCGCCAAATGAGCCCGCAGCAGAGCGAACACATCGTCTCCTCCTATGAGGAGGAGCTGGGCCAGCTGGCGCACGCCATCTCCGAGATGGGAGGCGAGGCGGAGGCCGCCATCACCAACGCCACCCGGGCGCTGCTGCGCCTCGACGGCGACCTGGCACGCGCCACGATCGCTCGCGACAAGGCCATCGACGGCATGCAGCGCCGCATCGACGAGCGGGCGGTGTCGATCATTGCCCGCCGCCAGCCCATGGCGTCGGACCTCCGGGCAATCATCACTGCCATCCATGTCGCCGGTGATCTCGAGCGGGTCGGCGACATGGCCAAAACCATCTCGCGGCGGGCCCTGCAGATCGAAGGGCTGCGGCTGTCGCCGAAGTTCTACAACGGCGTCAAGCATATGAGCGATCTCATCCTGCGGCAGCTGAAGGCCGCCCTCGACGCCTATGCCACCCGCGATGCAGCGGCGGCCATCGCCGTCTGCAACGACGACGAGGAAGTGGACACGCTCTACACCTCGCTGTTCCGGGAGCTGCTGACCTACATGATGGAAGACCCCCGCAACATCACGCAGTGCACCCACCTGCTGTTCTGCTCGAAGAGCCTCGAGCGTGTCGGCGACCACGCCACCAACATCGCCGAGCACGCCTATTATCTCGAGACCGGCCAGCAGGTGGCCGCCGGCATCGAGGAACTGCACCGCACCCAGGTCAAGGAATAGCAGGAACCCGCCCATGGCGCCGACCATCCTGATCGTCGAGGACGAGACCGACATCGCGCTGCTGATGCGCTACAACCTCGAGGCCGAGGGCTTTCGCGTCGTGACGGTGGAGCACGGCGAAGAGGCGATGGAGCAGACGCGCGACAGCCTCCCCGACCTGATCCTCCTCGACTGGATGCTGCCGGGGCTGTCGGGGATCGAGCTCTGCCGCCGCTGGCGCGCCCGCGAGGATACGGCCCAGATCCCGATCATCATGATCACTGCCCGCGGCGAGGAGGAGGAGCGGGTGCGCGGTCTCGCCACCGGTGCCGACGACTATATCGTCAAGCCGTTCTCGGTGCCCGAGCTGGTCGCCCGCGTGCAGGCGCTGCTGCGCCGCGTCAGCCCGCAACTGGTGGCCTCGGTGCTGAAGGCCGGTGATCTCGAACTCGACCGCACCAGCCACCGCGTGCGCCGCGGCGGCCGCGAGGTGCATCTGGGGCCGACCGAGTACCGGCTGCTCGAGCACCTGATGCGCCACCCCGGCCGCGTCTACTCCCGCGAGCAACTGCTCGATGGCGTCTGGGGCAACGACGTCTATGTCGACGAGCGCACGGTCGACGTGCATGTTGGCCGCCTGCGCAAGGCCATCAACCGCGGCCGCAGCGCCGACCCTATTCGCACCGTCCGCGGCGCCGGCTACGCCTTCGACGAGCAGTTCGCGGCGGGTTAGGGCGGCGAGGTATTCTCATTCCGGGGCAGTATGAGTGACTGCGGCTTCTGCACCGAACGCCCCACTCCACCGGTCGTCATCCCGTTGTAGAACGGGACCGAGTACCCGCAAGGGTGGCGGACCTTGCTGGGCCGGAGCAGTGTCCGCTGCGCGCTTCTGCACAGCCGGAACGGGGGTGTGTACTGGGTCCCGGCCTTCGCCGGGATGACGGCCGGTGGCTGGTGAATCGACGTCGGTGGGGGCGGCGAGAGACCGAGCGTGTCACTCCCACACCCCAGCGCTGCTAAGGACCTGACGGTCCAAGGGCGCTCGCTGCGCCGGGTGCGGCGCCGCCTCAGCGGCGCTTCTTCTCCACCTGGTGGTAGGCGCGGCGCGAGTGGAATTCGCAATAGGGCTTGCCCTCATTGGAATGCTGGCCGCAGAAATAGAAGTCGGGCGTCAGCGGGTCGCCGATCGGCCACTTGCAGGTTTCCTCGCTGAGCTGCAGCAGGCTCAGCCGCTGCTCGACGGGAATGAACAGTTCGGCGGCCTGCGGCGCGACGTAGACCTGGGTCTCGAACTCCTCCGACACCTTCAGTGCCGTGGCGCCCATGACGGAGCTGCTGCTGAGGCTGCGCGGCTTCATCATGCCGCCGCCGCCACCCATGCCCATGCTGCGGCCGCCCGAAGGGGAGGCGACGCGCCGCGCCGGGCGGGCGGAATTGCTGCGGGCACGCGGTGCCGAACTCGCCGGCTTGGCGCGCCCGCTGAGCTTCAGCCGGTGCACCTTGCCGATGACGGCGTTCCGCGTCACGCCTTCACCGAGCACTCCAGCGATCTGGCTGGCACTCAGTCCTTCCAGCCACAGCTTCTTGAGTAGCTCGACGCGCTCTTCAGTCCAGCCCATCGAATGTGCTCCTAAACCAGATCCAAAACCGCAGAGTCCCTCCACGGGCTGCCGCGACGTGCTAAACAGCCGATACGCTACGCGTCGTAGGTCGAAAGGGTCCGCCACACGATATGTCGTGTTCCAACGCCCTGATACTACACGGCCCGCGGAATCCGGATCAAGAGTCGGACCAGAGTTTTCACGGGAAAACCCCGCGCCGCCGCCATTGTCGGGGAAGCCGAGTCAAATCATGGGCTTGTGACGCAACGTTGACTTTGGGAAGGGGCAAAGGCATATGCTCGGGGCCTGACGCGCCGCCCAAACGCAGCGCGTTTTTGGTTTTTGTGGGTCTTTTGCAACACCTGGCTAGTCCAGCCAGCACCGCCGCAAGCATCTCCGGTAGCCCCGGCAGTCAGCCGGCCGCGCCGCCGGCCTTGGAGGAAGAAGCATGTCTGCGCTCTATGGCACCTATGCCCGGTCCGAGCTCGCCTTCGAGCGGGGCGAGGGCATGCGCCTGTTCGCGCAGGACGGCACCCCCTATCTCGACTTCCACTCCGGGATTGCCGTCAACGTCCTCGGCCATGCCGACCCGCACCTGGTCGCCGCGCTGCAGGGTGCAGCGACCAAAGTCTGGCACACCTCCAACGTCTTCAGCATCCCCGAGCAGGAGCGGCTGGGGCAGCGGCTGGTGGAGGCCACCTTCGCAGACTCGGTGTTCTTCACCAATTCCGGCGCCGAGGCCATCGAATGCGCCATCAAGACGGCGCGCCACCATTTCTTCGCCAAGGGCGAGACTGACCGCTACGAGATCATCTGCTTCACCGGCTCCTTCCATGGCCGCACGCTGGGCACCATCGCCGCCGGCGGCAATCCCGGCTATCTCGAGGGCTTCGGACCGCCGCTGCCCGGCTTCCGGCATCTGGCGCCCGGCGACCTCGCCGCCGTCGAGGCGCTGGTGACGCCGCAGACGGCGGGCATCCTGATCGAGCCGGTGCAGGGCGAAGGCGGCCTCACCGCCATGAGCAACGAGTTCATGCGGGGGCTGCGGGCGCTCTGCGACAGGCACGGCATGCTGCTGATCCTCGACGAGGTACAGTGCGGCTATGGCCGGACCGGCAAGTTTTTCGCCCACGAATGGGCCGGCATCACCCCCGATATCATGGCCGTGGCCAAGGGTATCGGCGGCGGCTTCCCGCTCGGCGCCTGCCTCGCCACCGCCGAGGTCGCGGCCTCGATGGTGCCGGGCACCCACGGCTCGACCTATGGCGGCAACCCGCTCGCCTGCGCGGTCGGCAACGCCGTGCTCGACCGCATCCTCGCGCCCGGCTTCCTCGACCACGTCGAGCGAATGAGCCAGAAGCTCGCCTGGCACCTGCAGCAGCTGGCCCAGCGTTTCCCGCAATATGTGGTGGAGCTGCGCGGCAAGGGCCTGCTCTCGGGCATCAAAATCACGCCGCCGGTCCGCGATTTCGTCGCCCGGCTGCGCGATCACCAGCTTTTGGCGCAGGGGGCGGGCGAGAACGTGCTGCGGCTGCTGCCGCCACTGATCGTCACCGAAGCCGATATCGAGGAGGCGGTCGGCAAGATCGCGGACGCCTTTGTCGAGCTTGCGGCGGAGGAAGCGGCCGACAAGGCCTGAGCAACAATCCCTGATCCGCGGCATCGGCAACCCCAAGAAGGAGTCGCAGCATGAGCGGCAAGCCACGACATTTTCTGTCTCTCGAGGATTTCACCAAGGAGCAGCTGCGCGCGATGCTGGCGCTCGCCGGCGAACTGAAGGCGCGGCTGGCCAATGGCGAGCGTCCGCCGCTGCTCGCCGACAAGGTGCTGGCGATGATCTTCGAGCGGGAGTCGACCCGCACCCGGGTGAGCTTCGATGTCGGCATGCGCCAGCTCGGTGGCGAGACGCTGATGCTGACCGGGCACGAAATGCAACTGGCGCGCGAGGAGACGCTCGCCGACACGGCGCGCGTGATGTCGCGCTACGTCGATGCGATCATGATCCGCATCCTCGACAATGACGACCTGCTGGAGCTGGCCGGCGCCTCCGCCGTACCGGTGATCAACGGCCTCACCCGCCGCTCGCATCCCTGCCAGGTGATGGCCGATATCATGACCTATGAGGAGCATCGGGGGGCCATCGACGGCATCAAGGTCGCCTGGGTGGGTGACAGCAACAATGTCCTTGCCTCCTGGGTGCACGCCACGAGGCTGTTCGGCAACCGGCTCGCCATCGCCTGCCCCGACGAATTCGGCCCCGACCAGGCGCTGCTTGCCGACATCCGCGCCGCCGGTGAGAACGTCACTCTCGGCGAGGATGCCCGGGCCGCGGTCGAGGGTGCCGATCTCGTCATCACCGACACCTGGGTGTCGATGGGCGACACCGACGCCGGGCAGCGCCGCCGGGTCTTGAAACCCTACCGCGTTGACCCCACACTTATGGGCCTGGCGCGGAGCGACGCGCTATTCATGCACTGTCTGCCCGCGCATCGCGGTGACGAGGTCACCGACGACGTCATCGACGGGCCGCAATCGGTGGTTTTCGACGAAGCCGAGAACCGCCTGCACGTACAGAAGGCGATCCTCTGCTGGGTCTTCGGGATCGAAAGCATCTGATGGTTGAAATGGAACTGAGCGCCTACGGCCTCGACCGCCCGGAAAGCGGCGACGACGTGGTGGTGCCGTTCACCCTCGACAGTCTCGACTGCCGCGGCCGCGTCGTGCGGCTGGGGCCGGTGCTGGATGCCATCCTCGAGCGCCACAACTACCCGGCGCCCGTCGCCCGCCTGCTCGGCGAGGCGGTGGTGCTGGCGGCGCTGATCGGATCCTCCCTGAAGTTCGAGGGGCGTTTCATCCTGCAGACGCAGACCGACGGACCGGTGAACCTGATCGTCGTCGACCTCGACGCCCCGGACGGCCTTCGCGGCTATGCCCGGTTCGACGCCGACGCCATGATGCGGGCGATCGAGCTCGGCGAGACCCGGCCGGGCCAGTTGCTCGGCAAGGGGCACCTGGCGATGACGGTCGACCAGGGCGCCGGCATGGACCGCTACCAGGGCATCGTGGCGCTGGAAGGCGGCACCCTCGAGGACGTCGCGCATACTTATTTCCAGCAGTCCGAGCAGATCCCGACGCTGGTGCGCCTCGCCGTGGCGGAGCATTCGGTGCGGGGCGACAGCCGGCCCCGTTGGCGGGCGGGCGGCGCGCTGGTGCAGTTCCTGCCCCCGCACGGGCAGGCGATGATGGCCGACCTGCCGGGCGATGGTGACTTCAGCAATCCTGAGACCGCCGATCCGGACTTCTCCGAGGACGACAAGTGGACGCGTACCAAGGCGCTGCTGGCGACCGTGGGCGACGACGAACTGGCCGATCCCGATCTTTCTTCTGAGCGCCTGCTGTTCCGGCTCTATCACGAAACCGGGGTACGGGTGTTCGAGCCGGTCGACCTTGAGGAGCGCTGCACCTGCTCGGCCGAGCGCATCGAGGCGATGCTGCGCGACAACTTTTCGGCCGAGGAGCGGGCCGAGATGATCGTCGACGGCGAGATTGAGGTGGTGTGCGAATTTTGCTCCGCGGACTATCATTTCAAGCCGCACGAGTTCGACGCCACCGAACACTGAGGCCGCGGCCGCGGCCACCGCTGGAGGTGCGATGCCCGGGGCGCAGGAGCCTATCCCGCTATACATGAAGCTGCTGTCGATCCTCGTCAGCATCGCGGGCCTGTTCGCGCTGCTGTTCCTGCCGGCCGGCACCCTCGCCTGGCCCGCCGGCTGGTGGTTCTACCTTTTCATGCTCGCGGCGCTCGCCGTCGCCACCCTGGTGGTGGTGCGGGCAAACCCTGGGATCTTCGAGACCCGCTCCGGCTTCAAGCCCGGCACCAAGGGCTGGGACCTCGTGCTTGTCGCGCTGCTGGCGGCGGCGCTGGTGGCCGTGCCGGTGGTCGCCGGTCTCGATTTCCGCTGGGGCTGGAGCGACATGCCGCTGCCTCTCCTGCTGCTCGGCTATCCCCTGCTGCTGGCAGCCATCGCGCTGCTGAGCTGGGCCCAGGCCGAGAACCGCTTCTTCGAGCTGGGCGTTCGCATCCAGGGCGACCGTGGTCACTACGTCGTCGACAGCGGCCCCTATGCCCGGGTCCGCCACCCCGGCTACATCGCCAGCGTGCTGCTGGCCGCCGGCGGGGCGCTGGCGCTCGCCTCCTGGTGGGCCCTGCTGCCGGCGGTACTCGTCGCCGTCATTCTCGCCTACCGGACGCTGCGCGAGGAGGAAACGCTGAGCGCCGAACTCTCCGGCTACACCCACTATCGGCGGCGGGTGCGCTACCGCTGGATCCCGGGGCTCTGGTAGGCCCTAGGCCTGCGCCAGCCCGTATTCCAGATCGGCGACCAAGTCGTCCGCCGCCTCCAGCCCCACCGAGAGCCGCAGCAATGCCGGTGTGACCCCCGACTCCAGCCGCGCCTCCTCGCTCAGCCGCTGGTGCGTGGTGGTGCGCGGGTGGGTGATGATCGACTTGGCGTCGCCGAGATTGTTGGAGATGAGGATCACCGCCAGCGCATCGGCCAGCCGGAACGCCGCTTCCTGCCCGCCCGTCACCTCGAAGGCGACGAGGGTCGAGCCGCGCCGCATCTGCCGCTGCGCCAGTTCGTATTGCGGGTGCGAGCTCTCGTGGGGATAGATCACCCGTTCCACCTTCGGATGCTGGGCGAGGAACTGGGCGATACGGGTGGCGCTGTCGGTCATCTGCCCGACCCGCAGCGGCAGCGTCTCGAGGCCCTTGAGCAGCAGCCAGGCGTTGAAGGCGCTCATCGACGGCCCGGTCTGCCTGAGGAAGGTGTGGATGTCGCCGGTGATAAGCTCGCTGCTGCCGAGGATGACGCCGCCGAGCACCCGGCCCTGGCCGTCGATGTGCTTGGTCGCCGAATAGGTGACGAGGTCGGCGCCGAGTTCCAGCGGCTTCTGGTAGAGCGGTGTGGCGAAGACGTTGTCGACGATCAGCCGGGCGCCGCCGGCATGCGCGATCGCCGCCACCGCCGCTATGTCGACCAGCTCCAGCGTCGGGTTGGTCGGCGTCTCGACGAACACCGCCCTGGTGTTCGACCGCATGGCCGCCGCGAAATTCTCCGGCTCGCGCCCGTCGACCAGCGTCGTCTCGACGCCCCAGCGTGGCATGAAATCCTCGACCACGTAGCGGCAGCCGCCGAACAGCGCGCGCGAGGCAACGATATGGTCGCCGGCCCGCACCTGGCTCATCACCGCGTTGGTGACCGCCGCCATGCCGGTGGCGAAGGCGCGCGCCGCCTCGGAACCCTCCAGCAGCGCCATGCGGTTCTGGAACATGTCGATGGTGGGATTGGAGAAGCGCGAATAGTTGTGGCCGGCGATCTCGCCCTTGAACAGCCGCTCGGCGTGGTCGGAGTCGGGATAGGTGTAGCCCGAGGAGAGATACAGCGCCTCCGAGGTCTCGCCGTGCGGGCTGCGCGAGCCGCCGCCATGCACCAGCTGCGTTTCGGGCGACAGCCGGGCCGGGTCGCTCAACGGGTTCTTCGACTTCGGCATCGGGCCCTCGAAACAAAAAACCGGCACGCAGGGCTGCGGCCGGTGAACACTGGTCCCTTTAGCAATTTGTTTTAAGTGGCTGCAATCAGACCGGCCAAATCACCACTGCGCGCGATATAAGGCCGATAGCGGCTTGGCGTCAATTGCCACGGTTGCTATCGGAGGGCGACGGTGCACGGAGGCGGGACAGCAATGGCGGATGCGGAACTCTTGCCGAGCGGCGTCTTCCCCGCCCGCTTCATCGAGCGGCTGGCCGGGCAGGGGGCCATTGCCGCCCCGCCCTTCGACGCCGACCAGGTGCAGCCGGCGAGCCTTGACCTGCGGCTCGGCGACGTCGCCTACCGCATCCGCGCCAGCTTTCTCCCCGGCCCCGACCACGACGTCGCCGACCGCGTCGAGACGCTGAAGCTGCACCAGCTCGATCTCAGTGAGGGCGCCGTGCTGGAGCGCGGCTGCGTCTATCTGGTGCCGCTGCAGGAGAGCCTGCGGCTGCCGCCGGGCGTCAGTGCCGGTGCCAATCCCAAGAGCTCGACCGGCCGGCTCGACGTTTTCACCCGCGTCATCGGCGACCGCACCCGCGGTTTCGACACCCTCCCGGCCGGCTATCACGGCAAGCTCTATCTCGAGATCAGCCCCCGCACCTTCCCGGTCCGTGTCCGCCGCGGCTCGCGGCTGAGCCAGATGCGCTTCCGCATCGGGCACACGCGGCTGTCGGTGGCCGAGCACCGGACCCTGCACACCGTCGAAACGCTGGTGCTCGATCCTAACGAGGAGGTCGGCGAGGGCGTCGCGCTGTCCATCGACCTCATGGGCGAGGGCCGCAACGGCCTGATCGGCTTCCGCTCCAAGCGCCACACCGCCGTCATCGATATGGACGTCAAGGACACGCTCGAGGTGCTCGACTACTGGGAGCCGCTGGTCAACCGCGGCGATGCCCAGTTCATCCTCGACCCCGACGAGTTCTACATCCTCGTCTCGCGGGAGAGCGTCCACGTGCCGCCCGCCTATGCCGCCGAGATGGTGCCCTTCGACCCGCTGGTCGGCGAGTTCCGCGTCCACTATGCCGGCTTCTTCGACCCCGGCTTCGGCCACTCCGCCGCCGGCGGCACCGGCAGCCGCGCCGTGCTCGAGGTCCGCAGCCGCGAGGTGCCCTTCCTGCTCGGCCACGGCCAGACCATCGGCCGCCTGATCTACGAGCGGCTGGCCGAGCCCCCGGAGCGGCTTTACGGGGCGGGAGTTGGGTCGAACTACCAAGCGCAGACCCTGAAGCTGAGCAAGCATTTCAAGCCGTATGCGGCATGACATTGGCGGTAGCTCCGGCTGGCGTCGCCGGCGGTTCATAAGGAACGAAGGAGAAGGCGTCGCAGCCACTGCCGGGGCGGCGGTTTCCTTAAATCTGCTGCATTGCCGGCAGTTTACTGTGTCGCCAATGCCACACTTGTTGGGTTTTTTCCGAGGATATGGTTAACAGATGATCCTACGAGCAGGGCCGCCTTTGCCAAAAGTACTGGCGGTAAAGGGAGATAGCACCTCCAACGCCGGATACTGATCAACAAGCCTGTTAATTTCTCGGAGTGTCACTGCCGCCGTTGCCAAAATGTCCTCGCCGCTCAGCCGCAATTGAGGCAAATTGTAGGCACATTTGGTTACCGATTCCCGGGGGTAAAGGTCATGGTTGGCAGGAAGTTCTGGTTGGCGTTCATTCCGACGCTGTTGGCGTCGACGGCCGTTTCGGCGGCGGACCTCAACCTGGTCATAGACGAGACAGTTGAGGAGCAGCCGGCCGGCTACGCGCTCGGCGTCACGGCAGGAGTCGTCGTTCTCGACCTTCCGAGCTTTGCCGCGCCGGTCTTCGTGGACGGGGATGTCGATTTCGACGGGGAGAACGATCCGCTGGCGGTCGGTGGTCTCTTCGGCCTTAGCGCCTCGACCGTCGTCGGACATCACGGGGACTCTGCCGTCTCCGTCGGCATCTCCGGCTTCCTGGCGCTCGGCAGCGGCTCGACCAACAATACGCAGACCCTCAGCGGTGAGGGCTCGGTGATCATCTCCGGCCTGAGCACCCCGACGGGTGTCATCACCCTGGAGACGGACCCTGCGACCCCGAGTGCCGAAAGCGACATTTCCGGCACGACCGAAGGTGTCGACCAGAATGTTTTCGTTTCTGGCGGTGGTACAATCAATGCCTGGGGCGCGGAGCAGGACCTGCCGGGCGACTCCTTCAGCTTGGCCGGGGCCCAGACCGACGCTGTTGCTGGCGCCGCTGCCGCTTGGGGCGCCATCGCCTCCGAGGAAGGTGGAGTCTTCGTCGGCGTCGGCGATCTTGATGGACTCGAAATCACCACCGACGTCCGCAACGAGTTCCTCTATGGCGGGGCCGATCTGACGGTGGCCCTCTCGAATGCCGCTGGCGAAGGTGTTGCGCTGCAGGGTTATGTTGGTCCGAGCTACCGCTTCCTCGGCCAGCGTGGAACGACGACCATCACAGTCGACATTCCGGAAATGGAGCCGGTAGCGCCCGCGGGGTATGAGTTCCCCACCTACGGCCAGGAAACGGTCGAAACCCTCAACACCCACTATCTCGGCGGCGTGCTCGGCGGCTCGATGACCACGCTGCTAACGGACAATATGACCTTCACGCTCGGTCTTGAAGGCGGTGCCTACTACGCCAATACGCACTACTCCGGCGAGGAATCCTATTCGCTCACGGGTGGCGATCCGGCTCTCACATTGGGCGACCAGACGGTGGAGAACGCCGTCGAAGTCGTGGATACCGACCACGGCCTTGCCCTTGCGGTTCGCGGTCATGCTGCCCTGACCACCGCCATCTCGGCCAACCAGCAGCTGACCTTCGGGGCCGGCGTGGAATATCTGTCGCGGGTTGCGACCGTTGACCGCGAGCTCGGCGGTACTGTGACGCCAGGCGCTGGAGACATCACCTACGCAGGCCCCGCTAGCGGCAGCAGCCTTCTCACCTTCGGTGATATGTGGGGCTTTAGCGGCAGCATCTCCTTTACCGGTCAATTCTAAGGCTGCGGGCCCATCAGGCCCGCCTGCATAGCCGACCTACCCAGCACGCGCAGCCCAGTCGGCTGCGCGTTTTGCGTTGGACCTGCCGCCCGGGTCGTCGCAGTCGCTATTGAATCCAACGGCAAAGCGTGGATCTGGCAAGCACGGCCGCCCGTCCTGCAGTGTTGGGCATACAAACTCACGCGGAAAACGGGGAATTTTCGCGCACGCCGGAGCAGATCCCTTAACTCGGCGACGGTGGAGCTGCCTGGCAGCGGCAACCAAGCTGCCATCAGCCGCAACAGCACACCACAAAGCTCCACCTTGGTTCAATCACAAGCCCGCTCGACCGACCCGCAGTGGCAGCCGCCGGGCCGGTTCTTTCCCGCCGAAATGCTGCGGCTGCACCAACGACGGAGGCAAGCGGATGCTGGCGCGGACAACTGAGGGCGGCAAAAAGAAACGACGCCGGAGGATCCCGGCGCCGTTGCAGCAAGATGCCTGCAGCAGATTTACTGCTGGATGATCGCTACCTGGCCAACGCCGACCTGGCTGATGGCGGATGTATTGCCGACGCCGTTCTGGGTCGTGACCGCGACCTGACCCGCCCCGACCTGGGTAGTCTGGGCCCTGTTGAAGGCGCCGTTCTGGTCGGTGACCGAAAGCTGGCCGACGCCGACCTGGGTGGTCTGCGAGCGGTTGAAGATGCCGTCCTGGTCGGTGACCGAAAGCTGGCCAGCGCCGACCTGGGTAGTGCGCGACCTGTTGAAGGCACCGTCCTGCTCGGTCAGCGACAGCTGGCCGATGCCAACCTGGGTGGTACGTGAGCGGTTGAAGACGCCGTCCTGATCGGTGTCGGCAAACTGAAGGGCGCCGATCTGGGTGGTCCGCTGGCGGTTGAATGCACCCCGCTGAACGCTGTTGGCACTCTGGAGAACGCCAACTTGACGGATACGCGAAGAGCTGAAGTCGGTGTTGGTCTGGTTGATGGTGGCCGACTGCAGGATGCCGGGGGCCTGGGTGATCTGCGCGGTGTTGAACATGCCGGCCTGGGCGGCGCCCGAAAGGGCGACGACGGCGACAGTAGCGAGAAGTAGACGATGCATGAAATACCTCCAATGTTTTGGACAAGTGCGGCAGCGATGAGCGCCATCCGCCTCGCTGTGGAAAACATCAGACGTCGGTGGAGGAAGAAACGCAAAGAAGCTATCGTAGGGGGGAGGGGCAATACATAACTGTCGTGCATGGTTGTTTACCCACTTGTAACGCAAAGCGTGATAACAAGTGAGCCAAAGTAGATAAATACGATTACATCTTGTGCGATTGTGGTGATGTTTGTCCGATCGCCGCGTGCAGCTGGACTAGAGTCTGCTTCAATTGCGCATTCACTTAGTACAAGCGTACTCGGCATCTGCGCTGCCTGTGATCCAGCTACCGAGGCGCTTTCGACCGCAGTTTGGGCGGGATTTCACGCTTCCGTGTAGGATGCGGCAGTCGTGCGCAATCACGGCGTAACGCCAAAACAGGTTAATCATCAAAGACATGATGGACGAAGCCGCAGGGACATGCCCGTCCTGCAGTTCTGTAAAGTTTTACCTGTTAAGGCTCCGGGCTAACCAACAATATGGTATATATATTGCTAACGGCCGGATAAGGACGTTAGTTTACAGGCACTAAGCCGCGGACAGTGTTCCGTCTGCCGGCTTATCGGCTGGCGAAGAGGGACCACCATTAGAATCCCCCCGTCCGCCGGGATCCGTGCACTGCTGTCGCAAAGAGGCGAACGGGGACGCGCGGTCATGAGTAAGGGCCGGCGAAAGCGTCTCGCCGACCGTAACCCGGGCTTGGGAGAGGTTCTCTCCCGGGCCGGCGCCGAGAGTGCGGCAGGCGCTGAGTGTGAGTGAGTGACATGGGTTTTTCGCCGAATAGTCTGACGAGCTGCATCTACGATATGGCCTTGGGCCGCTCCTCCTGGGACAGCATCCTGGACATCCTGAGCGCCTCCTTCCCCGGTTGCCTGGTACTGGTTTCCGGAGACGATCTGGCCAAGCGGGAGAACCTGGTCTTCTCCCAGCGCGGCCTGCAGCCCTCGGCTGTAGCCGCCTATGTCGGCACCTATGCCGCGCTCAATCCATGGCTCGAGAAGCAGGCGGACATATCCGCCTACCAGGTCTTCCATGACGACCAGCTGCTGCCCCGGGGAGAGGCGAAGCAGACGGCGTTCTGGTCACAATGGCTGAGCCGGCAGGGAGACTACGGTGCCTCGACCGGCGTCGTGCTCCTCCGCGAGGGTGCACGCCAGCTCTCCATTGAGATCAGGTACTCCGAAAACGACAAGGGCCAGATCCGTGAGCGGGCAGCCGCCGTCCTCGGCGAGGCCGCCAATCACTTCGGGCGGGCTTTCGAGATCTCCAACCGCTCGCGGTTCTCGGCGAGCCGCGGCTATCTCGACGGAGTCGTGGCGGAGCTGCCCTTCACCGTGTTCTTCGTCGACCAGGACATGCGCATCCACTACTCCAATTTCCACGCGGAGTCCCTGCGCCGCCACCACAGCGGTCCCTTCACCAGCGCCGACGGCATCCTGCGCTCCACCGACGAGACCACCGACGGCCTGTTGCGCCAGCTCGTGCAGAAGACGGTGTCATCCAAGCGGACCCCGACTTCGGTGCTGCAGATCAGCAGGCCGCCCGGCGAAGAGCGGTACTTCGCCATCGCCCGCCTCGCCACCCGCGGCAGCCATAATTTCCAGCTGCACGACGCCATCCTCGACCCGGGCCCGCTGGTGATGCTGGTGGTGCACGGCAGCCTCGAAGTCTCGTCGCTGCCGATGGACCTTCTCTGGCACGCCTTCTCGCTGACCGACTCGGAATCGCGGCTCGCCGAGGCGCTGCTCAGCGGCGCGACGCTTGCCGACTACGCCAAGGAGCGCGAGGTCTCCAAGCAGACCCTTCGCAACCAGCTGGTCGGTGTCATGCGCAAGACCGGGACCCGGCGGCAGTCCGAGCTCATCTCGCTGCTGACCCGCCTCGCGCTGACCTGCCTCTAGGGGCTCTCCGCCCGCTTGACGGCCATCCCCTTTTGCCGCAGATAAGGCGTCGTCGCGGGTGTAGCTCAATGGTAGAGCAGAAGCTTCCCAAGCTTACGACGAGGGTTCGATTCCCTTCACCCGCTCCACGGCTTGTCCATTCGCCTTAGTCAGCTCGTCACCCCCATGGCCACCGGCGTCGATCACTCGCCCGTCACGCGCCAGATCACGTCGCCGACGTCGTCGGCGAGGAGCAGGGACTTGCCGTCGGGCCCGATGCACACGCCCACCGGGCGGCCATAGGAGAACTTCTCATCCGGCCCGAGAAAGCCGGTGAGAATGTCGCGCGGCTGGCCGCTGGGCCTGCCCCCTTCGAACGGCACGAAGACCAGCTTGTAGCCCGAGAGCGTCGAGCGGTTCCACGAGCCGTGCTGGCCGATCGCCATGCCGTCACCGAAGCCGGGCAGCGTGCCGGCCGGTACCCAGCAGAGACCGAGGGAGGCGGTGTGGCCGCCGAGGGCGTAGTCCGGCGCTATCGCCTTCGCGGCCATCTCCGGATTGGCAGGGACGCGGTCGTCGACAATGCCCCAATAGGCCCAGGGCCAGCCGTAGAAGGCGCCGTCCTTGACTGAGGTGAGGTAGTCGGGCGGCACCTCGTCGCCGAGGCCGTCGCGCTCGTTGACGACCGTCCAGAGGGCGCCGGTGCCGGGCTCCCAGGCCATGCCGACGGGATTGCGCAGGCCGCTGGCGAAGATGCGGTGCTCTCCGGTGGCGAGGTCGATCTCGTAGATGCAGGCGCGACCCTCCTCGATATCGAGGCCCTTCTCGGCGATATTGCTGTCGGAACCGACCGCCACGTAAAGCCTGTCGCCATCGGCGCTGAGCAGCAGGTTCCGGGTCCAGTGGCCGCCGGTCCGGGTCTCCACGATCTTGCGGGGCGTCGCGGTGATGCGTGTCTCGCCGCTCGTGTAGGGAAAGGCGAGGACAGCATCGGTGTTGCCGACATAGAGCGTCTCGCCCTTCAAGGCCATGCCGTAGGGCTGGTTCAGGTTCACGAGGAAGGGCTCGATGACGTCGGCGACGCCATCGGCATCGGTGTCGCGCAGCAGCATGATGCGGTTGGGACTGTTGCCGGTCGCGGCGGCGCGGCGCATGGTCGACAGAATGGCGTAGTCGAACGCACTGCGCACCGGCCCCGGCAGGCTCAGCGCTTCGGACGCCAGGACATCCCCGTTCGGCAGGACGTAGACCTGGCGCGGATGCCGGAGGTCACGGGCGAAGGCATTGACCTTGAGACCGGGTGCCGCGACCGGCTTCTCGTCATCGCGCCAGCCGCGCGCCGTTGGCATCTTGAGCGTCGGGATGTTCTGCGGAACGGCCTCGGGGATGCTCGGGCTCGCGCCATAGACAGGCTGCTGCTGCGGCCCATGCCAGCGCCGGAGCAGGATCATGCCGCCGCCGATCGTGGCGACCAGGCGTGCGAAGATTGCGGAAAAGCTCATCAGTCAAAACCCGGAATCGGAAGGGATCGCTACCCTATAGCACAGCCACGGGCGCGCGGGGTGCTAAGCGCCGGGGCCGGTTGCGTCCTCGTCGCCCGCGCGCGAACGTAATCGACCCTTCACGAGCGCCGCAAGCTCCAGAACCTGCTCCGCGCTCCGAGCCACCGGGTCTCCCGGCAGAGCGAGATCGGCGGTGATCCGGACCGGGCGGCCGTCGATCACGACGGCCCGGTGCGCCAGCCGCGCTGCTTCCTCGGCGATGTGCGTCACCAGCAGAACGGTGCTCGATTGCCGCTTCACGAGGGCGAGGAACAGCCGCTGCAGTTCCAGCACGAGATCCGGGTCCAGCGACACGAAGGGTTCGTCCAGCAGCCAGAAATGGCGGTTGGCATGAATTGCCCGCGCCAGCGCGACCCGTCGCTGCATGCCGCCCGACAACTGGTGGGGAAAGGCACGTTTCCGGCCCGCTAGACCCACGGTCCGCAGCAGCTCTTGCGCCGCTTCAGGTCCGCTGCCCGGCACCACGGCGCGGACATTGTCGAGAGCGGAGAGCCAAGGCAGCAGCCGTGGGTCCTGGAACAGGTAGCCGGCGGGTGGCGCTGCGGCCGCCGCCACGCCGCCGACGTCGATGTTCCCGGAGAAGTCGCGGTCGATGCCTCCGACCAGCCGCAGCAGCGTCGACTTGCCGACGCCCGAGGGTCCGACGAGCGCGACCACGGAGGACGGGGCGACGCTGAGCCGGAAGTCGCGGAACAGCGGCGGCTCCGCAGCGCCGAACCGTTTCTCAGCTATGGCAAGCGTCAGCTCGGGGCCCATCGCCATCTCAGCAGGTGCGTCTCCAGCGGTCGCATGACCAGGTACTCGAAGGCGAGGACGACGAGGATGAAGGCGGTGGTGTAGGCGAGCACGCCGGTGATGTCGAAGAACTGGAAGAAGACGCTGATGCGGTAGCCGACGCCGCCGTCGCTCCCCAGCACCTCGAAGACGAGGACGATCTTCCAGATCAGCGACAGACCGGTGCGTGCTGCGGCGAGCCCGAAGGGCAGCAGCTGCGGCAGGTAGATGAGGCGGATGCGTCGGCGGAGCCCGAAGCGGAAGGCGAGCGCCAGCTCCTCGAGATCGCGCGAGAAGCTGCGCACGCCTTCGCGAATGGTCGCGGTCACCAGCGGGGTCTTGTTGAGCACCACCGCCAGGACCAGCGCGAATTCAGTCAGCCCGAGCCAGATGTAGAGGATGATGGCGACGATGATGGCGGGAAGGTTGAGCCCCACCACCAGCCAGCCGGAAAAGAGCCGGTCGAGCCACGGCACACGCCCGAGAAGGAGGCCGAGAGCGGTGCCCAGCACCATCGAGACCAAAAAGCCGACCGCCGCCCGCAGCAGCGTCTTGCCGAGGTCGGCCAACAGCTGTCCCTGTCCTGCCAGCGCGCCGATCTCCAGCGCCACCTCGACCGGGGATGGAAACAGCCGGTGCGGGAAGAGCATCGCCAAAAGCTGCCAGATGACGAGCAGGAGCGGCAGCGACAGGATCTCCGTCCAGAGCAGCCGGCGGGCGCGGCGGGCAGGAGGCGCGCCAGGAGCGCTCACGGCAGGCTGTATCCATCCCAGAAGGTGCCCGGAGCGAGCGCGTCGCCCTCACCGACCAGTTCGGTGCCGCCATGCTCGGCAAGCAGCGCAAAGGTCGCTTCCGCCGCGGCCGTGGCCGTCGGATCATAGGCCGTCACGATCCCGGCGCGGTAGCCCTCTCGCAGGGCGATGAACAGCGCCTCGTCGCCTTCCGCGCGCATCGCCGGCCGCAGCGCCTCCCACACCGCGTCATCCTGCGCCAGCATCGCCTTGGCCGCGAATGAGGCGTCGAGGAAGGCGCGCAGGGCTTCGGATTTCTGCTCGGCCGTCTCGTCGCTGAAGGTCCAGCCGAGCAGCGGCGGCGTCTCCGGCACGCCGAGGGCAGCAAGCATCTCCGCGACCGATATCACCTCGACCGCCCCCGCCGCGGTGGCGCGTGCATTCCAGTGCCAGTAGTTCATTGCTGCGCCCGCCCGGCCGCCGAGCAGCAGCTCGTTGACCAGCGGCGGCGCCCCGTATCGTTCGTGGACACGCTCCGTCAGCACCTCACCTGTCTGCTCGCGGTAATAGGCCTGGAGGATGACCCAGCTCTTGTCGACCGGTCCGCCGGCGATCGCGATCGTCTGGCCGGGGAGGTCCGTGACCGCAGCCACCTCGCCACCCTCGGGCGCCATCAACGCACCGACCGCCAGCGAGTGCGGCACCATGGTCAACCGATTGCCCCGATGACGCTGCGTCGACACCCAGACGAAGTCGGAAAGGATGACATCCACCGCACCGCTCTGTAGCGCAATCTGCCCGGCGCGACTGTCGGCAACGTGGCGCAGGCGGATCTCCAGATCATGCTCTTCATCGAGCCCGAGCAAATCGATGGCCTGCAGTTCCCAGAGCGCCGTACCGCTCTCCTGAATCGCAATGGTCAGGCTGTGTTGCGGGGCCTCGGCCGCGGCCGCCCAGGACGCGACGGCAACACTGCCAAGCAGCAACAACGTTCTGATCATCCCTCAGACCTTCCATGATCCTGCATCGGCAAGCCGCAGCCCCTCGTGCCAGTGGTGGATGGCTGCATTAGGGGGGATGTGCAACGTCTAGGCAACTGATGGGAGCGGGAAACGACAGCTGGAGCGCATTGACTGATGCTGCAGACCTCTCCGCCTTTCGGCTCGACCGGATCGTGGCCGTCTCTCCTTCGCTACCTAACGCCGCGGCGGCGTCCGCTCCCTTGCCTTTTCGATGGGGGCTGGCGAAGGATGCGGGCATGAAAGTGCTCGTCCTCGGCAGCGGCGTCATCGGCGTCACCACGGCCTACTATCTCGCTAGGTCAGGTCATCAGGTCACCGTCCTCGACCGCCAGCCCGGGCCCGGCATGGAGACCAGCTTTGCCAATGCGGGCGAGATCTCGCCCGGCTATTCCTCGCCCTGGGCCGGGCCGGGCATCCCGCTCAAGGCTATCAAATGGCTGCTGATGCGCGACGGGCCGTTGGTGCTGCACCCCAAGCTCGACCCGCGCATGTGGCTGTGGGGGGCGCAGCTGCTCGCCAACTGCACGGCCGCAGCCTACGCGCTCAACAAGGGTCGGATGGTGCGCGTCGCCGAATACAGCCGCGATTGCCTGATCGAGCTCCGGGAGGAGGAGGGGCTCGCCTACGACCAGCGCACGCAGGGCACGCTGCAGCTGTTTCGCTACCAGAAGCAACTCGACGGCGCCGCCAGCGACATCGAGGTGCTGCAGCAATACGGGGTGCCGTACGAGCTGCTCGACCCTGATGGCTGCGTCGCCGCCGAGCCGGGGTTGGCCGGCGCCGCGGTGGAGATTGTCGGCGGCCTGCGCCTGCCCAATGACGAGACCGGCGACTGCCGAACGTTCACGGAGCAGCTGGCCGCGCGCTGCGTCGCCCTCGGCGCCGACTTCCGCTACGGCACCACCATCGAGGCGCTCGCCGCCGATGACGGCCGCATCACCGGAGTCCGCACCAACGCCGGCACGCTCACTGCCGACGCCTATGTCATGGCGCTGGGCAGCTATTCGCCGCTGCTTCTCCGGCCGCTCGACATCCGCCTGCCGGTCTACCCGATCAAGGGCTATTCGCTGACGGTGCCGATAACCGATGCCGGGCGGGCCCCGGTGTCGACGGTGATGGACGAGACCTACAAGGTGGCAGTCACTCGCCTGGGCAATCGCATCCGCGTCGGCGGCACGGCCGAGATCGCCGGCTACGACAATACGCTCGAGCCCACCCGTCGGGCGCCGCTGGAGCGCACGCTGCGCGACCTGTTCCCCGGCTCCGGAGAACTCGCGGGAGCGGCCTTCTGGTGCGGGTTGCGGCCGATGACACCCGACGGCACGCCGGTGCTCGGCCGCAGCGAGCACTATCCCAACCTCTTCCTCAACACCGGCCACGGCACCCTCGGCTGGACCATGGCCGCGGGATCGGGACGGGTACTCGCCGACCTGATTTCGAGCCGCCAGCCGGAGATCGACACCAGCGACCTCGGGCTCGGACGCTACCGGCGCGGTTAGTCGTTCGCGCTATCCTGGTTGCCGTTGCGCCCGTCGGGGTTTGTGCTAACCCTTGACGAAGAGAAGCGGCGAGGAACAGCTGGCGATGACCGCGGATGCCGGACGTCTGGAGAGCGAACGTCGCCTCGAGATCGCGACGCGGGCCGCCGCCATCGGCGTCTGGGACTGGAACCTCAGCGACAACAGCTTCGTCTACTCCGACACCGCGCGCCAGATCTGCGGCTTTTCGTCCGACCAGCCCATCACCCTCGAGCTGCTGCGCGCCATCACCCATCCCGACGACCTGCCGTTGACGTCGGCCCAGGCCCGCGCCGCCACCGATCCGCAGGTCCGTGACAGCCGGGTCTATCGCTATCGCATCCGGCGCGCCGATACCGGCGAGCAGCGATGGATACTCGCCTATGGCGAGGCGACCTTTGCCGACGTGGAGGGGGTGACGCGCGCCCTCCGCTATACCGGCACCATTCAAGACATCACCGATCAGAAGCGGGCCGAGGAGGCCCTGGCCGAAAGTGAGGCGCGGCTGCGCCTCACCGTCGACGCTGCCCAGATGGCGGTCTGGGAGGTGGATGTCGCCTCTGGCGCCGTCACCCACTCGCCGCAGCTCAATTTACTCTGCGGCTTCCCCCCCGACGCCCGCCCGACGCTTGAGGAGTTCCGATCCCGCTATGCTCCCGGCGAACGCGAGCGGCTGGAGCAGGAGAGCGCCGCCATCCGGGAGCGGGGCGGGACGCAGATGCAAACCGAGTACCGCCAGCTGTGGCCCGACGGCAGCGAGCATTGGATGCTGCTGCGGGCGGCTTTTGCGCCGGGCGACAGCGGCTCAAGCCGAGTTCTCGGCGTACTCATCGACATCACCGACAGCAAGCGCGCGGAAGCGCGGACGGCGCTGGTGGCGCGCGAGCTGCAGCATCGCATGAAGAACGCACTGACGATCGTGCAGACCATCGCCCGGCAGACCTTCCGCGATGCCAGCGATCCGGCCGCTGCGGTAGACGCCTTTATTGGTCGCCTGCAGGCGCTGGCGGCGGCGACCGACATCGTCACGCTCAACGACTGGACGGACGGCAGCATCTGTGCGGTCGTCGAACAGATCACCCTGCCATTCCGCGATGTCGGCCTCGACCCCTTCGTGACCGAGGGCAAAGACCGGCTGTTGCCGAGCAAGGTAGCCATCGGGCTGGGCATGGCCCTGCACGAGCTTTGTACCAATGCTGCCAAGTACGGCGCGCTGTCGAGCCCGGAGGGACGGGTGCGGTTGCGCTGGGAGGTCGAGGAAGCGGGGCGGCTATCGGTGACCTGGCAGGAGGTGGACGGGCCGCCGGTGGTGGTGCCCGACCGTCGCGGCTTCGGTTCCCGGCTGCTCGAGCGCGGCCTCTTCGTCGAGCCGGAGGGCCGGGTCCAGATCGACTTTCTTCCCGAGGGCGTGCTGGCACGGATCATCGTCAACCTGTGAACCTTGCCGGACGGCGTTGTCATCGCGCCGGCCGGATGCGGCGCGGCAGACGCGTCCTCCCATGCTCGGTCTTGCCCCAGAAATAGGGCCGCCGGAGCAGCTCCCAGGCAGCTTTCGCGGCGGCGAGGGAATGCAGGACCCAGTAGAGCGGCAGCAGCAGCTGGTAGGGCAGCAGCCCCCACTGCCGCCGTCGCACTAGCCCCGCCAGCACCAGCACCAAGGCGCCGCCATAGCCTGCCGCCAGCACGGCGATGCAGAACAGGTCCCAGGGGTCGTCGAGCGCAAAACTGTGACCAAGCGCCAGCCGCACCAGCAGCGTCGCGAGGAATAGCGTGTGCAGCAACGAGGCGGTGATCATGCCGCCGACGAACAGCTCGAAGAACAGGAAGCCGCGCCAGCCGATGTCATCGAGCAGCTCGCCGGCCCGCCGGTTGTGGACGGCGAAGGTCTGCATCCAACCTTTTAGGTTGTGTTCGGCACCGTTCGTGACCGTCCACGGTTGAGCATTTTACATAGCAAAAACAACAAGTTAATGTTTGTCGCTGTTTTTGGCTGTACGTGACCAGCCGCTGATTCTGTTGCGACAGCGTTGCGACAAACGACTGAAGGGATGAAGTGATGGGCATCGGTTCAGGCATCACGAAGGACAGGCTGCTTTTGACGCAGAAGGCAATCGATGGGCTCCGGCCGGGAGCAGAGCCATACAGGATAGCCGACCAGCGTTGCGCCGGCCTGGCGGTCCGAGTTGCCACCAACGGCATCAAGACATGGGACCTTGCCTTCCGAATACGATCGACCAAGTGCACGAAGCGGATCTCGCTGGGACGAGTCACCGACGTGACTTTGGAAGCCGCACGGCAAAGGGCCAATCAGCTCACCACTGCTGCGCGAGCGGGCAGGGATCTTCTTGAAGAAGAGAGACGAGAGAAAGAGGTTACTGAGCGTCGATTGACGATCGCCGAGCTAATCGCGGTCTATCTTCGAAGGCGGGTCGACGGAAGGCTCCGGACGGCGAGGGAGATCGGTCGTCGGTTGCGTCGAACTCTGGAGTCCCGGATGTCCGACTTTGCTGGCGAGTTGAGAAGGCGAGATATCAGGGAACTCTTGGACGAAGTCGCTGATCGGGGTCTTGAGCGCGAGGCAGAAAAGCGGCGACAGACAGTAGGCGCGATGTTTCGATGGGCAGTATCGCAAGACATCATCGAGACCGATCCTACCGCCGGCCTCACGGCATACGATCCGGGCACCCCAGGGGACCGGGTCTTGTCAGCAGAAGAGATCGCACCGCTTTGGTCCTGGCTCCTCTCATCGCTCGTTAGCCCCGACATATCCTTCATCCTTCGCCTGCAGCTTTTGACCGGCGCGCGCTGTGGTGAAGTGAGCGGCTTGAGGGCAGAGGAAGTCGACCAGGAGAACTGGATCTGGACCTTGCCGGCCGAGCGGTCGAAAAACAAGCGGTCGCGTTCCACGCCGCTACTCGGCGAGTGCCGGTCCATCCTTCAATCCCGGCTCGCTCAGGTGAACCGGGGTCCACTGTTCGTCACCGAGAGTGGAAAGGCGATGCAATCCGTTAATGTCGGTCAGTATCTTTGCTATCGCAAGTCCAGATTACCGATTGCCAAATTCACAACACATGACCTGCGACGGACGGTAGCCACCGGTCTGGTGGACATGGGGTTCTCTCTCGATATCGTTGCCGCCGTGATCGGTCATGAAGCGGGTGGTAGGAACACACAAACGCTGGTGCGGCACTACGTGCGAACAGATCTTGTCGCTCGCAAGATCCCTGTGCTGAGCGCTTGGGACAAGACGATAGCAGACGCCGCTACAGGCAGAGTAACTCCGCGGGTTGCGATGCTGCGAAGCGCTTAGGTCTCTCGCGACTATCCTAACAAAGCGCCTTAATTTGAGCCGGTCCCGAGGGTGCCCGGTTAATGCTATGGGCCGCTACCTTAGGCCAGCCCCGCCGTATCGCATGCGGAGGGGAGGGGAGGGGATGGATGGGCCACATTCGTCTGGGCGAACTGCCTAGGTCCAAAAAATGGCAGGCCGTCGTACAACTCCTGACCGCCGATGCCGGACTTTCCGAGATAGCCAGCGCCAGCGCCGAGGCCGCAGAACAGTGGTTGGCGAAAGCGTCGTCCGACCAGACACTCTCTCACGCGTTCTGGCTTCTGACCCAACTCCCGCAGGCCGCGCGGTACGGGAACTTTTCAGAGCGTCTCTGGCAACTGGGTCTACATGTTTCCGATGCACCTAGCCTTCTCGACATCGGTACCGCGCTAGCCCAATCAATTGATGTCAAATCGGCCGCAAGTCGCGAGCGAACTGATTTGGGAGAGATAGCCCAGCAAGCAGCAATCGAGACGATTTTATCGCTAGCAGGCCGAGAACTGCCCAGCCTGTTCTCGCCTACAGCGGCGGAGGTTCAACAGGCGATAGGGAAGTATGCCACTTCCTCTAATTTTAGTGTGCTGGCTAGGGACTTCTTTGCCAGGGTGACCCGGCGATCGCTCGCATACTTCCTCAGTCGCGAACTGTCGAACCACATCGGTCCTGGTGCACGCTTTGCCTCATCCGCAGAGCGCTCAGAGTTTGACGCGGCGCTTGATCTTCATTGCCGTCAAGCCTCGCGTATCATCAAGGAGTTCGCCAGCGGCTGGTATGGGAAGCAAAATAGCCAAGGCGGGCAGATTGCTCCGGGCGACGCTTCGAGGTTCGCGAACGTTGCGTTTCGAAAGCTGCGATCTGAATTGCGCCGGGGGAGTGCGAGTGATGCATGAGCATCTCGTCCTCTGTGGCTCTACCTCCGCCTCTGAGCCCCAAAACGCCCTCCGCCTGAGTCTATCTGGTCCCTCCCAGAACCTGCAGGTGAGACTTGGTGATCTCGGCCGAAAGCTTGTAAAGCACGTGCCGGACCGTCTCGCGGATCTAGTGGACGTCGCCGCTTACGTATACGGGGCGGATCTGGCTACGAGTCGGGGGGGCTCTGTAGCTCGGCAGATGGGCGCTGACTGGCGGCGGGACCTGCAATTTGTCATCCCGGTCCGCGATGCGAGCCATTGGCAGCGGCAGGAGATTTGCGATGGCTTGGCAAGTACTCTCCGGTTCCTCTCGGACGACAACTACGACTTTGATTTTCAACTCGCTGGAAACGCCGCATCGTCCCCAGAGTATCTTTCATGGGATGAGGCCGATGCCACGGCATTCCAGCCCGATGAGGTAGTTCTCTTTTCCGGCGGCCTTGATTCTCTCGCGGGCGCAGTCGAGGAACTAGCGACGTCCTCGAAGCGGCTCGCCCTTATCAGCCATCGGCCGTCCTCGAAGATCTACGACCACCAGAAGCGGCTGGTGGCGGCACTGAAGGACGCGTTCCCCAAGCGCGTGATGCACATTCCCGTGTTGATCAATCGCCAGAACCCCTTGCCGGTTAAGGAATACACACAGCGTACCCGGTCATTTCTTTACGCGTCAGTCGCCGCGGCAATTGCGCACATGTTCGGCCTCGGCGGCGTGCGCTTCTTCGAGAACGGCGTGATCAGCATGAATCTGCCGATCGCCGAGCAAGTCATCGGAACGCGGGCTACGCGGACAACTCACCCCCTAACACTTTCGATGCTGGCGACCTTAATGAGCTCCGTTCTGGAGTCGCCCTTTGTCGTTGAGAATCCCTTTATCTGGAACACCAAGGCCGAGGTCGTCGGGAAGATCGCGAGGCACGGTTTCGGGGGCCTCATCCGGCATACCGTCAGTTGCAGCAAGGTTCAGGAAATGTCCCACGCCCATACGCACTGCGGATGCTGCTCGCAGTGCATCGACCGCCGCTTTGGGGTCTTGGCTGCTGGGTTGGAGCGGTACGATCCGCCTGAGCTCTACAAAGTCGATCTGCTTGAGGGCGCGCGCGAGCGCGGTATCGATCGGACGATGGCAGAATCGTATGTGCGAACACATGTCGAAATGCGGAGCATGTCACCATTATCCTTTGCAGGGAGGTATGGAGGAGAGCTCGGCCGCATCTGCCTTGCGGCTTCCACAATCCCCTCCGAGCAAGTGGCGCAGCGCGTGATGGACCTGCATTGGCGACACGGCAACGAGGTCGCTGGGGTACTTGAAAGGGCTCTTCACACCCTTGGGCCGAAGCTGGTTCGGGGCGAATTGCCGGCCACATCCATAGTGCGAATGGCGCTAGTCCCCAGCGAGGAGCGCAAAGCCATCCCAGACGCGTCGGAGAGGTGGTTAGACCAGGAGGCGTCGCAGTACCCGGACGCGGGCATTGCAGCACCACCTCTAGGGGGGAACAGGAAGCCCAAAAGCACGCCTTCTCGCGATCGAGCAGAGCGCGCTATTCGAAAGCTGTACCCCAAAGGGCTTCCGGACGCGACCGACTTACCAAACAAGCTGCTTTGCAAGCAGGTAAGTGACAGCATCGGAACGGGTCCCCTGAGGGTCTCCGATGATACCATTTTGCGTGCAGCCCTGAGACGCATCTAGCGCAAATCGCGCAAATGAAGCGTGCGGCTTTTGCCTCGTGACTACACGATCAGCGCGCGGTTATCTGTTCTCCTGCCTTCGAACGAGGGCGCGGTCGCCGGAACGTTCCCGGCTGGTGGCGAATGGAGACAGGAATGACACCCCTTGCATACAGTATCAATCAAGCCTGCTCGGTGGCGTGCATCGGGCGAACGTCCCTGTATCAGTTGATCAAAGAGGGAGAGCTTCGAGCCGTCAAACGCGGGCGTAGAACACTTGTTCTGGCCGACGACCTGCGCCGTTGGGTGGACCGACTGCCGGAGCTGAAGAGCGAGGGCAACTCCAACATTGATCTAGAGGGCCTGAACACGTGAGCCCGCGAAGGAAGGGTGGAGCCCGGAAAGAGGCTCGGCACGTCCGACTGTACCACTGGTTCCTTCAGACGGAGGCGTGGCGCGATCTCGACCCAGTAGCTCACGACGTGTACGTCCAGATAGCATCCCGCTATGCAGGTCCTGGCTCCAACAATGGACGCATACCGTACTCATTGCTCGAGCTTTCCCAGACGCTCCACATCAGCAAGCAGACCGCCATGCGCGCCCTCCAGCGCCTTCAAGACCATGGTTTTATCGTTCAGGAGATGCGGGGCAGCTTTAGCAGGAAGCTGCGCCACGCATCGGAGTGGCGGCTAACTGAGTTCTCAAGCGACATCAGCAACAGGCCCGCAACTAAGGAGTTTGCTGCTTGGAGAAAAACAAAAACCGGTTCCCTGCCGAGCACCGGCAGGGTCTCATGGCGGAACCCTTCAAGTCCTCAGGTGGAACAGTTACGGAAGGGAACTGATACGTACGGTTCCCCGACAACACCCACCAGCCTGGAGCGCGGTGCCGTCAGGACACCACTATTAGTATGCCAGGGGGAGGGTGATCTTTCCAACGCGGTTGAGGTGAGCGAGCGCAGGCGCGATGCCGACCAAACAGCAAGCGCGGCTGCGCTCGCTCTGCACATAGCCCCTCGCCTTCAAAGGATGAATTGAGATGGCTACCAAGAAGGTTGTTCCTACGCCGGCTCGCCCGCTCAGCCCGACTGTCACCTCCTCCGAGACTTATCTCCTCAAACCGAGGGAGAAGGTGTCGATCGATGCTCATCTTGAGCGACGTCTGAGGGCGAAGCCTTTTCCAAGGCAGATCGTAGAAACAAAGGGAGGCGTCGCGAACCTAACGGACGACCATCCCGACAAGGCGGTGGGCGCCAGCCTAACCATGGAGGCCCTAGGCCTCACGCGTGTGGGCGAACTGACGTCGGTTCTCCAGAACGTGGTCGAGCTGACGCAACGAGATCGAAAGGCCGACGAACACGCAGTCAACGAGATGTTCGCCCAGATTGCAGCCGTCCAACCGACTGACGGAGTGGAGGCGATGCTCGCGGTCCAAATGGTAGCCGTTCATCGTTCCGCGATGAAGGCAGCGCGAGCCCTTCGAGGCTCTGAAACCATTCCCCAGCAGGACAGTAACTCAAACGCCCTTAACAAGCTGACCCGAACCTTTGTTAGCCAGATCGAGGCACTGAAGCGCTACCGATCCAAAGGTGAGCAAAAGGTGATCGTAGAGCACGTCACGGTTAACGAGGGCGGCCAGGCGATCGTGGGGCAGGTAGGGGGAGGGGTGCGAGATGAAAAGTGACGTCAACCCCATGCAGCGTGCACAGCGTTGTCATGCGAAGTCCAAGAGAACCGGCCAGCCCTGCAAGGCGCCGGCTGTCGCGGGTTGGTCGGTGTGTCGAATGCATGGCGCGCGAGGCGGCGCCCCTACGGGGAAACGAAACGGAAACTACCGTCACGGAGGGCGCACCAAAGAGGCATTACTTCAGCGGAGGTTGCTGAACGAGCTCTTGCGGCTGAGCCGCGCCTCGGTGTCAGAGATTGAATGATACTGCAGGTGAACGTTGCGACACCGTTGCGATGACCCGGTCGCCACACTCGCAGTTCCGCACAAGCACCCGTACCGACTACAGAAGTTGCGCGCCGCTGAAAGGTGGAGCCGGCACTTTCAGAGGCGGCTACGCTCTGTGACTGCCGGGCAGTCCGGGTGGGGTGGCCGCGAACGCAAGGGGAACTCGGCGGCATCACGTATCGGTCCAGAAACGCTGCAGGGCCTGACCGATCTTCGCCATGGAGGCGGCATCGTCCTGTTCGATTTCAGGAATGAAGGTTCCCTGGTGCAGTCTGCCCAAGTCGTTGCGGCTAGCGCCGTCGAAGATGAACGGTAGCGCTATCCGTTTGGTTCGTCCGGCGTCGAAGCGGAGGGCGTTCATCGCTCTCAACTCCGCCATGCACCACTTGGACACCAAATAGTTCTTCGTTACGACAGACACCATGGCGTTCGCGGCCTCAATCGCTACGTTGATCTCGTCCTCTATCACTTCTCCCGCGCGAACATCATTCGGAGCCGACCAGATGACGTGCCTAATACCCGCGCTGGAAAGATACTCACCGATGGCGGCTTCGACAGCTAGTTTGAGTTCCGCGTCCAGTGTAGCGTAGGACAGAAATATCTTGAGGGTACCCCGTTCAATCTGCGTGGTCCATCCCATGCGCCACTCGTCGCCACTAGCGACGACGACGTGCGGTTCAACCTTCAGTCGGTAGTTTCGGGAAAGTAATGCTTCTAGCGCCGGGTGCAGCAAATATAGTTCGCTCTCAGGAAGGACGTTGTGCGCTCGCCAATCGAAGTCGTTTGGCGATCGAAAGTACTGGATTACCCGACCGTCAGCATTCCGCCGCAGGCAGCCGAGCAGCCCGATGTTGAACAATTCACAGAAGGGGTGTGCGTGGTCGTCTCCGTAGACTGTGCGCGTGATCCTTTCAAGGTCACTGATGGTGAGGACGTTCCTATCAACCCTCGAGAAGAATTCGCGCCGCTCCACATCATCGCTAAGAGCGTCGAGAAATTGGGCCATCTCCGAGCGTATCTTTGTCTCCGCCAAATAGCCTGATGTTAAGTTAGCCTGCTCGCGGAGCGTCCGTTCGTACTCAGAAGGAGCTAACACTGTATCGCAATTGTACACGATGGAGTTGATGATCTGGATCAGCGAGCGCGGTGTGCCGATACTGTGGCGAAAAATGTAGTCGAACAACCTCTCCTCATGAGAGCCGCGCCTCTCGACGCCCCGATTGCGGACCACATTTCGGGTTGTAGTGGGAAGGATGGCGCTCAGGTCATCTGTACCGTGATAGTAGGAGCATAGAACCGATACCATCCGCCGCATCTCTTCACGCGAATATCCGAGGTGCACGCAATAGGCCTCTATGGAAGCCTTGTTCTCGTTGTTGAATGATGCCCAAGCCTCTTCACGCACTGAGGCGAACACTTTGATGTGGTTGTTATTGGACTGAATGTCGTATGCCGCACGGGCAAGACCAATCTGGCCTCGTACCCAGAGCTCGGAATTGCCCGGCGCGGCTTCACCCAAGGCATGATCTACGGCATCCAGTAGCACGTAAACGGCGCTGTGGATGTAGTTGCGGTAGAATTGAACGATCAAATTGTTTGACACCTTCAGCAGCGACTTGCGATGGCGAACGTCCATCTGCAGGAGGTCGTTGATTGTTGCTGAGGGAACTGCCGCCCGGACGCGGCCGCCGTTTAACTTATCGACAAAGATCTCTTGGATCCATTTAGGCAAAACCTGAGCTTCTATGAGGTCAACCAGACGGGAGTGAGTATCGAAGTCGTCTAAGTCTAGAGGATAATTCAAGAGTACCGAGCAGGCGATGGCAATTTCCCACAATGCGCACCATTCATCCTCGGTGATGGAGGACCAAGTCGCGCTGGGGAGGTTGGCCGGAAAGCGTCGGACTCGATCCAAGTCGATTGCTGTGTTTTCGGGAATAAAGAGGGCGCCGCCTTTTTGATCGAGAACTTGCCGCTTCTGGCGTAGCAGGTGTGTCTTGCCCATACCCTTACCGCTCAAGATGATCGTCTTTCGCGTCGAGCTGAGAAAGCTATCAACCGTTGGGGAGCGGTAGAGGTTTGACTCTCCGAGTTGATAAAGTTGCTCACCCACAGAAACCCATTTTTCTGCATCCAAGCTTCTGCCCCCCGTTGTGTGCTTTGCACCAGCACTCACATTTTACGTAGTTTTCTGTTTAGGCGTCGGGAAGTCAAATACTATCGCCTCCGCCGAAGCGGAACCTGCTCAGTCGACGGGCGGCCCACGTATTCGCGAAGCAGCGTGCGACTCGGTTGCTGGCAACGAAGTCGTCTAGGTTGCTGGCTTCTTTCTACCCTGCCTCTTCTGCGGGAACTGTCGCTGCGACGGAGCGGCGAAAGGGCGATGGGTCTGTGCGCGTCGCAGTGCAATATTTCCTTCGGCCCGACGGTATCTCTGCCACCGTCGCCGCCTGCTTTTCCACGCCGACGAGAGGGCTGTCGCAAATTGGCCGGACAACTACTTTCGAAGGCCCACTAGAAGTGGCCGCATTCAGGACTGCTCAGAGGCTGCCAGCCCTCACTCGCGGCGCCGATGGCGCGGGCAATCGTGAAAGACAGATCCTCGGCCGCGTGAGCCAAGTCGCTCATCCCGCGTTCGGCGAAGCCTCTTGCCGCCTGAGCGGCCAAAGACTGTGCCTCGGGAAGCCTCGGCCGTGGCGCTCGCGCCTGTATCGTAGTCACCTGCCCCCCGAAAGTGGGGAGGGAGAGGTCCACGAGGGCGCCCTGGCTGCCGGAATAATATTGTGCTAGCACAAGTGCCGCCCTCGGTTCACCTCCGTTGGCCAGCGCCAGTAATTCGCATTCTTGGTGGGCCGATTGTTTGGCCGCAAGCTCAATGGTCGACAGCATCAGTGTAGCATTGGCATCGCCTGCATCGGCCGCCTGCTTCATAAGGGACCGTCCGAGCTCGGCCTCATCCTCCGATGCTGATCGGTTGGTCTCCCCGGTCAGCTCCTCCAAATAGGCTTCGGTGGCATTGCGCGGCGGCGTGAAGACGCCAAAAAAGTACCCTTCTCCCAAGAGATACCGCGCGAGCCGCGACTCTTGGGCAGCGGCGTCTTCCAAGATATCTCGGACGCGATCGCGATTGCCTGCGATACGATGCGCGTAGCTCAACTGCAGCGCGTTGTTAAGATGGGGACTGCTGGCGAAGAGCGCCTCGCACGCAGCTACCAGCGCGCCCTTTCGATATGGCGAGCTTGAAAAGAGGAGAGATTCCAATACCTGCGCATCACCTCGTGGAATGGGAGCGCAGAGACTGGGCCGCTCCGCGACGGTGACCCGCGCCCCGATACGGTCGACGAAGGCAACGACCTGCGCTTCTATGCCGCCATTCCGGAGGCCTACTGGTGTCCATCGGTAGACGTCTACCCAAGACGATTCCCCGGCACGGCTCCTGACACCAGCGACTACCGCGTTGCCCTGCACAGAAACGTCTAACAGGCATCTGTCCGGATTTGATTCGCTCGGGCCATTGTTCCTAGTACAGGGCAGGGTGAGGTCCAGTTGCCCGATAGCGGTCTCCCGCTCCAGTCGCCAGAGTCGAATCAGTCCACGCGAGGTGGCCGTTACCAAAGTGCCGTCCTGACCGAAGGCCGCAGCTTGTAAATCGGTGCCTGCGCCAGGGAAACGAGCAGCAACACGAGCGGTCGTCGCGTCCCACACCTCAACGTCCTCCCCTTCGGTTGTCAGGACGTAGGGGAGCCCTAATGCCGTGATCGTCGCACGGGCAGCCAGTGATCGTCCAACGACTGACACGTCCAGAGAGGTCAGATCGATGCGATGAAAGTTCCCCACTGCATCGGTGAACCACATATTACTCCCAGATAAGGGACCAGTCGCCGCGCCCTCAACGCGGGTCAGCGGCACTTGCCGCGTCGCAGTACGCTGCTGCTCATTGGTCTGGGTAGGATCAAGGGGTTCAGCGAAGATCCTGCCCGATGCATCAACAAGCACCACGTAGGCGCCAGTGGGATCGAAGGAAGCATAAACTATCTGTGTCCCGCCGGCGTCGACGCGCTCGACCACTTCTCCATCAGCCGCCCGCCTGATCGCCACCCCGACTATCGCGTCTTCGACGTTGCGCTGGGCGGTGAGAATAAGTTGCCCGTCGGCAGTGACGGGTATGTTGCGAGGAATATCGTAGCAGTCGTCATAGCGCGCGCCCAAGGTGCCCGTTCCGATGTCGACGAATTGGCAGAAATCCTCCGAGAAAGCGACCAGATCGTCTTCGGGTAAGCCCTCAATACGGCGGATGGCTGCTGCCTGCTCATCGTCGGCGAATATCTTGAACGAGCGAAGTATCGCGAGGGTTGGACCCTCAATCACATTAATCCTATCATAACCGAAATAGACCAACCTGCTGCCCACTTGGACAGGCATGTTGTCGTACCCTGAGGCAAATCTGTCTACTGCCACGAGGCCGGCGAGGGGCCATACGCGGACAGCATTGTCCTCGTGCGCCACCGCCAGTCGGTCGACGCCAGGCACAAAGGCCATATGGGTCACCGAGCCGGCGCCGTCTTGAGGCTGTGCCGTTCCCCGCAACAATCCGTTCGACTGGTTATATGTTTCAATGCGGCCATCAGTACGCGCGACGAACAGCAGGTCTCGGCCCAATGCGATGCGAATTTGCGGCTTGCCATCCTGGCGCAGGATGCCGCTTGCCCAGGAGAAGAGAACCTTCCCCCCCCGATCGAACACTTTTACCGTGCCATCGTCGGAAATCGAAGCGAGACGACCCGCGACGGGGTCAATTGCGTACCCTTGGATCACCTCATTGGCGAGCACCGTCACTCGGCGGCCTGTCAAATAATCCCATAGCTCGCTGGCCTGTCCCTCCCGAAGGACCAGCATCAGCGAGCCGAAGAGTCGGCCGTGAATCCAGCTTGAAGCATCGGCCGCGGGAAGCGTCACCAATACTTGGCCGGTTTTGGTGTCCCACACATAAAGCCGAGGCGCGACGCTCATCTGTTCAAGGAAAGCTTCACCCTCATAAGCCAAAAGATATCGGCCGCGGGAGTCTAGTTCGGCACCAATCATGGGCCCGGTTCCGAACCGGCCAAGTTGAGTACCGTCGAAAGCGTCGAATATTCGGGCTCCGTCGTGATGCGCGCCAACGATAGTGCCGAGCGGCCCGAAAACTAGATTGTTCACCCAGCAGTTGCCGCTGGTGTCGTTGCCGACCGCTTCTGCGGCTGCCGCCGCTTCAGTAGAAATGCACCCTTTCATGGTGAACCGTGGATGAAGATCGCCGCGATCGAACACTGCCCAGGAGTTGAACGAGGAAGTGAGGATGGCCGTCTCGCTGTCGTTGAAGGCGAACGCATGGAACACTTTATCGTCCGTGCCGCGGAAATTGTTGACGACCCGCATGGTGCGCGTATCGATCACCGCCGACCAGGTTTGGAATAGCCCAACGGCAACATAGCTGCCGCCGGAACTCGGCCTGAGATCGGTTATCATGCGCCAGTTGCCACCGGCTTCGTTGAATGAGAAGGTCCATGGCTGGCTCACCATCCAATCAAGGGCTTGGTGGCCCGCCGCGAAAAGATCATAGTGAGCCGCGGTCAGCGCGACATCCGGCCCAGGTAGGTTGGCCGCGAGCGTCCGGATCGGGGAAGCCACGTTGGCGCCACGTTGCAGCCCGCCCAATACGGCAAGTCGTGCCGCTTCCGCCTGCCGATCCAGTGCCGCGACCTGAGCCTCTTCGGCCTTCTGTCGCGCCGCTGCCTCGAGTTCCCGCGCTGCCACTGCGGCCGTCTCGGCGGTTTCGGCTGCGCGTCGCAATCGCTCAGTCGATTGCCACTGCACGAGGCTCAATGCGCTCGTTGCCGCTAGCACGACCGCAGCGGCGATCGACGCCCATAGCAGCCGGCGCTGCCGGGCGCGTTCGCGATTCCGCCGGCTATGCTCCAGTGCCCGGCAAGCATCGAGGTATTCGATGTCGAGCGTTAGCAGGTTGGCGCACAGATCTTGGCGGCTCTCCACCAACTCTGCGCTAGACAATCGTCCTTGGGTGTGGGCGAGAAACGCGGGGTCGCGGCCGTGAGCGAGCCAGTCGCGCGCCGCCTGCTGCACGCCCTCGAGGATTGAAAGCAGCCCGAAGTCCTCCGCAAGCCAACCTCGCAGCGTCGGCCACTGACGTAGCAGCGCCTCGTGAGTAGGTTCGACGGTACGCACACCGGTGACATCGACGTCTGTCGCCAATAGCCTCTGGTCCACCAAGCGGCGGATCAGGGGCTGCGACTCGGCTGGAAGGTCGTCCCAGCGCGCAACCTTGCGTCGCGGCGCATTAGTGGCCAGGTCAATGCCAGCGAGCCAAGGGATTAGGCCGTGCCGGACGAGCGCAAGCTTGGCCTCCCGGCCGCGCGGCACTCGCGGATCGGCATCCGCGGCCGCGAAGGCCAGCGCGACCGCGCTATCGATGGCACCTCCTAGACCGCCCAGCCCCTCTTGGTACTCTGCCAAGGTCAGATCGCCATCGCCGCCATGTTCGATGAACAGCCGCGACAGCGTGAAGGATAGGAGCGGCAGGGCGTCCTTTCCGGCACCGTCCACGTCGGTAAGCAGCGCTGCCACCAGCTTAGGATCGATTACTAATCGCCTCTCGTCGCGTTTGAAACGAGCCGCGGGCCCCTCGATGATTGTCTGGTAGGCGCCCCTCGGTATGGGGGGTAGATTAAAGGGATGAGGAGACGCGCCCTCAAGCTCTGGCGCCGTCTGCAGATACTCGAATGCGTCGGATCGAATGGTAAGGATCACCAGCACCCGGACTTCGGACGCTTCGGTCAATTGGCGGAGCCGCACGAAAAGTGCCCCACCCTCCGTTCTCCCCTCACTGGTAAAAGCTTCTTCGGCTTGGTCGATGGCGATGATAATTGCGGGCGGTTGTACGCGCGGCAGCAGTGACCTAAAGCGGTCGAGGAGCCTGTCGCCGCCAGCTTCGATATCCGTCCGCAGTGTGGCTCGGCTGACTTTGATCCCCCCAGCGAGCAGCGCAGATTCAAGCGCCGGTAGCAATCCAGTCCCTCCGTAGAGCGCCCCGTTCTCTGGACGTATGACTGGTAAGGTGATGAAGTTTCGGTCGTCGCGAGCCAGACGGGGGAGAAGGCCAGCCCTCAGGAAAGAAGACTTGCCGGCGCCCGACGCACCGATAATGGCGACCATCCGCGGCCCGGGAGCTTCCCGCAAGCCGCGGAGCATGTCCATGGCCTCCAGGATGGGACCCTCGCGGCCGAAGAATATCCCCGCATCGTCGATGTCGAGAGGCGCTAGGCCGCGATAAGGTGCCCGGCCGGGATCCGAGGGCGGCGGCCAAGCAAAAAACTTCGGGTCTAGGCCTGCTTTGCTCAGCCCAATACGCAGATCTTTGAGTGCCGCGCGGGAGAAGGTGACATAGCCTTCGTTGCCGTGGCGGTCGGCTGCTTTGTAGAGTTCGTGATCAACCCCAGAGGCCAGGCTGGAAATCTGCCAAGTATCGGTAAGTTCCGAGGGAATGTCGTCCGGGGCGATATTGGGTTCGATGATTACGGCGAACATGCGCTTGTTCAACCGGACGGCAAGGTGGAATTCACGGCGGCACCAGTCAGACGCGAGCCACGCGGGACTGATGAGGAAGAGCACTGCCTCGCAACGATTGGCGGCCTCGTGCAGGGCCTGCCGCCAGCGTTCGCCCGGAGCTATCCCGTTGTCAGTGGAAAAGTCGAGAAAGACATCGTCCCAGCCTTCGCTGGCGAGCCAGTCCACCAATACTCGGGCGGCCACGTCGTCGGTACCGGCATGACTGATGAATATTCGCGTCATCGCGAGTCGGCAACGGAGTGTCGGACAGCTTCAACCTGCCAGCGAGTGCTATCGATACAAGACACATTCAATCCTGTTGCGCAAACCACTTCGGTGTCGGCGGAAGGTACAGTAATTACAGCCCCCCGAAAACGTCGGAGAAGAAGATGCGCGGAGCCGCCGGCAAGAGGAAGGGGTATCGCAGCAGTGGCGAAGGACCACTGACCTCGACGCTGTAGCGAAGGACGGCTGCCGATAGAACAGAGTCAGGGTGTAGCAGCGATTTACGCACGCTATTGCCCTGGGTCCTTCTCCGCCCATTTGGCCAGCCAACTTTCATTCTCTATTGAGATCGCATCCTCGCACGCTTTCACAAACGCCGTCCACTGAGAGGAAGCTGTGGGCTCCCCGTCAGCTCGCCATCTTCCAACGAGATCCTCCAGGTGTCTCGCGGTGGCATAATAGCTAACGACTAGAAAGTCATACCGAGTTGCAGCGACGTGAGCCGCCATCGCCGCCCCTAGAGTTGTGAACACTGCAACCCACGCCGCGACTGCGGTGTCTCCTGCGGGGGTTGTTCCGCTGATATATGCCGCGACAGCACCAAGCAGTGTAGCGACCAGACCGAAAACCAGCTCCGCAAACCTAAAAATGGAGAGCCAACGGGCATAGAGCCGGGCATTTGGCCTGTAGTAGCCCTCAATTTGCTGCATGACCCGTTTCTCTATATAGGCCTTTGGCGACAGGCTTGGCGGGACCGGGCGATCCTCCCTGTTCACATCGACACCAGCCACGTAGCGCTCAAGATCTAGAGCCGCTTCCTCTATGACCCGCACCTGTTGTTGGAGTACTCCAACTGCGCCCGGGCCGGAGTAGGGCTCGGCGCCTGCTCTAAACATGAAAATTTCGCCCTTAATGGCCTCCGACACGGAACGAGCCCGGGTCCAAGCGCGAAGGGCGCTGGTTGTCACGAACCGGGTAGCAACGAAAGTTGCCGCGGCCACCAGCATTGCGCCGGCCATTGCGCTCGCCGTGCGCCATTGAGGCACTTCCGTAAGCACCGTAGCCGCAGCAGTGGCAAGTACTGCGCCCGCCGCGCTCATGGCGAGCGCGGATAGCCGAGCCCTCCCGATAGTGGCTTTCAGACGGTCTGCGGCAATTGACCAGCCTAGGCGACGCCTCCATACCGCCGCAATAGTTTGTTCACTCATTTACTGCCGTCCGGAATCTTCAGTGCGATGGCCAAGCGGTTTAGGATCGAAAGATCAGCGCCGGAGCGGTTTACCGCGCCGCTTACACCGCGATGTATGCTCTCCGCCTGCTCCTCGGTCACGGATGCAGCTGCCAGCGCACTAAGGTACGTGACTTGAAGGGGCACGTCGCCGGTCACTACGGCCGCGGTCAGTCCGCTGGCGGCTAGCCAGACATTTCGATCTCTGATTCTTCCGAGCAAGTTCAGGACACCACGATACGTCGACTTCGCCTCCTCTACGTGCCCGCGCTCAAGCTGGACCTGGCCAAGCAAATCCGCGAGATAGTACGAGGTGGGGTTGGCCTCGGCTGCCGCGTGGAGAACGGCAGCCGCCTTTGCAAGATCGCCTTTGTCGCGGTGCCATCGCGCCTTCAAGGCAGCGTTTTCCGAGTTACGAACGAATGCGTCTGCATCCAGTTCTGCGATGAGGTCAAGGATCGCGCCAGCGTCATCGAGGCGACGCTGATCCAGATACGCCTTCCCCAATCGACGCAGAACGTAGATGTCGCGCGGGGCAAGTTGCCTCGCAAGCTCAAACTCCCGCGCTGCGCGTTCGGCATTTCCGCCGCGACTGTACAGTTCGCCAATACGCCTATGTATCCGCAGGTCGAGCGGGCGTTCCTCGCCGTGGCGATTGCGGCCGAAGGCCAAATTCAGCCAATCATGTAGCTCATTAGTTTCCGAGTATCTGGCTTCGCTCTCAAGAGAGTCGATCCGCTCGAGCCACTCCTGAACTGCCGCTTCAGTTACCAAGAGCGGAGAGATGCGCAGTGCTTCCCTAGCGCGCGTCAGGTACGCAGTCCGAGCTCCTTCCAACTTTTGCGCTGCCCTGATGAGGCGGTCTTGCGGCACCGAAAACTGTTGGAGCAGATCTTCGAAAAGGCGGTGCGCATCGGCGTCGGCAAGGCCATCTGTAATCTGGTCTCGCCCGAAAGGCGCGGGTATTTCAGCGCCGCGTAACTTATAGCTAATTGGACGCAACTTACGCGCACCGGCACCCTCACCGCCCATTGCTGCCCCCGCCACAGCGCCGCCTTCCCACAGCACCCATGGCTTCTGCACGGAAGACGGAGTCAGTAGGATGAGCGCCACTTGGGACTCACGGACCTGCTCTCCGATCCAGCGGAACCAATCGTCGCCAGGCTCAATGCCGCCGCCCAACTCCTTGTTGGTTGAATAGCGAACCGCCACAGCATCACCGAACATTGCCTCGACTGCGTCGCGAATAGCGTGCGCCAGCTCTTCGTCTGTATGAGTGTGGGAAATGAAAATGCTCTGCAACGACCTCTACCCACAGCTGACCATCCACAAAGCATTGAGCGAGCAATCTCTATCCGAGTCAATGACGTTGGGGTTGGCTCATAAAAAACTTGACACGATCCCGACCCGTCTCATTTCACTTTACATGGCAGTCTAGGCGATCATCCAAACAGTCTTCGTCGTAGGAGAGCGGACCATGGACGAGAATGACAAACTGAGGGTGTTTATCTGTTATTCGCGCGCCGACGTCGGTATCGCCGACGAGCTGGCCAGCCACCTTGAGGCTACTGGTCGACTGGACGCCATTATCGATCGGCGCGACCTGCCATACGGGGAAGAGTGGCAGAAAGAACTCGCCCAACTCATTCGAAGTAGTGACTGCGTGCTTTGGCTCATCAGCGAAAATTCTCTGCTATCTCGGTGGTGCAATTGGGAACTCGGAGAGGTTCAGCGAACGAGCAAACGATTAGTCCCCATCCGTATCACCCATCATAATCCAGCAGCACTACCAGAGGTTCTGGGCCAAATTCATGTCCTTCCAGCCGAGGGAGTGTTCAGCATATCGTTGCATCTGCGTAGTCTCACGCAGGCGATCGAGCAGGACTATGATTGGACAAAAGAACACACCCGTCTTGCCGACCGGGCGGCTGAATGGGTGCGGCGCGGCCGGAGTCACGATCGCCTGCTACGTGGCCGTGCGATAGCTGATGCAGAAAGGTGGCGCGATCGACGCCCCCCGTCCGCCCCGCAGCCCGGCAATGACACGTTAGATCTAATTCTGCAGAGCCGCCGCACCGCTTCGCGCTGGACGCGCATCTCAGCCTTGGCAGCAGTTGCAATCGTGGCGGTACTTTCCGTCTCGCTGGTGGCAGCAATTGTGCAATGGCAATCGGCGGAGCGACAAACTGAGATCGCCCGGGACGCTCAGCGAACTGCAAGCGCTGAAGCGACGGAGAATCGGCGGCGCACCGCGCAGTTGCAGGCGGAAGCAGCTCCTCGCCTCGCAGATGAGGGCATGACCGATGCAGCGTTACTCCTCCTACTCGATGCCGCGCCCTCTCTCGGAAATCCCGTCACGGATAGCGTGCAAATTGCCTATGGGAGAGTACTCGACAGAGCTGTCAATTCTGTATCCTATCCGATCCGCCCGAATTCGACAGTTTTTGAAACCCCCGACGCGATCTATTTGGTCGATCCTCAGACGAACGACATTTTCCGGCTGACCGATTCAGTGCCGCCGCCGCAGGTTCTCATAGGTGATCCGCAAGATGAGTCGGTCCTTGCCGTCCGAGACGTCAAAGATCACCTTATCGTCGTCCGTTCCGATGGGACTGTTGAGCGCTTCGCTGAGGGCACCCAAGAACGATCCAATGTGGGTTTGCTGCCCCCTATCCGTACGCCCTCAATCTTGGACGATGGGCCACCGTTGTTTATCACTGACGACGGGATCGTCGTTTCACAGGGGCAAGCCGGTTCGCTAGCCCTGCGCGTTCTAGATATTTCCACCGGCCGACTGGCGACAGCAGCCGCGGAAACAGACCTCCCATTCTCCTATGTCCGAACACCGGCGGGGCGGTTTCTTGCCGACCGGACCTTCGAGAACGTTTTTCGAATAATGAGCTCGGAGGAAACACTGGAGTTGAGTAAGGTCTCGGCTGATGCCGGGCTAATTGACGACCTCAAGGTGGGTGCCTGTACCGCCGAGGGTGTTGCTGACCACGGCCCCCTCCGAGCGGACATCATTGAAGCTTTCGGAGGCTTCGAAACGCAACACTATGGGTGGCCGCATTGCCGGAGTTACGGCAGAGCGTTTGGCATAACCTCATACTACGGCGGCTCAGGAGGGATCTCCAAGACAGAAACGGTCATTAATCCGGAGGAAGATACAAAGCAGGAGCTTCAGGCGGTTCTGCAGGACTTGCTTCGCGAAAACATCCCATATGCAGAAGCCAATTTCGGTTGGGTGGGAAGTGATGCGGCGAGCGGAAACGGTGCAGCTCTCCTCGCTCGCGACCTGTACCTCTTCAATCTGAAGAACTTCGAGGCCAAGCGTTTGAGATTTGAAGCCCCTTCAGCGGTCCGAATCTTGGGACCTGATGCCGTCGCCGTCGTTGAGGCCGAGGCGGGCCGCATTGTGGTCGAAAGTCTCACGTTCCGGGCGCTGCGACCCTCCATAGTTCTCCAAGAGTTAGATGACCCGCGCGGGATTGCTTCAGCGGCCGTCGCAAACTGCGGAGGTGACGGGACCCTCCAGTTTACGCTGCCCGATGGCCGCACATTGGCACTACAAGTCGCCAGCGGCACTGGGTCCATAGGCACGTACACCGCAGAAGTCTCGCGGGAGGACCGGCGGGTCTTGATTTCCGTCGCGGCCGCGTCGATGGGGTGTGCAACAATTTCATATGATGCAAGAGCCATCCTGGTTGGGGTGCAGAATGTTGAGGGACAATTTGATAATATTGTGTTTGACCTAGCTTTTATTGCGGCCGGGACCTCCGCACGCGACGCCGTCGTCCCCCTGACAGTAATGCGATCGACAACGTCAGCGTACTTTGCTGGACCCCAGAATGACATCGTGACATCGGATAATTCGAATCGCGTATTGCGGTGGGCGCGCGCGGAGGGCGGCGATTTCGAAAGCGTTGTTCTTTATCGAGGAATGACAAAGATCCGCCTTGCGGAACCAGATTTCGACGCCCGCCGGCTGCTAATCAAGGAGTCGCTGGGCGGTGGAGTGGAACGCGGTTTCCTATATTCGGTCGCTGCTGGTCAAGAGTGGCTTCAGCTAGGCGCTCAATACAAGACGCTCCGCCTACAGTTCACAAATGCGTACGATATCGCCGCCACTGGAGTCGGCGTCACGATCGTTCGTCTGCCGACCTTTGAGGAATTGGTAGCAGAGGGCCAGTTCGAACTCTCGCCTATGTGTCTGCCAGTGGCAAACGGCGACTACCGAACTTCACCCTGCTGGCCTAGGTCGTTCTAGAGGATTACCCTTGTCACTAAGTGAAGGTCACTGCGGAGTGCACCCCGCCGCAAGTTGTTTTGCGATGGAGATGATTTGACCGCCGCCTAAGCCGGTCGAAGGTGATCGGAACTCAACCCAAAGCGCAATAGTCTTCACGATGAAGGCAGCGGGGCGAAATGCACCCCGGCTACTCGATCTGTTGCGAGACATCTCTGATGAGGTCATCCCGCGGTAACCGTAAGGGCCCAAACCGGCACCCAGCCTGACCGGCAGTAACCAGAGTACGCCTCGCCGGCACCGTCATTGAGCCCGCAGTCAAGCGGCCTGTCCAGAGAGTAGACTATGCCGCGCCACAATCCGCTCCTCTCACAAACGGTGACCGAAGCACCCTCCGCCAGTTGATCGATCACCGCCGATCGCACGTCGGGAGCCCGCCTAACCATCTGGCCCCCCTGCCATATGCTCGCGCGCCCATAGCATCCCGCCTCGACTACTGTTACTTCCGTAGCGACAGCCGACGACGCAGCAACGCTAACCGGCAGCGCCAGTAGCGCGGCAATAACCTCCTCCACGAAATGCATCCCGTAGCGTTTGCTGCGCCTAACCATGCCTTACAGGTTGTTCCTCAGTACTGCAAAAACATTGTTTTCCGATTTTACAAAACCGGCCGGGTTCCGGGCATAGGTTTTGAACCCCACTGTCTGACTGTTGTTTCCCCCTAGCGCTCGAATTGCTGCGCCGTTGATTTCTACGACCACGTCACAGTGGCTGAAATAAGAGTCGGAGTTCTTTGCTTGAGCGTACGAAATTGGATTCTCCCGCCACTGACAGATCATGTCACCTAGCTGCACCTCGTGCTCATTTAGCCCAAAACCCCAGAACGGAGCTTTGGTTTCGCTTAGCCGCGCCTTTATCGCCTGATGGATGTAGCGGGCGTGCGCTGCTGCAAATCTAAATCCCTCATATGGCTCGCCCGCTTGGCGAACAATCCAGGATATGAACGCAGCGGACCACGGGACGTCGCGGTCCTTGCCATCGAGATCCATTCCGATCGCGTCCCACATCTGTCCGACGAAACGAAAGAACGGAGACTTGTGCTCTTGGCCCGTTCCTTTCTCAAAGCGGAACCACTCTGAGACTGCGGCGCCAATAAGAGCTTCTTTCGCTTCGCTAACTGATTCCCTTAGTAGGGTTGCCTTGACGAAGCCATCTCTGTAGTTGCCGCCGACTGCTGCCCTTGCCCTGACCCAGCCGTCGCCGTTTGGGCCTCCAGTCGTCTCTACTGGTTGTGCCTTTCGCAGTACCGCAACGACGGGGTTCATGGTTCCGGGACCAGTTCTTAGGTTCAGTTCATAGAATTGACTTGCATGTTAGCCATAGCCTTCCCCTCCAAGTTGTAGCAAATTCATTGTGGGCACAAGTCTTGTGAAGTTGCAATGCTAACAAGTAAGAAGCTTGCCGATGTAGGGAAGCATGCGCTAACTACTGTGTGGGGTTCGGAACAAGTCCCGGTCGCAGTGTCATAGCCGCGACAGCGACGGCCCTCCAGTTCGCTAGGAGGCGTGGCAGCGGTTAAGGGCCAAGATGGGTCGAGATTGGTAGTCTCACCGCTCCACCGGCAGTCGCGTCCCGATCAGCATCGCGGCGGATTGACTACCGCGACCTGCGGCCATCTGCAGTTTGAGCTGCCGGAGGTAGTAGGAAGTGCCGTGTACAGGCCCGCTTCTCCGGAATTTCAAGATACTACTTCTTGGCCGCCGTGCTTTGCAGCCGGTCCTTGTCTGCGCGATCATTCCCGGTAGGTGAGGAGGAAAGTCTTCGACAAGGCGCATCCAGCATATTGCGACAGCGTTGCTACGACCAATAGATGAACGGGATCGCGGTGCCTTGACGGCTTGGTTCCGCTGCTACAAAGCCTGCTTGCTAGAAGGGATGCCCTAGCCCTTTAGCGTCCGCGACAGGGGCCGGAGCAGACTGGCAGCTGTTTGCCCTGCATGGGGGAGCAGACTTTTCCCCGATGACGCTACCACGAGGTCGCCACAGGTAGCGGGTGGCCGGCGCAGTTTCGCGCCGGTGCGGATACGTTGGAACTCGCTTCCGTAGAAAGCTTACAATCGAAAGCGAATATTCTATCGATATCGCATGATCAGAACCCGTATCGCCCTCGCCATCGTCCTCCTTTTCGCCGCCGCTCTGGGTGCGCTGCCTGCCCAGTCCCAGGAATGGAATGTTCGCTTCGGCATGTGTGGCCGTGATCCGCAAACCTGTGTGGTTGATGGCGACACGATTTGGCTACAGGGAGTCAACTTGCGGCTCGAAGGCTATGACACGCCCGAGCCCTACACCGACATCTGCGGCGGCCAGGCCGAAGTCGCGTTGGCGAAGCGAGCGAGCGCAAGGCTGCTGCACCTGCTCAATGGCAATCCGTTCACCGTGGAGACGCACGGCACCGATCGCTATGATCGTACGCTTGCGACAATCCGCATTGGCGGCACGGACGTTGGCGACATCTTGATCAGTGAGGGGCTGGCCCGGAAGTGGCCCAATGGCCGCGAGTTCTGGTGCTGACCCTTGGGGCTCACATCCACGACGTCGCCTGTTTCGGCCGCTCGGCAAGCGTTCTCCGGGCTCAGTGCGTTGAACCGTTGCCGCACCTTAGGTTCTTCGATCTAAGGGTGAGGTGCCGTAGTCGCGTAAGACGGTGGTGGGATGGGCGTGATCCAAGCTTCGATGGCGAGCCACGAGCGATGCAGAGCAGAAATGCTCTTCATTGGAGCTGGGTGATACCCTTCGCCATCGTTCCGGTAGAGAACCTGCCCATCCTTGCTCCGGATATCGATCCATGCGTTTTCCTCCCGAAACACGGTCCTCATTTCTTCCCCCGGGAAAGGAACAATTGCCTCCCCATCGGTGGCCGTGGGCAAGGTCACGTATGAGAAGCGACTAGCAGGCCGCCGAGGTACATGTTCCAACGTGTAGTTAGCGCAGCTACGCTAGGGCGATCCTTCAGCCTGGCGGGAAGCCGCAGTGGTCGCCGATGCAATCTTCCGAAACCCGTGCCCTGCACGTCAGGTGACACTACCATTTCCATGGTGGTGGGATCGATCTGCAGTAGCCCAACGTCGAACAGGTTGTGAACGTCCGCGCGCATGAGAATGCCATTGGTGACATGGTTCGTATCTGGCCCCCCATATGGTGTGATGTGGGCCGCTTGAAGGGTAGCGAGGATGCCTGTCCCAGTAACGGCGCAACGACCGCCGTACGCCTCGATCAACCTGTCGCGAAACTGCGCCTGACCCTGCCGTACGGCGACCCGGCGCAGCAACCAGCGTTTCCCCCTTGCCGACGGATCATCGGCTGCTTCCGGTAACTCCTCGGAGAACTCTCGTACGGTCCCCGCCGCATCGAGATAGGCATGTTCTGCAGCAGACGGCACTAGAGAGCGCATCAGGTCAGCAAAGCGGGCTATGGCGCGGTCGAGCTCCCTTTCGACGTCGAAGGACCGCCCCATCTCCTGAATGCTTATGATCCTGTAGATGTTGCCGCCGCCACGCTCCGACCCCTTAGTTTTCAGGAAGCGCAACAGCTCTTCTAGCGTCTGGAAGGTGCCCAGCGGCCCCTGACGGTTCTTGAGGCCGAAGCGCCACCCGCCGTCGGCCCGAAGTTCGGCGGAAAGCCGAGTGATCATAGGATCGCTGGGTAGCGGCAACCTCCTATAGATCGCGGGGATAATCTCTCGGTTCCGGGCTTTGATCGAAGCGTTGTAGTAATCGTCCTCGTGGATCGACACAGAGAAGCCCACCTCAACACCGGCACCGGACGCAATCGCGTAGATTTGGGGGAAGCGATCGAATGATGGCGGACGGTTTATGATGGACGCCCAGAGATCTACCGGCCGCTGCCCCTGAACACCCCCGCCGCGGTAGAAGCGGGCATTCCAAGTGTCGCAGAACGCGGCTAGAGGTCCGCTGTCGAGCGCAGAGGAGGCAGCAGTTGTCAGTTCAGAGAACACGCGGTTGTAAGCGTCCTTGTCTTCCTCTGTGACGACACCTGTACTGAAGGCATGACCGGGGGCATTTCGATACCGGTCGAAAACAGCCAGATCCCTAACGTCAAGTGCCACGTTCGCCCCCCTCGTCTTTAGGAAAGCGCAGCTCGTTAGCCTCTATCTTTTGATGCATGGCAGCGACAGGATCGATCGCCAGCTTGTCGCAGAGCAGAAGCAAGTAAATGCAGACGTCGGCGATTTCGTCGGTGAACTCTTTGCGTAGAGGGCCCTTCGCCAACACTTCCACGTCGGGAGAGGTCTTCCACTGCGTCAGTTCAAGAAGCTCGGACGCCTCGATGCTCACCGAAAGCGCGAGGTCCTTCACGGTGTGGAAGCGCGCCCAGTTCCGCTCGTCCCTAAATTTGACCAGCCGGTCTATCAGTTCATTGATCTCCACCGATCTTGATAAGGCCAAGGCGCCCCCCCTTCAACTAGGGACCACTATAGGGGGGTCGATCGCTACCGCAACTCTCCCTTGTGGTATACTTCTGGAGAGCAACCGGCCGTGGCCGCACCTGTGCATAATCATGGGAGAAGCAAGTTGTGGCGCGCTAGGCGCGACAAGTAGTGCGGCCATAGGGGAAACGCGTGCAGCGACCGCTGTGGGGCCGTTAAAGGTCTGTCCGGATTTGTTTCCGGGATGACGAAAGCGGACCTAGCTGCTAATTAGCAGGCGCTTGATGCACAATTTTTCTGATGGCGCCGACGCATCAGTTACTGTGATTGGGCTCTGGAGAATTGAGCAGGCTTAGCGGCCTCACATTTGCCATTGATGAGGACGTAGCCCCATGTGCCAAATAATTGGGCGCTTTCATCACGTGCCTTCTACGCCGTCCATAAATCATCTGGGCCGAGATAGCTCAGGTCGAGCTGAGTCACATTCTGAGACACGCTCGCTCGTAAAAGACCGCCCCGACTGGGGTTGAGCGGATGCTGCAACAGGCCGATCGCGTCGCCGTCGGGCGCCAGCACTACCGGTTTTCCGTTCCGATGGAAGAGGCTGACTGGCGTCCCTTGCGGAGCGGGTGCAGCGAACCACTGGACATTTCCTAGATAGTCCCGCCGCGCCCAGGTCCGGTTGTCCATAGGCTCGAACTCCTGAATGAATTGGAGCCAGATGGCCCGAGTTTCTGCGGTTGGCCAATTGGGCTGCGCCGACCATAGAGCAAGGTCTTCTGAGCGTAGCCACATGCGCAATTCCGTGCCCGTCGTGAACGTAGCACCGGTGTCGGTCACCACCTTGATCGCGGCAAGCCTCGAATTGAAGCCGGCTTGGATGAGGATGGACGCGGAGCGGTTTAGCGTGCCGGTCTCGACGGCCGGGACCGCGAGACCGAGTTCGTGATCTTCCAAGGCCAGGTCGAATATGCCCACCGTGTCGCCATTGGCGGCTGCGCGGACGCGGATCGCCTCCATTGCCCAGGGCAGCCGGTAGACGAGACCGCCTTCAACGAACTGCAGGGTTTCCGATGGCTGAGCTGCGCCCAACGCTGCCAGCGGCTGGCCTAGCAGCCAAGCGCGCAGGATGTTGCGCCAGTTCACAGATAGTGGATCGGGTGTGAAGGGATAGAAGGCGAAGACCCGCTCGGCGAGCCCCGTGATGGCGCCGATCGCCGCTTCGGCGTCGCCCTGGAGGATGGCGCCATTGGCCTGGATGAGAAGCAGGTTGGCTTCGGCGGAGACGGCGTCGAGTGCATGGCCCGTCGTCAGACCGACGCCTGCCAGAAAATAGCCGCGGCGCCGGGCGGCAGTCGACCGGCTCCAGATCAGCCGGCTGCGGGACACGAGGCCGGCCTTGAGTGCCTGCTGGACCTCAGCGTCCTGGCGTTGAAGCCTGCGATGCCAAAGCGAGGATTGAAGGATGTCGTCGAGGGCAGCCTCGACCCCTTCGTCTGGGATGTCGTTCTCGCCGATGAGGCTGAGGATCGCGGTATCGAGCGTCGCGACGTGACGCTCCCAGTCGGCAAGGGCACGTTCTCGGTCCTCGGGCTTTTCATTGGCGATCTCGGGGAAGGTCCAGGCGGCGGCGTTGTTGACGACATAGTCGACGAGCTGATCGAGGTCGCCGCCTACGCGCGCGTGCATCCGCGTCAGCAGCACCGCGACCAAACGCACGAGACCGCTTTCCATTTCGCGCGCGCCAACGTCGGTGATGAGCGCTTCCCAGTTCCGCCGCTTCTTGGGGATGTCGTCAAACATGGGGAAGAGGACGATTCCCTCGACGTCGACATAGGCGCGTCCGGCGCGCCCGATAACGTTCTTGAACTCGCTAATCTCGATCCGCTCGCCGGCGCGGTGAAGGGAATACATGACAACGGCGGTTGCCGACAGATTGAGGCCTTGGGCCAGGGTCGGCGAGGAGATCGTGACCTTGAGGACGTTCTCGCGTAGCAGGCGCTCGACCTCCTTGCGATAGGCGGTAGGCAGCGCTCCATGGTGGAGGGCGACGCCGAGACGTAGACACTTGAGAATGGCGCTGCCTGGGCCCAGCCATTCCTCGCCGAGCGCGATCACGGTGTTCAGCACGTTCGGATCGGCCTCGAGCAGCGAGCGCAGGGCGCCGCGCTCATGCAGATCGACGATGACGTCGGCGAACGGCTCGACGCTGCGTCGCTCGGGGCAGAAGACGAGGACGGTTTGGCCGTCATCGACAAGCCGCCAGGCGGTCGCGAGGCAGAGTTCTCGCTGGTCGTCGGGAAAAGGCCGGGTGCGGCGGCGCTTCGGCGGAATCCAGTTGGGTGGGGCGACGCCCGTGAGGAAACGCTGGACCCAGGGTCGCTCATCGCCGACACGGAGGTTCAGCCGCGCGGTTGGCGACTTCCACACCACCTCACCGAAGCGCAGCCGGGTCGGCCGCCAGTCGTTCTTGATGATCCCGCCCTGGTGATCGCGGCGGAGCCAAGCGGCGAAGTCGTCGAGCTGGTCACCATCGGGCAGAATGGCCGAGAGGCAGACGATCCGGCGCTCCGGGGCGTCGGCGCGACGCAGGAGCCGCTGAATCTGCACCTCATAGCGGATCTCACGCTCGTTGAGGCCAATCATATGCCCTTCGTCGAAGACCAGCAGGCCGACATCGTCGAGCAGCGAAGGATCGTTGCGCAGTGCGAAGTCGAGCTTCTCCGGCGTCGCGACGACGATGTCGCGCCCGCGGATCGCGTCCTCGTCGAAGCCGCTGACGCCGATGCTGCCATAGAGGGCCGAAATGGTCTTGCCCAGCGGACCGAAGGTTCGTTGCAAAGTGGTTTCGGTTTGCGCCGACAAGGCGCGCAGCGGCGTGACGAACACCACCCGCTTGCCGCTGGCGAGGCAGCGCAGGATGCAGAGTTCGGCAATGCGCGTCTTGCCGGCGCTCGTCGGCAACGACACGACCAGATCGTCGGACTGGTCGACGGCGCGGGCCGCCGCCTCGGTCTGCGACGGCCAAAGTTCGATTTCGGCCTTCGCCCGACGCTGAAGCAGGGCGATGAACAGTTCGCGCAGCCGTGGCCAGTCCGGCGCCAATCCGCCAGCGGGCTGAAGCGGCACCCTTTCATGGAAGGTGCTCGACCACAGGTCCGACAGGAGGTGGATCGCGACGCGATGCGCCCACCATTGCGGCAGCATGTTCATCTCGCCGCAGATCGCTAGGCTCACACGAAGTCGTTCCAGCGCCTGATCGACAAGCACTCGCTCGCCGCGTTCGAGGGCGAGCAGGTAAAGGGACATGGCGGCCATGAAGGCGTCGGTGAGCGCCGTATCGAGACCGTCGAAAAGGAATTCGTCGCCACTGGCATCCGGCGCGGCGGCGACGCCCTCGGCCTGATCGAGACGAGCCTGGATGCCGGCGGCGATCCGCGCATCGCTGCCTTGGCCGGACGCCCGATAGTCGAGAACGCTGCTGCGCAAGGCGCCGAAGTTGCGGCGCATCAACTGAGCGAGGGCGCGCTCGATCGGAGAGAAATTCTCGTCAGCCTCGACGACCGCGAGCAGGGAATAGGCCCGCGCGGACAAGTGGGCCAGATGGTAGGCGGCCGCTGCCATGACGAAATGGAAGTCGCGATCGACCTCCTGGCGATTACCCTTGGCTATCACCGCCTCAAGGGCGGTGGCCGCCTGCTCGAAGGCCGTTCGCGCCTGGCTCGGATCGCCGCAAGCTCGCGAAGGCGCAGGCCAAGCCCGAGCAGGGCATAGGCGTAGCTGTGCAGGTCATAGCTGAGCTGCGGCGCGAATGCCGGCGCGTCGGGTGGAAGTGCGCCATTGCGCCAGATGATGGCGCGGGCCTGGCCCCGTGCGATCAGCCGGCCTCGGAAGCCGGCGGTCGCCGCTTCGGCGATATCAGCAGCGATGGCCTCAGGAGATGTTGGCATCGGCGATCACCCGATCGTAGACGGCGCCGATAAAGGCGCCATGTCCTTCCACGCGGAGTCCAATGCCCCATTGATTGATGGGGCCGGGATAGGCCTGGAGGGAGGCGGTCAACAGCGCGTCCGGGGCATTGCCCGAGAATGTGAAAAGCAGATGCCGGACACTTTGTGGCGGGATGCCATGCTTGAGCAGCGCGTCGTCGATCGCATCGGCCAGTGGAAGGTTGCCGAGTTCGAACAGACGCGCAGAAATGAAGTGCAGCGCGTGAGCCGACGGTAGGCCTCCGTCCTTGTCCAGCCCGGCGCGGGCCTCGGTCAGCACCTGCGCCGTTAGGGCGGCTCGGCTCTTCGCTTCGGTCTTGAGGAATTGAAGGCGTTGCGACTGGGGGTCCTGCAGGATGCCTATGACGTCGTCGCCGCGCATCGCCATGTTGCGATGGTCCTTCCAGCGCAGTCGCTTGATCGGCGCGCGATAGCCTCCGCTATGGGCGTCTATCCATTCCGTCGCATAGATTTCGCCAAGGTCGCCCGACCGGATCTGCTTGGTGGTCGGCAGCTTGGTCTCGATCAGGGCCGCCGCGGCGGGCTTGCCGAGCCGGACGAGAGCGCGGGCCACCTGTTCTTCCGACGCATAATGCGAGGGCACGATGGCCGCCGTCGCCCGGATGCCGACTGCGAGCTGTGCGGCGTGTCCCGTCATCACTCGGCGATGATGGTTTCCCACCGGCTCGTCGACTGAAGTGCACCAGTCATTGAACTGTGCCACTCTCGTTCCTCCCGGTCATTGAGGAAAGAGTTCGCGGACGCGGATAAACGGCGCGCCGGTTTCAGCGGCACGGCGGACTTTGCGTTCAAGAACCTGGTTGAGAGGGATTTCGCGATCGAGCATCTCATAGAGGTCGAGGCCGTCCATGCAGATGACGCGCTTTCCGCGTCCGAAGGCGGCGAGACCGTCTTCGGTGAAGCCGCTGTTGCTGACGAAGAGGCCACGGGTCCAGGCCGCTTTCTGCTCGATTTTGCCGTGGAAGGTGTGCAGCTCGGCGACGCCGATCGGGTGACCGTGCCATTTGGCCTCGAGGAGGTAGATATCGCTTCCGAGCTGGAAGCTGCCGTCGATCTGCTCGCCGCGTAGACGGAAGGGCTCCTGCGCGACCAGACCGAAGGCGTCGAACAGTCCTTTGAGGAAGCCTTCGAACGCATAGCCACGCGCGTGCGGCGCCAGCGCCGTGACCTGCAGCAGGTCCGCCTTGATCTTGACGATCGCCGCAAGGTCGACGATCGCGGATTGCGGGCTTGTCGAGGGGCGCTGTGGCGCAGCGCCGCCTGAGAGGCGGCTGATCAGGCCTTGGTAGCGTGTCTCCGCATTGGCGACGGGGTCCTTGCCGCCGGAGCGGGCGAGGTACTCGCTGCGATGCTCCCAGAGCGCTTCTAAGGCGCGAACGGCAACATCGTCATCGCAGGTCTGGAGGAAATTGCGGAGGCGCTTCCCCTTTGACCCGCCGTTTGCCGCATACTTCGGATTTTCGATGTCGACCTTGAGTTCGGAGGCGAAGAAGTCCGAAAAACTGGCGTCGGAAAAATCCAGCACGAAGCCGGGACCTCGGATGAAGTCGACGAGGTCGTCAATGAGCCGCAGGTCAATGGATCGAATTGAACTGATATCCTTCCCCCCCCCACCAGACAGGCTTGTGTTTTCTTTTGATCGCTTTTTAGATCGCAGAAGCAACTTTGCCTAGGCGACGGCGAAGCGCCACTTCCAACAAGAAATTCTATTTTCATCTGATTCACAACGAGATCGCGGCGCTCATCCAGCAGCTCGGCATCAAAAGCGCTGGCAAGACGGCGCCTAGTGAAATCCCCGTCCAGGAGGCCAGGCGGGGTCGGGCGGAGCGCCGGCGAGATTGCTTCTCGCACGGGTGGACAGTGTTCCGGAATTGGACACGCGATGGCAGCTTAGGGAATTCCGCCGATCCTGTGTGAGCGACCGGAGTGGGGCGCGTCTCCGACTCGCTGACAATCATGTCCAGCGGCTCGCGAACGTCAGCTTCGGTGGGCAGAATAGACTGCGCCGTCCACGTCGTGCACAGTGCAATCGACTTGTGTTTAGAGGGTGGGAAGTGCGGAAGCTGATCGTTGTCGAAGGTGCGATGGGCTCCGGCAAAACTTCCGCGATTCACGGAGCCGCAAGCCTGCTTGGCTGCGGACTTACGGCCAACAGCCCAGCTGACATTTTCATGATTGCGCGTCTCAAACTCGGCACCACCAAATATGGCATCGGGATCGCCAGCTCAGGCGATAGTGCTCAAATTATCAAAGCCAATATCGACGCATTGTATGCCCACCACCTCGATTATGTAATCACGGCGTGCAGTGCGCCTCGTACCGGAATGCCCATCCTGAGAGCTTACGCGGCACTTGAGGGGGCGCAGCTCATTACCATAGCGTCTAGTCGGCAGTCGCATGCGACGCCAGCGCAAATCAACTCGAAGGTCGCTGCGCTGGCCCAGCAAATACGCAACTACATTCCATAAGCTTACTCTCTACTCAAAACATCTACTGGCATTGCTGCCATACCAACTTTGAAGCGCGCAAACAGCCAAGCGGACTTCGTGCATATTGCACGATAGTGTTGAGTTGTGTGCTCGATGCGGCATGTGCGCCAAGCATTCATCGAAGGACTGCACGGGTGGTTCAAGGGTTAGCCTCGATAGGACAAGATGATGGGATACCGGAATGATGCCAGAGCCGCGTTGGTTCGGGCCCGTGCAGAACTTGGCACCGGCGTCGTTCACCGCATCAAATACGCGGCGCTGGAGCTACGCTTTGCGATGGAAGCGCTGACGTATGATCGTGCCGCGACCTATAAGGACGAACTGCCGCCAAGCGAGTATGACGTGTGGCAGCCGCGCAAGCTCATGGCGGTGCTGCTTGAAATCGACGCGAGCGCCGACGCCGACAGCAGCTTGGCGTTTACGGAAGAGATTCTGGGACATACCGTCGGTGAGATGCGTTCGCTCGGCAAGGAAACGGTCCTCAACCTGGCTGTGCTGAAGGAACACTACGACGCCTTAGGCAACCACCTGCATGTGCCAACGCTCAAACAGGCGTCCAAGGGCATTGACTATGCCAAACTGCGGGCACGCTGCGAGGACATCGGCGCATATCTTGACAAGGTACTGGCCTCACCGGTGTGGAACGCCAAGCTCGCCCACTTTACCGAGCTCGAATGCCAGGAGTGCGGCAAGACCATCCGCAAGCGTATTCCTAAGGGCAAGTCAGAATTTGATGCCGAGTGCTTCGCCTGCCACGTAACCTACAAGGTGACCGATGCCGGGCCGGGCAAGACCCTTTGGCAGTTGCGGGGGCACGACGTTTCATGCCTCGGAACAAATTGCCGGCATTCCGTCTTCGTGCTCGAACGCGACTGGAAGGAAGGAAGCACGTGGACTTGCCAAGAGTGCGGCGGCACGAACACCTTTGTCTTAGGGCTGCGATACGAGCAGAAGGCGCAGCCGTAGATTAAGTGGCTGCTCGCCCTGCGGGGAGGGGTTTGAGCCGTTCGACCCCAGAGGCCCAGTCGGCTCTCCGGGGAGTACAGTCATTCCTTGCGGACTGATGGGGCGGCACGGTCACTTACTCCGCTCAAGAACTCGTGGTGCCCCGTAGCACGGCAGAAATGGGGCGCGAAGGGGCTCGACCGCCCTCGACCCCATTGCAGTCGTGCGGGCGCGAAGCAAGACGGCCCATAAGCTGCCGTTTGACGTTCTTGAGTGCGCAGTCAGCCTACCTTGTTCAAGGCTGCCGCCAAGACGGCGAAGCCAGGCGATCACCTTGCGGCAGGCGGCGGTCGATGAGGCTTTGACTTAGCAGAGTTGGCGCGGCTGAAGGGGCGGCAACGTCCAGCTCGTGCGCGGCTGCATGATTGTCGAGGCGGCATTCCCGCGTCCCGGCCACGGCTAGCCAGAGATAGGACCCCGTACCTCCGCGGGCAGATCGAGTGCCTTCAGAGCCTGCATCCCCTCCGTGGCCCCCGACGCTCAGCGATAGCCACGACCCAGTCGAGTCTGTTCAAAGGTGCCTCTTCTTCTGAGCCTCCGCGGAAAAACTAGAAATACTGACCGCAACCGTCCGACCGGCGCCGCTGGTGCGGGGTCAGGAGCTGATGGACACTTGGCCACTTCACCTGGAAGGTTGCGTCAAGCGCGCCAGCGTGAGTAGCGCACATGGGTCAGGGGAAACAGTTGCGAAGGCGCTCCAAGCCCTCCTCTATGCAGTCTGTGTCGATCGCGCCGTACCCGATGACGAGGCCGGCGCGCGGCTTACCCCCGACAGGGAATCTTGTCATGTCGTGCACTCTCACATCGTGAGCCGCGGCTCGAGCGAGGATACCCTGCAGTTCTTCGATTGAACCTGACCGGAGCAAAGCGGCGATATGGGGTCCTGCGGTTGAGGGAATAACGTCGAGGTACGCACGTTCGTCCAGGCGCAGGGGCTTTCATTTACGATGCACATCCCAGAACGCGTATCGGCCTTCAACCCGGCGTTAAGTTGGGAAGCCGAACTAGAGTCGATGGACCTTACCTGATCCAGCCCCATTGCCCACCCCAATCCGGTCGAATAGGCCCCCAACCAAAAGGCGGGATGGCCGGCACTTAGTCTTCTTGCAGAACGACGCATACAACCCGCGCTAGCTTGCTTGGCAATACCTACCGGTGGGAGTAAGCCATGCATGGCGCCGCAGACATTTGGAGTGCTGGCACGCAGGGTGCCTCTGGGGGATCTATGTTAATCAGCGTTTCCGGTGAATCCGGCGAGGAACTCGATGCCAAGGTCGAGGTCGAGGACGGGAAGGTCGCATTGCACAGCCGGGGCGGAGCCTTCGGCAAGCCGAACCTGCGTAATCCCGATTACCGCGCGGCGCTGGGGGCCGTCCTTTCTCGACTGCTAACCAGCAGGTTAGCTCCGGCCCGCGTGCTCGTGGATAGCCGCGAGGCACACAATGTGGCCGAGGCAGAGAGGGTCGTAGCAAAGGCGGGCGAGTTGCGCGGACCGGTGGACGAGTTGGTCGCCAAGATCGGGAGAAGGGTCGCTGCCTTCGGTCGTAAGCCTAGGGCCAGCGGCCACGGCAACCAGAATAAGCGCATCCTTGTCGAGGTGCCGGGAGCGTCAGAGGATGAGATTCTAGCCGTTCTCCGGCAATCGACGACAGTGCCGCCGATCATCTACTTCAATATCGGCTGGATGAAGCACTACGCAGGCGCCGATGCCGATGATCCTACGATTGGCGGGCACGGGTGGTTGGCCGATCACGAGCACGGGCTCGAGTGCTTCAATTTCTTGCCCACGAAGGCCCGGGAGGTCCAAGGGTACCGTCCGCCTGGCACGCGAGACACCATAAATATCGACCGGCTTGGCGCAAAACCGGGTGACGATACCCTCGACGGGGTCTTGGTCGTGTGGTTGGCCCGCGAGCCGGGGTCGGGAAAGACGCTGGTGGTGGGCTGGTATCGGGACGCGACCGTTTACCGCGAGGCACAAACTGGGCAGTTCCACTTGGACGGCATGGAGTCAGAGTACTCGGTCAAGGCGCTGAAGGATCATGCGACCCTTGTGCCAGTAAGCATGCGGAGTTTCCAAGTGCCGAGCAGCCGAACAGCACCGGGCGAGGGCTTCGGCCAGAAGCCAACCTGGTACGGCGCGCCTGCCGTGGATAAGCGCGTGTGGGCATATGTGAATGGCTGGGACAATGCGAAGAAGCAGGCGGAGCCGACCAAAGGAAAGCGTCCGCCTCGCAACTCTGACCCGGAGCTGAGGCGCAAGGTCGAGAAGGCAGCGGTCCTGCACGCTTGGAGGTACTACGAGGCGAAGTACGGGCAGGGCTGTGTCGAGAGCGTCGAGCCCTACGGCCGTGGATGGGACCTCGAGGTTCGCAGTGGCGACGTAGAGTGGCTCGTCGAGGTTAAGGGCTTGCTCAACGCGTATCTCACCTGCGAACTCACGCCGAACGAATATGAGAAGATGTGCGCACCAGAGTACTGCGCAAAGTACGTTGTCTATGTCGTCAACAACGCGCTAGCAGAGGAGCCCCAAGCGCCAGTGCCGTCTGTGTTTATTTGGACGAGCGGCGGAACTTGGCGGACAGAAGACGGGCGCGAACTGCAGGTCGTCGAGAAGGTTGCCGCCGTGCTGAGCTGCAAGTAGGCTCACCTCGAACCGCGCCTAGAAGGGGGCAGTTGCCGCTCGAGCGTCGCAAGCGAGGTTCGCAATCTGTCAGCTATCATGCAAGCTGCAGGCTCTCAACAGCAACGCGTGCAGAGCCCTTCCGCGTGGCGCCGTTCCCGAATTCTACGTTCAGCCTGCCTTCCACATCCATCGCTTCTGCGAAGATTGGCAGGAAAGGCGATCGCACTTCGCTGAGTAGGTCTTTGAGCGGCCTGTAGGCTGGGCCGGAACGCGCCTGATGGATCGCTCGCAAGGTCCTCGCAACAGCATCTTCCTCATCCCCTCGGTTGACCCGCGCGCGAACAAACCATCTCGATGACGTATCCTCCGTTGGATCAAGATCTTCCGTGACCCGCCAATCCGATGTCCGCTCATCTAACCATGAAACGAGCTTTTTGCAGCTATCGAGCAACACCGTGGGCTCAGCTGCAATTGGCTGAGCAATCATCTGTGCTAGAAATGCATAATCTGATCTTCCATCGCTCATGGCAGTTTTCAACAGCGGCGTGGCGTCGCTCGCCAAGCCACCCGCGAGTCGAATTGCACCGCCCATCGACATATGCTTGGCGGGATAGCGCAAGTAGTTGACTGCATTCGTGGCATTTTCATTTATGAAGCGTGCTGCGAAATATTCGACAAAGACCCGGTGAGCAAAGGAGTACCTCCTTCCTTCCGCAATTAGCAGCCCGAGAACGAGCAGCAGATCCAGTAGCCGTCGGATGGGTGCATCCCTCGAGGACTTTTCCAACCACTTGGAAACGTCGGAATCGTCGAACGTGACTTTCTCACTCGATAGGAGGTGTATGGAGATTTCTCCCAGCAGCGAAGCGATGTTCTGAGGGTTGGCCCAAGGTTCTCTCGCACGACTGAAGCCTCGTGCATGATCCCTCTCCATCAGCCTCCGAACATAACTTTCGATGACAATCCCGTCCGCAAATGGCGTGATGGCGTTGTGCTCGAAGAGCGACCAAGCGACGTTGAGGAAGAATGGGTGCCTGAGCGCCGGCTTCAGCGCTTGTCTTTCGACTAGATGGCAAAGGAAACGGTCGGCCTCCCCCGGGTTCCTCAATGCCCAGGGCGAGTGCGTCACTTCCGCAACGACTTCGACGTCAGTCAACGGCGCGATCGAAAACTTCTCGAAACCAGACAATCGATCCAACTCGTCCACCGGCCGCGAAGCGACGATGATTGACGTTTCGGGAGATCGCAACGCGAAAGCGCCGATTAGTTTGACTGCGCGTCCGCGCTCACCTGCCGCCATTTCGTCAAGACCGTCCACAACTAACGGGGTGCTGTCGGCTCTCGCATGGCGATTGGTGAACCAATCGGCCAAGCTGTCCGCCGAGGACTTTCGAGCCGTAATACTGTCAGCTTGCCGCCAAAGCTGGTGATGCGCCATCAAGTGGCTCAAGAGGGCGCTCTTGCCGGAGCCAGCAGATCCCATCAGGACGAGGTGACGACCAGAGGCGAATTCGTCCGCCGACACCCGTCGCTCCCGGCCATGCGGACCATTCTCGCGTACCAGCCTGGGTGCACGCCAGGCGGGCCCAAGACGATCGATCCCGACCACCGGTGCATCCCAGTCCGCTGAAGTCCGGTCCGCCTTGATCCGTCGAGCGAAAGAACCTTCGAGTGCATCTACCTCATCCTTGATCGCTCGGCCGATGTCCGAGAACGAACGGACGCGAAGGTAAGAGCGAAGATCCGGTGCGAATCTGGATCCTATGGGCGAGATTTTTTCGGAGGGCTCGTCCATGATCTCCTCCAAGGACGCCAGCGCCTCCATTGCTGCCGCACCACCTCGCGTCCTGAGCACGTCAATCACCATGCGCAGGAGGTCCGCGCGGGGCACTGTCCGATCGTTCACCCACTGGGAGAGCGCCGGCTCGCTCACGCCCAGGAACTGGCCCCATTGGGCTCGAGTGTAAAAGCCGGTCCCATCGAGCAAACGCAAGAGGACGCTCCCGAAGGCGCTTGCGCTAGACTTGGGCTGTGCTTTACTCGACATTGCTAAACCTCAGCGTCGTTGTATGTGTAGCAGGGCATATAATGCATCGCGATTTGGCGGTCCCAGGCACTGCAGTCCGAAATGTCGACCGAACTGGTTCGTCCGTGGCGTTGGCTGCTCCATCGAGCGCGCACTGCATCGAACAGGGATCGGGCGGCGAGGCCAGCAACAGTGGCCCTGCCAGGGCTGGAGAATATGACTGGCCCGTCGACCTCGATCCACGGCTCATAAGCGCTAACGCCCGTGTCGCGCTTAGGGATAACTTCGTAGCCCGCCGTGTATCGTCCATTGAGCAGCGAAGGCTGAAAGCTCGGCGGGACGCCTCGAGAGAACTGGTCTTGGTCCGCCAGTGACACGATACGTTCCGCCACCCCCTCGTGCCTACTCTTCGTACGAGTACCCATCACCACAGCTGCGGGTAGCGCGGCACCGCGGGGATGCTGGACGGCGCTGAAGCCGAGCCCGAGATCGACGATGATCGGCGCGGGCATGTCCACGGGTGCGTCGCCTACGACGAGAGGTGTGCGTTGCAGTTCGCCATTGAGAGCGATCCCGCATTGCGCCAACAGGCCGAAAGAGCCGACACCGGCGGTGACCACCACTGTGGAGGTGACAATCTCCCGATCCTGGAAATGCACCTTCACCGTGTCAGAAGAGCGTTCCAGTCGCACTGGTGCGTCGACTTCGCAGAACATTGCGCCATGTTCCGAGGCATCGAACCGCAGATGCTCGAGCACGGCCGCCTCATCGAATGGCCCATCCGGAATCCGGTAGTAACTCGACCCCTCCTGATAGTGCGGGCCCATGAGCCGCCTTGCCTCCGCTGCCTCGAGTTGACCAAACTCATCATCGGATAGTCGAAGTAACTCTCGTTTGCGCGCCAGTTGACCGAGATGGAATTCGCCGCTCACGCCCAACAGGCCGCCGCCGTTTGGAACCGGGACGCCATACGCGCGCAGCAACTCCCTTCCCGCGAAGTAGGTTTTATCGGCGAAGACGCGATAGGCCTCCTCGCTTGAAAAATGGCTAATGGGATACATGATCCCGGATTGCAGCCAGCCCTGATTTCGCAAGGTATCAGCCTGCGGAGACGATACGTCGGCTCGCCGCAGCACCAACGGCTCCATGCCTGCGCCGGCCGCCAGAGCGGCTAGCGCACTACCTAGTATTCCGCCACCGACTATGACAAAGCCAAAATTCCGGGACTTGGACATCCGCAAGCGTACCCCTCTCGTATCACTTAATTAAGTTACTTAACTCGCTTATTCAAGTTAGTTCTTCGCCTTCGGTTCCCTGTGAGGCGAAGTGCAGCGCCAACGGACGGAGGGGCACGTGGCCCTCGCTGCGAACAAAAGCTCGCAGCGAATGAACTGGACTTAGGCATGCGAGCGGATCAAGAAGCCAGCGCCTCACTAACGAGATCGAAGATCACAACAGACTTGGCATCTCTAGTCACTCCGGCGTCGGAGCGTGAGCTCCGCTCAGCCGTGACTATCGGCGTCCATCGCGAGATTCGGCCGTTGCGACAGCGTTGCGATCGGCGACCCCGACCAGGCGGTTTTCTTCTAATGCATTGGGAATGCGTCCATGTTTGTTGGCTTGACAAGGCGCATCCAGCCCTTCATCCAGCGCGTCCGCTGTGCCGTCCAGGCGCGGATTGTGAGCGGGGCCTCCTCGGCGGTTTCGCTGTCGATGGTGAGGCAGCGCCGGCGCAGCCGCGCCAGGCGGACGCCGAGATCCGCGTCTTCGGTGACGTTGAAGGAGTCCCAGCCGCCGAGCTGCAGCAGCCGGTCGGTGCGGAAGTGGTTGCTGGTACCGCCGAGCGGCATTGGCAGGCCAAGATCGGCGAGGAGCGGCAGCAGCAGACCGAACAGTCCCGCATACTCGCCGGCAAACAGCGCGGTCAGCCAGTTCTCCGAGCCGTTCTCGACCACCAGTTCCGCCTGCAGGCACTCCACATCGGGATGCTCTGCGAAGACGCTGGCCGCCAGCCGCAGCTGTCCGGGGTGCGGGATATCTTCGGCGTCGTAAACGACCACGTGCTCGCCCCGTACCAGGGGCAGGGCGAAGTTGAGCGCCTTCGGCTTGGTGCGCGGGCGCGCGTCCGGTACCACCACCAGTCCGTACTGCAGATCCCCGCGCAGCCGCTCCACCGCAATGACCGTTTCGGCGCTGCGGTCCTCCACCACGAACAGCACCTCGAGCTTTTCGGGCGGGTAGTCGATGGCCGCCATGGCGCGCCCGAGTTGCGGCACCATCGCCGCCTCGTTGCAGAGCGGGATCAGCACCGTGTAGAGCGGCAGCTCCGAATCCGACAGCAGCCGCCGTGGCGGCAGGCCCAAGGGCTCGTGGGCCGCCGCCCAGAGACGGATTGCGGCGGGTGTGGCCAGGAGCAGCCCGGTGAGCGGGAGCATGATCTCACGAAAGACGAAAGGTGCCGCGGTGGTGGCCGCTATGGCGGCGGCGAGGCCGGCGACCAGGCCGCGGCGGATGCGGGGCTCCAGGTCGAGATGGGCTGTGGCTCGGGGCCAGCGCCGGCTCAGCCGCTGGCGCGATTCATCGAGCAGCATATCTCCGCAGGCAATGGCCAGCGCCTTTCGGATGGCCCCCCGCGGCACGATGAGGAATGCCTCTGCGAGGTCCGGACGTTCCGCGATGCGGCGGCGCAGCAGCACCAGCTCCGCCGCAGAAGGTGACAGGAAGAACCTGTCGCCTTCTGCCGTTTCCGCCCGCAGCACCCGAATGGTGGCGAGGGCGTCGGGACGCTGCAGTTCAGGAGCCTGTGCCGCCAGCCGGGGCAGCCGCGTGCGGAAGCGCAGGCCCGCCCAGGCGGCGGCACGCTCGAGGATTGCGGCTTCGGGGATGCCGAAGCGGCAGCTGCAATAGTCGAGGGGGTCTACGCCGGTTGCCGCGGCGGCCGCGAGGACGTCTCCCGGGGCCACCTCCGCTCGTGCCGGCCGCAGTAGCGCCTCCACGAGTTCGGCGGCCGACGGTTGCAACGAGGTTGTTGCCTGTGGCGGCAGAGAGACTTCCAGCAGGGACCTGCGATCTGCCATGGGAGCCGCCGCTACTTGTAGGACACAACAAGAAGCAACGGATAGTATGTATTCGCTGGTGAGAGCAGCAGCATAATACGTAGGTATGTTTACACACGATGATGAACGGGACCGGCCGCTGCCGTCTCGCCTTTGCCCGAAATATGGGCGATAAGCCAACCGTCCGCCCACTGACGGAGCCGCTCATGCGCGCCTTGGCAATCCTTGTTTCACTGCTGCTCGCGGTTATGAGCCCGGCGGTGCGTGCCCAGGCGCTGCCCTATCATGCCGATCCGAGCGCGCGGGAGATCGTGCCGGACCTGAGCGCGGTGCCCGCCATCCGCTTCCTCACCACCGCCGACTTCCCGCCATTCAACTACCGCGACGTCAGCGGCGAGCTGATCGGCTTCAACATCGACCTGGCGCGGGAGCTCTGCGACGAGCTCGGCCTCGCCTGCACCATCCAGGCCTGGCCCTGGGAGCAGGCCTCGAGCGCGCTCGCCGACAACCAGGGCGATGCCCTCATTGCCGGCCTGGAGATCACCCCCGAGAACGGCGAACTCTTCGATTTCTCTTCGATCTACCTGGCGCTGCCGGGGCGCTTCGTGACGCGTCTGGAGGACGCGGTTGGCTTCGATCCCGCCGCCCTCGCCGGCCGCACGGTGGCGGTACGCCGCGGCTCGACGCATGCCACCTTCGTGGCGCGCTACCTGCCGGAGGTCGAGCTCGCCGGGTACGAGAGCGAGCCGGCGGCCCTCGAGGCCCTGGAGGCCGAAGCGGTGGATGCCTTCTTCGGCGATGCCATGCGCGCGGCGTTCTGGCTCAACCAGAATCTCACCTGCTGCGACTTTGCCGGGGAGGGCTACTTCCGGCCCGATTTCTTCGGCCACGGCCTCGCCATCGCCGTGCAATCCGGAGACGACGCCGTGCGCCGGGCCCTCGACTACGGGCTGCTGCGGCTGAAGCGAACCGGTGTGATGGACGAGATCTACCTGCGCTGGTTCCCCGTCAGCTTCTACTAGCCAGGCGGCGCTCAGGCCCTGCGCAGGCGCGCCCGCGCCGCCGTCTCGATCGCGGCGGTGACCAGCCGGTCGACGCCAAGCCGGTCCCGGACCATCTCGAGCAGCCGCAACTCCTCCTGCGGCAGGTCCAGATCGACCACCGCCACTTCCACTGCCAGCGCATAGGCGGTGTCGTGCAGCCGCGCCGGCAACGCTGCCACCGCCGCATCGAGCACCCCGTCGAGGCCCGCGGCACCGTTGATCTGGTCGATGCAGGCATTCGCCACTTCGGTCAGTCGCCCCCGCTCGTACTCCACGAACACCGGCAGGCGGTCGATGAGGCCGCCGATGCGGGTCAGCTCGCGCCCGGAGATGCCGGTATCGGATGAAGCAGTGACCACCATCAGGTGGATGAGGGCGTCCTGTGCGGAGAGTGTCATGTCGGTTCCCGGCTGAAGCTGCGCATAACTAGGAAGCCGAGGCAGGCTTGGCAAGCAGCGCGGCCATTGACGCGCCGGCGCCGGCAATGCGACACACGCTGCTCCCGCGCTCCCACAAGATGAAGGTTTGCCCCCGTGTCGCCCGCCCCCCTGCCGACGCTTGATCCGGCGTTCTTCGACGCCGCCCAGACGGCCCGCGCCTGGCCTTTCGAAGAGGCGCGCAAGCTGGTGGCGCGGCTGGAGAAGTCCGGTGAGCAGGAGGTGCTGTTCGAGACCGGCTACGGCCCCTCTGGCCTGCCGCATATCGGCACCTTCGGCGAGGTGGCGCGCACCACCATGGTCCGCACCGCCTTCCGGCTGCTGACCCGCGACCAGGTGCCCACCCGGCTGGTCGCCTTTTCCGACGACATGGACGGCTTCCGCAAGGTGCCGAGCAACGTCCCCAACCAGGAGATGATGGCCGGCTTTCTCGGCAAGCCACTGAGCCGGGTGCCCGATCCCTTCTCGAACGAGCATTCGAGCTTCGGTGCCGCCAACAATGCGCGGCTGCGGGCCTTCCTCGACGGCTTCGGCTTCAACTACGAGTTCGCCTCCTCCACCGACTATTACACCTCCGGCCGCTTCGACGAGGCGCTGCTGCGCATGCTCGAATGCTACGACGCGGTGATGGAGATCATGCTGCCGAGCCTCGGCGCGGATCGCCGGGCCACCTACTCGCCGTTCCTGCCGATCTCCAAGGTCAACGGCAATGTGCTGCAGGTGCCGCTGGTGGCCCGCGACGCCAAGGCCGGCACCATCACCTATGTCGATCCGGCCGACAGCGGGACTTACGAGACCACCGTCACCGGCGGCGCCGTCAAGTGCCAGTGGAAGCCGGACTGGGCACTGCGCTGGTTCGCCCTCGGCGTCGACTACGAAATGAGCGGCAAGGACCTCATCGATTCCGTGCGGCTGGCGAGCCGCATCGTCTCGGCCCTCGGCGGCACTCCGCCGGAAGGCTTCAATTACGAGCTGTTCCTCGACGAGCAGGGGCAGAAGATCTCGAAGTCGAAGGGCAACGGCCTCACCATCGACGAATGGCTCGCCTATGCCTCGCCCGAGAGCCTCGGCCAGTACATGTTCGTCAAGCCGCGCACCGCCAAGCGGCTGCACTTCGACGTCATCCCCAAGGCGGTCGACGACTACTACGCCTTCGTCTCGGCCTATCAGCGCCAGAGCCCCGAGGAGCGACTCGAGAACCCGGTGTTCCACGTGCATTTCGGCCACCCGCCGGAGTTCGAGATGCCGATCACCTTCGGCCTGCTGCTCAACCTGGTCTCGGCTGCGAACGCCGAGGACGTGGCGGTCCTCTGGGGGTTCATCTCGCGCTATGTGAAGGGCGCGACGCCGCAGAGCCATCCCGAGATCGACAAGCTGGCCGGCTATGCCGTGCGCTACTTCAACGACCGGGTGAAGCCCACCAAGAGCTTTCGGGCGCCGGACGAAAAGGAACGGGCCGCGCTGCAGCAGCTGCACGACGAACTCGGCGCCCATGTCGGCTCGACCGATGCCGAGGCGCTGCAGAACCTCGTCTTCGAAGTCGGCAAGGCGCACGGCTTCGAGCCGCTGCGCGACTGGTTCAAGGCCATCTACCAGGTGCTGCTCGGCGCCGACCAGGGGCCGCGCTTCGGTTCCTTCATCGCCCTCTACGGCGTCGCCGAGACGCGCCGGCTGATCGCGGATGCGCTGGCGGGGAAGCTGGTTACAGCGGGCTGATCGTGCGGCTGGCGGGGCGCTCAGGCCTCCGCCAGGACCTTGCGAAAATACACGACCCTTTCGGTTTCCTCGAAGCCGAGAGCTCTGTGCATCGCGGCACTCTCGAGGTTGTCGATCGCCGCATCGGAGGCGAACTCGGTGCAGCCCTGTTCTGCTGCCCAGGCTTCGGCGGCTGCGACCAGAGCGCGGGCAACACCCTGCTGTCGCGCCTCGGGCGCCACGTAGATGCCTTCCAGAAAGGCGACCGGCGAGGTATCGCAGCCGTTGACATAGTCGTGCCGCAGGGCGATTTCCGCGAACCCGCAGGCGCCGTGCGTGTCGCGTGCGATGAGGCAGATGCTGTCCTGCCGTGGGTTCCTCAGCAGGCTCTCGGCTTCCTCTCGATGTTCCGCCCGGCTGCCCTCCGGCCAGAGCGCGTGACGCATGTCGATCCACGGCTCCATGTCTTCGGCGGTCGAAGGTGCGATACTGATGCCCATTGTCACTGGCTGGCCCAGATGATGCGCCCCATCGCCTCCACCTCGCTGAGGGCGATGATGCGCGGCTCGTGCGCCGGGTTGAGCGAATGCAGCTCCACCGTCTTCGCCGTCTGCCGGTAGAGCAGCTTGATCAGCATCTCGCCATCCCGCGTGCGCACCACCACGCGGTCGCCGCGCCGCAGTTGCGCGGCGGGAGAGACGACGATGATGTCGCCGTCGCGGTAGAGCGGCAGCATCGAATCCCCGGAGACCTCCAGCGCATACGTCCCCTCGTCATTGGCCGAGGGCAGCCGGATCTCGTCCCACCCCTGTCCCGCCGGAAACCCCGCCTCGTCGAAATAGCCCCCCGAACCGGCCTGGGCGAGGCCGAGCAGCGGCACCGTGCGGCCGCCCTCCGCCAGCTGCATGTAGGCGCCGCCGCGCGACAGGAACTGGTCGAAGCTCTCCCCCGTCGCCTCCAGCACCTTGGCGATGCTCTCGGTCGAGGGCCAGCGCTCCCGCCCATCCTTGCTGACGCGCTTGGAGCGGTTGAAGGCGGTGGCGTCGAGGCCCGCGATCCGCGCCAGCCCCGAGGCGCTGAACCCGTGCCGCCGCGCCAGCGCATCGATGGCATCCCAGATGGCGCTGTGTGAAAGCATCGCCGGCGTCCGTGAGGAAAGGTGTCCCATCGCTGGAAACTAATCCTACATTATTAGAGGCGCGCGCCGTGCTTGTAAAGCCGCCCGCACGGCTTGTGAGCGTCTGGACGAATCTCTAGGGTCCCTCGCGAAAGCGAGCTGCCATGGTCACTCCGCCGCCACCCCTCGTCTACAAGATTGCCACTGCCGACATCGCCGCAGAAGCCGCGGCGACCGGGACCCTGGCGGGCATGCCCGTCGACCTCAAGGATGGCTACGTTCATCTTTCGACCGCCGCCCAGTTGCCCGACACCCTGGCGCTGCATTTCCGCGGCCGGGACGATCTCGTGTTGCTCGCGGTGCGCACGGAGGCGGTGGCCGCGGAGCTGAAGTGGGAGCCGTCCCGGGGCGGCGACCTGTTCCCGCATCTTTACGGCCCGCTGCCGATGAGCGCTGTGGCCTGGACGGCTCCGCTCGCGGTCGCCGCCGACGGCAGCGCCGCCCTGCCGGCAGGCGTCGTCTGATGCTGTCCGGACTATCGCCGCTGCTGCGGCGGCCGCTGCTGCAGGGCCTAACCCGGGAAGCGCTGCTGCGGATGGATCCCGAGACCGCCCACGGCGCCACCATCTATGCGCTGCGGCTGGGCCTGGCGCCGGAGCAGGACCGGCCCGACCCGCCGGAACTGCGGACCAGCCTTTGCGGTCTGGAGTTGAGCAATCCCGTCGGCATGGCCGCCGGCTTCGACAAGAACGCCGAGGTGCCGCGGCCGCTTGCGCGCATGGGCTTCGGCATGGTCGAAATCGGCACCGTGACGCCGCGGCCGCAGACCGGCAACCCGCAGCCGCGGCTGTTCCGCATTCCTGAGGCCGAGGGCGTCGTCAACCGCATGGGCTTCAACAATGACGGCCACGAGGCGGTGCTGGCGCGGCTGCGCCGGGTACGGGTTGGGGCGGCGCTGGGCGTCAACATCGGCGCCAACAAACAGAGCGCGGATTTCGTCGCCGACTACGTCGCCGGCGTCACCCGCTTCGCCGAAGTCGCCGACTATCTCACCGTCAACATCTCCTCGCCCAACACGCCCGGATTGCGCGACCTGCAGGCGACGGAAGCCCTGCGACGGCTGCTCGGCGCCGTGCTCGAGGCGCGGGCAAGGGCCAGCGTCCGGGTGCCGCTGCTGCTGAAGCTTGCGCCCGATCTCGACGAGACGGCGCTCGACGACGTTGCCGCCGTCATCGCCACCACCGATCTCGACGGGCTCATCGTCTCCAACACCACGATCAGCCGCGATGCCGTCGCCGGCCTGGAGAACGCCACCGAAACCGGCGGACTCTCCGGCAGGCCGCTGTTCGACCTCGCGACCATGCGGCTGGCGCAGATGCGGCAGCGGGTGGGGACCCTGCCCATCGTCGGCGTCGGCGGCATCCATTCGCCCGAATCGGCGGTTGCCAAGTTCGAAGCCGGCGCCGACGCCATCCAGCTCTACTCGGCGCTGGTCTTCGGTGGCCTCGACCTGCTCGACCGCATCAAGCGTGGCCTCGTCGCTGCCGTCCGCGCCGCCGGCGGGCGTACGGTCGCCGATCTCAGCGGCCGCAGCTCAGCCGACTGGGCTGCCGGCCGGCTGCACCTCGCGGGGAAATAGCCCCGGCTCGCGCCACGCCACGAGGCCGAAGAGGATGATGGCGCGGAACACGAACAGCAGGTGGAGGGCGATCCAGAGGCCCGTCATCCCGAAGAGCGGCTGCAGCACCAGCGCGCAGCCGAAGAACAGCAGGCTCGCCACCACCATGCCGTCCCGCATCTCGCGGGCCATGGTGGCTCCGGTGACCACGCCGTCGGCGACGAAGGCGGGCATCCCGGTCAGCGGCGTCAGCGCCGCGAACAGCAGCATGGCCCGCGCCGCCTCGCGCACCTCCGGCGCCGTGGTCATGAGGTCGATGATGGCGCCGCCGAACAGCAGCAGCACCGCGGTGAGGGCGCCGCCGATCAGCACGCCCCAGGCGAGGCTGAGCGCCGTCGCCCGACGGAAGGCCGGCCGGTAGCCGGCGCCTACTGCTTTGCCGCAGAGCTGCTCGGCGGCGGCGGCGATGCCGTCCAGGAAGAAGGCGGTGACCGCGAAGAAGTTGAGCAGGATGGCATTGGCCGCAAGCACCGTCGCTCCCGCCCGTGCCCCTTGCGCCGAGAAGAAGGCAAAGGCCGCCATCAGCGCCAGCGACCGGATGACGAGGCTGGTGCTGAGCCCGAACAGCCGCCTGAACGCCGCCGTCGCCAGCAGCGCATCCTTGGGGATCAGAGCGATCATCGCCACAGCGCCACCATAGTGGCGCAGCGCCACTGCGAGTCCCAGCACCGCTGCCAGCAGCTGCGCCGCCACCGTACCCCATGCGACGCCCGCCACACCAAGGCCGGCTTCGAGCACCAGCCACGCGCTCAGCCCGGCATTCACGGTATTGGTGATCAGCGCCAGCACCAGCGCGGTGCGGGCATCGCCGCGCCCATAGAGCCAGCCGGCGATGGAGAAGTTGACCAGCACCATCGGCATCGACCACAGGCGAATGGCGAAATACTCGCGATAGGCGGCGCTGACCTCCGGTCCCGCCCCGAACCCCCAGTCGGTGAGGTCGGTGATCGGCCCCGCCAGCAGGAGGGTCAGCGCCCCCGCCACCAGCGCGATCAGCAGCGCCCGCGCGAGATGCGCCGCCTCGGCCGCCCGGTCCTCGGCGCCGACGGACTGCGCCACGAGGCCCGCGGTCCCGAGCCGCAGGAAGAAGAAGGTCGCAAACAGGATGTCGAAGCCGACCGCTCCCAGCGCCACCCCGCCGAGCAGGCTGGCCTCGCCGAGCCTCCCGACGAGCACCGTGTCGACCACGCCCACCAGCGGTTCGGTGATCAATGCCAGAGACGCCGGCACGGCGATGGCCAGCACCGCCCGGTGGGTGACGGCGAAGGGCCGGATGGCCGGCGCTGTAGCTGGGTTCACTTGCGCACAACGCTGGGCCGCGACGGCACCTGCGCCACCGGCATCACCTCGAGCTGCCCGATATTGACGTGCGGCGGCCGCGTCGCAAGGAACCAGACGATGTCGGCAAGGTCCTCGGGCTGCAGCGGCTCCACCCCCTCATACATCTTCTCGTTGGCCGCGGCGTCGCCATGCGTGCGGACCAGCGTGAACTCCGTCTTGGACATCCCCGGCTCGAGACTGGTGACCCGGATGTCGGTGCCGGCAAGGTCGGCGCGCAGGTTCTCCGAGAACTGGTGCACGAAGGCCTTGGTGCCGCCATAGACGTTGCCGCCCGGATAGGCGAAGCGCTGCGCGATCGAGCCGGTATTGATGATGGAAGCGCCGCGGCCGGCCGCCTTCAGCTGCGGCAGCAGTTCCAGCGTGGTGTGGATCAGCCCCTTGATGTTGGTCTCGATCATGGTTTCCCAATCGTCGAGATCGACCTCCGGCACCGGCTCCGTGCCGAGCGCCAGCCCGCCATTGTTGAACAGGCAGGTGACCGGCCGGAAGCCCTCGGGCAGCGCCGCGACGGCATCGACAATGCTCTGCCGCTGCGTCAGGTCCATCTGCGCGATATGCACCACGCCCTCAGGGAACTCCGCCTGCAGCGCCTGCAGCCGCTCGCGGCGACGGCCGGTGGCGACGACCTGCCAGCCGTTCTGCGCGAACAGCCGGGCGGTGGCGGCGCCGAAGCCGGAGGTGGCGCCGGTGATGAAGATGACGGGCATGGGCTCAGCTTTCGGTGACGAGGTCGATGGCGATGTCCGCGTAGCGGCGTGAGGCGGCGACGTGGTCATAGTTCGCGAGGTCTACGCGATCAACATGCGCACGGTTCCGCTCCTCGCTGAACAGCCCGTGCTCGGCATGGCGTCTGAGCAGCCGCTCCCGCACCGTCTCCCGGGGCAGGCTGATGAATACTGCCAGATCGAGCAGCGGCCGCACCCGCTCCCAGGGCGGCTCCGGCAGCAGCAGGTAATTGCCCTCGACCACCAGCAGCCGCGTCTCGCCGGGCACCGTGAAGGCATTCTCGACCACGTCCTCGATGGCGCGCGAATAGCCGGGGCCGCTCACTGCACCGGTGACGCTCCTGAGTGCTGCGAGGAAGTCGGCGAACGCGGCGCCCTGGAAAGTGTGCGGCGCCCCCTTCTGGGCCGCGATCCCCAGCGCCTCGAGCTTTTGCTGCCGCATGTGGAAGCCGTCCATCGGCACCAGCGCCGCAAGGCCGGGGGCCTCGGCTTCGAGCCGCGCCACCAGCGCCGCCGCCAATGTCGATTTGCCGGTTCCCGGTCCGCCGGCGAGGCCCAGCGCTACCCGCCCGCTGCCACCGGCGGCGAGGGCGCGAGCATGATCGACGAGGACGGCTAGGGCAGCGTCGGGGGCAAGGGCAAGCTGCTGCGGGGAGTCTGTCATGGTGCCACTATGCCGGCCGTGCTGGCCCCGGCAAGAGCCGATCGCCGCGGGGCGCGCCTAGGCGACCCCCCCTTGCCGCCGGCCCCGCGCCCCACCATACTGCGCACAAACCGGGAACAAGACTTGCCCCTCCACCCCACGATCGAGGACTGGTTCGCGTCGAAGGGCTGGGCGCCGCGGCAGCACCAGCGCGACGTGCTCGAGGCCACGGCGGCGGGGACTTCGGCGCTGCTGATCGCGCCGACCGGCGCCGGCAAGACGCTGGCCGGCTTCCTGCCGACGCTCGATGACCTCATCGCCACCCCGATGCAGGGGCTGCACACGCTCTACCTGTCGCCGCTGAAGGCGCTGGCGGTGGACGTGCAGCGCAACCTCGTGACGCCGATCGAGGAAATGGGCGTCGACATCAAGGTCGAAACCCGCACCGGCGACACGCCGGCGTCGCGGCGCCAGCGCCAGCGCTACGACCCGCCCAACATCCTGCTGACGACGCCCGAGCAGCTGGCGCTGCTGCTGAGCCACGCCGACGCCGCCCGCATGTTCGGCTCGCTCAAGCGGATCGTCCTCGACGAACTGCACGCGCTTGCCACCAACAAGCGTGGCGAATTGCTCTCGCTCGGCATCGCGCGCCTCGCGACGCTGGCGCCCGCCCTGCGGATCACCGCCCTCAGCGCCACCGTGGCCCGCCCCGACCTGCTGCGCGACTGGATCGCGGCGCCGCTGCCGGGGGCGGAGGCGCGGCTGCTGACGGCGGCCGGCGGCGCGGCACCCGAGATCGCCATCCTCGACACCGAAGCGCGCGTGCCCTGGGCAGGGCATTCGGCGCAGTATGCGGTGCCCGAACTGTACGAGATCATCAAACGCCACAAGACGACGCTGCTCTTCGTCAACACCCGCAGCCAGGCAGAGATGCTGTTCCAGAACCTCTGGCAGATCAACGAGCAGGGCCTCGCCATCGCCATGCACCACGGCTCGCTCGCGGTCGAGCAGCGGCGGCGGGTGGAGAGCGCCATGGCGGCGGGGCGGCTGCAGGCGGTGGTCTGCACCTCGACCCTCGACCTCGGCATCGACTGGGGCGACGTCGACCTCGTGGTGCAGATCGGCGCCCCCAAGGGCTCGAGCCGGATGCTGCAGCGCATCGGCCGCGCCAACCACCGCCTGGACGAGCCGAGCAAGGCGCTGTTCGTCCCCTCCAACCGCTTCGAGGTGCTGGAGTGCGAGGCGGCGCTGGAGGCGGTGGCGGCAGGGCACCAGGACAGCGAGGATCCCGTATCGGGCGGCCTCGACGTGCTTGCCCAGCACGTCCTCGGGATGGCCTGCGCCGCGCCGTTCGACCCGGTCGAACTGCATGCCGAGGTGCGCCGCGCCTGGCCCTATCGCGATCTTCCCTGGGAGCAGTTCGAGCGGGTGGTCGATTTCGTCGCCACCGGCGGCTACGCGCTGCGCGCCTATGAGCGCTACGCCAAGCTGCGCCGGACCGCGGAAGGAAAGTTCCGCATCGCCAACCCGCAGGTGGCGCAGCAGTACCGGCTCAATATCGGCACCATCGTCGAGGAGCCGATGGTCCGGGTGCGGCTGGTGCGGGGCAGGGGCCACAAGAGCGGCGCCACCACCGGCCCCATCGGGCGCAACGGCCGGGTGCTGGGCGAGATGGAGGAGTATTTCTTCACAACCCTCACCAAGGGCGACACCTTCCTCTTCGGTTCAGAGATCGTCGCCTATGAAGGCATGTTCGAAACCGAGGCCTATGTCTCGCGGGCCTTCTCCACCGAGCCTAAGATCCCCTCCTATATGGGCGGCAAGTTCCCGCTCTCGACCTACCTCGCTGAGGGCGTCCGGCGCCTTGTCTCGCGGCCCGACGACTGGCACCTGCTGCCCGACCAGGTGAGCGATTGGCTGCGGCTGCAGCGCGACAACTCGCTGCTGCCCCCGGCCGACTCCATGCTGGTCGAGACCTTTCCGCGCGGCAGCCAGAACTTCCTCGTCTGCTATCCCTTCGAGGGCCGGCTGGCCCATCAGACGCTGGGCATGCTGCTGACCCGGCGGCTGGAGCGTTCCCGTGCTCGGCCGCTCGGCTTCGTCGCCTCCGACTACTCCCTCGCCGTCTGGGGCCTCGGCGACTTCTCGGCGCTGATCCGCACCGGCCGGCTGTCGCTTGACGAACTGTTCGCCGAGGACATGCTGGGCGACGACCTCGAGGACTGGCTCTACGAGAGCCAGCTGATGCGCCGCACCTTCCGCAACTGCGCCATCATCTCCGGGCTGATTGAGCGTCGGCATCCCGGCAAGGAGAAGAGCGGACGGCAGATCACCGTCTCCTCCGACATCATCTACGACGTGCTCTACCAGCACGAGCCCGACCACATCCTGATCCAGGCGACGCGCCGCGACGCTGCCCGCGGCCTGCTCGACATCGAGCGGCTGGGGCAGCTGCTGCGCCGCATCCGCCAGCACATCGTGCACAAACCGCTCGACCGAATCTCGCCTTTGGCGGTACCTGTGCTGGTCGACATCGGCAAGGTGCCGGTCTATGGCGAGGGCCGCGAGAGCGCCATGGCCGACGCGGCGGACGAACTGATCAAAGAGGCCTTGGGGCAGAAGTGAATTTGGGATCGGCGGCCCGCGCCCAAAGCGATGGCGAGGAGGTGGCGAGCGTGCTGCTGCACTTCGCCGGGCATAGCTTCGAGCCGCTGCCTTCGGGCGGCCTCTACTGGCGTGCCCGGAAGGCGCTGCTGGTCGCCGACCTGCATTTCGAGAAGCTCTCCTCCTATGCCCGCCGGGGGCAGCTGCTGCCACCCTACGACACCGCCATGACCCTGCGGCGCCTGGCCGCCGACCTCGCCCGCACCGGCGCCGAGGAGGTGATCGCGCTCGGCGACAGCTTCCACCGCGACGAGGGCCCGACGACGCTGCTCGAGGCCGACCGCGCCCGGTTGCTGGAGCTGACGCGGCAGGCGCGCTGGACCTGGCTCTCCGGCAACCACGATCCCAGCCCGCACGCCCTCGGGGGCACCTGCCAGCCGCGACTGGAGCGCGACGGCCTCACCCTCGCGCACGAGCCGTGCAGCGGCCTGCCGGGGCTGGTCGCCGGCCACCTCCACCCCGCGGCGCGGGTGCTCGTCGATGGGCGTTCGGTGCGCCGGCCCTGCTTCGTGCACGACCGGCAGCTGCTGATCCTACCCGCCTATGGCAGCGCCACCGGCAGCCTCAACATCCTCGGTCCGCAATTTGCCGGCCTCTGGAACCATGCGGCGCTGGAGGTGACCATGATCGGTCGCGGCCGCGTCTATCCGGTGAGCATCCGACGGCTGGCGGGGGAGTGATCGCCGCCGACCGGGCTGGAGGAGTTCAGCCTCCGCACGCGCTGCGCGCGCCGGTCCGCCCGATCCTGTCTGCCGTCTGAACGGGGCTTTCAGCCCCGGCTCAGCGCTCCTTGTGCAAGCTCCTCTCATGGCGGTCGAGGGGCCGCCCACGGAGGAGCTCAAATGTTCGCATCGTTGAATGCCCGGACCCGCGCCCTGGTGCTTGCTGTGGTCGCTGCGACCACGCTGATCACCGGGCCGGTGAAGGCGGAACAGCGCCTGCAGGCGGCCGAGTTCGCCCAGCTGCTGCTGGCCGACACCTGCAACGCCGGCGGCGTCACCGGCTAGTCCCGCACCGCGGCGGTGCACCAGCTGTAGACTTTACCTGGTACCCACCGCCGCCGTCACGATGCGCTCGCCGTTTCGGCGGGGCCATCGTGCCCGTGGCTCCCGCAGGCAGCGGGCTCTCGCGGCCCTAGCGCGTCAATACGATGCGCATGAGGTCGGCGGCATTGCGGGCGCCGAATTTCTCCATCACCCGGGCCCGGTGCACCTCGATGGTGCGCTGCGAAATGCCGAGATGCTCGCCCGCTTCACGGTTGGAGTGCCCCCGCGCAATGAGCTGCAGCACCTCGCGCTCGCGGCGCGTCAGTTCAATGCGTGCGCCGGGGCCGGAAGGCCGCTCCGGCGGGTGCAACCCCGGCTGTCGCAGGGCGTCCCGCACCAGCAGCACCAGGCGCTCCGGATCGAGGGGCTTGATCAGCACGTCCGTCGCGCCCGCCTTCATCGCCGCCACCGCCGCCTCCACCAGCGGCCGGTCCTGCAGCGCCTCGCTCCGCAACGCGGCGGCCAGCGCCGCACAGGTCTCGGTATCCGGATCGAGAATGTAGATGAGCCGCTCCCGCTCGCGAACCGGCCGTCGGCGCCGGCGCCCCGGCGGATCCTCGACCGCCGGCGGCGGCACCTGGACGGCAGATGGCGGACGCCGCGCGGCAGTCATCTGCACCGGCAACTGCTCCATCTCCGCCTCCGATCCCTAGAACGACGACGCCAGTCTGCGTCAGGCGCCGGCCGTATGAAACCGGTGCTCTACGTAGGTATATTAGGGCGATTATACCTTTGACACACCACTCGACTCGGTAGACTGTTGGCGCATTGCAGCGTCAACAGGAGCCGAGAAATGGGCAACAACCTGCACGTGTCGTATGATCTGAACGTACCAGGCCAAGACTATTCGAAGCTGATAGCGAAGATAAAGACGCTCGGCAGCTGGGCCAAAATTCACAAGTCTTATTGGTATGTTAATTCACCGCTGACCGCCCAACAGGCAGGAGCGACAGTCTCTATGTTGCCGACACGACCAACAACAGCGCCTCTTGGCAGAACTTGCCGAACGATGTCGCTAATCACATCCGTGACCAGTGGCTGAAGTGAGGGCGTCTTGGTGTCGTCGCGCGGCACCGTGAGGCAACCCGTCAACGTGAACTAGTAGGCCCAAGGCCTTCGCAACGTAGTGCAGGATCATCAGACGCATTGCGCCTCTCCGTTCGGCGGGTGTCATCGGTATCATAATACCGCAACCGATGTGGTATGTGAATACCGCAAATCTCAAAAGCGGTACAAATCGCGAACGCGCTATAATTGATTTTAAGCCCCGTGGAGCCGTTTCTTAATGATTTGGAGTTCCACCCCACCCGAACCGGTTAATTCGTCACCTGGGCCATCCTAGAGGGGCTGTTGACGACGAGAATCCGCGGGCGTTGCTTTTCGGCGGCATTTGACGTAGATTGGTTGTGGGCATTCCACTGCGTGGCCACCAACCCCCCGAGCCGTCCGCCTCATCTGGAGGAGGAACAAGGGCTTCGGCGGATGAGCCGCCGATGGGGTGGCAAGCCCGACTTGCCTTCCAGCGATGGAAGGAGATGGCTATGCGCGTTGCATGCCCGCTCGTAAGGCCGGTATCAGTCGTTGACTATTGGCGGTACCGTAATGGCAATTGGGAACACGTGTCCTCGCATTGCCGCCGGTGGCCCCGTTAAGGGCCACCAGAACGCAAAAGTGTAGGAGCTTTTGTGAGACTCGGGGCCCGCTTAGGCGGGCCTCTTTTTTTCACACCAGTTTCGGTGTGAATATGCATTTTGTAGAGTTTATATGCGCATAATGCAAGAGCCGCTTGACACCCACTGAATCACAATCCCGCATAAATGTTGTGTTTCTCTGGAAATAGAACAGTGATTTCAACAGCTTAGCGATATGCGATTCCGTTAGTGCGATTGGGCGCCAAAGTCAAGGAATTGACTGTGCAGGAATCGGTGGAAAAGCGGATCAATCAATCGATTTGTGAGGCTTAGGGGCGCGTTTCGCGTCGCCCCCTTTTGAGGTCTTAGGCGACTCAGCCACCTTCTTCAGCGCACGGTCAAAGGCTTCCTCGCGATCATCGGTTTCGAGTTCGCGAGCGGCTTCTTTGAATTTCTCAATTTGGCTTTTGTCTTTCGTCATGGCCAATCCTATCATGCGGCATGCTTGATCGATACTTGTTTGCTGACGAGGCCGGGTGCTTCACCTTCAATCGAGAGCCCAACGTCAGCCGCTATTTCATAATCTGCACCATCACGATGAACTCGCTGGAGGTCGGCGACGCGCTGCGAAAGCTCCGCCATGACCTTCTTTGGGAGGGCGTCGAGGTCGGGGACTTCTTCCACGCTACGGTTGACGCCCAAGTGGTTCGGGACCGGGTTTTCGGGGTGCTTCTGGAGCACGAGTTCTACGTGCAGGCGACGATCTGCGAGAAGGCCAAGGCGCAACCTCAAGTGACGACCTCTAAGGCCCGCTTCTACAAGTATCCTTGGTACTACCAGTTCAAGCACGGGCTCGCTCCGCACCTGCTCCCCGACATGCGACTCCTCATTACTGCTGCCTCCATCGGCACGAAGAAGGAGAAGGCAACGTTCGTTGGCAGTCTGTCTGACGTCATGTCTCAAACAGTTTCTAAGGTGCCTTGGGCGGTGGATTTTCGCCCCTCCCACTGCGACCCTTGCCTACAGGCGGCAGACTATTGCGCGTGGGCAATTCAGCGAAAATGGGAGCGCAACGACGAGCGGTCCTACGGCCTAATTAGGGACCGCATCACATACGAATACGAACTCTGGAAGCACGGCAGAACGTTGTACTATTGAGTGAGATGCGCAGCCCGCCATATCGGCAATCTTGGCTATCTGTGAAGTGCCCAGGGGCTCTTATCACCAAGCAAGGACCGCGCCTCCCTATATACGACCTGCAACAGAATCCGTCAAGAGTCTCAGTTACTTGGGACGCCGAGAATATCGTAACCGGAACAATTCCAACTGCTTAGGATGCCGTTCTGATGGCGTCTCAGACTGCACTAGGCCCCCGATAGGTGAGACGCTTGCCCTTGGCGCCCGTGAGCGCCCGGACGGCGCGGTTCTGATCGTCAACGCCCAGTGCGATGCGGTTGTTGTAGCGGAAATCGAACTCCGCCAGATACCGGTGCAGGTGCTTCTCGGAGCAGTGCTGATAAACGCCCTTCATGCCGCGCTTGAAGATGGAAAACACGCCCTCGATGGTGTTCGTGTAAGCCTCGCCGCGTACGTATTCGTGGGCCACGTGGACCACAGTGTCATGGCGGGCGAACTCGGTGCCGACCTTGGTATAGAGGCGGCTTTCGTCGGTGTTTAGAACCGTCTCGCGGTTGACGTTGTTCGCCACGATGCCGGCAACGGCAGAGCGGGTGGCGTGGTCGATATGGAAGGTGCGGACAGAACCGCCACGCTCGACTAGTCCGACCACAACGCGCTTGCTGGACAGGCCAGACTTGCCGCGCTTGGTGCGGGTCTTGATGACTGCCTTGTCACCGAAATAGGTTTCGTCAGCCTCGACCGTCTTGCCGTTGCCACCCATCGGGGCAAGCTCGCCAGTGCGCATGGCCTCGCGGATGCGATGGGCCAGGAACCACGCAGTCTTGTAGGTCACCTCTAGAATGCGGTGCAGCTGGTGGGCGGAGACGCCCTTCTTGCTGGAGCACATCAGGTGGATAGCCTGAAGCCACAGGTGAAGCGGCAGGTGGCTTTCCTCGAAGATGGTGCCGATGCGAACGGTGAACTGCTTGCGGCACTGGCCGCACTTGCGCAGGCCGTGGCGCACCTTGCCGGTTTTGCCCTTCACGTTCTTCAGCGCGTAGATGCGTTCCACTCCGCCGCAATGCGGGCAGATAGGACCATCTTCCCAAAGGATGGCCTCGACATGCTCGAAGGCGGCGGCTTCATCGTGAAAGTAGGGCTTGGACAGAACAGACATGGCGCTAACTCCTTGACTCCACCGTAGCATTTCTGGTGGGTGTGTCAAGTGCATAATCGCCTATATTAGCAGATAATAGGGTATGAATCCTATAGTCAGGTGAGTAACAGGACTAGCAGCCTATGTTCTGCGCGATCAGTAGGTGAAATCTTCGGCCCTGGCCGGACCGGCGCCGCTACTCCGCCGGGGCCGTTCCGGGGATGCCCGGCGGCGGCGAGATGCCCGGCGTACCGGCCGGGGCGGCGGCGCGGATGGCGTCGCGGATCTCTGCCAGCAGCACCTCCTCGCGGCTCGGGGCAGCCGGTGCCGGATCCTCGGCGGCTTCCCGCTTCATCGAATTGATGGCCTTGACCACGAGGAACAGCACAAAGGCGATGATGGCGAACTTCACCACCGCGTTGATGAACAGGCCGATATTGAGCGTGGCGACGCCGGCAGCCTCGGCCACCGCCAGCGAGGGGACCGCGACGCCGTCCGGATTGTTCAGCACGATAAAGAGGTTGCCGAAATCGACGCCGCCGATGATGAGGCCGATCAGCGGCATGAAGATGTCATCGACGATGGAGGAAACGATGGCGCCGAAGGCAGCGCCGATGATCACGCCGACGGCGAGGTCGATCATGTTGCCCTTGATCGCGAAGTCGCGGAATTCCTTTATCATGCTGTTCCCATTCCCTGGTTGCGCACCCGACTGCCGGCCGCCTCGCGGGCGTGGCCGGACGCCCGCCATAGACTTCCGCAGTTCGTCGGCCATGGCAATTGCCGTCACGCTTGCGGGACCGGTGGCAACGCCCGATACTCGCGCAGCGCAGCGGGCGACAGGGCACATGAAGATGACGGCAGCGGAGCACGATACCTTGCTGCGCGAAGCGATGGACTGCATCCCGCAGGGGCTGGCGGTCTTCGATGCCGGGCTGCGGCTTGTCAGCTCCAACCGCCGCTACCGCGACCTGCTGAACCTGCCCCTGGAACTGACAGCGGCCGGCTCGCCGTTGCCGGAGATCGCTCTGCACCTTGCGCAGCGCGGCGAGTTCGGGCCGGGCGACCCCGCGCAGCTGGCGGCCCACCGGGTGGCAGTGCTGACCAAATCTCCGACCACCGTCACCCAGCGGGGCGGTAGCGGCGGCCGGACACTTGAATTCTACTCCTCGCGTCTCCCCGATGGCGGCCTCGTCGTCAGCCTCGCCGACGTCAGCGACCGCGTCGCCGCCGAGGCGGAACTCGAGCGGGTTAACGCCTCGCTCGAGCGCCGGGTCGAGGAGCGTACGGCGGCGCTGACCCGCGTCAACGCCGAACTGGAGGCGGCGCGCGCCAAGGCCGACGCCGCCAACCGCGACAAGACCCGCTTCCTCGCCGCCGCCAGTCATGACCTGCTGCAGCCGCTCAACGCGGCCCGGCTGTACACCGCGACGCTGATCGAACGGGCCGGCGGCACCGCGCTCGGCGAGCTGTCGCACTCCATCGAGGCCTCGCTGAACGCCGTCGAGGAGATCATGACGGCATTGCTCGACATCTCGCGCATCGACAGCGGGGCCCTGAAGCCGGTGCCCAGCCCCTTCAAGGTCCGCGACCTGCTCAAAAAGATCGAAGTCGAGTTCGCGCCGTTGGCCCGCGAGCGCGGCGTCACCCTGCGGCTGGTCCCGACCTCGGCCACCGTGCACGCCGACCGGGCGCTGGTGGCGCGGATCGCCCAGAACCTCGTGTCGAACGCCATCAAGTACACCCGGCCCGGCGGCCGGGTCCTGGTCGGTTGCCGGGGTCGCGGCGCCCGCCTGCGGCTCGACGTCGTCGATACCGGTATCGGCTTCAACCGCGATCAGCACGCCCTGATCTTTGCCGAATTCTCGCGCCTCGAGCACGGCGCCCGCATGGCGCAGGGGCTGGGGCTGGGGCTCTCGATCGTCCGGCGGCTGGTGTCGGCGCTGGGGCTCGGCCTCGACCTCGCCAGCGTCGAGGGGCGCGGTTCGCGCTTCTCTCTCTACCTTCCGCTTTCCCGCATGCCCGCGCCGGCGGCGGTGGGGCGGATCGGGCCGCGTGAGAGCCTCTTCAACCTCGCCGGCCTGAAGGTGCTTTGTGTCGACAACGAGCGCGCAGTCCTCGACGCCATGGGGGGGCTGCTTGCCGGCTGGGGCTGCGACGTCCGCTCGGCCCGCTCGCTGCGCGACATCGATCGCGACCAGCTGCTCGTCGGCTGGCTGCCCGACCTGGTGCTGATGGACTACCACCTCGACCAGACCTCCGGGCTCGATGCCGTGGAATGGCTGCGCCACAATGTCGGCGGTCACCTGCCGGCGGCGCTGGTTACCGCCGACCGCAGCCCCGCCGTGCGGGCACTGGCCGACGAGCGCGGCATTCCCGTCATCACCAAGCCGGTGAAGCCGGCGGCGCTCAGGGCGACGATCAGCGGTCTCGCCGGGCAGCGCGCGCGTCAGACGGGCTCGCGGCCGGTCGAGAGCAGCGTATCGAACTGACCCTCCTCGATACGCGAGGCGGCGATCACCGCCTGCGTCCGGCTGTCGACATCGAGCTTTTGCAGGATGGCGGAGACATGGGCTTTCACCGTCGCCTCCGAGATCGACAGCTCATAGGCGATCTGCTTGTTCATCAGCCCGTCGCTGAGCATCATCAGCACCCGCACCTGCTGCGGCGTCAGCGTCGCGAGCCGCTGCATCAGGGCGGTATTGGCATCCTCGCCGGTCAGGTCCACGGCTTCGGGCACGAACATCTCGCCCGCCAGCACCGTCTCGATGGCCCGGCGGATTTCCGGGGGGCCCACCGACTTGTGGAGATAGCCGGCGGCACCGAGTTCGAAGGCGCGGCGGACGATGGTACTGTCCTCGACCGCCGAGATGATCATCACCGGCACGTCCGGATACTGCGCCCGCAGCAGCAGCAGCCCTGAGAACCCGCGCACGCCCGGCATGTTGAGGTCGAGCAGCACCAGGTCGCAGTCACGGTCGGCAGCCAGGGCAGCACTCAACCCGTCGAGGTCGCCCGCTTCCTCGACAGAGATCGAGGGATCGCCGCCCGCCAGCGTCTGGCGCAGCGCGGCGCGGAACAGCGGGTGATCGTCGACAATGATGATGCGGCGGCGCGCCATGGCTCGGGTTGTCTGCTCCTGCGGTCGGGTCGACCGCCTCCCCGCACTAGTAGCAAGCGCGGGCGAAAAAATGAATCCCACTAAAGACGACCGTGCCGCAGCGGCGATTCTCGCACTTTGCAGCAGTATTTAACGCGATGTTTACCATGTTTTCCCAAGAGTGAACCGCGAGTCACTGCCTAGACCGGGCGTGGCATCTTCCTTCTGGTGCTTGGGAACGACCTATGGCCCGCGCTTTCTCCCACCCTCGCCCCGAGGCCCACGATCCGGAGCCGCAGCCCGGTGAGTGGCAGGCCCTCCGCGGCGAACTGGTAGCCTTGTTGGACCAGGTCGAAAGCCAGGTGGCACGGGTCAGCCATCGCAGCCCCGAACACGGCGGCCTCGCCGAGCGCATGCAGGCGCTGCGCCACCAGGTCGAGGAGCCGGACCCCCGCTATCGGCACCGCGAGGCGCTGCGGACTGTCAGGCAAGCCGTCGACCGCTTCAGCGATCGCGACGAGTCCTACGGCGCGGCGCCGGCCTACCCGCCCAATCCGCAGGACAGCCTGCGCTCGGCCATCCAGCAGATCCGCTCGCGGCATGCCGAGCAGGCGCCGCCGGCACCCCGCAAGGCGGAGCCGCAATTCGGCGAGCTGGCACAGGCCGTCACCGGGATCTCGGGGCGCCTCGAACGGCTGGAGGGGGAACTCCGGACCCAGGGCCGCAGCCAGACCGGCAACATCAAGGAGATCGCCGATCAGGTAGCCCAGCTTTCCCATGTGGTCGAGCTGCTCGCCGGCGCGGTTGGCGAAACGGGGCAGGTGAAGCGGCTGGAAGCACAGATCGCGGGGCTCGCCAAGCTGATCGGGGAGGGGCCGCAGGTCGACCTCTCGGCGCTGACGCAGCGCCTCGACGACGTCACCTCGACGATCGGGCGACTGGCGGACCTGCAGGTGCAGGTGGTCGAACGCGTCGATCGTCCGGCCGACGTCCCCGGCATCGACGCCATCGAGGCCGGCGTCCGCAACATCTACGATCGCATCGACGCCATTGAGAAGAACACCGCGCTGCACCCGGCCGACCTCGAGCGGCTGACCGACGAGATGGCCCGCTTCACCGAGGCGATGCGCAATCCGGTACAGCCGCAGGGTCTGGTAGAACTCATCGATGACCTCAACACCCGGATCGGCGACATCGAGAGTCAGCACGGCGACGTCGGCGGCCTGAAGTCTGACCTGGAGCAGCTGCGCGAAATCGTGGTCGCCGCCGTCGACTCCCGCTTCTCGGCACTCGAAATGCAGATCGAGACGCTGGCGGGTCGGATGGACGAGCGGCCGGCTGATATCGGCGTTGGACAGCTCGAGGCGCAGGTGCGCCAACTGGTCGCGCGCATGGACCAGACGGGCGAGCAGCTGAGCGGGCTGGCCAAGCTTTACAACAAGCGCGAGCCGCAGCCGGAGCCCGATTACGAGGCACTGGCCGACATGGTGGCCAGCCGCACCTCGGATGCCATCGCCCAGAGCAGCGCCGCCGCCGGGACCAGCCTCAACGAGGCCGGCATGGCCGAGATCGAGGCGCGCCTGTCGCGCCTGCTCGAGGATCGGGAAGCGCCCGGCGACGAACTCGACGACATGCAGTCGGGCATCCGCGAGGTCAACGAACGGCTCGCGCGGCTCGAGGAGACGCTCACCGCCCGCGCCCGCGAGGCGGCCACGGCAGCGCCCGAGCGGGCGGCAGCCGCCGCCCCGGCAGCCGAGCCTCCCCTGATGCCGGTCGTCGAGGCGATCCTGCCGCCGATCTCGCCGGAACCACCGGCACCCGCCGTGCCGCCGGCAGCTCCGCCCCGCCAGCGGCGCAGCGACGCCATGCCGAAGAACCCGGTGGAAGAGGCGCCGCTGACCGACAAACCCTTCGAAGATCCGGGGCTGGTGCGGGCGGCACTGGACGCCAAGGAGTCAGAGCGCAAGCGTCATCCCGGCCTCGACCGGCGGCAGGTGCCATCGGAGTCCGAGCAGAAACCGGAGCCAGCGGTTTCTGCTTCCGAAGGCGAGGCGCGCCCGGTCTTCGATCCGACACTCGTGGCGAGGCCCCCGCGGCCGACCTCCAGCCTGGGCGCTCCGGAACCCGGCGCGGCGCCGCACGTCGAAGCCGCGCCCCCGGCACCCGCAGCGCCGGAGGCGGAGCCGCCGGTCAGCGCCAATACTTTCATCGCGGCGGCGCGCCGCGCCGCACAGCGGCAGCAGGGCCAGAAGCAACAGCCGTCCGCCGAGGTGCGCCCGGCCTCGGCCGAGACAGGCTCAGGCTCGCTGATCGCCCGCGCCATCACCAGCTTTCAGAAGAGCCGGGCGCACAAGTCCGAGCTTGACGAGCCCACAACCGTGCCTGACGAGCCGAAACCAGCCAAGAAGCCCAAGTCCCCCCCGAAGGCGAGCGACGCACCCACGACGGATCACCCGGAGCCGGCCGAGGAGAGCTTCCTCAGCCGCCATCGGAAGCCCATCCTGCTTGCGGCGAGCCTCCTGGCGATCTGCTTCCTGACTCTCAACCTGATCAACCAGCGAATGGGTGACGGAAACGCGGCCCAGGGGGAAGGCGGGCCGTTGGGAACCGGCGCCGTACTCACCGAGGACCTGTCCTCGGTCGGCGGCACCTCCCACACCGCAGCGGCCCCGGCGCCGCGCGTCATCCCGCGCATCGACTCCCTCGCCACCGCGTCGATCGATCCGGCAGCTGCACGCGGCTTTGAGCCGATGCAGGAAGTCCCGGCGATGCCCGAGCGCTTCAGCGTCACCCCGCCGGCAGAACCGGAGCAGGCGGTCGATACCGCCGACACCACCGGCTCCGTGCCGCCGCTTGCGGCCGCCATCACGCCCCTGCCGACGTCCCTCGAAAGTCCGGTGCAAGTGGAGATGCCGCCCGCCGAACTCGGGCCCGAGGCACTGCTACGGGCCGCCGCCGGCGGCGATGCGCGGGCGCAGTTCGAGGTCGCTGCAATCTATACCGAGGGCCGTGCCGTGGCCGAGGATCTGCCGGCTGCCGCCATCTGGTACGAGCGTGCCGCGGCTCAGGGCTTCGCCCCGGCCCAATACCGGCTCGGCAATCTGTACGAGCATGGCCGCGGCGTCGAGCGGGACCTGGTTCAGGCGCGCCTCTGGTATCAGCGCGCCGCCGAGGCCGGCAACCGCATGTCGATGCACAACCTCGCGGCGCTCTATGCCAGCGGCGAGCTGGGCGAACAGCAGTTCGAGCCGGCGGCGGAGTGGTTCGAGCAGGCGGCGCAGCGGGGCATGAAGGACAGCCAGTTCAATCTCGGCATGCTCCATGCCCGCGGGCTGGGCGTCACTCAGGACCTCGAGGCGTCCTACAAGTGGTTCTCGATCGCCGCCCGCAACGGCGATGCCGATGCTGCCAAGGCTCGCGACGACATTGCGCGGTCACTCGACGCCGAGGCCGTCGGTCGGCTCGATGCCGCCATCGCCGCCTGGAAGCCCGCCACCATCGACCTGGCCGCCAATTTTGCGCCCATCGGCACCTGGAGCCCGGATTTCGACCCGGGAGCGCCCATTGCCGACCGGGATGTGATCCGCAGCGTCCAGTCCGCCCTCGCCCATCTCGGTTTCGACGTCGGCACCCCCGATGGCCTTGCCGGTCCCAAGACCACCGAGGCGATCCGCGAGTTCGAACGGGCGACCGGCATGAGCGAGCGCGGCGAGATCAATCCGCGGTTGCTCGCAGTGCTCGGCAGCCAGCCGGTGTGACCGCTGGCGCCAGCCATGGCCGGCTTGCAGGGGCGCCAGCGGCGCCCCTTCGTTCATCAACGGACCCTTTGGATTTTCCTGCTAGCATTTCTGCCGACCTCTATCCTCCTGTCGTATTTTCGTACTGAGCCGTCACTATTCAACGGTACGTTGATGCCTTAGCCCGGACCCAAGTCTTGCAGATCTACCTGCCGATCGCCGAACTCTCGATGAACCTCTTCTTCCTCGTGGGGATCGGCGGCGCCGTGGGGTTTCTGTCGGGGCTGTTCGGGGTCGGCGGCGGCTTTCTGCTGACGCCGCTGCTGATCTTTTCCGGCGTGCCGGCCCCGGTGGCGGTGGCCTCGGTGACCGGGCAGGTGGTGGCCGCCTCGACCTCCGGCGCCCTCAGCTACTACCGGCGCGGCGGCATCGATCTGCACCTCGCCATGTACCTGGTGCTGTCCGGCGTGCTCGGCGCCTTCGGCGGCGTCGCCACCTTCTCGGCCCTGAACGTCGCCGGTCACCTCGACCTCGTCATCTCCGTCGGATTTCTCGTGCTGCTCGGCTTCGTCGGCACGCTGATGCTGGTCGAGGCGATCAGGGCCATGCTGAAGCGCCGCGCCGGGGTGGTGGTGCGCGAGAAGCTGCCCAACCAGCACAACTGGATCCACGGCCTGCCGATGCGGATCCGCTTCAAGCGTTCGCGCCTCTACATCAGCGTGCTGCCGGTGATCGGCATCGGGCTCTGCATCGGCTTCGTCGGCTCGCTGCTCGGCATCGGCGGCGGTTTCATCCTGGTGCCGGCGCTGGTCTACCTGCTGCGGGTGCCCGGCAATGTCGTCATCGGCACCTCGCTGCTGCAGGTGGTGGCGATGATGGCGGTAACGCTCGTTCTCCATGCGGTTACCAACCAGAGCGTCGACATCCTGCTCGCCTTCTGCCTGATGGTGGGCGGCACCGTCGGTGCCCAGTTCGGCGCCTCCGCCGGCAAGTATCTGCGTGGCGAGCAGCTGCGGGCCATGCTGGCGGTGCTGGTGCTCGCCGTCGCCATCCGCTTCGGGCTGACCCTGGTGCTGCCGCCGGCAGATCTCTATTCGATGGCGGTCGCCGCCGGAGGCCTGCGATGAGGCGCCTTCGCCAGCTCCTGCTGCTACCGCTCCTGCTGCTGTTCGCCGTGCTGCCGGCACAGGCCGAACGGCTGGTTTCCACGGTCTCGCGCAGCGAGGTCGCCATCACCTCGAGCTTCTCCGGCGAGGTGCTGACCTTCTTCGGCAACATCGAACCCGAGGCCGGGGCCGCCCAGCGCTTCGTCGAGGGCCCGTTCCACGTCATCATCACCATCACCGGGCCGCTGCAGGACCGCGTGGCCCGGCGCATGACCAACAATCTCGGCATCTGGATCAACACCGAGCAGGTGCTGTTCGAGCGCTTCCCCTCCTACTACCACGTGCTCTCGGATACCCGGCTCACCGAGATCACCGATCCGGTGACGCTGGCCGAGCTCGATATCCCGCTGCCGGCGCAGGCCGACGTGTCGGCGGGCGAGCAGTGGTGGAACGCCTATGCCTTTGGCAACGAGCTGGTGCGGCTGATGGTGAAGGAGGGGTTGTTCGGCCTCAACGAGCAGGGCGTGGTGTTCCGCTCGGAGACCTTCTACCTCGCGCAGATCGAACTGCCGAGCGACGTCGTGCCCGGCACCTTCCTCGCCCGCACCTATCTGTTCAAGCACGGCGAACTCATTGCCGAGCGCGCCGACCGCTTCTCCGTTCGCAAGATCGGCTTCGAGCGCTTCCTCGGCCTCGCCGCCGAGCAGCAGCCGCTGCTCTACGGCCTCGCCGCGGTGCTCCTCGCGCTGTTCACCGGCTGGCTCGGCGGAGTGGTCTTCCGGCGCTAGCCGCCGGCGGTCGGCAGCGTCAGGTCGCCCGAGGTCAGCTTGCTGGCCGTGACGCGTGGCGTCGGCCGGTCGCGCGGCAGCTCCAGCGCCGCCCAGACGCTGACCAAAGCGTGCCTCAGCTCGATGATCATCTCGTCCGTATGCAGCGGCGTCGGCGTGATCCGCAGCCGCTCCGTGCCCTTGGGCACCGTCGGATAGTTGATCGGCTGGATGTAGATGTTGTGCTTCTCGAGCAGCATGTCGCTGGCCGCCTTGCAGAGCCGCGCATCGCCCACGATCACCGGCACGATATGGGTGCTGGTCGGCATCACCGGCAGCCCGGCGTCGCCGAGGATATCCTTGGTGAGCTGCGCCTGCCGCTGCTGCTGCCGGCGTTCGCTGTCCGAGACCTTGAGGTGCTCGATGGAGGCGCGGGCGGCGGCGCACAGCGCTGGCGGCAGGGCCGTCGTGAAGATGAACTCCGGCGCGTAGGAGCGCACCGCATCGACGACGGCGCGGTTGGCGGCGATATAGCCGCCCATCACCCCGAAGCCCTTGGCCAGCGTGCCCTCGATGATGTCGATGCGGTCCATCAGCGCCTCGCGCTCGGCGATGCCGCCGCCGCGCGGGCCATAAAGGCCGACCGCGTGCACTTCGTCGATATAGGTCAGCGCCCCGAACTCTTCGGCGAGGTCGCAGATGGCCGCGATCGGCGCGATGTCACCGTCCATCGAATACACCGATTCGAAGGCGATGAGCTTCGGCCGCCGCCGCTCCACCGCGCTCAGCAGCTCACGCAGATGCGCGACGTCGTTGTGCCGGAAGATCCGCTTCTCCATCCCTGACTGCCGCACGCCTTGGATCATCGAGGCATGGTTCAGCTGGTCCGAGAACATCACGCAATCGGGCAGCAGCCGCCCCAGCGTCGACAGCGTCGCCTCGTTGGAAACGAACCCGGAGGTGAAGACTAGGGCCGCTTCCTTGCGGTGCAGGTCGGCGAGCGAACGCTCGAGCTCGACCAGCGGCCGGTTGGTGCCGGAAATGTTGCGGGTACCGCCGGCCCCGACGCCGAGCTTGCCCGCCGTCTCCTGCATGGCGGCGACCACCTTCCGGTTCTGCCCCATGCCCAGATAGTCGTTCGAGCACCAGATGGTGATCTCGCGCGCATTGTCGGACTGGTCGCGGTAGAGGGCGCGCGGAAAGCGCCCGGCGATGCGTTCGAGATCGGCGAAAACCCGGTACCGCCGCTCCTGCCGCAGCGCGTCCACGGCATCCTCGAATATTCCGCGATAATCCATCAGTCCCGCCTGCGCTGGTGTCGTTGCGCCCGGCTGCCACCGCGGCGCTCCGTTGGCATAGCTAACTCCCGGGCCCCCTTTTTGACATAGGTCAATTCGCCGCGCGGAGAGCCAAGCTATTGAAAGCACGACACTTGCCTGCCGCACCCTGGAACCATCCTAGACTGGGAACGGCCGGATGCCAATCGGGCTGCGGAGGTGCGGTGGGGGGCGCTGTCGGGAGATTTCGTGCCACGCCGGCTCGTCGGCTGTTCTCCCGTTCATCCTCGCTTCATCTTCCGCCGGTCAAGGATGGCTGTGGAGGGCCGCACGATGCCGCGCCCGCAGACGCCGCGTTTACCGCTGCTGCAGGCTGTTGTTGACCGCAGCGGCCGCTGAAGTTTATCGATTATGACGACGTATTGGGGGGATGCGCAGTGAAGACCTTTTCATCGAACAGCTTTGCCAGCGACCATGCCGCCGCGCTCGAGCTGGCGCAGGCGGCGGTCAGCAAGCACCCGCAGGCGCTGTTCACGGATTTCCAGTGGTTTCTCTACGAGGGCCGCGACACGGTGTTCTTCACCGCCGCCTCGAAGACCGCCTTCGACAAGGATTCGATCGTCAATCTCGTCGCCGACATGGTGGCGCTGGCGCCGCAACTCACCCACGGCTATGTCGGTGCCCGCCCCGGCGAGCCCTTCCCCAAGCATATCCTCGACGCCATCACCGATGTGCAGGTCGTCGACAGCTTCGAGGGCTATCCGGACAAATGGCTCAGCAAATCGATCGACATCTTCGACCGTGACGACCTGCCGCTGTTCCGCGTCGCCGCCATCGTGCTGCGCGACGGCCCCGACGCCGAGGGGCGCCATTCCATGATCCAGGTGCGCTCGAGCCATGCGCTGCTCGAGGGGTCGGACTCGGCGCTGCTGGCGCGCTCGCAGTCGGCGGCGCACGGCATCATGTCCGACCAGGCCAACAAGGTCGGCTTCGGCAAGCGCCTCAGGGCGGCGCTGCGCGGGCAGTTCATGGCCTGGACCTACATCATCCTCGCCAACCTGCTGGCCCCCGCCGAGAAGTCCTGGGGCTTCCGGACGCTGGCACTGAAGCGGCACCGGCTGCGGCTGCTCGCCAACCGGCTCGGCGTGCGCCAGCGCTCGCTCTATTTCGCCCTCGTCACCCACGCCCTCAACGGCGATGGTGAGGACAAGCACATGAGCAAGACGGTGATCGGCGCTGCCTACACCATGCTCGACGGCAAGCGCACCGAGGCCGACGACAACTTCTTCCGCGTCCGCGCCCTGCAGGCCAAGTTCAAGGTGCTCGACGACTTCGTCGACTATGTCCGCGCCGTCGACGACACCGTGAACCAGATCGAGCAGAAGGACATCACCAAGTTCCAGGTGATGGTCAACGCCATGTTCCGCACGCTCCGCGGTCTCAACCGGGTGTGGAAGGGGCTGCCCGGCAAGCGCTTCTGGCGTTTCAACGGCGGGGCTCACATCGTCCTCACCCTGGTGCCGCCACACCGCACCTACGGCCCGATGACCCATGGCATGGTAGAGCCGATCTATTGCGGCGCCTGGCACTCGGCCGTGAACATCTGCACCTTCTGCCCGGGCCGCGAATACGTGACGCTGAACTTCTCGATGGAAACGCGCCACATCGAGAACGTCGACCGCATCACCGAGCTGCTCGAGCGCATCGAGGCGATGGACCTCGCCCCCACCACCCGCAAGGTGGTGGAGGAGGAGGGGGCCTGACGGCCTCAGCAGTCGAAGACGGACCAGCACACGGAATTGCGCAGCCGCTGGTCCTCGAGCACCAGCTCTCGGATCTCTTCGGGAAGCAGTTGGCGCTGCCAACGACATTCCTGACGTCCGGCCTGCTCGCGTTCGCTCTTGGGGACCGACGCCTGCACGGCCCTGATCGCATAGGCGGCGGCGCCGAGCTCGTGGGCTGCCACGTGCGCAACGGCTACCGCCTGGCTCGCCGCATAGGCTGCGAAGCGGCCGGAACCTGCCGCCTCTCGTGCCGCGGCCCGCGCGGCAGCAAGCCGAAGGGCCTGACGCATCGTCAGTTCTCCCCTGGCCCAGGAACGGCTCAACTCGATGGCGCGGCGGGGGCGATCATCCCCAGGCACGGCTTCCTCGAAGAGATGAAGGACATGCTCGGCGCAAGCAGCGGCCCACAGGGCCAGGCGGCGGTGGTCCGCATCGCTCAGTGTGCCGCCACGACGGATGGTTATGAACCGGGGATCCCGAGGTTCAAGGAAGATCACGCCAACCTCGAAATTTCGCTACCAGCGCGCGAACAGCCGTCCGGCAATGCCCCCGGCGGCCCCGAGCATGGCCACCGCCAGCGTGTACCAGGTGGCGACGAAGAGCGGCGAGTCGTCGGTGCAGTGGGCGGCATAGAAGCTCGCCGCGATGCCGCCGGCCACCAGCCCCGCTACCACGCCGGCTAGCCCCGGCCGGGTTGGGGCGCCGCGGCGGAGGCCGAGGATGAGGAGCCCCAGCGGCCCGAGGCCGATCAGCGGGATGTAGGTGAGGCAGACGAGGCTGTTCTTGCCCTCGGCCAGCATCTGCCACTGTGCCGTCGGTTGCAGCAGCAGTTCCACGCCGATGCCGATGGCGAGCAGTGCCGGCGCCAGCCCCAGCCAGCGGAGGCTGCGCGGGCCGTCTGCGCCGGGTCGGGCCAGCCGGTCGAGCACCAGCAGCGCCGAGCCGGCAAAGGCGATGGTCACCACGAACTTGAACAGGAAGTGCACCGTCGTTGCCGCCGCGGCAATATCGGGCCGCGGGCCCAGCGTCGCAAAGAAGGTCGCGGCCGCGACCAGCACCGCAGCCCCGGTCGCGAGAGCCCAGATCTGGCCCTGCCGGATCACCGGTCGCGCATTGTCCGCCGCTATGGCCGAGATCAGATTGTCGGTCTTCATGTTTCAGGTCTTCCAAAGCGGGCGGCGATCGCCGCAAGCCCGCGATGCAGCGCGACGCGCACTGCGGTTTCCTTCATGCCGAGCTTCCGCGCCGTCTCGCTGATCGATCGGCCTTCGACAGAGATGGCGGCAACGACGCTCCGCTGCCCCTCGGCCAGCCCGGCCAACGCCTTGCCCACGTCGCGGGCACTCACGGTTTCGTGGCTCTCCGCCTCGAGGACATTGGCGAATTCCTCGATGTCGATCTCCACCCGCCGGCCGCGGCGTCGGTGCACATCGATGATCTTGTATCGGGCCATGGCATGTATCCACGGCATCACCGGCGATCCCGGTCGCCAGGTGTGCCGCTTCAGATGGATGGCGAGCAGCGTCTCCTGCACCACGTCCTCGGGCTCCGCGCTGCCAGCCGCGGCTAGCTTGCGCCGAGCCATGATACGGACCAGTTGCGCGACCGATCGCAGGAAGTCGGCGTAGCACGCCTCGTCCCCGTCCAGTGCCGCGCGCAACAGGCCGGCAAGCCGCGTTTCATGATCCGTACTCACAGTTCTCCCCCATGAGTTCGTGCCGGCCCAGCGCTTTGTTACATCCTCTGCGTAATTTTGCACGCCCGCGGCGCCGGACGTTCACGAAGCCGTGTGCCGCAGCCCCGGATGTAACAAGCTCGCTGCCCGCTCCGAAGAACGGTCAGGGTCGGCACTGGCCGCCCGCAACCAGACGGAGGACACACATGAACCGCACGCTTCTCGCCTCGGCGCTTGCCGCTGCCATCTCCCTGCCGGGCGCCGCGATTGCCCAGGCCGGTCCGGCTCCGGAGCCGAGCTTCACCGCCGAGAAATGTTACGGCCTCGCCAAGGCCGGCCAGAACGACTGTGCCTCCACCGGCAACAACTCCTGCGCCGGCACCTCGCGGCTCGACGGCGATCCCAACGCGTGGATCTACGTGCCCGCCGGCTATTGCGAGCGCATCGTCGGCGGCTCCACCGACGCGATGACGATGTAGGCGCAAAACCGGAGAGCCAAGGGGAGGGTGGCCGCACATGCCGAAGACACCACGCACCGCTATCGCTGCCGGAGTGGGGCTGAGGCTCCAGCACCTCGCCGAGGTGGCGGCCACCCGCCCTCCCGCTGCCTGGCTGGAGATCCATCCCGAGAACTTCCTCGCCAACGCGCACGCCGCCGAACTGCTCGACGACATCGCCACCCACTACCCGGTCTCCGTGCACTCCGTGGGCGTCTCCATCGGCAGCGCCGACGGCGTCGACCGCCGGCATCTGGCGCGGGTGCGGGAGCTGATCGAGCGGCTCGATCCCTTCCTCGTTTCCGGGCATCTGGCCTGGTCGACGCATGAGGGGGAATACCTCAACGACCTGCTGCCGCTGCCCTACGATGCGGAGTCGCTGGCGACGCTCGCCCGCCATGTCGACGAGGTGCAGCAGGCCCTCGGCCGCCCCTATCACGTCGAGAATCCCGCCAGCTATGTCGGCTTCGGCGCCTCCACCATGACCGAGCCGCAGTTCCTCTCTGAACTGGTCGCGCGCACCGGCTGCCGCCTGCTCTGCGACGTCAGCAACATCCATGTCAGCGGCCAGAACCTCGGCTACGACGCCTATGGCTATGTCGACGAGCTGCCCGCCGAAGCCATCGGCGAGCTCCACCTCGGCGGCTTCGTCATCGAGGAGGAGGCGGGGGAGGGGGCAGGCCAGGTGCTGATCGACACCCACTCGCGGCCGATCGACGACCACGCCTGGGACCTTTACGCCCATGCGCTGCGGCGCTTTGGCCCGCGACCCACGCTGGTCGAGTGGGACAACGAGCTGCCCGCGCTCGACACCATCCTCGTCGAGGCCGCGCGCGCCGATGCGGTGGCGGCCGCGGTGCTGGCCGAAGGGATGCCGAATGCCCGCGCTGGCTGAAACGCAGGCGCACCTCCATCGCGCCATCGGCGGCGGCGACCCGGGCACGGCGCTGGCCCTGCTTGCCGGCCGCTTCGACCCGGCGCAGCGCCTCGCGATCTACCGCCACCACCATCGCCAGAGCCTCACCCGCCACATCCTCGGGCGCTTCCCGACCATCCAGTGGCTGCTCGGTTCGGAGCGCATGCAGCTTTTGGCGCGCGATTTCACCGTGGCGCATCGGCCCACCGCCCCCTGCATAGCCGAATATGGCGGCGCCTTTCCCGGCTTCCTCGGGGAGACGGACGACGCCACGCGCCATCCCTACCTGCCGGCCACTGCGGCCATCGACTGGGCCCTTGGTGAGGTTGCCGTCGCCATCGATCATTCGCCGCTCGCCATCGCCAAACTCCGGGCACGCCCGCAGGAGCGCCTGCCCGATCTCCGCCTGCAGCTGCAGCCGGGGATGCGCCTGCTTTCGGCTGCCTGGCCGGTGGACGATCTGGTGCGCCTGCGCCTCGGCAAGGCACCGCCGGAGCGCTTTGTGTTCGACCGGCAGGCGGTGCACCTCCAGCTTCTCGGCGCCCGCGGCGCCTTCACCATCCAGCGCCTCGACCGGGGCAGCTTCGCCTTCCGCGAAGCCCTTGCCGGCGGCGCCAGCATCGGCGGTGCCGCCGTCGATGCCGTCGCCGCCGATCCATCCTTTGACGCCGGTGCCGCCCTCGCCGCCCTCTTCGCCGCGGGCCTCGTCACCGCAACCACCATGCCACGATAGGAGACAGGCAGATGGCCGCAGCAGTCACCGACACCCAGCCCCGGTCGCTCCGGCTCCGCTCCCGCTACGTCGCGGTGCGCGACCTGCTCGGGCGCCTGCCGATGTCGGTGATCCTGCTGGGGCTGCGCGTCGCGGTCGGCTTCGTCTTCTTCAACTCCGGCATGCTCAAGCTCCGCTCCTTCGAATTTGCGGTGAAGCTCTTCGAGCAGGAATACCAGCTGCCCCTCATCGACCCGGTGCTCGCCACCCGGCTGGCGCTCGCGGTCGAGGTCACGGTGCCGCTGTTCCTCTTCCTCGGTCTCGCCACCCGCCTCGCGACGCTGCCGCTGCTCGGCATGGTGGCGGTGATCCAGCTCCTCGTCTATCCACAGGCCTGGACCGAGCACCTGCTCTGGGCGAGCAGCCTGGTGCTGCTGCTGACCCGCGGCCCGGGCCTGTTCTCGCTCGACCATCTGATCGAGCGCCGCCTCGCCGGTAGCCCGGCCTGAGCGCGGCTTGTCCTCGGCGGGCGGTTTCGCTACCAACGGCGCCGTCCGGCCGCCGCAGCGGCCCAGCCAGTCGAGGAGCTCCCGCATGAGTGATTTCGCCACCTATCCGAGCCTCAGGGGCCGCCCCGTCGTCATCTCCGGCGGCGCCTCTGGAATCGGGGAGACGCTGGTGCGCGAATTCGCGGCGCAGGGGGCGAGGGTCGGCTTCGTCGACATCGCCGCCGAAGCCGGAGAGCGGCTCGCGGCGGAACTGACCGGCGCCGGCCACGCCGTCCGCTTCACTGCCTGCGACGTCACCGACATCGACGCCTATCGCCGCGCCATCGCCGGCTTCGCCGAGGCGCACGGCCCGGCACTGGCGCTCGTCAACAACGCCGCCAACGACCAGCGCCACGACTGGCATGAGGTGACGCCCGAATACTGGGACGACAGGATCGCGGTGAACCTCAAGCACGCTTTCTTCGCCGCCCAGGCGGTGGCGCCGGGCATGGCGGAGGCCGGCAAGGGCTCGATCATCAACCTCGGCTCCATCAGCTGGATGATCATGAACCCCAGGATCCCGGTCTACGAGACCGCCAAGGCCGCCGCCCACGGCCTGTCCAGGGCGCTGGCCCGCGATCTCGGCAAGAGCGGCATCCGCGTCAACACGCTGGTACCCGGCTGGATCATGACCGAGCGCCAGCTCACCAAGTGGGTGGGGGAGGCCGAGCTGGCGCTGATCGAGGACAACCAGGCGCTCAAGGGCACGTGCCAGCCCGACGACGTCGCCCGCATGGCCCTGTTCCTCGCCGCCGACGACAGCAAAATGGTCTCCGCCCAGGATTTCATTGTCGACGGCGGTTGGGCACACGGCTAGAAGTGGCGGTAACACGCGGACGGTCCGGCCGGCCGGAACACCGTGCTGCCGCAATCGCGGCCAAGAAGCAGGCCGCCAAACCAGGGGGAACCCGATGAAGTCCAAGATTCTCGTTGCCGCGCTCGCTGCCCTGACGCTCAGCGCCTGTACCTCAATAAATCCGTTCACCGGCGAGACGCAGGTGTCGAACACCACCGGCGGCGCCCTGATCGGTGCCGGCGGCGGTGCCGTGGCCGGTGCCATCGTCGGCGCCGCGACCGGCAGCGACCCGCGCGTCGGCGCGCTGATCGGCGCCGGCATCGGCGGCCTCTCGGGTGCCGCCATCGGCAGCTACATGGACCAGCAGGAAGCCGAACTTCGCGCCCAGCTGCAGGGCACCGGCGTCTCCGTGACCCGCGTTGGCCAGCAGATCATCCTCAACATGCCCTCCAACATCACCTTCGCGGTGGACGAGGCGCGGGTGCAGCCGCAGTTCACCGAGACCCTGGTCTCCGTCGGGCTGGTGCTGCGCAAGTTCAACAAGACCATCGTCGACGTCTACGGCCACACCGACAGTTCCGGTTCCGACTCCTATAACCAGGACCTGAGCCAGCGCCGCGCCGTCGCCGTCGCCACGGTGCTTGCCAACCAGGGCGTCGACCAGCGGCGCTTCTTCATCGAGGGCCGCGGCGAGAGCGATCCGATCGCCTCCAACGCCACCGAATCAGGCCGCGCGCAGAACCGTCGCGTCGAGATCCAGCTGTCGCCCATCCAGGGCTGATCCGGCCCGCGAATGCGAAAAGGGCCGGCGTCGCGCCGGCCCTTTGTCGTTGAACGGGGTTTCTCAGCCCGGCGGCGCCGGCTCGACCGGGGCCGCGGTGGGGGTGCCGGGCACCATCTCGGTGCTGGGCGCGCCGCCGAACAGCTGCAGCAGCAGCAGCATGAGCGCAACGATGCCGAGTGCGACCAGCCCGATACGCCACCAGTTGGTCGGCCCGGTGGCCCCGACCGTCGGCTGGTCGTCGGCCGCTACCTCGAGCCGCGAATTGTCGGGGACTTTGAGCGGCGAAGCGCGCTCATCGACCATCTGGTCGACCTCGGCGGCGCGGACTTCGGGGGGCTTGGCCATCACGCGTCTCCCGTCAGCACGGTTTCGCTGCCCTGGCCGCTCTGCACGCCGAGCTTCACTTCCTGGATCGCCTCGTCGACTTCTTCGGCGCTGAAGGCGCTTCGGCCGGCATCGTCCGCCGTCGCCTCGAGCTTCAGCTGCTGCAGCAGATCGAGCTTTTCGCGCGCCGTGAACAGGGGGTGATGGGCGACCTGCATCGGGCTGATGCGGTCGCTGCCGCCCGCCCGGTCTTCCGCTGAATCGAATATCATCTGCCCGCTCCTTTGCGCGTGCTATCGGTAGCAAGTCCAATGCCGGCGCTGTCGTTTGGTTCCGGCCGGCCGGGCGCGCCTAGTTGAGGGCCACCACTTCCACCCGACGGTTCTGCGACCGGCCCGCCTCGGTGCGGTTGGTGGCGACTGGTGCCACCATGCCGGCGCCCACCGGGGTCATCCGCCCGGTGCCGATGCCGTGCTCCTCGACCAGGGTGGCGACCACCGCCTCCGCCCGCCGTGCCGACAACAGCTGGTTGTAGTCGAGCGTTCCCTGGCTGTCGGTGTGGCCGACGATCAGCACCTGCAGCTCGGGGTTGTCGCGCAGCAGCGCCGCCAGTTCCGCCAGCTGCGGCTCAGATTCCGGCTTGATCTCGGCGGCGTCGAAATCGAAGAGGATGCCATAGATGGCCACCCGTCCCTCGGTGGTCAACTGCGTGTCCAGCGCCGTCGCGTCGAGCACCACCATCCGCTCTTCCATCGGCTGCACCTCTACGATATCGAGCTGCACCATGGTGCGGCCGCTGTTGGGGCCGCCGCCGCTCTGGTTCAGCACCGCATAGAGCCCGACATACACATCGCCCTCGGGCCGTGCGAGGCGCGCCGCCAGGTAGCGCTGCTCTTCCACGTACTCGCCGAACAGCCCGTAGAGCGTGCCCGCCGCCAGCACGTGGTTGAAGTTGCGGCCGCCGCACGCCGCCATCTCGCAGCTGTAGATGGTCTCGAAGCCGGCCGCGGCGAGCGCGTTCTCGTAATTTCGGAACACCTCCAGCACCGAGCGCTCGGGTGGCGCTCGATAGCTGAGCCGCGTGACCTTGCCTTCCAGCGCCAGCGTTGCCTCGAGGTTCTTGTCGAGCCCGCCATAGGCAGTCGCTGCATCGGTCGGCAACCGGTAGGGCGCAAAGGCCTCGGTCTCGTATGCGACGATCTCAGACTGCTCGTAGCGGGGGACCAGCGGGTGATCGCTGCTGCCCTCGATATCGGCGGCGAGCGTCGGCAGCGGAGAGAGGAGCAAGGAGAGGGCGAGAACAAACGGAAAGCGGACGATCGGCATGATGGACCTCCCTGTGGCGCGAGACCGCCATTATGGCGAGCCCCCTGGTCGCGGCAAGTGCAGGGTCTAGAGGCCGACCTTGACCAGCCCCTCGACGACATGCGTCGCGCATATCAGGGTGATCATCACGTCGCCGTGCAGCGACTGCAGCCGCCGCCGCGAGGCCTGCAGCAGCGCCGTCACCGGCGCCAGCGGCCGTGCGGCCAGCGCCGCCTTGGCCCGCTTCTTCAGCGCCTCGCGCTGCACCTCGAGCGTCGCCAGCGCCGCCGTCCGCCAGCCGCGGGGCCCCACGATCACCGTCGCCATCGGCTTCTCGTCGTTCCACAGCCCCTGCACCACATGGCCCTCGACGGTGGTGGCGGCGTCCATCTCGGCGCAGCTGTCGTCGGCATAGAAGGCCTCGATGACGAGGTATTCCAGCACCAGGCCGGGACTGTACTTGCGATACGTCTCGTCGAAGGCGCATTTCGGCGTGAAGGCCGTGCTACCGGCCTGGATGTTGATGCTGATGGCGATCGGCTGTCCGTCGAGCAGCAGGCTGTCGACGCTGGCAAGACCCTTGGCGGCGCCCTGGCCGCCATAGGCCCGGCGTGCGAACTCCGCATGCACCGGATCGGCGAGGAGGGAGGTGCCGGCGGCACCTTTCCAGCCCGCATGCTCGAGCCTCAGGAAGTCATGGACCCGCCGGGCGACGAGCGCGGGGTCGCGGGTGCGCTCGAACTGCAGGTCGCCGCACTCCTCGAGGCGCCGCAGCGTGCGCTGGATGTCCTTGACCCGCCGTTTCGACATGGCGGTGCCAAGATGTTCCTCGAAGCCCCCCGGCAGCCGCCGCAGCCTGGCCCGCCGATAGCCGCAGACCGGCAGCATGGCGAAGCCCCGCTCTGCCGCCAGCCGGTCGCCAATGCGCATGAAGGCGCCGCCGAGGTGGAGATGCGGCAGGCTCCAGTGTCGCGGCACGATCCCGGTGGCGAGCGCATCCAGCCACGCTCCGATCACCGGTTCGGCGTGGTCGCGCTGGACCAGCGGCGTTCCGGCGACCTGATAGAGATTGCCGGCTGCCGTGGCGCCCGGGCCAGGAAATTTCCGGGTCTGGAACAGGAACAGCCCGCGGAGCTGGCCATCGCCGCCCGAGCGCAGGGCCAGCGCCCGGAGCCCCGCCTCCCGGTCGATCGTGTCGAGGCCAGCCAGCACATGCTGCCGCGCGTAAAAGGGATTGTCTTCGAGGGCGCTGGCCGCCAAAGCGTCCCATTCCGCCCCATCCAGCGCCCGCAGGCCGCTCTCGTCGAGCACCTCCGCAGCCACCTTCGTCACCTCATCCGAAGCCGGCGCCCTGGCACCCGGTCGCACCGCGACCCCCGCGCCGCTGCCGCTGATGCTGCGCGCCGCGCCGTTCACGGCGCGCTTCCGATATCTGCTGTCATCCGCTCCGTCCCCCTGGCGCAAGCTTAGCGACGCCGGAGCAGGCGTACACCCCTTCCCGGTGATTAAGGTTTATGGTCGCTTCCGAGCGAGCCGTCGCGGGGGAGGGGGTGACGCTGCGATTGAACCCGTCACGCAGCCCCATCGTTTCACGACCGACCGGCCTTTCCGGCCGCTGAGGAGTGACCAAATGGACGATCTCGACGCGAGGGTATGGCTCAACGCATGGATCGAGGAGAACTTCTCCGGTCCGGGAGCGGCGGGCGATGCCCGGTCCATGGAAGCTCAGGCGGAGCTTTGCCGCGCCGCTGCGGAAACCGAGGGCATCTCGAGAGCCGCCCTCGACGACGCCGCTGACGGCGACCTGCCGGGATTCCTCGCCCGCCAGTCGGCACTGGCAAGAGAGCAGGCGCGCCAACGCGGCGACTAGGAGCGCTCGCCGCAGGACACGGTGCGCGGTCTCGCCCCGAAAGGCGACTCCAGTCGCCAGCCGTCCCCGGCCAATTCGCCCGTTGCGGTTGTGTTTCGCCGCCCGCTGGCCCAGATACGGCCCACACACGCAAGGAGGCGCCTATGGCTCGCAAGCCCAACTACGATTTCGAACGCAAGGAGCGGGAGCGCATCAAGAACGAGAAGAAGGCCGCCCGCGCCGAAGCCAAAGCCAGGGCTGCCGGCTCCGGCGAGAACGCGCCGGCCGAAGACGCTGAATCCGCCGAGCAGAAGGACTGAACGCGCCGATGGGGGCAGGGCAACCTGCCTCCGATGGCGACCAGGGGGCGGGGATTGATGGTGCTGCCGGACAGGATTGAATTCCTATGGCAGCAGCGCAGAATCCTTAACAATCAAGCAGTTAGCCAGTTCGCAGAGCTACTGACGGGCCGTTCCATTAGCTGCCGCAGCGTCATCCAAGGCAATGCTCTGCGCTGAAGCCAAAATCCTCTTGAGCCGAACCTTAGGTCATACCTTACAACGACCAGGATGGGAGCTTGAGATGGATGAGCGTCACACAGAAATTCGACTGACAGCATCTGAATGCGCTCGGCGCATGGCCTTGAGCGTGCGGACCCTGCGCGTGTACGAAAGGCAAGGTCTATCACTCCGCAGCGCACCTGGCGTCTCTACGGTGCCAACGAGGTGGCGCGGCTCAACGAAGCGCTGGCTCTAAAGACCCTTGGCCTCAGTCTGTCGCGCATCGCAGATCTCTTAGATGGAAAATCAACCGACTTGGGACGAACGCTTGCCGTTCAGCGCGAAGCCTTAGAGGGCATATGTCAGCGGGCACAACGCGGCCTCGCCATGATCGGAACCCTTCAAGACAAGCTTGCCGGTGGAGCTACCTTCACGATCACAGACCTCACAAACCTGGCAAAGGAGAGCAGTAAGGTAGAGCCCACCGAAGACGCGGTGGCTTGGCGGCGATATGAGCAGAACCGCCCGCGCACCGAAGTGTCGATCGATCCCTCCATCCGTGAAGACTACCAACCTAGCGAAGCAGCAGTGTCAGGTCACTCTCAAGGATCACGAGTTCGACCACTCGTCCTGTCGGCGGATGGTAAGCCGAATAGTAGCTTTCGTAGCCCCCCCAGTTCCTCTCGTGGATAGGCACCTGCAGATCCATGCAATCGCCCTCTATGCAGACTTGGAAAGGCCAAGCCTGCAGTTTGGTCGGGTTCGGCTCATAAGGGGCTGGCTTGAGCCGCGATGCGATAAATGACAGAGCGAGGCCAATGCGGTGGCCCGGCATAGGCACGTCCAGATCAATTTCGATCCGCTCTGGCGCTGACTTGGATATGGAAGTTTGAACACGCTCCGATCCAGGACCGCTTCTCGAGCCGCTCAGGAGCACCCAACGCTGACCGTCAGCATGTTCCTGGGTGCCTGGATGCGTGGCGCCCGCCTTCGCATCTAACTGTCGCGCCTGGAAGAAAACCGCACGCTCTGCTCCGATGTCTTCTCTTGGGAGTGTGCCCTCATTCATAAACTGAGCTAGGTCAGCGACCTCGGCCAGGACCGGTATGTCCGACGCTATGGTGCTCGGAGGTATCGAGCTGGTGATGCTCGCTAACACCTGAAAATTAGTGACCTCTTCGGACTCGATGAATTTTTCCAGATTTTGAAGCCGAAGCAACTGTGGGTGCGACGCATGATCGAGCCATGCAACCATTGCTGGAGGCGCCATCGGCGCTTTCGCCAGTCCTAGCGTCGTGTCTGGCCCGATGTGATACGTCGATCCGACCGAGGGGGGCGCCTCCGTCCACACACATGGGTTGAGCTGGTAGATCACAAGAGCGGAGCCATCATCCAGCACCGCGTGGTGGTTGTCGCCGCCGCTTGGCACGCTGATGATCCCATACGCTGAGCGTGTGAGCGATCCCCGGTCCTCGACTACGTCACACAGTTCGGCCTTCAGACTGGTCACTCGCTGACCGCGGAAACTAAACGAAACCTCCGTTTCCAGCACATAGCTGAACTGCTGCACGGGGCGAAACCGCGCGGCGAGTTCTTCAAGTTTTGCCTGCTGTTCGGGGGGCAGTCCCTGTGCTGCCGCCGAAGCTGCGCACAAACAGAAGAAGCTTAGGGCTGCAATAGCGGGCCGCATCGGTCCTCCCCGAAACATGCTAGTTTACCATTATCCGCCAGAAGAAGCGAAGAGGGTCGTTTTGCTTTAGTGGAAAAGCGGTCAACGCCCAAGCCGCGGACGTTGCTGCTGCGGAAGACGGGGCTCGCCGCGGCAGCGAGGGCAACTTCCGCCATACGCTCGCGCTATTTCGGCGATCCTATGCGTCATGCATTCGGGCCGCAGGACGATAGAAGCCAGTCCACCTTGTCACCGATTGGCGTTTCGGTGGTAACGAGGAGCCCTTCGGCAGTTAGTCGATTGGCGTCCGCAGGTCCGTAAATGTGCTGCCCGGCTTGGGGCGACCAAACTGGTTCTAGGGTATCCGCGATGCTCTCATAGATGCCATGCCGGGTAACAAACAGCAGCTCATCGTTCGGCATCGTGACGGCGTAAAACCAGCCGACGCTCGCTCGATCGCTCGGCACAAGCTCCACCAGGGTCAGCTTGCCGTGTTCAGAACCGCGGACCTCATAAACCTGACTGCCGCCGCCGACGAAAGTACGGCCAGTCTCAATCGGTCGGTTGATCCACCCCACAGGCACAATCGAGAAGCCGATCAACTCCTCCAGGGTAGTGCCGTCGTAGGAGAAGAGGGCCCCATGGTGCCCACCCAGCACCGCGACGTCTGCCATCGTCACGTCCCCATAGTACCGCTTCATCGGCCCTCCCTCTATCGGCAGGAATTGGCCGTGCAGCAGTCTCTCGTTTTCATCCAGGAACAAGACGGTGCCAAGCGTGGGGCTGTAGCTGGGATCACCCGCCTTCACGTCTATGCGGGTCAGGCGATCCCGTTTCATGAGTTCGTCATCAATGTCGAACAGTTGCCGCAGCAGTGGAATCGCGATCTTTGATTTCGGTTTCCGGACGCGTATGTTCGACGTCAGTTCCCAGCCGTCATCGCGCCGCCGCAGCTCTATGGCGCTGCCATACTCGACGCCGCATGCGTAGAACCAGCCATCGCCGAGAACCCATAGCCTCACCCATCCTTCCCAGTCGTCTCCGGATCGTAGCGGTTGCGAAAAAAGAAGCTGCCGCTCGCGTCCGAGACCCTAAGCTGTCGGCCGTGGACCGATACGGTTGTGCCAAGGTGCACGTCGTGCGCAGAAATCGCTTGGTGGTTTCCCACGCCGAACCAACGTCCCGATACTGCTGAACTCTGTTCGGAGGTTCCGCACCGGCAAGCGGCATGGCGCAGTACTCTGAGCCGTATGCGCAACCGCAACTGACCACGAGCATGCCAAGAAATGCTACCGACGGATGCATCATCATCCTCTCGGATTACCACGCCGACGGCGACCGAATGAAGGCGGCGGGACCAGCGGTAACAGATTGGCGCTAGGAGAGGTCCGGGCCGCCACGAAGGGGTCATCGCCTGGTCCCGCTCCGCTCGCCCCGACACCGGCGACCTGGGGGAGCCGAAGGTCCTGTTCCAGCATGGCGAGGTGCCGGAGTTGGACTAAGCCGGCCCTAAGGCTTCGGTACTATCCGTGCGTCAAGCAGGTCCCTGCCCTTGAAGAGCCCCCTGACACGCAGTCCCGAACATGCGGCGGGTGGAGTGGTGTGTATGAACTGAACACAATGATCCACCGCCCATCGCTGTGACGCAGCGTCGATGGTGGCCTTGTCGAGTTCCAGCCGGCCGAGGTTTGCTCCCTCCGGTGGTGCGCAGCTCACCTCGGCTTCCCTGATCTCCCTCTCCGTCAGGTTGGTCAGCTTCCCCCAATTTGGAGCCACCAAGCGCACCGGACCGGCGCGGTCGGGCTCGGTCAGCAAGCGGCCCCCCATGGTGGCCACCGTGTTCGCCAGCCACTTGTTGAACATCGAAGCCGAAGTGTTTGCACCCGGCCAGATAACCAGCTCACCCTGATGCAGGTTCACATGGAAGCCCTGCTTTTCAGCTTCTCGAGTGACGCGCGTGAGGTAGTCATGGTCTTCGTCGAGCAGGGTGTTCCTCGGTTCAACACCAGCTACGATAGCGCAGTCAGTTATTTCGATGACCTGGTCGAGATGTAGCCAACGGTCGAGTACGACTTCGGCGAACTTTAGCTCCGTTCTTGCGGCATCGGGGCTCAGGGATAGACCTTGCTGCCGAAGCGTCGGGCAGTACTCCGGGAGCTGCGCCGCTGCTCGGGCGACGTTGTTGTAAGGTGGCGGGTCTGCCCGTACAGTCCAACTGAACAGGCCCCTGAACTGCACCGAGACGCGGCCCTCGGAGTTCACTATACTCCGAAGCAGCTCGACGATGCCGTCTTCGCGCACGGCCTCCAGAGACACGACGTCGTTTCCGAAGGACATCGGCTGCGTTTCGCTCGACCAGCGCTCTTGACCCTCAATAAAGATGGAGATCGAGCCGGTCTCTTTTGCGGGGTCCAGGACGTAAAGAGGTTCAAGGCGAGGGAACGCAATGCTGACCGAGAACTGGTCCTCCCGGTCGCAAGCGATCAGCAACTGAGCCGCGTATCCGAGCTCAAGGCTCAATGCCCCTTTGAAATCCAGGTGTTGAGTGATGGGATCGTCGCTTCGAGGGGGCCCGGCGCTCCAGGCCAAGGCGGGAGCTGACGCCGGACACATCAAGCAGGCAAGAGTGATGGCCAGGACAAGTCTTCGCATTTCGCGTTCCCCGCGCTGATTTCGGTGCGAGCATAAGTGGCTCTCACAATCGGTACAACGAGCGGGTTCCGCGTGGGGTGCGGAAGGATGGGAGCTGACGGTGGTCGCGAGGACTCCCCGTACGGGCGCTGCCGGGGGTCGAAGGCGTCCCCTCAGGGGACCGTTGAAGGTGTTTGCAGCTTCGCAAAAGGAGCCGACGCTGCTCTAGAGGCGAATGGATTACCACGCGTGGGTGAGGGAGAGCTTGTTGACGTGTCGACTCCACTCGGAGGGGAGGCGGCATGATCAGTAAGATGCTGATATTTAAGGGTTTTTTATGGTGCTGCCGGACAGGATTGAACTGTCGGCCTCCCCCTTACCAAGGGGGTGCTCTACCACTGAGCTACGGCAGCCGGAGTGCCCGGGGGAGGCAGGGCCTCCCGCGGCATCGGGCGGTTAGTGCCATAGGGGCATTCTCGACGCAAGGCAAAAAAGCCCCTATGGCTGGGACCGCTCCGGCGGTCCGAACTGGTTAACGATTTCATGCCAAAATCCGATGAGTTCAAGGCGCGTGAAGAGCGGCTGGCTGCGAAGCTCCGGGAGAACCTGAAGCGACGCAAGAGCCAGGCGAAGGCCCGCGGCGCGGGGGAAAGCGCGGCCACGCGGCCGCCGCAACCGCCGTCGCCGAAAGGCGCCGGGGACGGCTGACTTGGACTTCGGAGGTTGCCTTGTTCCTGCCTGCTGACTCGGCTACCAACATCGCCACCGGGGCACTCCCGCCCCCTTTCCGGGACCTCGACATGGATCGCATTCGTTTGGTAGGCGGCAACGAGCTGCGGGGCGAGATCCCCATCTCCGGCGCCAAGAACGCCGCCCTGCCGCTGATGATCGCCTCCCTCCTGAGCCGCGAGCCGCTGATCCTCGAAAACGTGCCGCGGCTCGCCGACGTCATGCAGCTCGAGCGCATCCTCGAGAACCACGGTGTCGACATCGCCGTGCATGGCCGCCGCGCCGGCACCAGCATGGAGGGTCAGCGCATGACCCTGCACGCCGCCGAGATCGTCGACACCACGGCGCCCTATGAGTTGGTCTCCGCGATGCGCGCCAGCTTCTGGGTCATCGGGCCGCTGCTGGCCCGCGAGCACCAGGCCCGCGTCTCGCTCCCCGGCGGCTGCGCCATCGGCACGCGACCGGTCGACTTCTTCCTCTACGGGCTGCGCCAGCTCGGAGCCGAGATCGATATCGACGAGGGCTATGTCGTTGCCCGCGCGCCCGCAGGCGGGCTGGTCGGCGGCCGCGTGAGCCTGCCCAAGGTCTCCGTCGGCGCCACCCACACCATCATGATGGCAGCGACGCTCGCCCGCGGCCAGACGGTGATCGAGAACGCCGCCATGGAGCCCGAGATCACCAACGTTGCCGAGTGCCTCGTGGCCATGGGCGCCCGCATCGATGGCATCGGCACCCGCACCCTCACGATCGAGGGCGTCGACAGCCTGCACGGGGCGACCGTCGAGGTGGTGGCCGACCGCATCGAGACCGGCACCTTCGCCATGGCGGCAGCCATGACCGGCGGTGACGTGCTGCTGCGCGGGGCACGACCCGAGCACCTGCAGTCGGCGCTCGACGTGCTGCAGGAGGCTGGCGTCACCATCACCAGCGAGGCAGGCGGCATCCGCGTCGCCCGCAACGGCAACGGCCTGCAGGCCGTCGATGTCGAGATCGATCCCTTCCCGGGCTTCCCCACCGATCTCCAGGCGCAGTTCATGGCGCTGATGACCATGTCGAACGGCGTTTCCCGTATCCGCGAAACCATCTTCGAGAACCGCTACATGCACGTCGCCGAACTCGCCCGCTTCGGCGCCGACATCAAGGTCGACGGCCAGGTGGCGACAGTCACCGGCGTGCCCGAACTGCGCGGCGCCCAGGTCATGGCCACCGATCTCCGGGCCTCGGTATCGCTGGTCATCGCCGGCCTCGCCGCCCGCGGCGAAACCGTCGTCAACCGCATCTACCACCTCGACCGCGGCTTCGAGCGCCTGGAAGAGAAACTCTCCCGCTGCGGCGCCGAGATCGAGCGGGTGACGGGGTAGGGAGCAGTCGCCGCATCGGCAACATCTAGCTGCCTCCGCCCCACCACCGCCGTCATCCCCCGGCTTGTCCGGGGGACCCAGCCGGCCCCGTGTACCGCCGGCTACTAATTGGCTTCTGCCACCTCCGCGCCGCTTGGGTCACCCGCATGAAGCGGGTGATGACGATCGAATGGGCGGTGGATAGAGTAAGTCTCACCGCAAAGCTCTCGGCTCCTTGGCCTTCTCCCACGGAGGGGAGAAGGGAGAACCGCGACCTCCAGGCCACAACACCTTCTCCACTGCAAGAAATTCCCGCGGCTCTTTGGCCTTCTCCCACGGAGGGAGAAGGCGCCGACTGCGCCCGCTGAGTTGTGACTACACCCCGGGGCACGCCGCCACCGCATTGCCCCCGCTGGCGCAAACTTGTAGATCGGGACCCGAGGGCCAATATCAGCGGCACGTCCCTCTGTCCGTGGAACCGCTCTATGACCGACCTGAAACTGCTCGCACTCGACAGCGAAGATCTCGATGTGATCTCGGCCACCACCCAGGATGCCGTCGTGCGCGTCGCCGACATGGGCTTCGCCCGCGCCGACCGGCGCTTCGCGTTGCTGATGAACCGCTATGCATGGGAAGAGGATGGCCGCGGCAAGAAGGGCCAGCGGCGACGGACGGCACTGCATTTCGACTGCGTCAACTCCTGCAAGGTGGCTGGCATCAACACCAGCGCCAGCGAAGGGGTACTGGAGCTGCTGACGATCCGTTTCGAAGAGACCGAAGCGCCCTCCGGCATCGTCGAATTGCGCTTCGCCGGCGGCGGTACCGTGCGGCTAGAGGTCGAGTGCCTCGAGGCGCGGCTGCAGGATTTGGGGGCCGCCTGGGCGGCTCGCGCGAAACCCGAGCACGCCGCCTGATGGTGCTGCGCCTCGACAGCCGCGATTCCGGGTTCGCCAGCGACTTCGAAGCCCTGCTCGGCTCCAAGCGGGAGTCGGCGGCCGATGTCGGCAGCACGGTCGCCGCCATTCTCGCCGACGTGGCGGAGCGGGGGGACGCCGCCGTCATCGAGCTGACTGAAAAATTCGACCGCGTGCCGCTGACTGCCGACACCCTCGCCTTCACCCAGGAGGAGATCGACAACGCCGCCGCCCGCATTCCGGGCGAGCTGCGCGAGGCGCTGCACGTCGCCCACGACCGCATCACCGCCCACCACGAGAAGCAGCGGCCGCTCGACCTCGTCTACCAGGATCACCTCGGGGTGACGCTGGGAACGCTGTGGACGCCGGTCGAGGCGGTGGGCATCTACGTCCCTGGCGGCCTCGCCGCCTATCCCTCCTCGGTGCTGATGAACGCGGTGCCGGCGCGCGTCGCCGGCGCCAGCCGCATCGCCATGTCCGTGCCGACCCCCGACGGCGAACTGAGCGATGCCGTGCTGGCCGCCGCCAAGATCGCCGGCGTCACCGAGATCTACCGCCTCGGCGGCGCCCAGGCGATCGCGGCACTGGCCTTCGGCACCGAGAGCATCGCCCCCGTCAGCAAGATCGTCGGCCCCGGCAACGCCTATGTGGCCGAGGCCAAGCGCCAGGTGTTCGGCCGCGTCGGCATCGACATGATCGCCGGCCCTTCCGAAATCCTCGTCATCGCCGACAAGTCCGCCAATCCCTCCTGGGTCGCGGCGGACCTGCTGGCGCAGGCCGAGCACGGCATGGGCGCGCAGTCGATCCTCGTCACCAATGATGCGGCGCTCGCCGACAGCGTCCTGATCGAGGTCGAGCGCCAGCTGCGGCTGCTGCCGCGCGAGGCGATCGCCGCCGAAGGCTGGGACCAGTACGGCGCCATCATCATCGTGCCCTCGCTGGCCGAGGCCGTCGAGCTCGGCAACCGCATCGCCTCCGAGCATGTCGAGCTGGCGGTCGACGACCCGCAGGCCCTGCTCGGCAAAATCCGCAATGCCGGCGCCATCTTTCTCGGCCACCATACGCCCGAGGCCATCGGCGACTATGTCGGCGGCTCCAACCACGTGCTGCCGACGGCGCGTTCCGCCCGCTTTGCCTCCGGCCTTGGCGTCCTCGACTTCATGAAGCGCACCAGCGTGCTCGGCTGCGATCCGGAGTCGCTGGCCGAGCTGGCGCCGGCGGCTGTCACCCTCGCCACGGCCGAAGGTCTCGATGCCCATGGCCGTTCGGTGTCCATCCGCCTTAACCGCTAGATGCTGAGCCCGCACCAGTTCGATCCGGAGACCGACCGTATCGTGGCGGTCACCCTCGACCCCTCGACCATTACCTCCACCGATCCGGACGAAGTGCACGAGTGGCGGATCGCCATCTACGACCTCGTCGAAACCAACAGCTTTGCGCCGGCCCGGGTCAAGGCCAAGGGGCCCTACGCGCTCCACGTCTCGGTGATCGGCAATCACGTGGTGCTCGACGTTCGGCACCCCGAGACCTACGAGCCGATCGCCGCCCACTATCTGTCGCTGACGCCGTTCCGGCGCTTGATCCGCGACTATTTCCGCATCCGCGACAGCTACTATCAAGCCATCAAGAATTCCTCACCCTTCCAGATCGAGGCCGTGGATATGGCGCGGCGCGGCATGCACGACGAGGCTGCCGAACTGCTGCGTACGCGGCTTGTCAACAAGCTCAGCATGGACCTCAACACGGCCCGCCGCCTGTTCACGCTGATCTGCGCCATCCAGCCCTATGCCAGCCACGGCCAGGACCATGAGGAGCAGCTGCCGGCCGTGCTCTTCGTCTGCTCCATGAACTCCGTGCGTTCGCCGATTGCGGCGGCGCTGGCCCGCCGGCTGTTTCCGGGGCGGCTGATCGCCCGCTCCGCCGGCGTCCGTTCCGGCAAGGCCGACACCTTCGTGCACGAGGTGATGGAGGAGATCGGTATCGACATGTCGGTCCACACCCCCCACACCATGGACGAACTTGCGGCAACCCCGTTCGACCTCGTGGTCACGCTCTCGTCCGATGCCCGCGACGCCGTCGACGGCGGCGGGCTCGAAACCGGCGGCAGGGAGCACTGGCCGACGGCCGACCCGACGCTCGTCGAGGCGAACCGCGAGGCCATTCTCAGCGCTTACCGGACGCTGCGCGACAGCCTGCAATTGCAGGTCCGCGAGCGCCTGGAGCCGCTCGTCGCAAGTGGTTCACAAAGCCGGTGACATCCAGTATAGGTTGCGCCGCATTTCGGCTCCCGGGACTGCAGCCCTGCTGCGTTCGGGTGCCTTTCAGGAGAACGCATGGCTAAAGAAGAAGTGCTCGAGTTTCCGGGCGTCGTTACGGAGCTGTTGCCGAACGCCACCTTTCGGGTGAAGCTCGAGAACGATCACGAGATCATCGCCCATACGGCGGGCCGCATGCGCAAGAACCGCATCCGCGTCCTGGCGGGCGACAAGGTGCTTTGTGAGATGACGCCATACGATCTGACCAAGGGCCGGATCACTTACCGCTTTAAGTGAGGTGCGACCGCCGGCAAGGCGGGCAAAATGATCCGGTGGATCATTTTGAGCAAGGAACGCCCTGAGCCTTGCGAAGGGCTGGCGAACTCTGGGGAACGTCGTCATGGCCAGCCGTCCGGAACTGATCCTGGCCTCCGCCTCGCCGCGCCGGCTCGCGCTGCTCAACCAGATCGGCATCGAGCCCGAGCATCTGGTCCCCGCCCATATCGACGAGACGCCGGAGAAGGGTGAACTGCCGCGGCGGCTGGCCCAGCGCCTCGCCGACCAGAAGGCGATCACCGCCCAGCACAAGGCCCGCTCCACCGGCATCGCCGACAATGCCATCGTGCTCTCGGCCGATACCGTGGTCGCGGTCGGCCGCCGCATCCTGCCCAAGGCGGAGATGATGGAGGAAGCCGCCGAGTGCCTGCGGCTGCTCTCCGGTCGTGCCCATCGCGTCTTCACCGCCGTGTCCATGCTGACCCCCTCCGGCGCCATGCGCAGACGGCTGGTCGAGACGCGGCTGCGCTTCAAGCGGCTGTCCTCACGCGAGGTCGAATCCTATCTTGCCAGCGCCGAATGGCGCGACAAGGCCGGCGGCTATGCCATCCAGGGCATCGCCGGTGCCTTCGTCGTCAAGCTCACCGGTTCCTATTCGGCAGTCGTCGGGCTGCCGCTCCATGAGACCGTGGCCCTGCTCTCGGGGGAGGGTTACCCGGTACACTTCAACTGGCTCAACCAGTCGACGCTCACCGGCGTTTAGGAGTGTGCAGCGGGCAGAAGATCATGCCCCCGTGACGGTCCAGCCACGCAAGAGGGACGTGAATTCATGGTCGAGAACGTTGTGAAACTGAAGCCGACGCGGCCGTGCCCGATCTGCGGCAAGCCGTCGAGCCAGCAGTTTCACCCCTTCTGCTCCGGCCGCTGCGCCGATATCGACCTCAACCGCTGGCTCACCGGCGCCTACGCAATTCCGGCCGAACCGCTGGCCGAGGATGACCTCGAAGCCCTTGTGCCGCCTGACTCTCACAGCGACGGGGAGCAGTGACGAAGGCCCTCGGAAACCGCCGCTTTGGCGCTTGCACGAAGCAAATCCAGCCCCTATAACCCGCGTGCCTTTCCGGCGCCCTGCCGGGTCGCCGCGGATGCCCGGGTAGCTCAGTTGGTAGAGCAGCGGATTGAAAATCCGCGTGTCGGTGGTTCGAATCCGCCCCCGGGCACCACAGCGTTTTCCGGTCCGACTTGGACACAGAGAACAGATTGTACCTAAGACATGGGTGACGACCTCGTGCCGAACGGGGTTTGCGACAATGCCGCCGAGCAGGCTCCTCGCCGTGCGGATGCTGCGCTACCGCGCCAAATCAGGATGCAAGAAACTGGTGAGGCACTAGGGGACGATACTCCACGATCGAGTCGGCGAGGGCCTCCCACGGCTGCCTGAGCAAGGCAAAAAGCGGTCGTTGTGACGTCCGCGTGCGAGAAGGCGAGGCTCGACCAGTCGGTGGACCACGCCGTTGAATACTCTCTGACGAGGGTTGACTGTCGGTACTCACTGCGAACCCACGTTTGCGGGTTCTCCTGGGGCCTTCGCCGAGCTTTCCTCGCAAATCGCATTTGCGGCGGTCGCCGTAACGCTTCCTTCGGGATGAACTGCTACGTCTCCGGACAGCGTCAGACAGTGCTCGGAAATTGACCGGTGTAGGGACTATGTCATTGCAGAAGTCGGGTCGCATACCCGCGGCTCCAGACGTCGGCGAGGATGGTGACATTGCTGAGGCGCTTCGCCTGGCGAGAGTGGCCTTCTGGCGTTGGAATGTCGAGACGGACCAGGTCTTTTGGTCCGACGAATTTTACGAGCTGGCCGGCCGCGATCCATCCACCTTCAAGCTGAATCTTGAGAGCTTCGTTGCCTGCATCCACCCGGAAGATCGCGAGCGCACCGTTGAAAAGGTGCGCGGAATCCTGGAGCACAAGCGGACCGTCGAGAAGGAGTACCGGATCGTTCGGCCCGATGGCGGTGTCGTCCACCTCTGGTGCAGCACGCGAGCAACGATCGACGACAAGGGCGACGTATCAGAGGTTCGCGGGATCTCTCAGGATATTACTGCTCGCATACTGGCCGAAGCCGCACTCCGGGAGAGCGAGGATCATTATCGGCATGCAGTGGAGCTGAACCCGCAGATCCCTTGGACCGCCGACCCGCTGGGCAACATCCTGGAGGTGGGGCCACGGTGGACGGAACTGACGGGGCTCAGCAAAGATCAGGTGCGTGGGCAAGGATGGATGCGTTGCCTGCATCCTGACGACCTGCGGGGTACCCTGGTGGCCTGGCAGGATGCGCTGGCCGCGGGAAAGCCCTCCTCTGCAGAGTACCGCCTGCGGCTGAAGGATGGTTCCTATCGCTGGATGCGGGCCTCGGTGGCGCCCCGCTTGGACGAAGCCGGCAAGGTGATGCTCTGGTATGGTGCTGCCGAGGACATTCACGACCACAAGCTGGCTGGCCAGGCTTTGCAGGAAAGCGAAGCCTTCTCTCGCAGCATCCTTGAAGCCAGTCCCGACTGCATCATGGTCCACGACCTCAGCGGCCAGATCGTCTACATCAATGACGGTGGGCTTCAATTAATGGAGGTCGAGAAGTCAGGCTCCCTTGAGAAGGACTGGATTTCCTGGTGGCCCGACGAGCATCAGGCCGCCGTCAGGGGGGCGATTGCCATGAGTGCGTCGGGCAAGGCCGCGCGCCTCGCCGGCTCGTGCCGCACATTCGGCGGCGAACAGAAATGGTGGGACGTGGCAGTAAGCCCGATCCTTGATGCCGGGGGAAAGGTCGAGCGCCTGCTCTCGATCTCGCGGGACACGACTGCTGCAAGTTTGGCGCAGGACGAGATCGAGAAGGCGTATGACCGGGTCTCGGCAGTCCTTGAGAGCACTACGGATCACGTCCTCGTCCTCGATCGGGAGTGGCGGATAACCTATGCGAACGCTGGAGCCCGGCAGCTGATGGACCGGCAGCCGGGCATGGAAATGGGGAAGATCCTCTGGGACGTTTACCCGGAGCTCATCGGTAGCGAGCTACACCATTACTACAAGCTTGCCATGGACCGGCAGCAACCGGTCACCTTCGAGACCTTCATCCTGAGCCTTGGAATGTGGCTCGAAGTTCACGCCTTTCCCGCTGCCGAGCGCCTTTCGGTGTTCTTTCGGGATATCACGGACACGAGACGCGCCCGAGAGCAGATTGCCTACCTCGCCCATCATGACGAACTCACCGGTCTGCCGAACCGGGCCAAGTTCAGCCAGCAACTGGCTGACGCCTTCTCGCGGGAGGATGACGCCGAGATCGGCGTGCTCCTCCTCGATCTCGATGGCTTCAAGGAAATCAACGATACGCTGGGGCATCCAGTTGGTGACGCGCTGCTGCAGCAGATCGCCGGCCGCTTCCGGGAAATCGCCGGGTCCGCCGGACTGCTCGCCAGGATTGGCGGGGATGAATTTGGGATCATCCATGCCGTCTCCCTCAGCGAGATCGATTCCCTGGACCTCGCAGGGCGGCTGGTCGCATCGATTGCGACACCGCTGCTGGTTGAGGGCAATGCCATCGAGGCCGGGGTGAGCATCGGGGTAGCCGCGCTACCCCGCCGTGGACACACCGCCGATGATCTGCTGAAGGCTGCCGACATCGCGCTCTACCGCGCGAAAGCTGAAGGGCGCGGCAGATACTGTCTCTTTGAAAGCTGGATGAGCGACGCGCTCAAGGCGCGCCAGGTGATGAAGAACGACTTGTCCGCGGCCATCGACAACAACGAACTCGAAGTCTACTACCAGCCGCTGTTGAACATCGAGCAGGGCTCGGTTTCCGGGTTCGAAGCACTTCTGCGCTGGCGCCACCCGACGCTCGGCATGGTTTCACCGGGCGAGTTCATCCCGCTGGCTGAGGAGACGGGGTTCATCGAGCGCCTTGGGGAGTGGGTACTGCGGAGCGCTTGCCGCGCCGCAACGGCTTGGCCGGAGCACGTTTCCATAGCCGTCAATCTTTCTCCCGTGCAGTTCCGGATGCGCAATCTTCCCTTCCTTGTCGCCGATGCCTTGGCACAGGCGCAGCTTCGACCCGCAAGGCTGCAACTGGAGATCACCGAGACGGTGCTTCTCAACGAGAGCCAGCAGAACCTCGAAACCCTGCACGCGCTGAAGGAACTGGGGGTCGCCATTGCCCTCGACGACTTTGGCACCGGATATTCCTCCCTGGGCTACCTTCGCAGTTTTCCCTTCGACAAGATCAAGATCGACCGCTCGTTCATCGGCGATATTGGAAGGTCCGGGCATTCCGAGGCGATTATCCGGGCGGTCGTCGGTCTCGCGCACTCTCTGGACCTCAAGGTCACAGCGGAAGGCGTTGAAGAACAATTCCAGCTCGACTGGCTGCGCGACGAGGGGTGTCATGAGGCTCAAGGCTATCACATCGGGCGCCCTGCACCGCTGGCGAGTGCCTCTCGGACGCTGAAAGGTCCTCTGGTACGAGAAACCGCAGCAGCCTGAATGTGGCTTGGCGGCGAGGCTCACTAACTTCGCAACGTTTGATGATCGGCAGAGGTGTGCGGCAGCGTCGCGCAGCGTCGTCCTATTCAGAACTAGGGGCTAGGCGGCGCTGCCGAGAGCTTTCAGACTCTCCAGAAGCTTCCTGTCTGCAAGCGGCGCGTGCAGCGCGACTTCCAATACGGACGGCTGCTGCACCTCCAGAAATCGTACCGCGAAGCCACGTCTTGTGAGCCTGACAATTTGGGCGGGGATGGAACCTACCACCAGGTACGCCCCTATTTCGAGGTGCGTCCGAGTCAGCACCACCGCTCCGGAGGCAGACACGTTCGGAATTCTGCAGCTGTGCTGTTGGCCGTTCGGCAGCGTTATCGTCGTGTTTGGATCAAGTGGCGCAAAGCGAGGATGCGCCCGCAAACCTGCATTTCCTTCCAATGCGCTGGCACGAGGTGGCGGATCTCCGAACAGGGGGGTAAAGCGCGATTGGGGCCTGGGCGTCGGCACGGTACCGTGGATCGCGGTGCCTCCGATGTAATCGAAACCCGCCTCGACCACTGCCTCTGCCTTGGAAATGGTACTCGCACCATAGGCGAAGCTGTAGAGCCCATCTTCAGCTGCAGCCAAGGCGAACCGACTCAACTCCCGGTTGATCCGAGGATCGCTGCTGTCGAGCTCTCCCAGGATGATGGAGACGCCCCACACGAGCTTTTTCAACTTTGGGTCGAACCGGTAGTCAGATGGAGAGAGCTGCAGAATGACGCGGTCCGTGATCGATCGAGAGCTCTGCAAGGCTCCGAGGAGCTCCATCTGGCTCGCTGCGGTCGGTACGCCGATCAGATCCAACAGCACAAACCTGCGGTACTGGAGCGGCATCGTCTGGGCCAGATCGAGGTACTCTTGCTGCCGAGTCGCGAGGGTCTGAAAGTGAACCGGAATGACGATGGAGGCACGCTTCAGGTCTCCCAGAGCGTGGTGCAATCCCTCGATCGACTTGGCGAACAGAACGCAGTCGAGGTTTGCCAGTGCCTCAACCAGATCATACGGGTCTTCGATCTCCTCGAGGTGCTTGGCGGCGGCATCGCCGGCGAAGGTGTCGAGTAGGCACCGATTCTTCGTTCGTCCGAAGTCCCGGTTTGACCATAAAGGCTGAAACCGTACGCCGGCGGAGCGGAGCGCCGGGATGCTGTGCCGACGGGCGGCGCTGGAACCGACGGACTTGCGAATTTCCAGCAGGCTATCGTAGAGGGCCGACATCGGGTCGCTGGTGTCACCAAGGCGCTCTGAAGGCACTGCCGCGGCAAAGCCTTCCACAGCAAGGTTCCCGCGGGCATCTGCAACCTCTGCGGCTAGACGCGCCTCGATAGCTGCTGAAATCCGCGCGATCTGCGCCTCGGCAAAGGACTGATCGCTGGTTTCGAAACAAATCTGAAAGGCGTCATCTCCGATTGGACGATAGACATCCGCATCGCCTAGAAACGTATCGAGCGTTTCCCCAGCGATCTGCTGAAGCTGGTCGGTCAGATCTGCGTGGTTTGATCCGATGCGCGACTTGATCCTGTCGAGGCCGACAACTTGAACACAGCCTGCCATCACGGCAGATGCGCCCTGTTCCTCCAGGTGAGCGATGAGTTCCCGAGCGTCCCCTGCCGTTCTCGCCACAGCGTCTTGCGGGAAGGCCGCATCAGGCTTCTGCTTCGCGACCTGTCCGCTGTTGCCGATCAGCAAATCTTTCAGTCGGTCGATCAGATTGGTGGGGCGCAAGGTTGGTCTCAGTAACGGCACTACATCAGCCAAAGGCGGCACGGGCCGCTTGGCTTCTGATCAAGATATTGTCTGGCGCAGCTACTCCTTTAAGCCGACTTAAGGAGATCCATTGGAATGGCCTGGCCTGCAAGAACGCGTGAACTGGCGGGATCCAATCGCCACCCTCAGATACCAAGGCCGCCCGTGCTGACCTCTGACTTTCGCTGGAGACGATCCGCGCTCCAGTCGTGGTACGTGCCGACGAGGTTCCCCTCTGGCGGGCCGGAGGCGTTTGCGGTCGGCAACGATCGAGGCAGCGGTACGGCTCGAGAAGAGAGTACACAACGTCAAAGCTTGGGGGAGCTGTGGCGGTCTCAGCGTCGGTCGCTCGAATTCCAGTGGGTCGCCGAGAAGAATAGCACCGCGAACGTCTGTCTTCCCTCAACGCTAGGAGTTCAGTGCCGGCGTAGGAGCCGCCCAGCCTTCGCTGATCCGGCCGCCGCGCAGCGCGTCGGAAAGTCGCCGCGGTCCGTGCAACCGCTGCTGCAGAGGGCTGTCATGGGCAGTGCAGATATGGCGAGTTCGGTTCGTGAAGGAGGGGCCGCCTCGCGCTCCCCTCACGTCCCGTTGACGCCTGCCTAGGCTTGGAAGCAGCGATACTAGTATCTGAAGAAGGCGGGAACGATTGCTTGATCGGAACGTTCGTCAGCGTTGGTCCGACATGCGACTAGGCCTTAGTACGCGCGCTCGCTTCGGCCGGGGGTATCTTCGACAGAGGGCGTCTCTTCATGACCATTTTCAAGGAAGCGTCGTGTACGCCCGCGCGCGGCGAGAGTTCGGTGCTGCCCTTTCTTCGAGGTGGAGGAGAGGCCGGTACGCTACTGCGTGCGCGCGACTGGACTTCGACCCCACTGGGTTTGCCGGAATGCTGGCCTGTGGCGCTCCAGACTCTGGTCGGCATTATGCTCGGTTCGAGCCAGCCGATGTTCGTCATCTGGGGACCGCAGCGAACGCTTCTGTATAACGACGCCTACAGTGAGATACTTGCAGGCAAGCATCCGGCGGCGATGGGGCGAGACTTCCTGGAAGTCTGGCAGGAGATCAGGGACGATCTCCTGCCGATCGTCGAGCAGGCCTATCGCGGCGAACCTGTGCGGATGGACGACATCGAGCTCTGGATGGAGCGCAAGGGCTTTCGTGAAGAGGCCCATTTTGCCTTCTCCTACACGCCCGTGCGAGGGGACACTGGCGCCATCGACGGCTTCTTCTGCGTGTGCCAGGAGATCACCGGACAGGTCGACGCGGAACGTCGGCTACGCGAGAGCGAAGCGCGTGCCAAAGTCGATGCGGATCGGGTGAGGCTCGCTCTTGATGCAGGCGCGATTATCGGAACGTGGTTCTGGGATCTCCCCTCCGACAGCTTCACGGTTGATGAGCAGTTTGCCAAAGCCTTCGGTATTGATTCCAGCCTGGGCCGCAGCGGTCTCAGCCTCGAGCAAGTGATTGCCACCGTTCATCCGGACGATCGGCCGGGATTGATCACCGCCATCGAGGCAGCCATCGAGCGCGGTGGCCCTTACGCCCATCAATACCGTGTCTGCCGCACGGACGGCGAATATCACTGGATCGAGGCGAACGGGCGCGTCGAGAAAGGCGCAGACGGAACGCCGCTAAGCTTCCCGGGCGTCTTGCTCGATGTGGAGGAGCGACGGCGGACGGAGAGCGCCCTCCGCGCCAGCGAGGAGTTCAACCGCCGCGTGCTGGCAAGTTCGGGCGACTGCATCAAAGTCTTCGATCTCGAGGGCCGCCTTGAGTTCATGTCGGAAGGCGGGATGGGCGTCATGGAGGTCGATGATTTCGAATCCGTCCGCGGCGCTTTCTGGCAAGAGTTTTGGGAAGGCGCAGAAAGGTCCAAAGCGGTAAGCGCCTTGGAAGAGGCAAAGCGCGGCTCTACTGGACGGTTCCAGGGCTTTGCCGTCACGATGAAGGGAAGCGCGCGTTGGTGGGACGTGGTGGTCACCCCGATGAACGATGCCGAGGGGCAGCCCGAGAAACTTCTCTGCGTCTCGCGCGACATTACCAGCACGATGCATGCTCAGGCCGCGCTACGGGAGACATCCAGACGGCTCGACGCCATCCTGAACAACACCCGCGAAGCCGTGTTTCTGATGGATGATCAGCAGCAGTGCGTCTACGCCAACGCGGCAGCCGAGGAACTGACCGGCTACCGCCTCGAGCAGTTGCAGGGGCGGCCGCTGCACAATGTGATCCATCACAAGAAGCCTGACGGATCCCATTATCCGATCGAGGAATGTCCGATCGACCGCGCCTTCCCTACGCGGGCCCAGATGAGCGGTGAAGAGCTATTTGTCGCGCCCGACGGCTCCTTCTATCCGGTCGGGTTCACGGCGAGCCCGCTATTGGACGATGGGGGACGTCCGGTTGGTACAGTGATCGAAGCACGGAACATTGCCGAGGAAAAGGCTCGCGAGGAGGCGTTGCAGGAACAGAAGCGCACTCTGGAGACCTTGAACCGCACGGGAGCGGCGGTCGCGGCTGAGCTCGATCTGGAGCGTGTCGTGCAGACTGTAACCGATGCTGGTGTTGAGCTGACCGGCGCGCAGTTCGGAGCCTTCTTTTACAACGTGCGGAATGAAGCCGGTGAAGCCTTCATGCTCTACACGCTGTCCGGTGCCGACCGCTCTCAGTTCGAGGGCTTCGGAATGCCGCGTGCGACAGCCGTGTTCAAGCCGACCTTCGATGGCGATGGGGTCGTACGATCCGACGATATCCTGTCTGACCCGCGCTACGGCAAGAACCCGCCGCATCGGGGCATGCCGAAGGGTCACCTCCCGGTTCGCAGCTACCTCGCCGTGCCTGTCACTTCCCGCTCGGGTGAGGTCATCGGCGGGCTGTTCTTCGGCCATCCCGAGCCCGGCCGATTCAACGAACACCACGAGACGTTGATGCTCGGAATCGCGGGCCAGGCGGCAATAGCCATGGACAATGCGCGCCTCTATCGAAATGCACAGCTGGAAATCGAGCAAAGACGCGAAGCCGAAGAGCAGCAGCGATTGCTGATCAACGAGCTGAATCATCGAGTAAAAAACACCCTAGCCATCGTGCAGGGTCTGGCGCAGCAGTCCTTCAAAAGCGATGTACCGTCGGATGCCGCACGGGCGACCTTCAATGCCCGGCTGAGTGCACTTGCCGCGGCGCACAATCTCCTTACGCGAAGGCATTGGGAAAAAGCCCTGTTGTCGGAGATCATCTCCAGTTCGGTACGCGCAACGGCAGGAGCAGCTTCGGCTCAGGTGACCTCCGGGGGGCCGGAAGTGGTCGTTTCACCTCAGACGGCTGTTTCGCTCGCCATGGCGATCCACGAACTCAGCACCAACGCCATCAAGTATGGCGCGCTGTCCAGCGATACAGGAACCATTTCCGTGACGTGGCAGGTGCGCGAGAGCGGGGACCGGCCGCACCTTCGTTTGGAATGGAGAGAGGATGGCGGACCGACCGTAACCGCACCCACTCGCAAAGGATTTGGGACACGCATGATTGAGCGTGGACTAGCGGCCGAACTACAGGGCCAGGTTGCGCTTGAGTTCGCGCCTGGTGGCCTGCGCTGCGTGATCGACGCACCGCTCCCGGAGGCCTGAGGTGACGGACGGAGCCTCGGTATTGATACTGGAGGATGAGCCGCTCGTCGCGTTCGCGCTCGAGGACATGCTACTTGAGCTTGGCTCACAGGACGTGCGGCTGGCGACCACCATCGCGGAGGCATTCCGCTTTCTCGACGCCCATACACCGGATATCGCAGTCCTTGATGTCAACATCCGGGGCGAGCGAAGCTATGGCGTGGCTTGCGAACTGATCAGGCGGGGAGTGCCCTTCGTCTTCGCGACCGGGTACGGAGACGCCGAGCATCCGGAAGCGCTGAAGACAGTGCCTACACTGACCAAACCGTACAGTCCTGACGATTTGAGATCAGCATTAGCAACTGCCACTGGCTCGGTTTAATCGACGCCAAGCGTCGTATCAGTGGGGCCTCTGGAAAGGGCGGCAAGGCCAACCGTCGTAATGTAGCACGGGCTAGTTATCGTCGCCGGGAAAGCAGATTGCTCGACCCGTCGGCTCCAGCGGGCTTCGCGGCCGACACGCAAGCGTTCCCACTCGATATGGGCGGCCTCGATCTACGGACCCGCCTAGTCAGGGCCTGGTCACCATGGCTTTCGACCGCTTGGGCGGCCAGATCTCCATCACCCCGTGTGCGACCGCGCAAGGAACTTGGCAGCCGGCGCAATGGCTTCTTAAGGTGTCCGCCGCGAGGACCGAGAAATCCGGGATCGGCAGGCGCGACTTCAACCACGCGCCGTATCTCGTCGTCACTCCGCTGTCGTCGGGGAGCTCCTCCCGCGGCCTCAGTTCAGCAGTCGCACCAACTCCTGCTGGATCGACTGCATGCGCGGCAGGAAGTCGCGGCGCATGGTCTCGATGGCCACCCGTTCCGCCTGCGCGCCGACATTGATCGCGGCCACCACCCTGCCGGAGGTGTCGTGGAGCGGCACCGCGATGGAGCGGAGGCCGATCTCCAGTTCCTGGTCGATCACTGCATATCCCTGCTGGCGAACCTGCTCGATCTCCGCCAGCAGGTCCTCGACCTCCGTCAACGTCCGCGGCGTACGTTTCGGCTTCGGGGTCGCCTCGAGCAGTGATCGCTGCTGCCGCTCGGGCAGGGCGCCGAGCAGCACCCTCCCCATGGAGGAGCAATAGGCGGGCAGCCGACTGCCGACATTAAGCCCAATCGACATCACCCGCCGCTGGCTCGCCCGCGCCACATAGACGATGTCGGCACCGTCGAGAATGGAGGCCGAGCAGCTTTCGTCGGTCTGCTGGGCAAGCTGCTCGAGCCAAGGCTGCACCAGCCGCGGCAGCGGCGTCGAGGCGAGATAGGCATGGCCGAGCCGCAGCAGGCGTGGCGTCAGCCGGAAATACTTGCCGTCGAAATCCGCATAGCCACCAGCGGCGAGGGTGAGCAGGCAGCGCCGCGCCGTCGCCCGCTGCAGGCCGGTGCGGGCCGCGACTTCGCTGATCGAGAGCCGGGGACTTCCGGCATCGAAAGCCTGGATCACCCGCAAGCCCTTCGCGAAGCCGGCGATGGTTTCCTTGTCGCGAAGATCGGACACCTGCGCCTCCGTTGGTCGCATTGCGAACAAGTGCTAAGCCGTGGACAGGGTGCCGGTCAAGCAGAGGGGGATCGTCGCCGGCGGTTGGCACCCTGCCGCGACTGTGGTCATATCCGGCGCCCGCCGGGCCTTCCATTCCCAGGTTTCGCATGCTGATTGCCGGCCTCCTGACCACCGCTCTTTCGGCGTTCGCCGCCTACGCCGTGACAGCGTTGATCCGCCGCCATGCCGAGACGCTCGGCCTCGTCGCCACACCCAATGCCAGGTCGTCGCACACCGTGCCCACGCCCAGCGGCGGCGGCGTCGGTATTGTCGCCGGCGGCGTCGTCGGCAGCCTGCTCGTGCTGGCCAGCGAGCCCTGGCCGGGGGGGCTGCTGCTCGCCGCGGCGCTGCTCATCGCTGCCATCGGCTTCATCGACGATCGCCGGCCGCTGCCGGCAATTGCCCGGCTGGGCGCGCAGGTGCTGCTGGTCGGCGTCGTCGCCGCCTTCGCCCTGCCGGAGGGTGGGCTTGCCGCGCAACTGCGCCTGCCATTGCCCCCGATGCTGGTGACCGGTGTCGCCGTGCTCGCCGCGGTCTACTGGATCAACCTCTTCAACTTCATGGACGGTATCGACGGGCTGGCGGCCTCTCAAGCCATCTATATGCTTCTGACGGCGGCGCTGCTGGCGCTGCTGCGCACGGAAGTTGCCGCGGCCGACCCGGTCTTCTGGTGGCTGCCGACCCTGGCGGCGGCCTGTGCCGGCTTTCTGCTGATGAACTGGCCGCCGGCGCGGATCTTCATGGGTGACGCCGGCAGCACCTATCTCGGTTTCCTGATAGCGGTGCTGGCGCTGACGACCGTCAGTCTCGGCTGGCTGACGCTGTGGCAGTGGCTGATCCTCGCCGCGCTATTTGCCGTCGACGCGACCGTGACGCTCTGCCGCCGTCTGCTGCTGGGTGAGCGGGTCTTCGAGGCGCATCGTCGCCACGCATATCAGCGGCTAGCCCGGCGCTGGCACTCGCATCGCCGCGTTACCCTTGCTGCGATCGGCGTGAACGTGCTCTGGCTGTTGCCGCTAGCGCTGCTGGCCGGCTGGTACGCGGATTTCAGCCCGGTGATCGCGCTTGTCGCTTATCTACCGCTGGTCGCGCTGGCCTTGGGTGCCGGCGCCGGGGCGCCCGAGCCTAGAACAGGGTAAGGAAGAGCGCGGCCACGACGACGATGATGACGGAGCCGACGACGGTGGCGTAGAGCATGGACTGTGTGCGCTGCATGTGCTGCTCCCGCGCCGTCAGTGCGGTACGACCACCCACAGGTCCGACATCGATCTCTGCCATTCTTGTACAAGCCCCTCAGCTCCGAGGGCAGCGTGACTCCAGCTGAAGGGCGTGGCCAGTCGAATGCAGAACTAGGATTAATTTAGTTGAAATGCCCAGCACTCCCGCCGGCCCTTCGAGAACCCTCGAATCCGGGGCGGCGATCTGCTCTAATCGCGCAATGAATCGCACGCCCGCCGAAACCGCTCTCAACAAGGCCATGATCCGCTGGTCGCTCTCGCGCGCCAGTCTCGTCGCCGAGACCCCGACCAGCATCCTCTATCGGGTGGAGCAGAACGGCCGCGACCCGGCAGCGCTGAAGCAGCTGAAGCCGGAGGCGGGGGACGAGGAACTTCGCGGCAGCGCCTTGCTGGCCTGGTACGGCGGCGAGGGCGCGGCTACCGTGTTCGACTCGGCCGAGGGCATTCTCTTCATGGAGTGGCTCGACGGCGCGACGCTCGGTGAAGCGGCGCGCCAGGGCAAGGACGAGGACGCGACCGCCGCGCTGGCCACGGTGGTGGAATCGCTGCATCGCGCCCGCGATGCCGATCCACCACCCCTGATGCCGTTGCGCATGCGATTCCAGGCGCTGTTCGAGATGCAGCCGTCGCGTTGGCCGGCCATGTCCAAGGACCTGCTGGCGCGCTCCATCGGCATTGCGCACCAGCTGTTCGACAAGCCCTCTGCCTCGGTCCCGCTGCATGGCGACCTGCACCACGACAATATCCTGTCATCGCCGCGTGGCTGGCTTGCCATCGATCCCAAGGGGCTGATCGGCGACCCGGTGTATGAGGTCGCCAGCAGTTTCCTTGGTCCGCAGGGCGCGGAAAATTTAGTCATCGATCCGCTCCGCATCAAGCGGTTGGCCGATGCCTATGCGGGGCGGCTCGGCTTCAACCGCAAGCGCGTCCTCGGATACGCTGCCGCCCATACTGCACTGTCGGCGTGCTGGGACATCGCGGCCGGCAAGCCGGTCACGCTGCAGCTCGGGATGCTGCCGCACCTGCTCGCCGCCTATGACAAATCGTGAGCGGAGCGGTAGCGCGCCACCCTTGCCAGCGCCTAGCTTTTGGCTAGTGTAGCCGCCGACTTACCCTCTGGACCACCTGCATGTCGTCTGTCTCGCGTCGCGGATTCCTGGTGCTGGCCACCGCCGGCCTGCTGAGCGCCTGCTCCGCTGTCGGTCCCGCCCCCGGCACCACCACCACGCCCGAACAGCTCTCGGCAGCCAGCATCACCGCCGCCATTAATGGCGTGCGCGCCGCCAACGGCCGCCCGCCGCTCACCTACAATCCGCGGCTGGAAGCGGCAGCCCGGTCACAGGCCCAACTGATGGCGAGCCGGGACCAGCTTTCTCACGATCTCGGGGTGACGCTGCGGCAGCGGGTGACCACCGCCGGCTACGACGGAGCGGTGGGCGAGAACCTCGCTGGCGGCCAGAAGACGCTGCAGCAGGCTATCCAGGGCTGGCTGGACTCGCCCCGCCATCGGGAAACGCTGCTCAGCACGCGCTTCACCGAGTTCGGGCTGGCGGTGGCGAGCGTCGGCGACGGCCGCAAGAGCCGCTACGGCACCTACTGGGCGATGATCGCCGGCGGCAGCTTCGAGGTCTGGCGCTAGCGATGGGTGGAACGGAGGTCCGTGCCGCCCGCTACCGGACTAGCGAGAGAACGGTACCGAGGCGGTGAGCACTTCCCCGGAGTCGTTGAACTCCACCTCGAAGTCCACCCGCACCGCGTCGTCGGCGAGCTGGATCTTCGAGCCGATGCGCACGTCGTTGCCGCCGCGGTCCTTCTGATTCTCGACCAAGTCGAAGCTGATGCGGTTGCCCTGCTGCAGTCCGACGGCCTGACCCTTGAACCCTGCATTGGAGCTCATCACGGCAAGGTAGCGGCGCGCCTTGTCGTCGAAGGCAATGGTGCCGCTCACACTGAGGTTCATGTTGATGAGGTTGCAGCGGCCGGCGTAATTGATCTTGGACTGATTGCCCTTCTTGATCTCCAAGCGGCAGCTGAATGGTTCCGGCTTCTCACCGCCGACCAGTGCACTCGTGCCGCTCCAGCTGCCGACATAGGAGGAGAGCAAATCCTGTTCGGCACCGCCGGCCGGCGCCGGGCTGGCAAGAATGCCGGAAACGACAAGTGTTGCTATTGCCGCCGCAGCGTGCAGACGCTTCTTCACCATTTATAGGCCCTCCAATGACGCCGCGGCTTCCCAAACTACTCGATAATCTGCCAGAGTCGATATCGATTGCCCTGGTTCGATTTGCTCTGCGACAGCGGCGATGCCAGAGTTTTCGCCCGGACAGAAAGGGTAATTTGTGAGCGACTCGTCAAGCGTCCAAGCTTCCAAAGAACAGACGGCACATTCTTTCGGATTTTCCCGCACCGCAAGTCACAAGATCGCGCAAGGTGAGGATTCTGTGACGACCGCAGCCAAGCCCGCTGACCGGGACATCGTTGTTGCCTCCGGCGTCAACTATATCCTCGACATCGCCTCCCGTCCGCTTCACATCCTCAGGGATGTGAGCTTTCAGGTCGAGGCAGGAGAGGTGGCAGCCATCGTCGGCCCCTCGGGCAGCGGCAAGACTTCGCTGCTGATGCTGCTCGCCGGCCTCGAGCGGGCCACCTCCGGCCGCATCGTCGTCGGTGGCGAGGACCTCACGGGGAGAAGCGAGGACGAACTGGCGATCTTCCGTCGCCGCACCCTCGGCATCGTCTTCCAGAGCTTCCATCTCATTCCGTCACTATCGGCGCAGGATAATGTGGGTCTCGCACTGGAGATTGCCTCGCCTAGCCTGTCCCTCGGCGAAACCCGCGAGGCCGCCGCTGCCGCACTGACTGCCGTTGGCCTTGGGGACCGGCTCCATCACCGTCCAAGCGCCCTTTCGGGTGGCGAGCAGCAGCGGGTGGGGCTGGCCCGCGCCATGATTACCCGGCCGCGCCTGTTGCTGGCCGACGAACCGACCGGCAATCTCGACCAGAAGACCGGCGCCGTGGTCATCGAGCTGATGTTCGATCTCGCCCGGCGACAGGGGACATCGGTGGTGCTGATCACCCACGATCCGTCGCTGGCGGAACGCGCGGACCGCGTCTTCACGATGACGGCTGGCGAACTGCTCGAGACCAGCGGGGGCGCCGCCTGATGCTACGCGTCTGGCCTGCGATCCGGATCGGCTTGCTGGACCTGCGCGGCGACCTTCGCCGCTTCGGCCTGCTCATCGTCTGCCTCGCCGTGGGCACCGCGCTTATTGCCGCCGTCGGCTCGGTCGGGGCAGGCATCAGGCAGGCGGTCGATCAGGATGCGGCGGTGCTGATGGGCGGCGACCTGGAGCTGTCGCGGGCCGATCGCGGCGCCACGCCCGAGGAACTGGCGCTGCTGAGCGGCTTCGGCCAGATCTCGATGGTGGTCGATACCAATGTGCGGGCGGAGGCAGAAGGCGGCGATGCCTTTGTCGACCTGATCTCCATCGGCGAGACCTATCCGTTGCTCGGCCGGGTAGACAGCACCCAGTTGCCCGTCGGTACCAGCGTCTATGACTTCCTCTCCCAACGAAATGGCGTCTTCGGCACGCTCGTCGATCCGCTCATGCTTGACCAGCTGGGCGTGGCGGTCGGCGATGGCATCCAGATCGGCGGTACCCCCTTCGAGGTTCGCGGCGCGCTGGCGGGGCTGCCGGACGCCGCCGTCCGCGGCTTCCGCCTCGGCTTGCCGGCGCTGATCACCACCCCCGCTCTCGCCACCGTTTCCGACCGGACGTCGCCGCTGCCCGGTCTTGGCACCTGGTACCGCTATAAGCTGGTGCTGGCGGCAGGGGACGCCGAATCCGCCAAAGTGACCATTGCAGCAGCGCTCGACGACGCCGGCTGGACGGTCCGTTCGGCGCGCGACGGCCTCGGGCCGATGGTGCGCTACTACGACCTGTTCATGCGCTTCCTAGTCATCGTCGGCCTGGCTTCGCTGCTGATCGGCGGCGTCAGCGTCTGGTCCGGCATTTCCGCCTACGTATCGGAGCGGGCGAGTGTCATCGCGGTCTTGCGTAGCATGGGAGCAGGGCGCTCCCGCATCTTTATGCACTTCTTCTCCCAGGTGGCGACGCTGGCGGCCATTGGCGTCGGCCTCGGCATACTCGTCGGCGCCGGCACCGCGCTGCTGGCGCTGCCGATCGTCGGCGCAGCGGTCGGCGTCGACCTGCCGCAGATGCTGCACATCCAGCCGATCCTCGTCGCCGCCGGTGTCGGCCTGCTCACTGCCTTCGCCTTCTCCTATCTGCCGCTGCAGCAGGCCCAGAGCATCAGCCCGGTGACGCTCTTCCGCTCCAAGGGGCTGGCGACGCCGCCGCTGGACTGGCGCGCATTGATGGGCTCGTGGCGCCTCCTGCCGCTGCTGGTAGCCACCGCCGCCTTCGCCTGGCTGGCCCTGCTGATGGCGGGCGATCCGGTGCTGCTTGCGGCCTTCGCCGCCGCGGTTGCCTTTTCCGTGCTGCTCTTCCGGGTCGCTGCCGTCCTCGCCAGCAGGGCTTTGGAGCGGTTGCCGCCACCGCCGAACCGCATCCTCCGCCGCGCCCTTGCCGGCATCTCCGGATCTGGATCCAACGCGCCGGCCGTGGTGGTCTCTATCGGACTGGCGCTGTCCATGCTGGTGGTCGTGCTCGTGCTCGAGGTGAACCTGCGCAACGAGTATCTCGGCGCTTCCGTCTTCGATGCCCCGACCCTCGTCGCGTCGGATCTATTCGAGGACGAAGTCGAGGCGCTGGCCGCGCTGACATTGGAGGACGACGGCATTACTCGCTTCACCGCCACCCCGATGCTGCGGGGCGAAGTGACGACGGTCGGCGATACTCCAGCCGAGACCCTGCGGCCCCGCGGGCCGGAGGCCTCCTTCCTGCTCTCCGGCGAGGTGCCGCTCACCTACCGCACGCAGCTGCCCGCATCCTCCCGGCTGGTGGCGGGCGAGTGGTGGCCGGCCGACCATCAAGGTCCACCGCTGGTGTCCCTGCACCAGAGCCTGCGCTCCGGCCTCGGCGTCGATCTCGGCGACCGAGTGACCTTCACCATCTTCGGCGAAGAGGTCGCTGCGGAGGTTGCCAATTTCCGCGACTATTCCTGGCAGGGCGGCATCGACTTTCTCGCCACCTTCTCGCCCGGCGTCCTGGAGGATTTCCCGGCCACGCTGCTCGGCGCCGTCACTGCCGCGCCCGGCGAGGCCGAGACGGTGGAGCGGGAACTGGCGGAGGCCTTCCCCTTCGTCCGCTTCATCGCCATCGGCGAGACGCTGCAGCAGATCACCGCCGCCCTTGGCCAGCTTTCGCTGGCAGCCTCCCTCGTCGGCGGCCTCGCCGTCGCCAACGGCTTTCTGGTGCTGATCGGCAGCCTCGCCACCGGGCGTCGCCAGCGGCAGGCGGATGCCGTCATTACCAAGGTTCTCGGCGCCACCCGCGCCGAGGTCCTGTCAGCCGCCGTCCTGCACTACCTGCTGCTGGCAATCTTTGCCGCCATCCTCGCAACGCCCGTCGGCATCGCGCTGGCGTGGCTTTTGACGATGGTGCTGCTGGAGGTGGATTTCAGCGTCGACGGGCTGGATCTGGCGGTGGTCAACCTTGGGGCCATCGCCCTCACGGGGCTGCTCGGCGCTACCACCATTATCCGGGCCCTGTCGCGGCGCCCGGCGCTGCTTCTGCGAGAACTGGGCGCGGACTGACGGGGACTATTTGGTCAGCGTCCGCTGCACCGCATCTTTCCAGCCCTTGAGCTTGCGCTTGCGCAGCGCCGGATCCATCTCCGGGTGGAACTGCCGGTCGAGCGCCCAGCTCTCGGCAAAGCCCTGCTGGTCCGGCCATACCCCCGCCTTCCAGCCGGCGAGCCAGGCGGCACCGAGCGCCGTGGTTTCGAGGATCGTTGGCCGGTCGACCGGCGCATCGAGAATGTCGGCAAGGAACTGCATGGTCCAGTCCGACGCCACCATCCCACCGTCTACCCGCAGCACCGTGTCCTGCGCGCCCTTCCAGTCCTTGCGCATAGCCGTGAGCAGGTCGTGGGTCTGGTAGACCACCGCCTCCAGCGCCGCCCGCGCCAGCTCCGCGGCACCGCTGTTGCGGGTGAGCCCGAAGATCGCGCCGCGGGCCTCTGCATCCCACCAGGGGGCGCCGAGCCCGACGAAGGCGGGGACCAGGTAGACGTCCTGTGTCGGGTCTGCCGACTGGGCGAGACTGCCGGTTTCGCCGGCATCCTTGAACAGCCGCAGCATGTCCCGCAGCCACTGCACCGAGGCGCCGGCCATGAAGATGGCGCCCTCCAGCGCATAAGTGGTCTTGCCGTCGAGACGGTAGGCGATGGTGGTCAGGAGTCGATTCTTCGAGCGCACGAGATCGGTGCCGGTATTGAGCAGCGCAAAGCAGCCGGTGCCGTAGGTCGATTTCATCATTCCGGGCACGAAACAGGCCTGGCCGATGGTCGCTGCCTGCTGGTCGCCCGCAACCCCGCGAATCGGTACCGGCACCCCAAGAATGCTGCTCTCGGTAGTGCCGAAATCGTCAGCACAGTCCTTGATCTCGGGCAGCATCGCGAGTGGCACGCCGAGCTGCTCGCAAAGCTCCTCGTCCCAGCTCTCGGTCTCGATGTTGAAGAGCAGCGTGCGGCAGGCATTGGTGACGTCGGTGGCGTGCACCTTGCCTCCCGTCAGCCGCCAGATCAGGTAGCTATCCACCGTGCCGAAGCAGAGTTCGCCCTTCTCGGCCCGCCGTCGGGCCCCTTTGACCTTGTCGAGGATCCACTTGATCTTGGTACCTGAGAAATAGGGATCGAGCACCAGCCCCGTCTTGCGCCTGAACAGCTTCTCCCTGCCGTCCCGCGTCAGCCGTTCGCAGATGCCCGCCGTGCGCCGATCCTGCCAGACGATGGCGTTGTAGATCGGCTTGCCGGTCGCGCGGTCCCACACGATGGTGGTCTCGCGTTGATTGGTGATGCCGATGGCGGCGATGTCGCCGGCGGCGATACCGGCCTTGCGGATTGCCGTCTTGATCGACCACAGGCAGGTGGCCCAGATCTCGTCCGGGATATGCTCCACCCAGCCCGAGGCAGGGAAGTGCTGGGTGAATTCCATCTTTCCGAGGCCGACGATCTTCTGCTGGCCGTCGAATACGATGGCCCGGCTCGAGGTGGTTCCCTGGTCGATCGCCAGTACATGTCCGCTCATTCAGAGATGGCCCCCGCCAAGGTCAAAGCCGTGTCGCCAGATAGGCATCGATGCGCTCCGCCGCATCGGCGTCCACTCTAAGGCCGAGCTTGGTCCGGCGCCAGAGCACGTCCTCGGCCCGCCGCGCCCACTCGTTCTCCACAAGGTAGTCGAGCTCTGCGGCGTATAGGCCGGCACCGAAATCTTCCCCCAGATCCGCGTGTTCTCGCGCCGCCCCCAGCAATCTGCGGGCATCGGTCCCGTACTGCCGGCAGAGCCGACGCAGCAGTGCCGGATCGAGTGCCGGATAGCTGGCGCAAAGCCCTGCCACCTCCACCTCGAATGCGGTGGGCGCAAAGTCGCCGCCGGGCAGTTGCGCGCGCCGCGTCCAGCGCTTGCCCTTCTCTCCGAGCCGCGCGCCAATACGATCCACGACCTCCTCCGAAAGCCGCCGGAAGGTCGTGAGCTTGCCGCCGAAGATGTTGACCAGCATCGGCTCCCCCGTCTCGCCTTCTGCCCGGATGACGTAGTCCCGGGTCGCTTCCTGCGCTGCACTGGCGCCGTCGTCGTAAAGCGGCCGTACGCCTGAATAGGACCAGACGACATCCCCTTCGGAAACGGGCTGCCGCAGGTACTCGCTGACTGCGGCGCAGAGATAGGCGGTCTCGTCGGCACTGATGCGCGCCTCGCCTGGTTCGCCCGCGTAATCCTCGTCGGTGGTCCCGATAAGGGTGAAGTCATTTTCGTAGGGAATGGCGAAGACGATGCGATTGTCGGCGTTCTGGAAGATGTAGCAGCGGTCGTGCTGGAAGAGCCGCCGGACGACGATGTGGCTTCCCTTCACCAGCCGCACATTGCGGTTTTCGATCTGGCCCACCGCCTCGTTGATAACCCGATCCACCCACGGGCCCGCCGCATTCACCAGCAGCCGCGCCTGCACCTGCTGCCGCCCGTCGGCCGCGTCCTCGAGATCCACCGTCCACAGGCCGCCCTCGCGCTGTGCCGCCACCACCTTTGTCCGCGTGCGGATGTTGGCGCCGCGTGCGGCGGCGTCACGAGCGCAGAGTGCCACCATCCGCGCATCGTCGACCCAGCAGTCAGAATACTCGAAGCCGGTGTGGTAGCCGGGTTTGAGGGGCTCTCCTGCGGGATCGGTCCGCAGGTCGAGTGTCCGCGTCGGCGGCAGCAGCCTGCGCCCTCCCAGCGTATCATAGGCCAGCAGGCCGAGCCGCAGCAGCCAGGCCGGCCGCAGCCCCTGGTGATGCGGCAGCACGAAGCGCAGCGGCCAGATGATGTGCGGCGCCGAGGCCCACAGCACCTCGCGTTCGGCGAGCGATTCGTGGACGAGACGGAACTCATAGTGCTCGAGATAGCGCAGCCCGCCATGCACCAGCTTGGTGGCCGCCGAGGAGGTGCCGGAAGCGAGGTCCTCCATCTCGGCCAGCAGCACCGAATAGCCCCGGCCGGCAGCGTCGCGGGCGATACCGCAGCCATTGATGCCGCCGCCGATGACCAGAACGTCATAGGGCTGTTTCCGCTCAGCCTCGCTCATGCCACGGATTTCTCTAGGAGTTCGTCTCCGGCGATCTCAAGGCGGACGCCCGCTGCCATGCAGATTTCCGCGATCTCGGACGGCGGCGGCTCGTCGGTGACGAACACGTCGATCTGCTCCAGATGCCCGATACGGACCGGCGCCTTGCGGGAGAACTTCATGGCGTCGGCGACGAGGATGGTTTCGCGGGCAGTTTCGATAATTGCCTGCGCCACTTTCACTTCTCGGAAATCGAAATCGAGGAGCGTTCCATCGGTGTCGATCGCCGATACGCCGATGATTGCATAGTCGACGCGAAACTGGCGGATGAAGTCGACCGCGGCTTCGCCCACGACGCCGCCGTCCGACTGCCGCACCAGCCCGCCGGCGATCACCACCTCGGCGCTTTGCACCTCCCGCAGGATATTCGCCGCATTGATGTTGTTGGTCACCACCATGATGCCCTCGTGGCGGCGAAGCGCCATTGCCACCTGCTCGGTGGTGGTGCCGATATTGATGACGATCGAGGCATGGTCCGGAATCAGTTCCGCCGCTTTCAGGCCGATCCGGCGCTTCCCCTCGGCCGCCAGCATCCGCCGTGCCTCGTAGCCGTAATTGGCAACGCCCGATGGGTAGGTGGCGCCGCCGTGCATCCGGTTGAGCAGCCGCCGGTCGCATAGATCATTGAGATCCTTGCGGATCGTCTGCGGCGTGACGTTGAAATGCAGCGCCAGTCCATCGACATCGACGCGCCCGTGCTGTCGGGCCAGCGCCAGGATGTCGGTCTGACGTGGCGTTAGCCGTTCCACGTCAATCCTCCCCTGTTCTGGGTTCACATATAAGGCACGCGCATTCACTTCGATAGCCATATTTTCGCTTGACGTTCGTTTTTTTTCATTTGATGGTAGTTAACAGCTTCTGGAGGAGAAGCGGACGGCGCCTGCGGGCGCCGGTGGTTCAGGGAGGGAAATCCTATGAAGACCAACTTGTTGGTCACGGTCGCGACTGTGGCCGTGATGTCGTATGCCGGTCCGGCTTTCGCCGACATGGCCGCGGCGGAGAAGTGGATCGACAGCGAGTTTCAGCCGTCGACGCTGACTCGCGAAGAGCAGCTGGCGCAGATGGAGTGGTTCATCGAAGCTGCAGAGCCCTATGCCGGGATGGAGATCAACGTCCTGAGTGAGGGCATTCCGACGCATGAATATGAAGCTCAGGTCCTGACGCAGGCATTCGAGGAGATCACCGGCATCAAGGTGAACCACCAGATCCTGGGTGAAGGCGAAGTCGTTCAGGCCGTCCAGACCCAGATGCAGACAAATCGAAACCTCTACGACGCCTATGTCAACGATTCCGACCTGATCGGGACGCATTCGCGGCTGCAAAGCGCCGTGAACCTCACCGACTACATGGCCGGCGAGGGCGCCGACGTCACCGACCCGATGCTCGACCTCGACGACTTCATGGGTATCTCCTTCACCACGGGGCCCGACGGCAAGGTGTGGCAGTTGCCGGACCAGCAGTTCGCCAACCTCTACTGGTTCCGCGCCGACTGGTTTGAGCGGGAGGACCTGAAGGAGCAGTTCAAGGCCAAGTACGGTTACGATCTGGGCGTGCCGGTGAACTGGTCGGCCTATGAGGACATCGCCGAGTTCTTCAGTGAGGACGTCCAGGAGATCGACGGCGTCCGCATCTATGGTCACATGGACTACGGCAAGCGTGCGCCCGATCTCGGCTGGCGCATGACCGACGCCTGGCTCTCGATGGCCGGCGCCGGCTCGACCGGCCTCCCGAACGGACGCCCGATCGACGAATGGGGCATCCGCATGGAGGAGGGGACCTGCAACCCCCAGGGTGCGTCCGTCAGCCGCGGTGGCGAGACAAACGGCCCGGCCTCAGTCTACGCCATCCGCAAGTGGGACGAGTGGCTCCGGGCCTACGCCCCGCCGGGCGCCGCCGACTATGACTTCTATCAGTCGCTGCCCGCCCTGGCGCAGGGGAACGTCGCCCAGCAGATCTTCTGGTATACGGCGTTCCTCGCCGACATGGTGAAGCCCCAGAGCGAGGGCAACAACACAGTTGATGAGGAAGGGACGCCGCTCTGGAAGATGGCCCCCTCGCCGCATGGCCCCTACTGGAAGGAAGGCCAGAAGCTCGGCTACCAGGACGTCGGTTCGTGGACGCTGTTCAAGTCCACCCCACCCGATCGCATGGCGGCCGCCTGGCTCTACGCCCAGTTCGTGGTCTCGAAGACGGTCTCGCTGAAGAAGGCGCATACCGGTCTCACCATCATCCGCGACAGCGACATTCGGCATGAGAGCTTCACCGAGCGGGCACCGAAGCTCGGCGGCTGGGTAGAATTCTACCGCTCGCCCGACCGCGTGCTGTGGAGCCCCACCGGCATCAACGTGCCGGATTATCCGAAGCTCGCCCAGATCTGGTGGCAGCAGATCGGTGACGTGAACTCAGGTGCCTTCACGGCCCAGGAAGCCATGGACCGCCTCGCCTCCGAAATGGACATCACCATGGCCCGCATGCAGGCCGCCGACGAGGCCAACAACACCTATGGCGGTTGCGGTCCGCGGCTAAATCCCGAGGTCGATCCGGCCGAGTGGCTTGGCAAGGAAAATGGTCCGCAGGCCAAGCTCGAGAACGAGAAGCCGCAGGGCGAGACCATCGCCTATGACGAACTCGTCAAGCGCTGGACCGAGAACCAGTAGCATCCTCCCAAGGATGGCGGCTCCGGGGTGCCTCAGGCTCCGGAGCCGCAAACTGATCCCCTGCCGCGAGCGAGCCCACGATGTCGCTAGAACTGCGCAACGTATCCAAGGTTGTGGGCAACGAGGTCCATATTCATCCGACCGATCTCACACTCGAGGATGAGGGCTTCAACATCCTGCTCGGCACGACGCTCGCCGGCAAGACCACGCTGATGCAGCTGATGGCGGGACTGCAGCGCCCCACAGAGGGCGAGGTGTGGTTCCGCGGCCGGAACGTGACCGGCGTGCCGGTGCAGCAGCGCAACGTCTCGATGGTCTACCAGCAGTTCATCAACTACCCCAACTTCGACGTCTTCGAGAACATCGCCTCGCCGCTGCGTGTCGCCGGGATGAAGACGGCCGATATCAAGCCACGCGTCTACGCGGTGTCCGACCTGCTGCGCCTGACGCCGATGCTGCACCGCCGGCCGTCTGAGCTCTCGGGCGGCCAGCAACAGCGCACGGCGCTTGCCCGCGCCCTCGTAAAGGACGCCGACCTGGTGCTGCTCGACGAGCCGCTGGCCAATCTCGATTTCAAGCTACGCGAGGAACTACGCGACGAATTGCCCAAGCTGCTGTCGGGGCGCGGCTGCACCGTGGTCTACGCCACCACCGAACCCTCCGAGGCCCTGTTGCTGGGCGGCCATACCGCGGCGCTCGCCAAGGGCCGGGTGCGGCAGTTTGGTCCCACCGGAACCGTCTACCGCGAACCGACGGACCTCGAAAGCGCCGCCATCTTCTCCGAGCCGCCGATCAACACCATCGGCGTGCGCAAGCGGGGCGGCCGGCTACTGGCGCCGGGCGACGTGGACTGGGCGGTGCCGCCGGTTCTCGTCGGTGCTGCCGATGGCGACTACACGCTGGCCCTGCGGCCCCACAACGTGACGATCGAGCGTCGGCACAACGACGATGCGCCGCTGAGCGGCAAGGTGCTGGTCACTGAGATCTCCGGCTCCGAAAGCGTCATTCATTTCGAACTGCCCAACGCGACCTGGGTAAGCCAGTCTCACGGCGTGCACCGGGTCGCCGTCGGGTCGGTCGGAAACTTCTTCGCCGACCTGCGGCAGGCCATGCTGTTCACGCCGACCGGCGAACGCGTGAGAGGAAGCGCTTGATGGCCAGGATCACGCTGGAAAACCTCGCCCACACCTACTTCGACCCTTCGGAGGGTGACGTCGAATGGGCCCTGCGGCCGCTCGACCTCGACTGGGCCGATGGCGGCGCCTTCGCGCTGCTCGGGCCATCCGGCTGCGGCAAGACCACGCTGCTCAACATCATGTCCGGACTTCTCCGCCCGACCGAAGGACATATCCTCTTTGATGGTCGCGACGTGACCGACCTCTCGCCGGAGGCGCGCAACATCGCCCAGGTGTTCCAGTTCCCCGTCGTCTACGACACCATGAGCGTCTACGACAACATCGCTTTCCCGCTGCGGAACCGCGGCATGCCGGAGGCGGAGATCGCGCCGCGGGTCCGCGAAATCGCCGAACTGACGGAACTGACGCCGACGCTGAAGCAGCGGGCCTCGGGCCTGACTGCCGACGGCAAGCAGAAGATCTCGCTGGCCCGCGGCCTCGTGCGACCCGACGTCAACCTCGTGATGTTCGACGAGCCGCTGACGGTGATCGACCCGCACCTCAAATGGGTGCTCCGCTCCAAGCTCCGCGAGCTGCACCAGCGCGTCCGCACCACCATGATCTATGTGACCCACGACCAGACCGAGGCGCTGACCTTCGCCGACCAGGTGGTGGTCATGAACGCCGGGCAGGTGGTGCAGATCGGCACGCCGGTGGAACTGTTCGAGCAGCCCCAGCACACCTTTGTCGGCCATTTCATCGGCTCTCCAGGCATGAACGTGCTGCCGGTGGCGATCGACAACGGCAGGGCGCTGTTCGAGGGCCTGCCGGTCGAAGTGGCCAATCCGGTTGCGGCCTCCGAGGGCACGATCGAACTCGGGGTCCGCCCCGAATTCGTCGATTTCGCTCCCACCGGCATCCCGGCCACCATCACCGGCGTCGCCGACGCCGGCCGCTACCGCATTGTCGACACCCAGAGCAGCGGGCATCGCATCAAGCTGCTGGTCGACGAAGGCAAGCCGATTCCGTCCGATGCCGTCCATCTCGGCTTTGCGCCCGGCCAGGCGCGGCTCTACCGCGACGGCTGGTTGATAGGGGGAGCAGGCCGATGAACAAGACCGCCGACAACCGCGCCTGGTTTCTAGTCATTCCCGTGGTCGCGCTGGTGGCGTTCAACGCCCTCATCCCCCTGATGACCGTCGTCAACTACTCGGTCCAGGAGACCTTCGGCGACAACACCTTCTTCTGGTCCGGCGTCACCTGGTTCGAGCAGGTGCTGCGCGACCCGCGCTTCCACGGCGCGCTCGGCCGCCAGCTGTTCTTCACCGGCACCATCCTCCTGATCGAGATCCCGCTCGGTGTCGCGATTGCGCTCACCATGCCCAGGCGCGGCCCCTGGGTGTCGGTCTGCCTGGTGCTGATGGCCCTGCCGCTGCTCATTCCGTGGAACGTCGTCGGGGCGATGTGGAACATCATGGCGCTGCCCGACATCGGCCTGCTCGGCCACACGCTCAATTCGCTCGGCATCGACTACAACTACACACGGCAGCCGGTCTCGGCCTGGGTGACCCTGATCGCCATGGACGTCTGGCACTGGACCTCGTTGGTGGTGCTGCTCGCCTATGCCGGCCTGGTGTCGATCCCCGAGGCCTACTACCAGGCCGCCAAGATCGATGGCGCGCGGCCGTGGGCGGTGTTCCGCTACATCCAGCTCCCCAAGATGAAGCGGGTGCTGACCATCGCCGTGCTGCTGCGCTTCATGGACAGCTTCATGATCTACACCGAGGTGTCGGTGCTTACCGGCGGCGGCCCGGGAAGTTCGACGACGCTGCTGTCCATCGATCTGGTGAAGACCGCCTTAGGCCAGTTCGACCTCGGGCCGGCGGCGGCGACATCCATCGTCTACTTCCTGATCGTGCTGGCGATCAGCTGGGTGTTCTACACCCTGATGATGCGGAACGAGGAGAGCTGAGATGAGAACCGCCCGCTGGCTCGTTCCCACCGTCTACATCATCTTCCTGATGCTGCCGATCTACTGGCTGCTGTCGATGTCGTTCAAGTCGACCAACGAGATCCTCGGCGGCTTCACCCTGTGGCCGCGCGAGTTCACCCTCGCCAACTATGCTGAGATCTTCACCAACTCCGTCTGGTACAACGGCTACATCAACTCCATCATCTACGTGACGCTCAACACCGTGATCTCGCTGCTGGCGGCCTTGCCGGCCGCCTACGCCTTCTCACGCTATCGGTTTCTCGGCGACAAGCACCTGTTCTTCTGGCTCCTGACCAACCGTATGGCGCCGCCCGCGGTATTCGCACTGCCCTTCCTGCAGCTCTATTCCGCCGTCGGCCTGTTCGACACGCATGTCGCGGTGGCGCTGGCGCACACGCTGTTCAACATCCCGCTGGCGGTCTGGATCCTCGAGGGGTTCATGTCGTCGGTCCCCAAGGAGTTGGACGAAACTGCCTATGTCGATGGCTATCCGTTCTGGAAGTTCTTCATCAAGATCTTCCTCCCGACCATCGCCGCCGGCATCGGTGTCGCTGCTTTCTTCTGCTTCATGTTCTCCTGGGTCGAGCTGCTGCTGGCCAAGACGCTGACCTCGGTCGCCGCCAAGCCCATCGCCGCCACCATGACCCGAACGGCGAGTTCGTCCGGCTATGAACTGGGGCTATTGGCTGCGGCAGGATCACTGACACTGATCCCGGGGGCCATCGTCATCTACTTCGTCCGCAACTACATCGCCCGCGGCTTCGCGCTGGGGAGGGTGTGATGGGCTTTGACCTCGGCCTTGGCTGGATGGCCTGGACCTGGCCAACCGCCGCCTTCTTCATCTTCATCGCCATCTGCATCTCCACCATGGCGGTGTGGGAATGGCGCTCGCCCGGCGGCGACCCGCGCCGCGGCGTCTTCGGCATCGACACCACCCGCGGCGACCGGCTGTTCATCTCGCTGCTCGGCTCCGCCTTTATCTTCCTCGGCTGGCTGGGGTTGGTGGGGTCACCGCTCTGGGCGCCGCTGGCCATCGCGGTGCTGTGGTTCGTCTTCGTCTTCCGATGGGTCTAGGCCGCCGCCGTCCGGCCCTGCTGTGGGCGCTTGTTGACGGTTACCCGATCGGCGTGCACTAGGGTGTGAACCCGCGCCCGGCTGTGCCGCCCATGCTCTCCACCGTCAACGTCGTCCTGCCGGTCTTCGGCATCCTCGCCCTCGGATACCTGGCGGTTCGATTCCGACTGTATCCGGCGGAGGGCGTGCGGGGCCTCGTTGCCTTCGTCAACAATTTCGCGACTCCCTGCCTGCTGTTCCAGGCCATGTTGACGTCGGATTTCGGCGCCACCTTCAATCTCTCGATCATCGTCCCGTTCTTCATCGGCTCGGTGTTCTCCTTCGTCGCCGGCATCTTCCTCGCCATCCGCGTCTTCCGCGAGAAGCCGGGCGCGGGGGTGGCTTCCGGCTTCGCCGCCATGTTCACCAACACCGTGCTGATCGGCATCCCGCTCCTGCAGCGCGCCTACGGCGCCCAATCGCTCCCGATCGTCTTTTCGATTATCGCCTTCCACGCACCGATGCTGATCACCGGCGGCATGCTGGTGATGGAATTGATGCGCCGGGACGGGGCGCCCCTGCACCGCGCCCTGGGTGCCGCCGCCGTGCGGGTGGTGCAGAACCCGCTGCTCTGGGGTGTCGGGCTCGGTCTGCTCGGCAATTTTTCAGGATTGCAGATGCCCGAGCCGGGCATGGCATTTTTCACCATGATGTCGGCGGCGGTGCTGCCCGCGGCGCTTTTCGGGCTGGGCGGCGCGCTGAATGAGTACCGCCTCTCGGAAAACTGGCCGCAGGCACTCGCGATGTCCTTGCTCAAGCTGGTCGTCCACCCGGCCATCGCCTGGGTGCTGATGGTGCCGGTGCTGAAGGTGGACCCCGATTTCGCGCGCTACGGCGTGCTGCTCGCCGCCATGCCGGCAGGCATCAATGTCTATGTCTTCGCCACCTACTACAATCGCGGCGTCAATGTCGCCACCAACACCATCCTCATCACCACCGTCGGCTCCATGATCACGATCAGCGGCTGGCTTTATCTGCTGAGCCTCTGAGACCGGCACCGGGCGCATTGAACGAAGTTTGAATCTGTGCAGGATCACGGCCTCCCGCGCACCGACGGCAGGCCCCGATGACCATCGACATCCTCCAGACCCACAAGCTCCTTACCAGCTGCGAAGAGGCGCTGGCCCAGCGCTATACGGTGCACAAGCTGCACGAGGCGCAGGACCCCGCCGCATTGATTGGCGAGGTTGCTCCCCGGGTGCGGGCGATCGCCGGCGGACATGTCGACGGCGGGCTGATGGACAAGCTGCCCAAGCTCGAGATCATCGCCAATTTCGGCGTGGGCTACGACACCATCGACACCGCCGCCGCCAGGGAGCGGAACATCCGCGTCACCAACACCCCCAGCGTGCTCAACGACGCGATGGCCGAACTCACCATCGGGCTCATGGTGGCGCTGGCCCGCCGCATCCCTCAGGCCGACCAGCATGTGCGGCAGGGCAAATGGCCGGCCGGGAACTACCCGCTGCAGTCGGAACTCAACGGCAAGACCGTCGGCATTCTCGGCCTCGGCCGCATCGGCAAGGAGATCGCCACTCGTGCCCAGGCGATGCGGATGCGCGTCGTCTATCACGGCCGCCGCCGGCAGCCGTTCGAACCCTACGTCTACTACGACGACCTCGCCGCGATGGCGCGCGACTGCCAGTGGCTGGTGGCGGTGGCGCCGGGCGGCAAGTCGACCGAGGGCATCATCTCGCGGCAGGTCCTCGAGGCGCTGGGACCGGACGGCTTCTTCGTCAATATGGGACGGGGCACTCTGGTGGACGAACCGGCACTTGTGGAGTTGCTGCAGACGGGCGGGCTCGCCGGGGCGGCCCTCGACGTGTTCGAGAACGAGCCGCAGGTGCCGGAGGCTCTGTTCGGGCTCGACAACGTCGTGCTCTCGCCGCATCAGGGCAGCGCCACCAATCAGACGCGGCAGCAGATGGGGGCTCTGGTGGTCGCCAATCTCGACGCGCACTTTGCCGGCGAGCCACTGCCGAGCGCCGTGGTCTGATGCTCATCGACCTCCGCGACAAGGTCGCAATCGTCACCGGTGCCGGCCGCGGCATCGGCTATGAGATCGCGAGGACGCTGGCGGCCGAGCGCGCCGTGGTCGTCGTCACCGACGTCAGGCAGGACCTGCTCGATGCCGCGACGGCCGAGTGGCAGGGCAACGGCTGGCGCGGTGCGCAGCTGCTCTGCGACGTACGGAGTGCCACCGACAACCGGGCTGTGGTCGAGGCGGTGCTTGCCGAGTTCGGCACCATCGACATTCTCGTCAACAATGCCGGCGTCGCCTCGGGGGCGCCGATCGAGACGCTGCGCGAGGAGGTCTGGGACCTCAACATGGACATCAACCTCAAGGGGATGTTCCTGATGTGCCAGGCGGTGGTGCCGACGATGAAGCGGCAGCGCTCCGGGCGCATCCTCAACGCCGCATCCTTTGCCGCCATCGTTCCCGGCGTCGGCGGCGCCGCCTATGCGGCCTCCAAGGCCGGCGTCGTCTCCATGACGCGGGTGCTCGCTGGCGAACTCGGCCCCTGGAACGTGACCGTCAATGCCTATGCGCCAGGCATGATTCCCACCGACATGAACGGGTTCGCCGGACGTCCCGCCGAAGAACAGGCGCGACTGCTCGACACGCTGACCCTCCGTCGCTGGGGGAGTCCCGCCGACGTCGCCAATCTCGTCTGCTTCCTCGCCTCCGACCTTGCCGGCTACATCACCGGCGCCACGATCGACATCAGCGGCGGCAAGCTCGCGACCCAGATGCCGTCTGTCGCCTACCGCGACATAGCCTGAGCGGGTCGCGGCCCTGCACCCGTCTAGCAGCATTGCCGGCACGAGGGCGACCATTGCATCCTCGCTAGCCGAGCCGCAGGCCGCTTTCCGGATCGAAGAAGCTCAGGGTGTCCGGATCGACGCCGAGGCTGATCTCCTCGCCGGCTGCCAGACCGATCCGGCCGGGGAGCCGGGCCGTGATGGTGACGCTGCCGAGTTGGAAGGTCGCAAAGGTGTCGGAGCCGGCGTTCTCGACGCTGTCGGCGCGGAGGCGCAGGGAGTCGGCGCCGGATCCCGGCAGCAGCGCCTCCGGCCGCAGCCCGACCACGACGGCGCAGGCCGCGCCGCCGCCGGCGACGTAGCGCTTGAGCAGCGGGTCGGGTGTCACCGGCAACCGCAGCTGCTGATTACCGTTCCCGAAGCGGATGAACCCGATGCCGCCCTGCGTGCTGAAGCTCGCCGGCACGAGGTTCATCGGTGGCGACCCCATGAAGTCGGCGACGAAGAGATTGGCCGGCCTCTCATAGATTTCTGCCGGCGTGCCGATCTGCTGGATCATGCCCTGGTTGAGGACCACGATTCGCGTGCCCAGCGTCATCGCCTCCACCTGGTCATGCGTGACATAGACGATGGAGGCGCTCAGCCGCTGGTGCAGGCGCTTGATCTCTCCCCGCAGCTCCACCCGCAGCTTGGCGTCGAGATTGCTAAGGGGCTCGTCGAACAAGAACAGCACCGGCTCGCGCACCAGCGCCCGACCCATGGCCACCCGTTGCCGCTGTCCGCCGGAGAGGGCGCCCGGCTTCCGCTCCAGCAGTGGCTCGATCTGCAACAGCTTGGCGACCTCGGCAATCCGCCGCTGCTGTTCTGCACGGGCGATGCGGCGCACCCGCATGCCGAAGCCGATGTTCTCGGCCACCGTCATCGTCGGGTAGAGGGCGTAGCTCTGGAACACCATCGCGATGTCGCGGTCGCGCGGCGGCACCTTGGTGACGTCGCGCCCGCCGATGCGGATGGTGCCGCTGCTGGTCTCGTCCAGCCCCGCGATGCAGTTGAGCAGCGTCGACTTGCCACAGCCCGAGGGCCCGACCAGCACCAGGAACTCGCCGGCGGCCATCTCGATGTCGAGCGACCGCAGCACCTCCACCGCCCCGAAGCGCTTCCCCAGCCCGCGCAGTTCCAGCACCGGCGGAGCCGGCTCCGCCTCTCGTTCCAGCGCCACCATGCTCCCTCCGGACACTCTCGCGAGGATGCAATCTCTCTCGTTGCAAGACAATTGGAAAGGCCGCCGGAGCAACAGCAAAAGCCGTTTGCTTTTCAGCCGCGGATGACAACACTAGCGCAGATCTGTCGGCAGGAGTGACGCATGCAGGAGTGGTGGCGCGGCGGAGTGATCTATCAGGTCTATCCGCGGTCCTTCCAGGACAGCAATGGCGACGGCATCGGTGATCTGCCCGGCATCCTGCGGCGCCTCGACCACATCGCGAGCCTCGGCGTCGACGCCATCTGGCTGTCGCCCTTCTTCAAGTCGCCGCAGGCCGACATGGGCTACGACGTCTCCGACTACCTGGAGGTCGACCGGCTCTTCGGCAGCCTCGAGGATTTCGACGCGCTCATTGAGCGCGCCCATGCGCTGGGCCTCAAGGTGATCATCGACCAGGTGGTGAGCCACACCTCGGACCAGCATCCCTGGTTCCGCGAGAGCCGCCTCAGCCGCACAAATGCCCGCGCCGACTGGTATGTCTGGGCGGATCCAAAGAAGGACGGCTCGCCGCCCAATAACTGGCCGTCGGTGTTCGGCGGCCGCGCCTGGGAATGGAATCCGAGCCGCCGCCAGTACTATCTGCACAACTTCCTTGCCGAGCAGCCGGATCTCAATTTCCACAACCCGGCGGTACAGGAAGCGGTCCTCGACGTGCTCCGCTTCTGGCTCGAGCGCGGCGTCGACGGCTTCCGCTTCGACACCGTGAATTACTACTTCCACGATGCGGAACTGCGCAACAATCCGCCGGCCCGCCGACCCGAGCACCTGCCCTATGCGGTCAATCCATACGACATGCAGGAGCACCGCTACTCCAAGAGCCGTTCGGAGAACATCCCGTTCCTGAAGCGTGTCCGCCAGTTGCTGAACGAGTTTCCCGGAACCACCTCCGTGGGCGAGGTTGGGGACAGTCACCGCGGTCTCGAACTGATGGCGGAGTACACGGCGGGCGGCGACAAGCTGCACATGTGCTATTCCTTCGAATTCCTCGATGGGCATTTCTCGGCCGAGCATTTCCGCAGTCGGGTCCGCAAGTTCTTCGCCTCCGGCTCCGACAGCTGGCCCTGCTGGAGTTTTTCCAACCACGACGTCACACGTCAGGTCTCGCGCTGGGCGGAGCACGGTGCCGATGCCGACGATCTCGGTCGCCAGACGGCACTGCTGTTGCTCACCCTCAAGGGCTCCGTCTGCCTCTACCAGGGCGAGGAACTGGGGTTGCCGGAGGCGGACATCCTGTTCGAGGAGCTGACCGACCCCCCGGGCATCCGCTTCTGGCCGGAATACAAGGGGCGCGACGGCTGTCGCACGCCAATGCCGTGGGAGGAGGGCGGGGCGCCGAACGGTTTCACCACCGGCACGCCCTGGCTGCCCGTCAAGCCGCCGCACAGTGCCCGCAACGTCGCCGCCCAGGACGCCTCGCCAGGCTCGATGCTGAATTTCTACCGCGCCGCCATCGCCTTCCGAAAGCAGCACCGGGCGCTGGTCGACGGCGAGATCGCGTTTCTGAAGGCGGCCGAGCCGGTGCTGGCCTTCCGGCGCACCGGGGATGGGGAGAGTTTCCTCTGCATCTTCAACCTGTCGCCGGAGCCGGTGCAGATGGGCCTGCGCGGCGCGGTCGAAAGCGAGACCATGGCGCTGGCGCAGGGCGCCGAACTGCGTAATCAACAGCTATCGCTTGCCGGCAGCGGCTATGTCCTGCTGCGCGAGGCGCCGAACGCCCGCGGCCGGCTCGCCCTCGAGTTCAACGGTCGTCCCGAGAAGGGGCGGCTTCAGAAGACGGATGCCGGCGAGGTCGCCGGCTAGCCGTTAGCAATGTCCGGGAGGGACAACCATGCGTGTGAATCTGGCAAGACTGGCCGTTGCGACTGCACTGCTCCTCACCTCGACGTCGCTGAGCGCGGCGTTCGAGGAGGGATCGCTGCTGGTCTGGATCAACGGCGACAAGGGATATAACGGGCTGCAGGAGATAGGTGACCGCTTCACCGAGGAACTGGGCATCGAAGTGGTGGTCGAGCACCCGGAGGCGGTGACCGACAAATTCCAGCAATCCGCGGCCACCGGCGACGGCCCCGACATCTTCATCTGGGCCCATGACCGCTTCGGCGAGTGGGCCGCCGCCGGCCTAATCGCCCCGGTCGATCCCTCGCCCGAAATTCGCGAGGGCATCTTCGACTTCGCCTGGGATGCCGTGACCTTCGACGGGCAGACCTGGGGCTATCCCATCGCCGTGGAGGCGGTCGGGCTGATCTACAACAAGGAACTGGTGCCGAAGCCGCCGGCCTCCTTCGAGGAGATCTTCTCGATGGACCTGCCCGAGGGGGTGACGCCGATCCTCTGGGACTACAACAACACCTACTTCACCATGCCGATGCTGATGGCCAATGGCGGCTTCGCCTTCGAGAAGGATGACTCCGGCAGCTACGACGCGACCGTCACCGGCGTGAACAACGAGGGCGCCAAGAAGGGCGCCGCCATGCTGCGGCGGCTGATCGACGAGGGCATCATGCCACCGGGCGTCGACTATGGCGTCATGGACGCGGCGATGAACAAGGGCGAGACGGCCATGATGATCAACGGCCCCTGGGCCTGGGCCAATCTCGAGGCGTCGGGCATCGATTTCGGCGTTGCGCCCGTACCGTCGGTCGATGGTCAACCGAGCAAGTCCTTCGTCGGCGTGCTGGCGGCCAACATCAATGCGGCGTCGCCCAACAAGGACCTCGCCGTGGAGTTCATCGAGAACTACCTGCTCACCGACGAGGGCCTGCAGACGATCGACGACGACGTGCCGCTCGGCGCCGTAGCCGACAAGAGCTTCGCCGAAACCCTTGCCGATGATGAGCACGTGGCGGCGACGCTGGCCAACGCACAGGCCGGCGTGCCCATGCCATCGACTCCGGCCATGGGCAAGTTCTGGGCGGCGATGGGCCCGGCTCTGACCAACATCACCTCCGGCGCCCAGACCGTCGACGAGGCACTGGACGACGCTGCGCAGCGAACGCTTGCGGAGTAGCGGCATCGAAGCCGCGATGGAGCCCACACGCGTCGCGATGACCATGCGCGTCTCCACCCTCCTCCCATCCTCTCCCGCAAGGGGGGAGGTGCCGTCCTGTGGCCTGCGCAGGGTGGTGCCACAAACGCGTTTGAACACCCTCCCCCTTGCGGGGAGGGTTGGGGAGGGGGTGGCGGCGTGGCCGGTAGGTCACGGTCGAGCGGACATTGCAAGGGGCCAGGCATGACCGCGCCGGCCCTGTCTGAGCGCCCGCCGGCGGCCTTGCCCGATCTACGGTTGGCCCTCGGCGACATCGCCCGCTATGCCGCGCTCGGACTTCTGACGCTTGGCCTGCTCTATGTCGTCTGGGGCCTCTATCTCGCAGGCGAGCCGCTCTTTGCCGTGGTGGTCATGGCGCTGGCGCTCGGCATCGTGGTGGTATTCGGGCGCCGGCGCTTCTACACCGCCCGCTTCGTTTTCCCGGCCGTTGCCGCGGTACTGATCTTCATCGCCCTGCCGGTGCTCTATACCAGCTATGTCGGCTTCACCAATTTCGGCGCCCGCAACCTGCTGACATTCGACCGGGTGACCGCCTACCACCTGAACCAGCGTACCGTCGACAAGTCGACCGAACGGCCCTTCTCCCTGGTTGCCGCCGAGGGCGGCTACCGGCTGTTCCTGCCCGAGGATGACGGCGGACTGCTGAGCGAACCCTTCCCCCTCGACGGTACGCCCGCCACCCTCGACCTGCAGCCGGTCGCGGCAGCGCCGGACGACATCCTGCCGATGCGCGACGTCGTTGCGCTCCGCGCCGAACTCGCGGCGGTGACCGCGCGGCTGCCCGATGGCAGCGAGATCCAGCCCTCCGGCCTCCGCAGCTTCGCCAAGGTGACCTCGGTCTACCAGCGCGCGGGCGAGGGCGTGCTGGTCAACACCGTCGACGGCTCACGTCTCGTCGCCGACGACAGCATCGGCTTCTACCGCAACGAGGTGGGGCAGGCGGTGCCGCCCGGCTGGCGGGTGCATGTCGGCCTCGCCAATTTCGAGAAGGTGCTGTTTTCGGAGGGCATCCGCGAGCCGATGCTGGAGATCTTCGTCTGGACCGTCACCTTCGCGACGCTGTCCATGATCTTCACCTTCACCCTCGGCATCCTGCTGGCGTCGATCCTGCAGTGGGAGCACCTGCGCGGCAAGACGATCTACCGCATCCTCCTGATCCTGCCCTACGCTGTCCCCGCCTTCATCTCGATCCTCGTCTTCCGCGGCCTCTTCAACCAGAATTTCGGCGAGATCAACCTGATCCTCGAGATGCTGTTCGGGGCGAAGCCGCAATGGACCTCCGATCCGACCCTTGCCCGCGCCATGACGCTGATCGTCAACACCTGGCTCGGGTACCCCTACATGCTGCTGCTCGGCATGGGCTATCTGCAGTCGGTGCCGGCGGAGCAGTACCGGGCCGCGGCCCTCGAGGGTGCCGGGCCGCTGCGCACCTTCTTCTCGGTCACGCTGCCGCAGATCCTGCCACCCTTCGTGCCGCTGCTGATCTCCAACTTCGCCTTCAACTTTAACAACATCGTGCTGATCCTGCTGCTGACGCGGGGGCTGCCGGATATCCCCGGCACCCAGATTCCCGCCGGCAAGACCGATATCCTCGGCTCCTTCACCTACCGCATCAGCTTCCAGGACGCGGGCCAGAACTTCGGCCTAGCCGGCGCCATCTCGACCCTCATCTTCATCGTCGTCGGCGTCATCGCCTACGCCAACTTCGTGGCGCTGCGGAAGGCCGCGGAAGCGCGGGGGAGGGGGTGAGATGAGCACGACGTCAGCATCGGGGCACGGCGCCACCCCCTCCCCATCCTTCCCCGCAAGGGGGAGGGTGCTCCATTGTGCTCGTGGCACGATCCGGTCCGAAACACCGGGCGGCACCTCCCCCCTTGCGGGGGAGGCTGGGAGGGGGGCAACGGTAACCGCCGGAGTCCCCGGAGACGCACCATGATCGTCCAGCACCCGCGCGAACTGTTGTGGAAGAAGCTGCTCGCGCACGGCTTCCTTATCGGCTTCATTGCCCTCATCCTGTTCCCGTTCCTGATCGTGCTGTCGATTTCCTTCCGGCCCGGCAACTTCTCCACCGGCGACCTCATCCCGCGCACGATATCGCTCGAACACTGGTCGCTTGCCTTCGGCATCCCCTACGAGATGCCGAACGGCACCGTGCTGCAGCCGCCCTTCCCGGTGCTGCTCTGGCTCTGGAACACGGTCAAGATCGGCGTCATCGCCTCGGCCGGCATCCTGATGCTGTCGATGACCGCCGCCTATGCCTTCTCCCGCCTGCGCTTCAAGGGCCGCGGCTTCATGCTCGACAGCCTGCTGATCATCCAGATGTTTCCGGCGGCGCTGACGGTGATCGCGCTCTATACGATCTTCGACGCGCTCGGCAACGTCACGCCGATCCTCGGGGTCGACAGCCACTGGTCGCTGATCCTGAGCTATCTCAGCGCCATCACCCTGCACATCTGGACCATCAAGGGCTATTTCGACTCCATCGACCCCGCGCTCGACAAGGCTGCCCAGATCGATGGCGCTACGCCTTGGCAGACCTTCCGCCACGTTTTCCTGCCGATGTCGGTACCCATCCTTGCCGTGGTCTTCGTCCTCGCCTTCATCTTCCTCGTTGCCGAATACCCGGCTGCGGCGGTGCTGCTGCGCGAGACCGACAACATGACGCTGGCAGTGGGCGCGCGCCAGTATCTCTATGAGCAGCGCTACCTCTGGGGGGACTTCGCTGCCGCCGCGATCCTCTCCGGGCTGCCGATCACCGTCGTCTTCCTGCTCGCCCAGCGTTTCCTGGTCAGCGGCCTGACCGAGGGCGGGGTCAAGGGCTAGGCGGCGGTAACTTGCCGTTGCGGCGCAGCCACAGCGCCACTAGCGGGATGGCTATGGTCAGCAGCAGCAGCCGGAACACATGGTGGGCGGCGATGAAGGCGGTATCGAACCCCAGTGCAATGCCGAGTACCCCCATGCCCTCCAGCGCGCCCGGCGCGAGACCCAGCCAGATCTGGCCGAACGGCATCTCCACCAGCTGGCTGGCGCCGATAGCGATTACCGTGACGATGCCGACAGTCATCAGCGTTGCCACCAGCCCGCCCACCGCCGCCTTGCGGAACTCCTCGAGGCTGATGCCGGCAAACCGCGAGCCGATCAGCGCCCCGATCAGGACGAAGGCAAGGATCAGCACCGGCTCGGGCATCGCGCCGTCGAACACGCCGGCGAACCGCGCCGTCATCGCCGCCGCCATCGCCCCGAGCGCGTAACCTGCGGGCACCCGCAGCCGGGTAAACAGGAAGCCGGTCGCGGCGCAGCAGGCGGTCACCGCCAGCAGCGCCGGCAGCGCGATCCATTCCGCCCCCGCCGCCGGCGCGCCCTCGCCGACCGGCAGGAACAGCGCCCCGATCGGCACGCAGATCGTCAGCATCATGATCCGGATCACCTGGATGATGGTGATCTGCCGCGGGTTACCGACGCCCGCGGCGGCGATGCCCATGACGAAGCTGAGATGGCCGGGGAACGAACTGAGATAGGCAGTGCCAGAATCGAGCCCGAAGCTCCGGCGCAGCATATAGCCGGTGAGGCCGACGATGCAGATCAATTCGATGACCAGCGCCGCGAGCGTCACCGGCCACTGCATCATCAGGGTCAGGCTGTCGCGGTCAACGCTGGCGCCCATGGAGAGCCCGGTGAGCACGAAGGCGGTATCGCGCAGCCAGCCCGGAAGCGTCGCCCGCACGCCCAGCAGGCAGGCCGTGGCGACGGCGACGGAGCCGCCCAGCAGCCAGCCGGCCGGCACGCCGAGCAGGTTGCCGGCAAAGCCGCCTGCGGCTGCCAGCACCACCGCCGTGAGCGGCGGCCTGACCGCTGCCCAGATATCGGCCACGGATAGGACCCTACCCGACCGGCCGACCCGCCTCCACCAATCGCGCCCAATAGCTCACGCCGATGGGGATGATGTCGTCGTTGAAATCATAGGTGTCGGTATGGAGCTCGCTGGAGTCGCCGTTGCCGAGGAAGATATAGGCGCCGGGTCGCGCCTGCAGCATATAGGCGAAATCCTCGCCACCCATGGTGGCGTCGGCATTGGCGTTGACCCGCTCCGCCCCCGCCACTTCCGTTGCGACCTCCGCGGCGAACGCCGTCTGCTCCGCCGTGTTCACCGTCACCGGATAGCCGCGCCGGTAGTTGATGGTCGCCGTCGCCCCGAAGGTCTCGCAGAGGCCGGTGGCAACCGCCCGCAGCTGCTCCTCCATAAAGTCGCGAATCTCGTTGTCCAGCGTCCGCACGGTGCCGGTCATCGTCGCATTGCGCGGAATGACGTTGAAGGCGTCACCGGCCTTCAGCATCGTCACCGACAGCACCGCCGAACGCATCGGATCGACGTTGCGCGAGACGATTGTGTGGAGTGCGGTCACCAGTTGTGCCGCGATCATTACCGGATCGACCGTGTTGTGCGGCAGCGCCGCGTGGCCGCCGCGCCCCTCGATGACGATCTGGAACTCGTCGGTGGCGGCCATGATGCCGCCCTCACGGATGCCGAACGTCCCGGCTGCCAGTCCCGGCAGGTTGTGAAGGCCGTACACCTCCTCGATGCCGAAGCGCTCCATCAGCCCGTCCTCGACCATTGCCCGGCCACCGGCTCCCCCCTCCTCGGCGGGCTGGAAGATCAGCACCGCGGTGCCGTCGAAGTTGCGGGTCTCGGCAAGATAGCGCGCCGCCCCCAGCAGCATCGCCGTGTGCCCGTCATGTCCGCAGGCATGCATCTTGCCGGTGTTCTTGCTGGCGTGCGGCTGACCCGTCCGTTCGGTGATCGGCAGCGCATCCATGTCGGCCCGGAGGCCGATCACCCGGCCGGGGCCGCGCCCGCGGATGACGCCGACCACGCCGGTGCGGCCGATGCCTGTCACCACCTCGTCGATACCGAATCCCCGCAGCAGCTCCGCGACCTTTCCGGCCGTCCGGTGCACGTCGTACTGCAACTCGGGATGGGCATGAAGGTCGCGCCGCCAGGCCGTGATATCGGCATGAAAGTCCGCGATGCGGTTGATGACGGGCATGGTTGGTCCTGGGCTTTCGGGAGGCGCGACTTTGCCGGTTTGCGCCACGCTGCGTCAACAGGGGGAGTATAGGGTTCTGCTCCGGCGCTCCCACGGAAACCGATATTTCTCCGCACCAGCTTGCCGCCCGGAGCGGCATTTGCGATTGAGGCGGCAGCTTCGGGAGGACTGCCGATGAAGATCCTGGTCGCTGTCAAGCAGGTCGTCGACCATGCCGTCCGCGTACGGGTGCGGGCCGACCGCAGCGGCGTCGAGACCGACAACGTGCGGTTGTCGATGAATCCCTTCGACAAGCACGCCGTCGAGGCTGCGGTGCAGCTAGCCGAAGCTGGGCACGCCGATGAGGTCGTGGCGATTTCGGTGGGTTCGCAGGCGGCGAGGGACGTCATACTCACCGCCCTCGCCATGGGCGCCCATCGCGGGCTGCTGGTCGAGGCGGAGGGGCGCGTGGAGACCCTGACCGTCGCCAAGCTGCTACGGGCGGTCGTAGACGAGGAGAAGCCGGATCTCGTGCTCCTCGGCAAGCAGGCGATCGATGACGATTCCAACCAGGTCGGGCAGATGCTGGGCGGGCTGCTCGACTGGCCGCAGGCCACCTTCGCTTCGGCCATTGCCGTCACCGCGACTGGTCTCGAGGTGACCCGTGAGATGGACTACGGCCGTGCCACCTTCGCCCTCGGCCTGCCGGCGATCGTGACCGCCGATCTGCGCCTCAACACCCCGCGCAACGCCGGCCTGCCGATGGTGATGAAGGCACGCCAGAAGCCGCTGGCCGTGCGGCCCGCCGCCAACTTCGGTGTCGATCTCGCGCCGCGGCTGACTGTCGAACAGGTGGTGCCGCCGGCCGACCGCGCCGGAGGCAGGAGCCTCGCTTCAATATCCGAACTGGCGGCAGCGATCTCCTCGGAAGTCGCCGAGATGGAGCTGCGCTGATGGCCGCCCTCGTTCTCGCCGAGCACGACCTCGGCCAGCTCTCGCCCGCCACCCCCCGCACCGTCAACGCCGTCGCTGAACTCGGCCCGGTGGATGTGCTGGTGGCTGGCGACGATGTTGCCGGCATCGCCGCCGCGGCCGCCGAGATCGCGGGGGTTGCCCGCATCCTCGCTGCCGATGCCCACCTATATCGGGACCACGACGCGAAGGCGCTTGCCGCGCTGCTGCAGCGGCTGGCCCCCGGCTATACCCATATCGTCGCGAGCGCCTCCGCGACCGGCCGCGATGTCATTCCCCGCCTCGCCGCCGTCCTCGACCTGATGCCGGTGACAGATGTGGTGGCGGTGCTCGGCCCCGCGCGTTTCGAACGGCCGATCTATGCCGGCAACGCCCTCGAGACGGTCAGCAACACCCAGGAGCGGCAGCTGCTGACGATCCGTGCCTCGGCCTTCCGTCCGGCCCTTAAGGGCAACGAGGCCCCAATCGAAGCGGTGGAGGCTGATGTGAACGCCGCCGCCGCCGCCCGCTTGGTGAGTGCTGAAAGGACCGAGGGCGACCGGCCGGACCTGTCGTCGGCGCAGATCGTCGTTGGTGGCGGCGTGGCGCTCGGCTCGGCCGAAAACTTCCAGCTGATCGAGAAGCTGGCGGCGGTTCTCGGCGCAGCGGTGGGAGCCACCCGTGCCGCGGTCGATGCCGGCTATGCCCCCAACGACTGGCAGGTGGGACAGACCGGCAAGATCATCGCCCCCGACCTCTATATTGGTATCGGCATTTCCGGAGCGCTGCAGCACCTCGCAGGAATCCAGGGAGCGAAAAAAATCGTCGCCATCAATTCCGACCCGGAAGCGCCGCTGGTGAAGATCGCCGACTACGTCCTGGTCGGCGACCTCTTCGTGCTGGTGCCGGAGCTGATCGCCGAGTTACAGCGGCTGGGAGTGAGCCGCTGAGCCGGCGCCTGCCACACCGGCCCCCGTTGCAAATCCCCTGCCGCCGCCTATAAAGGCCGCGCCTCTCCCTCTCTCCGGACCACCGCCATGTTCGAAACCCTCAAGCCCGCAACGCTCGACAAGATCTTCGTGCTGATGGCCGAATACGCCGCCGATCCGCGGCCCGGCAAGATTGATCTCGGCGTCGGCGTCTACAAGGACGAGAGCGGCGTCACCCCGATCATGCGCGCGGTACGCAAGGCCGAGCAGCGCATCCACGACCAGGCCAAGACAAAGACCTATATGGGCGTCGTCGGCAACAAGGGCTTTTCCGCCGCCGTGGTCGATCTGGCGCTTGGCGGGGTCGTCGAGGCAGGACGTATCCGCACCGTCAACGGCGCCGGCGGCACGGGCGCGCTGTCGATCCTGCTCAACGTCCTCGGCCGCGCCCGGCCGGGCGGTCGCGTGTTCCTCTCCGACCCCAGCTGGCCCAACCACTGGCCGTTGATCGAGATGGCCGGGATGGTCCCGCATCCTTATCCCTATTTCGATACCGAGAGCCGGAGTGTCGATTTCGACGCGATGATGCGGGTGATCGACAACCTTACCCCCGACGACGTCGTGCTGCTGCATGGCTGCTGCCACAATCCGACCGGCGCCAACTTGACGCCAGAGCGGTGGGACGTGGTCGCGGCGAGCCTGCAGGCGAGCGGCGCCTTCCCGTTGATCGATCTCGCCTATCTCGGTTTCGGCGACGGCCTCGAGGGCGACGCCTACGGCGTGCGCAAGGTCGTCTCCTCCGTTCCCGAAGCCATGGTTGCCTTCTCCGCCAGCAAGAACTTCGGCCTCTATCGCGAACGGGCCGGCGTTGCCATTGCCGTGGCCCGCGACGCGGCGGCGGCGGATGTAGTGTCGAGCCAGATGCAAAACGTCATCCGCGCCACCATCAGCCAGACCCCGGACCACGGCGCCGAGATCGTTCGCGTCATCCTCGAGGACAAGGAACTGCGGGCCGAGTGGGAGGCCGAGCTGACCGAGATGCGCGAACGCATGCGGCGCCTGCGCGTCAAGCTGGCAGAGGCAATCCGCGAGCGCTCCAACTCCACCGATTTCGACTTCGTGGCGGAGCATTCGGGGATGTTCTCCCTGCTTGGTCTGCCGACCGACGTGGTCCAGGAGCTGAAGACTCGCGACGGCGTCTACATGATCAACGACAGCCGTATCAACGTAGCGGGCATTCCCGAGGATCGCATCGGCGAACTTGCCGACTACCTGCTCGCCGCCACCCGCTGACCGGCGGCGAGGGCTTGCGGCGCCCCCTTGCGGTGCGCCAAGATCGGCCTAGATACGGTACAGCATCGCTTCCTGGAGGGGCACGAGATGAAGTTTTTCGTCGATACCGGTGATTTCAAGGAGATCGAGGAGCTGTCGCAGACGGGCCTGCTCGATGGCGTCACCACCAATCCCTCGCTCGTGGCCAAGTCCGGCCGCGACTTCAAGGAGCTGATCGCCGAGATCTGCAAGGTGGTGCCGGGCCCGGTTTCCGCCGAAGTGGCCGCCACCGACTTCGACACGATGATGGCGGAAGCCGAAGTGCTGCGGAAGATCGCCGATAACGTCGCGGTGAAGGTGCCGCTGACCATGGACGGCCTGAAAGCCTGCAAGCGCCTCACCTCTGATGGCACCATGGTCAATGTCACCCTCTGCTTCACGCCCAACCAGGCGCTGCTGGCAGCCAAGGTTGGCGCGACCTTCATCTCGCCTTTCATCGGCCGGCTCGACGACATCAACCTCGATGGCATGGAGCTGATCGAGCAGATCCGCACCATCTACGACAACTACGCCTTCTCCACCGAAATCCTCGCGGCTTCCATCCGCTCGCCCAACCACGTGACGCAGGCGGCCTTGGCAGGCGCCGACGTCGCCACCATGCCGCCGGGCGTCATTCGCAAGCTCGCCGATCATCCACTGACCGAGACCGGCCTCGCCAATTTCGTCAAGGACTGGAAAGCCACCGGCCAGTCGATCATCTGATGGCCGATACGCGTATCGCCGAGGCCGTGCGTTCGGCCTTGGCGGGGGTCGAAATTCCCGGCGGCGGGGACCTCGCCGGCTATGGCGGTCTCTCCGAGATCATCGTCACTTCCGGCGCCGTCGCCTTCGCCATTTCGGTTGCCCCCGGCATGGAAGCCGCCTTCGGCCCCGCCCGCGAGGCGGCCCAGCGGGCGGCCGGCGCCGTCGCCGAGGGCCGCAAGGTCATGGTTTCGGTCACCTCCGACAAGTCGACCGCGTCCCAGGCCCAGCCGCGCCGTCCCGGCCCGCCCCCACGCGAAGCCGTTCCCGGCATTCGCCACATCATCGCCGTCGGCTCCGGCAAGGGCGGCGTCGGCAAGTCCACCGTCGCCGTCAACCTCGCCCTCGCCTTTGCCGCCGAGGGGCTGCGCACCGGCATCCTAGACGCCGACCTCTATGGCCCGTCGATCCCGCGCCTGCTCGGCCTAGAAGGCAAACCGGCGGTGCGCGAGGACGGCATCTTTACGCCGCACGAGGCCTTCGGCCTCAAGGCGATCTCCATCGGCTCCATGCTGACACCCGGCCAGGCCGTGGTCTGGCGCGGTCCAATGGCCACCTCGGCACTGCGGCAATTGCTGCGCGAGACCGACTGGGGCGGGCTGGACGTGCTCGTCGTCGACCTCCCTCCGGGCACCGGCGACATCCAGATCTCGCTGGTCCAGCAGGTCCCGCTGCTCGGCGCGGTCATCGTCTCGACGCCGCAGGACCTGGCGCTGATCGATGCCCGCAAGGCCATCGACATGCTGCTGCGGACCGACGTCACCGTGCTCGGGCTGGTCGAGAACATGAGCTATTTCGTCGCCCCCGACACCGGCAAGCGCTACGACATCTTCGGCCATGGTGGAGCGCGGAGGGCCGCGGAGGCCATTGACATGCCATTCCTCGGCGCCATCCCGCTGGTGATGTCCATCCGCGAAACCTCCGATGCCGGCACCCCGGTCGTCGCCTCCGCCGCCGGGGGCGAGGAGGCTACGGTCTTTACTGCCATCGCCCGCAATATTCTCACTGCAAAACCCGAGTTGCGTCCGAGCGGACGTTGACCCGCTGCTTTTAAAGCGGCTTGGCGGACAGTTCCTCCCATGCAAATATTTGTATCGCAGGGGTGCGATACCGTAGGCGGCGCTCATTGGTGAGCATTCACGAAGGACGTCAGGCCGGCGGACATAACGGGGAAACAGTCAACATGAGTGGGATGGGACGTTTGTTGGCCGGCGCCATTGTGGCCGGCGCCTTCGCCATGACCGCTACTTCGGCGGCCGCGGCAATATTCGAGTGCCAGGTGCGTGGGGACATGCTGGCAGTGGTCATCGATCCTGCAGACCCAGCCAACGCGCCGGTTCTCGGGCTTCGGAACGGAGCGGCCGACCCGCGCGACATCAAGTTCGTGCTGGGCGAAGTGCCGGCGGCCAGCGGCTTCCACTATGGCAACGATATTGCCGACTTCTTCGGCAAGGGAGCTGAGGCTACCTTGGATATCGATGGCGCCCACTATCCCTGCCTCCTTGCCTCGCAGGGTGTGCCCGGACAGGTGACGACAGGGAGCGGCCCGCTGCTCGAGGTTCCCGGTCTATCCTATGGCGGCAAGGTGCGTAGCGGCCCCGGGACGGAGTACCGGCAGGTCGGCAGCCTCGCCGAGGGGGATCGCATTAAGATCATCCGCAATTCCGGCGTCGCCTTTAATGGCTACGACTGGTTCGAGGTGCAGGTCGGCGATCTGGTGGGCTTCCAGTGGGGCGGGATCATGTGCTCGGTGCAGCCGGTGACGGGGGTATTCCAGCAGTGCGCCGACATGCCGCCCAACGCTCCCAACGCTCCGCCCACGGCCGGCGGTGGCGGCGGTGGAGGCTCCGGCGGCGGCTGGATGGCGTTCGCCAGCGACGAGCGCGGCACCTTAGGCCATGGCAAGGGTGCCAGTCGCGGACAGGCTGAGCAGCATGCCATGACCTTCTGCGGCAACAGCAACTGCCGGGTGATCGATGTGACGCAGAACAGCTGCCATGCCTTTGTCGACAGCTCGCAAGGCGGTTACTGGTACGGCTATGCCAGCGGCAGCGACCCGCAGGTCGCGCAGGAAACTGCGCATATCAACTGCGCAGGTTTCGCTGCGGCCCCGGCCACCTGCGAGATGCGTTACAGCATCTGCCAGTAGCGCCGGGCATCTGCGGCAGGGTTTGACCGCACCGGCACGGACTGCTAGTGCAATCGATTACATCATCCGCGCCGCATTGCTGCCGCGCGGATGAACTGTTTCTGAACAAGCCGAAGGGGGCGCCGATGTTTTCCGTTCAGCGAAGAGACTTCGGCCCGGGCTTCGTCTTCGGCACCGCCACCGCCGCCTACCAGATCGAGGGCGGCCAGACCGATGGCCGGGGGCCCTCCATCTGGGACAGCTTCGCCGCCACGCCCGGCAATGTGAAGAATGCCGACACCGGCGCCGTCGCCTGCGACCACTACCACCGCTGGTCCGAGGATCTCGACCTCATCCGCGACGGCGGCTTCGACGGCTACCGCTTCTCCTTCGCCTGGCCGCGGCTGGTTCCTGAAGGTACAGGTGCGGTCAACCAGGCGGGGCTCGATTTTTACGATCGCCTGCTCGACGGCATGCTGGAGCGCGGCCTGAAGCCCTTCGCCACCCTCTACCACTGGGACCTGCCGAGCGCGCTGCAGGACCGGGGCGGCTGGATGAACCGTGACATCGCCGGCTGGTTCGCGGACTACGCGGCGCTGGTCGGCCGCCATTTCGGCGATCGCCTCACGGCCACCGCCACCATCAATGAACCCTGGTGCGTCGCCTTCCTCAGCCATTTCCTTGGCATCCACGCCCCCGGCTATCGCGACCTGCGCGCCGCGACCCGCGCCATGCACCACGTGCTGCTGGCCCACGGTGCCGGCATCGATGCGCTGCGCGGCGAGGGGGCCCGCAACCTCGGCATCGTCCTCAATCTCGAGAAGGCGGAGGCGCTCACCGACAGCGTCGGCGATCGCGATGCGCAGAATCTCGGGGATGCGCTGTTCAACCGCTGGTACCTCGGCGGGGTCTTTAAGGGCCAATACCCGCAGGAGCTCATCGATACGCTTGAACCCTGGCTGCCACCGGGCTGGCAGCAGGACATGGAGACGGTGTCGCGGCCGCTCGACTGGGTGGGCATCAACTACTACACCCGCAGCCTCTACGCCCACGACCCTAGCCAGCCCGTGCTTCCCATCCGCCAGGAGCGCGGCGACCGGGAGAAGACCGATCTCGGCTGGGAAGTGTACCCTGAGGGGCTGACCGAGTTGCTGGTGCGGGTGGCGACGGAGTACACCAAGCTGCCGATCTACGTCACCGAGAACGGCATGTCGGAGAGCGACGACAGCCGGCGCGTGCAGTTCTACGACGCGCACCTGCAGGCGGTCCGGGCGGCGCAGGAGCGCGGCGCCGATGTCCGCGGCTATTTCGCCTGGTCGCTGCTCGACAACTACGAGTGGGCCGAAGGCTACCAGTCCCGCTTCGGCATCGTGCATGTCGACTACGAGACCCAGGAGCGGACGCCGAAAGGCAGCTACCGCGCCTTCCAGGGCATGCTGCACAACAGCCGCTGAAGTTTGCGGGCGATTACCGAGCCTTCCCCGGCAACCCTCGCCGCTGCCCATGCATTGGCTTCCGAATGACGACTGCTCTGTCGGCCGGGAGAGCTCACCATGCGCAGGTCAGAGATCGCGATTGGAACTGTGGTGGTCGCGGCCCTCCTCGCCGTTGCCGGCTTCTTCGTCTGGCCGATGCTCTCGGCGCTGAGCGCCTCCGAGGGCGGTCTGGCGCCGGCCATCGTGATGATCGTTGGCTGCTTCGTGCTCGGCGGGGCGCTCATGTTCCTGCTGTTCTTCAGCGCGCGGCGCGGCCATGACGAAGCCGTCTATCGCGGCGGCCGCGATCCGGACGATGACAGCGCCAGCTCATGGCGCCGGCGGTCGCCGCACCACCAGCACAAGAGATAGGGGGAAAGCTACCGCCGCTTCCGCGCCGGCTTGGGGGCGGCCTCGATCTCCCGCCGCGCCCGCACCCGGAGATGGCCACTCTCGGTCTCCTGCAGTTCCAGCGCATCGAGCTTGCGCACGAGGTCACTCAGCTTCTTGACGCCATAGGTGCGGGGGTCGAAATCGGGCGCGAGATTGGCGAGCTGGCTGCCGACCAGTCCGAGTCCCACCCAGCCGTCGTCACTATCCATGTCGGCGATGATCCGCGTGAGCAGCCGAGCGGCATGGTCCAGCGACTCCAGCGTCCTGCCGGTGGACCTGGTGCCCGCCGACGGCGCCTCCGGCAGCAGGTTCTCGGTATAGATGAAGCGCCGGCAGGCCTGGCGGAAGCTCTCCGGTGTCTTCTGCTCGCCGAAGCCGAACACATCGATGCCCTGCTCGCGGATGCGTGCGGCAAGCCGCGTGAAGTCGCTGTCGGACGAGACCAGGCAGAAGCCGTCGAAGCGGCCGCTGTGCAGGAGGTCCATGGCGTCGATCACCAGCGTGATGTCGGAAGCGTTCTTGCCGGTGGTGTAGGCGAACTGCTGCTGCGGGATGATCGCGTATTTGGCGAGGATGTCGGCCCAGCCCTTCATGCGGGTGCCGGAGAAGTCGCCATAGATGCGCCGGACGCTGGCCTCCCCGATCTTGGCGATTTCCTCGAACAGCCCGTCGGCGATCCGCGCCGAGGCGTTGTCGGCATCGATCAGCACGGCGAGTCGGGACGAACGGGACTGCATGGCCGGCGATTCTCTTTCCAATGTGCGAACGGGGCGGCTCAGCCGATCCGGATATTGCGGAAGGTCAATGAATAGCGCAACCGCTCGACCGGGGGAATCGAATGCTCCCACTCCGACCGCGCCGCACCCGCCAGCAGATAGGCCGATCCCGGCGCCGCCTCGATCGATACCCGCTCCCACTTCTGGCCTGTTCGCTGCCGCAGCCGGAAGGTGCAGGGGGCGAGCAGCGACAGCCCCACCACCTCACCGAACACCGCCTTGTCGCGATGCCAGCCGATGCCGGCGCCGGGCCCGTACTCGGTCACCAGCACCTGCTGCAGCTGTGCCGGTTCGATGCCGGCGAATTCGGCCGCCACCTGCCGCGCCGGCAGCAGCAGCTCCGGCATGTCGTCGATCCGGTGCAGCTTCTCCTGGTCGAAGTCGTACTTCCAGCCAAACGACACCACGCGCCGCTTGCCGAGGAAGCCATGGAAGTCGAACGCCCTGAACGGCAGCTCCGGCAGCTTCGCCAGCAGCCCCCGCTGCAGCTCCGGCGGCACCACGCTCTCCGCATAGCGCATGCCCTCGGGCAGGGCAGGGGGCGGCGGCGCGCCGAACAGGTCGGGTTGGCTAGAACTCATTGCTCAGAGGTGGGAATGGAAACCGGTAGTGTCCAGAGCGGCACGGGGACGGGGAGTTTCTCGGGTGCCGGCACTCCTGCACATCCTCCGCAATGGTCAGGTGTTGATTTCGACGGCAGATGGCCGGGGCCCTGACAGTTCGACTAATCCCTCAGGCGAGCGGCATCCTGAAGGTGAAGCAGGTCGCCTCCCGATCCGAATGCACCTCGATGCCGCCCCCATGAGCCTCCGCAATCTGCGACGCGATGTAGAGGCCGAGGCCAAGGCCTTCGGCATTTCTGCGGACCTGCCCCCGGTGAAAGGGCTTGAACAGATGCTCCATCATCTCGGGCGGGATCGGTTCGCCGGTGTTCACCACCGACAGTTGCAGGCTGTTGCCGTCGACCGACGCCTGTACCCGGATCGGGTCCGCCTCCGCGCCGTGTGCCACGGCATTTCCCAGCAGGTTCGAGAACATCTGGGCGATGCGGTCGTGATCCACTCTCGGGGCGACGGGCAGGTCTATCGCCGCCTCGATCGTCCGCTCGGGGTGGGCCACCCGCATTTCCTCGATGACCTGCTCCACCGTCGACTGGAGCGGTCGGCCCTCCTCAAGGTCGAGGGCGATGCCGCCGCCCAACCGGGCGCGCGCCAGGTCGAGCACGTTGTCGATCAGGCTGCTCATGCGTGAAACGCTGTTCAGCATGAGCCTCAGTATTATCGGCGACTGTTCGTTCCAGCCGTCGCGCTGCAGCTTGCGCACGCCTGCGCCGATCGCAGCCAGGGGATTTCGCAGGTCGTGCCCCAGCACCGCGATGAACTGCTCGCGCAGTTCCGACGTCTCTTGCTCCTGCAGGCGCTGCGCCACCTGTTCCGCGATACGTTGTTCAAGCGTGGCGTTCATCTCCTCCAGCTGCCTGCGGGCCGTGCGCTCCGCCTCCTGTGCGTTCACCAGTTCCCGCTCGTACCGCCTTCGCTCCTTCGCCTGAAAGATGGTCAGGCGTGTGAACAGCAGGTTGCCGGCCGCATCCCGTCGCTCCGTTGCATTTGCCAGCACCGGCAGCCGCTGGCCGTCGGCCGTTTCGAGATCGAGCGCAACTTCGTGGAAAAAGCCTTGCATCCGCAGCAGGGGCGCGAAGTGGGTCTCGTAGAAGATGCTGCCAGCGACGTTCAGCAGGTCCCGCAGCCGCTTGCCGAGGACCGCCTCGCGCGACATCGCCATCCAGCCACAGAACGTGGCATTCACCTTCACGATACGACCGTCCGGGCTCATCGAGAGATAGCCGCAGGGGGCATTCTCGTAGAGATCCTCGAGATTCTCGGTCTGGTCGTCGTCAGACAAAGCCGCGCATCGCGGAGACGACTTCGTTCGGAGCGCTCAGGTTGGGACAGTGGCCGCTAGCCTTCAGATAGACGATCTGGCTGTCCGGCACTTCCCGGTGGACATACTCCCCCACGGCCTCGCCGGCGATGATGTCGTCGCTGCACTGGAGGACCAGGGTTCGGGCGGGTATCCTGCCGAGGTCCGACCGGTTGTCCGCCATGAAGGTGGTCCGAGCGAAATGTTTCGCGATCTCCGGGTCGGTGCGGCAGAAGCTGTTGGTGAGTTCCTCGCCGAGCTCGGGCCGGTCCGGGTTGCCCATGATGGCCGGCGCCATGGCCGCAGACCAGCCCATGTGGTTGTCGGCAAGCGATTCGAGCAGGCTTTCGATCTGCTCCTCGGCGAAGCCGCCGATATAGTCGCCATCGTTGATATAGCGCGGCGACGGGCCGACCATGACCAGGTCGGCGAACATGTCGGGAGCCTCGATGGAGGCAAGCGCTCCGATCATGGCGCTGACGGAGTGGCCGACGAAGACTGCTTTCTCCAGCTTGAGCTCGCGCCCGATCTCGACCACGTCCCGGGCATAGCCATCCAGCGTCGAGTACTTGGTCCAGTCATAGGCGGAGAGGTCCGATCCACCGGCGCCTACATGGTCGAAGAGTACGGTGCGGAACCTGTCGCGGAATTCCGGCTCGACGAACCGCCACATGTTCTGGTCACAGCCGAAGCCATGGGCGAAGACCATCGCCCGGTCGCCCGACCCGTGCACCTTGACGTTGTTGCGTTCGAATATCGACATACTCTTCCTCAGGTCTCGCGTCGGTCTGCCCGCCTCTCCGCGTGCACCGTCCGAACGTCTTTTGCATCGCCGGCCAGCGGCCCTTTTCTAGCCGCCCGCGGCAACAAGCAACAGACCTAATCGGGCCCGCCCCAGCGATGTGGATGAGGCGCGCCCGACTGTTGCGGCGAAGCAGTGAAAATTCCGCGGCTGCGCTAACCCTCCAGCAGCGCCTCGGCGACTTTTCGCACATCCACCGGCTTCATGAACCTCGGGATGTCCGCGTAGCGCTCGGGGATGCTACTGTTGTCGTAGCCGGTGGCGAAGACGAACGGCAGGCCCCGCTTCATCAGCTCGTCCGCCAGCGGGTAGACCATCTGGCCCTGCAGGTTGATGTCGAGGATGGCGCCCTCGATGCCGCCCAATACCTCCAGTCGCTCGAAGGCCTTGTCGAGACCGGCGATCGGCCCGATCACTTCGGCGCCGCTCGCCTGCAGTTCCTGGACCATGTCGGCCACGATCAGGTAGTCGTCTTCGACGACAAGGATGCGCTTGCCCCCGAACGTATTCGTATCAGCCATTTCAAACCTCTGGGGAATTATGCGCAGGTGCTCGGGCAATAGGGTTGGCGGGCATGCAACGCAAGTGCCCCGGCAGAGGTTCGCCGGCGTCGGCAGTTTCGGGCGCTGAGATACGTGCCCGCCGCCCGCCAGCGGTGCCGCATGACCCACCTTGGCAAAGCTGTTGCGGTGTGAGAGGTTAAGACACCGCTAACCGCCCTCTGAGGCTACACAATCGGCCGCCGCGACGTTTCCTATCCAAAACGTTTTGGAATGCCGGGCGAGCGGGGGCGTCACACGCACGCCCGTAACTGTGCGATGGGAGGACTACATGCACAAATACCTTCTGGCGGGTGTTTCCGCCTTTGCAATCGCCGTGACCTCCGGCGCGTTTGCCCAGGAACTCATGTTCCCCAAGGGCGAGGGCGCGTTCAGCTGGGATACGCTCGAGGAATTTGCCACTGAGCACGGCGATCTCGAGGGCCAGTCCCTCACCGTCTGGGGCCCCTGGCGCGAAGGCGGCGACCAGGAAATGTTCGAGAGCGTCATCGCCTATTTCGAGGATGCCACCGGCGTCGACGTCGAATACGGCTCCTCGGAGAACTACGAGCAGCAGGCACAGATCGACGCCGCTGCCGGCAGCCCGGCCAACATCACCATTCTGCCGCAGCCGGGCCTGCTCGCCGACATGGCCTCCAAGGGCTACCTGGTGCCGCTCGGCGACGAGACCCGCGACTTCGTGCTCGAGGAGCACGCGGCGGGGGAGAGCTTCGTGTCGCTCGGCACCTATGAAGACCAGGACGGCAACGAGCAGTTCTTTGCCGTACCCTACAAGTCGGACCTGAAGTCGCTGGTCTGGTATTCGCCCGACAACTTTGCCGATGCCGGCTACGAGGTTCCCGAGACCTTCGAGGAACTGCAGGCCCTGACCGAGCAGATGGTCGAGGACGGCAACACGCCGTGGTGCATCGGGCTCGGCTCCGGCGGCGCCACCGGTTGGCCGGCGACCGACTGGGTCGAGGACCTGATGCTGCGGCTGCACGAGCCGGAAGTCTATGACCAGTGGGTGAGCAACGACCTGCCCTTCAACGACCCCAAGGTCGTCGAGGCGATCGAACTGTTCGGCTGGTTTGCCAAGGACGAAGCGAAGGTTGCCGGCGGCACCGCTGCCGTTGCCACCACCGACTTCCGCGAGAGTCCGCTGGGGCTGTTCACGGTGCCAGCGGAATGCTTCATGCACCACCAGGCCTCGTTCATCCCGACCTTCTTCGGCGAGGATGTGGAACTCGGCGTCGATGCCGACTTCTTCTACTTCCCCGCCTTCGAGGGCAAGGATCTCGGTAAGCCGGTGCTCGGCGCCGGCACGCTCGCGACCATCACCAAGGATTCCGATGCGGCCCGCGCCTTCATCGACTTCCTCGGTTCGCCGATCTCCAACGAGATCTGGATGGCGCAGTCCGGCTTCCTGTCGACGCTGAAATCCGCCAACGTCGAGACCTATTCGAACGAGACGCTACGCGGCGAAGGGCAGATCCTGCTCGACGCCACCACCTTCCGCTTCGACGGCTCCGACCTGATGCCGGGTGCCGTCGGCGCCGGCAGCTTCTGGACCGGCATGGTCGACTTCGTCGGCGGTGCCTCCGCCGAGGAAGTGGCCGACCAGATCCAGTCCAGCTGGGACGCGATCCAGTAGGATCCCCTGACGATTTGGGGTTCGGCGCCAGGGTGCCGGACCCCGACCAGACTGCGTGGCCCGCCTGGGGAGGGGTAGCCCGATGACCGACATCATGCAGCAGCTGCTGGGGGCGGCCACTGCCATCGCCGTCGCCCTTGCCGGGCTCTTCGCCTACTTCTGGGGCACCAACTGGCTGCTCGACAAAAGTCTCGCCAGCGACAGCCGCACCGAAGGCGATGTCATTACCCGCCGCGACAGCCTGAAGAGCAAGATCCGCCCCTGGCTGTTCATGTTCCCGGCGCTGCTGTTCCTCTCGGTCTATCTCGTCTACCCGGTGATCGAGACCTTCCGCCTGAGCTTCTTCGACAATTCCGGCCGCCGCTTCATCGGCTTTGCCAACTATCTCTGGGCGGTAGGTGACCCTGGCTTCCGGCAGTCGATCTTCAACAACGTCCTCTGGCTGCTGATCGTCCCCTCCTTCGCCACTGCCTTCGGGCTGGTGATCGCGGTGCTCGCCGACAAGCTCTGGTGGGGCAATATCGCCAAATCGCTGGTCTTCATGCCGATGGCAATTTCCTTCGTCGGCGCCTCCGTGATCTGGCGCTTCGTCTACGATTATCGCGGCGAGGGCAGCGAGCAGATCGGCATCCTCAACGCCATCATCACCGGCTTCGGCCTGCCGCCGCAGGCCTGGATCACCATCCCCTTCTGGAACTCAATCTTCCTTATGGTGATCCTGATCTGGATCCAGACCGGCTTCGCCATGGTCATCCTGTCGGCGGCGCTCCGGGGCATCCCCGAGGAGACGCTGGAGGCCGCCCGCATCGACGGCGCCAACGACTTCCAGATCTTCTTCGGCATCATGATCCCGCAGATCTGGGGCACCATCGTCGTCGTCTGGACCACCATCACCATTGTGGTGCTGAAGGTCTTCGACATCATCTTCGCCATGACCAACGGCCAGTGGAATACCGAGGTCCTCGCCAACCTCATGTTCAAGTGGATGTTCGTCAACTTCGACTACGGCCGCGGCTCCGCCATCGCCGTCGTCATCATGCTCGCGGTGCTGCCGATCATGATCTGGAACATCCGCCGCGCCAATGCCGAGGAGGGCACCCAGTGACCGCCGCCGTCGACAGAGCCGATGACATCGTCCGGCCCGCGGCCGGTACCCCAAACAAGGCTGCCCGCATCAGCGTCGGCCGGCTCCTCACCCATCTTTCGCTGCTGTTCCTCGTGGTGCTCTGGACTTTCCCGACCGCCGGTCTGCTGATCTCGTCGCTGCGCGACAAGGACCAGCTGGCGGTCTCCGGCTGGTGGACGGCCCTAGCCACCTCCTCCACCCAGGGCGTCACCCGCATCGGGGATGCCGACGCGCAGGTCGAGGAGGACGGACGCTTCGTCATTGCCGGCAATCTCTTCGGCAGCGATACCAACAAGGAACTCGGGAGCTTCGGCCTCACGGCCCGCGAACTGGCCGCCGGCGCGCCCGGGCAGAGCCTGCCGATGAGCGAAGGCGGTACCATCACCGTCGAAGCGAACGGCGACTTCGTCTGGACTTCCGAGACCGCCTTCACCCACGAGCGCGGGCCCCGCATCTTCTACATCGCCACCATCGCGCCCCGCTTCACCCTCGACAACTATGTCGAGGTGCTGACATCGGCCGGCGTCGGCCGTTCCTTCATCAACTCTTTCACCGTCACCATCCCGGCGACCATCATCCCGATCCTGATGGCGGCCTTCGCCGCCTATGCCCTGGCCTGGATGCGCTTCCCCTTCCGCGGCGTCATCGTGGCCATGGTGGTGGGGCTGCTGGTCGTGCCGCTGCAGATGTCGCTGATCCCGCTGCTCAGCCTCTATAACGGCATCGCCAACGCCTTCGGAGCCGAGAACGGCAAGACATATCTCGGCATCTGGCTGGCTCACACCGCCTTCGGCCTGCCGCTCGCCATATATTTGTTGCGCAACTACATGGCCGGCCTGCCCAAGGAGATCATGGAGTCTGCCCGCATCGACGGTGCCAGCCATTTCAAGATCTTCACCGGCATGGTGCTGCCGCTGAGCTTCCCGGCGCTCGCCGCTTTCTCCATCTTCCAGTTCCTCTGGGTCTGGAACGACCTGCTGGTGGCGATGGTCTTCCTCGGGGCCCAGGACAGCAACCTGGTGCTGACCGGCAAGCTCGTGAGCCTGCTCGGCTCTCGCGGCAACAACTGGGAAATCCTCACCGCCGGTGCCTTCATCACCATCGTCGTGCCGTTGATCGTCTTCTTCGCCCTGCAGCGCTACTTCGTCCGCGGCCTGCTGGCCGGCAGCGTGAAATAGGAGCGGCGGCTCTCGCCGCTCCCCGGCTCATGCGGTGAGGTTCATCACCGCCTGCCCGGTGGCGGGATCGCACGGATAGGAGAAGTGCTGGTGGATGGCCTGCCAGCGGCCATGCTGCCGCCGGAACAGCCAGGTACCGCGCGAGCGGCTCTCATGGATGGTCTCGCCGTCCTTGGTGGTGCGCATGTGGTTGATACCCCACGCCACCGCGATGTCGTCACGGGCCACGACCTCAAGGTCCCCGACCGTCCAGCGGAATTCACCGCCCATCTGCTTCATCGCATCGAAGCCGCCCTGGCACGAGGCTCGCACCGCCGGTTCCCCACGATGGACCAGTGGCGTCTGATGCTCGTAGGAGACGACGTCGTCGGCGATCCTTGCCATCGTCCGCTCGATGTCCATCGCCGCACTTTCGTCCCACCACTGGGCGAACAGGCTGCGGATTTCTTCCTCAGCTTCCGTGTTGTGCATGGATCGCCTCCTGCCGGTTTCCGCAAGCTGCGGTGTTGTGGGCCTCGAGCTTGTCGAAACAGCTGCCCCACCCCGAGCGGTATCCGTCGCGCATTTGCGGCGATAGAATGCCGCTCTGGGAGAACTCCATGCGCGTCCGGTCGCCAAGCTCGGTGAACGTAACGCTCACCCGCGTCTCCGGACCGAGGCTGCCGTCGCCGAAGCGGTGCTGTAGCGTGAAAGCCAGCGCCACCGGTGGTTGCAGCCTCTCATAGCGCCCCGCCTCTGTGATCGACGAACCGTCCGCCGACCGGTAGTCGACCCGCCAGTGCCCGCCTGGTCGCGCATCGGCTTCCGCCAGCGTCACTTCATAGCCATCTGGCGCGAACCATTCGCGCAGACTCTCGATTTCCGTCCATTGCCGGAACAGCAGCGCTGCGGGTGCCGGGAACTCGCGACTGATGCGGATGGTGCCGCTGCCATCATCTGTCGTGGTCATTCTCGTCCTCCTGCATTTTCGTGAGTCGGTCTGACAGCCGGTCGAACCGGTTGTTCCAGAGGTTTCGGTACAGCTCGAGCCAGTCGTCCACCTCCTGCAGCCGTTGGAGCTGCAGCCGGCAGGGGCGCGATTGCCCGATCCGGCCGCGGGAGATCAGTCCAGCATTCTCCAGCACCTTGAGGTGTGAGGAGATGGTCGGTTGTGTCAGTGCGAACTGCGACACCAGTTCGTTGACCGTGGCTTCGCCACGGGCGAGCTGTGCGAGGATTCCCCGCCGTGTGGGATCGCTGAGGGCGAAGAACGCTTCATCAAGGCTCGTGGTCATGTATATAGATAACCATCTATATAGATGAATGTCAATATATAGAAACCGCACGCTCCACGGAGGGCACCGTCAAGCCGCCAAGCCCCCCGCAGACAGTCCGTCTGTACACGCGTTTCAAGTTATCCCCGCGTCGTCAGCCGGTTCTATGCTGCCGGGCGCAACAGCAGAGGTTCGCAATGCAAGCACATCGCCACGGGCGTACGCCCAGCCCCCAGTCCCTGTTCAGGCGCCTGATTACCCTAATCGGGCGCGAAATCGGCGAACTGGAAGCCCGATATGACGCGCGCGAGGCGGCGGCCGAGCGCCGAAGTTCAACTGACAGCCCACAGCGTCGACGCCCCGCCCCGCGCCGCCGGCGCCTTCCGCCCAAGCGCTGAGACGGCCGACTTATCCCCGCTCCGCGGCCTCGTGTTATGGTCCAGCATCCTCTCGCGGTCGGGCAGGTCGCGACGAACGGTCTGCGGGGGGAATCGGGAGGGCGGAGAGTCGTCTCCGCCCGGCTGCCGTTACGGGCCGCGGATAGAGATCCTGATCCGCGGCGCGGCACTTGATCTCGCCGGCCGGCATCGTCGCCGGCCGGACCTCGCGGCGCTGCGGACAGATCGTGGTGCCACGGGCGAACGAGACCGCGTCGGCAAGTCAAGTTGTGCCGGCACCGGACGGTCGAGCCTAAAATTCCGATGGCGGAGCGGGGCTCGAATCCCAATCTTTCGCCTTTTATGCTGGCCCGGATTTCGGGTCCCGTTCCGCCGCCCGGCATCCCGGACGGTCTCAGACTGCGGAAACCGCGAGGGCAGGTGCCCGGGGCGGCGCTTCCGCGCGTCCGGGGCCACCCCGTCGCTTGCTTACCGCCTGCTCCCCGGCAGCGGCGCGTCGAGGGTCGTGCCGTCCAGCCCTGCGGCAAGCTCCAGGCTCGACGGCAGCAGGTGGCCGCGGGGCGGGCCGCCTTCGTCGCATTGGCGGATCAGTTCGGCAATCAGCGCGGCTCCGGCGTCGCGCAGCGACGAGCGGACGAAGCTTGTCTGTCCGGCCAGCGGCGTCAGGTCGAGATAATGCAGCTCGTCGTCCATGGTGGCGATGGCCGGGCGAGGGTCGCCCGCCTGCAGCACCGCCGCGTGCCCCTCCACCGCCATCAGCGCCGAGGAGTAGAGGATCGCCGTTACACGCGGCTCGGTCAGGGCCTGTTGGGTGAGCCTGTAGCCTGACCCGCCCATTGGATGCACCGTGTCGAGAACCATGAGGTTCGTGGGGCTCAGTCCCGCATCGACCAGCGCGTCCACGGCGCCGCGGCGGCGGTAGAGCGCATAGGTGAAGTGCTCGTCGCCATTGATGAAGGCGATGTGCCGGTGGCCGTTGGCGACCAGCAGCCGCGCCAGCCGGTAGAAGTTGCCATAGTTGTCGATGTCGACCCAGCCATACTGGCCCTCCCGTGCGTCCCGGCCGTGCACCACGAACGGACGGCCGATGTCGAGCAGGTAGGAAATGCGCGGATCGCCCTCGCGCGGCAGGTCGACGATGAAGCCATCGACCGAGTTGTCGTTGACGTAGCGATCGTAGATTGCGAGTTCACGCTCCGGCGTGTCGCTGCTGAGCATCACGTCATAGTTCCGCAAGCGCGCCCCATGCAGGACGCCCGCCATGACCTCCACGAAGTGCGGATCGACCAATTTGCGATCATTGTCCGATTGCACCCAGGCGATGCTGTGGGCGCGCTTGCTGACCAGCCGCTGCGCATTGCGGTTGGGCCGGTAGCCCCGCCGCCGCGCCGCCTCGACTACGCGCTGCCGGGTGGCCTCGCCGACATCGGCATAACCGTTGAGCGCACGCGAGATGGTGGTGATGGAAAGCTCCAGCTCGGCTGCGAGGTCCTTGATCGTGACGCTGCGCCCGGCCTGCGGCCGGCGACTACCCGCCTCCCTGATGTGCCTGTTCATCGAGCTCTGATACTCTTGCGCTTCGCCCGTACGCGCGGGGCTGCGCGTCCCTCCCGGAGTTGACGCAACCGCCGGACGCTGCCTAAGAATAACCTGCTGAAACGTTTTGGCAAACCGCATGGCGGTATGTCCGACGCACGCTGCGAGGGGAGAGTGCGAACGGGATCAGGTCGGATCCGACAAGGCGGGCGATTCGGTTGAGCTTGCCGCCGTTCGGTGACTATAGTGGGGCGTGATCCGGCGACCGGCCGGCGCGACGAGGAGGAACCTGCATGTCGGATCTCAAGATCAGCAATCTCTACAAGCGCTACGGCAGCGTCGAGATCCTCAAGGACGTGAATCTCGAAATCCAGTCCGGCGAGTTCGTCGTCTTCGTCGGCCCCTCGGGCTGCGGCAAGTCCACGCTGCTGCGCTGCATCTCGGGCCTCGAGACCATCTCCTCCGGCACCCTCGAGATCGATGGCCGCGTCGTCAATGATGTCGCCCCATCCAAGCGCGGCATCGCCATGGTGTTTCAGAGCTATGCGCTCTATCCACACATGAACGTCTACGACAACATGGCCTACTCCCTGAAGCTCCAGGGCCTGCCAAAGAGCGAGATCAAGGAAAAGGTCACAGCTGCCGCCAACAAGCTGCAGCTGACCCAGTATCTCGAGCGCCTGCCAAAGGCCCTTTCGGGCGGCCAGCGCCAGCGCGTCGCCATCGGCCGAGCGATCGTCCGCGATCCCAAGGTTTTCCTGTTCGATGAGCCGCTCAGCAACCTCGACGCAGCGCTGCGGGTGCAGATGCGCATGGAGATCGCACAGCTGAAGGATCAGTTGCCCAACACCACCATGATCTACGTCACCCACGACCAGGTGGAGGCAATGACCATGGCCGACCGCATCGTGGTGCTCAAGGATGGCGTGGTGCAGCAGGTGGGCACGCCCATGGAACTCTACGAGCGGCCGCAGTCGCTGTTCGTCGCCGGCTTTATCGGCTCGCCCAAGATGAACTTCCTCTCCGGGCCCCACGCCGACAAATTCAAGGCCCATACCGTCGGCGTCCGCTCCGAGCACCTCGAGATCGCGCCCCAGGACGGCGTCTGGTCCGGCAAGGTTGTCCATTCAGAAAATCTCGGTTCGGACAGCTACATCTACGTCGATATCGGCACCGAGGAGCCGGTGATCGTGCGGCAGCCCGGCAAGTCCTCCTACCACGCCGGCGACGAACTCAGCTTCTCGCCGCGCGGCGACCAGTTCCTGCGCTTCGACGAGTCCGGCCGGCCTATGGCGCACTGACCGCCACCGGCCACCGGCCGTGCTCAGCATCTATTTCTTCGCCTGGCTGGGCGTCCTGGCGGCGCAGACGACACCCGGGCCCAACATGATGGCCGTGGCCTCGACGGCTCTGGCTGACGGCCGGCATGCCGCGCTCATGGTAGTTGCCGGCATCGTGACGGGCGTGCTGACCTGGACGGTGCTGGTGGCAGTGGGCCTCGGGGCGCTGTTCCATCAGGTGCCGGTCCTGCTGACCGTCCTCAAATTCGTCGGCGGCGCCTATCTCCTCTATCTCGGTGCCCGCGGCATCGCCGCTGCCATCCGCGGCGGCGGCACTCCCGGCATCTCGCCCCGCAGGGCCGGTGTCAGTGCGACAGCCGCCTGGCGGCGCGGGCTGCTGGTCGTGATGATCAACCCCAAAGCGGCGCTGATGTGGTCCGCCGTCGCCACCTTCCTGTTCGGTGCCGGGCTGGGGCCAGTTGAAGTCCTTGCCTTCGGCCCCGTCGCCGCGATTTCTGCCGCCCTCATCTACGGCCTCTACGGCCTCGCCTTCTCGTCGCGGGCTGCCGTTGCGGCCCATCTGCGGTTCTCGCGCTGGATCGAGGGCGTGTTCGGCCTCGTCTTCGGTGCGCTCGGCGGAACGCTGCTCGCGGCGGGTGCAACCGACCTGCGCGGCTAATCCCGGCGGCCGCTAAGGCGGGTCGCCAGCAGCATCGGCACGAGGCCGATAAGGACGATGGTCAGCGCCGGCAGCGCTGCTTCGGCGAACAACCCGACATTGGCCCGCCCGTAAACGACCGTCGCCAGTGTATCGACCCCCAGCGGCCGCAGCAGCAGCGTCGCCGGCAGTTCCTTGACGATTTCGACAAAGACCAATGTCGCCGCCGAAAGGATGGCGGGCGTCAGCGTTGGCAGGTCCACCCGCCACAGCAGTTCCCAGCCGCGGACCCCGAGCACCCGACCGGCGTCGAGCACGGTGTCGCCGCGCTTGCGCATCGCCGCATCGAGGGTGGAGTGGCTGACGGCGAGAAAGCGGATGGCGTAGACGTAGAGCAGGGCGGCGATCGAACCCGAGAGGATCAGCCCGGGCCGCCAGTCCAGCAGCCACATAGTGGTACGGTTGATCCAGAGGTCCGCCTGCCCGAGCGGCTGCAGCAGGCCGAGCGCCAGCACGGTGCCGGGAATGGCATAGCCGAGGGTGGCGAGGCGGATGGCGCTGCGGGCCCCTAGATGCGCCCGCGGGCTCCCCTGCCGCGCCGCGAACAGCCCGATGACGACGGTGATGAGGGCCCCTGCGGCGGCCAGCAGGGTGGTGGTCAGGCCGGTGCCGGCCGTCAGCGCCAGCGCCTCCGGCTGGATGTTGCGGAGCGCAAGTATCGCCAACTGGCCGAATGGCACTCCGAAGCCGAGCAGCAGCAGGAGCAGGCAGAACCCGGTGGCGAGGGCACCCCGCCGTCCACTCAGCGGCTCCCTGAGCTGCGGCACCTTGCTGTCGCGATGGCTGGCATAGAGCCGGGCCCGCCGCGCCGCCTGCTCGGCGAGGATGAGGATGGCGATGATCAGCACGATGGTCACCGCCAGCTGCGCGGCGCCGCCGAAGTCGGAGCGGTTGATCCAGGTGCTGTAGATTACCGCCGTGAGGCTGTTTACCCCGAAATACTGGACGGCACCGAGGTCGTTGACGACCTCCATCATCGCCAGCGTCGCCCCCACGACGATGGGCGGCCGGCTGAGCGGCAGCGTCACCGAATGGAAGGTGCGCCAGGCACTGGCGCCGAGGGTCCGCGCTGCCACCCCGATGGATCCCGACTGCATCAGGAAGAAAGCCCGGCAGGCGACATAGACGTAAGGGTAGAGCACGAGGCTGAGGACGATGGCGGCGCCGGCGTCGCTGCGGATATCCGGAAACCAGTAGTCGCGCAGCGTCTCGGCACCGGTCAGCAGGCGCACGAACTGCTGCACCGGCCCAGTGAAATCGAGCACTTCCACATAGGCATAGGCGGCCAGATAGGTCGGCACTGCCAGCGGCAGGATCAGCGCCCATTCCAGCACCCGGCGCCCCGGGAAGTCGAAATGCGTCACCAGCCAGGCGGCGATCATCCCGAAGACGCTGGTCAGGAGCCCGACCCACACCATCAGCAGCCCGGTCTCGCGGAGGGCCGTCGGCAGCATGGTGGCCGAGAGCCCGCTCCGTCCCTCGACGGCGGCGCCGAGCGCCGCGACCGTGAGCCAGAGGATCGGCAGCCCGGCGATCAGCACCAGCAGAAAGGACGCGACCGGCAGGGGGCGTCCCCTGCCGGTCCTAGCAGTCACCGCGATGGTGGCCTGGCTTGCGATTGCCCGCTCCTGTCGCCTCAGTCCTGGGGTCCCTCGTTGAACCGCAGCTCGTCGACAAGTGCCGCCGCTGCCTCCCGCTGGGCCGCCACTTCTGTCAGCGGCACGTCGCTGGCATTCAGCTCGCCCCAGCTCAGCACCAACTCGTCGGGCTGGACGTCGGGCACTACCGGGTATTCGTAGTTGGCGTTGGCGTAGAGCTGCTGGGCCTCATCGGAGAGCAGGAATTCGATCAGCTTGTTGCCATTCTGGGCGTTTGGCGCCCACTTGGACAGCACCGCGCCGGATACGTTGACCTGCGTCCCGGCACCTTCGGCGTCAGGATAGATGATGCGGGAGGCAGCGGCCCAATCCTTCTGCTCCGGCTCCGCCTCGTTGTTCAGCATCAGGCCCATATAGTAGGTGTTGCCGATGGCTAGGTCGCAGCTACCCTCGAGGATCGACTTCACCTGGCCGCGGTCGTTTCCGGTCGGCGCGAAGGCGAGGTTGTCGCGCACCGCTGCCAGCCACTCACGCGTCTCGTCGAGGCCCCACACCGCGATGCGGTTGGCGATCAGCCCGATATTGTAGACGTGATCCCCCGGACGGGTGCAGAGGCGGCCGTCCCATTCCGGTCCGGCGATGTCCTCATAGGTGAGCGCCGTCTCCGTCACCCGGTCCCGGGAGGCGTAGAAGACCCGGGCTCGCAGCGACAGCGCCACCCACTGCCCGTCAGGGTCCCGGAACGCTTCGGGAACACGCTCCAGCGCCGCATCGCTGATGGTCTGGGTGATCCCCTGCTCCTTGGCGGCGGCAAGATTGCCGATGTCGACCGTGAGCACCACGTCGACCGGCGACAGCTCGCCCTCGGCTGCCACCCGCTCGATCAGGCCGTCGCCGGCGAAGAGCACGTTCGCCTTGACGCCCGTTTCTTCGGTGAAGCGGTCGAGCAGCGGCTGGATCAGCCCCGGCTCCCGATAGGAGTAGATGTTGACCTCGGTACTCTGCGCGAGGGCGCTGCCGGCAGTGCCGGAAAGCGCGAGGGCGGCGGCAAGTGCGAGGATCCGCAAGTTCTTCATCATGGCTGTCTCCGATGGACGAGAGAAGGCAATTGCTGTGAATGCCGGTTCTTCTGCATATTCTGATTTGCCATGTCAACAAAACTGCGCCGCGGGAAAGCAGTTTATTTTCAGTAGTTTGGAATGATTCCAAGGCGCCATTAATTCGTGGCGGAATATCAGGCGACTAGGAAAAGCGGCGTGTGGCGCCTTTCACGCCGTCGTGGCGCGCGCCGCAACCAGGTCGGCGGGGACCACCAGCGAGAACAGCGTGCCGGTGCCGCCGGTCGGCTCCACTGACAGCGAGCAGGTGTTGACTGCCAGCAGCGCCCGCGTCAGCGCCAGTCCGACGCTGGAGCGCACCGGCGCCAGGGGCTCGCCTTCCCTGCCGACGCCGTCGCGGAACACCACGAAGCGCTCGTTGAGATCGGCCTTCCGCTCGCCGCTGTCGCGGACGTTGATGACGATGCTGCCATCGTCCTCCACCTGGGCCGAGACGATCACCGATCCGCCGGCAGGGGTCTGGTCGATGGCGCTCGCCAGCAGGTTGAGCACCGCCTGTCCGAGCGAGGCCCGGTCGGCCCGGATGCGCGGCAGCCGTTCGGAGATGCCGCTCCGGACCAGAACCCGCGCCGCGCTTGCCTGCCCGCGCACCCGCACCACACAGGATTCCAGAAGCCCTCCGAGATCGAGCTCCGCCGGGCGCGTCACGTAGCGTCCTTCGCGAAGCCGCGCGAAATCATCCAGTTCGTCGACCAGCACCGCGATCTCCTGGCCGGCTGTCTTGATGTCGCGCGCATACTCGAGGTAGCGCTGGTTCTCGATCGCCCCGAAGGCGGAGGATCGGATGAGGTCGGCGAAGCCGACAATGGTATTTAGCGGCCGGCGCACGCCCCGGCTGATCCGCGCCAGCATCGAGGGCTCGATCAGGTCCTCCTCCGGCGCGGCGGCCCGGATGGCCTTGCGGCGGCGGATGAAGCCGAAATAGCCGGTGACAATCCCGGCCTGACCTTCCGCGAACAACAGCAGCTCGGTGCCCGGCGTGCTGCCTGCAAAGGCGAGACAGGGGCGGGCGGTCTCGGCGAAGCGCGCCGGCTGCTCCAGAAACTTGCGCAACTCGGACCCTTGGGCAGGATCAGTGAGCGCCGTAAGGGGCTGGCCGACCAGATCATCCGTCGGCCTTCCCAGCAGCACGCCCGCGCGTAGCGACACCAGGGTCAGCACACCGGCACGATCAGTGGTGACGAATCCCTCTTCGCTTGCATCTGCCAGCAGTTCCGCGAACGCCCGGACCGCACCCTCCTGGCCGAACTGCGTCTCGCTGAGGCTCGCCGACAGCATCAGCGCCGGCCGCCCATGCCAGCTGATCGACTGCAATCGCGCCGACACCGGCAGCGGCGTGCCATCGCGCCGCAGGAGATGCGTTACCGGCCCAGCCGCAGCCGCTTCTTGCGGGAAGATCGAAGCAAGCCCGGCAACGCGCAAGCTGTCGATGCTGTCATGGCCGGTCAGGTCCGTGAGGGCCCGGTTGGCGAACAGCACCTGCTGGTCGCGGAACACCATGATGCCGAGCGGCAGCCGGTTGAGAACAAAGGTTTCCGCGGCAAGGTTGATCAGCGCACCGTCCCCGCTCGTTCGCCGCGGTGGCGCCGGAGGCGGGGTCGCTGCTGCGTCCGCACCGGCATCGCCGCTGACCCGGTCGGAAAGGATGCGGCTCAACTCATCGAAATTGTAGCGAGAGACCCGCTCGACAATTTCCGGGTCGGCCTCGATGACAGCGGCCTCCGCGGCCTCGTCGGCCATCGGCGCATCATCTTCCTCCGTCGGCACCTCCGTCTCCAGCGACGTGAATCCGCGGCCGGTGACCCGGTACTGCAGGGGCTGCTCAGGCGGATTTGCGGCCTCTGTCTCGGCCTCTGCCCCGGTATCCGGGGCGGCCGCAGGACCTGGCTCGGCTTCGCGTTCGACCTCAGCCTCAGCCACTGACTCCGCTTCGCTCTCCGCGCTCTCCGCCATGCCGCCGTCGTCCTCGGCAAACTCGATGACAGCGGCGATCATGTCCGGTTCCGGGGCCGGAGGAGCCGGATCCCCCGCAGCTTCTTCCTCGACTGCCGCACCGGCCGTCCCCTGCTCCGTCTCGCGATCTTCCGCGTTCAACGCAGCATCGGCGTCACTTTCCGAGGAAAGCTCGGAATACAGTTCCTCGTGATCGGCCAGCCGATCGAACAGCGCCGATAGCGACCGTTCTTGGGCGGGCCCGGCAGCGCTCTCTGGCTCCTCCACGTCCACCGGCGCCGGCAAGCCGATCGGCAGCTGCGCTTCCGAGGATGTTACCTCGAGATGCGCAAGCCCTTCCTCGGCACGTATCTCGTCCACGCTTGGACCGGCCTCGGCCTGCGGTTCCAGCAGCAAGAGCGCCGCGTCGGTTCCGGCCGCTTCGAAGAGCGTCGCGGCAACGGAGCGGCCCTCGTGCTCGAACTGGAACTCTTCCGCCGCGGCAGCCTCCAACAGACCCTCACCTTGCAGGATCGGCGCATAGCTTTGGAGGGCGGCGGCGGAGCCGCTCCTGATTTCGCCGTTAGCCTCGATCAGGAGATATTCGCTTCCGGCGGGGAGGAAGGCGATACTGCGGGCGTCGTCGCCGGTTTCGACGGCGGCGAGCACGTCCCGGCTGACCGGGTCAACGCCGACGACGAGCAGCGCCGCTTGCCGGTCCGGAAGCTCCAGCGGGGTGACGCTGCACGTCGCCGACAACGGCCGCCCGCCCGCCAGGAACTGCATGCGCGAGAGGCTGGTACGACCCGGCATACCGAGGCGGATCAGACGCGCGACCTGCCCCTTGATCGGCATCGCCTCCGGCGCCAGCCGCAGGCCATGCTTCTTGAGTTTGGCGTTGAACAGCCGCGCGGCCGCGTTGCGCCAGAGCGGCACCTGACCGTCGGACGACCACAGCCACGCCGGCCGTGCATCACCCCAATGGGCCAGCACCCGGCGTCCCGTAGGCGACTTGATCCAATCTGCATTCACGCGCGCTGAACCTTCAGGCTGTGCCACTTTGGTACAAACCGCACCAAATACTTAATCTTGCCCTAAATATAGCGGCGCCGGACGGTGGTCCATACGCGTGCTGGTTCCAGGCCGCCCCAATCGCCGAAATGGTTAAGCCGCAGGACTTAACAAGGGCACCACCCAATCCTTAAATGCGCACTTGTCATGTCGGACATCTGGACCTATGGTCCGCCGCGCTTCGGGCCGCCTTAGCTCAGTTGGTTAGAGCGCTAGATTGTGGATCTAGAGGTCCCCCGTTCGATCCGGGGAGGCGGTACCACTCCCACCGAAGCGAACAAGGGTGCGGCAGCATTTGGCGGCCCCTTAAGCTTAACGCCCGAAAACCTGTGGTCGATGTCCGCCATTGCGCTAGCTATGGACGCGCGGCTGTCAGCAACGGGCATGAGTGATGAGCACGGCGATCTACATTGTCTTCCTGGCCCGCGAGGCCTGGTGGGTCGATCTCGACGGCCGCAGTTTCGGGCCCTATGCGACCAAGGAGGAGGCCAAGGTCTTCGCCCTGGCGCGCGCCACCGAGACCTCCGACCTTGGCGGCCGTAGCGAGGTCCGGATCAGCGGACCCGGGCACGACAACGAACTTGTTTATCAGAGCACCTCGCGGAGTCTCCTCAGCCGAACCGTGGCTTTGGCCCACCGCTGAGCGCCGCCTGCCGCAGGCGTCGCCGCCGGGCCAGCACCATCCATGTCCACGCGACCCAGCCCCCCGCCCACACGGTCAGGAGGAAGGTCGTGCCGAGATAGCCGACGATCAGATTAGGCAGTTCGTAAAGACTGGCCTCCGGCACCTCGCTGCCGGCGTTGCTCTGCAGCGCCAGCAGCACGATGATCAGGACGTTAAAGGCGACGAAGCCGAGGCGCCGCGGATGGCGGAAGAGGGCGCGGATCACGAAGCTGCCGCCCGTTGCACTTGCCGGACATGCGTGGGGGGACCGTCGTCCCTGACGCGCGGCTTCGGCAGCGGGTCCTTCCCGAATGTCCAGGCGAGTTCAGGGGGATGATCTGCATCAGGCTCGACCATCACGTCTGCCTCATGTTGCATGCTCCCCATGTGCGCTGCCATGGCGATTGCATCCTCGACGGCTTCGGCGCGAGTAGCGTGTCGCGCCACCGGTCGGCCGTCCAACGTCACCAGCCACACATCGCGTTGGCGGGCGACGAAATATCTTGCGAGCGTCATCTGGCGACTCCACGCGAGCTTCGAGCAAGCACAACGCCGGCGAGGCCGCGACAGTTGCCCGGCTGGCCGGAGCCAGATGAACGCCAGATGAATGGGCTGTTGGACGGCAGTTCAGGGCCCAGACAGGATTACTAGGATGAAGCGATTATGCGGTGCCGCAACGGCTGCTTGCGATCGCTTCCCGTGGCATCTCGTGGCTTTTGCGAGATTTGCGGAAACCAGTTGCGTGCCGATCGCGTTTTCCAGCCAGACAAGGGTTGGCAATGCGTCGACCGGCAGGAGAAATAACCAATGAACCGGCAACGTCCATTTCCGAACTCCATGCCTCCAGCGCGCCGGAGACCTTTATGGTTGGCCGCCGTGAACGGGCGGCTGACCGGGCCCCAGACACCCATCGCTCCCATCGACCAGCCGGAGACGCCGCTGACGGTGGAGTTCGAGGGGTTGACGCCCGAGGAACAGCGGGCCGCCATTGCCGCCTTCCCCGGCGGCAAACGATTCCAGCTGGCCCAAGGCAACGGCTGACCTCTACTGCGCCAGCCGCAGGTTCGAAAGCTCGTCGGCGATATCGGAGAAGACACTCTTCAGCTCGCTGGGATCGCTGGGGAACTTCGCTTTGTCGGGGCTGGACGCGCAGTCAGTGAGCATCTGCCGCACCTTAGCCTCATCCGACGTCTCGTCGGTCGAAAGGCCGATCGTGTAGATGGTGATGCCGCGCGCCTTCGCATTGTCGCAAGTGGTCGTGGTTCGGTTGTCCATCTCCACCTGCAGTTCTGCAGTAGTATCCCCCGGCTCGCCCAGCCGCTCGTTGTAGGGGTAGCCATAAGCGACGTACCACCGTGAGCCATTCATGTTGTTGAACCCGTCGTGAGTGTTCTCGCCGTCGGTCATCACAATCATGACCTTGGAGGTCGCGGAGTCATAGGGATTGACGCCTGACGACAGTGGTTCGGTGGGCGACAACATATGGAAGCCCCACATGACGCCTTGGTGAATATTGGTGCCACCGTCGGCCTTCATCGAGCCGATGCGGGATAACAGGGTTGGTCTGGCATCCGTCAACGGCGTGATGGAACTGTCGGGGCAGTCAAAGTTCGGGCCCTTGTTGTTGCCAAAGCTGGTCGACGCGCCGTTGTACTTGCAGATCCGTTCCTGAATCTCACGATCCGTCAGGCCCTGCTGGCAGGTGCGGACCCGCACCAGATTGCTGCCGCTGTAGTAGCTGCTGTCGCTGAGATAGCCCTCGTTGTTGCAGTTGCAGACATTGGGGCCCGTGGTGACGATGCCGGAGGTGGTTGTCTTCTTGTAGCTGTTGGTGGAGGTTCCGTAGCCCCAATACGTGGTTGTCCTCGTCCATTCGCATCTGGTGTATTGCGGGCATGAAGGCGGCGCATTGTCGGCAATATAGGCGTTGGGAAAGCCGAGCGGTTCCGAGGGCGCGAGCGCTGGCGCGAACAGCGTAGCCGGGACAGCGGAGGTGGGGGGCGTGTCGTCGGTATCGTAAGGCGGCAGTCGCGCCTCCACACAGCCTTTCCAGCTGACACCCATCTGATTGTAGATGTCGAAACGGTTGATCGGCCCGCTGAAAGTGTTGCCCTCATTGTCGTCGTTGTCGAAGTTGTCTCGCGCCACCTTCGATACGCCCGTCCTGTCCATCCAGGATGCGCTGGCGTTGGCGGTGCCGACATTGACGAACTCGGTGAACGGCACGATGCCGATCTTTACATTGTCGATGTCCTGGCTGGCCGGTCCGGGGTCGCAGGCCCCCTTGAGTAGGATGTTGGTGGCGCACACCGCGGCCGCCTTCAGGTGCCCCATGCGGTTGCTGGCCGTCATGGAGCCTGAATTGTCGAGCACCATCGCCACTTCGATATTGATCCGCTTGCGCGTCGCTTCGGCCACCAACCGCGCCCGCATCGACTCGACCCCGACCAGCGACACGAAGGACATCGGCAGTTCCATACTAGCCTCGAGCCGCAGCGTCCCGTCTGCGACATCCGTTTCGGCGGCATCGACGCGGACGCAGGGCAGGACGGAGACGCCGGTCCCGGCGCAGATGTTCCAGGCGACATCGTTGGCGCCCATGCGCTCCTGCAGCAGGTTCTGGGCCAGCACCCGCAGCGCGTCTTCGGTGGGTTCCGGCCTGTCATAGATGCGAGGCTGCAATCCCAGCGCTGCGGAATCGAGCGCGACCTGGGCCCGGGTCCGCGCTTGTTCGATGGAGGTGAAGTCGACGACCGCTCCCGAAGTCGCCACCAGCACGATCGCCATCACCCCGAAAATCACGAGGAATGCCCCGCGTTCGTCGGACCTGAAGCGCTCCAGCAGTCGTATAAATCTGTTCAGCAAGTCTGGCATGCCCTTGTTCGCTGCCAGTGTGCCGAAGAAATCTAACTAAAGCACAACCACCTTGGCGCCAATTTTCACGCGCCCGAACAGATCGACGACGTCGGCATTGACCATGCGGATGCAGCCCGAGGACACATCGCCGCCGATCGTCCACGGCTCGTTGGTGCCATGGATGCGATAGAGGGTCGAGCCGATATAGAGCGCGCGGGCGCCCAGCGGGTTATTGGGTCCGCCCGGCATGTGCGCCGGCAGTCCCGGCTGCCGCTTCCGCATCGCGGCCGGCGGCGTCCAGCCGGGCCATTCGCGCTTGTCGGTCACCCGATGCGTGCCGCTCCATTCGAACCCGTCGCGGGCGGTGCCAATGCCGTAACGCAGCGCCTTGCCCCTGCCGAGCACGAGATAGAGGTACTTTTCACCCGTGTTGACGACGATGGTTCCTGCCGGCTCGTTCGTCCGGTAAGGCACCACCTGCCGCATGAAGCGGGGGTGCAGCCGCACCTTGCCGGTGCGCAGCATCAGCGCGTGGGTCGGCTTGCCCGCGGTAAGCTGCATGCCTGCCGGGGGATTGTAACCCTGCACCGACCGGCTCCCGGCGATGGCTGGGCCGGCCAGCATGGCAAGACTGAGGACGAACCCGAGGCCTGCTCGGGCGGTGCGCTTCCAGTTCAGCATGTCGCGATCCTTGGCAAATGGCGTCGGTTCCGGCACGGCCGGAATGCGGGACTATCGCCGAGAATGCCGAAAACGCCGTGAAGCGGAATGGTTAAGCCTCTGATTTGGAATATCCTTTCCAGTAGGTTAGCGGCCGTCGCAGTGTCACCTCACAGAACGAGACTTAAGCGCGACGCGGCCGTCGGCAGACGCTTCGCTCTCCGCCGTCATGGCCGAACGGGAGAGGGGTTGGGGATGATGGCGAACGAACGGGATTGCAGGACTCGCCGCCACCGCCTAGCCATTCTGCGAACATTAGGAGAACAGAAAATGAGCGAACCAACGCCGTTGCGTTGCGCCTGGGCCGGCAGCGAAGGCATCTACCTCGATTATCACGACCGCGAATGGGGTCGGCCTGTGGTCGACGACACGCGGCTGTTCGAGAAGCTCTGCCTTGAAGGCTTTCAGTCCGGGCTTTCCTGGCTGACCATCCTCAGGAAGCGGGAGCGCTTTCGCGAGGTCTTCCATGGCTTCGAGATCGCCCGCGTCGCCGCCATGGGCGAGGCGGACATAGAGCGCCTGCTGCTCGACCCGGGCATCATCCGCCACCGCGGCAAGATCGTTTCCACCATCAACAACGCCCGCCACGCCCTGGCCATCCAGGACGAGTTCGGCTCACTTGCCGCCTATATCTGGCGCTTCGAGCCGGCGGCGGCGGACCGGCCCGCAGTGCTGACTTGGGAGGCGCTTCGGCACCTGTCGCAGACCGACGCCTCGCGCGCGCTCAGCAAGGATCTCCGCAGGCGCGGCTTCAGCTTCGTCGGCCCCACCACCTGCTATGCCCTCATGCAGGCGATGGGGTTGGTCAACGACCACGTCGAGGGCTGCTGCTGCCGCGACGAGGTGGAGGCCCTGCGGGCGGCATTGGTGCGGCCGAAGTGAAGGTGACGTGGCCCGGGGGGAGTAGGGGGCTCCATGCGCCCCTCACCACCACCGCAAGTGCGATGGCGGGTCGGGCAGCGGCGGCAGACCCACATCGCGGCGCAGATGCTCCGGCAGCTGCTGCGGCGCGCTGCGGCGGGCGGCCCGCTCGGCCTGCGCCACCTCGCGGCGGTCGGCCCAGGTGATGATGGTTTCGCCGACCCGGCGCAGCATGCTGGGGCGCCGCGGCAACAAGAGGCCGTCATAGGGATAGGACTGATGCACGGGCATTGGACACTGCCGGCGCAGCTGCGCCGGTCTCCTGGCAGAGGGAAGACGGAACGGTGCCGTGACCGGGCGCGGTGCGACCGGAATCAGGACCGTGGGTTCAGTAACGGTGGCGGAGGCTGGGAACCGGTGCGGCGGGGCCGCTGGGCATCAGAGGCGATGCAGGCCGGTGCAGGTGACGCCACGGGTAAAGGCGCGGATGTGCATCTTCATGTAGCGACTCCCTGTTGGCGTTGAAGAGAGGGCGCTTCTAGATCAACCCGGCGGCGCTGCCAAGACCGCCTGCGACATCCCGCCGCATCTTTGCCCTTGGTGTTGCCGTTCCGCAACAGCAGGCGTTGCCTTGTCTCCCATAGGCGTTTCCGATAGGTACGGGCCAGATTCCGGAGCCCGGGCGCCCGCACCAATGACCGACAAGAACAAGCTGATTGCTCCGCGGCTTCCGCGCGGCTTCGAGGACCGGTTGCCGGGCGAGATCGCGGCCGTCGACGCCATGGTGGCAAAGATCCGCCAGGTCTACGAGCGCTACGGCTTCGACCCGGTGGAGACGCCACTGTTCGAATACACCGAGGCGCTCGGCAAGTTCCTGCCCGACACCGACCGTCCGAACGAGGGTGTGTTCTCGCTCCAGGACGACGACGAGCAGTGGCTGAGCCTCCGCTACGATCTCACCGCCCCGCTCGCCCGCTACTTCGCCGAGAATTTCGAGCGCCTGCCCAAACCCTATCGCAGCTACCGCATGGGCTGGGTGTTCCGCAACGAGAAGCCCGGCCCCGGCCGCTTCCGCCAGTTCATGCAGTTCGACGCCGACACCGTCGGCGCCGCCGGCCCCGAGGCCGACGCCGAGATGTGCATGATGATGGCGGACACCATGGACGCGCTCGGGCTGGCCGGGAAGTATGTGGTGAAGGTGAACAGCCGGAAGGCGCTGGATGCGGTCCTGGAACAAGTAGGGCTGCTTGCCGAGGGGACCCAGATCAAGCGCGTTGAAACCCTAAGGGCGATGGATGCCATGGATCGTATTGGCATCAAAGGCGTGAAGGAGCGCCTTGGTGCTGGCCGCAGGGATGAGAGCGGTGCTGTCACTCCTGGCGTTGGGCTAGATGATCGTCAGGTAGCATATCTGGAAGCGTTCCTCCTGCCGCAGGAATGGGCTACCCCTAATTCCTATCGCTCGTTCTTCATATCCTCCAGGAGCGTAGCCCACGGCGCGGACGGTGACTTTCGGCCGACCGGCTTGGCAGAAGAGGCAGCGGAGGAGCTTGAGCAGATAGAGGGGATTGCGCGAGCCGCCGGCTACGGCCCCGACCGCATCCGCATCGATCCGGCCGTCGTCCGCGGCCTCGAATACTACACCGGCCCCGTCTTCGAGATCGAACTCACCTTCCCCGTCACCAACGAGAAGGGCCAGCAGGTCGTCTTCGGCTCGGTGGGCGGGGGCGGGCGGTATGACGGCCTCGTCTCCCGCTTCCGCAAGGAGCCGGTGCCGGCGACCGGCTTCTCCATCGGCGTCTCGCGTCTGGCGCAGGCGCTGAAGCTCACCGGCAATCTCGGCGCCGAGGAGCCGGTCGGCCCCGTGGTGGTGCTGGTCATGGATCGTGACCAGACCCCGCGCTACCAGGCTATGGTCGCCGAACTCCGCAATGCCGGCATCCGCGCCGAAATGTTCATGGGCGCGACCAAGAATTTCGGCAAGCAGCTCGCCTATGCCGACAAGCGCAACTCCCCCGCCGTCGTCATCGAGGGCGGCGACGAGCGGGCCCGCGGCATCGTGCAGATCAAGGATCTGATCGTCGGCAAGGAGAAGTCGGCCGAGATTGCCGACAACGCCGAGTGGAAGGCCGAGCGGCCGGGCCAGTTCGAGTGCGACCGATCGGAGATGGTGCCCCGTATCAAGGAGCTGCCCGCCGTGCGCGGCTGGCTGGACGCGCGCCGGTGAAGACCGCGGCCGAACGCTATGCTTCGCTCGTCCGCCTTGTTGAGTCGCGGACGGTGACGCGGGTCAATCCGCCGCTGCTGCTGCCTGCCGGGCCCTATTTCGACCTCGCCGGCGAGGAGTTCGGGCGCAGCCTGCTGCTGACCACCACCAACAGCGGCGTCGAGTACTGCCTGCGGCCCGATTTCACCCTGCCCATTGCCCAGTCCTATCTCGACGAGGGAATGATGGGGCTGCCCGAGGCCTATACCTATCTCGGCACCATCTTCCGCCAGTACGATGGGCAGCCCGTCGAGCACGAGCAGGCGGGGCTGGAACTGCTCGGGCAACCCGACGCCGGGCAGGCCCTCGACCAGGTGCTGACATTTGCCCGCTGGGCGCTCGCCATCTACGACGTCACCGCGCCCGGCATCCGGCTCGGCGGCGTCGGGCTGTTCGAGGCCTTCCTCGAGGCGGCCGAGGTGCCGCCTGCCTGGCAGTCGCGCATCCGCCACCGTTTCGGCCACCCGGCGGCGCTGCAGCGGCTGATGGACCGGCTCGCCGACCCGGTGCAGCGCATCGGTGGCCACGCCCCCGACGGCCAGGAGACGGTGACCGAGATCGTCACCGACGCCATGCTTTCCGCCGGTCTCAGCCTCACCGGCAGCCGCACCCCAGAGGAGATCGCCGAGCGCTATCTCGAGAAGCAGGCGCTGGACGCCGCCCGCATCCCCGAGGAGACGGTCCGGCTGCTGCAGGAGTACCTGTCGGTCGCCGACACGGCGCAGGTCGCGCTCGACCGCATCGGCAAGATGTGCATTGCCCACGGCTTCGATTTCGAGGAGCCGCTCTACCAGGTGCGCAACCATGCAGCCGCCCTGGCAGCATTGTCGCCCAAGGCTGACGTTATCTTCGATGCCAGTTTCTCGCCTCGCCTCGACTACTATACCGGCATCGTCTTCGAGATGACCGGAAGCGACGGCCAGATCCTAGCCTCCGGCGGCGAGTACGACCGGCTGCTCGACCGGCTCGGCGCGCCGGAGCCCGTCACCGCGTCCGGCTGCGCACTCTGGGTCGAGCGGCTCGAGCAGGAGGCGGCGCTATGAGCGTGCAGAGCGGCGGTCTGACGCTGGCCGTGCCCTCCAAGGGCCGGCTCGAGGAATTGACCCGCAAGGCCTTCTCCTCCTCGCGGCTGACCATCGCCCGGCCCGGCGGCGCCCGCTCCTACATTGGCTCGATCAAGAACCAGCCGCAGGTGACGGTGCGTTTCTACCCCGCTGCCGAAATCGCCCGCGAGCTGATCCTCGGTGGCGTCGATGTCGGCGTCACCGGCACCGACCTCATCCACGAGGCCTCCGAGAACGGCGAGGAGAACGTGCTCTTCGTACGCGGGCTGGGCTTCGGCGAGGCCGACGTGGTGGTGGCCGTTCCCGACGCCTGGATCGACGTGCAGCAGATGGTCGATCTCGCCGACGTCGCCTCCGACTTCCGCGCCCGGCACGGGCGCTGGCTGCGGGTGGCGACGAAATACGTCAACCTCACCCGCCGCCACTTCGCCAAATACGGCATCGCTGAGTACCGCATCGTGGAGAGTGCCGGGGCCACGGAAGCGGCGCCGGCTTCCGGGTCCGCCGATCTGATCGTCGACATCACGTCCACCGGATCGACGCTCGCCGCCAACTCCCTCCGCATCCTCGAGGACGGGCTGGTGATGAAGAGTGAGGCCAATCTGATCGTTTCGCGCACCGCTAATTGGACTCCCCTCCGCAAGGCCCAACTCGAGGCGTTGCTGTCAATCCTCGGCGGTGTCCCCCCTGGAATCTCGACGTTGCTGTGATCAGGGCGCCGGCGTCAGCTTCGGTATCGCACGAGGCATCCGACGACACGGGCCCGCATCTGACGTGAGGACCTGCCACTCAGGCAGAGACCGCCCGTCCCGGTCATTGATCCTGTCAAGGCGGATCCCTATCGGCCCTCCGCGCCTACTGGCGGGACGAGGTCCAGTAATGGTAACGAACGCCGGCTCCTCCGCTTTGGAATCCTCATGCCCCACGACCTGCTGCTCCTCCTCGCGCTTGGCGGCGTCGGCGTGCTGGCCGGCTTCGTCGACGCGATCGCGGGCGGCGGCGGTCTGATCGCGCTGCCGGCGCTGCTGTCCGCCGGACTGCCACCGATTGCCGCCTTCGCGACCAACAAGGTACAGTCGGTGGTCGGTACCGCAATGGCCGCCGCCACGTACTGGCGCGGTGGCTTCATCTCGCTGCCGCGGCTGCTGCCGGCCATCCTTGCCACCTTCGCCGGCAGTTGGCTCGGTGCCCTCGCCGTCAAGAGCATCGACGTTACCATTCTCAACTATGCCGTGCCGGTATCGCTGATCGTGATCGCCGGCTATTTCATGTTCGCACCCCGGCTGTCCGATGCCGATCGTCACGCCCGCCTCGACTTCACGCGCTTCGTGCCGCTGATGGGCTTCACCATCGGCTTTTATGACGGTATCTTCGGCCCCGGAACCGGCTCCTTCCTCACCATGGGCTTCGTCACCCTGTTCGGGCTGGGTCTGACGCGGGCGGCGGGCAACACCAAGATCCTCAACCTGATGTCCAATCTTGGAGCGCTGGCCCTGTTCATCCCCGCCGGTGACGTCGTCTGGCCGGCTGCCATCGCCATGGCCCTTGGGCAGCTGGTGGGTGGCTATCTCGGCGCGAGGACCGGCATCCGCTTCGGCGCCCGCCTCATTCGCCCGCTGGTCGTGGTGGTATCGGTGATAATGGCGCTGCGGCTGCTGTTCTTCGGTTGAAGGCTATCCAAGCTGCTGCCAGGTCTGCCACCCCGCGAGCCCGATCACCAGCAGGCCCACGAGGATCATCAGGAGCTTCGGCTGCAGGCGCTGGGCTACCAACCCCGCCAGCGGTGCGGCCAGCACCCCGCCGACCACGAGCCCTGCGACCGCGCTCGCATGCTCCAGCGCGCCATTGCCCTCCTGCCAGTGACCCGACAGCAGCGCGATAAGGAAGGTGGCGGAGATCGCGGTGGTGAGAAAGAACTCGGTGGCACTCACCGTACCGATGACGTAGCGGGGAGCGCCGCCTGATCCGACCAGCGTCGAAGTGACGACGGGCCCCCAGCCTCCGCCGCCTGCCGCGTCGACGAAGCCGCCGCAGATGCCCAGGGGGACAACCAGCCGGTTACGCGGCGTCCGGGGGTCGCGGCGGCCACGAAAGGCGCGGTAGAGGATGTAGACGCCCATGACTGTGAGATAGGCAGTAACGAAGGGGCGCAGCACCTCGCCATCGACGCTGGTCAGAACATAGGCACCGAGGACGCCGCCGGCGATGCCCGCAGGAGCGAGCCGCCAGAACAGCCTCCAGTCGATATTGCGATGCCCGAGATGGCTCGCCGCCGAGGCGGCGGTGGTGAACATCTCTGCCGTATGCACGCTCGCCGAGGCGTAGGAGGGCGCCACCCCGAAGGCCAGCAGCACAGTCGAACTGATGACGCCATAGGCCATGCCGAGAGCGCCGTCGACGATCTGCGCAAGGAAGCCCACTGCGGCGAACAGCAAGAACTCGGTCATCAAATGGCCCCCCGACGGCGGCACAATAATGGGTCCGGTTGCCGTGGCATAGGTCGGCTTGCGGCAGCCCTTGCTCGGGCGTCGCCGGTTGCGGAACGATCTTGCTGCTGGCGGGAGCGGATTGAAAAAGGCGCGGTGTTGCCACCGCGCCTTCATCAGGATCCGTGACTGGGAAGTCCGGACCGAGCCATAGTGGTGGGGAGGGGTTAGAAGTCCATCCCGCCCATGCCGCCCATGCCACCCATGCCGCCGCCGCCCGGCATCGCCGGGGCGGGGTCCTTCGGCAACTCGGTGATCATGGCTTCGGTGGTGATCAGCAGCGAAGCGACCGAAGCTGCGTCTTCGAGGGCGGTGCGGACCACCTTCACCGGATCGACGATGCCCATGGCGATCATGTCGCCATACTCGCCGGTCGCGGCGTTGTAGCCGTAGGTCGCCGAGCTGTTCTCGAGGATCTTGCCGACCACGACCGACCCTTCGTCGCCAGCATTGTTGGCGATCTGGCGAACCGGCTCCTGCAGCGCCCGACGGACGATGTTGATGCCGGCCTGCTGGTCGGAATTCTCGCCCTTGGCGGTGAGTGCAGAGGAAGCGCGTAGCAGCGCCACGCCGCCACCGGCCACGATGCCTTCTTCAACGGCAGCGCGGGTCGCGTTCAGCGCGTCGTCGACGCGGTCCTTGCGCTCCTTGACCTCGACCTCGGTGGAGCCACCGACGCGGATCACCGCAACACCGCCGGCGAGCTTTGCCAGGCGCTCCTGCAGCTTCTCCTTGTCGTAATCCGAGGTGGTTTCCTCGATCTGGGCCTTGATCTGCGCGACGCGGCCCTGGATGTCGTCCTTGGAGCCGGCACCATCGACGATGGTGGTGTTCTCCTTGGTGATCTCGACGCGCTTGGCGGTGCCGAGCATGTCGATGGTGACGTTCTCGAGCTTGATGCCGAGTTCTTCCGAAATCACCTGGCCGCCGGTGAGGATAGCAATGTCCTCGAGCATGGCCTTGCGGCGATCACCGAAGCCGGGGGCCTTGACGGCCGCGACCTTGAGGCCACCACGCAGGCGGTTCACCACCAGCGTGGCTAGAGCCTCGCCCTCGATGTCCTCGGCGATGATCAGCAGCGGACGCTGCGACTGCACCACGGACTCGAGGATCGGCAGCATCGACTGCAGGTTGGAGAGCTTCTTCTCGTGCAGCAGGATCACCGGGTCCTCGAGGACCGCGGTCATCTTCTCGGCATTGGTGACGAAGTAGGGGCTGAGATAGCCGCGGTCGAACTGCATGCCCTCGACGACGTCGAGCTCGGTCTCGGCGGTCTTGGCTTCCTCGACCGTGATCACGCCCTCGTTGCCGACCTTCTGCATGGCCTGCGCGATCATCTCGCCGATGGCCTTCTCGCCGTTGGCGGAGATGGTGCCGACCTGTGCGACTTCGGAGTTGGACGAGATGGTCTTCTTGGCGGTAGCAAGGTTTTGCACCACCTCGGTCACGGCAAGATCGATGCCGCGCTTCAGGTCCATCGGGTTCATGCCGGCCGCGACGGCCTTCACGCCCTCGTTGACGATGGCCTGGCCGAGCAGGGTCGCGGTGGTGGTGCCATCACCGGCAATATCGTTGGTCTTCGAGGCCACGGCCCGCAGCATCTGCGCGCCCATGTTCTCGAACTTGTCCTCGAGCTCGATCTCCTTGGCGACGGTGACGCCGTCCTTGGTGATGCGGGGGGCGCCAAAGCTCTTGTCGATGACGACGTTGCGGCCCTTCGGACCAAGCGTCACCTTGACGGCGTTGGCGAGGATGTTGACGCCGCGCAGCATCTTGTCGCGGGCATCGGTGGAGAATTTTACGTCTTTGGCTGCCATGTGAGGCGCTCCTTACGGAATTGCGGGGGTTACGGGAAGCCGGCTGCTGCCTTACTTCTCGATGACGCCCATGATGTCGGACTCTTTCATAATCAGCAGGTCCTGGCCGTCGAGCTTCACTTCCGTGCCGCTCCACTTGCCGAACAGGATCCGATCACCGGCCTTAACGTCGGGCGGCACTATCTTGCCGCTGTCGTCGCGGGCGCCGGGACCAACTGCCTCGACGACACCCTCCGACGGCTTTTCCTTCGCGGTGTCTGGAATGATGATGCCGCCAGCGGATTTCTCTTCGCTGTCAACACGCCGGACGACCACGCGGTCGTGCAGGGGACGGAAGCTCATGTTTGCTCCTATGCAGATGCTTGTGAAATGATGCTGTTAGCACTCACCGGAGGAGAGTGCTAACGGCTGCGGCGGATATATGTTGGGCCTTGCCGGGAGTCAAGGTGGGGACTGGGAAGGATCGTGTCGGAACGGTCGATGCAGCCGGATCACAGCCGCCGCAGATCGTACCGGTCCCGGTTGCAATGCAGGGACCGAGGGGCTAGTCACAGCCCCGAATTGTCTGCGCTGGATACCCCTATCGTGTCGGTCGAAGAACTTGAAGTGAAAACCGGCGATACTCCTGCCGCCGCTTGGCAGCCGCCCCAGCTTGCCGTCATCGTGCCGAGTTTCAACGAGCGTGACAATGTGAGCCTGCTGTACGCCAAGGTGGCGGCAGCGCTGACGGACATCCCCTTCGAGTTCATCGTCGTCGACGACGATTCCCCCGATGGCACGGCCGAAGTGGTAAAGGCCATGGCACGGCACCATCCCAATGTACGTTGTGTCCACCGCATCGGTCGCCGGGGGCTGTCCTCGGCGGTGATGGAGGGTATTTCCTCCAGTGCCGCACCTTACTTCGCGGTCGTCGATGCCGACCTCCAGCACGACGAGGCGGTGCTGCCCCGGATGTATGCGCGGGCCGTCGCCGGGGACGATATCGTCGTCGGCACCCGCTATGGCGGGGACGGCAGCGTTGGCAGCGGTCTCTCCTCGAGGCGCGAGGCCGGCAGCCGCCTCGCCACCCGGCTGGCCAGCCTCCTGACCGGTGCCCGGCTTTCCGACCCCATGAGCGGCTTTTTCCTGATGCGGCGCGAGGTCTTCGACGAGATCGCACCGACTCTCAGCCGGGACGGGTTCAAGATCCTCCTCGACATCATCGTCTCCGCGACCCGCTTCCGGTCGCGCGCCGACCGTGCGCTCCGGATCAGCGAGGTGCCATACGAGTTTCGCGCCCGCCACGCCGGCGAGAGCAAGATGAACCCGCTCATCGTCATCCAGTTTCTCGGGCTGCTGCTGTCAAAGTTCAGCCGGGGCCTGTTGCCGACGAGCTTCCTGTTGTTCGCGATGGTCGGTGGCACCGGTGTCCTCGTTCACCTTGGGGTCCTGTGGGTGACCCATGAGCGGCTCGGCTTCAACTTCACCAACGCCCAGCTCACAGCGACGCTGGTCGCCATGACCACAAATTTCATCCTCAATAATGAACTGACCTATGCCGACAAGAAACTGCGCGGCCGCCGCTTCTGGACCGGATTGCTGAGCTTCTATGCCATCTGTTCGATCGGCGCCCTCGCCAATGTGTCCTTTGCCACCTGGATTTACGCGGCTGGGCCGGACCTGCTTGTCGCCGGCTTCGCCGGGGCGGTAATGAGCGTCGTCTTCAATTATTCCGTAAGCCGGACCTTTACCTGGCGCTAAGGAGAACTTCCCGATGACCGAAGCGGTCAAGCACGACATCCGCCTGCGGCGCACCGGCGGCGCCGGCCCGAACACGCAGTGGCAGTGGGAGGTTCACGCCGAGGGCAAGCTGCTGAAGCGCGGCACGGTGCTCGGCGAGGAGCACAAGGCCTACGCCACGGCCCGCAAGGCCGCTGACAAGCTCCTAAAGGATTAGGCGGCGCCCCGCCGCCCCTCGACCAGGTTCCACGTCTGGCGCTTGCGATAGATGGTGGAGGGGCTGAGTTCGAGGGCGGCCGCGGCCAGAGCGATATTGCCGTTGAAGCAGGCGATCGCCTCCTCGATGATGCGCTGCTCCTGCTGCCACATCGGCAGGATCCGTGGCGCTTCCGCCGAAGCGGCTCCCGCCGCCAGCGCTCTGCCATGGTGATCGACGGCTTCGGCAGCGGCCACCATGCCGGCCTCAACCTCGCCGCCTTCGAACATCACCACTATGCGCCGGACGAGGTTCTTCAGCTGGCGGACGTTACCGGGCCAGTCATTGGCGGTGAGACGCGCCGCGGCCTCGTCGCTGAAGCCCGTGAAGACCTTGTGCTCCTCTCGGGAAATCTCACCGAGAAGGTGACTGGCGAGGCCCGGAATGTCGCTTGCCCGCTGGCGGAGCGGCGGCAGGTGAATGGGCAGCACGTGCAGCCGGTAGAACAGGTCCTCGCGGAATTGCCGATCTGCGATCAGCTGCATCGGGTTGTAACGGGTGCCGCAGATCATGCGCACGTCGACTGGCCGTGCCGTCTCCTCGCCCATCCGCTGCACCGCGCCCGCATTCAGGAATCGCAGCAGCTTCGCCTGCAGGCTGAGATCGAGGGCGCCGATCTCGTCGATGTAGAGTGTGCCGCCATCCGCGAGCTCCGCCGCTCCCTTGCGCCCCTCATGGGCGCCGCTATAGGCGCCCGGGGCGACACCGAACAGTTCGCGCTCCAGCAGTTCCTGCGGTATCGCGGCGCAGCCTATGGCCACGAAGCGGCCGGCGGAACGAGCGGAGCGGGCATGCACTGCCTCGGCGCACACGCCTTTGCCGGTACCGCTTTCCCCCGTGATGAACACGGGTGCCGTGGCCATCGCGATCTGCTCCATCTGCTCGAACACCACCTGCATCTGCGGCGAGGCACCGACGAAGCCCGAATGGATCGGCGAGCCGCCCGCACCCCTGCTACGGATGGTCAGGGCTCGCGATTTGCCATGCCGCTGTGCCAGCTCGCTGATCCGATTGGCGAGTGCCAGTCCTCCGGGATTCCTCGCGACACAGTCATGCGCACCAGCCCGCATCGCAGCCACCGCGGCGGAGACCGATCCGGCGTCCGACAGCACGATCAGCAACGCCCCTTCGGCCAGTCGCGCCAGGCGGGCGACCGCCTCCTCGGTGCGGCTTGCGAGTTGCGTAAGTCCACTGAGATCGGCAAGGACGAGATCGTAGTCCTCCGCCTTCAGGGAAGCCGTCGCGTCGGCACCGTCCTGCGCAATGCGCACCCTGGGTGGCCGCGCAAAGCACGGCTCCAGTTCTTCCGCCAACGCCCGGGCCGCCGCGACGTCGTGCCCGATCAGCAGCAGCCGTGCGGCGGCGTGCGAGTCGTGCTCGGCGGGCATGGACATGGGTGGATTCCTCGAGTTCTTCTTTTCCTGCGACTCTTCACGATTACGGTAAATTTTCCGTTCCGCGACGCCCAGGCCCCGAACCGCGGAGCCTGCGGTCGCGCGTTGTCCACGCTCATCCAGTGCGGGACGGCCACCGCAGCTTTTGCCGCCCCCTCGGGGGTGCTATGAGGATCAATGCCGAATCCTATATTCCGAGGGGCGCAAGGCGGCTCGTGCAGGGTCTAGTCTACATCTTCATCGCGCTGGCTGCCCTCGGTGTCGCCGGCGCTGCCTATTTCGGGCTGACCTTCACCCCGATCGAGGCCTTCGTCACCGCTATCGCCTTCGGCTGCCTCGCCGTCATGCTGTTGGAGCGCTCGTTGCGCCAGCGTTCCGAAGCGCGGCTGGAGCGGGCCATCGAGGACCTTGCCCGGCTGCTCTCCACGGATGCGCAGGCGGGCGCGGTGCTGAGCCAGCGCATCAACGCCCTCGCCGACACCGACGCCGGCTCGCGCCTCGATGCCATCGAGGCCGACGTCTCCGTACTCGGTACGGTGGTGCGCCAGGTGGCCGAGGCAGTGGCGGAGCAGGAAGAGGCGCGACGCAGTGCCACGCCTCCGGCCGCTCCCGTTCCGCAGCGAGCGGCAGCGCCTGCCGAGGAGGACAGTTTCCCCGAGCCGGTGATCCCGGCAGAACTGCTGCGGGAGGCGATCGACGACAGCCGCCTGATCTTTCACATCGAGCCGCTGCTGGCGCTGCCGCAGCGCCGTCCCTACGGCTACGACCTCGTGCCACGCCTCAGGCTCGATGAGGGCGAACTTGCCGATCCGCCGGACTTCATGCCGCGCCGCGGCCACAGCGATCTCGTCCGCCGGATCGAGGCTATGGGACTCGACGAAGCCATCGTCATCGCCCGTCGCGCCCGCACCGCCGGACAGCCGATCCGGCTGTTCCCAGCCCTGAGCCGCGCGACCATCAGCAACCCGACCGCCGCCGAGCAGCTGCTGGCAACGCTTGAGGCCAACCGCGCCGTCGCGGAGGCGCTGGCCTTCACCGTCAGCCAGCACGAATGGCAGCAGCTGATGCCGAGCGAGAAGTCGACGCTCGCGCAGATCGGGCAGCGGGGCGCAGCTTTTTCGCTGACCGGCGCCACCAGCCTCCGTTTCGACTTCGGCGAGCTGGAGGGCATCGGCTTCACCACGGTGCGCTTCGATGCCACCCGCTTCCTGCGCCAGCCGGCAAGCTTCACCGATTTCCACACCGCCGACATTGCGCCATACGCCAAGCGCTTCCACCTGGACCTCGTTGCCACCGGCATCCTCGACGAGAAGCAGTTGCTGTCGCTGTTCGAGGACGGCATCGTGCTGGTACAGGGGCCACATATCTCCGGCCCCGGTCCGGTGCGGCCGGACCTGCTGGTGGAGCATCCTGCAGGTGCCGCGGCCGAACGGCGTCGAGAAAGGGTCTGATGCTGCGACAACGCCAGCCGGCGCGGTGACGGCATCCTTGCCTTCTGCTAGAGAGCCTTCGACTTTCTTCTCAATGGTAGCGCCCATGCATGCCCTCTCCGGTCTCTCCGAGATCGCCACCAACTACGAAGCGGTGCTCAGCGACGTCTGGGGGGTGGTGCACAATGGCGTCGCCGCCCATCCCGGCGCCGCCAGCGCATTGGTCGAGTACCGTCGCGGTGGGGGCAGAGTGGTGCTGATCACCAATGCGCCGCGCCCCTCGGCACCGATCGTCGACATGCTGGACCGGCTGGGCGTGCCCCGTGATGCCTACGACGCCATCGTGTCCTCCGGCGATGCGACGCGCGCAATGATCTCCAAATACCGGGGCCAGGTAATCCACCATGTGGGTCCGCCGACCGAGGACGATGCCCTCTACGAGGGCTTGGAGGTAACCCGCGGTCCCGCCGAGGAGGCGCAGGCGGTGGTGGTGACCGACCTCGATACCGACGACGACACGCCCGACATGTACAATGAACGGATGGCGCTGTGGCTCGAGCGCAAGCTGCCGCTGATCGCTGCCAACCCGGACCGCGTTGTCGAGCATGGCGACAAGCTGATCTATTGCGGCGGCGCCCTCGCCGACCTCTATGAGGCGCGGGGCGGCATGGTGCGGATGGCGGGCAAGCCCTACCGGCCCATCTATGCCGAAGCACTGCGGCTGGCCGAGGAAGCGGCGGGGCACCCGATCGAGCGCAGCCGCATCCTCGCCATCGGCGACAGCGTGCGTACCGATGCCATTGGCGCCGCCGGCTTCGGCCTCGACCTGCTGTTCATCACCGGCTCTATCCACGCCTCCGAGCTCGACGCTTTCGGCGACCCCGACCCCGAGGCCATCCGCGCCCTCGTCGCCCCCAGCGGTGCCAACCTTGCCGGCTTCATGCCGCGCCTCGTCTGGTAGGCGGCTTGCGTGGCCGGTGCTTTCTTGCAATTGAAGCCTCGCAACCGTTCTCGGGAATAGCTTTGTCCGGCATCATCAGGCTGTCCGGTCTCGACCATGTGCCAGCAAGCCTGCGGCGCGGCGTGGTGGCCATCGGCAATTTCGACGGCTTCCACCGCGGCCACCAGCAGGTCTTTTCGGTGATCCGGGAGCAGGCGCGCCGACGGGGCGTGGCAGCGGTGGTGCTGACCTTTGAGCCGCATCCCCGCGACGTCTTCGCTCCGCAACCGGTGATGTTCCGGCTGACCGGGGTCGACGCCAAGGCGGAACTGGCCGCGGCTCTCGATCTCGATGGCCTGGTCGTTATGCCGTTCAGCCGCGACTTCTCTCAGATCGAGGCCGAGGACTTCGTCTCCCGTTTCCTGGTCGGCGCTCTCGACGTTTCGCAGGTGGTCGTCGGCAAGGACTTCCACTTCGGGCGCCAGCGCCGCGGCACGCCGGCATTCCTCCGTCAGGCCGGCATCGAGCACGGTTTTGCGGTGGAGACACTGGACCTGGTGGCGGAGGACGCGGGCCCCATCTCCTCCTCCCGCATCCGTGCCGCCCTTAGTCGAGGCGGGCTTGGCGAGGCCAACCAGTTGCTCGGCTACCACTGGTTCATCAGCGGCAAGGTGGTCGTGGGTGACCGCCGCGGGCGCCTGCTCGGTTTCCCCACGGCCAATATCGCAACCCCGCCGGTCTTCGACCTCGCGCAAGGCGTCTATGCCGTGAAAGTCCGACTCGGCGAGCGGCTGTTCGACGGCGTCGCCAGCTACGGCAAGCCGATGTTCGACAACCAGCAGCCACCATTCGAAACCTACCTCTTCGACTTCGACGAAGAAATCTACGGCGAGACGCTGGAGGTGGCGTTGATTTCCCATATTCGCGGCCAGGAGATGTTCGACGGCCTCGAGGCACTGACCGCCGCCATCGCCCGCGACAGCGCCCGGGCTCGAGACGTGCTGCGAACCGCGACCCCTCTCAGCGACCTCGACCGGCGGCTCGGCTTTTTCGGCGACGCCTGAACCCGCGAGACCTCACTCCTTCTGCTCGCCCGGCGCCGGTTCACGCTTCCACGGCCAGTGCCCCTCGATTTCTGTTTCCAGTGAAAAGCTCAGGAACGTTCGGATCACGACCAGCAGGGCCAGCGGCGTGAGACTCTCGAGCGTAAAGTCGATCGTCACCGTACGGACGATATCCGCTGCCACGAGAAACTCGAGCCCCAGCAGGATGGACCGGGCTAGTCTGGTGCGAAACTCGCGGAAGCGCTTGTCGTCGTCTACCCGGGCCAGCACCATCCGCAGGTAGCCGATGGTGGCTACGATGGAGCCGATGAAGATGATCCCGGCACCGCCTGCCTCCAGGATTCTCGTGATCCAGAGCAGGGCAGTCTCGAACACGTCCCACATCCCTAATCTCCGTTGCATAGGCCGCCGTCCGCACTGCCACGACCTGTCGCTCTTGAAGCCAACGCGGCGGCCCCGCGCGAAGATGCGTGCAGGAGACGGCAGTCAAAGGGCTGGCAAGCACGCACTGCCCTTGTTAAAAGGCCGCGCATCCTCTTCCCTCGAAGAACCGGGCCGATGAACGACACCCAGACGGGCGCGAGCACAGAATTCGATTACTCCTCCACGCTGTTCCTGCCGCAGACGGCGTTCCCGATGCGAGCCGGCCTGCCGCAGCGGGAGCCGGAGTGGCTGGCGCGCTGGGAGCAGCTGGACATCTACCAGCGGCAGCGGGAGCAGGCGCAGGACCGGCCGTTCTTCACCCTGCATGACGGCCCGCCCTATGCCAACGGCAACATCCATATCGGCCATGCGCTCAACAAGGTGCTGAAGGACCTGGTGTCGCGTTCCATGCAGATGCTCGGCTACAACTCGGCCTACGTGCCGGGATGGGACTGCCACGGCCTGCCGATCGAGTGGAAGATCGAGGAGCAGTACCGGGCAAAGGGCAAGAACAAGGACGAGGTCCCGGTCAACGAGTTCCGGGGCGAATGCCGCAGCTTCGCCGAGCACTGGGTGGACGTGCAGCGTGAGGAGTTCAAGCGGCTGGGCGTCCTCGGCGACTGGCAGAACCCCTACCTGACCATGAGCTTCGATGCCGAGGCGCAGATCGTCCGCGAACTTTTCAAGGTCGCTGCCTCCGGTCAGCTCTATCGCGGCTCCAAGCCGGTGATGTGGTCGGTGGTCGAGCGCACGGCCCTCGCCGAGGCGGAGATCGAGTACCAGGACTACGAGAGCGACGCGATCTGGGTGAAGTTCCCGGTCCACTCGGGTGGGGGCGACATCTCCTCGGGTGCCTTCCACGATCTCAACGCATCGGTCGTCATCTGGACCACCACCCCCTGGACCATCCCCGGCAACCGCGCCATTTCCTATGCCCCGGACGTCGCTTACGGCCTCTACGAGGTCACCGATGCGCCCGAAGGCAACTGGGCTGCGAGCGGCGAGAAATATGTGCTGGCCGACAAGCTGGCGGCAGAGGTCTTCGAGAAGGCAAAGGTCGAGGCCTACACGCGCATCGGCGATGTCGATCCCGCCAAGATCACCTCGGCCTCACATCCCCTCCGCGGTCTCGCTGGGGGTTATGAGTTCGAGGTGCCGCTGCTCGCTGGTGACCACGTCACCGACGACGCCGGCACCGGCTTCGTCCACACCGCGCCCAGCCACGGCCTCGACGACTTCGAGGTCTGGATGGCGTCAGGCCGTCTGCTGACCGAGCGCGGGATCGACACCACCATCCCCTACACGGTCGACGACGCCGGCTTCTACACCAAGGACGCGCCGGGCTTCGAAGGCGCCCGCGTCATCGACGATAAGGGCAACAAGGGCGACGCCAACCAACGTGTCATTACGGCCCTTGCCGAGCGCGGCATGATGGTCGCCCGCGGCCGCATCAAGCACCAGTATCCCCATTCCTGGCGCTCCAAGAAGCCGGTGATCTTCCGCAACACGCCGCAGTGGTTCGTCTATATGGATCGCGACATCGACGGGGCAGGGGACACGCTGCGCAAGCGCGCCCTCGCCGCCATCGACGAGACCAAATTCTATCCGCCCGCCGGGCAGAACCGCCTGCGCTCGATGATCGCCGATCGCCCCGACTGGGTGCTTTCGCGCCAGCGCGCCTGGGGTGTGCCGATCGCCGTGTTCGTCAACAGGGAGAGCGGCGAGACCCTGGTCGACGAGACGGTGAACCACCGCATCGCCCAGGCCTTCGAGGAAGAGGGCGCCGACGCCTGGTTCGCCCCCGGCGCCAAGGAGCGCTTCCTCGGCGACAGCTACGATCCCGATGAGTGGGACAAGGTCGACGACATCCTCGACGTCTGGTTCGACAGCGGCACCACCCATAGCTGGGTGCTGCGCAACAAGCAGAAGTGGCCGCACCTGAGCTTCCCCGCCTCGATGTATCTCGAGGGCTCCGACCAGCACCGCGGCTGGTTCCATTCCTCGCTGCTCGAGAGCTGCGCCACCAATGGCTTTGCTCCCTATGCCTCGGTGCTGACGCACGGCTTCACCATGGACGGTGAAGGCCGCAAGATGAGCAAGTCGCTCGGCAACGTCGTCGCGCCCCAGGACATCATCAAGCAGTATGGCGCCGACATCCTGCGGCTCTGGGTCGCCTCGGTCGACTATTCCGAGGACCTGCGGCTCGGCAAGGAGACCATCGCCTCCACCGTCGACAGCTATCGCAAGCTCCGCAACTCGCTGCGCTGGCTGCTCGGCAACCTCGCGCACTTCCGCCCCGAGGACGCCGTGCCCCAAGCGGAGATGCCGGAGCTGGAGCGGCTGATCCTCAGCCGCCTTGCGAGTCTTGGCGAACTCGTTCGCGAGGCCTATGCGGAGTTCGATTACAAGCGTGTCGTTGCCGCGCTGTCGAACTTCATGAACATCGACCTCTCCGCCTTCTACTTCGACATCCGCAAGGACGCGCTTTACTGCGACCCGATCTCGTCGCTGCGCCGGCGCGCCGCGCTGACGGTGCTCGATCAGACCTTCGATTGCCTCACCGCCTGGCTGGCGCCGATCCTCGTCTTCACCACCGAGGAAGCCTGGCTCGAGCGGCACCCCGGCGACGACAGCTCCGTGCATCTGCGCCTGCTGCCGGAACTGCCGGAGAACTGGCGTGACGCCGAGCTTGAGCAGCGGTGGCAGAAGATCCGGGCCGTCCGCCGCGTCGTCACGGGAGCCCTGGAAATCGAGCGGCGCGAGAAGCGCATCGGCTCCTCGCTCGAGGCAGCGCCCCAGGTCTACGTCGCCGACAAGGATCTCCTTGCCGCTCTCGCGGGGCGCGATTTCGCCGACATCGCCATCACCTCGGCCATCGAGGTGATCGAGGGTGACGGTCCAGCCGACGCCTTCCGGCTCGACGAGGTGCCCGGCGTCGCCGTGGTGCCGGCGCCGGCCCAGGGCCGTCGTTGCGCGCGCTCCTGGAAAATCCTGCCCGAAGTTGGCAACGACCCGGACTACCCGGACCTCACCCCCCGCGACGCCGCAGCGATGCGCGAACTGAAGGCCTCGGGGCAGTTGGCTTGAGACCTTCCCATCCTGGGCAAGCGAGCGGGGGAGCGATGAGGCGGCTTTCCCCCGCCTTCTGGCCCTCCCTCGCAATCGGCCTGCTCGCTTTTGCGCTCGACCGCGGCCACAAGCACTACCAGATCGAGATTGCCGGCTGGCGCGGCGGCGAGTTCATTCCTGTTACCGGCTTCTTCGACTACGTGCTGGTCTGGAACACCGGCGTTTCCTACGGCCTGCTGGGAGGCGTGCCGCCCTGGGTTCTCGGGCTGGTGATCGCCGCGGCGATGACGGCATTGGTGATCTGGTGGTGGCGCGCCGACAGTCTCCTGCTCCGGGCCGGCCTTGCCAGCTGCCTCGGCGGCGCGCTCTCCAATGCTCTCGACCGCGTCCTCTATGGCGCCGTTGCCGATTTCTTTCACTTTCACTGGCAGGAATACTCGTTCTACATCTTCAACATCGCCGACGCCGCCATCACCCTCGGGGTCGTGCTGATGATCCTCGATCTGCTGGGGATCGGTCGTGGCAGGAGGCAGGAGGTGGCGGAGTGAACCTAATACTGCCCGAATCTGGTCTTAGGGGCGGCGATGCGATATAAGGCGCGGCTGCAGGCGAACAAGGGAATCTTCATGCGTAGTGTCTCTACCGGGCGCCGGCCCGCGGTTCCGGCCGTGATGCGGACCGGACTGTTCTCCCTGGCCCTCGTCGTCGGCCTTGGCCTCAGCGCCTGCACGACCACCGAAGGCACCAACGCGATGACCGATTTCGGCACCTTCGAGCGCGAGGTCATGACCTCGACGCTGCAGGGCTTCGGGATGATCGACCGGGCCGAGAAGGAAGAGACCAACCAGCGGCGGGCCCCGTTGGTGATGCCGAAGACGGCCGCGCTGCCGCCGCCGACGGCGGAGACCAAGGTGGCGATGCTGCCCGAGGATTCCGACAACGTGCAGGTCGACACCTCAAACCTCAGCGAGCAGGATATCAAACGCCTCCGCAACGCCCGCGTCGTCGATCTGCGGACGCTTTCCGGGCGTCCCCTCACCGACGCGGAAGCCAAGCAGTTGACGGCGCGCATGACTGCGGCGCAGTTGAAGTCGGGACCGCGGCCCCTCTACCTGCCGCCCGATGAATACTTCACCACGGTCCGCGGTCAGGACATGGTCTGTCTTGCACCCAATGGCGATCTGGTGGCGCTCACCGACAAGGCATGCCCGGACGAGATCCGGCGGGCCCTGCGTCGGGCAGCTCCGCGGGGCGCCGGGGCCACCAATCCCACCGTCGAACTGTCGGATCAGTTGAAAAACTGATCCCGTCGCAAGGTCATTGTCTCGCCATTGCCCTCGGTGCCGCGCCGGGGTAGCAAGGGCGTAATCGCGCCGCCCCGTGACGGGGCCACGCAGGAGTATCTTCATGGCTGAGTCCCCCGTCGCGCCACCTGCCGGTGACCGGCTGGCCAAGACCATCGCCCGGTCCGGCCTCTGCTCGCGTCGCGATGCCGAGCACTGGATCAAGGAAGGGCGGGTCTCGGTCAACGGGCAGACGGTGAAGACGCCGGCCTTCAATGTCACCGACAAGGACCGCATCAAGGTCGATGGCGAGCCGCTGGCGGCGCGGCAGGGGACGCGCGTCTGGCTTTACCACAAGCCGGCGGGGTTGGTGGTAACCGAGAAGGACCCCGAAGGCCGGGAGACGATCTTTGAGCGGCTCGAGCAGCAGGGGCTGCCACGCGTCGTCACCATCGGCCGGCTCGATCTCAACACCGAGGGCCTGCTGCTGCTGACCAATGACGGCGGTCTGAAGCGGGTGCTCGAACTGCCGGCCACCGGCTGGCTGCGCAAGTATCGGGTCCGCGCCTTCGGCACCGTCACCCAGGCCCAGCTCGACACGCTCCGCGGCGGCGTCGAGATCGATGGCATCAAGTACGGTCAGATCGATGCGACGCTGGAGCGTGAGCAGGGGGCGAACACCTGGCTGCTGGTGTCGCTGCGCGAGGGCAAGAACCGCGAGGTCAAGAATGTGCTTGCCTCGCTCGGCTTGCAGGTCAACCGGCTGATCCGCGTCAGCTACGGCCCCTTCCAGCTGGGCGACATCCCGATCGGCGCTGTCGAAGCTGTGAAGGCACGGGTGCTGCGCGACCAGTTGGGCGCCCGCCTGGCGGCGGAAGCGGGCGCCGATTTCGAGAGCGACACGACGGAAAGCGCGCCGGCCGTACGCCGGGCGGCCAATCCACGGCTGCGGGCCGCGGCTCCGGGCAAGGAGCCGCCGCGGCAGCGCTCCTCCGCCTCCACCACCGCCGGCCGCTTCCGTTTTGCCGACCGCGCCGAGAAGAGTCCGGCCGAGCGCAATGCCGATCGCCCGCGCCGCGACCGGCCGGGCCGTCCCGACACACGCCCGCCCCCGCGATCCCGGCAGACTGATACGGGCGACACCGGGCCGACGCGCCACATCCATTTCGACGACGGCCGCGAGCCGGCTCCCTTCGAAGAGAAGAGCTACGGCAAGAAGGCCAAGCCCGCGGACAAGGCGGGTGACAAGCCCTTCGCCCGCCGGGGCGAAGGCGAGCGGACAGAGCGACCGCCACGTCGTGAAGGCGGCGACCGGCCGCGGCGCGAGACCGCAGGCACCGGGCGGCCGACGCGCGATTCCGCGGGCCGGGCTACGCGCAGTTTCGGCGATCGGCCCAAGCGCGATTTCGGCGACAAGCCGCGACCCCCCCGCGGCGACAGTAACCGCCCGCCGCGGGCTGACGGCGACCGGCCGCGACGCAGTTTCAGCGACAAGCCGAAGCGCGACTTCGGTGACAAACCTCGGACGCCGCGCGCCGGCGCCCCCCGGCCGCCGCGTGGCGCCGCCGCCGATGCACCGGCGCAGCGGCCCGTCAGCGAAAGCGGACGGCCGCCCCGCAAGCCCTACGCCAAGAAAGACGGAGCCGCGCCGCCGCGCCGCCCACGTCCGGCCAGCGGCGGGCGCCCGACTGGCGCCGGCAAAGCGCGCCCGTCCGGCAAGCCGCCCGGCAAGCCACGCCGCTAGCTATGCGCATCGTCGCCGGTAAGTTCCGCGGCCGGCAGTTGCTGTCGCCCTCTGATGCCAAGATCCGGCCGACTGCCGACCGGGTGCGAGAGTCGATCTTTAACATCCTCGCTAGCCGCATCGGCCCGCGACTCGATGGGCTGAAGGTGCTGGATCTGTTCGCCGGTACCGGTGCCATGGGCCTCGAGGCGTTGTCGCGTGGCGCCGCCCAGGTGGTTTTCGTCGACACCGGTGCCGAAAGCCGCGGCCTCATCCGCGACCACATCGAAGCCTTCGGCGCCGGCGGCGTCTCCAAGTTGCTGCGCCGGGATGCCACGGCGCTCGGGCCGGCCGGCACCTTGGGACCCTTCCGGCTGGTGTTCCTCGATCCGCCCTATGGGCAGGGCCTCGGCGAGAGGGCGCTGGGGTCCCTGGAGGAGGGGGGATGGCTGGCTCCGGAGGCGACACTGGTGCTGGAGGAGAGCGCCGAGGCGGCGCTCGAGCTACCCGCCGGTTTCGTGCTCGACGACCGCCGGCAGTATGGCGCCGCAGCGGTGCACTTCCTCGGCCGGAACGGCTGATCAGCGGCTGCGCCCGAACAGCCGCTCGATATCGGATTTCTTCAACTCCACGTAGGTGGGGCGACCGTGGATGCACTGACCGGAATGCGGCGTCTGTTCCATGTCGCGTAGCAGCGCGTTCATTTCATCGAGTCGTAGCCGCCGGCCCGAGCGCACCGAACCGTGGCAGGCCATGCGCGCGATGATGGCCTCCATGCGGTCCGAGAGCGCAATCGCCGAATCCCACTCGGCGAGGCCGTCGCAGAGATCCTGGACCAGCGCCGTAACGTCCGCCTGACCGAGCAGGGCAGGGGTCTCGCGTACGGCCACCGCCCGCGGTCCGAAGCGCTCGAGATAGAGCCCCAGCCGCTCCAGCACCGGCGCTGCCTCGTCGAGCCGGGCGCAGTCCTCCTCCGGGAGCTCGATCACCACGGGGATCAATTGCCTCTGCGTCGGGACCGGTCCTGACGCCAGCTGTGTCTTGAAGCGCTCATAGACCAGCCGCTCATGCGCCGCGTGCTGATCGACCAGCAGCAGGCTCTCGCCATTCTGGGCGACGATGAAGTTTTCGAACATCTGCGTGCGGGCGGTGCCGAGAGGATAGTCCGCCGGATCGGTCGCGGGTTCGAAGCGGGCACTTGGTTCGGCGAGGCCCGGAAAGGCTGCAATGGAGGCTGCCCGGCGCGGCGGCGGCGCATAGGCTTCGGCGAAGGCTCCGGCGCTCGCGGCGGCCGCCGCCTCCGGCACCCGGAATGCCTCGAGCACCGATTCGCCCACCGTACTTGATGCCCGGAATCCGGCCGCCGCCAGCGCCTCGCCGATCGCCCGAATCACCGCTGCCCGGATGCCGCCCGCATCCCGGAAGCGCAGTTCCGCCTTCGCCGGATGCACATTCACGTCGACCTCCGCCGGATCGACGCTGAGGAACAGCGCCACCACCGGGAACCTGTCGCGGAAGATGAAGTCGGCATAGGCGGCACGCACCGCGCCCAGCAGCACCTTGTCGCGCACCGGACGGCCGTTGACGAAATAGTACTGGTTGAGCGAGTTGGCGCGCGAATAGGTGGGCAGGCCGGCATGGCCGGTCACCACGGCACCGTGGCGAGCCAGCGCCAGCGGCACCGCGTTGTCGGCGAAATCGGCGCCCATCACCTGCGCCAGCCGCGCCCCGAGCGCGCCGTCGCCCTGCTGCGCCGGCCAGTTGAGCGGCGTACGGTCGCCGCCGGCGAGCACGAAGTGGATGCCGGGGTTGGCCATCGCCAACCGCCGAACCACATCGGTGATCGTCGCCGCCTCGGCCCGGTCCGACTTCAGGAACTTGAGCCGTGCCGGCACCGCCGCGAACAGCCCGGAGACTTCTACGATGGTCCCGCGGTTCATCGCCTGCGGGACCGGCGGTCGGACCCTGGATCGTCTGACTTCGAGCCGGAGCCCCGACGCCGCGCCTGCCGGTCGCGAGCTGATGGTGAGATCGGCGACCGCCCCGATCGAAGCCAGTGCCTCCCCACGAAAGCCCATGGTGCGAATGTCGTCCAGCCCGTCATCGGCGAGCTTCGAGGTCGCGTGCCGCTCGACCGACAGCAGCAGGTCGTCACCGTCCATGCCGGCGCCATCGTCCTCGATGCGGATCAGCCGCTTGCCGCCCTGCTCGGTGGTGATGACAATCCGCGATGCACCGGCATCGATGGCATTTTCCACCAGTTCCTTGACCACGCTCGCAGGACGCTCCACCACCTCGCCGGCGGCGATGCGGTTGATCAGGTCTTCGGGCAGCTGGCGGATGCGCAACAGTGATTCTCCTTGCCGCGATCCTACGCGACGCCGGAGCCTCTGGCCCACCCCTGGCCATCCCTCCCCACAAGAGGATGTTCCATCGGGGATAAGACACGATCGCGTCCCAGCCCACAGGACGGCATCCCCCTTGCGGGGGAGGATGGGAGGGGGGATAGGTGGGGCATGCAAGGTGCTCCTCCATCCCCCATGGACCTAGCCCTCGGTCTTGCTGAGGAAGCCGCGGCGGCCGGCGAGGCTCCGGTCGGTGCCGTCGTCGTCGAGAACGGCCGGCTGTTGGCCGCCGAGCGCAATCGCATGCGCGAACTGAACGATCCCACCGCGCATGCCGAGCTGCTGGCTATCCGGGCGGCGCTGCGGCAGCGCGGCAGCGGGCGGCTCGATGGCTGCGACCTCTATGTCACGCTCGAGCCCTGCGCCATGTGCGCCGGCGCCATCGCCCATACCCGATTGCGCCGTCTCTACTACGGCGCCGAGGATCCCAAGGGCGGTGCCGTCGACAACGGCGTCAGGCTGTTTGCGAGCCCCAGTTGCCACCACCGGCCGGAGGTGATCGCGGGACTGGGTGAGGCCCGCGCCGCGGCCCTGCTGAGGGATTTTTTTGCGGGACTACGCGGCTAGTCGCCGGCGCGCGAAGTCCCGCTGCTGTGCCGGATGAAGGCCTCCACCTTGCGCTCCAGCCGGCGCTTGAAGTCGTCCTTGTCTTTTTCAACGTGGGCGACGATCTCGCGCACGCGCCAGAACTCCAGCGCCCCGAACACCTGCAGGTGCGGGCGGACGTAAATGTCGGGCGGATAGGCCGCCATCATGTGCGCCGTCAGCGAATGCATCATGATCTGGGCCGAGCCGAACCACACATCAAGCAGCCGGTGGTCGGTCTTGTTGAGGAGATCGGAAGGGTCGCCGTTGACGTCGATGCCGATGAGGATGTCGCTGTCGGTCGCCGCCTGGTCGAGCGGCAGCGGGTTGACGACGCCGCCATCAACCAGCAGGTGGTTGGCGAACGGCACCGGCTTGAAGAGGCTCGGAATGGCGATCGAGCCGGCAATGGCGTGGCGCAGCGGGCCGGCGTTGAACACTGCCTGGTGCCAGCTCTGGAAATCCGTCGCCACCACATAGAGCGGCAGCTGCAGCTCCTTGAAGTCGTCGGGAAATCCGTCCGGCAGGAACGCGTCCACCACGCGCAGCGCATCGAGCTGAACGTTGAATCCCTGCTGGAAGAAATTTCCGAGATTGCGGACCTGCGCCCCCCAAAGCCGGCCGGCGAGGATTCGCATTGTGCCGAGCACCGAGAAGGAATGCTCCCGCAGTTCCGCACCAGTCATCCCATTGGCCCATCCGGCCCCGATCAACGCCCCGATCGAGGTGCCGGCGATGACCGAGGGCTTCAGCCCCAGCTCGTCCATGGCCTCGATATAGGGGATGTGGGTGAGGCCGCGGGCCGACCCGCCGCCGAGGGCGACGCCGATCCTCGGGCCACCCTTGAGGTCGAGCGGCTTGGGCGGATCCCCCTCGCCGCGCAGGCGCCGGACATACTCCCGTCCTCGCTGCTGCAGCGGTGTCGCTTCTTCGGGAGTTTCTAGAGCTCGTTCCACAATGACCAGATAGGGTAGACCACCGAGGTTTATAACTCCTTCAGGGCCGGCAGTGAAAGCCGCTGCCCAACCCCTCAGCCCTTTTCCCGCGCGATGGCGCGCCAGCCGATGTCGTGGCGGCAGAACCCTTCAGGCCAGTTGATCCGTTCGACAGCCGCATACGCGCGGGCATGTGCCTCCGCCACCGTCCGCGCCAGTGCCGTAACGTTGAGCACCCGGCCGCCTGTCGCCAGCAGCCTGCCCTCGCTGCGGGTCGTGGCGGCATGGAAGATCTGCAGCTTGTCGCTGTCGAGGCCGTCGCAGCCGCCGATCACGCTGCCCTTTGCGACCTTACCGGGATAGCCGCGCGTCGCCAGCACCACGGTCAGCGCCACTTCCGGCCGCCATTCGGCCTCGACGCCCGCGAGCTCGCCCTTTGCAGTGGCCAGCAGCAGGTCCAGCAGGTCGCTCTTCAGTCGCATCACCAGCGCCTGGCACTCGGGATCGCCGAAGCGGACATTGTACTCGATCAGCTTGGGGCCCTCGCGCCCGATCATCAGCCCCGCGAACAGCACGCCCGTGAACGGTGTGCCGCGTTCCGCCATCCGCCGGATGGACGGCTCGATGATTTCCTTCCGCGTCCGTTCCAGCATCGCCTCGGTCATCACGGGGGCCGGCGAGTAGGCGCCCATGCCGCCGGTATTGGGACCGGTGTCGCCGTCGCCTAGTCGCTTGTGATCCTGGGCGCTGGCCAGCATGACAATGTTGCTTCCGTCGCAGAGCACGAACAGGCTCGCCTCCTCGCCCCCCAAAAACTCCTCGATCACCACCGTCGAGCCGGAGGTGCCGAAGGCGCCGGCAAAGCAGTCGCGGATCGCCGCTTCGGCCTTCTCCAGCGTCTCCGCAACGGTCACGCCCTTACCCGCGGCCAGGCCGTCCGCCTTGACCACAATCGGCAGTTGCTGTTGCCGCACGTAGTCGAGTGCCGCCGGTTCGTCCTCGAAGGTTTCATAGGCGGCGGTCGGGACGCCGGCTTCGTCGCAGAGCCGCTTGGTAAAGCTCTTAGAACCCTCAAGCTGGGCTGCCGCCCGCGATGGCCCGAAGCAGAGCAGTCCTGCCGCCCGCACGTCGTCGCCGAGGCCCGCGACGGCGGGCGCATCCGGCCCGATCACCACCAGGTCGACCCGCTGTTCGCGGGCGAAGTCGACGATCGCGGCATGGTCGGTGATGTCGAGGGCGACATTCTCCGCAAGGGTGGCAGTGCCGCCATTGCCCGGCGCTACGAAGAGTTTTTCGAGGCGGGGCGACTTCGCGATGCCCCAGGCGAGGGCGTGTTCGCGGCCACCCGATCCGATCACCAGAACGCGCATGCTGCCTCCCTGCCTGCTGAACCGGATCACCGGCCGGACGTTAGCCGCGCCTGTAGCACGGGCCAGGGGGCGGCTACCACCCTTGACGCCGGAGCCTTGATCCCGCACCAGTCGGACATGGCCGAGCCGCTTACCAACGCCGCTGAGTTCACCGTTTCCGAGATCGCCCAGGCGGTCAAGCGTACGGTCGAGGACGAGTTTGGGCATGTACGCGTGCGGGGTGAGATCTCCGGTTTCCGCGGGCAGCATTCGTCCGGCCACGCCTATTTCACTTTGAAGGACGAGAACGCCTCCATCGACGCCGTAGTCTGGCGCGGCAGCTGGGCGCGGCTGCTGTTCAAGCCGGAGGAGGGGCTCGAGGTGATCGCCACCGGGCGCCTCACCACCTTCCCCAAATCCAGCAAGTACCAGATCGTCATCGACCAGATCGAGCCGGCCGGCGCCGGGGCGCTGATGGCGCTGCTCGAGGACCGGCGTCGCAAGCTGGCGGCGGAAGGGCTGTTCGCCCGCGACCGCAAGCGACCACTGCCCTACCTGCCGCGCGTCATCGGCGTCGTCACCTCACCGACTGGCGCCGTCATTCGCGATATCCTGCATCGGCTCGCGGACCGCTTCCCGAGCCACGTGCTGGTGTGGCCGGTGCGCGTGCAGGGCGAGACCTGCGCCGCCGAGGTGGCCGCCGCGATCGACGGCTTCAACGGGCTGGCGGCGGGCGGGCTGCTGCCGCGCCCCGACCTCTTGATCGTCGCCCGTGGCGGCGGCTCCATCGAGGATCTCTGGGGCTTCAACGAGGAGATCGTGGTGCGGGCGGTCGCCGCCAGCACAATTCCGGTGATTTCCGCCGTTGGCCACGAGACCGACACCACCCTCATCGACCACGTCGCCGACCTGCGTGCGCCGACCCCGACCGCCGCCGCCGAGGCCGCGGTCCCGGTGCGCAGCGAGCTCATCGCCTATGTCGACGACCAGGGGCACCGCATGCGCAACTGCGTGCGCCGCACCCTTGCCAACGACCGGGACCGGCTGCGGGCCGCCACCGCGGGGCTGCCGCGGCCGCTCGACCTGCTCGCAACCGCCCGGCAGCGCGTCGATCTCGCCTCTGCCCATCTGGCGTCGGGACTGCGGGGACTAGGCCATCAGAAGGCTTTGGCCTTGAGCAAGGTCGCAGGACAATTCACCCCCGCCTTCCTCGACCGCCGCGCCGACGAGCTGCGGCAGCGGCTCGGCAATCTCAGCCATCGCAGCGAAGCGGCCATCTCCCGCAGCACCGAACGCCGCCGAGGCGGCCTCGCCGCCTGTGCCGCGAAGCTCTCGCCGCAGGCGCTGCGCCAGGACCTGAGACATGCTTCGGCGCAACTCGCACCCTGCGCGTCCCGGCTGCGGCCATTCATGCTTCAGGCGCTGGAGCGCCGACGCGATCGCCTCGACGGTCTCTCAAAGCTGCTTGCGTCGCTCAGCTACAAGGGCGTGCTGGCGCGGGGATTCGCCCTCGTCAAGGACGCCGATGGCCAGCTCGTCCGCTCGCGGGCTTTCGTTGAACCCGGCGATCCCCTCCTCATCGAACTGGCCGACGGTGAGATCGAGGCGATGGCCGGCGGCATCCCGGCAGCGCCGCGCCGCAAGCCCAGGCCGGCACCGGCCGGCGGGGGGCAGGAAAGCCTCTTTTGAGCCGCGAACGGATCGCCTATATGTCTGGCAACAACAGGCTTGCCCATGAACATCTTTGACAAGGGGTTTACCCCCTCGGAAGCACAGCTCCGCTACCTCGACGGCGATTACGTGGTGTTGCGGCCGGGCAGCTTCGTGCGCTGCGCCATTACCGGCAGCCCCATCCCCCTGGACGAGCTCAGCTACTGGAATGTCGACCGCCAGGAGGCCTATGCGGACGCCCAGGCGGCCCACGAGGCTTATGTGCGCTATGGGCTCGGCGGCTCCTGATTGGCGGGACCCCGGCGCCTGCTGTTCATCTCCAACGGCATCGGCGAGGACTCGATCGGGGCCGAGATCGTCCGACGCCTGCCTCCGGAACTGCAGGCAGAGGCCTACCCCACCCTCGGATCCGGCCGCCACTATGAGGGCGTCTGCCCCATCGTTGGTCCGCGGGCACAGCTCGCGAGCGAGGGATCCCGTGTCCGTAGCGGCACGGTTGCTCGTGACATTGCCGCCGGCGGCCTCGCCACCATTCCCCCCGGCCTTGCCTTCATGCGCCGCGCCCGCGCCGCCTATGACCATATCGTCGTCATCGGCGACTTCATCGGCGTCCTTGGCTGCTGGCTGAGCGGCATCCGCGGCATCACTTATCTCGACGTCTACAAGACCGGCTACGGCCGCCCCTATGCGGCGTTCGAGCGCTGGATCATCGCCCGCACCTGCCGCCGCGTCTTCAACCGCAGCCAGGTCCTTGCCGAGAGCCTTGCCGCTCGTCACATCGACGCGCGCGCTGTCGGCAATGTAATGATGGACACCGTTACGACCGGTGACTATGACCCCGCTGCCCGCCGTCGCCGTTCACAGGCTGTCGCCCTGCTGCCCGGCAGCCGCGAGCAGACAGCGGCCAACCTCGCGTTGCAGGTTGCGGCTCTCCGCCAGCTGCCCGATCGCTTGCTGCCCGACCTTTTCCTCGGCGTCGCGGGCGGCGTCGACCCGGCCGGTCTTGCGGGTGCCGCCGGCATGGCTTGGACGCCCTCGCCCGAAGGTGGGGCGGACGCCGGCACGCTGACGGATGGTCGCCTGACCATCCACCTCGCACGCGGCGCGACGGGCAATATCCTCGCTGCCGCGGATCTCGTGCTCTCGCAGGCCGGCACCGCCACCATTCAGGCATTGGGCATGGGCAGGCCGGTCGTCACCTTCGTGCGCCCCGGCGACCGCCGGAAGCGCTTCGAGGAGGAGAACCGGCTCTTCGGCGAAGCCCGCATGCTGGTCGAGGCCGAGGCGGCAGCACTGGCGGCGGCGGTCGAGCGGTTGCTCGCCGACCCGGACGAGCTGGCGCGGCTCGGAACTGCAGGTCACCGCAGCATCGGCGGCCCCGGCGCCATAGACGCCATCATCGCGAGCTTACTGGAGTAACCGGGTCTCTACTTGCCGTCGGCGATCGCGAAGGCCCGTTCCAGCGCCCGGTCGAGCATCGGTTTCAGCGCCGCCGCATACTCCTCGTCGCTGACGGCGGGATCGTTGATCCAGAGCGGCGGCTCCGCGCAGAATGCAATGGTCGAGAACGGGTAATTGATCTGCATCTTGTCCCACACATGCTCGAGCACCTTCCGCCGCGAGCTGGCGGTGGCGATGGCGAAGATGGGGCGGCCCGAGCGCCGGGCCAGCGCTATCATGCCGAGGCTCACATTGCGGCCTGGGACAGGCGGAATGTCCGCAGTGGCGAACAGCGACGTTCCTGACTTCAGCGCTTTCAGCATCGCGCGGAAGGCGCCGAGGCCGCCGGTGCCGGTGCTCTGCCGCTCGCTCGCGCCTGATCCGTCGATCGTCTGGTACCCGAAGGACTTCGCCATTGCCGCGGCCATCCGCCCGTCCGGGTGGTTGGAGATCAGCAGCGCGAGGTTTTGCGTTTCCGGAATGCAGGCATAGGCGAGGTTGGACTGGCCGTGCCACGACACCCCGATCACCGGCCAGTTCGCCTGCGCCTGCTGCCAGCAGTCGGGCGGGTCGTAGACCACGCGCGAGGTCGCCTTGATCAGCCGCAGATAGCCGCCGATCAGCACCGCCCCGGTCAGCCAGCGGACGAAGGGATGGTCCTTGATCCCCGATGCCGATGTCTCGCCGGTGGTCTCGCTCACGCCTTCAGTTCCGGTTCCAGCAGCCGGTGCAGGTGGACGATGAAGTAGCGCATCTCCGCATTGTCGACGGTCAGCTGTGCCTTCTGCCGCCACGCCGCATAGGCCGCGGCGTAGTTGGGGTAGATACCGACGATGTCGAGCTGGTCGAGATCCTTGAAGGTCACCTCTTCGAGGTCCTCCAGTTCACCCCCAATGACGAGGTGCAGGAGCTGCTTTCCCGGTGGCTGTTTCGTTGGCTGGTTCATGGCGTATGTCGCTCCAGGTCGGCGAGTTGCGGCTGCGGGCAGCCATAGACTTTGACCAGCGCCGCGTGCAGCACCGGTTTTAGCGAAGGCTCCGCGAGCGCGGCAAGCGCGCCGTGGCGGATTTCGCGCTGGTTGAAGCGCGGCGGTCCGCTGCACACGTCCTCGAAGCTTATACCTGCTTCGGCGAGGATCACCGCGGCACCGGCGAGATCCCAGTCCTGAGCCCCGCGCCGTGCCACCGTCGCATCGATGGTGCCGGTTGCCACCTGCACCAGCCGATAGGCGAGCGAGGGAAATGCGGGACCCCGCGTATAGGTGAGGCCGGCCGCCTGCAGCTCCTGGTGCACGGCACCGGGGGCGGGGATCAGCGGTGCCTGCCGGGTGGGAAAATTCTGTCGCTTGAGCGGCTCCCCATTGTGCCAGGCGCCGCCGTTCCGGTGCGCCGAGTACATTTCGTCGCGCGCCGGAGCGTAGACGACGCCCGCCACCGCTACGCCATCCTCCACTACGGCAAGCGATACGGTCCAGCTGTCATCGCCGCGGATAAAGCCGCGCGTGCCGTCGATGGGATCGACGATAAAGCAGCGACGGTGCTGCAGCCGGTCGTCCGTGATGGCGCTTTCCTCGCTCAGCCAGCCATAATCGGGCCGCGCGGTGGTCAGGGCCGAATGCAGGAAGCGGTCGAGAACGATATCGGCTTCGCTGACGGGGGAGCCGAACTCCTTCGTCCAGGACTTCACCTCCCGCCGGAAGTAGCCGGCGGCGATGATGCCGGCCGTCACCGCGTTGCTGCGCAGCAACTCGAGATCCTGCGCGTCGCTGGTGAGGGTGGGCTCTGGCATCGGCTGTCCGGATCTGGTGCGCCCTTCTATGCGTCCACCATTCAATAGACAAGTAACGGCCGCGTTCTCCGAGGAACCGTTGCCAGTACGCCGAGTTGAGCCGGCTGCGGCGGAGGAAGTGAATGGTGGATCGGCGTGATCTCCTGAAATGGTCGGCGCTCGCGGCGGCAACGGCACCGCTGCTGCCGCGACCGGCGCAGGCGCAGCTGTCGGCGCCGGGCCTCTCCCTCGCGGAGTGGGCGGGCGTGCGACAGCAGTTCCGGCTGTCGGAGGACTATATCCATATGAGCGCCATGCTCCTCGCCTCGCACCCGGCCCCCGTGCGGGAAGCGATCGAGCGGCACCGCGAGGGGCTGGACACCGATACCGTCGCCTACATCGTCGAGAACGACGAGAAGCTGCAGACGGCCGCCCGCACCGCCGCCGGTGACTATCTCGGCATCCATCACTCCCACATCGCCCTCACCGACAGCACGACCATGGGCGTCGGCATCGTCTATGGTGGCCTCCTCCTCGCACCCGGCGACGAGATCGTGACGACGGATCAGGACTACTACGTGACGCACGAAGCGACTCGCCTGGCCGCCGAGCGCGCCGGCGGGGACGTGCGAAGCATCCGGCTATTCGAGGACCTCTCCTCGGTCTCCGCCAACCAGCTCGCAGAGACGGTGATCGCCGGTGTCGGCCCCGCCACCCGCGTCCTGGCCCTCACCTGGGTGCATTCGAGCACCGGACTCAAGCTGCCGATCGCCGCCATTGCCGCCCGCCTCGCCGACATCAACGCCGAACGGGAGGAGGGCAGGGAGGTCCTGCTCTGCGTCGACGGCGTCCACGGATTTGGCGTCGAGGACGTGTCGTTCACCGATCTTGGCTGCGACTTCCTGATGGCGGGCTGCCACAAATGGCTGTTCGGCCCGCGCGGCACCGGCATCGTCGCGGCCAGCCGCCGCGGCCTCGACAGCATCCGGGCCGTGATTCCGAGCTTCCTGAGCGGGCGGGCCTTCAACGCCTGGATCGAGGGGCGGGAACCCGAGGGGCCGATCGATGCCGAGACCATAACTCCCGGCGGCTTCAAGGCCTTCGAGCACCTGTGGTCGATGCCTGAGGCCTTTGCCTTCCAAGCGGAAATCGGCAAGGCCCGGGTGGCCGAGCGCACGCATGCGCTGGCCAGTCAACTGAAGGAAGGCTTGGCGGGCGCACCCGGCGTGCTGCTCCGGACGCCGCGGGACCCGGGCCTGTCCGCCGGCATCGTCTCCTTCGATATCGACGGCGTCAATCCGCACGCCGTGGTGCGGTCTCTGCGGCAGCGGGGGCTCGTTGCTTCCGTTGCGCCTTACGCCACTCAGCACGTTCGCCTGACGCCCTCGATCCGCAACAGCGAGGAGGAGGTCGACGCCGCAGTCGCGGCCGTCCGCGCCGTCGCCGGCTGAGCCGCCGGAAACCCGGAACCACGGTCCGGTACCCCCGTTGCTCCCAATCCCAAACCAAGGAGACCGTCATGCAAGTCCGTGAAATGATCAGCACCCACCCCGATGTCCAGGGCAGCACCGCCGACAAGCTGCTCGCCTGCATCGAGGAATGCTACGGCTGTGCCCAAACCTGCACCTCCTGCGCCGACGCCTGCCTGGCGGAGGAGATGGTCGCCGAGCTCCGCCAGTGCATCCGCCTCAACCTCGACTGCGCCGACCTCTGTGCCGCGACCGGTGCCATGGCCTCGCGCCGCACCGGCTCCAACGTGGAGATCCTGCGCGCCGTCATCCAGGCCTGTGCCGAGGCCTGCCGCGCCTGCGGTGCCGAGTGCCGCAGCCATGCCGAGATGCACGAGCATTGCCGCATCTGCGCCGAGTCCTGCGAGCGCTGCGAAAAGGCTTGCACCGAGGCGCTGTCGCAGGTGCACTGACTGCCGTGTTGGCGCCCGGTTCGCCCCTTTGCCACCGGGCGCCAGGCCTCCCCGAGGCCTCGTGCCTAACCACCCGTTACACCGGGTGACCGACCGCTAACCTTCTTCAAAACTACCTAAACTTAACCCCGTTTCTTAAGCCGGCCGGAAACAGGGGGCGATAGATTGGCGCCATAAAAGAGGGCGCTGAAGCAACAGCTCTCGAAGTTGACAGTGAGGCATGAAATGGTTTGTAGCGTCGGGATCGAGGGATCGTCGGTCATATTGTTGTTCGGCGAACACGCAGCGGCGCGAGCCGCCCGCGAGCCATACGCCAAACGTGCATTCGGGGCCGCCAACGACAATGGCCCCCGCGAGCCGGTAAAGACGGTGACGGTGCGGCGGAAGCTCGAAAAGAGCGGCGTCGCCATCAAGATCAAGGTCCCGGTCGATGAGTTCGTGGGCGTCGCCGTTGCCACCACCATCTCCGAAGAGGGGGTGCTGCGCAGCTCCATCGAGCTGGTGCATGGTGACCCCGAGCTGAACTACCAGGTGTTCGAGGAAGTCGGGAACGCCAACGTCGTCGCGGAGTGGCAGAACTGGGGCCGCAAGCTCCGCCTGCCGCTATACATCAAGGCCGGTGACGGCAGCCTCTTGCCCTACAGCCAGCAGGTCGACGGCGTCGCCCTCGGCAACTCCACCGCCCGCCGCAAGCTGGTCGCGGAAGCGGGCCGTCGCCCGCGCTTCCTGGCCCGCCGCAAGCCCGGCGACAGCGCCATCTAGTCATTCGGGCCGGGGCCTCAAAGCACCGCGCCTGCACGAGTCGCACCTCCAAGGCGAGAAGGATCGGTTCCCCGGAACCGGTCCTTCATTTTTTTCGTCGGATCGGTGCAACCATTGCCTGCAGGCTCCGTTCTTGAGGGTGTCCGGGACAGCGATCCCATGCGCCCTCGATCGCACCGGACCAAAAGCGTGATCTCCCCCGGATCACGCGCCCCAAAAAGCGACCTCCAAGCGCTTGCGCGAGACCGATCTTTCCCCCGAGATCGGTCTCGCGGTCTTTTACGGGTCCGAGTCAGACCAGGCTCTCCAGCACCAACGACGCCGTCAGCGCGAGGCCGACCCAGTGGTTGGCCCGGAAACGCAGCAGCGGGTTCTCGACCACCTTGCCGTCAAGGGTCACCACCTGCCAGGTCAGCAGCGCGACCACCGCCGCCATCCCGAAGACGAAGGGCAGTCCGGCCCCGGCGAGAAATGCTGAGGCTGCCCAGAGCACCACGGCGCCGGCATAGAACAGCGCCACCATGCCCTTCACTCGCCGCCCGAACAGCCGCGCCGTCGACTTGACCCCGATCAGCGCATCGTCCTCGATATCCTGCAGCGCATAGATGGTGTCGTAGCCGATGACCCAGAGAATGCAGCCCGCATAGAGCAGCACCGGCGGCCACGCCAGCGATGCCATCTCGATGCTCCAGCCGAGCAGCGCGCCCCAGGAGAAGGCGAGTCCCAGGAAAAGCTGCGGCCACCAGGTGACGCGCTTCATGAACGGATAGATCGCCACCAGCGCCAGCGACGCGACCCCGAGGATCACGGTCATCCGGTTGAACTGCAGCAGCACCACCAGCCCGACGAGGGATTGCAGAACGAGGAACGCCAGCGCCTGGACACGGCTCACCTGTCCCGACGGGATCGGTCGCAGCCGGGTGCGGGCCACTTTCATGTCGATATCGGTATCGACGATGTCGTTGAAGGTGCAGCCGGCGCCGCGCATCGCCACTGCACCGGCGAGGCAGAGCCCGAGTGCCAGCCAGTTGAAGCCCCCGCCCGCCTGGACGGCCGCCAGTCCCAGCGCGTAGCCGCACGGCCAGAACAGCAGCCAGAACCCGATCGGCCGGTCCCAGCGCGCCAGCCGCGCATAGGGCTTCAGCCAGGCCGGGGCAAAGCGGTCGACCCAGTTGCCGCGCGGCGCGTCGGCCACCGTCTGGTCCGTTGGGGGTGTTTGCATCGCGGCGCTCCTCTGCGCTAATGGCAGGAGCTTATCCCCTCCTGCCCCCATCGAGGCAAGATGCCCCGCACCCACAAGTCCCTGCAGCGGCTGCTTGTCGAGCCCGACCTCGCCGCCGGGGCGGAGCTGGTGCTGGGCCGCGAGCAGACCAACTACCTCGTGGCGGTGCTGCGCCTGCGTGCGGGCGATGCGGTGGTCCTGTTCAACGGCCGCGACGGCGCCTGGCGGGCCGAGCTCACCGACGCCGATCGCAAATCCGTGCGCCTCCGCGTCGTGGAGCAGGTGGCGCCGCAGACGCCGCCTTCGGACCTCTGGTTCGGCTTTGCGCCGCTCAGGACCGGCCGCCTCGACTACATCGTGCAGAAAGCCACCGAACTCGGCGCCGGCGCCATCCAGCCCGTGCTCACCCGCTTCACCCAGGTCAGCCGCCTGAAGCCGGAGAAGCTGCAGGCCAATATCGTCGAGGCTGCCGAGCAGTGCGAAGTGCTGACGGTGCCACAGCTGCTGCCGGAGCGCCGGCTGGAGCCGCTGCTGAGCAACTGGCAGGCGGAGCAGGGGCTGCGCCGTCTCGTCGTCTGCGACGAAAGCGCGCCCTCCGCCTCGCCGGTCGGTCCCATAGGGCAGCTGGCGGGGCTGCCGGTCGGGGTTCTGATCGGTCCAGAGGGTGGATTTGCGGACGACGAGCGTGAGCTTCTCCTCGCCCAACCCTTTGTAATCCCAGTCAGCCTCGGGCCGCGCATCCTTCGCGCGGATACCGCCGGGGTGGCCGCGCTCGCCCTGGTCCAGGCAATCATCGGCGATTGGCGATAGAGGGCTTGCTTTCGAATCCCGTCCGGATATTGTCCGGCCCGACAAGGCGCCGCCAGGCAGCGCTACAGAGACCTTCCGGGAGCAGTCATGGCCGGCGCCGAAGATTCGCCACTCATCGAGTCGCGCGCCGATTTGATCGAAGCCATGGCCCGTGGGGCGAAGCCGAAGGCCGAATGGCGCATCGGCACCGAGCACGAAAAGCACGTCTTCCACCGCAACCCGCTGCGCCCGGTATCCTACGAGGGCGACGCCGGCATCCGCGCGCTGCTCGCCGGCATCGAGGCCCGCACCGGGTGGCACCCGTTCTACGACCGCGACTTTCCCATCGGCTTGCGCAACCACACCGTCGCCGGCGGCATCTCCCTGGAGCCGGGCGGGCAGTTCGAGCTGTCGGGCGCCCTGCAGGAAACTATCCACGGGAGCGCTGCCGAACTCGCCGCCCACCTCGAGGACTGTCGGGTCATCGGTGCTCCTCTCGACATCCACTTCCTCGGCCTCGGCACTACCCCCCTCTGGTCGGTCGCGGAGATTCCGGCAATGCCGAAATCCCGCTACGGCATCATGCAGCCCTACATGCAGCAGGTCGGCACCCTCGGCACCTCGATGATGTTCCGCTCCGCCACGGTGCAGGCCAATCTCGATTTCGCGAGCGAGGCGGACATGGTGCGCAAGCTGCGGGCCTCGCTGGCCCTGCAGCCGGTGGTGACGGCGCTCTTCGCCAACTCCCCCTTCATCGACGGCAGGCCCTCCGGCTTCCTCAGCTTCCGCTCCGAGATCTGGCGCAACACCGATGCCGCCCGCACCGGCATGCTCCCGTTCGTCTTCGAGGAGGGCTTCGGCTTCGAGCGCTACGCCGACCATGCGCTCGACGTGCCGATGTACTTCGTCATCCGCGACAGGCGCTACATCAACGTTGCTGGCGAGAGCTTCCGCGCCTTCATCGAGGGGCGCCTGCCGCAGCTCCCGGGCGAGAAGCCGACGATCAAGGACTGGGAGGATCATCTCTCCACCCTCTTTCCCGAGGTGCGGCTGAAGCAGTTCCTCGAGATGCGCGGCGCCGACATGGGCGACGAAGCCTCGGTCAATGCCCTGTCGGCTCTGTGGGTCGGCCTGCTCTATGACGAGGAGGCACTTGCCGCCGCCCTTGATCTGGTCGCCGATTGGACGGCCGAGGAGCGCCAGCGGATGCGCGACGCGGTCCCCCAAACCGCCCTCCGCACCGCCTTCCGTGGCGGCACCCTCGCCGACATCGCCCGCCCCATGGTCGAGATCGCCCGCGGCGGCCTCGTGCGGCGGGCGCGGCTGGATGCCGCGAGCGCCGATGAATCGATCTATCTGGCGCCGCTCGATGAGACCCTCGCCCTCGGCAAGACCCCGGCCGAGCGCTGGCTGGAACGCTACCACGGCGCCTGGAACGGCGACCTCAGCCGGATCTTCGACGAAGCCGAGATGTAGGCGGCTCGGGTTCCTCTTTGTCAGCCACGGTACCATGCTCGCCTCGCCCGCCGGTGGTCGACCTTGACGGCATGCGCGACCCTCCAGCGCGGCTCTGCCGCCCGGATGGTGCCTGTGCTCTTGCCGCTTCGGTACGAAGCGGCCCCGGCGAGGCTTGGCCTCGAAGCGGGTAGTCCGCAAAAAGGTGAGGCTTCGCCTCGCCGGTGCGGCGGGTTGGTGCTGCGGACGAAGTTGCGGATTCTCGCTCGTGGCTCCCCGCCGGTCCGTCCGGTCCCGCCCCAAAACGACTTCCAGGGCACACCCGTCTCGCCGCACCAACCACTCGTCATGATCTCGCTTCGGTGCGGCGATGGGGGGATTCTACCGCAGGTGGAGAAGGCGGGGATAGATTTCGGGGAAGCCGAGGCGGAACAGAGGGAATTGGCGGGCGCGATTGCGCAAAGCCGTACACGCAGCTGACGCCCTTTCCTCCATCTCTCCGCCGTCGTCACCCGGCTTGTCCGGGTGACCCAGGGGCGATTTGCCGTGTCCTGCCCGGCTGCCCTGGGTGGCCCGGACAAGCCGGGCCATGACGGCCGAGGTGGCGGTGGTTGTGAGGGGAAGTCCCGAGCACTGGGTCGCGGCTCGCCGCTGCGCGGCGTCCGGGATGACGCCGGTGGGTGGGAAGGGTTTCGGAAGGAAACGGCTCCCGCTGCTCTCCACACCCGCCTGCTGCCGTCATCACCCGGCGTGTCCGGGCGACCCAAGGGCGCCGCACTGGGTTGCCGCATGAAGCAGGCGATGACGGGGGAGATTGGTGGGTGTGATGGTGGGCATTAGGTTAAAGCGGCGCCTGCGCGAGGCACCCCAGCCCCACCGCCGGCCAGCGGCCGGAGCCGCGATTATTCCGCGGCCGCCGGCAGTGCGACGTTCTGGCCGTCGAGATTGCCCATGCTGGCGACGATATGGTTGGCGAGCGCTTCGTAGATGCCGCCATAGGCGTGGCTCGCCCGCATCAGCGCGATCTGCGCGTCGCGGAGCCGCGGCAGGTCCTTGTCTTCGGAGATGATCCGCATGCCTGGCTGGATCGCGCTTTCCGGCAGGAAGCCGACGGCAAGGTCGGTCAGCACCGCGCTGGTGATGGCGGTGGCGTTCGACGAGGTGTAGGCGATCCGGTAGTCGCGCCCGATCCGGTTCAGCGCCTCGAGCGCATTCTCGCGCCAGCAGCAATGGGCGCCGGCGGCCAGCGGCAGCGGGTCCGTCTGCAGCGCCTGTCCGCCATGCGAGGCGACCCAGAACATCCGCTCGGTGCGGAACAGCTCGCCATATTCGTGGCTGGTGCCCTGGGTGAAGACGATGAGGTCGTACTTGCCGGTGCGCATGCCCTCGACCAGTTCCTCCGACGGCTGGCAGCGCACGTCGACGACGATCCGCGGATGGGTTCTCTGGAAGCTCGACAGGATCACCGGCAGCAGCCGCACGGCGTAGTCGTCGGGGACGCCGAAGCGGATCGAGCCGCTGAGTTCCCCATCCGAGAACAGGTCCATGATCTCGGCATTGGTCCGCAGCATGCGCCGCGCCCGCGCATAAAGAGACTCCCCGTGGTCGGTCAGCGAGACGCTGCGACCGTCGCGCGTCAGCAGCGATTGCCCCAGCCGTTCCTCCAGTCGCTTGATCTGCATCGACACTGCCGACTGGGTCTTGTTGAGGCGCCGCGCTGCCTCGGTGAAGCTGCCGCAGTCGGCGATGGCGCAGAAAGTCTGCAACTGGTCAAGATCGAGGGGGGTGGCCAACCTGCTTCTCCATCACCGAAAATGATAGGCGGGATGAAATATATTCGTTAGACGAATGACAGGCAAGCGCCTAGTTTCATAGCATCGGTGGTCGACGATCATCACCGCCAACCGAAATTGTGGAGATGACCAATGGCGTACTTGCTTTCGAGCGAGCGGCCGACCGCTGCCGCTCGCCCCGTCCACCCGCTGCGGGCCCTGTTCCGCTGGCTGGGCGAACTCCGTGCTGAACGGGCGCGGCGCCTGGCGCTGCTGTCGCTGCTGGAACTCGACAACAGCCGCCTCGACGATCTCGGTATCGACCGCCAGGATCTGTTCGACGCCCTTCATGACCGCTCACGCAATACGGGGGAGAAGCTGTCGCAGCGGCGCGCCCGATCCTCCAGCCATTGGCTCGGCCGGCCCTAGATGCCGGATACGGTAACCGCCCCGGTTCCGTTTCCGTCCTCGGCCCGCCGGGCCATACCCTGAGGGCCGGCCCGTCGGCCGGTCCTGTTTCCTGGAAACTGCCGGGCGCCTGCCTCCGTGGCTCCGCCCGGCTTTTTTCTGCCGACTGCTCCGATCGCGGATCAGGACACTCCCGCAGCCGACCAGTCAGGGCAGTTCGGCGAACCCCTCGGCGAAGCCGTTCAGCGACACCGGAATGCCAACGCCTTCCTCAGGTGTCTTGAACACCACGAAGATCGCCGTTTCACCGGCGGAAAGCGTCTGGATCAGCTCGTCGTCGAGTACCACTTCCGCCACGCACCCGTTGGGCAGGCAGCGCACGAAGGCGACGCGGCCGATATCGTTGCCGTCGATGTTGAGACCCAGCCCGTTTGGCAGCAGCACGCCCAGCGGCGCCAGCACCCGCAGCAGTTGCGCCTGCCGGTCGGCAGTCTTCAGCACGATCACGCTGAGACCGACATTGGGCTGATCTTCGGCAGTCACGTTCTGGATGATTGCGCACTGCTCGAAGCTGGCGCCCGGCGGCGTGTCGCAGCTCATCTGCCAGTCGCCGTACTGCGCCCTCACTGCGCCCTGGCCGAAACCGGGCGACATGGTCGCTGCCAGGCCAGCCACGGCCATCAGGAGCATGCCTGGGAAGCGTGCAAAAGCTGCCTTCACGGAGCTGTCTCCTCGTCAGAATCGTGCCCGCAGGGCGGGCTGCTCCCCTGTTTCGACCGCTCGCTCCGCCTTGTCAATCGCAGCGACCGGGCCGCCCTCCGGCGGCTGGACCGATGGACAGAACAAAGAAGGCGGTGTTGAGGCGGGCGGCTCGCGCAGGAGGTGCAATATGACGCAGATTGGCGACCTGCCGCGGAATTGCGTTGGTCGCGGCAATGTGGTTTAGACAATCAACAAAGAACCAGGCGCTCCGCTGTCGAGTCGGGGCGGCGTTGTCATGCCGCACATCCCTGTCTCAGCCTGGCCTGTACAAATCAACGGGACTCAAGGGGGTTACTGGTGACCGGTAAGATACTCCGCTCTTTCTGGGCAATGCTGGCATCCGCCGCGGCCTTGGCGCCGGCCCTTGCTGCCGCCCAGGATGAAGGTCATCCGGTACCGGGCCAGATCGGCCTTCAGCCCTCGGTCACGCCGATCATGGACTCCATCCATGTCTTCCACAATGGCGTGCTGCTGTGGAGCATCGGCCTCATCACCCTGCTGGTGCTGGTGCTGCTGGTGGTGGTCATGGTGCGCTTCAACACCCGTTCCAACCCCACCCCCTCCCGGACCACCCACAACACGGTGATCGAAATCGTCTGGACGGTGGTCCCGATCCTCGTGCTCGTGGTCATCGCCATCCCCTCCTTCGGCGTCCTCAGCGATCAGCTGACGACCCCCGACGGTGAACGCAGATATCTGGGCGAGAACATCTTTTCCTTCGGGGAGGTGGAGGTTCCGGCGCCGGAGCTGACCATCAAGGCGACCGGTCAGCAATGGTACTGGGACTATGAATACATGGACGCCGACGTGGCGTTCTCGCAGAACCTGCTGCCCAATGACGAGCGTCTGGCCCTGAAGCCTGCGCAGCCGCGTCTGCTTGCCGTTGATTACGAGCTCGTCGTGCCCGTCGACACCACGGTGCGCATGCTGGTGACGGCCGATCCCGGTGGCGTCATTCACGCGTGGGCTGTGCCTTCCTTCGGCGTCACCATCGACGCCATTCCCGGCAAGCTCAACGAAACCTGGTTCAACGCCCGCAAGACCGGCATCTACTACGGTCAGTGCCGCGAACTCTGCGGCAAGGACCATGCCTTCATGCCGATCGCCGTGCGCGTGGTCGAGAAGGATGAGTTTGCGTTCTGGTTGGAGACCCTCCAGCAGGGCTTTATCGACGACGCGAACGATACCCTGCCGAGGGTCCAGTAACCTGAACTAGCCGGGCATCCGCGCCGCCGGAAGCCGCCGAAGAGAAGCCAAAAGGGAACGCTGCAATGGCCGACACTCATCATCTGGAAGCCCATGAGGGACCGGGCCACGGCCATGCCGCGGCGGATGCCCATGGCCATCCGACCGGCTGGCGGCGCTACGTCTACTCGACCAACCACAAGGACATCGGCACGATGTACCTCATCTTCGCGCTCATCGCGGGGGTGATCGGTGCCTTGCTGTCCGGTGCCATGCGCCTGGAGCTCCAGGAGCCGGGCATCCAGATCTTCCACGGCCTTGCAGGCATGGTCTACGGCTCCTCCGGGGATGCCGCCCTCGATGCCGGCAAGCACATGTACAACGTGTTCACCACGGCCCATGCGCTCGTCATGATCTTCTTCATGGTGATGCCGGCCATGATCGGCGGCTTCGGCAACTGGTTCGTGCCGCTGATGATCGGTGCGCCGGACATGGCCTTCCCGCGGATGAACAACATCTCCTTCTGGCTGCTGCCGCCGGCCTTCCTGCTGCTGCTGATGTCCATGTTCTTCGAGGGCCCGGTAGGCGCCTACGGCGTCGGGGGCGGCTGGACCATCTATCCGCCGCTATCCACCTATGCGCAGCCCGGACCGGCGATGGACTTCGCTATCCTCGCCCTTCACATCGCCGGCGCCTCATCCATCCTCGGCGCCATCAACTTCATCACCACGGTGTTCAACATGCGGGCGCCGGGCATGACCATGCACAAGATGCCGCTGTTCCCGTGGTCGGTGCTGATCACGGCGTTCCTGCTGCTGCTGTCGCTGCCGGTGCTCGCCGGTGCCATCACCATGCTGCTCACCGACCGCAATTTCGGCACCACCTTCTTTACGCCGGAGGGCGGTGGCGATCCGGTCCTGTTCCAGCACCTGTTCTGGTTCTTCGGACACCCGGAGGTCTACATCCTGATCCTGCCCGGCTTCGGCATCATCAGCCATGTGGTCTCCACCTTCTCGCGCAAGCCGGTCTTCGGCTACCTCGCGATGGTCTACGCCATGGTGGCCATCGGCTTCGTCGGCTTCATCGTCTGGGCCCACCACATGTTCACCGTCGGCATGTCGCTCGACGTGCAGCGCTATTTCGTGGCGGCGACGATGGTCATCGCCGTGCCGACCGGGGTGAAGGTGTTCTCCTGGATCGCCACCATGTGGGGCGGCTCCATCAGCTTCCGTCCGCCCATGGTCTGGGCGATCGGCTTCATCTTCCTGTTCACCGTCGGTGGCGTCACCGGTGTCGTCCTCGCCAACGCCGGCGCGGATCGGGCCCTGCACGACACCTATTACGTGGTCGCCCACTTCCACTACGTGCTGTCGCTGGGCGCGGTCTTCGCGATCTTCTCGGCCTGGTACTACTGGTACCCGAAGATGTTTGGCCTGATGTACAACGAGACCCTGGCGCAGATCCATTTCTGGGTCACCTTCATCGGCGTCAACCTCGTGTTCTTCCCGCAGCACTTCCTCGGGCTCGCCGGCATGCCGCGCCGCTACATCGACTACCCCGACGCCTATGCGCTGTGGAACCGGGTGTCTTCGGTCGGCTACTACATCACCTTTGTCGGCCTGCTGGTCTTCCTGTTCCTGCTCTGGGAAGCCGCGCGCAAGAAGCGCCCGGCACCGGCCAATCCCTGGGGCGAAGGCGCGACGACGCTGGAGTGGACCCTTTCCTCGCCGCCGCCGTTCCACCAGTTCGAAACCCTGCCGCGAGTAAGCGGCAACGCCGGTCACTGACCGGAGTTCGTGAAAGGGAGCCGGCGTGGCCTATATCGATGACAGCAGCAATGCCGCCGCAGCGGGCGGAGCGCGGGTAGAAGACTACTTCGCGCTCCTCAAGCCGCGGGTCATGCAGCTCGTCGTCTTCACGGCCCTGGTGGGCATGCTGCTGGCGCCAGGCGGCATCAACCCGGTCGTCGGCTTCGTCGCCATCCTCTGCATCGCCATCGGGGCAGGGGCCTCGGGCGCGCTCAACATGTGGTACGACGCCGATATCGACGCCGTCATGAGCCGCACGCTCAACCGTCCCATTCCCGCCGGCCGCGTCACTCGCGAGGAGGCACTGGGCTTCGGCCTCGTGCTCGCGACCTTCTCGGTGGTGCTGCTCGGGCTGGCCGCCAACTGGCTGGCCGCCGGCCTTCTCGCCTTCACCATCTTCTTCTACGCCGTCATTTACACCGTCTGGCTGAAGCGGGCGACGCCGCAGAACATCGTCATCGGCGGTGCCGCCGGCTCCTTCCCGCCGATGATCGGCTGGGCCGCCGTCACCGGCACCGTCAGCATCGAGTCCTGCCTGCTGTTCCTCATCATCTTCTTCTGGACGCCGCCGCATTTCTGGGCGCTCGCGCTCTACAAGCAGGGCGATTACGGCGCCGCCGGCATCCCGATGCTGCCCAACGTCGCCGGTGAAGCAGCGACAAAGCTGCAGATCCTCCTCTACTCCGTCGTCCTGATGGCTATCTCGCTGGTGCCGCCGGTCATTGGCTTCGGCGGCCTGGTCTACGCTGCCGTGTCGGCCATCGCCGGGGCTGCCTTCGTCTGGTTGGCCTGGAAGCTTTTCCGCACCACCGACGCCACCGCCATGAAGCGGGCGGCGCGGTCGCTGTTCACCTACTCGCTGAGCTATCTCTTCGTCGTCTTCCTTGCCTTTCTCGCCGACCGCGGCACCTCCATGCTGGGGATGCTCTGATGGCCGATCCGGTACGGCACGACGATGAGGAACGGCAGAAGCGCCGGCGGCGCCGCTCCATCGCCCTGGGGCTGGCGCTGGGTGCGCTGGTGCTGATCTTCTACGCCCTCACCATCGCCAAGATGGGTCCGGCGATACTCGACCGGCCGCTGTGACGCCATGACCGAGACCGCGCTTTCCGCCAGCTCTCCCAACCGCAACAACCGCCTGGCCATCATGCTGGTGGCGATTGTCGTCGGCATGGTTGGGATGGCCTATGCGGCGGTGCCCCTTTACACGCTGTTCTGCCAGGTCACCGGCTTCGGCGGCACTACGCAGGTCGCTGCGGGGAACCCCAAGGGGATCATCGCCCGCGAGATGAAGATGAGCTTCGACGCCAGCGTCTCGGGGAACCTGCCCTGGCGCGTGCAGCCCGCCGCGCCGGTCACCAGCGAGATCGGCACCGTCCATACCGTCAACTACATCGCCGAGAACCGCTCCTCGCGGGCCGTCACCGGCACCGCCATCTTCAACGTCACCCCTGACGCAGCGGGTATCTACTTCAACAAGATCGAGTGCTTCTGCTTTACCGAGCAGACGCTGCAGCCCGGCGAGCGGGTGGAGATGCCGGTGACCTTTTTCGTCGACCCCGACCTCGCCGGCAACGAGGAACTCGATACTATACGGGAGATCACCCTCTCCTATACGTTCTACGCTTCGAACACCGAGGAAAGCTGACCATGGCTGCGCATGCCAAGCCGAACCACGACTACCACCTGGTAAATCCCAGCCCCTGGCCCTTCGTCGGCTCCGTCGCGGCCTTCATCATGGCGGTGGGCGCAGTCCTCTGGTTTCACGAAATCCTGCCGGTTTGGCTGTTCCTCGTCGGCCTCGTCGGCGTCCTCTACACCATGTATGCGTGGTGGTCCGACGTCATCAAGGAGGCCCGCACCGGCGACCATACCCCGGTGGTGCAGATCAGCCATCGCTACGGCATGATCCTCTTCATCGCCTCGGAGGTGATGTTCTTCGTCGCCTGGTTCTGGGCCTATTTCGAGGGCTTCTTCAACGTCGATGCGGCCGATCACGTGGCGCGGCTGGCCGCCATGGGCGGCCACTGGCCCCCCACCGGCGTCGAGCTTTTCGATCCATTCCACCTGCCCCTGTTCAACACCCTGCTGCTGCTTACCTCCGGCACCACGGTGACCTGGGCCCACCACGCGCTGCTCCACAACGATCGGCAGGGCCTGAAATGGGGCCTGGTGCTCACTATCCTGCTCGGCGTACTGTTCAGCTTCGTGCAGGTGCTGGAATACACCCAGGCCGGTTTCTCCTTCTCCGGCAATCTCTACGGCGCCACCTTCTTCATGGCGACCGGCTTCCACGGCTTCCACGTCCTGATCGGGACCATCTTCCTGATCGTCTGCCTGGTGCGCGCCAATCTCGGGCACTTCACCCCGCAGCAGCACCTCGGCTTCGAGTTCGCGGCCTGGTACTGGCACTTCGTCGACGTCGTCTGGCTGTTCCTCTTCGCCTCGATCTATGTCTGGGGCAGCTGGGGCGTCGCCGTCGGCCATTGAGGCCGCGGACCGTCAGTTTCTCGGGGGCGCGGCATGGCTGCGCCCCCTGTTCTTTTCAGCGTATCGGGCCACCGCATGAGCGCATCGCTGCCATCGCCATTCGCCACCGGCGCGCGCTGCCGCTGCCCGCGCTGCGGTGAAGGGCGCTTGTTCACCGGCTTCCTGAGGGTCTCGCGCCAGTGCAGCGGCTGCGGGCTCGACCTCACATTCGCCGAATCCGCCGATGGACCGGCGATCTTCATCATCTTCATCGTCGGCTTCCTGATCATGATCCTCGCCGGCATCGCCGAAGCGGTGTTCCATCCGCCGCCCTTCGTGCACCTGCTGCTCTGGCTGCCGGTGACGGTGATCCTGAGCCTGCTGCTGATGCGGCCGTTCAAGGCGCTGATGATCGCGCTCCAGTATCACCACACCGAGCAGCGGGCGGAGCCGGGATGACGGATCGGCAGCCGCAGGCAGCGGCGCCCCGCCGGCGCTGGTGGAATCTCCTCTTCATCGTCCTGATGCTCGGGTTGACGGTCATCTTCCTCTGGCTCGGCAACTGGCAGCTGCAGCGGCTGGACGAGAAGCAGGCGCTGATCGCAACGGTGGCCGCTCGCATGGACAGCGCCCCCCTGCGGCTGCCACCGGTGGCGGAGTGGGATTTCGTCGGCTGGGAACGCTACGACTATCAGCCGGTCACGCTGACCGGCAGCTTCCGGCACGACTCGACGGTCCTGGTGTTCACCAGCCTCAGCGCCCCCAACGGCCGGCACTCGGGACCCGGCTACTGGGTCATGGCCCCCTTCGAACTGGACGCCGGCGGTTTTGTCTTCCTCAACCGCGGTTTCGTTCCTCAGAGCTCGCGTGCCGCCTTCGTCGATGGCGGGGCCGCACCCACCGGGCGGCTCACCCTGACCGGCATCGCCCGGCTCTCGGAGGAGGCCGGGAGCTTCACCCCCGACACCGACAGCACGCGGCGCATGGACTGGGTGCGCGACGTCGAGCGCCTGGCCCTGCAGTCAGACGCCGATCTCACCCCTCTGGCCCCGGTCTTCGTCGACCTGCCGGCCGGTGACGAGGGCGCCCTGCCGCAAGGCGGCGAGACCGTCCTCACCTTCACCGACAACCATCTCGGCTACGCCATCACCTGGTTCGGCTTTGCGCTGATTACGCCGCTACTGCTGCTGGTCTGGCTGCTGGCCCAGCGGCGCGCGCGCAAGGTACCATGAAACTTGCGGCCGCTCGCCCGTTTCAATAGGGTGCGGCGAACCCAAGGGTATGTTTTCCAGGCATGCCGGCAGCAACATCGGGGCCGTCCCCTTCCATGCAGTTTGTTTCGACGCGCGGCCGCGCCCCCGCGCTTGGCTTCTCGGATGCGGTGCTGACCGGGCTGGCCAGCGACGGCGGCCTCTATCTGCCGCAGACCTGGCCGCAGGTATCTGCCGCCGAGATCGCCGGCTATGCCAACCGCCCCTATGCCGAAATTGCCTTCGACGTGATTTCCCGTTTCACGGGCGACGAGATTCCCGATGCCGACCTCCGCCGGATCGTAGACGAGGCCTACGCCACTTTCCAGCATCCCTCGGTGGCGCCGTTGGTCGAGATCGGCCCGGGCCATTTCCTGCTCGAGCTGTTCCACGGGCCGACGCTGGCCTTCAAGGACGTGGCCATGCAGTTCCTGGCGCGCGCCATGGACCATGTCCTCACCCGCCGGCACGCCCGCGCCACGATTGTCGGTGCCACCTCCGGCGATACCGGTTCGGCCGCCATCGAAGCCTTCCGCGGCCGCGACGCCACCGACATCTTCATCCTCCATCCCGAGGGCCGCACCTCCGAGGTGCAGCGCCGGCAGATGACCACGGTCACCGACGAGAACGTCCACAACATCGCGGTGCAGGGGACCTTTGACGACTGCCAGCGGCTCGTCAAAGCCATGTTCAACAACCATGGCTTCCGCGACCGCGTCCGCCTGTCCGGCGTCAATTCCATCAACTGGGGCCGCATCGTCGCTCAGATAGTCTATTATTTCACAGCCGCTGCGTCGCTCGGCAGCCCGCATCGCGACGTCACCTTCGTCGTCCCCACCGGCAATTTCGGCGACATCTTCGCCGGCCACTGCGCGCGGCTGATGGGCCTCCCTATCACCACGCTGGCGATCGCCACCAATACCAACGACATCCTGGTCCGCGCGCTGGAAACCGGCCGCTACGAGGTGGAAGGGGTGGTACCCACCATCAGCCCCTCAATGGACATCCAGGTGTCATCCAATTTTGAGCGCCTGCTGTTCGAGGCGATGGATCGCGACGCCGACGGCCTGCAGCGGCTGATGGATGGCCTTGCACAATCGGGGCGCTTCACCATCCCCGAAGCTGCCCTGGCGACGATCCGCGGTCAGTTCGCCGCTGCCCGTTCCGACGAGGTGGCGACCGCGGCGAGCATCCGGCGCCTCTACGCGGAAGCCGGCTACCTCCTTGACCCGCATACGGCAGTGGGCGTCACCGTTGCTGACCGTTTTATTGGCGGAGCGGCACCGGTGGTCACCCTGGCAACCGCCCATCCGGCGAAGTTTCCTGCTGCCGTCCGGGAAGCGGCGAGCATTGAACCCCCCCTGCCGGTATGGTTGGCTGATCTCCACCAGCGGCCCGAGCGGTTCAGCGTTCTGCCGGGCGACCAGTCGGAGATCGAGGCCTTCATCGAGGCCCGTACCCGCGCAAAGGAGGCGCGCCTGTGAGCGTAAGAAGCACCACCCTCGATAACGGCATGACCGTTCTCACCGACGACATGCCCCACCTCGAGAGTGCTTCATTGGGCATCTGGGTGAAGGCCGGCTCGCGCAGCGAGCAGTTGCAGGAGCACGGGGTATCCCACCTGCTCGAGCACATGGCGTTCAAGGGCACCGGCAGCCGTAACTCGCTGCAGATCGCCGAGGCCATCGAGAATGTCGGCGGTGATCTCAACGCCGCGACCTCGGTCGAGCATACCGGCTATTTCGCCAGGGTGCTCAAGGAAGACGTGGCGCTCGCCGCAGATATCCTGTCCGACATCCTGCAGAACTCGCTGTTCGACCCTGAGGAACTGCGCCGCGAGCAGCAGGTGATCGTCCAGGAGATCGGCGCCGTGCGCGACAATCCCGACGATCACGTGTTCGATCTGTTCCAGTCCGCCGCCTATCCGGACCAGCCGATCGGCCGGACCATTCTGGGCACCGTCGATTCGGTCAGCGGCTTCAGTCCCGATTCCATCCGCGGCTTCATGCAGCGCAACTATGTCGGCGACCACATGGTGCTGAGCGCCGCCGGCAATGTCGATCATGACGCCCTCGTCGAGATCGCGGCCGAGCGCTTCCGCGCCTTGCCGGGGGGCGGTGCTCCGGAGCCGGAGAAGGCCACCTATATCGGCGGCGAGCAACGCCTCGTCTCGGACCACGAGCAGGCCCATATCGTCCTCGGGCTCGAGGGTCGCGCCTACAACACCGATGGCTTCTATGCCGTGCAGATCCTCGCCTCCATCCTCGGTGGTGGCATGAGCTCGCGGCTGTTCCAGGAGATCCGCGAGAGGCGGGGCCTTTGCTATTCCGTCTACGCCTTCCATTGGGCCTTCGCCGACAGCGGCATCTTCGGGGTCGCCGCCTCCACTGGCGAGGAAGAGGTGACGGAGTTGCTGCCGGTGGTGCTCGACGAGCTGCGCCGCTCCACCGAGAACATCACCGATGAGGAAGTGGTGCGCGTCCGCAACCAGATCCGTGCCGGCCTGCTGATGTCGCTGGAAAGCCCGTCTTCGCGGGCCGGACAGCTGGCGCGCCAGCAGATCCTCTGGGGGCGTCCCATTCCGCTGCAGGAGACGATCGAGCGCATCGACCGCATCACCGCGGACCGCGTGAAGCTGATCGCCAGCCAGATCTTCGATACCACGAAGGTTTCGCTTGCCGGCATCGGCCCGGTGGCGAAGCTGCCGGATTCAGAAAGTGTCGGGGCACAACTTACGAGATAGGTCAGGCGTCACATGATGCTCACCTGGTTCGCGCGCGACGAGACGCCGGTGCTGATGGGGCCGCGCGTCACCTTGCGCGCCCCGCGACCCTCCGACTACGCCGCCTGGCGAGCCCTCCGCCGCGACAGCCGCGATTTCCTCCGTCCCTTCGAGCCGCGCTGGAGCGAAGCCGACCTCAGCCAGCGCGTCTTTTCGGAGCGCCTGCGCCGCGGTCGCGAGGAAGCACGTGCGGGCACCGATTTTGCCTTCTTCATCTTCCTGCGTGAGGACGGCGCGGAGCGGCTTGTTGGCGGGTTGACGCTGTCCAATGTCCGCCGCCGCGCGGCCCAGTACGTCACCCTCGGCTACTGGATGGGGCAGCCCTTTGCCGGCCGCGGACTGATGACCGAAGCGGTCGGCATCGCCATCCCTTTCGCGTTTGAAACGCTTGGGCTCCACCGCATTCATGCCGCTTTTCTACCGGCCAATATGGCCAGCCGGCGCGTCCTTGAAAAGAACGGCTTTCGGGAGGAGGGCTACGCCGAGAACTACCTTCAGATCGACGGCAAGTGGTGCGACCACGTCCTGTTCGCACTGACCCGCGAGCGCTACGTCGCCGCCATTAAGCAGGCCGCGAGGTGAATGCTTGTCGCCGTGGGTAATCCTCGTTACCTAGGTTCCCCAGTGATTGCGGCGGCAGGATTGATTTGTATCTAATGGGTATCTTCCGCTCCCTAGCGCTGGGCATTGCGTTCGCGCTGGTGAGCGTCCTTCCCGCAGCAGCCTTCGAGGTGATTACGGTCCCCGAAGACGTCAATGCCGTCAATCTTACCTCCGTCGTCGATGTGCTGCCGGGCAGTGACGGCAGGGTGCAACTTTCGACCGCCCCGGGCGAGGACGGCATCATCCGCCGGATCGAGGTGTTGGCGAGCACCAACGGCACCAATCCGAACTGGGCGCTGTTTGCGCTGCGCAACGATGCCGACGTGCAGATCGAGCGGCTGCTGGTCGCGCCGTTCTTCCGGCTCCCCGGGTCAGGTGTCTTCAACCCCGACCTCGGTGCCGAACGCATCCGCGCCCTGACCCCGAGCGCCGGGCTGCGCCCGGTCCGGCTCACGGACCGCGAGGCGGACGTCTTCGAGATCACGCTCGACCCCGGTGCGACCGTCACCTTCGTCGCCGAGCTGGCAAGCGATACCTTGCCTGAGCTCTATATGTGGAAGCCGGACGCCTATCGCGACTACGTCAACTCCTTCACCCTCTTCCGCGGCACCGTGCTCGGAGTGTCCAGCCTCGCCGCCGTCTTCCTCACCATCATGTTCGTGGTGAAGGGCAGGGGCGTTTTCCCCGCCACCGCCGCCTTCTCCTGGGCGGTGCTGATCTATCTGCTGATCGATTTCGGTGTCCTGGGGCCGCTCCTGGGCATTCCCAACGGCTCGATGCAGCCCTTCCGGGCGGCCGCCGAGGCCGGCATCGCCACGACTCTGTTCGGTTTCCTGTTCATCTACCTCAACCTGCACCGATGGCATCTGCGCTTCGTCCACCTCGCGCTGGCATTGGTCGTGGTGTTCCTGGCGCTGTTCGGCTTCGCCTTCTTCCAGCCGGCGATCGCCGCCACCGTCGCACGCCTGGTGCTGGTGCTGCTCGGCCTGACGGGCTTCTTCCTCATCCTGGTGCTCGGCCTGCGCGGCTATGACCGCGCCGTGCTGCTGGTGCCGACCTGGATCATCTATCTCGCCTGGCTGGTTTACGCCTGGCTGGTGGTGACCGGCCAGGTTTCCAACGATGTCGCACAGCCGGCGGTGGCGGGCGGACTGGTGCTGACCGTCATGCTGCTCGGCTTCACCTCCGTCCAGCACGCCTTCTCCGAGGGGCAGGTCTCGATCGGCACGCTGAGCGAGGTCGAGCGCCGCGCCCTCGCGCTCACCGGCTCCGGGGACTTCGTCTTCGACTGGAACATCGAGCGCGACCGCGTCAGCGTCTCCGACGAACTGGGCACGCGTCTGGGTGAGCGTCGCGGCGCCCTGCGCGGCTCCATCAAGCGCTGGCTCGATCGCATCCATCCGGACGACCGCGACCGCTTCCGCACCGCCTTCGACACCCTTGTCGAACTGCGCCGCGGCAAGGTGTCCGCCGATGTCCGCCTCACCGCCCACGACGGCAGCTTCCGCACCTTCCGCATGCGGGTGAAGCCGGTGCTCGGGGGCGACGGCCAGGTCAACCGCATCGTCGGCACGCTGCAGGACGTCAACGAAGATCGCACCTCGCGCGAGCGGCTGCTGCACGACGCCGTACATGACAGCCTCACCGGCCTGCCCAACAAGCAGCTGTTTCTCGACCGGCTGGAGCGGGCCCTGGTGCGCGCACGGCTGCCAAACGGGATCAAGCCCGCCGTCTTCCTCGTCGACATCGACCGCTTCATGGAACTCGAGGAGCGGGTCGGCCAATCCGCCGCCGACTCCGTGCTGCTTGCCATCTCCCGCCGCATCGCCCGGGTGATGCGGCCGCTCGACAGCGTCGCCCGTCTCGGCGGCGACCAGTTCGGCGTCATCCTCGCCTCCGAGCAGGCCGCCGGCAAGATCGCCGAGATCGCCGAGCAGATCCGCAAGGCCCTGAAGACCCCCTTCAACTTCGGCGACCGCGACCTATCGCTCACAGCCTCCATCGGCGTCACCATCTACGACGGCAATCCGGTGACCGGGCCCGACGTCCTGCGCGACGCCGAGCTCGCCATGTACTACGCCAAGCGACTCGGCGGCGACCGCATCGAGGCCTACCGTGCCTCCGCCCGCTCCATCGCCGCCTATACCCGCGCCAACGAGGAGGACCTCGACCGCGGACTGCGCCACGGCGAGCTGCACGTGCAGTTCCAGCCGATCATGGACATCCATTCCGGCGCCATCGCCGGCTGCGAAGCACTGATGCGGTGGGACCACCCGCAGCGCGGGGCCGTCGCCCCTGAGGAGTTCGTGCCGCTGGCCGAGCGCACCGGCCTGATCGAGCGCCTCGGCCGCCTCGCCTTCGAACAGGCCGCCGGGCAGACGCGGGAGTGGGCGCGCCAGTTCCAGCTGCCGGACGACTTCTTCGTCTCCGTCAACCTCTCGCCGTCACAGCTGGCGACCGAAACCCTGCTCAACGACATGCGGGCGCTGGTCGGGGAACACCGCGCCATCGCCGGGCACATGAAGCTCGAGATCACCGAGAGCCAGGTGATGACAAACCCGGAGCACTCGGCCTACATGCTGGCCGCGCTCAAGGAGCTCGGCCTCGGGCTGGCGCTCGACGACTTCGGAACCGGCCACTCTTCGCTGAGCTACCTTCACCGCTTCCCCTTCGACACCATCAAGATCCCGGCGGCCTTCGTGCAGATGAGCGGCGATAGCGGCCTCGCCCACACCCAGGGGCCGATCATCCGCTCCATCGTCGCGCTCGCCAACGATCTCGACATCGCGGTCATCGCCGAGGGCGTCGAGACCCTCGAGGAGATTGAACGCCTGCAGGAACTCAGCTGCCACTTCGCCCAGGGCTTCGCCTTCGGTGCCGCGATGGCGGGTGCCGAACTCGGCAAGAAGCTCGCCTCGCAATACGGGAAGTAGCCGCCTTAGGCGCTCCCGGCAGTCGAGCTGAGGCTCGCCCGCGTGATGCCAAGCCGCGCCAGCGCCGCATCGTAGCGCTGGGGAATCGGTGTCTCGAACAGCAGGTCGCGCGAGAACGGCACCGTCAACCAGCCATTCCCCTTGATCTCGCCCTCGAGCTGCCCCGGGCTCCAGCCGCAATAGCCGAGCGCGAACAACGAGTCGGCGGGCTCGCTGTCGAAGGCTATCGCCTTCAGCACGTCCAGCGTCGCCGTCAGGCAGATCTCGTCGCTCACCGCATAGGAGTTTTCCTCGCGGAAATAGTCGGATGAGTGGAGCACGAAGCCGCGGCTCCGCTGCACCGGCCCGCCCCGCAGCACCTCGCGGTTCCGCACGGTGTCGGGCAGGCGGATGATCTCGTGCGCCTCGCCGAGACCGAGCTCCTCGAGGATGTCCGCGAACCGCATGTCCTCGAGACTTTGGTTCACCACCAGCCCCATCGCGCCCTCATCGCCGTGTCCGACGAGATAGATCACGGCATTCTGGAAGCGCTCGTCTCCCATCCCCGGCATGGCGACCAGGAACTGACCCTTGAGTGACATCATCGACCTGCTCCGCTGTCTCACGGCGAGCCATCAAGCCAAATCTACCCCTTCGCGTTCCATCTGCAAAGCTCGTGCTCACGAAGCGATGAACATCTCGGGGCTGTCCATTTCCCAAGGCCTCGGCTATCGGAGGTGCATGCGCGCCCTTGCCCTCATCCTGCTGTCCCTGTTCACCGCGAGCCCGGCCGCCGCCGCCGCGACAGACTGGCAGGAGCTCGAGCCGGGCACCCGCATCCGCCTGATCGCGAGCGAAGTGCTGCGACCGGACGGCAGCACCCTGGTCGGGCTCGAACTCGAGATGCCTGCCACCACCAAGACCTACTGGCGGGTTCCGGGTGAGACCGGCATTCCGGCCCGCTTCGACATGTCGGGTTCGTCGGGTATTTCCGCGCATCAGGTGCACTGGCCTTATCCACAGATCGAGGTGGCCGCCGGCTATACCGACTTTGTCTATTACGGCGCTACCGTGCTGCCGCTCGAACTCTCCGTCAGCAGCGCTACGCCGCTGCTCGCGCTGACCGTCACCCTCGGTGTCTGTTCCGATATCTGCATGCCCGTCGATGCGACTTTCAGGCTGCCGCTCGACTTCGCGACCCCCGACCCGGGGCAGGACCTGCGGCTGGCACAGGCGATTGCCGAGGCGCCCATCGAGTGGCCGGGTCCCGGCGCTGCCCTTGCCGCAGTGCGTTACGACCCGTCTGCCGGCGCGCTGCTGGTCCCGCTCGACAACCCGGGGGTGGACCCGCTCTCCCTGATCGCCGATGCCGGTCCGGCCGGTCCGCTCTTCGGCGCGCCGCAAAAAAGCCCGGATGGCCGGCTAATTTACTTGCCCCTGTTGGGAGATGAGGGCGAGGGTACTTTGATCGGCCGGACCATCCGGCTCACCTTCATGACCTCCATGGGACCGTACGAAGTTTCAAGGCGCGTTGCGCCGTCGACGGCGGCCGGACTCTAGGTTAGTGTCCGGCGCGTTTCGTCACCGTGTCGGGGCGAGCACGGGAAAGGCAGACTGCGCATGATCCAGCCTGGGGACGAGATACCGGCGGTGCCGGTGAAGCTGGTCAGCGACGCGGAAACCGTCGACACCACCGCGGATGCGGTGCTGGGCAGCGGCAGGATCGTGTTCTTCACGGTTCCCGGCGCCTTTACGCCCACCTGCGACACCAGCCATCTCCCGGGTTTCCTCGCCAATGCCGGCAAGCTGCGCGACCACGGAATCACGCGCATCGTCTGCGGCACGGTGAACGATCATCACGTGACCCGGGCCTGGGCCGAGCGCTCCGAAGCGCTGGGTAAGGTCGATTTCATCGCCGACGTGCATTGTACACTGGCGGAGGCCCTCGGGCTGACCGCCGAAACCGCGAATCTCGGCAGGCGCTTCCGGCGCTGCGCCATGATCATCGTCGAAGGCGTCGTGCAGGACGTCTTCGTGCAGGACGTCGCGGGGGTCACCGTCAGTGGCGCCCCGGCCGTCCTGCTGGCGCTGGAAGCTTCAACATCAAGTGTGAGTGCGTAGGGGGACGGAACTGATGACGGTATCGGGGTATGCGCGGGGCCTGGGGCGCTTGGCCGGCTTCTGTGCGATGGCAGGCGTGGTATCGGCCTGCTCGATGGGCAACATGTTCGGATCGGGCGCGCAGGCCGACACGGCTGCGCTGCAGAATGCCAGCGCCAGCCAGACCGAGATCGCGGAGGCCAGCGTCAACGCGCTGCCCGCGATTGCCACCGAGTGCCCGCCCATCAAGGTCCGCCCCGGCGGCGAAGCGCTGTTCTCCTATGCCGGCGGCGCCGTCGGCAACGCCCAGGATCTGCGCTTCCAGGCAGTGATCGACAAGCAGTCGCGCAACTGCATCGTCTCCAATGGCAAGATTTCCGTGAAGATGGGCGTCGTGGGCCGCGTGCTGCTCGGCCCCAAGGGCGACATCAGCAGCACCAATTTGCCGCTGCGCTTCGCCATCGAGCGCGACGGCGTTGCCCTGTTCTCCGAGAAATACGACATACCGGTCTCCATCACGCCGCCGAACCAGTCCGAGGAGTTCGTCAAGGTGATCGAGAACGTCGACATCCCCTATCTGGGCGGCGAGCAGATCACCATCTGGGTCGGCTTCGACTCGCGCGCCTGACGGCCGCTACTCCAGATCGTGCAAACGCCATCGCCGCGGATTGACTTATCGCGGCGATCCCTCGAAGGTATTGGTGACTGCGGGAGAGATCGGGCCTTGCCCGGCGCCGAAGGAGCAACCGCCCCGGAAACTCTCAGGCAAAAGGACCGCAGTCGCTAGGCAAACTCCCGACGAATTGTAGTCTCGTCGGAAAAGAGTTTGCCTGAAAAAGTCGGCCCACCGTGGGCCGCACTCTGGAAAGCGGGTTCACGGCAGGTAGCGGCCGGAAAGCCCCACCGAAGGAGCAACCGGGCGGGTGCCCGGGAAATCTCTCAGGTTAGCGGACAGGGGGGGCAGTTGGCGCAGCCGCAGGGTTGCGCTCGCATTGCCTCGAACCGCGGTGACCCATGGCCGACACGGCTGAAGACCTGAAGCAAGTCCTGCTCGATGAACGGCACCGCGCCCTCGGTGGGCGCATGGTGCCCTTTGCCGGCTATGCGCTGCCGCTGCAGTATGCTGGCGGCATCGTCGCCGAGCACCTCTGGACCCGTGACCATGCCGGGCTGTTCGACGTCTCCCATATGGGTCCGGCCTTCCTGTCGCTGGCGGAGAAGTCGGGCAATGCCGATGCCGATCACGCCGCCATCGCGCGGGTCGTCGAGCCACTGGTCTGCGGTGACATTCTCGGCCTGAAGCCCGGGCAGGTCCGCTACACGCTGCTGCTCAACGACGCGGGCGGCATCCTCGATGACCTGATGATCGCCCGGCCGGCAGAACCCGGTGCCGCCGGCGACCTCTATATCGTCGTCAACGCCGGCACCAAGGATGCCGACTTCGCCCGCATCTCCGAGGCTGCCGGCGGGCGCGCGACGCTCCGTCGCGCCGATCACTGCGCCTTGCTGGCCCTGCAGGGTCCTGAGGCTGCGGCGGTCCTGGAGGGCCTGCTTCCGGCCTGCGCCGAACTCGGATTCATGCAGCACGCCGAGGTGCCCTGGCGCGGCGCCACCCTCACCGTCTCCCGCTCCGGCTATACGGGCGAGGATGGCTTCGAGATCCTTGCGCCTCCGGACGAGGCTCAACCCCTTTTCGACGCTCTTCTTTCCGATGAGCGGGTCCGCCCCATCGGCCTCGGCGCCCGCGATTCCCTTCGCCTCGAGGCCGGCCTGCCACTGTACGGCCATGACCTCGACGACACCGTCTCGCCGGTCGAGGCGGGGCTCAACTTTGCCCTCTCCAGGCGGCGCCGGGAGGCTGCCGATTTCCCCGGTGCCGGGCGCATCCTTGGTGAACTGGCGGACGGCCCCTCGCGGCTCCGCGTCGGCATCCGCTTCGACGGACGCCTGCCGGCGCGGGAGGGCGCACCGCTGGTCGACGAGACCGGCAGGACCATTGGCCGCGTCACCTCCGGCGGCTTCTCCCCCACCCTCGAGGCACCGATAGCCCTCGCCTTCCTGCCGCCCGAGGCGGCGGGGGAGGGCGCCCGCGTGACCGCCATGGTGCGTGACCGGCCGGTCACCGGCACCGTCGTCGAACTCCCCTTCGTTCCCCACCGCTACGTCCGGAAGGCCAGGCCATGACCACCCGCTACACCAAGGACCACGAATACATCCGCGTCGACGGCAGCACCGGCACCGTCGGCATCACCCCCTATGCCCAGGAACAGCTCGGCGACATCGTCTATGTCGAACTGCCCGAAGTCGGTCGGAAACTGGCGCAGGGCGACGAGGCCGCGGTGGTCGAATCGGTCAAGGCTGCTTCGGAGATCTACGCCCCCGTCGCCGGCACCGTGACTGAGGTGAACGAGGCTCTCTCCGGCGAGCCCGGCCTCATCAACTCCTCCCCCGAGGCCGACGGCTGGATCTACCGCATCACCATCGCCGATGCCGCCGAACTGGATGGCCTGCTCGACGCCGACGCCTACGCGGCGCACACCGCGTGACATCGGTCCCAAGGCCCCCTCACCCGACGCTACGCGTCGACCTCTCCGCCGAGGGAGAGGTGCACCGTGGCACGATCTTGCCCCATCGCCACCTCTCCCTCGGGGGAGAGGTCGGATTGCGCAGCAATCCGGGTGAGGGGGCCTTCCAGGTTCCAATCCTTCAGAGCTGAGCACAAGATGCGCTATCTCCCCCATTCCGATGCCGAGCGCGCCGACATGCTCGCAGCCATTGGCGCCGCCGATGTCGATGCGCTGTTCGCCGCCGTTCCGCGCGCCGCCTACAACACGACTCCGCTTGAGCTGCCGCCGCACAGTCCGGAGTTCCTGGTCGAGGCGCACATGCGGCAGCTATCGGGGCGGAACCGTGCCGCGGGTGACGGGCCGTTTTTCGTGGGGGCGGGAGCGTACCGGCACCACGTGCCGGCCAGCGTTGATCACCTGATCCAGCGTTCCGAGTGGCTCACGGCCTACACGCCTTACCAGCCGGAGGTCTCGCAGGGCACGCTGCAGATGCTCTTCGAGTTTCAGACCCAGGTGACGCGCCTGACGGGCATGGAGGTCGCCAATGCCTCCATGTATGACGGCTCCACGGCCACCGCCGAGGCGGTGCTGATGGCGCGCCGCCTCACCCGCCGCAGCCGTATCCTGCTCTCGGGCGGCCTGCATCCGCACTATCGCGACGTCGTCCGCACCTATGTCGGCGACGGCGACGACCTTGTCTGCCTGTCGGCTTCCCCCGAGGGGCAGGGCGACATTCTCGACCGCATCGACGATTCGACCGCCGCCATCGTGGTGCAGACGCCCGATTTCTACGGCCACCTGCGCGACCTGCAAGCGGCAGCCGATGCCGCCCATGCCCGCGGCGCCTTGCTGATCGTCGTCGTCACCGAGATCGTGTCGCTGGGCCTCATCGAGGCGCCGGGCGCGCTCGGTGCCGATATCGTCGTCGCCGAGGGGCAGTCGCTGGGCAACCCGCTCACCTTCGGCGGCCCCTATGTCGGCCTGATGGCGACCCGCAAGGAGTTCGTGCGCCAGATGCCTGGCCGCCTCTGCGGCGAGACGGTGGACGCCGACGGCAATCGTGGCTTCGTTCTCACGCTCTCCACCCGCGAACAGCACATCCGCCGCGAGAAGGCGACGTCCAACATCTGCACCAACTCCGGCCTCTGTGCTCTGGCCTTCTCGATCCATCTGGGGCTGCTGGGCGAGGCGGGGCTGCGCAAGCTGGCGCGGCTCAACCATCTGCATGCTGTCCGCCTTGCCGACGCGCTCGCCGCCATACCGGGCATCGAATTGCTGAACCGCCACTTCTTCAACGAGATGACGGTCCGGCTGCCCATCCCGGCGGCACCGGCGGTCGAGGCGCTCGCGCAACGCGGTATTCTTGCCGGCGTGCCCGTGAGCCGCCTCGAACCGGACGATCCCCAGGTGGAGAACCTCATCGTCCTCGCCGCCACCGAACTCACCACCGGCGCCGACATTGCCGCCCTCGTCAACGCTCTGGAAGAGGTGCTGGCATGAGCATGAACCGCGAAGGCCGCCCGACCGGCACCGGCACCGTGGCCTCGGCCGAAACTTCTGCCGCGACTTCAGGCTCGGCGCTGCTCCCCAACGAACCGCTGCTGTTCGAGATCGGAGACACCGAGCATTCGGGCGTTGACCTGCCGGATGTCGAACCCTTCGAGAGCCGCCTCGGCGGCTTCGGACGGAAGTCGCCGCTGAACCTGGCTGGCCTCACCGAACCCGAGGCGATGCGCCACTACGTGCGCCTCAGCCGCCTCAACTACTCGATCGACTCCGGCATGTACCCGCTCGGCTCCTGCACCATGAAGCACAACCCGCGCCTCAACGAGAAGACGGCGCGCCTGCCCGGCTTTGCGGACGTCCACCCGCTGCAGCCGCTCTCCACGGTGCAGGGGGCGCTGCAGGTGATGGAGGAGCTGGCCGACTGGCTGCTCACCCTCACCAACACCACGGCGGTCGCGCTCTCGCCCAAGGCCGGCGCGCATGGCGAGCTTTGCGGCATGATGGCCATCAAGGCGGCTCAGGAGGCTCGGGGGCAGGGGCACCGCAAGGTCGTGCTGGTGCCCGAAAGCGCCCACGGGACCAATCCCGCCACCGCCGCCTTCCTCGGCTATTCCGTCAAATCGATCCCGGCGCGCGACGACGGCACTGTCGACGTTGCAGCGGTGGAGGCGGCACTGGGTCCCGATGTCGCGGCCATCATGCTGACCAACCCCAACACCTGCGGCCTCTTCGAGCCGCAGGTTATCGAGATCGCCGCGGCGGTCCACGCCGCCGGCGCCTTCTTCTACTGCGACGGCGCCAACTTCAACGCCATCATGGGCGTGGTGCGGCCGGGCGACCTCGGCATCGACGCCATGCACATCAATCTCCACAAGACCTTCTCCACTCCGCATGGTGGCGGTGGGCCGGGAGCCGGCCCGGTGGTGCTGTCGGCGGCCCTCGCGCCCCATGCGCCGGTGCCCTTTGTGCGGCGTGGAGCCGAGGGGCTCGAGCTGGTTGAGCACGCGGAGGAGGGCCATCTCGGCCGCATCACCGCTTTTCACGGGCAGATGGGGATGTATGTGCGGGCCCTGACCTACATGCTCAGCCACGGCGGTGACGGTCTGGCCCAGGCGGCGCGCGATGCAGTGCTCAACGCCAACTACGTGAAGGCACGGCTGGAGCAGGTCTTCACTGCGCCCTTTGGCGGCCAGGCCTGCATGCACGAGGCACTGTTCGACGACGGCTTCCTCGCCGGCACCGGCGTTTCCACGCTCGATTTCGCCAAGGCCATGATCGACGAGGGCTTCCACCCGATGACCATGTACTTCCCGCTGGTCGTCCACGGCGCCATGCTGATCGAGCCGACGGAGAGCGAGAGCAAGCAGACGCTCGACCACTTCTGCGACGTCATGCTGGAGCTGGCGGGCGACGCCAGGGAGGGCAATGCGGAACGCTTCACCGCCGCTCCGCTGCGGGCACCGCGCCGGCGTCTCGACGAGACGCGGGCCGCACGGGCGCCGGTTCTGTCGTGGACGCCGCCGGAGGCGGCGGCCGGCTAGCGACGTTCAGGCCCGGTGGGCGATGCGCTCGTCCTCTGCCGTCGCCGCGATCTCGACGTCCGGCAGGAACCGCCCCAGCAACTCGTTGAAGGCCCCGGCAGCCGACCAGAACGGTGCATGGCCGGCGCCGGCGATGACGTAGCAGCGCTCGTCCCAGAGCATCCGGTAGCTGAGCGCCGACAGATAGCCCAGCCGGACGATCGGGTCGTGGGCCCCGTTGATCATGGCGATCGGCACCCCCGCCCGCTCCACCGCCTGCTTCTGGTCCGCACACTCGCCGCGCATCATGCTGCGGAACACGATCGGCCGTGCGCGCCCGTCGGCCCGCTCGATGGCCTTGAGGAAGGTGGGGCTGCCGTCATCGCCGAAGCACAAGTTGTGGAAGCGGGTCGCGTCGCGGGCGCTGAAATGCTCCTTCGAGGCCAGCAGCAGGTCCCAGTGGGTGTGGAAACCGCGCAGCATCCCTAGCGGCCCCGGCGCCACCGGCGGTGCACCGGTCAGCATCAGCCCCGCGACCGCGGGGTTAGAGGCCAGCAGTTCGATGGCGATGTGTCCACCCAGCGACCAGCCATAGACCGCGGTCCGCGCAATTCCCAAGGCCTTCAGGACTTCGCCGACTGCTGCCGCAAATCCGCGAAGCGTATAGGCCGTCGCCGGATCGCGGGCGTCGTCGGAATCCCCATGTCCGGGCAGGTCCATGGCGATGATCCGGTACTGCTCGCCCAGCGGGCTCTCCAGCTGCCGCATGAACACTTCCTTGCTGGCGCCGGCCCCGTGGATCAACACGAGGGGCAGGCCGCTCCCGCAGGAGTCGAGCAGGCGGACATTGCCCGCTGCGATACGAATGGTTCTGGCAGTCAGCATCTTTCGAGAACTCGGCTTTCATTCAAGACTCTGAGCTTGACAGCGAAAAAAGGATGCCTCGTGTACAAACGTGGTTAGCAAAGTCTTATCAGGTTGCTGAAGAGCGTCCGGCTAGGCTTGCCAACGTCACCCTCCGCACCTAGCCTTCTGTCGCAACCAGATCCGGTTTTGCGGGGGGAGTTCGAGTTGTTTTTTGACGTGCTGGCTACGGCCGTGGCGATCGCAGTAATCGCTCAGTACACGTGGTCCATGCGTGGCCATTTCTCTTCGAAGTCCATGCCACGCGGGGCCGTCGTCATATCGGTGGTGGTGCTGCTCTCCACCGCCCTGCTGCTGGTGCTGCAGTGGACGCTGGCGCAGCCGGCCTGGGCGGTGCTGCTGGGTATCGCGCTCGAGCTTGGCAGCCTGGTGCTGTTCTGGGCGGCCATCCGGGCCTCGCGCCAGGCGCGCCTCCGCCTCGCCTTCGACGAGGAGAACCCCGACACCCTGGTGACCGAGGGGCCTTATCGCTACCTCCGGCACCCCTTCTACACGTCCTACCTGATCTTCTGGACCGGCTGGGCGATCGCCGTCTGGTCCGTCTGGGCGCTGGTGCCGCTGCTCGCCATCGCCATCGTCTATGTCATCGCCGCCAAGGGCGAGGAACGGAAGTTCGAGCGCACCACCCTCGCTGACCAGTACCGGGCCTACAAGCGGCGCACCGGCTTCCTCTGGCCGCGCTTCCCTTCCTAGGGACACGGCACCGGTCAAAGAAAAGGCGGGCCTGGCGCCCGCCTCGTCAACCCGCTGCTGCGACGGCGCTCAGTTCAGCCGCTCGCCGACATCCTTGATCGCCTGCTCAACCAGCGCATCGCCCTTCTGCGGCATCTGCTGGATCAGCAGCCGCCGGGCGGCCTCGACGGCCACATCGGCCGAGCGCGCCCGCACCTCCGCGACCGCCTGAGCCTCGGCCTGAGCGATCTTCTCCGCCACGGCGCGCTCGCGCCGGGCAATCATCGCCTCCAGCGACTCTTTGGCCTCCGCCGTCAGCCGGAACGCTTCCTCGCGCGCGGCACTGACGATGCCCTCGGCTTCCTTGTCCGCCTCTTCGCGCTTGCGCCCGTATTCTTCCAGCAGCGCCTTGGCTTCCGCGCGCAGCCGCTCGGCTTCGCTGAGCTCGTTCTCGATGCGCCGGATGCGCTCGTCGAGCACCTTGCCGATCATCTTCGGCACGCCGAAATAGACGATGATGCCGATGAAGATCAGCAGGCCGATCAGCACCCAGATGCTGGCGGCGGTGGTGGCGTCGAGTCCGAAATTCATCGTCGCTACTCCTTGGCGACCGCGGCCACGGCGGCTCGGGCCTCGGCGGCGCTGACCTTGCCGGTCAGCTGGCCGACCAGGGCGGTCACGGTTTCGGCGGCGATCTCGTCGACATTGGCCATTGCCGCGGTCTTGGTCTTCTGGATCCGGGCCTCGGCATCGGCGAGCTTGCTCGCCAGTTCCGCCTCCACCGTCGCCCGCTTGCCCTCAAGATCGGCCTTGATGGCGCTGCGCGTCTCTTCGGCGATGCCATGAGCGTTGGCCCGGGCTTCCGCCAGGGCCTGCTCATAGGCCGCCAGCGCCCGCTCGGTCTCGACCCGCAGGCGCTCGGCTTCCTTGAGGTCGCCGTCGATGCGAACCCGCCGGCTCTCGAGGATGCCGCCGATGCGGGGCAGGGCCACCCGGCTCATCACCACGTAGAGGACGATGAAGGTGAGCGCCAGCCAGATCAGCTGCGAGCCGAAATAGGTGGAGTCGAACGGCGGAAAGGCCGAATGCTCCTCCGGGTGCTCTTCCCCGGTGGCCTCGATGGTGACTGGCGCTTCGATCGGCGCCTCGTCCGCAGGCGCGACGACGACGACGCCGTCCTGCAGCGCATCGCCGCTCTCGGCCTGCGCCACTACGATAATCTTGGTGGTGTTACCCGCCATCACTTCACCCTTCGCGGCAGTTGAGCCCCGGGTGGTCGCCCGGGGCCCGGATGCTCTCGGCTACCGGCCGATCAGACCGCGAACAGCAGCAGCAACGCGATCAGGAACGAGAAGATGCCCAGCGCTTCCGTCACGGCGAAGCCGAAGATCAGGTTGCCGAACTGGCTCTGTGCCGCGGACGGGTTGCGCAGGGCGCCCGACAGGAAGCTGCCGAAGATGTTGCCCACGCCGATGGCGGCGCCGGCCATGCCCACTGCGGCGATACCTGCACCGATGTACCTTGCTGCTTCAGCTTCCATTTTTAGTCTGCTCCTTTTGAGACCGCTATATGCGTATCGGGAGGCCCTCATGACCGCCCTTGTGGGTTGATTGGCTAATGCGCCGGATGGATCGCATCGTTGATGTACATCGAGGTCAGCACCGCGAAGACATAGGCCTGCAGTGCCGCCACGAGGAACTCCAGCGCCGTCAGCGCCACCGTCATCGTCAGCGGCAGCAGCGCCCCGAGCCAGCCGAGGAAGCCCAGTGAACCAAGCGTCACGACGAAACCGGCGAACACCTTGAGCGTGATATGACCGGCGAGGATGTTGGCGAACAGTCGCACGCTGAGCGAGATCGGGCGCGAGAGGAAGGAAACGACCTCGATCGGCACCACGATCGGCAGCACATAGGCGGGCACGCCGGCCGGCACGAACAGCCGCAGGAACTTCGGGCCGTTGCGCCAGAAGCCGTAGATGATCACCACCAGGAACACCAGCATCGCCAGCGCGAAGGTGACGATGATGTGGCTGGTGACGGTGAAGAAGAACGGGAACATGCCGAACAGATTGGCGACCAGCACGAACATGAACAGCGAGAACACGAAGGGGAAGAACTTCATGCCCTCGTTGCCGGCCGCGTCTCGGACCATATTGGCCACGAACTCGTAGAGCATCTCCGAGACCACCTGCAGCCGGTTCGGCACGATGCTGCGGCTGCTCGTGGAGAACAGCAGGTAGAGCACGATCGCTGCGACCGTGAGGACCATGAACAGCGAAGCGTTGGTGAAGCTTGCGGCCCCGTCGCCGAGGGAGACGATATCGGTGACCGCGAACTGGTGGATCGGATCGACTGTGTTAGGTTCGGCCAAGTTGGTCCCCGGTCTGGCTATCTGTCTTCGTCGTCTTCGTCGTCACCCGGACCGAGGTCCGAGCCGGGCGGCGGTGGCGACGCCCGGTTCATGGCCGCTGCCGATCTCGTGACGTTGAGCACGCCGGCCGCAAATCCGATCAGCAGCAGCACCAGCATCAACCAGGGGCCCGTACCGAGCCACTGATCCAGCAGGAAACCTGCACCCGCACCCACCACGATGGCTGCGATGAACTCCGACCCGAGCCGCAGGGCTCGGCTCATCCCCGTGAAGTCCTTTGCAGCACCGCGCTGCGTGCCCTCGTTCTGAACCCGCCCTCCCGCCTGCGCGCGCGCAATGCGTGCTGCTAGATCGGAGGTCAGCGGCTCCCGTTTGCCGGCACTTTCAGGACGTTTCGTCTCGCGCGGCACGTTCATCCCGCCTTCCCGTCACGTCCCCGGCCAAGTCCTGGAGAAGCCCCCTTGAAGTCGCGCGCACCATAGTGTCACGGCAAAATGGTGTCAAGCGCGCGTCGGACGGGCTAAGCGACTGAGAATAAACACGAAAAGGACGCCGTCGGCAGGTGTGACATTGAGTCATGCAGCGGCTCCGCACAATGCTGCTGACTCGTGGCGAGCCGTCGTCCCGCCGCCGCCATGGCTCAGGCCATCGCGACCGCCGCCTCCCGCACCGCATGGGCGCCCGTCAGGTCAACCGAGACCAGCTGGCTGACGCCGCGCTCCGCCATGGTGACGCCGAACAGCCGGTCGACCCGCGCCATGGTGATCGGATTGTGGGTGATCACGAGGAACCGCGTCTCCGTGCGTTCGCACATCGTGTCGAGCAGCGTGCAGAAGCGTTCGACATTGGCATCGTCGAGCGGTGCGTCCACTTCGTCCAGCACGCAGATCGGCGCCGGGTTGGTGAGGAATACCGCAAAGATCAGGCTGAGCGCGGTCAGCGCCTGCTCGCCGCCCGAGAGCAGGGTCATCGTCGACGGCCGCTTGCCGGGCGGTCGGGCGATGATCTCGAGCCCGGCCTCCAGCGGATCGTCGCTCTCGACGAAGCTGAGCTCTGCCGTGCCGCCGCCGAACAGCGACGTGAACAGGTCCTTGAAATGCGCGTTGACCTTCTCGAATGCCTCGTTGAGCCTGGCTCGACCCTCCCGGTTGAGGCTCTGGATGCCGCCGCGTAGCTTGGCGATCGCGCCGATCAGGTCGTCGCGATCCCGGACCATGGTGTCGAGCCGTTCCTGGACCTCGGCGCTCTCCCGCTCCGCCCCGAGATTGACGCCGCCCAGCCGCTCGCGTTCCGCTTTCAGCCGCTCGACCTTCTGCTCGATCTGCGGCTCCTGCGGCAGCGCCTGCTCGGGCCGCAGGCCGGCGACCTGCGCGGTCTGTGATGCCGGAATATCCAGCGTCTCCTGCACCAGCCGCTCGATCTGCTGGCGCTGGGCGATGAGCCCCTTCATCCGCTCCTCGACCCGCGCCACCTGCTCGCGGGCGCCGGCCAGCGCCTCAGCCGCCAGCCGCTGCGCGCGATCCGCCTCCCGGTGCCGCCCCTGCGCCGCCGCCAGCCGGTCCCCCGCCGCCTTGTGGGCGTTGCGGGCCTCGGCGATGTCGCTCGTCAGCGCCGCCTGCCGCTGGGCAAAGCCGTCCGGCGCGCTGCTCAGCGCCTCCAGCTGTTCCGCCACCTCGCGCGACCGCGCGCCAAGCGTCTCCAGCTGGCTGCGCGCGCCCTCCCGGCGCCGCTCCCAGCTCGCGCGGTCCCCGGCGATCTGGGCCAGCCGCGTCGTCCGCATGCGGGCGGTGGTTTCGAAGCTGCCGAGCTGCAGCCGCGCCCGCTCGGCCTGCTCGCGGAGCCCGGCCAGTGCCGACTGCTTGGCCGCCGCCAGCGCCGTCGCCGCGCTTTCGTCACCACAGTCCGCCAGCGCCTTCTCGGCATCGTCGCGGACCGCTTCGGCCTCGGCAAGGCTCGAGACCAGGCGCACCCGCGCCTCCTCGAGCGCGCTCTGCCGGGTCGCGAGATCGCCGATCGCCCGCTGCGCCTTGTCCAGCGCCTGCTGCGCCGTGCCGATGGCGTGCTGGGCGGTGCGCCAGGCCTCCCGCCGCTCGCGCTCGCTCTGCCGCGCCGCGTCCAGTTCCGCTACCCGCGCCGCCGTCTCCGACTTCAGCCGGTCGCGCCCGGCCCGCACCTCTGCGATCTCGGCATCGAGCTCGGCCAGCCGGTTGCGCTGCGCCAGCCGCTCAGCCGCGGCGCTGGGCGCATCGGCCGCCGCGACGAACCCGTCCCAGCGCCACAGCGCGCCGTCGACCGTCACCAGCCGCTGCCCCGGCTTGAGGTGCGCCTGCAGCCGCAGCCCGTCGGCCTCGTCGACGAGGCCGATCTGGTCCAGCCGCCGCTTCAGCAGGTCCGACCCCGAAACGACGCTCGACAGCGCTACGGCACCCTCGGGCAAGGGTGCATCGGTCGCGCCGTCGATTGGGCCTGTCCAGTGCAGCGGCGCTCCGGCATCCGAGGAGGCTTCGAGATCCTCGCCGAGTGCCGCCCCGAGTGCCGTCTCGTAGCCGGGCGCCACCTTCAGCGCGTCGACGATCGCCGGCCACAGGCTGGCGCCGCCGTGGTTGAGCACGCGGCTCAGCGTCTGCGCCTCCGCCTCGAGCCGCGTCAGGCGGCCCTCGATGTCCTGCAGGGCGGGGCGCGTCGCATCCAGCACCGCCTGCGCCGCCTGCGTGGCCGCTTCCGCTTCGTCCGTAGCCGTTTCCGCGGCCACCGCCGCCGCCTGCGCGGCAGCCAGCTCGTTCCGCCGCAACTGCAGCGTGTCATCAGCTTCGAGACTGGCGCCGATGCCCTGTGCCTCCTCCGCGACTTCCGCTATCTGCTGCCGCAGCCGCTCGACCCGGATCCTCGCATCCTCGCTGGAGCGTCGCGCCTGCGCCCGGCGGGCCCGCAGCTGTGACTCCGCCTCGGCCGCGCTGCGGGCTTCGGCATCGGCTGCAGCGACCGCCGCCTGTGCCGTCTCGGCAGCCGCCCGCGCCCTATCGAACGCCTCCTGCTCGCCGGCTGCCTCCGCCTCGAGCCGCGCCTGTTCCTCGACATAGCCCCTGAGCGACTCGTCGCACTCGCCGAGCAGCGCCGCCTCGCGCGCAGTGTCGGACTCCAGCTGCTGCAGCCGTCCTTCGAGTTCGCCGCGCCGGGCGTCGGCCCGCCGGGCCTCCTCGGCGAGCTGCTCCGAGAGGATGGTGAGCCGCTGCAGCGCTGCCCCGGTGGCTGCCTCCTGGTCGCGCAGCGGCTGCACGGCCTGGTCGGCCAGGAACACCACCTTCTGCGCTTCCAGCTCGACATGCTGGGCATCGGCGAGCTGGTTGATCAGCCGCCCCTGTTCGGCCTCCGCTTCCTTTTCCGCCACCCGTGCCGCCACCCAGCGCAGATGGTAGAGCGTCGCTTCCGCCTTGCGGATCTCGCCCGACAGCGAGCGATAGCGGATGGCCAGCCGTGCCTGCCGCTTCAGCTGTTCGAGCTGCTGCTCGACCTGGGCGATGATGTCGTCGACGCGCTCGAGGTTCTGCTCCGCGGCCCGCAGCCGCAGCTCCGCCTCATGGCGGCGGGAGTGCAGTCCCGAAATGCCCGCCGCTTCCTCGAGCAGCGCTCGGCGCTGCACCGGCTTGGCGGCGATCAGTTCCCCGATCTGCCCCTGCCGCACCAGCGCCGGCGAATGCGCGCCGGTCGAGGCATCGGCAAACAGCAGCTGGACGTCCCGCGCCCGCACTTCCTTGCCGTTCACGCGATAGACCGAGCCCGCCTCCCGCTCGATGCGGCGCGTCACCTCCAGCACGTCGGCATTGTTCAATGCCGCCGGCGCCGTGCGGTCGGAATTGTCGAGGACCAGCGTCACTTCCGCCGAGTTCCGGGACGGGCGGCTGCCCGAGCCCGAAAAGATGACGTCGTCCATGCCCGAAGCGCGCATCGCCTTGTACGAGCTCTCGCCCATCACCCAGCGCAATGCCTCGACGAGGTTCGACTTGCCGCAGCCATTGGGACCGACGACGCCGCTCAGCCCAGGCTCCAGGTAGAGCTCGGTCGCGTCGCAGAAGGACTTGAACCCATGCAGCTTGAGGCGCTGGAACTTCATGCCGCCGCCACTGTGCCGTATGGCTGCACGAGGAAGTGGATAATTCGCAGGGCCCGGCCGTGCGCTACCCCCTCCCCATCCCTCCCCGCAAGGGGGAGGGTGCTCCATCCAGTTTGTGGCACCATCCAGTCCTGGCCACAGGGCGGCACCTCCCCCCTTGCGGGGGAGGGTGGGAGGGGGGTGGCTGCACCACGGTCAATGCTGATCGTCGTCGCCGGACAGTCGGTAGGGCAGGGAGCGTTCTGGCCGCTGGCCGCAGCTGCGCGCCGCGGCCAGGCCGGACTACGTAAGCAGCGGGTCGATCTCGGCCTTGAGGTCTTCAAGCGTCTTGCCCCCGGTAAGCTGCTTGCCGTTGATGTAGAAGGTCGGCGTGCCTTCGAGATTGAACTCGTTCAGCGCCTGCTCGCGCATGGTTTCCATGGCGGTGAACAGGTCCTGATTCGTCAAGGCAGCCTCGAAGCTTTCATCGGTAAAACCAAGCTGCTTGGCGATCTCGAGGATGGCATCCCGCGGACGCTCCGACGTGGCCCACTGGTCGAAGGTCCGGAAGTAAGTGTTGACCACCTCGTGATAGCGCTCCTCGCCGGCCGCCTCGGCCAGCATGAAGACCACCGCATCCAGCACGTTCCGGGTGAACGGGCGCAGCACGTACTTGACCTTGCCGGTATCGATGTATTCCGCCTTGAACTGCGGATAGACGTCATTGTGGAAGGACGCGCAGTGCGGGCAGGTGGGTGAGGCGTACTCGATCACCGTGACTTCGGCACTCTCGTCGCCCAGCACCCTGTCCGGCAGCGCCACATTGGCGAGCGCGCCGACGTCCTGCGTCGTGCCTTCCTGGGCCTGCACGGAGCCGAGACCGGCAAGCGTGGCGAAGGAAGCGGCCGCGGCCAGGATGATGGTGTCTCGACGGTTGATGGTCACGTTGCATGCTCCGTTTTTGTTTGGCGAGAGACTACACGGCGCGAAGGTGGCGGCAAGGGGGCGGGATCATCAAGTCAGGGTGAACACTTAACGACCCTTGTCGCGCCTGCTCAGCATGGCGTGTCCGAGCTGGCGCAGCGCTTCCTTCACGTCATCATCCGCAACCCGCTCAAGGGCATTCTCGACGCGCTCCCGGCTCGCCGGACTGGGTTCGGCCGCACTTTGCGGTGCCGTGGCTGAACCGGGGCTGAACGGTTCCGCCGAGAGGCGAACCGCGCCCACCAGCACGTAGCCGAAATAGCGGTTCACCGCCGCCGCCACCCGCTCACCTTCATGGCTGAGGGCCAGTGCGTGGCCCGGCGCGCAGCGCAGATACAGCGTCGCCCCGTCCGCCCCGCGTTCGCCACGCGGCCAGCTGAGCTTGTCCGGCATCGCCACCTGGTCGTAGGGGGCGGGGGCGATCGCCGCCCAGTGCGTGAGGATGTCGCGGCTGGCGAAGCCACGCTTCTTCAGCACCGGATCGAGCGCCCGGTTCAGCGCCTCGGCGACGCCAACGGCGCGGTTCAGCCGCTTCGGCTCCTCGCCGGTCTTTGCCTTCGCCGCCATTGGTAACAACTCTCCGCCGGCGCTTGCCTCATCGCAGCCGCTCGGTTCATCTGCCCATCATGCCAAATGCCGCCCCGCGACAATACCCCCCTGTGCCCATCGACGCCGACGCCGTGCTCGCCTGGTACGATCGGCACGGCCGCACGCTTCCCTGGCGGGTGAGCCCCGCCGACCGCGCCGCCGGCATCCGCCCCGATCCCTACCGGGTCTGGCTCAGCGAGATCATGTTGCAGCAGACCACTGTTGCGGCCGTGGCCAGATACTACGCTCGTTTCACCCGCCTGTGGCCGACGGTGGAGGCGCTCGCAGCGGCGCCCCTCGAGGCGGTGCTGGTGGAGTGGGCCGGTCTTGGCTACTACGCCCGCGCCCGCAACCTGCATGCCTGCGCCCGCGCGGTGGTCGAACGCCACGCCGGCAGCTTTCCCCGCTCTGCGCACGAGCTGTCGCCGCTTCCCGGCATTGGGCCCTATACCAGCGCGGCCGTGGCTGCGATCGCCGGGGACGAGCGCATCGCCGTCGTGGACGGCAATGTCGACCGCCTCCTCGCCCGCTACCTCGCCCTTGACCAGCCCCTCCGCGAGGCCAAGCCGCTGATCCGCAATGCTGTCCAGGCCTCGGTTCCCACGCGCGCCGGCGATTTCGCCCAGGCGCTGATGGATCTCGGAGCCACCATATGCACCCCCAAGGTTGCGCTTTGCCAGCGTTGCCCCCTCCAGCCGGGCTGCGCCGGTACCCGCCGCGATCCCTTGCGCTTTCCCGTGAAGGCCGAAAAGCCAAGCCGGCCAATCCGTTACGGCCACGCCTTCGTCATCTTTGACGGCTCCGGCCGGGTCTTCCTGCAGCCCCGTGCCCCCACAGGCCTGCTTGGCGGCATGACCGAAACCCCCACTTCCGATTGGCGCTCCGACCGCGCCGACCCCCGCTGGCCCGTGCCCGCCGACTGGCGCCGCCGCGGGCAAATTGTCCACGTTTTTACCCACTTTCGCCTCGAACTCGCCGTCTGGTCGGCGACCATTCCCGACGCGTCCCTGCTTCCGGGCGGCTGGTGGGCGCATCCCGCCGAACTGCATGCCGAGGCCCTGCCCACCGTCTTTCGGAAGGTGCTCGCCGCCGCCGGCCTCGGCCGTGCAAGTCGTTCAGCAGCTTGAGAAAAAAGCACCGCCGGCTCTTCTGAGCCGGCGGTGCGTTCGCCTGATGGAGGTCGGCCTCAGGCGGATAGCTGTTGCATGCGGGCTCGTATGTCGGCGCGGAACCCGTCGATCGGCGCCAGGCGCCCCTGCTGTTCGGTGTGCCAGAACGTCCAGCCGTTGCAGGCCTCGGCGCCCTGCACCAGCGCACCCACCCGGTGGATGGAGCCGGCATGCGGCCCGCTGACCAGCGAGCCATCCGCCCGCACCATGGCGCTATGCCGCCGCCGCGCGTCCAGCAGTTCGGTACCCGGTTCGATCAGCCCCATCTCGACCAGCGACCCGAAGGCCACCCGCGGTGCCGCGCGCTTCGCCACCGATGTCTCGATCGCCGCGGCCGGCAGCGGCTTCACCGCCGCGATCCGCTGCAGCGCCGCCGCGATATAGCTGTCCTCGCGCTCGATGCCGATGAAATGGCGCCCCAGCTTGCGCGCAACGGCGCCGGTCGTGCCGGTGCCGAAGAACGGGTCCACTACCACGTCGCCGGGCTTGGTCGTCGCGTTGAGGATCCGGTGCAGAAGCGCCTCCGGCTTCTGCGTCGGATGCACCTTGTCGTCGTCGGCATCCTTCAGCCGCTCCGCCCCCGTGCAGATCGGGAACAGCCAGTCGCTGCGCATCTGCGTATCGTCATTGCCGAGTTTCAGCGATTCATAGTTGAAGGTGACCCGGCTCTTCTGGCCGCGCGCCGCCCAGATCAGCGTCTCATGCGCATTGGTGAAGCGGGTGCCGCGGAAATTCGGCATCGGATTGGCCTTGCGCCACACCACGTCGTTGAGGATCCAGTAGTCGAGGTCCTGCAGTGCCGCCCCGACCCGGAAGATATTGTGATAGGAGCCGATCACCCACAGCGCCCCGTCCGGCTTCAGCAGTCGCCGCGCCGCCGTGAGCCAGGCGCGCGTGAACGCATCGTAATGCGCGAAACTCTCGAACTTGTCCCACTCGTCGTCGACGGCGTCGACGCGCGACTGGTCGGGCCGCGTCAGCCCCTGCTCGAGCTGCAGGTTGTAGGGCGGGTCCGCAAAAATCAGGTCTACCGAGCCGGCCGGCAAGGCATTCATGTGCTTGATGCAATCGCCCACAAGGATGGTATCGATGGGAAGCGAGGCTTCCTCCGCGACGGCCACAAGGGCCGCCTGACGCGCGGTACGCAACATACTCAAAACCCTACGCAACACTAACGAGCTCTTTTGTAAGCCGTTAGGGTTAAAGGGAATTTAAGCTTAGAGGTTACGAAGTCGTTAAGGCCCGGCCGCGGCTTCCGAGGCGGGCGGTCGGCGCTCGGGGGGCACCTTGGCAAGCGCCGCCTCTTCCCGTGCCTCGAACTCGACCATCAGCCGCCGGGCCGCTGCCGCAAACCGGATCCGCTCCTCCTTGCCGAAGCGTCGCGGCTGGTCGTCGACGATCGAAAGCGCCCCAACCACAACGCCGGCCGAGGTCACCAGTGGCTCCGCGGCGTAGAACAGCACCCCGTTCTCGAGCAGGTACGGGTTGTCGGCGAAGTCCGGGTCGGCGGACACGTCTTCGATCACCATCGGCTCCCGCGTCGCCATCACCTGCTGGCTCGGATCGTCCTGTGAGACCTTGCCTGTTGCTTTCTCGCCCGTCTCATCCGCGACCGTCGCCAGCGCCAGCGTCGCCCCGAAATCCTTGGCGATGCCGGCGCATCGCTGTTCGAGCCAGCCCTCGCGCCGCGCCAGCTCCTTGAGCTTGGCGACCGCCGCCGTCGTGGCTTCCTCCACGGCGCCGGGCTCGCTGTCATCCGACGGTCGCAGCCATCCGCGCAGCGTCCGCTCCGTGCTGGCGATGTCCGTCGTGATGGCGTCGACCCGCAGCTCCGCCGGTTCGCTCTCGGCCTCGGCCGCATGCCCGATCAGGCAGGCAATGATCCGCAGCTGCGGGCGCCGGCGTCGCAGCCGTGCCGCGACGTAGCGGACATAGCTTCGCGGATTGGGACCCAGATAGCAGAGGCAGGCGACATCGGCTCCTTCGAGGTCGAGCTGCCCGATGCTCTCGGGACGCACCGCCACCGGGGGCAGGGCCAGCGTCGAGAAGCCGGACAGCGCCGCCGCCTGCGCCACGATCTCCGCCGCGGCGCCGTCGAGTTCGGTCTTGCCGCCAAGCGCCAGCACCCGGCCGCGGCCGCCGATCTGTTCCGGTTCTTCCGCCACCAGCTCGCTGATATCCGCAATGACCCCCGAGACGGCGCCGGCGACCGTACGTCGAGGTCCGAAATCGACGGCATCATGCTGCAGATCGGCTTCCGCGAGCCGCAGTGCCGGGATCACCACGTCATCGTAGTAGGCGACGATGCCACTCTCCTTGACGCCCGCCTCCGCCATCTCCACCGCCTCCTCGACATTGCCGGCCAGCAGGCGCTGATAGAGCTTTTCCTCCGGCCTCAGCACCGGTTCGCTGCCGAGCACGATCTCGAGAAAACTGAGTTGCGGCACGTAGCGGCCGAGGACCACGAGGCACACCGTCAGCGGCGTCGATAGGATCAGCCCGATCGGCCCCCAGAGGGTAGCCCAGAAGATCGCCGCCACCAGCACTGCCAGCGGCGAAAGCCCGGTGCTCGAGCCATAAAGCCGGGGCTCGAGGAAGTTGGTGGTCACCAGCTCCATGCCGAAATAGAGCCCCAGAACCCCGAGCAGCATCCACCATCCGGGATCGACGGCGAAGGCGACGGCCGCCGGAAAGGCGACGGCAAGCATGGTGCCGACGAAGGGGATGTAGCGGAGGAAGGTGGCGAACAGCCCCCAGAGGATGGCGTTGGGCACCCCCAGCAGCCATAGCGCGGCCCCGAAGATGACGCCGTAGGAAGAATTCACCATCAGCTGCACGAGCAGATAGCGGCTGACCCGCGCCGCCGATTCCTTCACCACCTTGGTGGTGGTCGGCAGGTCGCCGCGACTGACCAGTTTCAGGAAGCGGTCACCGAGATCCTCCCGTTGCAGCAGCAGGAAGATGGCGAAGATGCTGACGATGGCGAAGGTCGCCAGCGGCCCGAGGAACGTCCCCAGCATGCCCTGCAGCCCGTCCAGGGGCGAGGGCGGGACATTGGCGATGGTTACCGGGATCGGGTCCACTTCCCCCGCCGGCTCCGGCATGGCCTGGGCGCCCAGCCGTTCGATCATCCCGGCCAGTCGGTCCATCACTCCGCCGCCGTCCGCCGTTTCCTGCAGGTCGCGGATCTTCTGGGCTATGGTCAGCTGGTACTGCGGCAGGTCAGCCGCGAGCTTCATCAGCTGCGTGACGACGAGGTAGCCGAGGCAGACCAGCACGGCTGCCGCCAGTACGAGGGTGACGATGGTGGCGACCATGCGCGGCAGCCGCAGCCGCCGCAGCGCACTGACCACGGGGGCGAGGGCAAAGGCCAGCAACGTTGCCAGCACCAGCGGCACGAAGATGCCGCGCCCGAGATAGAGCGCGGCAATGGCGACGAGGATGAAGCCGGTGACGGCGATGGCCGTTTGGGGCGCCTGATCCCGGGGCGGCCTATAGGTATCGCTGGGCAAGACCACTGTGACGCTTTCGAGGCTGACCTGACACCGGAGCAGCGACAACGGCGGCGGGTGCCGGCGGTTCCATGCCGGCATGTCTCAGGCGGCGGCGGTCGCTTCCTGCGGCTGCTCCGCGCTCACCCGCGCCCGCAGCGCCTCGGCACAAGGTGCAAATTCCAGCCGGTGGTGGCGGCCTGGACCGTGTGCTGTGAGCGCCGCGAGATGCGCCGGGGCGCTGTAGCCCTTGTGGCTGGCGAAGCCGAAATGCGGCTCCTCGCAGTCCATGATCCGGCACATGCGGTCGCGCGTCACCTTGGCGATGATCGATGCCGCGGCGATGGAGACGCTGCGCCCGTCACCGCCGATCACCGCCTCGGCACTGCAGGGCAGGTCCCGGGGCAGCATGTTGCCGTCGATGAGCAGATGGCCCGGCGCCTGCGCCAGCCCCAGCACCGCCTGCCGCATCGCCCACATCGTGGCCCAGAGGATGTTGAGCCGGGCGATCAGCGCCGGCGGCGCCACGGCCACCGAGACCGTCGCCACCCGCAACAGCTTCTCGCAGAGCTCCTCGCGGACGTCGGGCGCCAGCTTCTTCGAATCGTCTAGGCCCGCCGGCACCCGGCGCGGGTTGAGGATCACCGCCGCCACCACCACCGGTCCGGCAAGCGGTCCGCGTCCCGCTTCGTCCACTCCGGCCACGAGGCTTGCACCACGCCGGATGGCCCTGCGCTCGAGCGCGAGGTCGGGAAGGGGAGCGGTGGGCGAATCGTTGGACATGCCGCTAGCATGCCCAAAGCCTGCCTCCAGTCCAGTCCAGTCCAGTCCAGTCCAGTCCAGTCCCGGCTGCCGCGAGCGGCCTCCCGCCGCGCCGCGTTACGACGCGCGGTACCTGAGCAGCACGATTCCGTCGCCGAACTGCCGGCTTTCCACCAGCTGCAGCCTGGCATCGACGCCCGCGGGAAAGAGCCGGATGCCGCGTCCGAGCACCGTCGGGTAGACCATCAGTCGGAACTCGTCGATAAGTCCTGCAGGCATCAGCTGCTGCACGATTGAACCGCTGCCGAAGATCAGCACGTCTCCTGAAGCCCCCGCCTTGATGCCCCGCACCGCCTCGACCAGATCGCCGGCGATGAGCGTCGAGTTCTCCCAGTCCGCCTGCCCCAGCGTCCGGGAGGCCACATATTTCGGCAGCGCATTCATGCGCCGCGCGTAGCCTTCCTTGTCGTCGACCGTAGGCCAGACGGCGGCAAAGCCCTCGTAGGTGCGCCGTCCATAGATCATGGCGCCAGCCGCAAGCAGCTCCTCGTGCTTGAACCGGTCGCCTTCGGGCCCGCGGGAGAACGGGCCGACCCAGTTGCCGAGGCCGGAATTTTCCATGCCCACCGGATCCTCGATCACCCCGTCGAGGGAGACATACTGCGTGACTACCAGCTTCTGCGCCATTGCTCTTCTCCGTGCAGCTGCGGGCCCGCGCCCGCCTGCCTACACGACGGGCGGCGCCGGCCGGGATCGACACGGAGAGGAGCGATTTCGCCAAGCTCCCTCAGAACAGGCTGAGCTGCGTCTCCTCCGGCTTCGGCGCCGCGAACAGGTCCGTGCGGAGGACCGGCGGGGTGCGGTCGAGCCCGTACCGCGTCCGCGCCTTCTCCAACCGCTGCTGCAGGAGCACGGCATAGGGGCCGTCGCCGCGCATCCGCGACCCGAAGCGCGGATCGTTGTCGCGGCCGCCCCGGGCGTCGCGCACGAGGCTCATCACGTGCCGGACCCGATCGGGGAAGTGCCGCAGCAGCCACTCCCGGAACACGTCGCGCACCTCGCCCGGCAGCCGCAGCAGGATCATTCCTGCCCCGGTCGCGCCCTGCGCCGCCGCGGCGTCGAGAATGCGTTCGAGCTCGCTGTCATTGATGGCGGGGACGATCGGCGCGACCATCACCGAGGTGGGGATTCCCGCCTCCGACAGCAGCCGCAGCGCCTCCAGCCGCTTCTCCGGCGTCGAGGCGCGGGGCTCCATCTGCCGGCTGAGCCGGTGATCCATGCTCGTGATCGACAGCCCCACCCGCACCAGCCCCAGCTCCGCCATCTCGCTCAGCAGGTCGAGGTCGCGCACCACCAGCGCCGACTTGGTGGTGATGGTGACCGGGTGCCGCGTCTCCAGCAGCACCTGGAGGATGCCCCGCGTCAGCCGGTGCTCGCGCTCCGCCGGCTGATAGGGATCGGTATTGGTGCCCATGGCGATCGGCTTCGGCCGGTACCGCTTGTCCGCCAGCTCCCGCCGCAGCAGCTCCACCGCGTTCACCTTCACATAGATGTCGCGCTCGAAATCGAGCCCCGCGGAATGGCCGAGATAGGCGTGGGTCTGGCGCGCGAAGCAGTAGGAGCAGCCATGCTCACAGCCCCGATAGGCGTTGATCGAGCGATCGAAGCCGATGTCGGGGCTCTCGTTGCGGGTGATGATGCTGCGCGCCCGCTCGACATGTTCGATGGTCTCGACCTTGGGGGGCTCCTCCTCCCGTTCCCACCCATCGTCGATCTGCTCCCGCACCTGCACCTCGAAGCGGCCGGCGCGATTGCTCTGCGCCCCGCGCCCCCGGTGGCGCCGCGGGTCCAGCAGCCGCCGCCCGATCAGATCCGCGTCGCGGGTCTGCGAAAGCTTCTCCAGGGCTTCGAACGAAGGGGCTGTCTGCAAGGACATGATCATCTCCAGCCGGCCGGCTGCGGTAACGCAGTCCCCTTGGTAACGGCTGGTTAACACTAGCAGTTGCACGAGAACAGAACAAGAACAAAATGCACTGCCCGCATGGCATCGGAATCGACGACCAGTGGCGGATCTGCCTTGTGTGGCATGAGAAGGGTGTGAGCGAGGTCGACCGTTGACTCTCGCCGACAGGGCAGGACTGGCTCTCCAATCCGGGGGGCGGCGAGGTTCTCCTTGCGGATTCCTGAAGCCAATGAGCCTTATCGGAACACGTGCCATCCGGATGCCGCCGCGGCGGATCGACGGAGATCGTCCTCGGCAAGGGCAGTGTCACCCCGACACCGATCTGCAGCGGAAATCGATCTGATGGAAAGGCGGCGCGTCCTAGCCGCGAACTGGCAGCAATCCGGCCACGCGCCGCCTGAGCTGCCGCCACGCCGGCCTCGCTATCCGCACTATAAACCCGCCGCGGTCTCCTCGCATCGTTGGAGCGACCACTCGGCCATCCGCCGGTTGCCGGCCCTAAGCGCGCTCGACAGCTCGCCGAGACCGATCCGCAGCTGATAGCAGGTCAGCCGGCGGCTATCCGAGAGGCGCTCGGGGCGCTCGCTCTCGAAATACCGCGCCTGCTGCTCCATGCAATCGAGCCAGGGTCGCCAGAACAGGATATTGGCCAGGTCATAGAGCGGATCGCCGACCATCGCTTCCGACCAGTCGATGATTCCGGTGATGCGGCCGTCATCGGCAAGCACGTTGTTGGAGCCGAAGTCGCCATGCACGAGCCAGCGCACCTCCGGGCAGGACTCGGCGAGACTGCAGGTGACGTCGACGAGCCGAGCCAGCGCGGGCGGCACCTCCCCGCCGAAAGCCCGGGCAAAGTCGTGCACCTCCGGATCGGCGATGCCCTGCAGGTATTCGCGCCAGCTCCCGAATGCTGCAGTCGCGGTTGCATCGAACGGACCCCACCCGGCGATCATCGTAACGTCGGTGCGCGCCATCGCGTCCATCGCTCGCGCGACTGGCTCGACCAACCGATCGAGCCCGACGCCCTCCAGCGACTGTAGCGTCTCGCCCGGCGCGCGTTGCGTGACGCAGTAGCAGAGTCCGTTCTCCAGGACACCAACCGCCATCACCCTCGGGACCGGCACCTCGTGCGAGGCAAAGGTCTCGGCAACGAACGCGTCCTTGGCGTAGCCGAGCCCGGTTGGATGCACCCGGACGACGAGTCCACCGGAGCCGAAGACGCGGGATTCCTCGCCCTCCGCCAGCGGCTCCAGCGCGACCCGCTCCCCCAGCTGAAGCGCCACCTCCGCCTCCAGCGCGGCACGGTCAACAACCGGCTTCATCGCGCAGTTCCCGGCGGCGCCTACCGCTCCGCCAGCCGCGGCATCAGTTCGACGAAGTTGCAGGGCTTGTGGCGATTGTCGAGCTGGGCTCGCAAGATCCCTTCCCAGGCGTCGCGGCAGGCCCCGCGCGAGCCCGGCAGCACGAACACGAAGGTCGTCCCGATCAGCCCGCCGGTGGCCCGCGACTGCAGCGAGGAGGTGCCGACGGTGGTCGCCGAATACTGATGAAACAGCACCGAGAAACCCTCCATCCGCTTCTGGAACAGAGGCTCGAGGGCTTCCGGGGTCACGTCCCGTCCGGAGAAACCGGTGCCTCCGGTGGTGAGGATGGCGTCGATGTCCGGATCGTTCACCCAGCCCATCACCTTCGCCCGGATCTGATGGATGTCGTCGCGCACCACTGCCCGCTCGGCACACCGGTGACCATCCGCTTCCAGCAGCGACTTCAGCAGCGCTCCGCCGGTGTCCGTCTCCAGCGTACGGGTGTCGGACACCGCCAGCACCGCGATCGACAGCGGCAGGAACGGCTTCTCCAGATCCAGCTCAGACTTGAACATTCGGCTCCTCCGGTCGATCGTCGTCTTCCATTCGGCGCGCCCGGGGCGGCGCCTGGCCCACGCTCTCCTGATCGTCCTCGGCCCGCGGGTCGAGCGTCACCGTTCCCGGCGTGACGCCCTTCTCGACGTTCATAGCCCGGAACCGCACCCGGCCGCGAGCGTCACGGACCGGCCGCACCTTCATGCGCAGGAATGCCGTCACCGCCAGCGCGCCATGGAAGGTCGCGGTCACCACGAACAGCGCCACCGGCGCCAACGCTCCCATTGCCAGCGAGCCGATGATCGGGCCGATCGCGAGGCCGACCCCGAGCATCAGCAGCATGCCGCCGGCGACGCGCGCAAACTCTCCCTCGCCGGCGAAGTCGTTGGCATGGGCTACGGCAATGGCATAGAGCGGAAAGGCGGAGAAGCCGTAGAGGCCGAACAGCACATACATCCAGATGCCGCCCTGCGGGTTGAGGAAGACCGCGAGAAACCCCGCCAGCGTTGCTATGCCGCTGAGCAGGATCATCACCAGCCGCCGGTCGATGGCATCCGAAAGCCGACCGAACGGGATCTGGGCGATGGCGCCGAGTACCGCGGTGACCGCGAACAGATAAGCGATGCCGGCCGCATCCATGCCCTGGCTATAACCATAGACCGGCGCCAGCGTCCCGAAGCAGCCATTGGCGATCCCGCAGGCGAAGCTGGCGATCACCGCCAGCGGCGAGGTCTGGTAGAGCAGCTTCACGTCGAGCTTGGCCGAGGATAGCGGCCGCGGCTGCGGCGTCGAGGTCAGCGCCGTCGGCAGCACCGCGCAGATAAAGGCGATCGCCCCGACCACGAACGGGATGTAGCTGGTGACGCCGGTGATCGACATCGACAGCTGGCCCATCGTCGAGGCCGCCATGTTGATGGTGACGTAGACCGAGAAGATGGTGCCGCGGCTGCGGTTGTCGGTGACCTCGTTGAGCCAGCTCTCGACGATCATCGCCGCGCCCGCAAAGCAGAAGCCTGAAAGGGCGCGCAGCAGGATCCAGGCAATGTCGTTGATCAGCAGCAGGTTGAGGAGGATGGTGACCGTCCCGATCGCCGCCATGATCGAGAAGGCGCGAATGTGCCCGACCCGCTGCACCAGCATCGGCACGCCGATCGAGCCGGCGACGAAGCCGACCGACCAGCCGGTGCCGATCAGCCCGAGCGCCAGCAGCGAGAACTCCTCTTCCGCCCCTCGTACGGCCAGCAGCAGCCCCTGCAGCCCGCCCCCGAACATGAGCAGCGCCGAACCGATGAACAGGGCGTAGATCTTGACGACGGAACTCATGACGCTCGATGCCTGTGATATGGGCGGCGCGGGGGCGGCAATGCCTGGTGATGCAGACCAAAATCCACCGGCCGCATCAACCGCCGGGGGGGCTTTCCCCCGCTATTGCTTGCCTGAGGCTGATGAGGTCGCGCCACGCCAGCGCCTTTGATCCGGGCATGCGCAGCAGATAGGCCGGATGCAGCATCGGCAGCGCCCGCATGCTGTGGCCGTTGATGGTGAGCTCGCGCCACTGCCCCCGCGTCCGGGTGATTCCCTGAGTCGTGCCGAACAGCGAACGCGTCGGCACGTTGCCGAGCGTCACCAGGAACTTCGGCGCCACCAGTTCCACCTGTCGGTAGAGGAATGGCAGGCAGAGCGCCAGCTCCTCCGGCGACGGTTCGCGATTCCCGGGCGGCCTCCAGGGCACCATATTGGCGATGAAGACCTTCGTGCGGTCGAGGCCGATGGCGGCCAGCATCCGGTCCAGCAGCTGTCCAGCGCGGCCGACGAAGGGCGTGCCCGCGAGGTCCTCCTGCTCCCCGGGGCCTTCGCCGACCAGCATGATGTCGGCCTCCGGGTTGCCGTCGGCAAAGCAAAGCTGCGTCGCCCGCTTCTTCAGCGCACAGCCCTCATAGGCTTCCATGACCGCCCGCAGCTGCTCCATCGTCTGCGCCCCCGCCGCCAGCTCCATGGTTTCGGCGGGAGCCGCCGGAGCGGCAGCCAAAGGTATTTCCGCCTCGGCGGCCGGCCGTGCGCGCGGCGCCGCCGCCGAACTGGCGAAGCGGTCGATCGGTTCGTCGGCGACCGCCAGGTCGACCCCGACCGCGCGGTACCAGTCGAGCACCGGCAGCAGGTCTTCGGCATTTAGCGGTCGATTTCCGGACATGTTTTCTGTTATGTCACAGCCCGTCCGGCGCTGCCAGCGCCCCTCCCTCCAGGCGCTCACAGGATCTGCAATTGGCCGAAGCCGGCGACCGTGAAAGCCTTGCCACCGACGTCGTGATCGTCGGTGCCGGCCCCGCCGGCCTCGCCGCCGCGATCCGCCTGCGCCAGCGCCATCCCGGAATATCGGTGACGGTGGTCGAGAAGTCGGCCGATCTCGGCGGCCACATCCTCTCCGGTGCCGTCATGAACCCGGTCGGGCTCGACGAGCTGCTGCCCGACTGGCGTCGGCAGGGTGCCCCGGTCGGGCCCGCGGTGACGCAAGACCGCTTCCACCTGCTCACCGCCGATGCCGATATCCTGTTCCCCCACTGGCTGCTGCCGCCACAGATGCAGAACCGGGGGAGCGTCATAGTGAGCCTCGGGGATCTCTGCAAATGGCTGGGGGCGCAGGCCCAGGCGCTGGGTGTCGACATCTTTCCAATGACCGCTGCCGTCGACCTGCTCACCTCCGCCGACGGTAGCGTCACCGGCATCATCACCGGCGACCTCGGCCGCGACCGCAACGGCGAACCCAAGCCCGGCTTTGCCCGCGGCATTGCCCTCGAAGCAAAGTATACGCTGATTGGGGAGGGCGCCCGCGGCTTCCTCGCCAAGCGGCTGCTGCGCCAGTTCGATCTTGCCGCCGACAGCGCCCCTCAAAAATATGGCCTCGGCATCAAGGAGGTCTGGGAGATCCCGGCGGCGGTGCACGAGCCCGGCCGCGTCGACCACTATCTCGGCTTTCCCCTCGGCGACCGCACCTCGGGAGGAGGCTTCGCCTATCACGCCGCCGGCCGGCGGCTTTTCATCGGCTGTGTCGTCCATCTCGACTACGCCAACCCGACGCTCTCACCCTTCGGCGAGTTCCAGCGCTTCAAGACCCATCCGGCGATCGCGCCACTGCTGGCCGGCGGCAATCGCATCTCCTGGGGCGCCCGCGCCCTCACTTCCGGCGGTCTGCAGTCGATCCCCGAACTCGCCTTCCCCGGCGGTGCACTGATCGGCTGCGCCGCGGGCTTCATGAACGTCCCCGGCCTCAAGGGCATTCACAGCGCCATCCGCTCCGGCATCGCCGCCGCCGATGCTGCCGGGCAGGCCATCGCCGCCGGTCGCGCGCAGGACACGCTGCCCGGCCTGCGCGCTGCCGTCCTCGCCACCGGCATTGGGGCCGAACTGAACCTCGTGCGCAACGTCAAGCCGCTCTGGTCGCGCTTCGGCACCCGCCTCGGCGTGCTGCTCGGCGGCCTCGACATGTGGCTGCAGGCGCTGTTTCGCGTCTCGCCCTTCGGCACTCTGCCGCACCTCAAGGCCGATCACGAGACGCTGGTGCCTGTTGCCGACGCGCCCCGGCTGCGCTACCCGGCGCCCGATGGTGCCGTCGCGTTCGACCGCGCCGCATCCGTCTACCTCGCCAGCATCGATCACGACGAGGATCAGCCCGTGCACCTGCGACTCGAGGATCCCGAGGTGCCGGTGCGCGAAAACCTGCCCCGCTACGGCGAGCCCGCACCGCTCTACTGCCCCGCCGGCGTCTACGAACTGGCGGACGACGGCGGCCGCCCCGTCTTCCGCATCCATGCCGCCAATTGCGTGCACTGCAAGACCTGCGACATCAAGGATCCGGCGCAGAATATCGATTGGGTGCCGCCGGAAGGGGGCAGTGGCCCCAACTACTCCGGCATGTAGCCGCATTTGTCGGGGATAACGACAATGTGGCCGCCCTCTTGCGGCGCAGTCGCAATATCGCCAATCTTTGCGCGTGAACCGTTCGCCTCCGGCAGCTCGCCGCGCACGGCGCCCGCCAGACCAGAACCCGGAGCACCGGCTCGCCTGCGGCAGCCGGGTCAGGCTCCAACCTCGGAGGCCATCGGCCAGTGAGTAAAACCATGAGCCTGCTGTCGCGATTCCTGCTGCTGCTTCTGCTGACCCTCGGGCTGACCGGCGCCGCCGGCGCCGCCGCCACGACCAGCAACCGCAGCGCCTTCAGCCTTACCGGTAACTACCTGGCCGGTTCCCAGGCGCTGTTTGACCTGCGGACCGAGGAGGCGGCGAACTACATGCGCCAGGCGCTGATCGATGGCTGGGACAACCCCTATGTCGTCGAGCGTGGGTTCGTCGCTTATGCCGCCAATGGCGACATAGAAGACGCGGCACATACCGCGCGGCGCCTGCTCGAGCTCGATGCCAACAATGATCTCGCCCGGCTGGTGATTGCCACCGAAGCGGTGAAGCGCCGCAGCTACGACAGCGCCATCCGTGAACTCGCCCAGGTCGGCACCGACAACTTTGCCGGCATCACCGGCGGCATTCTGCGGGCCTGGGCCTTCACCGGTGCCGACGAGCCGGAAGAGGCCATCGCACAGCTCGACCGTGTCGGCCGCAATGGCCTCGCCGATTTCCTCGTCTTTCATCGCGCCCTCATGGCCGACGTCTCTGGCCGCAACGACCAGGCCATCGAGTTCGCCCGCCAGGCCTACGAGGTCGAGCCGTACGTTGCCCGCATCGTCGAGGCCTATACGAGGATGCTCGGCAACGCCGGGCGCTTCGACGAGGCGGAGGACGTGCTGGAGCGTTATGCGGCAGAGGGCCTCTCGCATCCGCTGGTCACGCTGGTCGCCGAAGCCGTCGAGGACCGCCGGCGCCCGGGCCTCTTTGCCCCCAGCGTCCAGGACGGTGCGGCCGAGATGTTCCACGGCATCGGCGTTGCCCTGGCCCGTGACGGCAGCAACGATCTCGCGCTCGTGTTTCTGCGCCTCGGGCTTTACCTTAACCCGGATGCCGACGTCATCGCGCTGGTGCTCGGCCAGATCCTGGACGGTGCCGGCGAGCACCAGGCCGCCAACGCCATTTACGAGCGCGTCTCCGAGGCATCGCCGTTGAAGCCGACCGCCATCGTGCGGGTCGCGGAGAATCTCGACGCCATGGGCGACCGCGAGGAGGCGCTGCGCCGCCTCACCAACATCGTGCAGGCCAATCCGGACGATCTCGATGCCCTGTCGGTCCTCGGCGATCTGCAGCGGACGGCCGAGCGCTATGCAGATGCCGCGGCGACCTACACCCGGGCGCTCGAACTCGCACCCGGCGATACCCCCGGCGATTGGCGCTTCTACTATGTCCGCGGCATCGCCTACGAGCGCAGCCAGCAATGGTCCAAGGCCGAGGCCGACTTCCAGCGCGCCCTGGAGCTGCGACCGGACCAGCCGCAGGTGCTGAACTATCTCGGCTACAGCTGGGTGGACAAGGGCATCAATCTCGTGCCGGCGCTTGAGATGATCGAGACCGCCGTCGCCGCCGCGCCCAATGACGGCTACATCGTCGACAGTCTCGGCTGGGCCTTCTACAAGCTGGGGCGCTACGACGAGGCGGTCGAGACGCTGGAGCGTGCCGTGCAGCTAAGGCCCAACGATCCCGAGATCAACGACCATCTCGGCGACGCCTACTGGCGGGCCGGCCGCCAGCTCGAGGCCCGCTTCCAGTGGAAGGTGGCGGCCGATGTCGACGAGGAGGGCAATGTCACCGAGCGCGTCCAGCCCAAGCTCGCCAATGGTCTCGATCCGCTGCCCGAGGTCGCGAAGGCGGATCCGATGGTCGGCAGTGCTCCGGTTGCCGTCGACTAGCGGGTGACGTCCGAAACGGTCGTCGAGGCCGCGCCCGCCAAGGTGAACCTGGCCCTGCATGTCACTGGTCGCCGCGACGGCGGCTATCATGAACTCGAGAGCCTCGTCGTCTTCGCCGACGTCGCCGACGAGCTGGTCGCCACGTCGGCGGCGGCGGATTCGCTTTGTGTCGCCGGTCCCTTTGCCGATCGGACAGGCAGTGGCGAGGCCAACCTTGTCACCCGCGCCGTCGCTGCGTTCCGAGCCCGCTGGCCAGGCCATGTCCAGACCGGTCTTGCCATCGAGCTGCACAAGAACCTGCCGGTGGCCGCCGGTCTCGGCGGCGGTTCCGCCGACGCCGCCGCGGCGCTGCGGCTGCTCGCCGCCCTGTCTCGCCACCCGGTGCCGATGCCGGAGCTGCTCGAGGTGGCGCTTTCCCTCGGTGCCGATGTGCCCGCCTGTCTGTACTCACGTCCGTGCGAGGTCCGCGGCGTTGGCGAGATCGTGCACCCGCTGCAGAGTTTTCCGCCCTGCCACCTGGTGCTTGTGAATCCGCTGCTGTCGGTGGTCACCGCCGACGTCTTCCGTCGCCTCCAGCATCGCAGCAATCCCGGGCTGCCGGCGGTTTCGCAGCCGCTGACCCTGCCGGCCCAGCTCGGCCTCTGGCTGGCCGAAACCCGCAACGACCTGCAGCCGCCGGCCGTGGAACTGGTACCGGTCATCGCCGAACTGGAAACGCACCTGGCGGCGCTGGAGGGTTGCGTGCTGGCCCGCATGTCGGGCTCCGGTGCCACCGTCTTCGGGCTTTTCGGCTCCAGCGCCCAGGCGCATCAGGCGGCGCACGATCTGCGCCGTCACTGGCCTCACTACTGGGTGGCGGCGGCGCCGGTCATCCGGCCATAGCAAAGGGCGGCGCCATGGCGCCGCCCTTCGGTGTTGCATTTGCGCTTGCTTACTGCGCGGGAGTTTCCTCTTGTGCAGGAGCTTCCTCTTGCGCGGGAGCTGCCTCGACCGGCACGCAGACGCCGTCGATCAACTGCAGTCCCTGTGCAAGGCACTCTGCCTCGGTCGGTCCAGCAGGCTGCTCCTCCGGTACTGCCTCGGGTGCGGGTTCCGGCTCAGGCGCGGGCTCGGGCTCAGGTGCGGGCTCCGGCTCCGGTGCAGGCTCGGGTTCCGGTGCAGGCTCCGGCTCGGGCGCCGGCTCCGGCTCGGGCGCCGGCTCAGGCTCCTGGGCGGGTTCCGGCTCCTCGGCGGGTTCAGCCGCGGGAGCAGGTTCTGCCTCGGCAGCAGGCTCCGCCGCAGCGGCGGGCTCGGCCGGAGCCTCCTGGGCCTCGGTGGCCTCGTCGGCAGCAGGCTCAGTGCTCTCTGCGGGAGCCTCGTCCTGTGCATCGTCGGCTGCGACCGGTACGCACTCACCGCCGATGAACTCTTCACCAGCGACGCAGTCCTCGGCAGTCACTTCGCCTTCGGCAGCAGCTTCGCCTTCGACAGCGGCCTCGCCTTCGACAGCGGCCTCGCCTTCGGCAGCGGCTTCACCTTCAGCAGCGGCCTCGCCTTCAGCAGCGGCTTCACCGTCGGCAGCGGCTTCACCGTCGCCAGCGGCCTCGCCTTCGGCAGCGGCCTCGCCTTCGACAGCAGCTTCGCCTTCGGTCTCATCGCCTTCCACCGGCGGGTCGGTTTCAGGCCGCTCCTCCGCCAGCCTCTGCTCGGCTTCCGCCGGCTCCAGTGCTGCTTCCACCTCGATTGTTTCGGATGGCTCCTCGACGGCGGCGGCGAAGATCGCAACAGTGTCGCTGTCCGGGGCGGTTTCCACCTGGTAGTAGTTGTTCACCACCTCCGTGTTGTAGATGGTGATGTCCTGCTGAACGTTCTGCTCGATATAGGTGAAATCGAGCGACGTGTTGGAAACGCGGTTATCCTCATAGACGACGGTGCCGAGGAACTCACTGCGCTCGTAGAGTTCCGGACGTTCCGAGCCGAATACGATGTCGATGCTGAGGTTCGGCCGGGTGAACTGGCGTACCGGCACGAAGAACCAGTCGTCCGGCTCGATGTCGCCGACGGAAATCTCCACCGAAAACTGGAAGCCTTCCTCCTGCGGCGGCAACGGGGCCCAGCCGACATAGTCGTCAGTGCGGCGCCAGCTGACCCATGCCGGGGCCCAGCGTGTGCCAGGGACCCAGCACCAGCCGAGGTTCTCGTCGTCGAGCCACCGGCCATAGTGATAGACGGCCCAGGCGTAGGGTTCATCGGAGTCGAAGTACCAGCCATGGTCACGCAGGTAGATCCACCGGCCGCGCGTGTAGGGCTCCCAGCGTGCGCTGACGGTCGGACACCAGACGTAACGGTACGTCGGGTGCCGGACCCAGATCCCATGCGGTTCCAATTCGTCGACGAACAGGTTGAAACTGACGCTTACCGACTGTGCCTGCACCGCTGTTGTTCCCAGCAGCGGCAACGAACCCGCTAGCGGCGCTGCAGCCATGAGCGCTGCGGCAGCCACCGTGGTTATCAGGGTTGATCTGATCATTTGTTAATTCCTCTCTCGCATCCCCGCGGTGAGAGAATGCCGTGGGACGCCGAGCGTTCCGTCGGCCTGCGGGGGGAGGGGAACAATGTCAGGTCAGGGCAGTCCTATCTGGCCTATCTGGCCTATCTGGCGCATTGGTCGAGCCAGACGCCGACTTCGTCCAGCTCCCGCGTATCGATCACCAGCGACAGCGGAGCGGCATCACCTCCAATGGTGACGGTGGCGCTGACGGCCAGTTTGCCGAACTCCGCCTCGGTCAGCGGCGCCATTCCGCGGACATGGTAATCCGACTCTGCCCGGACCGGATACTGGAAAGGCTTGCCGCTGGAGGGCACGACAAGCAGCTCGAACTCCTGCCCGGCCTCGAAGGAGGCGGGCCAGAATATCGCCTGCAGCAGCGGCTGCTGCTCCCCGACTTCCTGCTGCAGCGCCATGGCGTTGAAGGGCACCGCATTGAACTCGGGCAGCGGCCGGTTATGCGCGATGCAGCTGTCGCTGCCGAGGCGGCTGATCCACCAGTTGCCCTGCTCCACGAGGAATGTGGGCGGTGCATCCTGCGCGCTGGCGATGGATCCGGTTGCCGCCAGAAACAGGGCGGCGAGGCCGGAGCAGAGCTTCGTCATGTGGTCATCCCGGCTGCTTGGCTATGGACGCGCCTAGTATGCGCGGGCAACGTAGAATTCTGCAATGTCGGAGAGCAATGCCTTCATCGGGGAGGCGGGCAGCAAATCCAGCGCCTCCCGCGCACGCGCCACGTGAAGCTGCGCCTTCTCGAGCGTCCGCGTCAGAGTTTCGTGGCGTTCCATGATGCTCACCACCTGCGCCAGCGCCGTCTCCGTGGTCTCCGGCTGACCAAGGGTGGCAGCGAGGATCTCCCGTTCGGCAGGATTGGCGTCCTGCAGGGCAAGAATCATCGGCAGCGTCATCTTGCCTTCCCGCAGATCGTCGCCCGTGTTCTTGCCGAGCCTGTCGCTCTCGCCGCGGTAGTCGAGCACGTCATCGACGAGCTGGAACGCCAGCCCCAGCTCGCGGCCGTAGTCGCGCAAAGCCGCACGCCCCTCGGCGTCAGCCCCACCGGCCATCGCCCCCACCTCGGCCGCCGCCTCGAACAGCGTCGCCGTCTTCGCCCGGATCACCTGGTCATACTGCTCTGGAGTGGTTTCCAGATCGCCGGCCCGCGCCAGCTGGAACACCTCACCCTCGGCGATGATCGTTGCCGCCTTTGACAGTACGCCCAGCGCCTCGATGTCGCCGGCCTCCACCATCATCATGAAGGCTTGTCCGAGCAGGAAATCTCCCACCAGCACGCTGGCCTGATTGCCCCAGACCATGCGCGCCGCCGGCCGGCCGCGCCTGAGGTCGCTTTCATCCACCACATCGTCGTGCAGCAGCGTCGCGTTGTGCATGAACTCGACCGCCGCGGCGTAGTTCGTCTGCGCGCCGGTCGCCTTGCCGAACAGCATCGCCGCCGCCACCGTGAGCATCGGGCGCAGCCGCTTGCCGCCGGCCTCGATCAGGTAGCGGGCCAGTTCCGGCACCATCTCGACATGGGAGTCGGCGCGCTTCAGGATCAGCGCATTGACGCGCTCCATCTCCGGCTGCGTAGCTGCCAGCAGCCGGTCGAGGGCGCCTGAGCCTCCCGTGTCTTTCGTCGCCGCGACTGCCGATGACGCCATGAGTTCCTCGTTTACCGCCGGGCTCAGCCCGGCCCAATCCGGTTTGAGCGGTACGTTTCAGTCCATATAGTGCTGGAACGCTGGAGAGCCCTTAAGGTGCGATGTCCCTAGACCACGATGCCGACCTTGTAAAACAACAAACGCCGACGTGCGATGCCTTTCTGGGCGGGCGCCTGCAGGTGTCGCAGCCCGGTCACGGTTTCCGGGCCGGGCTCGATTCCGTGCTGCTCGGGGCGGCGGTCGCTCCGTCGGCTGGCTCGTTGCTCGACCTCGGAGCGGGCGTGGGGGCCGCCGCGCTGGTGGCGCTCGCGCATCACGCCTCCCGCACCGCCACTCTCGTCGAACGCGACGCCGACACGCTCGCCCTGGCGGCGCACAACCTCTCGGCCAACGGCTTTGCCGCACGTGCCCGCGCCGTCGCCCTCGACGTCACCGCCCGCGGTGCCGAGCGCAGCGCCGCCGGCATCCCCGCCGACCACTTCGCCAGCGTCATCGCCAACCCACCCTTCTTCGACCCCGGTGCGGGCACCACCCCGGCCGCCGCCCGCGCCGCAGCGCGCCACATGCAGCCGGCAGACCTCGACCGCTGGGTGCGCGCCGCCGCCACCCACGCCGCTCCCGGCGGCGAGACCATCTTCATCCATGCCGCCGCCAGTCTGCCCTTGCTGCTCGCTGCCTTCGACCGCCGCTTCGGTGCCGTTACCGTCCTGCCGCTCTGCCCGCGCCCCGGCACCCCGGCCGCCCGCGTGCTGGTTCGCGGCATCAAGGGCTCCCGCGCGCCGCTTACCCTGCTTGCCTCCCGCGTCCTGCACGCCGAAGCGGGCAGGGGGTTCCTGCCGGAATTCGACGACATCTTCCGCGGCCACGATCGCCTGCACTGGTAATCCCCGCCGTGCCGTCCTAAATCTCCAGCGGATCACTGGGGACGGGTATGGCAAAGACACGGACTACCGGCTTCGGCGGCTGGATCGGGCGGCTGTTCGGGCGCGGCGGCACCGTGATCCCGGTGGTGCGCCTCAACGGTGTAATCGCCGCCGACCCGCGTCCCGGTCGCCTCAACCTCGCCAATGTCGATCCCCTGCTCGAGCGCGCCTTCCGGCTGAACCGGGCGCCTGCCGTCGCCATCGTCGTCAACTCGCCCGGCGGTTCGCCGGTGCAGTCCCGGCTGATCGCGAAGCGCATCCGCGATCTCGCCGACCAGCACCAGCGCAAGGTGCTGGTCTTCGTCGAGGACGCGGCCGCCTCGGGGGGCTACTTCATCGCCGTCGCCGGCGACGAGGTCATCGCCGATCCAAGCTCCATCGTCGGCTCCGTTGGCGTCATCTTTGCCGGCTTCGGCTTCGTCGAGGCCATCGGCAAGCTCGGCATCGAGCGCCGCGTGCACACCGCCGGCAAGAACAAGTCCACCCTCGACCCGTTCCTGCCCGAGAAACGCGAGGACGTCGAGCGCATCAAGTCGCTCGAGCTGGACGTTCATAAGGTGTTCATCGACTGGGTGAAACAGCGGCGCGGCGAGAAGCTCCAGGGCAGCGACGACGACCTCTTCACCGGCGAGTTCTGGAGCGGCGTCCGCGGCCTGCAGCTCGGCCTCGTCGATGCCGTAGGCGACCTGCACGAGGTGCTCCGCAGCCGCTATGGCGAGGACCTGAGGCTTCGCGTCATCGCTCCCAAGAAAAGTCTCTTCGCCCTGCCGCGCTTCGGCCTTTCCTCGCAGCTTACCGACCTTGCCGCCTCGGTGGAAGACCGTGCCCTCTGGGCCCGGCTGGGGCTCTGAACCATGTCCTACATGCTGCTCAGGGTCGTCATCATTGTCCTCATCTTCGGCGCCATCTTCCTCGGCGTCCGCCGCATCTGGCGCGACTGGACCGGCCAGGCCAAGGCCGTTGACCAGGCCCGCCGTGCCCGCGACCTCCAGGAGCGCGCCCGCCCGGACGTCATCGACCTCAAGCGCAGCGACGACGGCGTCTACCGGCCGCCCGGGAAGGGCGACCACCGGCGGGATTGACCGTCTGCGGTGCAGAATCTAGGTTCGCGCCGCACCGCCAGCCGGACCTTCTCCCATGAATATCGCACTGCCGTCCCACATGGACCCGAGGAACTCCTTCCAGGGTCTGATCCTCACCCTCCAGCATTACTGGGCGGAGCAGGGCTGCGTCATCCTCCAGCCCTACGACATGCCGATGGGCGCCGGCACCTCCCACACCGCGACCGTGCTGCGGGCCCTTGGCCCGAAGCCCTGGAACGCGGCCTATGTGCAGCCCTCGCGCCGCCCCAAGGACGGGCGCTACGGCGAGAACCCCAACCGGCTGCAGCACTACTACCAGTTCCAGGTGATCCTGAAGCCCTCGCCCGACAACATCCAGCAGCTCTATCTCGATTCCCTTGCCGCCATCGGCCTCGACAGCGCCCTCCACGACATCCGCTTCGTCGAGGACGACTGGGAGAACCCCACCCTCGGCGCCTGGGGCCTCGGGTGGGAGTGCTGGTGCGACGGCATGGAGGTCAGCCAGTTCACCTACTTCCAGCAGGTCGCCGGCTTCGAGTGCCGCCCGGTGTCCGGCGAGATCACCTACGGCCTCGAGCGCCTTGCCATGTACGTGCAGGGCGTGGAGAACGTCTACGACCTCAATTTCAACGGCGCCGGCGGCAACGCCAAGGTCACCTATGGCGACGTCTTCCTGCAGAATGAGCGAGAGTCCTCGAAGTACAACTTCGAGGCTGCCGACACCGCCATCCTCTTCCGCCACTTCGCCGACGCCGAGGCCGAATGCCGGGCGGTGCTCGACAAGGGCCTCGTCGACGGCCGCCACACCATGGCCATTCCCGCCTATGAGCAGGTGCTGAAGGCCGCGCACACCTTCAACCTGCTCGACGCCCGCGGCGTCATCTCCGTCACCGAGCGCCAGAGCTACATCCTCCGCATCCGCGAGCTCGCCAAGGCTTGTGGCGAGGCATGGCTGCTGACGGAGGGCGGTGGCGCTTAACTTGATATCGGTAAACCCGGTATCTTAGCTTGAAAGTGGTTATTGCCGCTATGTCTCGCCGCGGCAGTTGACTTCTCAATCCGCAATGCAATGCTGCCGCCGTCGGCGCCCGCCGATGCGGTTTCTGGAGGGCTCTATGACCGGGTTGATCATCCTCGCGATCTTCGTCGCGATCGTTGTTTACGCGATCTACCTCTACAACGACCTGGTCAAGAAGCGGCAGCTGGTCGAGGAGGGCTGGTCCGGCATCGACGTGCAGCTCAAGCGCCGCACCGACCTGATCCCCAACCTGCTGGAAACGGTCAGGGGCTATATGGGCCACGAGCGCGAGACGCTGGAGGCCGTCACCAATGCCCGCGCCGCCGCCACTGCCGGCGCCAATGCCGGACCGGAGGAGCGCTCCCGGCTCGAAGGCGCCCTCTCCGGCGCCCTCGGGCGGCTGCTCGCCATTGCCGAGGCCTACCCCGACCTCAAGGCCAACACCACCTTCCTCGAATTCCAGGACGCCCTGCAGACGGTCGAGGACGAGATCCAGATGGCGCGCCGCTACTACAACGGCGCCGTCCGCGACCTCAACGTCGCCGTCGAATCCTTCCCCTCCAACGTGGTCGCCAACAGCTTCGGCTTCCAGAAGGCCGAGTATTTCGAGCTCGAGACCGAAGCCGACCGCGCCGTCCCGCAAGTGAAGTTCTGAGGGGACGGGTTTGGCTTCATGATGCTCGGCGTGACCCCCCTCCCATCCTCCCCCGCAAGGGGGGAGGTGCCGCCCGGCGGTCGTGGCACCCTCTCGCCCCTGGCACAGGAGGACACCCTCCCCCTTGCGGGGAGGGCAGGGGAGGGGGTGGGCCCGACCCCGCGCCGGTTCCTCCTCGCACTCCTCGCTCTCTTCCTCCTCGCCCTCCCGGCGGCCGCCGCCGAGACCATCACCTCCTTCGCCTCCAGCGTCGCCCTTGAGCGCGACGGCTCCGTCGACGTGACCGAAATCATCGAGGTGAACGCCGAGGGCGACCGGATCCGCCGCGGCATCTTCCGCGACATCTTCACCACCCTGGAAAACCCGGACGGCTCGCTGTTGCGCTCCAACCTTGAGGTGCACTCGGTCGAGCGCGACGGCAACCCCGAGCCCTTCGCCATCGAGCGGGCAGGGGAGAACGCCACCCGCATCCGCATCGGCGATGCCGATGTCTTCCTCGCCCGCGGCCGCCACACCTACACCATCCGCTACACTATGACCCGCATGGGGCGGCGCTTCGCCGAGCACGACGAGATTTACTGGAACGCCACCGGCCACTACTGGGACTTCCCCATAGAGCGCGCCGTCGCCACCGTGCGCCTGCCCGATGGCGCCGTCATCCAGGACCTTGCCGCCTATACCGGCCCCGTCGGCGCCACCGACAGCGACGCAACCGTCACCCGCAGCACCGACGAGGTCGCCATCTTCCGGGCCACCGAGGTGCTCGCTCCGGGCGAGGGCATGACGGTCGCCGTCGCCTTCCAGAAGGGCATCCTGACCGAGCCGGACGACCTGCAGCGGGCGAGCTACTGGCTCTCCGACCACCGGGACCTCGTCTTCCCGCTCATCGCCCTGTTCCTCGTCCTCCTCTACTACTACCTTGCCTGGCGCGCGGTCGGGCGCGACCCGGCCCGCGGCACCATCATCCCGCTCTTCCATCCGCCCAAGGGCTTCTCCCCCGCGCTGGCCCACTACGTGCACAACCTCGGCTGGGAAAAGAACGGCTGGACCGCCTTCACCGCCTCGCTCTTCGACCTCGGCGTCAAGGGGCTGGTGACCATCGACAATCCGGGCAAGACCCTCAAGATCACCGCCACCGGCGCCGATCCCGGGAACCTGCCCATCGGCCAGCAGGTCATCTTCGACTTTCTGGAATCCCGCGGCACCGTCACCGTCGACACCACCACCGGCCCGAAGCTGGAAAGCACCCGCGCCGACTTCATCCGTACCCTCGAATCCGAGAACCGGCAGGTCTATTTCCGCAACAATCGCGGCTACGTCATCATAGGCGTCCTGCTGTCGCTACTCTGCCTTGCCACCCTTGTCGCCCTCGGCGTCCTCGACCTCGTCTTCCTCATCGTCGCCGTTATCGGCGGCGTTGCGGTCGGCCTCTTCACGACCCTGCTCTCCAAGGTCTGGCGCGGCAATCTCATCGGCAAGTTCATCCTCGGCGTCTGGATTGTCATCGCTGGCGGCAATCTCCTCGCCGGCTTCCTCGATTCCCTCTCCGACCTGCGCATCGACACGCCGCTGATCGCCGCCGCCTCGATCGTGCTCGTCAACGTCGTCTTCGCCATCCTGATGCGCGCGCCGACCGTGCAGGGCCGCAAGGTCATGGATCAGCTCGAGGGCTTCCGCATGTACCTCGAGACAGCCGAAGAGAACCGGCTCAACATCAACGGCGAGCCGCCCATGACCGTCGAGCGTTTCGAGCGTATCCTGCCCTATGCCATCGCCCTCGGCGTCGAAAAACCGTGGTCCGAGCACTTCGAGGCAGAGCTGGCCCGCAACGCCGTTCCCGACGCCACCACGGACTACCAACCCTCGTGGTACCACGGCCGCAACTGGTCCAGCGCCCGCGGCGGCTTCTCCAGCTCCGTGGCCAGCGTCGCCAGCGGCATGAGCGCCGCCATGATCGCCGCCCAGCCCGTCTCCTCCTCATCCTCCGGTTTCTCCAGCGGCGGCGGTGGCTTCTCCGGCGGCGGCGGCGGTGGCGGCGGTGGAGGAGGGTGGTAGGTCCTGCCTCCGAACCTACAACATCCACCGGCCGTCATCCCGGCGAAGGCCGGGACCCAGTACCCATTTTGGTACCGGCAGGAGCCGAGTGCGTCCCGCCGCGCTGGTGGGTACTGGGCCCCGGTTTGCACCGGGGTGACGTCCCGGCGAGGCGCTAGTGGGGAGCCTGCCAACACGCGCGACCCTGGCCCCCAATAGACATCCGCCCCGTCCCTTGCTAACGCATCGGCGCCCGCCGAACCCCGGATCGCCCCATGCCCGAATTGCTGCTCGAACTGTTCTCGGAAGAAATCCCGGCCCGCTTCCAGCGCCGCGCTGCAGCGGAGCTGAAGAAGGCGGTGACCGACGCGCTGGTCGAGGCCGGTCTCGTCTACGAAGGCGCCAGCGCCTTCGTCACGCCGCGGCGCCTGGCGCTGACCGTGGCCGGCCTTCCCGGCCGTTCACCCGACACCCGCGAGACCCGCAAGGGTCCCCGCATCGACGCTCCGCCAGCCGCCATCGAAGGCTTTCTCAAGTCTGCCGGCCTCGCCTCCACGGCCGAGGCGCGGATCGAGTCCGATCCGAAGAAGGGTCAGTTCTACGTCGCCGATATCGAGAAGCCCGGTGCCGAGGCGACCACCATCCTCGCGGCCCTGCTGCCGCGCATCGTCGAAGGCTTTCAATGGGCCAAGTCGATGCGCTGGGGCGACGGCGACCTCAACTGGGTCCGCCCGCTGCGCGCCATCACCGCCACCTTCGGCACCGATAATGACGAGCCGGTGGTCATCCCCTTCGAGGCCGACGGCCTCGCCTCCGGCCAGCAGACTTTCGGCCACCGCTTCCTTGCGCCGGCGCCGATCCGGGTGAAGCGCTTCGATGACTATTCGCAGGCGCTGGAGCGGGCGAAGGTCGTGCTCGATCTCGACCGCCGCATGGAAATTATCCGGACCGATGCCGAGCACCTCGCCTTCGCCCAGGGCCTTACGCTCATCCACGACCAGGGGCTGCTGGAAGAGGTCGCGGGCCTCGTCGAGTGGCCGGTGGTGATGATGGGCAGCTTCGACCCCGATTACCTCAAAGTGCCCGAAGAGGTGATCATCGCCACCATTCGGACCAACCAGAAGTGCTTCTGCCTCCGCGACGCCGAGGGCAGGCTCGCCAACAAGTTCGTCCTCACCGCCAATACCATCGCTGCCGACGACGGCGCCACCATCACGGCCGGCAACGAGCGGGTCATCCGCGCCCGGTTGTCCGACGCCATGTTCTTTTACGAACAGGACCTCCGGCTGCCGCTCGAGCATGGACTGCCGCAGCTCGAAGACAGCGTCTTCCACCAGAAGCTCGGCAGCCAGTTCCAGCGCGTCGAACGGCTGGTGAAGCTCGCCGCCGAGATCGCGCCGCAGGTCGGCGCCGATGTCGAGGACGCCAAACGCGCCGCCATGCTCGCCAAGGCCGACCTGGTGTCCGGGATGGTCGGCGAGTTCCCTGAGCTGCAGGGCCTCATGGGCCGCTACTACGCCCTGGCGCAGGGCGAGAAACCGACGGTCGCCAACGCCATCGAGCAGCATTACAAGCCGCTCGGCCCGACCGACCGGGTGCCCTCCGAGCCCGTCGCCATCGCCGTCGCCCTCGCCGACAAGCTCGACCTCCTCACCGGCTTCTGGGCCATCGACGAAAAGCCCACCGGCTCCCGCGACCCCTTCGCCCTCCGCCGCGCTGCGCTTGGCGTCATCCGTATCGTGGTTGAGAACAAGCTCCGCTTCCCGCTCACGGTCGAGAAGGACCTGCTCGCCTTCTTCCACGACCGCCTGAAGGTCGCGCTGCGCGAGCAGGGCGCCCGCCACGACCTTGTCGATGCTGTCATCGCCGAGGACAGTGACGACATGCTGCAGATCACCCGCCGCGTCGCAGCCCTCTCGGCGCTGCTCGACAGCGAAGATGGCCAGAACCTGCTCGCCGGCTACCGCCGCGGCGTCAACATCCTCGGCATTGAGGAGAAGAAGGATGGCAAGAGCTACGACCAGCCGGTCGATCAGCAGCGGTTGACGCAAGCCGAGGAGGTCGCGCTCGCCGGCGCCATCAAGTCCGCCGACGTCACCGTCGCCGCCCGCATCGCCGACGAGGATTACGAGGGCGCCATGTCCGCCCTCGCGACGCTCCGCGCCCCCGTCGACGCCTTCTTCGAAGCCGTCCTCGTCAACGACCCCGACCCGGCCGTCCGCGGCAACCGCCTCAACCTGCTCGCCCGCCTCCGCGACACCATGCACCTCGTCGCCGACTTCTCGAAGGTCGCGGGGTAGGGGGTGCCCGCCACCGGCACCCCCGACCACCAGCGCCGATGTTATTCCCGGTGTCATCCCTGCGACAGCAGGGACCCAACCCTCAGCCCGCGCCGGCGGTGACGTGGGTCCCTGCTGTCGCAGGGATGACAGCAGTGTGTGGGCGAGGCCAGCGTGCAGGGAAACAGGTAAGCTATATCGCCCCTGAGTTCTTCTTCTGCGACGGGCCCCCCGCCTTCTGAGGCCTCATCGTGAGCCAGTCGAAGGACGAAGTGGGGCACACCCGGGCCCACGCCCTCGTGGCTCGCCAGGCTCCTCATGAGGGCTGCTAGTGGCTGGCCTGCGGTAGGAAAGCCGAGGGCTCCTCGCCAATATCGGCAAGTCCCTCTGCCAGCACCTCGGTCGCCATCGTCCGATGGCTCTGCTGCAGGTAGCTCATTCCAAGGGTGATCGCCTCCCGCCAGTGCGGGCCGCGCTGCCAGGCTTCGGCAAAGGCCTGCCCCAGTGCCACCTGTTGCCGGGTCAGCGCCAGCGCCTCGATCAGCAGCTGCGCCTGGCGCACGTCCTTCTCCCGCTTTCCGGCGCCGCTGGCATCGCCGCGGCGGCGGCTCGCCACGATGAACTTGTGGACGGCATAGCGTTCCGGTGCCGGCACCAGCACGGGCACACCCGCCTTGTGCAGCATGATGGCCCGGATCGGTTCGTGGATCAGGAAGTCAAGGAAGCGCAGGGGCTGTGCGGCGGTGCCGCCCAGCGCCGGCATCGTCACCGGCTTGTCGGCATGGTCGTCGCTGCCGCGGTTCGGCGTCAGGAATTCGACGTTGTAGTTGCGCCCGTCGACATAGCGGGTGCTCCGCGTTCCATCCGTCGCATGCGGAACCGCTCGAAAGCTCGGTTCGACCGCCCGTAATACGTCCAGTATCGGCGGCATCGCATCGCCGACCGCCGCCGAGATCGAGTGGAACTGCGCGAAGTCGGCATCTCCCGTCTGCATCGCCGCGCCTGCCAGCCGCACGCCGAGGTGGGCGGAGTAGGTCTGGAAGGCTACGGTGCCCACCAGCACCCCGCGCAACCGGAAGATTCCGGCCTTCTCCAGCGCTTCGACCACGTCGCCTGTCATCCGCTCCGCCGCCGGCAGGCCCGCTTCCCGGGTGAGGGTCGAGACCAGTTTCCGGCGGGCCCGGACGTCGTCCTTGACGCTCTTGAAGGCCGTGACGCGGGCCGTGAGCTCAGTGTCCGCCACCGGCCCGACATAGCGCCGCGCTGGCTTCGCCTGGGCGTCGTGGAAATACCAGTACTCGCGTCCGTCGACTGGAATCTTGAGAAAGTGCCCGGTCAGCGGAAATGCCGTGTCGAAGCTCGCACCGAAGCTGCGCTGTGCCAGCTCGGCATACATGGTGCGGTAGACGAGGTCGATTTCCTTCACGACACGCACCTGCTATAACCTTTTCGCGAAAAAGTTATAGTGCGGATGGCGGCGTGGATTGTCAACGACTATAACTCTTTTGCGAAAAGGTTATAGTGCCGCTGAGAGCCTCAGACCGGCGGCACCAGGCCCTCCGGCTTCCGCCGCTTCGGCTTGAACGGCGCCATGCCCTCATTGGCAAGCTGGTCGGCGCGTTCGTTCATCTCGTCGCCGGCATGGCCCTTGACCCAGCGCCAGTCGATCCTGTGGCGCTGCACCGCCGCGTCCAGCGCCTGCCACAGCTCGACATTCTTTACTGGCTTCTTGTCGGCGGTCTTCCAGCCGTTCTTCTTCCAGCCGTGGATCCACTTTGTGAGGCCGTCCTTGACGTAGTTGCTGTCGGTGTGCAGCTCCACCTCGCACGGTCGCTTCAGCGCGTTCAGCGCCTCGATCGCCGCCGTCAGCTCCATCTTGTTGTTGGTGGTAAGGGCCTCACCGCCCTTCAATTCCTTCACCGTGCCGTTGTACTGCAGCACCGCTCCCCAGCCGCCGGGGCCGGGATTGCCCGAGCAGGCTCCGTCCGTATGAATGGTGACCCGCCCCATCAGGACGGACGGTGGTAGACGTGGAACTGGCATGGCATGCCGCCGAAATGCTCGACATGCGTCTCCACCATGCCGATGGCCCGCAGCACCTTGAGCGACGGCGTGTTCATCATGTCGGCAAAGCCGATGAAATGGTCATGGTCGGTCTCCCGGAAGATCCAGTCCCGTAGGCCCGCCGCCGCCTCGGTGGCATAGCCTCGCCCGCGGTGCTCCGGCAGCAGTGCAAAGCCGATCTCCGGCTCCCCCGTCGGCGGGTGCAGCCCGAACCCGGCCCGCCCGACGAAGACGCCGTCGCTCTTGCGCGTCACCCGCAGCTTGCCCATGCGGCGGCTGTCGAAGAGCGCCATCCAGTGGGCGAGGCGGGTGGCGCACTCGTCGCGGCTCCAGGCATGGCCGTCATCGGAGAGGTAGCGGGCGGTCTCGGGGTCGCCATGCAATCGCACCAGGTCATCGAGCTGGTCATCACGCCAGCCGGAAAGCTGCAGCCGTTCCGTCTCCAGTACGACGTCGCTCACGCCGCGGGTACCGTCCGCAGCTCGCGCGGCAGGTTGAAGACCATGGTTTCGCGTTGCGCCCCGCTGGAGCTCACGCTGATCGTGAAGCGCTGCGCAAATGCCTCGATCACCTCATCCACCAGCGTCTCCGGCGCCGAGGCGCCGGCGGTGACGCCCAGCCGGCTGATCCCTTCGAACTGCGCCCAGTCGATATTCTCTGCCCGCTCGACCAGCATCGCGCGGGCGCAGCCGGCCCGCTGCGCGACCTCCACCAGCCGCACGGAATTGCTCGATTCCGGTGCCCCGACCACGATCATTGCATCGACCTCGGGGGCGACGCGCTTCACCGCCTCCTGGCGGTTGGTCGTCGCGTAGCAGATGTCTTCCTTGTGCGGCAGGCTGATCGCCGGAAAGCGCCGGCGCAGCGTTTCGACGATCTCATGCGTGTCATCGACGCTGAGCGTCGTCTGCGTCACGAAAGCCAGCCGCTCCGGGTCGCGCGGCTCGAAGCGCTCCGCATCCGCCACCGTCTCCACCAGCGTGATCGAGTCCGGCGGCAGCTGTCCCATGGTGCCCACCACCTCGACATGTCCCGCGTGCCCGATCAGCACGATCTCGCGGCCCTCGTTGAAATGCCGGTTGGCCTCGATATGCACTTTGGAGACCAGCGGGCAGGTGGCATCGAGGATGAACATCGCGCGCGACTTCGCCGCTGCCGGCACGCTCTTCGGCACGCCATGCGCAGAGAACACCACCGGGGCGTCGGTGTCCGGGATCTCGTCCAGGTCCTCGACGAACACCGCCCCCTTCCGGCGCAACCCCTCGACCACGTATTTGTTGTGAACGATGGCATGCCGCACATAGACGGGCGCGCCGTACTTCTCGAGCGCCAGTTCGACGATCTGGATGGCGCGGTCCACGCCGGCGCAGAAGCCACGAGGCGCGCACAGCGTGATGTCGAGATGGGGCCGGGTCTGCATGGGACAGCAGATGCTTCCTCGGGGCACCCAAGTCAAGTGTTGCGGTAGCCGGGGGCGGTAGGCAATATGAAAGTGAAGCATGTTCAAGGGCATGAACCGGGCGCCACCCGGCCACGCCGGGTAACAGAGGGCGCAGCGTGACATTGGCTCAGGAGATGTTCGCGGTTGCGCCAGCCAAGGGCAGGGCGAACCTCACGGCCGCTCAGAAGCATCTCCTGGTCGGCAAGTCCCGCTGGCTGCACCTCGCAGCCGAGGCGGAACTACCGGTGGTGCCGACCATCGCGCTCACCCGCGCCGCCTGGGATGGGCTGCAGGCCGAGCGCGGCCGCCGCGACGACCGCCTGCGCGTCCACTGGGTCGCCACCCTGTACCGGCTGGTCGGCCGCGACGGCAAGCGTCCGCAGCTGGTGGTGCGCACGTCAGCGGAGCGGCACACCAAGGGCCTGATGCCGGCCCGGCTCGGCCTGCCGGCGCCCGCCAATGCCGCCGAATCCGTCGATCCGGAAAAGCCGCTGGCACGCGCCATCAACGACGCCTTCGACTCCTACGGGCCCGACGATGCCGGCTGGACCGGCAGCGACCGGAGCACCATCCGCCAGGGCCAGATGGTCGTCGTGCAGGCCATGGCCGAGGGGACGCCGCAACATTTCCTGAGCCGCGATCCGCAGACCGGCGCCCTCGGCCCCGTGGCCGCCAGCGGCCAGCCGCCGGCGAGGCTGCCGGCGGCGGCGGCCGAGCTGGTGCGCGTGCTCGACGGCCTCGCCGGGCAGCCGCTGGACTGCGTCGTCGCCGTCAGCGGCGACAGCCTGCGCCTGATCTCGGCGCGCCCGGTGCAGGCAAGCGCCGCGGCGGAACTGAAGGCCGCCGTTGACCGCGTTGAGCGCGGCGTCTGGTCCGAGCGCGAGGCGGTGAGCCGGATCGACCCCTCGCGGCTGCAGCAGATCCTGCATCCCCGCCTGCACACTCCCGACAGCACCGCCATCATCGCCACCGGCCTTGGCGTCTCCCCCGGTGCGGCGAGCGGCATCATCGTCTTCACCCCCGAGGACGCGGCGCGGGAGAAGGCCCGCGGCCGCCACTGCATCCTCGTCGTCACCGAGACCGGGCCCACCGACATCCAGGGCATGAAGGCCGCCACCGGCATCCTCACTGCCCGCGGCGGCATGACCAGCCACGCCGCCGTCGTCGCCCGCATCACCGGCAAGCCCTGCGTCGCCGGCGCCCGCGCCCTCAGCGTCGACCTCGCGGAGATGACGTGCCGCATCGGCGACCACGACTTCCGGGCCGGCGACCGCATCACCATCGACGGCACCGACGGCAGCGTCTATCTCGGCGCCCTGCAGCTCAGCCAGCCCCATATCGGCGGCGCCATCTCGCGACTGCTCGACTGGTCCGACGTTTCCCGCAGCATCAGGGTCCGTGCCAACGCCGAGACCCTGGAATCGGTCAACACCGCGCTCAGCTTCGGCGCCGAAGGCATCGGCCTTGCCCGTTCCGAGCACATGTTCTTCTCCCGCGAACGCATGGTCGCCCTCCGCCGCATGATCCTCTCGGCCGACGAGGCCGACCGCGCCGAGGCGCTGAACGGGCTCGTCGATTTCCAGGCCGGCGACTTCTCTCAGATCTTCACCGCCATGCGCGGCCGCCCGGTCACCGTGCGCCTTTTCGATCCGCCTCTGCACGAGTTCCTCCCCCGTACCGAGGAGGACATCGTCGAGACCGCCGCCTCGCTCGGCCTCGCCGAGCGTGCCCTGCGGCAGCGGCTCGACCGCATCGCCGAGACCAACCCCATGCTCGGCCACCGCGGCGTCCGCCTCGCCATCACCTATCCCGAAATCCTCGAGATGCAGATGCAGGCGCTGCTAGCCGCCGTCCGCGAGGCCTCGACGGACGCCGAGCCGGCGGCACTCGAGGTGATGGTGCCCTTCGTCTCCACCGCCCGCGAAGTGGTGTGGATCCGCGACCGGGTGATGGCGATCGTTGAGGCCGCGCAACTGCCGCCCGCAGCCCGCGAGCGCTTCGCCTTCGGCACCATGATCGAGCTGCCGCGGGCGGCGCTACGCGCCGGGGAGATCGCCACCGCCGTGGACTTTTTCTCCTTCGGCACCAACGACCTGACCCAGACCACCTACGGCATCTCCCGCGACGACGCCCCCGCCTTCCTCGCCGCCTACCAGCGCAAGGGCCTCTACGAGCTCGACCCCTTCGTCACGCTCGACCAGCGCGGCGTCGGCGAGCTGATGCAGCTGGCGATCGAGCGCGGCAAGGCCGCCAATCCCGGGTTGACCATCGGCGTCTGCGGCGAGCACGCCGGCGACCCCGAGTCCCTCCGCTTCTTCGCCGGCCTCGGCGTCGACTATGTGAGCTGCTCGCCCTATCGGGTGCCGGTCGCCCGCCTGACCCTCGCTCAGGACGCCGGCTGACGCGCCTTCCAGCCGCCGGAATCCCTCACCTTCCCGCGCCTGCCACCCCCTCGCGCATGATTCGCTGCCGTTTACGCGGCGATAACCCTAATCCGCCATCATCGAATTCGTCGGCATTTGCGTCACAGTTTATCTGGAATGCCGGCTCCGGTTGCGTCGTCTCCTTAGTAAAGCGTTCTGATGGCCACAACTATTCGGACTCCGCGAGCCAGGCAGGCTCAGACAGAGCTCGCGCTCCTCAGGTCATTGGCGGGGGCCATGCTGGCCGTCATTGGCTATGTCGGCTGCACGACTGCTGCGGTGGGCCCGCAATACGGCACCGAGGCCATTGTCCCCACGGCCGCGCCGACGGCGCGGCTGGAACGGCGGGGCGACGAGCTTCTGATCACCGGTTCCATCTCCGGCATGTTCTCGAGCGGCGCCTTTATCGGCCCCAATCGCGCCGAGAAGCAGGATCGGGCGCGGCAGCTGCCAGACGTCATGGAGATCGCCCAGGGCTTCGCGCCCATCCGCGAGCGGCTGGCGGCGCTCCGGATGCCCGGCGGCGCCACGCCCGCGGCGGCACGGCCGGCTGTGCCGCCGCCCGTGCAGGTGGCGGCGCTGGTCATCCCCGGCAGCACTCCCGCCCTCGACGCCATCGAGGACGCAGCCGCGACCGACGGTTCGATCCCCGTACCCCGCAGCCTTTCCGAGCAACTGGCCTATGCCCGCGCCGATGCTCCGCTCACCGTCTTCGACGGCGCCGTCGTCGGCAAGGATGGCAAGAAGGTCTCCGAAAAGCAGCTCAACTGCCTTGCCACCGCCATCTATTTCGAAGCCCGCGGCGAAGCCTATCGCGGTCAGGTGGCGGTCGCCCAGGTGGTGCTAAACCGCGTCGCCCACAAGCTCTACCCCGCGACCATCTGCGGCGTGGTGTTCCAGAACCAGCACCGGCGCAACGCCTGCCAGTTCTCCTTCGCCTGCGACGGCATCCCCGAGCGCGTCACCGACCGCAAGTCCTGGGAGCTGGCCGAGGACATCGCTCGCGGCGTCGCGTCCGGAACCCTCTACCTCCCGGAAGTCGGCTACTCGACGCACTACCACGCCACCTACGTCTACCCGCACTGGGCACCGCGCATGACCAAGGTGACCAAGATCGGCCTCCACGTCTTCTACCACTTCAAGCGCGGCTGGAAGTTCGGCTAGCATATCGCCGCCAATACAAACGCGGTGCATGCAGTCGGGCCTTCTCCCACGGAGGGGAGAAGGCCCATGAGCCGAAACATTGGTAAAGGCAGCACCACTACCCCAAGGATGGGCGTGTTTGCACCATTAGCCGCTCAGCAGTAGACGCTGCCGCCGGTGATCACGCAGCTGCCGCCCTCGGTGGTCAGCAATTTCCCGCCCTCGAAAGGCGTCACCGACACGAAGGAGCTGGCGCTCGTGGACCTGAGGACTGTCCAGCTGCTCCCGCCCCCCAAGATCACGCCCGCGACCTGCGGGCCGCCGCTGCCATGGTCGATGTAGATGCCGGGATAGCGGACATGCGGCGAGGCCAACCCGTCGCTGGAATAGGTGCCGCTGGCCGTCTCCGCGATCGTCACGAAGCTGGTCCGGCCGTAGCCGATCTTGCGCACCTTGCTGCTCCGGATGACCTCCGTCGATACGCTCGGCTCCACCATAAAGTCCGGCTTCACCAGCCCTGCGGTGTCGAACGGAGCCGGCATCAGCTCATCCGGGGTGCTCATCAGGGTCCTCATCGGTTGTTCGTCGGCCATCGCCGCCGGCAGCAGGCTGGGCACGGCCAACAGGGCGGCGGCCAGGCTGCCGATCACGGCCCCGGCCAGCAACGGGCGGTACTTGTGCGGCATGGCGACTCTCCCGAGCTTTGACGAAGCGTTAACACTTCATCAACCATGCCGTTGCCGATGCGTCAAAATGGAACGGTCGTTAAGCTTAACTTAACCTAGTTGGGGAGAACCGCAGCGAGTTCCTCGACGGCAGCGACGAATCTGTCGTGCGCCTCCCGCGTCGGCCAGGGTCGGATCAGCTGCTCGAACTGGTCGAGCTCGAAGGCCGGGAGGCTCGGCTCGCCGAAGAACCGCCGCGCCTCCTCGACCGCAAAGCCGGCAAGGTGAACTGCTTCGAGATAGGCCGCCTCCCGGTCCGCCTTCTTGATCTGCCGGGTCAGTGCCACCGGCGGCACCGCACCCAGTGCGAAGCGCAGATACACCGCCCCCAGCAGCCGGTTTTCGACCTCCTTGTAGTTGCCGCCCATCACCGTCTTGAACGGCGAGATCAGGTCGCCCATCACGTATTCCGGCGCGTCATGCAGCAGGGCGTAGAGCTGCGAACGGATGTCGGCGCCGGGGTTGAGCGCCTTGAAGATCTCCAGCACCAGCACCGAATGCTGCGCCACCGAGAACGGATAATCACCCTGCGTCTGGCCGTTCCACCGCGCCACCCGCGCCAGCCCGTGCGCGATGTCGCTCAACTCCACGTCGAGCGGCGAGGGGTCGAGGATATCTAGGCGCCGCCCCGACAGCATCCGCTGCCAGGCCCGGTCTTTTCCACGTGCCATTCATAGATCCCCCGAGGCATCCCACCACCGGCCGTCACCCCGGCGCAGGCCGGGGCCCCAGTAACCACAGAAGCAGCCGCGCATGCCCTTGCTGCGACACCGCTTGCCGGTTCCAACCTTCGCCGGGATGACGACTGGAAGTGACGCCGGGAACCCTAATCAGCCCCACCCGATTCGCCAAACCGGTACGTCGCCCATTCCGGCAGGTGCAGCACCACCGGGAGGTTGGCAAAACTCGCGGCCTCCGCGTCGGGCACCCGGTCGAGCCTGACGATGGCCACCGCCTTGCCATCCAGCACCCAGCCGATCGTTCCCGCCTCGCGCTCGCCGACCAGCAGCCGCGCTCCGGCGGCGGCACCCTCTGCCAGCGCCGACACGATCACCGGCCGCCGTCGCGCCGTCCCCCGGTGCTGCATCCGGCTCACCACCTCCTGGCCGATATAGCAGCCCTTCTTGAAGTCGATGCCGCCGAGGAGGTCCATGCCGATGTCGTGAGGGAAGGTGGAGTCTGCCCCGAAGTCCGGCCCCAGTTCGGCCACTCCGGCATTGATCCGCGCACGGATGAACTCCGTATCCTCGGTGTCCCAGTCGGCCGCCGCCTTGTCGGCGATCACCCGCCAGCCGAGCCCTCCGGGTCGCGCATCGGCATGTGCAACGCCCACGGTTTCCTCGGGGCTCCAACCCACCACATGCGTCTCCCGCAGATCCTCGATCTCCACCGCGGCCCTGAGCTTGTACATCCGCATGCGCTTGAGAAAGGCGTCGGCGACGCTGCTGTCGACATCGAGCCAGAAGGCCTCGTCCGCCCAGCCGCAAAGTCCTTCCGCCTGGATCTTCCCCTGCGGCGACAGCAGTGCCCACCACAGGGCCGGTCCGGGCTCCGCCTTCACCCGCGCGGTGATCACGTCGAACAGCAGTCGCTGCGCCTCGGGTCCGGAGAAGCGGAAGACGGCGCGAGACGGACGAAGCATGACGGTCATGACGATTTCCTATGGGACCTGAATCCAGTATGCCCTGACAACATGGCTCGACAAGCTCACCACGGGGTCATCACGGGACCTGCGGTGGCCTGTGGTGAGCCTGTCGGCCCACGAGGGCGTGGCACGAGGTTAGGACATGGCGCAGTACGACACGATCTTCAAGCACGGCACGGTCGTCAATCACGACGGCATCGGCCGCACCGATCTCGGCGTCCGCGAGGGCCGCATCGTGGCGCTCGGCGATCTGTCGCAGGCCGCTACCGGCGAAACCATCGACTGCACCGGCCTGCATATCCTGCCCGGTGTCATCGATACCCAGGTGCATTTCCGCGAGCCCGGGCTGACCCACAAGGAAGACCTGGAGTCCGGATCACGCTCCGCCGTCATGGGCGGCGTCACCGGCGTCTTCGAGATGCCGAACACCGACCCGCTCACCACCACCGCCGCCGCGCTCGAGGACAAGCTGCGCCGCGCCGCCGGCCGCATGCACTGCGATTTCGCCTTCTATGTCGGCGGCACCCACGAGAATGTCCGCGATCTGCCGGAGCTCGAAAAGCTCCCCGGTTGCGCAGGCGTCAAGGTTTTCATGGGCTCCTCCACCGGCTCTCTGCTGGTTCCGGACGACGCCGGAGTGGAGGCCGTGCTCCGCGCCATCTCCCGCCGCGCCGCCTTCCATTCGGAGGACGAGTACCGGCTCGAGGAGCGCAAGCACCTGCGAATCGCCGGCGACCCGGCCTCGCACCCGGTCTGGCGCGACCCCGAGGTCGCCCTCCGCTGTACCCGGCGCCTCGTCGATATCGCCCGCCGCACCGGCCGCCGCATCCACGTGCTGCACATCTCGACGGCCGAGGAGATGGATTTCCTGGCCGCTCACAAGGACGTCGCAAGTGTCGAGGTCACCCCGCACCACCTGACCCTCGACGAGACCGCCTATACCCGCCTCGGCACCTATGCCCAGATGAACCCGCCGGTCCGCGATCGTGCACACCGCGACGGCATCTGGGCCGGCGTCCGCAACGGCATCGCCGATATCCTCGGTTCAGACCATGCCCCACATACGAGGGACGAGAAGGATCACCCGTACCCGCAGAGCCATTCCGGAATGACCGGCGTGCAGACCCTGGTCCCCATCATGCTGGACCATGTGAATGCCGGTCGGCTCAGCCTCGAGCGCTTCGTCGACATGACCAGCCACGGCCCCAACCGCCTCTTCGGTATCGCCAACAAAGGCCGCATCGCCGCCGGCTACGACGCCGACCTCACCATCGTCGATCTCGGCCGTCGCGAAACCATCACCAATGGCTGGGTAGCATCGAAAGCCGGCTGGACCCCCTATGACGGCGTCACCGTCACGGGCTGGCCCGTCGGCACCATCATCCGCGGCCGGCGCGTCATGTGGGAGGGCGACCTGGTAACGCCGTCTGCCGGCCAGGCCATCCGCTTCCTGGAGGCCCTGCCGGCGGGATAGCGAGGGTGCAGTCAGGACTGGGGGAGGGAGCTGGCGCGTAGCGCCGGCCGGCCGCCCACCCTTTTATCTCTCGGCCGTCATGGCCCGACTTGTTCGGGCCACCCAGCAGAGGCCCTCCGCCGGAAGGAAGAACCAGCGGCTTCGCCGGCGCCAATAGGTTGCCCGCATGAAGCGGGCAATGACGATCGATGGTAAGGAAGTTCGTGCCGGTCGTGCCTGCACGCACCACCTACTGCAGCGAGCGCTCGAGGTTGTATTCGCCGGAGCGGATGCGGTCGGGCAGGGCGCCGATGAGCTCGGCTACCGCATCCTCGCCATAGACGTCGACCAGCGTCGTCAGCGCGGCGAACAGCGAAGCATGAGCGAGGGCGCTGCTCTCGACGCCGTCGTCTTCCGCTTCGTTCCACGCTTCTGCCAGGTACTCGAGTGCCAGCTGGCGCTCCTCGCGATCATGCTCGATCAGCGCATCCTGGGCCGAATCGGCAATGGCTTGCTTCATGGTCTTCATGAGACTCGACTAGCACGGGAAAGGGCGCGTTGCCCCCCGAACGTGACCAAAAGGTTAACACAATCTGACAATTTTTACCCGCCCGCAGTCTACTCGGCGTAGCGGGAATGGATGTCGCGCGCAGTTTGTTCCGCCTCCAGCAGCAGCCGCGTCAGCGCCTCCGCGGCCGATACCGTGCACACCCGGTAGAGCCGGGAATAGGCCTCGTAACCCTCGTTGAACGCCCCCGCCAGCCGCTGCCGCCGGTCCTCGTCAGGCTGGTCGAGCATGATCAATTCCCCCATCTGCGCCCGCCAGTCTTCCACTCCCGGCTGGCACATCGGCTGCAGGAAATAGAGGCTGCCCAGGATCTCCGACAGTCGCTCCATCTGCTCCTGGTACGGCGGATCGATGGCCGCGGCGGGCGTAATGGAGAGCCCGAGCACGAGGACGGCAGCAGTGATGGACCGGCGGAGTTGGCGGCGCAGTGACATGCGGCGATACCTATTCGAATTGATAGGGCGCCGCCAGTCACAACGATTTGGGGAACCGGACTCGCAGAGGAGCCTGCGTCCCGATTGCCTGCCGGTCATTCACCAAGCAACCCGACCGCCCTCTGCACCACTTGAGCCAGGCCCGGCGTCGCTTCCATCTGCGCCACCGCCGCCAACTCCCTCCAGCAGTAAGCGGAAATTTCGTCCGACGGCGCGATGTTGCCCGAGAAGTTCCCCGTGGCAAATACCGCCAGCCGCCACTCCGTCCCCCCGAGCAGCTGCGTTTCCACATGCCGCAGCGCCGAAACCGTAAGCCCCAGTTCCTCCTTTACCTCGCGGGCGGCACATTCTGCGGCCGTTTCGCCGGTCTCCATGCGGCCGCCAGGCAACGTCCACAGATGCTGGTAAGGAGCATAGGCGCGCCGGATCAGCAGCACCTTGCCATCTCTGAGCAGCGCCACGCTGGCGGCGTTGGCCTCCGCTGTCATCACTCGCCCCCGTTTGCACCTGTCGGCCAGTCTCACTAGATATGTTCAGACACAGGAACCAGCCCATGTGCGGACGATATGCGGCGACGCTGCCGCCGGAGATGATGGCGGAGCTGTTCCGGCTCCTCAACCAGATCGACTATCCGCCCCGCTACAACATCGCACCGACGCAGCCGGTCGTCGCGATCTGGGAGCAGCAGGGAAGACGCACGGCGCAACTGGTACGGTGGGGCCTCGTCCCCGGCTGGGTCAAGGATCCGCGCGACTTCCCGCTGCTGATCAACGCCCGTGCCGAGACCATGGCGGAAAAGCCCGCCTTTCGCGACAGCGTGCGCAACCAGCGCTGCATCATCCCGGCCGACGGTTACTACGAGTGGATGAAGGCCCCGGACGGCCGCCGGCAGCCCTATTACATCACTATGCTCGACGGCAGCCCCATGGCCTTCGCCGGCCTCTACACCACCTGGAGCGGCCCCGAGGGCGAGGAGGTCGACACCGCCGCCATCGTCACCGTCGACGCCTCCACCGAAGTCTCTCCGGTCTATGACCGCATGCCCGCCATCCTTCGGGGGGAGGCCGTCGACGCCTGGCTCAACACCCGCGACGTCGATGTCCGCGAAGCGGTGCAACTGGCCCTGCCGCTGCCCGAAGGCTCAATCCGCTACCACCCGGTCGGCAAAGCCGTCGGCTCCAGCCGCGCCGAGGGCCCGGAGCTCATCGAGCCCATCGACCCCGGCCTTGCCGAGGTCGCCCCGCGCCCGCGCGCCGCCGCCGCCGGCAGCCAGCTCGACCTGTTTTGAGACGCGACGGCCCGAGGCCAGAATTCCGCATGCGGCGCCCGGCCTTTCACGCGCCACCCGCATCATCCCAGCAGATTATAGTAGCCTAAAGCGTCCCCGATTTCGTCTTCCTCGTAGCCGAGGTGTGACAGCAGCACCCGCTCCAGCGCCTCGTAAACCTCTCGCGCCGCTGCGAATTTCGCCGGCCCCGGCTCCGCCGCCAGCGCATTCAGCGCCCCGACCAGCCGCACCAGCAGCTCGTGCACCACCACATGCTCCGCCCTAAGCCGTTCTGAAACTTTGCGAAATGCCTCTCCCTTGGCGCTCAGCGCCGGGAAGATCGCCTGGTCCTCGATCGAATGATGCGTATGCACGAATTGGCAGTACTGCCCGCAGAGATTGCCGAAGCGCCGGAAATTGGTGAGCATCACCATGTCCTCCGTCTCCTCCGCCACCTCCGCCGGCGACACCTCGCCGGCACCCGCCCGCTCGATCAGCTGCCGCAGCACCCGCATGTTGTCGCGCAGATGGTCATGGATCATCTTCAGGTGCTCGCCGGCCTCGCGCTGCGCCGGCGTCAGCCCTTCGAGCTTCGGCGCCCTGGGGCGGGTGGCATCGTCGAGGAATTCGATGTCGTCGATCATGGGTAGCCTGAGGAGTTTCGGTGAAGGACGGAACCGAGATGGGCCGGTCCCGCCATGCGATCAAGAAGGCACACCGATGTGCGTTTTCAGCCCAGCAGCTTTCCCGGGTTGAGGATGCCGTTGGGGTCCAGCGCCTGCTTGACGGCCCGCATCATCGCCAGCGCCACCGGGTCCTTCACCTGCTTCAGCAGCTCCGTCTTCAGCTGCCCGATACCGTGCTCGGCCGACACCGACCCGCCGAGCCGCCCCACCACCTCGTAAATCGCCGCGTGCACCGGCTCCGCCCCGGTCATGAACGCCTTGCCGTCGGCGCCCTCAGGCTGGCTGAAATTGAAGTGGATGTTGCCGTCACCCAGGTGCCCGAACGGGCAGGGGCGGATGCCCGGCACCAGCGTCTCCACTGCCGCGACGCCGTCGGCGATCAGCTGCGGCACCGCCGCCACCGGCACCGAGACGTCGTGCTTGATCGAGGCGCCCTCGCGGCTCTGCACGTCGCTCATCTGCTCGCGCGCCGCCCACATCAGCACCCGGTCCGCTTCCGACTCCGCCAGCACCGCATCCCCGATGCTGCCATCGCCCAGTGCCTCCTCCAGCCCCGCCTGCAGTACCCCCGGGACGCCCCCCTTCATCCGGTTGACCTCGACCAGTGCGTACCAGGGCGAGAGGCTCGCCGCCGGGTCCCGCGCCAGCATCCCGTGTTGCAGCTGCAGTTCGATGCCGAACCGCGGCATCAGCTCGAACGCCGTCATCCGCGTGCCCGCCCGCTCTCGGAGCTGGTTGAACAGCACCAGCGCCGCTTCGGGCGAGGCGACATTGACCAGCGCCGTCTCCAGCGCCTCCGGCCTCGGAAACAGCTTCAGCGTTGCCGCCGTAATGATGCCGAGCGTCCCTTCCGCCCCGATCAGCAGGTCCTTGAGGTCGTAGCCGGTATTGTCCTTCCGGAGCGCGTTCAGCCCCTGGAACAGCCGCCCGTCCGCCAGCACCGCCTCCACCCCGAGGCAGAGCTCCCGCGCATTGCCGTAGGCCAGCACCTGCACGCCGCCGGCATTGGAGCTGAGGACGCCGCCGACCCGCGCCGAACCCTGGCTCGCGATCCAGAGCGGGAACAGTGCCCCTGCGTCCTCGGCGATCCGGTGTGCCTCCTCGAGGATCACCCCCGCCTCCAATGTCATGTGTCCCGCCATTGCATCGACCGCCCGTACCCCGGTCAGCCGTGCCGTCGAAACGATGACCTCGTCGCCGCCGAACGGCACCTGGCCGCCCACCAGTCCGGTGTTGCCGCCCTGCGGCACCACCGGCACCCGGTGCTCGTTCGCCCACCGCATCAGTGCCTGCAACGCCTCGACACTGCCCGGGCTCGCCACCGCCACCGCCGCGGTGTGGAAGCGCCGCCGAGGCTCACTGAGATAGGGCCGCATGCGTTCCGCATCCGAGACCACGGAGGCGGCGCCGAGGATCTGCTCGAGGCCGCTGACAATCTGCTGGGCGTTGAGTGACATGCGCGCACCATATGCGGCGCTGCTGCGTCGAGACAAACCCAATCTTGCCCGCCCCGGTGCCCTGTGCGACAAGCGGGCCAACACCGAAGTTGCGAAGGGAATGACGATGGCTGAAGGGTTGATGGCCGGCAAGCGCGGGCTGATCATGGGCGTCCTCAACAAGAACTCGATCGCCTGGGGCATCGCCAAGCAGCTCGCCGCCCAGGGCGCCGAAATCGCCTTCTCCTACCAGGGGGAAGCGCTGAAGAAGCGCGTCGAGCCCCTGGCCGCCGAGATCGGCGTCGCGACGCTGGTCGAATGCGACGTCACCAGCGACAGCGCCATGGACGAGACCTTTCGCGTGCTCAAGGACAAGTGGGGCACGATCGATTTCCTCGTTCACGCCATCGCCTATTCCAACAAGAGCGAACTTGAGGGCCGTTACATCGAAACGACGCCGGACAACTTCGCGCTCACGATGAATGTCTCCGTCTACTCCTTCACTGCAGTGGCAAAGCGGGCCGAGCCGCTGATGTCCGAGGGAGGCGCGCTCTTGACGCTGACCTACTATGGCGCGGAGAAATACATCCCCAATTACAACGTCATGGGCGTCGCCAAGGCGGCGCTCGAGGCGTCCGTGCGGTACCTCGCGGTGGACATGGGCAAGAACGGCATCCGCGTCAACGCCATCTCTGCCGGTGCCATCAAAACCCTTGCCGCCTCCGGCATCGCCGGCCTCCGTGACATGCTGCACTGGCAGGAGGCCAACTCCCCGCTGCGCCGCAACGTCACCACTGACGAGGTCGGCAGCGCCGCCCTTTATCTGCTCTCCGATCTCGCCAGCGGCGTCACCGGCGAAATCCACTATGTCGATGCCGGCTTCAACAACATCGGCATGAAGCTCCTCGACGACGCCGACGCAGCGACCGAATAACTGGCCGGATCGGCCGTGGACCCCCGATGACCTCTTTCGAGTGGCCGGACTTCTATTTCGCCCGCCATGGCGAGACCAACTGGAACCGCGAACGCCGCTACCAGGGCAGCCGCGACATCCCGCTCAACACCACGGGGCAGCGGCAGGCCGATGCCAACGGCGTTCTGCTCCGCGAACTGCTGCAACGCGACGGCGTCGATCCCGCCTCCCTCAAATGGTATGCCTCCCCCCTGAGCCGCGCCGCCGAGACCATGGACCGCATGCGCGCCGCCTTCGACGTGGAACTGCCACCGGTCGTGCTGGACGAGCGGCTGATCGAGATTTCCTTCGGCAAGCTGGAAGGGCGGCTGCACTCGGAGATCAACCGCGAGCTGGCGGTGGCGCCCGGCCAGCGCGATGCCAGCTACTGGCATTTCCGCCCCGAACTCGGTGAGAATTACGACGACGTCGCCGCCCGGCTGCTCGACTTCGCACGCATCCTGACCCGGCACGCGGTCGTCGTAGCCCATGGCGGCGTGCTCCGGGTACTGCGCCACCTTATCGAGGGGACGCCGCGCGGCGAGGTTCTCAACTGGCCGCCGCCGCAGGGCGCCATCGCCCACTTCACCCGCGGCCGCATGACCCTCTATTCGGCCACCAACACCTGGGACGAATAGCGCTGCTGAAAGCCAGCTCGCGATGGCATATTCGAGGCTCCGGCCGATGCAATCTATGCTGAAGTCCGGCACGCACTCACCCGCTCCGGGCTGCTGATCGGCCCGGTGGAGCTCTTCGTGGCCGCCCAGGCCCTCGCTCTCGATCTTCCCCTGGTCACCGCCAACATGCGCGAGTTCTCACGCGTGCGTGGTCTCCGCATCGAAAACTGGGTCGATTGACCTCCCCGCGCCGCGCCCCTAGAACCGCCTCACCCTGAGGGCGCCCGCATGAGCTTCAATACCTTCGGCCATCTCTTCCGCTTCACCACCTGGGGTGAGAGCCATGGCCCCGCCCTCGGCGTCGTCGTCGACGGCTGTCCCCCGGGCCTGCCGATCAGCGCTGAAATCATTCAGCGCGATCTCGACCGCCGTCGCCCCGGCCAGTCGCGCTTCACCACCCAGCGGCGCGAGGAGGATCTCGTCCGCATCCTCTCGGGCACCTTCGAGGACGATCGCGACGGTGTGCTCAGGACCACCGGCACCCCAATTTCGCTGCTCATCGAGAACACCGATCAGCGCTCCAAGGACTATTCCGAGATCAAGGAAAAGTACCGTCCGGGCCACGCCGACTTCACCTACCATCAGAAATATGGCATCCGCGACTACAAGGGTTCCGGCCGCGCCTCGGCCCGCGAAACCGCGGCGCGCGTTGCCGCCGGCGCCGTTGCCCGCCTGGTCATCCCGCAGGTGACGATCCGCGCCAGCCTCGTGCAGATGGGCCCCCACCGCATCGACTATTCCCGCTTCGACTGGAACGAGGTCGACAACAACCCCTTCTTCTGCGCCGACCCGGTGGCAGCACAGCAGTGGGAAGGCTATCTTGACGGCATCCGCAAGGCCGGCGACTCCGTCGGCGCCGTCATTGAGGTCGTGGCCGAGGGCGTGCCGGCGGGCTGGGGCGCCCCCATCTACGGTAAGCTGTCAGCCGATCTCGCCTCGGCCATGATGTCCATCAACGCCGTGAAGGCGGTCGAGATCGGCGCCGGTTTCGAAGCCGCCGAACTCACCGGCACCGGCAACGCCGACGAGATGCGCGCGGGCAACGCCGGCCCTACCTTCCTCTCCAACAAGGCCGGCGGCATCCTTGGCGGCATCTCCAATGGCGAACCGGTCGTCGTGCGATTTGCAGTCAAACCCACCTCATCCATCCTCACCCCGCGCCAGAGCGTGACCACTGGCAACGAGGACACGGAGGTCGTCACCAAGGGGCGGCACGATCCCTGCGTCGGTATCCGTGCCGTGCCGATCGGCGAAGCCATGATGGCGGTCGTCCTCGCCGACCACTTCCTGCGCCACCGCGGCCAGACTGGCCGCGACGGCGGCATCGGTTACTGACAGGTCTGCGCCACCAACGTCCCGTCGCCGGTCTGCTCGCCCCGCGAGATGCTCGGGGCGACCCCGATGATGCGCTTGTAGGCCCTGCTGAACGAGGCTTCCGAGTCATAACCCAGCCGTTGCGCCACCACGCCGATCCGTAGCTTATCGCGTTGCAGCCAGAGCCTTGCCAGGTGCATCCGAACCTCCGCCAGATACCGCGCCGGCGTTTGCCCCACCGCACTGGCAAACCGTTCGGCGAAGCTCGAGCGAGACGATCCCATCAAGCGCGCCAGTTCTGCCACGGTCCAATCTCGCTCGGGCGTCCGGTGGATAGCCACCAGCACTTTGCCGATGTCCGGATTGCGCACCGCCGCAATCCACCCTGAAGCATTCCCACATCCCCGTTCCACCCACGAGCGGATGACACTTGCCGCCACCACATCCGCTAGGCGCGCCAACAGCCCGCCGCTGCCGACGCGCTCCGCCCGCAATTCCTGCCCCATCATCTCCAGCAGCTTGGGGATCGCCGGCTCGAATGCGGCGAGGTCATCGGCGCGCATCACGTCCGGCATCATGCGGAACAGCGGGTGGAGGCTGTCGATATTGAAGCGCATGCTGGCAAAGAACAGTGTCGTCAGCTCGCCGCCGCCGCCGCCGTTCACGGCATAGATGCCATCGCAGATCCGTTCCATCTCCGCACCAGGAAGGGGCGCGGGAGCCGCATCGGGTGAACTTGCGAGCACGTGAGCAGATCCCCGGGGCAAGAACACCGCGTCTCCAGCGGCCAGCCGGTACCAGTCACCACCCTCCGACCTCATCCAGCATCCGGTCGAACCGATGAAGTGAAAACTTGCCGCCGACTGCGCCGCATAACTGATGGACCAGGGCGCACTGTAGTCGCAGCGGCAGTACTCGACGCCATCGAGGCGCAGGCCACGCAGCATCTCGGAAAGCGGGTCTTCCATGGCAGGCCGCGTGGACGAACGATCAAGCATTTCGGAGTTGCTAGCATGGAAACTCCAGCGGGTCGATCCCTATGTTCGCCGCCCAACTTCGGAGATCTCTCATGTCGAACACGACAGCCGCATTCCCCGCTGACGCAGACCTCGTAGAGCATGGCGGAAGGCCAGGTTCGGTCCGTGCGTGGCTCGGTGTTGGATCTTTGGCCCTCGGCATCTTCGCCGTCGTCACCGCAGAGTTCCTCCCCGCCAGCCTGCTCACCCCCATTGCGGCCGATCTGGGGGTAAGCGAAGGTGCAGCCGGCCAGACTGTCACCGCGACCGCCGTCATGGGAGCCGTCACCGCACTTGCAACCGCGGTGGTTACTGCGCGTCTGGACCGGCGGGTGGTGGTATGGCTCTTCACCGGGACGCTCGTTGCCTCCAACATCCTTGCGGCGTTCGCAGCGGATCTCACCATGCTGCTCATCTCGCGGCTGCTGCTGGGCCTCAGCCTTGGCGGTGCGTGGTCGATGGCGGCGGCTACCGCCATGCGTCTGGTGCCGCAGCGCGGCCTACCGCGAGCGATGGCGCTGATTACGGCAGGTGTGTCCCTTGCCACCGTCATGTCTGCGCCATTGGGTGCCTATCTCGGCGGAGTCCTTGGCTGGCGCGCCGTGTTCCTCTTCGCCGCCGGGTTGGGCGCCCTCGTTCTTCTCGCCCAGTTCACGACGATCCCGCGACTGCCCCCGCAGGGAAGGGCTAGTTTCCGCACGTTGTTCGCGGTCCTCCGCGGGCCGGTCAAGCTCGTGCTGCTCTTCATCCTCGTCTGCATTCCCGGCCAGCTCGCGGGGTTCACCTATGTTCGCGTTTTCCTTGAGCAGGTGACGGGATTGGACGTCGCCGGTATTTCCCTGGCACTGTTGCTGTTCGGGCTCGTGTCGCTGGCCGGTAATTTCCTGGCGCCGCTGGTGCTCGAGCGTAGTGTGGCGCTGGGCGTCAGCGCCGCCGCCTTCCTGATCACTGCGGTGTCCGCCGTCTTCATCGCCGCCGGAGCCGTACCCGCGGTTACCCTCGTCACCATGGCTGTGTGGGGACTGGCCTTCGCCATGCTGCCGATCGGCATCCAGACCATGGTGGTCCAGCTGGCACCGGACCGGGCGGAGCAGGCAAGCGGCCTGATGGCGACTACCTTCAACATCGCCATCGCCACCGGTGCCATTGCGGGTGGCTACATCGTCGACAATCTCGGCCCTTCGACGCTCTTCATCTATACTGGGCTTTCAACGCTGCTGGCGGGCCTCCTGGTCTTTGCCATCCCGCTGCGAAAGGCGCACTGACCGCATCGGGGCGGCGAGAGCTGTAGCCTGCGCTGCAAGCGCGGTTAGACCAGATGGAATACAGCCACGGTCTCGCGGTTGCCGTCGCCGCCAGTGATGGGAGAAGGGAGCGACAAGCGATGTGACCATCCGGCATGCGCCATGAACGCGATGACCGCATCGATTGCCGGGCTGATCGCGGTCTCGTCGCTGACGATGCCGCGCTTGCCGATCTTGTCCCTGCCCACCTCGAACTGCGGCTTGATGAGGATGACTGCCTCCGCCCCGCGACGGCAAAGTGAAAGCGGCGCGGCGAGCACCTTGATCACCGAGACGAAGCTGATGTCGCAGACCAGCAGGTCGATCGGCTCGGGGATCTGGGTTGTCGTCAACGCCTTGGCGTTCTGCCCTTCTAGGGCGATCACTCGCGCGTCTTGGCGGATCGTCTCGTGCAACTGATCATGCCCGACATCGACGGCGTAGATTTTCGCCGCGCCGCGCTCCAGCAGCACCTGGGTGAAGCCACCGGTGGACACCCCCAGATCGAGACAGGTCCGGCCGGCCACGGCAATGCTTCCCGCGTCCAGCCCTGCGATGAGCTTGAGCGCCGCGCGCGAGACGTACCGAGCAGCGGCGTCGTCGAGCGCGATCGCGTCGGCCTTGGAAACGAGCTGGTGCGGCTTCTGCGCCACCACGCCGTTCACGCTGACGGTGCCGCGCAAAATGGCGTCACGGGCCCGCGCCCGGCTCGGCAGCAGCCCCCGCGCCTCGATCGCCTGGTCGAGCCTTACCCGCTCGCTCACCCCTCGACCAGCTTCTGGATCTTGCCGACTGCCGTATCCATCGCCTCCCCATAGGCAATCGTGCCCTCGAAGCTGCCGTCGTCTCCGATCAGGAACACGCTGGCCGTGTGGTTGACGAGATAGAACTCATCGTCCTCTTCGCCCACCTTCTCCGAGAACGCGCCGAACGAAGCCTTCGCCGCTTCCGTCTGCTCGGGCGTGCCGACCAGGCCGATGACGTCGGGATCGAAGCCGGCCAGGTACTCGCGGACCACCTCCTCGGTGTCGCGCTCCGGATCCACAGTGATGAAGATGGTTCGCAACTGCTCGTCACTGATCCCGGCGCGCTCTTTCCAGGCGACGCTCTCCGCCAGCGTCGTCGGGCAGACATCGGGGCAATAGGTATAGCCGAAGAAGACGAGGCTTGGCGTCCCCCGGAGGTCGGCCTCTGTGAACTCGCCCCCGGCGGTGGAGGCCAGCCGGAACGGCTGTCCGGTTACGCCCAGCGGATCGGCCGGCGGTCGGAGCAGGAACAGCAGTGTGGCGCCGATCGCGGCCACCGCCACCAGCCCCCAAAGCACCATCCGAACCCGCCGCAGGGTTGGCGTCGTCTTCTCACTCATGGCTGACCTCGCTCTGATGACGCCTATATAGGCCCGCGGCGTGATCCTGCCGCCGCGTCATTCGCGCGCAGGTACTGCAATGGCGGCAAACATTCTCAGGCGTCGAGCGGCTCCGTTCCGGCCGGGGCACCGTTGCGCAGCGTGATCTTCTCGATCCGCGTCTCCGCTTCCTTCAGCAGCCGCTCGCAATGCGCCTTCAGCGCCTCACCGCGTTCATAGATGGCGATCGACTCAGCCAGCGGTGCCTTCCCACCTTCCAGCATGCCGACGATCTTCTCGAGCTCGGCGAGCGCGCTCTCGAAACTCATTGCTTTGACGTCGTCATTCTCGGTTTCGGCCAAGACTCAGTCCTCTGCTGGCATTGCTGTGGTGCCATCTTGCAGCACCCCGACATGGCTTGTCACCCCGGCGGCCAATCCGTCCCGGTCGTAGCCCCCCTCCAGCAACGACACGATACGCCCTTCGCAAACCTCGTCGGCGATGTCCATCAGCCTGCCGGTGAGCCACGCGAAATCTTCGGGCTCCCACTCCAGCTCCGCCAGCGGGTCGCGCCGCTCGGCATCAAAGCCCGCCGAGATCAACAGCAGGTCAGGCGCAAAGCGCCGCAGGGCGGGAAATATCAGCGTCTCATACGCTTCCCGCATGGCGGCACCGCCGCTGCGGGCGGGCAGCGCGGCATTGACGATGTTCCCCACTCCGGTCTCGCTCGGGTTGCCGGTACCCGGGTAGAGCGGCATCTGGTGGCTCGAAGCGTAGAACACGGTCGGGTCAGCCTTGAAGATGTCCTGCGTGCCGTTGCCGTGGTGGACGTCGAAGTCGACGATCGCCACCCGCTCCGCCCCGTACTTGCGCTGCGCCTCCCGCGCCACGATGGCGACCGTATTGATGAGGCAGAATCCCATCGGCGTTTCGATCTCCGCGTGGTGCCCGGGGGGCCGTACGGCACAGAAGGCATTGTCGGCTTCCCCCAGCAGTACCGCCTCCAGCGCCGAGAGGCCCGCCCCCAAGGCGGTCGAGGCGGCGCCCAGCGATCCCGAGGAAATGAACGTATCCTGGTCGATCTGCCCCATCCCCTCCGCCGGCCGGGCGCGCCGCAGCCGCTCCAGGTAGGTTTCTCCGTGCACCAGTTCGGCAAGGCCGAGATCGACGGATGGCGCGTCCCGCCGCACCAGCCCGGAAAAGCGTGGCCGGTCCAGCGCCTCCGCCACCGCCCGCAGCCGTTCCGGTCGCTCGGGATGCCCCGTCGGGGTGACGTGGCTTTCGAAGTTGCGTTGGCTGACGAGGAGGGTGGTCATGCGAGGCCTTGCAGGTCCTGATGGGGTTTTCTTGACGCCGCCACCGGGGCTTGTCAAACACGCGGCATGCCGGACAGTGCCGCCCCTTCAGAAATCGTTCACCTTGCGGGCCTTTTGAGGGCAGGCGGGCTCGTCGCCTTTCCCACCGAGACCGTCTATGGCCTCGGCGCCGATGCCACCAGCTCGGATGCGGTGCTCAGGATCTACGAGACCAAGGGGCGCCCGCGCTTCAACCCCCTGATCGTCCACTGCGCCGACCGCGCCATGGCCGAGCGCCTGGGTATCTTCCCGCCGCTCGCCCGCCGCCTCGCCGACGCCTTCTGGCCCGGCCCCTTGACCCTTGTAGTTCAACGCAGATCCGACGCCCACCTCTCCGACCTCGTCACCGCAGGTCTCGATACTGTTGGCCTCCGCATCCCCGCCCACCCGCTGGCACAGGCGCTGCTGCGGGCTACCGGGCTGCCGCTGGCCGCCCCCTCCGCAAATCCCTCTGGCCGCCTCTCACCCACCACCGCCGAGCAGGTTCGCGAGGCTTTTCAAGGGCTTGTGCAGGTGCTGGACGGGGGCGCCTGCGCCGCCGGCCTCGAATCCACCATTCTCTCGGTCGACGGCGATAGGGTCACGCAGTTGCGGGCAGGGGCCCTCCCGCGTGCCGAAATCGAGGCGGTGATCGGTCAACCCGTCATGCTGGCTGCGGAAAACGCTGCCATTGCGGCCCCGGGGATGCTCGCCAGCCACTATGCGCCCGCCGCGCGGCTACGACTCGACGCCGCGGCACCTGCCAGTGGCGAGGCCTTTCTTGCTTTCGGCCCGCAGCCGCCGGCGATCGGCCCGACCCGCAACCTCTCTCCTGCCGGGGATCTCGCAGAAGCAGCCCGTAACCTCTTTTCAATGCTCCATGAGCTTGATCGGGAAGCCGCCGCCATCGCCGTGGCACCCATACCGGAGATCGGCCTCGGAGAGGCCATCAACGACCGGCTGCGCCGTGCAGCAGCCCCGCGGCCCTAGCTGTCCCGGACCTTGTAGGGCTTAGAATCCCGCCAGAACCGCATCAGCGCCTCCAGATCCGGATCGCCACCCTCCGGCAGCACAATGCGGATATTGACATAGAGATCGCCGGTGCCGTGCAGCCCCTTGCCCTTGAGGCGCAGCGCCTTCGCCGTGTTGACGCCGACGGGCAGGTTCAACTCCACGGAACCATCGAGCGTCGGCACCCGCACCTTGGCGCCCAGCACCGCTTCGTAGAGCGTGATCGGCACGTCCACCCGCAGGTCCTTGCCGTCCCGCCGGAACAGCTTGTGGCGTTCGAACTTCACCGTCACCAGCGCGTCGCCGGGCTCGCCGCCGATCGGCGAGGGCATGCCCTGGCCCTTGAGCCGGATCTGCTGGCCTTCTTCTACCTTCTCCGGCAGCTTGACGTTGAGCACCTTGCCGTTAGGCATCCTGAGCGGCACGCTGGCTGCGGCATGCGCGTCCTCGAGCGACACTGCCGCGGTGACATTGACGTCGTCGCCGCGCAGGCTGCCGCTGCGGCCGCTGCTGCTGAAACCGCTGGTGCTGGCGCTCCCCGTGAACGGATCCCAACTCTGCGAGCCGGCACCCCGTCCCGGCTGCCGCGGGGCATGGCCGCCGAAGCCGCTCATGAACTCCTTGAGGATATCCTCGGCCGAGAACCCGCCGGCACTGGCCCCGCGCCCGGCCGTGCGGCCTCCGCCATTGCGCCCGAAGCTGGCAAACCGCGGCTGCCCGTCGGCATCGATCTCGCCCCGGTCGTACTGCGCGCGCTTCTCGGAATCGGACAGGAAGTCATAGGCCGAGGAGACCTCGGCGAACTTTGCCTGGGCCTTCGGATCGTCCTTGTTCTGGTCGGGATGGTGAGCCTTGGCCAGCTTGCGATAGGCTGCCTTCAGGTCCTTCTCATTCACTGACCGCGGCACACCGAGCACGGTGTAGGGATCGCGCATGGGCTCCTTCGAATCTGCTGAGGCAATTGTGCTAGTGCCAGTTCACGTCCTATATGGCGACGACCCTGCTGCATGTCCAGAGTAGCGCAGGGTCTGCCGGGGCCTCGATACATGCCAGCTTTGACACTCTCTCAGCGACTCTTCGACGACGCCGACCGCTCTCCGATAGATCCGTTTTCGCTGTTCGAGGAATGGTTCGTCGAGGCGCGCCAGGCCGAGCTCAATGACCCCCACGCAATGGCGCTCGCCACCATTGACGATGCCGGCGTCCCGGACGTGCGGATGGTCCTGCTCAACGCGCGCGACCAGCGCGGCTTCGCCTTCTTCACCAATTTCAAGAGCCGCAAGGCAGTGCAGCTGCTGGCGCATCCCGCAGCGGCGCTGCTGTTCCACTGGAAGTCGCTGCGCCGCCAGGTGCGCATCCGCGGGACGGCAGAGGTGGTCGACGCCGCGGAGGCCGACGCCTATTTCGCAACCCGCGCCCGAGCCTCCCAGATCGGCGCCCATGCCAGCCATCAGACGCAGCCGCTTTCGGCACGTGCCGAGCTGCTGCAGCGCGTCGAAGCCCTGCAACAAAGCTTTCCGCCTGACCAGCCAGTGCCGCGACCAGCCCACTGGTCTGGCTTCCGCGTCGTGCCCTTGGAGTTTGAATTCTGGAAGGACGGCGAGTACCGCCTTCACGACCGGGTGCGGTTTTCGCGCGGGACCGCCGCCGGGGAATGGTCCCGGCAAAGGCTCAACCCCTGAGAATCCGGGGCTGGTCATTGCTGCTGCGCCATAGACTGATCATGCTGCCCGCGACACGCCTGTCGCTTCACCATTCCTGCTGAGTGGGCTTCCACGCCGATGCGCATTCTCATCCGCACCTCCAAGTCGGCCATCTGGTCCCGCCGCTTCGGCAGCCTCGCGCTGCCGCTGATGGTCTTGCCCGTCTTCCTGCACCGCGAGCGGCTGATTTCCAGCACCGATTTCGTCGTGGTCGAGGCGGTGGCTATGGCCGTGGCCGCGTTGGCGCTCGGTCTGGCAGTCACTGCGTTCGCACGGCTCTGGGTCACCGGCGACCAGGGCTGGGGCAAGGCGACGCTCGGCCTGCTCTTCAGCCTCATCTGTCTGGTGCCGCTGGCCGGATATGTCTGGCAGGCCACACGCTTCCCCGCCGTCGCCGAAGTCACCACCGATTTTGCGCGCCCGCCCGGCCTCGTTTCGCAGCTCCCGGAGCGGACTCTCACCGCAGAGGATCGCGCCGCCGTGGAGGCCGCGTTCCCCAATGCCCGCACCCGCGCTTATCCTGTGGAAGCTGCGCGCCTCTACGCGCTGCTGAACCAGCTGATCGAGGAACGCGACTGGGAAGTGCGCGCCCGCCGGGAGCCGCAAACGCCACTGGCGGAAGGGCAGGTGAACGCCGTAGCCACCACCCTCCTCGGCTGGCGCGACGAGGTGGCGATCCGCATCCAGGGCACGCCGGAGGGCTCGGTCGTCGCCATGCGATCCGCCGCGCTGCACGGGGGGCACGATCTCGGCTCCAACGGCCGGCGTGTCGAGAGCTTCCTGGCGGCCCTGGACGAGCGCATCACCACGCTGCTGCGCGAGACGCCAACGGCGCAGCCGGCCAATGAGGAACCCGAGGCTACCTAGGTCCGTGGAACGGTGAGCCGCCTCCCCAGCAGGCTCCGCTCGACCCGCAATTCTCCCTTCGCCTCGAGGTACTCGACATGCGCCGCGAGCGTCATCCGCGCCGCCGGACGCAGCGGCGGCGCAAGGTCGGGATAGATCCTGCGAACCAGTTGCCCGATGCGGGTAGCGCCGCTGGCTACTGCCTCCAGCACCTGCCGGTTGCGCAATTGGCGATGGTCCAGCAGTGCCACCGCCCGCGCTGGTCCGTCGGCTATCGACCCCCCATGTCCCGGCAGGTAGCGCTGGTAGGGCAGGGCGGGCAATCTCCGCAGAGAGTCCAGATAGTCCGCCATCGACCCGTCCGGCACCGCGACGAGCGTGCTGTTCCAGCCCATGACGTGGTCGCCGCTCAGCAGCCATTGCGTGCCTGAAAGGCCGAAGCAGAAATGGTTGGCGCAGTGTCCCGGCGTCGCGATCGCAGCTAGCACTGTCTCTCCGGCCCGAACTTCCTCGCCATCCGCAAGCACCCGATCTGGCATCAGCCGCCAGTCGCTGTGGGCACCGACGGGGTTGATCTCGAGCGGACGCTGCGGCCGGCTCAGCCGGTGCCGGCCACCCGACAGCACCGGCGCCCCAGTCGCCTCCTGCAACCGCGGCGCCAGCGCCGAATGGTCCCGGTGGGTATGTGTCAGGAGAATCCCCGCAACCGCCCGCCCATCGATCGCTGCCAGCAACGCCCGCATATGCTTGGCATCGTCCGGACCCGGATCGACTACCAACACCGTCCTGCCGCCGACGATGTAGCTGTTGGTTCCGGCATGGGTGTAGGGCCCGCTATTGCCGGCCGTGACTCGCACCAGGTTCGGGGCCACCTCCACCGGCCGCCCGGTCTGCGGATCGAACGCGGCATCGGGGAGGGGCGGGCTGGCAGCCATTGCGGTATTTTTGCCGAGTGACTAGAAGTCGAGGCAGGATCCCCGACGCCGGAAGGTAGACCAATGGCCGTGACCTTGACCACCCAGAATACCGTGCTGGGCGTGCTGCTCCCCCAGCAGGACCGCGCCCGCCTGCTCGCTAATCTCGTGACCGTCGTTCTCGGCAGCCTGCTGCTGACGCTCTCCGCCAAGGTCAGCGTACCGGTGCTGCCGGTGCCGGTCACCCTCGCTACCTTCGCCGTCGCCGCCCTCGCCGCCGGCTTCGGCTGGCGTATCGGCGTTGCCACCGTCGCCCTCTACATCGCCCAGGGCCTTGCTGGTCTTCCGGTCTTCACCTTTGGCGGCGGCTGGGCCTATGTCATGTCCCCCACCTTCGGCTTCATCTTGGGCTACCTGCCCATGGCCTACATCATCGGTCGTGTCGCCGATGCCGGTGCTTCGGGCAAGCCGCTCCGCCTGTTCGCCGCGATGCTGGTCGCCGACGCCGTGGTCTTCGCTGTGGGCTTCCTCTGGCTGCTGGCGGTCGCTGGTCTCGTCCTGCAGGCCGGTGGCACCCTCCCTGCCTGGATCGACGCCGGCAACCTGCTGGGTTCCGCCTACGAGGTCGCCATCCAGCCCTTCATCCTCTGGGACATCCTGAAGCTGGCCTTCGCCGCGCTGACCGTCGCCGGCCTCTGGACGCTGCTGCGCCGCAAGCGGTCCTGACGCAGGTCCGCGACGAAAATGGGCCGGTCCCTCGCGGGGCCGGCCCATCGCATTGGTCGGAGTAGGGTGATTCGAACACCCGACCCCCTGCTCCCGAAGCAGGTGCGCTACCAGGCTGCGCTATACTCCGTCGCTGCTCTGGGTGGCCCGCACAGCGGGCTTCCGGGACTGCCCGCGGCCACCAGACCGCGCGCTTTATATCGCCGGACCCCTCACTGTTCAAGCACAGAACGAGCGCCCCTCCGGTCCGGTTGCGGCGCCCCTGCAAAGGGTGTAACTAGCCGGCGCGTTGGGGCGTAGCCAAGTGGTAAGGCAGCGGTTTTTGGTACCGCCATTCCCAGGTTCGAATCCTGGCGCCCCAGCCAGCTAGTCGTTTATCAGCTGTGGGGCTCGTCCTCTTGGCGATGACGCTGGTGCCCTCCAGGGTTATGCCACACTTCCTACCGCCGCTACGTCGGCAGTGATGGCCGGGACTTGCGCTTCACCAGCATCGCCGATGGCAGTTGCGCGATTGAGGAGCAAGAGCATTGCACCGACGGTCAGCACTGTTATGCTTTCCCTCGCAAGCCAAGTAATGGCTGAGGGAGGTACATCAATGAAATCCTTGTTCACGACCGCAAGCGCGGTCGCTATCCTTGCCGTCTCCGCAAGCACGGCGATGGCCCAGTCCGGTGGCCTCGATGCTGCGGTGGGTGGCTACAGCTTCGAGGAAGCGGCCCAGGAGGACCCCGACACGAAGAATTTCAACTCCAATGACGGCGTGTTGACCTTCGCCATCGTCACCCACACCGCGGGCAACGGTTTCTTTGATCCCACCTATACCGGAGCGAAGGTCGCGGCGGACATGGTCGGAGCCAACCTGCTCATGCTGGGCTCGGAAGCGCCGGTGGACGACATTCCGCGCGAGATCGAGATCCTCAACCAGGTGATTCAGGATCCGACGATCGACGGGCTCATCCTGACCACCCCGCAATCCGGCGCCTATGACGACATCGTGCGGACCATGCTTGATCGGGGTATCCCGGTAGCGACCACCAATTCCTACGATCCAACGCTCTATGCCCGCAACCAGATCAGCCATACCGGTCAGGAATCGGCTGCTGCTGCCATCGGTGGCGAGGCGCTGGCCAATTGCGTGCTGGAATCCGGTGCTACCTCCGGCACCATCATCTTCCCGTCGACGACGACGCTGGGGAATGTGGAGGTGAACCGCCGGGTGACGGCGGCCTTCGAGGCCACGGTGGCCACGCTTAACGAAGCCGGGCAACTGGAGAACTTCGTCATCGACGCCGGCCCCGAGAACATCGGCATCGACGTCGACAGCAATAACATCGTTGCCTCGATCACCTCGCTGATCGAGTCGCGCGGCGATGTCGTCGGCGCCTTTGCCGCCAACGGCTTCGTTACGCCGGCGCTGGGCAATGCCGTCAACCAGCTCGGTATCGGAGACAGCATCTGCTCCTACGGATTCGACCTCGGTCCGGCACAACAGGAACAGATCCGCGCCGGCGATCTTGACGGTGCGCTCGGGCAGCAGCCGTTCCTGCAGGGCTTCTGGCCAGTGATGCAGCTCTACCTGGAAATTGACCGCGGCATTGCGGCGGCCAACCTCGATACTCGGGCGCAGCTGGTGACGGCCGAGGATGTCGACGAGGTCGGCGGCCGCTTCGAGAACTAGTCTGCACGTCAGGCAGTCGTGATACGGAGGGGGCTGCGGTCCCCTCTGTTGGCTTGGGGGCGCCCGCGTGACCGATATCGTAGAACCAGTCCGGCCGCCAAGCGCGAGCCGCATGCCCAATCCGCTGTTCGGCGGCTGGGAAGTCGGCACCATCATCTTCATGGTGGCGCTCTATATCGTCGGCGCCGCTATCAACCCGGCCTTCTTCGGCTCCACAGACGCGCTGCAGGCGCTGCTGCGCGATGCCTCGCGCTTTGGCGTTATGGCCGTGGGCATGACTTTCGTCATCGTCAACAAGGACCTGGACCTCAGTGTCGGCTCGACCGTGGGGCTGGTCGCCGTGGTATTCTCGATCTGCTTTGCGCCGACCTATTACGACATGGGCGTGGTGCCGTCGGTGCTGATCTGCCTCGTGCTGGGCCTTTGTATCGGGCTGCTCAACGGTTTTTTGATCACGGTTCTACAGGTGCCGTCGTTCATCGGCACGCTGACCATGCTCTTCATCGGTCGCGGCTTGGTGCTCGGGCTCACCGGCGGCAAGACCATCGGCTTTACCCAGAAGGCCGACCAGTTCGCCTTCTTCCAGATCGGGGCGACCAACGGGCTTGGCTTCAACAACCAGATTCTCGTCTTCCTGGTGGTCGGCATCATCGGTGCCATCGTGCTGGCCTACACGCGCTGGGGTGCGGAGACCTATGCGGTCGGAGGCAACGCGCAGGCGGCCGAATATGCCGGCATCAGCCCGCGCACCGTGCGCATCCGCGCCTATGTGATCTCCTCGCTCTGCGCAACGCTGGCGGGGCTGATGAACGTGGCACAGGACAAGACCGTCACCTCGCAATACGGCCAGGGCAACGAACTCATCGTCATCGCGGCGGTGATCGTTGGCGGCGCCTCCATCCTCGGCGGGCGCGGCCGGGTTATCGGTTCGTGCTTGGGCGCTATCCTGATCGTCTTGATCGACAAGGTCCTGCGCGAGGGGGTGCCGATCACGCGCACGCAGATGATCGGCGATGTCGAGATGTCCATCCGCGCCTACGCCCAGCTCCCGCCTGGGGCAGTCCCGGCCTTTCTCGGAGCCATCCTGCTGATCGCGGTGCTGCTGGAACCTTACGTGATCCGCCGCAAGCTGCCGCAGCGCCTCTGGGCGCGGTTGCGCAACCGGCCGGCGCCAGTGGTTCCTGATGTCGGGGGGGTCGCCATAGAGGGCGCGCAGACTCGCGGCACGCGGGCCACCGCCAGCTATGGCGGGCGCGGGCTCCGCGGCTTCCTGCAGCGGCGGGACGCCGCGGCCATCCTCCTCGTGATCGCCTTGTGGGCGGTGGGCATGTTCCTCAGGCCAGACTTCTGGGGCAGCATCGACAACAGCTTCAATCTGCTGCTCGCCTTCTCCGAAATCGCGTTGCTGGCCGTGGGACTGACCTTCGTCATCGCCAACGGCGATATCGACCTGTCGGTCGGTTCGGTGCTGGCGCTGAGCGGAGCAACGGCAGCGTTCATGATGAAGAATATGGGGTTCGATCCGGCGACGGCGGTGCTCTGCGCCTTCCTCGCCGGCACCGGTGCCGGGATGATCAACGGCCTCCTGGTGACGCGCTTCCAGTTGCCCGCCTTCGTGGCGACCCTCGGCATGTTCTACATGGCGCGCGGCATCGGCGCCTGGATGGTGGCTGGCCGCCAGCTCTCGGCCTTCCCGGAAGACTTCAACCTGCTCGGCCGCAAGCTCATCGAACTGTTGCGCGTATGGAACCTGGAACCCGCGGCCGGCCTGTTGTTCAACATTGCCGCCGCGCTGAGCGTGCAGACCATCGTCCTTGCAGTGGTCGCCATCATCGCCGGCGTGGTGCTGGGGCTGACACCGATCGGGCAGATGGTCGTTGCCACCGGTGGCAACAGGCGCGCTGCCGATTATGCCGGTATCAACACCAACCGGATTCGCTTCTGGTCGCTGGTGTTCTCGGCCATGTGCGCGGCGCTGGCCGGGATCATCTACATCGCGTTCTTCCGCAGCTTCAATCCTTCGGCGGGGCAGTTGCGCGAACTCGACGCCATCGCAGCAGTCATCATCGGGGGCGGATCGATCTTTGGCGGCTTCGGAACCGTAATCGGATCGCTGGCCGGCGCTGCGGCAATCACGCTGATGCGCTCGCTGCTGTCGTTGCAGATCTTCGTCGATGGCCGGAGTTTCGTCATGCCGCAGCACTGGGTGAGCGTGTTCATAGGCCTGATCCTGATTCTGGCCGTGCTCGCCGATATCTGGATCCGGCAGAACGGCATCCTGCAGGTCTGGGCCAAACGGCTGGGGATCGGGCGCCGAAGAGAGGATATCGCCAATGACTGATACTGCCGGCAACGCGTCCTACGTCATCGAGATGCGGGAGATTTCCAAGGCCTTTGGCGCCGTGCAGGCGCTGAACAGGGTCAGCTTCACGCTGAAGCCGGGCGAGGTTCTGGGCCTTGTCGGCGACAATTCCGCCGGCAAGTCGACCCTGATGAAAATCCTCACCGGCGCCTATCAGCGTGACAGCGGCGAGGTGCTGGTGGATGGCGAACAAACCGATTTCCGCAACCCGCAGGACAGCCGCAAGCGCGGCATCGAGATGATCTATCAGGACTTCGCCCTGTGCGGGAACATGGACGTCGGCCAGAACATCTTTCTCGGCCGCTGGCCGCGCAAAGGCGTCTTCCTCGACCGAAAGGCGATGTATTCCGAGGCGCAGGAAGTGCTGGAGCGGCTGAAGGTCAACGTCAATTCGGTGTACCAGAAGGTTGAGAGCCTTTCGGGCGGGCGGCAGCAGTCCGTGGCCATCGCGCGTGCGATCTCGTTCAATCCGCACGTGGTCATCCTTGACGAACCGACCGCCAACCTGTCGCACACGGCGACGACGCGGCTGCTCGAGACGATGACCGAGCTGAAGGCGCAAGGCGTGGCACAGGTGATCATTTCGCACCGGCTGAGCGACATCTTCGAGGTCGGCGACCGCATCATGGTGCTCAAGCGCGGCGAGAATGTCGGCGAACGCTACATCAGACACACCTCCGAGCACGAGGTACTGGAACTGATCGTCACCGGTACCCGCGAAACCGCGCTCAGTGCCGATGAGGCAGCGGGCCAGCAGCCAGTAGCCTAAAGGGCAGAGACTGCTGCTGCCGCTCGCGGAGGGCGACCGCCCGGCTGGTCAGTCGGCACGCGGTGTTCGAAGCGTTCCGACCGTGCCCCGCTGCGCCGGTTCAGCAGGCGACGACGTTGACGGCGAGACCGCCCTGGCTGGTCTCCTTGTAGCGGTCGGACATGTCGCGCCCGGTCTGGCGCATGGTCTCGATACAGACGTCGAGCGAGACCTTGTGCGTGCCGTCGCCCTTCATGGCGAGAGAGGCAGCGGTCACCGCCTTGACGGCACCGAAAGCGTTGCGTTCGATGCAGGGGATCTGCACGAGTCCCGCCACCGGATCGCAGGTCATGCCGAGATGATGCTCCAGCGCGATCTCCGCCGCGTTCTCCACCTGCAGCGGCGTGCCCCCCATCGCCGCACAGAGCGCCGCCGCCGCCATCGCCGAGGCGGAACCAACCTCGCCCTGGCAGCCGACCTCGGCTCCCGAGATCGAGGCCTTATGCTTGATGATGCCGCCTATGGCAGCGGCCGTGAGCAGCATGTCGCGGAGCTGCTGCCGGGAGGCAGTGGCCCTGAACGACTGGTGGTATTTGAGTACCGCCGGAATGACGCCCGCGGCGCCATTGGTCGGGGCCGTCACCACGCGCCCGCCGGCGGCATTCTCCTCGTTGACGGCCATGGCGAAGACGCTGAGCCAGTCGGTCGCCGCCAGCGGGTCCATCTCGTTCCGCGTCCGCGCCGCCTGCAGCTGTTCGTGGATGCGGCCGGCGCGGCGCTGCACCTTGAGGCCCCCCGGCAGCACGCCGCCGGTGCCCAAGCCGCGTTCGATGCAGTCGTCCATGGCCCCCCACAGCCGGTCGAGACCTGCGTCGAGGGCAGGGCGCCCAATTCGTGCCTCTTCGTTGGCCCGCTTCATGCCGGCAATCGAAAGTCCCGACCCCGCCGCCATCTCCAGCATTTCTGCCGCCGTAGCGAAGGGGTAGGGAACCGGCGCGGCAGGTTCATTGGTGGCCGCGGCGGGGCCGCCGGCCTCCAGTTCGGCTTCGCTCAGCACGAAGCCGCCGCCGACGGAGTAGTAGACCCGGCGCAGCAGCAGCGCCCCGTGCTCGTCGTGACCGAAGAACTGCAGCCCGTTGGGATGTCCCGGCAGCCGCTCGTTCCGGTCGTAGTGGAGATCGCGGTCGGGCCGGAACCGATATGGTGGGTGCCCCGGCGGCCGAACCATTCCCTCGGCCCGCACGCGCTCTAGGGTCGCCTCGATCTGCTCGGCTTCGATGGCGTCTGGCGCAAGGCCACAGAGGCCGAGGGCGATAGCCCGATCAGTGCCGTGGCCGACGCCGGTGAAGGCGAGGGAGCCATGCAGCGAGACCTTCAGTGCCGTGATCTCCGCCCCGCGCGGCCGTGGCCAGTCACCGGTCGCGATCTCTTCGAGAAAGCGGTTGGCAGCCACCATCGGCCCCATGGTGTGGGAGCTGGATGGTCCGATGCCAATCTTGAAGACGTCGAACACCGATAGGAACAATTCCGCCTCCTCACGGTCAGTCCGAAGACAGCCACCGCTCCAGGTTCTCGGCGACGAAGGCGTCGTCGTTCAACTCGGGATAGAGCCGGTAGACCCGGTCGATGGCCTCACTCTGCCCCGGGCTCAGATCCTCGTCGGGATCGAGGCACCAGCGTCCCTCCAGCAGCCCCTGGCGCCGCAGTACTTCATGGCAGCCGGCGATGACGCCGTGAAAGTCGTTGGCGACATCGAAGAAGGCAGCATTGCAGTCCGTTACGGCGCTGTCGAGGGCCAAGAGTGCCGAGGGCACCGCGGGCGCCTGCCGCGCCGTCTTGCAGCGCTCGAGGATCTCCACCGCCTTCCGCGTCCATACCGACCAGTGCCCCAGCAGCCCACCGACGAAGTGCAATTCCCCGGCCTCCGTGCGAAAAGGTACGGTTAGGTCGAGCACGATGTGATCGTCATTGCCGGTATAGAGCGAGATCCGCTCGCCGGCACCCGCCGCCGCAACGCCATGCATCACCTCGAGCGTCGCATAGCGGTTGAAGGGGGCGACCTTGATGCCGATGACGTTGTCGATGGCGGCGAACCGCCGCCAGAAGGAGCTGCGGAGAACGACGCCGCCGACCGCCGGTTGCAGATAGAAGCCGACCAGCGGCATCACTGCGGCCACGGCCTCGCAGTGGTCGATCAGTTCGTCTTCGCTGGCTCCTCGGAGAGCGGCAAGGCTCAGCAGAACCGCATGATAACCGAGCGCCTGCGCCGTCTGCGCTTCACCGACCGCCTGTGCGGTGGGCCCAGCGGCGCCGGCGATCAGCATCAGTGGCCGCGATGTCCAGCCTGCTGCCGTCGTTGCAGCGGCCTCCAGCACCGGCCGGTAGAGACCGACGTCGCGGATGGCGAACTGCGTGGTGTGGACGCCGACGGCCAGACCGCCGGCGCCGGCGTCGATATAGTAGCGCGTCAGCGCGCGCTGCCGCCGCCGGTCGAACTGTCGCCGCGCGTCCAGTGCCAGCGGCTGTGCCGGTATGACGGTACCGTCGCGGAAAGCCGCGAGAACGTCGGCGGGAATGTCTGTCCAGTGCATTGCTCTTCCTATCCGAGTTCGGCTCCCGCGGTGACCCGCGCCGCTGCGCCGAGGATGGGCTCTCCTACCGCGCCCCGTGCCATCCGGGTGAACGGGCGCTCAACCGTGAAACCGCGGTCCGAAAGCAGTGTGGCGAGTCTGCTTTCGCGGACCGGCACGTCGAGCAGAACCGATCCCTGAAGGACATCCAGCGTCGCCCCGAGCGCAGAAGCCGCGGCATCATCGTCGGCAGACAGCACGGGCCCGATCTGCGTCGCGGTGCGCCCGGAGCGGGTGAAGACGTGGGTGTCGCCGCTGGCGGCGCTCACCGCGAAGCAGTTCCCTCGCGCCGCGAAGTCGGCTAGCAACGCGGAGCGGTCGGCGCCGAAGGCAGCTCCGTCCATGGCAGCGGCTGCCGTCAGGTCGGCGCCGCCGGGAAAGTGGTGGCCCGCTCCGCTGCCCTTGCCCCGCCAGCGCTGCAGCTCGAGCACCGGACTGAAGCCGAGACTGTCGTACACCCTTTTCCCTGCCGGGGTGGCGTCGAGCATCGGCACCAGCCCCGCCTGCTCGATATCCTCGACCGCCCGGCGCAGCAGCCTGGTCGCCAGACCGCGGCGCCGGAACCACCCCCGAACCAGCACCATGCCGATCCAGCCAAAGCGTGGTGGATAGGGCAGGATCATGCTGCTCGCGATCATCGTGCCGCTGTCGTCTCGGATGGCAAACCCTCGCCCCAGTCGCAGCATCATGGTCCAGTCTGAGGGCACCTGGTTCCACCCGGCTTCTTCGACCAGTGCCATGCCGGCAATGATGTCGTCCGGGGACATTGGAGTTATGGGCGTGGCAGCGCCGTCAATAGGCACCGTCGCGGACCTCGAAGCCAGTCGGCTTGTTCAGGCTCGGCATATCTCGCGCCACCCAGTCCGCCACCCAGTCCAGCATCCGCTCCAGCGGCACCTTGGGGTAGCCCATGAGGCCGAAGGCTTGGCCGGCATTGTTGAGCCACGCAGTCGGCGCCGGTTCGCCGCGGAACTCCGGGATCTTGCCCAGCCGCTTGCCGAACTGCTCCGCCAGCCACTGGACCGACAGCGTCTCGGGGCCGGTGACGTTGAGGGCGCGCGCGGGGTTGGTGCAGTGCAGCAGCGAGCGCAGCGCCATCGCGTTGCAGTCGCCCTGCCAGATGACGTTGACGTAGCCGGTGGAGATGTCCACCGGCTTGCCGGCCGCGACTTTGGTCGCGATGTCGTGCAGCACCCCGTAGCGGCAGTCGATGGCGTAGTTCAGCCGAAACAGCAGCGCGGCGGTACCGTTGCGGGCACTCTGCCACTCCACCACCCGCTCCCGACCGACGCAGCTGTTCGCATACTCCCCCGGCGGCGTCAGCGGATAATCCTCGGTGGCGCCTCCCGAAGCAATCGGCACGAACGGGTACACGCACCCCGTGGAGAAGGCGACCAGCCGCCGGTCGTGCAGCGTCGCCGCCACCTGCGCCGGCAGCAGGGTGTTGATCGCCCAGGTCTTGGCCGGAGCATCCGAGGCGCCGAACTTGTAGCCGGCGACCAGCAGCACGTTCTTCACCTGCGGCAGCGACTCGAGGGCGGCCGGGTCCAGGAGGTCCGCCTGGATCGCCTCGATCCCCTGCGCCTCGAACTTTCCGAGCAGGGCCTGGTCGCTGAAGCGGGCCACGGCGTAGACCTTCCGGTCCGGCAGTGCCCGTTTCGCCATTCGCGCCAGGGTCGGCCCGATCTTTCCGGTGGCACCGAGAATCAGGATGTCCCCGTCAAGACCAGCGAGATCCGCGATCACGGCGTCGTCCGGCCGCGAGAGCCGTTCTTCGAGCGCCTCGACGTCGGCGAAGCTCGAGGGTTCGCTTGCTACCGCGCCGCTGTTGCTCATCATCTGACCTCAATGCCCCTGGATCAACCATATGGTTGATACTCAGGGGGGCCGGTCGCTTTGTCAAGCGTCAGTCGGCCGGCCCGCGACTTCGAATGGCGTTGAGCGCGAAATCCACGATGTGAGCCCGCCGCTCCGCCACCGCGCTCGGCTCGCGCAACTCTCGGTTGAAGGCGCGGCTCAGCGTATGGACGTTGGCGAAATAGAAGAACGACATTCCGGCGATGGAGAGATAGACATGCAGCGGGTCGAGGCCGCGCCGGAAGATCCCCTCTTCCATGCCCCGCTCCAGGGTCCTCGAGATCAGCTCGATGATCGGCCGGTTCATCTCCTCGACCGTGGCGGAAGCCTGTAGGTGGCGGCCGCCATGTGCATTCTCGTCAGCGAGAATACGCACGAAATCCGGGTTCTCTGCCAGATAGTCGAACGAAAACTCAACCAGCTTCCGCATCGCCTCCTCGGCAGGAAAGGCCTCGAGATTCAGCTTCACCTCGAGCTCCCGGATCTCGTGATAGACCTGCTCGAGGACCGCGGCATACAGGCCGTCCTTGCTGCCGAAGTAGTGGTAGACCAGCTGCTTGTTGGTCCCCGCGCGCCGGGCGATGTCGTCGACGCGAGCACCCTCGAGGCCGCCCTCGGCGAAAGCGGTGCGCGCCGCGGACAGCAGTTGCTGGCGCGATCCCTCTGCCAGTTCTGCGCGTGGTCGCGCCAGTTCAGCCGTCGTCGCCATCGTCAACCAACCGTTTGGATAATGTTGACTCTCTTCTTAGCCTATCGCATGGTCGGTCACAAGAAGCGTGCCTGACGTGACGGCACGCGAAAGGCGAGGAGACGCCAGCCTTGGACGCAGCGGGTGGAGCAACGGCGGCCGACGTGGCCCCGGCCAAGCGGGTCCGGCGCCCGGCGCTGGTCGTCGTCGACATGCAGAACGACTTTGTCCGGGTCGGGGCGCCGCTGGAAGTCCCGGACGCCCGGCTTACTATTGATCCGATCAACAGGCTTATCGGCGCGTTCCGGGACAGGGGCCACCCGATCGTCTTCACCCGCTTCCTGTCGCGTGAAGAGGAAAACCTGCTGTGGCTCTGGTCGCCCCAGTGCCGTCCGGACACCAGGTGCTGCTGGAAAGGCTTTCGCCGCAGCTATGGCGACGCTGCCGGGGAATTGGACTGCGCCGGAATCGTCGAAGAACTGGCGCCGCAGGCACAGGACCTCGTGGTGGACAAGCATGGCTACGGCGCCTTCCACGGGACCGACCTTGAGAGCAATCTGCAGGCGCTGGGGGTGACCTCCCTCGTCGTCACCGGCACCGTGACGCAGATCTGCGTCGAGGAAACGGCCCGGGAAGCCTTCCACCACGGCTACCGGACGACCATGGTATCGGACGGCGTCTCGTCCTTCGCTCCCGATCTGCATGCGGCGACGCTCAAGAACTTCGCCATGAAATACGGCTGGGTGGCTGACGCCGCCACAGTGCGCACATGGCTGTGACCGCCAAACGCCCGAGCTTCGCCTTCGACCGGGACGGCATCTGGATGCTGCTGGCATTGGGCATCCTCGCAGCGGCGGTGACCATTCCTGCTTTTCGCGATCCCGTGAATCTGGCCAACGTCGTCCGGCAGGCGGGCGTGCTCGGAATCCTCGCCGTCGGTCAGACCTTTGTCATCACCGCCGGCATGCTCGATCTTAGCATCGGCATGATCGCCGGCCTCGTCGTCGTCCTCAGTTCCGCGATGATCAACGGTGAGGCTGCGCTGACGCTGCCGGTGGCGGCGCTGATGCTGCTGATCGGGGGCGGCATCGGCCTCCTCAATGGCGCGCTTCTCAACGCGCTGCGGCTGCATCCCCTGATCCTCACCTTCGGCATGATGTCGATCCTGCAGGGCGCCATCTTCACCTATACCGACCGCAGCGTCGGCCGCACCTCCGATCTGCTCGGCACGCTCGCCAACGGCAGCGTCCTGGGCGTCCCCTACGCGGGCCTGCTGTTGCTGGCGCTGGCGTTCGGAGCGCATCTGCTGTTCGCCCGCACCTCCTTCGGCTACCACCTCGTTGCCGTCGGCGGGAACGCCGAGAGCGCCCGACGGGCGGGCATCAGTGTCGAACGCGTTCGGCTTTCGGTGTTCGTTATTTCCGGCCTGACTGCAGCAATGGCGGGGCTGCTCCTCGCCGGACGCCTCGGTACCGGCTATCCGCTCGCCGGCAGCGGCCTCGAACTCGACGCCATCGTGGCCGTCGTGCTGGGCGGCACCGCCCTCTCCGGTGGGCGCGGAAGCATCGCCCGCTCGCTTGCCGGCGTCTTCATGCTGGCGATCATCTCCAACGTGCTCAACCTGCTCGAGGTTTCTGCCTTCGTGCAGATGTTCGTGAAGGGATTGATCGTCATCCTGGCGATCCTCCTGAACCAGCCCCGGCGGGCCGGTCCATGAGCGCGTTCGCCGGCAAGACCAGTTCTTTCGCGCTGCATGGCCTCTCGCGCCATGCCATCTTCTTCGTCCTGCTGGCGGTGTATCTCGCCGGTGTTGCCCTCTCGCCGGCCTTCGCCGAACCGAACTACCTCTTCAACATCCTGCGCCAGGTAGCGCCGGTCGGCATCGCCGCGGTCGGTGTCACGCTGGTCATGATACTCGGCGGCGTCGACCTCTCGGTCGGCGCCGTCATCTCCCTCACCGCGGTGATCTGCGCCGCCGTCATGGGTGGCGAGGCTGCCAACCTGCCGCTGGCGCTGCTCGCCGCCTGCGCCGCGGGACTTGCCATCGGCACCGTCAATGGCCTGCTCGTGGCCTTCAACCGCGTTTCTCCGTTCATACTGACGCTCGGCATGGGGGTCGCCGTCGTGGGGCTGACACAGATGTTCACCGGCGGCACTGCCAAGGGCATCGTTTCGCCCGGCTTCCGCGAGTTCTTCAACTATCGCATCGGTGGGCTCGTGCCGGTGCTGGCCATTGCTCTGTTGGTCATGGTGGGGGTCGGTCTCCTGATCGAGAAGACTACCGTCTTCGGCAAGCAGCTCTTCCTTGTCGGGACCAACCGCGCCACTGCGGTTCTTTCCGGCTTGCCGGTGCGCGGCGTGACGGTTGCCGCCTACGCTCTTTCTGGGTTGTTTGGCGCCCTGGCCGGCATCGCTCTGCTGGCGCGTTCGGGCGTCTCCAGCACCGGAGCGGGGCAGGGGCTCGAGTTCCAGGTGCTGGCAGCAATCGTCCTCGGCGGCACCACCTTCGAAGGTGGCCGCGGCGGCATCGCCGGCACGCTGGCCGGCGTGCTGGTGCTCGTGATCGCCTTCAATCTCGTCAATATCGGGGGGCTCCCCTACCACATGCAGCTGGTCGTGATGGGCTGCATCATCATTCTCGCCTCCGCCCTTTATGGGCGGATGGGCCAGAACGTCGGCTAACGGATCAACACAAGGAACCGGACAATGCGACTGCACCGAAGACTGCTCCTGACGATCGCGGGGCTCACCGCTGCGGGACTGATGATCTCGCCCGCAACTGCGGACCAGGCGACGGATGCCGCTCAGACCGCAAAGGCGGCGGAAACCGTCGATACGACGGAGTTCAAAAAGGAAGGGCCTTACAAGATCGGCGTTTCCGCCGGCTACCTGTCGAACTCATGGGTGGTGTTCGCCCTCCAGCACGTGCGCTGGGAGGCATCGAAGCACCCGGAGATCACGGATATCGTGGTCACCGACGCCGCCTTCAATCCAGCCAAGCAGGTGTCCGACATCGAAGACCTGCTGCGCCAGGACATCGACCTCCTGATCTACTGGCCGGTCGATGACGCCTCGGTCGCCGATGTGCTGCAGCGGGCGGTGGAGGCCGGGGTGCCGACGGTGCAGGCCGGCGGCGGCTTCACCGATGCCCCCGGTACCGTGTCCAACGCATATATCAGCCAGTGGAATATCGGCGAGATGGTCGCGCGGCAGCTGATGGAGGACCTGGGCGGCGAGGGCAAGATCGTGGCCATGCTGCCGATCGCCGGCACCACTGCGGCAGTCGATCAACTCGACGCCCTCGAAACGGTCCTGCAGGAGTACCCCGACGTGGAGCTGCTGAGCGTCGAGTATGGTGACTGGAACCGCGCGAAGGCCAAGCAGATCACCGAGAACCTGCTGCAGCGCTTCCCGACCATCGACGGCGTGTTCTCGCCGGCCGGGCAGATGTCCATTGGCATGGCCGAAGCCTTCGACGAGGCGGGGCGACTTGGCGAAGTCACCTTCTCCCCGGGCGACGAGTACAATGGCTGGCTGAAGTGGGTGGCAGCCAACAATGAGGGCGGTGCGGTTACCTTCCCGACCCGTGCCGGCCAGGTGGCGGTGCAGATCGGTCTCGACATCCTCCAGGGCGAGCCGGTCAAGCGCGGTGTCGCTGTGCCTTCGGAGTATATCGCACCCGAGGATATCGGACCTTATGTCAGCCCGGATGCTCCGGATGACTGGTGGGCGACGGAACTACCCCCTGAATTCTTGCCCCAGCAGTAAGGTAACGGCCGCGATGAGCCTGCTTGAGGTCGCAAGACTGTCGAAACGTTATCCGGGCGTCGCGGCCCTCAAGGAGGTGGATCTCGCCGCCGAGGCCGGCGAGATCCACGCCATCGTCGGCGCCAACGGCGCCGGCAAGTCCACTCTCATGAACCTGCTGTCGGGCGCGGTGGCGCCGAGTTCGGGGGAGATACGGTTGGACGGCTCCCCCGTTCGCCTGACCAGCCCACAGGTTGCGCAGGCTCTCGGCGTCGCCACCGTCTACCAGGAATTCTCGCTCGTCCCGCAATTGAGCGTGGCGCGGAACATCTTCCTCGGCCGTGAGCCGAGGGGGCGCGGCGGTCTGGTGGACCAGCGGCGGCTACTTGAGGAGACCGCTACCCTGCTCCGGCAGCACGCCATCGCGCTGGACCCGGCCGCGGAGGTTTCTTCCCTCAGCGTCGCCCAGCAGCAGATGGTGGAAATCGCCCGCGCCCTGTCGTTCGCCGCTCGCATCCTGATCCTCGATGAGCCGACCGCCGTGCTCTCCCTCGCCGAGCAGGACAATCTGTTTTCGATCATGCGCCGCCTGCGCCAGGACGGGCTGCTGATCCTCTACGTCTCCCACCGGCTGGACGAAGTGCTGGCCATCGCCGACCGGGTCACCGTACTTCGCGACGGGCGCAAGGTTGCAACGCGGGTGCGGGAGGGGCTGACCCTCGGCGATATCGTCACCATGATGATCGGCGAGAGCCGCGCCATGGCGCCCCGTCAGGCACCCCCTCCGAGTTCCGCCGAGAGCTTCGACATTACCTACAGCCCCGGTGAGACGCCTCAGTCGCTGCAGCTTCGGCGAGGCGAGATCGTCGGCCTCGCAGGTCTCGTCGGCGCCGGTCGCACCACCTTCGCCCGTGCCCTTGCTGGGCTTGGCTCACCTGAGGCACAGGTGGTGGTACGGATGGGTGGGCAGGAGCTTCGCACCCGCTCGCCACGCGCCGCCATGCGAAGCGGCGTCGTCTACCTCACCGAGGACCGCAAGCGCGATGGCATCTTTTCCGGCCTCGACATCATCGACAACGCCACCGCCTCCGTGCTGCCGGAGCTGGGGCAGTGGGGCTTTCGGCGGCGCCGCGGCGAACGCGAGCGCTCGCGCGCGATCCTCGAGCGGCTGCGCCTCGTCGCCGCCAGCCTCGGCACGCCGATCTCGAAACTGAGCGGCGGCAATCAGCAGAAGGTGGTGTTCGGCCGCGCGCTCCTCGCCGCCCCGCAATTGCTGATCTGCGACGAACCCACTCGCGGCGTCGATGTCGGCGCCAAGGCGGAGATCCACGACATCCTGCGGGAACTCGCCGCTGCCGGCACCTCCGTCCTCGTGATTTCCTCGGAGATCGAGGAGCTGATGGTGCTCAGCCACCGCATCGTCGTGATGTCCGATCGCCGCTTCGTTGCCGAGATGCCGGTCGAGCAGGCCGACGAAACCGCCATCCTGATCGCCGCCTCCGGTGGCTCCGCAAGGAAAGAACTGCAATGACCCCCACACCGTCACCTGCCATCCGCATCGCCGCCGCCCAGCTGCATTGCGTTCCCGGCGATGTGGAGCAAAATCTCGGCCGCATACGGGGCTTGGTCGCTGCCGCCGCGGCAGAGGGTGCGCAGCTGGTCGTGGTGCCCGAGACGGCGACCACCGGCTATTTCATCGCCGACCGCCTGGCACAGTTGGCGGAGCCGGAAGACGGACCGAGCGCGCAGCGCCTCGCGAGCCTTGCCGCCGAGCACGGCGTCCATCTCGCGGTCGGTATGGCCATCGCAGAGGCCGGGAAATACTACGACGCGCAGCTGCTGTTCGGGCCCGACGGCACGCGCCTCGCCACCTATCGCAAGGTGCACTTGTTTGCTGCGGAACGGCAATGGTACGCGGCGGCGGACGAGCCAATCGTCGTGGAGACCGCCATCGGGCGGATTGGCATGAGCATCTGCTACGACCTGATGTTCCCCGAGTTTATCCGCAAGCTGGTCGATCTCGGCGCCGACCTCGTGATCAACAGCACCAACTGGATCACGAATGACTTTCAGCGCGGCACCTGGGGTTGGACCGGCTCTGCAGTCGAGGCACTCGCCCGCACCAGGGCGCTCGAGAACGGGGTCTGGCTGGCAATGGCAGACTGCGTCGGGCCGGAGGCCGGCTTCGATTCGCTCGGCCATTCCTGCGTTGTCGCGCCGTCCGGCAAGGTGCTGGCCTCCGCCGGAGACGCGCAGGGCATTGCGGCAGCGGATATTCGCTACCAGAGCGGGGAGCTGGAACAGTGGCGCGCAATCGCAACCTACCGCGGGGATCGTCGCCACGACCTCTACCGCTAAAGGCTCGGACGGAGCGCCTCTGCCGAGACTCGACGCACCGGAACGCGCTTCTGACCGCTGAACGCCGACAATCGCCGCTCCGTTTGCTGGACTTCATGCGAATTTGAGGGGCACGTCCTGCCCCCTAGAAAGTGGCGGAAGCAGGTTTGAACGCGATTTCTGCTGTGGTGTCGATTTCACGCTTCCTCGTTCGTCGACTTCTCGAGAGGCCGCCGGTGGCCTTGATCAACCAAGGGAGATGAACAGATGCGCGTCGTGGTTTTCGTCAAGGCGACCGAGGACAGCGAGCAGGGCGCCATGCCTTCTACAGAGCTGATCGATGCGATGACTAGGTACAATGAAGAGCTGATCAATGCCGGCATCATGGTAGGCGGTGACGGGCTTAAGCCCTCCCGGGCCGGCAAGCGTATCGCCTTCGACGGCGCGAAACGATCCGTGATCGATGGTCCCTTCGCCGAGACCAAGGAGTTGGTCGCCGGCTACTGGATCTGGGAAGTGAGGGACATGGCGGAGGCGGTAGAGTGAGTGAAGCGCTGTCCGAACCCGATGCCTGGCCCTAGCGAGATCGAGATTCGTCCAGTGGTGGACATGGCTGATTTCGGCGACGCAGTGACCCCCGAGATAGCGGAACGTGAAGAGAAGATGCGGGACCGCCTCTCCGAAGGATGAGCTGCCCAGATGTGGGGGACAGGGGCTCACACTGGCGAGGCGTGTCAGGTCGGCGCCGTATTCGGTGGCTTTGCATGGCACTATCGGTCGTCCGCGGGTTTGGTCGCGGAGCCTGAAGTCCCGAATGCCCCGGGGCCAAGCCAAGAGCGCCCGGCTGTCGAACACATGACGGAGAGCGTCGTGGCGGTGGGAAGGAAGGCGCGATGCCGCCCCGCTGTGAGGAACTGCCCCGACAGGCGGGCGTTTCATCGCGATGAACAGCCGATCCGATCCTGTCCGCCACGTTAGACCTGAGGATCGGGCTCACCACGTATGGTTCGAAGCCGGGGCATGGCTGGGCTTGGCGGCCCTGCTGCTGGCTCTGCCGTTCGTCGTCATACTTGCGGGCAACCCTCCGGCCGCTGATAGCTTCCTTCGCGATTTTGCATTGGGACTCGGTTTCGCCGCCCTCTCTTTGGCGGGGATGCAATTTGCGTTGACGGGCCGGCTCAAACCGCTGCTGCATCCCTTCGGGGCCGACATCGTGGTGGTCTTTCACCGCTTTCTCAGCTGGGGGCTTGTTGCCCTGATGCTGGGCCATTTTGGAATTCTCTACATCTGGTACCAGAACGATCTCGGCGTGCTGAACCCCCTGGAGGCGCGGCCCCACATGACAGCAGGTCGCGTGGCGCTCGGCTGCTTCGTGCTGCTGGTCGTCAGTTCGGAATTCCGCAAGCGGCTCAGGCTCGACTATTTGTGGTGGCGGCGCCTCCACGTTGCGCTGGCAGTGAGTGGGTTCGGGGCGGCGATCTGGCATGTTCTGGGCGCCTCGCATTTCACCCGGGAGGACGCCACACGCGCCCTGTGGCTCGCAGCGACGCTGGCATGGCTGGGACTGATCTTGTGGATTAGGGTGCTGCGGCCCTGGGACCAATGGCGCAACCCTTGGCGTGTCACTGAGAACCGTGATGAGGGCGATGGCGTGCGCACGCTTGTCCTGGCCCCCGAAGGGAGACCTCTTCACGGTTGGCGGCCGGGCCAGTTCGCGTGGCTCACCGTGGGAACTTCGCCCTTCGCCTTGCAGGAGCATCCGTTCACCATCTCGACGGCACCCGACAAGGGTCCGGAGCTCAGCTTCTCGATTAAGCCCCTCGGCGACGATAGCAAGCGGCTGTCGAACACTGCTCCTGGCAGCATCGCCTATGTAGACGGGCCTTACGGCGTCTTCTCAATCGACCGCGAAGCGGACGCCAGCGGTTTCGTCATGATCGCGGGTGGCGTGGGCGTGACGCCGATCATCGCGAACCTGCAGGCCTTGGAGGAACGGCACGATCCGCGCCCGGTGACGGTGATATATGCCAATAACACCTGGGACGATGTTGCCTTCCGTGACGAGCTGGTGCGCATCGGCAGGACCATTGACCTGCGTGTCATCCATGTCATCAAGGACCCGCCTGAGGACCCTAAGCGCTGGCCACCCGAGGGCTTTGAGACGCGCGAGGGAATGGTTGACGAGGCGCTACTGGCTGAACTGCTGCCAACCGAGAGCCGCGACTGGCCGCACATGCTTTGCGGCCCCGCGCCGATGCTGACGGCCGTGCGAAAGGCTCTGCTGAAGTTGGGCGTGAGCCGCAATCACATCGACAGCGAAGTCTTCGAGTTGGTTTGAATCATGCGCCCGATCCTCGCCCGCATCTTTGCCGCCCTGATGATCCTTCTGGCGCTCGGCCTCGCGATCGGGTTTGCACTGCTGCTCCCTGCTGCGTGAGGCCTCAAAGGGAAGTGTGCCAGGGCGTCCATGCCATGCCGCCACTTCGCAGCAGCCATTCAGCGACCGTTCATTCGGTGCGGCTCATGGTGGACACAACGGAGATGATTCCCGATGCGCCGCGTTCTGGCTCTTGCCCTTGCTTTCGCCCTTGCCCCCCTCTCGGTCCCCGCAGCCATTGCCGCTTCCACTCAGGTCGTCGAAGGGGAGGAGCACTGCGTGGTGAACGTGAAGGCCTCTGACGTGCTGAACGTTCGTGCCAGGGCCAGCGCCGCCAGCAAAGTGGTGACCACACACCGCTACGGCGACTGCGGGATCATCGTCATGGGGACCTGCCAAGGCTCATGGTGTCCAATCGAAGACGGCCACTTTGCCGGCTGGGTCCACAGCAGGTACATTTCGATGGTTTCGCCTGCCCGCTACTGTGTGAGCGGGGTCGGGCCGGGCGATGGCCTCAACCTCCGGGCCTATCCTGCCGCCACTTCGCGCATCATGATGGTGCTGGGGCGCCACCAGTGCGAGATTGCCTTCCTCCCCTACGCCGTCGGCAACTGGCAGAAGGTGCGCGCCGGAGGCTTTGAGGGGTGGGTGAACCGGAAGTTCCTCAGCGGACAATGAGGCTGCACAGGCCTATGGCTGCACGGCGCGGGCAAAGCGCTCCTTGGAGCGCTGGATATGGGCCGTCATTGCCGCTTCGGCTCCGGTAGGGTCCCGGCGGCTGATGGCGTCGATGATCTCCGCGTGTTCCTCGATGGCGGCCGCTGCCGCCCGGGCATGATAGACCAGCCTGAACAGGTGGACGTGGATGTGCAGCCGCGCCAGCGTCTCCTGGATCAACTCGTTGCCGCTGCCGCTCGCCACCATATTGTGGAACTCGCTGTCCCACTGCGCGAACCGGCTGTAGGCGATGTCGGGATCGCCACCGTCCGGGGACATGGCAGCGGCATGCCCCGTGAGCGCCGCCAGCGCTTCCTCGCTCATGTTCACCGCGGCCTGCCCGGCTGCGAAGGGCTCCAGCAGCGAGCGCAGCTGGTAGAGTTGTTCGAAGCGGCTGGCGTCCATCTGTGCCGCCGCGCTGTAGCCGACGAGGTGGGTCTTGACCACCAGCCCCTGTGCCTCGAGGCGCGACAGCGCCTCCCTGATCGGCGTCTGCGAGACGCCCAGTTCGCGCACCAGGCTGTCAACAGAGAGCCGTCCGCCCGGCGGGATCTTCAGAGACATCAGTTGTGCATAGATCGCGTTATACACCTCGTCCCCCAGCCGGGAGGGGCGCTTGATCAACGTTCCCGAGTTCGTGCCTGCCATCGTTTCCACCCCGGTTGACAGCACAAACAGCTATCACCATAGTGCGCGCGTCGCAATCGTATATCCGATCGGATCGTAAAGTCGTGCCTCGCGTTTCCGTCCACCAGGCTCAGGAAGTCGCCGATGCTGCGCTGGCTCGTGCGGGCGTCCCTGCCGACAACGCCGCGGTTCAGCGCGATGTTCTGCTGGAGGCGGAGCTGCGGGGTTTCGCCTCGCATGGGCTGCTGCGGCTGCCGCGCCTCATCGAGCGTATCCGGAACGGCGTTGCCGATCCCCTTGCGACCGGCGCCCATCAGTGGCGGAGCCACGCCTTCCTCAGCGTCGACGGCGAGCGCGGCCTCGGACCGGTCGTCGCGATGCGCGCGCTGGCCGCCGCTGGTGATCGGGCGAAATCGCAGGGCGTGGCTCTGGCCGCCATCTCCAATTCCAACCACATCGGCATGCTCGCCTATTACGCCGAGCACTGCGTCTCGCTTGGCCAGAGCGTGATCGCGCTCACCACCAGCGAGGCCCTCGTCCATCCCTGGGGCGGGCGGCGGGCAATGATCGGCACAAACCCCATCGCCATCGGCGTGCCGACGGGCGGGGAGCCCTTTGTTATGGACACGGCCACCAGCGTCGTCGCAATGGGCAGGATTCACGATCACGCCAACCGTGGGGAGCCGATTCCTCCCGACTGGGCCCTGGACGAGGAGGGCAACCCCACCACCGACCCCGAACGGGCGAAGCACGGCGCCATCGCGCCATTCGGTGGCGCCAAGGGCTTTGCACTCGGCCTCGCCTTCGAGCTGCTGGTGTCGAGCCTCACCGGTGCGGCACTCGGCACCGGGGTCCGCGGCACCCTCGACTCAACTGAGGTCTGCAACAAGGGCGACGTCTTCATCATCATCGACGGTCCCGCCGGCCGGCTGGTGGATTATCTGGATGCGATCCGCGCCGAACAGCCGGCAGCTGGTTTCGAGGCCGTACGCATCCCTGGTGAACGCGGCCGCGCCAGCCGCCGGACAACCCTCGAGCGCGGGTTGTCCGTCGCCGACGAGGTCTGGAATCGCATCATTGATATGGCCGCCTAAGGCCGGAGGGGACGTCTTGCACAGTCAGTTCGGACTCATGCGCGCGCCGCGCAACCTGGTCTTCGGCACCGGCCAGCGCCTCTCCCTCGCCGGCCACGCCCGCGTCCTTGGCAACAGGGTGTTGGTCGTCACCGACGCGAGGCTCGAGCGAGAGCCGGTTTTCGCCGAACTGGTCGACAGCCTCGGTGCGGCGGGGCTCGCGGTAAAGGTGTTCTCGGCTGTCGATCCCGAGCTGCCGCGCAGCTGCGTTGCTGCCGGCGTCGACGGCGCCGCCGGGTTTGACGCCGATGTCATCGTCGGCATCGGCGGCGGCAGCTGCATGGACGCGGCCAAGCTCATCGCCCTGCTGCTGGCCCATGGCGGCGACCTTGCCGACTACTACGGCGAGTTCAAGGTGCCTGGTCCGGTACTGCCCCTCATCGCCATGCCAACGACTGCTGGGACTGGCTCCGAAGTGACGCCCGTCGCCGTGGTCGCCGACCCCGAACGGACATTGAAGGTCGGAATCGCAAGCCCTCATCTCATCCCGCACACCGCCATCTGCGATCCTGAACTCACCTATACCTGTCCCCCCGCGCTCACCGCCGTCTCCGGGGCCGACGCCCTGACCCACGCGATCGAGGCCTATACGACAATCACCCGCGAGGCGACGCCGGCGCTCGGTCACGAGCATGTATTCGTCGGCAAGAACGCCCTCAGCGACGGTTTCGCCCTCAGCGCCATTCGCCATATCGGCACCAGCCTGCGCCGCGCTTATGACGATGGCGACGATCGCGAGGCGAGGGGCCACCTGATGTACGGGGCGATGCTGGCCGGACTCGCCTTCGGCGTCGCCGGCACCTCCGCCGCTCATGCCGTACAATATCCGGTCGGGGCGCTGACCCACACCGCCCACGGGGCCGGCGTCGCGGTGATGCTGCCCTATGTGATGGAGTTCAACCGGCCCTATTGCACCACCGCACTGGCACAGATCGCCGACGCCCTTGGCGTCGCCCGGCCCGATGCATCAGACGATGCCAATGCGCGCAGTGCGATCAATCACGTGACGGCGATTTGCGCCGCCATCGGTATCCCCGATACCCTTGAGAAGCTCGGCCTGAAGCGCGACCAGCTGGAGTGGACAGCCACCAACGCCATGGGAGCTTCGCGCCTCGTCAAGAACAACCCGCGTCCGCTGGACGCCCACTCGATGTCGCTGCTGGTCAACGCCGCCTTTGCCGGCGACGGCAGCGGACTGCACCCCGCCTGAGTTCGAAGGAAGAAGCACCGATGCCCACGCTCGATACCAGCTCGCTGAGCTTCGACCCCGCCACCCTGCCGACCAACCTGTTCATCGGCGGCCGCTGGGTCGAGGGCAGTACCGGAAACCGCATATCCGTCTATGATCCGTCCACCGGTGGCGTCATCGCGAAAGTCGCCGACGCCAGCGTCGAAGACGCAATGGGAGCGGTGGGCGCCGCCTCGGATGCGCTTCCCGGATGGGCCGCCACCGCACCCCGCGAGCGCGGCGAGATCCTGCGCCGTTGCTTCGAGCTGATGATCGAGCGCCGGGAGATGCTGGCCGAGCTGATCGCCCTCGAGAACGGCAAGACGCTCACCGACGCGCGCGGCGAGGTCACCTATGCCGCCGAGTTCTTCCGCTGGTTCTCCGAGGAGGCCGTGCGCCTCAACGGCGAGCTCTACCATGCCCCCAGCGGCGCCAACCGCATTATCGTCCAGCACCAGCCGATCGGTGTCTCGGTGCTCGTGACGCCCTGGAACTTCCCGGCCGCCATGGCTACTCGCAAGATTGCCCCGGCGCTGGCCGCTGGGTGCACGGTGGTGCTAAAGCCGGCGACGGAGACCCCGCTGACCGCCTATGTGCTCGCCGACCTCTACGCCGAGGCCGGCGTGCCCGCCGGGGTCGTCAACGTCTACACGACCTCCAGCTCCGGCAAGACCGTCAGCGCCATGCTGCACGATCCGCGGGTCCGCAAGCTCTCCTTCACCGGTTCCACCGAGGTCGGGCGCCGCCTGCTGCGCGAAGCTGCCGATACCGTGATATCCTGTTCCATGGAGCTCGGCGGCAACGCCCCCTTCCTCGTCTTCGACGATGCCGACCTCGAGGCGGCATTGGACGGCGCGATGATTGCCAAGATGCGCAATGGCGGCGAAGCCTGCACGGCAGCCAACCGCTTCTATGCCCAGAAGGGTATTCACGAGGCCTTCGCAAAGGGACTGACGGCGCGGATGCAGGCGCTGAAGGTAGGCAAGGGCTACGATGCCGGCTCCCAGTGCGGGCCCTTGATCAACCAGGATGCCGTCGAGCGCATCGCCGGCCTCGTCACCGACGCCGAAACCCGCGGGGCAACCGTGCTGACCGGGGGCAAGCCACTCGGGGGGGATGGCTTCTACTTTCCCCCCACCGTCCTCTCCGGAGTCCGGCGAGACGCGCTGATCATGAACGACGAAATCTTCGGGCCGGTCGCGCCCATCGCCAGCTTCGACACGGAGGACCAGGCGATCGCGGCCGCCAACGATACCGAATACGGCCTCATCGCCTACGTGTACACCCGTGACCTGGCGCGCGGGCTGCGGGTCTCCGAGAAGCTCGAAAGCGGCATGGTCGGCCTGAACCGGGGGCTGGTTTCCGATCCGGCGGCACCCTTCGGTGGCGTCAAGCAGAGCGGTCTCGGCCGCGAGGGCGCCCATCACGGCATCCTCGAGTTCTGCGAGACCAAGTACATCGCCACCAGCTGGTAGTTTCTCCGAGGCGATAAGACTCTCCTGTTTCTCCACCCGAAATGGCGCAATTTCCCGGCACGGCTTGTCTGTAATACTCCGCACCTCCGGCTTATGCAGAGTTCCCTGCACCGGCGCGTCCGGCGCACTGCTGGGAGCGTAAGACATGAAAATATTTGACCTCTCGGGGAAGGTCGCCGTCGTCACCGGCGGCAATGGTGGCATCGGCCTCGGGATGGCAATCGGGCTGGCCGAAGCGGGCGCGGACGTGGTCGTCGCCTCCCGCGATCCGGATAAGAACGCAGCAGCCGAGGCGGCACTTCGCGCGGAGGGCGTGAAGGCCGCCGCCATCCCCACCGACATCCGCGATCCCGATGCCTGCCGGGGCCTGATCGAAAGGACCGTGTCGGACTTCGGCCGCGTCGACATCCTCGTCAACAACTCCGGCATCAACTACCGCAAGCAGCCGCAGGACTTCACCCTCGAGGAGTTCCGCGACGTGATGGACACCAACCTCACGGCGGCTTTCCTCCTCTGCCAGGCGGTCTACCCTCACTATGTCCGGCAGGGCGGCGGCAAGATCATCAATATCGGCTCGATCGCCTCCTTCATGGGCAGCGCCGTCGGCGTCGCCTACGCCCCCTCCAAGGGCGGCATCGTGCAGCTCACGAAAGCGCTCGCCGTCGCCTGGGCAAAGGACAATATCCAGGTCAACGCCATCCTGCCAGGCTGGATCGATACGCCTCTTTCGGTGAGCGCCCGCGCCCAGATTCCTGGCCTTGAGGATGCGGTTCTCGGCCGCACGCCGGCCGGTCGCTGGGGGAGCCCCGATGACTTCAAGGGCGCCGCCATCTACTTCGCCAGCGCCGCCTCGGGCTTCGTCAACGGCACCACGCTGGTGATCGACGGCGGCTATTCGTCAAAGGCCTGAGAAACAGGAGCTGGCCCATCCAGGGCGATTTCGGCTAACGAAATTCGACGGTTTTGAATTGGAGGTCGCCCGGTGCTTCGGCGACTCTGACGGCTGGAGTAGGGGGCATCTGAAACTCTTGCCTTGAACTTTTCGGAAGAACCCGCTGGCGCCAATCCGCGGCGGGCCGGGCCGGTTTGCGGCCCGATAACTGGGAGGAAAGACTATGCTATCAACGATCAAATCGGGGGCTCTCGCGCTCGCCCTGTCGGCGGCGATGATCATCGTTCCCGCATTCCACGCCAGCGCCGCCGCACGGACGCTCAGCCTCGGCGCCAACAATAACGAGAACGACTTCATAGCCGACGGCTTCAAGTTCTTTGCCGAGCGGGTGGGCGAACTCTCCAACGGCGAACTCAAGGTCGAGATCTTCTGGAGTTCGCAGCTCGGCGGCGCCCGCGAAATGGTGCAGGGCGTGGCCTCGGGGTCCATCGACATGCAGATGGACGTCATCGAGTTGCTGGTAACTTTCGAGCCGCGCATCGGCGTTCTCAGCCTGCCGCTGGTCTTTCGCGACCAGGATCACTTTGTGAGCTTCATCGGCAGCGACGTCTTTAGTGAAATGCTCGACACGCTCGAATCCAAGGGCATCGTGTTTCCCGGTCGCGAGGCACTGCAGGATCCCGAGATTGCCCGCAACTGGGTGCGGCCCTATGACCGCGGCCTCGTCAGCAACCGGCCGATCTTCACGCCCGCCGACCTGTCCGGCTTCAAGATCCGCATGTACGAATCCGAAATCCCGATCAAGTCATGGGAAGCACTGGGCGCCAGCGTTCAGGTCGTGCCGTGGCCCGACGTCTACACCTCGCTCGCGACCGGGCTCGTCGACGGCCTGACTGGGACGGTGACGGACAACTACGAGATGAAGCATTTCGAGAACGCCCGCTACTGGACCAACATTCACGAATACTTCCAGATGATGCACCCCTGGATGTCGAAGATGACTTGGGACAGCCTCACTGACAGCCAACGTGCAGCCATCGACCAGGCGACTCGCGAGGCGAGCCATGAGATCGGCAGGCTGATGACGGTCGCCAACGCAGAATCCGTGGCCAAGGCGCAGGAAGAGTTCGGCGTCACGCTCATCATCCCCCCGATGGAGCCCTGGAACTCCAAGATGACCCCGGTCCATGCCGACTTCGAGGCGCGCGGCCTGGTAGAGCCGGGCCTGCTCGCGCGCATCCAGGCGATCGAGTAAGTCCTCGATATGGGCGCGGACGTGGGCCCCGCAGCGACGCCCGTGCTTTTGCCAAGGGGGCTGGCGGTTTGCCGCCGGCTCCTGGCCACCCTGGGCCGGGTGGAACTGGTGCTGGCGATCGTCGCCCTGGTGATCGTCGTTGCGCTGTCGACGGCGCAGGCGGGCCTGCGCTACCTGTTCGGGATCTCGATGTGGTGGGCCCAGGAGATCGCCGAGTTCACCGTGCTGGTGACCTACTTCTTTGGCATCGCCTATGTCTTCAAGACCCGTCGGGAGATCTATATCGAGTTTCTGACGCTGATGCTGCCGATCCGTGGGCAGATCGCGCTACTCGTGCTCGAGCAGGTCTTCACCTGCGTCTTCGCGGTGGCCGTGCTCTGGCTGGTGCTGCTGTTCTTGCCCACCATGTTCAACATGCAGTCGCCCGTCCTGAAGCTGCCGGGTTTCGTCACCTACGTGCCACTGGTGATCTCGAGCGTCAGCATCCTTCTGACCAGTGTCTACTACGGGGCTTTCGGCGTCTGGGCGCACCGGCACCAGGTGGGTGGCCAGACGATCCACGGAGTGGAGCAACACGGCCTGATCCTGAATCCTTGGGCCGAACCGTTGTGAGACTGTTGGTCGCTCCGGGCGCCCGCCCTGATCCACCTGTGAAAAGGGTTGGCCTGCCATGATCTCTCTGACGATGATGCTGATCTCGGTCGCGCTGTTCTTGCTGCGCGTCCCCGTGTCCATCGGACTCGGCATCGCCACGCTCATCGGCATCTGGATGATCGGCGTGCCGCCGGCCATCATCCCGTCGCGGATGATCGACGGGGTGGATAGCTTCGCGCTCCTCTCCGTGCCGTTCTTCATCCTCGCCGGCAACCTGATGAACGCCGGCGGCCTTTCCGAACGCATTTTCGCTTTCGCCCGTGCGCTGGTCGGCTGGGCGAGCGGCGGCCTGGCGCAGGTCAATGTACTGGGGAGCGTCATCTTCGCCGGCATGTCCGGCTCGGCCTTGGCCGACCTCGCGAGTCTTGGCGCCATCGAGGTCCGCTCGATGAAGTCCAACGGTTATCCGGCTCCGTTCTCCGCTGCTGTCACCCTCGCCTCCTGCCTCGTCGGGCCGCTGATCCCCCCTTCGATCATCCTGGTCATCTACGGGCTCGCGACCAATACCTCGATCGGCCAGCTGTTCCTGGGCGGGCTGGTTGCAGGCCTCGTGGTGGCGGCTTGCCTGATGCTCTACATCTACCTCTACATGAAGATCGCGAGGCCCGATTGGGGCAGGCCTGAACCGTTCCGCGCCCGCGAGGTCCTGCGGACAGGCGTCGACGGACTGCCGGCACTGCTGGCCCCGGCCGTCATCCTCGGCGCGCTGATCCTCGGCGTGGCAACGCCGTCGGAGTTGGGCGCGATCGCTGTCGTCTATGCCATCATCGCGGGCGTCTACTACCGTCAGTTCAGCTGGCCCAAGATCAAGTTCGCGCTGGTCGAGACGATCAGCATGACCGCGGTCATCATGTACCTGTTCGCGATAGCCTCCGCACTCAACTTCATCGTCACCCGCGAACGGATCGCCCATCAGGCCGCCGAGCTGATGGCCACCATCACCACCGACCCCGTCGTCGGCATCATACTGATCAACATTTTTCTCGTGGCGGCGGGCGCCTTCCTCGAAGGACCGGTGGCTATCCTCATTCTCGCGCCGATACTCCTGGAAGTGGTCCAGGGCTACGGCATGGGCTCGGTGCAGTTCGGCGTGATGATCAGCTTCAACCTCCTGATCGGCATGATCACGCCGCCCGTTGGCATCGGCCTCTTCGTGGCGGCTCGGGTGGCCAATATTTCATCGGAGGCGGTGCTGCGGGCCAGTTGGCCCTTCTTTATTCCGCTACTCGCTGGCCTCGCCATCATCTCCTACGTTCCCTGGGTCACCGAATGGCTTCCGGGCCTGGTGTTCGGCCGCTGAGTTTGATCGCTGTCCGCGCCGCTCGTTCTGATGAGCGACGGGGACCCGCTCACCCCATACCTTGCCGCCTCTCGCATCAGAAACCTGGAGCGTCCTTCGGCGGATGCTCGATCGGGCGGCGCACCTCTTCCTCCGCATCCTCGTCGGGGCTTAGCGGCCGCACGACGCCGTCTGGTTCCACCTCCCGCAAGGGCCGCTTCTTGCCGTTCTTGTCTGTCATCGGGCTGTAGTTCGGGTCCTCGTCATCCACCGCCGGACCGGTCGGGGGACGTTGCACGTCATCGCTCAGGGGAAGATCCTTGTCCTTGCGCGTATCGTCCTGCATGGCGCGTCTCCTTTCCGTGCCACAACGCGCCAGCGACCGTTTGGTGCGCCCCGCCGATGCGCGCCATGGTTCTCTGATGGTAAGCAGGCTGGAACCATCGTCCGGCTGCCGCTATGGGAAGGACAGGGAGGAACGCCATGGCTGAGCAGGGCAAGGCGGTACGGTCGCGGAAGCCGCGGGCGCCGAATGCCTCGCCGGCCGCGCGGCGCACCCAGCGGCCGCGGGCAGCGGCAAGGAATTCCGACCTCCTCTACCGCGAGTTGCGGCGGGACATCGTCTCCATGCGCCGGCCGCCGGGGTCGCCAATTCAGGAGAAGGAGCTCGCTCTCGGTCATGGCGTCAGCCGAACTCCGGTGCGCGAAGCCGTGCTGCGACTGGTGGAGGAGCGGCTGATCGAGGTGGTCCCGAAGTCCGGGACCTTCGTAGCCCGCATCCCCATCTCCTCGCTTCCCGAGGCACTGGTGGCGCGGAATGCGCTGGAGGCCGTCACGGTGCGCGCCGCGGCCACCAATGCCGGGCCGGCCAGTGTCGCCCAGCTGCAGGAGTTGCTGGAGTTGCAGCGGCGCAGTGCGACTGCTGGCGACGAGGCGGCCTTCCACGACGCCGACGAGTCCTACCACGCCGCCATCGCCACTATCGGCGGCTATCCCGGCATCTGGCGCCTGATCCAGCAGATGAAGGCGCAGGTCGACCGCTATCGCCGCCTGACCCTGCCGCAGCCCGGGCGCATGCTGCTGGTCGTCGAGGAGCATGCGGCGATCCTGGAGGCCATCGCCGCCGGCGAGCCGGAATCAGCGGCGCGGCGCATGGCAACCCATTTGGACAAGCTGCAGATCGACATCGCCGTGTTTCGCGACCTGTGGCCGGACTATTTCATCCACGACCTCCCGCATGAAGCGGTGAAGCTGCGGAACCCCTGACCACGGCGCCGCGTATTGTACCAACCGTGGAGGGAAAGATGCCGCGCCTGATTATCCGCTTTGCCGCCCTGCTGTTCGCACTGACCGCAAACCTGCCGGCGATCGCCCAGGCACCCGGCTGGCAGTACTACGAGGATCCGGAACTTGGCTTCACCATTGACTTGCCGCTGGCCCAGTTCGAACTGATCGAGGACGATGCCGGGCCTGAGGTGATGCGCCTCTACGAGCGGGGCGGCGATGCCATGATTGAGGTCTATGGCGGCGAGAATGTCGAGGGTCTGAGCGCGGCCGGTTTCGCCGACATGCTGTCGCGTGCCGACCGCATCGCCGAGGTCACCTATCGCACCGGCGGCCGCAGCTGGTTCGTCCTCTCCGGCTACTACGAGCGCCTCGGATTCGAGGCGCAGGAGCTGATCTTCTATGCGAAGTTCATGTTCTCGCCCGGCCTGGAGCGCTTCGCGGCCTTCGAGATCAGCTATCCCGCCGACGAGAAGCAACGCTTCGATGCGCTGGTCGAGCGCCTGGAGGCAAGTTTTCGGCGGCCGGACTGATTTGCACTACGGGTCGCCTTTTCCGCTTGGGGACACTTGGCCTGCCCGCGCGTGAGCACTAGATGTGGACCCTCCAGCGCGAGGAGTCAGCAGTGATCACACCCGGGTACATTCGCACCATGGCGGCCTACAACGCCGAACTCAATCGCCGCATCTACGGCGCTGCGGCCACCCTTACCGATGCCGAGCGGCGCGCCGATGGCGGCGCCTTCTTCAAGTCCATCCATGCTACCCTCTGCCACATCCTCTGGGCGGACATGCTCTGGCTGTCGCGCTTCGGTGTCGGCACGCCGCCTGCCGTTCCGATCGCCGAAAGCGGCAGTTTGGTCGAGGACTTCGACGACCTCCGTCGGCGCCGCGAAGCTTTCGACGCAACCATTATCCAATGGGGAGAGGGCGTGCAGCCGGAGGACCTCCCGGGCGACATCACGTGGTACAGCGGCGCCGTCGGGCGCGAGATGCGTAAGCCGAGAATGCTGTGCATCATGCAGCTCTTCAACCATCAGACCCACCACCGCGGCCAGGTGCATGCGCTGCTGACGCGGGCCGGGGCCCAGACCGGCGCCACCGATCTGCCGTTCGTGCTGCCGGATTAGCCGGGGCAGGGGGTCACGCGGCGGGGCCGCGATTGGCTTCCGAACCCTGCCTTGCCTCGAGCGCCGTCAACCCCCGCGAACCGACCGGGCCGTAGGGCAGTCCGCTACGATCGCGATAGTCCTTGATCGGCTGCTGCGGCAGCCGCTTCTCGTCGCTCAGCGCCTTGGCGCACACCAGGTCGAGCAGCGTTATCCCGGCGACGACCGCCGTCGCGGCTCCGGCACGGCGCCGCTTCTCACCGCCCTCGGCGATTGCCGGGGCCAGTATCGCGAGGTCGAGCAGGTCGCCGCCGACGCGCCCCCAGATAAACGGTGTGGCATCATGGCTGGAGAGAATCCCGACACCGGTCATCACCTCGCGCAGACCGCAGGCACGGAGGAGGCCCTCATGTCCCTCGAGTCCGGTGGCACGAGCCACCTCTCGAGGCGCCAGCAGCTCTGCCGCTCCGAGCGCCAGTGACAGCCATCCTAGGCCCCGCGCCGCAGCATCGGCCGCGCTGTAGCTTCGTCCGGGCAAGGTCTCAACCATCTTTCAGTCTCCTAGGGCTTCATGACCACCTTGATGCAGCCGTCCTGTTTCTCGCGGAACGTCTTGTAGAGCGCCGGCCCCTCCTCGAGGCTTGCCGTATGCGTGATTACGAAACTGGGGTCGATCCGCCCCTCCTCTATGTGGCGAAGCAGGTCGTCCGTCCACTTATTGACGTGGGTTTGCCCGGTGCGGATCGTCAGCGATTTGTTCATCGCCATTCCGAACGGGATCTTGTCCAGCACGCCGCCATAGACGCCCGGCACCGAGAGCACGCCGGCCGGCCGGCAGACATACATCATCTCGCGCAGGACATGCGGCCGGTCGGTCTCCAGCGCCACCGCCTGCTTGGCCTTGTCGTAGATCGAGTCCAGCGATGCCGTCGCGTGCGCCTCGAGCCCCACCGCGTCGATGCATTTGTCCGGCCCCTTGCCGTTCGTCATCTCGTTGAGCCGGACAACGGTGTTCTCTTCCTCGAAATTCAATACTGTCGCGCCGCCGGCCTCCGCCATCACCAGCCGGTCCGGCACCCGGTCGATGGCAATCACCTGCTTGGCGCCAAGCAGGATGGCGCTGCGGATGGCCATCTGTCCTACCGGCCCGCAGCCCCAGATGGCGACGATGTCGGTCGGCTCGATCTCGCACTGCACCGCCGCCTGCCAGCCGGTGGGCAGGATGTCACTGAGGAACAGCAGCTGCTCGTCGCTGAGTGTACTCGGCACCTTGATGTGGGTCTTGTCGGCGAACGGCACCCGAAGGTACTCGGCCTGTCCGCCGGCGTAGCCGCCGGTGAGGTGCGTGTAGCCGAACAGCCCGGCCGGCGCATGCCCGAAGGCCTTGTCAGCCAGCTCTTTGTTGCGGTTGCTGCGTTCGCATACCGAATAGTTGCCGCGCCGGCACTGGTCGCATTCGCCGCAGAAGATCGTGAAGGGGATGACCACACGCTCGCCGACCCGGAGGGCGTCCCTGGCGCCCTTGCCGACCTCGACCACCTCTCCCATGGTCTCGTGCCCGACGATGTCGCCGTGCTTCATCCCCGGCATGATGCCGTCATAGAGATGCAGGTCCGACCCGCAGATGGCGCAGCTGCTGACCTTGATGATGGCGTCGCGGTCGTCCTCAATCGTGGGGTCGGGGACCGTGTCATAGCGGATATCCATCTTGCCGTGCCAGCAAAGGGCCTTCATCGCGGTGCTCCAGACTGTCAGCATGCGGAACGGTTCCGCACTGCCAGACGGCAACGGAGCGGCCGGGCCTTTGTTCCGGCCCTCCCGCGATGTTGTTCAACCTGTGCCGGCTAGTGGGCGTGCCCATCGTCGAAGTCCGCTTCCCCGAGCCGCCAGCAACGGATCTCAGCCCATCGCCGCTTGGCCGGCGATGAACGCATAGCCGGTGCCGGGCGGCAGCTGCGGATGGTCATGAGTGCTCCAGTGGATCGACCTGGCCTCCGCACCCATGTTTTTACAGCCCCTGCAGGGGTATAGCACGCCCTGCGGCCAGGTGCCGGAACTTGCCCGCCCACCAAGCCGTTGCTGCTCCTGAAGAAGCTGCGGCTGCAGGCGGAGGAATGCGCGCGCATGGGTGGTGAGAGGGCGAAGGCGCCCGTCATGCGGGACGACGGCTTGCAACTGGAAGAGCATCGCGCCTTCCAGGAACACTTCTGGTCGGCGCAACGGGTAGCTTGGGTGGTGTTCGGGCTCTTTTTGGTCGCTGCTATGCTTGGCCTGACCGGCGCCGGCGGACCGCTCTCCCGCAGTCTCGTCCCCCTTGGCGATGGTGCGATCGACTATCCGCGCATCGCCCGCTGGCAGGCCGCCGAGCAGCTCGTCCTGCGGCTCGCGCCCGGCCCGGAACAGCGGACCCTGCGACTGTCTCCTGACTTCACCGGAACCCTGCAGGTCGACAGCATCTATCCGGAGCCGGCCCGCTCCGTCACCGGCCCGGATGGCACCCGCCTCACCTTCGATACCGTCGCCGGAGCTGAGGCGGAGGTTCAGATCGGAATCAGCCCGCTGCAGCCGGGCTACACCTCTTTCGCGGTGGCCGTGGACGACGGGACCCCGCGGACGCTCGACATGTTCGTTCTGCCCTAGGAGGTTGACATGGACTCAGTGATACGCGGGGTCGCCGTCTACGTCGTGCTGCTGGTGGTCATGCGCCTCGCCGGCCGCCGCACGCTGTCCGAACTGACGCCGTTCGATTTCGTGCTGTTGCTGATCATCGCCGAAACCACCCAGCAGGCGCTGCTCGGGGACGATTTCTCCATCGTTAACTCGGTCGTCCTCATCGTTACGCTCTGCACGGTCGACATCTTCCTCTCCTACGTGAAGAGGGCGTCGCCAGGTGTCGCGCGGCTGCTGGACGGGGTGGCCACGGTGCTGATCAGCCGCGGTCAGCCGGACGAGCGGGCCCTCCGCCGGGCGCGCGTCGACCTTCAGGACGTCATGGATGCGGCGCGCCAGCAGCATGGTCTCGAGCGTCTGGATCAGGTGAAGTTTGCCGTCCTCGAAGTTGGCGGCAACATCAGCATTGTGCCGGCGGACTAAGGCCCTCCGGCAACCGAGCTCACCGCCACCATGACCAGGTCGTCAAGGTCGACGGTACCATTGATCTCCACCCGTCCGTCCGCACTCTTGACCGTTAACTCCTGCGGCCTCTCGCTCGCTTGGCGCTGCAGCTCAGCCAGCATGGCCTGACGAATCTGTTCCTGCAGGTCCATCTGTTCCTCCTCATGGCAACGGCCCGCGCGGCAACTGCTGCGCGGGCCTGATAAAGCAACGGCCGCTAGTGCTTCGCGGTTTCGCCAGCCTCCCGCAGCGACAGGTACTTCTTGGTCACTGCATCGAGATTCTGGTCGATCCACTCCGCCATCCGCTCCTCTTCGTCGAGGTTCTGCTGCAGCAGCGAGATGGCGCTCGTCCCTCCGGCCGCCTTGGCGACAGTGATCAGCGACTTGTAGGCAGCGATCTCGTAGTGCTCGAAGGCGTAGTTGGCCATAGAATCCTTGAGGATCTCGTCGCCGGCCATTGCATGGCCAATGGCGCCCATGCCGCCGGCCATCGACATTGCCATGTCCTTCAATCCGGATTTGTCCTCCTCATGGGCGTCGAGAATCTGCTCGAGTCGCTCCAGCTGACCCTCCGTCTCCGTAATGTGCTGCTCCAGCCGTCGCGCCATCTCAGGATAGTTGTCGATGCGCTTGAGCTGCGGCCGCATGATGGAGAGGGCCTGATTCTCCATCGCATGGGCGTTCTTAAGTCCGGTGACGAAGACCGAATAGGTCTCGCTGTTCTCGTCCACCGCGTTTGGGTGCACCGTGCCGGTGCCGCGTATGACGTGGGTTTCGCCTGTAGTGTTAGCCATGATGTGGTCTCCTTCGCATGGGGGTCGACGCACAACGCCATCACCTGCCAACCGTTGCAGCGATCAGCGAGCCGTGACCTCATCGCTTAGAAGGGCGAATGCTTCGTAGGGTGCCATCTCCAGCACCTCCCCCGTCACCGTCCGATCTTCGTAATTGGTGATCAGCGACCGGCCGCGCAGCCGCAGCTCCGCAGGCAGCGTTACCGACCTGGGCTCGGCACTGAAATTGCCGAGTACCAGCAGGGTCTGTCCGCCGAGGCATCGCGTATAGGCGAAGATATGCGGGTCCTGCTCGAGATAGGGCTGGTAGCGGCCGTAGACGATGACCGGGTGCGCCTTCCGCAGGCTGATCAGCCGCCGGTAATGGTTCCAGATCGACCGGTCGTCGCCCACCGCCTGAGCCGCGTTGATGTGGGTGAAGTTTTCGTTCACCTCGATCCACGGCACCCCGGTGGTGAAACCGCCATGCGGCTCGGCCGTCCACTGCATCGGCGTGCGCGCATTGTCGCGGGCGTTGGCGTTGGCGCCTTCGATGAAATCCTCTGTCGAAAGCCCTGCCTCGACGTGCAATCGGTGCATGTTGAGCGTCTCAATGTCCCGGTACTGATCGATCGAGGTGAAGGGCACGTTGGTCATGCCGATCTCCTCGCCCTGATAGATGAAGGGCGTGCCCTTCATCAGGTGCAGCACCGTCGCCAGCATCTTCGCTGACTCGCTGTGGAATCCGGCGTCGTCGCCATACTTCGACACTGCCCGGGGAAGGTCGTGATTGCCCCAGAACAGCGCATTCCAGCCATCGTCTGCCAGTGCGAGCTGCCACTTGTTCAGCACCGCCTTCAATTCTACCAGGTCGAACGGCCGCGGCTGCCATTTCCCGTGCTCGCGGTCCCATTGCTGCGTTACGTGCTCGAACTGGAACACCATCGACAGTTCGTTCCGGTCCCGTCCGGAATAGAGGAGCGCCGAGGCCGGGGTGGCGCTCCAGGCTTCCCCGACGGTGAGCACATCGCGGTGCCCGAACGTCTCCCGGTGCATCTCCTGCAGATATTCGTGCAGCCGCGGCCCCTCCGCCGTGATCCCCTCGTCCACCTGCTTGCCGATCAGGTCGATGACGTCCATCCGGAATCCGGCAATGCCACGGTCGAGCCACCAGTTCATCATCTCGTAGATGGCGATGCGCACCGCCTCGTTCTCCCAGTTGAGATCGGGCTGCCGGCGCGAGAACTGGTGGAAGTAATACTGGCCCGTCTCGGCGTCCAGGCTCCAGGCTGGCCCCCCGAACACCGATGGGATGTCGTTGGGTACGCCGCCGTTCGGCGCTGCATCCCGCCAGATGTAGAAGTCCCGGTAGCGGCTGTCTCGGCTCTGCCGCGCCTCGAGAAACCACGGATGTTCGTCGGAGGTGTGGTTCACCACGAGGTCGAGGATGATTCCGATTTCCCGGTCCCGAGCCGCCGCTAGCAGCCGGTCGAAGTCGGCCAGCGTGCCGTATTCTTCGGCGATCTCCTGATAGCCCGATATGTCGTAGCCGTTGTCGTCCATTGGGGACTTGAAGATCGGCGACAGCCACAGCAGCTCCACCCCCAGCGACTGCAGATAGTCGAGCCGCGACGTGATACCCGGGATGTCCCCGATGCCGTCACCGTTGCTATCGCTGAAGCTGCGCGGATAGACCTGATAGACAGTGGCGTCGTGCCACCACAACTTGTCGGCACCGCTGGTCGGCATGGCGTAGCGTTCCTCTCTGATTGATGCTGTGTGGATGGCCCCGTGCATCCTTCGTAAACCGTCGGGGCAGTCGGAGGTTGCCCGTTCCGCCCGCGGCGGCCTTGGCAACCCGTTAACCATTTAGGCGTTGACTGTGAGGGATCGGTCGGAACGCCACGTGTCGCCATGTCCATCCCGCGCCAGTTGAACGCACATTCGTGCCGGACCGAATAAGGAGTTGCCACGATCAGAAGGAAAGCGCCATGCCGAGGAACAAGTCGACACCAGCCGATGTAACCGACCTGGACGACTGGCGAGCAAGTCGCCGGCCGGAGACGAACTCGGCCGCTCCCCGTAAGGGGCCGGGCGCCGGCGAGGACGACCCGGTCTTGGACGGCACCTTGCGCGTGCTGGTGTTTGCGACGGATCGAGATGGCACAGCCGAGGCCTCCGCACCCTTCGTCATCATCCCTGAAGCCGCCGCCTCCTTCCTGCCCGCGCATCCCGGGGGTCTCGAATGGCGATACTTCGCCACCATGCGGCTCGACGACCAGATGCTCGCCGAGGACCGCGCCGTAATCACCGCGGCCTTGCACGATCCGGGCTACTACATCACCGACAAACCGGTTCACGGCTGACGCCATCGCCTATCGACTGGTATGGTAAAGTGTCGCGGGCAATTGCCCGCATAGCTCAAACCGTGCAAAACACTCCCGCAAGAGTCTGCCGGCGACGCCGTCATCACGTGGCGCCCGTTGCCGCTGGCAGGACGAAAACCAACCTACTCGGGAGTGAAACGTGAAAAATTTCAACGGATTCCTTGCTATGGCAGTGGTGGCATTCGCCGCCGCCGTCCCCGGCGCCACCCTGGCTGCCGACTACAACTGGACCTTCCAGACCTCGGAGACGGCCGGCGAGCCGGGCTTCGTCAACAAGACCAAATGGGCCGAGGAAGTCGGCCGCCTCTCCGGTGACCGCATCGCCATCGAGATCCTGCCGATCGGCGCGGTGGTTCCCCACACCGACACGCTCGAAGCGGTCGGCGCCGGCATCCTGCAGGGCCACCTGACCGATCCCAGCTACTTCGCCGGCAAGGACCCGGCCTTTGCGCTCATGGGCAACCTCGTCGGCGCCTGGAGCGATCCCTTCGAACTGCTCGGCTACATGAACTCCGGCGGCGGCGAGGAACTCTATCGCGAGCTGGTCGAGCCCTATGGCGTGCACTTCATCGGCGCCGCGGCCACCGAGCCGGAGGCCTTCGTCTCCAAGGTGCCGATCCGCACCGTCGAGGACCTGAAGGGCGTCAAGCTGCGTGCCCCCGAGGGCATGGTCTTCAACATCTTCTCCAAGGCCGGTGCCTCGCCGGTGGCGCTGCCGGGTTCGGAGATCTTCACCGCCCTCGACAAGGGCGTGGTCGACGCCGCCGACAACACGGTGTTCGCCACCAACCACGCCCAGGGCCTGCACGACTTCGCCAACTACCCGATCTACCCGGGCTTCCACTCGCTGCCGCTGATCGACATCTCGATCAACAAGGAGATCTGGGACGGGCTGCCGGCGGACCTGCAGGAGATCCTCAACGCGTCCGTCGACAGCTTCATCCTCGACCACATCTATTCGGTGCGCCAGCTCGACGCCGCCGCCGTGGCCGAGGCCCGCGAGGACGAGAACATCGAGATCATCAACTGGTCTGCCGATGAACGCCAGAAGTTCCGCCAGATCGCGCAGGACGAATGGGAAGCCGCCGCTGCCGCCAACGACATGACGCAGCGCTACTACGACTCGGTCACCGAGTATCTGCGCAACCGCAACCTGCTCTGACCATCACTCGTCCCGGCGGCTGCGGCCGCCGGGATCCTCATCTTGATCGCCAGGGGAAGCCGGCATGGCCATCGATCTCGACGACGTTGACGACGCAAGGGACGGCCATACGCCGGAAATCCGCACCCGCCTCGATGGCTGGATCGCTGCCTCCGGCCATTTCTTCGGCTGGGCCATCTTTCTCGCCTTTGCCGCCAGCGTCTACGAGGTGATTGCCCGCTACGGCTTCGACCGGCCCACCATCTGGGCCCACGAAAGCACCACCTTCCTCATCGCCGTGATCTTCCTGATCGGTGGCCCGATCGCGCTGGCGCGCGACAAGCATATCCGCGTGCGGATCGTCTACGACGCCGTCACCCCGCGCGTGCGCCGCTGGCTCGACGTCCTCAATTCTCTGATCGCCCTCGTCTTCCTCGCCGGCCTAACTTATGCCGGCTGGACCATGGCCTGGAAAGCCACCCACTCTCCCACCGGCGACCTCTACTTTCAGACCACCGGTACCGCCTGGAACCCACCGACGCCCGCCCTGATCAAGATCACCATCCTCGTCTGCGCCGCCCTCATGCTGGTGCAGACGGTGCTGCACCTGATCGAGGCGCTGCGCCGCCGTCCCCCGGCCGACACCTCGCGCGGGGAGCGCTAGCATGGGCCTCTCGTCCATCGGCATCGAGGCCGGTACCTACCTCATCATCGGCGCCATCTTTCTGTTCCTGATCACCGGCATGCCGCTCGCCTGGGTGACCGGGCTCGTGGCGCTGCTCTTCACCTTCGGCTGGTTTGGGGAATCTGCGCTGCCGCTGGTGACGGCCCGCGTCTACGGCTTCATCACTGAATACTCCCTGGTCGCCGTACCGATGTTCATTTTCATGGCGGCTCTGCTCGACCGCTCCGGCATCGCCAAGGACCTGTTCAACGGCATGCGCGTCCTGGCCGGGCGCCTGCCCGGTGGCGTTGCGGTGCAGACCCTGATCGTCGCCCTGCTATTGGCGGCCATGTCCGGCGTCATCGGCGGCGAAATCGTGCTGCTCGGCATCCTGGCGCTGCCGCAGATGCTGCGCCTCGGCTATGACCGCAACCTCTCGATTGGCGTCGTCGTCGCCGGCGGCTCGCTCGGCACCATGATGCCGCCCTCCATCGTGCTCATCATCTACGGGCTGATGGCCAGCGTCTCCATCGCCGACCTCTTCACCGCCGCCATTACCCCGGCGCTGCTGCTGTTCGGTAGCTACGTCATCTATGTTCTGGTTCGCTGCTACTTCAATCCGCTGCTCGGGCCGCCCATGTCGGACGAGGAAGTCGCCCAGGAGTCGATCTGGAGTGCCATCAAGGCGCTGCTGGCGCCGGTGCTGATCGTCGTCGTCGTCCTCGGCTCCATCTATGCCGGCGTCGCCTCGATCACCGAGGCCGCCGCCCTCGGCGTCTCGTCCGTGCTGGTGGTCTCGATCCTCCGTCGCGAACTCAACCTCACCATGCTGCAGAAGAGCCTCACCCACACGCTCGAAACCTGCGGCATGATCATCTGGATCGGCATCGGCGCCGCGGCGTTGGTCGGCGTCTACAACCTGATGGGCGGCAGCCGCTTCGTCTCCGGCACCATCCTCGGTCTCGACATTGCGCCGGTCTTCGTCATCATGATCATGATGCTGATCCTCTTGGTGCTCGGCATGTTCCTCGACTGGATCGGCATCGCATTGCTGACCCTGCCGATCTTCGTGCCGATCGTCGTGCAACTCGGCTACGACCCGATCTGGTTCGGCATCCTCTTCGCCGTCAACATGCAGGTCAGCTACCTGACGCCACCCTTTGGTCCCGCCGCCTTCTACCTGAAGAGCGTGGCGCCGCCGGAGATCACGCTGCGCCACATCTACGCTTCTGTGCTGCCGTTCATCGCCATCCAGCTGGTGGTGCTGGCAATCCTGCTGTTCTTCCCGGAGATCGCGATCTGGCCGCTATGACGAGGCGGGGTCGGGGGCGCCGACATAGAGCGACGTTTCCTTGGTGTGCACCAGGGCGAGGTACTGCTCGTACTGGTTGAGCGCGTCGTTGATGATCTGCTCGCGCGGGAAGCCGTGGATGTCGTACCCGATACGGCCGCCGGAAAAATAGGTCTGGGCTATCCACGCCCGCGTCCGCCGGCGCTCGCTGTCGACGAGATCGGCCGTCGAAAAGGCGGGGGCGTGGGAGCGCACCGGTCGTACGCCGTAGATGAAGTCGCGCACCTCCCCGCCACTGACCGTCAGAACGGCACTGCCTTCCTCTTCGTCTGACGCCACTGTCGCGTCCTGCCCGCGCCGCTGCATCTCCGCCGCCACCTCGGCTAGGGCCGGTGCCACCTCTCCCTTGATGAAGCTGCGGACCTCGTCTGCCGTCAGCGGATGGAGTACCGTTGCCAGCCGCTGTCGCCAGGGCACATCCACCGCCGGCCGCGCCGCGTGCTGCTGCCGTGCATGGGTGCGGGCAAAATCCGAACGCAGGCCGCGCACCAGCCCCACCGCGAGGAAGATCATGATCACCGCGAAGGGCAGGGCGGCGACCAGGGTCATGGTCTGCAGTGCGCCGAGGCCGCCCGCGAGCAGCAGCGCCCCCGCTGCGACTCCTTCCAGCAGGCACCAGTAGATGCGCTGCCATACCGGCGCATCGGTGACGCCGCCCGCGGCGATCGTATCGACAACCAGTGATCCGGAATCCGATGATGTTATGAAGAACACCGCCACCAGCAGCACGGCCAGCATGGAGGTGATGCCGCTGAACGGCAGGTATTCGAAGAACTGGAACAGCGCCACCGGCACGTCCGCCGCGACTGCTGCCGAGATGGCGCCCGCCGCCTCGCCCATGTCCAACCATATCGCGGTGTTGCCGAACACCGTCATCCACAGGAAGGTCAGGCCCGCCGGCACCAGCAGCACGCCGAGAGCGAACTCGCGCACCGTCCGGCCCCTTGAGATGCGGGCGATGAACATACCCACGAACGGCGACCACGCGATCCACCAGGCCCAGTAGAACAGCGTCCAGCCGCCGATCCAGTCGCGCGGCTCATAGGCGTAGAGGTTGAACGTGCGGACGAAGAAATTGTCGAGGTAGTTGCCGATGTTCTGTGCGAAGGCCTGCAACAGGAAGCCCGTGGGGCCGGCGAACAGCACGAACAGCATCAGGCAAAAAGCCAGCACCAGATTGAGCTCCGACAGCCGCTTGATGCCGACATCGAGTCCAGTGACCACGGAGATGGTGGCCAGCCCGGTGATCCCGGCGATCAGGAGCAACTGGAACCAGACTTCCTGCGGCGCGCCGAACAGATAGCCGAGCCCGGCGTCGATCTGCAGCACGCCCAGACCCAGTGAGGTGGCGATCCCGAAGATCGTGCTGACGATGGCGAAGATGTCGACGATATGGCCGATCCGGCCGTTGATGCGGTTGCCAATCAGCGGATAGAGCCCGCTTCTGATAGTCAGCGGCAGGTTGTAGCGGAAGCTGAAATAGGCGAGCGACAGCCCGACGATGGCATAGACACCCCAGGCGTGAACGCCCCAGTGAAAGAAGGTGATGACCTGCGCCTGGCGCGCCGCCTCAAAGCTCATCGGTTCCGCGCCCGGCGGCCCGGTGTAATGCTGTATCGGCTCCGCCACGGCAAAAAACATCAACCCGATGCCCATGCCCGCGGCGAACAGCATCGCGACCCATGACAGGTAATTGTAGTCGGGCTCCGCATCGTCGGGCCCGAGCTTGATGGTGCCGTAGCGGCTGATCGCCAGGTAGGTGACCACGAACAGGAAGCCGGCGACCGCAAGGATATAGAACCAACCGAGGCTATCCGAAATCCACCCCTGCACCGCCCCGAACAGCGCCTCCGCCCCTTCCGGAGCAATCACCCCGACCCCGAGCAGCACCGCAATGATTGCGCTCGAACCCCAGAATACCAGCGGATTGAGTGTCGATTTCACCTGCACAGGCTCGCTGTTGCCTTCCCCACGAAACCGCCGCCACAGCACTTCGGTTCCTGCCCTCATCCCCCACCCCCAGCCGCTGTCATCCCCGCGCAGACAGGGACGCGATCCTCAGCCCGCACAAGCGTCGATTCCGATCACTGCTGCCGCAGGGAAGGGGAGGGAGACGACTAAAGGCGCCTGGCGAACGCGAGGCCGCTCATCCAGCCGCCCTCAATGCAGCCCCTGCGCCACCACCGTCTCCCGTATCGTCCGCGCGAGGATCTCGACCGAAGAGGACGTCTCCCCTTCGGCGCGGCTGGTTAGTCCGACCGAGCCGCGCGTCTCGCCGGTATCGATCGGCAGCCTCGCGAGCGTGCCGGAGCGGAGGTCCAGCGCCACCACACCTTCAGAGATGATCCAGATGGCGTCCGACTGCTGCAGCAGCGTCCGGCCGAAGGCATCGGAGACCGTCTCCACCTCCCGCGGCAGTTCGGCGATCCCGCGGCTGAGCAGGAACCGCTCGGCAATCGGGCGGATGATCGAGCCGCGCGTCGGCATCAGCACCACGTAGTCGCGCAGCCGCGCAAAGTCGAAGCTGCGCCGCTGCAGCAGCGGGTGGCCGGGACGCACGACGAACATCACCTGCTCGGAATAGAGGTGCTCGAAGCGGAGTCCCGTCATCTGTTCCGGGGCCGCCAGCCGCCCCACCACCAGGTCGAGCTGGCCCACCCGAAGCTGCTCGATCATCACGAGGTTTTCGCCGGTGACGATCTTGACTGGGCTGCCCGTGTTTTCTGCGAGAAACAGTTCCACCGCGCCCGGCATGATGCGCGCCGAGACCGTCGGCAGCGCCCCGACCCGCACCGGCGGCCCGCTGCTCGCCTGTGCCCGCTCAACCGAGTCGATGCCCTGCTGGAGTGCAGCGACGCTGGCCCCCGCATGCCGCAGGAACACCTCGCCATAGCGGCTGATGCGGATGCCGCGACCGTCCTTTTCGAACAGCACCACCGCCAGCGCCGTCTCCAGCTCGCGGATCGTCTTGGTCACCGCCGGCTGGCTGACGTTCAGCACCTCCGCCGCCCGCCCGATGCTGCGCTGCCGCGCCACTTCGAGAAAGGTCTGCAGGTGCCGGAAACGGATGCGCGTGCCGATCATCTGGCGACCAATCCGATAACCCATGGGTTATGTCAACGCTCATAGATGTCATTTTACAGAACCGATAGCCGGTGCTCAGATGGTCGAGGGAGGACTTGCAGTGCAGTTTGCGCAGATCGGCGGCATCACGCTCCACTTTCGGGCGCAGGGTCTCGGGCGCGGCCGCGTGCCCATTGTCTTCATCAATTCGCTGGGCACCGACTTTCGCCTCTGGGACGGCGTGCTCGAGGCGCTGCCGGACATCACCTGCCTCCGCTACGACAAGCGCGGGCACGGCCTTTCCGACACTGGTGGCGCCACCTGCAGCATCGACGACCACGTCACGGATCTCGTCGGCCTCATGGATCAGGTCGGCATCGACCGCGCCGTCGTCTGCGGCGTCTCTGTTGGCGGGCTCATCGCCCAAAGCCTTTGCCGCGCCCATCCCGGACGCGTTGTCGCCCTGCTGCTCTCCAACACCGGTCTCCGGATCGGGACCGACGCCAGCTGGAACAGCCGCATCGCTACCGTCGAAGGCGAGGGCATTTCAGCACTTGCCGACGGCATCCTCGAGCGCTGGTTCTCGCCGGACTTCCGCCGACCCGATAACCCCGTCCTTGCCGGCTTTCGCAACATGCTGGCGCGGCAGTCTCCTGCCGGTTACGCCGCCACCTGCGCCGCCATTCGCGATGCCGATCTTACCGCCGCCGCAGCCGCGGTCGCCGTGCCGACGGTTTGCGTCGCCGGAGACCATGATGGCGCCACGCCGCCGCCACTGGTCGAGGCACTCGCCGCCGCCGTGCCCGGCGCGGACTATCGGTTGATCGAGGGGGCAGGGCACCTGCCGATGGTCGAGCATCCGGAGGCGTTCGCCGCGCTGCTGGCCACCCTGGTTTCCCAAGCAGGCGGAGACGCGAAATGACAGATGATGGGGGGCGGTCCGCCCGCTACCGGGAAGGCATGGCAACGCGCCGCGTGGTGCTCGGCGATGACCATGTCGACCGCGCGCTGCAGCAGACAAACGGCTTCGACGCGCCGTTCCAGGAACTGATCACCGAGGCCGCCTGGGGACACACCTGGTCGCGGCCGGGCTGGACGTTGCGCGAACGATCCATCGTCACCATCGCGCTCCTTGCGGGGCTGGGCCACGACGAGGAACTTGCGATGCACGTCCGTGCGACGGCCCGCACCGGGGCCAGCCGCGAGGACGTGTGCGAAGCCCTGATGCACGTCGCCGTCTATGCCGGTGTCCCGGCCGCCAATCGTGCGATAAGGATCGCCAAGGACGTCTTCGACAAAATGCCGCCGGACCCGGCCGCAGGGGAGCAGTGAGCATGAGCAACCAACCACCGGAAACCGGCGGGTTCTACGCGCGTAACCGCGAGATGCATCCACCCGCTTTCGCGCCCGGCTACAAGACCTCGGTGTTGCGCTCGCCGAAATACGCCCTGCTGTCGCTTGATTCGACCATCTCCGAGATCACCGGTCCGGTCTTCGGCCATGACACCGTCGGCCCGCTCGACAACGACCTCATCCACAACTTCGCCAAGCCGGGAGAAAGTGCCATCGGCGAGCGCATCATCGTCCACGGCCGCGTCCTCGACGAGCGCGGCAAGGGGGTGGGGGGCGCCCTTGTCGAGTTCTGGCAGGCCAATGCTGGCGGCCGCTACCGCCACAAGAAGGAAACCTACCTCGCCGCCATCGACCCCAATTTCGGCGGCTGCGGCCGCTGCCTCACCGACGAGGAAGGCTATTACCGCTTCCGCACCGTCCGCCCCGGCGCCTATCCCTGGCCCAACGGCGTCAACGACTGGCGACCCGCCCACATCCACTTTTCGATCTTCGGCCACGGTTTTGCGCAGCGCCTGATCACCCAGATGTACTTCGAAGGCGACCCGATGATCTGGGATTGTCCGATCGTCAGGACCATCCCTGACGAGGAAGCGATCCGGCAATTGGTGGCGGCGCTGGACATGGCCAACACCATCCCCATGGATGCCCGCGCCTACAAGTTCGACATCGTGCTGCGCGGGCGCCGCTCGACCATGTTCGAGAACCGCCTGGAGGGCAACTGATGGTCCAGAAGCTCGAACGGCTGCGGGAGACCGCATCGCAGACCGCCGGCCCCTACGTCCACATCGGCCTCACCCCCAACTTCTGCGACATCCGCGGCGTCTTCGATGAAGACCTGGGGAGCGCCATGCTGGGTCCGGAAGCCAAGGGGGAGCGCATCACCGTCACCGGTCAGGTCATCGACGGCACCGGCACCCCGATCCGCGACGCGCTGCTCGAGATCTGGCAGGCCGACGCCAATGGGCTCTACAACAGCCCGTCCGAGACCCGCGGCAGCGCCGACCCGCATTTCACCGGCTGGGGCCGCTGCCCCACCGGCATGGACGACGGCGGCTACAGCTTCAAAACCATCAAGCCGGGCCCGGTGCCTTATCCTGATGGCCGCATGCAGGCCCCGCATATCAGCTTCTGGATCGTCGCCCGCGGCATCAATATCGGCCTCCACACCCGCATGTACTTCCCTGAGGAGGAGGCTGCGAACGCCGAGGATCCTCTGCTCGGGCGCATCGAGCACCGCTTCCGCGTGCCCACTCTGATGGCTACCCGCGAGGGCAGCACCTACCGCTTCGACATCCGTCTCCAGGGCGAGAACGAAACCGTGTTCCTGGACATCTGACGATGGAAACGGGGGGCGCATTCGGGGCAGGTCTGGGCTCGCCGCTGCTGGCGGGGCTGCTCGGCGACGCCGAGCTCGCCGCCATGCTGGGCGCCGATGCCGAGATCGCCGCGATCCTGCAGTTCGAGGTGGCGCTGGCCCGCGCCGCCGCCGCCGAGGGTTTCGTCACCGACGCCGCCGCCCTGGCCCTCGCCGACGCCTGCTCCGGCTTCCGTGCCGATCATGAAGCCCTCGCCGCCGGCGTTGCCCGCGACGGCGTCGTCATGCCGGCGCTGCTCGCCCAGCTGCGCCAGCGCCTCCCCGCTGCACACCACTCGGCGCTGCACGTCGGCGCCACCAGCCAGGATGCCATCGACACCGCCCTCATCCTCCGCCTCCGCTCCGTCCTCGAAATCTTCGAACACCGCCTCCACGGCCTCGCCGCGCGCCTCGACGACCTCGCCACCCGCTTCGGCACCCGGCCGCTGATGGCCCGCACCCGCATGCAGGCGGCGCTGCCGACAAACGTCGCCCATCGCATCAACGCCTGGTCACGACCTGTGCATGATCTTCGGCAGAATTTGAACGCTCTCTTACCCCAACTTCTGCGCCTGCAGCTTGGTGGCCCGGTAGGCACTCTCGACGCCTTCGGCCCCCGCGGCCCCGCCGTCCGCCGCCGCCTTGCCGCCGCACTCGGCCTCGCCGACGCCCCGCAATGGCACACCGACCGCGGTGCCCTCGCCGACCTCGCCCACTGGCTCTCCCGCCTCTGCGGCAGCCTCGGAAAGCTCGGCACCGATGTGGCGCTGATGGCCCAGAACCAGCCGGCGGAAATCGCCCTCAGCGGCAGCGGCGGCTCTTCCTCAATGCCGCATAAGGCCAATCCCGTACGTGCCGAAGTCCTTGTCGCGCTCGCGAAATATGCCGCGACCCTGCTGCCGGCCATGCACCACGCGCTGCTGCACGAGCAGGAGCGGTCCGGCGCCGCCTGGACCCTTGAATGGCTGGCCCTGCCGCAATTGCTGCAGGCGGCCGGCAGCAGTCTCTGCTCCACCAGGGTGCTGCTCGGGCAGGTCGAATGGCTGGGGACCAGCACCGATGGATAGCTCGCTGCCCGGCCGCATCGTCCACGCGCTCGCCCGGCTGATCGCCATTGCCGGCGGCGCCGTGCTGCTGGTGGTCGCCGTCATCACCGTCATCAGCATCGTCGGCCGCGCCTTCATCTGGGCCGGCCTCACCTCCATCCGCGGCGACTTCGAGCTGGTCGAGGCGGGTGTCGGCTTTGCTGTCTTCTGCTTCTTGCCTTGGGCCCACCTCACCCGCGGCCATGCCGTCGTCACCATCTTCACCGACGCCCTCCCGCCCCGCGTCAACGCCGTCCTCGTCATCCTCTCCGACCTGCTGATGCTGATCATCGCCGCCTTCCTGACCTGGCGCCATTTCCTCGGCATGCTGGACAAGATGCAGTATGGCGAGACGACGCTGCTGCTGCGCTTTCCACTCTGGTGGTCCTATGCCGCCGGCCTTCCAGGCGCCGCCATCTTCGTCCTCGTCGCCCTCTACGTGCTGGTGCGCAGCGTCGCCGCGACTGCCGCCGGGCAGCCGCCGATCCCGCAGCAGGGGGCAATCCATTGAGCAACATCGAGCTCGGCCTGTGGTCCTTTCCGATCCTGCTCGGGATGATCTTCCTGCGGGTGCCGATCGGCCTCGCCATGCTGGTCGTGGGCGTCACCGGCAGCTGGCTCGTCACCGGCACCTGGAACCCGGTGCTTGCGCAGTTCAAGAATCTTACCCAGTCCACCTTCGCCAGCTATTCGCTCTCGGTGGTGCCGCTGTTCCTGCTGATGGGCCAGTTTGCGTCCATCAGCGGCATGTCGCAGTCGCTGTTCCGGGCCGCCGCCACCTGGGTCGGTCACCGCAAGGGCGGCGTCGCCATCGCCACCGTCGGCGCCTGTGCCGGCTTCGGCGCCATCTGCGGCTCCTCGCTCGCCACCGCCGCCACCATGGGGCAGGTGGCCCTGCCCGAACTCAAGCGCTACGGCTATTCCGGCGCCCTCTCGACCGGCACCCTTGCCGCCGGCGGCACCTTGGGCATCCTCATCCCGCCCTCGGTGATCCTCGTCATCTATGCCGTGCTCACCGAACAGAACATCGCCAAGCTGTTCATGGCCGCCTTCATTCCCGGCTTCCTCGCCATGCTCGGCTACATCGTCGCCATCGCCATCTACGTCCGCATCAGCCCGGAATCCGCCGGCAACCGCGAGCGTGCCGCCTACCCCGAGCGCTTTCGCGCCCTACTCGATATCTGGCCGGTGATGTTGCTGTTCCTGCTGGTCATCGGCGGCATCTACACCGGCGTCTTCACCCCCACTGAGGCTGCTGCGATCGGCGCCGTGGGCACGGGGCTGGTGGCGCTGCTGAGCGGCAGCCTCAACTTCCGCAGCTTCGGCGCCGCCATGCTCGGCACGGCCTCCTCCACCGCTATGCTGTTCCTCATCGTCCTCGGCGCCGCCGCCCTCAACACCTTCCTTGCCCTCTCGCAGCTGCCGCAGTTCCTCTCCGCCTTCGTGACCGAGCAGGGCTTCAACCCCTGGTTGATCCTGTTCATCGTCCTCTTGCTCTACCTGCTGCTCGGCTGCGTCATGGACTCGCTGTCGATGATCCTCCTGACCATTCCGATCATCTACCCGGTGATGACGACGCTGGATTTCGGCCTGCCGCCTGAAGATTTTGCGATCTGGTTTGGCATCCTCGTCCTGGTGGTGGTCGAGGTGGGGCTGATCACGCCACCTGTCGGCATGAACCTCTTCGTCATCAACGGTCTTTCGCGCGACACGCCGCTGCTGCACACCTATCGCGGCGTTCTGCCCTTCGTCGCCAGCGATCTCGTCCGCGTGGTGATTCTCGCCGCCTTCCCGGCAGTCACGCTCTACGCCCTGCACCTGTTTTACTGAGGCGGAGATGGCGCAGCGCACCCAAGTCGCGATTATCGGTTCCGGCCCCGCCGGCCTGCTCCTCGGACAGCTGTTGACGGGCGCCGGCATCGACAATGTCATCCTCGAGCGCCGGAGCCGGGACTACGTGCTCGGCCGCATCCGCGCTGGCGTGCTGGAGCAGGGGACCGTCGGGCTCCTCGATGCGGCAGGCTGCGGCGCCCGCATGCACGTCGAAGGACTGATCCACACCGGCATCGAACTCGCCTTCTCAGGGCGTCGCCATCGCATCGATCTCGCCGGCCACAGCGGCCGCACGGTCATGGTCTACGGTCAGACAGAGCTTACCCGAGACCTGATGGATGGCCGCACAGCGCATGCTGCCACCACTGTCTACGAAGCGCGGGACGTCGTCCCTCACGATTTTGACGGGGCAAAGCCTTACGTTACTTATGAACGCTCCGGAACGGCGCACCGGCTGGACTGCGACTACATCGTCGGCTGCGATGGCTTTCACGGCGTCAGCCGCAAGACCGTGCCGGAAGGTGCCATCACCACGTACGAGCAGGCGTACCCATTCTGCTGGCTCGGCCTGCTTGCCGACGTTCCCCCGGCCGCGAGTGAGCTGGTCTATGCCAACCACGCCCGCGGCTTCGCTCTTTGTTCCATGCGGTCCGCAACCCGCAGCCGCTACTACATTCAGGCCGACAGCACAGATCGGCTGGAGGATTGGAGCGACGACCGCTTCTGGGACGAACTGCGCCGGCGGCTGCCGGAGCCGGTCGCCGATGCCGTCGTCATCGGCCCCGCCCTCGAAAAGTCGCTGGCGCCGCTTCGGTCCTTCGTCGCCGAACCGCTGCGCTTCGGTCGCCTTTTTCTGTGCGGGGACGCCGGTCACATCGTGCCGCCGACCGGGGCAAAGGGCCTCAATCTTGCGGCAAGCGACGTCCACTACCTGTTCGGGGGCCTGCGCGAGCACTTCCTCGACCATGCGGACGGGGCGCTCGATGACTATTCCGCCCGGGCCCTTGCCCGCGTCTGGAAGGCACAGCGCTTTTCCTCTTGGATGACCATGACACTCCACCGCTTCTCCGAGCGCGGCCCTTTTGGGCAGCGCCTACAGGAGGCGGAACTCGACTATCTGACGACTTCCGGTGCCGCCACTTCGGCGCTGGCGGAGAACTACGTCGGCCTGCCCTACTAGGAACTGTGGCCATGGCGTAAAAAGTTATGCAGTATAACGAAAACCCGGCCGGCAGTGTCAGCATTGCCCCGGATAACCAGGGAGAGAGACCATGAAGACAGTGATCAGCCTGCTCGGTGCGGCGGCAGCCGTCCTGACCCTCGCCGCTCCGGCGCTGAGCCAGGAAGAAGTGACGTTGCGCGTACACCAGATGCTTCCGGCCCAGGCCACCATCCCCGCAAAGGCCATCGAGCCATGGGTGCAGCGGGTCGAGGAGCAGTCCGGCGGCCGGTTGAAGTTCGAGCTTTACCCCTCGATGCAGCTCGGCGGTGCGCCTCCGAACCTCTACGACCAGGCCAAGGACGGCGTCGTCGACCTGATCTGGACGGTACTTGGTTACACTCCGGGCCGTTTCCCCAAATCCGAAGTGTTCGAGATGCCGTTCCTCGTTACCAATGCCGAGGATACCTCCGTTGCCTTCCAGGAGTACGTCGAGGCCAACGCCATGGACGAGTTCGAGGGCGTGAAGCTCATCGCTGTCCACACCCATGGCCCCGGTCTGTTCCATACGCGTGAGCCAATCGAGTCTCTGGAAGACCTGCAGGACATGAAGATCCGCGGCGGCTCTCGCGTCATTAACGACATGCTCACCCGTCTCGGCGCCGAGCCGGTCGGCATGCCCGTTCCCGCTGTGACCGAGGCGCTCTCCAAGGGCGTCATCGACGGCACCACTATCCCGTGGGAGGTGACGCCCTCGGTCAAGACCAGCGAGTTGGTGACCAATCACACCGGCTTCGCCGGCGACCACGGCCTCTACACCCAGACCTTCGGCTTCGTGATGAACCTCGACGCCTACAACAACCTGCCCGACGACCTGAAGGCCATCATCGACGAGAACTCCGGCGTCGAAACCGCCCGTGCCTTCGGTCAGGCCATGGACGCCGGTGACGAGGCCGGCCTCAAGATCGCGCAGGATCTCGGCAACAACATCGTCACCCTGGACGAGGAGGAGACGGCCCGCTGGAAGGATGTGGCCAACGCGACCATCGAGCAGTGGTACACCGACATGGAAGCCGCCGGCATCGACGGCCGCGCCCTCTATGAGGAGGCTACCGGGCTGGTCGAGAAGCACTCGGGCATGTAGCCCTTCGCCAAGCACGACAAGCTAGGAGGGGGCGCCTGCGGGCGCCCCTTCTTTTGAATCGAACCGCGGGAGGGTTCGCAACGACCTTCGCACTTGAGCCGCGGTGAGGGTATTGTTATGGTCCATAACAATAATGGGAGGGGACGGTGCCGATGGAGCAGAAGCCGCAACTGCGCCCGGTGCGCATGGGCAGGATGCGTGCCGAAGCCCGCACGGCGGCCGATGGCACTGTCTACGTGCGTTCGCTCGAAACCCTCGGCGACTATCCCCGCACCATCACCGACCGCCTGCGCCACTGGGCCGAGGCGACGCCGGAAGCGATCTTTCTTGCCGATCGCGGCGAGGACGGGACCTGGCGCCGCGTCAGCTATGCCGACGCGTGGCGCACCGTACGGGCACTGGCGCAGTCGCTCCTGCCCTACGACCTGTCGCCCGAGCACCCGCTGCTCATCCTCTCCGGCAACGAGATCGAGCACGCGCTGCTCGGTTATGCTGCCATGCTGATCGGTGTGCCACATGCGCCGCTCTCCCCCAACTACGCGCTGGTTTCGAAGGACTTTGCGAAGCTCCGCCATGTCGTCGATCTGCTGGAGCCGGGGCTGGTCTATGCCAATGACGGCGAGCGCTTCGCCGGCGCCATCGCCGCAACAATACCCGCCTCGACACCGCTTCTCGTCCGCCGCGACCCGCCGCCGGACCGTCGCGCGCTGCTGTTCCCGGAACTCGCTGCTGCCGTTCCCACCGCCGCCGTCGATGCCGCCAATGCCGCCGTCACCCCCGAGACCATCGCCAAGTTCCTCTTCACCTCCGGCTCCACCGGCCTGCCCAAGGCGGTGATCACCACCCAGCGCATGCTTTGCTCCAATCAGGAGATGATCCGTACGGCGCTCGCCTTTCTCGCCGATGAGCCGCCGGTGCTGCTCGACTGGTCGCCGTGGAACCACACGGCCGGCGGCAGCCACAATCTCGGCATCGCCCTCTACAATGGCGGCACCCTCCATATCGACGACGGGCTGCCGAGTCCCGACGGCATCTTACGCACGGTGCGCAACCTCGAGGAGGTGTCGCCCACAGTCTATTTCAATGTCCCCAAGGGCTTCGAGATGCTCGTGCCGCATCTCGAGAGCAACGACCGGTTGCGCCGGAGCTTCTATGCCAGCCTCAAGCTCATGCAATATGCCGGCGCCGGCCTCGCCCAGCACGTCTGGGACGGGCTCAGCCGCGCCGCCCTCAGCGCCACGGGCGAGCGCATCCTCATCATCACCGGCTATGGTTCCACCGAAACGGCGCCCTTCGCCTTCACCACTACGTGGCCGGTCGAGCGCGCCGGCATGGTCGGCCTCCCTGCCGCCGGCCTCGAGGTGAAGCTGGTCCCGAATGGCGACAAGCTCGAGCTGCGGCTCCGCGGCCCCAACGTGACCCCCGGCTACTGGAAGCAGCCGGAGGCGACGGCGCAGAGCTTCGACGAGGAGGGCTACTACAGGATCGGTGATGCCTTGAAGTTCGCCGACCCGGACGACCTCGAGAAGGGCTTCGTTTTCGACGGCCGCGTCACCGAGGACTTCAAGCTCTCGACCGGCACCTGGGTCAACATGGCGGGAGTCCGCGCCGGGGTCATCGCCGCCTGCGCGCCGCTGATCCGCGACGTCGTCCTCTGCGGCCTCGACCGCAACCATATCGGTGCTCTGATTTTCCCCGACTTCGAAGCCTGTCGCGCGCTGGCCGGGCTGGAGCGCGCCGCCGACGGCGCCGCCATGGTGGCTCATCCCGCCGTGCGCGATGCCTTCCAGCAGCGGCTCGCCCAGCTGGCGCTTGCCGCTACCGGCAGCTCAAACCACGTCGCCCGCGCCATCCTGCTCGAGACCCCGCCTGCCATCGACGCCAGCGAGATCACCGACAAGGGCTCGATCAACCAGCGTGCGGTGATGGCGGCTCGCGCCGATCGCGTCGATGAGCTCTATGCCGAGCCGCCGCCCGCCCACGTCCTGCAGTTCCCGCGAAAGCCCGCCCGATGAGCGCCACCCCCAACGGCCTCCGCGCCGGCTTCACCGACGCTTGGATGGTGGAGGGTGTGCGCACGCCCTTTGTCGACTACCGCGGCGCGTTGGCCGAGATCTCCCCCATCGACCTTGGCATCAAGGCAGCCCGCGCCGTCATCGCCCGCGCCGGCGCCGACCCAGCCGACATCGGCACCACCATTGCCGGTTCGATGGCTCAGGCCTCCTTCGACGCTTATGTCACCCCCCGCCATATCGGGCTCTATGCCGGCGTGCCGGTGGAACGGCCGGCGCATCTCGTGCAGCGCATCTGCGGCACTGGGCTCGAGGTCATCGCCCAGGCCGCCGACGCGGTGTCGCTGGGGCGCGTGGAGCTGGCGCTCGGCGTTGGCACCGAGTCGATGAGCCGCAACCCGATCGCCGCCTATACCCACCGCAACGGCTTCCAGATGGGGAAGGTCGAGTTCAGGGACTTCCTCTGGGAAGCGCTGATGGACCCGGCGGTGCTTTGCAACATGGGCGACACCGCCGAGAACCTCGCCCGCGACTACGGCATCACCCGCGAGAGCGTCGACCGCTACGCCGCCCAGAGCTTCGACCGTGCCATCGCAGCCCGCGACGCCGGTCGACTGGCCGAGGAAATCGTCCCGGTCACCACCGAGAGCTTCGAGGTCGACGGCTTGCAGCCGCGTGGCATCAGACTGCCCCGGAAGGTGGAGAGCGTCGACGCCGACACCCACATCCGCCCTTCGCCCTATGACGTCCTCGCCCAGCTCCGCCCCGCCTTCGGCGGCGTGCAGACCGGCGGCAATTCTTCCGCCATCGTCGACGGGGCAGGGGCAGTGCTGGTGTCCTCATCCGTCTACCTGCAGCGTACCGGCAAGAAGCCGCTGGCCCGTATCCTCGGCAGCGTCTCGGTCGGCGTGTCGCCGCACATCATGGGCATCGGCCCGGCCCCGGCCATCCGCGCAATACTCGATATGGCGGGGCTACGGATCGATCAGATCGGCCGCATCGAGATCAACGAGGCGTTCGGCGCCCAGGTGCTAGCCTGCCTCGCCGAACTCGGCATCGACGACGCCAGGGTCAACGTCAACGGTGGTGCCATCGCTATCGGCCATCCGCTCGGCGCCACCGGCATCCGTCTCGCACTCAACCTGGCGCTGGAACTGCGCCGCGCCGGCGAGCGCTACGGCATCGCCTCCGCCTGCATCGGCGGCGGCCAGGGCATTGCCCTGCTCATCGAGAACGAGGAGGCGGCATGAACATCGACGGGGCATCGGCGCTGGTGACGGGCGGCGCCTCCGGCCTCGGTGCGGCCACGGCTCGCGCCCTTGCGGCAGCGGGGGCGCGAGTCGCCGTCCTCGACCGCAATGAGGAACAGGGCCGGGCGGTGGCGGGCGAGGTCGGCGGTATCTTCGTACGCTGCGACGTCGCCGATCCGGAAGACGGCGTTTCGGCGCTTGCCGAGTGCCACGCCGAGCACGGGCCGCCGCGGGTGCTGGTCAACTGCGCCGGCATCGGCACCGCCGCCCGCGTCGTCGGGCGCGAAGGGCCGATGCCGCTCGATGCCTTCGAGCGGGTCATCCGCGTCAATCTCGTGGGCACCTTCAACATGCTGCGGCTGGTCGGGCATGCGATGTCGATCGCCGAGCCCGACGCCGGTGGCAATCGCGGCGTCATCGTCTCCACCGCCTCCGTCGCCGCCTTCGAGGGGCAGATCGGGCAGGCCGCCTACGCCGCCTCCAAGGGCGGCATCGCCGCGCTCACCCTGCCGGTGGCGCGCGAGCTTGCCCGTTTTGGCATCCGCGTCCTCACCGTCGCTCCGGGCCTGTTCCGCACGCCGCTGCTCGAGGAGCTGCCCGAGGAGGCGCAGGCGGCGCTGGGAGGCTCCATTCCCTATCCGGCGCGTCTGGGCGAACCGGCAGAATTCGCGCAGCTGGTGCTCGCGATGGTGGCCAACGATTACCTCAACGGCGAGACCATCCGCCTCGACGGCGCCCTGCGCCTGCCGCCGAAATGATCGCCCCCCGCACCGCCATCCGCGAGGTGGAGATCGAGTTCGGCGACTGCGATCCTGCCGGCATCGTTTTCTACCCCAACTATTTCCGCTTCTTCGATGCGGCTACCGCCGGGTTGCTGTTCGAAGCGCTGGGCAGCCGCAAGAGCGAATGGCTCGGCCGCTTCGACGTCGTTGGCATCCCGATGGTCGATACCGGTGCCAAGTTCCTGCGCCCGTCGCGCTTTGGCGACGTCGTCCGCATCGAGACCACCGTCACCGCCATCGGGCGCTCCAGCTTCCAGGTGGCCCATCGCCTGCTCAATTCCGGCGAGCTGGCGGTCGAGGCGCATGAGAAGCGGGTCTGGGCCGGCCGCGCCGAGGACGGCAGCCTCCGTGCCCGCACGATCCCTGACGAGGTCCGGTTGGCCCTCGGCCATCCGCCGGCATCTTAAACGCCGATGCGGTCGAGCAGCGCGATCAGCTTGTCGCGCTCTTCCGGCCCACCGAGCCGCGCGACCAGGTCCCGCTCGAGTTCCTGCTGGATTTCGTTCATGCGGACGGAGAACTCACGGCCGCCATCGGTCAGGAACAGGGCATGGGAACGACGGTCGTTGGCCTTCTGCCGCCGCTCGACCAGCCCGCGTTCCGCCAAGCCGTTGATGATGGCAACGAAATTTGCGCGCTTGATGCCCAGCGCCGCCGCGATCTCCGCCTGTTTCCGCCCCGGATTGTCGGCGATCAGCGCCAGCACCGCGAACTCCGCCGGGCGTAGCTCCAGCTCCGAGAAGGCCTCGTAGAAGCCTTTGAAGACAATGAGTTGTGCGCGGCGCAGCCGGTAGCCGATGACTTGCTGCATCGACCGTTGATCAAGGGTCATCCCGCGCCGCCCGCTTCCCGATTGTTATACAGTAGAACATTTCATCGATCTGTGGCACGGTCAACGCCGCAACGGAAAGGGTCGAGGGATGAGCGAAGGCGGTGCGGTAGTCGAAGTCAGACAGGAGGGCACGATCGCCTTCCTCGAGTTTAATCGGCCGCAGAAACGCAATGCCATCAACGACCTGACCCTCGACGCCCTGCGTAGTTTCTTTGCCGCTCCGCCCTCCGGCGTGCGTGCGGTGGTGCTCGGCGGCCGCGGCGGTCACTTCTCCTCCGGCCTCGATCTCAGCGAGCAGGTGCAGCGAGCGCCGCTGGAGGTGATGCGCCATTCCCGCGGCTGGCATGCCGTCATGGGCGCAATGCAGCACTCCGGCCTGCCCATCGTCGCCGCGCTCAGTGGCGCCGTCATGGGCGGTGGGCTGGAGATCGCCGCCAGCTGCCACGTCCGCGTCGCCGAATCCGGCACGGTGTTCCGCATGCCCGAGGGCCAGCGCGGCATCTTTGTCGGCGGTGGTGCCACCGTGCGGCTCGCCCGCATCATCGGCGCCGACCGGCTCGCCGAGATGATGCTGACGGGCCGCAGTTATACGGCGGAGGAGGGGGCCGCCATCGGTCTCGCGCACTACCTGACGCCGGCCGGCGGCGCCCTGGCGCGGGCCACCGAACTGGCGCAACAGATTGCCACCAACTCCAGCGCCGTCAACGCGCTGATCATCCAGTCGATCGCCCGCATTGCCAATATGTCGGCCGAGGATGGGCTGTTCACCGAGAGCCTCGCCGCAGCCCTCAGCCAGACCGGTCCCGATGCCGAGGAAGGCCTCCGCGCCTTCCTAGAGAAGCGAGCGCCCGACTTCTCCTGACGGCAGGCACAGCACTCCAGCCTTGACGTTCACCGCAGTCGACGCTGGCAGGGTTCATGGCGGTCCTCTGGGTTCGGGGGATGAGTAGACGCGCGAAAACCCCGCCTCGGCTTCCGCCTATCGGTTGCGCCTTGTTCTGGTGCCGCTTCCGAGGATGCGGCGCGGGCGGGACTTCGTCCCGGTGCCGGTGGTCCGGCAAAAATAGTCGGTGGGACTCTCGCCCCGCCCGTCGCGAACGGTTTTAGGCCGGCCAGCCGGGGGTTTGCGGGAGGCAATCACCCGGGCCCGGGCGACGCCCCTTCGGCCGCTGCCGGCCTCCGGGGCGATGGGGCTCGCCGTACAGCGGCT
>DASYHK010000013.1:0-127688 GCA_035998685.1 Devosiaceae bacterium | reverse complement strand
CGGGACCGGACGGACCGGCGGGGAGCCACGAGCGAGGATCCGCAACTTCGTCCGCAGCACCAACCCGCCGCACCGGCGAGGCCAAGCCTCACCTTTTTGCGGACTACCCGCTTCGAGGCGAAAGCCTCGCCGGGGCCGCTTGCCGTTGGCGAAGCGGCAGCCTGTCCGGCCAAGGCCGGGAACTGCAGCAGCATCCGGGAGCGCGAGGCTCGCCGGACGCGATCGCGTGCCCGGCTTCCTGGCCAGCACCGGCAGCGCCAATGTGGGTAGGTTGCCAGCAGAATCCTTCCTCACGGAATCTTGACCTCCTGCAACTGCCTCCCCATATCGGCGGCTCGCAGGCGCGGCGCAGACGGCAGGGGGAACAGCAGCATGACAGAACCGGTCATCGCGATCAGGGGACTGACGAAGACCTATGAAGGCGGGTTCCAGGCCCTGCACGCCGTGGATCTAGAAATCCGGCGCGGCGAAATCCTGGCGCTGCTGGGGCCGAACGGCGCCGGCAAGACCACACTGATTTCCATCGTCTGCGGCATCGTCAATCCCAGCACCGGTACGGTGACCGTCGGCGGGCACGACATCATCCGCGACTACCGGCAGACCCGCTCGATGATCGGGCTGGTGCCGCAGGAGCTGACCACCGACGCCTTCGAGACGGTGTGGGCGACAGTCAGCCACTCCCGCGGCCTGTTCGGCAAGCAGCCCAATCCCGCCCATATCGAGAAGGTGCTGCGCGACCTGACGCTCTGGGACAAGAAGGATCAGCAGATCAGGGCGCTGTCGGGCGGCATGAAGCGCCGGGTGATGATCGCCAAGGCGCTGAGCCACGAGCCAGAGATTCTGTTCCTCGACGAGCCGACCGCCGGCGTGGATGTCGAGCTGCGCAAGGAGATGTGGGCGCTGGTGCGCGAGCTCCGGGCAGGCGGTGTCACAATCATCCTCACCACCCATTACATCGCCGAGGCCGAGGAAATGGCCGATCGCATCGGCGTCATCCACAAGGGCCGGCTGATGCTGGTGGAGGAGAAGGCGGAACTGATGCGAAAGCTCGGACGCAAGCAGCTGCGGCTCGACCTGCAGGAGCCGCTGGCGGCGCTGCCGGCGGAGCTGGCGCCGCACGGGCTGGAGCTCGCCGAGGACGGAGAGGTGCTCACCTACAGCTATGATACGCAGGGCGAGCGCACCGGTATCTCGGCCCTGCTCGCCGATCTGAGCAAGCTCGGCGTGCGCTTCAAGGACCTGCAGACCAAGGAAAGCTCGCTCGAAGAGATCTTCGTCGACCTGGTGAGGGAAAAGCCATGAACCTCGAAGCCGTCAAGGCCATCTACACCTTCGAAATGGCGCGAGCCATCCGCACCTGGCAGCAGTCGATCCTCGCGCCGGTCATCTCGACCTCGCTCTATTTCGTCGTCTTCGGCGCCGCCATCGGTTCGCGCATCACCGAGATCGACGGCGTCAGCTACGGCGCCTTCATCGTGCCGGGGCTGATCATGCTGATGCTCCTGACGCAGAGCGTTTCCAACGCCTCGTTCGGGATCTTCTTCCCGAAATTCCTAGGCACCATCTACGAATTGCTGTCGGCGCCGGTCTCCCCGCTCGAGACCGTCGTCGGCTATGTCGGCGCGGCCGCCAGCAAGTCCATCATCATCGGCGCCATCGTGCTGGCCACCGCGGGCTTCTTCGTGCCGCTCAGGATCGACCACCCGGTGTGGATGGTGGTCTTCCTGCTGTTGACGGCGGTGACCTTCAGCCTCGTCGGCTTCATCATCGGCATCTGGGCCAAGGGCATGGAGCAGCTGCAGACGGTGCCGCTGCTGATCATCATGCCCCTCACCTTCCTCGGCGGCAGCTTCTATTCGCTCGACGTGCTGCCGGAGTTCTGGCAGACGGTGTCGCTGTTCAACCCAGTGGTCTACCTGGTCAGCGGCTTCCGCTGGAGCTTCTACGGCATCGCCGACGTCCATGTGGGGATCAGCTTCGGGATGACGCTGCTCTTCCTCGTGATCTGCCTCGGCATCGTCACCTGGATGTTCCGCACCGGCTATCGCCTGAAGACGTGATCGCTGCCTTAACCGCATCTTAATTCGGGTGTTCAAAGCTGAGGGAAACGCCCGCACAGCGGGCAGCGAGTGGTGCCGTGCGGGGGCGGCGGCGCCATCCACAGCCAGTCAAGTGTTTCCGAGGCCCCCATGTCCCAGTGCAGTTCCGCCCTCCCTACCGTCTCCCTCCGCCACCTCGCCGCGCTGGCGACCGCCGCCGTGCTGACGCTGACGACGGTGGCGGCGCCGCTGGCGTCGGGAAGCCGGGAGTTCGTCTCAAACCTGTGGCCGGAAGCGCAGGCGCGCGGGGTGTCGCGGGCGGTGTTCGATGCCTCGTTCGCAGACTTCACGCCCAGCGAGGAGGTGATGGCGCTGACCCGCAAGCAGCCGGAATTCGCCAGCACGGTCGGCGACTATGTCAGCAAGCGGGTGAGCGATGCGCGAATTTCGCGCGGCCGGGCGATGGCCGGGGAGTGGCGCCAGACCCTGGCCAAGATCAGCAGCCAGAGTGGGGTGCAGCCGGAAGTGGTGCTGGCCATCTGGGGCATGGAGACCAATTTCGGCTCCTTCATGGGCAACACCAACACCATCCACGCCCTCGCGACCCTCACCTATCGCGGCTACCGCTCCAGCTTCTTCAAGAACGAGCTGCTGACGGCGCTGCAGATCGCGTCCAACGGCCACGTGCATCCGCGGGACATGATCGGTTCCTGGGCCGGCGCCATGGGCCATACGCAGTTCATGCCGAGCAGCTTTGTTCAGTACGCGGTCGACTTTACCGGCGACGGGCGCGCCGATATCTGGAACAGCGTTCCCGACGCTTTGGCGTCCAGCGGCAATTACCTCGACAAGCATGGCTGGCGGCCGGGCGAGACCTGGGGCTACGAGGTCAAGCTGCCCCGGGACTTCAACTATCTCGCTGCCCGCAACATCGAGCGGGCGAGCCTGCGCGACTGGGCGGCAATGGGCGTGGTGCGCGCCAATGGCCGCGATTTCCCGCGGCAAGGCGACATGGCGCGGCTCTACCTGCCGACCGGCGGCAAGGGCCCGGCCTTCCTGCTGCTGCCGAACTTCGAGGTCATCAAGCGCTACAACAACTCCGACAGCTATGCGCTCGCCGTCGGGCACCTCGCCGACCGCATTCTCGGTGGGGGCGGCTTCATCGTGCCCTGGCCCGACGACACCGCGCTCGGCAAGGAACAGCGCCGGGAACTGCAGCAGCTGCTGCTGCGGAAGGGTTATGCAATCGGTGCTGCCGACGGAGTCATCGGACCGAAGACGCGGGCCGCGATCGCCGACTGGCAGAAGCGCAATGGCGAGCTCGCCGACGGCCATGCCGGCGGCAGGCTGCTGCAGGCGCTGCGCTAGGGCCACGGCCACAATACCACCGGGTTTGGCAGGCAAAGAGGGCGGCGACGACAACCCCCTGACCCCGCGAGCCCGATGATCCGCATGTCTCCTGCCGCCCTGTGGCGGTCCGTCCTGGCTTTCCTGCTGATCGCCGCCATGGCCCTGCCGGCCACGGCGCAGGTCACCATCTTCTCGCCCTTCAACGTGCCGGGCGCGGTGGACGAGAACATTCGCAAGCAGCCGGATGTGGCCTACGCCGACGGCGAGCGCCGGAAGCTCGACATCTATGCTCCCAAGGAGCCGAGCGGGCTGGCCCCGGTGGTGATGTTCATCTATGGCGGGGCCTGGCGGGCAGGCGACCGCTTCGAGTACGAGTTTGTCGGCAGAGCCCTCGCCGCGAACGGCTTCGTCGCCGTGGTGCCGGACTACCGGGTCGGATCCAGTGTCCGCTACCCGGCCTTCCTCGAAGACAATGCCCAGGCCATGAAGTGGATCGAGGACAACATCGCGACCTATGGTGGCGACAAGCAGCGGTTCTTTCTCGCCGGTCACTCGGCGGGTGCCTACAATGCGGTGATGCTGGCGCTCGACAGCTCCTTCCGCCGCGAGTTCGGCGTCACGATGCCGATCCGGGCGGTGGCGGGTATCTCGGGTCCCTACAATTTCTATCCGTTCGAGTACAACGAGGTTCGCGAGACCTTCGGCGAGGCGCCCAACCCGGAGGGCACGCAGCCAGTCAACCTCATTACCGCCGATACCCCGCCCATGCTGCTGGTCAGCGGCACCAGCGACCCCATCGTGCGGGTGCAGAACAGCCAGGCGCTGGCGGAGCGCCTGCGGGCGCAGGGGATTTGGGTCACCGAGAAATACTATGAAGGTGCGGGCCACCTCGAACCGGTGATCGCCATGGGCGCGCTGTGGCGCTGGCGGCTGCCGGTGCTGGCCGATGTCACGGAGTTCTTCGGTCGCTTCGGCGCTTTCCCGAGCGGGGTGCCGCGCCCGGCCCTCGTTGCGGAGCCGGCGGCAGGAACCTCCGACAAGATGGAGGCCGTGATCGCGGAGATGGAGAATATCTTCGATCCGATCTCCGACGGGCAGGCGACGGACTAGGTCACGCGTGGAGATCGTTCAGCCTGGCCACCAGAGCTTCACCGAAATCGATCATGGCCTGCCCCTCGATGCTGGCGACCGCGACCACCGCCAGGCTGTAGAAGCTTTGGGCCTCGGGGGTCCGCAGGAACGCAAGATACGCCTCCAGCTCCGCATCGCTCAGGCCGCTGTAGCTTGCGGCCAGAACCGCCTCCTGCGACGCCGCGATCTCGGCCTCCGCGTGACCCATGATGGCGTCCAGCTGAGCCTCGATCTCGCTCCAGGGGATCTCGATGTCGCCCCGTTGCGGAGCCACCGCCATGGCGATGAGCATGCCCCGGATTCCCTGCGCCGCCACAGTGGCAGCGAGCTCGGCGTTGACCAGCGTCAACATCTCCCTGAACTGCTGCCGTCGCGGCGAGGTCTCCCCCATCTCGTTCAGGATGGCCGTTCCCTCGTCCAGCAGCCGTTGCTGGGCCTCGGGCTCCAGCGCCAGCAGGGCGCGATCGAGGCGACTGATCTTGCGACCGAGCTCGGTGCCGTAGAATCCGGCGATGGCGTGGGCCTCGGCTTCGGCGACGCGGCCCTCGAGCATTTCCGCCAGCCTTGCCTGCATGGTCTCCGGCACGAAGATGTCGCGGGCGGCCGCACGCCAGGCCCGTTCCACCGCTGCCGGCAGTGGTATGGCGCTGATCGTCGCAGCCTCCTCCATTGCACGGCCGGATTGGGAGAACACCTGGTCCAGCGAGGTGACTTCCAGCAGCTCAGCGACGGAGGGTGCCGTCTGGTCGGCTTGCGCGGCAGCGGCGGGCGGCAGCAACCAGACCGGCGCTGCGACGACCAGAAGGGCGGCGATGAGCTTGCGGGACTTCATGACGTCCTGCCGTTGGCGATTTGCGCGACCACCAGCCATGATAGCTGCGGCGCCGCCCCGGCGCCACCGGCCGGAACGGGCCGATGTGCTTTGCGTTGACACCGACAGACCGCTGCAGCAGCGCTGCGCCGGCCCCGCCTTCATCTCCCGACATTCGAGAAAGCTGCCGACATGAACACCATTCGCCTTGGACGCACCGGATTGGAGGTCAGCCGCATCTGCTTCGGCTGCATGAGCTTCGGCAAGGTGACGGAAGAACGTCCCTGGGTGCTGGGGATCGAGGAAGCGCGGCCGATCTACCGGCAGGCCTGGGAGGCCGGCATCAATTTCTTCGACACCGCCAATGTCTACGCGGCAGGCACCAGCGAGGAGATCACCGGGACGCTGATCAAGGAGCTGGCGCCGCGCGACGAGATCGTGCTCGCGACGAAAGTCTTCGGGCGCATGCGGCCCGGGCCGAACGGGCAGGGGCTCAGCCGCAAGGCCATTCTCTCGGAAATCGACAATTCGCTGCGGCGGCTCGGCACGGACCACGTCGACCTCTACCAGATCCACCGCTTCGATCCGTTCACGCCGGTCGAGGAGACGATGGAGGCCCTGCACGACGTGGTGAAGGCCGGCAAGGCCCGCTATATCGGAGCGTCCTCGATGTGGGCCTGGCAGTTCGTCAAACTCCAGCACGCGGCAGAGCTCCATGGCTGGACCCGCTTCGTGTCGATGCAGAACCAGGTCAGCCTCACCTATCGCGAGGAGGAGCGGGAGATGCTGCCGCTTTGCCGCGCCGATGGCATCGCGGTGCTGCCCTGGTCGCCGCTCGGTGGCGGAAAGCTCACCCGGCCCTGGGGCGTCTCGACCAAGCGCGCCAGCACGGACCGTTACAACAAGTCCATGTATGACGACCCCGAGAGCAATGATCGTGCGGTGGTGGATGCGCTGGAGGCACTGAGCCGGGAGCGTGGGGTGCCGATGGCGCAGCTGGCGATGGCCTGGGTCCTGAACAAGCCCGAGGTCACCTCGCCGATCGTCGGCGTCAGCAAGTCTTCCCATCTCGACGACGCCATTGCGGCAACGGAGCTGCAGCTCACGGCCGACGAGATCGTGGCGCTGGAGGCGCCCTACCAGCCGCGGATGGTAACCGGCTTCTAGATCGAGACGCGCTGCAGCCGCGCGGCCACATCCTCGCCGAGGGCGAACATGGCCTCGCGGATAAGGGCGCCAACAGTTACCGAAGCCACGGTGTAGAACTTGCGGGTGGCGGGGGCACCGAGGAACGCGACGTAGTCGGCGAGCTCGTCATCCGACAGTTCGGCATAGGTGAGCGCGAGCGCGCCGCGGCTCGCCTCGTCGAGGCTCTGGCGCATGCCGGTGAGGCGCGTCTCGATGAGGGCGTCGATTTCGTCCCACGGGATGTCGAGGTCGCCATGGGCCATGAGGTGCATGCCGACCGCCATGCCGCGGAGCGATTCTCCCAGTACGGCGAAGGTAACCTCGGCGCCACTCAGCGCCAGCAGGTCCTCCAACAGCGCCTGGCGTGCCGCGCCGGCCTGCAGGTAGAGGACCTGCCCGCGGGCGATGGCGGCGATCTGCTGCTCCCCCGGGATCGCCTGGGCCTGCTGTTCGAGGCGGGTGACGCGGTTGCCGAAGGGGGAGGTGAGGAAAGCCTGCACGCGCGCCAGTTCTGCCGCCTCGAGGCCGCGGTCGAGCATGTTCACGAGCCGCGCGTTCAGCTCTTCCCGCTCGAACAGGTCGCGAGACAGGGGCTCCCAGGCGGCGAGGAAGTGCTCGTCGGTGATCCCCTGCTGGCGCGGCCCCTGGGCGATGCTGCGGCCGAACTGGATGAAGAGCTGGTCGAGCCCCATGCTGCGCATGACGTCAGCGGAGACGGCTGCCGGCGCGACCTCCACCGCGGCGAACGCGGTCTCGCCGGCAGCCGCCGGGGGCGCGCAGAGGAGAGCAAGCGCAACGAAAGCAGTGCAGAGACGCATCAATAGAGACCCCCGAAGTGACGCGGAGCTGCCCCTTAGTCGCCCCGGGGCAGCATCCGGCTGCAGCCTGTGTCGATCGGCCGACGCGAATCCGATTCGTTAACCATCGTGCAGAGAGATTAACGGAGTGCCAAGATAGCCGGGCTGCATTTGCGCTCGGAGCCGCGGCAGGTGTCGCCCATTTGCCTCGTCTGCACCTGCTCAGGCGATCATCCGGCCACTTGCAGCTGCCGCGTACCGGTCCGAATCTGATATCGTTCCACAATGGCTGCGCATCTGAGGTATTCCGGCCGGGGGAAGGCCGTCCAGGCGGCGGCGCTGGAGAAGATGGTCCGCGCAGAACCTGTCCTCATGGAGGTGCTGACACTGGCGCGGCAGCTGGCGCTGCCGGATTGCTGGCTGGTCTCCGGAGCCATCTACAACAGCGTCTGGAATGTTCTTACTGGCCGCCCGTCGCTGCGAGGGGTGAAGGACATCGATCTCTTCTATTTCGATGCGAAGGACCTGAGCTACGAAGCGGAGGATGTCGTCATCCGGGCCGCAGCGCCGATCTTCGCGCATCTGCCGCTGCCAGTGGAGATCCGCAACCAGGCCCGGGTGCATCTCTGGTACGAGAGGCGCTTCGGCCAGCCATATGCACCGCTTCGGACGAGCCGCGAGGCTATTGATCGCTTCGCGTCGACCACTCATTCAGTCGGCCTGCAGCTTGACCACCGCGACCGCCTGCTGGTCTATGCCCCATATGGGCTCGACGAGATGTTCTCGTTCCGGCTAACGCCCAATCGGGCGCAGGATAACCGGCGAACGCACGAGGCCAAGGCAGCGCGGGCGCTGACGCTGTGGCCGGAACTGCAGGTTGAGGCCTGGTAGCTGCTCACGCCGTTGGCCGGACCGCAAATCCCGGCTCTGGCGATGCAGTGTCCTCCTCCGCCACCACGTCCTCGACACGTGCCATGGGCGGGCCCCGGCGGCAGGCAGCGAGCACCGTCTGCAGCGCCTCGGCGTCGCCGGCAAGCACCGCTTCCACGGACCCGTCGCGGCGATTGCGGACCCAGCCGGACAGTTCGTGGGCGCGGGCCTCGGCGGCCAGCCAGTCGCGAAAGCCGACGCCCTGGACGCGTCCCGTGATGCTGAGGTGCACGGTGCGCCCGGCCATTGCTCAGCCGGCCTCGATCTCGACCGAAGACGCCGAGCGCTGCGATGGGCCGTGATAGACGGCCTCGATGTTGTTGCCGTCGGGATCAAGGACGAAGGCGGCGTAGTAGCCGGGGTGATAGGGGCGTTCGCCGGGGGCGCCATTGTCGGTGCCGCCGGCGGCGAGTGCGGCTTCGTAAAAGGCCCTCACCATCTCCTCGTCCTTTGCCTGGAAGGCGAGGTGCACATGGGTCGGTACGGTGTCCGCATTGGCGCCGTCGATGAACAGCTCGTCCAGCGCCAGCCAGTCCTCGCCGGAATGCTCGGGGGTGATGCCGAACACGGCGCATACGGCTTCGTAGAACCTGCGCGTCGTGCCAAAGTCCCTGGCGCGCAGATGCACGTGGTCGATCAGCCGGCCCCGATGGAAGGTCATGTCGCTGCTCCGCCTTGCTCCAGCGTCAAAGCTAGAACAGACAGAGAACAGGTGTCAATCCGGGTCGTCAAAGGCCGGCGATATGTCCCACCGGCCTGCGCGGTGGCGGCTCTGCTACTCCGACTCTTCGGCGCTTCCGGAGTTGAGCAGTCCGTACTTCTCCGCGCCGATGGTCTCGAGCAGCTGTAGCTGCGTCTCGAGGAAATCGATGTGGCCCTCCTCGTCGCGCAGCAGCTCTTCGAAGAGGTTCATGGAGACATAGTCGCCGAGTTCGGAGCACAGTTCGCGGGAGGACTTGTAGGCCTTGCGCGCGTCGTACTCGCCGGCAAGGTCGGCCTCCAGCACCTCCTTGATGTTCTGACCGATGCGAAGCGGCGCCAGGCGCTGCAGGTTGGGGTGGCCTTCGAGGAAGATGATGCGCTCGATCAGCTTGTCGGCGTGGTGCATCTCCTCTATCGATTCAGCCCGCTCCTTGGTCGCCAGCTTCTGGTAGCCCCAGTCGGCCAGCAGGCGGTAGTGCACCCAGTACTGGTTGACGGCACCGAGTTCGAGGAAAAGTGCCTCGTTAAGCCGCTCGATAACCTGTGCTTCGCCTTTCATCAGTGTCTCCTTCGCCGCTGCGCCGCGACGGCGATTGCCGCGGCTGAGGGGGCGCTGCCCGGGTCGGATCGGCAGCGAGCTGAAGGTGGTACTCTTCGGTGACCTTTGTGATGATGTCCACCACATTCGGGACGCAGCCGCTGCATTTGCAGCGCTTTTCAAGTTCCCGATAGACCTTGGCGGGGACGATGATCGCCCACGGATCGTCCCGGAGAAAGCCGAGGACGATGTCGCGGATGTCCCGGTCGGTGATGACGTTGCACTGGCAGACGAGCATGAGCGAAGGCGGGGTTGTGGCGGCGGGAAAGGCTCGACCGCATAAACACCCCAGCTAAGCTGATTGTCAACGTCAGCTATTGTCGCGGGTCGCGCGCGTCGTCGCGTTATTGCGCGCTGAAGTCGCGTCCGGGCGATGTCGGCTGGTAGTTCTCGCCGTAGTAGAACTCAAAGCCGTTCACGAAATACCCGAAGCGGACGATCTCGACTTCCCCTATGGGTGTGAGGCTCTCGAACTGACTGCGCACGAAATTGCTCCCTTCGCCCTTGAGGAGGACGATGAGGGCATCCTGGCCGACATGCGCCTGGCGGTCGAACCAGTAGTAGAACTGCGTCACCCGGTCGGTGAGTGCCGTCACCTGCGGGTCGTCAAGCGCAAATCCGGCGACGCTGGCGAGGTCGGGACCGTCGCTGGCGATGAAATCGGGCTGGTACCGATCGCGCGCCGCCTCGAGCCCGTCCCGCAGTTCCTCCCAGCCGTAGAGCCGGGTCTGGCGCGGGTCCGGACTTTCGCCGTGGAACAGCGACAGCGGCAGCACGACGGTGGAGATGATCATGTAGAGCGTCACCAGTGCCCCGAAGACCACGTGGCCGTAGAACAGGACACGCTGGCCCATATGCTTGGCGGCAAACGGCATCACGAGGATGTAGGCGACGAGGTTCCACCACCAGAACACCCAGTCGAACAGCGAGACGAGGATGAAGGTGCCGGTGGAGAGCCAGAATACCCAGATGGCAAGGCCCTTGGCCACTTCCTCGAAGCGCGTCTCGTGGCGACGCATGAAGAAGCGCCAGAACACCGGGATGAGGAAGGGCGAGATGAGGAAGGCGGAGGCACCCGGGAAATCCCAGAAGGAGCGCCAGTTGATCTCACGCAGCCAATTGTCATCGTGGCGGGTGGAGAGATGGAATTCGAAGGACGAGAAACCGTTGGCGAGGTTCCAGATGATGACGGGCGCCTGCATGCCGATGGCGAGGGCCGCCGCAAGGTAGAGGTGCGGATCGAGCAGCAGCCGGCGCAGCGACGGTTTGGCGAGAATGTAGAAGAAGACGCCAAGCCCGAGGAAGACCGAATTGTACTTGGTCAGCCCGGCGAGGCCGAGCAGGAGGGCGGCGACATAGAGGTCGCGGTGCTTCGGCTTCTCGCCCGCGTGCGTGGCCAGCAGGAAGTTGAGGAAGAAGTGCCCGGAGCTCAGGCAGAGGAACAGCAGGAGGTAGTCGTGGAAGGCCAGTGACGTGAAATAGCCGAAGGTTGGCGAGGCGAGATAGATGACGATGCCGGGCCAGAACAGCGTCTGCCAGTTCTCCCCGGCCAGCCGCTTTGCCCAAAGGTGGAAGATGTAGAAGATGCCACCGAGGGTGGCGAGCGTCAGCCACCGCAGCCCAAACAGGCTGCGCCCGAACAGGGCGTCGGAGATGCCGAGCAGCCAGCCCTGCAGCGGCGGATGGTCGAAATAGGAGAGGCCCGGATGCTGCCCCCACATCCAGTAATAGGCCTCGTCGAACATCGGCCCGACGCGGAAGACGTAGAGTATCTTTACGGCGAGGAAGAAGAAGGCGATCGCCTGCAGCAGGCCGAGATGCTTGACCCGGGCGGTGGCGGGCAGAGGAGATGCGAAGTCGGTCACGGGGTGCGGGCAGCCTTCAGTTCGAGTCCATGAGCCGGGTCACGGCGATCGACCCTTAGCACCCCCGGCCTTCATTGCAAGCGCCGGCTTTCTGCACCGAGGGACTCGGCTTCGCCCGCGGCAGAAATGCCACGCCGTCAGGGACCGATGGCGTCGAAGAAGGCCGGAGTGGGTTCGCTGACGGCGAGAACCCGGTAGCGGGCGACCGCCTCGCCCTGGAAGCGCCGCTCGACCCGCTCCAGTTCCGAGACTTCGCGGAACAACTCCTCAGGCGGCCAGCGCCGGTCGCTCGAACTGTGCACGACCAGCAGCCCCGGTCCCTCCAGGGTTTCGGCGCCGGGAAGGGGCCGGAAGGTGTAGCGATAGCCGTCGCCGATGCCGATCATCGGCAGGTCGGAGCCGGCGAAGTGGCCGTAGGAGGCGAGCAGGCCGAGGATGCCGTAATGATTGATGACGCCGATCCAGCGAGCCCCCTGGGCTTCGGCGATTGCGTCGATCGCGGCGCGGACCTCGGTCCAGCCGCGCATGTCGCGGGTCCGGTCGAGCCGTTCTAGCTGTGGCGGGTGCAGGATCACCACCAGCTGCAGAAAAAGCACGACCACGAGACCATAGATAGTCTGTGCATAAAGGGCCGTCGGGGCGGCCCAGCGGTGGCGGCCGACGGAGGGTAGCCCCCGGATCGCGGCCCAGGCTGCGATCAGCGTCAGCATCGGCCACAAGGGCAGCAGCCAGTTGGCTCCGACGCTCGAATGGCTGGCGTGGTAGATGAAATAGAGTAGCGCCGGCAGCCCGCTCAGAACCGGCAGCGCCAGTGCCTCGCGATCCTGCAGGGTGGGCCGCCGCAGCAACCAGGCGATGGTGCCGCCGAGGGCGAGCAGCAAGGTTACCGGACCGAGGAATATCGCCTGCCCGCCAAGGAGTTCGAGGTAGTTGCGGGCGGGATCGGAAGCGAAGAGGCCGGTGATGCGACGACCCTGGAAGCCGATACCTGCCCAGTCGTTCTGATAGTTCCACCAGATATTGGGTGCCAGCACCAGTAGAGCCACCACACCACCGGCCCAGAGCTGCCAGTGACGGAACCAGCGCCGCCGCTCGGCGCTCGAGAGCAGGAACAGGACGAGCCCGAGCCCGAGAAAAAGGTTGGTGTACTTACCAAGCACGCCAAGGCCAGCAAACAGACCGACCAGCAGCCACCAGTTCGGATTGCGGCTGCGCAGGAACTCGGCCAGCGCCCAGAGTGCGAGCATCCAGAACAGCATTGAGGGCGCATCCGGAGTGGCCAGCAGGCTGAGCGAGATACCGAAAGTCAGGTTGTACCAGAGCACCGCGAGGAGCCCGACCGCGGTGCCGAAGAGGATGGCGCCGGTGCGGTAGAGGGCGAGCGAGATCAGCAGCGGCGTCAGCAGGGCGAAGGCACGCACGCCGAGGCTGTTCTCGCCCAGGAGGCTGCGGCCCAGCGCGATTGTCCAGGCGACCGCCGGCGGGTGGTCGAGATAGCCGGGGCCGAGATGCAGCGACCAGAGCGTATAGTAGCCCTCGTCGTCGACGAGGTCCGTATCCCAGGCGGCCCAGCTGCGGCCGATGAACAGCAGCAGCACGACGACGAGCACCAGCGCCGGCGACAGCCAGGCGGGGGCGCGGCTCACGGGGGCAGTGTCGGCTCCGTTCACGCGTCGTGTTCCCGGCGGCTCGCGATCACCGCCGCCGACGCCGCAACACGGTGGGCGGTGGAGAAGAACTCGCGGTGCAGGAGGAAGCCGACGGTGACGACGCTGGTGGCGATGGCGGCCCATTCCGAGGCGAACCAGGCGACGCCGGCGATGGAGAAGTAATAGGCGCGGATGCCGTTGTTGAAGTTCTTGGCGGCCAGCGTGTTGAGGCTGGCAATGGCATCGATCTCGGCAGCGGTGACGCCGGAATGGGCGAGGGCGCCGAGCATGATGCAGAAATGGTTGAACTGGCGGAGCGCCAGCGTGAAGGCGAAGAAGGCGAGCACGAAGATCACCAGCATCAGCAACAGGTGCAGCTGCAGGTCGGCGCGGCTGTAGTCGGTCCCGAGCCCGATGCTCGATACCGTCTCCTGAAGCGCCGGCAATTGCCCGAAGGCGGCGAATATGGCGAGCACGAGCAGCACCGAGGTGGAGGCGAGGAAGCTCACCGAGCCCATTAGGTTGGCCGAAAGTATGGCGTCGATCGGGTTGTCCCGATGCGTCGCATTGGCGACCCAGCGGCGACGCTGCATGCTCATGATGACCGAGAGCGAAGGCCGCCAACGCTCCACCAGCGGCACCAGTAGACTGTAGGCGAACCAGGCGAGCAGCGGAAACAGCGTCGCGAGCAGGGTCATCTCCGGCTGAGCTCCGCAGGCGAGTGGTGGCACCGGCAGGTCATGACCGCTACAGCGTCCGCGGATAGCGCATGAAGATGCGCTGGATATCGTCGAGGACTTCGCTGCTCAGTTCGAGGTCGGCCGCGGCGATGTCGGTGCGGAGCTGCTCCATGGAGGTGGCGCCGATGATCACCGAGGTCATGAAGGGCTTGGTCAGGCAGAAGGCGATGGCCATCTGGCAGACATCCAGCCCGTGCTTCTTTGCGAGCTCGATATAGGCGCGGATGGCCGGCTCGGTGTACTCGTTGTTGCGGTACTGGCTGCCGGCGACGGCCCCGCGCGTGCCGGGCGGCAGCACGCCACCGAGATATTTTCCCGTCAAGGCACCGGCGGCGAGCGGCGAGTAGGCCAGCAGCCCCACATCCTCGTGGAAGGCCAGTTCCGCGAGGTCGAGGTCGTAGTAGCGGCGGAGCAGGTTGTACTCGTTCTGGATGGTCTGGATGCGGGGCAGGCCGTGCTGCTCGGCAAACCGCAGATACTGCATGGCCCCCCAGGCGGTTTCGTTGGAGAGGCCGATCTGCAGGATCTTGCCCTCCTTGACCAGCTCGCCCAGCGCCTCGAGCACCTCGAGGATGTTGGGCAGCACCTCGTCGCGGTTCTGCAGGTAGGGGTTGTAGTCCCATGATCCCTCGAAATGGTAGTGCCCGCGGCGCGGCCAGTGGACCTGATAGAGGTCGATGCGGTCCGTCTGCAGGCGGCGGAGGCTGCCTTCCACCGCCTCGCGCACGCTCGGGCCATCGACCCCGCGTCCGCCGCGCACCCAGGGGCGCCCGCCGCCCGCGACCTTCGAAGCCAGCACCACGCGGTCGCGGTTGCCGGTGTTCTTGAACCAGGTGCCGATGATCTCTTCGGTCCTGCCGTAGGTGTCGGCTGAAGGCGGGACCGCGTACATCTCGGCGGTGTCGAAGAAGTTAATGCCCTGGTCGAGCGCGTAGTCCATCTGCGCGTGCCCTTCGGCCTCGCTGTTCTGCAACCCCCAGGTCATGGTCCCGAGGCAGATCTCCGATACGGCGATATTGCTGCGACCCAGCTTCTTCATCTTCATCGACACACAACCCCCTTGGAAAAGCGCCGGAACCCTAAGGGGATGGGTCACCTGCGGCAAGGGGCGGCGGGCATTCTCGAAGAATCTCGACCGCCTCGCCGGTTAGGCCTTGAGAACTCCGGATCGACCCTCTATATACCCCTCACGTTCCACGGCCTCTTGGGCTGTGGAACAGACGCAGAATTGGCGCGGGGTGGAGCAGCCCGGTAGCTCGTCAGGCTCATAACCTGAAGGTCACAGGTTCAAATCCTGTCCCCGCAACCACTTCTCCCCTACATCGTAGGGAACCAGTAGATCAGCCAAAAGCCCGTGCACCGTGATGGTCGCGGGCTTTTGCCTTTCAGCCGCCCGATCTCGATGCGCTCGATCAGCTTGCGCACCTCTGAGGCTTTCGCCGGGGTGACCAAAGAGGCGACCACGCGGTCGACGAGGCGCCGACCGACATCAGGAACCTCGAACGGTCCATCGTGGGTGCTTGCAGCGAAGCAGTAGCGCCGTCGATCGGCCGGCGCTACACCGGCGCCATGGATCAGACCGGGGTTCATTCCTCACGCCGGCTTCCGCATCACCGCCTATTGCGACTCCGGAGACGACTGCCACCACTCTGCCGTCCTCGATCTCGGCGCGCTCGTCAAAAGGCTCGGCCCCGACTTCCCCGCGCTGCGCGACCCGCTGAATCAGCACCTCGTCTGCTCGGTCTGCGGTCGGCCCCGGGCAATCCCGCCCAGCTGAAGAGGCGCTGGCGCGTGAGATGGCACAACGGCGGGAGTGGGCGCAGCGGTCGGGCAGCATCGCGTGGGAACAGCTGCAGGCCTGGAAGCGGGAGCAGCGCGAGCGCGAGAAGGCAGCGATGCACTAACGACTGGACTCCATCGGTCCGCCCAACCCGTTTAGAGGAGGATTTGCCAGGAAGCCTACTGCTAGCTGAAAGAGGCGGGGCAGCCCGTTTGGCTGCCCCGGCTGGCATCAGAACATTGGCAGCCGGAGCGGATCGCCGGGCTCGGGGATGTCATCGAGGCCGGGGACGTATTTGAGCGGCAGCGTCGCGATGACCTCCAGCACGCCGTCAGGCAGGGGGCGCTGCAGATCCCGCGCCTCGCTCCAGGGTGCGCGCAGCCAGAGGTCGTACTCTTCCTCGGTCCGCAAGATCACCGGCATTGCCTTGGGGTGGATGGCGCCGACGACGTCGTTGGGCTTGGTGGTGAAGAAGGCGAACAGTTCATGATCCAACGGCCCCTCATCCTTGCGTCGGACACCGTGCCAGGACGTCCGGAGGCCAGCGAAGAAAGTGACGGGCTCACTCTCGTCGAGGGCGAACCAGGCATTGCCGCTGCTGCCGTCGCTGAGCTTCGTCGGCTCGGCGAAGGTGTTGAACGGCACGAGGCACCGATGCTCGATGCCACGATAACCCTTCCAATCATCAAACCACGGATGGCGGATATTGGTCGTGCCGCGGTTCGGCTTCTCGCTCGCCGGATCCTTGAGCGAAGGCAGGCCCCACCGCGCCAGCGAACCGATGCGCCGGCCGTCAATTTCGTGAATGATCGGGGCAGTGTAGTCTGGATAGACGGCATAGAGCGGCGGGGTGTTGCGCATCGCCCGCTCCCATTCTGCCCTCAGGCGCTGCATCGCTTCGGTCGTCGTTGTGATCGAATAGAGGTTGCACATGATGGTCCACCCATAGACTCCGAACGCTCCTTACAACGATGGGACGTGCGTGTGGGAACGTAATTTGAAACCCATCTGTTGAAGAGCCGGCAAGCTCAACACATGTGAGGCACACATCGGGAGCAGGCAAAATGGGCGCAGGAATTGCCATCGGTACCGCGATAGGGATAGCCCTCGGCGTTACCTTCGACAGTTACGCCAGCGGCGTCGCGGCCGGCCTCGCCATTGGGATTGGCTTGGGCTCGGTGTTTGAGCAGCGAGCGAAGGACCGGTCCGACAAAGATGATTGAAGATGGCCCGCGCTACACGGCGATTACCTTCTGCAACGTCGCGTGCGGTTTTGCACCTTGTTCGCCTACCACCGCGCATTGTGTCGGCCCCTAAAGGGCGAGCCACCTCACCGCGGAAGAACGTTCCGCACCCACCAGTCGTTTACAGCCGGGGCTTTTAAGCGGCCGCTATGGCAAATTGCGCCACCAGAACGCGCTCACCACCCTCCCGCCGCACAATCACTGATATTTGGTGGGGGTCGCCTTGATAGAGGTGATCCCGTGCGAGGCCGGTTAGAGCCTTGATGGCTTCGTTTCCGGCATCCACGTCGCTATTGCAGTCCTTGCCGAACTCGTCCGCCTCCGGAGCAGCACCGTCGGATACGTCGAAATAGTATCGGGGCATGGGTCACCATCTTGCTGAGGCGGCCGGGTGTTCCGCCTGCACCCAAAGGGACAGGCGATCTCTCGCCAACGAGGTAACACCCAGCCAGTTCCCCGTGGACTGTCTGTTCCTGCTCTGGCGTTGGGGCATGATTGCTGTCGAAGCAGGCTACCCTCGACAGCTACTGGACGTTTCCGGTACCGGTGTCGGCGCAACGATAACACAGACGAGGCCTTCTGGCCGGAACTCCAGGGAAACCTCGCCGCCGAGTTCCAATGACAAACTTCGTTCGATCAGGCGCGTGCCAAAACCAATGTTCGTCGGTTGCGCCACCGGCGGCCCCCCAGATTCTTTCCACTCTAGCCGCAGCAAATTTGAGTTGTCTTCTTCCACTGCCCAGGAAACTTGAACCTCTCCGTTGTCGCCGCTGAGTGCCCCATATTTTGCAGCATTGGTAGCGAGTTCATGGAATGCCATGGAGAAGGTAACGGCCAACTTAGGGGGGATGGGCAAACTTTGTCCCAGGATTACCAGCCGGCCCGGTCGGCCGTCGCGGTAGGGCTGGAGTACCCGTTCAACGAGATTGCGGAGGTCAATCCAATCCCAAAGCACTTCCGTTAGCAAGTCGTGGGCTGCTGCGAGTGCTCTCAGTCTGCCGGAGAAGGCGTGAAACTGAGGAGTTTTCGAGCCGATGGTCTGGTGGGCTATGGCCTGCACGATCGCCAGTGAGTTCTTCACACGGTGGTTGAGTTCGCTGATCAGGAGTTGCTGGCGAAACTCGCTCTGCTTTCTCTCCGTGATGTCCCGGACCACGCGAATGCCATACCGAGGAGCCCCATGTTCATCGCGCAGCAGGGACGCCAGCACCTCGATCCAAAGCAGTCCGCCGTCCTTGCGGAGGTAGCGCTTCTCGATCGTGTAGCTGTCGATGTCGCCGCGCCACTGGCGCTCGTACTGATCCTGGTCGGCGGCCACGTCCTCAGGATGCGTGATGTCGAAGATCGTGAGCTTGCGCAACTCCTCCTCACTATAGCCCGTGATGAGGGGGAGCTGCGCGTTGGTGCGCAGAAACCGACCTTCCCGGTCCGTCTCTGCAATGCTGACGAATGCATGCTCGTAGGTCGCCCTGAGCCGCTGTTCGCTCTCGATCAGTGCCGCTTCTGCGGCCTTTCGAGTCGAGATGTCCCGCAGGAAGCCGAGAAACACCTCCTCGCCGTCGTCCAGAGTGGGAGTGATGGCAAGCTCGATGGGAAAGAGTTCGCCGTTCTTCCGGAGGGCAGTGATCTCGATTCGGCTGTTGAGCACCAGCCCTACCCCTGTCTCGCAATACCGCTTGAGGCCCTCATTGTGCTTCGCACGCAGATCCTCCGGGATGATCAGCTCCGCCAGCTGTCGGCCGATTGCCTCGGCGGCAGCCCAGCCGAATGTCATCTCCGCCACGACGTTCCAGCCGGCTACCGTTCCATCCCGGCGCATGACAATGGCGGCATCTAGGGAGGTATCGAGGACTAGGCCCAGCATTTCGACCTGACCGGATGCGCACACGGGCGGCAGGAGTGTTCGGTGGCCGGGGCTGGTCGAGCCGAAGGTGCAACCTTATTGCGTCCATCACTCACGGCTTCAAGCTCCCGCTCAGGGAGACCGACGAGCGGCAGTGCGCTGCGCCAGCCACATTTCTGAGGCAACGCTCATCCTGCGCTACCAGTTCGCCGCGAATGCTCACCGAGCTGAAGGTAAGTCTATCCACAGCCGCAATAATCTGCACGTACTCCTTGCTCCAGTCGTGGCCGCGGCGGGTGTAGGCGCGCGCCTGGCCGCCACCGATGGCGAGCTGCGTCCGGTAACCGCCATGCTTGATCTCGTGGATCCAGCCGGTGCCGGTGGGCGGAGCGTCGACCAGCTGAGGCATGGCAGGTTTGATGAAGCGGGGGAGGGACGGACGCTCGAGCATGAGCGGGAATCTGATGCGGCGGCGGCGGCATTTGTCGAGTCCACTGTCGATCACTGAATCGTTGGTCTAGTGCTGGGACGCTTGTGCAACAGCAGGTTCGTTACTCCAGGCGGTTGGCGTAAGGTCGCACCATGAACAGCAATAACAATTGGAAGCGGCTGTCGAACCTGGTGATGGGACTGGCTATCGCGCTCGCGCTAATAATGGCCGTGGGCTACGTCATCCAGGCGACTGACCAGCGCGATATCCCCGCCCCCGACGCTTCCCTCACTGCCTCCTAGCGCTGTCTAGCCTAGCAGGTAAGGCGGCACCGGCAGCGCCAAAGCGGCAGCGAGACGGCCAGCATACCGCCTCTCTCAGTCCGCATCTTCGGGTTCCTCTCTTTGGGAGCATCCGCTGACCTGCTGCCTCCACGGTCGATGCTAAGATTATTGCTTCGACGCGAGGGCCAAACTGGCGCATTGAAGCCAAGCTCCCAGCGTGATCCCTGCCGCTAGGCGCGATTTTTTTGAACCGCCGACGACATTGCTGCCTCGCTTAGGTACTCGTCCACGTCATTGTAGAACTCCCTTGGCCGTGGCATGCGCTTCCGCTCACTTCTGGAGCGTCTCCTCAGAATCGCCGAGGACGACCGTCTGCTCGCCCTCGACCGACAGGTCGCGGATCTCGCCCAAGGGCGCGCCGCACCGCGAGCACCGCACCGGCTGCCGCTCGTCGACATTGGTGAACGTCATCTGGTTGGTGGTGCTGCAGAACGAGCAGGTGACGCTGAACTGGGAGCGGTTGCCATCGAGATGCATTGTCGGCCTCCATACGGGATGGCAGTTGCTGCCGGTCCTGATCTTATGGGGCGACTTGTCCGGGAAGATGGCGGCGGCCGCACTAACCTAGGATATTTCCTGGATGTGGAAACCACAGCGAACGTTCAGAAGGCGGTGGCTCCGCCTGAAGGAACGTTAGGCGGCTGCAGGACTTTCTATTCGACCAGTAGGCCGAAAAAGGATGCTCATTATGATACCCACGAAGACGCATGGCGTTATCGACTATGTTGTGGCGGTACTCCTGATCGCCGCACCTTATATTTTCGGATTTGCCAATGGCGGTGCAGCGCAATGGGTGCCGATGCTGCTCGGCGCCTCCATCATCGTCTACAGCCTGCTCACCCGCTATGAACTGTCGGCGGCGAAGCTGATCCCGATGCCGGTGCACCTTGCCATCGATGCCATCGGCGGCGTCTTCCTGATCGCCTCGCCTTGGCTGTTCGGCTTTGCCGACCTCATCTGGTGGCCGCACGTCCTGGTCGGGGTTGCCGAGATCGCGGTGGTGGCGATGAGCCGGCGGCACCCCGAGGGCATCGAAGCGGCATAGCCGCGGTCTGGCAGTCGCGAAGCAATTCGAGGCTGCCGGCGTTAGCCGGCGGCCCCGTTGCGCTTCAATTTCGTGCAGCCGAGAGGGGGTACGGCTGGGAGCTAACCTGCCGCCAGACGAAGTGAGCGCGGTGCGGCAGCTATGCTTGCCGCTAGGCCGCCGGCAGTTCGGAATAGGTACGGACCGCGCGGCCGTCCTGGCGCTGCTCCAGCCGGCTTTCCGTGGCGCCGAGCAGGCGGTCGCTCAGCGCCATCAGGTCGGTTGCCGGCCCGAGTTTGCCGGCGCCGGCGTCCTCGGCCGAGAGCACCGAAGCCTTGAGCAAGCGGGAGTAGGGGTGCTCGGGGGCGTCCAGCACCGCGCGCGCCGGCCCGGTCTCCACCACCTTGCCCTTCTGCATGATGACGATGCGGTCGGAGATGTAATAGGCGGTGGCCAGGTCGTGGGTGATGTAGATCACCGAAACGCCGTGGTCGTCGCGCAGCGCCTTCAGCAGGTTGACGATCGACATGCGCAGCGACGCATCCACCATCGAGACCGGCTCGTCGGTAATCAGCAGCGGCGGATTGGGGATCAGCGCCCGGGCGATCGCCACCCGCTGCAACTGCCCGCCGGAGAGTTCGTGGGGGAAGCGGCCCCGCACCTCGACAAGGCTCAGCCCCACCTTAACCAGTGCCGCATCGGCAGCGGCCTCTACTGCGGCCTGGTCCGGCGACGGCAGGAAGCGCCTGGCGGTAGCGAAAAGATAGCGGTCCACCTGCTTCAGCGGATTGAAGGCCTCGAAGGGGTTCTGGAACACCGGCTGCACCGCGGCCATGAAGGCCAGGCGCTCGGGCCGGCTCATGCGGCGCGAGATCAGCTCGCCGCGGAAGCGCAGGTCGCCGCTGGTCGGCCGCTCGAGCCCGAGGATCATGCGGGCGAGGGTGGTCTTGCCGGAGCCGGATTCGCCGATGATGGTGAAGATCTCGGCCTTGTCTGCCTGCAGCGTGAAGCTCACGTCGTCGACCGCCCGGATGTGCTGTCGCGACAGCAGCCCGCCCATGGCAAACTCCTTGGAGACGCGGTCGACCTCGAGCAGGGGCACGCTCATCGCACCGGCTCCGGCACGCGGGCGGCGGGGATCGACCCCGGCAGCGGCACTACATCGTCCCAGCGCCAGCAGGCGCTGCGCTGGTCCGGCGCCACGGTCGCGAGCGGTGGCACTTCCTGCCGGCATTTCTCGATCGCCAGCGGACAGCGGGGGTGGAAGCGGCAGCCCTGCGGGGGATCGGCAAGGTTGGGCGGACGGCCCTCGAGCGCCGGCCGCTGCGTGGTGTCGCCGATGCGCGGGAGGCTCGCCACCAGATGCGCGGTGTAGGGGTGCTTGGGTGCCGTGAACAATTGCCGCGTCGGCGCCTCCTCGACCAGCCTGCCGGCATAGATGATGCCGACCCGGTCGGCCATGTTGGCGTGAACGGCCATGTCGTGGGTGACGAAGATCACCGAGGCTCCCATCTCCTTCTGCAGGTTGCGGATCAGCGACAGCACGTCCTTCTGCACCACCACGTCGAGGGCGGTGGTCGGCTCGTCGGCGATGATGAACTGGGGGTTGGCGATGGTGGCGAGGCCGATGGTGACGCGCTGGCGCATGCCGCCCGAGAGCTCATGCGGAAAGGCGCGCAGGACTTCCGGCGGCAGCTTCAGCCGCCCCAGATGCTCGACGAAGCGCTGGCGCAGGGCGCGGCCCGAGAGGCCGAGTGGCCGGGCCGCGAAATCCTCGAAGGTGCGCTCGATGCGGCGCACCGGATTGAGGACGCTCATCGAGCCCTGCATGATGTAGCTCAGATGGCTCCAGCGGATGGCCTCCGCGGCCTCCGGGCCGGCGTTGGCGACATCGATGGAGCGATCGTCGAACTCGTAGCGGGCGCTGCCGGCGACGACGCGCAGCGGGGGCCTGATCGCTGCGGCCAGCACGCGGATGAACGAGGTCTTGCCGCTCGAGCTCTCGCCGGCGATGCCGTAGACCTCGTTGCGCCGCACGCTCATAGTGATGTCGTCCACCGCCCGCACCTCGCGGGTGATGCCGAAATAGTTCATCAGATAGTAGGCCTTGAGGTGCTCGACGGTGAGGATGTCGGCCATGGTCAGACTCCCATGCGCCGCAGGCGGCTGCGCGGATCGATGTATTCGTTGAGGGAGATGGCGAGCAGGAACAGCCCGAGGAAGGTCAGCACGATCAGGATGACCGGGATCAGGATCCACCACCAGACGCCGACCACCAGCGCCGAATGGCTATTGGCCCAGTAAAGGGCGGTGCCGACGGTGGGGATGTTGATGTTGGTGAAGCCCAGGACGGCCAGGGTCACTTCGAGCCCGATCGACCAGATCATGTTGGCCATGGCCGTCGAGAAGATGATCGGCATCACGTAGGGGAGGTGCTCTTCGCGCATGATCTTCAGCGGCGACATGCCGGCGAAGACCGCCTGGCGCGTGAACTCCCGGTTGCGCAGCCCGAGCGCCACCGAGCGGATCAGCCGGGCGTCGAAGGGCCAGCCGAAGCAGGCCATGATCAGCGCCAGCGTGAACATGTCGAGGTTGCTGCGCATCACGAAGTAGAAGAGGATCAGGATCGGAAAGATCGGGATGGCGACGAAGATGTCGTTGAAGAACATCAGCACCCGGTCCACCCAGCCGCCGAGATAGCCGGCCGCAAGTCCGACGGTGATGGAGATGATGCGCGAAAGGACGGCGACGGTCAGCCCGAAGTAGAGCGTGTTGCGGAAGGCGAAGGTCAGCTGCCAGAACAGGTCCTGGCCGCGCGAGTTGGTCCCGAACAGGTGCTCGAAACTGGGCGGCCGGTCGGGGATCGCGACGTAGATCATCGTCGGATCGACCGGCGAGAAGAAGCTCAGCAAGGAGAACAGGGTGATGGAGCCGACCAGCACCACGCCGATGGCAAACTCGATGTTGTAGCGAACGAGGTCGCGGAAAATGCTGAACATGAGGCTACTCCGCCCTGACGCGTGGATCGAGAAGCGGGTGAATCATGTCGATCAGGAAGATGGCAGTGGCCACCGCGATGATGGCGATGCAGGAGACGGCGAGGACGACGGCCGAATCGCCGCCATTCACGGCGCGGACGAGCAATGACCCCAGCCCCGGATAGGCAAAGACCTGTTCGGTGATGATGGTGCCCGAGAAGATGGCGCCCAGTGTCATGGCGAGGGCCGTCAGCTGCGGCACCATGGCGTTGCGGATCACATAGCCGAAGACGATGCGTTGCTGCCGTACGCCGGCGAGTTCGGCATAGGTGACGTAGTCCTCGGTGACGATGTTGGAGACCAGCGCCCGCATGCCGAGAAACCAAGTGCCCAGGCCGACGATCACCAGCGAAGACGCCGGCAGGATGGAGTGCCCGAGCACCGAGAGGATGAATTCCGGGGTGAAGGAGGGTCGCACGTTCATGGCGAAGCCGCCCGAGATCGGCAGCACCGGCCACAGGAAGCCGAAGACGATCACCATCAGGAAGGCGACAATGTAGTAGGGGATGGGCTGGATGCCGATGGCGACGATGCCGAAGGCTTTGAGGAACCGCGAATTCTGGTAGTAGCCGGCGAGGCCGCCAAGAATGTTGCCAACGAGCCACGCGATGACGATCTGCACCACCATCAGTCCCACCGTCCAGGGCAGGGCCAGCATGACCAGCTGCATGGCCGGCGTCGGGAAGGCGATCAGCGAGGGGCCGAGGTCGCCGCGCACGAAGCGGCCGAGGAAATTGAAGTACTGCTCGTGCAGCGGGACGCTGAGGCCGAACAGCTCGGTCAGCGTGTCGCGCAGCGACTGGATCGCCTGCGGACTGTAGCTGGATTGGCCGGAAACGCGCCCGATGATCGATTCGACGGGGCTGATCGGCGACAGGTGCGATATGAAGAAGGCGGCGGAGATGCCGGCAAAAACGACCGCCAGCAGTTGCAGCAGCCGCTTCAGGGCGAAACGCAGATAGCCTCTCATTCCGGTTCCGTTATCCTCCGACGCGGCAGGGTGCGTCCGGCTTGAGGCCGGACGCACTTACTCGTGGTTGCGGCTATTGTGCCGGTTCCAGCTGGGTCAGGATGTACTTGGAGTTGGCCCAGTTGGTGACGATGTTGGCGTAGGGGTCCTCCTCGGCGGTCGGGAAGCCGGTCCAGTACCGGGTGTCGTAGGCCGAGAACACGTTGAACGCCATCACCGGGATCACGGGCATCTCGTCCACCATCAGCTTCACGAACTCCTGGCCGAGTTCGAGATTGTGCGGATCGGTGAACTCCGTCTGGCGGACTTCCTCGATGATGCGGTCCAGTTCCGGATGTTCCCAGCGCTGCCAGTTGCGGGCCGGCTGCCGTTCACCGGGCTCGACGACGTAGTCGGAGTGCCAGCTGTCGAGGAAGAAGCTGAGGTCGGGATCGCCGCCCCAGGTCTCGATCGACCACGCGGTGGCTGCCTCGAAGTTTCCGAGAGGCAGGGTCTGCGGGTAGATCTGCGGATCGGCCTCGGCCGTCACCTGTACACCCGCCTGCGACCACTGCTGCGCGATCATGGTGCCCATGCGGTTGATGACGCCTTCGGTGAAGGTCGAGAGGGTGAAGGCGAAGGGCTCGCCGTTGGGCTGCATCCACTGGTTGCCCTGCTTGGTGAAGCCCACGGCCTCGAGCAGTGCGGTTGCGGCCTCCAGGTCCTGCTTCCACCATCCGTAGCCGAAGGCGGTGCGGATGGCTTCCTCGTCGGTCGGCACGTCGTCGCCGAACTGCGGCCGCACCATGTCGGCGATCTGCACGCCGATCGTCGGGTCATAGGGCTTGATGGTGTTGCCGTTGCCGAGGTCGAGCTCGTAGTCGATGAGCCAATCCTGCATCGGTGCGTGGTAGTCCTGCGGATGCGTGCCGGTGGGCGGGATGGCGATGGCGGAGAGGGTCGCCGCACCGCGATAGGACGCCATCGAGATCTGACGCGCGTCGAGCATCAGGGCCAGCGCCCAGCGCACCCGCTTGTCCTGGAACATTTCGTTCTGGGTGTTGAAGATGACCATGGGCAGCGTCGGATCGGGATGGGCATAAGGGAAGCCCGGGAACCAGCCGCGGCAGGTGTCGCACTGCTCAACGAGGCTGAACATGCCTTCTGGCGTCAGGTCGTGGATCATGTCGAGATTGCCGTTCACCATCTCGATCAGCCGGTTGTCGGTGGACGGGATCGAGCGGTAGATCACATATTTGGGTGCCGGCTCGCCCCATTGCGCCATGGCCGTCTTGTCCCAGTCCTCGCGCTTCTCCCAGATATACCAGGCGCCGTTGGGGTCGAAGGAGTTGAGGGTGTAGGGGCCAAGGCTGACGGGCGGGTTGAAGTCATAGGCCATCACGTCCTCGACCTGCGAGAAGACGTGCTCGGGCATGATCCAGGCACCGTTCCAGCGCACCGAGAACAGGGCGTGGAATCGCGAGTTCGGCTGCTTGAGCTGGAACCGGACGGTGTAGTCGTCGACCGCCTCCACCGACTCAACATGTTCGGTGAAGGGTGCGCTCCAGACCATACCCGGATTCGCGATTTGCGTTTCGACGGTGTAGACGACGTCGTCGGCGGTGAATTCCTCGCCGTCGCTCCACAGGATGCCCTCGCGGAGGTGGACGGTCATCTCCGTGAAATCTTCATTGTATTGCCAGGGCTCACTCGCCAACTGGTTGTAGAGCGCGCCGTCGATACCGGCGTCGGGGTCGATGAACCACAAGGTGTCGAGCGCGAGCTGGTGCAATCCGTTCGACCAGGCGGCGCCGTTGCCGGCGACCCACATGTTGAACATCGGCGGATTCGTGGCCGGCTGTTCCGGATTGTTGATGATCAGCGTCTCGTTGCGGGGAAAGTCGGTAAGCGGGGGCGCGGCGGTCTCCGCGTCCTGAGCGGTGGCAATGGAAACGCCACCGATGGACGCGACAATGACCGACGCCAGCAGCGTCTTCCAGTGTTTCATGATGTCCTCCCTAGGCGGGATGCCGGTTCACATCCCGAAGCTGGATGGTACAAGGGGAGGGGGTTTTGTCAACGCAAATGGTGATACGAACCCGCTATTCCGGTACACAGTCTGTCGTGGACAGCAGCCCGCCGCGCTATAGCCGGAGCAGTTGACTTGCCGAAACGCCTGCGTCTATGCTTTTGAAACGTTTGCAATAGCCAGATGCTGCTGTACGCGCCAAAGTTGGAATCGTCTGGGAGGAACGATGCCGATGCGGGCGAAGACGCTCAAGGAACTCGCCGAGACGCTCGGCCTCTCGATCACCACGGTGTCGAGGGCGCTGGCCGGCCATGAGCAGATCGCCCTCAAGACCCGCCAGCGGGTTGCCGAAGCCGCCCGTGCCTATGGCTACGTGCCGAACACGGCAGCGCGGGCGCTGGTCTCCGGCCGCAGTGGCTTCGTCGGCTTCGTGCTGCCGGTTCGTGGGCCGAATCTCGTCGACAGCTTTCTCGGCGAATTTATCACCGGGCTGGGCGAGGGGCTGGTGGCGCATGGCAGCGACCTGATCCTCGCGACAGCCGCCGAGCCGCAGGCGGAACTGGCGGTGCTGCGGCACGTGGTCGAATCCGGCCGCGCCGATGGGGTGGTCCTCAACCGCATTGCCGAGGTCGACGAGCGCGTGCGCTACCTCAGCGGGCGCAGCTTTCCGTTCGTCGCGCATGGGCGGCTGCTCGATGACGGCGATGGCTATCACTGGCTCGACACGGACGGCGCCCGCGCCTTCGGGGAAGCCTTCGACATGCTCTATGAACTCGGGCACCGGCGCTTCGGACTTGTGACCATTTCCGAGCCGATGACTTTCCGGCACCTGCGCCAGGATGGCCTCGACGCCGCCATCGCGCGGCGCGGCGATCCCGAGGTAACGCTGGAGGTGGCGACCGCGCCGCGCTTCGACCGCGAGGCCCGCATCGAGGCGGTCAACCGCATGCTGTGCGGTCCGGAGCGGCCGACGGCGATCATCGGCCTGTTCGACGAACTGGCGCTGACGGTGATGGAGGAGGCGGCGCGGGCGGGCCTGTCGGTCCCCGACGAACTGTCGGTCGTCGGCTTCGACAACCTGGCGGCGTCCGCCTATGCACCCCCCGGCCTCACCACCTTCGATGCCAGCATCAGGCGGGCAGCGCGCGAGATTGCCGGGATGCTCGTGCAGGTCATCGAGAACCGGCCGGATCAGCCGCTGACGCGGCTGATCCGTCCCACCCTGGTCGCCCGGGGCAGTCATGGCCCGGCGCCGGGGGAATCGTAGAATTCGATCGACAATGAAAGGGAGGACATAGTGATGCATGCAAGCTTCAGACTTCTCGCCGGCACCGCCCTGGTTCTGGCGCTCGGCAGTACCGGGGCCAGCGCCCAGGTGCTGTTCTGGTCGACGCAGGCCGCACCCATCGAGGAAACCCAGAGGATGCGCGAGCAGGTGCTCGACGGGTTCGAGGGCGAGGTGGATTTTCAGCCGCAGGAGGTGGGTCCCTTCGTGACGCGGCTGGAAGCCGAGCTCGAAGCCGGCTCCGGTTCCATCGGCGTGGTCGGCGCCCTGCACGGCGAACTCGCCACCTACACCGAGGACTGGACCGATCTCTCGGGCGTCGACCTCAGCGGCATCGAAGTGCCGGAGGCTTTCCTGGAACTGGGCAAGCTCGGCACCGAGGAGCAGAAATACCTTCCCTGGATGCAGGCCAACTACGTGATGGCGGCCAACCGGGAGGCGCTGGAGCACCTGCCCGAGGGCGCCGACATCAACGATCTGACCTATGACCAGCTGATCGAATGGGCGGCGAACCTCGAGGAGGCGACGGGGTCGCCCAAATTCGGTTTCCCGGCGGGGCCGCAGGGCCTGAAGCACCGCTTCTTCCAGGGTTTCCTGCTGCCGTCCTATGCCGGCTCGACCGTCACCAGGTTCGCGTCGGCGGAGGCCGAAGCGGGCTGGGAGAAGTTCAAGGAGCTGTGGGAGCACACCAACCCAGCTTCCACCAACTACGCCTTCATGCAGGAGCCGCTGCTCGCCGGCGATGTCTGGGTGGCCTTCGACCACGTGGCGCGACTGGCCGACGCCTTCAACCAGCGGCCCGACGATTTCGTCGCCTTCCCGGTGCCCGAGGGGCCCATGGGGCGCGGCTTCATGCCGGTGCTGGCGGGTCTCGCCATCCCTTCAAGCGCCCCGGACACGGAGAGCGCGATGGCGCTGGTCGAATACATGATGCAGCCGGAAACGCAGGTGGCGACGCTGCTCGCCACCAACTTCTTCCCGGCAACCGACGCGCCGCTGCCGGAGGACCTGCCGCCGGCGGCCCAGGCGCTCGGCGCCGCGATTTCGGCCCAGACCAGCGGCGAGGAAGCACTGCCGGCGCTGCTGCCGGTGGGCCTCGGCGACCTCGGGGGGCAGTTCAACCAGGTCTATACCGATACCTTCGAGCGCATCGTGCTCGGCAACCAGCCGGTGCGCGAGGTGCTTGACCAGCAGGCGGCGACGCTGCGGGACCTGATGGTGCAGGCAAACGCCCCGTGCTGGCTGCCGGACGAGCCGTCCGAAGGGCCGTGCCCGGTAGAATAGAGTCCTCCCCGCTGCCCGGCGCCGCATCTGGTGCCGGGCGGCAGTGAGCTTTCACCCCCCTCCCATCCTCCCCCGCAAGGGGGGAGGTGCCGCTCAGTGGTTGGGGCACGATTGAGCAGATGGCGCCGGCCTCCACCCTCCCCCTTGCGGGGAGGGCTGGGGAGGGGGTCTGGCAACAGCCGTGGAGCCTGCGAATGAAGAACACAGCGCTGCCCTACCTGCTACTCACTCCCGCGGCGCTGTTCCTGCTGGTGTTCTTCGCCTATCCCTTCGTGCAGATCGCGGTGCTGGCCTTCACCGACGCAGAGGGCCTCACGCTGCGTCACGTGCAGACCATGACCGGGCACTGGAAGTTCGGGTCGGCGCTGTGGAACACGCTGATGCTGGCGGCGATCGTGGTGCCGATCCAACTGGCGCTCGCCCTCTCCATGGCGACCATCGTCACCCGGCTGAAAACCGGCCGCAACGCCATCCTCTACATCTTCACCATCCCGCTGGGCCTCTCCGATCTTGCCGCTGGCATCATCTGGCTCGCCATCTTCGAGCAGTCGGGCTTCCTCAATTCCATGCTCTACGGCCTCGGGGTGATCGAGCAGCCGATCCTGTTCCTCGGCTACCAGAACATGTGGGTCATCCTGCTCGCCGTGATCCTCGCCGAGATCTGGCGCGCGACGGCCATCGTCATGGTGATCCTGGTATCGGGCATGGGGCTGATCCCCAAGGAATATTACGAGGCTGCCGAGGTGTTCGGCGCGAGCCCGTGGAAGCGCTTTCTGAAGGTGACGCTGCCGATGCTGCGGCCGAGCCTGCAGACCGCGCTGATCCTGCGCACCATCGCCGCCTTCGAGGTGTTCGCGGTGGTGATCGCGCTCGGCGGTACCACGCTGCCGGTGCTGATGGGCGAAACCTTCCAGTGGCAGTTCATGCTGCGCGACCGCAATGTGGCGTCGGCCTATGCGCTGGTCATTCTCGGCATTTCCATCCTCTCCACCCTCTTCTTCTTGCGCGTGCTGCGCGTGCCGAAGGGGGCGACAATATGAGCGCCGCCGCGGTCGCCGACAGTCCCAGGGTCGTCGCCGATGCGCGGAGCGCGGGGCGCTTCGTCTTCGTTACGGGGACGGTACTGCTGGTCGTCTGGGTGCTGGTGCCGCTCTACCTGCTCGCGGTGAACACCCTGTCCTCGCCGCAGGAGGTGTCCGGCTTCCCCAAGAGCGGCGTGCCCTCCTTCGACCTCACCTCAATCGAATTCTTCCTGTCGTTCTCGGGGGTGGCGCGGGCGCTCTGGAATTCGATCCTCGTCGCCGTCCTCACCATGCTGCTGTCCATCGGTCTCGGCGCGCCGGCCGGCTACGCTCTCAGCCGCTTCGAGTTCCGGGGAAAGTCCGCCTTCCGCATGCTGGTGGTGATGACGCGGGCCTTCCCGCTGCCGCTGCTGGCGCTGCCGCTCGCCGTGCTGTTCATCCGCACCGGCCTCGACGACACCGCCATCGGCCTAGCCCTCGTTCACACGGTGCTGGCCATTCCCTTCGCCGTGCTTATTACCTTCTCGATCTTTGCCGGCATCCCCATCGAGCTCGAGGAGGCGGCATGGACCCTCGGCTGCAACCGCTGGCAGGCCTTCCGCAAGGTGGTGCTGCCGCTGGTGCTGCCGGGCATCGTCGCCTCGGCGGTGTTCGCCTTCACCATCTCCTGGAACGAGGTGTTCGCGGCGGCGGTGCTGACCATCGAGAACCGCACGCTCACCGCCTTCCTCGTGCAGAGCCTCAACGTCTCGCCTCTGCACCTCAAGTTTGCCGGCGGCGCCGCACTGGTGCTGCCGGCACTGGTGTTCATCTTCGCCGTCCGCAAGTATCTGTTCGCCATGTGGGGGATCGCCAACCGATGACACGTCACGTACTGCCACCGCGTTGCCGACCGATGGCCCCCCTCATCCACCCTTGGGGCACCGTCTACCACGGAGGGGAGAAGGCCAAGCAGCGGAGACCTCTTAGTCAGGTCCCTTCTCCCCTTCGTGGGAGAAGGTGGCGCACAGCGCCGGATCAGGGGGGGCTTCGGGCAGGCCGTGAAGGACAAGCGAATGGCTGAAATCCTCATCAAATCCGTCGCCAAGAGCTTCGGCTCCTTCCAGGCTCTGCACTCCATCGACCTCACCATCTCCGACCAGGAGTTCATGGTGCTGCTCGGCGCCTCGGGCTGCGGCAAGACCACGCTGCTGCGGATCATCGCGGGGCTGGAGACACCGAGCCAGGGGGAGGTGTGGATCGGCGGGCGCCGGGTCGACAAGCTGCCGCCGCGCGAGCGCGGCATCGCCATGGTGTTCCAGAACTATGCGGTGTTCCCGCATCTGACGGTGTTCGAGAACATCGCCTTCGGACTGAGGATGAAGAAGCTGCCGCAGCCCGAGATCGACCGGCGCGTGCAGCGAACCGCCGAGCTCATGCATATCGAGCAGCTGCTGAAGCGCTACTCCGGCCAGCTCTCGGGCGGGCAGCGGCAGCGCGTGGCGGTGGCGCGGGCGCTGGCGATGGAGCCGGACGTGATCCTGATGGACGAGCCGCTCTCCAACCTCGATGCGCTGCTGCGCCTGGAGATGCGGGCGGAGCTGAAAGGGGTGCTGGCCGAGAGCAAGACCACCACCATCTACGTCACCCACGATCAGGTCGAGGCGATGAGCCTTGCGGATCGCATCGCGGTGATGAATGGCGGCCGCATCGTACAGGCGGCGTCGCCGGTCGAGGTTTACCGCAACCCCGCTGCCCGCTTCGTCGGCAGCTTCATCGGCAACCCGCCGATGAACTTCATCCCGGCAACCAGGGCCGCCGATGGCAAGTGGCAGGTCGCGGGGCTGACGCTTGACGGTCCGAAGGCCAGCCAGCAGAAGCTGGAGTTCGCCATCCGTCCGGAGGATATCAAGGTGATGCCCGGTGGGCTCAGGGCGACGGCGCGGGTGGTGGAGCCGCTGGGCGCCCATACGCTGGTGACCTGCGAGGTGGCAGGGGCGCCGTTCCGCGCCATCCTTGATTCCGATTTGATCGTCGCACCGGGGGACGAGCTGAGCCTCGCCCCGAAGCCCGACCGGATCCGCTGGTTCGATCCGGACACGAACATGGCGGTCTGACCGTCGGAGAAGGCCCTTGTCCATCATGGATCGACTGCCATCTGCAAAGCAGGCCATCGCCGTCCTGCAGGAGAACGACCGCGGCTCCTACACCGTGCCGACCCGCGGGCTCTATCCGTTCCAGTGGAACTGGGATTCCTGTTTCACAGCGCTCGGGCTGTCGCATTTCGATCCCGGTCGTGCCTGGACCGAGATAGAGACGCTGGTCGCGCATCAGTGGGACGACGGCATGGTGCCGCACATGGTGTTCCACGAACCGGCCCCAGGCTACTTCCCGGGCCCCGATGTGTGGGGCACCGGCAGGCCGGTACCGACCTCCGGCATCACGCAACTGCCGATCGCCGGCTTTGCCGTGCACCAGCTCTACGGGCGCGGCGGCGGCGGTGCCGAGGTGCAGGCGCGCGCTGCCCCGCTGCTGGAGAAACTCGACCGCTGGCATGATTGGTTCTACCGCACCCGCGATCCGGAGGGGCAGGGGCTGGTGGCGGTCATCCATCCCTGGGAGTCGCGCGACAACACCGTCGACTGGGACGAGGCCTTAGCGCGCGTCCCCACCGACGGCGTGACGCCCTACGAGCGCAACGACCTCAAACACGCCGACCCGGCGACGCGGCCGACGCGTGAGCAATATGACCGCTATCTGTGGCTGGTGCGGCATTTCCGCGGGCTGGGCTGGGACGGCGCCCGGCTGCACGACGCCTCGCCCTTCCGGGTGGTCGACCCCGGCTTCAATGCCATCCTCATCCGCTCCTGCCTCGCGACGGCGGCGCTGGCGGAGGCGCTTGGGCAGCCGCAGATTGCACAGCGCAACCAGGACCGGGCCGAGGCGGGCCTTGCGGCACTGGAGCGGCTCTGGGACGATGCCCGCGCCCAGTACCTGCCGCTCGACCGGGTGAGCGGCCGTCTGCTCGACAGTCCCTCGATCGGCGGACTGATCCCGGTCTTCGCCCCGATCCCCCCGGCCCGTCGTGTGGCCATCGGCAGCACCATAGAGGCGATCGCCGGCCACAGCCGCTATCTCGTCCCCAGCCACGATCCCCGCGATCCCCGCTTCGACCTCCGGCGCTACTGGCGGGGTCCGGTGTGGCTGGTGTGCAATTACCTGATTGCCGACGGTCTTCGCCGGTCCGGCGACGGGCAGCTTGCCGACCGCATCGTTGCCGACAGCCTCGAGTTGATCGAGGGAAGCGGCTTCGCCGAATATTACGACCCGGGCGACGGCGCGGCGCTTGGCGGCGGGCGCTTCAGCTGGACCGCGGCGATGGTTCTCGAATTCCTGGAGCCGCGGCGATGACCGGTTTCGCGGCGCATCAGCGGGCCCGCGGCGCGAGGTCGCTGGCGACCTTCGGCGACAGCATCACCGAAGGCATGTCGGCGACGGCGCCGGAACGGCGCTGGGCGAATCGGCTGGCCGAGCGGCTCGGCGCTACCCTCGACAACTGCGGCATCGCCGGCACCGTGATGCAGCAGTCGCCGATGGCCGACGGACAGCCGAAGCCGAACAGCGGGCGCGAACGCTACGCGCGCGACCTGCTCGGCTCGCGGCGCGCCGACGCGCTCGCCATCCTCTACGGTTTCAACGATGCCCGCTATGTCGGCGCGCCGGCGACCTTCAATCAAGACAATTTTGTGCGGGACTTCCGAGAGGTGCTAGCGGGGTTGCTGAGCGGGGGCTTCGCGCCCGACGCCATCTGTCTCGGCAGCCCGCCGCATATCCCGGATGCCGGATTTGCAGTCGGCACTCCCGGCTTTGCCGGCCAGACCCGCGACTGCTTTCAGGCGTATGTGGCCACGGTGCGATTGCTGGCGTGCGAGGCCGGCACCTTCTACGCGCCGGTCAATGAGCGTATGGGCGCCGAGGGCGGGGACGAGCTCGTCTGCGCGGACCACGTCCATCCCAACGACCGCGGCCACGCCCGGATTGCCGAGATCTTCGCCGACGCATCGCGTCCCTGGTGACGCTTGTGCCTCAACCTGCAGAGTGCCTGACATGAACCAGTCCGAAGCCTTCGATCGCGCTATCGAGATCCTCAGGGAGAACGACCGCGGCAGCTATACCGTCCCCACCAAGGGGCTCTATCCGTTCCAGTGGAACTGGGATTCCTGCCTGACGGCGCTGGGCCAGAGCCACTACGACGAGAGCCGGGCCTGGAGGGAGATCGAGACGCTGTTCGCGCATCAATGGCCCGACGGCATGGTCCCGCACATCGTCTTTCACGAAGCCGACGAGGGCTATTTTCCCGGCCCGGACGTCTGGCAGACGGGGCGGCCGGTGCCGACCTCCGGCATCACTCAGCCTCCGGTTGCCGGGTTTGCCGTCAAGCGGCTGTTCGAGCGGGCCGAGGACAAGGCGATGGCCGGCGAGCGGGCGCGGGCGCTGCTGCCGAAGATCGATGCCTGGCACAGCTGGTTCTACGAGCACCGCGACCCACACGGCGAAGGTCTGGTGGCGATCCTCCATCCCTGGGAGTCGGGACGCGACAACTCGATCGACTGGGACGCCGCGCTCGATCGTGTGCCGAGCGCCGGGATCGAGCCCTATACCCGCCGCGACACCCAGCATGCGGATCCGGCGCACCGGCCGACGGGCGCGCAATATGATCGCTACCTCTGGCTGCTGCAGCACTTCCGGGCGCTCGGCTGGAACAATCGCAAGCTGCACGAGGCCTCGCCGTTCCAGATGGTCGATCCCGGCTTCAACGCGATCCTGATCCGCGGCTGTGCCAGTCTCGCCGCCCTCGCCGAGGCGCTGGGCGAAAGTGAGATCGCGCAGGCCAACCTCGCCCGCGCCGAGATGGGTCTCGCGGCACTGGAAGGGCTGTGGAGCGAGCGGCACGGGCAGTATCTCTGTCACGACAGGACTGCCGGCGAACTGGTCGACAGCGCCTCCATCGGCGGCCTGCTGCCGGTGTTCGCGGGCGTGCCGGCCGACCGCGCGGCGGCCATTGCCCGGCGGATAGAGCGGCAGGCGGGCGAGCTCGGCTACGTGGTCGCGTCGCACGATCCCGAGGATCCGCGCTTCGAAGCAAAGCGCTACTGGCGCGGCCCGGCGTGGCTGGTGACCAACTACATGATCGCCGACGGCCTCGCGGCAACGGGCGAGGATGCGGTGGCGGCGGAGATTGTTCGCTCCAGTCTCGAACTCATCACCCGTTCCGGCTTTGCCGAGTATTACGACCCCGTCGAGGGCGAGGCCTGCGGTGGCAGCCGTTTCACCTGGACAGCGGCCATGGTCGTCGAGTTTCTCGGGGCCCAGGGATGAGACTGCTGGCGCTCGGGGCGCATCCCGACGACATCGAGATCTTCATGTTCGGCCTCGTGGCCGCCTGCGCGGGCCGCGGCGACGAGCTCTCCTATGCCATCGCCACCGACGGGGCGCGCGGCGGCAAGGGCGATGCGGCGGAGTTGGCGCGGACCCGGCGGCAGGAGGCCATCGACGCTGCAGCGCTGCTCGGGGTGGTGCCGCGCTTCCTCGATTTCCCGGACGGGAATCTGCTGGCGGATGCCGCGCTGATTTCAGCGCTGCGGGAGGTTATCGCTGAGGTTCGACCGGACCTCGTCGTCACCCATGCGCCCAACGACTACCATGGCGACCACCGGGCGCTGAGCGACGCCGCCCGCATCGCCACCTCGTTCCAGGCACCGCTGCTTCTCGCCGACACCCTCGGCGGCGTCGGCTTCGTGCCCACGCACTATGTCGATATCACCGTCCAGTTCCCCCGCAAGGAGGCGGCGGTTCGCGCCCACCGCTCTCAGGATCCGGAGCGCTTCGTGCTGGCGACCCGCACCCTCAACGGCTTCCGCGCCGGGCAGGCCAATGCCGGCTCCGAAGCCTATGCCGAGGCCTATCGCTTCGAGCCGGTGTTCCCCTTCGTCGACATCCGCGATCTGCTGCCGCCAGCACCGCCCGTGCGCCCCGTCGCCGATCGCCGGCGGCGGGACTGACGGTCGGAGGGGCGGATCAGCCTTCGGCCGCCATCGTCTTCTTGAACTGCGGCAGATGCTTCTGCTGCGCCTCGATCATGCGCTCGCGGTAGATGCCGTAGATGACGTCGGTGTCATGCAGCGTCACCCCGGCGATGGTCGGCGAGGCAAAGACCGGCAGCTCGACGCCGCGCTGGCTCAGCTTCTGTGCCGTCCGTGCGATCAGCTCGTGCATCATGATCATTGCCAGCACGGTCGAGGAGCCGGACACGGGGCGGCTCCAGCCCTCGATCGGCACGATGGCGTCCTCGATCGGGGCGCAGGTGTCGATGACGATGTCGGCGGCGTCCGCCAGGCGTTTCCCCGAGGAGTGGCTGGCCGGCTTGTCGAGATTGGCCTTGGCGGTGATGGCGATCACCGTCAGGCCGCGCTTCTTGGCGTAAATGGCGGTGTCGATGCCCGAGGAGTTGCGGCCGGAGTGGCCGAAGATGACGATGCTGTCCCCGGTGTTCAGCGGCTGGTGGTCGAGGAACTTCTCGGCATAGTTCTCCGTGCGCTCGAGCCACAGGAGTTCGCGCACGCCGCCGGCGCCGAGCACGTTGTGCCACATCACGCGGGGGTCGGTCAGCGGGTTGAAGCCGACATAGGAGCCGTAGCGCGGAAACGCCTCCTGGCAGGGGAGCACAGAGTGGCCGGAGCCGTAGAGATGGGTGAGGCCGTTACTGGCGAGCGTCTCGGCAATGGCGGCCGAGGCCTGCTCCAGCGCTTCGGCATTGGCGTCGCCCGCCTGCTCGATGAGCTTGAGGAGGCGGCTGATATAGAGGGTCGTCATGATGGAGCCTTTCGGAGCTTCTCAGATGTAAAGGGTTGATCGGATTTCGTAGCGGTCGGCGCGCATGGTCGAGAGGGTGAACTCGAACGGCCCGCGGCTCGAATAGGCGATGCGCTCGACCACGAAGGCCGGGGTGCCCGCCGGCTGCTGGATGAGCTCGGCATCTTCCTCCTGTACCTGGCCGACGCGGTAGACCTCCTTGGCCTTCACCGGTGCGATGCCGAAGCGGGTGCGGAGGGTTTCGTAGAGCGAGTCCACCTCGCCAGCGGTTTCGTAGAGGCCGGGCACCAGCGCCGCCGGCAGGTGCGCCGTCTGGATGCCGATGGGGGCGGCGTTGCCGAGCCGCAGGCGGCGCAGTCGCAGCAGCGGCTCGCCGGCGGCGATATCGAGGGCGTCGGCCATTTCCGCGCTGGCCGGCACCATGTCCACTTCTAGAATGCGGGTACCGACGGCAAGACCGAGGGTCTGCATCTCGTCGGTGAAGCTGGTGAGGCCCCGCGCTCCGGCGACGACGGTGGCGCTGCGCACGAAGGTGCCGCGGCCGTGCTCGCGACGCAGCAGCCCCGCCTCCTCGAGGTTGCGCAGGGCGTGGCGCAGGGTGATGCGGGAGATGCCGAGCATCGCCCCCAGCCGGTCCTCGTTCGGGATCTGTGAGCCGGTCGCCCATTCGCCGGTCTCGATCAGCGAGCGCAGTGCGATCTCGGCCTGGTGCCAGAGCGGCTCGGCCCGGCGGCGGTCCGGTTTGACGAAGTTCGCCGGCTCATCCATGGCGCTGCCCCCAATTCTGTCCCATGGCGCCGGCGAAGGCGGCCCCCACCAGTCCGGCGCGCGGTCCGAAATGCCCCCGCTGCACCTCGATCTCCCGCAGATGCGGGGGCAGGTGGCGGCGCAGGGCCGCCAGCAATGCCGGCGCCACCACGTCATGGGCCGCGGCCACGCCGCCGGCCAGGATCACCGCCTGCGGGTCGAGCAGCGCCACGGCGCCGGCGAGCGCGGTGCCGAGCGCCGTCATCGGCGGCACCAGCGCCGAAACCGCGGCCGGAGCGCCGTTGCGGGCGGCGGTGATGAGGGCGGTGCCGCTGCTGAGACCGATGGAGCGCGCCGCCGCATCCAGCGCGCGGCCCGAGGCGTGGCGCTCAAGCCAGCCGCTGCGCTCGTCGCCCTGGTCATCGAGGTCCGCGGTTGCCCAGCCGAAGGAGCAGGCGCCGCCATTGCTGCCGCGGACGATGCGGCCGCCGGCCAGCACGGCCGAGCCGATGCCGGTGCCGATGGCGAGCAGGATGGCGTCCTGCATGTCACGCGCGGCACCGGCCTCCGCCTCGGCCAGCAGCGCCAGCTGCGCATCGTTGCCGAGGGCGATCTCTAGCCCCGGGAAGTGCTTCGCCAGATCCACGCCGTCGAGGTAGCCGAGATTGGGCACCCAGCGGCAGGTGGTGCCGCTGGCAAGGCCAGGAATGGCGAGGCCAAGCCGGGTGCACCCGTGGCTGGCGGCAAGCCCGCCGACCGCTTCGCGGAAGCCATCGAGATCCTGCGGCGCTGGCCACTCCCCCACCGCCCCCACGGCAGCCGGATCGGCCGCATCGGCGGTGCCGGCGCGGAGGCGGGTGCCGCCGAGATCGATGGCGAGGATGGCGTTCATCCCTTCACCCCCGACGAGACGATGGAATCGACGAAGAAGCGCTGCAGGAAGACGAAGAGCAGCAGCGGCGGCAGCACGGCCAGCGTCGCTCCGGCCATCACCAGCCCGGTGTTCATCGCCCCCCGGTTATAGCTCAGCAGCCGCGAAAGGCTGATGACGATGGGATACTGGTCGGTGTTGCCCTGCAGCACGGTGAGCGGCCAGAGGTAGGAATTCCAGTGATAGACGAAGGCGAAGAGCGCCAGCGCCGCGATGGCCGGCACGATGCTGGGGGCGACGATGCCGAAGAGAATGCGGAGCTCGGAGGCGCCGTCCATGCGCGCCGCATCGACGAGTTCGTCCGGCACGCCGGCGATGAACTGGCGCATCAGGAAGATGCCGAAGGCGTTGGCGAGGTGGGGGACGATGACGCCGGCAAGGCTGGCGTTGAGGCCGAGATAGCCGACCATGCGATAGAGGGGGATCAGCGTCACGATCGGCGGCAGGAACATGGTCGCGATCATCACCGCGAACAGCATGTTGCGGCCGCGGAAGCGGTACTTGGCGAAGGCGTAGCCGGCCATCAGGCTGGTGACGAGGATCGCCGCGGTGGTGACCAGCGCGATGACGGCGGAGTTGAAGAAGGAGCGGCCGACCTCGATGACGTCCGCGACTTCGGTATAGGCGTCGAGGTTGGGGCTTTGCGGCAGCCAGACCGGCGGCACCTGCATGGTCTCCTGTGGCGTCTTGAGGCTGGTCAGCACCATCCAGACCAGCGGGAAGGCGGCGACCACCGCCGCCCCGATGATGAGGGTCAGGATCAGCCCATTGGCGAGGCCGATGCCGGCGCCCCGCGGGCGCTCGCCGCTGCGGATGTCGGTCATTGCCGTCATGCCGCGCGTTCCCGGCTGCGGAAGGCCGCAAACAGCGCGGTGATGGCGACGACCAGCGCCAGCATCATGGTCACCGCCATGGCCGAGCCCAGCCCGCCCTGGCCGCGTTCGATACCGACGCGGCGGATGTGGTAGGTCAGGACGTTGGTCGAGTTGACCGGTCCGCCCTGGGTGATCAGCGCCACCGGCTCGAACACCTGCACGGCATTGATGATGGCAATCACCGCCGAGAACAGCAGCGTGCCGGCGAGCAGCGGCAGGGTGATGGTCCAGAAGCGCTGCAGCACGGTGGCGCCGTCGATCTCGGCCGCCTCGTAGAGCGCCTGCGGGATCTGGGTCAGCCCCGCCACGGCGAGCACGGTGAAGTAGCCGACCTGCTGCCAGATGTTGAGGATGACGATCGAATAGAGCGCGGTCTGCGGCGAGGACAGCCAGGGCTGCGGGCCGATGCCGACCCAGCCGAGGATCTGGTTGATCGGTCCTTCGGTGGGCGAATAGAGCTTGGAGAAGACCAGCGCCACGGCGATCATCGGCACCATGTAGGTGGAAAACAGCACCGTGCGCAGGGCAACGCCGCCGGGCACCCGGCGCTGGTGCACCAGCAGCCCCAGCGCCACCGACAGCGGCAGCAGGATCGCGACGGAAAGGGTTGTGTAGATGGCGGTGTTGATGAGCGCCGCCTTGAAGTCGCGTCCGACCGAGGTGGACCCGAAGATATCGAAGAAGTTCTGGAGGCCCACGAAGCGAGCGGTCTCGAAGCCGGTCTGCGTCGACCAGTCCTGCAGGGACAGCCAGATGGTGAGCAGCATCGGCACGAAGATGAAGACGCCGATGAGCAGCACGGCGGGACCGAGCATCGTGACCAATGATCGCGTGAGGTGCCGCTGCATCGAAGCTGCCTGAGGAGGACGGGAGGGCGGAGGCACCGGGAGGCGCCTCCGCCGGATCGGTCGCGGTTACTGCGCGGCGCGGGCGAGGATTTCCTCGGCGTCGGCCTGGGCGTTGGCCTGGGCCTCGGCGGCGGTCACCTGGCCGAACTGCAGGGCCTCGAGCTGCTGCTGCAGCGCCTCGGAGAACTCCTGACCGCCCAGCACCACCGGGAACGGCTTGGCGTTCTCCAGCACGTCGACATAGCCGGCGAGGAAGGGGCTGCCGAGCTCCTCTTCATAGGCGGCGACGTCCGAGGTGCGGGAGGGCAGGATACCCATCGACATCAGGATGCCGGCCATGGCCGAGGCGCCCTCTTCACCGGATTCGGGACCATTGAGCCAGGCGAGGAAATCCCACGCCGCTTCCTGCTCCTCGGCCGGCGCCTGGGCGTTGACCACGGTCATCCAGGAATAGGAGATGGAGCGGGCGACGTCGCCGGAGGGCCCGACCGGGATGGGGGCGGTGGCGACGTTCTCGAAATCCTCGCCCATGCCGGCCTTCAGCGCCGACTCCCACCAGTTGGCCATGATGATCATGCCGGTGCGGCCGGAGACGAAGTTGTCGAGGAAGGGGCCGGTGGTATTGGCATCGGCGGTAGCCATGGCCGGGTCGGCATAGCCTTCCCTGACCAGCGTCTCGTAGAGCTCGAAGGTCTCGGTGGCCTCGGGCGTGTCGAGCGTCGGCCGGCCATCGACCACAAGGTCGCCGCCGTTGGAGACCAGCAGCGAGGCGAAGGGATGGAGGACGCCGGCCGCCCAGGAGTTGATGAGGCCGAAGCCCTGCTGGCCCTTTGCCGGATCGGTCAGCTTTTCGGCGGCCGCCAGGAACTCGTCCCAGGTCTTGGGTGCCTCGGTGATGCCGGCTTCCTCGAACAGCGCCTTGTTGTAGTTCAGCGCGTAGACGTCGATCTCGTTGGGGATGCCGTAGAGCGTGCCGTCGATGGAGGCGGCGTTGACGACGCCGTCCGGCCAGTTCGCTTCCACGTCTTCGGCAATGGCATCGGGCACCGGAGCAACCAGCCCGTCCTTGGCGAGGTCCGGGAGCCAGGCGTCGTAGATGCCGGCGATGGTCGCGCCCCCGGCGCCGCCGCCCGACGAGCGGAGCGTGGTCAGCAGGTCGCCGAAGGGCACGGCGCGGACGGTAATGGTGGTATCCGAGTTGCTCTCGGTATAGGTGGCGGCGGCGGCCTCCAGCTGGGCCACGGTCTCGGGGGACCAGTGGGTCAGGAAGGATATGTCTGCAGCCTGGACCCAAGCCGTGCTGCAGAGCAGGAGGGCGGCGGCGCCGAACACGCCGCCCATGCTGCGATTGGACTTGCTCATGATTTTCTCCCTTGGCGGGATTTCGGCCCCGCTGCGTTGTTTCACCAAAATAGGTTATAACGTCATACCGTCATGATCAATGGCCCCCCGGAGGGAGCCGCTGAAACCCCGGCGCTGGATTTTCCCCTCCGCAGCGCTTAGAGAAGCGCAAAAGCGGAAGGCAGGTGCATCATGCCCAAGACCGACATCGCAAGGCGTGTGTACAACCACACGTGGAAGCTCGATCCGATCATCCGCAGCCTGCTGGACACGGATTTCTACAAGCTGCTGATGCTGCAGATGATCTGGGGGCTCTATCCCAAGGTCGACGCCACCTTCTCGCTGATCAACCGCCGGCAGTCGGTGCGCCTCGCCGACGATATCGATGAGGGAGAGTTGCGGGCGCAGCTCGACCACGCCCGCACGCTCCGTTTCACCAAGAAGGAGATGATCTGGCTCGCTGGTAACAGCTTTGCCGGGCGCACGCAGATCTTCGAGCCGGCCTTTCTCGAATGGCTGAGCCGTTTCCAGCTGCCGGAATACGAGCTGTCGCGGAAAGACGGGCAGTTCGAACTGCGCTTCCCCGGTCCCTGGACCCACACCACCATGTGGGAGATTCCGGCGCTGGCGATCATCAACGAGCTGCGCTCGCGGGCAGCGATGAAGGGCATGGGACAGTTCGAGCTCGACGTGCTCTATGCGCGCGCCAAGGCGAAGATGTGGGGCAAGGTGGAGCGGCTGCGCCAGCTCAAGGACCTGCGGATCTCCGATTTCGGCACGCGGCGCCGGCATTCATTCCTCTGGCAGCGCTGGTGCGTCGAGGCCCTGAAGGAGGGAATCGGCGAGGCGTTCACCGGGACATCGAACGTGCTGCTGGCGATGGATACCGACCTCGAGGCACTCGGCACCAACGCGCACGAACTGCCGATGGTGCTGGCGGCACTGGCGCCCAATGACGAGGCCCTGCGGTCGGCGCCCTACCGGGTGCTGCAGGACTGGAACCAGTATTATGGCGGCAATCTGCTGATCGTCCTGCCGGACGCCTTCGGCACCACCGCGTTTCTCCGCAATGCGCCCGACTGGGTAGCCGACTGGACCGGCTTCCGGCCGGATTCGATGCCGCCAATCGAGGCGGGCGAGAAAATCATGGCGTGGTGGCGCGAGAAGGGGAAGGATCCGCAGGACAAGCTGCTGATCTTCTCCGACGGCCTCGACGTCGACAGCATCGAGGAAACCTACCGGCACTTCGAGGGTCGGGTGCGGATGGCGTTCGGCTGGGGCACCAATCTCACCAACGATTTCGAGGGCTGTGCGCCGCGAGCCGTCGAGGGCCTCGACCCGGTATCGCTGGTGATCAAGGTGACGGAGGCAAACGGCCGGCCGGCGGTGAAGCTGTCGGACAACCCCAAGAAGGCCACCGGCGATCCGCAGGAGGTGGCCCGATACCTCCAGATCTTCGGCGACGCGGATCGCGTTCCGCATGACGTTACGGTGTAGTCACCGGTGAAGTACTCCGCCTGCATTGAATGGCTCTTCGCAGCCGAGGCGCCGGAGTTTACCGAACGGATCCGCGTGGCACGGGGCGCCGGGCTGGACGCCGTGGAATTCTGGCACCACTCAAACAAGGATCTGGATGCGATCGAGGCCGCGTTGCGCGACAGTGCGATGCCGCTGGCGGGGCTGCTCTGCGAGCCGAAGGCGCCGCTCACTGATACCGCGGCACATGATGCCTTCCTCTCCGGCCTCGAAACGACGCTGCCCGTGGCCTTGCGGCTGGGGGCGAAGATGGTGATCGCGCAGGCGGGCGACGCGCTTGCTGGACTACCGCGGAGCGAACAGCACGCGGCGATCGTGCAGGGACTGCAGAAGGCGGCAAGGCTGCTCGAGGGCAGCGGTGTGGTCCTCGCCATCGAGCCGCTGAACGACCGCGTCGATCATCCCGGCTACTACCTCACCTCGACCTCGGAAGGCCTCGACATCATCGACGAGGTCGACCGGCCGGAGATCCGGCTGCTCTACGACATCTACCATTCGGCGGTGATGGGAGAGGCCATCGAAGAGGTGCTGGCGGGCCGCATCGACCGCCTCGCCCACGTGCATCTCGCCGATGCTCCGGGCCGCGGGGCACCGGGCAGTGGCAAGCTCGACTATCGACAGCGGCTGGAGTGGCTGGAGAGCGCTGGCTACGGCGGCTATGTGGGACTGGAATACCGACCGGGCGGCGCCACGCTGGACGGCCTCGCCTTCATGAAGGGGAAACGAGCATGAGCGCGGACAGCTATGATTTCGCCGAGCGTCCCGGCGACAGCCCTACGTCGCCCGTCATTTTCCTGTTCCACGGGACTGGAGGCGACGAACACCAGTTCCTGGACCTGGCGGCGCAGCTGCTGCCGGGTGCCCGGCGCGTGGCGCCGCGGGGGGACGTCTCCGAGGGCGGCGCAGCGCGCTATTTTCGCCGCCTCGCCGAAGGCCGCTACGACATGGCGGATTTGGGACGCGCCACCGCCAAGATGCGCGGGTTCATCAATGGCGCCATCGGAGAGGCGCGGCCGTCGCAGGTCGTCGGCTTCGGATACTCGAATGGCGCCAATATTCTCGCCGCGGTGCAAATGGAGGACGCGACGCTGTTCGACACCACCGTCCTGCTGCATCCGCTGATCCCATTCGAGCCGGAACCCCAGCCGGGGCTGGCGGGCAGGCGGGTGCTCATCACTGCAGGGCGGCGCGATCCCATCTGTCCGCCGCCGGCGACCGAGGCACTGGCCGATTGGTACCGAAAGCAGGGAGCGGAGCTTGAGCTGTTCTGGCACGATGGCGGCCATGAAATCCGGCAGGAAGAGCTGGCCGCGGCGCGGGCTTTCCTCGACCGGTGAGCGAAGATAACTAGAGCAGCCCGTGGTCGCGCATCGCCTGTTCTTCGTCCGGCGTGATGTAGGCGAAGATCTTAGGATCGCCGGCAGCGAAATTCAGGAAGTAGATGTTCTGGAAGGCGATCTCGCCCCGACGGTGGTCGTTCGGGCGCTCGTAGGCGAACAGCCAGTCAACACGCGCCATGACGTTGTGGTCATCGAGAGGGGTAACCTTCACCCGCGTCGCGCGCATGCTCTTGCCACCGATCTGGCGGTAGCGGGCGAAGCCCTTCGGTATCATCTCCCGGAACGCATCATCATTGGGGCCGCCATGGACACCGCGCGGGCTTGCCTCCACAAAAAAGGGTGCGAAGGAGGCCGCGACTCCCTCTACATCCTCGAGCGGCGGGGCCCGCAGGGCCTCGTCGCTGCGCTTTGAATAGTTGGCGAAAAACTCCTCGGTCGCTCGCTGTCTCGGATCCACAGCCTTCTCCCGCCGTATTCTGGCTGCCCGTTCCTCAGCCTCCGACGAACTCCACCGTCACGCCCGCCTCGGTCAAGCCCGCAAGCTCCTCGGCGTCCCAGTTGGTGAGGCGGACGCAGCCATGGGACGCCACCTTGTCGATCAGTTCTGGGTCGGGGGTACCATGGATGCCGTAGGTCGGCTCGGACAGGTCGATCCACATGCTGCCGACGGGACCGTTGGGGCCCGGGGGGAGGACCAACTTCTCGGTGTTGTCGCCCTGCTGGAAGTTTTCATCGGGATCGTAGGTGTAGTTAGGCATCGGGGCGATGGCCTCCACCTCGTGGGTGCCCGAGGGCGAGGGAGTTTGCTCACTGCCAATGGTGGCCGGGTAGGCAACGAGCAAGTTGCCGTCGGCGTCGTAGGCGCGCACTTGGCCGAGGCTCTTGTCCGCCTCGATCCGCGCGACCTCTCCCTCCTCCCGGGGCGGCCCGTAGGCGGCGACCAGAATTCTTTCGCCGACTTCGAAGTTGGCTTCCGTATTGAGACTGCCGAAGAGGTCGCGGTCCATATGAAACAGTTCCGCGAGCTTCTCCTCGAGGCTTTCGTAGCCGAGGAAATCGAGCTCGGCGAGTTCCGAATAGTCCTCGGGCAGCGGCTCGCCGCGGACGTTCTCCCGGTCCTCCTCGGCGATGGTGTAGTGGCCGATCACCGGTTCGCTCGTTTCGAGGCGGGAGATCACTTCAGGGTCGAGCTCGCCGTCAGCCTCGAGGTTCTGCATCTCCTCGAAGGCCATGATGGCCTTCTCCACGTTCTCGCCGATGATGCCGTCGATGACGCCGGGCGAAGCGCCAGCGCGATCAAGCAGGATCTGCAGCTTCACCACGGCCGGATCGGCAGCCACCGAGGCATCGGTGGTGCCCGACTGGCCGTCGATGATGTCCTCGATCCGGGCATTGTTGATCGCTTCGGGCGACAGCGCCGGCTCCACTTCGGCGGCCACGCCTTCGGCGGGCGGGACGGTCGGCTCTTGCGCGAGGGCGCCAGACATCATGTTGGCGGCAAAGGCAGTGGCGAAGGTGATCATGGCGATACGCATGGGAGCTCTGCTGTTGTTCCGAGAGGGCAATCCCCAGAACCGACTGCGGTTGCAGCGGCGGCAGGTCCAATCGCGCGCGATGGTTAGCATTTGACTAAAATGTGAAGCGGTTACACTCATGCCATGACCTCCGTCCAGTTGGGATGGCGCCGGAACTGCGCTGCCACATAGGAGCACTGGGGAACGATGCGAACGCCATCGCTGCGGGCGCCGGCTACGAGCGCCTCCACCAGCTTGAGCGCTATGCCCTCGTTGCGAAAGGCGGGGGGGACGCCGGTGTGATCGGCGACAATGGTCTTCGGATCCAGGTGCCGGTATGTCAGTTCCGCCTCGCTGCCGTCAGGCAGGTTCACGAAGTAGCGGCCGCGGTGTTCGCCGTCCTCGCGCTCAATCGTGTAGTCCAGGGCCATGGCAGCTGTCTCTCGGGTTGTCGGCCGCCCGGCAGGCGGCGTTCCTGTCATGAGGGGAACGGGAAAGGCGCAGATTAGATGCGCGTCATTTTCTGCTGCAGTTCCGGAAACAGCCGCCGCTCGCTGAGGAAGGGGTGGATGGCGACGGCGGCAGCCATGTCCTTGAGGGCCAGCATACGCTCGCCCTGCTGCAGGTAGATGAGGGCGCGACCCGAGAGGGCGCCGAAATGGCGGGGCTCGCGAAGCAGCACCTCGGCGCAGTCGGTCAGGGAGGCGTCGAGTTCGCCCCGCATGTAGTGCAGCGTGGCGCGCTGGTTCCAGGCCTCGGCATAGTCCGGATAGTCCGCGATCAGCCCATTGGCCAGGGTGATGGCACGATCGAGATCCCCGACCCGGCGGGCGGCCAGCAGTTCGCCCATGCGCAGGGCCAGCTCCGGGTCGGCGGGCGTGGTCCAGTAGATCCAGATGCGCTGGCTGATGTCGTGGGCCGTGGCGGCGTCGGGCGCGGCCTGCAGCTCTGCGAACAGCCGGTCGAGCGCCGTCCGGTCGGCTGCCTCGTCGGCCGCCACCAGCGGTACCGCGACGAACGCGAGCAGCGCGGCAGTGAGGAAGCAGGCGATGATCGCGCGGAAGACAGACATGGTCCAGCCATCATCTGCCTCACCGGTGATGCTGGCAAGGCCGGTGCCACGCGCGGCGCCTTGACTTCTATCGCCGCCGGCCGGGATCATCCGGGGTCGCAACAGAAAGGTCGCAGATGTCCACGCTCCTCCACCACATGATTGCCTCCGGGCCACGACCGGTCGCGCCGTTTTCGCACGCGGTCGAGGCCGATGGCTGGGTCTTCGTGACCGGCCAGATGCCGACTGATCCGGCAGCGCCGGACGCGCCGCTGCCGGAGGGAGCCGAGGCGCAGACCCGACGGGTGCTCGAGAACCTCCGCATCGTGCTCGGCGGCATCGGCCTCGGGCTCGAGCACGTCACCATGGCCCGGCTCTACCTCACGCAGTTCGAGCGCGACTATGCGGCGGTCAACGCGGTGTGGCAGGAGGCCTTTGAACCGGGCAAGCTGCCGGCTCGCACCACGGTCGGGGTGACGGCGCTCGCGGTCGGGGCGCTGGTGGAGATCGACCTCGTGGCGCGCCGCCCCTAGAGCGCCGCCAGCAGGTAGCCGGCAGCGGCGCTCAGCACCACCACCAGCCAGGGCGGCCAGCGCAGCAGCGCCAGTAGCGCGAAGGCTACCAGAGCCAGCGCCAGGTCGGCGCCGTCATCCACCGCACTCAGGAACACCGGGTCGTACAGCACGGCGACCAACAGTCCGACCACGGCGGCATTGGCGAAGTCGAGGGCGCCGCGTAGCCGTGCCCGGGTGCGCAGGCGCTGCCACAAGGGCAGCGTCCCGAAGACCAGAAAGAACGACGGCAGGTAGATGGCGACCAGCGCCAGCGCGGCGCCCCAGAGACCGTTGGGGGCATCCTCGAGCATGGCGCCCGCATAGGCGGCGAAGGCGAAGAGCGGCCCCGGGACCGCCTGCGCCGCGCCATAGCCGGCGATGAAGGCTTCGCTGCCGATAAGGCCCGGCTGCACCAGCTCCGCTTCGAGCAGCGGCAGCACGACGTGTCCGCCGCCGAAGACGAGGGAACCGGTGCGGTAGAACTTCTCGAAGACCATGACCGTGGCGTCGCCGGTCAACGCCACCAGCAGCGGCAGGCCGATCAGCAGGGCCACGAACAGGCCAAGCCAGAGCCAGGGCTGGCCGCGGCGGGGGATCGCATCGCCAGTATCGGGTGTCACGATTGCGGTAGCCGGGCGAAGGGCGCCGGCGACTGCGGCAAGCGCGATGACCGCCATCTGCGCAAGGTTGGTCGCGACCACCAGCACCGCCACTGCGGCGGCGAGCGCCACCAGCCGACGCTCCCGATCAGGCGTCAGGGAGACGGCCATGGCCCACACCGCCTGCGCGACCACGGCAAGCGCCGCCAGCTTCAGCCCGGACAGCGCGCCAGCCGCGGCTGAGCCGCCGAGCGCCCCGAGACCGTAGGCGAAGGCGAGCAGCAGCAGCACTGAGGGCAGGGTAAAGGCGGTCCAGGCGGCGACGGCTCCGGCATGGCCGGCCCGCAGCAGGCCGATCGCGATGCCGACTTGGCTGGAGGCGGGGCCCGGCAGAAACTGGCAGAGCGCGACCAGTTCCGCATAAGCCTCTTCGCTCAGCCAGCGACGGCGAACCACCAGGGCCTCGCGGAAATAGCCGAGATGGGCGACGGGTCCGCCGAAGCTGGTCAGGCCGAGCAGCAGGAAGGCCATGAACACTTCGCCCAGGCGCCCAGGTCGTGCTCCCTGCTGCTGTGGCGCTGTCGTCATGGTGACCCCCGGTCTTCGGAGAGGAAGTGACCCAGCGCGACCGTCCCGTCAATCGCGGCCGGCCGCCCGCCAGACCTCAGAAGCTGACCCTGATGCCCCGCATCGTTAGCCTTTCAGCCACTCCTGCATCTCCGCCTCCGCCCGTTCAAGCGCACTGTAGTTCAGGAGTTTGCGGAGGAAGGCGACTGCCACCGCCCGGGTGCGGAGATTGAAGCGGCCATCATCATCCTCACCTGCCGTCTGGTAGACGTCGAGCTTGTCGTAAAGCTGTTGCAGGCGGTTCTGGACGCTCCGGAGAGACAGGTGACGGCGTTTGGAGATTGCCCGATCCGTGAGGCCCAGGGCGATGTCGACGAGGATCTCGTACTCGGCGTCGGTGAAGCCGCTCAGGCGCCCGAGGCTCTTCTGCTGCAGGCCCCGCACCTCACGGTCGATCACGCACTGGCTCTCCACGAAGATTGATCGCAGGGCCAGCTTCAGCCGCTCATCGGACGCCGATTTCAGCACATAGCCGTAGGCAGCCCCGTCCGGCACGATGCGCGACACCCCGCGCACATAGGCTTCGTCCGAGTAATTGGACCAGAAGAGGATGCGGGTCTCCGGCCGTTCCTTCCAGATCGTGCGGGCGGCCTCGATGCCGTTGCGCTGGTTCATCTGGAGGTCCATCACGATATGGGCCGAGTCGTTCTGGCGGGCGAGCAGTTCGCCTTCGGTGCCGTTGTCGGCCTCGATGACGCCATCGCACTCCGGCAGCGCCGACGAGACGGCCTCGTGCAGGTAGGCCCGGTGCAACGGATCGTCTTCGATGATCAGGATCTTCAACGCGCTTCCCCTGGCTGGTTCGCGGGTACCTGCGTTTTTGCCCCGCCGAGGGGCAGCAGGACCCTTACCACCGTGCCCCGGCTTCCGCTCCCGGGTCCGATGGAAAAGCTCGCGGCAATCAGCCGTGCCCGGGTCTTCATGTTGTCGATGCCGCTGCCGGCGCGCGCCCGGGGCCGCGCGATGCCCTTGCCGTCATCCCTGATCTCGATCGCGATGCTTCGACTATCGCTGTGCAGACGCACGAGCACCGTCGTGGCGTCCGCGTGCCGCACGGCGTTGTTGATCGCCTCCTGGGCGATGCGAAAGAGTGCCACGCTGACGGTGGGGTCGAGCGTATCGCAGGCGCCGTCCGTTTCGTCCGCCAGCTCCCACTCCAGGTGTCTGCCGCTGTCGCGCACGGATCGTCCGAGGTGGTTCTCCACGGCCTGGGCGAGGCCGAAGAGCTGCAGGATCGACGGTTTCGCCTGCTCGATGATCTGCCGCAGATCCTGCATGCAGGTCTGGAGGTCGCGGGACAGCGGCTCCAGCGCGTCGGGCTTGATGTCGCCGCTGCGGGAGAGGCGATCGACGCGCCGCGCCAGCCGTGTCAGATCGGCAAGGGTCTGGTCGTGGAGGTCCATGCCGATGCGCTGGCGCTCCTGCTCCAGCGCCTCGGTGAGCCGCAGCGCTCCTTGGCGCAGGCCTTCCTCGCGCGCCCGGGCCTCGGCCTCCACGATCGCCGATTGCTGCGCCTGCTCGGCGGCGCGCAAGGCGAAGAAGTAGGGGGACAGCAGGTCGGCGATGGTGCGGGCGTTGGCGACATCGTCCATCGAATAGACGCCGAGGGTCTGGGACGAGCAGGAAAAGGCCCCAATGATCTCACCCTGAACCTTCATCGGCACGTGCACGCGGCTGCGCAGCGACTGCTCGAAGATCGGCGCGTCGAAGGCGCCGTCGAAGTGGAACCTCGGATCGGAACAGGCATCATCGGTCAGCAGGTAATCCACCTCGCCCCGCAGGAGCGAGCGGAGCGGGCTGTTGGCAACCGGCGCCGAGACCAGCTCGCCCCATGCCGTATCCATCCCGGTTTCATAGGCCGTGTGGTACTCACCCTCCACCATCAGGATGCAGACGTCGAAATGGTCATGCGGCAAGATGTGGGCCACTTCCGCCGCGACTGCACGGATCGCCGAATTGAAATTCAGTTGCCCTGCGAGCAGCCGCGAGATGCTGAGGCAATGGTCGATGAGGGCAGCCGGGGCCAATTGAAGCATTGTCGAAAGTTCCTGGGCTATCGCCACGCGGCGAGCCGCTCCGCCGAGCACCCGAAATGAGCGCTTCGACGGCGTGCCCGTCTTGCGCGATCCCGCAGCTTCTGCCGTAGGCCCCGCAAGAGACTTGCTGTCATAATCCTATACATGCGTAACCTGATAACCCATCAGTTCGGGACTGAGGGGAGGAATCTCAGCCAGATGAAGCTTCCGCAGCTTGCCGCTTGGCGGGAAGAGGCAGTATTCCTTCATCCCGGATTTTCAGTTCAAAGGGAGAGAAAAGCATGAAGAAGTCACTGACACTGGGCGCTCTGACGGTCATCCTGGCCTCGAGCACGGCGCTCGCCGAGACGGCGGACAAGCGCATCGCGCTGTCCAACAACTATGCCGGCAACTCGTGGCGCCAGGCCATGCTGACGAGCTGGGACAACATCACCGGTCCCGCCGTGGAGCAGGGCATTGTCGCCGCGGCGGACGCCTTCACCACCGCCGAGAACCAGGCGACGGAGCAGGCCGCGCAGATCCAGAACATGATCCTGCAGGGCTACGACGCCATCGTCGTCAACGCCGCCTCGCCGACGGCGCTGAACGGCGCCATCAAGGAAGCCTGCGACGCCGGCATCACGGTGGTGTCGTTCGACGGCATCGTCACCGAGCCCTGCGCCTGGCGCATCGCGGTCGACTTCCGGCAGATGGGCCGCAACCAGCTCGACTTCCTCGCCAACAAGATTCCCGAGGGCGGCAACCTGCTCGAGATCCGCGGGCTCGCGGGCGTCTCGGTCGACGACGAGATCCACGCCGGCATTGAGGAAGGCCTCGAGACCCACGACCAGTTCGAAGTTGTCGGTTCGGTGAACGGCGACTGGGCCCAGGACGTGGCGCAGAAGGCCGTGGCCGGCATCCTGCCGAGCCTGCCCGACGACATCGTCGGTGTCGTCACCCAGGGCGGCGACGGCTATGGCGCGGCGCAGGCCTTCGAGGCCGCGGGGCGCGAGATGCCCACCATCATCATGGGCAACCGCGAGGATGAACTGCGGTGGTGGAAGGAGCAGAAGGACGCCAATGGCTACGAGACCTATTCGGTCTCCATCGCGCCCGGCGTCTCGACCCTGGCCTTCTGGGTCGCCCAGCAGATCCTCGATGGCGCCGACGTGCCCAAGGACCTCGTGGTGCCGCTGGTCGAAGTGACCCAGGACACCCTGGAGGAAGCGCTGGAGAATACCGCGCCCGGCAGCGTGACCAATGTCGAGTACACGCTGGAGGATGCCCAGCAGACCATCGCCGACGCGCAGTAGGTCCTGACCTCGAGCATGAACACTACTGCGCAGAACGCAGTCGTCTTCGCAGTGAACGGCGCCGAAAAGAGTTTCGGCGCCGTTCGCGCGCTTGGCGGCGTGGACTTCGAAGTCGCCGCCGGCGAGTGCGTCGGGCTGGTCGGCCACAACGGCGCCGGCAAGTCGACGCTGGTCAACATCATCAATGGCGGATTGCCACCCGACAGCGGCACCATCCGCGTCGAAGGCACCGAGCTCACGGGCCGCTACTCGATCGCCGCGGCACGCGCCCACGGCGTCCGCTGCGTGTTCCAGGAGCTGTCGCTCTGCCCGAACCTGACCGTCACCGAGAACACGCGGATCACCCACGCTTCGTTGCGCGGCCTCGGGTGGCGCCGCCGCGCCCATGACCTGATCCGGCACAAGCTCGACGAGATCTTTCCCGGACACGGCATCGATTGCGGCCGTACCATCTCGACCCTCAGCATCGCCGAACGGCAGATGGTGGAGATCGCCACCGCCTTCTCCGAGACCGACGCGCGGGTGAAGCTGGTCATCCTCGACGAACCCACCTCCTCGCTCGATGCCGGGCTCGCGGCGCAACTTCTTGCCTATGTGCGCCGCTTCGTCGGCGACGGCGGAGCGGTCGTCCTGATCTCGCACATCCTTGGCGAGATCCTGTCCACCGCCGACCGGGTGGTGGTGATGAAGGACGGCAAGGTGGTGGAGCAGCGGCCGGCCGCCGACTATTCGATCGACACGCTGGTGGCCGCGATGGGCAGCGTCGTGCGCGCCCGCGACGCCGCACGCCCGGCCCGCGATACTAGCGGCTTGTCGCCGATCCTGGAGCAGCGGCCGCGGGAAAAGACGGGGGCCATGGACTTCGCCGCCTATCCGGGCGAGATCGTCGGCCTCGCCGGGCTCGGTGGCCACGGGCAGACGCAGACGCTGGTCAGCCTGTTCATGGGGCAGGGCGGCCACTGGCTGTCGCCGCGCGACAGCAAGGTCGCCTTCGTCGCGGGCGACCGCCACGTCGACGGCAACCTGCCGCTCTGGAGCATCCTCCGCAACATCACCATCACACTGCTTCCCGACCTCACCCGCTTCGGCCTGGTCCGCGGCCGGGAGGAGCAGGCGGTTGGACGGAGCTGGCGGGAGCGCATCGAGATCCGCACGAACGATCTGGGCAACCCCATCCTCTCGCTCTCCGGGGGCAACCAGCAGAAGGCGCTGTTCGCCCGTGCCCTCGCGACGCGGGCACCGGTGGTGCTGATGGACGATCCCATGCGCGGCGTCGACATCGGCACCAAGCAGGAGGTCTACTCGATGCTGCGGGCGGAAGCGGAGAAGGGCCGGACCTTCGTCTGGTACTCGACAGAAATGGACGAGGTCTGCCAGTGCGACCGGGTCTATGTGTTCCGGGAGGGACGGATCGTCGCCGAACTCAAAGGCGCCGACGTCACGGAAGAGCGGGTACTGGCGGCGAGCTTTGCGGAGCAGGCAGCATGAGCTGGTTGTCCGCCGATCGCCTGCGACTCGTGGTTCCGGCACTGTCGCTCGCCCTGCTGCTCGGGGCGGTGTTCTGGATGCAGCCGCGCACCATGAGCTATACGGGGCTCAATCTTCTCTTCAATCTCGCGGTGCCGATCGCTCTCGCGACGATCGCCCAGATGCTGATCATGACGGTCAACGACCTCGACCTGTCGATGGGCACCTTCGTCAGCTTCGTCGCCTGCGTGACGGCCACCTTCCTGCAGTCCGACCCGCTGATCGGGGTGCTGATCCTCATCGGCTGCGTCGCGACCTATGCGGCGCTGGGGGTGGTGATCTACCTCCGAAACCTGCCCTCCATCGTGGTCACGCTGGGCATGAGCTTCGTGTGGGGCGGCCTCGCCGTGCTGCTGCTGCCGTCACCGGGCGGCGTCGCCCCCGACTGGATCCGGTGGCTGATGACGTCCAAGCCGCCAGTGCTGCCGATGGCGATCGTCGCCAGCGTGGCAATCGCGGCGGTGGCGCATTTCATCGTCATGCGCTCGGCCTTCGGCGTCGTGATCCGCGGGGTCGGCGGCAATGAGCGTTCGGTGGAGCGGGCGGGCTGGTCGGTGCTGAAGGCGCGCGCCGCCACCTACGCACTCGCCGGCTGCTTCGCAGTCATGGCCGGCATCTGCCTCGTCGGGCTGACGACGTCCGCCGATGCCAATATCGCGCTCCGCTACACCCTGCTCTCGATCGCCGGAGTGATTCTTGGCGGTGGTGAATTTGTCGGCGGCCGCGTCTCCCCGATCGGCGCCGTGATCGGGGCGCTGACCCTGACGCTTGCCGGATCGTTCCTTTCCTTCCTCAGGATCCCGCCGGACTGGCAGATCGGCGCCCAGGGCGCCATCCTCATCATCGTCCTCGCGGTCCGGCTGCTCCTCAACCGCCGTGAACGTGCCGAGAGGTCCAGATGACAGCTGTCGCGCAGATTTTCCGCAAACCCTGGATCTGGGCCTTCGTCGCGGCCTTCGGCGTGTGGCTGGTGACCATCATGTTCACCGGTGGCGCCTCGACCATGGGGCTGAGCCGGGCGGCGCTGACTTTCGCCGCCTTCTCGATCATCGTCGGCCTCGGCCAGATGTTCGTCATCACGCTCGGCCCGGGCAATATCGACCTGTCCATTCCGGCAACGATGACGCTCGCCGGTACGGTGGCGCTCAAGGTGATGAACACCGACAACGGGCTGATCATCGTCGGCATCGCCGCGGCGCTCGCCGTGGGGCTGGTGATCGGCTTCGTCAATTACGGGCTGATCAAGCTGCTGCGGATCCCTCCGATCATCGCGACGCTGTCCTCCAGCTTTCTCTTCCAGTCCACCGCCATCTGGTACAACCGCGGCCTGCGGGTAAAGCCGCCGGAGATTCTCGCGGACTTCGCGACCGGCTCGACGCTTGGCCTGCCCAATGTCGCGATCATCGCCTTCCTCGTCTCGGTCGGCGCCTGGGTGCTGCTGGAAAAGGGCATCTTCGGGCGCTGGGTCTCGGCCATCGGGCAGAACATGCGGGCGGCGCGGCTGGCTGGCGTGCCCGTCGACGGCGTCCGCTTCGCGACCTATGTGCTGTGCGCCGTGCTGGCGGCGATGGGCGGTTTCCTGCTCAGCTGCTTCTCCGGTGGCGCGGCCCTCAACATGGGAGCGGAGTATCTCCTCACCTCGATCGCCGTGGTCATCATCGGCGGGACGGCGGTGGCCGGCGGCTTCGCCAACGTCCCCGGTATCTGGGGCGCCTCGCTGTTCCTGTTCCTCGTAGTCTCCATGCTCAACACCTACGGTGCGAGCGCCGGCCTCCGGCTGCTGCTGACCGGCCTGATCATCATCGCGGTGATCATCGCAGCCAGCCGCAAGCGGGTGAGGTAACGGTCGGCGTGGAGACTATGCGGCCCTGGCCTCGCTGAGGATCCACTGCCGGAACGCCGCTACCTCCGGACGGGGCCGACCCAGCCGCGGCAGGACCAGATGATAATGCAGGTCCGAGGGCGTGGTCTCTACGAAGCAGCGCACCAGTCGGCCGGCAGCGATGTCGTCGGCGACCAGCGAGGTCCGCACCAGCGCGACGCCGTCTCCTCGTCGGCAAGCTTCGAGCATGTCGCCGAAGGTGGGGTAGCTGGGCCCGGACTCGAAATCGATCCGTTGCGCCAGATCGTGACCGATACTGCCTTCCTCCGTCCCGTAGAGTTGGCTGTGCCAGCGTCGCCAGTCCAGCACGGTGTGCCGCTCCCCCTCGTAACGGAGAAGCGGTGCGGCGAGCAGGGCGTTCTGCTTGGGCAGTCGGTTGCGCAACTCCGGTGAGCTGACCGCGAACTCTTCCTCGAGCATCAGCCGTTCCGCCTGAAACGGTCCGCCGCCGCCGCCGAGCCAGATGGCGACATCGGCCTCGCCGCCATCCAGGTCGACCCGGCGATACTCTAGGGCGACGCTGACGCGGGTGTTGCGGTTGGCGTCGAGGAAGTTCTGCAGTCGTGGAGCCAACCATTGCGTGCCGAATTCGGGGGTCGTCGAGATGCGCAGACTGCCGGCGGTGCCGGTGTGGCGTGCGGATGTCAGCACCTTGTGGAGGGCGGTCAAGCTCTGGCTGATCTCCGGTAGCAGTCGTTCACCCAGCGGGGTCAGATATACTGCCCGCCTGTCGCGCACGAACACCCGGCCCCCCAGCCACTCCTCGAGTTGCGCGATCTGATGACTGACGGCGGTCTGCGTCAGGCCCAGCGCGTCCGCTGCGCGTGTGAAGCCGCCCGTCTCGGCGACGGCGGCAAAAGCCTTCAGGCTCTGCAGGGAGGGGAGGGCCGCAAAGCTCAGTGCCATGAATTTGTCTCATGCGTTCAGTGACGAGAATTCGTTTTCCCTGGCGGAAACCGAGCCCCATCCTCGAAGCATGCAGGCTTTGGTGGCAGCTGTCATGAAAATTCTGAGTGCAGCGCGGCGGCGCTGCGCGCACCCGCGGCAACGGCTACCCGAACGCAACGATCTGCGGCGCGACCTCGGCCTCCGTGAGAGGCCAAAGCCGCGCCGCCACTGGTCGGATTATCTGTAGCCCGTCAGGCGCCGTAGGCCTTGGTCACCTGCTGCTGCTCGCCGAGGCCCTCGATGCCCAGCCGCATGGTCTGGCCCGGCTTGAGCCAGATCGGCTCGGGCTTGATGCCCATGCCGACGCCCGGCGGGGTGCCGGTGGAGATGATGTCGCCCGGCTGCAGGCTCATGAACTGGCTGATGTAGTGCACCAGGTGCTTGACCCCGAAGATCATCGTCTTGGTGGAGCCGTCCTGGTAGCGGTGACCGTCGACCTCGAGCCACATCTTGAGGTTCTGCGGGTCCGGCACCTCGTCGGGGGTGACCACGAAGGGGCCGATCGGGCCGAAGGTGTCGGCGGATTTGCCCTTGGTCCACTGGCCGCCGCGCTCGGTCTGGAAGTGGCGCTCGCTGAGGTCGTTGACCACGCAGTAGCCCGCAACGTGATCCATGGCGTCGGCCTCGTCGACGTAGCGGGCCTCCTTGCCGATGACGATGCCGAGTTCCACTTCCCAGTCGGGCTTCTTGGTGTTCTTGGGCAGGATTACCGTGTCGTTGGGGCCGATGATGGCGCTAGTCGCCTTGGCGAAGAGGATCGGCTCCTCGGGAATGGCGGCGCCGGTCTCGGCGGCGTGATCGGCATAGTTGAGGCCGACGCAGATGAACTTGCCGACCTGCCCGACGCAAGGGCCGATGCGCGATCCGGCCGGCAGCACCGGCAGCTGGCTGACGTCGGCGGCACGGATCCTGGCCATCCCCTCGGGGGTCAGGGCAGCGCCGGCGATGTCATCGACGACGCCCGAAAGATCGCGATAGCTGCCGTCCTCGGCGAGGATGGCGGGCTTCTCGGCGCCCGGAGCGCCGACACGCAAAAGCTTCATGGACAATCTCCTTGCAGTTGGCGGAAGCCATAGACGGAGCGGCCGCCGGAAGTCGAGGCCGACGAAAGGCGAATCCGTTCGGCGGGCGCCTATTGGGGGCGGATGATGCCCTTCTTGAGCACGACGTTGCCGTAGAGCCGGCGCTCCCCGGTCTGGACGATGGCGTAGCAGGATTTGACGCGGTCATAGAAGGCGAATCGCTCGAGCAGCACCAGCTTCGCCTCCGGCTCGTGCATATGGATCAGCCGGTCGAAATCATCATGCGTCTGTTCGCGCTGTTCGGGCTTGCCGACCACCTCCATGCCGATGGCGGCGGCGTCGACAAAACTGTCGAGCGGCATCAGGGTCAGGACTGCGTCGAGCACGTCGGTGGCGGAATGGCCGTCAAGGCGAACGACGTCGGGGCCCGCGCTTTCGGCGGGGTAGTTGGCATCGACGATGGCAATCTCGTCGCCATGGCCCATGGCCCGCAGGGCGAACAGGAGGTCCGGGCCGACGAGCGGTGGGATACCCTTGAGCATGCTAAGTTTCCTTCTGTTGCCGTCCTACCCGAAGGGGAAGGACGCATAGTCCGGGTCATTCGTGAGGGAGGTGCCGTCGGCGAAAAGCTCGGGCCTCTGGCGTGCAAATTCGAGAAGTTCCGACATCACCGAATCGATGTGCCTGCGGATGGCAGTCCCGGCGGCCGGGCCGTCGCCACGGGCGAGGCTGTCGAAGATGGCCTCGTGCTCGGCAATGGTCACTTCCAGCCGCCGCGGCGACAGGATGAGCCGGCGCGCCCGGTCGAGGTTGGCACGCGTGTTCTCAATCACCGCCTTGATCCTCGTGAAGCGCATGGCGTCGAGGATGAGGTCGTGGAACTCGAGGTCGCGCTCGTGGAAACCCGGGCGGTCGTCGATCCTTGCGGCAGCGCGCTGGTAGCTGATGTTGCGGCGCAGCGTCTCGATGAGTTCCGGTCCGTGATTGGCGGCAACGATGCGCACCGCCTCCGACTCCAGCGCCTTGCGGATCAGCATGTATTCGAGCACGTCGGCGATGCGCACCAGCGAGACGGCAGAACCCCGCTGCGGCAGGATGTCGACCAGTCCTTCCGACTGCAGGCGGGAGAAGGCTTCGGAGACCGGGAAGCGCGAAACCCCGAGGCGCTCGCAGATGGCGCCCTTGTCCAGGGTTTCCCCCGGAGCGAGTTCGAGCGTGACAATCGCCCGCCGCAGCGCGTCGGTGACGTGTGCCGTGACGTTGCCACGCGCCGGCGCTGCCGGCGCCTCGAGAAAATGGTAGGGACTTTCGCCGCTCTTCATGCTAACATGTTAGTCAGGCCGCCTGTAAATTTTCAAATGCATTGTCGCCGCCGGCAGCCCGGCCTGCAAGCACCAGGCTGCCCTTGCGCATACAACCCTCGAAAGCTCAGCCATGTCGGAAGTGATGACCAGACCCGCCGCCCGCACCCTTGTGCTCAACAGCGCCGACAATGTCGCCGTGGCGCTCGGCAATCTCGATGTCGGCACCACGACGCCGGAAGGCGTGACGCTCGGCAAGCGCGTGCCGAAGGGGCACAAGTTCACGCTGCGCCCGGTCGCGGCAGGCGAGCCGATCACCAAGTTCGGCCAGATCATCGGCTTCGCCATGGCGGACCTGCCGGCCGGCGAGTGGGTGCACGAGCACAATTGCGACATGGGGCCGCTCGCCGGCGCCTTCGAGCGCGACTACGATTTCTGCGCCGGGGTGGTGCCCACGCAATACGTGCCGGAGGCGGAGCGCCGGACCTTCGAGGGGTACCGCCGCGCCAACGGCAAGGTCGGGACCCGCAATTATGTCGGCATCCTGACCTCGGTGAACTGTTCGGCGACCGTAGCCAAGTTCATGGCCGAGGCGATCAACCGCTCCGGCGTGCTCGACGACTATCCGAACATCGACGGCGTCATCCCCTTCGTGCACGGCACCGGCTGCGGCATGGCCGGCCGGGGAGAGGGCTTCGACATCCTCAGGCGCACGCAGTGGGGCTACGCCTCCAATCCCAATCTCGGCGGCGCGCTGCTCGTCGGGCTCGGCTGCGAGGTGTTCCAGATCGGCCGCATGAAGGAGATCTACGGCATCGAGGACAGCGACACCTTCCAGACCATGACCATCCAGGATTCCGGCGGCACCAAAAAGATCATCGAATGGGGCGTCGAGCGCATCAAGGAGATGCTGCCGATCGCGGCGCGGGCGCAGCGGGAGACGGTGCCGGCCTCGGAATTGGTGCTGGCGCTGCAATGCGGCGGCTCCGACGGCTATTCCGGCATCACCGCCAACCCAGCCCTCGGCATCGCGTCGGACCTGATCGTCGCGCAGGGCGGCACCACCATCCTTTCCGAGACGCCGGAGATCTACGGTGCGGAGCACCTGCTGACGCGCCGTGCCGTCAGCCGCGAGGTCGGCGAGAAGCTGGTCGATCGCATCCACTGGTGGGAGGACTACACCGCCCGCAACCACGGCGAGATGAACAACAACCCCTCGCCCGGCAACAAGCTCGGCGGGCTGACCACAATCCTCGAGAAGTCGCTGGGTGCTGCCGCCAAGGGCGGACAGAGCCCGCTCACCGCGGTCTATGAGTATGCCGAGCCGGTCACCGAGAAGGGCTTCACCTTCATGGACACGCCCGGCTTCGATCCGGTGTCGGCGACCGGGCAGGTGGCGGGCGGCGCCAATGTGCTCTGCTTCACCACCGGACGCGGCTCCGCCTATGGCTGCAAGCCGGTGCCCTCGATCAAGCTCGCCACCAATTCCGATCTCTACCGGCGCATGACAGAGGACATGGACATCAATTGCGGGGACATCGTCGAGGGCGAGATGACGATGGAGGAGAAGGGGCAGGAGATCTTCGAGACCGTGCTGCGCGTCGCGTCGGGCGAGAAGAGCAAGTCCGAAGCCCTCGGCTATGGCGACAACGAGTTCGTGCCCTGGCAGGTCGGCGCCGTAATGTAGGCGCCGGCTGCCATTGACTTTGGCGTCCGGTGGCCTACCTTCGGGGCATGACTGACCGCGCCAGCACTGCCATCAACGCCACCCTGCGGGAGTATCCCGTGGCAGGAGTGCTGCCCTAGGTCCGAGCGCCCCGCGCCCCTCGGGCTTAGGGGCTCCATACTGTTCAGGCTATTTCCGAACCGCCGATGGCGGTCGTGGCGCGTTCACCAGACATTTCACAGCAACAAGCGAGCGGCGCCCATGTGGTGGTGCAGCCGCCGCAGCGAGGAACACCAATGACTACTCCAGAGACCCAGCAGCCCCATTTGACGCCGCAGATCCTGCTCGGCGCCGCCGACCATCAGCAGTTGATGGAACTGGCAACGGCTGGCCTCGACCGCCACCCGGAGGTTGCCGAGGAACTGCTGAGCGAACTCGACCGCGCCAGCGTCATTTCCGATGACGAGGTGCCGCAGGACGTCGTGCGCATGGGGTCGCGCGTCCGCTACCGCGCCGACGGCAGCGCCGAGCGCGAGGTGACGCTGGTTTATCCCGCCGATGCCAATATCGACGAAGGCAAGATCTCGGTGATGACCCCTGTCGGTACGGCACTCATCGGGCTGCGCAGCGGCCAGTCCATCGACTGGCTGACCCGCGACGGCCGGCAGCAGGTGCTGACGGTGCTCGACGTGACCCAGCGCGCCTAAGACCACGGCCCGGCGGCTAGGGCCGCTGAGCGCCGTTCACGGTCACGTAGATCGAGAGCAGGCGCTGCGTGGCGCAGATGAATAGCCGGTTGCGGCGTGGGCCGCCGAACTCGACATTGGCGACGACGTCCGGGGTGAGGATCTTGCCGAGCAGCACCCCGGCGGCGTTGAAGCAGTGCACGCCGTCCCCGGCGCTGGTCCAGAGATTGCCCATGCTGTCGAGGCGGAAGCCATCGGGCAGGCCGACATCGGTCTCGGCGAAGACGCGGCCGTTGCGCAGGCGGTTGTCCTCGCCGATATCGAAGGCGCGGATGTGGCGTGGGTGCTCCGGGCCGTGGCTGTAGGCGCTGTCGGCGACGTAGAGAATCTTCTCGTCGGGAGAGAAGGCGATGCCGTTGGGGCGAACGAAGTCGTCGACCACCGCCTCCAGTTCCCCCGTTGTCGGATCGAGGCGGAAGACGTTGCAGCAATCCTGCTCGAACTCGCCCTTATAACCCTCATAGTCCGAAAGGATGCCGTAGCCGGGATCGGTGAACCAGATGCTGCCGTCCGACTTCACCACCACGTCGTTGGGGGCGTTGAGCCGCCGGCCGCGATAGCTGTCCGCAAGCACGGTCACCGTGCCGTCGAGTTCCGTGCGGGTGACGTTGCGCCCGCCATGCGAGCAGGTGATCAGCCGGCCCTCGCGGTCCCGGGTGTTGCCGTTGGTGTAGTTGGCGTTGTGGCGGAACACCGAGACGGTGCCGTCCGGCACCCAGCGCAGCATGCGGTTGTTGGGAATGTCGCTCCAGATCAGCTGGTTGGCGTCGCCGAACCAGCACGGTCCCTCGGCCCAGCGGCAGTCCTCATAGAGCGTGTCGAGCTTGGCACTGCCGACGATCAGGCTGCCGAATTCCTTCTCGAACTGCTGGTAGTGCGCGGCGGTCATCTGGTTCTCCCCGTGTTGCGGCGCGATCCAAGCGTAGTTTGGCAGGCGCTGCAAGTCGCTTGCCTGCGGCAGGCGGGTCGGCGATCCTTCCCGGATCGGGAGCCGCGCATGGAGGGGACGATGCGACCGCACGGGAGCTTTGCCTGGAACGAGCTTCTCACCACCGATCCGAAGCAGGCCAAGGATTTCTTCGCCGAGACGCTGGGCTGGCAGTTCGACGATTTCTCGTTCGGCGGGCCACCGTACTGGGTGATCAGGTCCGGTGAGACCATGGTCGGGGGTCTCGGAGGTCTAGATGCCGGCGACGTCGAGACCGACCAGAGCTACTGGCTCGGCTTCATCGAGGTGGACGAGATCGACCGGCGCTACGCCCGTGCACTCGACCTCGGCGCGACCGGCATCCGCGGACCCCACGACGTGCCGAATGTGGGTCGCGTAGCGGTCCTGCGCGATCCCACCGGGGCGCTCATTGGCTGGATGCGCGGGCTCGACTAGCGGCTTCGCCGGCGAGCGGGATCAGGCCGGCCAGCGTCGGCCGGAAGCCGCAACCTTCGTAGAAGCCCTGCAGCTGCGGCTCGTAGTCGACGTGCAGCCAGTGCACGCCCTGTTGCCGCGCCGCGTCCACTGCCGCCAGCACGAGGCGGGTGGCGATGCCGCGGCGGCGCAGCCGCGGGTGGACCATGGTGTCGAGGAGGAAGGCATGCTTTCCGCCGTCCCAGGCGAGGTTGACATAGCCGGCTAGCCGCCCGTCCGCATAGGCGCCGAAATGGGCGAGGCTGCGGCGCCAGACGGCTGGCGCATCGCCCTCGAAGGGCGTGCCCCACGCAGCTTGCCACAGCTCCGAGAATTCGGTCGGCGCCGGGTGCGGGTCTTTCCGGATCTCGATGCCGGCGCTCAAACGGTCGCCGGCTCCGCAAGCTGCGGGCGGGGCAGCGGCACTTCGCCGGCGAGGCTCTCGATGATCGGGCAGTGGGGGCGGCTGTCGCCGTCGCAGGCATGGGAGAGGATGCTCAGGGTATCGCGCATCTCCCGCAGCAGGCCGATGCGGGCATCAAGGTCGGTGATGTGCTTTTCGGCCAGCTGCTTCACTTCGGCACTGCTGCGGTTGCCCTCGCCCCAGAGCCGCAGCAGGTCGCGGATCTCGGGCATGGAGAAGCCAAGGTCGCGGGCCCGGCGGATGAAGCCGAGCCGGTGGATGTCGTCGTGGTCGTAGTCGCGGTAGTTGCTGGACCGGCGGTCGGCGGCGGGGATGAGCCCGATCGCTTCGTAGTGCCGGATCATCTTCGTGGAAACACCGCTGGCGCGGGCAGCCTGACCGATCTGCATGGACATCGACTCTTCTTCGATAGTGGCTATTGACCTTACCATGATGGGAAGGTGCATGTCAGGGCCAAATTGATCGAGGACGCTGCCATGACAACCCACGATTCCCATCACGCCACCGACATCGCCATCGCCACCCGCGATCCCGTCTGCGGGATGACCGTCGATATGGCGACGGCAACGCACCGACACCACCATGACGGCCGCGAGTTCGGCTTCTGCAGCGCCGGCTGCAAGACGAAGTTCGCGGCGGCGCCCGAGCAGTACCTGACGGCGAAGGATCCGGTCTGCGGCATGAGCGTCGACCGGGCCACCGCGAGATGGATGAGCAAGCACGAGGGGCAGCGCTACTTCTTCTGCTCCGAAGGCTGCCAGAAGAAGTTCGAGGCGGCGCCCGCCATCTACCTCGCGGCGGCCGGGGAGCATCGAGATCACGGCCATGCCCACGGCGCGGCGCCACCGGCGGCCGTGCCGGAAGGGGCGAAGTGGACCTGTCCCATGCATCCGGAAATCGTGCGCGACGGCCCCGGCGACTGCCCGATCTGCGGCATGGCGCTCGAGCCGATGACGCCGACCGCCGACACCGGCCCCAATCCCGAACTCATCGACTTCACCCGGCGCTTCTGGGTAAGCGGCGTGCTCAGCCTCGGGCTGCTGGTGATCGGCATGGGCCCGATGCTGGGCGTGCCGGTCCGCAGCTGGATCGGGGAGCCACTGGTGGGCTGGCTGGAGCTGGCGCTGGCGACGCCGGTGGTGCTGTGGGCGGCCCTGCCGTTCTTCCGCCGTCTCTGGAGTTCGCTGCGCAACCGGTCGCCCAACATGTGGACGCTGATCGGTCTCGGGGTCGGCGCAGCCTACACATTCTCAGCCGTGGCGCTGCTGTTCCCGCAGATCCTGCCGATGGATTTCCGCCATGCTGGCGGCGGTGTGCCGGTCTATTTCGAAGTCGCGGCGGTGATCGTGGCGCTGGTGTTCCTCGGGCAGGTGCTGGAGCTGCGGGCGCGCGAGGCGACGGGCAAGGCGCTGCGGGCGCTGCTCGATCTCGCGCCGAAGACGGCCCGGGTGCTACGCGACGGCAAGGAGATCGATGTCGCCGTCGACACGGTGGCCAAGGACGAGCTGATCCGCGTGCGCCCGGGGGAAGCGGTGCCGGTCGACGGCATCGTCACCGAGGGCCGCAGCCATGTCGACGAATCGATGCTCACGGGCGAGCCGGTGCCGGTACTCAAGGAGCCGGGCGAGCCGGTGACCGGCGGCACCGTCAACACCGAGGGCGGCTTCGTGATGCGGGCCGAGCGGGTGGGGGCGGAGACGCGGCTCAGCCAGATCGTCGATCTGGTCGCCAAGGCGCAGCGCAGCCGCGCGCCGATCCAGGACCTCGCCGATAGCGTCGCCGCGTGGTTCGTGCCGCTGGTCGTCGCCATCGCCATCGTTAGCTTCACGGTCTGGCTGATGGTGGGGCCGGAGCCGCGGACCAATTTCGCGCTGATCGCTGCCATTTCGGTGCTGATCATCGCCTGTCCCTGTGCGCTCGGCCTTGCCACGCCGATGTCGGTGATGGTGGCCACCGGCCGCGGCGCCCGGGCCGGGGTGCTGGTGAAGGACGCACGGGCCATGGAGGGTTTTGCCCGCGTCGACACGCTGGTCGTCGACAAAACCGGCACCCTGACCGAGGGCAAGCCGGTGCTGGGCGACGTGATCCCCGTGAAGGGGGTGGACGAAGGCTGGGTGCTGGCCGTCGCAGCCGCCCTTGAGCGCGGCTCCGAGCATCCGATTGCCGCGGCGGTGCTCAAGGGCGCGGAGACCCGCGGCGCCCGCACGCTGGAGGTCACCGATTTCGCCTCCGCCACCGGCATGGGCGTCACCGGCAGCATCGGCGGACAGAAGGCGGCGCTGGGCAATCCGCGGCTCATGGACAAGGAAGGCATCGAGGTGCCGCAGGCGGTGCTCGAGCTGCTGGAGCAGCGGGCGGTGGCCGGCGAGACGCCGATCCTCGTCGCGGAGGCGGGGCAGGTGATCGGCCTCGTCACCGTCACCGACCCGGTGAAGGCGGAGGCGCAGCCGGCGCTGGCGGCGCTTGCCGCCGACGGCATCGAGGTCATCATGGCAACCGGCGACGCCAAGGGTACTGCCGAGGCGGTCGGCGGCCGCCTCGGGCTCACCCGCATCCATGCCGCGATGAGCCCCGAGGACAAGCACGCGCTGATCGAGCAGTTACAGCAGGAGGGCCGCAGGGTGGCCTTCGCGGGCGACGGCATCAACGACGCGCCGGCGCTCGCCGCCGCCGATGTCGGCATCGCCATGGGCACCGGCGCCGACGTGGCCATCGAGAGCGCCGGCATCACCCTGCTCAAAGGCGACCTCTCGGCCATCCTCCGGGCCCGCAAGCTGGCCCGGGCGACGCTCCGCAACATCAAGCAGAACCTCTGGTTCGCCTTCGGCTACAACGGACTCGGTGTCCCTATCGCTGCCGGCGTGCTGTTCCCGTTCACCGGCTGGCTGCTGTCCCCGATGCTCGCCGCCGCCGCCATGGCCTTCTCCTCGGTGAGCGTCATCGGCAACGCCCTGCGGCTCAATGGGGAGAAGCTGTGAGGCGCGGCAGCGCTGGAGCCTGCCTCGGCGCAGGCCGGGGTGGGGTGCAAGAAGCTCGGTGCTCACCGTTCCCTCACCGAATCGTTCACCACCCAACGGCCGTCATCCCGGCGAAGGCCGGGGCCCAATAGACACCGGCTTTCCGGAGGTGCAGAAGCGAGCAGCTGCCCTGCACCAGCGGCAGGACACTGTGCCTTGTGGGTACTGGGTCCCGTTCTGCAACGGGATGACGGCCGGTGCGTGGGGGTTCGGTGCAGTAGCTGCCGCTGACCCATATGGTGTCATCCCTGCGTCCGCCAGCGCGCTATCCGCGGGCCTTACTGTCCGGGGCGGCGCTCGTTCCGTGTCGCCGGCACGAGCCACGAGGAGACCATGAGCAGAGCCGCACCGGCGCTGTCGGGGAGACTGGCATGGCGCATTGACCACTGACATGTTAGCCGCATAGAAATCTCCCGACATTCCAGCCCGGGACCCCGGATGCCCAACCTCGACAAATATCTGACCATCGATGACCTGATGCGAGCCGCGAAGCGGCGCGTGCCGAAGATGTTCTTCGACTACGCCGATTCCGGCGCCTGGACGGAAAGCACCTATCGCGAGAACACCACCGATTTCGAGAAGATCAAGCTCCGGCAGCGGATCGCGGTCAACCTCGAGAACCGGAACCTCGCGACCACCATGCTGGGACAGCAGGTGAGCATGCCGGTCGGCATCGCGCCGGTCGGATCCACCGGGATGCAGAGTGCCGACGGCGAAATCAAGGCGGCGCGGGCGGCCGAGAAGTTCGGCATCCCGTTCACGCTCTCGACCATGGCCATCTGCTCGATCGAGGACGTCGCGGAGAACACCAGCAAGCCGTTCTGGTTCCAGCTCTATGTGATGCGCGACCGGCCCTTCATCGAGCGGCTGATCGACCGTGCCAAGGCAGCCGGATGTTCGGCGCTGGTGCTGACCATGGACCTGCAGATCCTCGGCCAGCGCCACAAGGACGTGCGCAACGGGCTGCGGGCGCCGCCGCCGATCACGCCGAAATTCCTCTACGAGATCGCCACCAAGCCGGCATGGGCCTTCGGCATGCTGGGGACGAAGCGCCGGACCTTCCGCAACATCGCGGGCCATGTCACCGAGGCGGTCGACCTGGCCTCGCTGAGCAAGTGGACGGCGACGCAGTTCGACCTGACGCTGAACTGGAAGGACATCGGCTGGATCAAGGACCGCTTCGGTGGCCCGGTGGTGGTCAAGGGCGTGCTCGACGTCGAGGATGCGCGGCATGCAGTGGCCAACGGCGCCGATGCCATAGTCGTTTCCAACCACGGCGGACGGCAGCTCGACGGCGCGCCGTCAACGATCCGGGTGTTGCCGGAGATCATCGACGCGGTCGGCGCCGAGACCGAGGTGCTGATGGACTCCGGCATCCGTTCCGGACAGGACGTGCTGAAGGCGCTGGCGCTCGGTGCCAAAGGGACCTTTGTCGGGCGGGCCATGGTCTACGGGCTGGGGGCCGGTGGCGAGGCGGGGGTGACGCGGGCGCTGCAGATCATCCGGCAGGAGATGGACACCACCATGGCGCTGATGGGCGAGCGCGACATCCGCAAGATCGGCCGCCAGCACATCTATTCCAACGACCTGCCGCCGAAGCGGGCCTATTGAGTCGGGCCGCTACAGTTCGCGGTAGTTGACGTCCGGGCGGCGGGTCAGCTGGGTGAAGACCTTCCGCGCCACCGTCTGCATCTCGGCCTCCGGCAGGTCGCCGACGACGGTGCAGGTGATGCGGTCATTGGCCCAGTAGAAGGCGTCCAATGCCTCGCGTGAGGTGAACTCGTAGGCTTCGGCGCCGTCCGGCAGGGCGGCGGTGACGAAGATGGTCACCCGCTCTCCCGCCGCATTCTCATACATCAGCTGCGCCGCCGGGCCCGTCTCGGCGCCGGCGACGGGCGGCAGCAGGCGACCGCCCACCAGCGTGAAGCCCTCGGTCGTGAGGTCGGGGGCGCTGATCGGCCGGGCGAGGCGGTTGGAGAGCCAGCTCACGAGGTGCGCCTCGTCGGCGGCGGCGACCTCCACGGCGTGCCGGTTTTCGGCGACGTAGAGGGCGTGCGCGGTGACGGCGCTGCCGATGAGCACGTCGCTGGCGGTGGCGGACGGCGCGACCAGGTCCCTCACGCCCCAGCCGAGGGCACCGCCGAGGGCCAGCAGCAGCACGGCGGCGGCGGCGAGTTGGGGCAGTCGGAAACTGCTGCTGCCCGCCGCAGTCCGCGAGATTCCCTGGGGGTCGAGCCGGGGGGGGAGCGGCTGCTCGTTCACGGGCGCAAACAAGGCCTGCAGCGCCTCGTTCTGGCGCTGCCAGTGCGACACCTCCGCGGCGCGATCCGGATGGTCCTCGAGGTGCTTCGCGACGGCGGCACGTTCGGCCTCGCTCAGCTTGCCGTCGACATAGGCGAGGAGGTCGGCGTCGGTGATGTCCATGTCCTTCCGGGTCATTTGACAGATCTCAGTCTCGGTTCCTCGCCGCTGCCCGTCAGCGCGCGCAGCGACGTCCGGGCACGGCTCAGGCGGGACATGAGGGTGCCGGTGGGAATGCCGAGGCTGCTCGCGGCCTCCTCATAGCTGCTGCCCCCGAGCACCACCAGCAGCAGCGCCTGCCGCTGCTCCTCGCCCAGCTGGTCGATGGCGCGGGCCATTTCGGCGAGCGCGATCCGACCCGGCTGCGGTGCAGGGATCGAGGGCTCGACCAAGAGCGTGTCGAGCGACAGATGGTCGCCGCGGCGACGCTGGTGGCGAGCGTCGTTGCGGTAGAGGTTGAGCAGGATCTTGAACAGCCAGGCCCGCAACGGGCCCGAGGGCGCCCACAGCCGGCGCTTCCGGATCGCCCGTTCGAGGCAGTCCTGGACGAGATCATCGGCGCGGTCGGCGTTGCGGGTCAGCGCGCGGGCGTAACGCCGCAGGGCCGGCACGCAGGCCTCGATCTCGTCCAGGAATTGCTGCAAGTGACGCTGGTCCGGCGCTTATTCCATGACGGCAGTATGCCACGTGCCGCCGACGCCGTCGCCGGTGGTGTCGCCGGGAGCCTCGTCCTTGACCCAGAGGTAGAGCGGCTCGCCCTGATAGGCCCACATCTGCGTGCCGTCATTGCGCTCCACGAGGGTGAAATCACCTTCCGGGGTGGCGTCTTCGGAGGCGATCAGCGGCGGCCAGTTGGCGGCGCACTGGTCGTAGCAGTTGGTCACCCCCTCCTCGTCATTGTCCCAGGTATAGAGGGTCATACCATTGGCATCGGTGAGGATGGTCTGCCCACCCACTTCGGCGGACTGGATGGCGCCGCCGACGAACTCCTCGGCGAGCACGGCGGAGGCGGAAAACAAGGCGAGCGCCGTGGCGCCGGCGATGATCGAACGAAGTTTCATGAGTCCCTCCAGGGGTTAACGGCCGGTCGTCATGCCGGCCATGAGGTAACCAACAGCGGGCAGCGCGATTTATTCCCGCGCCCCCCAAAAAACTTCACCATCAGCCCCGATGCGGCGAAGCGCCCACCCGGGAAGGCTGGACAGAAGCCCGAGTAGCTGGTCTTGTCGCTCCGGAGATCGCTGGAGCGACCATCCGCCGGTGGGCTGTCCATGAGAAGGCGCCGCCGCCGATGGTCCTGCGATCTCGAGCAAGAAGACAGCTATATTCCGGGAGGCTTCGGCATGAAGAGACGTGAATTTTTCAAGACCGCCAGCACGCTGACGGTTGGGGCGGCAGCCAGCACGGCGCTGGCTGCACCTGCGATCGCGCAGGGCAACATCACCTGGCGCATGGTCACCACCTGGCCCAAGAACTTCCCCGGCCTCGGGGTCGGGGCGCAGCGCCTCGGCGACCGCATCACCGCAGCATCGGGCGGCCGGCTGACAGTGCAGGTCTACTCGGCGGGTGAGCTGGTGCCGGCGCTGGAGTCGCTGGACGCGGTCATCGACGGCAATGCCGAGATGAGCCACGGCGCCGCCTATTACTGGCAGAACAAGAGCCCCGCTCTCAGCTTCTTCACCGGCGTGCCCTTCGGCATGACCTCGCGCGAGCTCGCTGCCTGGGTGCGCTACATGGGCGGCCAGGAGATCTGGGACAAGATCTACGACCAGTTCGGCGTGCAGGGCTTCCTCTCCGGCGATACCGGCACCCAGGCCGGCGGCTGGTTCCGAAATGAACTGACCGGCGTTTCCGACGTGCAGGGGCTGCGTTTCCGTACCCCCGGCCTCGGCGGCCGGGTCTGGGAACAGCTTGGCGCCTCGGTGGTCAACCTGCCGGCGGGCGAGATTTTCGCCGCGCTGCAGTCGGGGACGCTCGACGCCGCCGAATTCGTCGGGCCCTATAATGACCTCGCGCTCGGCTTCTATCAGATCGCCAAGAACTACTACTTCCCGAGCTTCATCGAGCCCGGGCTCGCCACCGAGCTGGTGGTGTCGAAGTCGAAGTATCAGGAGCTGCCGGAGGATCTGCAGGCGATCATCCGCGATGTCTGCCAGGCCGAGTATGACCAGGTGGCATCGGACTTCTACGCCAACGACCCGCGGGCTCTGGCGACGCTGATCAACGAGCACGGCGTCAACGTCCGGCAGTTCCCGGAGGAAATCCTCGAGGCCGGTGCCAACGCCGCCAAGGAGATCCTCGAAGAGCTGCGGAACAGTGGCGATGCGCTCACCCAGGAAACGACGGAAAGCTACGTCAGCGCCCTGAACGTCGTGCGCACGCGCACGGAAGGCACCGACATGCCGTTCCTGATCGCCCGCGAGAAGTACTTCAGCATCGAGTAAGGCCTCGCGACGAGACGCAGAAGCCCGGGCGGCAGCGCCCGGGCTTATTTCTGTTCAGAGCGGCCAGACGACCATGATCGTCGGGATCGACACCACCACCACGATGATCTCGAGCGGCAGGCCCATGCGGAAGTAGTCGGTAAAGGCGTAGCCGCCGGGACCGAGGATCAGCAGGTTGTTGTGGTGCCCGATCGGCGTCAGGAAGGCGCAGCTGGCACCGATGGCGACCGCCATCAGGAAGGGGTCGGGGTTCACGCCCAGCACTTGTGCCAGGCCGTAGGCGACGGGCGCGGCAATGACCGCCGTTGCGGCGTTGTTGAGGACGTCCGACAGCACCATGGTGACCACCATCATCGCCGTCAGTGCCACCCATCCCGGCATCGTGCCGGTCACCGCGGCGATGCCGTTGGCCATGAGGGCGGTCGTCCCGGAGGTTTCGAGGGCGATGCCGAGAGGGATCAGGGAGCCGAGGAGCACGAGGATCGGCCACTCGATGGAGTCGTAGAGCTCGCGCAGCGGCACGATGTCGAGGGCGACATAGGCAAGGACGACGAAGCCGAGGCCCACGGAAAGCGGTATGACGCCAAGGGCGGACGCTGCGATTGCGACAAGGAACAGGCCGATGGCAAGCAGAGCCTTGGAGTGGTTGACGAGGCTGGTGGCGGTCGCCAGCGGCAGCAGGTCGAGCCGCGACATGGCAGTCGGCAGGGTTTCCGTCGGTCCGAGCAGCAGCAGCACGTCGCCGCCCTGCAGCGGCGTGCGCCGCACCCGTTTCTTGACGGTTCGGCCGTGCCGGGAGATCCCGAGCAGCGAGACGCCGAAGGCCTGCAGGAGCTGGATGCTGTTGGCCGTGCGCCCGATCACCCGGCTGTCCCGGCCGACCACGGCCTCGGCAAACTGCATGTCGCCGGTCAGGGGGGCCGCCGTGCCGGCCTTGCCCTGAAACTCGAGCCCGGTGGCGCCGGCAAAGCGATTGAGGGCTTCCGTGCCCGCCTGGACCACCAGCAGGTCTCCCGGCCCGACTTCCTCGCCATAGGCCCGGCCCGGGAGCCGTCGGCCGCGGCGGACCAGGCCGAGGATCGAGACATCGTTCTCCTCGGCCGGCGCCAGCAGGTCGCGGACCGTCTGCCCGACGATTTTCGATGACTCGACCACCACCATCTCGGTGATGAAATCCTCGATCGCCTTCAGTTCCGTGATGGCGCTGGTGCTGCCCCGTTCCGGGATCAGGCGCCAGCCGAAAAGCGCCACGAAGGCGAGGCCGGCGGCGGCGGCGACGAGGCCCACCGGCGCATAGTCGAACATCGCAAAGGGCGTCCCCGTCATCTGCCCGCGATAGGAGGCGACGATGATGTTGGCAGGCGTGCCGATGACGGTTATGAGGCCGCCGAGGATGGTGGCGGCGGACAATGCCATCAGGGTCACGGAGGGCGGGCGCTTGGCCTTCTGCGCCGCCTGCACATCGACCGGCATCAGCAGCGCCAGGGCGGCGACGTTGTTCATGAAGGCCGACAGCAGCGCGCCGACGCCCCCGATTTCGACGATGTGCCGCGTGATGGAGTGGGAGCTGTCGACGACGCGTCGGGTCATCATCTGCACGGCCCCGGATCGGGACAGGCCGGTGGTGACGACGAGGACCAGCGCCACGATGATGGTAGCTTCGTTGCCGAACCCCACAAAGGCCTCGCGCGCCGGCACGACACCAAGTACCACGCCGGCCAGCAGGGCGGCAAAGCTCAGCAGGTCGTAGCGGATGCGGCCCCAGATGAGGGCCCCGAAGAGCACAAGGAAGATGCCAGCCAGCGCAATCTGGTCATAGCTCATACAGTGCCTGCCCTCGTTGACTGTCGCGTGGGCGGCTGCCGCGGCGCGCAGGATTGGCGATCATGTGCCTCGGGGGGCGGTCCCAGATATCTCATCCGCGTGCCGGATTCCACCGTCCCGGGCACTGCAACGCGCGAGGAGCATTTTCGGCATTGGGTTGGCAGTAGTTTCCCGGTCAGTCGTAGATCACCGAGGGAAGCCAGGTCACCAGCTCCGGCCAGATGAAGAGGATGCCGATCGCCAGCAGCTGCAGGATCACGAACGGCACCACGCCCCGATAGATCATGCCGGTGCTCACCCGGCTCGGGGCCACCCCGCGGAGATAGAAGAGCGAGAAGCCGAACGGCGGAGTGAGGAAGCTGGTCTGCAGCACGACGCCGACGGCCACCCCGAGCCACACCGGGTCCAGCCCGAGGGTCAGGAGGATCGGCGCGGTGATCGGGATGACGATGAAGATGATCTCGAAGGTGTCGAGAATGAAACCCAGCAGGAACATGACGAGCATGACGATGATGGTGGCGCCGATGACACCACCGGGCATGTTGGTGAGGAACTCGTGCACCAGATTGTCGCCGCCCATCAGGCGGAAAACGATCGAGAACACCGCGGCGCCAAACAGGATGATGAAGATCATCGAGGTCATGGTGGCGGCGGCGATGGCAGCCTCCCGCAGGACGCGGAAGGAGAAGCGGCCGGAAACGAAGGCCAGCAGCATGGCGCCGACGGAACCGACGGAGGCTGCCTCGGTAGGCGTCGCGATGCCGCCGAGGATGGAGCCGAGCACGGCGATGATCAGCGCGAGGGCAGGGATCAGGGCAACGGCGACCTCGCGCCAGAGGTCACGCTTCTCGGCCTCCGGCACCGGCGTCGCCGGGCAGGACTTGGGATCCGTTATCGCCTTGATGATCATCCAGATCAGGTAGAGCCCGACCAGCAGCATTCCGGGGACGAAGGCGCCGGCGAACAGGGCGCCTACGGAGACCGGTTCCGGCGCAAAGTTGCCCTGCGCCATCTGCACCTGGGAATTGATCCCCGAGAGCATGTCGCCCATGAAGATCAGCACGGTCGACGGGGGGATGATCTGCCCCAGCGTGCCGGAGGCGCAGATCACACCCGACGCCAGCTTCGGATCGTAGCCTGCACGCATCATCGCCGGCAGCGAAATCAGCCCCATGGTCACCACGGTGGCCCCGACGACGCCGGTCGAGGCAGCCAGCAGGGCGCCAACGATGACCACCGAGATGCCGAGGCCCCCCCGCAGGTTTCCGAAAAGCTTGCCCATGGTGGTGAGCAGGCGTTCGGCGATGCCGGTCCGCTCCAGCATCACGCCCATGAAGATGAACAGCGGCACCGCGACCAGGACCTCGTTGGTCATGAAGCCGACGTAGCGGTTGGCGAGGGAACTGAAGTTGCTGGGATCGAAGACGCCCAGGAACATTCCGGCAGTGCCGAAGATCAGGGCGGTACCGGCCAGCGTAAAAGCCACCGGAAAGCCGAGGAGCAGCACCCCGATAACCGCGAAGAACATGATGCCGGCGAGGATTTCCCCGAGCAGTATCGGGGTCACGACGTTGCCTCCTCGCGCGGATAGCGCAGCTTCTCGGGCAGCATCTCCTCGCGGTTGGCAAGTACCAGCACGGAGCGGCAGGCCCATGCCACCCCCTGCAGCCCGACCAGCACGCAGAAGACGAGGATGAAGCTCTTCAGGATGAAGAGGCCGGGCATGCCACCGACATTGGCAGAGCCTTCGTAGAGCCGCCAGGAACGGGCCAGGTAGGTCCAGCCGAAGCTGGCGACGACGATTACGAAAGGCAGCAGGAACAGCAGCACGCCGACGAGATCGGCGATGGCCTTGCCGCGGATCGACCACGGCCGGTAGAGGATGTCGACGCGCACATGATCGTCGCGGAGCATGGCGAAGCCGGCGACGCCGGTGAACATGGCGCCGCTCAGCCAGACGTAGAGGTCCTGCATCCAGACGAAGCTGGTCTGGAAGGAGTAGCGCAGGACGACGACGGTAAAACAGACGAGCACGACGCCAAGCGAAAGCCAGGCCAGCGTCAGGCCGACGATGCGGTTCAGAGCGCTGATGGCGCGGACAGCCGCAACCAGTATCTGCACGGGTCCCCCCATATTAGCCGTGCGTCGGCCTTCGAATGCGACCGTTTTCTTATTGAGGCCGATTGCTGCTGGCAAGCGAGCATGCGCAATTATGCAGGTCAACCGCTAATCGGCCGCAGGCAAGGCCGCGACCTTGGCAAACAGCGGAGAAATTGGTTCATTCGCCGCACAAGGAGAGGGCGGATGCATCGAGTCGGTATTCTTGGCGCTGCAGGGATCGCGCCACAGGCCATCATCGAGCCCGCGCGGCGGCGCGGCGATGTCGCGGTCCAGGCCGTGGCCTCACGGCGGCCGGGAGTGGCGGCCGAGTACGCGAAGCGACACCGCATCCCGGTGGCCCATGACGGCTACGAGGCGCTGCTGGCCGACCCGGACGTGGACATCGTCTACAACGCGCTGCCGCCCTCCGAGCACGCAAACTGGTCGATTGCGGCGCTGAGGGCCGGAAAGCACGTCCTCTGCGAAAAGCCCTTCGCCATGAATGCGGAGGAGGCGCGGGCCATGGTGGCGGCCGCCGAACGCCATGGCCGGCACCTGCTCGAGGGATTCCATGACCGCTACCATCCGGTGTTCCTGCACCTCCTGGCGCTGCGTGACGAGGGGGCGCTCGGCAAGATCAAGTCCATCAAGGCGGAGTTCGCGGTGACCATCCCGTTCGATCCCGTCTCCATCCGGCACGACCCGGCGGCTGGCGGCGGGGCGCTGATGGATCTCGGCTGCTATCCCGTGCACTGGGTGCGCACGGTGCTCGGCGAGGAGCCGGACATGGTGGTTGCGGCGTCGGGCACCCGCAATCCGCTCGACATCGACGAGGGCATTACCGCGACGCTGCGGTTTCCGAGCGGCGTGCTCGCGGACGTCAGCTGCGACATGGGCAAGAACACGCCGTTTAAGGCGCTGCTGACGGTGCATTGCGAACATGGGCGGGTGGAGATCGAGAACCCGGTGCTCCCGCACAAGGGCCATTCGATCCGCGAACGGCTGCATGGTGGCTTTCGCCAGCATACCCTCGCCGGCGGGACCAGCTACGACTACCAGCTGGAAGCGCTGCTGGCCGTGATCGACGGCACCGGCACCGCCCTCACCGGCGGCGCCGATGCCATCGGCAACATGGCTGCGATCGACGCCATCTACGCCAAGGCGGGGTTCGAGCGGTAGCGCCATTCCTGTTGCCTTCGTCCCAGCGTCTCCGGTTCCATGGCCTTCTCCCACTGAGGGGAGAAGGCGTTGACTTGCAGAGATCGAAGAGACGACAGGTCCGATCGCTGGTCCTCGCAATTGCCGCTACGCTGCGTCCGAGAATGACGGTCCGGTCGGCCACATGCCCGCCGCTACCCCCGCTCCAGCCACCGCACCTGCTCCGGTGTCAGCCGAATGTCGAGGGCCTGCAGGCTGTCATCGAGTTCGCCCAGAGTCCGCGGGCCGATCAGCGGGATGGACGGGAAGGGCTGCGCCAGCACATAGGCGAGCGCGACGTGGATCGGGCTCTTCCCAAGTTCCTGCGCCAGCTCGATGGCACGGTCGCGGCGGCCGAAGTTCTGCTCCGAATACCAGGTGCGGACCAGTTCCTCGTTGTCGCGCTTGTTGCGGCCGGCGCGGTCGGTGAAGAAGCCACGGCCCTGGCTCGACCAGGAGAAGTTTGCAACCTGGCGTTCCGCAAGCCAGGCCTTCCACGCCTCCGACGAGGCGGCGACGCAGCCGGGCCAGATGGGCTCCAGCATTTCGGCCAAAGCGAAGTTGTTGGAGAGCACGCTGGGCTTCCGCTTCCCCGACCGCTCGGCATAGGCGATGGCCTCGTCGAAGCGCTCCCGGGTCCAGTTGGAGCCGCCGAAGGGACCGCGGATGCGGCCGGCTGCGACCTCTGCATCCATGGCGTCGATGAACTCGCCCACCGGGACCTCTGGGTTGTCGCGATGCATGAAGTAGATGTCGACATGGTCCGTCTGCAGTCGCTCGAGGGTCTGCGTCAGCTGCCGGCCGATCACATCAGGGTAGCAGAGCGGGCTGTGCGCGCCCTTGCCGATGACCACGGCCTCCTCGCGGGTGCCGCGGCTCTGAAGCCAGTCGCCGAGCAGCTTCTCGGTGTAGCCGGCGCCATAGACCCAGCCGGTGTCGAAGAGATTGCCGCCATGCTCCCAGAAGGCGTCGAGCAGGATGGCGCCGGAGGCGAAGCTGCGGAAGTCCTCGAAGCCGAGGGCAACGACGGATGCCGGCTTGTCGAGGCCCGGAATGCTGCGCTCGGGAATGGTCCTGCCACGGGCGGCGAGGGGGCGGCCGGACAGCGTTTTTGTGCGTTTCGACGGCTTCTCGATCTCGTACTCGACGCCGGCATCGTGTCGCCACTTGTCGAGCACCCGGGCATTGCCAAGGCTGTCGGCCCAGCTCATGCCGGGCGCTGCGAATTCCTGCCGGCCAGCCCGCACTGCCTCGGCGACGGCATCGACTTCGAAGGAATAGACGTGCCGGCTCTCGTTGACGCTGAGCGTCTCGCGGCTGCCGTCGCTGCGGATGACGTCGATGTGGCCACGGCCCTGGGTGCGGTCGCCACCGGCGAACCAGAAGTCCGCTACCTCGATGCGGCCCGTGCTGCCGTGGATGCGCAGCACGTTGTCCAGGTTGACGAAGATGGCGCAGGCGACCTGGGCGACGATGCCGTTCTCGAACTGCAGCACCGCTGCCGACCATTCGTCGGTGCGCTCCCTGCCGAGATGCGCCGTCCCCGCAACCTTCACCGGGTCGAGGAAGGGCTTGCCGGCTGCGGCGCCGGCGATGAAGCGCGCCATTGACACCGGATAGCCGCCGACATCGAGGATGCCCCCGCCGGCCAGCGCATTGGCGAACAGCCGGTGCTCCGGCATGAACTCCGGCATCTGGAAGCCGAAGCTCGATTGGATCATCCGCACCTCGCCGATGGCACCGGAGGTGATGAGGTCGCGCAATTGGGCCGCCTGCGGGTGCAGGCGGTACATGAAGGCTTCGCCGGCGAAGGTGCCCGCCTTGCGGTGGGCGTGGAAGACGGCGTCGATCTCGAAGGCCGACAGCGCCAGCGGCTTCTCGACCAACACGTGCTTGCCGGCCTCGGCGCATTTAATGGCCCATTCGGCGTGGCCGGGATGAGGGGTTGCGATGTAGACGGCGTCGACGTCCGGCGCCTGCAGCAGCGCCTCGTAGCCGGCGACGATACGGGCGCCCGGAAAAGTCTCGGCGAGGCCTGGCCGAGCCGGATCGCGGGTAGCGATGGCGACCAGTTCACCCGAGCGGGATCCGGCCACGCCGCCCGCGAAAGCCTTGGCGATGCTGCCGGGGCCGATGATCCCCCAGCGCAGCGGCGATGTCGTCTCCATTTTCTTCCCCTGTTCCCGTCTGCTCGGGCCCACTACCGGCCCAGGTTTCTATAGCCATTTCCGGCGGTTGCGGAAGCCATTCCGCTTGAATTTCCAGTTCTGCGCATTGTAACTCACGCGCAAAGTGGAGGACGCGGATGTTTGTCGTCGGTGGCGAGAGCCTGGTTGATCTGGTGCAGGAGCCGCCCGGCGCGGATGGAGTCATCCGGATGACCGCCCATCAGGGCGGCTCGCCCTATAACTGTGCCATCGCCCTGTCGCGGCTCGGCAACGAGACTGGTTTCCTTTGCCCGATCAGCAAGGACGGGTTCGGCACCCATCTGCTGGGACCGCTGCGGGACGCCGGCGTGACACCGCTGCTGCCGGAACGGGTGTTTGCGCCGACGACGCTGGCGGTGGTGACGCTCAACGCGCGGATGGAAGCCCAGTACGAGTTCTATCGCGGCGCCGATCGCGCCTTTACCGCCGGAGAACTGACGGCGGCATTGCCGGCTGCGCCGGAGCTGTTCCAGATCGGCGGCTTCTGCCCGATCGAGCCGGAGGATGCGGCGGCGTGGCTGACGGTGGCGAAGGAGGCATTGGCGCGCGGTGCAACGCTCTCGATCGACCCCAATGTCCGGCCATCGCTGATCGCCGACTTCGAGGGCTACCGGCAGCGGCTCGACGCCCTCCTCGACCTCGTGCACCTGATCAAGGTCTCGGAAGAGGACCTGGCCGCGCTCGACCCGGCCCGTTCCCTCGAAGCCCATGTCGAAGACCTGCTCGGGCGGCCCAATTGCGAACTGGTGGTGGTCACTCTCGGCGAGAGCGGCAGCCGCGCCTTCACCCGCGCCGGACGGGCCGAAGCGGGCATCTACGCGCCGCCGGTCTTCGGCGACACGGTTGGTGCCGGCGACAGCCTGATGGCGGGCATCCTCGCCATCCTCCACGAGCAGGGCGACCTGCGGCCGGGGCGGTTGCGGGTGCTCGACGGGAGGGTACTGGAGAAGGTGTTGCGCTTCGGCGCCGTCGTTGCCGGCTTGAACTGCGCGCACAAAGGCTGTCATCCCCCGACCCGCGCCGAAGTCGATGCGGTGCTGGAGGCGACGCGCTAGCCGCCTCCGCTCGCTTGGGCCCGAAGTTCTATTCGAGCTCGACCCAGGTCTGGAAGTCCTCGAGCACCTGCATCTCGGCCTCGAGGATATCCGTCAGGGCCGAGGGCTCGCCTGGCGTCGGCGTGGCACCCGAGCGCATCATCAGGTCGACCACGGCGGGATCCTCGAGCGCCTTGTTGAGCGCGTCGTTCATCTTCGCCACGATGTCGTCCGGGGTATCCTTAGGCGCAAACATGGCCCAGAACAGCTGGGCGATCTCGTAGCCCTCGACGCCGGCTTCCGCCATGGTCGGCGCTTCGGGCGAGCCCTCCGGATAATTGTCATCGGCATAGGCCAGCAGCTTGAGCTGGCCGGCATCCACCTGCCCCTTGGTGCTGGCCACCGACACGAACATGGCCGCGAGACGACCCGCGGCCAGATCGGCCTGCGCGTCGGCGGAACTCTTGTAGTTGACGCCCTGCAGGTCGGTGCCGGCGAGGTGGTTGAAGAGCTCGGCATGGAGATGCGACGTAGCGCCGACGCCGGCGAAGCCGTAGAAGGCTTTGTCCGGGTTCTCCTCCACCCAGGCGATGAACTCCTCGACGGTGTCGGCCGGGATCGACGAATTGATGGCCATGGCGGTCGGCGAGGTCGCCAGCAGGGCGACCGGCTTGAAGTCGGCGAGCACATCCAGGTCCATCTTGCCGATAGGCCCGAGGCCGACAATGGCGCCGGGCGCCTCGAGAAAGATGTAGCCGTCGCCCTCGGCGTTCTTGACGGAATTGGAGCCGATGAAGCCGCCGGCGCCGACGCGGTTCTCGACCACGAAGGGCTGGCCGAGGTCTTCCGACAGCACCTCCGCGATGGCGCGGGTGAAGGTGTCGTTGCTGGCCCCCGGTCCGTAGGGCACCACGAGTGTCACGGCGCGGCTCGGCCAGTCCTCCGCCAGCGCCGCCGGCGCCATGCCGGCCACGGCACCAGCCAGCATTGGGGCCACCATGGCAAGGCGCAGCCGTTGCATCAGCCTATTCAGCATCTATTCCTCCCTTTTGCCGTCCGGCCAGGCGCCGGACCGGAGGGACGCTATACCGGCGCCCACGGCCCATCAGCAGAAGGCCAAGCCGGTTTCGGCGGGCGAAAAAATAGACGGGCCTCTTCGGCTTAGCCGCCCCCGCCCTGGTAGCGTGACAGGGCGTAGCGCCAGTGCGCCATGGCCAGCAGGACCATGACCGGCCCCGCGAGCAGGGTCAGCACCGCGGCCCACTCACCGATCAGTGGCACCGGCTTGCCGAGCAGCACCGCCACCGGCACAGAACTTGTGAAGGCGAGCGGCACGAGCGTCAGCATCACCGCCTGGACGGGGACCGGGAAGATGCTCAAGGGGTAGCGCGTCAGTTCCCAGAACCCGAAGAAGATCGAGAACAGGTGGTTGGAGCGCACCCAGATCAACGCAGTGGCGCCGATCATGGTGATGATCGCGCCGGTGACCAGAATGGCGCTCAGGAGGCTCGCGGCGAAGAACAGCGCCGTTCCGACCGACCAGTCGATGTCGACGGCGACGAGCGACCAGGCGAGCAGCGGGATGGCGAGGATGACGTGGCCGGCATAGCCGATGTTGAGGCCGGAGAACACCAGATAGGCCCAGGGGCTGATCGGCTTGGTCAGCAGCAGGTCGAGGGTGCCGAGGCGTACCAGCTCCTCGAGGTCGCGGAGCTGCACGAAGCTCATCGAGGCGCCGAGCGAATAGCCCAGCAGCTGGAACGAGAACAGCAGCGCCAGTTCGGCCCAGTTCCATCCGCCCAGCAACTCGAACTTGTTGAGCAGGATCCAGATGGCGATGAGCACGCAGGAATAGGAAACGATCTGCGCCAGCCGGTCGAGCCAGAAGGCGCCGCGATACTCCATCTGCGCCTTTACATACATCGTCACGAGATGCGGCAGGACGGCAAGCTGGCGCAGCATGTCAGCCTCCCTGGACGGTGATGCGGTCGGAGGCGCGGCGCCAAAGCAGGGTGACGGCGGTTGCCAGCAGCACCGCCCAGCCAAGCCCGATGGCGAAGTAGACGACCGTCTCCACCGGCGCCAGCCGCCCGAGCCAGACCGCCGAGGGGTAATAGACCAGCCAGGCCAGCGGCTGATGGCTCGCGATGGCGCCGAAGGGCTCGGGAAAGAACCAGAACGGCACCAGCAGCCCCGAGAGCAGCGTCAGCAGGCTTTGCAGCAGCCACTCGAGCGAGAAGGCCGTCATCAGCCAGAAGGCCAGCAGCCCGAAGAGCGCCGCGAACAGGAAATGGATGTGAAAGGACAGCAGGCAGTAGGCGACGAACATGAGGCCATGAAACGGTGTTGCCGGCGGCAGCATGCCGTAGATCAGCGCCACCGTGACGATGGTCGGCACGACCGCCATCAGGAAGGTGTAGGCGGTCATGCCGAATTCGGTGGCGAGCAGGTAGAGCGGGTAGTGCAGCGGCTTGAGCAGCCACACGGCGACGTCGCCGGTCTTCAGGGAGGTGCCGATCTGCTTGATCACCCGGTCGTAGCGGGTGGCGCCGAGCACGACGCCGCCGAGCAGCGCATAGGTGATCATCTCGGTGAGGGTGACGCCATCGACGGCGGTGGCGCCGGCATAGACCGCCAACCAGATGGCGACGCGGGCCAGCACCTGCACCAGCTTGCCGAAGACGTTGGCCCAGACCTCGTTGCGGTAGGCGAGGCTGGTCTGGAAGGCGCTTGCGGCGAAGGCGGCGTATTTTCCCATCAGGCCGGCACCCCTTCGGCGCGTCCCTGGTAGAAGGTGCGGATCACCTCCTCGATCGACGGCTCCTCCATGGCCACGTCCTTGAGGCCGCGCTCGGACCCGATCTCGGTCAGGACGTCGAGGATCGAGAGCTCCTCCCGCTCGACGAGGTAGCGCTTGCGCAATCCCTCATCGAGCACCAGCCGTGCCGTCTGCAGCTCCAGTGGACCGGGATCGGTGGAGAACTCCAGGGTCAGCCGCCGCTTGCTGCCGAGGCTGGCGCGGAGGCCGCGCAGCGGCCCGTCGAACAGCAGACGGCTCTGGTCGACCATGATCAGGCGCGGGCAGATCTGCTCGATGTCCTGCAGGTCGTGGGTGGTGAGGATGACGGTGACGCCGCGTTCCTTGTTCACCCGGCTGAGCACCGCCCGCACGGCGTCCTTGGCGACGACGTCGAGGCCGATGGTGGGCTCGTCGAGAAACAGGATCTTGGGATCGTGCAGCAGGGCCATCACGATCTCGGCGCGCATGCGCTGGCCGAGGCTCAGTTGCCGCACCGCCCGGTCGAGGAAGGGCGCGAGGTCGAGCAGGCCGCTCAGATAAGCGAGGTTTTCGCGGAAGCGCGCTTCGGCGATGCCGTAGATGCGGCGGTGCAGATCGAAGGAGTCGCGCACCGGCAGGTCCCACCAGAGCTGGCTACGCTGCCCGAAGACGACGCCGATCTCGCGGGCATTGGTCATGCGCTCCCGATGCGGCGTGCGGCCCAGCACCGCTACCTCACCCCCGCTCGGCACGAGGATCCCGGTCAGCATCTTGATCATGGTGGACTTGCCGGCGCCGTTGGGGCCGAGGTAGCCGACCGCCTCGCCGGCGGTAATCGAGAACGACACCTGGTCGACGGCCACGACTTCGGTGTACTCAGTGGTGACGAGGGATTTCAGCGCCCCCAGCAGGCCGGGAAAGCGCCGATGCTGCCGGAACCGCTTGGAAACGGCATCTGCTTCGATAAGTGCTGGCATGACCGGCATCGTCCCCCGGCTGAGATCGAAAGCTAGCTGATTCTCCGTCCCGGGGCGCGCGGGTCCGGGAGGGAGCGGGAGCATTTGGCTTGCGGGCGGTTCGCAGAGCCCTTAACTCTCAGGCGCCATTCGCACGAGCCGGGAGAATGCCATGCCACAGGACGCCACCGCCCTTCGCGAGCTGCTTTCTCTCGCCCCGGTGATCCCGGTCATCGTGCTCGACGATGTCGATGCGGCACGGCCGTTGGCGGAGGCGCTGGTCGCGGGCGGACTGCCGGTGCTGGAGGTGACCCTCCGCACAAGGCACGCGCTGCAGGTCATCGAGGAGATGGCCAAGGTGCCCGGCGCGGTCGTCGGCTCCGGCACGGTGCGCAGCCCTTTGCAGATGGGGCATTCGGTCGATGCCGGCTGCCAGTTCATGGTGTCTCCCGGGGCGTCGCCCCGGCTACTCGAGGCGGCCGACCAGCACCCGATCCCGCTGCTCCCCGGCATCGGCACGCCGACCGAGGCGATGACGGCAGCCGAACATGGCTACTCCTTCCTCAAGTTCTTTCCGGCCGAGGCCCTCGGCGGTGCGCCGGTGCTCAAGGCCTATGCCTCGCCGCTCCCCGACATCACCTTCTGTCCGACCGGCGGCATAGACCTCGAAAAGGCGAAGAGCTATCTCGCCCTGCCCAATGTCATCTGCGTCGGCGGCTCGTGGATCATGCCGGCCGAGGCCATTGCCAATCGCGATTTCGCACGGATCGAAGCGCTGGCGCGTGACGCCGCGGCGCTGCGCGGGAAGTAGCCCCAACCGCATGCGGCAGTTGCTGGTTTCGGTCTTCGGCCTGCTGCTGGCGTGGACCGGAGTCGCCCGCGCCGAGAGCGTGCTGGTGGCGGCGGCGGCCAATGTCACCGTCGTCGCGGAGGAGATCGCGGCGGCTTTCACGGCCGAGACCGACCACGACGTGGTGCTGGCCTTCGGCTCGACCGGCGGGCTCTATGCGCAGATTGCCCAGGGGGCGCCGTTCGAGGTGTATCTCGCTGCCGATGCGGAACGACCGGCACTGGCGCTGGCGGCGGGATTTGCCGTCGCGGGGAGCGACTTCACCTATGCCGATGGCCGCCTGGCCCTCTATTCCACGACGCGCGACGTCAGCACGGGCGCAGCGGCGTTGATGGGGGACTTCCAGCGGCTCGCCATCGCCGATCCGGAGCTCGCGCCCTATGGCCGGGCGGCGGTGGAGGTGCTGGCGGCCCTCGAGCTCACTGACACCCTTGCCGATAGACTCGTCGTTGGTACCAGCGTCACGCAGGCGCTGCAGTTCGTGGTCAGCGGCAATGCCGAACTGGGCCTGGTGGCGGCCGGGCAGGTGGGGGGGAGCGGCACCCATTGGGTGGTGCCGGCGGAGTTCCATTCCCCCATCCGCCAGGACGCAGTGTTGCTGCAGGCGGGAGCGACCAACCCCGCGGCACTTGCCTTCATGGCTTTCCTGCGTGGCGAGGCGGCGGCGACAATCCTTCGCAGTGCCGGCTATCTGGTGGACGCGGAACGCTGATGCCGATCCTCCTCGAAATCTGGCCGCCGATCCTCCTGACCCTGCAGCTCGCGGGCCTGACGACGCTGATCCTGCTGCTGGTGGCGACGCCGCTGGCCTGGTGGCTGGTGCATTCGCCGCGCAAGTGGAAGGAGGCCGTGGCCGCAGTCGCCGCCCTGCCGCTGGTACTGCCGCCGACGGTGCTCGGCTTCTATCTGCTGCTGGCGCTGGGCCCGCAGGGGCCGGGCGGCTGGATGGCCGGGCTATGGGGCGCCCGCACCCTCGCCTTCAGCTTCACCGGTCTCGTCATCGGCTCCGTGATCTATTCGCTGCCGTTCATGGTGCAGCCGCTGCGCAGCGCCTTCGAGGCGATCGGCAGCGACCCGCTGGAGGCGGCGGCGACGCTCGGCGCCGACAAGTGGCAGACCTTTCTGCGCGTCGAGGCGCCGCTGGCCCGCGCCGGCTATCTCTCGGGGGCGGTGCTGACCTTCGCCCATACCGTCGGGGAGTTCGGAGTGGTGCTGATGATCGGCGGCAGCATCCCGGGGGAAACCAAGGTGCTCTCGATCGCCATCTACGACTATGTGGAGCGGCTGCAATGGGCGGAGGCGCATGTGATCGCCCTTGGTATGGTCGGCTTCGCCTTCGTCGCGATCACGCTGACCCTGCTGATTGGCCGCCGGCTGTCGCGGATCCCGGCCTGAGGTCAGAGGCGCAACAGCTCGACGAACCGCTCCAGGGTCTTGCGCAGCTTCTTGCGCTTCTTGGGCGAGAGCTCTTCCAGCAGGGCCGCCTCGAGCTCCTCCCAGTTGCCGGCGAGGTGTTCGCGCAGGCGCTCGCCACGCTCCGTCAGCGCCACTCCCGGCGACAGCTCCGGCCCGATGGCTTTGCGCGTCACGAGGTCGCGCTCGACCAGGCGGGCGATGCGGCTGGCCAGCGCCGTTCCCTCGAGCCCGGTTTCCTCGGCGAGGTCCGCTTCGGAGGCACCGCCCTCCCGGTGCAGGGTGAACAGCACCGCATCGTCGCCGGGCTCCAGTCCCCGCTCGCGCAGCGGCACCAGCAGCGCCTGCCGCGTCAGCTGCCCCGCCTCGATGAGGCGGTAGAGTATGGAACGGGACTGGGACCTGGACATGGGCGCGAAACTACCCTGATCGCCGGGCGCTGGCGATGGCGGCAGCGGGCTATCGTTAATCGGTGTGCGACTGCGCGCCTGCATTGTTCGCCCTTTCGGGATGAGTTAGCCTGCACCCTGCCGGTTCGAGCGGAGGGCCGCGTGATGCTCCTCACATACAGAGATTCCGCGGCGAGTGCAGCCGCGCGCTCATGGCGGGTGCCTGCGTGAGCCAGGATCTGGCCCGCATCCGCGCCTTCGTGCAGGTCTTCGACGCTGGCGGCTTCTCCGCCGCGGCGCGTCAGCACGGACGTTCCAAGGCACTGCTGTCGAAATACGTCACCGATCTCGAGGATTACCTCGGGGTGCGGCTGATGAACCGCACGACACGCAAGCTCAGTCTGACGGAAGCGGGCGAAGTCTATTATCGGGATGCAAGCCTGCTACTGCAGCAGCTCGATGAGCTCGATGCCACCATTTCCGAACAGACGGCGGAGCCGCGGGGCCTGCTGCGGGTGTCGGCGCCGCGCAATCTCGGGGAGTCGGCACTGGCGCCGGCGATCTTCGACTTCATCTCGCGCAACCCGCTGGTCAGTATCGACCTCAGGCTCGAGGACCGGTTCGTCGACTTAGTCGACGAAGGCATCGACGTGGCGCTCCGCATCTCGCAGCTCCCGGACTCCTCGCTGATTGCCCGCCGCATCTCCGATATCAAGCATCTCGTCTGCGCGGCGCCGCGACTGCTCGATCGGGTCGGCATCCCGCAGAGCTGCGAGGCGCTGCGGAGCCTGCCCTGCTTCATCGACACCAACATGCCCTCGCACGGCAGCTGGCGCTTCCTCGACGACGGCAAACCCGTCAGCGTACCGGTATCGGGGCCGGCGCGGGTGAACTCCCCGGTCGCGGCGCTGCAGGCGGCACTGGCTGGCCTCGGTTTTGCCGTGCTGCCGGTCTATCTCGCCGAGTCGGAGCTGCAGTCGGGGCGCCTGGTGGCCGTCCTCGAGGACGCGATGCCGGAAAGTCCCAGCCTGCAGGCCGTCTATCCGCACCGCCGGCACCTGGCGGGCAAGGTGCGGGCTCTCATCGACCACCTCGTGGTCTGGTTCGAACGTCATCCGGTGCGTTAGCGCCGCCTCAGGAATCTGGAATATCGTGCTCCGCCTTCTCTCCGGCCTCATCGCGCTGCTGCTTCTCGCTCCCGCGGCGCCGGTTCTTGCCCATCCGCATCTGTTCATCGATGCAGGCGCCACCATCGTCTTCGACGACAGCGGCGCGGTCACCGGCATCCGCCACCACTGGACGTTCGACGAGGCGTTCTCGGTGTGGCAGATCCAGGGCCTCGACGTTGACGGTGACGGCGTCACCACCTCGGCGGAGATGCAGGAGCTGGCGGAAGAGAACCTCCTCGGTCTTGCGGAATACGGGTTCTACACCTTCGCGGGCGAGGGTGAGGAGACTCTGCAGTTCACCGGGCGCTCGCCGCGTTTCGAGTATGCCGACCGGCGCAGCACGCTGAGCTTCGAGGTGGTTCCGGAAACCCCGTACAGCATCCGCGACACGCTTGAGATCTCGATCAGCGATCCCGAATACTACGTCGCGATCACCTTCGCCGATGCGTCCGACATCACGCTCGAAAATGCTCCGGCGGGTTGCGATGTCAGGCTGCAGCCGGAGCGCGAGATGCCGATGGAGCTGGCGGAGCGGCTCTACGATTTGCCGCCGGAGGTGACGGAGCTGCCCGACGATCTGGCGGCGGCGCTGCGCGACGTGCGCGGCGGCATCTACGTCGACTGCTCGACCGGCGCGGCGGCTGCCGCACCGGAGACGGCGGTCGAGGCGGTCGAACAGATGGCGATGACGACCCGGGCGCTGCCGTTCGGGGGACCGCCGCCGGAGCCCGGCTTCGTGCTGCCGCGGACCGGCCTTCTGGGCTGGGTAGCGGAGCAGCAGCGGAATTTCTACCAGGCACTGACCGAGGCGCTAGGGCAGCTGCGGAGCGACGGCAACGCGTTCTGGATCCTCGGGACGCTGAGCTTTCTCTACGGCGTCTTCCACGCCGCCGGGCCGGGACACGGCAAGGTGGTGATCTCCACCTACGTCCTCGCCAACGAGCACGAGGTGCGGCGCGGCATCGGGCTGAGTTTTGCTGCCGCCATGCTGCAATCGGCCGTCGCCGTGGCCCTGGTGCTGGTCGCCGTCGGCGCGTTCGAGCTGACGTCCGTTGCGATGGGCCAGATGGCCGGCTGGATCGGCGTCGCCTCCTACGCGCTGGTGGCGCTGCTCGGGCTGTGGCTGGTTCTGCGCAAGCTGTTTGGCTGGGGCCACGCCCATGGTGCGGCGCCGGGGCGGGATCTGCTGCGGCAGGCGCGGGCGCAGCTGGGACTCGGTGATCAGCCGCAGGGCCAGCCTGCCGGCCACCATCATCACCACCACGACCACCACCACCACCACCACGACCACCACCACCACGATCATGAGCACCATCATCACGATCACCATGTGGTTACGCCGCAGCAGGCCCGGGGCAGCTGGCGCGAGCAGCTGGGGGTGGTGCTGGCGGTGGGGTTGCGGCCCTGCTCCGGCGCGTTGGTGGTGCTGGTCTTCGCCCTCAGCCAGGATCTGCTCGCGGCGGGCATCGTCGCCGTGTTCCTGATGGGGCTCGGAACCGCCATCACCGTGGCCGTGCTGGCGAGCCTTGCCCTGACGGTCAAGGGCTTCGCCGGCCGCTACACGGGCGCCGCGTCCGGCGGCGTGGCGGTGGCGGTATGGTGGGCGGAGCTGGCCGCGGCGCTGCTGGTGCTCGGCTTCGGGCTGCTGCTGCTGCTCGCCAGTCTCGGCTGACCGCCGCCCGCGACACCGCCGCCCCTTGCACGCGGTGCCGCGGGGGCTATGGTGCCGCGATCCAACAAGCCTCCGGATTGCCCATGTCCATCCAGAAACCTGCCGACCACCCGGTGGTCAAGGCGCCACGCGTCGGCGTGCTGCTGCTCAATCTCGGCACCCCGGACGCCACCGATTACTGGTCGGTGCGGCGCTACCTTTCGGAGTTCCTGTCGGACCCCCGGGTCATCGAGACGCCGCAGCTCTTGTGGCAGCCGATCCTGCAGGGGGCGATCCTCTCGACCCGGCCGCAGAAGAGCGGCGCCAACTACGCCCGGATCTGGGACCGCGAGAACAATGACAGCCCGCTGCGGGTGATCACTCGGTCGCAGGCCGAGAAGCTGCAGGCGCGGCTCGGCGACCAGGTGGTGGTCGACTTCGGCATGCGCTACGGCAACCCCTCGACCCGCTCGCGGCTCGAGGCGCTGCAGCAGGCCGGGTGCCAGAAGATCCTCCTGGCGCCGCTCTACCCACAGTATTCGGCGACGACCACGGCGACCGCCAACGACAAGGCCTTCGAAGCGCTAAAGACCATGCGCTGGCAACCAGCGATCCGCACGCTGCCGCCCTACTTCGCCGAAGACGTCTATATCGAGACGCTGGCGAAAAGCATCGCCGACGGCGTCGCTGCCCTAGATTTCGAGCCCGATCTCGTCATCACCTCCTACCACGGCATGCCCAGGACGTACCTCGAACGCGGCGACCCGTACCACTGCCAGTGCCAGAAGACGACGCGGCTGGTACGCGAGAAGCTCGGCTGGCCGGACGAGAAGATAATGCTGACGTTTCAAAGCCGTTTCGGCCCCACCGAGTGGCTGCAGCCCTATACGGACAAGACGTTGATGGCGCTGCCGGGGCAAGGCGTCAAGAAGGTCGCCATCTGCGCCCCTGCCTTCTCCGCCGACTGCATCGAAACGCTCGAGGAGATCGCCATCACCGGCCGCGAAGAGTTCGAGCACGCCGGCGGCGAGCGCTACGCCTACATCCCCTGCCTCAACGACTCCGAGCCGGGCATGGCGATGTTGGAGGCGGTGATCCGCAACGAGCTACAAGGCTGGATTTGAAGCCCTATTTGCTAACCGCCTTCAGCATCTTTGCGGTGATCGCCTGCTTGAGCTTGAAGTAGTCCGGCCACGGGTCCGGCTCGGCCGCCTTGGCGGCCGCCTCGCCGAGGGAGAAGATGTTGGCGCCGGCGATGGTCCCGACCTCTTCCCACGAGATCGGCACGGCGCAGGGCGCGCCCTCGCGGGAGCGGGTGGAGAAGGGGGCGATGGCGGTGGCGCCGCGCTCGTTGCGCAGATAATCGATGAACAGCCGTCCCTTGCGCTTGGCCTTGCTCATATTGGCGACGAAGCGGTCGGGTTCGGCGTCGGCCAGACGCTGCGCGAAACTCTTGCAGAAGGCCTTCACATCCGGCCATTCGGCCCGTCGCTGCAGCGGCGAGATGACGTGGATGCCCTTGCCGCCGGTGACCATCGGGAAGCTCTCGAGGCCGATCTCGGAGAGGTGCCCGCGGATGTCCAGGGCCGCCTGTCGTACATGCTCGAAGCCTAATCCCTCGTCCGGATCGATGTCGAAGATAATGCGCTCGGGCTTCTCCAGCAGGTCGATGCGCGAGCCCCACAGGTGGTACTCGAGGGTGTTCATCTGCACCCCGGCAACGATGCCGGCGAGGTCGTCGATGTAGAAGTAATCTTCGACGTGGCCGTCCTTCTCGGTGACCGCGACCTTCTTCATCTGCTCCGGGAAACCACCGGAATCGTGCTTCTGGAAGAAGCAGTGGCGGGCCCGGCCCCGAGGGCAGCGGACGAGGCTCAGCGGCCGCTCCGCAATGAAGGGGAGCATGCGTTCAGCGACCGCCTCGTAATAAGCAACGACCTGCGCCTTGGTGACGCCGAGCCCCGGATAGACAACGCGGTCGGGGCTGGTGAGGCGTACGCCGAGCCGCTCCGCTGCCGAAATCCCCGCCTCGTTCGTCAGCTCTACTGACGCGGCGGGCCTGGCCTTGCCCTGGGGTTTTGGCGCCTTCGGCGTGGCCGGTACCGGCTTCTCGCGGCTGATCTGGCGGGCCGGCTTGTCCTCGCGGAGACCGAGGAAGGAGGGGTGGCGGAGGACGCCGTCGGGGGTGAATTCGGTGAAGGCGATCTCGCCCACGAGCTCGGGTTCGACCCAGTGCGCCTTGCGGGAAATGTCGCGGGGGACGCCGGCAAAGGGGGAGGATGGACGCCCGCGCTCGTCGAGCTTGGCCTGTAGCTCGGCTGAAGAACTCACGGTGAAGCCGGTGCCGACGCGGCCGCGGTAGACGAGCTTGCCATCTTCCCAGGTGCCGAGCAGCAGGGAGGCGAAGCCGCGCTTCTTGTCGGAGGGGCGCCAGCCGCCGATGACGAATTCCTGTCGCTGGATGCACTTGATCTTCAGCCAGCTTTTGGTGCGCTCGGAGCGGTAGCGGTCGTCGGCGCGCTTGGCGATGACGCCTTCCTGGCCGGCGGCGCACATCGCCTCGAACACTTTTTCGCCCTGTCCCTGAACGTGTTCTGAATACTGGATGACCGATTTCGGGTCGGGCTTGCCGAGCAGCTTGCGGAGCCGGGTCTTGCGCTCCAGCAGCGGCAGCTTCGTCAGGTCTACGCCATCCTGTTCCAGCAGGTCGAAAACGAGATAGACGAGGTCGCCGCCGGTGGAGAGGGCGTCCTTGAGGGTGGAGAAGTCGGTACGCCCCTCCTTGAAGCTGCAGATCTCGCCGTCGAGCAGCGCGCTGCCTTTGGTTAGCTTCGACAGCGGCTCCACGAGGCGCCCGAACTGTCGGGTCCAGTCATTGGCGTTGCGGGTATAGAGCCGGACTTCCGGGCCGGCGACGGCGGCGAGGGCGCGGTAGCCGTCATATTTCATCTCGAACAGCCAGTCGCGGCCCTGCGGGATCTCGTCGACCAGAGTCGCCAGTTGCGGCGGCCGGAACTCGGGCAGCGCCACCGCCTTGCCGCCGGTCCAGACCTGCGACTTCGCCTCGCTCTTATTCGCCGAGGCCTTGCGCGGCTTGTTGCCCTTGGCGATGCCGTCGAGGTCGCGGCCGGTCTCGACGCTGGTGGTGAACTTCTCGGTGAGCCCGTCTTCCTCAGTCGCGTACTTGTCGCGGTGCTTGATCAGCAGCCAGTTCTCACGGCTGCCGGAGCGGGTTTTGGTGTCGCGGCCCTTCATGTGGACCAGCACCCACTCGCCCTTCATGCGTTTGCCCTTGAGGCGGAACTTGAGGTCACCCTTCGCGAGCCCCTCATGCGGATCGCCGACGGGCTCCCAGGTGCCTTCATCCCACAGCATCACGGTGCCGCCGCCATATTCGCCTTCAGGAATGGTGCCTTCGAAGCCCCCATAGTCGAGCGGATGATCCTCCGTGCGCACCGCCAGCCGTTTGTCGGCGGGGTTGGTAGACGGTCCCTTGGCCACCGCCCAGCTCTTGAGCACGCCGTCAAGCTCGAGCCGGAAGTCGTAGTGCAGGCGGGAGGCCGCGTGCTTCTGGACGACGAAGCTGAGCGTCTCGGACGCGCCTCCCTTCACCGTCTTGCTCTTGCCGGAGGGTTCCTGCGTCTTGGCGAAATCCCGCTTCGCCCGGTAGTCGCGGAGCAGTTGGTCGGCCTTCACAGCCATTTGTCGTCCCCCCTCCCAACCTCCCCCGCAAGGGGGAAGGTGCCGGCCGCTGGCTGGTGCGAGGTGGTGCCATATACGCGATGCGATACCCTCCCATTTGGGGGGAGGGCCAGGGAGGGGGTGTCACGGCACATGCTCATCCCGCCTTCTTGCGCGACGCCGGCTTGGCAGGAGACTTCGTGGCCGCCTTGCCCGCGGCCGGTTTCGAGGCGGTCTTCTTGGCTGCCGGCTTCTTGCCCTTGTCCTCGCCGCCCTCCAGGCTCTTCTTCAGCGCCGACATCAGGTCGATGACGTTGCTGCCGCCGGTCGAGCGGCGCGACTCCTCGACGTCGGTGGCCACCTTCTTGCCCTTGGACTTGAGCTTCTTCGCAATCAGCTCCCGCAGCGCCGACTGGTAGTGGTCCTTGAACAGCTTGGGGTCGAATTTTGCGGTCTTCTTGTCGATCAGCGCCGTCGCCACCTCGAGCAGTTCCTTGTCGGCCTTGCTGGCGGCGATGTCGGAGAAGAAGGAGTCCGACTTCTTCAACTCGTCCTCGTAATGCAGGGTCTCGAGCAGGATGCCCTTTCCGCAGGGCTTCACGGCGACGAGGTACTCCTTGCCGCGCAGCGCCAGCTGCCCGAGGCCGACCTTCTTGGACTGCCGCAGCGCGTCGCGAATGACCCGAAAGGCGTCCTCGGCGAGATCGCTGGCCGGCGTCACGAAGTAGGGGGTGTCGTAATAGAGGGGCGGGATCTCGGATTCATCGACGAACTGGATGAGATCTAGCGTCTTCCGCGTCTCGAGCTTGACCGCATCGATCTCGTCCTCGGTCAGCAGGACGTAATCGCCCTTCTCGTATTCGAAGCCCTTGCGGATGTCCTCCTTGTCGATGGGGCCGAGGCCTTCCACCACCTTCTCGTAGCGGATCGGCTTGCCGGTCGGCTCGTGGATCTGCCGGAACGACGGCTTGGCTCCGGACTTGGTGGCTGTATAGAGCTCGACATCGATGGAAACGAGGGAGAGGCGCAGCTGGCCTTTCCAGATCGGGCGCGCTGAGGCGGGCATGGGGCACTCGCTGACTGGTGACGCAGAACAGGGGAGTCAAACGAGACACTACGGGCAAACGTTCCGGTGCCGCCGTTGCGCCGTGGCCAGCACCCTCCTACATTCGCCATGGGACTGGCGCCCGCCGTAGCGGCCTAGCGCCAAGGGGAGAAAGCAATGGAAATGTTCGGCCTCGACGGATTGAGCCTGACGCTGCTGGCGGTGGGCGTGCTCGCGGTGCTGGTGCTGTTCGCGGGCGTGAAAACGGTGCCGCAGGGGTACAATTTCACCATCGAGCGGTTCGGGAAATATACCCGGACCCTGACCCCCGGCCTCAACATCATCGTGCCCTTTATCGACGCGGTCGGCAAACGCATCAACATGATGGAGCAGGTGCTCGACGTCCCGCACCAGGAGGTGATCACCCGCGACAACGCCTCGGTAACCGCCAACGGCGTGACCTTCTACCAGATCCTCGACGCGGCGGCGGCCGCCTATGAGGTGACGGACCTCCAGAACGCCATCCTCAACCTCACCATGACCAATATCCGCTCGGTAATGGGCTCGATGGACCTCGACGAACTGCTCTCCAACCGCGACGAGATCAACACGCGGGTGCTGCGGGTGGTCGACGCCGCCGTCAGCCCCTGGGGCCTCAAGATCACGCGCATCGAGATCAAGGACATCGACCCGCCCCGGGACCTCGTCGAGTCGATGGGCCGGCAGATGAAGGCTGAGCGCGAGAAGCGCGCCCTGATCCTTGAGGCCGAAGGCAAGCGGCAGGCGGCGATCCTGCAGGCAGAGGGCGCCAAGCAAAGCCAGGTGCTGGAGGCCGAGGGCCGCCGCGAAGCGGCGTTCCGCGACGCCGAGGGGCGCGAGCGCTCGGCGGAGGCCGAGGCGCGGGCGACGCAGGTGGTGTCGGAGGCGATCGCCGCCGGCGACGTGCAGGCGATCAACTACTTCGTCGCCAACAACTACATCAAGGCGCTGGAAGCCATCGCCAAGTCGCCGAACCAGAAGCTGCTGATGCTGCCGGTGGAAGCGGCGAGCGTCATCGGCGCCATTGGCGGCATCGCAGAGATCGCCAAGGAGACTTTTGGTGAGCCGCGGCCGTCCCGCGGCGGCGGGCGTCCGCCGTCGTCCGGGCAGAGCTGAGGGGTTCACCATGGCTCTCCTCGAGATCATCGCCGACTATGGCGGCTGGAGCTGGATCGTCGCAGGGTTGGTGCTGCTGGCACTCGAGCTGGTGGTCCCCGGCGGCATCCTCCTGTGGCTCGGGGTTGCGGGCGTCATCACCGGACTAGCGGCACTGCTACAGCCGATCGGCTGGCCGCTGCAGTTCCTGATCTTCGGCGGGCTGTCGCTGGTGCTGATCGTCGGCTGGCTGCGCTACAGCAAGGGGCGGGGGCAAGACAGCAGCGACCGGCCCTTCCTCAACCGCCGGGGCGAACAATTGGTCGGCCAGCAATCGACGCTGGACGAGCCCATTGTCGACGGCTCCGGCCGGCTGCAGCTCGGCGACACCATCTGGCGCATTGCCGGCCCCGACCTGCCGGCGGGGCAGCGGGTGCGGGTGGTAAGCGCCGACGGCCCCGTGCTGCGAGTGGAGGCGGTGAACTAGGCTGCTCGGTCGTCGATCAGCCGATGCGTCCTACGGCGTCAGCCCCACCGGCACCGGTGGTGCTTCGTAGACCACGAGGATCTCGACGCGCTGGTTGGCCGAGAGATACGGGTCGTTGGGGTAGAAGGGGTCAGTGTCGCCCTGGCCGACCACGGATTCGATGCGGGCGCCGGATAGGCCGAATTCCTCGAGGATGCGGCGGGTGACGTTGGCGCGGTCGAGCGACAGCTCCCAGGCTCCGTAGCGCGGGTTCTCGTAGACGCCGCCGGCGGCGGTGTAGCCGGTGACGCGGATCTCGTTCGGCAGCTGCTGCAGCAGTGGGGCCATGGCGGCGATGGCCTTGCGCGTCACCTCATAGGGATACTTGCTGCCCTCGGGGAACATGGCACGTCCCTCCTGGTCGGCGATGACGATGTTGAGGCCCTCGCTGGTCTCCTCGAAGATGATGTTGTCGGAGACGGCGGTGATCTCGGGGAGGTCCTGCCAGGCCTGTTTGAGGCTGGCGGCAGCGAGTGCGAACTGGGCGGCGCGGGCGATATCGGTGCGCTCACGGGTGAAGGTGTTCGCCTCCTGCCCCTGGCTCTCGTTCTCGGGGTTATCGCTGGTCGCGAATTCGGTGGAGGCTTCTGTCGCCTCGGACGAAGTGTTCCGGAGGTAGTCGCGCTCCGGATTGCCATTGCGCTCGATCATCCCGGACAGGGAGGAGAAGGGCTCGATGCCGAAGGCGTCCTGGACGGAGCCGGCGGCCATGTTCAGCTTCTCCTGGTCCTGCACCGAGAAGCTGAGCAGCATGACGAAGAACGCCATGAGCAGCGACATCAGGTCGGCAAAGGAGATGACCCAGCTGCCGCCGTGGCCGCCGCCGCCGTCGCCTTTGCGCCGCCGTACCATCAGGCCGCCTCCAGCATGCGGTCGCGATGGTGCAGCGGCAGGTAGCTCGCCAGCTCGTCGCGGATAGCATTGGGATTGCGGCCCTCGCGGATCATCACCAGCGCCTCGATGATGAGCGTGCGGTTGGTGCCTTCCTCGGCGGCGCGGTTGGCCAGCTTGTCGGCGATCGGCAGGGCGAAGACGTTGGAGATGGCGGCGCCGTAGAAGGTGGCGAGCAGGGCGATGGCCATGCCGGGCCCGATCTTCTTGGGGTCGTCCATATGGCCAAACATGGAGACGAGGCCGATCAGCGTGCCGACCATGCCCATGCCGGGGGCGGTGTCGCCCATCACCTTGAAGATCTTGTGGCTTTCCTCCACGCGCTCGTGGTCGAGATCGCGCTCGCGCTCAAGCGACTTGCGCATCGCGTCGGCGGTGAAGCCGTCGGCGATCATGCGCACGCCGCGCTGGAAGAACTTGTCCTCGACCTCCACCTGCTCGAGGGCGATCGGGCCCTGGCGGCGCATGGTTTCGGCAAGCTCGGCGATCTGGTCGATGAGCTTGGTGGGCGAGGTGTGCTTGTAGAGCACGGCGCTCTTCAGCCCCAGCACCAGCGCCGCCACGAAGCTGCCCATGGTATAGCGGACGAGAATCGCCATGGCCGTGCCGCCGACCACCACCACGGCGGGCAGCAGGTTGAGGAAGCTCATCGGGTTGGAGCCCTCGAGCAGGATGGCCGCGATCAGGACGACGAAACCGCCGGCGAGACCGATAACTGTAGCGATATCCACTGTGCGCGTGCTCCGACGCTTGACCCCCGGCCTCCTGGCCTTGTCGCGATCATGACCGCGGGCGGATAAATTTGCGCTTAAGCTCAATGGTTAAGTGGCTCTTGCGGGGGCCGACGGTGCGCGCGGCAATGCTTCCTTAACCATAAAATGCGAGCGTCTTCGGGCGCCTTTCGCGCCTTGGGAAACCGGAATTGCGACGGCATCGACGCAGCGGCAGGATCGGTCGGTATCGCCTGGCGGCGGCGGGCGTGCTCGTGAGCCTGCTGCCGGCGACGGCCGGTGATTTCCACGCGTCTGGAGACGGTTCGGGCACCAACAATCCCGACCTCATCAATGGCGGCGGCTGCGAGAACTGCACCTACGCCGTACCGCCGCAGGAACCGGCAGCCCCCTTCTTCGAGGCCGACTGGAGCCTTTCCCTACGGGGGGCCTATGTGATCGATGACGACGGTGCGCACTTCGAGGCACTGGCGGTGCCGAGGGTGACGCTGCGGCACGATACGATGCGCGGCGGCTATTCGCTCGAGGCCGAAGCCGAGCTGGTGAAGTCGAGCCTCGAGGAACACCGCCTGAGCGCGCTGCGCCTGCGGCTTGAGGGCGAACACGCGCTGGACGCGGTCACGGGGCTGAGCGGTGAGCTGGAACTGGAGCTGACGCAGGAAAGTGCCGGTACGCCAGGCGGAACGGCAGCGGAGCCGGTGGTGATGTCGGGGACGGCTGGAGTTGCCGCCGAGCGCCGCTTCGGCCGTTTTGCGGTGGGCGTGCGCGGGGCTGCCGGCCGCACCGTCTATGGCCCGACAAGGCTGTCGGACGGCAGCGAGGAAGACAACAGCGCGCAGAACAATTGGACGGTCGAAGGGGGGCTGCGCCTCGGCTACGAGGTGACGCCGCTGCTGACTGCCTTTATCGACGGCAGCGTCGGCTACCAGCGCTATGACGAGCCGTCGCCGACCTACATGGTGACGCTCGATGCGGCGGATTACGAGCTGCGGGCGGGGCTGGCGGCAAACTGGCACGAGATCCTCGAGGCTGAGGCCTCGGTCGGGGTGGGGCTGCGGCGGTTCGCCGAGCCGGCGCTGGGCGAGGTGACGACGACGCTCTACGACGCGAGCCTCACCTATCGGCCGGACGAGACGGTGACGCTGACGGCGGCGCTGTCGACGAACGTCGGGGCGCCGGCACCGGAGTCCGGCGGTACCGCGCGCGTGGAATACGAGGCGACGGGTTCGGCCAGCTACCAGGTCAACCCCTGGCTCAGGCTGCGCGCCTCGGCCGGCTGGGAACACGCGCAACTGGTCGGCATCGCGGGCAGCGAGAGCGGTTACAGCCTCGGCAGCGGCCTCGACTATCAGCTCAACGAACATACGCTGCTGACCGCCGACTACGATTTCTCCCACGAGCAGACCGACACCACCGAAGGCGAAGACGAGCATCGGGTGACGCTCGGCGTGACGCTGTCGCGGTAGGCCTCATCGATGACCGGCGCCGAAGCCGCCGCCGCACCGGGTTGGCACCACCCCCTCCCCAGCCCTCCCCGCAAGGGGGAGGGCGTTCCATCGGGGGAATGGCAAGATCGCGCCCCAACCACAGGACGGCACCTCCCCGCTTGCGGGGGAGGATGGGAGGGGGGTAGCGACGGGCTTCGCGTTGATCCTAAACGGCCCTAGCGGCCCCGGGCCTCGAGGTCGAGGTGCAGGGCGCGCAGCTGCTGGCGGAACGTGTCCGCAAGGTCGGGGCGGTCGAGGGCGAAGGCCATGTTGGCCATCAGGAAGCCAATCTTGTTGCCGCAGTCGAAGGCGGTGCCCTGGTACTTCACGCCCGTGAAGCGCTGCTGCTCCATTAGCGCCTGCATGCCGTCCGTGACTTGGATCTCGCCGCCGGCGCCCTTCTGACCGCGGCCGAGCAGCGAGAAGATCTCGGGCTGCAGGATGTACCGGCCGGAGATGATGAGGTTGGAGGGCGCGTCCTCCGGCTTCGGCTTCTCGACCATGCCGGTGATGGCGAAGCCCTCGTCGGGACCCTCGCCGCGGGCGACGATGCCGTAGGAGGACACGTCGGCGGGATCCACCTCCTCGACGGCGATGACATTGCCGCCATGCTGGTCGTAGGCTTCCATCATCTGGCTCATCACCCCAGGCGAGGCGCGGAACAGCATGTCGGGGAGCAGCAGGGCAAAGGGCTGGTTGCCGACGAGCTCGCGGGCGCACCAGACGGCGTGGCCGAGCCCGAGCGGCTGCTGCTGGCGGGTAAAGCTGGTCTGCCCGGCCTGCGGCAGCTCGCGCTGCAGCTCGTCCAGTTCCTCGGTCTTGCCGCGCTCCTCGAGCGTCTGCTCGAGCTCGAACTGGCGGTCGAAATGATCCTCGATGACGCCCTTGTTGCGGCCGGTGACGAAAACGAAATGCTCGATGCCGGCCTCGCGAGCCTCGTCCACTGCGTACTGGATCACCGGGCGGTCAACGACCGTCAGCATCTCCTTGGGCATCGCCTTGGTGGCCGGCAGGAAGCGGGTCCCGAGGCCGGCGACGGGGAAAACGGCGGTGCGAACCTTCTTTGACAAGGCAATCTCTCCGGGCTGACGTAATCGTATCTCAACAACTCAACCCTAGCATGCGCTGCGGTTAATTTCAGGTGGAGCGTCGGATGGCAGTGCTGGTCACGGGCGGGGCGGGCTATATCGGCAGCCACATGGTGTTGCGGCTCTGCGACGCCGGCGAGGACGTGGTGGTGCTCGACAATCTCAGCACCGGCTTCGACTGGGCGATCGACGAGCGGGCGGTGTCCATGGCCGGGAACGCCGGCGACATGGATCTGGTTGCCGATCTCGTCGCCAGCCACGGGGTGACCGCCATCGTGCATTTCGCCGGCTCCATCGTGGTGCCGGAGTCGGTGGCCGACCCACTCAAGTACTACCGCAACAACACCGCGACCTCGCGCAACCTGATCGAGGCGGCGGTCAAGGGCGGCGTCAAACACTTCATCTTCTCCTCGACGGCCGCGGTCTACGGCACGCCGGGGCTGGAGCCGGTGGCGGAGGACTATCCGCTGGCACCGCTCTCGCCCTATGGCCGGTCCAAGCTGATGACCGAGATGATGCTCGCCGATGTGGCGGCGGCGCATCCGCTGACCTATGGGGTGCTGCGCTATTTCAACGTCGCCGGCGCCGACCCCAAGAAGCGTTCGGGGCAGTCGACGCCGATGGCGACGCATCTGATCAAGGTGGCGGCGCAGGCGGCGCTCGGGCAGCGCGAGGCGGTCGAGATCTTCGGCACCGACTATCCGACACCGGACGGCACCGGAGTGCGCGACTATATCCACGTCACCGACCTGGTCGAGGCGCATGCGCTGCTGCTCGCTTACCTGCGCGAGGGCGGCGACAGCGTCACCCTCAATTGCGGCTATGGGCTCGGCTATTCGGTGCGGCAGGTGATTGACACGGTGCGCGACGTCACGGGGACGGAGTTCACGGTGCGCGAGGCGCCGCGGCGGGCCGGCGATGCCGCCTCGGTGGTGGCCCGCGCCGACCGGGTTCGAGAGCTTCTGGGCTGGCAGCCGGCGCATGACGATCTCGAGGAGATCGTCACTGCGGCCTATGAGTGGGAACGCTATCTCGTCACCCGCAACCGCTAGGCGCTACACTCGCCGCGACACGAGGAGGGATTCGCCGATGCTGCGGGTAATCGCACTGCTGATGCTGCTGCTGTTCTCTGCGCCCGCCGCGGCGCAGCCGGTGGAGAGCTTCGAGAGCTTCATCCGCAATTTCGAGGCGAAGGCGGTAGCGGCGGGGGTCAGCCGCGAGACCTACCGGCGTGCCATGCACGGGCTGACGCCGGATCCGGCGGTGCCGGCGCTGGTGAGCGGGCAGCCGGAGTTCACGACGCCGATCTGGGAGTATATCGAGGGCCGGGTGACCGCCGACCGCATCGCCCGTGGGCGCCGGGCGGTGGCGGCCAACGAGGCTCTGTTTGCGGCGGCGGGGGCCCGCTATGGCGTCGACCCCTACATCCTCGGCGCCATCTGGGGCATGGAGACCGACTACGGCGCGGTGCTCGGCAATGGCAAGCTGATCCGGCCGATCGTCCGCTCGCTGGCGACGCTGGTGCATCAGCGGCGGAGCCGGCTCGAGGGCGACTCGGCGGACCTGATTGCGGCGCTGCTGCTGGTGCAGCGCGGTCCGCTCGACCACACGCAGCTGGTCGGCTCCTGGGCCGGCGCCATCGGGCACCTGCAGGTCAATCCCTCGAACGTCGTCGCCCATGGCACCGACGGGGACGGCGACGGTCGCGTCGACCTGCACAACTCGCTGGCCGACGCGCTGGCGACGAGCGCTGGGTTCCTGCGCGGCCTTGGCTACCAGCCCGGTATCGACTGGGGGTTCGAGGTCGAGGTGCCGGCGGGGTTCGACTATTTGCTGGCGAGCCGCGAGCAGCTACGGCCGATCAAGTTCTTCGCCGAACGCGGGGTGCGGCGGGTCGGGGGGCGGGCTTTCGCAGACCCGGACACGCCGGTGTTCCTCTACGTGCCGGCCGGCAGCAGCGGCCCGAAGTTCCTGATGACGCAGAACTACCTGGTGCTCAAGGGCTACAATTTTTCCGACAGCTACGCCCTCAGCGTCGCGCACTTGACCGACCGGCTGAAGGGCGCCGGTTCCTTCGTGCAGCCCTGGCCGCGGCAGACGCGCTTTCCCAATCTCGCGCAGCGCCAGGAGATCCAGCAGGCCCTGCGGCAGCTGGGCCTTTACGACGGCGAGGTCGACGGCCGCATCGGGCCGATCAGCCAGCAGGCCTATGCGCGCTTCCAGGCGAGCCGCGGGCAGGTGGCGGACGGTTTCATCACGCTCGAGAGCCACAGCGAACTGGCCGCAGCGCTCCGCTAGACGCCGCCTTGGATTTTCCACGAAGGGGTCGCTACAATAGCGGCATGAAACGCATCCGAGACCTGCTGCTCTACTGCTGCACCGTGATCACCGTGGTGCTGCTGGCGCTCGCCGGCCCGGCCTCGGCAATCGCCGCCGGTGTCGATGTGGCGTCGCCACTGCACGTCCAGGCGGCGCCGGCCGAGGCCGACCGCCTCCTCGTGGCGCAGCAGCAGCCGCGCAAGCGGCGCACGCTGATGGACCTGCTGTTCGGCGATGACGAGGAGGCGGCGCCGCAGCGCCGCGCGCCGGCCCGGGAGGCGCCGGTGGTGCGCCGGCAGCCGGCACCGGCGGCGCAGGCGAGCCTGCCGCCCGCCAAGCCGGCGGTGGAGAAGGCCGAGGGAGCGACGCGGGTGGCGGTGTTCGGCGACTCGCTGGCCGTCGACCTCAGCAAGGCCCTCGAGCGGCACTATGCCGAGGACCCGAACATCGCCATCATCTCGCAGGGCGTCGGCTCCTCCGGCTTCGTCCGTGACGACTTCTTCGACTGGAACGAGGCAATCGCCGAGCAGATCGCGGCGGACAGCTTCGATATTGCCGTCGTCATCATCGGCATCAACGACCGGCAGCCGCTGAGCACCCCGAGCGGACGCGCCGATCCGCTGACCGACGAATGGACGGCGGCCTACAGCGCCCGGCTGAGCCAGTTCGTCACGCAGCTGCGCAATGCCGGCAAGCCCACCATCTGGGTGGGCCTGCCGCCGATGGAGGCGCCCTCATACGGTCAGGCGATGAACCAGATCAGCGAGGTGCAGAAGCTCGCCGTGTTCTCCGGCGGCGCCGAATATCTCGACATCTACGAGCGTTTCATTGACGAGGAGGGGCGCTACTCGGCGCACGGGCCCGACCTCAACGGCAACCGGGTGCGGATGCGCAGGGACGACGGCATCCATTTCTCCACCGCCGGTGCCGACAAGCTCGCCTTCTATGTCGGGCAGACGATGAAGCTCTACTACCGTGGCGGCGGCAGCGTCGGGCTCGAGGTGGCGGATGCGCTGGATGGCACCGAAGCCCAGCAGATGCTGCGCCCCCCCTACCAGGGGCTCGGGCAGATCCGGCTGCTGGAGGTGGCGGGTGCCGTCATCCCGCTGACCCACACGCAGCGCCGGGCCATCGACCTCGTCACCGCCGAGGCGGCCACCGAGGAAGTGGCAGGTTTCGACATGGAACTGCTGGTCGCCGCGCCAGTCGGCCGCGCCGACGCCTTCGGCGTCGGCATCAGTCCCGAAGCGCCGCAGCGGAGCCCCGGCGGACGTTAGGCTGTTGGCGGCGCCCTGGGTGGCCCGGATGAACCGGGCCATGACCGCCGCGAGGTTGGGAGCCGTCGCCGAGGGGGAGAACTTCCCTGCCCTCACCGCCGTCATGGCCCGCCTTGTTCGGGCCACCCAGGGCAGCCGGCCTAATCCTCGGCTACCTCATCGCCGCTAACCGCGGGTGGGCCGCTCTGGCTGGCTGCGCTACCGGTTGTCCATGAGCCACGATTGGAGGTCGTCCCATCGAGGGTTGACCTCCTCGATGAGGTTCAGCTTCCAGCGGCGCGGATACTTTTTCAGCCGCCGTTCGCGCCGAATCGCCTCGACGACCAGTTCGTGCTGCTCGAACCACACCAGGCGTGTGACGCCGTATTTCGAGGTAAAGCCCGGTGCCAGCCCGCGCTGGTGCTCGAGAAGGCGTCGCCGGAGGTCACTGGTGACACCGACATAGAGCGTACCGTTGCGCCTGCTCACGAGAATGTACACGAAGCCCTGCATGCGGCAGATTCGTGCCCGCCGGTTGTTGCGCGTCAATCCGGTGAATTACCTATGATCCATTCGCAGCGGACGCCGCCCTGGGTGGCCCGAATAAACCGGGCCATGACGGCCGCGAGGGGAGGGTGTCCCGAAGCCCTACAGAGTGGCTATAGCTGCTGGCATGCGATGGCACCGCACTGGGTCGGCGGGTGTTTTCCGCCGAGCACCACCGCAAGGCGGCTACGCCCACCGCACTCTCCGCCGTCATGGCCCGACTTATTCGGGCCATCCAAAGGCTCAATGCGCAGTCGCGGGCGAACAACCTCTTCAGTAGCCGCCGCCAGGGAATGCCCCCTACCGCGGCAGGTCGCTTGCGCCCATCAGGCTGAGGTCGATGGCGCGGGCACACTGCCGGCCTTCGCGGATGGCCCAGACGACGAGCGACTGGCCGCGGCGCATGTCGCCGCAGGAGAACAGCTTGTCGCGGCTGGTCTGGTACTGGAAGGTGTCAGCGAAGACGTTGCCGCGCTTGTCGAGTTCGACGCCGCTGTCCTTGACCATGCCCTCCTGCACCGGGCCGAGGAAGCCCATGGCCAGCAGCACCAGGTCGGCCTTGAGTACGAATTCGGTGCCTGGGATCGGCTGGAACCTCTCGTCGGCGCGAGCACAGTGCAGTTCCTTGACCTTCCCGTCCTCGCCCTCGAAGCGCACGGTGGCAACGGCGAAGTCGCGGACCACACCCTCCTCCTGGCTCGAAGAGGTGCGCAGCTTCATCGGCCAGTTCGGCCAGGTCAGCAGCTTGTTCTCCTTCTCGGGCGGCTGCGGCATGATCTCGATCTGGGTGACCGAGAGGGCGCCCTGGCGGTTGGAGGTGCCGATGCAGTCCGACCCCGTGTCGCCGCCGCCGATCACCACCACGTGCTTGCCGCCGGCGAGGATGGGGTTGACGTTGTTGAGCGGCTCCTCGGAGACGCGCCGGTTCTGCTGCGGCAGGAACTCCATGGCGAAGTGGATGCCGTCGAGGTCGCGGCCGGGGATCGGCAGGTCGCGCGGCTTTTCGGCGCCGCCGGCCATGGCGACGGCATCAAACTTCTCGGCCAGCTCGTCAATGGTGACGTCGTGCCCGACATGGACGTTGTAGTGGAAAACGACCCCCTCCGCCTCCATCTGGGCGACGCGACGGTCGATGTGGCGCTTCTCCATCTTGAAGTCGGGGATGCCGTAGCGCATCAGCCCGCCCGCCTTGGCGTTTTTCTCGTAGAGGTGCACGTCATGACCGGCGCGCGCCAGTTGCTGCGCGCAGGCGAGCCCGGCCGGGCCGGAGCCGATGACAGCGACCGACCTGCCGGTCTTCTGCGTATTGATGTGGGGCGTGATCCAGCCCTCTTCCCAACCCTTGTCGACGATGGCGCATTCGATGGTCTTGATCGTCACCGGGGTGTCGGGGAGGTTCAGCGTGCAGGCGGCCTCGCAGGGCGCGGGGCAGATGCGGCCGGTGAACTCGGGGAAGTTGTTGGTGGAGTGAAGGTTCTTCAGCGCCTTCAGCCACTCGCCCTTGTAAACGAGGTCGTTCCAGTCTGGGATCTGGTTGTTCACCGGGCAGCCGGTGTGGCAGTAGGGGATGCCGCAATCCATGCAGCGCGCCGCCTGCTCGCGGGTGCCGTGCTCGCCCAGCGGGATGACGAACTCGTGGTAGTGCCGCAGCCGGTCGGCCGCCGGCTCATACCCGCGGTCGCGCCGCTCGATCTCGAGGAAGCCTGTGATCTTGCCCATGATGTCTACTCCGCCGCCACTTGCGCTGCGGCCTGTTCCTTTTCGAGCTCGGCGAGGGCCCGGCGGTATTCGACCGGCATGACCTTGCGGAACTTCGGCAGCCAGGCCTCCCAGTTGTCGAGGATCTCGGCGGCGCGGGTCGAGCCGGTGAAGCTCTTGTGCCGCGAGATCAGCTGGTAAAGGCGGTTGGCGTCGTGGCGGCCGAGGTCGGAGAGGATCTCGACCACGCCCTTAGTTTCGAGGTCGCCGGCATGGTGGTAGTCGCGGCGGGAGATGCTCTCTTCCTCCGTGACCGGCTCCAGCTCGACCATGGACATGTTGCAGCGGCTCTCGAAGCTGTCGTCCTCGTCCAGCACATAGGCGACGCCACCCGACATGCCGGCGGCGAAGTTGCGGCCGGTCTTGCCGAGCACGACGACGACACCGCCGGTCATGTACTCGCAGCCATGGTCGCCGGTGCCCTCGACCACGGCGATGGCGCCGGAGTTGCGGACGGCGAAGCGTTCTCCGGCAATGCCGCGGAAGTAGCACTCGCCGGTGATCGCGCCGTAGAGGGCGGTGTTGCCGATGACGATCGACTCTTCCGGCACAAAGCCGGCGTCCGCCGCCGGGCGGACGACCAGGCGGCCGCCGCTCAGGCCCTTGCCGACATAGTCGTTGGCCTCGCCGACGAGATCGATGGAGACGCCGTGGGCGAGCCAGGCGCCAAAGCTCTGGCCGGCGGTGCCGACAAGGCTGATGGCGATGGTGTCCTCGGGCAGGCCGGCATGGCCGTAGCGCTTTGCCACCTCGCCGCCGAGCATGGCGCCGGCGGTGCGATCGACGCTGCTGATCGTCTCCTCGATCCGGACCGGCGTACCGTGCTCGAGCGCCGGCCTGGCCGCGGCGATCAGCCGGCGGTCGAGGATATCATGGATCGGGTGGTCCTGCGTCTCGCAATGCCGGATGGCGACGCCTTCGGGTGCCTCCGGCTTGTAGAACAGGCGCGAGAAGTCGAGGCCCTTGCCTTTCCAGTGGGCGATCGCCTCGGTCTTGTCGAGCATCTGCATCTGGCCGACCATCTCGTCGAAGCGGCGATAGCCGAGCTCGGCCATGATCTCGCGCACTTCCTCGGCGACGAAGAACAGGTAGTTGATGACGTGCTCGGGCTTACCGGTGAAGCGCTTGCGCAGCACCGGGTCCTGGGTGGCGATGCCGACCGGGCAGGTGTTGAGGTGGCACTTGCGCATCATGATGCAGCCGGCGGCGATCAGCGGCGCGGTGGCAAGCCCGAACTCATCGGCGCCGAGCAGCGCGCCGATGACGACGTCACGGCCGGTGCGGATGCCGCCGTCGACCTGTACGGCGATGCGGCCGCGGAGCTTGTTGGCAACCAGCGTCTGGTGGGTCTCGGCGAGGCCGATCTCCCAGGGCGAGCCGGCATGCTTCAGCGAGGTCAGCGGCGAGGCGCCGGTGCCCCCCTCGTAGCCGGAGATGGTGACGTGGTCGGCGCGGGCCTTGGAGACGCCGGCGGCGACGGTGCCGACGCCCACCTCCGAGACCAGCTTCACCGAGACGAGCCCCGTCGGGTTCACGTTCTTCAGATCGAAGATCAGCTGCGCCAGATCCTCGATCGAATAGATGTCGTGGTGCGGCGGCGGCGAGATCAGGCCGACGCCGGGGGTCGAGTGGCGCACCTTGGCGATGATGGCGTCGACCTTGTGCCCGGGCAGCTGGCCGCCCTCGCCGGGCTTGGCACCCTGCGCCATCTTGATCTGCATCATGTCGGAATTGACCAGATACTCGGTGGTCACGCCGAACCGTCCCGAGGCGATCTGCTTGATCGCCGAGCGCATGGAATCGCCGTTCTCCATCGGTGTGAAGCGGTCGACTTCCTCGCCGCCCTCGCCGGTGTTGGACTTGCCGCCGATGCGGTTCATGGCGATGGCGAGCGTCGTATGGGCCTCGCGGCTGATCGAGCCGTAGCTCATGGCGCCGGTGGAGAAGCGCTTGACGATTTCCGCCGCCGACTCGACTTCCTCCAGAGGCACGGGCGTGCGGCCGTCATCCGCTGCGCCCTTCAGGCGGAACAGCGAACGGATGGTGACGTGGCGGTCCTCGACCTCGTTCACCATGCGGGCGAACTCGCGGTACTTGTCCTGGGCGTTGCCGCGGGCGGCATGCTGCAGGTTGGCGATGGTCTCGGAGCGCCAGACATGGGCCTCGCCGCGCAAGCGGAAGGCGTAGTCGCCGCCGACGTCGAGCGTATCCTCGAGTACCGGCGAGTTGCCGAAGGCCTCGCGGTGGCGGCGCACCGTCTCCTCGGCGATCTCGGCGAGGCCGGCGCCCTCGATGGTGGTCGCGGTGCCGGTGAAGTAGTCCCTGACGAAGTCGCTGCTGAGGCCGACGGCATCGAAGATTTGGGCGCCGCAATAGGACTGATAGGTCGAGATGCCCATCTTGGCCGTGACCTTGAGGATGCCCTTCCCGATGGCCTTGATATAGCGAGCGACGATCTCCTGATCGTCCACCTCCTCTGGCAGGTCCGGCTTCATGGCGCGCAGCGTCTCAAAGGCCAGATAGGGGTTGATGGCCTCGGCCCCGTAGCCCGCAAGCGCGCAGAAATGATGGATCTCGCGCGCCTCGCCGGTCTCGACGACGATGCCGACCGAGGTCCGCAGGCCCTTGCGGATCAGGTGGTGGTGGACGCCGGCGGTGGCGAGCAGGGCAGGGATCGCCACCCGGTCCCGATCCATGGCGCGGTCGGAGAGGATGATGATGTTGTCGCCGGCGTGAACGGCGATCTCGGCGTCGGAGAACAGCCGCGCCAGTGCCCCCTTCATGCCGGCCGCGCCCTCGCTCACCGGATAGGTGATGTCGAGGGTCTTGGACTGGAAGGGGTTGTCGTCCATCCCGCCGATGGCGCGGATCTTTTCCAGGTCCTCGTTGGTGAGGATGGGCTGGCGCACCTCGAGCCGCTGGCGCTTGCCGGCGCCGGTCAGGTCGAGGACGTTGGGCCGCGGCCCGATGAAGCTCACAAGGCTCATCACCAGTTCCTCGCGGATCGAGTCGATCGGCGGGTTGGTGACCTGGGCGAAGTTCTGCTTGAAATAGGTGTAGAGGAGCTTGCTCTTGTCCGAGAGCGCCGAGATCGGCGTATCGGTGCCCATGGAGCCCACGGCCTCCTGGCCGGTGGTCGCCATTGGCGTCAGCAGCAGCTTCAGGTCTTCCTGCGTGTAGCCGAAGGCCTGCTGGCGGTCGAGCAGCGGCACCGGGCTCTGCTGCGGCTCGAACGCCACCGCGGGGAGATCTTCGAGCACGATCTGCGTGCGCCCCAGCCACTGCCGGTAGGGATGCGCCTTCGCCAGCTCAGCCTTGATCTCCTCGTCGGAGACGATGCGACCCTGATTGAGGTCGATGAGCAGCATCTTGCCAGGCTGCAGCCGCCACTTCTTGACGATGCGGCTCGGCTCGATCGGCAGCACGCCGGCTTCCGAGGACATGATGACCTCGTCCTCGTCGGTGACGAGGTAGCGGGCCGGCCTGAGGCCGTTTCGGTCGAGCGTGGCGCCGATCTGCTGGCCGTCCGAGAAGCACATGGCGGCGGGACCGTCCCACGGCTCCATCAGCGCGGCGTGGTACTCGTAGAAGGCCCGCCGGTCCTCGTCCATCAGCGGGTTGCCGGCCCAGGCCTCGGGGATCAGCATCATGGCCGCGTGCGGCAGCGAATAGCCGCCCCGCAGCAGGAACTCGAGCGCGTTGTCGAAGCAGGCGGTGTCGGACTGGCCCTCGTAGGAGATCGGCCACAGCTTCTGAATGTCGCCGCCGAACAGCGGTGAGGAGACCGAGGCCTGGCGCGCCGCCATCCAGTTGACGTTGCCGCGGACGGTGTTGATCTCGCCGTTATGGCAGACGAAGCGGTAGGGGTGGGCCAGCCGCCAGGACGGGAAGGTGTTGGTCGAGAAGCGCTGGTGGATCAGCGCCAGCGCCGACTGGAAGTCCGGGTCGTGCAGGTCCTGATAATAGGCGCCCAGCTGAGCGGCGAGGAACATCCCCTTGTAGACCAGCGTCCGGCAGCTCAGCGACACGATGTAGAACTCGGTCGGCTCGCCGGCGAAGGCCGAGTAGATCTTGGCCGAGCAGACCTTGCGGATGATGTAGAGCTTGCGCTCGAAGGCGTCGGCATCGGCGATCCCGGCGCCGCGGCCGATGATCACCTGGCGGTGGCACGGCTCGGTGGCGGCGATCTCCGGGGCCTTGGAGAGGCAGGAATTGTCGGAGGGCACGTCGCGCCAGCCGAGCACGACCTGGCCCTCGTCCTCGACGACACGGTTGACCACCTTCTCCATCTTGGCGCGCAGCCCGGCGTCCTGCGGCATAAAGATGAAGCCGACGGCGTAATGTTCGGGTTCGGGCAGGCGGATGCCGAGTCGCTCTGCTTCCTTGCGGAAGAACAGGTCGGGGATCTGCACCATGATGCCGGCACCGTCGCCCATCAGCGGGTCGGCGCCGACGGCGCCGCGATGCTCGAGATTCTCGAGGATGCGCAAGCCGTTCTGGACGATCTTCTGGCTCGGCTTATTCTTCAGGTTGACGATGAAGCCGACGCCGCAGGCGTCGTGCTCGCGGCGCGGGTCGAACAGGCCGCCGGCGCGCGGGCGCAGCGATTTGCGCGCAGTGGCATCGATAACCGGGGGGGTGGTCATGCCAGTCCCGAGCTGTGCCATCTGCAAATCCTCCGTTGCCGTTCCGTCGCGGTCACCGGGTGACGCCCGGCCGTTGCATCCTTTCGACACGTCTACTTTCCGGGTCGTACACTGTACGGCTCGAATCGAGCGACGCAATCCTATTCGTTGGGGAGCGGCTCTGCATCCAAATGGCCGCTCATTCGGGCATCCCAGCCCCACCAATCCGTTTCCGCTCACGACAAGCGGGCCAGCCGGTCCGGTGTGCAGACGCGTCCGGGGAGACCGGGCGCCCGCCAAATTGGACAATACTATTGTCCTATCTAGTTTACATTGTCACACTTCCCCAGCCGGGGCAAGCGTCAGCAGCCACTTTTTGGCGCCAAGCGAGGAGCAGAAATAGGAGTTTCAAGCGATTGGATAGGACAAGGTGGCGCGAAGGACGCGGCGCTGCGGGAGGGGCATCCGGGCGGAGATAGGCTTTCGCAGGAGATTCGTAGGAGTCGGCTGCAATACAGAACGGCGCGACCCGTTCGGATCGCGCCGCATGCGAAAGCGCTTGGCGCGGGCTCACTGCCCGCGCCAAGCGGCTTAGTTGACCGTCTTGTCCTCGATGGTCTTGCTGGCACTACCGCCGCTGATGGCGATCTGCCGGGGCTTCTTGCTCTCAGGCAGTTCGCGCTTCAGTTCGATGTGCAGCAGGCCGTTCTCCAGGTTGGCTCCGGTCACTTCCACATACTCGGCGAGCTGGAAGCGCAGTTCGAAGGCACGCTCGGCAATGCCGCGGTGCAGGAACTCGCGCTGGTTCTGCTCGCTCTCCTGGGCCTTGCCACCACGAATCAGGAGGTTGTTCTCCTTGCTCTCGATGGCGATGTCATCGGCGGCGAATCCGGCGACGGCTACCGAGATCCGGTAGGCGTTCTCGCCCATGCGCTCGATATTGTAGGGCGGGTAGGACTTCGCCTCCTGGCCGACCAGGTCATCGAGCCGCGAGAACAGCCGATCAAAGCCGACCGTGGAGCGATAGAAGGGCGAAAAATCGAAGGTCTGCATGTCACATTCTCCTTACTGAGCAACGTGTTAGCGGGAAACCCGGTGGCTGCTCCCAAGTTGGCGAGCAGGACTCGCGGGATGACCCGGTCCCCGGACCGTTCCGGCGGACGAGAGAAATGTAGTGAGGTGCGTTTTGGGTTCAAGAGGGCGACAGGGGGCAGATGAACCGAAAATGAATGGCCCCATCAAGCCGCGTTCAGGCGCCCCGGCCTATACCGGCACCGTGCTTACTGTCTGCTGCAGGGCACAACGAATGCGCCGCCGTCACCCGCCCCCCGCACGGCGGCCATCAAGGAAAGCCAGTATCCTCCGGGATGCTGGCTTTTCCCTTTTCGGCGTGGCATTCCCGCGCCGCCGGAAATCCAGTATGCACGGAGTGCCGTGACGGCAAGCGCCGTCACCACCCAAACCACCGCCCTGAGCCCTTGCCGATGAACGCCATTGCCGATCTGCAACCGGTTGCGAGCCTCACCGCCGTGCCGTCCAATCCGGTGCCGCAGGGGGCGGCGGTTGGGCTGTTCGAGACGCCGGACAAGGTAAAGCTGCGCTATGCCACCTTTCCCAAAAGCGGCGGGGCGCCGCGTGGCACCGTCTGCCTCGTGCAGGGACGCACCGAGTTCATCGAGAAGTATTTCGAGACCATCACCGACCTGCAGTCGCGCGGCTTCGCCGTCGCCACCTTCGACTGGCGCGGGCAGGGCGGTTCGCAGCGGCTGATCGGCAACCGCCGGCTCGGCTATGTCGATACTTTCGAGGACTACTGGACGGACCTCAGGGCCTTTCACGGCAGCATCCTGCTGCCCGACTGCCCGCCGCCCTACTATCTCGTCGGTCATTCCATGGGCGGGCTGGTGAGTCTGATGGCGGCGGCACGCGACCGCATGATGTTCGAGCGGATGTTCCTCAGCGCGCCGATGCTGGCGCTGGAGCGGCTGCCGCTCGGCATGGGCGGCATGGCGACGATCGCCGAAGTGCTGAGCTTTCTCGGGCTGGGGCAGGCACCGGCCGGCCGCGGGTCCGACCGCCCTGCCAGCGAGATGAGCTTTGCCGGTAATCCCGTGACTTCGGATCCGGTGCGCTTCATGCGCATGGTCGACGTGCTCAAGGCCCGGCCGGAACTCGAGATCGGAGCGCCGACCATTCGCTGGTCGGCTGCCGCTTTCCGGGCCATGGCTGCGGCCGGTACCGACGAATTTCCCGGCACCATCAAGATTCCCGTGCTGATGCTCGCCGCCGCCCGCGACCGCATCGTCTCGACGCCCGCCATCGAGCACTTGGGGCTACGGCTGCGCACCGGCCGACACGCGGTGATCGCCACGGCCCGGCACGAGCTCTTCATGGAGAACGACGACATCCGCGGCCAGGTCTTCGCCGCCTTCGACGCCTTCATCACCGAGCAGAGCGCGTAACGCGCCACCGCGCGTTGCCGACCCCCTCCCCAGCCCTCCCCACAAGGGGGAGGGTGTGCATCGGCTCGTGCCAGCATCCCGCCACACCCACCGAACTGCACCTCCCCCTTGCGAGGGGAGGCTGGGAGGGAGGAGGCAAAGGACCGGGAGCGGGCCGTCGGATTCCGGTCGCTGCGCATCAGCCGAGGCTCCGATGACGTGGCCACCCTCTCCCCAGCCCTCCCCACCAGGGGGAGGGTGTGCATCGAGCTCGTGCCAGCATCCCGCCACACCCGCCGAACTGCACCTCCCCCTTGCGAGGGTGGATGGGAGCGAGGTGAACCCGTGACGTTCGAGCGATCCCGCCTCACTTCCCCCCGTTTAGCAGTTCCAGCGTCGCCGCGTGCAGCTGCGGTGTCGCGGCGGCGACGATGTTGCCACCCTGTTCGGCGGCGCCGCCCTCCCAGGTGGTGACGACGCCGCCGGCATTGCGAATCAGCGGAATCAACGGCGCGATGTCGACATTCTTCAGCCCCGCCTCGACCACGAGGTCGAGATGGCCGGCGGCGAGCAGGCAATAGCCGTAGCAATCCAGCCCGTAGCGCACGGTGAGTGCCGCATCGCTGACCAGCCGCCACTCTGCCGAGAGGTCGCGTCCGGCGCGGAGGAAGAGGTCCGGCGAGGTAGTGGTCACCTTCGCCCCCGCCAGTTCGGTGATAGCGCTGGTGCCGAGCGGCAGGGTCTGGTCGCCGCGGAAGTAGTGGGCTTCGCCCGGCAGGCTCAGATAGACCTCGCCGGTGAAGGGCTGCGCCATCAGGCCGGCGACCGCGTGCCCGTCGACCAGCAGCCCGACCAGCGTCCCCCAGACCGGCACGCCGGAGATGAAGGCGCGGGTGCCGTCGACCGGGTCGATGATCCAGGAGAAGCGCCCCGCCGTCGCCTTGTCGTCCCATTCCTCGCCGATCAGCCCGTGCTCGGGGAACCGCGCCGCGATTACCTCGCGCACCGCCAGCTCGGCCTGCCGGTCGGCCTCGGTGACCGGATCGAAGCCTTCGGTCCACTTGTTGTCGACGGCGATGGCGGTACGGAAGCGCGGCAGGGTATGCGCGGCGGCGACATCGGCCGCATCGAGCAGGGTCTGGCGGACGATGGCGGCATCGAGGCCGCCAAGATGAGTATCGTACATGCGGGAGGGCCTTGGGTTATTCGGCAAGGATAGCAGTCAGCTCATTACCGGACAGGTTTTCTGACGGCGAAACGGCAAGAGCGGCAGTGATTCATTTTTGCAACAACCGGACGTCTTTGCTTGTTGAAGACTTTCGCCCGCCTTGCCCCGGGGGGCAAATCAGTTCACCCGATAAAGTGCATGATGGATGGGTGGATCGCGATCACTGCCAGCCGATCTCGGCACATTTCGAGCCACTATCGTTTCCTCCCTTGACTGGGCCGCTTCGGCGGCCCGTTTTTTTTTGGCGGGTCTGCCGGGCGGTTGGTGGTTACTCGGCGGCCGCCTGTTCATCGGCGGGGGGTGCCGCGACCAGCAGCCGGGCATCGAGGCCGATCAAGGCCATCACCAGGCGCTCCACCAGCTGCCGCACGGCTTCGAACCCGGCCGTCTTCTCCAGCGTCACCTCGTTCATGTAGAGGTGCCGGCTGATCTCCACCTGCAGCGCATGCACGCCATGCTGCGGCCGGCCATAGGTGCGGGTGCAGAAGCCGCCGGCATAGGGGCGGTTGCGCGCCACCCGCAGGCCGGCCCCGGAGAACACCGTCTCTGCCAGATCCATGAGCACCCGGGCGCAGGTGGTGCCGTAGCGGTCGCCGAGCACGATGTCCGGCGCCACGCGGTCGCCGCTGCGGCTGAGTCGGGGCATGGAGTGGCAATCGACGAGCACGGCGACGCCGAAACGCGCCATCGACTCGGTCAGCAGTTGCTGCAAGGTCGCGTGATAGGGCTGGTAGATGCCCTCGATGCGCATGCGGGCATCGTCGACCGTCAGTTGCTCCCGGTAGATCGGCTTGTTCTCCGCCACCACCCGCGCCAGTGTGCCGAGCCCGGCGGCGACGCGGGGGCTGGTGGTGTTGTAGCGCTGCGGCAGCGGCTCGCTGAACATCGCCGGGTCGAGCTCCCAGGGCTCGCGGTTGACGTCGAGATAGGCGCGCGGGAAATGCGCGCGCAGCAGCGGCGTGCCGAGATGCGGGGCGCGGGCGAACAGTTGGTCGACGAAGGCGTCCTCGGACTGCCGGATCGACAGCTGGTCGAGTCGCGTCATGGCGAGGAATCGCTCCGGATAGTCGCGGCCGGAATGGGCGGAGTTGAACACGAGGGGGGCCGTCAGCCGGCGGGGGCGGATGGTTTCGAATGCCGGTCTGTCCCAGTAGTCGGACCGCACCTCAACTCCTTGCCGTGCGCAGCGTCGTCAGCTTCGCACTCTGCCTTTGCCGCCGCGGAATGTCCAGAAGCCCGAGAATGTCGGGGTGGCCGGTCGATGGTGTGTTGCGCTGGTGAAAACTTGCATTAAACATCATGCAAGCGAATCGCGGCGCGCCAGGGCTGCGCGCGTGCCGGTGAGGACATGATGAAGCGAATATTGCTGGCCGAAGACGACAACGACATGCGGCAGTTCCTGACGCGGGCGCTGAAGGGTGCCGGCTACGAGGTGGTCTCCTTCGACAATGGCAAGTCGGCCTATGAGCGGCTGCGCGAGGAGCCGTTCTCGCTGCTGCTCTCGGACATTGTGATGCCGGAGATGGACGGCATCGAGCTAGCCCGCCGGGCGACGGAGCTCGATCCCGACCTCAAGGTGATGTTCATCACCGGCTTCGCCGCGGTGGCCCTCAACCCGGACAGCGACGCCCCCAAGGACGCCTCGGTGCTGAGCAAGCCCTTCCACCTCAAAGACCTGGTGAACGAAGTCGAGCGGCTGCTAGCGGCCTGACGGCCTCCGGCAGCGGCGAGTCCCGTCGCCGACCGCACCCGATTTCCGCTCCGACGGGATGAAGCGATGCTAGAAGCAGCGGGCCAAGTCGCGATCCTCACCGGCCCGCCGGGCGCCGGAAAGACGACGACGGCGCGGACGCTGGTCCCGCTGGTCGGCGGTCCGGGCGTGCACCTCCATAGCGACGATTTCTGGCGCTACATCAGGAGCGGGGCCATCCTGCCCTGGCTGCCCGCGGCGCGCGACCAGAACGCAGTCGTCATCGACGTGATCGCGGGGGCCGCCGGGACCTATGCCCGGGGTGGCTATTTCGTGGTGCTCGACGGCATTATCGGCCCCTGGTTCCTCATGCCGTTCCGCCGGCTGGGCGTGCCGCTCCATTACATCGTCCTCCGCCCACCTCTCGGAGAGGCGATCGACCGCTGCCGCCGCCGCGGCGGGGACGAACTCGACGATCCCGATCCGATCGCCGCGCTCCACCGGCAGTTCTCGGACCTGGGCGAGCTGGAAAGCCACGTCATCGACACTGCCGGAGAATCGGCGGAGGGTACCCTAGCGGCGGTCGAGGCGGCGTTCCGCAGCGGCCGCTTCCGCCTGCGCTAGTGCGGTGGCGTCTTGACCCTTGACCCGCTCCGCGGTTTTATGATCTATCGCGCGGCGTGAGCGGCCCTGGCCGTTCCGGCCTTCGAGAGATGGGTGTATAGCTCAGCGGGAGAGCACTACCTTGACATGGTAGGGGTCACAGGTTCAATCCCTGTTACACCCACCATCTCTCTGATTTTCCTCGCCTTTCTGGCGCGGGTGCGTAGCTCAGCGGGAGAGCACTGCCTTCACACGGCAGGGGTCACAGGTTCAATCCCTGTCGCACCCACCATTCTACTAGCTGTCAGCAACAGAAGGCGGTGGCTTGCGCCCTTCGGAAGCGCTTAGCGGGAGGGCAGGCGCTCGACGTTGTTTGAGGGGCGCGAGTCTGGAGCTGGGAACCTGATGCGCCAGGCAGTGCCGGTGCCGCCTCCCGGTTCGCCCATCGCGGGAGAGGCGCTGATCGCCCGTCCCTGCAGGGCGTTGACCATCGACTGCACGATCATGGTGCCGACGTTCTGTCCACTTGCGCCCTGTATGCCCCTCCCGTCATCCGTGACGTCAAGCGCGATCTCCTCGCCTTTCGCCGCCAGCAGGACTTGCAGTTCGCCCTTCCCATCAGGGAAGGCGTGCTTCAGCGCGTTCGTTACGAGTTCGTTAACCAGTACCCCCACGGCGACAGCATCGTCGGCCGGCATCTGCAGCGGATCAGCCTCCAGATGCAGCGAGACGCCGTCCGCGGGCGCCATCCTGCGCAGGTCATCCATTATCAGCTCCAGATAGGAGCGGATGTTCACCATGCCGGTGGACGATTCGGCATGCAGCCGTCGCTGCGCCACGGCCATCGTTACGATCCTCTCGCTGGCCTCTTCCAGGGCGCTGCGAACTACCTCGTCGTCCGTGCTGCGTGCTCGCAGCAGCAATGTGGAAGACAGGAGGGCAAGGTTGTTGCCGATCCGGTGGCTCAGTTCGGAGAGCAGATGCTGGACCCGTCGGCGCTCCTGCTCCAGTTCACGGGTGCGCGCCTCCACCTTGTTCTCGAGGCTCCGGTTCAGTTCTGCGAGTTCCTCGGCCACACGGCGTTCGCCGCGGATGCTCTGGGCAGATGCCGCCACAGTGCCTGCCAAGAGAACGACTAGGGCCGCCAGCAGGAGCGCCCTGGTCTTCTCGACCGCCTCCTGCCCACCCGCGATGACGCCATCCTCTTCGTCGTCGATCCTGTCGACCAGATCATGAATGCGCGCGGTGGTCTGCCGAAGCTCGTTATTGCGCATGACGGCCATGGCGGCTGCCAGCCCATCGGTGTCGAAGGCCGCCAGCGCCTTCTCCAGTTGTGCACTGCGCTCTTCGGTCAGCCGCAGGACCTCTCCGATCTCCTCAGGCTGCAGCACCCGCACCGAGACGATGTTCTGCAGGTCCCGGCCGAGCGCCTCTATCCGGGACCGCGCTAGCCGATAATCTGCAATGTAGTCGGTGTCTTCGGTGAGGAGATAGGCGCGCTGCGCCTTCTCCGCCTGCGTCATGGCGTGGTAGAAGTCGCTGATGATGGAGCGCGCGTGCAAGGATACGCGAACACGCTCCTCCATCAGGCTCCCCAGCACCAGCAAAGCTATGGCAATGGCGATTGAGGCGAGGAACGTTGCCGTCCAGACGAGGCGAACGCGTCGCCGCTGCGAAACCAGCGCTACCGCGGTCATCTCGGGCAGCCTCCCGCGAAGGGACGGCATCCCGCAGCGACGGTCATCCCCTCCGGGATGACGGCTACCCGAACGATCAATGGCACGACAAACCCCCCTATGGCAGCGCCCGGCGAATCAGCTGGGGCAGATAGAACGCTGCCGTCACGGCGTGGCTTGAGTGTGGCAGTTGCTGGCAGTTGTGCCGAAGCACGCTCAACCGCAGCCGTGGATCACGAACTCCGCTCGCTCCTCGCCGCCCACTCCTCTGCCCGCCCCGTGCCGCCGACGTTTGGCGGTACGCAGCGGCTTCCCAGGCTAACCGGCGCAAGCTCGCCCTCGAACTCCTCCTGACGGGTGACGCCTTCGGTGCCGGGCGTGCCCGTGAACTGGGCCTGGTCAACACGGTGGTCGCTCACGGCGACCTGCTGCCTGCGGCGCGAGAACTGGCGATGTCGATCATCCAGCATTCCCCCATAGCGGTCGCGAGCATCATCAGTGCGGTGACGCGGGGGCTTAACATGACCATAGCCGAGGGGCTGCTCGCCGAATGCGCGCAGCTCGAGAAGTTGGTTCCGAGCCACGATCTGCAGGAAGGCATAGCTGCCTGGATCGAGCGGCGGGAACCGAAGTACCTTGGCCGATGATTGGACAGGGGTTGAGCCGGATGCGCGGGGTTGGGCATCGGAAATCGGGATCTGGGGCGGACCTGCTGATCCGAGCGGCCTCCGAAGCCGATCTTCCGGAGGTGGCATCGGTGATCCACGCGGCATTCAGTCCCTACACTTCCGCTATCGGGCGGCCGGCGGCGCCCCTGCTTCGCACCTATGGCGAGGCGATCGGGGCCGGCCAGGTTTTCGTCGCCGAGGAGACCGGTGGGGTGATCGGCGTCGCGGTCCTGGAAAGCCAGAAGGCCGAGCTCATCCTAGAAGTGCTGGCAGTTTCTCCTGCATGGCAGGGCCGAGGCATCGGTGGCAGCCTGCTGAGCTTCGCCGAGCATCTTGCCGGTCTCGGCGGCTGCCACTTGGTCCGCCTCTATACCAATGTAGTGATGCAGGACAGCATCCGCTTCTACAGTTCACGCGGGTACATCGAGACCCACCGCGGAGCCTCTGAAGGCTATCAGCGCATCCACATGCAGAAACAGCTGAGGCGGCTGGGGGCACGGTGATCCGGCTGCTTGCTGCAGGCATTCCGTAGGGCGCTGCTAGAGCGGAAACACGTCCTGTTACGCGACGCGCCCTTTCTTGTCTGGCGGAGACCCCGCCAAGAAGTATTTGCCCCTTCGCTATTTCCTATCTTACCTTTATAATCTGCCCGCATGAACCTGCCCGAGATTCAGGCGTTCATCGCCGTCGCCGAAACTGGCTCCGTCAACAGGGCGGCGGCACAGCTGCGGCTCACGCAGCCGGCGATCACGCGTCGCATACAGAATTTCGAGGCGGCGCTCGGCAACCCGCCCCTCTTCGACCGATCTGTCAAGCCGGCTGTCCTGACGGGGGTGGGCAATCAAGTTCTGGAACACTGCCGGCGGGTGATCAATGCAGTTGCCGATCTTGAGACGGCGGCATCCGATGCCGGAAATCCTGCTGGCGACTTGCGGGTGGGTGTTGCTCACGGCCTCGAAGGGGTGCTGCTCACCGGTCCACTTCAGGTGCTCCGGGAACGCTTCCAGCGGTTGCGCCTCCAGGTTGCTGCCAACTGGACCGCCGGATTGCTCGACCAGGTGCGCAGCGGCGAGCTCGACTGCGCGGTGGTGCTGCTCAGTTCAGCGCATGTCGTGCCGCGCGGGGTCTCCCGACTATCGATCGCATCCGAGAAGATACTCCTGTTGTCCAGTAGCCTCACCTCGACGCGACTGGACCGAAAGCCGTGGCATCTCCGTGATCTCGCGTCTGAGACATGGATCCTCAATCCCTTGGGCTGCGGTTGCCGGGCTGCCCTTTGCGCCGCTTTCGACCGGCAACGGCTCTCCATCTTCATAGGTGCCGAGGTGTTCGGCGAGGAACTGCAGATGTCGCTGCTCAGCCGCAGCGGCGGCGTCGGCCTCGTTCCTCGCCTGCAGTTTCGGCGCAGCGAGCACCGGCACAGCTTGAACGTACTGGAGTTGGTGGACTTCGACCTGGATGCGACTGTGGCGCTCGTTCGGCGCGAGGCACCGGGCCGCTTCGATGCCCCGGTGGATCTGCTGGCAACTGAGCTCAAGGCCCTCGTGGCAGCGGAGCTCGCATAATCAGAATGATAAATATGCATTTGACGGATGAAGTAATGAAGCCGAGAGTCGCGGGACTTTCGCTGCAGGAACTCGATGGTCAACCGCCCCCAGGTCTCGCGAACCTCGCTCGCCTCACGGCTGGCCGCCCTTCTGGCTGCACTTCGCAATCGGGTGACGGAGGTCAATCCGACTGAGCGGCGGCTCGAAGAAAAGGATAAGGTCTCGCCTCTTGCGCCAGGACTTGTTGCTGCCAAGTGTGCGCGAGCACGAGCGCTGCGGGCAGCCGCACAACGCGAAGCGCTTAGACGCTTGTTCGCAAAGATGCGGCGCCGGTGAGCTCGCTCAAGCGTCCGCGACCAGCGCCAGCGCAGCCGTGAGCTCGCCGCAGGTGCACTGGTCAGCGGTGCAGGCCAAGGCCGACAGGTCGCGGAGCTTCTGCGGCGCTACTTCTCCGCGGAACCACCGGCCTTCCGATCCTGCGTCTCGATCATCTCCTCAACGGCAACGGCCGCATTCCGATCCTCGTCCCCAGCTGCGCCGGGTTTCCGCCGCGCGAGTGCCGACAGCGTCGACGAGCGTCCGTAGAGAACGAGGTTGTCGCCGCTCCGGACGACGGTGTCGGCACGAGGGGCGCCAAGGTAGGTGGTATCCGGTCGAACAACACCGAGGACCAGGACTCCCTCATCGGGAAGGCGCAAATCTCCCAGAGATCGATCCGTCATCCAGCTCTTCTCCTTAACGCCAAGCTCCATGACGGCGTATTCGCCCGCCAGATGCAGGAGACCGGCATAATCACGGGTATCGAGATCTGTGTAGCGCTTGAGGGCGTAGGCGATCACCCGGGACATCCAGATGCTGATCCAGCGACTTCTGGCGAAGAGCCAGAGGCAGGCGGCGCCAACGATCAGCACCGCGATGCGCAGCAGTCCGCTGCCCTGTTCCTCGACATTGACGAAGGAGAGCATCAGCGTCGAGGCGGCGGTCACGAGGCCGGCGCTGCGCAGAAACATCAAGGTGCTGATGATCCGCCTCCGCACCGGGTGGGCGACCACCTGCTCGGATTCGGAGGTGGTGAAGCCAGTGCCGGTCCAGGCCGACCGCGCCTGAAAGCTTGCCGATTCGCGGGACAAGCCGGTGAGGATTAAGGCTTCCGCGGCAACGCGCACCATGATCAGCGACAGGAGGAGTACGATCAGCAAGGTGGCGACTGCAATCATCGGTTCCTCGGCCTGGACGGTAGAACTGGCTTCACTTGCATCGTGTCGGCCCGACAGAAAGCTTCAAGTGCAAGGGGCGTTCCGGTGGCTAGTCCTCACCCCGTCCCGTGCCCTCGCGATCGCGCTCATATCCTCGCCTGAGCGGGAACGGCGGCAGCCAGGGCTCCCGGCGGAGGGTCCAGCTTTCGTAAGTAGGCAGCAGCTGGTTGGGAGCGTCGAGGGTGCCGAGGTGCACCTCGATCTCGTCGCCGCTGCGGGCGAAGACGGAGGAGCCGCAGCGGGGGCAGAAGTGGCGGCCGGCGTAGTCGCGGGTTTCGCCGGTGATGGTCACGGCGGTCTCGGGGAAGACCGCGGCAGCGTAGAACAGCGCCCCGTGATGCTTGCGGCAGTCGAGGCAATGGCAGAGGCCGACGCGGTAGGGCGGCCCCGAGGCGACAATGCGCACATCGCCGCAGAGGCACCCGCCGGTGAACTGGTCCATGAGGCACTCCTCCAGGTAAGAACCGCACGGTCTCCGGCTGCCCCTGGCCGGGGAGACGGAATGTTGCTGGTGCCCTCGGAGCAACACATCCGCTGACCGTTGCTCGAGAGGGCCTCGGGGTTTGCTGCTGACGAAGCGCATATTGAGCCGCTAGAGCCCCAGAACTCTCAAACTTCTTAAATATTTAACGATGTTCCAGCAACCTCGTCCGGTCCTATTCGAGGGCGCGTGAATTTGCGCAGCACAATCCTCTGCTCGTGCGAGACGAAGCGAGGTCCTCGGCAACTTGGAGCGATACATGTCGGTGATCTGGCCTCTCAAATTTCCAACCCTCAGCTTGCGCATCAAAGTACTTTGCATGGCCGCGCTAACGCTCCTCGCGATGGGGCTGGTGGGCGCAATCTTTTCAGCGGAGAAGTCTGCGATTGATACGCTCACGAGTGCCGAGCGCGCAAATTCCGAGCAGGTTCAGGCGCTGGTGCAGAGCGGGTCACAGGTCGAGGCTACCGTCGCGGCCCTGAAGACCTTGGTGCTTTCCCCTTCGCAGCAGGCGGTGACGCAGCTCGAGGATGAGATGGAAAAGCTCCACCTGGTGAAAGCGCAAGCCGCCGACGCCACGAGAGCGGACATCGAGCGGGCGGCGTCCTATCTGCCCTCGCTCATCGATCAGGTTACGGCGCTGGGATTGACGCAGGATCTCGGACATCAAGGGGAACTGCGCTCGACGGTGCACGGCGTCGAGAGCATCCTCAAGGAGAAGATCGCGAACGGCGCCCAGCTCGACGGCCTGATGGTCCAGCTGCTGATGCTGCGCCGGCACGAGAAAGACTTCATGCTGCGGCTCGATCCCAAATATGTCACGTCATTCGCAAACACAGTCGAAGACTTCGGGAGGATCCTCGCCGCATCGATGCTCACGGCCGACGAGAAAAGGCAGATCGCGGACTCGATGGCCGCCTATGCCGCCGGCTTCGAGACCTATAGCGCGGCGCTGCTTCAGGCCCGGGCAGACATGGCCGCTGTCGACGCAATCGCCGATCCGCTGATGGCAGCCATCGCCGAGGCGCGGGAGGCCGGCAATTCCGCCGGTGCCGAACTCAGCCGCCAGATCGAGGATAGATGGAGCGGCTTCAGCCTTACCTTATATGCAACGATTGCGCTCGCTGCCGTGGCCGGAATTGTGCTGTCGCTGCTCATCGGCAGGTCCATTGAACGGCCGATAAGGCGATTGTCGGAACGCATGGCCGCTCTGGCCAACGGATCGTTTGGCGAGGACATCGAAGGCACCGGCCGGGGGGATGAGATCGGGGAGATGGCCCGGGCGGTCCAGGTGTTCCGCGAGAATGGCATCCGCATGGCGGAGATGACGGAGGCGGAAGCCGTCCGCATCGTCCGGGACCAGGAGACGAGGACGCAGATGATGGCCCAGTTGCAGCGGGCCTTCGGCGACGTCGTCGATGCAGCCATCGCTGGTGACTTCACCCGCCGTGTCGATGCGCAGTTCCCCGATGCCGAGCTCAACGCCATTGCCACCAGCATCAACAACCTCGTGACCACGGTCGATCGTGGCATAGCGGAAACCGGGGAGGTGCTGGCGGCCCTCGCCAATACGGACCTCACCAAGCGCATGGAAGGGAATTATCAAGGAGCCTTTGCGCAGCTCAAGTCCGACACCAACGCCGTCGCCGACAAGCTGAACTCCATTGTCAGCCAGCTCCGCGAGACGTCGCGGACGCTGAAGACGGCAACTGCCGAGATCCTCCTCGGCGCCAACGATCTCTCCGAGCGAACGACAAGGCAGGCGGCGACGATCGAAGAGACGTCGGCAACGATGGAGCAGCTCGCTGCTACGGTTGCCGAAAATGCCGAACGCGCAAGGGAAGCCAGCGTCGTTGCCGGCACCGTCACGACGACAGCCGAAGAAGGCGGCGAGGTCATGGCTCAGGCCACCGAGGCGATGGAAAAGATCACCACCTCGAGCGGCAAGATCTCCAACATCATCGGACTCATCGACGACATCGCCTTCCAGACCAACCTTCTTGCTCTCAATGCATCGGTGGAGGCGGCCCGGGCGGGTGAAGCGGGCAAGGGTTTCGCCGTGGTGGCGGTGGAAGTCCGTCGCCTGGCGCAGTCGGCTGCTGAAGCATCGGCGGAAGTGAAGGTCCTTATCGAGCAGAGCGCTGTGGAGGTCCGTGGCGGTTCGAAGCTCGTTGACGATGCGGCCAGCAAGCTTCAGGCCATGCTCGTCGCTGCGCGTTCTTCCAACGACCTGATGGATGGCATCGCCCGGGAAAGTCGCGAGCAGGCCGCGGCTATCGAAGAGGTCAGCACCGCCGTTCGGACGCTGGACGAGATGACGCAGCACAACGCGGCGCTGGTGGAGGAGACCAACGCCGCCATCGAGCAGACGGAGGCACAGGCCACCGAGCTGGACCGGGTGGTCGACATCTTCCTGCTGGCTGACAGCCAGGCGAGTTTGTCCAAGGGCAGAAGGTTGCAACCCGCCAAGGCTCGGCCAATCGGACCGCTAGGGGCGCCGGATCGGCAAGATTCCGGCACCCGCTCCTATGTCACGCATGGGAATGCTGCGGTTCAGGAGGACTGGTAGCGGCGAAGTCAGCCGGCAGATCTTGCAGGGCGCAGACCCACGCCGGCTAGCCGTCTGCGTTGCCGCCGCCGGTGGGAGTACCCGCTGGACGGGAGCCATTGATCTGCCAGGCCTGCGCAGTCGGTCAGTTCAGGCCGCGGCGCAGGGCCTGGAAATCCTCGGGCTGCAGCAGGCGGGCGTGTGCCACCGTCACTGAATGGATCGGACCATCGATCTTCTCTTCCCAGAAGGCGAGGAAGGCGCCGAGCGCGGGGAAGCGGGGGAAGGTGTCGTACTGCTGCCAGATGAAATCCTGGAACAGTTCGAGATGGTCGGGCATGCGGTAGACGATCTGGGCGGTGGTCAAGCCGTAGCCGTCATTGGCCTCGGAGGAGGCGGGAGATGAAGAGGGAAGCATCGGATCCTCCGTTCGTTGCACCTGAAGTTCAGCAGCATTTGCGGCGCCCGGCAAGGGAAAGAAGAAAATTCTCCTGCACGACCAGCCTGTTAGCAGCAGATTGAGGAGACTGCTAACGATTTTGGCACTCTCGAGGGGTGAGTGCTAAAAATTCTTTGCTCCCGCCTTGAACAGGTTCTTCTTCTTCCTAGATGCATGCGCGCGTGGGCGTTGGGAGCCCGCGCGGACGTCTGTCAACATGTTGATCTAATGGAGGAAGCTTCATGAAGTTCCGTCCCTTGCACGATCGCGTCGTGGTCCGGCGGATCGATGCCGAAGAAAAGAGCGCCGGCGGGATCATCATCCCCGACACGGCAAAGGAGAAGCCGCAGGAAGGCGAGGTGGTCGCGGTCGGACCGGGCGCCCGCAACGAGCGCGGCGAGATTATCGCCCCCGAGCTCAAGGCCGGCGATCGCGTGCTGTTCGGCAAATGGAGCGGTACCGAGGTCAAGCTCGATGGCGAAGAGCTGCTGATCATGAAGGAGAGCGACATCATGGGCGTGATCGAGCCCGCCGCCTCCGTCAGGCAGGCCGCCTGAGCCTATCCATCCAACCCAGGGTCAATCTCGTTACGTCCAAGGAGTGACGACAAATGGCTGCTAAGGAAGTCAAATTCTCTCTCGATGCCCGCGACCGGATGCTGCGCGGCGTCGATATCCTCGCCGATGCGGTGAAGGTCACGCTGGGTCCCAAGGGCCGCAACGTCGTGATCGACAAGAGCTTCGGCGCTCCCCGCATCACCAAGGACGGCGTCACCGTCGCCAAGGAGATCGAGCTCTCCGACAAGTTCGAGAACATGGGCGCCCAGATGGTGCGCGAAGTGGCATCGAAGACCAACGATCTCGCCGGTGACGGCACCACCACCGCCACGGTGCTCGCCCAGGCCATCGTCAAGGAAGGTGCTAAGGCGGTGGCCGCCGGCATGAACCCGATGGACCTGAAGCGCGGCATCGACCTGGCCGTCGACGCCGTCGTCGCCGACCTCAAGAAGAATGCCCGCAAGATCACCTCCAACGACGAGGTGGCGCAGGTCGGCACCATCTCCGCCAATGGCGACGGCACCATCGGCAAGATGATCGCCGAGGCCATGCAGAAGGTGGGTAATGAGGGCGTGATCACGGTCGAGGAGGCCAAGACCACCGAGACCGAACTCGACGTCGTGGAGGGCATGCAGTTCGACCGCGGCTATCTCAGCTCCTATTTCGTGACGAACCAGGAGAAGATGCGGGTCGAGCTCGAGGACCCCTACATCCTCCTGCACGAGAAGAAGCTCTCCAACCTGCAGCCGATGCTGCCGGTGCTGGAGGCGGTGGTACAGTCGGGCAAGCCGCTGCTGATCATCGCCGAGGACGTGGAAGGCGAGGCGCTGGCGACGCTGGTCGTCAACAAGCTGCGCGGCGGGCTGAAGATCGCCGCCGTGAAGGCGCCGGGATTCGGCGACCGCCGCAAGGCCATGCTCGAGGACATCGCCGTGCTGACCGGCGGCAACGTCATCTCCGAGGATCTCGGCATCAAGCTCGAGAACGTGACGCTGGAGATGCTGGGCACTGCCCGCAAGGTCACCATCGAGAAGGAGAACACCACCATCGTCAACGGTGCCGGCTCGAAGGATGACATCCAGGGTCGGATCGCGCAGATCAAGGCGCAGATCGAGGAGACGACGTCTGACTACGACCGCGAGAAGCTGCAGGAGCGGCTGGCAAAGCTCGCCGGCGGCGTGGCGGTGATCCGGGTCGGCGGCGCCACGGAGGTCGAGGTCAAGGAGCGCAAGGATCGGGTGGACGATGCCGTGCACGCGACCCGCGCCGCGGTCGAGGAGGGGATCCTGCCGGGCGGCGGCGTTGCCCTGCTGCGCGCCATCAAGGCGCTCGAGGCCGTAAAGCCGGAGAACCCGGACCAGCGCACCGGCGTCGACATCGTCCGGCGTGCCATCCAGGCGCCGGCCCGGCAGATCGCGCTGAACGCCGGTTCCGACGGTTCGATCGTGGTCGGCAAGATCCTCGACAACGCCGACTACGCGCAGGGCTGGAACGCCCAGACCGGCGAGTATGGCGACCTCTACAAGTGGGGCGTCATCGATCCCGCCAAGGTCGTGCGGACGGCGCTCGAGGATGCCGCCTCGGTCTCTGGCCTCCTTGTGACCACCGAGGCGATGATTGCCGAGAAGCCGAAGCCGGAAGCGGCGCCGGCCATGCCCCCTGGCGGCATGGACTACTGATCGCGGGATGCGAGGGGCCGCTGCGGCGGCCCCTTTCACTTTTCGGCCTAGGCGCCTCGCGCTCGAGCAGCGCCGGATTCGGGATTCATATCTCAGGTGACCCCGGCGGGAGGAGGCGGCGGTGCTGGAGGGCTCGGGACAGTGCAAAAAAGCAATTGCGGCAACACGAAGGCAATTGGCATTTTCGCGGAGGATGATAACGTTCGCATCCAACGTCCCGATCCCGGGGAAACGTCGATTCGTCCTGTTCGCGTGGAGCCATCATGCGCCGTCTCGTGCCCTTTCTCTTTGCCCTCATTGCAACACTCGCCCTGGCGCTGCCGGTGCAGGCCTTCGACTTCGGAGCAGAGGAGACGCTGCACCCCTTGGTCGACGTCGAACTGAAGGGAGCGGAAGGGGAGGACCTGACGCTCGGCTTCAAGACCACTCTCAATAACTTCATCCTGCCCTATTCGCTTTCCGACGACGGTTACGTGCTGCTGGTGCGCGGCCAGGAAGGCAGGTTCTATGACCTGGAGCAGGAGCGGGTGGCGGAATGGCAGGCGGCCGGCTTCCTGCCCGACCCGCTCCCGACCTACGAAGTCCCGCTGATGGAGCGGATCTTCAGCTTTGGGCTCTACGCGGCGATACTGCTTGCTCTGCCCTTCTATATCGTCCCCGCCATCAGGAAGCGGCGCGCCCGTAAGCTGGCCGCCGGCGTTCAGGAAGGTTGAGGCGCGCTGCAGCGGCCGTGCCTGAAGGCTCGGCCCCCGGCACATCCAACCGCCTTCCGATCGCGCGGCGGAAGGTGGTGTAACTCCAGCGCCATCCTGAGGAACCCTTCATGAATACCCTATCCGCCCTTGCCGCTCCGGCGCTTCTCGCTGGCCTGCTTGCCTTTGCCGGCCCCAGCGTGGCCCAGTCGACGGCGCCGGACGCGTTCACGCGCGAGGCGCTGATCCGCTCGACGCTGCTGACGTTCAACGACGCCAACATGACCGGGATCTACGACGTGCTGCGCGCGAGGTCCTCCACGCCGTTCCAGGAGACCTATACCGCCGAGCAGCTGGCCGAGACCTTCAAGGTGTTTCGCGACCAGCAGATCGATCTGATGGTCGTCGCAGCCATGGATCCCGTGGAGGCCGGCGAGCCGGTTTTCAACGAGGACGGTGTGATGACGCTCACCGGCCACTTCGAAACGCAACCCCAGCAGATCAAGTACGAAGTCGAGCTGCTGCTCGAGGCGGGCGGCTGGAAGATGATCGGCATCAACGTCAATATCGAGTGATACCGGTCGTTTCTCTGGGCAACAGGCGCTACCGCGCGGGCGCTGCTGCAGCCTCCA
>DASYHK010000005.1:0-2027 GCA_035998685.1 Devosiaceae bacterium | reverse complement strand
ATGGGCCGCCACAGCCGGTGCCGGGCGTCCTGGACGTTTTTCTCGACCTGACCTTTCTCCCATCCCGAGGCGGGATTGCAGAATTCCGGCTCGAACAGGTAGTGGCTCGCCATGGCCAGGAAGCGCGCGTTGACCTGCCGCTCGCGGCTCGGGCCGATGCGGTCCACGGCGGTGCGCATGTTGTCGTAGATGCCGCGCCGCGGCACGCCGCCCAGCACGCGAAAGCCGTGGTTGTGGGCGTCAAACAGCATCTCGTGCGTCTGCAGGAGGTAGGCCCGCACCAGGAAAGCGCGGCTGTGGCAGAGCTTGAGATGGGCAACCTGCAGCTTGGTGCGCTCCCCGCCGATGACGGCATGCTCCTCGCTCCAGTCAAACTGGAACGCCTCGCCCGGGCCGAACGTCAGTGGCACGAAGACGCCGCGGCCGGAGACCTGTTGCTGGCGCAGCCAGTCGTCTCGCCAGGCCCGCACAAAGGCCGCGACCCGCCGATACGAACCATCGTAGCCGAGCCCCATCAGCTCCTCATGGAACTGCCGAGCCGTACGTTTCTGTTTGCGTGGCCTGCGGACATCCGTCCGCAGGCATGCGGCCAGCCGCTCAGCAAAGGGATCGAGCTTGCTGGGCCGATCGGGTGTCCTGAAAAGGGGCTGTACCGCGTCCGACCGCAGGTACTTGCGGATGGTATTCCGCGACAGGCCGGTCCGGCGCGCAATCGCGCGGATCGACAGCTGCTCCCGGAAATGCCAGCGCCGGATAACGCTCAACAATGCCATGTCCAACACTCCCGCCGCTCCCGCCCAAGGGGCCGAGGCTAGCGTCCGAACATGGGTCAACTCTCAGTGGCAACTTCACCCCAAACCGGGTCAGCTTTCAGTGGCAATCAACAGTTATCCCCTCGGAGCCGGCGGCTCGCAGCGAAGAGGCCAGCGCCTGTGCAGCGGTGTAGTCCTCCGGGTCGAGGAAGCGGGAGAACTCCTGCCCACCGCCTCGCACGTCGTGCAGCCGCGCTTCCACGTCCAGCACCAGCTCCCTGAACTGCGACGTCCAGCCCGGCGCCTGGGCCGTCGCCACCATCAAGCGCTCATGGTGGTGGATCGTCTCTGCCAGCGCGGCTTCAAATGAGCGGCCGATGTAGAGCACGCCGAACCTGCCGTCGCCAAAGCGGCTCGGCCGGTCGGGACTGGTGTGGGTAAATGGCGCCATGAGGTAGCTGGCCCCCGGCCCCGAGACCCGCCGGCCTGACGGCACCAGGTCGAGGTTGCCGATGCTCTCCGCAAAGCGCGGGTTCGTCTTCATCTCGGCCGAGATGAGCAGCGGCCAGTCCTCCGGGTCGGCGATATCCTCGAAGATGTCGATCGGCGGGTGGACACTCCGGATGATCCGCCGCGCTCCGTCCCACCGCACCTCGCTCGTCGGCACGAGGGCCGGTTCGATCACCAGCCGCCGCGCTCTGCGTCCAGGTAGCGCCGGACGCGCATGAGGTTTGTGAGCTCACCGCCGAGCATCACGTCGAGGGCCGAGCGCCCGCCGAATGCTGCATTGGGCGCCTTCACCCAGTCGTATCCGCGCTGAGGCTCGCGAAAGAAGATCCGCAAGGCCTTGTGGATTCCCATGAGGTTCGACAGCCGTGCCTTGCCGTCGCGCCCGAGGCGCCCGGGTGCGCGCTCCGCCTTCCAGCGCGCGAAGGTCCGGGGCGGCACGTCAAGGAGGATCGCGGCCTCGGCGTCGGTCGCACCCCAACGGCCGAGGAGGTTCAGGACGGCACGGAACATGGCCGCCGCCTCCTCGTCGGTGATCGCCTCGCCTGAGTAGCCCTGAGCCTCGGTCGTGACCTCGGTGAGTGTCAGCATGGGTATTCACCTGCCATTTGGCATATACTGACTGTCTTACTGATCCGGCCTGGGTGATCTTGGGCTACGCAGCGTAGCGGAAGGTCCTGTGTCCGAAGAAGCTGCGCACGCGGTCGGGCAGCTTTGAGAGCTTGCGCATGTGGCCGACAACGGCACGCTTGAGCTGCGCCTTGCTGC
>DASYHK010000020.1:0-367669 GCA_035998685.1 Devosiaceae bacterium | reverse complement strand
CGGGACCGGACGGACCGGCGGGGAGCCACGAGCGAGGATCCGCAACTTCGTCCGCAGCACCAACCCGCCGCACCGGCGAGGCCAAGCCTCACCTTTTTGCGGACTACCCGCTTCGAGGCGAAAGCCTCGCCGGGGCCGCTTTACGAGGAAGCGGCAAGTGGCTGCAGCAACATCCGGGCGGCACCGCCGCGCCGGAGGTTTTCGCACACCTGTCGAAATCGCCCGCACTCGCCCGACATTGCCCTGAAGGGCTATGCTGGCCCACTGCTGGAAGGGAAAAGACAGATGCAGTTCCTCTTGATGCTCTACGCCGACGAGAAGGCCGGATCCGAGATACCGGCCGAAGCCATGGCTGGCGCCATGGACGCCATGTATGCCTATCAGGAAGCGCTGACCAAGGCCGGCGCCTATATCGCCACCGCGGCACTGGAGCGGACCTGGGAGGCGAAGACCGTTCGCGTCGAGGGCGGCGAGATCGTCCAGCGCGACGGCAGCTTCGTCAACGAAGGCGGCGAGCTGCGGGTCCACGACGGCCCCTACGCCGAGACCCGCGAGCAGTTCGGCGGCTATTTCATCATCGAGGCGGCGGACATGGATGAGGCGCTGAAATGGGCGGCGCGCTGCCCGGCGGTACAATGGGGAGCTATCGAGGTGCGGCCCTACGTCCCCGGCACCGACTGCCGCGACGCGACATCGCGCAGCCGGGTCGAAATGGCCACCTCCTCTCCGTCATCCTAGCATCCGGGGACTGGTCCCTGGACACGTGGAGAAGATGACATGAAATACGTCCTGCTTATTCACGGCGACGAAGCACGCATGACCGAAGGAAGACCACCCGATGCCGACATGAGTGCAGAATTCGCCGCCTACAACGAGGCGCTGCGCAAGAGCGGCGTCATGCTGGCGAGCGAACGGCTGCGGCCGACCAGCAGCGCCACCAGTATTCGCGTCAAGGACGGCAAGACCGAACTCCTGGACGGCCCCTACGCCGAAACCAAGGAGCAGCTCGGCGGCTTCTACATGATCGACGTGCCGGATCTCGATCAGGCGCTGGCCTGGGCGGCACGCTGCCCGGCGGCCAGGACCGGCACCATAGAGGTGCGGCCGATCTGGCCGACAGACGGCGCGGACGGGACCCGCCGCGGCGGCGAAGGCGGCTAGTCCGTGTTGGGGGAGGAGGCGCGGCGCGCCGCCGAGCGGGTCGCCCGTGAGAGCTACGGCCGCCTCGTTGCCTTCCTTGCCGCCCGCACCCGCGACGTCGCCGGGGCCGAAGACGCGCTCGCCGAAGCCTTTGCAAGTGCCCTCGCGAGCTGGCCCCGCGACGGCGTCCCGGACAATCCGGATGCCTGGCTGCTGACGGTCGCCCGCCGGCGCCAGACCGATGCATTGCGTCGCCGGCAGACGCAACAGGCGGGCGAAGAGCATTTGCAGTTGATGGCCGATGAACTCGACGCCGCCGCCGCCGACCCGGCGCACATCCCCGACCGCCGCCTCGCCCTGATGTTCGCCTGCGCCCATCCGGCGATCGAGGCTGGCATGCGCGCCCCGCTGATCCTGCAGACGGTTCTGGGGCTGCCGGCCCATGACATCGCCGCCGCCCTCCTGATCCCGCCCGCGACCATGGGCCAGCGCCTGGTCCGGGCCAAGACCCGCATCCGCCATGCCGGGATCCCCTTCGTCGTGCCGGAGGGTGAGCAGCTGCCCGAGCGCCTGGATACCGTGCTGGAAGCGATCTACGCCGCCTATGCCAAGGGCTGGGCCGAGTTCGGCGAGGGCGGCGTCTCCCCCCTGGCCGAGGAGGCGATCTGGCTTGGCCAGCTGGTGGCCGCCCTGCTACCCGACGCCCCGGAAGCGCGAGGCATGCTGGCCCTGATGCTGTTCACCGAGGCCCGCCGCCCCGCCCGCCGAGACGCCGCGGGCGCTTTCGTACCGCTCGAGGAACAGGACACAACCCTGTGGGATGACTCGCTTATCGACCTCGCCGAGGCGCAGCTGCACGCCGCCAATGCCGGAGGCCCAGGCGGCCGCTATCAGCTCGAGGCCGCCATCCAGTCCGCCCACACCGCCCGCCGCCTCTATGGCACCGACAGCTGGCCGGCCATCGTCGCCCTTTACGGCCATCTCCTCGCCATCACCGGCTCGCCGGTCGTCGCCCTCAACCGTGCCGCCGCACTGGCCGAAATCGAAGGTCCCGCCGCTGCCCTCACCGCCATCGAGGAACTGGCAGCCGACCGCCGGATGGTCGCCTACCAGCCCTACTGGGCGACCCGCGGCCACCTCTGCGCCAGGGCCGGCCGCCGCGCCGAGGCACATGAGGCATTGACCGTGGCTCTCGGGCTCTCCGCCGACCCAGCCCTGCGCAACTACCTGCGACAGCAACTCGCGGCGCTCCGCATCGATTGACCGGCAGCCGGCTCTGTCACGGGCAGCGATACGCTTGCCGCCCCCCGGGCTTTCCGCTATAGCCACCGCCATGAAGCGCCCGTCACCCCTGGAGGACGGGCGCGTGTGCTATGGGCTGTCCATGGCGCACACCAACCCATGAATGGATCATTCAATGGCTCAAGCAACCGAGCTTAAGGCTCAGGCGCGGAGCGGGGTGGGCAAGGGGGCCGCTCGTGCACTGCGTCGTCAGGGGTTCGTCCCCGCCGTCATCTATGGTGAGAAGCAGCCCCCCCTGCCCGTCTCCATCACCTACAAGGACGCGATGAAACGCATCTACGACGGTGGCTTCCTCTCCCACGTCATCACCCTCGATGTCGACGGCGAGAAGCACCGCGTCATTCCGCGCGACTACCAGCTCGACCCGGTCAAGGACAAGGCCCTGCACGTGGACTTCCTGCGCGTCGGTGCCAACACCACGCTCGACGTCCAGGTGCATGTGACCTTCATCAACGAAGAGCAGAGCCCGGGCCTGAAGCGCGGCGGCACGCTCAACATCGTGCGCCACACGGTCGAGGTCAGCGCACCGGCCAATGCCATCCCCGAGGAGATCGTGGTCGATCTCGCCGGCACCGACATCGGCGACTCCATCCACATCTCGGCCGTCACCCTCCCCAAGGGCGTGACGCCCACCGTGACCGACCGCGACTTCACCATCGCCACCGTCGTCGCCCCGTCCGGTCTCCGGTCGGCCGATGCCGAGGCTGGCGAGGAAGGCGGCGAGGCCGAAGCCGAGGAAGGCGACGAGGAGGAGTAATCCCCCTCACGCCCTCGCGGTGACAGAAGAAGAGGCGACCCACGGGTCGCCTCGCGCATTTCGGGACAACAGGCGCCATGCAGCTATTCGTCGGGCTCGGCAATCCGAGCAGCCAGTACCAGCACAATCGCCACAATGTCGGCTTCATGGCCGCCGACGCCATCGCCCGCGAGCACGGCTTTCCAGACTACCGCCAGAAATTTGGCGGCCTGGTCGCCGAAGGCAGCATCGGTGGCGAAAAGGTGCTGCTCCTCAAGCCGCAGACCTTCATGAACCGCTCCGGCGACGCCGTGCAGCAGGCTACGAAATTCTACAAGCTCGAGGCCGAGGCCGTTACCGTCTTCTACGATGAACTCGATCTTGCACCCGGCAAGGTGCGCGTGAAACGGGGCGGCGGCAATGGCGGCCACAACGGCCTGCGCTCCATCGACCCACAGATCGGCATCGGATACCGCCGCGTCCGCATCGGTATCGGCCATCCGGGTAGCAAGGAAATGGCCACTCACCACGTGCTCGGCGACTTTGCGAAGGCAGACGCGGTCTGGCTGGAGCCGCTGCTGCAGGCCATGGCCGATAACGCTGCGCTGCTCGTCGCCGGCGACGATAGCGGCTTCATGAACAAGCTCGCGCTCGCGGTTTCCGAAGAGGAGAAACCGAAGGCGCCCCGGCAGAGCCACATCCGTGCGGCCCGCCGCCCGGAGCCGCAGGCGAAACCGCCCGAGAGCGGTCCCATGGCGGCGCTGCTCAAGAAGCTGCTGGGCGACCGCGGCGCCTGAACCGGCCGTTCCACATTGACTTTCAGCGCCCGCCGCACGATGTGGGGGCAGCAATCTCCGGAGTTCCTCATGGGTTTCAAGATGGGCATTGTCGGCTTGCCGAATGTCGGCAAATCGACGCTTTTCAACGCCCTGACGCGCACTGCCGCCGCCCAGGCAGCCAACTTTCCCTTCTGCACCATCGAGCCCAATGTCGGCGAGGTCGCCGTCCCTGATCCGCGGCTTCAGCCGCTGGCGACGATCGGCAAATCGCAACAGGTCATCCCGGCCCGCATGAGCTTCGTCGACATCGCGGGCCTCGTGAAGGGCGCGAGCAAGGGCGAGGGCCTCGGCAATCAGTTCCTCGCCAACATCCGCGAGTGCGACGCCATCGCCTATGTGCTGCGCTGTTTCGAGGACCCCAACATCATCCACGTCGCCGGCAGGGTCGACCCCCTCGCCGATGCCGAGGTGATCGAGACCGAGCTGATGCTCGCCGACCTTGAGAGCCTCGAAAAGCGCGCGCCAGGTCTCGAGAAGAAGGCCAAGCAGGGCGACAAGGATGCCAAGCTCACGCTCGACCTCGTCAACCGCGCGCTGGTGCTGCTGCGCGAGGGCAAGTCTGCCCGCCTGGTTGAGCGCGGCGCCGACGAAGAGAAGGCCTTCGACGAACTGCAGCTGCTGACGTCCAAACCCGCCCTCTATGTCTGCAACGTCGACGAGGCGGCAGCCGCTACCGGCAACACCATGACCCGGCTGGTCGAGGACTACGCGAAGCAGCACAACGCCGCGGTGATCGTCATCTCCGCCGAGATCGAGAGCCAGCTCGCCCAGCTGCCCGACGACGAGCAGGCGGAGTACCTTGAGAGCCTTGGCCTTTCCGAGCCCGGATTGAATCGATTGATCCGCGAAGCCTACCAGCTCCTTGGCCTGCAGACCTATTTCACCGTCGGCCCGAAGGAGACCCGCGCCTGGACCATCCACAAGGGCGACCGCGCGCCGCAGGCCGCCGGCGTCATCCATTCCGACTTCGAGCGCGGCTTCATCCGCGCCCAGACCATCGCCTATGACGACTTCGTCGCCCTAGGCGGCGAGGTTCCCGCCAAGGAAGCCGGCAAGGCCCGCGACGAAGGCAAGGAGTACGTGGTCAAGGACGGCGACGTCATGCTGTTCAAGTTCAACACTTAGAGCCGACGGCGCAGCCGGGAAATCGCTCCAGTGGAGCGATTTTTAGGCGATAAGGCCATGAGAGCTACGCTCGAATGGCAGGGAGCAAAGTTCAGAGAATGAACCCGATCACCGCCGACCGCCGCCATTACGAAGATCTCGCCACCGGCGAAGTGATCGACCTCGGCCGCACGACGGTGACCAAGGAAATGATCATCGAATTCGCCACCGAGTTCGACCCCTTCCCCTTCCATCTCGACGAGAAGGCGGCCAAGGCCTCGCTGCTCGGCGGCCTCGCCGCCAGCGGCTGGCAGACCGCGGCTCTCAGCCTCCGCATGCTCGGCGAGCGCTTCCTCTGCAGCATCGCCTCCATGGGCGGGCTTGGCTTTTCCGACCTCAAATGGAAGAAGCCGGTGATGGTCGGCGACAGCATCGGCGGCACGGCTACCATCTCGGCCCTACGCCGCAGCCGCTCGCACCCGGAACGCGGCATCGTCACCCTCGATTTCGACATCCGCAACCAGCGCGGCGAGCCGGTGATGACCATGACCCTTGCCAACCTCGTCGAGTGCCGCGAGCCGGAGCCCGCCCCGTGACCCGCTGGTTCGAGGACATCACGGTCGACGAACCCTTCCCGCTCGGCAGCCACACCTTCACCGAGGATGAGATCATCCGCTTCGGGCGGCTCTACGACCCGCAATACTTCCACGTCGACTCCGACGCCGCCCGCCACAGCCATTTCGGCGGCCTCATCGCCTCCGGCTGGCACACCGTCACCGTCGGCCATCGCAAGATGGTGGACGCGCTCTTCGCCGAGGAAGAACGGCTGCGCGGCATCGGCAGCGAGCCAGGCGTCTCCGGCCCCTCCCCCGGCGTCAACACCATGCAGTTCAAGGCGCCGGTCCGCCCGGGCGACACCGTCACCTACACCCTCACCGTCACCGGCAAGCGCCCTTCCCGCTCCATCCCCGGCTGGGGGCTGCTGTTCAACACGCTCGACGCGGTGAACCAGCACGGCGACCTCGTCTACCACGCCGAACTCGTCGGCTTCTCGAAGCTCCGCGACTACCGCATGCCGATGCGGCTGCGGGCATTGATGGCGTTGACCAAGGTCCCCGGATTGGGGAAGTTGCTGCGGAGAAGCAACTGAGTCCCTTGATGCGCATCACCGCCGCCGCCATCGCCGTCCATGCCCTGCTGGCTGCCACGCCCGCCCTGGCGCAGCAGCAGGCGGCGGTGGAGGGCAACTGGGCCTGCCGCGCCAATATCGACGGCAGCAAGGCCGGCATCCTCACCATCTTCTCGGGCAGCTACGGCTACGCCTCCGCCAATTTCGGCTCCAGCGCCTCAGGCACCGGCACCGTGCAGATGTACTCCGACGGCGTCACCTTCCTCGACGGCAACCTGCTGCAGAACGCTGGCGTCGAGGTGGCCCTGATGGGGATGGACGACCAGGGGCGGGACATCCTCTCCCTCAATACCGCCGAGAAGCCGATCCTCACCTGCGTGCCGCGCTGACCTTGACGCTCGTCCCATGCGGCGCTATACGGGCCGCCTTCCAAAGATGAGGTCTCGCCAGCAATGATTTGAGAATCGCCGCGGACGCCCGACCATCTGCCCTCTCGTGCCTTGCACGTGGCGGGTGATGTACGGATGCCGGCCACAGCGATGCTCCAGATCGAACAGGCAACGGACTCCGTCCGGCCTCCCTGGCGTCCCCGCTGACACTTCACCTCCCGTACCAACTGCGCGCCGGCTTGTGCCTGCGCCACTTTTGGCTCCCGCAGGCACCAGCATTGGTCGCAGCGGGGCAGGAGAAGACTCATGCCGAAAATGACCTATCAGCGTCCACGCCCGATCCAGCAGCCCAGGACTCCGGCCGGCAGCAAACCACCCATAGGACCGGTACCGGCGGGCCGGAAACAGCCGAAGCCTGCGCCGGATACGCCCGGTCCAGCCGCTCTGCCGCCGCTACGGGACCTGCTGGACAAGATCAAATAGACGCTCCGGTGGTCCGCTGCCTTGCAGCGGGCCGCCACACCGGCCGACAGCCTCAGTGGCCTTCGAAGTCGATCAGCTTGAAGACGTCCATGCCCATATGCTTGAGCTTCTCGGCGCCGCCGAGGTCGAAGAGGTCGATGACGAAGCCGGCATTCTCGACGGTAGCGCCTGTCCGCCGCAGCAGGGTAACGGCGGCCACTGCCGTGCCGCCGGTGGCAATCAGATCGTCGATCAGCAGCACCTTGTCGCCCGCTTCGACCACGTCGGCATGAATCTCGATCGTGTCCACCCCATACTCGAGCGCGTAGTTCTGCCCCATCGTCTCGCCCGGCAGCTTGCCCTTCTTGCGGATCGGCACGAAGCCGACGCCCATCGCAATCGCCACCCCTGCTCCGAAGATGAAGCCGCGCGCCTCGATCCCGGCGACGTGGGTGATACCCTTGTCGCGATGCCCCTCGGCGAGTTGCTCGACGCTCTGGCGGAAGCCCTGCGGGTGTTCGATGAGGGTGGTGATGTCGCGAAACAGGATCCCCCGCTTGGGGTAGTCCTGGATCGAGCGGATCAAGGTCTTGAGATCGAGCATCGCGCGCTCCGACGGGTGTTTCAGGGCGAGCGTGCGGGCCGTCAGCTCCGACGCACCAGTTTCCTTGCCACCACGCCCGCCTGATAAGCTGAGGAAAGGGCCGCCTCCGCCGCCTGTTGCCGCAGCCGTGGCGTGATCAGCAGTGGCGCCGCGCGCATCCCTGCCCGGACCGCCGGATGGCGCGCCAACGTAACGGCTACGCCAGCGGCCGTGACAGCAGCTCGAAATACCGACATCAACTCCTCCTGAAAGCAGCTACGAATGCCAGTGAGGCCTAGGCGGTCAGCCCTCCGCCCGTGTCTGCGTTGCCGCAACATCGTCCGGATCCGGATTGTGATGATGCACCGGGGCCCACAGCTTCTGCTTGATAAACCACATCAGCCCGGCAAACAGGAACAGGAACAGCATGACGCGGAACCCGATTTCCTTCCGCTGCACGAGATGTGGTTCGGCAGTCCACATAAGGAAGGCCGCCACGTCGCGTGAATACTGATCGATTGTCAGCGGCACCGTCCCGCCCTCGGCATCCGCCGCGTAAGCGACTCCCTCGTCGAACAGCGGCGGCGGCATCGCTATGGCGTGGCCGGGGAAAACGTCGTTGTAATATCTGCCGGCCGGGAGTTCGAAGCCTTCGGGCGCCTCCTCGTGATACCCGGTCAGCAGCGCATGGATGTAGTCCGGACCGCCCTCCTGATAGGCAGTGAAATAGTTGAGGATCCACCATGGGAACGGCTGCGTGGTGCCGCGTGCCTTGGCCATGACCGATAGATCCGGAGGAACTGAACCGCCCATCGCCTCCCGGGCCTCGCGCTCCGAAGCAAAGGGCGAGGGCCACCGGTCCGCCGCCACTCCCGGTCGTACGCCCCCCTCGACATCTGGATCGATGATATCGTACTCCGCCGCGAGCGCCTTGACCTGATCCTCGCTGAATCCCGGCCCGCCCGGCTGGCTGAGATTACGGAATGAGACCAGCCGAAGGCCGTGACACCCGGAGCAGGACTCGCGGAAAACCTGAAAGCCGCGCTGCAGCTGGTTCTGGTCGAAGGTTCCGAACACCCCTGCGAACGACCAGGGCTGCTTCTCGATCTCCGCATAACCGTGGCCGTCCTCCGCTGCCGTGACCGGCGACAGCGCCAGGATCACGACCGTCAGGGCAGCGAGGATGCTGGTCTTGGTGCTCATGCTAACGCGTTCCCGGTGGTCAGTGCGGCTTTGCCAGAACGGCTTCTGAGATGCTTGCGGGCAGTGCCCTTGGCTTCTCCAGGCGGCCGAGCAGCGGCAGAACGATGAGGAAGTAGGCGAAGTAGTAGGCCGTGCAGATCTTCGACCAGTCAGCGACGGAAAGCCCGAGGATCACGCCATCCGCCGCCGCCGCGCCGAGGTAGGCGAGCATGAGGAAGTTGGCGACGAACAGCCAGTAGAACGGCTTGAACATCGGCCGGAAGGTCCCGGAGCGGACCTTGCTGGTGTCGAGCCAGGGCACGAAGAACAGCACGAGGATCGAGCCGGCGAAGAAGATCACGCCCCCCAGACGGCTATCGATGAACAGGATGTTGAAGTCGATGGCGCGCAGGATCGCGTAAAACGGCAGGAAGTACCATTCGGGCACGATGTGCGTCGGCGTGACCTGGCTGTTGGCCTCGATGTAGTTGTCAGGGTGCCCGAGGATATCCGGCGCGAAGAACACGAACCACGCGAACGGGATCAGGAAGACGACGATCGCGAACAGGTCCTTCATCGTATAGTACGGGTGGAAGGATACCGTGTCCCGGCTCGATTTCACCTCGACCCCGACCGGATTGTTGTTGCCTGGGACGTGCAGCGCCCAGATGTGCAGCACGACGAGCGCCGCGATCACGAACGGCAGCAGGTAGTGGAGCGAGAAGAAGCGGTTGAGGGTCGCATTGTCGACCGCGAAGCCACCCCGCAACAGCTGCAGGATCGGGTCGCCGACCACCGGGATGGCGGCGAAGATGTTGGTGATCACGGTCGCCGCCCAGAAGCTCATCTGGCCCCACGGCAGTACATAACCCATGAACGCGGTGGCCATGGTGACGACGAAGATGATCACGCCGATGATGTAGAGGACCTCACGCGGCGCCTTGTAGGAACCGAAATAGAGATTGCGGAAGATGTGGATGTAGAGCGCGAGGAAGAACATCGACGCGCCGACGGCATGGGTCGCCTGCAGGATGCGGCCGAAGTTGACGTCGCGACGGATCAGCTCCACCGAGTCGAACGCCAGGGACACATGAGGAGTATAGTGCATGGCGAGCACGATACCGGTCGCGATCTGCACCACGAGCATGGTCGCGAGGATCGCCCCGAACGTCCACCAGTAGTTGAGGTTCTTCGGCGTCGGGAAGTCCATCACATGGGTCTTCGACCACCGAATCACCGGCAACCGGTCGTCGAACCACTTCTCCGCCGCGGTGCCGGGAACGTAGGTGCTCTCGTGATTTGCCATTTGTGTGCCCCCTAGCCGATCTGCACGAGCGTGTCGGACACGAACTCATACGGCGGCAGCACCAGATTCGTCGGCGCCGGTCCCTGACGCACCCGCCCGGCCGTGTCGAAGTGCGATCCGTGGCACGGGCAAAGCCAGCCGTCATAGTTGCCGGATTCACCCACCGGCACGCAGCCCAGATGGGTGCAGTTGGCGATCATGATCAGCCACTGCTCGTGGCCCTCCTTGACGCGTGCCTCGTCGGGCTCCGGATCCTTGAGCTGGCTCAACGGCACCGCCCGCGCCAGTTCGATTTCCGCCGGCGTCCGGTGCCGGATGAAAACCGGCAGACCGCGCCACTTGATGGTTACCGACTGCCCTTCAGCGATGCCGCTGAGGTCAAATTCGATGGAAGCCAGCGCCAGCACCGAGGCATCCGGGTTCATCTGGTCGATCAGCGGCCACACGGCCGCGACCACGCCCACCGTGGCGACGGCGCCGGTCGCCACATAGAGAAAGTCGCGGCGGGACGATTTCGGAGCATCCTGTTGTGCCAGATTGGTTTGCGTCGCCAAGGTCAGCTTCCTGTCTCGAACCGGATCAGCGCCTGCCTGTATCCGGTCAGCCACTGTCGCAGCAACTACCGGTCACGCAGCCTCTGGCGCATGATTTTGCGCGTTCTTTTTGCACTCTCATGGGGACTTGTCCAGCCTAGGCGCGCGTGACATCGCGGCTCTGCGACACTATACCCACCCCACTTCGCGCACCCCGGCTGGAGGTGAGGGATATTCCGATCGAACTTGCACTCTATCAGCCGGACATCGCGCCGAATGTCGGCGCGCTGCTGCGCCTCGGCGCCTGCCTCGGCGTGCGGGTGCACGTCATCCATCCCACCGGCTTCAGCTTCTCGCGCTCCGCCCTGAGGCGCAGCGGCCTCGACTATCTGGACCACGTGAAATTCTTGGAACACGACAGCTTCGCCCGCTTCGAGGCCTGGCGAAGCGACGTGACCCGCCGACTCGTCCTCCTCACCACCCTCGCTTCCAGCTCTGCCTATGACGTGGCGTATCGAGAAGGCGACATCCTGATGGTCGGACGCGAAAGCGCTGGCGTCCCGGAAACCGTCGCGGCCGCCGCGGATCTTCGCATCCGCATCCCTATGCGACCTGCGATGCGCTCCCTCAACGTCGCAACGGCCGCCAGTCTCGTGCTAGGGGAAGCCATGCGCCAGACCTCGGGATTCGACGCCCTCTCATGAGCCAGCCCCTCGACATCGATTCGCAGAAGCAGGCCGCCTCCGCCTGGTTCCGGCAACTCCGGGACCGGCTGTGCCAGGAGTTCGAAACCATCGAAGCCGAGGTGACCGGACCGCACGTTGACCGCGAGCCGGGCAGCTTCGAACGTGAGCCATGGCAGCGCCAGGATCATACCGGGGCCGATGGCGGCGGCGGCGAGATGTCGATGATGCGCGGGCGCGTCTTCGAGAAGATCGGGGTGCACATCTCCACCGTCTTCGGCCAGTTCTCTCCCGAGTTCGCCGCACAGATGCACGGCACCGAGGACGGCGCGAGCTTCTGGGCCTCCGGTATCTCGCTGATCGCGCACCCGTGGAACCCGCAGGTCCCCGCGGTGCACATGAACACCCGCATGGTCGTCACCGGCAAGTGGTGGTTCGGCGGCGGTGCGGACCTGACCCCCGTTCTCGACCGGCGTCGCACCCAGGACGACCCTGACAGCCGCGACTTCCACGCCGCCATGAGGCGCGCCTGTGAAGCGCATCCCGTCGCCGATTACGACCGCTACCGCAAGTGGTGCGACGAGTACTTCTACCTCGCGCACCGCCAGGAGCCGCGCGGCATCGGCGGCATCTTCTACGATCACCACAATTCCGGCGACTGGGACGCCGACTTCGCATTCACCCGCGACGTCGGCACGGCTTTCGCCGAGATCTACCCCGAGCTCGTCCGCCGCAACTTCGAGAGCCCCTGGAACGAAGCCGACCGCCACGAGCAACTGATCCGGCGCGGGCGCTATGTGGAGTTCAACCTGCTCTATGACCGCGGCACCGCCTTCGGCCTAAAGACCGGCGGCAACGTCAACTCCATCCTCTCCTCTATGCCACCCGAGGTTCGCTGGCCCTAGCTTGTGGTGTGTTCAATGACGCTGGCCGATATCCAGATCTCCGGCTATCGCTCCATCCGGAGCATTCTCTTCCCGCTGCGCCGCTTATCGGTGCTGGTCGGGGGCAACGGCGTCGGCAAGACCAATCTCTATCGGTCTCTAGAACTGCTGCATGCGGCGGCGCGCGGAACGCTGGCTGAGGAAATCGCCCGTGAGGGCGGGCTCGGATCGATCTTCTGGGCAGGCGAACGCAAGAGCCATGAGCAGCCAAGGCTGGTGCTGGAAGCCGCGCTTGAGGGGATTCTGCGCGACAGCGCCGGTGAGGACGGCTTCAGCCCCAGCTACCGAATCGAGATCGGCTTCCCACCCCGGGAAGCAACAGCGGCATTCTCAACCGAGGCGCAGGTCAAGGTCGAGACGCTGAGCCTTCGGCAGCGTGGGCGCAACGTCGACCTCATGGAACGCAAAGGGCCATCGGCCTGGGCCCGCGACGCCAGCGGCAGGCGCGTCCTGGTGGATGACCTGATGCTGGCGAGCGAAACGGCGCTGGCCACAGCGGGAATGGTCCCGGAGGTCGAGGCGGTACGCCTGGCGCTGAGCGGGTGGCGCTTCTATCACAGCTTCCGCACCGATCAGGCCTCCCCGCTCAGGCAGCCGTCACTGCCGGTGACCTCGCCCATGCTCGCCTCTGACGGCAGTAATCTTGCCGCGGTGTTCGCAACGCTGAGGCACATCCGTGGCGACACCGTCGACCTCGACGCCGCAGTCGAGGAAGCCTTTCCGGGGGCGCGGCTCGACGTGCCGATGCCGGCGGAGACCGCCACCCTCTCGATGGCCTTCCCCGACATGCCGAAACGGCCATTCGCGGCGCACGAACTATCCGATGGAACGCTGCAGTTCCTTGCGCTGGCAGGGGCGCTGCTTGCCTACCGGCTGCCGCCATTCATCGCTCTCAATGAGCCCGAGACCAGCCTGCACCCGCGATTGCTACCAGCACTCGCCCGCTTGATCGCCCGCGCAGCTGAACGAACCCAGGTCTGGGTCGTTACCCATTCGCGGGAGCTGGCCGGTGCCATTGCCGAGGAAACCGGCGTCCTGCCGCGTGAGGTGATCCGCAAGGACGGCGCCACCTGGCTGGAAAACCTCGGCCTGGCAGGGACCTTCACCGACGAATGATCGCTCCCTCGCATATACATGATCCGGCAGACGAATGGAGATTGAGATGAAACGGTTTGAATGTGGTTCGCTCGTCCCTGGCTGCACCTGGCACACCGAAGCGGAGGAAACCGCCGAGGTGGTGCGTCGTGCCACCGAGCATCTGCGTGAGGCCCATGGCGAGACGGTCATCCGGCCCTCGATCGTGGAACAGATCAAGTCTCGGACGCATGATGCCGACGCGACAGCCTAGGCTCGCGCCATCCGCAGCAGGCTGTCCCGGTCGAGGCTGAAGCCGCTTTCGAGCCACAGCCGCTCGAGCCGCTGGAGTTCCTCCCCGAGCGCCTTATCAGGCCGGAAGCCGAGGTCGAGAAGGTCACTGCCGCGTATCGGGAACTGCGGCACGGCGAGTGATCGCAATTCTTCTACGACCGCGGATTTCCCTGCCTCGGTCCAGTCGGCAAGAACGGCGGCGACGTCGATCCCATCGGTCAGCGCGGCCGGATAGCGATACGCGGCCTCTGTCAGGCGATAGTCCTGCAGCAGCCGCGCCGCTGCGAGAATGTCGCTGGCCGCGTCGGCTTCGTGGTTGGAGAGCCGCCAGGCTTGCTGCAGGTTTGCGGCGCCGGTCTGCGCGGAGATGATCGCCAGCCGCGCCATCAAATCTGGTCGGCGCGCCTGCCGCTCATAGGCGTAGAGCTGCCTCAGGGTGGTTGGCGCGAGGTCCAGGATTCGGGCTTCCGCCATGGTCCTCAGCGTGATCGCGATCCGGGGCAGTGTGAGCATGCGCCGGTACTCGCTCCCGACCCGCTCTGCCGACAGCGCTCCGAGACTGGCTGCGGCGTCGCGGCAGGCAGCAAGGCCCGGCCGGTCGTGCCTCTCGCCGCCATGGCTTGCGGAGAAACGGAAGAACCGGTAGACCCGCAGCCGGTCCTCTGCAATCCGCCGCTCCGGCTCCCCGATGAAGCGAACCCGCCCGGCGAGGCAATCCTCCAGCCCCGGGATCGGGTCAAAGAGTGTCCCGTCCATCCTCGCGTAAAGTGCGTTCAGCGTGAAGTCCCGGCGCTCCGCATCGCGTGCCCAGTCTGTTCCAAAACGCACCACCGCCCGGCGACCGTCCGTCTCCACATCCTCCCGGAGCGTCGTGACCTCGGCCGCCAGCACGCCCAGCCGCAGCGTCACCGTGCCATGCTCGATACCGGTCGGATAAACCGCGATTCCGGCCTGCTCGGCGCGTGCCACGATCTCTTCCGGCACCAGTTCGGTGGCAACATCGATGTCGCTGCGCTGCAGCGGGCGGCCGAGCAGCGTGTCGCGCACGATGCCGCCGACGGCGCGGGTGCGGCCGCTCTCGCCGTCCAGCAGCGCCAGCAACTCTTGTGTCTCGGCCCGCCGGAGCCACTCTGCCTCCTGCAGTCGAGCGACAGCCCTCCTCACGCCCGTCATGCCGCCTCCCCCGCCAGCGCTAGATCGCGGAAGCGGCGGGTCAGGTTGGCGGTGATGCCCCAGACGCTGAAGCCGCCATGTTCGATCTGCCAGGATGAGTATTCGTGCGCCCCGCGCCGGAGCCGCACCTGTGCATAGCTCTCGTCCCGCATCAACATGTCCAGCGGCACTTCGAACACCGACCGCACCTCGTCCGGGTTGGGCACGAACGGCCGGCTCGGCTCGACCACCGCCACCACCGGCGTGATCAGGTAGTTCGTCCCGGTGAAGTACCGGCGCATGTAGCCAAGCACCCGCGCCTCCGAGCGTTCCAGCCCGACCTCCTCCCAGGCCTCCCGCAAGGCCGCATCGGCGGCGTCCGCATCGGTTGCATCGATCTTCCCCCCGGGGAAAGCCACCTGCCCCGAATGGGCCCGCAACTGCGGCGAACGCTCCGTGTAGAGCAGGCTCAGCCCCGCCTCGCGGCGGACCACGCCGAGCAGCACCGCGGCGTGCACCGGTGGGCGCTCGAAGGGCACCTCCGGCTGCCAGTCGGGGCGCATCTCGTGTTCGGGGGCAGCGGGATCGGGCTGCCGTAACAGGCGGCTTTCGATCCTGCTGATCAGTTCATCGGCGCCGTGCACCGCAACTCCTACGCCTTCTGCGCCCCGAAAGCCGCAATCGGCCCCGCCAGGCGCTCCGCCAGCAACGGGTTGTAAGCGTAAAGCAAGACCCGATGCGGGTCGACCGGGCCGGGGAACTCGATGCTTCCCGGCACCGTCGGCACCCACCCGAGGGGACAGTAGTAGTCCTGGTCGCCCACCAGCAGCACGAACTGCCCTTCTCCGCGTTCGAGCGCAATCCGCGTGACCTCCTTGGCCAGCAACTTGCCCGCTCCGCGCTTGCGGAAGTCCGGATGCGTGGCGAGGGGGCCGAGGAGGTAACCATCGGTACCACCGACGCTGATCGGGGTCATCCAGACCGACCCGCAGGGCACGCCGCCGACCTCTGCGATGAGGCTGAGGCTCTCGTCGATCGGAAAACGCTCGCGGATGCGAAAGGCGGTGCGTGCAAAGCGTCCGGGACCGAAGGCCAGCGCCTGCAGATCCTCCACGAACTCCCGGTCGCCCTCGGTTGCGAACCGGATGGTAGGAACGTTGTGCTGTGGCGACACCTCGACAGGTGCGGAAGCGGAAGGGGCAATCATGTGAATGGTCCGGAGCGGGATAAGGACTGAACGCAGCCGGCAATCACGCGATCCGGCATCGACCGATCAGGGTCGTCGTGTCACCTGATGAACCTGTTCCATGTCCTCGGCGCCTCCGTTCGCCACCCAGCGCATTATCACCATGAATGGCGGCGCGTCCAACAGGAATCGGATCGTCGCAAAAAAGTTGCAGCCACAGCCGCGGGTTCTGCATTCCCTCCCCGACGCCTCGATGAGGCGTCTCAGCGAAAAAGGAAACCCTGTGGGACAATTGATCGAGGGCCGCTGGTCCACCGAGTGGTACGACACGAGCAAGACCGGCGGCCGCTTCGAGCGGACGAAGACCAGCTTCCGCAACTGGATTACCGCCGACGGCAGCGCCGGTCCAACCGGCGAAAGAGGCTTCCAGGCGGAAGCCGGGCGCTACCACCTCTACGTCGCCTATGCCTGTCCCTGGGCCCATCGGACGCTGATCCTCCGCGCGCTCAAGGACTTGGAGGAGCTGGTTTCTGTCTCGGTGGTGGCACCAAGGATGCCTGATGAGACGGGCTGGACCTTCCTCGGCGAAGGCGCCTCCGGCGACGAGGTCAATGGCAAGGACCATCTCTGGCAGGTCTACACCGAGGCCGTCCCCGACTACACCGGGCGCGTCACCGTCCCGGTGCTCTGGGACAAGCAACGCCGGACCATCGTCAGCAACGAAAGCGCCGACATCATCCGCATGCTCAATTCTGCGTTCGACGGGCTGACCGGCAACAGCGACGACTACTATCCCGAGCCGCTGCGGCAGTCGATCGACGGCATCAACAGGCGCGTCTACAAGGACATCAACAACGGCGTCTACAAGGCGGGCTTCGCCACCACCCAGGACGCCTATGAGGACGCAGCAGTCGCACTGTTCGATGCCCTGGACTGGGTCGAGGACCTGCTCGGGGAAACGCCCTATCTCACCGGCGACGGCATCACCGAGGCGGACTGGCGGCTGTTCACCACGCTAATTCGGTTCGACGCCGTCTATTATGGCCATTTCAAATGCAACCGGCGCCGGATTACCGATTACGACAACCTCTCGCAGTACCTGACCGCCCTGTACCACCTACCAAAGGTGAGCGAGACGGTGCACATGGATCATATTAAGACCCACTATTACTGGAGCCACACCACCATCAATCCACATCGGATCGTGCCGATAGGGCCCGACCTCGACCTCCTCACCTGACGCTCACCACCGCGCCTGCCGCGGGGCTCCGCGGAAGATTTCCTGCACCCGCTGCGTGGTACCCGGACCGCAGGCCGCGGGCAGCGCGTCTATGGGGAACCAGCCGGATTCGGCGATTTCCGCGTTGGCGCTGAACGCGCGCACCTGCTCGAACTCACGGCCGAGATAAAGGGCGACATGGTCGCGATTGGTGGTGGAATTGACGTTGTGATAGAGACCGAATAGCGACATCGAGCCTCGTACTCGATACCCGCTCTCTTCCTCCAGTTCGCGCGCTGCCGAGAATTCTGCCGCCTCGCCTGGCTCCACCCCGCCGCCGGGAAATTGCCACCCCGGCATATAGGTCTGGCGGATGAGCAGGATCCTGTCACCGTCGATGAGCACCACCCGCACGCCAAGCGTCATGTGGCGCTTGACCCCTATCGCGAACAGAAAAGCCCGCGTCCGCAACTGCTGCCATCTTGTAAGCCGGACGCTCACGGAGAGGCCCTCTCGAGCACTGCGCTGTTCTCCATGCCCCCTGCAAAATGGCGGCCACGCCAACTCGGCCATTTTCTTGACACGCGCCCCGTGGCATTACCGCCGCAATGACAACCGTCGCCCACATATCCGATATTCACTTGGCACCCCTGCCACCGGTTCGTTTCCGGGACCTGCTGAACAAGCGGATCACCGGCTTCCTCAACTGGAAGATCAAGCGCCAGAAGACCATGGATGGTGAGGGGCTGACGCGGCTGATCCGGCACCTTAACGAACAGAAGCCCGACTTCGTGGCGGTGACGGGCGATCTTGTCAATCTCGCCCTCGATGCCGAGATCAACACCGCCTACAACTGGCTGCAGACCGTCGGCGACGCCGACCGCGTCTGCATCTCTCCGGGCAACCACGATGCCTATGTTCCGGGCCAGCTGGAGAAGGCACTCCAGCGCTGGGATGCCTACGCTCTTGGCGAGACCATAGACGACAACCAGTTTCCATTCGTGCGGCGCCAAGGCGAGGTCGCAATCGTCTCCTGCAGCAGTGCGGTGCCAACCCTGCCATGGATGGCGACGGGCAGCTTCGAGCCGGACCAGCAGGCGCGCCTCGCCCGCTGCCTGCGCCTGCTCGGAGATGCCGGCTACTTCCGCATCGTGCTCATCCATCACCCGCCGAATCAGGAGGCCCGGCACCCGCGCCTGGGGCTCTGGGGTGCCCGCAACTTTCGCCGCGCCGTGGTTGAAGCCGGCGCAGAGCTCGTGCTGCATGGCCACACTCACAAGTCGACGATCTACTCCATCCCCGGCCCCCAAGGGGATGTCCCGGTGATCGGGGTCGCCGCGGCGGGGATGGCGCAGGGCGATACCGGCGGGCACGATCCTGCGCGCTATAACCTGTTCCGGATTGAACGGGTGGGGAGTTCCTGGCAGTGCACCATGCGGGAATTTGGATTCCAGCGCCTGCATACCGATATCGTTCAACGCCTCAGCGTTCGGATCTACTGACCGGCGGAAAGCGCTCCCTTGACCTCGCCATTCCTCATCCGCAGCCCCGAGATCGACGCCGCCACAGGAGTGGCCCACTTCCGCTATGGGCTGGACGGTCTGGACTTCGTCGAGACGCTGCAGTTTCCGGAGGGCGGCGATGCCGAGGTGGCGACCAGCGCCTCCTTCCTGAAGCTGCTGGACCTGACCGCGCTGGTCCTCGGCGTCAGCTACTTCAAGCTCAAGGCGCCCCTGACCATTTCCGCGCCGGACCTGCAACTGACGGCACCGGAGCGGGCCTTCGTCATCGACCTCTACGAGAACGGCCTCGGTGAGTTCTACGCCCGAAACCATCTCAATCGCTTCGGCAGGCTGGAACTGCTGGCCGCCGATGACATACGCTCGGCGCCGCCGGCGCCAGTGTTGCGCGAGCGCGCTCTCCTGCCTATCGGGGGCGGCAAGGATTCCCTGGTGAGCCTGCAACTGCTGGAAGCGGCAGGTGTCGACTTCACGCCCTTCGCCGTCAATCCCAAGGGCCCGATCCTGACCTCCGTCGACCGTATCAGTCGCCCCCCAATCTACGTCACCCGCACGCTTGATCGGGAAATGATCCGGCTCAGCAAGGAGCCCGGCTACCTGACCGGCCACGTCCCATCGACCGCCATCAACTCGATGATCGCGGCGCTTGCTGCCCTGCTCTATTCCTACGATCGTATCGTCCTTTCCAATGAGCGCTCGGCCAGTGAAGGCAACGCGATACACGACGGCCGCGAGGTCAATCACCAATACTCCAAATCGCTGGCGTTCGAGCAGCGTCTCGCCGACACTCTCGCCGCCGCCACCGGCGGGTCACTGGATTACTTCTCGTTGCTGCGTCCGTTTTCGGAGGCCCGCATCGCCCAGCTTTTCGCCCGCGACGACCGCTTCGACCGGGTGTTCTCCAGCTGCAATCGCAACTTCCGCTATGATGGCCACGATGGGCCGCTCTGGTGCGGCAAGTGCCCCAAGTGCCATTTCGTCTTCCTGATCCTCGCTCCTTTCATGGAGAAGCAAAGGCTTATCAGCATCTTCGGACAGAACCTTCTCGCAAATCCGGAGAATGAGGCGTCGTTCCGCGAGCTGACCGGCCTCGCCGGGCAGAAGCCCTGGGAATGCGTCGGTGAGATCTTGGAAGCCGCCGCCTGCCTGTTGGCGCTTGCGCAACGGCCGGACTGGGCGAGCGATGCGATAGTAGCGCGCCTCCGCGGCGACCTGCTGGCGCAGTATGGGGAGGCGCAACTGCAGGCTGCCCTTGCTGATCTGATGTCGGATAGCCCAGAACACCTGATACCGAGTGATCTTGCAAACCGAGTCGCCCAACATGCGCTTTGACGAACCCGTCCTGCTCTATGGCGCCGGCCGCGAGGCGCGCTCCACGCGCGCCTTCATCAAGGCCCGGGCGCCGAAAACAAAGGTGTTCGTAACGGTTGATAGCGGCGAAGCCGACATCGAGGGCACCGAAATTATCGCGCCCGTCGATCTTCCCGCGGCCATTGCCGAGCATCGCTTCGCCACGATCGTCAAGAGCCCAGGCGTCTCCCGCTATCGGCCGATTTTCGCCGTTGCCCGCGAGGCCGGCATTGCGGTCACCTCCAACCTCAACCTCTGGGCAGAAGCCTACCGCACCGGCCGCACCGTCGTCGCCATTTCGGGAACCAAGGGCAAGTCGACCACCGCGACGCTGGTGCACCTGATGCTCACCGAGTCCGGCCTCGATGCCGGGCTGGCGGGCAACGTCGGGCTGGCGCCGCTGGAAATCGCTGACCGCCACCAGATCGTGGTCTTCGAGCTCTCCTCCTACCAGACCGCGGACATGGCCTTTTCACCGGACATCGCCGCCATCACCAACCTTACGCCGGAGCACACGGACTGGCACCGCGACGTCAATCGCTACTACGCCGATAAACTCAACCTCATCGACCGCGATCACCCGATGAGCGTCGCACTCGGTGCGGGAGCAAGGGACAACCCGCTGGTGCTGGAGGCTGTTCGTGATCGCAAGCGACTGATCCCGCCCCTTGCCCCGTTCATCGCCGACCGCATCGCCACCGCCGTCGGCCGCTCACGCCTTCGCGGCACCCACAACCTCGACAACGCCATGCTGGCGGCACAGATCGCGATGCGGGCAGGTGCTGACCTCGAAGCCGTGGTTCGCGGGATCGAGGCCTTCACGCCCCTGCCTCACCGGCTCGAGGAGCACCAGTTCGGCGGCCGCGCCTTCGTCAATGATTCCATCTCCACGACACCCGAAGCGACCAAGGCGGCCCTCAACGCCTATGAGGGGCAGCGCATCGCCCTCATCGCCGGCGGCCATGAGCGGCACCAGGACTATACCGAGCTGGCCGCGCTACTCGCTCCGGCCGGCGTCACGGTTCTCGTCTGCCTGCCGGTAACCGGCGACCGCCTGGCCACCGCAACCTACGCGGCGGCACCGGAGATCGAGGTGCTTGAAGCAGCAGACCTTCGTGCGGCGATGGAGGCCTTGGCCAGCCGTCGAGAGAGCTATGATACCATCATTCTGTCGCCAGGCGCCCCGAGCTATGGGCAGCGGGAAGCGCCGGGCAAGGTGTTCCGAAACTTCGAAGAACGTGGCCAGGCCTTCGTCGCGCTGGCGAAGGAATTGTTCGAAAACTAGTCGGTCTTCGCTGGATCGACGATGACGCGGCCCGCCAGCTGCCCCTCGAGAATGGTCGCTGCGAGTCCGGGCAGCTCTTCCAACCGTGCCTCCCGCGTTAGGTCGGCATAGTCTTCGGCCGAGAACAGCTCGGCGAGGCGCCCCCATGCGGCGACCCGCGCCTCCTGCGGCTGCATGACGCTGTCGATCCCCAGCAGCGAGATGCCGCGGAGAATGAAGGGGATGATGCTCGCCTCCCATGTGGGTCCGCCCGCGGCGCCGATCGCTGCCACTGCGCCGCCATACCTGACCTTCTTGAGGACCTCCCCGAGCAGTTGGCCGCCGACAGGGTCTATCGCCGCCACCCACTGTTCCTTGTCGAGCACACGTCCCGAAGGGGCGAGCAAAGCGGAGCGATCAAGGATCTCGGACGTACCGAGCCGCCGCAGTCGGTCTGCCACCTCCGCCCGCCCTGTCACAGCGGTGACCCGGTAGCCGAGCCGCGCCAGCAGGTAGACGGCGAGCGATCCCACCCCGCCGCCAGCACCGGTAACCAGCACCGGGCCCTTTTCCGGCGCGATACCTGCCTTTTCCAGGCGGTCGATGGCCAGCATGGCAGTCAGACCCGCAGTTCCGAGCAGCATGGCCTTGCGGGTGCTCAGCCGCTCGGGAAGCGGAACCAGCCAGTCGCCGCGTACGCGCGCCCGTTCGGCGAATCCACCCCAATGCAGTTCCCCTACCCGCCACCCCGTCAGCACCACCTCCTGGCCAGGTCGATAGCGCGGATCTTCACTCTCGAGGACGCGACCGGCGAAGTCTATGCCCGCGACATGCGGATAGGTTTTGACCAGATTGCCGAGGCTCCTGAGGCACAGGCCGTCCTTGTAATTGAGACCGGACCACTCAACCGCCACCAGCACCTCGCCATCCGGCAGCCGATCCTCATCCAAGGTCGCGACGCGGCTGCTGACCGCGCCGTCAGCAGCCCGGTCGGTAACGAGCGCACGAAATGACATGACAGACCTCACTGTTCCGGTTGCTGCAGCCCGCAGCGCTAAGCGCCGGTGGCGCTCGCGTCAATCTGTCGCCGCCGCCTGCCTTCCTTCCGGCGGCTTCTGCCACCACTTGGCCGGCTACGAAGACCGCTGTGACGAAGGATCAAGGAATGAACGCCCCTGGAAGCTATCGGCGACCTTATATGACACTCGTTGCCGACGAGCCCGAGACGGCACGGCGACTGACGAGGATGCTACTGGCGCACGGCGCTCCATCGGTACGCTGGCTGGACGGCAGTGACCAGTCCATGGCGGAGCTGGTGGGCCTTCTGCAGGCTATCGAGGAGCAGCCCGACCTGCTCGTCATCGGCATGATGAGTTCAGCCGAAGCGACTGCCAGCATGATCAGATGTGTACGGTCAGCGCCTGGAGGGCGCCTGCTTCCCATCGCGGCCCTGCTGCCCGGAACAGACCGGCAGCTGCACGAAATGCAGTTTGCAGCCGGAGCCAACGTGGTGGTCGAGCGCCTGGTGGAGGACAGCGACTACCGCCGGGAAGCAGCGAGACTCGTCAGCTACTGGGTCAGGACACAGCGGTTGAACGCGCTTGGCGCGTAGCACCTTAACTGCTCAGTCGTCCTGCTTGTGCTCCGGCAGGCCTTTCCGGTCGGTCGATGCCAGCTCTTCGAGTTCCTTCTCCGACATCGACTTGTACATATCCTTCGAGGCGCCCTTCAGGTCACCAACTTTGGTGTCACCGCGCTTCGCCGACAGGGCGGCACCGGCCGCCTTCTGCTGTGCTTTCGATTGAGCTGGCATCGTTCACTCCTCTTTAGCGGAAAACGACCTGAAGCCCTTTGATGTTCCGCTAGTGCGGTGCTGGAGAGTCGTCCGCGCCGCGTCCCGGCGGAGCGATGATCCGGTGGGCGACTGCCCGCAGCGCCGCCAGCACCAGGACGGCCAGCAGCGACACCCACAGCGCTACGACGTAGAAGCCGAGAGCGGCGGCCACACCGACGGCGCCTGCAAGCCACATCCCGGCGCCCGTGGTCAGCCCCTGCACACCACGCCGCTTCTGAAAAATCGCACCGGCACCAAGAAAGGCAATTCCGGCCGTGACCGCTTCGATTGCGCGGATCGGATCGGCGCGACCGGTGCTGATCACGTCCGACATGTGGAAGATCTCGAAGGTCAGGAGGGTAAAAAGGCACGCTGCCGTAGCGATGAGGATGTGCGTACGCAGCCCGGCAGCAAGGCTGTGCGCCTCCCGCTCAAAGCCAATAATCCCGCCGAGAATGGCCGCCACCAGCAGCCTGGCCAGCATGACATGCTGCGGCGTGTGTGTTTCCATAAAGCCTAGATAGGCGGGATCCATGACGCTTGTGCTCCCGGGATGCTGGCTCAACGGCAGGAATGGCGGGTGGTTCCGCTTTCCGTGTAATGGAGGGGGCTACACCGTCTTTAACCACCCGCCGTCGACGAAATAGGTGGAACCGGTGGAGTAGCTCGCCTTGTCCGAGCAGAGGAAGACGAAGAAGTGCGCCAGTTCCTCCGGCGTCGCGAAACGCTTCATGCCCCCCGCCTCGTCGGCCACCCCCTGCAGGTGCGCCTCGTAGCCGTGCTCCCCCGCCAGTTGCTTGGCCGTCTTCACCCAGTCCGGCGTCAGCACCAACCCCGGATTGATACAGTTGACGCGGATGTTGTCGCCGACCACCTCCGTCGAAAGCGTCTTCGAGAACATCATCAGCGCCGCCTTTGTTGTGTTGTAGATCGGCTCGTACCAGAGCGGCTGCACCGCGCAGATGGAGGCATTATGGAGCACGACGCCGCCGCCGCGCCGCTTCATCTGCGGCACGATGCCCCGAGCCAGCCGCACCGCCGCCATCACGTGCAGGTCCCAGTAATACTGCCACCGTGCATCGTCGGCCTCTTGAATCGTCTCGTTGGAGCCGGTGCCGGCATTGTTGATGAGGATGTCGGCGCCGCCAAACGCCTTCTGCGCCCCGGCCACCACCGCCTCGCAGCCCGCCGCGGTCGCGACATCCGCGGCCACGGCATGAACGATGACGCCATGGGCGTCGGCAATGCGCGCCGCCTCCGCCTGCAGGCGATCCCCGCCGCGCGCCGTCATCACCAGGTTCGCGCCCTCCGCCGCGAGCCCCTCGGCAACCGCGAGACCGATGCCGACGCTGCCGCCGGTGATGACTGCGGTCTTACCGCTGAGCCCGAGATCCATTATGCGTCCATCCTGATCTGCAGTTTCACGTCGGCCGGCCGCGCCTCGACCGCCCGCTCGAAGGCCCTGACGGAGTCCGCGAAGGCGAAAGTCTCGGAGATCAGCGGCTTCAGGTCGACCCGCCCCGAGGCCATCAGCGCGATAGCCCGCTCGTACTGGTGGGCGTAGCGGAACACTGAGGTCACGGTGAGCTCCTTGACCGACAGTCCCGCGACGTCGAGATCCACCGGTTCCACCGGCAGCCCCACCACCACGATGGTACCACCGGGTCGCGGCAGCTCTGCGATCCCCTGCCAGGCCCTCGGCGAGCCGGAACATTCGAACACCACGTCCGCGCCCCAACCTTCCGTCAGCCGCTGCACCTCCGCCGCCAGATCCTGCTCCCGCACATTGACCGGAACCACGCCCTGGTAGCCCGCAGCGATATCCAGCTTCGGCTGCGCCAGATCGGCGACGATGGCCCGGGCACAGCCGCCAGCCAGGGCCGCAACCGCCACCATGGTGCCGATCGGGCCCGCCCCGATCACCACCGCCGTGTCTCCCGGTTTAATACCGGCCTTCAGCGCCGCCTGCATGCCGACCGCGAATGGCTCGACCATGGCGCCCTCGGCGAAGCTCACATTGTCGGGCAGCCTGAAGGTGTAGTCGGCGGGGTGAACGACGAACGGCGTCAGCACCCCGTGCACCGGCGGCGTCGCCCAGAACGACACGGCGGGATCGACGTTGTACATCCCTAGACGGCTGGCCCGCGAATTCGGATCAGGAATCCCCGGCTCCATGCAGACGCGATCGCCGACCTGCAGCTGCGTGACCTCCGAACCCAGCTCCACCACCGTTCCGGCCGCCTCGTGTCCCAGCACCATGGGCGCGTTGACGACGAACGGCCCGATGCGGCCATGCGTGTAGTAGTGCACGTCGGAGCCGCAGACGCCGACCGTGTGGATCTTGATCTTGACGTCGCGCGGCCCGACCTCGAGCGGTAGGTCGATCTCGCGGAGGAGCAGTTCATGCTGGCGCTCCAGCACCAGGGCGGGGACTTGCGTCATCTGACGGTCACTTCTGCTACGAAACCTCTTCCCCTTGTAAGCCGCCTTGCAGGGTACGTCGACGCTACCGGTGCGCCCGCCCGCACGGCCCCCGGAAGTTCCCTGCAGCTGCCTATGCCGCCGGCGGCGGCGGCATGGCGCCGGTCATGATCGCGACTGCATCCGACATCGAATAGTCCTGCGGCCGGATCACCGCGATCCGGCGGCCCAGCCGATGGATGTGGATGCGGTCCGCCACCTCGAAAACATGCGGCATATTGTGTGAAATCAGGACGATCGGCAGGCCCTTGCGCTTGAGCGCCAGCATCAGTTCCAGAACCTTGCGGCTCTCCCTGACGCCGAGCGCCGCGGTCGGCTCGTCCATGATGACGACACGGCTGCCGAACGCCGCCGCCCGCGCCACCGCCACCCCCTGCCGCTGGCCGCCAGACAGCGTCTCGACCGCCTGGTTGATGTTCTGGATCGTCAGCAATCCCAGGTCGGAAAGGTTCTCGCGGGCGCGCTTCTGCATCTCGGCGCGATCCAGCTTCCGAAGCAGCCTGCCTGCAAGGCCGGGGGTACGAATCTCGCGCCCGAGGAACATGTTGTCGGCGATGCTCAGCGCCGGTGACAGGGCCAGATCCTGGTACACCGTCTCGATCCCGGCGTGGCGGGCGTCGAGCGGCGACCGGAAATGCACCGCCTTGCCGTCAAGCAGGATTTCCCCCTGGTCGGGGATCACCGCCCCGCACAGCGACTTGATGAGAGTCGATTTGCCGGCGCCATTGTCGCCGATGACCCCGATGATCTCGTTGGCCCGGAGGTCGAAGTCGGCGTGGTCGAGCGCGACGACCCGGCCGTAGCGCTTGACCAGCCCCCGCGCCTGCAGGACGGGTGATTCTCCATTCCCGCTCATGCCGACACCTTCCTGATCCACTGGTCGATGGCCACCGCGACGATGATCAAGGCGCCGACGGTCAGCTGCCGCCACAGGGGATCCACGCCGGTCAGCGACAGCCCACTGTCGAAAACGCCGACGATCAGGGCCCCGAACAGCGTACCGATAATCGCTCCGCGGCCGCCGAACAGGGAAGTCCCGCCGATCACCACAGCGGTGATCGCATCGAGGTTGGCCGTCTGGTTCCCGAGCGGCGACACTGCGCCCACGCGGCCGATGAGCACCCAGCCGGCGATGCCGCAAATGAGACCGGCAAGCGCGTAGACCCTGATGAGCGTCCAGTTCACGCGGATTCCCGCCAGCCGCGCGGCAACCGGATCGTCGCCGATGGCATAGACGTGGCGCCCGAAGGCGGTGCGCGACAGCAGGTACCAAACGAACAATGCCAGCCCGAGCATGACGAGGGAGCCGTACATGACGAAGAACCCGCCCCCGAAGGGTATTCGGTTGCCCAATACCTTGAGGAAGGGCGCGAACTCGTCCAGCGCCTGGGCGCGAATCGTGGCGGCCTGCGAGACCAGCGTCACCAGCGCCGCGAAGATGCTCCAGGTGCCGAGAGTGACGATGAACGGGGGCAGCTTCAGCATAGTGACAATGAGGCCGTTCAGCAGCCCGCAGGCGAGACCGGTCAGGAGGCCTAGACCAAAGGCGATGGGCACCGGCACGCCGGCATCGGTCGCCAGCTTCCCCATGACAATGGACGACAGCACCATGATGGCGCCCACCGACAGATCGATGCCGGCGGTGATGATTACCAGCGTCTGCGCCGTGGCAAGCGTGCCGATGATCGTCACCTGGGTGAGGATCAGGCTGAGGTTGAGCGGGCTGAGAAAGCGGCCATCGGTAACGAAAGTGAACGCCACTGCCGCGAGCAGGAGGATGAGAAAGGGAATGGTCGTCGGATACTGATGGAAGAACTGCTGGACGCGCCGGAGCGCCCCCGGAGTCTCCTCCTCGAACTGGGCCACTTCTGCGCTGGCCCCCGCAAGTCCGGTTTCGGCCGTTGCCGCGCCACCGTCGTGGTCACTCATCTGTCCATCCCCTCCCGTGGACAAGCCGCCGGACGCGCCGCCCGGCGGCTCCTTTCACTTCACTTCATTCAACATCCTCGGAGCAAGTGTGTCAGCCCCAGCAGAGCTCGAGGCCCTCGTCACTGGTGATGGACTCCACCCCTTCGACCGGCTTGTCGGTGATCAGCGTGGCCCCGGTGTCGAGGAAGCCGAGTTCCGCGTCCACTTCCGGCTTGGTGCCGTCTTCGGCGAACTCGGCGATCGCTTCCATGGCCATGGAGGCCATCTTCAGCGGGTACTGCTGACTGGTGGCGCCGATGATGCCCTCCTTGACGTTCTGGACGCCGGGACAGCCACCATCGATAGAGACCAGCAGCACAGAGCCATCATCCTTGCCGACGGCCTTGAGCGCTTCCCAGGCACCCGCTGCGGCAGGCTCGTTGATGGTGTAGACGACGTTGATGTCCGGGCAGCGCTGCAGCAGCGTCTCCATGGCAGTGCGGCCACCCTCTTCCGATCCGGCGGTCACCTCGTGACCGCAGATGCGATCATCGTCCTCGTCACCATAGCGATTGGGGTCGTTCACCTCGATGCCGAACCCTTGCATGAAGCCCTGGTCCCGAAGGTAGTCCACGGTCGGCTGGTTCGTCGCGAGGTCCAGCATGGCGATCTTGGCGTTTTCTGCCTCGTCTCCGAGCGTGCCCTTCGCCCAGGCCCCGATGAGCCGCCCCGCTTCACGGTTGTCCGTGGCGAAAGTGGCATCGGCGGCGTCGATCGGATCAAGCGGGGTATCGAGCACGATCACCAGCAGCCCCGCATCGCGCGCCTGCTGAATGGTGGGAACGATGGCGCTGGAGTCCGATGGGACGATGGCAAAGCCCTCGGCGCCTGCTGCAATCAGGCTTTCGATAGCCGCGATCTGGCTCTCGTTGTCGCCGTCGAACTCGCCGGCGTAAGTGCGGAGCTGCAGGCCAAGCTCCTCAGCCTTCGCCTGTGCACCCTCACGCATCTTCACGAAGAAGGGATTGCCCTCGGTCTTGGTGATCAGGCCGACGACCGGCCCGTCCTGCGCGATGGCCGCGGCCCCGGCCATCGTGCCCAGCAGCACGGTTCCTGCCAGCGCAAACTTCAGTAGTCCCAGCTTTCCCATGAATTCCTCCCATGGCGTTGACACATTGCCCATCGACTTCACGCCGAACTAGCGGACGCCGGATAGGAACGACTGCCACGATGACGAGGCAGGACACACTCCAGGCCGGCCCGGCATGTTCACCGCAAGACTTGCCTCTGTCAATTAGTTAATCCGATTGATTTATTAATTGACAGCATGCTGCGTTACCCCGAAAAAGTGAGCGAGTAGCGACCGCCCGATGCCGAGGCGTTGGGCGGAAAGGGTGAGGTGCGAACGGGTGACTACGCGCGGAGCGGCAGGTGAGGGAAGCTACCGCCCAGATGCGTTCAGCCGGGGCACCAACCAGATCGGCGTACGGCTCTACAACGAGCGGCTGGTGCTTTCGCTGATCCGGATGCATGGCGCCTTGCCGAAGGCCGATACCGCTCGACTCACCGGGCTGTCCCCTCAAACCATCTCCATGATCGTCAACCAGCTCACCGCCGACGGTCTGCTGCGCAAGGGCAAGCCGCAGCGCGGCCGCATCGGCCAACCGTCGGTCCCCTACTCACTGGACCCTGACGGGGCGCTGGCCTTCGGCCTCAAGATCGGTCGGCGAAGCGTTGACCTCTATCTCATCAATTTCGTGGGCGACATTCTTCGCCTGAAGCATGAAACCTATCCCTTCCCGACGCCCGACGTTGTTAAGGATTTCGCCCGCGATGGGATGGCGGAGATGCTGCACGATCTCCCCGCCGCCCTCGCCAGCCGCATAGCAGGGCTCGGGATCGCGGCACCCTACGAGATGTGGACGTGGCACGAGGAGATCGGTGCGCCGAAGGCCGAGATCGACGCTTGGCGCACCACCGACATCCGCGGTGAGATCGCCGGCTTCTGTAGCTGGCCGGTCTACTTCGCCAACGACATCACCGCCGCCTGTGCAGCCGAACTGATGTTCGGCCGTGGCGGCGAGTTCATCGACTATCTCTACGTCTATATCGGCTCCTTCATCGGCGGCGGCCTGGTTCTGAACGGACACCTTTTTCCGGGCCGCACCCAGAACGCCGGCGCGCTCGGATCGATGCCGGCGCAGGGTAGCCACCCGTCGGCCCGGCAACTGATGCACGTTGCCTCCATCTACGTGCTGGAGCAGAAGCTGATCTCCGCCAATCGGAGCGCTGACGTGCTCTGGCAGTCGCCCGATAGCTGGGGCGACGATCTCGGGCCGGCGCTCGATGAATGGATCGACGAGGTGGCCATCAACCTGGCGACTGCCATCTCCTCTGCGATCGCGGTCATCGACGTCGGAACCGTGGTCATCGACGGCGCCTTTCCCAGCGACGTGCGACGCCGCGTGATAGCACGGACCGAGACGGCGCTGGGTGAGGTCGACCTCCAGGGACTGAGTCCCTTTCAGCTCGTCGCCGGCAGCATCGGCAACGCGGCGCGCGCCATGGGCGGGGCGTCTCTGCCGCTGCTGGCAAACTTTACCCAGGATCGCGAAGTGCTTTTCAAGGAGAATGTGTAGCCAAGTCCCGCCCGCGGTTCAGGCGCGCGATGCAGAAATGCCCGCGGCGCTTTGGAGGACCACCGCCAGCCGCACCTCCCTTTGCCGCATCCCTTCCTTGCGACTTGCCACGCAGGTCCAGATCTCGTCGAGCTTGCCGTCGTCGAACAGAGCGAAAAGACACGGGGCGATGTAGCTCCGGCGGCAGATCATAGGTGTATTCTGGAGGAAGCTGGCTACCTGCTTGGTAACCCGCGTGATTTGTCGTTTTCGCGCCGAAGCCGAATCTTCGCGTTGAAGCCCAGCCAAGGCTTCTGCTGCCAGGGCGCTGGCGTGAAGGGTGCGAAAATCCTTGGCGGTGACGTGGGCGCCGGAGATCTCACGGATATAGGCGTTCAGCTCCTCCGTGCGGATCGCCCGGGGCTTGCCCTCGTCATCGAGATGCATGAGCAGTCGGCGACCGCGGATGGTCTTTATCCGGCGAATGGCATCCGCCAGCCGGGCATCCTTGAAGGCGTAGCTGGCGTGCTTGCCACTCTTCGCGGGGAACTCGATCGCGACAGAGTCGCCATTGACCACCACGTCTCGCGAATAGAGGGTTCCGGCACCGCGGGTGCCGTGCGCGACGAGGTAACGTTCACGCCCAACGCGCATCGCCGTACGATCGATCAGCGCCACGCCGATCGCCAGCGCCAACTCCCGGCTACCGGCCTCGAGCGCCAGATCGGCGGTAACGCGGCGCCGAAGCCTTGGGAGCGATTCCGCCAGCAACCCCAGTTGCCGCTGCCGGCGCTCGATGCGACGCCGTTCCCATTCCGGATGATAGATATACTGCACCCTGCCCTCGGCATCGGCGCCAAACGCCTGGATATGCGCCCGCGGGTTGAGGGCGATCCTCACGTCCTTCCACGCCGGCGGAATCCCGAGTGCACGGACCCGCTGGAGAAATTCGGGGTCGTTGAAGCGGTTTCCTTCGGCGTCGACGTAGGAGTACCCGCGCCCGCTTCTGCGCCGCGCAACCTTCAGGTCGTCGCGGCGTACGCGTTTCAGTCGCGTCATTTGGAGCCCCGGTTACGCCTACACCCCTGGCGGAGTCTGCATTGAGTAGATCCACCAGATGAGGCCAAAGAGCACGACCACCGCCACCGTGGCGATTATCAACACGCGGGCGCTCCAGATCTTCCTGTCGCCCTGCCGCGCCTCGGTCGTGTTCTTTTTGGAATCGTAGGTCCGCATGTCCCGCTCCGTTGGTGTCTTGTCGGAACAACTCGGCTAGCCCCGGGAGCGTTCCTTCCTCCCTTGACCCGCAGCACCGGACGGTGGACGCTGACCTGCAACCGCACGCAGTCGACACATGGCCCCGTCTGATCCTCTCGACCCACCCCGCCGAGCCGCCGGGGGCAATCCGGTGAGCCACTGCGGCAAATCCGCCGCTTACCCATGAGTCTCGGTTCGCGCCTGCTGGCAGAGCTGTACCAGTTGCCCAAGCGGAGCTGCCGCGCCTTGCGCTCCTCCCCGATAATGGTGGCCATGCGCGACGGGGTCGGCCTCGAGACGCTCCACTACTCCCCTGCCGTCGACGGCAGCTATCCGACGCTCCTCATGCGCTTGCCCTATGGCCTGCGAGGCTTTGCGACGGTAGCTGAGTGCTATGCAGAACGCGGCTTCAACGTTATTCTCCAATCCTGTCGCGGTACTGGTCGCTCCGAAGGGGAGTTTGACCCCCTCAGCCACGAACGTGAGGATGGCTTGGCGACGTTGGCGTGGATTCGCCAGCAGTCATGGTTTGATGGGCGTCTCGGAACCTCCGGTCCCAGCTACCTCGGCTATGCTCAGTGGGCGATATGCGATGCGTTGCCGGAAGTCGCCGCCATGGCGACCAAGGTCACAAGTGCCGAATTCCGCTCGGTCGTGTTTCCCGGTGGCGCGCTGCATCTCGGCCTGTGGCTGAGCTGGCTGCAGACAGTCGAAGGGCTCCGTCGGAACCCTTTGCTGACAGCGCGGCTGATGTGGAGCGGGGGCATTGAACGACGCACGCTCCGCGCCTCCATGAAGCTGCCGCTGCAGGATGCCGATCGTCAGGCCACGGGCCGCACCGTTCCATTCTGGCAGCGCTGGGTGACCGAGGCGATCGACAATGACCATTTTTGGGAGGCTCTCGACCACACGCACCGCCTGAATCACCGCACCCCTCCTAACCATTTCATCTCCGGCTGGTATGATTTCATGATCGACCAGCTATTGCGTGATTACGAAACGCTGGTCTTTTGCGGGCACCGGCCATACCTCACGATCGGCACCTGGTATCATGTGAGTGGCGAGCTACAGAAGGAGAGCGTCCGCGAGACCCTCACCTGGATGCGTGCCCACCTGCTGGGAGACGTGGAGGGTCTTCGCGAGAAGCCGGTGCGGTTGCACATCTCCGGTCTCGGTGCGTGGCGGGAATTCGAACAGTATCCGCCGGGCGAGCCGGATCTGCAGATCTGGCACCTCCATCACGACCGGGTGCTGTCGCCACGACCGGTGAAGGCAGCTCTACCCAACGTCTACCGCTACGACCCCAACCAGCCGACACCGAACCTCGGCGGCGCCATCTTCGCGTTCACCGGCGCAGGCGCCGTGGACAACGCGCCGCTCGAGAAGCGCAGGGACGTGCTGACCTACACGTCTGAACCACTGTTCGCGGCGCTCACGATAATCGGCAATGTTCGGGTGACGCTGTACGCCCGGGCCAGCCTGCCGAACGCCGACTTCTTCGTGAGGCTGTGCGACGTAGACGAGGAGGGTCGGTCGATGAACATCTGTGACGGGTTCATCCGCAAGCGATCCAGCGACGCCGCCGTTCCCGATGACATCTGGAAGCTGGCCTTCCGGCTCCACGCCACGGCGCACCGCTTCGAGCGCGGCCATCGCCTGCGCGTCATCGTGGCCAGCGGTGCCCACCCACGCTATGCCCGCAACACCGGCACCGACGAGCCCCTGGCAACGGCGACCAAGCTGTTGCCCGTGAATGTGGAAATCTTTCACGACCCGCAACGTCCGACGGCCATCCATCTTCCGGTCTATGAAGTGGAATAAACGTCAAGTTATAGGCCGTCTGTGGTCTATAGCAGCCCTGCGGCGCGGCACTTGGCAACAGTCAGCCGGTTAAGGTCGAACTGCGTCAATGCGTTATCCATGCTGTTCGCCCCTTGCGAAAACGAACTCGCCGGATCCGGGCTCGGCTCCACCAACTCGGCCCCACTATCGTCGATCAGCGACGACCGGCTCGCTGCCGCCAGTGAGTTGCAGTACGACCGCGCCCTTGGCGCGTCCTCCGGCGGCAAGACAAAGCCATCGATGACGATCTGGTCGGACTGCGCCATCGCGCCACCCGCCAGCGAAAGCACTGTGGCGATAGTCAGGATGAACCTCATTTTACACTCCTCATATCCGCACCCAATACATGCATCGGACCAGCCACACGAAAGCCGGGGCGTTGCCCCGGCTTCCAAGTGACATTTGCCTACGGTTAGTCGGTAGTTACCCGCGCGGTATCGACCAGACCGGCCTCCGTGCAGTCCGCAAGGGTGATCGTGTCGAGGTCGATGGTGGTAACGGCGTTGTCGAGGTCGCTAGCAGCGCCATCGTCGGCTGCCGGATCAGGATCGGCCTGGCCAACCTCGGCATCGGCACCGTCATCGTCATCGTCATCGTCATTGCCCGACGCGATGCTGTCGTTGGTCTCGGCCAGCGAATCATTGGCGCCCGCTGCCAGGCTGTTGCAGAGGTTCTGAACCTCCGGAAGATCCTCATTCGGAACGTCAACTCCGCCAACCATCGTCTGGGCGGAAGCCCCGCCGGCAAAGGAAAGCGCAACCGCGAGGGCAATCGGAGAAACTATATTCTTGATATGCATGATCGTCTCCTAGTCTTGTTCAGGCCGGGAGGATTGGCCTGCCCCGTCAACGACAGATCATGTATTTGGTTGCCCACTGGCCCGATATCGAGCGCAGCCCCGGCTGCCCTTGACACGCCACGGCATCAACGAGCCTTCACCCGGGCTCGCGCCGCGTGGAGGATCGGCTCTGTATAGCCGGATGGCTGCTCGGCGCCGCGAATGGCCAGATCGATTGCTGCCTGGAAAGCGACGGAACCAGGGTTCACTACCATTGCCCGGTAGTTTGCATCGGAAGCGTTCTGACTATCGACGACTGCGGCCATGCGCTCGAATATCGCCGCCACCTTGTCCTTCGATACGATGCCGTGCCGCAGCCAACTTGCTATCGCCTGTGACGAAATCCGGCAGGTAGCCCGGTCCTCCATCAGGGCGACATTATTTATGTCGGGGACCTTCGAGCAGCCCACGCCCTGCTGCACCCAGCGCACGACGTATCCGAGGATGCCTTGGGCGTTGTTCTCCAACTCCCTGTCGATTTCTTCCGCGGTAAGGGAAGCGGGGTCGAGGACGGGCATCGAGAACAGGTCCGAGAGCGGTGGCGTCGGCTCGCTGTGGCGACGGCGCTGCGCCTCCAGCACGTCCACCTGGTGGTAGTGCAGTGCATGCAGGGTGGCTGCCGTTGGTGAAGGCACCCACGCCGTATTGGCGCCACTCTTCGGGTGCGCGATCTTGGTTGCCAGCATCTCGGCCATGTCCTCCGGCCGCGCCCACATGCCTTTCCCGATCTGCGCCCTACCGGCGAAACCGCATGCCAGCCCGATCAGCACGTTGCGGTCCTCATAGGCCTGCAGCCAACGCTCGGCCTTCACGTCGTCCTTGCGGAGTACCGGGCCTGCCTCCATAGACGTGTGTATCTCGTCGCCGGTGCGATCGAGGAAGCCCGTATTGATGAAGAACACACGACGCCGCGCCGCGTAGATCGCCGCCTTCAGATTGGCAGACGTCCGCCGCTCCTCGTCCATGATCCCGATCTTGATCGTCTCCGACGCCAGACCGAGCAGCCCTTCGACGCGTTCAAACACCTCGCAGGCAAAGGCGACCTCTTCCGGACCGTGCATCTTCGGCTTCACGATGTAAATCGCACCCGTCTGGGAGTTGGTCTTGTCAGACAGCGCGCAGAGGCTGGTCACCGCCGCATCGAGCAGCCCCTCCCCGATCGCCCGTCCCTCCGCATCGAGGACGACGTCGGTGGTCATCAGGTGCCCGACATTACGCACCAGCAGCAGTGCCCGCCCCTTGAGCACCAGATCGCCGCCGCTGACGTCCCGGTAGTGGCGATCGGGATTGAGGCGGCGCGTTACCTGCTGGCCGCCCTTCTCAAAGCTGTCTTCAAGCGTGCCCTTCATAAGGCCGAGCCAGTTGCGGTAGACGCCGACCTTATCTTCGGCGTCGACGGCCGCAACGGAATCCTCGCAATCCTGAATGGTGGTCAGCGCACTCTCGACGACGACGTCCGCAAGCCCTGCCGGATGCGCCTGTCCAACGGCGCTATTGCGGTCGATAACCAGTTCCGCATGCAGTCCGTGGTGGCGGAGAAGGATTGCGGCCCGACCGCCCGACTCCGCGTAGCCGACGAACTGGGCGGTATCGGCAAGGGTCGTCGGGCCGCCCCGCGTGTCGATCGCCAGCGCCGCAATTCCTGCCGTCTCCGCTACGACATAGGCCGTCACATCCGCGTGGCTGCCGGAAGCCAGGGGAAATGCCTCGTCTAGGAACTGGGCGGCGCGTGCGACCACGGCCTCGCCACGCTGCGGATTGTAACCCGCTCCCGGCGCCAGATCGCCTTCACTGGAGATGACGTCGGTCCCATATAAGGCGTCATAGAGGCTGCCCCAGCGGGCGTTGGCAGCATTGAGCGCATAGCGGGCATTCGAAACTGGCACCACCAGTTGGGGGCCGCTGATCGCGCTGATCTCGGAATCAAGCCCTTCCGTTTCGATCTCGAAATCTGCTGGTTCCTCTACGAGATAGCCGATCTGGCGAAGGAACTGCTCATACCCCGCGGGGTCGGCGGCGACCGGCCCATGCTTCCGATGCCAGTCATCAATCTCGGTCTGCAGCCGGTCCCGGATCGCCAGCAACTCGCGGTTGCGCGGCATGCACTGGGCAATCAGTTCAGCCAACCCAGACCAGAACCGGTCGGCTGTGACCTGGGTGCCCGGCAGCGCCTCCTGCTCGATGAACGCCACGAGTCGGTTGTCCACGCTGAGGCCGCCGCGCTGCAGATAATCACCCATGAAGCCGATCCTTCCAATATGCCCGGGGCAAATGCTCCGGGAGAAGCTGGAAGGAAACTAGCGTCCGGCGCCGACTACGAAAAGGGCACACGGTTCTCGTCGCCGAGATTTCTGACGGTTGAGCTATCACAGGCAAGATTTCATAGCCGCACCAGCGACATAGGTCTCGACCACCGCCCGATCGTCGCCGCAGGTCTGCAGCAGGAACAACTCCTCGGCAAGCGTCTCCACCGTCTCCATGCGCAGCGTCATCTGTGGTGTCGAGCGGGAACTGAGCACCACGAGGTCTGCGTCGGCTCCCTGGGCCAACGCGCCAATGCGGTCGTCGAGTCCCAGCGCTCGGGCGTTACCGAGGGTCATATGATAGAATGATTTCAATGGGTTGAGCCGCTGCCCGCGCAGCTGCAGCACCTTATAACCCTCGTCCAGTGTGCGCAGCATGGAGTAGCTGGTGCCGCCGCCGACATCGGTGGCGACGGCGATGCGGACGCCGCGGGCGTGCAGCCGGTCGTAGTCGAAAAGACCGGAGCCGATGAACAAATTAGAGGTCGGGCAGAAGACTGCTACGGACTTGGTTTCGCAGAGGATTTCGGCTTCTCTGTGGCTGAGGTGGATGCTGTGGCCGAGCAGCGTCTTGGGGCCCAGCAGGCCGTAGTGCTCGTAGATGCCGACATAGTCGGGCGCCTCCGGATAGAGTTCCCGCGCCAGCTCGATTTCACCAAGGTTTTCAGAGACATGCGTCTGGATGTGGCAGTCTGGAAATTCCCGCGCCAGCGTCTGGGCGGCCTCCAGCTGTGCCGGGGTGGAGGTGATGGCGAAGCGGGGGGTGATGGCGTAGTGGGCGCGGCCGCGGCCGTGCCATTTCTGCAGCTGCCGGCGGCTGTCGTCGTAGGACGATTGTGCAGTATCCAGAAGGGCTTGCGGCGCGTTCCGGTCCATCATCACCTTGCCGCCAAGCATCAGCATGTTGCGCTTTTCGGCCTCGGCGAAGAAGGCATCCACCGACTCCGGATGCACGGAGCAATAGGCACTGGCGGTCGTCGTTCCGTGCCGCAACAGTTCGTCAAAGAACGCTGCAGCGATGCGCTTTGCATGGGCGCCGTCCATGAACTTCTGCTCTTCGACAAACGTGTAGGTGTTCAGCCACTCGAGCAGGTTGGCCGCATAGGATCCGATCACCTGCATCTGCGGGAAATGGATGTGCGGATCGATGAACCCGGGGAGGATCAGGTGCGGCCGGTGGTCGACCAGTTCGGCTCCCTCCGGCGCCCCCTCGAAGGGCCCGGCTCGAACGATGCGGCCATCGGCGATCTCGACCACACCGTCCTCGAAGTAGCGGTAGCTGCCGTGGTCGTCGACCGCCTGCGGCTCCTCGACGAAGGTCAGCACCCGCCCGCGGAGGATTGTCGTGGTCACTGGCCGCTTCCTTCGCGGTACCAGGCCACCAGCAGCTCCCGCTCCGCTGGCGTCATCTCGGTGACGTTGCCGGGCGGCATGGCGTGGCTGTAGCCGGCATGCATGACGATCTCCCGCGCCTGGTTGGCGATCACGATGTCGCCGTCGAGATGAACGTTCTTCGGCGCCTGCTGAACGCCGTCCCAGACCGGTTCGGCGGTATGGCACATGGAGCAGCGCGCCAGCACGGTATCGCGGGCGGCAGTGAAGTGCTCGGCCTCGAGATAGGCGGCGGCACTGGCGGTGGCAAGCGGCTCCTCTCCGTCACCGAGCTTCGGCGCCGAGGACAGCCAGGCGATGAGGATGAAGATTGCGATCGCCGCCGCCCACGTCCAGTGCGGGTTACCCTTGCGGGCATGCCGCGTGTTGAACCAGTGCCGGATGAGGGCGCCCTCGAGGAAGATCAGGGAGGCGATGATCCAGTTCCACTGCGTCGCGAAGGCCAGTGGGTAATGGCTCACCAGCATGAAGAAGATCACCGGCAGCGTGAGGTAGTTGTTGTGCAGCGACCGCTGCTTGGCAATGCGGCCGTAGCGAGCGTCGGGCGTGCGCCCGGCCTTGAGGTCCGCCACCACGATCTTCTGGTTGGGGATGATGATCATGAACACATTGGCGCTCATGATGGTCGCCGTGAAGGCGCCCATGTGCAGCATGGCAGCGCGGCCGGTAAAGACCTGCGTATAGGCCCAGGCCATCGCCGTAAGGATCACGAACAGCACCGCCATCAGCCCCCAGGTCGAGCGGCCGATCGGGGACTTGCAGAGGCTGTCATAGAGCACCCAGCCGAGCGCAATGGAGCCGATGGAGATGAAGATGGCCATCCAGTTCGGCACGTCGAGGACGTTGCGGTCGACGAGGTAGAGGTCGGCACCGACATAGTAGACGATGCAGAGCAGCACGAAGCCCGAGAGCCAGGTCGCGTAGCTCTCCCATTTGAACCAGGTCAGGTGCTCCGGCAGGAAGTCGGGCGCCACCAGGTACTTCTGGATGTGGTAGAAGCCGCCGCCATGCACCTGCCACTCCTCGCCATGCGCCAGTGGCGGCAGGCTCGGGGTGCGCCGCAGCCCCAGGTCGAGGGCGATGAAGTAGAAGCTCGATCCGATCCAGGCGATCGCGGTGACGACATGCGTCCAGCGGGCGGCAAAGCTCACCCACTCCCATAGAATCGCAAAATCGCCCATCATCCGAAACCCCCGACAAGGAAAGAGGCGGACTCTCGCCCGCCTCCCAGGCAGTTGCCAGAGCCTTACTAGCCCTGCACGCCCTGCACGTACCAGTCCATCGCCCAGAGGCCGGCGTCGTCGATCGTCTCGCCCTCCGGCACGCGTTCGGTGCCGGTGTTGTCGACAATCGGCCCAGTGAAGGGATGGATGGTGCCGTCAACGATGCCCTGCTTCACGCGCTCGGCGTCGGCCACCACGTCCTCGGGGATCTTCTCGTTGTAGTCACCGATCACCACCGCGCCGTCGGCGATCCCCGGCCATTCGTCGTCTGCTTCCCAGGTGCCGGCCATCACGTCTTCGATAACACTGATGTAGTGCGGACCCCAGATGTCGATGATGGCGCTCAGATGCGCATTCGGCGCGAAGGCGCTCATGTCGGCACCCTGCCCGAAGCCGCCGACGATGCCGCGTTCCTCGGCCACCTGCAGTGCGGCGGGTCCGTCCGTGTGCTGGGCGATGATGTCGGCCCCCTGGTCGATCAGCGCCCGTGCGGCATCGGCTTCCTTGGCCGGATCATGCCAGCTCGAAAGCCACACCACGTTGACCTTGACTTCGGGATTGACCTCCTGCGCCGCCAGCGTGAAGGCGTTGATGCCCATCACCACCTCGGGGATCGGGAACGATCCGATATAGCCGATGGTGTTGGTTTCGGTGAGGTGGCCGGCGAGCGTTCCCATCACCGCGCGCCCCTCGTGGAAGCGGGCGTTGTAGGTACCGACATTCTCGGCGCGCTGGTATCCGGTGGCGTGCTCGAACACCACGTCGGGAAATTCCGGTGCCACCTTGATGACATAGTCGCCAAAGCCGAAGCTCGTCGCGAAGATGACATCATGGCCTTGCTGGGCAAGCTCGCGCAGCACGCGCTCGGCATCAGGACCCTCGGCGACGCTCTCGACGAAGGTGATTTCCACCTGGTCGCCGAAATGCTCCTTGAGAGCCTCAGCGCCGACCCAGTGCCCGTAGGTCCAGCCATTGTCGTCCTTCGGCCCGACATTGACGAAGCCCACCTTGAGCGGTTCGTCCTGGGCCAGCGCGGCGCCCCCCAGCATCGGCAGCGCCAGCATGGCGGCTCCGATCGCGAGGGACGCGCGGCGTGTGATGTTTGTCATCTCGTTTTCTCCTGGTCGTTTCTAGTTGGTTGGTAGGAACGGCTTGCCGAGGCAGGCCGGGGCGGCGGAGTAGCCCGAGCGCCGGAGCGAAATCAGCACCAGCACCAGGATCGTTGCGAGGTAGGGCAAGGCGGCCCAGAACTCGGATGGGAGGATGGCCGCCGCACCGCCGGAGGCCTTGGCATAGAGCTCGAGCGTCATAACCAGCCCGAACAGATAGGCGCCAGCGAGCAGCCGGAACGGGCGCCAGGCAGCGAACACCACCAGCGCCAGTGCGATCCAGCCGCGGCCCGCCGTCAGCCGCTCCGCCCATTGCGGGGTAAGCAGCAGCGGGAAGCAGCTGCCGGCAATGCCGGCCATGGCGCCGCCGAAGGCCACTGCCGCATAGCGGACGCCGATCACGGAGTAGCCGATGGAATGGGCAGAAAGGTCGTTCTCGCCCACGGCCCGCAGGATCAGTCCGGCCCGGCTCCGGCGCAGGAACCACCAGACCGCGAACACCATGAAGAGCGAGAAATAGACGAGCGGGCTGTGACCGAAGACCAGCCGCAGCAACGGGTGCGACACCAGCTCGGGGGGGAAGACGGAGCGGAAGATTTCGATCGGCCGGCCGGTATAGGCCTGGCCGAAGAGCGACGAGAAGCCGGTCCCGAAGATGGTGAGCGCAAGCCCCGTCGCCACCTGGTTCGCCGACAAGGACAGCGTCAGGAAGGCGAAGAGCATGGAGGCGGCGGTGCTGGCCAGCGCTGCGCAGAATATGCCGAGCCAAGGATTGCCGGTATTGTAAGTGATGGCGAAGGCGGTGACGGCGCCGATCAGCATCATGCCCTCGACGCCGAGATTGAGGACGCCGCTCTTCTCCACCACCAGTTCACCGAGCGCTGCGAGCAGGATCGGCGTCGAGGCGCCTATCAGCGTGATGACGATGGCGATCAGGATGTCGGCGCTCATGCCGCTTCCCCTACCATTGCCGTGCCGGCACGGCGGAAGCGGTAGCGCACGAGGATGTCGCTCCCGAGCAGCAGGAACAGCATCATCGCCTGGAAAATGCCGACGGCCGCGTTCGGCAGGCCGATCGTGGTCTGGGCGATGTCCCCGCCGACTACGGTGAGGGCGATGGCGAGGCCGGCGAAGATCACGCCCACCGGATGCAGCCGTCCGAGGAAGGCGACGATGATGGCGGTGAAGCCGTAATAGGAGGGGAACGACGGCACCATGCGCCCGTACGGCCCGGTCACCTCGAGGACGCCGGCGAGGCCGGCGAGACCGCCGCTCACCAGCAGCGTCAGCCACACCGTACCGTTGACGGAGAAGCCGCCATAGCGTGCGGCATTGGGCGCCGCGCCCACCACCCTCACCTGGAAACCGAACACCGAACGAGCCATCACGAACCAGGCCCCAAGCGCCACCAGCAGTGCCACCAGCACCCCGGCATGGATGATGGTACCGGGCACGATGCGCGGCAGCGTCTGCTCGGCCGTGAACCTCACGGTCTGGGGAAAGCCCATGCCCATCGGGTCCTTCCATGGCCCGATGACGAGATAGTTGAGCAACTGGATGGCGACGTAGGTCAGCATCAGGCTGGTGAGGATCTCATTGACCCGCAGCCGCGTCTTCAGCAGTGCCGGCACGGCTGCCCAAGCCATGCCGCCCGCGATCCCCGCCACAACCATCAGCGGCAAGATCCAAGGGCCGCTGAAGTCGCGCGTCAGCAACGCCACACCGGTGCCGGCAAGGCCGCCAAGGATATACTGCCCCTCGGCCCCGATGTTCCAGACATTGGCGCGATAGCCGATAGAGAGCCCGACGGCGATGATGATCAGCGGCGCCGCCTTGATCGCTAGATCCTGCCACTTGAGCGGGTTGAGGATGGGCGTGAGGAAGATCTCCCGCACGGCCCCGACCCCGTCATATCCGATTAGCGAAAAGACCAGGGCCCCGAGGATGCCGGTGGCGATGACCGCCGCCACGGGCATCAGATAGAGCATCAGCCGGCTAGGCTGGGGCCGCCTCTCAAGCCGAAACTGCACGCTTCGCCCCCGCTCCGATGGTCGTCTCCTGCGCGGTTCCGTGGATGCCGCCCATCAGTAGGCCGATCTCCTCCACCGACACCTCGCCCACCGTCAGCTTGTCGCTGAGCCGCCCGCCATTGATCACCGCCAGCGTGTCGCAGAGCTCCAGCAACTCGTCGAGGTCCTGGCTGATGACCACCACGGCCGATCCCCCCGCCGCGAGATCGACGATCGCCTGCCGAATGGCGGCGGCGGCGCCGGCATCGACGCCCCAGGTCGGCTGGTCGATCACCAGGATGTCCGGGTTCTGGAGGATCTCGCGTCCCGTGATGTACTTCTGGAGGTTGCCGCCGGAAAGCGAACTCGCCAGCGCCCCGGCGCCCTGCGCCTTGACGGAGAACTCGGAAATCACCCGATCGGTGAAGCTGCGTGCGCTGCCCGACCGGATCAGCCCCATGGACACCATGCCCAGCCGGTCCCGGGCCGTGAGGACCGTATTGTCGGACAGGGAGAAATCCGACACCGCCGCATGACCATGCCGCTCCTCTGGGACGGCGCAGAGGCCCCGCTTGCGCCGCTGGCCAGGCGCCAGATTTCCGGCGGCCTCGCCGCCGATGACGATCGCGGAGGGCGCAACTGGCACCTCGCCATCGAGCGCCAACAGCAGTTCGCTCTGGCCGTTGCCGGCAACACCCGCCACGCCGAAAATCTCGCCGGTACCCACCGAAAACGAGATGTCGCTCAGCGACGTCCCGAAGCGGTCGATCGCCGGAACCGACAGCGCATCAACCACGAGCCGCGGCTCGCCGAAGCTGCGGCCCTTGTCCTTGATGACATCCTTGAGATTGCCGCCGATCATCTTCTCGGCCATGGAGCGCGACGACTCTTCGGCAGGATCGCAGATGTCGACCACCCGGCCCGCCCGCAGGATGGTCGCGGTGCCGCAGAGCGCCTTGATCTCGTGCAGCTTGTGCGAAATGTAGAGGATCGAGCAGCCTTCCGCGGCCAATTGCCGCAGCACGACGAAAAGTTGCTCGACCTCCTGCGGCGTGAGCACCGAGGTGGGCTCATCCATGATCAGGAGGCGCGGATTGAGCAGCAGGGACCGCACGATCTCGATGCGCTGACGCTCGCCCACGGACAGCGTTGAAACCACGCGATGCGGATCGAGCGCCAGTTCGTAATGCGCCAGCACCGCCCGAATTCGGGACTCCAGTTCCCGCGCCGGGATCTTCGCATCCATTCCGAGGGCGATGTTCTCGAGCACCGTCATCGCCTCGAACAGCGAGAAGTGCTGGAACACCATGCCGATGCCGAGCCGGCGGGCCTGGCGCGGATTGGCGATGGAGACGGTCTCGCCGTCCCAGCGAATCTGGCCGGCATCGGGCTGCATGACGCCGTAGATCATCTTGACGAGCGTGGACTTGCCGGCGCCATTCTCGCCGAGCAACGCGTGAATCTCGCCCGGCCGCACCGCAAAGCTCACCTGGTCGTTGGCGAGCACGCCCGGAAAGCGCTTGCTGATGCCGGCCAGCTCGAGCCGCGGAGGCACGCTAGCCTCCATGGACCACTTCCGAAACCATCGCCCTGCCCCGCATCCTGCGCCGTTCGGCGCCTTGTTCCTGTGCAATCTGGACCAGAATCTCGGCCGCTGCCAGCGCTGCGATCACCTCCGGCCGCTTGTCCCCAATTCCACCGGGGAAGGTGGTACCGCCGATCGGCAGCACGAGGCGGGCGATTGCCGCGTCGCTGCCCCCCTCGCCGCGATACCAGCTGGCAAAGCGGCCGCGCTTGCTGCGCGAACCGACCATGCCGACATAGGGCGCATCCGGCCGCTTCAGCGCCTCGGCGGCGATCAGGAAGTCGAGCGCGTGGTCATGGGTGAGGATCACAAAGGAGCTGCCCTGAGGCGCCTTGCGGACCACCGCCTCCGGCAGTGCCGTAGCCATGGCCTGCACCCCCTCCGGCAGGTCCTCCAGCGCATCGGGCCGGGTATCCACCACATGCGCCTGCACCGGCAGCAAGGCCAGTGCGGCGGCCAGGGCCCGTCCGACATGTCCGGCGCCGAAGACGAAGACATGCGGCCGGCCCTCGGCTTCCGCGGCCAGCCGCTGCTGCAGCCGGACCGCCAGCTCCCGGCTCATGGAACACAGTGACACCGTCACGCGCCCGCCGCAGCACTGGCCGATCTCGGGGCCGAGCGGGATGTCCATGGCACCGGACGGCACCCCGTCGCGCAGGGCCTGCCGCGCACGGTCGATCACCATGTATTCGAGCGCCCCACCACCGATGGTGCCAAGGGTGGCATCTGCCGCGATCAGCATGAAGGCACCAGCCTCGCGGGGGCTGGAGCCGCGGATCTCGGCCAGTTCGGCCACGATGGCCGCGGGGTGGGAGGCAAGGAAGGCGGTGAGGTTGGTTACGGCGAGGGTCATCGTGTGGCGCCCCCCCGCCCAGCCTCCCCCGCAAGGGGGGAGGTGTCAGATCGAGTTTGTGGCACGACGGTGCCGGTTCCACCGGCCCGCACCTTCCCCCTTGTGGGGAGGGTTGGGGAGGGGGTGGCGACGGGCACCGACGTCATCGCAGTCCCTCCCGCTTCAGCTCGTCCACCCGCAGTAGCACCCGCTCGGGGGTCACCGGGGTGTTGAGGCGCGGCGCGATCCGGTAGTCGGCGACCGAGGCGACGGCCATGCCGAGGGCCTCCACCACCGACATCGCCAGCATCAGCGGCGGCTCTCCCACCGCCTTGGAGCGGCCGACCACCGGCTCGCGGTTCTGCGACCACTCGGCAAATCTGACATTGAAGACCGGCGGCACGTCGGAGGCCAGCGGGATCTTGTAGGTCGAGGGGGCGTGGGTGCGCAGCTGCCCCTTCTGGTCCCACCACAGCTCCTCGGTGGTGAGCCAGCCCATGCCCTGGATGAAGCCGCCCTCCACCTGGCCCATGTCCACGGCGGGGTTCAGCGAGCGGCCGACATCGTGGAGGATGTCGACGCGGTCCACCTGGTACTCGCCGGTAAGCGTGTCGATCGTCACCTCGGAGACCGAGGCGCCGTAGGCGAAATAGTAGAAGGGGTGGCCGCGGCCGCTGCCGCGGTCCCAGTGGATATCGGGCGTCTTGTAGAAGCCCGCGGCGCTCAGCTGCACCCGCTCCATATAGGCCGAGGCGACGAGCTCGCCGAACTCGACGAACTGCTGCCCGCAGCGCACGCCGCCGGGCTCGAAAGCCACCTCCGCCTCGGTGACCTCGTACATTTTCGCCGCATGGGCGACCAGCCGGGACTTGATCTGCCGCGCCGCGTCGGCGGCGGCGGCACCGTTGAGGTCGGAGCCGGAAGAGGCGGCGGTGGCCGAGGTATTGGGCACCTTGCCGGTGGTGGTCGCGGTGATCTTGATGCGCCCGAGCTCCACCTGGAAGGCATCGGCCAAGACCTGCGCCACCTTGGTGTGCAGCCCCTGCCCCATCTCGGTGCCGCCATGGCTGAGATGGATCGAGCCATCTCGATAGATGTGCACCAGCGCACCCGCCTGATTGTACCAGGTGGCGGTGAAGGAGATGCCGAACTTGACCGGCGTCAGCGCGATGCCCTTGCGGAGGATCGGGCTCGTGCGGTTGAAGTCGAGGACGGCGCGGCGGCGGGCCTGGTAGTCGGACGACTGCTCGAGTTCGTCGACGATGCGGTGGATGACGTTGTCGCCGACCGTCTGGTGGTAGGGCGTGACGTTGCGGTCGTCGGTGCCGTAGAAATTGGCCTTGCGGATCTCGAGCGGGTCCTTCCCCAGCGCGTAGGCGATGTCCTCGATCCAGCGCTCGGCGCCGAGCATGCCCTGCGGTCCGCCGAAGCCCCGGAAGGCGGTGTTGGAGACGGTGTTGGTGTAGAGCGGCTCCGAGCGCACGCGCACATGCGGGTAGTAGTAAGCGTTGTCGGCGTGGAACAGCGCCCGGTCGGTGACGGGGCCGCTGAGGTCGGCGGAGAATCCGGCGCGCGCGGCATAGACCGCCTCCACCGCCTCGATGCGGCCGTCCTCGTCATAGCCGACATCGTAGTCGATGCGGAAATCGTGGCGCTTGCCGGTGGCCGACATGTCGTCGTCGCGGTCGGGACGGATCTTCACCGCGCGGTTGAATTTCTTGGCCGCAAGTGCCGCCACCGCCGCGAAAAGATTGCCCTGCGTCTCCTTGCCGCCGAAGCCGCCACCCATGCGCCGGACGACCACCGTCACCGCGTGCTGGTGGATCCCGAGCACATGCGCCACCATCAGCTGCACCTCGGAGGGGTGCTGGGTGGACGAATGCACGGTGACGTCCTCGTCCTCGCCGGGGATGGCGAAGGCGATCTGACCCTCGAGGTAGAAGTGGTCCTGCCCGCCGACCACCATGCTTCCGCGGGTGCGGCGCGGGGAGGCGGCGAGGCCGGCGGCGACGTCGCCGCGTTCGAGCTTCAGCGGCTCGGTCACCAGCTTGCCGCCGGCGGCGCGTGCCGCGTCGACATCGAGCGCATGCGGCAGCTCGCGGTAGTCGATGCGCGCCAGCCGCGCCGCCCGCCGCGCCGCCTCGCGCGTCTCGCCGATGACGGCGAACATTGGCTGCCCGAAGAAATGCACCTTGCCGATGGCGAACACCGGATCGTCGTGCTTGTGCGGCGGCGACACGTCGTTCTCGCCCGGGATGTCGTCGGCGGTGAGCACCCCGACCACGCCCGGTGCCGCCCGCACCGGCTCGAGATCCATGCTGACAATCTCGGCATGGGCGCGTTCGCTGAGCGCGAGGTAGGCGTGCAGCGTGCCCGCCGGCTCCACCATGTCGTCGATGTACTCGGCCCGTCCGGCCACATGCTTGATGGCGCTGTCGTGCGGCAGTGCCTCGTGGATCACCGAGCGGACGATGGGGGTCTGCCTGTTCATGCCACCTCCCGCCGGAGGCGCTGCGCCTGCCCGGTGGTTTCGAGGTGGAACCGGCGCAGCAGGTTCTGCGCCGCGAGCAGCCGGTATGCGGCCGAGGCCCGCATGTCGGTGAGCGGCTGGAAATCCTCGGCGAAGGCCGGCAATACCCCCTCGATGGTCGCTGCGTCCCACGACCTGCCGAGCAGCGCTGCCTCCACCGCCCGCGCCCGCTTCGGCGTCGCCGCCATACCGCCGAAGGCGATGCGTACCGCCTCGACCACGCCGGCATTATCAAGCCGCACGCGGAAGGCGCCGCAAAGCGAGGATATGTCCTCGTCCTTGCGCTTGGTGATCTTGTAGCAGGCGAAGTGCTCGTCCGCCGGCAGCAGCGGCACGCTGACGCTCTCGACGAACTCCCCGGGCCGGCGATCCTGCTTGCCATAGGCGATGAAGAAGTCCTCGAGCGGCAGCTTCCGCCGGGCATCGCCGTGTCGCAACGTCACCGTCGCCCCGAGCGCGATCAGCGGCGGCGGCGTGTCGCCGATGGGTGAGCCGTTGGCGATATTGCCGCCGACGGTGCCCATGTTGCGAACTTGGTCGCCGCCGATGCGCGCCCAGAAGTCGCGCAGCTGCGGGAAATGCTGCAGGATGACGCCAGCGGCCTCGGTATAGGTGACGCCGGCGCCGAGGCGCAGCGACCCGTCCCCGAGCTCGACCCGGTGCAACTCCGGGATCTTGCCGATGAACACCAGCGGCCCGATCTCGCGCATGAACTTGGTCACCCAGAGCCCCACATCGGTGGCCCCGGCGACCAGCGTGGCGTCCGGCTCGGCTGCATACACCGCTGCGAGATCGTCTGCATTGGCAGGAATGATGAAACGGTTCCGGTCTTCGCCGATCTCAACCCTGCGGCCGTCCCGCAGCGCCAGCAGTCGCTCCCGCATCGCCGCCCGCTCGACCACCAGCGGATCGGCCGCGGCATCGCCGTAGGTGGAGATACCGGTGGCGGCCCGGACGATCGGGGCGTAGCCGGTGCAGCGGCAGAGGTTGCCCTGTAGCGCATGCTCCACCTGGCCGCGGTCCGGCTTCGGCTCCCGCATCCACAACGCATACAGTGACATCACGATGCCCGGGGTGCAGAACCCGCACTGGCTGCCGTGCTCGGCGACCATGGCTTGCTGCACCGGATGCAGCAGCCCGCCAGGCGCCGAGAGGTGCTCGATGGTCACCACATGCGCGCCGTCGAGCGAGCCAACGAAACAGATGCAGGCGTTGACGGTTTCATAAACCAGTTCGTCGCCGCTGAGCCGGCCGACCAGCACGGTGCAGGCGCCGCAATCCCCTTCGGCGCAGCCCTCCTTCGAGCCGCGCAGACCGCGATCGAGACGCAGGAAATCGAGCAGCGTACGCGTCGCCGGCACCTCCCGAAGGCTGACTTGCCTGTCGTTGAGGATGAAGTGGAGGACGTCCCGGACTTCCGTCATCAGATGTTCTCAACTGCCCCGATAGGTGGAATAGCCGAAGGGCGAAACCAGCAGTGGCACGTGGTAGTGCTTGTCCTCGGCGATGCGGAAACGTACTGGCACGATGTCGAGGAACGGGTTCTCGATGCGGGTGCTCAGCCGCTGGAAGTACTGCCCGACATGGAACACGAGCTCGTACATACCGAGCTGGAACTGCTCGCCTTCAAGCAGTGGCTGATCGGTCCGCCCGTCGGCATTGGTCTGACTGGAGAGAAGGCTTCGCGACCCCTCCCCCTGGATCAGCAGCAGCTCTACCCGTACGCCCGCCGCTGGCCGACCGTGGGTCGTATCGAGCACGTGTGTCGTCAGCCGGCCCTGGCCCGCCATCACAGTTCTCCCTTGCCCGAAGGCCGGGCAGCTGCCGGCCCACCCAGACCGCCTTCATCCGGGGACTATCGGCAATAACTGCGGGCCTTCCAAGGGGGTGGCGTGCGATTTTTTACCAACTGGTCCACTTTTCACGTGCTTGTGTGGCCGCGTCCCGCCCGGCATATAGCCTCCTGCAACAGAGGACGGATCATGCGCTATCCACGCAACATGCTGGGCTATGGGCAGACGCCGCCGGACCCGAAATGGCCGGGCGACGCAATTATCGCCGTCCAGTTCGTCGTCAACTATGAAGAGGGTGGCGAGAACAACATCCTGCACGGCGACGCCGCCTCGGAAGCCTTCCTCAGCGAGATCGTCGGCGCGGCGCCCTGGCCGGGCCAGCGCCACTGGAACATGGAGTCGATCTACGAATACGGCGCGCGTGCCGGCTTCTGGCGGCTGCACCGCCTGTTCACCAGCCGCGGCGTGCCCGTCACGGTCTATGGCGTTGCCACCGCCCTGCAGCGCAGTCCCCTGCAGGTCAGGGCGATGCAGGAGGCGGGATGGGAGGTTGCCAGCCATGGCCTGAAGTGGATCGACTACCGCGACCACGATATCGAGCACGAGCGCAACGACCTGCACGAGGCGATCCGTATCCATGAGGAGGTCACCGGCGAGCGACCTCTCGGCTGGTATTGCGGCCGCACGTCCATCAACACGGTGGATCTCGCCAGCGAGGAAGGCGGCTTCCTCTATTTGTCCGACGCCTATGACGACGACCTGCCCTACTGGCGCGAGCACTGGGGCACGCCGCAGCTGATCATCCCCTACACGCTCGACGCCAACGACATGCGCTTCGCCACGCCCCAGGGCTTCAATTCCGGTGACCAGTTCTTCTCCTACCTGAAGGACAGCTTCGACATGCTCTACGCGGAAGGCGAGGCCGGCGCGCCCAAGATGCTCTCGATCGGGCTGCATTGCCGCCTTGTCGGCCGCCCGGGGCGGGCGGCGGCTCTGGCCCGTTTCGTCGATTACGTGCTGTCGCATGAGAAGGTGTGGGTGGCGCGGCGCATCGACATCGCCCGCCACTGGATCGAGCACCATCCGTATGGGAAGCCGGAGATCAGGCCCGCCGAACTGGCCTATGATGATTTTACCGCGCTCTTTGGGAACATCTTCGAACACTCGGAATGGGTGGCCGAGCGGACCTTCCGCCGCGAACTAGGCCCCGCCCACGACACTGCAACCGGGTTGCACGCCGCCATGGTGCAGGTGTTCCGGAGCGCCAGCGAGGAGGAACGGCTGGGCGTGCTGCAGGCGCACCCCGACCTCGCCGGCAAGCTCGCGGCAGCCAAGCGGCTGACGGATGCCTCCGCCTCCGAACAGGCCTCGGCCGGCCTCGACGCCCTTACCGATGTGGAACGCGCACGGTTCGGCGAACTCAATGCGGCCTATCAGCAGAAGTTCGGCTTCCCCTTCATCATCGCCGTCCGCGACCACGGCAAGCGGGAGATCATGGAGGCCTTCGAAATCCGGTTGCAGCATGATCGCGAGCGGGAATTCGCCACTGCCTGCCGGCAGGTAGAGCGCATTGCCGAACTGCGGCTGCGGCAGCTGCTGCCTCTCTGACCTTTGCCCGGAAGCGTCAATGCCGCCGTACCTCGTTGCCGCTCCGGCTTCGCGCGCGAGCGGAAGCGACGGCATAGGCGAGAACGGCGGCGACAGTCAGCCCGACGAGTAGGGACCAGTGCGCTTCAAGCGCCACGACGGTCCCCTTTGCTGCAAGGTAGGTGTGATCGATCCGTCCCATTGGCTATCCTGGCCATGTGGAGGGGGAACTTACCGGCGGCAATCCTTGCAGATCTCGCCATCTTCCCAAGCAATCGAGGTGTCGGCCGCTGGACGACTCGTCCACCAATCGAACAAGGCTAACAGAAGGACGCGCAAGCGTTTTCCGAGCCGGTACTTCTCCAGCTCAAGGCCCCCCGACTCCTGCAGCGTACCCTCGCTCATGGACCCAGCCTGCACTGAAATCCTGAAGAACTTCCTACTGGCGCCGGTGGGTTCGAGCATGCCGTCGACAGCTGGCCGGATCAAACGGCAATCCCCGAGCCCGCCCGGGACTTCACAGTTCCTCCTGCCGCAGAGGGCCTCGGGCGACGGCACCAGACGAATGGCGGCCGAGGCGCTGGAAACCGGGGAGCGAGGTCACTTGTAGGTGCCTTGCCTGAGGTTGAGACCATATTCGAGCCAGCCCTTCATGGCGAAGAACATCCCCGTCCAGCCTTCGCAGTTGCCGTAAGAGGCGTTCAGCCCCTTGGGTGTCTCGTTCCAGCCTTCCTCGCTGATGGTGACCAGCGTCCGGCCGTCTTCCAGTTGCTCGAAGTCCATCGTGACCGTGGTGTCGTGCGGCGCGTACGTCTCGCCCTCCGGGGCATCGTCCGCCGCTCCCCAATGGAAGACAATTTGCTTGTTCGGCACCACGCGTTCCACCTTGACCGGAAAGGCGCCCGGGAAATCGGCGAAGTCCCAGGTGACTGTGGCGCCGGTCTCGAGACGTCCTTCGGCACCGCCCGTGGTGAAGTACTGCGAGAGCTGATCTGGATTGACCACCGCCTCGAACACCTCTTCGACCGGCTTTGCAATCCGGCCGGACACCTTGAACCTCAGTTCCATGCTGCTGCTCCTTCTGCACGATCAACCCGCTCACACCGTTCTCTGCAAGGACCTCGAACCGCCGCCCGACGGTTGACGAAAAAGCGCCTACGGCCAGTCCCAAGCCTTGCGTGGCGCCACCTTATGTTATATATTTATAACATGTCAAACGCACCAGAGAACGACAGGATTTTCAAAGCCTTGAGCCACCATCGGCGACGCGACCTGCTCGACCTTCTGCGTGATAATCCGCAGACGACCGGGGCGCTCTGCGAGCGGTTCGCCGACATCGACCGCTGCACCGTGATGCAACATCTGAAAGTGCTGGAAGAAGCCGACCTGATCATCGTCAGGCGCGAGGGCCGGGAGCGCTGGAACCACCTCAACCCGCTGCCGATCAAGGAGATCCACGACCGCTGGATCGGACAGTACGCTGCCTATGCAGTGAACAAGCTGGCGGCGATGAAGGAGGGTCTGGAGAGACCGAAGGAGACCTGACCCCACTGTCCGGGCGCCACCTTCTGCGCTAAACACGGCGGATCGCCCACAACCGTTGCGTGCCATGCCCCCTGCCCCCTATGCCAGCCCGATGGCCGGCCTGCCCGACCAGACCGCTCTGCACACGGGCCGCGCCATTTTCACCGAGGCCTATGCCGTCATCCCGCACGGGGTCATGCGCGACATCGTCGTGAGTTATCTGCCGCACTGGGCCGCCACCCGCGCCTGGATCATCGCCCGGCCACTGTCCGGGTTCGCAGAAACCTTCTCCCAGTACATCCTCGAGGTTTCACCCGGCGGCGGCAGCAAGCAACCCGAGCCAGATGCGGGCGCAGAGGGCGTGCTGTTCGTGGTCGCCGGGGAGGCGTCACTCGCGATCGACGGCACCCCGCACTTGCTCGCAGCCGGCGGCTACGCCTACCTGCCGCCGGGGTGCAGGTGGACGCTCCACAACAGGGGCGCCGCACCGCTCCGCTTTCACTGGATCCGCAAGCGTTACGAGGCGGTGGACGGGATCGACCTCCCGACGGCCTTCGTCGCCGACGAGCGGAACGTGCCGCCCGCCTGGATGCCCGGGACCGACAACCGCTGGGGCACCACCCGCTTCGTCGAGCCCGACGACCTGCGCCACGACATGCACGTCAACATCGTCACCCTGGAGCCGGGAGCGGTGATCCCTTTCGAGGAGACGCATGTCATGGAGCACGGGCTCTATGTGCTCGAGGGCAAGGCCGTCTACCGGCTCAACCGCGACTGGGTGGAGGTGGAGGCCGGCGACTTCATGTGGCTACGCGCCTTCTGCCCGCAGGCGTGCTATGCCGGGCCCGGCCGCTTTCGCTACCTCCTCTACAAGGACGTCAACCGGCACATGAAGCTGGAGCTCTAAACGATGAAAAAGACTCGCAGAATTCCCTCCCTCCTTCTCGCGGCCGGTGTGCTCGCATGCAGTGCCGCCGTCCAGGCCGAAGACCACGAGGCCGCACAGTACCGGAACCTGCTGACGCCGTTGATCATAGGCGGCACCGACGTGCTGGGCCGGCCGCTCTCCTATCCCGAAGGACCGGTGAACATCACCAGCGCCATCGTCACCATCCCGCCCGGCGGCACCACCGGGCTCCACAGCCACGAGGTGCCGCTCTTCGCCCACATCCTCGAGGGCGAGTTGACGGTCGATTACGGCGAGAAGGGTGTGCGGGTCTATCGGGCCGGCGACAGCGTGCTCGAGGCGGTCGACTGGCCGCACAACGGCACCAATACCGGCAGCGTGCCGATGCGCCTGCTGGCGGTCTATATGGGTGGCGGCGACGCCGCCAACACCGTGCCGCTGCTGCGGCGATGAAGACGGTCCGCATCGAGCCGCTGACCCGCGAAGCCTACGCGCCCTTCGGGCAGGTGATCGAAACCGAGGGGGCCGAGCACTTCCCCATCAACAACGGCATGACCGAGCGCTACCACGACCTCGCCCGGATTGAACTGGCCGGCGAGGCGGCGCGGCCGCTGATCTCCATCGCCCGCGGCAAGCCGTACACGCTGCCGCTGACCCTCCGCATGGTCGAGCGCCACCCTCTCGGCAGCCAGGCCTTTCACCCGCTGTCGGGTCGACCTTTCCTCTCCATCGTCTGTCCGGACGAGGACGGCCGCCCCGGCACGCCGCGCGCCTTCCGCGCCAGCGGCGGTCAGGGCGTCAACATGGCGCGCAATGTCTGGCATGCCGTGCTGACACCATTGGAGGCGGAGTCGGATTTCCTGCTGATCGACCGGGGCGGCGCCGGCGACAATCTCGAGGAGTATTCGTTTCCCGAGACGTGGCTGGTGACTGAATAGGCGCCACCCGGCGGTCGCACTTTCGTTGATGGCGGCGCGCTGAGCGGGACCTAAACCAGGACCACCGTCGCTGCAGTGAAGCCGATGACGGCGACAGCAGTGGCGATGACGATCAGCAGCAGGATCTGGACTGCGGTGCTCATCGGCGCAGGCCGCCATTCCGAGTGTTTATTCAAGGTCGGCCACCTCGAGCACGGAGCCGGCCGCCAGCTGCTGCTCACCCGTCGGGACAGGGAGTGACGAAGCGGAGATGGTCAGCGTGGCCATAGAGAGCATGAACAGAGCGAAGAGCGAGGTTTTCAGCATTGGTGTCGAGCCCCAGACAGTGTTGTTCTTGGTTGGTCTGGGCCGAGAATGAGCGGCCGCCCTTGAATGTTCCCGCAACGGCGCATTTATGTTTCGTTCATGTGCGGCAACCGGCTGCTTCTGAACGGTTCTCTATGTAAAAAGAGCGGCCCGAGGGCCGCCCTGAAAGTGTGCGATCAGGCCGAGCGGGCCGTCGCCCTGCTGCCACCGTCGCTGCCACGCCGCTCCCTGGCGGCATCCTTCTGCGCCTTGTTCCAGCGCTGCTTCGGCTTGCCCGAACGAGCCTTGGGCGCCGGCGTGCCTTCACCAGTCTGCTTCTCCCACCACGCCGGACCGTTGCCGCCCGTGCCGCCCCGCGCCGCATTGGGCGGGACCGAGCGGCTACGGCCGTCCATGATCGCGGCCTTCTTGGCGCCGGAGAAGTGACGACCGGCATTGGCCTGGGGACGCTGGCCCTGCGGCCGCTGTCCACCCGGACGCCCCTGCGGGCGCCCGCGTGCCGGACGATCGGCGTTCTCCGTGCCCGGCACCACGCCGGTGTCATTGGCGAGCTTGAGGTCGCCGGAAACCGGCAGCGTGCGCCGGATCAGCCGCTCGACATCGCGCAGCTTGCCGCGCTCGGTGCCATCGCACAGCGTGATGGCGATGCCCGAGGCGCCGTTGCGCCCGGTGCGTCCGATGCGGTGCACGTAGTTCTCCGCGTCGTCCGGCAACTCGTAATTGATGACGTGACTGATGTTCGGCACATCGATGCCGCGCGCCGCGATGTCGGTCGCGACGAGGATGCGGACCTGGCCGGAGGCGAAGCTCTTCAGAGCCCCCTGCCGCGCGTTCTGGCTCTTGTTGCCGTGGATGGCAGCGGCCTTGTGCCCGTCGATCGAGAGGTTCTTGGTCACCCGATCGGCACCGTGCTTGGTGCGCGAGAAGATGATGACCCGCTCGAGCGCCTCGTCCGCCAGCAGCTCGTTGAGCACGCCGCGCTTAGCCTTGGAGCCCGAGAGGATCACCCGCTGCTCGATCATCGGCACCATGGTCGAGGGCGGCGCCGCCTCCACCCGCACCGGATCGTTCAGCAGCGACTTCGTCAGCTCCGCCACCTCAGGGGCCATGGTGGCCGAAAACATCGCCGTCTGCCGGCGAGGTCCGATGGCCTTGACGATGTGCTTGACCGGCTGGATGAAGCCCATGTCGAGCATGCGGTCGGCCTCGTCGAGGACCAGCCAGCGCGTCTCGTTCAGCCTGACCTTCTTGTCGTCCAGCAGGTCCTTCAGCCGCCCGGGCGTGGCGACGATGACGTCGACGCCCTTGGCGATCTTCATAACCTGGCTGTGGCGGGAAACGCCGCCGAGCACCAGCACCGTGGAGAGGTTCATGCCGGACGAGAGCTTGCGCAGCACCTCGTCGATCTGCACTGCCAGTTCACGCGTGGGCGCGAGGATCAGCGCCCGCGTCGTCATCGGCGCCGCGCGGCCGCTGAGGCCGGCGATGCCGGCGAGGATCGGCAAGCCGAACGCTGCCGTCTTGCCGGAACCGGTCTGAGCGATGCCCATGATGTCGCGGCCCGCGAGCTGATGCGGAATCGCCTTGGCCTGAATGGGGGTCGGAGTATTGAAGCCGGCTTTCGACAGCGCGCTGACGAGCTGCGCCGAAAGGCCGAGATCGGTAAAATTCTGTGTCAAAACACGTCTCTTCTATTGGCGCACGCTAAACCAAGCAGCAGGCGCGGCACCGGCCCTCGGGCACGGCGGGTCAAACAATGCAGCGGCGACGGAAATGTCGCGCGGTTGCGTTTCACCCGGTTCGTAGATCCGGGTCACTTCGCCGCTCACCGCATTGGTCGATAAGAAGAGAAGTAGGTCGCCATCATGGAGCCAATTCCCTCAGAAGAGGATAACCCGGCACCGGCGATTGAGCGGCATATGGGGCAGCGGTGGCCGAATTGCAAGACAAATCGGGCGCTTGCCAAGCAGGAGTGCCATGCACCAGGCGCCGCAGCACTGGTCAGATGCCACCGTACCAGTCATAGCCGTGGTCTTCCCAGTAGCCGCCCTTGCCCCGGCCGATCGAGGCGAAACTCTCAACCAGCTCGATCGTGTGCACGTATTTCGGCTGCTTGTAACCCAGCGTTCGCTCGATCCGCACCCGCACCGGCGCGCCGTTCGGTACCGGCAGCGCCTCGTTGTTAAGGCCGTAGGCGAGAATGGTCTGCGGATGGTAGGCATCGATCATGTCGCAGCTCTCGTAGTAGGGCTCCGGCGCCGTCAAACCGCCCCCCATGGCGTCGTAGCAGTGGAACACGACGAAGCGCGCCGTCGGCCTCACCCCCGCCTGGTCAAGAACCGGACCAAGCTGCGTGCCGGTCCACTTGGCGATGCAGCTCCAGCCCTCGACGCAGTCGTGTCGCGTCACCTGCGAGCGCGCCGGCATGTTCTGCAATTCGGCAAGAGTGAACTCCCTCTCCTGCTCGACCAGGCCGGTAACCTTGAGCTTGTAGAGAGAGAATTCGGAAGCGCGAAGGAACATGTACTCCGGATTGGTGCGGGTAGGATCGGTCGAGCCGTTCGGCCGCTGTCCCTGCCGGATCTCGCTTTCCGCGTACTCGCGGGCGAGCGCATGCGGGCCCATCACCGCCCGCTGCACGCGATAGGTGATGTCGTTTGCGCCCTCGAGGAAGTTGCGCAGCGGATCCTCGCGCTGACCGAGAAAATCGAACTGGCTGCACCCCGAGAGCACCAGCGACGACGCGGACGCCGCTCCAAGGCCAAGAAGTTTCCGGCGGCTGATCATCGGCTTACGCATCGCGATCTCCCCTATCGCCAGCTTCAGGCCGCGTGCGGTAGTACCCGGTGATCATCGAGCGCAGCTCGTTGATCGGACCCGCGAGAACGACCATCAGGACGTGGACAAGGAAGAACAGCACCAGCAGCACCATGACCAGGAAATGGATGGTACGCGCCGTCTGTCGCCCCCCGAACAGGTCGAGCAGCCACGGCCAAGACGCATTCAGACCCGGCGACATCGTGAGGCCGGTGAGGATGATCAAGGGGAACAGGACGAAGAGGACCGACGCGTAGGACAGCTTCTGCAGCGGCGTGTAGGTACGGCCGTGCCGGAAGCGGAAGCGCAGGTGGTTGAAGAGATCCTTCGGCAGGTCGCGCAGATCGCGGGGCTTGACCACCAGATCGCGCCACAAATGCCCGTTGGCGAGGCTGGCGACGAGCCACACGGCCAGCGTACCCGCGAACACCCAGGCAAAGAACAGGTGGACGACCCTGCCGGTCGCGAGATCCTGAAAGCTCGGGATTGTCGCCCAGGCAGGAAAGCCACGGAACTGTGGCCGCGCCTCGGGACCGCTCATCGCGAAGACACCGGTTGTGTCGAATTTCTGGCCGAAGACGGTGGTAAAGCCCCGCGGTCCCTCTGGGGTGTTCTCGGCACGCATGCTGAGCACCGCATTGTCGTAGGCGAAGCCGGATTCTTCACCAATGTAGAGAGTCGGATGGGCATTAAATATCTGCAGCCCGGACAGCAGCAGGAAGAACAGTGCGACAGCCCAAACCCAGTGCGTCACCCGGGTGAAAATCGACTGCCGGTAAACCAGCTGTCCCTGTTGTCTTGTCGGCTTTTCCGGCGCGACCCCGGCGTCGCTGATGCTTGCCATGAATTCCCCCTACTAGTGCCGATAGCACCTAGGAGAAACGGCGCCATTTCCAGCGAAGTTTCAAGTCACGTCTGTGCCAGCGCGCTGTTACTTCCGGAGGAGCACCATCCTACTCGGTTTCCGCGCGGGCGGCCCAGTTGATGCCACGCCGCTGGATGGTGGCCATTTCCTTGACCTCGAACTCGCTGGCCCGATGGCCAAGCGTCGAATGGAAGACCCGTCCCTGCCCGTAGATGCGCTTCCAGACCACAGGCATCACCACGCCCTTGGTCCAGGGCGCGTGCTCACCCGAGAAGGTCGTCGTAGCGAGCACCTCCACCGCCGGGTCCATGTGCATGTAGTACTGCTCGGAATGGTAGGGGAAGGACTTAATGCCCTGCATGATCGGATCGTCGGGCTTCGCCACATCCACCTGATAGTCGATGATGTCGCCGGGATGCGCCACCCACTGGCCGCCGACAACGAACTGGTACACCACCGATTCCCGGAAGGCGTCGCTCATCCCGCCATGATGGCCGGCCAAGCCCACACCACCCTCGACCGCCTTGGCGAGGTTCTCGGCATGTGCCTTCTCGATGCTGGACATGGTATAGATCGGAACGATCAACGACAGATCGTGGATCGCCGGATCCGCCAGCACCGCAAGATCGGTTTCGACCCGTACCGAGAATCCATCCTCGTGCAGCCATCGCCGATAGATCGCCGCACATTCCTCGGGATCGTGGCCACTCCAGCCGCCCCAGATGATCAAAGCACTGCGCATGTTCTTTAGTCCTCCGGCGTGCTTCCTCGGGGAACCGCTGCCCGCCCGCATGAAGCCGATTGTTCACGTCGAAACGAGGCGGAGCTTATCGGAATGAGTTGCTCATACCAGTACAAAGCCGCGGCCGAATGTACGGAATAGCGGTTGACGGAGGTGGCGCCGGGCAGCTAGAGCGCCGCCGCGAATTTGCCACGGCGTTCATTTGGCCCCAGTTGATAGCGGCGGGTAGCGGCCTGCTCCCCGAGCGCTGGTCACTGAGGATTCTCCTGAGCTGCGGGCTCTCGAGCATCCCTGTCGCCCGGCCCGCGTCGGGACGCCACTGCCGTGAGGCGCAGACGCGGCACCCCACACCCGCGGGCCTTCCACGATTATGGTTGAGGAAGCGTAAACTACCGCCTCCCGCATATCGGCAGCGTCTGCTTGCCGCCCTTTCGCGGCCCTGATTTCTGATGTTTACTGAACGCCCACTGCGGCGGCGAAAGCGAAAGGTCATCGGGGACCGCAATCGAACTGTCGCACAGCAATGGGACAAGAACAGAGCTCCGATTCCAACGAGAGGACTGGGACATGAAGCGATATCTGCTGGGCGCCTCAGCGCTCGCGCTGACAGCCGGCTTTGCGGCGCCGGCACAGGCCGAATACACCCTCACCATCCTGCACATCAACGACCTGCACTCCCGCATCGAATCGATCAACGCCTTCGATTCCACTTGCGACGCCGAAGCCGAGGCCGCCGGCGAGTGCTTCGGCGGCATTGCGCGGATCAAGACGATGATCGACACCCGGCGCAATGCGCTGCGTGAGGAAGGCGCAAACGTCCTCACCCTCGACGCTGGCGACCAGTACCAAGGCTCCCTCTTCTACACGACCTACAAGGGCGACGAGGTCGTGGAGTTCATGAACATGATCGGCTTCGATGCCATGGCCGTGGGCAACCATGAGTTCGACGACGGTCCGGAAGGCCTGCTCAAGCTCGTGGAGGGCCTGGACTTCCCCATCATCAGCGGCAACACCGATGTGTCCGGGGAACCGATCCTGGCGGGCAAGCTGCGTGGGGCCCTGGTGCTGGAGGTCGGGGGCGAGCGCATCGGTATCGTCTCCACCCTCGCCGAAGACACCGTCGACACCTCTTCACCCGGCCCCGGCGTGACCTTCCTCGATGCCGAGGACTACCTGACCGGTGCCGTGCAGGCGCTGGAGGAAGCCGGCATCAACAAGATCATCGCCCTCACCCACATGGGCTACCAGCGCGACCGGCAGATCGCGGCGGAGGTTTCCGGTATCGACGTCATCGTCGGCGGGCACTCGCACACGCTCTTCAGCAATACTGATGAGAATGCCGCAGAGCCCTACCCGCTGATGGTTACGAACCCGGATGGTCAGGACGTCCCGATCGTCCAGGCCTATGCCTATTCCAAATACTTGGGCGAGCTGGAGGTGGTCTGGGATGACGAGGGCAATGTGATCTCGGCCACCGGCGATACCATCCTGCTGGATTCCTCGGTCGAGCCGGATCCCGAGGTACAGGCGCGCGTCGCCCAACTGGCGGCGCCGCTGGAGGAACTCAAGGCCGAAGTCATCGGCGAGACCACGGCAACCATCGACGGCTCCCGCGAAAGCTGCAGGTTGATGGAATGCGAGATGGGCAGCCTGGTCTCGGATGCCATTCTCGACCGCACTGCGGATCAGGGCGTCTCCATCGTCTTCCAGAACGGTGGCGGGCTGCGCGCCTCCATCGACGAAGGCGAGATCACCATGGGCGAGGTGCTGACGGTGCTTCCCTTCCAGAACACCCTCGCAACCTTCGAGATAGAAGGTAGCGTGGTGCTGGAGGCGCTGGAGAACGGTCTCAGCCAGGTCGAAGAAGTGGCGGGCCGCTTCCCGCAGGTCGGCGGCATGCGGTATACCTGGGACAGCAGCGCCCCCGCCGGCGAGCGTGTCGTCTCCGTAGAGGTCAATGAAGGCGGCGAGTGGGTGCCGCTCGATCCCGACAAGACCTATGGCGTCGCCACCAACAACTACGTCCGCAATGGCGGCGACGGCTACTCGATGTTCGCCGGCGACGACAAGAACGCCTACGACTACGGCCCGGGGCTCGAATTCGTCCTTGCCGACTACATCGCCAAGCAGGGCGGCTCGATCACGCCCTATACCGACGGCCGCATCGTCAACATAGCCGCAACGGAAGAGGCCGCGGATGACGTGCCGGCGGAACCCGTGCCGGCGGAAGCAGCACCTGCCGCGACCGAGCCGGTAGGGGAAGATGCCGCCGAGGATGCCGCCGAGGCCACGCCGGCAGCCGAGGATGAGGCGCCGGCGACCGAGGCTGTGGAGGCAGAGCCTGCAGCCGAGGACGAGGAACCGGCTACCGACGCCATGGACGCCGAACCGACAGCGGAGCTGCCGGCGTTGCGGGCCCCCGCCATGCAGGCGGTGCCTGCCCAATAGCCGTCGTTACAGCTTGTTGCAGGGGCGCCCGGTGGGCGCCCCTTTTCACTGCGCCTAGCGCGGCCGCGCCAGCTGCCGCCAGATCAGGAGGATGATGATGGCGCCGATGACGGCGCCGAGGAAACCGGCCGCGTCACCGGATTCATATAGTCCCACCGCGTGGCCCAGCCACGTCGCGAGGACGGCGCCGCCGACGCCGAGCACCGTCGTCAGGATAAAGCCCCGCGGCTTCGGGTCCCCCGGCGTCACCAGCTTGGCGATGACCCCCGCGACAAAGCCGATGATGATTGCCCAGATGATCCCCATGCACTGTCTCCCATTTGCGGGCTCGATAATGGTCGGCATTGCACAGGCGGGCAACACGGCAGCCGTCACTGCGTCGGCAGTTCCCGCCGTTCCCGGTCGGCGACTGCGGCAATGTCGAGCACGCGCTGCAGGTTGGCGGCGTGCCGGAAGGAGGGTTCGAGATTGGCGCCGGACTGCACGGCATCCGCGAAGCGCTGATAATTGGTAGGTGTTGGCACCACCGGCAGCTCTCGCCAGGTGCCGGTTTCGGCATCGGCACCGAGGCAGACCAGCAGGTGGCTGCCGTCGTGCCGGTGCTCCACCTCGACGCCGCCCTTGCCGCCATAGACGCGGAGCCGCAGCTCGTTCACGTGGCCGGTGGCCCAGCGGGTGGCGTGGATCACCCCGAGGGCGCCGTTGTCGAAATCCACCGCCATGGTGAAGCTGTCACTGGCGTCGAGCTCGTACTCGCCGATACGATTGCCCTCGGCCTTGTCGAAGGTCTTCAGCCGCGTGAACACGTGGTCGATTTCGAGGCCCGAGCCGTAGGAGGCGAAATCGAGGATGTGGATGCCGATATCGCCCAGCGTGCCGTTGGAGCCGTGCTTCTTGCTGAGCCGCCACAGCCACTGGCTCTCGGTGCGCCAGTCGCCCCAAGCCTTGCTGACCAGCCAGCTCTGCAGGTAGCTGGCCTCTACGTGCTTGACGGCACCGATTTCGCCAGAGGTCACGATCTCCCGCGCCCGCTGCAGTTGCGCGACGTTGCGGTAGGTGAGATTGACCATGTTGACGAGACCGGCTGCCTCGGCCATTTCCGTCATCTCCAGCGCCTTCGCATAGTCGGTCGCCAGCGGCTTTTCGCAGAAAACGTGCTTGCCCGCCCTCAGCGCTGCCATGGTCGTCGGGTGATGGATGGAGTCCGGCGTGACATTCGCCACGGCATCGAACTCTCCCCAGGCGATGGCGGCGTCGATCGAGCCGAAAGCGTTCGGGATACCGTGCCGCTGATTGAACTCCTCCAGGCGCATCGGATCGACGTCGACCCCTGCGACCAGTTCCACGCCGTCAATGGCAGCGAATTGCCGCGCATGCTGATTGGCCATCCCGCCGGTACCAAGGATTAGGAGACGCATTGAGGCTGTTCCCAAGATGCGGCGCGCGCGGCGCGCGCCGATTAAACGCGGTGTTCGTGGCGGTCGAGGTCGGCGACCAGCGCCAGGTCGAGCACCTGCTGCAGGGCCGCCGCGTGGCGGAAATCCGGCTCGCCCTGGATCCCGCTATGCACGGCATCCGCGAAGCGCTGGTAGTTCGTCGGCACCGGCTCCGCGGTCACCTCGCGCCAGGTGCTCGACTGCACGTCGCCGCCGGCGCATATCCTGAGCAGCGACCCCCAGTGCCCGTGGGAGAGCTCGAGGCCGCCCTTGTCGCCATAGACCCGCAACCGCTGGTCGTTGGCATGACCGCTCGCCCAGCGGCTCGAGTGAATGACGCCGATGGCGCCGTTGCTGAATTCTGCACTGATGATGAAACTGTCATTGGCATCAAGGACATAGTCCCCGAGCCGGTCGCCGGGCACCTTGCTGAAGGTCTGCAGGCGGCAGTTCATCGCCGTGAGCTCGACGTCGGCGCCATAGGTGGTGAAGTCGAGGATGTGGATGCCGATGTCGCCGAGGGTGCCGTTGGAACCGTGGTCGCGCGACAGCCGCCACAGCCACGGGCCGGCGATGCCGGGATCGCTCCAGTCCCGCAGCGACACCCAGTGCTGCAGGTAGGACGCCTCGATGTGCTTGACCTCGCCGATCTGCCCCGAGCGGACGATTTCACGGGCTTTGTGCAGTTCGGCGACGTTGCGGTAGGTGAGGTTCACCATGTTGATGAGACCGGCCTTCTCGGCGGCCTCGGTCATCTCCATGGCATGAGCATAGTCGGTGGCGAGGGGCTTCTCGCAGAACACGTGTTTGCCGGCCGCCAATGCCGCCAGCGTCGTCGGATGATGCAGCGCATCCGGCGTCACATTGCTGACCGCGTCAAACTCCCCCCACGCCAGCGCCGCGTCCAGCGAGGCGAAGCTCCGGCCAACGCCGTATTTGGAGCAGAAGGCCTGCAGGTTGTTGAGGTCGACATCCACGGCACCAACCAGCTCGACGCCGTCGATCTGCCCCCAGCCGCGCTGCACCTGCAGCCCGGCCATCGTCCCGGTGCCCAATATCAGCAGACGCATCCCGCGCTCCCCCCGCAGTCGCTCAGCGGAAACCCTGCTCGCCATGCGCGTGCAGCTTCGGCCCGCGCTCGACGATCTTTTCCATGGCCTGGTCCACCGGGGTATTCGGCGCCTTCAGCAGCTCGGCGTGGCGCTCCGCATTGTGCGCCCACTTCACCGCATTGCGCAGCACCTGCCCCACGGTGGCATCATGGTAGGTCGGATAGGTCTCGTGCCCGGGACGGAAGTAGAAGATGTTGCCGGCGCCTCGGCGATAGGTGAGGCCGGATCGGAACACCTCGCCGCCCTGGAACCACGAGACAAACACCGTCTCCAGCGGCTCCGGCACCGAGAAAGGCTCCCCGTACATCTCTTCGTTCTCGAGATCGAAATAGCGCGGCAGCCCCTTGGCGATCGGATGCCCCGGATTGACCACCCAGAGCCGCTCCCGCTCGCCGGCCTCGCGCCAGTGCAGCGCGCAGGGGGCGCCCATCAGCCGCTTGAAGATCTTCGAGAAGTGGCCCGAATGGAGGACGATCAGCCCCATGCCCTCCCAGACCCGCCTGGCCACCCGTTCGACGATCTCGTCCTTGACGTCGGCGTGGGCGGCATGGCCCCACCACAGCAGCACGTCGGTCTCGGCCAGACGCGCCTCGCTGCAGCCATGCTCCGGCTCCTGGAGAGTGGCGGTCCCGACGGAGATTTCGGGGTCCACGGCCAGTAGCGAGGCGATCTGGCCGTGCATGCCCTGCGGATAGATTCCGGCAACGGTCTCGTTCTTGTGCTCGTGGACGTTCTCGCCCCAGACGAGTGCTCTCACAGCCATGGCGGCCCTCCCCTTATGCGGAAGGGGCCGGATGCGTGGCTCCCGGCCCCTTCAATCCCAAAACGTTTCGGATTGTTTCGCCGATTCACTGCACCGGGCGGTGAGAAAACGCAAGGGAGGGCGGCGAAAATGGAAATCGCGGGCAAGCTTTTCCACGAGCGCCGGCAGCACGGGCGGGGATGCTTATGGGGATGACCAGGCAGGCAGGCAGCGCATGTGCATGTCAGAGCCACCCGCCGGCCTGATCATGTCCGCTACTGAACGATGCGGACGGATTCGCGCAAGGCTGTGGCGAATCTTTGCACGGGTTCTGCGCCCGCGGCAGCGGCAGCACCGCAATCTCGACTCGCGCCGTGAAAACGGGCACTGTCGCCGGAGGCAAACCGAGATGAGGGCGAAAGCGGGTGACAGGATCGTGCCCGTGGGCAATCGTCGAATGCTATCAGCAGAACACCGAATGGCCGTCGTCCCATTGTCATGGGCGTCCGCTAGCCGTGCGCCCGTCAATCCCGCCTAGCCCGGCTTCTCATAGGAGACACGAATGAAGACGAAGAACACTTTTGCTGCCTCGGTTTCCGTTGCCGCCCTGCTGGCGACGACCTTCTCCGCGTCGGCCCAGAACGATCTGGATGCGCTCTATGAAGCGGCCAAGGCCGAAGGCCAGCTGACCGTCATCGCGCTGCCGCACGACTGGTGCGGATGGGGCGACATCATCGCCGGCTTCAAGGCGAAATACCCCGACATCACCGTCAATGAGCTCAATCCCGACGCGGGTTCGGCCGACGAGATCGAAGCCATCAAGGCAAACAAGGGGAACACGGGACCGCAGGCGCCGGACGTCATTGACGTCGGCCTGGCATTCGGCCCCTCCGCCACGGAAGAGGGCCTGCTACTTCCCTACAAGGTGTCCACCTTCGACGGCATCGAGGTGAAGGATCCGGAGGGCCACTGGTACGGCGGCTACTACGGCGTGATGGCCTTTGAGGTAAACACCGACATCGTTGAAAACGTGCCGCGCGACTGGTCCGATCTGCTCAACGACGAATACGCCAATGCCGTGGCCCTGGCTGGCGATCCCCGTGCCTCGGCGCAAGCCATTTTGGGGGTCTACGCCGCTGGCCTCGCCATGGCCGATGGAGATGCCGCAGCCGCGCCGGAGGCGGGGCTGCAGTTCTTCAAGGAGCTCAACGAGAAGGGCAACTTCGTACCCGTCATTGGCAAGGCGTCGTCAATCGCGCAGGGCACCACGCCGATCATCATCCGCTGGGACTACAACGCCCTCGCAGACCGCGACACCCTCGCCGGCAACCCACCGATCGAGGTCGTGGTACCGGAGAGCGGCGTCCTCGCGGGCGTCTATGCCCAAGCGATAAGCGCCTTCGCCCCGCATCCCAACGCCGGCAAGCTCTGGCTTGAGTACATCTATTCGGATGAGGGCCAGCTGGGCTTCCTCAATGGCTACTGCCACCCGGCCCGCTTCAATGAGCTGGTTGCCGCGGGCAAGGTACCCCAGGAGGTGCTCGACAAGCTGCCGCCTGCCGAGGCATACGAGCAGGCGGTATTCCCCACTCTCGACGAACAGGCAGCCAACCGCGACGTCGTCACCAGCCAGTGGGACAGCGTCGTCGGAGCGAATGTCCAGTAGAACTGCTCCAGCCAACCCTGCTACGGCCGCCGGCCCGGTTTCGACCGGGCCGGACAGGCTCGCCTTGACCAGCCGTCTGCTGCTTCCGGCCGGAATCTTTGGGGTCGTCCCGTTCCTGATCTTCGCCGTGATGTTCCTGATCGCGCCGACGGTTTACCTCGTCGCCAACGCCTTTCTCGATCGGGCCGGCAACCCAACTCTGGAGAACTTGGCGGGCCTGGCCGACCCGCAGATCGTTGCCTCGTTCTGGATTTCGATTCGCATCTCGGCCGCATCAGCCGCCATCGGGGCGCTGTTCGGGCTGCTGATCACCCTGGCCGTGATCCGGGGGCGGCTGCCCGGCGCCATCCGCGCCACCATCATGACCTTCTCGGGCGTCGCCAGCAACTTCGCGGGCATTCCCTTGGCCTTTGCCTTCCTGGCCACGCTCGGCCGGCTCGGGCTCGTCACCATCATCCTGAAGACGGTGTTCGGCTTCGACCTCTATCGCGCCGGCTTCAACGTCCTGAGCTTTTGGGGGCTGACCCTGACCTATCTGTACTTCCAGATCCCGCTGATGATCCTCATCATCGCCCCGGCGGTCGACGGGTTGCGAAAGGAATGGAGTGAAGCGGCCGAAACGCTGGGAGCTTCCAGCTGGCAGTTCTGGCGCCATATCGGGCTGCCAGTCCTGTGGCCCAACCTGCTCGGCACGCTCTCGCTGCTGTTTGCCAACGCCTTCGGTGCGGTTGCCACTGCCTACGCGCTGACCGGTTCCTCCCTCAACATCGTGCCAATCCTGCTCTATGCGCAGATCCGCGGCGACGTGTTGCACAATCCGGGCCTGGGCGCTGCTCTGGCTCTCGGCATGATAGTCGTCACGGCCTTTGCCAATATCGTTTACCTAGTGGTCCGCGGACGCGCCGAGAGGTGGCTGAGATGAAACGCTCGCGACTCTGGGCCTGGACCGTCTTCGGTCTCGGCGCCGCCTATTTCCTCGTGCCGCTGATCGCAACCTTCGAGTTCTCCCTGCGCATGCGCCGCGGAGAGTACAGCTTCGACGCCTATGCCTCGGTGTTCGCCGACCCACGCTTCCAGCAGACCTTCGGCTATTCCGTGGCCGTCGGGTTGGCGACCATCGTCGTTGGCGTGCTGATCGTGGTGCCAGCCGCTTATTTTGTGCGGCTGCGGCTGCCCCAGTTGCGCCCGATCATCGAGTTCGTGACCCTGCTGCCACTGGTCATTCCTCCGATCGTGCTCGTCTTCGGGTATATCCGGCTATACAACTCCTCGTCGTTCCTGCCGCTGACCGGCAGTGCCACCGGCACCGACATTCTGCTTACCTTCGGTTATGTGGCGCTGTCCCTGCCTTTCATGTATCGCGCCGTGGACACCGGACTCAGGACCATCGATGTCCGGACTTTGACAGAGGCGGCGACGGCGCTGGGTGCCAATCAGTTCACCATCCTGACCAGGGTGATCTTTCCCAACATCCTGATCGCCGTGCTGTCGGGCGCCTTCCTGACCTTCGCCATTGTGATCGGCGAATTCGTCATCGCCAGTCTTCTCAATCGCCCAGCCTTCGGCCCCTACATCCAGAACATCGGCGCCAACCGCGCCTACGAGCCGGCGGCGCTGGCGATCATCGCCTTCATCATCACCTGGGGCGCGATGGGCATGATTCAGCTCCTGGCCCGCTTTGCACCGAAGACCAAACCGCTCACGGAGTAGATAAATCTGAATGACCGGACCCTTTCTCCGCCTGCAGCGGATCGGCAAGCGCTTCGGCACGACCACAGTGGTGAAGGATGTCGACCTGGAGTTCGGCAAGGGTGAGTTCGTAACGCTGCTCGGCCCTTCCGGCTGCGGCAAGACGACGATCCTGCGCATGATCGCAGGGTTTGAGCGGCCAACGGCGGGCACTATCGAGGTCGAAGGCGTCGACATCACGCATGTCCGGCCCAACCAGCGTCAGATCGGCATGGTCTTTCAGGCGTACGCCCTGTTCCCGAACATGAGTGTCGCGCAGAACATCGGCTTCGGTCTGAAGGTCGCCGGCGTCGGCCGTGAGGAAACCCGCACCCGCACGTCGGAAATGCTGCAGCTCATCGGGCTGTCCGGTTACGAAAAGAGATTTCCGTTCGAGCTCTCCGGTGGCCAGCAGCAGCGCGTGGCTCTGGCCCGGGCGCTGGCACCGCGGCCGAGGATGCTGCTGCTCGACGAGCCGCTTTCGGCACTCGACGCCAAGATCAGGGTGTCGCTGCGCGAGGAAATCCGCAACATTCAGCGCGAGCTCGGGATCACCACCGTCTTCGTCACCCACGATCAGGAGGAGGCGCTTTCCATCTCTGACCGCATCGTCGTGCTCAATGGTGGCCGCATCGAGCAGGTCGGGGTCCCGTTCGAGGTCTACAACCGTCCCGCCTCGCGCTTCGTCGCCACCTTCGTCGGCACCCTCAACACCCTCTATGGCGAGGTAGCGGATGCAGCTCAGAAAAAGGTCGTGATCGATGGACAGACGGTGACCATCCCGTCGCTGATGGCCGCGGCAAAAACCGGCGACGCTGTCGCGCTGACCATTCGTCCGGAAGCGATCGTTATCGGCGGTGACAGGGAGGTCATTCTGGAAGGTACGGTGGAAGAGGTCGGCTTCCTCGGTGCCGTCATTCGCGTACGGGTCCGGCTTGGCGACAATACCGTCAGCCTGGACACGTTCAACGACCAGAGGACGCCGCCGCCTGCGCGCGGCAGCCGCGTGCGGCTGGGCATTGCTCCCAGCGACGTACTGATGCTTGGAGAGTAGCCATGCCCGATACCCTCGTCTCGACCGAATGGCTGGCAGAACACCTCTACGACCCAGATGTCGTCGCGGTCGATGCGAGCTGGTACCTCCCCGGGGCCGGGCGCAACGCGCAGGAAGAGTATCTCGACAGCCATATCGCAGGTGCCGTGTTCTTCGGCATCGACGAGATCGCCGATCGGAAGACGGACCTGCCGCACATGCTGCCGCTGCCCGAGCAGTTCGGCGCTCAGGTCGGGGCCCTCGGCATCAGCGATACCGACACCATCGTGGTCTACGACGAGGCCGGGCTGTTCTCGGCGCCGCGCGCGTGGTGGTCGCTCGAGGTGATGGGCGCGCGTGACGTGCGCCTCCTCGATGGCGGTGGGCCGAAATGGCGGGCCGAGGGGCGACCGCTGCAGTCGGGGCTGAGCCGCCGCAAGCCGCAGACTTTCAATGCCGTCTACGATGCCCGCCGCGTCGCCAAGCTGAACCAGGTCCAACAGTATGCGGCCACGGGAAGCCGCATGATCGTCGACGCCCGCCCCGCAGCGAGATTCAGGGGGGAGGCACCAGAACCCCGGCCGCACCTGCGGCCGGGACACATCCCCGGCAGTATCAATCTGCCGGCAACCGAGCTCACCGCCGAGGGGCGGCTGCGGCCGCTCCCGGAGCTGGTGGCGACCTTCGCCCGCGGCGGCATCGATCTCGAGCAGCCGATCGTCACCAGCTGCGGGTCGGGCGTCACGGCGTCCACCGTGGCGCTGGCGCTGCAGCTCGCCGGAGCAAAGCGCGTCGCCGTCTATGACGGCTCCTGGGCTGAATGGGGCGCCCGCGACGACACCCCGGTAGAGCTCTAGCCGCGCACCAGCCGCCAGCTCCGCAGCTCGAATGGCAGCAGCGCCGGACCCTCCGGGCGCTGCATCGGCTCTTCGAGGATGCTCACCGTACCGCCTTCACGCCAACCAGCAGGCAGTGTCAAGGCAAGATCGCCCCGCCGCCCTGCCGGCTCGTATACCCGGAAAATCAACGACTTGCCATCTTCGGCTGGCTTGAACCCGGAGAGAGCTGAATCGATACCTGAAGTGCGCAGTGGCTGCGTCACACCGGTGGCAAGGCCGCTCGCCGCCGTCACCAGCAGCGGCTGATTCAGGTCCTCTGCCTCCTCGCGCACGCCGCCCGCGTGCCAGTCCCCGGCGTGCGGGAGAAGTGCATAGGTGAATGTCTGTCGTCCCTCGTCCGCCAGCGGATCGGGATAGAGCGGCGAGCGCACGAGGCTAAGGCCGAGCACGTTGCCCTTGGCGCTGTGGCCGTATTTCGCATCGTTGAGCAAGGCCACGCCGAATCCCGGCTCCGACATGTCCACGAAGCGGTGTCCCGGAACCTCGAACTGCGCCTGGTCCCAGCTGGTGTTGTCATGAGTGGTCCGGCGGACGACCCCATGGGCGTGTTCGAAGGTGGCGTGGCTAGCCCTGATATCGACCGGCGTCAGTGTCCGCAGCAGACAATGGCGGTCGTGCCAGTGAATCTCGGTCTCGACATCCAGCCGGAAGCCATTGGCGGATAAGGCGTAAGTCTGCGATATCGAAGAGTCGCGGAAGCGCTTGACGACACGGACGGCGGCGCGGTGCGGGCCGCTTTCGGTGACCTCGATGCTTTCGACCTCGGTCAGTTCGATGCCCTTTGCAACGTAGTCCTCCTCGATGTCCCACGCATCCCAGTTGCGCGGCTTGTCCTGCGGATAGACCCAGAGCTGGTTGCCGCGCCCGGCCAGCGCCTCGCGGCCGGTGGGCTTATGCACGAGGCTGGCGATGGTGCCATCCGCCGCGATCTGGACGCGCAGGTGACGGTTCTCCAAGCAGCCCGCATCGACTTCGAGGCCGGCTATCGGCTGCAGCTGCCGCCGATCCAACACGGCGACGGCAAGTGGCGGAACGACATCGGCGGTTGCCAGGGACTTTCCCTCGACCTGCGCTCGCAGCGGCCGCGCCGACAGCGACGGGTTGACGACGACCAGTGCGTCCTCGACCGTTCCCTTCGGCAGCTGCGCGACGACGCGGTCGAGCGCTGCCTCCTGCTCTGCCCTTCCTGCTGCGATGGCTTCGCCGAGCTCGCGCCCGGCGTCCTCGTAAACTTCGGCGATCGAGGAGCCAGGGAGGATGTCGTGGAACTCGTTCTTGAGCACCACCCGCCATACCGGCTCAAGGCTGGTGGGCAGCTCGGCGCCCAGCAGTGCCGCCAGCGAGCCGACCGTCTCGGCGGTGATCAGTGCCCGCTCCGCCTGCCGGTGCAGCTTCTTGACCGCGCTTTGCGTGGTGAGCGTCGCCCGGTGCAGCTCCAGGTAGATCTCGCCCTGCCAGATCGGCAACTCGACGGCCTGCGCCTGCTGGTGGGCGCGATCGTAGAAGTCTGCGACCCGGCCCCACCGCGCCGCCGGCAGGGCCGGGAAATCGCGAAGCTGCAGCGCGCGCTCGATGAACTCGGGCGTCACGCCGCCACCGCCGTCGCCATAGCCGACTGCCAGCAGCGTTTCCTCATGCATGGTCTTGCCCCGGAAGTTGCGCCATGTCGCGAGTAGCGCTTCCGGGCTGACGGCGCCGTTGTAGCCGCCCACGGGATTGTCGAAGGTGTGCGCCAGCACCCGGCTGCCATCGAGGCCTTCCCACCAGAAGAGGTCCGCCGGGAAGCGGTTGGTCTCGCTCCAGTTGACCTTGATGGTGAAGAAGGAGGTAATGCCGCCCTGGCGGAGGATCTGCGGCAGCGCTGCCGAGAAGCCGAAGCAGTCGGGCAGCCAGCAGACGGTGTGGCGGCGGCCGAACTGCCGCTCGAAATAGCGCTGGCCGTAGAGTACCTGGCGCACGAGACTCTCGCCGGTCGGCATGTTGGTATCGGGCTCGACCCACATACCGCCAATGGTTTCCCAGGCGCCGGCCCTGACTGCGGCGGCGATCTTCCGGAACAGCGCCGGGTCATCCTCCTCGATCTGTGCATAGTAATGCGCCGTCGATTGATTGAAGCGGAAGCCGCTCTCGGCGAGGTGCTGGTTGGAGCCCTCTATCAGTGCGAGCGCCGTGTGGAAGGTACGCCGCGCCTTACGGCGGGTTTCGGCATAGGGCCAGAGCCAGGCGAGATCGATATGGGCGTGGCCGGTAAGAGCTATCTGCCCCTGCGGCGGGAAGCGCTGCTGCAATGACTGCAGGGTGGCGATGAGGGTGGCATCGGCGTCCATCACACTCTGCCGCTGCGTCTCCGTCAGGCCGGCGGGGTCGGGAACAAGGTCTGGCAGCTGCCAGATCTTCTGCTGCCCAGCCTGCGGCGCAAAACGCGCTACATACTCGGCAGTGGCGGAGGGCCAGTCGAGGGTACGCAGTGCCTGCTCGGCGGCGGCAACGAGATGCGGCACCACCTCGTGGTCTCCCAGATGCGTGCAGGCTTCGGCGACCTGCCGGAGCCGCAGATGCAGCTGGTGCACCGGCAGGTCGATCCAGCTGAGGCGCGCCGCATTGAGATGCGGCCGCCGCACCGGTTCACCGAAGGGCAGCCGCGCCACGCTTTCGGAGGCGATGGAGAACGCCTGGGCCGGGACCGGGAACTCGCGATGATAGGGATCGACGCCGAAGCGGATGGCCTCGCCGCCGGCATGATTCAGCGCGACCAGGCTCTCGCCACCGAGGTCGAGGTACAGCCGCGTCTCGGCAAGTGGCCAATGACCTGGTGCCGTCACCGAAGCCGCAAACTCGAACAAGCCCTCACGGCCTGGCCATGGGGCGCCGGGTTCGATCGGTGCGCCATTGCAGGTCCACCCTTCGATGGCGATGCTCTCGCGCTCGCGCCACCAGAACAGCTCCTCCAGCCTGACCTTGAGCCGCTCGAGCCGCTGCGCCATGGTGAGTACCATCGGTGTTCCCCTGCAGAAGTGATTCCGTCGAGGGGCCACGCTCTCACAAACTGCCGGACGTGGGGAGAGTGACGTGAGCGGCGCTGCCGGCGACCGAGTGGCTGGAGGAAACCTGCCGATGCTGCCGAATGCGATCGAGATCGTCACCCTGTTCGTCGACGACCTAGGGGAATCCAAGACCTTCTACGGCAAGGTCTTCGCGCCCGACATCGTCTACGAAGACGAGGTCTCGGCGGTGCTCAGCTTCTCCGGCGTCATGATCAACCTGCTGCTGTTGACCGAGGCACGGGAACTGGTGGAGCCGAACAGCCTGGCGGCTCCTGCTGCGGGCCCCCGCGTGCTCCTGACAATCAGGGTCGAAGATGTGGACGCCAGCTGCGCGGCGTTGCGCAGCCAGGGGGTGGCGCTCCTCAACGGCCCGATCGATCGCCCATGGGGGCGCCGCACCGCAGCTTTTGCCGATCCTTCCGGCCATGTCTGGGAGGTTGCTCAGGAGCTGAGCTAACCCGCCAGACAGCGCCCTGCTCCCCGCCAGAGCCGCACCTCCAGTGCTGCAGCGGCCCTTTCGAGTTGCAACCTCGTGGCTTAGCAGCCATTCATAGGTGGCTAGCAGGCCGGAGCTACCGGCCGCATACAACAAGAAGAAGGGAGGACTAAATGCTAAAGCTCACCATGGCTACCTCAGCCCTCGGCGCCCTACTGCTCTCTACCTCTGCCTTTGCTCAGGAATATCCAGACCGCCCGGTATCCATCGTGGTACCCTTCTCCGCCGGTGGACCGACCGACACCGTGACCCGCCTCATCTCCGAAGTGATGAGCGAGGAACTGGGCCAGCAGGTGCTGGTGCAGAATGTCGGCGGTGCCGGCGGTACGCTGGGCGCTTCGCAGGTCGCAGATGCGGAGGCAGATGGCTATACGCTGCTCGTCCATCATATTGGCATGTCGACGGCGCCGACCCTCTACCGCAACCTGCCTTACGACCCCGTCGAAGATTTCACGCCGATCGGGCTGATCACCGAAGTGCCGATGACCGTCATCGCCCGGAAGGACTTCGAGCCGGAGACGCTCGAGGAACTCGTGGCCTATGTTGAAGAGAACGGCGAGAACGTCACCTACGGCAATGCCGGCATCGGCGCCGCCAGCCACCTCTGCGGCATGCTGCTGATGGAGGCCATCGGGACGCAGATGACCACCGTGCCGTATCAGGGCACAGGTCCCATGATGACCGACCTGCTCGGCGGCCAGATCGACATGTCCTGCGACCAGACCACCAACACCACCAGCCAGATCCAGGCCGGCGAGGTGAAGGCCTATGCCGTGACCGTCGACGAACGGCTGGACAACCTGCCCGACCTGCCAACGACGGCGGAGGCTGGCCTGCCGGGGCTCGAGGTTTCAGTGTGGCATGGCCTCTACGGGCCTGCCGGCCTGCCTGACGATGTGGTGAGCAAGCTGCAGTTGGCACTGCAGGCGGCGCTTGCGGACGAAACCGTCGCCCAGCGCTTCGCCGAACTCGGAACCAGCCCGGTCTCGGCGGAGGAGGCAACGCCAGAGGCCCTGACCGAAACTCTGACCAGCCAGATCGACGTCTGGCGCCCGGTGATCGAGGAAGCTGGCGTCTTCGCCGACTGATCCGAACTACGTTCCGGCCGCCTGGACGGCGGCCGGAACGTCTGCCAGAGGGGGCCGGATCTTGGCGACGCGCATCTCCAGAGACAATTTCCTCGCCGGCGGCATCTTCATCGCCCTCGGCGGCTTTTTCGCGCTTGAATCATTGAACTACGAGCTCGGCAGCCCGATCCGCATGGGTCCGGGTTATATGCCGCTGGTGCTCGGCAGCGTGCTTGCGGCGCTCGGCGTCGCCATCGTCATAGCCGGCCTGCGGAAGCCTGAGGAGCACACCAACGAGCCGCCGTCCTGGCGGGCGATCGGCCTCATCGCCGTCGCGATCATCTTCTTTGGGGTGTGCATCCGCGGCCTCGGCTTCATACCGACAGTCTTCATCACCGCGCTGCTGACGGCCAGCGCCAGCAGTCGCTCGACGCTCCTTGGTGCGGGGATCATCGCCACGGCGCTGACTCTGCTCTCGACGCTCGTCTTCGTCTTCGGCCTCAGGCTGCAGGTGCCCATGTTGGGCCCGTGGCTGCCGTTCTGAGGGGCGCGCAGCATGGACCTCATCGCCTCCCTCGGCCTCGGTTTTTCGGTCGCTCTCGACCCGATGAACATCCTCTACTGTTTCATCGGCGTGCTACTCGGCACCCTGGTCGGGTGCCTGCCGGGCATCGGCCCGACTGCCACCATCGCCATGCTGCTGCCGATCACCTTCTCGCTGTCCCCCGTCGGCGCATTGATCATGCTCGCCGGCATCTACTACGGGGCCCAGTATGGCGGCTCCACCACCGCGATCCTGATCAACCTGCCCGGGGAATCGTCGGCCGCGGTGACTGCTATCGATGGCTACCAGATGGCGCGCCAAGGACGTGCCGGGCCGGCGCTGGCTGCAGCGGCTCTCGGTTCCTTCTTCGCCGGCTCCGTCGCCACGCTGCTGCTCGCATTCTTTGCGCCACCGCTGGCCCGCGCTGCCCTCAGTTTCGGCGCCCCCGAATACTTCGCGCTGATCGTGCTCGGCCTGCTGGTTTCCATCGCCCTCGCCCACGGCTCGATCCTCAAGGCCCTCGCCATGATCGTACTCGGCCTGCTGCTCGGCATGGTCGGGCAGGACATCTATACGGGCCAGCCGCGCTTTACCTTCGGCTTCCGCGAGCTGTTCTCGGGTCTGAACTTCGTGTCCGTCGCCGTCGGCGTCTTCGGCGTCGCAGAGATCCTGCGCAACCTCGAGAACGAAAAGACGCGCGAACTGCTGGTCAAGAAAGTGACAAACCTCTGGCCGACCGGGGAAGACTTCCGCCGCATAGTCGGGCCGGTGCTGCGTGGCACCGGGCTGGGATCCGCTCTCGGCGTGCTTCCCGGCGGCGGTCACATCCTCTCCTCCTTCGCCTCCTACTCGGCCGAGAAGCGCCTCTCCAAGCACCCCGAGCAGTTCGGTAAAGGCGCCATCGAGGGCGTGGCAGGCCCTGAATCCGCCAACAACGCGGCGGCCCAGACTTCCTTCATTCCGCTGCTGACGCTCGGCATCCCCGCACATCCGGTGATGGCGCTGATGGTCGGCGCCTTCATCCTGCAGGGCATCACCCCCGGCCCCAACGTCATCAACGACCAGCCGGCGCTGTTCTGGGGCATCATCGCCTCGATGTGGGTGGGGAACCTGCTGCTGGTGGTGCTCAACCTGCCGCTGATCGGGCTCTGGGTGAAGCTGATCACCATCCCCTACCGCATGCTGTTCCCGGCCATCGTCATCTTCGCCTGCATCGGCACCTATTCGATCAACCTCAACGTCTTCGACGTCTATGCCATCATCCTGTTCGGCATCCTCGGCTACCTGCTGATCCGCTTCGGCTGCGAGCCGGCGCCGCTGCTGCTCGGCTTCGTGCTGGGGCCGCTGCTGGAGGAACATTTCCGCCGGGCCATGATCATCTCGCGCGGCGACGCCACAGTGTTCTTCACCCGCCCCATCTCGGCGACGCTGCTGGCGCTGGCGCTGCTGGCGGTTGTGCTAGCGATGCTGCCGGCCATCCGGCGCAGGCGCGACGAGGTGTTTGTCGAGGAAGACTGAACCCGCACGGGCTGCCGTCGCCGCCGCTGCAACCGGACTTGCCTGCGCGACGTTTCGCGGCTAGGCCTTCGGCCGTTTCCTCGCGCCGCCACTCCGGTTGCGCCTCGCAATGTGCCCCGCACCCCTGCGGCGGCGATCGGCACCTATATGTCCCGCACGAAATCACCGCCCCTGCGAGACCTCACCGGGCGTCAGGTGCAATGGATCCTTGCCGGCGTTGCCATGACGTTTGCGACCCAGCCCGGCCAGACCATCTTCATCGCCCAGTTCAACGCCTCGCTGCGGGAGACCTTCGGCCTTAGCCACGGCGCGTTCGGCGCGCTCTACACCATAGCCACCCTGGCCAGCGCCACGGCATTGGTGTGGGCCGGGGGGTTGGCCGACCGGCTATCGCCGCGGCGCCTTGCGGCCTTCAGCATGGCCGGCCTCGCCGCCATGGCGCTGCTGATGGCGGCGCAGCAGCACGTGGCCATGCTGGTGCTAGCCCTGGCGGGACTGCGCTTCTTCGGCCAGGGCATGCTGGCGCATGTCGCGATGACCACCATGTCGCGCTGGTTCAACCGCTTCCGCGGCCGCGCCCTCTCCATTGCCGGCCTCGGCTTCACCCTGGGGGAGGCCTCCCTGCCGTTCACGATGACGCTCGCCATTGCCGCCTTCGGCTGGCGTCAGGTCTGGGTGGGAACGGCGCTGGTGCTGCTGGCGGTGATGCTGCCGCTGATCGCCTTCCTGTTGCGCGACCCGCCCGACGGCAAGCGCGCCCTGGCGAGTGGCCAAGTCAACCCCGACGGGGCGACACCCGGCGCCCCCACCGGCGCCGGCTGGACGCGCGGCGCGGTGCTCCGAGACCCGCTGTTCTACGCCATCATCCCGGGTATTATGGGCCCGCCGGCCATCGGCACGCTATTCATCTTCCATCAGGCGCACCTCGTGGCCATCAAGGGCTGGGACCTTGTGGCCTTTACCGCTCTCTTTCCGGTGCTGTCGGCCACGGTGGTGCTGAGCGCGCTCGCGGCCGGTGTGCTCGTCGATCGCTTCGGCGCGTGGCGGCTGATGCGCTTTATTCTGCTGCCGCAGGCCGTAGGAAGCCTGGTCATCGCAACGCTGGCGCCGCAATGGACGATCCCGGTATTCTTCATCTGCTTCGGCATGACCAGCGGCATGCTGTCGCCGGTCCTAGGCGCGCTGTGGGCCGAGCTGTATGGTACCGCCCATCTCGGTGCCATCCGCGCCCTTGCCACTGCCGCCGTTGTCGCGGCCTCGGCCATTGGTCCAGGGCTGGCCGGGCTGCTGGTCGATGCCGGCATCGAACTGGACGTGCAGGGCTTCGGCTATGCCGCCTATTCTCTGGCCGGCGTCGCCCTCTACTTCGTGCTGCAGCGGCCGTTCCGCCGCCGGGCTGCAACCGTCGTCGCCCACGCCTGAACACCTCTGCCCTCGAGGAACCAAGCGGCCCATTCTCCGTTAATGACGCAGCGCAATTGAGCGCGGTTGTACGGGGGCGATCTGCCCTGTCGCAGCTCGGAGGACTTGCCGTGACTCCAAGAGATATTTCAACTCTCGAACATGCCAGCCGGTCAGCTTTCGCCTGGATTCCGGAAGGCTATGACGGCCGCCGTCACCCCGGCCCCTTGATGGCTGCCTTCGTTCCCGCCGCGGGCATACTCGCGGCGTGCGCACTCTTCCTCGTGGTACTGTAAGCACAATTTCAAAACACGACATTTCTTACGGAATTGCAGAAATGACGCTCGGCACGATCCTTATCATACTGCTCATCCTATTGCTCATCGCCGCCGTTCCGGCCTGGCCGTATTCCCGTTCGTGGGGGGTATTTCCGTCCGGCATTCTCGGCGTCGCGCTCGTGATCGTCATCGTCCTCGTGTTGATGCAGGCGATCTAGAGCCGCGCGGGCGCAAGGCCGCCCCCCTTGGCCCGCCAAGTCGCTCCGGTTCCCCCCGAACCGGAGCGATCTTCCTATGTGCCGGAACCTACGTCTCCGTCGTGCGTTCTTCGGCTTCAGCATAAGGAGCGTCAACATGGCAGCCGCCGACACCAATCGTGATACCCCCGACAGCAATTCCCGCAAGGCCCAGGCAGCCGCCAAGCAGGCCGCCACGAGTTCGGTAGCGAGCGAGGTTCGCGGCCGGGAACTCGAAGTGCAGATCGAGCAGCTACAGGCAGATCTTAAGTCGATCGCCGCTACGCTTGCCGGCCTCGCTGGCGACAAAGTCAATGAGGCCCGCGGCGTTGCGGAGAAGGAAGCCCGCAACCTGGCCCGCACCGGCCAGCATGCCGTCGACGAGGTGCAGGACGAACTCGGCCAGCTCGAGCGCCGCCTGAAGGACTCGATCAGGGAGAAGCCGCTTACGGCCGTGATCGGCGCCGCCGCCCTGGGCTACATTCTGGCGGTCGTCACCCGCTAGGACTGCGGGTCATGCACCTGCTCCTCCCCCTCGCCTCACTTCTCGGGCTGGAACTGGACGACCTGCTGACGCGATTGCGTCGGGATGCGATCGCCTGGGCAGTCATCGGGCTGCTCCTGCTGGTCGCGGTGGCCTTCCTGCTGGTCGCCGGCCACAACGCGCTCGCCGAACTGCTCGGACCGGTGCTGGCACCGCTGCTGATTGCAGGCTTGGCGCTGGTGATCGCCCTGGTGGTCTATATGGTTGGACGTTCCCGCCGCGTCGCCGCCCAGAGGCGCGAGGCGACCCGACGGCACTCAACCGAGCGGACGGCGATGGTGACGACCGCAGCGATGAGCGCCGTGCCGTTGCTGATCAAATCCCCGCTGGTGCGGAAGTTCGGTATTCCTGTGGGCGCCGCAGTTGCTGCCGCCTTCTTCCTCTCCCGCCTCTCACGCGCCACTCGGCCCCGCGGCGGTCCTGACCTCACCTAGGCGAGCGGCAGGTCGATTTTTGCCTGCACCCCTGTCGGGGGGAATTCCAGCGAGACGCGGCTGTCGACAATCTTATCGAGGCTGCGGCGGATGAGTTGCGAGCCGAAGCCCGACTCCGGGGGCTCCGCCACCGGCGGGCCGCCGCTTTCAATCCAGGACAGCTCCAGCCGTCTCGGGTTCGACGAGGCCAGAGTCCAGGACACGTGTACCTTGCCTTGAGCGTGGCGCAGCGCCCCGTGCTTCACCGCGTTGGAGCAAAGCTCGTGCAGGATGAGGCCGAGACCCAGCGCATGATCCGGCGGCAGCTGGAGGTCCTTGCCCTCCAGCACCAACTGACCGCCATCGCCGGCCAGGTAGGGGGAGATCTGCGCACGGATGAGTTCCACCAATCCGATGCCGCTCCAGTCCCTGTCGGATAGCAGCACATGCGCCTCCGCCAGCGTCCGCAGTCGCCCGGAGAACGCCTCGATGAAATCCTGCGGACTTGGAGACCGCCGCACCGTCTGCCGCGCCAGCGACTGGATCATCGCGAGCGTGTTCTTCACGCGATGGTTGAGCTCCCGCAGCAGGTAGCGCGTGTGGTCGGCGGCTTTGCGCGCATCTGTGATGTCGATGTTCACACCCATCATGACCAGCGGCTTTCCTTCCGCGTCGCGCTGATAGACGCGTCCCCGTCCGGTCAGCCACCGCCCGGAGGTGACTCGGAACTCGGCCTGGAAGTCTCGTTCACCCGCGAAACTTGCTTCCAGCGCCTTGTCGAGCCCCGATCGATCTTCTTCCCGGATCCGAGCGAACAGGTCGTCGATGGCGATCCGCTGCACGGGATCGAGTCCGAACATGCGGCGGAAGATGTCGTTGGCCGAGATCTCGCCGCTGCGGAAATCCCAGACCCAGCTCCCCACCTTGCCCGCCTCCAACGTCAGTGCATGCCGCCACTCCTCCTTGATCAGCTCAGCCGCGGTGCGCGCCCGCACCCTGGCCTCGTCCTTCAGCTCGAACAGCGAAGCCGCCACGCCCGCGAGTTCGGCGAGCTGTTCGGATGCTTCGGAGCTGACCGACATGTGGGGCACCACGTCAAAGACACAGAGCGTGCCCACGCGCTCCCCCCGCACAGTAATGGGAGCGCCGGCGTAGAAGCGTATCCTCTCGTCCCTGACCAAGCGACGGTCGGCGAAGCGGTCGTCGGCCGCAGTATCCTTCACCACCAGGACGGATTCGCTCCCTGTCTTCAGCGCATGGCTGCACAAAGTGTCGCCGGCCTCTATCGACTCGAACGCTATCCCCTTGGACGCACGATAACGGATGCGGCTGCCCTCAAGCAGCCCGAGGGCGGCCATGGGGACCGAGAAAGCAGCAGCCGCCATGCGGGTCAGGCGCTGGAAATCCGCATCGTCTTCGAATTCGATCACAGTCTCTACGGCGACCGCAGAGGTCCGCGCGCGAGTCACGCTTCAATCCCGTGCCTGCGCCCAAACCACATCTGCCTGTCCTGCCACCCTTTTTATTGCCCGAGCGCCACGTCATCGGGATACGCGCTACCCCACCGCGACCTGAACGTTTCGACTTCGAGCGCGGTTCCTTGCCTGCACCGACGCCGGGTGTTGGAGCAACGGGGCGCAAGCCGAAGCATCCGCTTCCCGCCGCACAGAGAGTATCTCTTCAGGCGGCAACATAGCCGCTCATCTCCACCGCCGGCATCAGCACCCGCAGTCCGCCGGGATGGGTGGCGATATCAATCGTAGTCTCGAGCGGTACCAGTTCCCCGTCGATGATCGCCTGGGCCGAACTCTTGCGGTGTGGAAAGCGCAAGCGCACCCGTTTGACCTGCTGCTCGGTGACCAGCGGACTGCCCTTCCAGGACCCGATCAGGACGCTCACGCAGAACCTCGCCATCGCCATGGTACCCATCGGCTTGACTACATAAACCCCGAGCACGCCGCGATCGAGCTGGTCGGCATGCGGGATATGGCCCGGCCCGAGCAGATTATTGGATACGGAAATGTTGGAGGCATTCTGGCGCAGGATGCGGTCCGGCAGCTCGATCTCGACATCGAAGCGGGGCGGTCGCGTGACGGCGAGGGCAATGGCGCGAATGCTCGCGGCGATTTTTCCCAAGCGCCCGTGATAGTGGAAGCTCTCCCGTACCCGCACCAATCGGGGATGCACGCCAACCGAGTACTGGTGTACGAATGGCTTGCCGTTTGCAGTGGCAATGTCGGCCCTGCCGGGGCTGCCCTTCGCGAGCGCCCGAAGCGCGTCCTGAAGCTCCAGCGGCACCTTCAGCGAGCGGGCGAACAGGTTCATCGTTCCAGCAGGTAGCACCGCGAGAAGCACATCGCGCCGAAAGGCGACTTCGGCCGCCGCCGAAACCGATCCGTCACCGCCGCCAACCACCAGACCATCGGCGCGCGCATCGCCGGCGGCATCCTCCAGTTCAGTCCGCAGGTTTTCTCCGGATACCAGCCGGCACTCTATCGTGTGGCCGTTCTCGGCGAAAACGCGCTCGGCGTCCGCCGCGAAGGCTGCAAGATCCATCTCACGAAAGGAACCACCGTCCCTGTTGAGGACGCCGATGAAATGCATGAAGTACTCCCGGCCAGCGGCACGCGGGTGCTGCCGAAGTCGGCGGTACGAAAAACGGGGTAGGATGAGCGGAGTTCCGCTGCACTGCAAGATCCTTGGCAATCTGCGGCGGTAGCGCGCGCTCCCGTCACGGCGCCGCTTCCGGCAGCCCTTCCTTCGGCTACGCCTTGATGGGCTGCGTGAGGCCGGGGAGGGTCACCTGCACGCTCGTGCCCCCGCCCTCGCGCTGGCGGTAATGCGCCTCGCCGTTGAACTGTCGTACGAGTTGGCTGATGATCATCGCACCGAGACCTGCATGGCCGCTCGCAGCGCTGGGGGGCATGCCGCACCCGTCGTCCTCCACGGAGAGTATCGTCGCACCGGCATCATCCTGGCTGAGTTGCACGCGAATCTGTCCCGGCCGCTGATCCGGGAAGGCGTGTTTCAAGGCGTTGGTGATCAGCTCTCCCACGACGATACCGATTGTGGTGGCATCGCGGGCGCTGATGATCAGCGGCTCGAGATCGCAATGGATGCCAACCTGCCTTCCCGGCGACTGCGTGTGTCCGAGATCTTCCACCACCGCGGCGAGGAACTCTGCCGCATTGGTCGTCTCCATATCATCGCCCAGCCGCAGGCGGCGGTGGCCGGAGGCAATGGCATGAACCCTGTTCTGGGCCGCCTCCAGTGCCGCTCGCACCTCCGGCGACTGCGTCCGCGTCACCTGCAGACCGAGCAGCGACGACACGGTGGCAAGGGAGTTGCCGATGCGGTGGTTGGTATCCTGCAGCAGCGCTTCTACCCTTGCCCGCTCCCGCTCCGCGTGCGCCCGCGCCTCCTCGGCATCCTTCGTGCGCGCCCGCACATGCGCCTCCAGTTCCTCGTTCTGTGACTGCAGCGCGGTACTGGCCTCGGCGAGGATACTCACCTGCCGCTGGGTCAGCGTAAACACGAGATAGGTAAGGGTCGCCGCGCCCCCAAGCGCAATGAGGATCGCCCCAACCAGCAGTTGTCGCGACAGCTCCACTGCCGCATTGCGCTCCACCAGCATGGCGTCCTCGGCCGCGATAAAGCTGCGGAGGGTGCCTCGCAACTGGTCCATGAGCGCCCGCCCGGCGTCGGACCGCAGAATAACCAAGGCCTCGTCAAGACGGTCGGAAGCCGCAAGGGTGATGGTCGTGGCCATCTCAGACCGCTTGTGCTCGATCGATTCCTCAAGCCCGCTGAGAATGGATACCTTCTGCACCTCGCCGCTGACCAGGTCGAGTAACCGCGCGTAGGTGGCACCGATGGACGCGACTGCCGCTTCATAGGGCTCGAGGTACGCCTGATCCTGGGTCAACAGGTAGCCGCGCTGGCCGCTCTCGGCATCCACCAGCGCCTGGATCAAGTCCCGCGCATGCCGCCTGACTTCATAGGTTCGGGCAATATCGGCAAGCTGCGCATCGGCGCCGCGAACGACGACCAGTGCGGAGCCGGCGGCCGCCAGCACCAGAAACAGCGACAGCACGATGAGGAGCCACCGCCCCGCCCGCCTCCGGGGTGCCGCCGGCACTGCAAGCTGTGTCGTCAGATCAGTCATGCCGCATTCTCGTCCCGGTCTCAGGAAACTGTGCCCGAGCGGGCAGGCGAGGCTCCAAGACGGAACCGCAGAAGGATTCGTTATACGACCGATCGGTGGCCAATTTGAGACGCGCCACCGCCTTGGACTAAAGATGCGGAAGCGTCGTCACCTGCGCCGATACGGCGTCGGGGCCATACTCGGCTTCACCGCTCACCTGCAGCAAGTCCTGCAACCGGGTCCGGGCGCGGCTCACCCTGCTCTTCATGGTACCGACGGCGCAGTTGCAGATCTCCGCAGCCTCTTCGTAGGAGAAGCCGGAAGCGCCAATCAGGACCACAGCCTCACGCTGATCGTCGGGCAGCGAATCGAGCGCCTTCTTGAAGTCTTCAAGGTCCAGCACCCCGTACTGGGACGGGTGCACGGACATCCGCTCGGTGAAGATGCCGTCCGAGTCCTGCACCTCGCGCCCCCGCTTGCGCATCTGGCTGTAAAATTCGTTACGCAGGATGGTGAACAGCCAAGCCTTGATGTTGGTACCCATTTCAAAGCTGGACTGCTTGGCCCAAGCCTTCATCATGGTGTCCTGGACAAGGTCGTCCGCCTTGTCGTGCTTGCCAGAGAGCGACACGGCAAACGCCCGCAAACTCGGCAGCGTCGCGAGCAGCTCGCGCTTGAAGGATGGGGTTTCGGCTGTCATGCCTCAGTTCCCCTTGGGTGCATTGGCAGGCCTTTCCTCGGCCTGATCGAGCTTCTCGAGCAGGTCGAGAAATTTCTCGGGTATCGGCTCTTCCTGGACGGTACCGTAGTAGGCGCGCAATTTCGCCCCAATGTCAGAATTGGGCCCCAGCCCATCCTCGCTCCGCCTGGGGCGCGGATTTGTCATTTCGTTCATCTTCGACTTATCTCGCATTACGCTGCCCTAAGGATCAGAATTTGACGCCGCATTCTGCTGTAGCCTGATAATGGGCGCGAGGAAAAAAAGTTCCAGCGACGGGAACCGCTTTTTGACCTCCATCGTTAATTGACGAGGTAAGCTGACCTGAAGCGTCATGGGAGTAATGTGAATGTCCTTGTCCATGCGGATCGCTCCGCATCTGCCGTACCTGCGCCGCTTTTCCCGAGCCACCACGGGCTCCCAGACTTCGGGCGACGCCTACGTAGCGGCAACTCTGGAGGCGTTGATCGCCGATACCTCGATCTTTCCCGAGGCCTCCAGCGACCGTATTGCGCTCTACAAGCTTTTCTCTTCCCTCTTCTCCTCCTCCGCCGTCCAGATTCCCGAGCCCGCTCCGAACTTTGCGTGGGAGCAGCGGGCCGCTGCCAATCTCGCAAATCTTACGCCCCGGGCTCGACAGGCTTTCCTGCTTGTCGCGGTGGAAGGATTTTCGCGCGATCAGGGGGCTGAAATCCTCAGCGTGGCGCCGGAGGAGTTCGGCTCCCTGCTCGAAGAGGCAACCGCCGAAATTTCCCGCCAAGTGGCGACCGAGATCATGATCATCGAGGACGAACCGCTGATCGCCATGGACATCGAGCAGCTGGTCGAGAGCCTCGGGCACAAGGTCGTTTCGGTTGCCCGTACCCATAAGGAAGCGGTGGCGCTCTACGAGAAGACCCGGCCCAAGATGATCCTTGCCGACATCCAGCTGGCCGATGGCTCCTCCGGCATCGATGCGGTCAACGACATCCTTGCCGACCAGCCAATCCCTGTGATCTTCATCACCGCTTTCCCGGAACGGCTGCTGACCGGAGAACGACCTGAGCCGACCTTCCTCGTAACCAAGCCCTTCAATCCCGATATGGTGAAGGCGCTGATCAGCCAGGCGCTGTTCTTCGACGAAGGGTCGCGCGCGGCGGCTTAGGAACGTGTTGCAGGATATGCCAAGGCCCCGCTCAGGCGGGGCCTTTCTGTTGCCGGCAGGTCAGTGCCGCCCAAGCCACTCATCAACTTCGCGCTCGGCTTCTTCCTCGGCCTTGCCGTAGCGCTCCTGAATTTTGCCGGCGAGCTGCTTGCGATCGCCCTCGATCGTATCGAGGTCGTCGCTGGTGAGCTTGCCCCATTGGGACTGCACCTTGCCCTTGAACTGCTCCCAGTTGCCTTCCACTTGATTCCAGTTCATTTCGATCTCCATGTCCATTGCGCCAACCGGGATGCTATCCCGTTGTTTCCTCTAGCTTAGCTAGGAAACGTGCGGCGCTGTGTCTGGGTTCCTCCCGGGATTTGCGCTTGCCAAGCGGCGCCGGTTTGGCTCTTTGAGCGGTCATGTCCGAAACTTCGATCCATACCGAGCCGCCAGCCGCCGCATCCAGTACGGCGCGGCCCGTCGTCGAGATCGAAGACCTGCACAAGTCCTTCGGACAGCTCGAGGTGTTGAAGGGGGTTTCGCTGACGGCGCGCGAGGGTGAGGTGGTGGCGCTGATCGGGTCCTCCGGATCAGGCAAGTCGACGCTGCTTCGCTGTATCAACATGCTCGAAGTGCCCGACAGCGGCTCCGTCGCCATCGCTGGCGAGACAATAGCCCTGGCCGGGCGACCGCCGTCCCGCCACGTGGCCGACGAGGCGCAGATCCGCCGCATCCGCTCGGGCCTCGGCATGGTGTTCCAATCCTTCAACCTTTGGAGCCACATGTCGATCGTTGACAATGTGATGGAGGCGCCGCTGCGGGTGCAGAAGCGCGAACGTGGGGAGGTGCGCCGGGAAGCCATGGAGATGCTGCAGAAGGTCGGCATCGAGAGCAAAGCCGATGCCTATCCCGCACAGCTCTCGGGTGGACAGCAGCAGCGTGCCGCCATTGCTCGCGCGCTCTGCATCAATCCCCAGGTGATGCTGTTCGATGAACCGACCTCCGCCCTCGACCCTGAGTTGGAGGCGGAGGTGCTGGGTGTCATCAAGCTGCTGGCGGATGAAGGCCGCACCATGATCCTCGTCACCCATGACATGACCTTCGCCCGCACCATCGCCGACCGGGTGATCTTCCTCCATCAGGGCCTGATTGAGGAGGAGGGTACGGTCGAGGAGGTGTTCGGCGCCACCCGCTCGGCTCGCCTCAAGCAATTCCTTGCCGCTGCGGGCCACTGAAAAATTGACCGGCCGGTAAAATGCGATAGCGTGGACGCTGCCCGGGCTCGGGTGACGGAAGAACACTGGCCGGCAAGGTCAGGCAAACAGGAGAAAACGATGAAGACTCTTATTCTAGCGGCGGCAGCCACGCTGGCGCTCGCGGGTACCGCCCAGGCCCAGACGGTGCGCCTCGGGACGGAGGGCGCATATCCGCCGTGGAATTTCCTCGACGACCAGGGCGAGGTCGCCGGATTCGAAATCGAGCTCGGCAACGAGCTCTGCGAGCGCGCCGGCTTCGAATGCACCTGGGTCACCAATGAGTGGGACACCATCATCCCCAACCTGCAGGCGGGGAACTTCGATGCCATCATGGCCGGCATGTCGATCACCGACGAGCGCAAGGAGAGCATCGATTTCTCCGAGAACTATTTCCCACCCGACCCCTCCATGTACGTGGCCACCGCCGGTACCGAGCTCGATTTCGACAATCTGAGCGGAGCTCGCATCGGCGTGCAGGGGGCGACCATACAGGCGGCCCATGTCGAAGCGACCTTCGCGGACGACAACACCGTGCTGTCCTTCGAAACCGCTGACCAGGCGCTCGCCGATCTTAATGCCGGCAACGTCGACGTCATCCTCGCCGACGGCTCCTACCTGCAGGAGGTCGTAAGCGGCTCCGGCGGGGCGCTGGAGATCGTTGGCCCTGAGGTCATGATCGGCGGTGGCGTCGGCATCGGCCTACGTAAGGCAGACGACGACCTCGAGGAGAAGTTCAACGCGGTGATTGCCGAAGCCAAGGCCGACGGCACCATCGATGCCCTGATCACCAAGTGGTTCCCGGAAAAGGGCGACGGCCCCTTCTTCACCGAATAGTCTCCATCTCCGGGGCGGGCCGCTGGTCCGCCCCGCGCTTATCTGGACGAGCCACGGGGCATGCTCGAAATCCTACCCGAGTGGATGAAGGACGGGATCGGCGACGACCTGCTGTTCTGGCTCGGCTACTTCACCAACGGCAAGCACCTCGCCTGGTACGCCAGCGTACAGTACACGCTGCTGGCGGCAGTGTTGGGCGCAGCCTTCGCGCTGCTTTTCGGCCTTGGCGGCGCCACATTGAAGAACTCGCGCTGGCTGCCGCTGCGCCTCATCGGCAGCGGCTATACCAACATGGTGCGCGGCGTCCCCGATGTGCTGTTCTTCCTGTTCTTCCCCCTTGCCTTCGAACAGCTGGTCGAGCTGATCCGGGCCCAGGCGGTCTGCACCCCCGAGACTCTAGCCGACAATGCCGGCCGCTGGCCGCCCTGCGACGCCGCCAACTGGTATCTCGGCACCAACGAGTACCTGCTTCTGGCCTGCGTGTCGCTTGGCATCGTCTATGGCGCCTTCACCGCCAACGTCATCCACGGCGCCATGCGCTCCGTGCCACGCGGCCAGCTCGAGGCAGCCCGCGCCTTCGGCATGAGCACGAGCCAGGTGCTGTGGCGCATCCACATCCGGCAGATGTGGGTCTATGCCCTGCCCGGCCTCTCCAATTGCTGGATGCTGCTGATCAAGTCGACCGCCCTGCTGTCGCTGCTGCAGATCGCCGACATCGTGCTCTGGGCCGATCGCCTCGGCGCGCCGAACTACACCCCCACCGCCGGACTGGTCCACCCGGATTGGCGCTGGCAGTACTATCTGGTGCTGCTGGTCTTCTACATCCTCCTGACCTTCGTCTCCGAGAAGGTCTTCGCCGGGCTTATGCGTTGGGCAGGGCGCGGCACCCTGGTGGCGCGCAGCTGATGGATATCGTCTCCCCCATCCTCACCGACCTGCAACTGCTGGCCAAGCCCTCGCTCTTCAATGTCTACTTCGCCGTCGCCTCGATCCCGGCCGGCTTCCTGTTTGCGATCTTCATGGCGCTCGGCAAGGCCTCCCGCAACCGGCTGATCGCCAACCTCTGCCGCGGGTACGTCTACGCCTTCCGCGGCTCCCCCTTCTTCATCCAGCTGTTCATGTTCTATTCGCTGGCGCTGGCCTTCAACGTCACCCTATGGAAACCGCTCGGGATCGACTGGCTGATCCTGCACCCGCTGTTCCTCGGGCCGGTGATCCTCACCCTCAACACCACCGCCTATACCGCCGAAATCTTCCACGGCGCGCTACAGGCCGTTCCACGGGGTGAGCTCGAGGCAGCACGCGCCTATGGCATGAGCCGCTGGCAGCAGTTCCGCTCCGTCACCTGGCCGCACCTCATCCGGATCGCCTGGCCGGCCTACACCAACGAGGTCGTGTTCCTGTTCCACGCCACGGCGCTGGTCTATTTCACCCTGCCGGTGATCGACGATCAGAAAGATCTGATGAACAAGGCGGGCGAGCTGTTCGAGCGCGACTACAACGCCTTCCTGCATTTCTCGGTAGCGGCGCTGTACTTCCTCCTGATCTCGCTCGTGATCTTCGCGATCTTCGGGCTGATCTACCGCCGGCTGATGCGGCACATGCCACAGGTGCCGCGCCTGCGGCTGGCAGTGCGCTGGCTTGGCTGAAAGGGAACGCCATGACCTTCACGCTCCAGACGGCAATGCTCGCGGGCGACGCCCCAGGCACCGTGACGGAACTCAGCTGGTACCGGGTTGGCCCGGAGGCGGCGACCGAGAAAGTCTACCTGCAGGCGGCGCTGCATGCGGACGAACAGCCGGGGACCATGGTGCTGCACCATCTGCTGCCGATGCTACGCGCGGCGGACGAGGCGGGAAAGCTGCGTGCCCGCTTCGCCGTGATGCCGATGGTCAATCCGCTGGGCATGGGCAATCTCAGCTTCCGCCAGCACCTCGGCCGCTACGACCCGAACACCGGCGTCAACTACAATCGCCGCTGGCCGGATCTCCACGCCGTGCTCGCAACCCGCATCGAGCGTCGGCTCGGTTCCGATGCGGACGCCAACACCGCTCTCATCCGGCAGGAGATCGCGGCCTGGATCGATGAACAGCACCCGCGGAACGCGGCCGAGCAACTGCGGCTGCTGGCGCTGCGGGAGGCGCATGACGCGGACCTCGTACTCGATCTGCACTGCGACAATGACGCGCTGCTTCACATCTTCACCTCCCCCGAGCTGATGCCCGACCTGCAGGACCTCAGCGACTGGATGGGAGCCGCCGCCACGCTGACCGCTGCCGACAGCGGTGGCGGTTCCTTCGACGAGGTGCTGCCGCAGCTCTACCGGCAGCTGGCGGCCGCCAATCCCGCTTCTCCGGTGCCGATGGCGAGTGCCACCGCCACCCTCGAGTATCGCGGTCAGGCCGACAGTTTCGACCATTTCGGCGAGGAGGATGCGCGCCGTCTGTATGGCTTCTTCTGCGGCCGCGGCCTGATCGACGAGGATCCGGGCCCACCGCCAGCGCCGGCGCCGGCGGCCACTCCGCTGGAGGCGACCGAGATCGTCCGGGTGGATCGTCCAGGCCTACTCGCTTACCGGGTGGAGTTGGGGGAGCGGGTGACGAAGGGTCAGCCGATCGCCGATCTCATCGCCCTTGACGGGCCGGAGGCCTTCCTCGCCCGCACGCCAGTTCTTGCCGGCACCACTGGTTTTGTGCTGTCGCGGCTCCTAGGCAAGTACGTCACCCGCGGCACCGGCATCGCGAAGATCGTCGGCACCGAGCCGCTGCCGGAGCGGCAGGGCAGCTACCTGCTCGAGGATTGAGCCCAGGGCTGGCGCACCGAACTCACCGTTTCCCCGGTGCGCGCCGCCTCGTGCATCAGCAGCGACAGGTACTGGTCCTGCGCCGCCGCCGCGTATGGGTAGGGCCCCTCGCCTGCCCCGTTCACCAACGCCGCCATCCGCTCCATGGCCACGGCAATCGCGAGTTCATCATCCATCAGCCGCGCACCCGGCCATGGATTGCGCCAGAGGACCTGATCGCCGCACGAAATGTTTTGCAGTGCGTAGCCGCTGAGGTCGCCATAACGGCCGGACTCGGTGCGCCTGAAACCGCGGACCAGCGGCTGGCCGTAATCCGGCATCACCCGCAACTCGAGATCGGCGATCTCGCCGCGATCCCCCCGCACCACCACATGGTGCGAATGGATCGGCGAGCGGTACTGCACGTCGGTGAAATCGAAGAGCCCTAGACGGTCGCTGAATTCGAACTCGCCGAGCATCTGCACGGTGTCGACGAAGCGCTCGCTTTCGGGCCAGCCCTGGCGGTCCGGACCCTCCAGCGCCCGGGCGACGAAGCGCCTGCCGCGAATGGTGCAGTCCTCGAAACCGATGCCGAGGAAGTGCCGCATGAGGCTGACGCCGTGATAGCCATGGGCCACCGAAACACGGGCCAACCCCACCTCGCCCAGCGCCCCCTCGGCAATGAGCCGCAGTCGCGCCGCGTGCAGCGGCTGGAACAGGTACTGCTCCGCGACATGCAGCCGGAAACCCTTCTCTACCAGCCGCCAGATGCCGACCATGTCCTCGAGGTTCGGGGCCGCAGGCGTCTCACAGAGCACGGCAAGGCCGAATGCGTGCAGCTCCGTGAGGATGCCAAGATGCGCCTCGGGCTTCACGGACAGCACGGCGAAGTCCACGCCCGCATCGGCAATCTCGCCGTAGCTGCCGAAGACCGGCACCTGCCACTGGCTACCCAAGGCGGCGGCCTTACCGGCGTCCCGCTGCAGCACGCCGGCGAGCTGGAAGTGGCCGGGCAGTTCATGGGCAATGCGTGCGAAGAACTCGGCCCGCCAGCCGCCGCCGATGAGGGCGAAGCGGACGGGTGCAGACATTATTGCAGCCCGTATCCGGGGTGGGCCAGCGCGGTCATCACTCCCCGCAGTTCGGCGAGCCCCTTGAGCCTGCCGATCGTCGGATAGCCCGGCTGCGAACGACGCTTGAGGTCATCGAGGATGTCCTGGCCATGGTCCGGCCGCATCGGCAGGATGGCATCGGCGCGCCCCGCTTCCCGCCGCCGCGCTTCCTCCCGCAGGATTGCGGCGATGAGCGCAACCATGTCCGTGTCGCCGGCTAGATGTTCGGCCTCGTAGAACGAGCCGACAGTCGCGTCGGTGTCGCGCTTGACGTTGCGCAGGTGAAGGAAATGCACCTTCGGGCCGAGGCGCTCCATCATGCCCGGCAAGTCGTTGTCGGGCCGCGCCCCCAGCGACCCGGAACACAGCGTCATGCCGTTGGCAGGACTGTCGACCGCATCGAGCATGAGCGTGTAATCCGCCTCGGTCGACATCACCCGGGGCAGCCCGAGCAGCGGGAACGGCGGATCGTCGGGATGGCAGCAGAGCCGCAGCCCCAGCTCTTCCGCCACCGGTACGACTTCCGAGAGAAAATCCACGAAGTGCCGGCGCAGCTGTTCCGGCGAGATATGGCCGTACTGGGCGAGATGCCCACGCACGTCTTCGAGCGTCATGCTCTCGGTCGAGCCCGGCAAGCCCATGGTGACGTTGCGCGCCAGCTGCTTCCGCGCCGTCTCGTCCCGGTCCGCGAACCGCCGCGCTGCCTCGTCGGTGATGGCGTTGGTGTAGTCTCCCTCCGCCCCCGGACGCTCGAGGATGTGGATGTCAAAGGCTGCGAAGTCGTTGATGTCGAAGCGCATGCAGGAGCCGCCATGCGGCAGCGCCCAGCGCAGCTCCGTCCGCGTCCAGTCCAGCACCGGCATGAAGTTGTAGCAGATCACCTCGATGCCGGCGGCGGCCACGTTGCGCAGGCTCAGCTTGTAATTCTCGATATGCTGGCGCCAGTCCCCCTGCTGCTTCTTGATGTCTTCCGAAACCGGAAGGCTCTCAATCACTTCCCATTCGAGCCCGGAGGGGCTGGCGTCGCGGCGGCGGCGCACTTCGTCCTGCCGCTTCGCAATTTCTTCCGGAGTCCAGACCACGCCGTTCGGAACGTGGTGCAGGGCGGTGACGACGCCCTCGACGCCGGCCTGGACCACATCATCGATGCTGGCCAGATCGGCTGGGCCGAACCACCGCCAAGTCTGTCTCATGTCATAACTCCAAGACGCGTCACGATAACATCAACACCATCTGGCTACACCAGCCGGAGGATTCGGCAACCCCGGCTCATCCGAAGGCCAGCCGCGGCAGCCACATCACCAGGTCCGGAAGGAACAGGAGCGCGACGATGATGGCAATGATGGTTGCAACGAAAGGGATCGCCTCCAGCGTGTATTCCTCGATCTTCACGTCCATCAGCGAGCATACCGCATACATGGCCACCCCCACCGGGGGCGTCATGCCACCAAGCGTGACGATGCTCATCATCAGGATGCCGAAATGTACCGGGTCCATGCCGGCCGCAGTCACCACTGGCAGGAAGATGGGCGTGAGGAGCAGGACCAACACCGTGCTTTCGATAAAGAGGCCGGCGACCAGCAGGAAGAACAGCACCATGAGCACGATGACGGTGTTGTCCGTGATGCCGGTGAGCATCCAGCTGGAGATGCCCTGCGGAACCTGCAGGTAGATGATGGCGAAGCCCACCATTCCCGACATCAGGATAATGATCATGATCAGCCCGATATCGGAGATCGCGTGATCGAAGGCCACCTTCAGCTTGGCGAAGGTCATCTCCCGGTGCAGCACGAAGCCGACGAAGACGGCATAGACCACCGCGAACGCCCCGACTTCGGAGGGCGTGAAGATGCCCCCGCGGATGGTGAGCACCAGCGCCACCGGGAAGAACAGCGCCCATTTCGCGTTCCACGCCGCCTTCCAGAGGGCCGTGAAGCTCGGCTTCTCGCTGTTGGCGACGACATAACCACGCTTCTTGGCGATCAGGTAGCTGGTCGTCATCAGCCCGAGCATCATCAGGAAGCCTGGGATGATGCCGGCAATGAACAGTTGCCCGATGGAGACGTTGCCGACATAGCCGTAGAGGATCAGCCCGATGGAGGGCGGGATGGTGGCGGTGATGAGAGATCCGACCGCGATCGCCGCCGCCGAGAAGCCCCGGCCGTAACCCTTGGCGATCATGTTGGGCCCGAGGATGCGCGCCTCCATGGCGGCATCTGCCACCGCCGAGCCGGAAACGCCACCCATCAGCGTCGACAACACGATCGCCACCTGGGCCAGGCCCCCCGCCATCCAGCCGACGGCGATATAGGAGAACTTGAACAGCCGGTCGGTGATGCCGCTTTCGTTCATCAGATGGCCGGCGAAGACGAAGAACGGCACCGCCAGCAGCGGGAAGCTCTGGCTCATCGTGGCGATCTTCTGCACCGCGATCGACACCGGCATGCCGCCGTCGGTGAGGAAGAAGACAAATCCGGAAATACCGATGGCGAAAGCCACGGGAGCGCCGACGAACATCAGTACGAAGAACAGAGCGGCGATCAGCAGCATCGTCAGAGCTCGGTCGGCGTTTCGAGAGCCGTCACCGGCCGCGAATAGACAAGGGTCTCGCCATCACCCCGCCGCTGCCACGCCACCCACATGTTGCGGATCAGCGCGAGCCCCATCATCACGCAGCCGGCCGGCACCGCCAGCGTCACCCAGGCATAGGCGATGCCGCTGTCGCCGAACTGGCGCTGCCAGTTCTGCATGGCCAGCCGGTACCCTTCTACCGAGAGCAGCGCGAAGAAGACGAGAATGATGACCGAGATCAGCAGCTCGACCTTGAGGCGGTGACGGTAGGGAAGCCATCGTACCAGCAGGTCGATGCCGAGGTGGCCCTTGTGACGCATCGCCCGGGTAGCGCCGAAGAAGCAGAGCCAGATGAACAGCAACTGCGCCATGTCCACGGACCAAATCAGCGGAAAGCCGAAGGACCGCCCGATGGCCGCGGCAAACACCAGCACCACGATGACGCCGAGCAGCAGCGCCGACACGACGAATTCCAACTGCGCGAGGCGGCGGAGCATTGAAGGTTCTCTCGGTGAAAAAACGGCACGGATGGCGTCGATGCATCCGTGCCGAGGGAGAGGGAGCTTTACTCCGCGGCGATCGCCTGCAGCTGATCGCGCAGGTCGCCGTAGCCGAGAGTGTCATAGACACCGGCAGTGGCTTCCCTGAAAGGCGCCAGGTCGGGCGTGCTGACGGTCATGCCCTCGGCGACCAGATCGGCCTCGATCTGGGCCAGCGAATCCTGGGTGCCGTAGGAGGCGACGTCTCCGGCCTTCAGAGACTCTTGGCGGATGATCGTCTGCAGATCTTCCGGCAGGCTGTCAAACCACGATGCGCTGGTCACGAGACCCGTGATCAGGCTGATGTGGCCGGTTTTCGTGAGGTGACTGGTGACTTCATGCAGCTTGGAGCCATGCCCCGCCGGCAGCTGTGCCTCGACGGCATCGATGACGTTCTGCTGTAGCGCCGAATAGACCTCCGCCCACGCCATCGGGGTGGGCGTCGCGCCCATGGCAGAGATCGTCTCCAACCATACCGGAGCACCGGGGGTCCGCATGCGGACACCGGAGAGATCGGCCGGGGTGGACACCGGCTTGTTGGTCCAGAGTTCACGTTCGCCCTGCCACCAGTTGAACGACAGGACCTGATGGCCGGATTCGTCGTGCAGCTTCTGCACCCACTCCTCGAACAGGTCGGAGGTAACGACCTTGCGGATGCCTTCGTAGCCTGAAGCGAGGTACGGTGCGCCGAGCACCCCAAACTCGTCCACGAACACCGCGAGACGCCCGCCATCGACGACGACGGCGACCGGAGCACCGGCCCGCGCTTGCTCCAGCACGTCCTCGTCTGGCCCGAGTTGCGAGTTCGGGAACAGCTTGACCTCGAGCCTCCCATCGCTGGCGGTTGCGACATTGTCCCGGAAGCTTTCCAGGCCCTTGTAGAGCGGGTCGCTGGTAGCAAGTGCGGTATTAACGCTTAATGTGTAATCGGCAGCCAGCGCCGGCGATGCGGCAAGGATGATCGCTGCGCCTGCGGCAATCAGCGTCTTCAGTGCGGTGAGCTTCATATGGATGTCCTCCCAAGGATCGGCGATGCTGCTATGGACGAAGGCACCCGCCGATTGCCCGCACACTAGTATGGTAGTATCCTGAAGGTCAAGATGAGGAAAGATGGCACATGCTGAAGCTGGCTGAGTCGGCACCGCCGCGGCAGGCGACGATCGGCGTCCGCGTCTTTGAGTCCCTGCGGAACGCCATCGTGCAGCTGCAGCTGCAGCCGGGCAACCTGCTCTCGGAAGCGGAGGTCGCACGACAGCTCGGCGTGTCGCGGCAGCCGGTGCGGGAGGCCTTCATCAAGTTGGCCGAGGTCGGCCTCGTCGAGGTACGGCCGCAGCGCGGCACCTTTGTGATGCTGATCTCCATCCGCGAGGTGCAAAACGCCCGCTTCATCCGCGAAGCCATAGAGGTTGCCGTCGCGCGCAAGGCCGCACTGGAAGCCTCCGCCAACAAGCTCGTCGACCTGCAACGCATCATCGAGGAGCAGCGCGCCGCCGCCACCGCGGGCGACCACGTCGCCTTTCTCCGCCTCGACGAAGCCTTCCACCAGGCGCTCGCCCACAGCGCCGACTGCGACCATGCCTGGCGGGTGATGGAGAACCTGAAGGCGCAGATGGACCGGGTGCGCTACCTCTCGATGCCGAACGCCACCCCGATCGAAACCCTGATCCGCCAGCACGCGGCCATCGTCGATGCGCTCAGTCGCCACGCTCCCGATGACGCCGAGGCCGCGACGCGGGCGCATCTCGGGGAGATTCTTACCTCGCTGCCGCGCCTCGCCCAGGCCCATCCCGGGCTGTTCACCGACTAGCGCTGGCGCCTGCCGCGGCTACGTAACGGCCTCTTCCAGGAGCCGCCGGTAGTCCTCCGCGGTCGCTTGCCGTGGATTGGTGGCGTGAGAATGGTCGGCCAGTGCCCGCTCGACCACCCATTCGGTATGTCCGGCGGTAACGCCGAGTTCGGCGAGCCCCACCGGAATCTCGAGGCGCCGGTTGAGGGCATCGAGTTCGCGGGCAAGGTCCGCCGTCTGCGGGAGCCCCATCGCCGCCTTCAGCCGCCCCAGCCGGCCACTGACTTCGGAGGCGTTGAAGCGCAGCACCGGCGGCATCAGGATGGCGTTGAGGGTGCCGTGATGCAATTTGAGGTCGCTGAGTCCGCCGAGGGCATGGCTCAGCGCATGCACGGCGCCCAGCCCCTTCTGGAAGGCCAGTCCGCCCATCACCGCGCCCATCATCATTTCGGCGCGCGCACCCAGGTTCTCTCCGTCGGCGAAGGCGGCTTCGATGTTGCGCCAGATGCGGCCGGCACCGTCGAGCGCGATGGCATCGGCCGGTGGATTGTACCGCGGCGAGCAGTAGGTCTCGATGCAGTGGCTGAGGGCGTCGAGACCGGTAGCGGCGGTCAGCCCCGGCGGCAGCCCACGTGTCAACTCGGGGTCGCAGATCGCGCGCTTCGGGATCAGGTGCGGTGAGATGATGCCCAGCTTGCGCCCGTCGTCCAGCGTCAGCAGCGCCGCCCGTCCCACCTCGGCGCCGGTGCCGGCGGTGGTCGGAATGGCAATCACCGGCGCCACCGCCGCGGTGATCCGATCGAGGCCCCCATAGATCATGGCGTAATCCTCGAGCTGTCCGGCGTGGGTGGCGAGCAACGCCACGCCCTTGGCGAGGTCGATCGGCGAACCGCCGCCGAGCGCGACGACCCCGTCGCAGCCCTCCGCCCGGTACTGCGCAAGCGCAGCCGCAACTGCCGAGTCGGTGGGGTTGGGCGGGGTATCGAGGAAGACCGACGTGCCGGCGGGGAGGTGACCGCGAGCTTTCGCAACGAGTCCCGCTGCGAGCACACCCTGGTCGGCGACCAGCAGCGGACGCCTTACGCCCAGCTCCGCGACCGCATCCGCCAGGGTGGCGATGACCCCCGGTCCAAATTCGATGCCGGTGAGATAGGCGATGCGTGCCATGCGTAACTCCTTCGTTCCACCCATGATCTTAATGGTGTTCGCGCCGTACGACAGCCCCCTGCCCGTCCCCATCTGCGGTTCCACGCAGTCAACGTTTCCCACCCTCGGCGCGCCAAAACCTCCGGCGCGGCATTGGCCGCCCGGATTCTCCAAGTGCCTCTGCCGCTTCCATTGGGAAGCGGGCCCCGGCGAGGCTCGGCCTCGAAGCAAGTAGTCCGCAATAGGGTGAGGCTTGGCCTCGCCGGTGCGGCGGGCTGGTGCTGCGGACGAAGTTGCGGATTCTCGCTCGTGGCTCCCCGCCGGTCCGTCCGGTCCCGCCCCAAAACGACTTCCAGGGCACACCCGTCCTCCCCCGCCGACCGTTCGTCGCGACCGCGCAATCGCGGGGGAATGGGATGATTCTAGCTCAGCTCGCGCGGGTGGGGATAAGTTTGGTGGAGACAGGCGGCGCCTACACCAGACGCCCCACCCCCACCGGCCGTCATCCCGTTGCAAAACGGGAGCCAGTACCCACCGGGTATTAGTTTCTGCCGTACTGGGTCCGAGCCCGTTGCGCGTTTTCGTATAGTTGGACGGCCGGTGGTTACTGGGTCCCGACCTTCGTCGGGATGACGGCCGGTGGGGGTGGTGGGACGGGGAGTGAGAGAGCGGCGTGGGTGAGTGAGCGCGTCCGGGCGCTCTCTCGCTTCGTCCACTCCCCGTCCTCCCGGCCGTCATCGCACGGCTTGCCGGGCCATGACGGCGGAGGGATGAGTGGTGAGGAGAGGGACAGGGACTGGAGCAGGGTGGTGAGAGGAGGGTTCAGGCATTCGAGGGGGCGCGACTGTTGGCGATCTCGAGCAGCACGTCGGCGTGGCAGGGCGTGCCGGGGCGGCACCAGCAGGCGAGGTTGTGACCGCCGAGTTCGGCACGGATGGCCTGCAACGACGGCGGCGGCCCCGGCGGCTGCTCCGGGGGCAGTTCGCCGCGCAACCAGCGCCCGCAGAGCTCCACCGCCTTCGCCTGCGCCGCCTCCTGATCGAGGCCGTAGGTGGCGGCCGTCTCCGCGATCGTGAAAGGGTTACCCCAGGGCCCCGGCCGCGTGATGCGCTTGGCAGGCAGGCCGTTCAGGGCCCGCGACGCCGCCTGCAGGTCGAACCCCTTGCGCCGCGACAGCTGCAGCCGTTGCGGACGCATGGGTCAGCCGCCGATCCGGCCGCCGAGCTCATCCTCGATATGGATGCGGATGATCTCGTCGAACGAACTCTCGGCGGTAAAGCCGAGCGATGCCGCACGCTTCGCGTCGAAATTGCGCGGCCAGCCCGCCACCATGCCGATGATCTTCTCGTCCGGCTCCTCGCGAATCAAACTGACCGCCTTGTCTCCGGCGACCCGGCGCAAGGCCTCTATCTCCTCGCCGACCGTGGCCGAAAGACCTGGCACCGACAGCGTCCGGCGCCAGCCGAGCTGCGTCGTGTCGATCTCGGCCGCATGGGTAAGGAAGCCCACCGCCGCCCGCGGGCTGGCGAACCAGTGCCGCACGTCCTTGCCGACCGGCAGCACCGCCTCCTGCCCGACCAGCGGCTCGCGGAGGATGTTGGAGAAGAAGCCGGACGCCGCAAGGTTGGGCTTGCCGGGGCGGATGACGATGGTCGGCAGCCGGATGCCGACGCCGTCGAGAAAGCCGCGCCGCGAGTAGTCGTTGAGCAGCAGCTCGCAGATCGCCTTCTGGGTGCCGTAACTGGTGAGCGGAGTTGAAAAGAACTCGTCGCCGATGGCCTCCGGGAACGGCGCCCCGAACACGGCGATCGAGGAGGTGAAGACCAGCCGCGGTTTGTATGGGGACTGCTGCCCCTCCAGCCGAATCGCCTCCAGCAGGTAACGGGTACCGTCGAGATTGATGCGATAGCCCTTCTCGAAATCGGCCTCCGCCTCGCCCGAGACGATGGCGGCCAGATGGAAGATGAGTTCGGGGCGCGGGGCCACGAGCTGTGCCGCCGAAGCCGGCGCCGAGAGGTCGATGGCGACGGTTTCGATCTCGATCCCCGGCTGCGTTGCCGGCGCCGGCGCCACCACGTCGGCCAGCGTCAGCCGGCTGATCTCCCGGCCGCCGACCTGGCCCGAATCCAGCAGCGCCGCCGAAAGCTTGCGGCCGACCATGCCGGCCGCACCGATGATGAGAATGTGCATGAGTGAGTCCCCTTAAGTTCGGCGGGCACATTAGCGGCGAAGCGGACTGGTGCAAGCCCTCGTGCTGCTGGGAGGAACCGAGCCGCGTTAAGGGGTCAGTCGATTGGCCCGAGTTCGTCGATGCCCACCATGCGACCGGTCTGCGCGCTCTGCAGCGCCGCCAGCCCCGTCATCACCGACATGGCACCGGCGCGCGAGCCCGCGCGTTGGCCGAGCCGATCTTCACCGTCGTGGAAGATCATGTTGCGCATGAGATCGTCGCCGCCGTAGTGGCCGCCGGGGGCGTGAGGAACCCGGATGCGCTCGACGCCGCCGCCGAAGCTCCGGACCAGCAGGATTTCGTCGTGGTCCGGCTTGTCCCACGGCTGCTTCTCGTACTGGCGCATCTCCATGCGCCCATGCGTGCCGTTGAAGGCGATGGTGTGCCCCTCGATCGGCATGAAGGCGTTGAGCGAATAGGAGACCGTGACCTTGTTGGCGTAGCGGATGTTGGCGGTCATCGTATCGTAGATGTCGATGTCCTCGCGGAACACGCAGCCGTCGCGCACATAGCCGTCGAGCTCGGAGGGGTCCTCGTAGAGCGCATCGAGGAAGGGATCGGCGTCGAGATCGAAAAAATACGGACACTCCCGTGCATGCGGGCAGATCTTGCAGCGCGGCCCGCGGAATGGCCCGGCCTTGCCGTACTGCCTGAGCTCGCCATAGGCCGAGACGCTCTCGGGATCGGCGGCGATGTACCAGTTCAGGAGATCGAAATGGTGGGTCGCCTTGTGCACGAACAGGCTGCCGGAATTCTCGACATAGGCGTGCCAGCGGCGGAAATAGTCGGCACCGTGGCTGTTATCGAGGTACCAATGGAAATCCACCGAGGTCAGGGTGCCGATGGCGCCCTCGAGCAGCAGCGACTTGAGCTTGGCCGCGGTGGGCGCGTAGCGGTAGTTGAAGGAGACATCGACACGCTTGCCGCTGCGCTGCTCCGCCTGCCGGATGCGCCGGATCTTGTCCATGCTGGTCGTCATCGGCTTTTCGGTGATGACGTTGGCGCCGGCGTCCAGGGCTGCGACGATGATGTCGTCGTGGTTGCTGTCCCTGGTACAGACGATCACCAGTTCCGGCCTGGCTGCCCCCAGCGTCTCCTCGACGGAGGTGTAGATCGGCGCATTGGATCTGATCATCGTCCGTGCCCGCTCCGCCCGCAGCGGGTTGGTGTCGCAGATGGCGACGAGATCGACGTCGCCGCGCCAGCGTTCCAGCAGGTCCTTGCCCCACATGGTGGTGCCGCGACTGCCCGTGCCGATCAGCGCATAGCGCCGCCGTCCCTCGTCCATTGCTGCCTCCCTAGCAGGCGGTGGCGAAACGCTCTTTGCACGTGGCGATCACCTCGTCGCCGGGCCGTTTCCACCAACTGTCCCTGGAAAAAATCTCGACTTCCTGCGGGCCGTGATAACCCGCCGCCTCGATCATGCCGCGGATACCGCGGAGGTCGATGACGCCGTCGCCCATCATCCCGCGGTCGAGCAGCAGATCGGTCGTGGGCACCAGCCAGTCGCAGATGTGGTGGGCGAGAATGCGCTGCATCCGCCCTGCCCGGGCGATGGCGGCGGCAAGGTTGGGGTCCCACCAGACATGATAGACGTCGATGGCGACGCCGACGCCCTCCCCCAGCGCCTCGCAGAGATCGAGCGCCTGATCGAGCGTATTCACGCAGGCCCGGTCGGCGGCGTACATCGGGTGCAGCGGCTCGATGGCGAGCGGCATCCCGGCGGCGCGGGCGTGAGGCAGCATGGCGGCGATGCCGTCGGCCACCATCTGCCGTGCCCCCACTATGTCCCGGCTCGAACCCGGCAGCCCGCCGACCACCAGCACCAGGCAATCGGCGTTGAGTGCCACCGCCTCGTCGATGGCGCGGAAATTGTCGTCGATATTGGCCTGCCGCCCGGCGGCGGTTTCGGCTGGGAACATGCCGCCGCGGCAGAGCCCGGTAACCTTGAGTCCGTTGTCGCGCACGATGCGCGCCGCGGCGTCGAGCCCGATCGCCTGCACCTGATCGCGCCATGGGGCGATGGCGGTGATGCCGTGTTTGAGGCAGCCGTCGACGGCCTCGGCGAAGCCCCAGCTGCCGCGGGTGGTGGCGAGATTGATGGAGAGGGTTCCGCTAGCCATGGCGCTTGTCGAGAGCCCCCCTCATCCGCCCCCGGATCAAGTCCGGGGCAGGCTCTTCGGGCACCTTCTCCCACGGAGGGGAGAAGGCCACGGAACCGTGAGTCCGCAGTCGGCGCCTTCTCCCCTCCGTGGGAGAAGGTGGCGAAGCCGGTTGAGGGGGCGGTTCAGTCAACACTAAACAACCCCGTGCACCGCCAGCAGCTGCCGCATCCGGCGTACCGCCAGCTCCGGGTCACCCAGCACCCGCGCCTGGTCCGCGAGTCGGAACAGTTCGGCGAGGTGCTGCAGCGAGCGGGCGCTCTGCTGGCCGCCGACCATTGTAAAATGGTCCTGCAGCCCGTTCAGCCAGGCCAGGAACACGACGCCGGTCTTGTAGAAGCGAGTGGGCGCCGCAAAGATGTGGCGGCTGAGCGGCACCGTCGGCTCGAGCAGTTCGAAGAACTCGTTGTCACTGCCGCGGCCGAGCGCCGAGAGCGCCGCCGAGGCAGCGGGCGCGATGCTGTCGAAGATCCCGAGCAGCGCATCGGAGTGGCCTTCGGCATCGCCGGCGATCAGCTCCGCATAATTGAAATCGTCGCCGGTATACATGCGGACGCCATCGGGCAGCCGGCGGCGCATGGAAATCTCCTTCTCCTTGCTGAGCAGCGACACCTTGATGCCGTCCACCTTGTCCGCATGCGCCTTGATGACATCGAGGCAGGTGTCCATGGCCTGAAGATGATCGGCATTGCCCCAGTAGCCTTCGAGCGCCGGGTCGAACATTTCCCCCAGCCAGTGGATGATCACCGGCTGCCGCACCTGCGAGAGGATGCGATCGTAGACGCGGACATAGTCCTCTGGGCCCGCGGCTGCGGCGGCGAGCGCCCGGCTGGCCATCAGGATGATGCGGCCGCCCGCGCCTTCCACCATCCCGACCTGCTGCTCATAGGCAGCGATGACGTCGTCGATCGTCACGTCGGGGCCGGGCTGCAGATGATCGGTGCCGGCGCCGCAGGAGATCAGCGCATCGTCGCGGCCGGCCGCTTCCCGGAGCGCCCGCCGGATCAGCTCTTGAGCCTCGGGCCAGCCGAGGCCCATGCCGCGCTGGGCGGTGTCCATGGCTTCGGCGACCCCGAGTCCGAGGTCCCAGAGCCGATGCCGGAAGGCCAGCGTCCGTTCCCAGTCGATCGCCGGCGACAGCCAGGGATCGTGAGCGGCCAGCGGATCGGCGACCACATGCGCCGCCGCATAGGCGATGCGGGGGAACTCTGAAGCCTTGTGCTTCTCGAAGGGGATGGGGACGCCGGTGAGACGGTAGGGGGTGATGCTGCGGTCGGAATTGGGGAGGTTGATCTCAGACATCGATGCCTCCTCTCCCAGCCTCCCCCACAAGGGGGGAGGTGCGCCGCGCTGCACTTGGCAAGGCTAATGTCTCAAACTCGATTGTCATCCCTGCGAAAGCAGGGACCCAGGCCACCTCCCGCGCCGGCTGATGGTTGGGTCCCAGCTTTCGCTGGGATGACAGGCATTGGTTGGGTGAGTCAGGGCTCAACTTCGGCATCCTCACACCCCCAGTGCCGGCACGTCGAGCCAGCGGCGCTCTTCCCAGGACTGCAGGCCGAGCATCGCGAGCTGCACGCCCTTGGCGCCCTGCTCGAGGCCATAGGGCCATGGCGCGTCCTCGGCAACGTGCTTGAGGAACATCTCCCATTGCGCCTTGAAGCCGTTCTGTGCCGGCCAGTTGTCCGGCACCTCTTCCCAATTGGCGAAGAAGTCGATCGTCTGCGGCTGGTCGGGGTTCCACACCGGCTTCGGCGTGTTCACCCGGTGCTGCGTGAAGCACTTGTGCAGCCCCGCAACCGCGGACCCGTGTGTCCCGTCGACCTGGAAGGTCACCAAGTCGTCGCGGCGCACCCGCACGTCCCAGCTGGAATTGATATGGGCGACGATGCCGCCCTCCAGCTGAAAGGTGGCATAGGCCGCGTCGTCGGCATCGGCGACGTAGGTGTTGCCCTTCTCGTCGACCCGCTCCGGAATATGGGTGGCGCCGAGGCAACTCACCGCCTGCACCTCGCCGAACAGATTGTCGAGCACGTAGCGCCAGTGGCAGAGCATGTCGAGGATGATGCCACCGCCGTCGGCCTTGCGGTAGTTCCAGGAGGGCCGCTGCGCCGGCTGCCAATCGCCTTCGAAGACCCAGTAGCCGAATTCGCCGCGCACCGAGAGGATGCGGCCGAAGAAGCCGCTGTCGCGGAGCATCTTCAGCTTCAGCAGCCCCGGCAGGAACAGCTTGTCCTGCACCACGCCGTGCTTGATGCCGGCCGCCTGCGCCTTCTTTGCCAGCGCCACGGCGCTTTCGAGGTCGTCGGAGACGGGCTTCTCGCAATAGACATGCTTGCCGGCGTCAATGGCTCTGGACAGCAGGTCAGCACGCATCTGCGTGGTGCCCGCGTCGAAGAAGATGGTATCGTCGGGATTGGCGAGCGCGGCGTCGAGATCGGTGCTCCAGCGAGCGATATTGTGCTTTTCTGCCAGCCGCTGGATCTTGTCGCGGTCGCGACCGACGATGATGATGTCCGGCACCAGCCGCGTCCCGTCGGCAAGGGGGACGCCGCCCTGGTCGCGGATGGCGAGCACGGAACGCACGAGGTGCTGGTTGTAGCCCATGCGCCCGGTGACGCCGTGCATGATGATGCCGATGCGTCTCTCAGCCATCCGGTTTTCCTCCGTCGCTTGCCGCGATTAATAACTATTTGGTTACTTGCATACAGAGGTCGGCGCGGCCCCGTCAAGCTGGACCGCCGCACTGCTCACAGCCCGAGCAGCAGCTTGCCCCCCATCAGCCCGAGGAACACCAGGATCATCCGATCGAAGGCGACGGCGCTGAGCTTGCCGCCGAGCCACTGCCCCGCCGGCATGAACAGGGCCACCGGCACCAGTGCGAACAGCCCATGCAGATACCACTCCGGCTGCATGACGCCGCTGGCGGCGAGCGCCAGCAGCTGGACGACGGCGAACAGCAGGAACATCGCCGAAACGGCAAACACATGGGCGTCACGGCCGAGCTTCATGGCATGGATGAAGGTCACGCCGATCGGCGCTGAAATGCCAGTGGCACCCTGCAACAGGCCGGCCCCGGCGCCCGCCGGTACAGCAGCGATGCGGGCCGTTCGGTCGGTGACAACGAAAGCCGGGCGCGACAGCCGCAGCATCACGTAGCCGATCAGCAGCACGCCGAGCCCGATGAGCAGGAAGCGCTCCGGCGCCGTCACCAGCAGCCAGGTGCCGACTGCGACGCCGATCGCGCCGCCGAGCAGGAACGGCGGCAGGAACGTCGTTCCGGGCAGCGCGCGGGTTCCACGGAAGCGATAGAGCTGCCACGCATTAGTGACGAGGATCGGGATCAACAGGATGCCGATGCTGTGCTGCAGGCCAAACACGGCAACCAGGAATGGCAGCGCCACCAGCGGCAGTCCCATGCCGGTTGCACCTTTGACCAAGGCTCCGCAGGCGAGGGCCACGGTGATGATGAGATAGGCGAGTGGGTCCAAAAATGTCACGTGCAGAAAGTGCGGCCGAGTGGTGTGGGTAACCAGACAGTGCGCAGCAGCGACAGTCAATCCGTCATCTCGCCCCCGCCGCAACGCTGGTGCGCGTCCACCCTCTCCTCATCAACCCCATTGTCTAACCGGATGGTTACTTGCACTTGACAGCCCCCCGTGCCGCCGCGACAGTGACCGCGGGCCGTCGAGGAAGCCCGAACACCATGGGAGGTTCATCATGAATCACATACTGCGCGTGACGCTGGCGGGTTCTGCCGCCGCCATCATGCTTGGCGCCTTCGGTGCCGCTGCCCAGGAGTGGCAGCCGGACCGGCCGATCAACATCATCGTACCGTGGGGCGCCGGCGGCTCGACCGACCAGGTCACCCGTGTGACCGCGCCGATCCTCGCGGAAGCGCTCGGCACCGAGGTCGTCGTTGTCAACCAGCCGGGCGCCTCCGGCGCCATCGGCACCCAGGAGGTGCTGAACGCGCCCAAGGACGGTTACACCTGGACCGCCAATGCCATCGCCAACAACGCGACCTATTCGGTCACCGGCCTGGTCGAAGACACCGACATCGACGACTGGCACATCTACCTGTCGGTGGCCAACGTGCCGGTGGTGAGCGTGCCGGCCGACAGCGAGTTCGAGGATTTCGGCGAACTGCTGGAGGCCCTCAAAGAGAGAGGCCAGGAGATCACCGTCGCCACCGCCGGTATCACCTCCTCGGGCGGCACCGCTATCGCTGCCCTCGCCGATGCGGGCGACTTCGAGTACAACATGATCACCTATGACGGTGGTGGGCCGGCGGCCATTGCGACTGCCTCCGGCGAAGCCATGGTCACTACCCAGCTGGCCGTCGAGCAGACCGAGCTGATCCGCGGCGGCCGCCTGCGTGCGCTGGCGGTGCTGTCCGACCAGCCGCTGGTCATCGAGGGCGTCGATCCAATTCCCCCGATCACCGAGTGGCTCCCCGACCTGCCGATGGCGCCCGACTATTTCGGCATCTTCATCCCGCAGGGTGTGCCCGAGGAAGTCGTGGCCACCGTGGATCGCATCTGGGAAGAGGAAGTCTCGAACTCGGAAGAGCTGCGAGAGTACGCCGAAACCTTCGGCGCGGTGTTCGCACCGTCCTACGGCGAGGAAGCCCGCGCCCGCGCCATGCCCGTGGCCATCCTCGAAGCCTGTTCCTCGGCTGAGCGTGGGGAAGCAGTCAACGATCCTTCGACGATCGGCATCGACTGCGAGACCATGACCGAAGTGCAGGACTAGGCTAAACCCGTGCCGCCGGGTTGCACCCGGCGGCATCTCCGGAACTGGCTATGACAGATACCGACGGACCGGCAGCAACACCGGCGACTTCGCCCGCCGATGACGACAAGGATGCGGCGCGCATGGTGCGCGCCGATCTCGTCGCTGCTGCCTTCTTCATCGTTCTCGGCGCCCTCATCCTGTACGGCTCCTGGACCATGCCGCGCCTCGAAGTGCGCCGCATCCACCCGATGACCGTGCCCGGGCTGGTGCCGGGCATGCTCAGCGCAGCCCTCGTCCTGTGCGGGCTGATCCTCGGCCTCCGCTCCCTGCGCCTCCGCGCCGAAGGCGGCTGGCGCAGCCTCGGCGCGGCTCTGGTTTCCGAGGGCGCGCGACGGGCCCTCGTGGTCGTCGCCCTCGCCCTCGTCTACACGCTCGGCCTCGTCGGCTGGCTGCCGTTCTGGGCCGCGACGGCTATCTTCGTCTTCGCCTTCGTCATCGTCTTCGAGGTCTGGGTAACGCCGAAACCCAAGCCGCTGACCCACAGCCTCGCCTGGGCCGCCGGCCTCGCCGTCGTCACTGCCGTCACGGTGACGATGGTCTTCGAGCAGCTGTTCCTCGTGAGGTTGCCCTGATGTTCGACGGCCTTGCGCTGCTTGCCGGCGGTATCGCGCACTTTCTCACACCGGTTTCCCTGATCAATATCGCCTGGGCGACGCTGCTTGGCATCGTCGTCGGCGCTCTGCCCGGGCTGACGGCGACCATGGGTGTCGCGCTGCTGGTCACGCTCACCTACAAGATGGCACCGGACCAGGCGATTCTCGTCCTGATGTGCGTCTATGTCGGCGCCATCTATGGCGGCAGCCGCACCGCCATTCTGCTGGCCATTCCGGGCACGCCGGCAAGCGCCGCGACGACGCTCGACGGCCACCCGCTTGCCCTGCAGGGCAAGGCCGGCATGGCCATGGGACTCGCCACCACCTCCTCCTCGCTCGGCACCATCGTCGGCATCGTGTTCCTGGCGATGATCGCGCCGCTGCTCGCCGAGGCGGCGCTGAGCTTCGGTACCTACGAATTCTTCTGGCTGGCGCTGTTCGGCGTCCTGATCTCGGGCCAGTTGACGGCGCTGGACGATCCGCTCAAGGGCTACATCGCCGGCCTCCTCGGCCTCCTCGTCGCCATGGTCGGCATGGAGACGCTGCACGCCCACGTGCGCTTCTCCTTCGGCATCTCCGCCCTCTCGGGCGGCGTCGACCTGATCCCGGCAATGGTCGGCGCCTTCGGCCTCGCCGAGATCCTCGCGGTGATGAAGCGCACCGTCGACGCGCGCGTGATCACCTCTGCCGACCGCGTGCTGCCGCGGTTCTCCGACCTCTGGCGCTACCGCAGGACGACGCTGCGTTCGGGCATTATCGGCACCTTCGTCGGCATCATCCCGGGGGTCGGCGAGGACGTCGGTGCCTGGGCCTCCTACGCCGCCGCGCGGCGCGGCTCCAAGGAACGGCACCTCTTCGGCAAGGGCTCGCAGGAGGGGCTGATCGCGGCCGAGACCGGCAATAGCGCCGTCATCCCCGGCGCCATGATCCCTACCCTCACCCTCGCCCTGCCCGGCTCGGCTGCCGCCGCGGTACTGATCGCCGCCATGTTTATCCATGGCATCCGACCGGGGCCGCTGCTGATGGTCGAGAACCCCGGCTTCCTCTACCAGATCGTTGCCATCCTGCTGCTGTCGACGATCGCCATCGCCATCTTTGGCCTCTCCCTGACGCGGCCGCTGCTGCTCGTCCTGCAGGTGCCGCGGGAGCGCCTGATGGCAGTAATCTACGTGCTCTGCGTCGTCGGTTCCTTCGCCATCACGCAGCGGATGTTCGACGTCTACGTGATGCTCTTCTTCGGCGTCGTCGGCTTCATCCTGCGGGAGATGAAATACCCCATGGCCCCGCTGGTCCTCGGCATCATTCTCGGCGACCTGCTCGACCTCAACCTCCGGCGCGGCCTGCTGCTGACCCAGGGAGACCCCACGCCCTTCTTTACCCGCCCGATCAGCCTCGTCATGTGGCTAGTCATCGTGTTCACCATCCTCTTGAGCATTCCGGCCATCAATGGACGCTTCAAGGCCCTCTTCAGCCGCAAGGCGGACCAAGCCGGCTAAAGCTGGCGAGCCCCTGCGCCGGCAGCGCAACTCCACCAAGACGCGCGCCGACATCCTCGCGGCGGCGCGGGTGGAGTTCTGCGAGCGCGGCTTCGAGGGCGCGCGCGTGGACGCCATCGCCGACCGCGCGGGCGCCAACAAGCGGCTGCTTTACCACTATTTCGGGAACAAGGAGGAGCTCTACTGCGCCGTCCTGCTCGACGCCTACCAGGAAATCCGGCGCGGCGAGCGCGCCCTCAGCCTCGACCATTTCGGCCCCGTCGAGGCTATGGACCGGCTGGTTCGCTTCACCTTCCGGCACTTCCTCGCCAACCCCTGGTTCACGCGGCTGCTGGCCAACGAGAACCTCGAGAACGCGCGATTCCTCAAGACCCTGCCCGACATCCCGGCGCTACACTCGCCACTGGTCGGCCAGATCGCGGGGATCCTGGAACGCGGCGGCGCGGAGGGGCTGTTCCGCCGCGATGTCGACCCCATCCAGCTCTACATCTCCATTGCGGCCCTGGGCTATTTCTACGTCTCCAATATCAAGACGCTGTCCGTCATCTTCCAGCGCGACCTCACCAACATCTCGATGGTGCAGGAGCGCGAGGCACAGGCCGTCGACATGGTGCTGGACTTCCTCCGGACCCGCCGCCAGTAGGCGCAGGCAGAAGAGAACCCGAAAATCGGGTATGTAGCAGAAATCACGGAATACCTTGACAGCGGGAGCGCCCTGACACAGTCTTGTAACCAACTGGTTATTTAGCGCCACTGAGCGCAAACGAAATCGGGCCAATGCTCGAAGTAACCACCAACGGGAGGAAACCATGACGATACGATTCGACCGACGCCAGTTTCTCATGGGCAGCTCGGCGCTGCTCACTGCCAGCGCGCTGACCCCGGCTCTGGCTCAGGAGGCACGCCTCCGCCACTACTGGTGGGGCAATCCCGAGCGCGACAAGCGCACGTTCGCGGTAATCGAGACCTTCATGGAGCATCACCCGGGCGTCGAGGTCGCGGGCGAGACGGTCGGCTGGGCCGACTACTGGACCAAGCTTGCGACGCAGACCGCAGGCGGCAACATGGCCGACCTGGTGCAGATGGACTACCGCTATCTCTTCGAATATGCCCGCCGCGGCGCCATTCGTCCGCTCGATCCATTCATCGGCAACACCCTCGACGTCAGCAGCTTCGACCAGAGCGCCCTCGATGGCGGCATGGTCGATGGCCAGCTTTATGCGCTCAACATCGGCTCGAATACGCAGGTGTCGATCTACAACACCCGGCTGATCGAGGAGGCAGGCGAGGAGTTCGATCCCATCGGCTGGAGCTATGAGGACCTGCGGCGTGTCGCCCTCGCCGTCGCCGAGAAGACCGACGCCGACTGGGGAACCGACGATCTGTCCCTTGGCTACGTGTTCTGGGAGGACTGGGCCCAGCAGGCTGGCCATCCCTTCTATGCCGCGGACGGCACGATCGGCGGACGCGTCAGCGATCTGGCCGACTATTGGCGCATGTGGGCCGAACTGCGTGAGGCCGGCGCGGCACAGCCGGCTGACGTCGCCATCAGCCTGATCGGCGCCGGCATGAACGAAACCGGCCTCGTCACCGGCACCACCGCCTTCTCCTACATGTGGTCGAACCAGATCGTGGGCATGCAGGCCCTGATGCAGGATACGGTGGGCGCCGCAATGCTGCCCGCCATCCCCGACGCACAGGTGCCGGGTCAGTTCATCAAGCCCTCGATGTTCATGTCCCTGACGCGCGATACGGAGAATGAGGAACTCGCCACCACCTATATGAGCGAGTGGGTGAACGATCCGGAGATCACCGCCATTCTCGGGCTGGAGCGCGGGATTCCGGCGTCCTCCACTGTCCGGGAGGCCCTGACGCCGTCGTTCACTCCGGCTGAACTGATTTCGGTCGACTACTTCGGCGCCGTCCAGGGCCATGTCGGGCCGCTGCCGCCGCCGCCGCCCGCCGGGGCCGGCGAAGTCAACGACGCCCTCGTACGCTGGGGCACGGAAGTTCTGCTGGGCAATATGTCCCCCGACGATGCCGCTGCGGCGTATTTCGACGAAGCCGAGAGCATTCTCTCGCGCGCGTAAGCCTGTGTTCCACCGCCGGGTCCCAAGGGCCCGGCGGTTCACACATCCTCCGTCTCGTGTCGGGCAGGTGCCGCATGCAGAGAAGCTTGGCCAAGAACACGCCGGGATATGTCTTCCTGTCTCCCTGGCTGATCGGTTTCATTTGTCTCGCGGCCGGTCCCATCCTGGCATCTCTGGTCCTGTCGTTCACCAAATACGACATGATCAATCCGCCCCAATTCGTCGGGCTGGACCAGTACGAGTACATGTTCACGCGCGACCGCAGGTTCTACAAGGCGCTGCAGGTCACCTTCTCTTACGTTCTCCTGTCGGTACCTCTCCGCCTCATCGTGGCCCTCGCCGTCGCCATGGTCCTCGACAAGGCAATCCGCGCAATCGGTATTTACCGCGCCCTGCTATACCTTCCCTCGATCCTGGGCGCTTCGGTTGCCGTCGCCATTCTGTGGCGGCAGGTCTTCGCCGGGAACGGGGTGATCAACACCGTGCTCGCCCAGTTCGGGATCCAGGGCCCGAACTGGCTTGCCGATCCGAACGTCTCGCTGCTTTCCCTCGTTGCCCTGTCGATGTGGCAGTTCGGCGCGCCCATGCTGATCTTCCTTGCCGGGCTGAGGGCGATCCCGAACGAGCTTTATGAAGCGGCTGAGATCGACGCTGCGTCGCCAGTTCGCAAGTTCCTGCGCATCACGCTGCCGCTCCTGGCACCGGTGATCTTCTTCAACCTCGTCCTGCAGATGATCGACGCGTTCAAGACGTTCTCGAGCGTCTTCATCATCTCGAACGGGTTGGGGTCCCCCGCGGACTCGCTGCTGTTCTATACGCTTTACCTGTTCAACGAAGCCTTCAAGTTCTTTCGCATGGGCTACGCCTCGGCGCTTGCCTGGGTCCTGCTACTGATCATCGCGGCCTTCACCTTCATCGCATTCCTGACATCCAAGTACTGGGTGTACTACGAGAACGAGAGGGACTGAGCATGGCCGAAACCCTCGTCAGCGAACGCCCGGCCGCCGGGACGGCGGAGATCGCCCGCGGCTTCCGGGAAGCGCGGGAGAAGCGCGAGCGGCGCGCCCGGCTGCTCAAGCATATCTTCCTGATCATCCTCTCCTTCATCATGCTCTACCCGCTGCTGTGGATGGTGGCGAGCTCGCTGAAACCCGACAACCAGATCTTCGGCCGGCTTTCGATCTGGCCCACCGACTTCGTGTGGCAAAACTACGTGGACGGCTGGTTCGCACTCAGGGAGAGCTTCACCACCTTCTATTTGAACTCGATGCTGGTGACGGTTCTGTCGGTAGTCGGCAACCTGATCTCGTGCTCGTTTGCAGCCTATGCGTTCGCGCGGCTGGACTTCACGCTCAAGAAGTTCTGGTTCGCCCTGATGATGATGACGCTGATGATCCCCTATCACGTCGTCCTCATTCCGCAATATGTGCTGTTCCTCAACCTGGGCTGGGTGGACACCTATCTGCCCCTGATCGTGCCGAAATTTCTCGCCTCCGAGGCCTTCTTCATCTTTCTGATGGTGCAGTTCTTCCGGCAGCTGCCGCGCGAGCTTGACGAGGCGGCGATGATCGACGGATGCTCCCCCTACAAGATCTACTGGGCGATCATCCTTCCGCTGAGCCTGCCGGCGATGGCGACCGCGGCCATCTTCTCGTTCATCTGGACCTGGGAGGATTTCCTCGCCCCGCTGATCTATCTGAACGATATCAAGAACTACACCGTGCCGCTGGCCCTGCGTCAGTTCGTGGATGCGGAAAGCCAGTCCGCCTTCGGCCAGCTCTTCGCCATGTCGGTGCTCTCGCTGCTGCCGGTCTTCATCTTCTTCGTGGTGTTCCAGCGATTTATCATCCGGGGCATCGCCATGACCGGGCTGAAATAGTGCCCGCATCGCTCCGAGGGAACACCTAATGGCCAGCATCAGTCTGAAGAACGTCGTCAAGAAGTACGGCACCGTCGAGGTCGTCCACAACATCTCTCTCGACATCCATTCCGGCGAATTTCTCGTGCTGGTAGGGCCTTCCGGCTGCGGAAAGTCGACGCTCCTGCGAATGATCGCCGGCCTGGAGGAGATAACGGACGGTACGATCTCCATCGGCGACAGGGTGATCAACGACGTCCCGGCGGCGCGGCGCAACCTCTCCATGGTGTTCCAATCCTACGCTCTCTACCCGCATATGAGCGTGCGGAAGAACCTCGCCTTCGGATTGACCAATCTGAAGATGCCGCGCGACGAGATCGAGCGACGCGTCGGAGAGGCGGCGCGCATGCTGCAGATCGGGGAGTTGATGGAGCGCAAGCCCCGACAGCTCTCGGGCGGACAGAAGCAGCGGGTCGCCATTGGCCGCGCCATCGTGCGCGAGCCGGAACTTTTCCTCTTCGACGAGCCGCTCAGCAATCTCGATGCGGAACTGCGGGTGCAAATGCGTGTCGAACTGGCCAGCCTTTACAATCGTCTCGGCACGACGATGATCTACGTGACCCACGACCAGGTCGAAGCCATGACCATGGCAACCCGCATCGTGGTGCTTTCGAACGGCAATATCGAGCAGGTGGGCACGCCCTATGAGCTCTACAATTTCCCGCGCAACCTGTTCGTTGCGTCCTTCATCGGTTCCCCGAGAATGAACCTCCTGCAGGCGGTGCCCTCGGACGCCGGTCCCGAAATCGAGGATTTCGGCACGCTGCCGCTAACCGGCGAGAGCATAACCGGCACCGCGCTCACGGTGGGCGTGCGCCCCGAGCAGTTTACGGTCGGTACCGGCGGCGATGTCACCGCCCATGGCAAGATCGTTCTGGTCGAGTACCTGGGATCGGAGGTGTTCGTCCATGTTGCCTTGCCTTCCGGAAAGACTGTGATGGTGAAGGTGCCAGGCAACGCCCTCCACAAATCGGGCGAGACCATCGACCTCTCGATCTCGGCGCGGGACGCCCATTACTTCGGTGCCGACAAGCTGCGCATTCCGGTATTTGACCAGAAGGCTGCCGCCTAGCCTACCCGGTACACTCTCGCTACGAAAGAACGCCAGCAATGATCCGCTTCGCCGCCATTGGCCTCAACCACAGCCACATCTACGGGCAGGTGAACTGCCTGCTGCGCGAGGGTGCCGAGTTGGTCGCCTTCCACTCCCCGGAGGACGATCTCGCCGCGGACTTCGCGGCGAAATATCCGCAGGCGAAGCGGGTTGCCGACCGGCGGGAGATCCTTGAGGACCAGGACATCCCACTGGTGCTCACGGCCGCCATCCTCAACGAGCGTGCCGGCATCGCCATCGAGGCCATGCGCCACGGCAAGGATGTGATGAGCGACAAGCCGGGCATGACCAGCCTCGAGCAGCTGGAAGAGGTGAAGCGCGTGCAGGAGGAGACCGGCCGCATCTATTCGGTCTGCTACTCCGAGCACTTCGAGACCCGCTCCACGGTCAAGGCCGGGGAACTGGTGGCCGCCGGCGCCATCGGCGAGGTCGTGCACACCGTCGGCCTCGGCCCGCATTCGCTTCGCAACAACAAGCGCCCCGACTGGTTCTTCGACCGACAGCGGTATGGCGGCATCCTTACCGACATCGGTTCGCACCAGTGCGAACAGTTCCTGTTCTTCTCGGGCACGCTGGAGGCCGAGGTGATCTCAGCGACCGTGGCCAATCGCGCCAATCCCGAGCATCCGGGGCTGCAGGACGTGGGCGACATGCACCTGCGGACGCCGAAAACCACCGGCTATGTCCGCCTCGACTGGCTCACCCCGCCCGGCCTGCCGACCTGGGGCGACGGGCGGCTGACCATCCTCGGCACCGATGGCTATATCGAGCTCAGGAAATATATCGACATCGCCGGCCGGTCGGGTACCGACCATCTGTTCCTGGTCGATCAGAAGGGGGTCCACTACGTCGACTGCAGCGAAGTGGACCTGCCCTACGGACGGCAACTGATCGCCGACGTGCAGAACCGCACCGAGACGGCCATGACCCAGGCGCATTGCTTCAAGGCCATGGAGCTGGCGCTGACCGCCCAGCAACTCGCCGAACGCGGCACGGTGTGGGAACAATGAGCGAAGTCCAGACCGTAGCGGTCGTCGGCTGCGGCATCGGTCGCAGCCACATCGTCGAGGGCTACCTGCCCCACCCCGACAAGTTCCGGGTCATCGCACTCTGCGACTTGAACGAGGAACGCCTCAACGGGCTCGCCGATGAATTCGACATCGAGCGGCGGGTTGCCGATTTCGACGAACTTCTCGCCATGGACGACCTAGACATCGTCGACATCTGCACACCCCCCGGCATCCACTACGGGCAGATCATTGCCGGTCTGCGCGCCGGCAAGCACGTCGTGTGCGAAAAGCCGCTGGTGGGCTCCCTGGCACAGGTCGACGAGGTGATCGCCGAGGAGAAGACCAGCAAAGGGCTGCTGATGCCGGTCTTCCAGTATCGCTTCGGCGACGGCATCGGCCAGGCCAAGGCCATCATCGACGCCGGCATCGCCGGCAAGCCCTATGCCGGCACGGTCGAGACCTTCTGGAAGCGCGGCGCCGACTACTACACGCTCCCCTGGCGCGGTAAATGGGCGACCGAGCTCGGCGGCGTGCTGATGGGCCACGCCATCCACCCGCATGACATGTTCTGTTACCTGATGGGGCCGGTAAAGCGCCTGTTCGGCCGCGTGACGACGCGGGTCAACGACATCGAGGTGGAGGACTGCGTCTCCGCCTCGGTGGAGCTCGAGAGCGGCGCCCTCGCCTCCTTCACCGCCACCCTCGGATCCGCCGACGAGATCACCCGCATTCGCCTCGCCTTCGAGAACGTCAGCTTCGAGAGCGATCACGCGCCATACTCGCCCGGCAATCTGCCGTGGAAGATCCTGCCGCGCAGCGACGCCGCCAAGGCCGCCATCGAGGAGTTGCTCGCCGACTGGCAGCACGTGCCGCAGCGCTTCCAGACGCAGATGGCCCGGTTCCACGACGCGCTGATGGGGCGTGGTGCCCTCCCGGTGACCAGCGCCGACTCCCGCCGCGCTCTGGAGATTGTCACCGCATTCTACCACTCGTCGGAAACCCGAACCGATGTCGAGATGCCGATCGGGCCCGATCACCAGAAATACCGCAGCTGGCTGCCGGCCGGTGCCTGAAAACCGACAGCCATATCGATATCGGCACCACTCTGGACAGCCGCGAAGAATCGCAGCCCTCTCGCCCGTCATGACGTTGCCGCGCCATGCGGCATCTTGGGGGATTCCTATGCCGACTGATCTTGCCTCGACGCTGCTCCTGATCGGCCGCCTGCTGTTCGGCGGCGCCTTCGTCTTCTTCGGCTTGCGGAACCTGCGCAATTTCCAGAAGCTGCGCCCGACCATGGCCGAGAAGGGCGTGCCGCTGCCGGATCTGGCGCTCGGCCTCGGCCTCGTCACCCAGACGCTGGCGGGACTGCTGATCCTGCTCGGCATTATGGTACCGCTCGGGGCGGCCGCGATGATCGTGTTCCTGATCCTCGCGACGGTGCTCTACCACCCCTTCTGGGCATTCGCCGGCGATGCCCGCGCACCCCATGTCAGCGCCTTCGGCATCAACAGCGCGCTGTGCGGCGGCGCCCTGGTGCTGATTGCCGCGACGCTCTAGCGGCTTTCAGGTTCCCGCCGCCTCGGCCAGCAGTTCGGCGTTGCCGCCGGACGCCGTGGTGTCGATGCAGAGGTGCCGTTCGATCTGCAGGTGCGTCGCATCGGCCGGGCTGGCGATCAGCGGGATAATGGGGCCGTCCCGCCGGGCCAGCGCCTGCCGCCACAGCCGCAGCGCCGCGTCCTCACCGAAATGCATAACCGCATCGACCATCAGCCCGGCTTCGACGACCGCTGGCGCCAGCCGCTTGTCGAGGCCGCCGATTACCGTGCCGTCCGCACCGAGTTCGGCGGCAATGCGCGTGCCGCCGGGCGCGATGACCAGCACGCCGTTGCCAAAGGCGAGCGCCAGCTCCGCCTGCAGTCGCGCCGAAGCCTCGTCCGGCCCGAGGCAGAGGACCACGCCGCGTGGATACACCCGGAGCACGTTGGATTCACCGGTAGGACCCGGCATCTCCAACTCCCGAGGCGGCAGCGCCCGCTTCTCCAGCGCGGACCGCACCTGCTCGGCCGCCGAGATCGCGAAGCCGATGCTGAGGCCCGAGAGCCCGTTGATCGCCGCGGACGCCTGGTGGGGCGCCGCCGGCCGTGTGAAGCGGTCGAGATAGTGCGGCCCGCCCGCTTTGGGGCCGGTTCCTGACAGTCCCTCGCCGCCGAAGGGCTGCGACCCGACCACGGCCCCGATCTGGTTGCGGTTGACGTAGATATTGCCCGCCCGGATGCGGGATGCGACATGGGTCACGCGCGCATCGATGCGCGTATGCAGCCCGAAGGTCAGGCCGTAGCCGGAGGCATTGATCGCCTCGATCACCTGGTCGAGCTCCCCGGCCTTGAACCGCGCCACGTGCAGCACCGGTCCGAAGATCTCCTCTGCGATGTCGCCGATGCCGCCGACCCGCAGCAGGGAGGGAGCGACGAAATGGCCACGCTCCGGCACGGGCAGGCGCTTCAGCAAGGCTCCGCGGCCTTCGAATTCGGCGACATGCGCCTCGATCTTCGCCTTCGACTTCGCGTCGATGACGGGGCCGACGTCGGTGGCGAGATGCCAGGGATCGCCCAGCGCCAGCTCATCCATGGCCCCCTCAAGCATCTCCAACAGGCGATCGGCCGCCTCCTCCTGGACGTAGAGCACCCGCAATGCCGAGCAGCGCTGGCCGGCGCTCTGGAAGGCCGAGGCGATGATGTCCCGCACTGCCTGCTCGGGCAGCGCCGTCGTGTCGACGATCATGGCGTTGAGGCCACCGGTTTCGGCGATCAGCGGCGCGCCGGGCGCACCGCCGTCGGCCATCGCGAGATCAATCGCCTTGGCGGTGGGCAGCGAACCGGTGAAGCAGACGCCGTTCACCCGGCCATCGGCGACCAGCGCGGCGCCGACCACGGCGCCGTCGCCCGGCAGCAGCTGGATCGCCTCGCGTGGGATGCCGGCCTCGTGCATCATCGCCACCGCCCGCGTCGCGATCAGCGGCGTCGCCTCTGCCGGCTTTGCCAGCACGACATTGCCCGTGGCCAGCGCCGCCGCGATCTGCCCGGTGAAGATGGCGAGGGGGAAATTCCACGGCGAGATGCAGACGAAGACGCCATGTGGTAGCCGCTCCGATGCTGCCTCCGCCTGCGCCGCGTAATAACGCAGGAAGTCAACGGCCTCACGTACCTCGCCGACGCTATCGGCCAGCGTCTTGCCCGCCTCCCGCGCCGCCAGCGCGTAAAACTCGGCGGCGTGCTCCTCGTAGAGATCGGCGACCCGCCGCAGCAGCGCCGCCCGCTCGCCCACCGGTCGCGCCGCCCACCCGGCGGCACCCGCCGCCGCAGCCCCGAGCGCCATCTCGATGTCGGCGGCGCTTGCCGTCACGACTGCTCCGACGGTCTCGCCGGTGGCGGGGTTCAGGACCTCGGAGGCGGCGTCTCCTTCCACCGGCCCCGCCAGCAGCGGCCCGGCCGCCCAGCGCTGATCGGCGAAGGTCGAGCGCGCCGCTTCCAGCGCCGCGACGGCCTCCGGATCGGTCAGGTCGACCCCGCGCGAGTTCGCCCGCTGCGGTGCGAACAGATCCCGCGGTGCGACGATGGCCTGCGCCGGCGCCTGGTGTTCCAGCACGGCGAAGGGGTCGCGCGCCACGTCTTCCGGCGGCACGTCGCGATCGGCGATCATATTGACAAAGCTGCCGTTGGCGCCGTTCTCGAGCAGGCGCCGTACCAGATAGGCGAGCAGGTCCGCATGCCGGCCGACCGGTGCGTAGATGCGGGTGCGGGTGCCCGCCTCTGCCGCGAGGATCTCGTGCAGCCGCTCGCCCATGCCGTGCAGCCGCTGAAACTCGAAGTCACCGGTATCGGCGCCCAGCTCGGTCGCAAGGTGCAGCACTGCGGCCACCGAATGGGCGTTGTGGGTGGCGAACTGCGGATAGATGCAGTCGCGGCTTTCCAGCAGCTTACGGGCATTGGCGATGAACGAGACATCGGTCGCCGCTTTCCGAGTGAACACCGGGAAGCCCTCGAGACCCAGCACCTGGGCGCGCTTGATCTCAGTATCCCAGTACGCGCCCTTGACCAGCCGCACCATCACCTTGCGGTCGAGCGATCGCGCCAGCGCCCCGATCCAGTCGATGACCGGCGCCGCCCGCTGCCCGTAGGCCTGCACAACGATGCCGAAGCCGTCCCACCCCGCCAGCCGCGGATCGGCCAGCACGGCGGCGATGACATCGAGCGACAGGTCGAGCCGCTCGGCTTCCTCGGCATCGATGTTGAAACCCATATTGGCGCCGCGCGCCATCAGCGCCAGCGCCAGCGTCCGCTCCACCAGCTCGTCCAGCACCCGCTCACGCTTGCCGAACTCGTAGCGCGGATGCAGCGCCGAGAGCTTGACCGAAATTCCGGGGTTGTCGCGTACCCTGCTGGCCGTACAGCGGCTGGCGAGGACCGCGATGGCTTCCGCATAGGCGGCGCGATAGCGCTTGGCGTCGGCCTCGGTGCGGGCCGCCTCTCCCAGCATGTCGTAGGAATAGGAGAAGCCCTGCTTCTCCTGCTTGCGCGCCAGCCGCGTCGCCTCCTCGATGGTGCGCCCGAGCACGAACTGGCTGCCGAGGATCCGCATCGCCTGCTTCACCGCCGAGCGGATCACCGGTTCGCCGATGCGCTGCACCACGCCCTTGAGCGTGCCGGCGATGCCGGCGCGACCGTCGCGTAGCACCTCGCCCGTCACCGTCAGCGCCAGTGCCGCGACATTGACCAGCGGCGCGTTGGCACGGTCCAGATGCTCGGCCCAGTGGCTGGGCGCGATCTTGTCCTCGATCAGGTCGTCGATCGTCGGCGTGTCGGGCACCCGTAGCAACGCCTCCGCCAGGCACATCAGCGCCACCCCCTCCGTAGTGGAGAGCGAATACTCGGAAAGGAAACTCTCCAGCATGCCGCTGGCGCCGTCTTCCCGGACCTTCCGCACCAGATCGACAGCGTGCTCGGTGATGCTGGATCGCGCCGGGGCGTCGAGCGCCGCCGTATCGATCAGGCGCGCCAGCGTCGCCGGCTCATCCGCGAAGATGGAGCTGCGGACACCCTGCCGCAACTCGGTGAGTGATGGAGTCGTTTGACCCGATTGCGCAACGAGAACTGGTCTGGCCATACCGCACCGTAGCTGATTTGCGCGCCGGCGGCTCCCCCCGAACCGGCTCGATTGTGAATCTGGGGGCGATTTCGGGCGCCAGTGAGGCGCCGGCGGCACTTCCGGAATCGTTTGTGCGGCTGCAGGTTGACCTCCGGCCGGCAACCCGCTCAGGATCGAAGAATGATAACCGTCGCCTCCTACAACATCCGCAAGAGCGTCGGCACCGACTGGCGGCGCCAACCCGATCGCATCCTGCAGATCCTCAACGAGATCGACGCGGATGTCGTGGCGCTGCAGGAAGTGGATCGCCGCTTCGGCCAGCGCACGTCCTCGCTATCCATCGAAAACGTCGCCAGCGTCTCCCCCTACGCCGCCGTCCGCTTCGGACGGCGTCCGGACAGCCTCGGCTGGCACGGGAATGCCATCCTCGTCCGCAAGGGCAGCGAGGTCCTGCGGCAGCGGCGCATCGTGCTGCCGGCACTCGAGCCCCGCGGCGCGGTGCTGGTCGACGTGGCCGTGGCCGGGGTGGCCATCCGCGTCATCGGCCTGCATCTCGGTTTGGTCGGCCTCTGGCGTACACGACAGGCGGCGCGGGTACTCAACTACCTGAAGCGGCTGGAAAGCGTGCTGCCCACCGTCATCATGGGCGACCTCAACCAGTGGACGACGGAGGGTGGAAGCCTTGCCCACTTCGCCGCCGACCACAACGTCATCGCGCCCGGTCCCAGCTTCCACTCCAGCCGGCCGCTCCTGGCGCTCGACCGCATCATCACCAGCCACGACTTCCGCGTCCAGGAGGCCGGCGTTCACCTCTCCCCGCTCTCGCGACGGGGCTCCGACCATCTGCCGGTCTGGGCGCGCCTCGATCTCGAACCCGCTGCCGCTGCGACCGACGCGTCACCCTGACCATCCGCTTAATGCGGGTCGATGGTGCTTTTCCCGCCGGCGGGCGAGGCGAACCAGCTTGGCGGACGTTCGATCGCCCGCCTGACGCGAGGACCCTCCGGCCCCCGGTGCAGCGCGTGCAGCCGCTCGCTGATGCCGGTATCTGCCTTGGTCATGCGCTGGCTGTGGCGGACATACTCCACCCAGGTCGGCGTCTGAAAGCTCTCGATCCAGATCTCCGGGTGCTCGAGATCGCGCATCAGGGTCCAGCGGCGGGCGCCGTCGCGACGGCGGATACGCTTGCGATCGATCATGGCGTCGAGAAAGGCGGCGACGTTCTCTGAGTCGATGATGTACTCGATGCTGACGACGATCGGCCCGCTCCGCGGCTGCAGGTCGATTTCGAGGTGCGGCTCGCGCCACCGGTCCGCCGGGTCGAGGTTGAGGGCAATCGCCTTGGGGAGCGCGTAGACGAGGCCGAGGGCGCCTCCGACCAGCATCGAGGCACCGGCGATCAGCAGCGCCGCCGAGACGCCGTATTCCTCGGCGGCGATACCCCAGAGCCAGCTCCCGACCGCCAACCCGCCGAAGGTGGCAGTCTGGTAGATGGAGAGGGCCCGGCCCACCACCCACCGCGGGGTCGACATCTGCACCGTGACGTTGAAGAGCGACAGCGCCAGCACCCAGCAGGCACCGCCCAGCAGCATCGCACCGGCAGTTGCGAGCGTGAACGGGCTGACGGCGGCGACCGCTGCGCAGACGGCAAAACCGATAAAGGCGATACGAACGATCGCCTCACTGCTGATCGCCTGCTGCAGGCGGGCGCTGAGCAGAGCGCCGCCGACAGCGCCGATGCCGAAGGCCCCGAGCAAGAGCCCGTAGGTAAGCGGTCCACCACCGAGCAGCGTTGCCGCAACGACCGGCAGCAGTGCCAGCACGGCGCTTGCCGTCACCCCGAAGGCGAAGCTGCGCAACAGCACCTTGCCGAGGTTGGGCGACATCGCCACATAGCGCAGCCCCGCCCGCATGGCGGTGAACATTGCCTCCCGCGGCAGCTTGCGGGGCACCTGCTGCGGGCGCCAGCGCCAGAGGACGAAGATCAGGGCGAAGTAGCTGACCGTGTTGAGTGCGAAGGCCGCCGCCGCTCCTGCCACCGCCACGATGGCGCCGCCGACCGCCGGGCCGACGCTGCGAGACAGGTTGAAGCCGATGCTGTTGAGCGCGACCGCCGCCGGCAAGTCGTCGCGCGGCACCAGATCCCCCACCGATGCCTGCCACGCAGGATTGTTGAGTGCCGTTCCGCAGCCGATGAGGAAGGTGAAGGCGAGCAGCGTCCACGGGGTGATCAGGCCAAGATAGGTGCCGGCCGCCAGCGCCGCCGACACCACCAGCATGAAGCACTGCGCCGCCAGCATGACTCGCCGCCGGTTGAAGCTGTCCGCCATCGCCCCGCCGACCAGCGAGAACAGCATGATGGGCAGCGAAATCGAGGCCTGCACCAGCGCCACCATGTCGACGGAATCAGCGATCGATGTCATCAGCCACGCCGCCCCGACGCCCTGAATCAGGGCGCCGAAGCTGGAGGCCAGGTTAGCGATCCAGATCGACCGGTATGTCTGATGCTTGAGAGGCGCCAGGGGCGAAGGCCGGACAGTCACCACTAAACTCTCGGATGGAAAAACGGGCGGCGGTTCCGCCGCCCGTGCCATCACAGACTATTCAGTGGCAATGCCGGGCGAAAGCCCTCATCGCGCCGGATTATTCGGCGGCCTCGCCGCCCTCCAGCTCTGCCAGCAGTTCCTGCATGCGGTCATCGGCCCGCCCGGGATAGGTGGCGTTCGTAACGGCTTCGAGATTGGAGGTGTCGTCCCCCACCTGGATCAGCCCGACCATGCCCATGGCGAAGTGCGGCAGGCACTTATAGGCATATAGACCGGGTTCTTCGAAGGTGACGGTAATCTCCTCGTTGATCGCCCCCTTCCACGGCTCCGCGCCCTCGGGGATCGCGTCGGCGATCGATTCGGAATTATGGCCCGGATCGGTGGGCACGAAGGTGACGGTGTCACCCGGCTCGATCTGCAGGAAGGCCGGCTCGAACTGCATCGTGCGCCCTTCCGAATCGCGGTTGAGCATCTGGACCTCGTGATCCTCCGCTATGGCCGCGGGCGCTACGAAGGATGCGAGGCCGATCGCGGCCGCGAAAAATGCCGTCTTCATCTATGGACTCCACTGTCTGTTTACACGTGAAGGCTGAACGGGCTCTCATGCGCCCAGTTCCGACCAATTCCTGGATCAAGCCAAGGCCTGCGGCGGGACGCCCTATTCTGCCGGCGCGAGATAGCGCTGGTAGGCCCAGCCGGTCTCGCCGGACGTGGTCGTCACGCGCGCCCAGTTGCCGTTCATCTCCGCAACCTGCACGGCCTCGTCCTGCTTGAGGACGAACAGCTTGTTGCTCTCACTTGATGGTCCCGACCTCACATTGAGGCCATCAGCAACAACCCGCAGCAGCGTCAGATCGTCTTCCGGCGCCTCCGGCACCACTTCCTCCGATTCCGACTGGAGAGAGGAGACCGAAAGCGTTTCCGACTTTGGCCTGTCGACCGCCCATTCAACCCTGTCAGGGATCACCGGCGGCGCGATGACGCCCGACTGCAGTGCCTGCTGGGTGCGAGAGGGCAGGTCGGAGACGAAGCTCGGCCGCTCGATGGCCGCGACCTGCATTTGCTCGGTTGCTTCGGGTTCGCTGACCACGCTGCTGGACACCGCTGAGCCGAGGGCCACGAGACCCACCGATGCGACTGCGATCATTGCCCAGCGCCTGTGTCGCGGAGTTGTTTCACGAGGCTTCATGTTGTCCTCCTGTTGTCCGGGGGAAAAGCTTCGAGCCGGGTGGCAGGTTCCGCACGAACGCCATCACTCCCACTTGATTTTTACAGGGCGCCGAATGAACTCCTGCCGCACGACCGAATTGTTGAGGAAAGCCAAGGAGGGCGCATGCAGAGCGGACTTGAAGCCCGGGCCCTGGCTTTTGCCAGATCGGCACACGGATCCATCGACCAGCGCCGGAAGTACACCGGTGAACCCTACATCGTGCATCCGGTTGCGGTGGCCGAACTGGTGAAGTCCGTGCCGCACAGCGAGGCGATGGTGGCAGCAGCGCTGCTGCATGATGTGGTGGAGGACACCCCGGTTACCATCGAGCAGGTGGCGGCAGAATTCGGCGGGGAGGTGGCGACGCTGGTTTCCTGGCTCACCGACGTCTCGAGGCCGGAGGATGGCAATCGCGCCGCCCGCAAGACCCTCGACCTCGAGCACACGCGGCAAGCGCCTGCCGCCGCCAAGACCATCAAGCTCGCGGACCTCATCGACAATACGCGGACCATCAAGGCGCACGATGCTTCCTTCTGGAAGGTCTATCGGCGCGAGAAGCTGGCGCTGCTGCGGGTCCTCAAGGAAGGGGACGCCACCCTCTGGCAGCAGGCGGCGGAAGGGGCGCACTCCGCTTCCGAACCGCCTGCACCTCAGCCCCGCGCCCGCAGGACCTCGAGGTAGTGCGGGTTGTGCATGATGCCGAGCAGGTTGCCGAAGGGATCGACCACCGACGCGCCGACGAAGCCTTCGCCAAAATCGCGGGGCGGATGGTGGAGACTTGCCCCCATCTGCTGCAGTCGCTCCAGCAGTGCGTGCACGTCATCGACATGCCAGTAGACGATGGCACCGCCCGGCTGCGACGCAGGACCACCGGCCCCAAGGTCGGGAAGGTAGCGGCTGTCGAGGATGCCGAATTCGTGCTGGTAGTCACCGATCCTGAACTCGATGTACTCGGGGCGCTGGAAATACGGCGCGACGCCCAGTAGGTCCGTGTACCAGCGCTTCGCCGCTTCCAGGTCGCTTGCCTGATAGGCGACGGTCGTCAAACCGCGAAGTGTGGAATGCTCGGTCATCGAGGGCTCCTTCAGTTCCTGTCCGGCATCATCGCCGATACAGACGACTGTGCCCCTCCCCTGCTGACAACCCATGTCAGCAAGGCCACTGCCCGCGTTGACGGCCTCAACCTCCCTTCCTAGTCTCTGCCGTCGCCGGGGAGGACGAACCTATGCAGCTGCAACTCGAGGACAAAGTCGCGCTCGTCACCGGTACCACCGGCATCGGCCGCGCCACTGCGATCCGCCTCGCCACGGAAGGCGCGCGGGTGCTGGCGGTCGGCATCAACGAAGAGGGCAATGCCGCGCTGGCGGCGGTGGCGGCCGCCGGGCAGTTGCCGATCAGCGTGCGGGACTGCGACGTTTCCGTGGCGTCGCAGGTCGAAGCTGCGGTCGAGGAATGTACATCGGAGTCCGGTGGCCTCGACATCATCGTCAATTCAGCCGCCGTTCATCCATATGGCGACGCCGTGACCACGAGCCCCGAGACCTTCGCCAACTGCCTCGCGGTAAATGTGGGCTCCATCCACCTCACCGCCCATTACGGCGTTCCCGCCATGCGCCGTCGCGGCGGCGGCGTCATTGTCAACATCTCCAGCGTTCAGGGCCACGCCTGCCAGCGGAACGTCGCTGCCTACGTCGCTTCCAAAGGGGCCATCCACGCCCTCACCCGCGCCATGGCCCTCGACTTCGCCGCCGACGCCATCCGTGTCGTCTCCGTCAGCCCCGGCTCGGTCCGCACCCCGATCCTCGAAAACGCCGCCCGCATCAGCGACGGCCCCGATGCCGATGTAGAAGCGGCCTTTTCCCGCTTCGGCGCCGCCCATCCGCTGGGACGCATCGGGGAGCCCGAGGAGGTGGCCGATCTGGTGGCCTTCCTCGTCTCGGCCCGCGCTGCTTTCGTCACCGGGTCCGATTACCGTATCGACGGCGGCCTGACCGCAGGAATTGGCGTCGCCTGATCGCCCCAGCTGCGGCTGTTTTCCCGCCGGCCGAGGCGGTGAAAGCGTGTACAAGAAGCTCGCCCGTCGATTATGCGGAAAGGAAGCCTTATTCGCGGGAAAGGCTTGCGGCAGCAACGGGTCCGGCTCGCTCCGAGAGAAGCCAGATTGACGCTCGATGAAAACGTGTTCATCCTGTGCTTCAACCGGAACGGGCGGACGACAACAGGCGGCACCGACGGGCAGGCGCCGGCGCGGGAAGGGGAGAGAACGGGTGCCGGAAACTCGTGCGGCTGTCCTTGCCACGTCACCCGCGCAAGGACTCCGACTGCCTGACTAGATGAACCCAGACAACAACAATCGGATTCAGTCATGCTCCTTGGCAACGCTCCCTGTTCATGGGGCATCAATTACCCGACCGGCAACAGCTACAGCTGGCAGCAGTATCTCGACCAGGTTGCGGCGGCGGGCTACCGGGGCACGGAACTCGGCCCATTCGGTTTCCTGCCAAAGGATCCGGCGGTCCTGCGGGACGAGCTTGGCCGCCGTGGGCTGGAACTCATCGGCGCCACCCATGTCCACACCTTTGGTGAAGCGAGCTCGGCACCGACGCTGATGGCGACGCTCCGGGCACTCGCGAGCCTGTTGAAGGGCCAAGGGGCGGGACACCTGGTCATCATGGACGAGAGCAACTGGTATCCGGAAGCAGCCCAAGGTGTACTCGACAGCGCCGGCTGGAGCAGCCTGACAGCCATGGTTCGTGACGCGCAGCACCTGGTGGAGGGGGAGTATGGCCTGAAGCTGAGCTTCCACCCTCACGTCGGTACAGGCGTCGAGCGGGAGGCGCAGATCGACCGGCTGCTGGACGAGACCAGCGTCGACCTCTGCTTCGATACCGGTCACCACGCCTTCTGGGGCCAGGACCCGCTCGCCTATATGGAGAAGGTCTGGGATCGCATCGCCTACATGCATCTCAAGAACGTCGACGGCGCGGTGCGGGCACGGGTGCTGAACGGCTCGCTCGGTGTCAACGCGTCCTACGACGAAGGCGTGATGTGCCCGCTCCCGGACGGCGTCGTCGATATCCGGTCGGTCATGCGCTTCCTCGAGGATCGCGCCTACACCGGTCCGGTGGTCGTCGAGCAGGATTATGCCGCCAACGCTCCGGAGACTCCTGAGCAGCTGGCGCGGCGCAACCTTTCCTACATGAACGAGATCGCGTGATGGGAGCTAGGCTTTCGGTCGGCCTCATCGGCCTCGGCGAGGTGGCGCAGCTGATGCACCTGCCGCTGCTGGCCGACGACCTGCGCTATCGCATCGCCGCGGTGAGCGACGTTTCGCCGTCGCTGCTGGCGCATGTTGCGGAACGCTACAACGTCCCCAGCCGTCACGAGACCGCCGCGGCGCTGATTGCCGATCCGACAGTCGAGGCGGTGTTCATCCTTACCCCGGACTACCTGCACGCTCCGCTGCTGGAGGCGGCGATGCGGGCCGGCAAGCACGTCTTCATCGAGAAGCCCGCCTGCCTCACCGCCGCCGAACTGCGGCCGCTGCTTGAGCTCGATCGAGGCAATGAGAAGACGGTCTTCGTCGGCTACATGCGGCGCTATGCTCCGGCCTTTCTCGAACTGAAGCGGCGCTTGCCGCCGCGCGAGGACATCAGGCATGTGCGCATCCGCGACCTGATCCGGGAAAGCCAGTTCTTCGTGGACCAGACCCGCAACATCTTTCGCCCCAACGATGTGCCGGCGACGCTCGTTGCTGAAGGCAGGGAGAAGACACAGGCGCTGCTCAAGTCGGTGATGGGCGATGCCGAGCCCGACCAGCTGCGCGCCTACCAGGTCCTGACCGGCCTCTCCTCGCACAGCTTCTCGGCTATGCGTGAGCTTTTCGGACCGCCCCTCAAGGTTGCTGCGGCGCGCCAGCACCGGGGCGAGAACGTGCTGGTCTTTTTCGACTATGGCACCTTCACGGCCCTCTATGAGGCCGTCATCCACGACGTGGCACGGTTCGATGCCGGCATCGAGGTGCTCACGCAGAACCAGCACTTCAAGATCAACTACGATACACCCTATGTGCGCAACCTGCCGACGCGGCTGGAAATCACCACATCCGACCGGCGCTCGACCGGCACCGAGATCATTGGCCCGTTCTACGATGACGCTTTCCGCATCGAACTCGATGCCTTTCACCACGCCGTCAGCACCGGCGAAAAGCCCAAAACCGTCCTCTCGGACTCGCTCGCCGATCTCGAGCTGTTCGCCGAGGTGGGCAAGCATTTCCTGTCCCCGTAGCCGGGCCGGCGCGTCATTCAGATGTCACGGGAATGCGGTTTAAGCCGCTCGCCTGGACGGAACGTTCAGTCAATAACCTGGATAAATGGAATTTCTGTTCCATTTTTTCGCTTGCCTCGCCCACTATGGGGAATAATCTGCGGGCAGAGGTTGGCATCAGACTGACCTGCCGCGGGATTGTCCGCCGGCGAATTAGGGAGAGACTGACATGAAACGTCGTACATTCATGATTGCGGCTGGATCGGCTGCCGGGGCGGCCATGCTGCCGAACATCGCCTTCGCCGAAGAAGGCCGTATCGACTGGTACACGGCCTCCGATTCCAACGTCTCCGACTTCTGGGCCAATACGGTGAAGCCGGCTTTCGAGGCGGCCAATCCGGGCATCACTCTCAACCTCGTCGATGCCGGGGACAATGCGGGCGTGCAGGCCATCGCCAGCCGCGCCCTGGCGGCCATGCAGACCAATACGGACCCGCAGGCCGATTACTTCGAGGCTTACGATCCGCGTCTGCCCGAAGGCGCCATCGAGGCGGGGCTCTTCGTCAACATGGCTGAGGCCGGCCTCAGCAATTACAGCAAGGTCAACCCGCTCGCCATCGACAGCGAGTACAGCCTGCCCTACCGTGGCTCGCAGGTGCTGCTGGCCTATGATACCAGCAAGCTGAGCCCCGCCGATGCACCCAAGAGCTGGGACGAACTCACGGCCTGGATCAAGGCCAATCCCGGCGAGTTCATCTACAACCGTCCCGACAAGGGCGGCTCCGGCGGCAATTTCGTGCGCCGCGCCATTTACGAGGTAAATGGGCGCGACCCCGCGGCTTTTACCGTCGACAACTACACCGAAGAGTTCGGACAGGAAGCCCTGGAGCCGGCTTGGGACGTCCTCGCCGAACTCGCTCCAGACCTATACGATGGCGGCGCCTACACCTCGGGCAACACCCAGTCCCTGCAGTTGCTCGCCCAGGGCGTGGTCACCATGATACCGGTCTGGTCGGACCAGGTGCTGCAGGCCATCGATCAGGGCGTGCTGCCGGAAGATACCGGCCTCGTGCAGCTTCAGGATCTGGCGCTGCCCGGCGGCTTCACCCGCAGCGTCGTGCTGGCCAACGGTGTCAACCGCGAAGCGTCGCTGAAGCTGGCGGATTTCGTCCTCTCCGAAGAGATCCAGAGCGCCATCCTCACCGAACTCGGGGGCTTCCCGGGCGTCTCGTGGGATTACGTTTCGCCAGAGTTGCGTGAGCGCTTCGCGGACATCGTGCCTAGAACCATCCCCTCCTTCCCCAGTGGGGACTGGGAGGCGGCGATCAACGACGGCTGGTACCGCAACGTAGCTCCGAACGTGGACCGCAATTCGTGACCACCGCCGCGCCGGCGCAGACTGCGCCGCTGCCGCAGCAGGCAACCAAGCGCAGGAGGCCGATCGGCCTCCTGCTCGTCGCAGCGCCGGTGCTGCTGGTCGGCTGGCTGGTGATCTGGCCGATCATCTCCGCCGTCATCGGCACCGTCTGGCGGCGCGAGGAGGACGGCACCTACGGCTTCACCCTCGAAAGCTACATCTTCTTCTTCTCCGACCGCTACAGCCTCGACAACCTGAGCGTCACGCTCTGGACGACAGGAATGTGCGCGTTCTTCCTGCTCGTCATCTGCCTGCCCATTGCCCTCTACCTGCGCTTTTCCAGCGGCAGGCTACCGGCCTATGTGCAGGGGCTGGCGATCTTCCCGATGTTCGTGCCCTCGATCATCCTCGCCTACGCCTTCATTCGCGTGCTGGGCCCGAACGGCATGGTCGACATCCTGCTGAACTCGGTGGGCCTGCCCAAGATCAGGACGCCCTACCTGACGCCGTGGGGACCGGTGATCGGGCTGGTCTGGGACAATATTCCGCTGACCGTCCTCATCCTGCTGTCGGGCCTCGGCAACGTTTCCAACCAAGCGGTGGAGGCCGCCCGCGACGTCGGTGCACGCAGGTTGCAGGTGCTCTGGCACATCATCCTGCCGCGCATCTCCAATTCCATCCTGGTCGCCCTCTCCTTCTCGGTGCTCGGCATCTTCTCGGCCTTCACCCTGCCCTACGTGCTGGGCCCCGCGGCACCGGAGATGATGGGGCCGTTCATGCAGCGCACCTTCCGGGATCTGAATGACCCGCACATGGCGATCACCCAGGCGGTCATCACCTTCGCCTTCTGCATCGCCTTCGGCCTCTTCTACGTGCGCTCGGTCGCGCGCAACCAGGTGAAGTGACATGGCTGGCACCGCTATCATCCCGAGGCGCCGCGTCGACATCGTCGGTATCGGCTTTGCCATCCTGCTGTCGGTCGCGATCATTTTCCCTCTGATCGTCGTCGGCACCTGGGCCTTCACCGAGGTCTGGCGCTACCCCAACGTCATCCCCCAGCAGTTCGGACTGCGGTTCTGGAACCAGACCCTGAGCCGCGCCGACGTCTGGTCGGCCCTCTGGCTGAGCCTGCAGCTGTCGACGGTGGTCACCCTCATTTCGGCAGCGGTCTGCCTGCCGGCGGCCTATGCTTTCGCCCGCATGCGCTTCCCCGCGCGCAACGTGCTGTTCTTCTCCTTCCTTGCGGGCCACGCCTTTCCAAAGTTCGGGCTGCTCATCGCCATCGCAGCAATCTTCCTGCAGCTCAACCTCATAGGCACCTTCTGGGGCGTGGTGCTGATCCAGCTGGTCGGCACGCTGCTATTCATGATCTGGATCCCGGTCGCCGCCTTCCAGTCGGTGGACCGGCGCATGGAGGAGGCGGCCCGCGACGTCGGCGCCTCGCCGCTGCGCGTCTTCTGGTCGGTGACGCTGCCGCAGGCCGGCCCCACCATCGCCGCGGCGGTACTTCTCTCGTTCGTCGGCACCTTTTACGAAACCGAGGGCGCCTGGCTGATCGGAGCTCCCGGCATTCGCACCATGCCGGTGCTGATGATCACCTTCATCAACAACCAGATGGTGGTGCAGTACGGCGCCGTGCTCTCCGTGCTGCTCTGGGTTCCCTCGTTCATAGCGCTGCTGTTCGCGCGCCGAGTCATCGGCGGCGGCGCCTTTGCCCGCGGCTTCGGCGGCTAATTCGAAAGGTCCGGCCATGGCCCGATTGGACATCACCGACGTCTCCAAGCTCTTCGACACGGTGCGGGCCGTCGACCGGTTTTCGATCACCGTCGAGGATGGCGAACTGGTCTGCCTGCTCGGACCCTCCGGCTCAGGCAAATCGACGCTGCTGCGGATGGTCGGCGGCTTCGAGAAGCCGACTTCGGGCTCGATTACCATCGACGGCGAGGAGATCGTCCACCTGCCCCCGGAGAAGCGCCCGACCGGCATGGTGTTCCAGAGCCACGCCCTCTGGACGCACATGAATGTCTACAAGAACCTCGCCTTCGGGCTGAAGCTCCGGCGCCTGCCAGCCAACCAGATCCGGGAGAAGGTGGAGGCGGTACTGGAACTGGTCGGCCTCGGCGGCTACGGCAACCGCCTTACCCACCAGCTCTCCGGCGGCCAGCAGCAGCGGGTGGCACTGGCGCGCTCGCTGGTGCTGGAACCAAAGATCCTGCTGCTCGACGAACCCTTCGCCAGCCTAGATCAGCACCTCCGCGAACGGCTGCGCGAGGAGGTGCGGGACATCCAGCAGCGGCTGAAGATCACCACCCTGTTCGTTACCCACGCGCAGGACGAAGCGCTCGCGGTGTCCGACCGCATCGTGGTCATGCGCGACGGTCGTACCGAACAGATCGCGCGGCCGGCGGAGGTCTATCGCGAGCCGGCCACGCCCTTCGTTGCCGGCTTTATCGGGCAGATGAACCTGCTCGATGGTGCGGTGACGACAGGCCGCTTCGTCCACTCGGCCTTCAGCGTTCCGGTGCCGGTGGGAGACGGCCCGGCCGTGCTGGCCGTGCGCCCGGAGGCGCTCGCCATAGCACCGGCCGCGGACGCGCCCATGGCCCATATCCACCGCGTCACCGATTATGGCACCCACGCCATGGTGGACGTCGAGCTGCCTGACGGCGAGAGGCTGAAGTCGATGATGCCGACGGCCGACCGCTGGTCCGCCGGGCAGCCGGTCCACCTCCTGCCAGGCGCCTTCGCCCTCTACCGCGACGGCGCCGTCATCCATCGCACCGTCGACAGCCCAGTCGCCTCGCAAGCAGTGGAGCGCACTCCAGTCGATGCCTGACGGCCTTTTTATCGAGCGCGACAACCACCGTACCTGGCTGAAGTGGCACCGGGCCCGCCGGCGCGGGAGCGATCCCGTGTTCACCGGCCGCCGCATTCTCGAGGGGATGGCGCTAGGAGCGAGCGTAGAGGTGGACCTGGTCGTGCATGGCGACGGCGGCATGGCTGTGCTGCACGATTTGGAACTGGACCGCGAAACCACCGGCAGCGGCCCGGTGCGCGGGGCCGATGCGGCGACCCTGCGCAACCTCCATCTGCGAGATGAGGAAGGCGGCGTCCTCGATGACAGGGTGATGCTGCTCGAGGATCTGGCGGCGTTGGTCCGCCGTGACGGCGCCCATCCTGACGCGCTGCTCCAGCTCGACTACAAGGAGGATGCGGCTGCCCTGGACCCCGTCGTCATCGCCAACTTCACTCTGGCGCTGGCGCCAGTTGCCCGCCACTTCATCCTCTCTGCAGGCGACGCGGAGGCCGTCGCGGCGCTGGCCGCTGACCTTCCGGACCTGCGCATCGGCTATGACCCCTGCTACGGCACCCAACTAGAAGCGCTGCAGCGGACTGGGGACTTCGCCGCCTTTGCGACGGACGCGATGGCTGCGGCCCCCGACGCGGAGATGATCTATCTCCACCACCGGATCGTGCTGGATGCCGACGCGCGCGGCTTCGACATGATCGGCGCCTTCCACGAAGGGGGACGGCGCATCGACGCCTACACGATTCAACATGCCGACGACGAAAGCCTTCCCCTTGTAAAGCGCCTGCTGGCGCTCCGTGTCGACCAGATCACCACCGACGATCCCGAGGGCCTCGCAGCCGCCCTCCGGTGAGGTCGTCAGGCGGGGTGCTTCTGGTGCTTCTCGTTCTTGACCGGTGCGTCCTTCAGCTTGTCCAGCAGGTAGGCATGGGTCGCCGGATTGGCGACGATGACGGCACCGCTCTTCTCGTAGAACTCGGGGCCGCGCCCCCACCAGTCGGTGACGACGCCCCCCGCCTCCTCGACCAGCAGCACACCCACCGCCCAGTCGACAATCCCCGATTCCTCGAAGTATCCGGTCAGCCGTCCACAGGCGACATAGGCGCAGGAATTGGCGCTGGAGCCGACGATCCGCACGGCGCCGATCGGGTTGCGGATGGCGTCCAGCCGCTCATAGGCACCAGGATAAAGGAAGAGGTTGCTGGTGGGCAGGCCGGTGCCGACGGTCATCATATGGACGTCCGACTGCGGGCTCACCTGCAGGCGCGTGCCGTTGAGGAAGGCGCCCTGCCCCTTGATGGCGGTGAACATCTCGTCGGCAACGGGATTGTAGAGAGCACCGCAGACCGTTTCGTTGCCCCGGCGCAGCGCGATCGAGATGGTGTAGTGCATGCCCCAGATGAAGTTGGTGGTGCCGTCGATCGGATCGACGAGCCAGCGATGGTCCGGATCGCTGCCCTCGACCGGCTCGAACTCCTCGCCAGTAAAGCTCCAGTCGGGATACCTCTCGAACAGGAACTTGCGGATCAGCTTCTCTGACTCCATGTCGGCCTCAGACACGAAGTCGGCCGGACCCTTGACGCCGATCTCCAGCTCCCGGAACCGCTCGAAGTAGCGCAGCGTGAGCGCGCCCGCCTCGCGCGCGACGGTGATCATGTCTGCGAGGACAGCTTCATATCCTTGGGGCATTCCAGCAACTCTAGCTTTGGCGAAGGAAAGCCCGCAGAGGTCCATGAAACCGCGCCAAAGGCAAGCATCTGACCATGGCCGCGCGGCTTTTCCTCGCCGCTGCCACCGTCGGCAAGGCCGTCGGTCTCAGGACTTCACCAGCAGTTCTCTCGGTACGTCCGCAAGGCACTCGGCGCTGCCGGTATCGCGGATACGAATCGTCTCGGAGATCTCGAAGCCCCAGTCCTCGGTCCAGATGGCCGGCATGAAGTGGAAGGTCATGTTGGCCTCGAGGACCGTCGCGTCGTGCGTCCTGAGGCTCATCGTGCGCTCACCCCAATCCGGCGGATAGGAAAGGCCGACCGGATAGCCCGTCCGCGAGTCCTTCTCGATGCCGTGCCGGCGGAGAACTGCGAAGAAGGCATCGGCAACTTCACCGCAGGAGTTGCCAGGACAGGCGGCGGCGAGACCGGCGTCCAGCCCTTCGAGCACCGCCTCCTGCGCCCGCAGCATGTCGATCGGCGGCTCGCCGAGGAAGATGGTGCGCGACAGCGGTGCGTGGTACCGCCGGTAGCAGCCGGCGATCTCGAAGAACGTCCCCTCGCCCCGCTTGAGCGGCCGGTCATCCCAGGTGAGGTGCGCTGCCGAGGCGTCCCGCCCGGAAGGCGTCAGCGGCACGATGGCAGCGTAATCACCGCCGAACTCGTCGGTCCCGCGCAGGCCGGCGCTGTAGATTTCCGCGACCAGGTCGCATTTGCGCATGCCGATCTCGGTCACCGCGCGGATCCGCTCGTGCATCTTCTCGACGATCCGGGCGGCGCGGCGCATATAAACAAGTTCCTGCTCCGACTTTACCGAACGCTGCCAGTTCACCAGCGCCGTCGCATCGAGAATGCGGGCCTCCGGCAGGTCGCGGCGCAGCGTCTCGAGGCACTTAGCCGAGAAGTAGTAATTATCCATCTCCACCCCGACATTGGCGAAGCTGTAGCCCTTGTCGCGCATCACCGCGGACAGGACCTGGTAAGGGTGGACCACCGCGTTCTGGACGAAGACGTCGGGGTAGGAGAACAGCGAGCTGTCGTCGAGGAAGGTAGTAAGGCGGGCGCCGGCCAGATCCTGGGGCCGGCCAAACCACATCGGCTCTCCCTCCATCGGCAGGATCACCGCCTGATGAACATAGAAGGACCAGCCGTCATAGCCGGTGAGCCAGTTCATGTTGGAAGGGTCAGTGACAATCAGCACCTCGACGCCGGCGCGCTCCATCGCAGCGCGCGCTTTCGTCAGCCGCGCCTCATACTCCACACGCGAAAATGCGGGTGCGGTTTCCGACATTCTTGACTCCCACGCTGGTCTTGCCTGACCGATCCGGTCGAAGGGCGGGAGACCGATGCCCCCGGTTCTGCCACCCCGCCTCGCGGACTATGCAGCCGCCCCAGATAGTTGTTCTCACTTATCTGGTCGCGCAACCTAGCTGATCCTCCTGCCATCACGGCGAGAAAAAGACGGTTCTTCCCTCGACTCAGGCTCGCCCATTGGCAACCCTGTGCCACGCGCAATCTTACGAGGATCAGACCCACAGCAGTTTCGTTGTGGCATCCATCAGGCCCATCAACCGTTTAGGCGGTGCGAGAGCCTCGGAATGCCGCGATGGGAGCTCAAGAACCAACATCAGCGAACCGGAGAAAACGAATATGTTCAGAACCAGGACGAACTTGAAGGGCCTGCTTGCCGCGGTGACCGCGACGGCCATGGCCACCACGGCGGTCAGTGCCGCCAGTCTCGAGGAAATCCGGGAGTCCGGCACCATCCGTATCGCGGTGGCTAACGAAATTCCCTATGGCTACATCGACCCGAACGGCGAAGCTCTCGGCGCCGGCCCTGACGTCGCCAAGCATATCGTGGAGGAGCTCGGCATCGAGAACATCGAGTGGGTTACCGCCGAATTCTCCGGTCTGATTCCTGGCCTGCAGGCGGATCGCTTCGACATGGTCGCCGCTGAGATGGCGATCCTCCCGGCCCGTTGCGAGCAGGTGATCTATTCCGAGCCCAACACGTCCTACGGCGAGGGACTTCTCGTCCCCGCGGGTAACCCCGAGGACATCCATGCCTACGCCGACTTTGCCGAGCGCGATGATCTCACCGTCGCCATCATGGCCGGCGCCGACCAGCTCGAGATGATGCAGGCACTCGGCGTCCCCGAGGATCGGATCGTCACCATCTCGTCCAATGCCGACGCCATCTCTACCGTGGCCACGGATCGGGCAGACGCCTATGCTGCGACCAGCCTCACCGCGAGCGGACTGGCCGGGCAGAGCGACGACGTCGAGGTTGCCGGCGACTTCACCGACCCCGTCATCGATGGCGAGGAGATCCGTAGCTGGGGCGGGTTTACCTTCGCCCAGGGCTCCGAAGATCTCCGCGATGCGGTGAATGAAGTGCTGGCCGAGTTCAAGGGCACGGACGAATGGCGCAACATCCTCTCCGGCTACGGCTTCACCGAAGCCGACATTGAGGGTTCCACCGCCCGCACGACCGAAGAACTCTGCTCCGAAAGCGTACTCTAGTACAAAAGCGAGTGGGCGGGCCTGGCGGCCCGCCCTCCCATCGGCGCGCACCGGCCAGAACGGAGCGCTTTTCAGGCTTCGGGGATGCACTGGACCGAGTATTTCAACCCATTGTTGCAGGGGGCCTGGGTTACCGTCCAGCTCACCTTCTATTCGACCATACTCGGAGCCCTGCTCGCCTTTGCGGCAGGGATCGGTAAGACCTCCAGAAACCTCCTCTTCCGTTCCATTTCCGTGGTTTATATCGAGGTGTTCCGCGGCACCTCGCTCCTCGTCCAGCTGTTCTGGCTCTACTTCGCCCTGCCGCTGGTCGGCCAAGCCATCGGCATAGATCTTCGCCTGCCGCCGGTGATAGCCGGGGTGCTCGCGCTCTCGCTCAACATCGGTGCCTATGGAGCGGAGGTCGTACGTGGCGCCATTCAAAGCGTCTCCAAGGATCAGTACGAGGCGGCCAAGGCGCTGAACTTCACGCCGCGCCAAGCCCTGCGTTCGATCGCCCTGCCCCAAGCCATTCCGGAGATGATGCCGCCCTTCGGCAATCTCGCCGTCCAGAACCTAAAGGACACGGCACTCGTCTCGCTGATCAGCCTCGGCGACCTGGCCTTCCGGGCCGAGCAGCTGCGCAACTTCACGCAGGACAGCACCACCATCTACACCATGGTGCTATTGATGTATTTCGGCATGGCTCTCGTCCTTGCCGGCCTGATGAAGCTGCTGGAGCGCTATGTCGGGCGCTGGCGCATGGCGCGCGGCTGAGGGGGGAACGCAGATGCTCTTCGGTTTCGAATGGGACACCTCCAGCAACTGGGCCTTCGCGGTCTCCATCCTGCCCATCCTGCTGCGCGGCATGATCGTGACCATCCAGGCGACCCTCCTCGGCTTCTTCGTCGCCGTGGTGCTCGGGCTGATCCTCGCGGCGCTGAAGTCGGCGCCGCTCAAGATCATTTCCTGGCCCGCTAAGCTCTTTACCGAGTTCGTCCGCGACACACCGCTGTTGATCCAGCTGTTCTTTCTCTACTACGTGCTGCCCGAGTACGGCATCGTCTTTCCCGCCTTCCTGACGGGCGCCCTCGCCCTCGGCCTGCAGTACAGCGCCTATACCTCGGAGGTCTACCGCGCCGGCATCGAGGCGGTCGCCCGCGGCCAGCATGAAGCCGCCAGGGCGCTCAATTTCGCCGGGCTCCATACCTTTACCCATGTCGTCCTGCCGCAGGCGATACCGCGTATCATCCCCGCCATGGGCAACTACCTCGTCTCAATCATGAAGGACGTCCCGATCCTTTCCGTCGTCACGGTGCTCGAGATGCTGAACGTCGCGAGGATCATCGGCGACCGCACCTTCAACTACCTCATTCCCCTGTCCATGGTCGGCGGCATCTATCTGATCTTGACCCTGGTCGCATCGGCCGGCGTCCGCATGCTGGACCAGGCACTGCCCAAGAGAGGCCTGCCGCTCAAATGACGGAAGAAATCATCAAATTCGACAAGGTGGTCAAACGCTTCGGGTCGCTCACCGTGCTCGACCACCTCGATTTTCATGTCGAGAAGGGCGAGAAGGTCACGATCATCGGCCCGTCCGGCTCGGGAAAGTCGACGGTGCTGCGCATCCTGATGACCCTCGAAGACATCACGGAAGGAGTCGTCTGGGTGGACGGCGAACCGCTGTGGCACGAGCAGAAGAACGGCGACCTGGTTCCGGCCGGGGAAGCTCACTTGCGCCGGATGCGCACGAAGCTCGGCATGGTCTTCCAGCAGTTCAACCTGTTCCCGCACATGACGGTGCTGCGCAACATCACCGAAGCGCCCGTGAAGGTTCTCGGCCTCTCCAAGAAAGATGCGGCGGAGCGCGGCGAGGAGCTGCTGGAGATGGTCGGGCTGGCCGACCAGGCGAAGAAGTATCCGCACCAGCTGTCCGGCGGACAGCAGCAGCGGGTCGGGATAGCGCGGGCACTGGCGATGCGGCCGAACATCATGCTGTTCGACGAGCCGACGTCCGCACTGGACCCGGAGCTGGTCGGCGAGGTGCTGAACGTGATCGCCCGCCTGGCTTCCGAACACGACCTGACGATGCTGCTGGTAACACACGAGATGCGCTTCGCACGCGAAGTGTCGGACCGGGTCTGCTTCTTCGACAAGGGCAAGATCAAGGAACAGGGTACCCCGGAAGAGTTGTTCACGGATCCCAAGGAGGAGCGTACCCGCGAGTTCCTGGCAGCCGTTCTCAACAGCTGACGGCCGATCGCAGCTCTATCCTGTTGGTGCGGTGCCGCTGGACGCCAGCGGTTGCAGGGCCTTATTGTGCCTCCAAGCAAATGGAGAGCCGATGGCCAGCACGGGCGTCACCAAGTTCGACGGCATCAAGCTAGATGATCGCGACATAAAAATGCTGACCATTCTGCAGCGCGAGGGCCGCATTGCGAAGGCCGCGTTGGCGGAACGCGTCAACCTATCGGCCACGCCGTGCTGGGAGCGGCTACGCCGACTCGAGGACGCAGGCATCATCGAAAGCTACGAAGCCAAGGTCTCGCTGAAGGCGTTCGGCCCGGTGACGATGGTGTTCGTCCAGATCGAGCTGGAAAGCCATCGCAGCGAGGACTTCGTGCGTTTCGAGAATGCGATCACCGCACTGCCGGAAATGGTGGAATGCTGGGCGGTCGGCGGGGGCATCGACTATGTTTGCAAGCTGGTCGTCCCGCACCTTGAGGACTACCAGCGCCTGATGGACGACCTGCTGTCGCGGGAGATCGGCATCAAACGCTACTACTCCTTCGTTGTGACCGCCCCGGTAAAGGATGCGCCGCTGCCGGTGGAGAGGCTGGCTGCCCGCCACGGCTGAGCTGCCATAGACGATTGTTTCGCGCGTCGACGTGCAAACAGGCCTTCCATCGGAAATCGGCAGGGAGTTTGGCGCACGCCTCTACGCGCCCGTTGCTATGCTGGCCTCTATAGCGAGGAGGCGAACCATGGCTGCGTCCGCATTGAATGTCCGTCTGTCGGACGACCTGATCGACCGTCTGGACGACCGGGAACTGCTCTGCCCTGCGGCCTTCATCGATGGCGAACGCATCGGCGAGAACGTGCGCGGCGAGATCGCGGTAACCGACCCCGCCACCGGCCACTTCCTCGGCAGTGTTCCCGCTCTTGACCCTGCCGCCGCCCGCCGCGCCGTCGATGTGGCGCAACGCGCCTTTCCCGAATGGTCGGGCTTGCTGCCGCAGGAGCGGGCAGCGATCCTGCGCCGCTGGTTCGAGCTCATCATGGCCGCCCAGGAGGACCTGGCGCAGATCATGACGGCCGAACAGGGCAAGCCGATCTCCGAAGCCCGAGGTGAGATTGCCTACGCCGCGTCCTTCGTCGAATTCTACAGCGAGGAGGCGAAGCGTCCCAACATCGAGAGCGTCACCTCGCATCTTCCCGATGCCGAGGTGGAGATATGGCGTGAGCCCTGCGGGGTCGCAGCGCTGGTCACGCCGTGGAATTTTCCGTCAGCCATGCTGACGCGGAAGGCGGCAGCGGCACTAGCTGCCGGATGCACCTGCGTCGCGCATCCCTCCGGCGAAACGCCGCTCTCGGCGACCGCCCTCGCCGTGCTTGCCATGCGCGCAGGGCTACCGCCTGGCGTCTTCAACATCGTGACCGGGAACGCCCCCGAAATCGTCGGTGCCTGGACAGCAGATCCGCGCGTGCGGGTGCTCTCCTTCACCGGCTCGACCGAGGTCGGGCGGCTGCTCTATCAGCAGTCGTCGGCAAACATCAAACGGCTGGTGATGGAACTTGGCGGACTTGCGCCCTTCATCGTCTTTGCCGATGCCGACCTGGAACAGGCGGTCGAGGAGGCGATGAAAGCGAAGTTCGCCACCTCCGGCCAGGACTGTCTCGGCGCCAACCGCTTCTTCGTCGAGCGGCCGGTCTATGACGCGTTCTGCCGCCGGCTGGCTGACGCCACGAAACGTTTGCGCGTCGGCCCCGGCATCGACGACCCCGACATCGGCCCGCTGATGAACGAGCGAGCCATAGAGAAGCAGCGCCAGCATGTGGCCGATGCCGTGGCCAAGGGTGCCAGATGCATCACCGGCGGCGGCACGCATGCTGCCGGACCGCTCTTCTTCGAGCCAACGGTGCTGGTCGATGTGCCGGACGATGCACTGATCATGCACGAGGAGACGTTTGGTCCCGTTGCCGCCATCTCGGCCTTCGACGACGAGGACGCGGTGGTCGCCAAGGCAAACGACACCGAATACGGCCTGATCGCCTATCTCCACACCAACGATCCGCGGCGCATCTACCGTGCCAGCCGCGCCCTCCAATACGGCATGGTTGCCGTCAACCGCACCAAGGTGACCGGTGCCCCCATCCCCTTCGGCGGCTTCAAGCAGTCCGGCATTGGTCGCGAGGGCGCCCGGCTTGGAATGGAAGCCTTCACCGAAGTTAAATATGTCTGCCGCGACTGGCGCTGAATCCCCGAAAGGACACGACCGATGCTGACCAACGACCAACTCGACCGGTGGGACCGCGACAACTTCTTCCACCCGTCGACGCATCTGGGCCAGCACGCCCGCGGCGAGAGCCCCAGCCGCATCGTCACCGGCGGCTCCGGCGTCTATATCGAGGACCGTGACGGCAACCGGCTGCTCGACGCCTTTGCCGGTCTCTACTGCGTCAATGTCGGCTATGGCCGCACCGAGATCGCCGACGCCATGGCCGCGCAGGCGCGGGAACTCGCCTACTACCACGCCTATGTCGGCCACGGCACCGAGGTCTCGATCACCCTCGCCCAGATGGTGCTGGAGCGCGCGCCCGCTAACATGTCGAAGGTCTATTTCGGCCTCAGCGGCTCGGACGCAAACGAGACCAACATCAAGATGGTCTGGTACTACAATAACATTCTCGGGCGGCCCGAGAAGAAGAAGATCATCTCGCGCTGGCGCGGCTACCATGGCTCCGGCATCATGACCGGGTCGCTGACCGGCCTCGCCGGCTTTCACAACAAGTTCGACCTGCCGCGCGCGCCGATCCTGCACACCGAGGCGCCCTACTATTTCCGCCGCCCGCAGCTCGACATGAGCGAGGCCCAGTTCGTCGCCCATTGCGTCGCCGAACTGGAGACCCTGATCGAGCGCGAAGGCGCCGACACCATCGCCGCCTTCATCGGCGAGCCGGTACTGGGCACTGGCGGGCTGGTGCCGCCGCCAGCCGGCTATTGGCACGCCATCCAGCAGGTGCTGAAGCAGCACGACATCCTGTTGATCGCCGACGAGGTGGTCACTGCGTTTGGTCGGCTGGGCGCCATGTTCGGCTCCGACAAGCACGACATGGAGCCGGACATCATCACCATCGCCAAGGGCCTGACCTCGGCCTATGCACCGCTCTCTGGCTCGATCTTCTCGAAGCGCGTGTGGGAGGTGCTGGAGCGCGGCACCGACGAAAATGGCCCCATCGGCCACGGCTGGACCTATTCCGCGCACCCCATCTGCACCGCCGCGGGTGTCGCCAATCTGCGGCTGATCGACAGCCTGGGCCTGGTGGAGAACGCCGGCACAGTCGGTGCATACTTCAATTCCGCGATGCGTGACGCCCTCGCCGATCACCCGCAGGTCGGCGACGTCCGCGGCGAGGGGCTGATGTGCGCCGTCGAGTTCGTCTCCGACAAGTCTAGCCGCACTTTCTACGATCCCTCGGAGAAGGTCGGACAGCGGGTGGCTGCCGCCCTGGCCGGCCACGGCGTCATCGCCCGCGCCATGCCGCAGGGAGACATCAGCGGCTTTGCACCGCCCCTGTGCCTGTCCCGCGATGAGGCGGACATCATCGTCGATCGATTCCGCAAGGCAACGGTCGACGTCCTCGGGCGATAGACGGAGGCTCGCGCTCCCTTCGCAGTTCGGCTAGGTAAGTCGCCGGGCAGCGAAGGAGCGGGCAATCAGATGATCCTCCACCGGATCGAGGACTGGGACGACGCCTACGCCAACGCGCCCAATATCCCCGGCGGCGAACGCTGGCCCCTGGCCTGGCAGGGGCCGGCACAGGAGTACCGCGAGGCTCTGGCGGCTGCCGGACGCGCCCGCCTCGACCTTGCCTATGGCGACCGGCCGCGGAACCGGCTGGATCTGTTTCTTCCTGATGGTGAGCCGAAGGGCCTCGTCGTCTTCATCCATGGCGGCTTCTGGCTGCGCCTCGACCGGAGCCACTGGTCGCATCTGGCCCGCGGTGCCGTCGACAGCGGCTATGCCGTCGTCATGCCGGGATACTCCCTGTGTCCGGACGTCCGCATCTCTGACATTACCGTCGAGATTGGCCGTGCCATTGCGACCGCCGCCGAAGTGGTCGCAGGTCCGATCTACCTCTCGGGACACTCCGCCGGCGGCCACCTCGCGACCCGCATGACCTGCGCAACGTCGCCACTGTCGGCTGGGCTGCAGTCGCGCATCGCCTGCACCCTCTCGATCTCCGGCATCCACGATCTCCGCCCATTGCAGCGAACTGCGATGAATGAAATCCTCCGTCTGGACGCCGCGGAGGCCGCAGCAGAGAGCCCTGCCCTGCTCGAGCCGCTGCCGGGAACGCGGCTGATCTGCTGGGCCGGTGCCGCCGAGCGGTCGGAGTTCCTGCGCCAGAACGCGCTGCTTGCCAATGTCTGGAAGGGACTGGGAGCGGCGACGTCAACCGTGGTGGAACCAGACCGTCACCACTTCAACATCGTCGACGGCCTCGCCGATCCTGACCACCCGATGATGCGGGCGCTGTTGACAGGCTGACGGCGCCCGGCAAATGTCGCAGGGAAAACAGGGGAGAACGACAAATGAAGTACATCATGGCTGCGGCCGTGCTTGTCGCATCGGTGGGCGCGACCGGATTGGCCGTCGCCCAGCCGGTGAAGATCGGCATGATTACAACCCTCTCGGGCGGGGGCGCCGGCCTCGGCATCGACGTGCGCGACGCCTTTCAGCTCGCCATCGAGCGCTCCGGCAACAGCGACATCGAGCTGATCATCGAGGACGATGCGCAGAAGCCGGAACTGGCCGTGCAGATCGCAGACAAGATGATCCAGAGCGACCAGGTGGACCTGCTGACCGGCATCATCTGGTCCAACCTGGCCATGGCGGTCGTGCCCTCGGTGACGGCGCAGGACATCATCTACATCTCGCCCAATGCAGGTCCGTCGCCCCTCGCCGGCGCCGGCTGCAGCCCCAACTACTTCAACGTTGCCTACCAGAACGACAACTTTCATGAGGCGATGGGCGAGTACGCCAACCAGGACTACGAGAAGACCTTCATCTTGGCGCCGAATTATCCGGCGGGGCAGGATGCGCTGACCGGCTTCAAGCGCTACTATGAGGGCGAGCTGGCCGGAGAAGTCTACACCCAGCTCGGTCAGACCGACTATGCGGCAGAGATCGCGCAGATCCGGGCCTCCGGCGCCGATTCCGTGTTCTTCTTCCTGCCCGGCGGCATGGGCATCGCCTTCACCAAGCAGTATGCGCAGTCGGGCGTCGATATCCCGCTGCTCGGGCCCGGCTTCTCCTTCAGCCAGGACGTGCTGCCGGCGATTGGCGAGGCGGCGCTGGGGGTTAAGAACTCGGCCTCCTGGTCGCACGACCTCGACAATCCGGCCAACCAGGCGTTCGTGGAGGCCTTCCAGGCCGAGTACGATCGCTTGCCCTCGGTCTATGCCGCCCAGGCCTGGGACGCCGCAAACCTCATCCTCTCCGCACTAGAAGTTGCTGGCATTGACGATAAAGATGCGTTCCGTAGCGCGTTAAAGGCTGCGGAATTCGACTCCGTGCGCGGCAAGTTCTCGTTCAACACCAACAACCACCCGATCCAGGACATTTATGTCCGCGAGGTGGTGATGGAAGGCGACGTGATCACCAACAACATCGTCGGCACCGTCTTCACCGACCATGGCGACGCCTACGCGTCCGAATGCGCGATGTAGGCTGCACGCGCCGCCGCTAACCTCCCTCTCCCCGGCTGTCCGGGGAGAGGATCATCTCCGCCGATCCTCGAGGCGCAGCGCCCGCCTATCGCGCCTTCCGGAGTTCCCCTTTGCAGACCGCCCTCCTCATCGAACAGCTCCTGAACGGACTGCAGTTCGGCGTCATGCTGTTCCTGATGGCGGCGGGCCTGACGCTGATCTTCGGAGTGATGGGGCTGATCAATCTCGCCCATGGCTCGCTTTATATGGTCGGCGCCTTCGCCTGCGCCGCAGTTGCCGCCTGGACCGGCTCCTTCTGGCTCGGCCTCGTCGCCAGCCTGGCGGCCGCCGCTGCGGCCGGGGCCCTTGTCGAACTGCTTGTCATCCGGCGCCTCTATGACCGCGACCACCTCGATCAGGTGCTCGCCACCTTCGCGCTCATCCTGATCTTCTCGGAGGCGACCCGCTGGGTCTTCGGCTCCTTCCCCCTTTACCTCGACATTCCGCCGTTGCTGCAGGGCACGGTGCCACTGCCCGGGGGCTCCCAGTACCAGCTCTACCGGCTGGCCATCATCGGCGTCGGCATCGCCGTTGCCATCGGACTGTTCCTGCTCATCTCGCGTACCCGGCTCGGGATGCGTATCCGCGCCGGCGAATCCGACCGGGAGATGATTGCTGCCCTGGGCGTAGATATCCGCACGCTCTACACTGTGGTCTTCGCCCTCGGGGCGGGTCTCGCGGGTCTGGCCGGTGCCATGATCGGCGCCCTGCAGTCGGTGCAGGTGGGGATGGGCGAGCCAGTGCTGATCCTTGCCTTCGTCGTCATCGTCATCGGCGGCATCGGCTCGATCCGTGGCGCCCTGCTCGGAGCACTGCTGGTGGGCGTGGTGGACACCATGGGGCGAGCGCTACTGCCGTGGCTGCTGACCCTGGCCCTGGAGCCATCGGAAGCCGCCGCCACCGGGGCGGCGCTCGCCTCGATGCTGATCTACATCGTCATGGCGCTCATTCTCGCCGTCCGGCCGCAGGGCCTGTTCCCGGCCGGATCGTGAGGAGCGTGTGATGAACCGCGAAGCCGTCTTCACCGCCGTCCTTTGCCTGCTGCTGCTCGTGGTGCCCGTTGCAGCGCACTTTCTCGGGCAGCCCTTCTATGTGACGCTGGCGACGCGCATCGCGATCCTTGCCCTTGCCGCCACCGGCCTCAATATCGCCCTCGGACTGGGCGGCCTCGTCTCCTTCGGCCATGCCGCCTTCTTCGGCATCGGCGGCTATGTCGCCGGCGTGCTGGCCGTCCATGCCTTCAACGGCACGCCGCTGCTCTTCGACCTGCCGGGCACCAAGTCCATGCCGCTGATCTGGCTTGCCGCCCTGCTGTTGGCCGGGCTCGCGGCGCTGCCGATCGGCGCCATCAGCCTTCGCACCTCCGGCGTCTACTTCATCATGATCACCCTCGCCTTTGCGCAGATGCTGTTCTACTTCGCCATCTCCTGGCCCGCCTATGGCGGCCAGGACGGGCTGCCCTTCTACGTCCGCAACGATTTTCCTAGCATCAACACGCTGCAGCCACTGCCCTTCTTCTTCATCTGCCTGAGCCTCCTGGCGCTGGCCCTGCTGGTCTTCCAGGTGCTTCGCAACTCCCGCTTCGGCGCTGCGCTGCAGGCGGCGCGGCAGAACCCTAGCCGGCTCGCCGCCGTGGGCATAGCGCCCTTCCCGATACGCCTCGTTGCCTTCGTCATCTCGGCCATGATCACCGGCGTCGCCGGCGCGCTGTTTGCCGATCTCAACCGCTTCGTCAGCCCGGCGATGATGTCGTGGCAAATGTCGGGCGAGCTGATCGTCCTGATCATCCTTGGCGGCGTCGGCAGGATGGCGGGCCCGGTAGCCGGCGCGGCGCTCTTCGTGATCCTCGAATTCACCCTCGGTGGGATCACCGAACGCTGGCAGCTGTTCCTCGGCCTGATCCTGCTCGGGGTGGTGCTCTTTGCGCGTGGCGGCGTGATCGGCCTCGTCGCGGGGAAGGTGCGGCATGGCTGAGCCGGTTCTGGCAGTCGCCGGCCTCGTCAAGCGCTTCGGCGCCCTGGCGGCAATCGACGGAGTCGATCTCCAACTTCGGGAAGGGGAGATCCACGCGCTGATCGGGCCCAACGGCGCCGGCAAGTCTACGCTGGTTCACCAGATCGCCGGCACCATCAAGCCCGACGCCGGGAGCATCCGCCTCGGCGGCCGGGATCTGGCAGGCCTCGGGGTGGCGGATCGCGCCCGGCTGGGGCTCGCCCGCACCTTCCAGGTGTCCTCGCTGGTGCCGGAGTATTCGGCGCTCCGCAATGTCATGCTGGCGGTCCAGGCCCGGCAGGGATCGAGCTTCCGTTTTTTCCGCAAGGTGACTGCCGACCCCAAGCTGACTGAACCGGCGATGGCGATGCTGGAAAAGATGGAGCTGGCAGCGCGCGCCGGAGTGCCGGCAGCTGAGTTGTCGCACGGCGAACGGCGCCGGCTCGAGATCGCCATCGCTCTCGCCCTCGGCCCGCGCGCCTTCCTGCTCGACGAGCCGATGGCGGGCATGGGTCCAGAGGGCTCGAAGGCGCTGACGAAGTTCCTCGCGAGGCTCCGCGAAGAGGCACCGATCCTCCTGGTCGAGCACGACATGGACGCCGTTTTCGCACTCGCCGATCGCGTATCGGTGCTCGTCTACGGCCGCATCATTGCCAGCGGCACCGTTGACGAGATCCGACGCGACCGCGACGTTCGCGAGGCCTATCTGGGGGACGCCCCATGAGCCTCCTGGAGGTAACCGGCCTCGAAGCCAGGTATGGAGCGAGTCAGGCGCTGTTCGGAGTCGACCTGCAGGTCGATGAGGGCGAGGTGCTGGCTCTCATGGGCCGCAACGGCATGGGCAAGACGACAACGATCCGTGCCATCTTCGGTATGACGCCACCCAGTGCAGGGGCTATCCGCTTTGCCGGCGGAGACATCTTCCGGCAACCCCCACATCTCGCGGCGCGTCGCGGCCTCGGTCTCGTTCCGGAGGGCCGGCGCTGCTTTCCGAACCTATCCGTCGCCGAGAACCTCGCCGTCGCCGCCCGCCCCGGCCGCTGGACGCTGGCCGTCATAGAAGCGTTGTTCCCGCGCCTCGCCGAACGGCGCCACCAATCTGCCCGGACGCTGTCGGGCGGTGAGCAGCAGATGTTGGCAATCGGGCGGGCGCTGATGACCAATCCACGCCTGCTGGTGCTTGACGAGGCGACGGAAGGGCTGGCGCCGGTGATCCGCCAGGACATCTGGGCCGCCATCCGAAGGCTCAAGGCCGAGGGGCAGTCGATCATCGTGGTGGACAAGACGCTCGGCGAACTGCTGGCGGTCGCCGATCGCTGCACCATTCTCGAGAATGGCCGAAGCGCCTGGACTGGGGCCGCGGCGGATCTAGGCGCGACCGTAAGAGACCGCTATCTCGGGCTCTGAAGCCACGCTGGTGCTTGCTTCCGCCGGTATCTCTGCCACTATTGCGGCCAGGCGTGAGGATGAGAGCCGCTATCGGCACCTTCCCGCTCGCTGAAACACCGTCAACCCGCAATCCGTCGGGACAACAACAATAAATTTCAAGGGAGAGACGACATGACGCTCCGTCGACTAGCAAAGACCACTGCCCTGCTGCTCGGCACCGCACTGGCTGCCGGCCTGGCCGCTCCGGCCGCGCAGGCGCAGCAGTTCATCAACATCCTCACCGGGGGCACGTCCGGCGTCTACTATCCGCTCGGTGTCGCGCTGTCCGAGATATACGCCGACAACATTGACGGCGCCCGCACCCAGGTGCAGGCGACCAAAGCCTCGGTGGAGAACCTAAACCTGCTTGCCCAGGGCAGCGGCGAACTCGCCTTCGCCCTTGGCGACGCCGTCCAGCTCGCCTGGGAAGGCAATGAAGAGGCCGGCTACCCCGCCGAACTCACCGGCCTCAGGGCCATTGCAGCCATCTACCCCAACTATGTGCAGATTGTCGCCTCAGCCGACTCCGGGGTGGAGACACTGGCGGACCTCGAAGGCAAGGCGGTTTCGGTGGGCGCTCCGGCTTCGGGAACCGAACTCAACGCCCGCGCCATCTTTGCTGCGGCGGACATGAGCTACGACGACCTCGGCCGCCTCGAATATCTCCCGTACGCGGAATCCGCCGAACTCATCAAGAACCGGCAGCTCGATGCGACGCTGCAGTCTTCCGGCCTCGGAGTCGCCTTCATCAAGGACCTCACCGCGACCCACGAGATCAACATCGTGAGCATTCCCGCCGAGGTCGTGGAGTCCATCGGCGCCCCCTACGTGCCTTCCGTCATCCCCGCCGGCACTTATGACGGACAGGACGAGGACGTGCCCACGGCTGCAATCGGCAATATCCTGGTAACGCATGACGGCGTGGACGAGGAGACTGCCTATCAGATGACCAAGCTGCTGTTCGAGAACCTCGACCGCATGGTCGCCTCCCACAGCGCCGCTGAGGGGATCAGCCTCGAGGGTGCTACGGAGGGCCTGCCCATCCCGCTCCATCCGGGGGCCGAGCGCTACTATCGCGAGCAAGGCGTCCTGCAGTAATCGCCGCTGGCGGCCCGGCACATTCGGGCCGCCAGTACGTCCTTGGGAGGGGTAGCTGTGTCCGTTGAGTCCAGCAGGCCGGACACGGCCGGCGCCGCAGCCGCCGAAGAAATCGTCGAGGGTCTGCCGCCAGGCTTCGGCCTCGGAACGGCGGGTCGCATCGCCTTCGGCATCGCCGTTGTCTTCTCGCTCTTCCAGCTCTGGACGGCGGCCTACGGCACGCTGCCGAGCCAGGTCGTGCGGGCCATGCATGTCGGCTTTCTGCTGCTGCTCGGCTTCGTCCTGGTCGGCAATCTCGTCGCCCGTTCCACGCTTACCCGGACCTTCTACTGGCTCCTCGGCGGTGCCGGGTTCCTGACCGGCGTCTACAACTGGGTCTTCTACGCCGACATCATCCGCCGCACCGGCTTCATGACGCCGCTCGACCTCGTCGTCGGCGGCACCGTGATCGTGCTGGTGTTCGAGGCGGCCCGGCGGCTGATGGGTTGGCCGCTGACCATCATCGCCGGCATCTTCCTCGCCTACTGCTTCTTTGGCCAGTACCTGCCGCCACCGCTGATCCATCGTGGCTATTCACTGCCGATGATCATCGAACATTTCGGCTTCGGGACCGAGGGCATCTACGGAACGCCGGTCTATGTCTCGGCCGCCTACATCTTCATCTTCGTGGTCTTCGCCGCCTTTCTCGAGCGCGCCGGCATGCTGCGGCTGTTCAACGACTTCGCCCTCGGCCTCGTCGGCGGCGCGAGGGGCGGGCCAGCGCAGGTCTGCGTGCTCTCCTCGGCACTGATGGGCACCATCTCCGGCTCCGGCGTCGCCAACGTCGTCGCCAGCGGCCAATTTACCATCCCCCTGATGAAGCGCTTCGGCTTCCGCTCGGCATTCGCCGGCGGCGTCGAGGCGACCTCGTCGATGGGCGGCCAGATCATGCCTCCCGTGATGGGGGCCGTTGCCTTCATCATGGCGGAGACCCTCAACGTCCCTTACGCCGAGATCGTCAAGGCGGCGATCATCCCCGCCGCGCTCTATTTCGGCGTCTGCTTCTGGATGGTGCACATCGAGGCCAGCAAGGCGGGACTAAAAGGTCTCGATCGCGCCAGCCTGCCCAACCCGTGGCAGGCGCTGCGCAAGAACTGGCCCCTGGTGCTGCCGCTGGTCGCCCTCGTCTACCTGCTGTTTGCAGGGTACACGCCGATCTTCGCGGGCACCATGGGCCTGGCACTGGTCGTTGTCCTCATCCTCGGCACGCCGCTGGCAGCCCGCATCGGCCCCCTCGCCTTCCGCATCGTGTTCTGGATTGCGCTCGGTCTCGCTGCCGCGTCGTTCCTCCGCTTCGGCGTCAACCTGCTGCTGGCGGTGATCGCCGCACTTCTGCTCGCCTGCCTGTTCGTCAAAGGCGGACGCGAAACCATCCTCATCTGTCGCGACGCTCTCGCTGAAGGCGCGCGCAACGCCCTCCCCGTCGGCATCGCCTGCGCCATCGTCGGCGTGGTCATCGGCACCCTGACCCTGACCGGCATCGCCTCCACCTTCATCGGCTTCATCATCGCCATCGGCGAGAACAACCTGTTCCTGTCGCTGGTGCTCACGATGCTCACCTGCCTCGTCCTCGGCATGGGCATCCCGACCATCCCCAACTACATCATCACCTCGTCGCTGGCCGGGCCGGCGCTGCTCGAACTGGGCGTGCCGCTGCTGGTCAGTCACATGTTCGTCTTCTATTTCGGGATCATGGCAGACCTGACGCCACCGGTGGCACTGGCCTGCTTCGCGGCAGCGCCGATGGCCAAGACCTCGGGCCTCAAGATCTCGCTGCAGGCGGTGAAGCTCGCCGCCGCCGGGTTCATCATACCCTTTCTCGCCGTCTACACGCCCTCGCTGATGCTCCAGGACGGCGGCTGGATGGCGGAGGCCTTCGGCTATCCGGTGGAGGTGGTCTATATCGTGCTCAAGGCTTGCGCCGGCATCGGCCTGTGGGGGGCTGCCGCTGTCGGGTTCATGTTCGTTCGCCTCGGTGCGCTGGAGCGGTTGCTGGCCTTTGCCGGGGGTCTCAGCCTGCTGTTGGCTCTACCCTACACCGACGAAATCGGCTTCGCCCTGTTCGCCGTAATCCTCGGGCTGCAATGGTGGCGCGGTCGCACTGACCGCCGGCCCGAACGGATGGCTTGATGCTGTGCATCGCAGCCGCCGGACAGGTCCTGTCGCTGGCCGTCGCCGCCTTCACGCTCAGTTGGACCCACTCGGTCGAGCGGACCGAGTGGTTGGAGCGGTGGCAGGTGCAGGATGGCGCTCTCCGCCTCGAAGAGGCGCGGGTGCAGGGTCCTGGTGCCGGTATCCACCTCCCCGAAGGCGCACGAGCAACGGGTGATGGCTGGACTTATCGGCCCCAGTTGCCACCGCAGCGGCGGCTGACGCTTGCCGCATCCGGGGCGACCGGTGCCGGCTGGTCGCTCTGCACCGACCTCGGCTGCCGCGAATTCGGTCGCACCGGAGGACCCCCAGTCGAGATCTGGTCCGCTACGGAGTGTGCTGCGCCCGTTGTGAAACGGTAGCCGTCTACTCAGGAAGCCGTTCCTTTTCAGGACCGATGGCGATGTGCAAATGGTCCTGATGCAGCGGGTCGGTGAAAGAGCGGCCGCCAAAGCCGTCGAGGGCCCAGGGGCTGCCCATGCGCGCCACTTCCGGCTGACCATAAAGCCATGTCACGAGGGAGTGCGTGGCGGAGCCCTTGGCGCGGTCGTCGATCACCAGGCGATCGCCGAGACGATAGATGTCCACAGCCAGCCCGCGCGAGTGGTCGCTCTGGCGGGGCGTGCCGTAGATTTCCCATGAATGACCGGCGGAGAGGGCGACGACACCGATGGTGGTTCGATCGGCGAGCCTCAGCAGCAGGTCGAGAAGCCGCTCGGATACCAGCCCCGCCGCGATGTCCCAGCGTGCCGAGTCGGGAAGCTCGATGCTCGGGTGGGCGAGCACCGCCAAGGCCACTGCGGGCAGAGGTTCCGCAGGCACGACGGGTTCGCCGCCAGCAGAGATAAGCCTTTCGAACTGCCACCTGCCGCCCGCGCGCCGCACCTCCACATTCAGGGTGCGCACCTCGGTGCCGCTGGTGGCTCCGCCGATTGTCTGCTCGACCACGACCATGACCGATGCGCTTTCCGGCGACAGTCCTCCCAACTGCGGATAGATGATCCGCCCCCGTGACCAGTGGCCTGCGCGATGAAGCACCGGCGCATAGGGGATCAGGTCCGGCGGCAGCCGTGACGCAAAATCGTCGGCGGATTCCTCAGACCCATAGGTGGTGAGAGCCAGCGCCACCTGCATGGCGACCAGCTTGATTTCCGGATGCGTCTCCGCCGCTGAAAGCGGCAGGCTGTTCCGCTGCCGGGGCGATGGAAGCAGTCCTGCTACAGCCTCAATGGGGCCTGCTGACGGAGCCGCCGGCGAGGCGGGCGCCTGCCCCGTGCCCGGCACGGTAAGGCCGATCGAAACGAACGCGGCGGCGGCGACTGCCAATATCCTCATAAGCATCCTGCTCGATTAGTGGGAGACGGAATTCCTGGACGGTCCTGCCGTCCTGGGCAGCGCGGTGGCTAACGCAGGTGCAGCCGATGCGCTCGAAGAAGGGCGCGCCCTCACCCCCCTCCTCCGTGACGAGCATGGCGTCACGGGCGCCTTCGGAACGGGCAAGGTCACGGAAACGCTCGACCAGCTGCCGTCCAATCCCCTGTCGCCGCGTGCCAGCACCGGTGACGATGTGGCTGAGCACCGAAAGCGGCGGGGCAGATTCGCCCGCCTCTGAACCCGTTCCAGAAGGAGTGGGTGCCATGTAGCGGCGCAGCCCGCGCGCGTAGCGGGTGATCCGCGTGCTGGCAAAGGTCCAGGCGAGTTGAGGGCGGAATAACAGCGCACCGCTGCCGGCCACGGCCAGTTCCAGGCCACAGTTCCGAACCACCCAGCCGTAGTGATCGGCGTTGGAGCTGGTGCCGAAGAGGGCCCCGACCACACCGTCGTCCGAGTGCGCGACCAGTGCAATTCCGTAGGGCGACTTGGCAAAGGTCTCGTGGTACTGGCGGAGAAAGCGCCGGCCCAGCCGTGGGAATAGCCCGAGCTTGAGATATGCCTTGTGGAGGGCGGCGGTCTCGCGCAGGTCGTCCGGTTGCAGGTCGTCGATTGTGAGCATGATGCCACCTCAAGGTTGGCGACGCTCCCAAAGCAATGCGAGCCGGTCGGCGGCGTTCCCTTCAAGACTGGTGGTGTCGAACTCGTGAACCAGGTGCGGCAGCGAGGGCTTGATCAACCCGCCCGCATTATGCGCCCAGCGCCAGCACCGCCTTGCGGAGCCGGGCGAGGTTGGCGCATATCGGTCAAGTTTGTAGTTCCCCGGCGGCTGCGCCGCCGAGGGAACAAGCGCGCGTAAGGCCGCCTAGGCTGCCTGGACGATCTCGACCAGTTCAATGTCGAAAACGAGATCCTTGCCGGCCAGCGGGTGATTGGCATCGACCTTTACCTTTTCCTCGTCGACATCAACCACGGTGATCGGCATGACCGCGCCGTCCGCGGTCCGCGCCTGCAGCTGCGTCCCCACCTCGAGGTTGATGCCATCCGGCACGGCGGTCCGATCGACTGTCTGGATCGCTTCCGCACGATGCGGTCCATAGGCGGCGTCAGCGGGGATGGTGACGGTGCTCTTGGTGCCGGCTTCCATGCCGGCGACGTGCTCTTCCAGACCGCGGATCACCTGACCCTCGCCGAGCGTGAACTGCAACGGCTCCCGCCCAGACGAGGAGTCGAACTCGGTACCGTCGGTGAGACGACCGGAATAGTTGATGCGCACGGTGTCGCCGTTCTTGGCCTGTGTCATGGCTATGCCTTTCGGAAAATCTTTGGACCAGCCTCTATCGGGGGCCCGTTCTCGATCAGCCGCGCGCCAGTTGCGCACGGCCACGAACCTTCAATGTAGGTCGTCAGGCTCCAATGTAAACCGCAGAACGGGCTTTTGGTGCCGGAAAAGGGTCAGTCTCGAGGCTCCATGGAGGAATGAAGCTGCCTCCTCAGGCCAACGCTAATGCCGAAGCTGAATGGCTTGAAAGGCCTCGACCTGCCGGCGGATTGCCTGCTCCGTCGGGAGTCGCTCCATCGAGCTCGCGCCGAAGAACCCGTGACAGTTCTGCGTCCGGGACAGCACATAGGCGGCATCGTCAGGCATGGAGATCGGCCCGCCGTGGCAGAGTACGATGACGTCCTCACGCACCGCCAGGGCGGCGGCTGCCCACTCGTCGATCTTCCCCACGCAGTCATCCAGCGTCAGCGCGGTCTCGGCACCGATGGTGCCGCCGGTGGTGAGGCCGAGGTGGCAGACGACGATGTCGGCGCCGGCCGTGGCCATGGCCCGGGCGTTCTCGGTGCTGAACACATAGGGGGTGGTGAGGAGATCGGCCCGCGCCGCCCGCGCGATCATCTCCACCTCCAGGTCGTACGACATGCCGGTCTCCTCGAGATTGGCACGGAAGACCCCGTCGATGAGCCCCACCGTCGGGAAATTCTGCACCCCGGCAAAACCCAACTGCTTAAGTTGGTTGAGGAACTGGTCGGGAAGCATAAATGGATCAGTGCCGTTGACGCCAGCGAGGACGGGGGTGTGGTGGACGACGGGGAGGACTTCGCGGGCCATGTCAACGACGATGTCATTGGCGTTGCCATAGGCCATGAGGCCGGCCAGGGAGCCGCGCCCGGCCATGCGATAGCGCCCGGAATTGTAGATAATGATGAGATCGACGCCGCCCGCCTCGGCGGATTTCGCAGAGAGGCCGGTGCCGGCGCCGCCGCCGATAATGGGCCGGCCGGCGGCGACCTTGGCGCGGAAGGCCTTGAGGATCTCGGATCGTGTGGCGGTCATTGCTGCTGGCTTTCGCTTGCGACTTCGTGGAAGGCGTTCGCCAGTGCAGCGGCAAACGCCGGGTCGTTGATTTGGAGGTCGAGTTCGATGAGCTGCCGGTTAGGTGCTTCGGCCCAGCCGCCGCGGATAGCGTCGAAAAGCGCGGCGTCGGCCTCCGGATCATGGAATGGCTGGCCCGGTGCATCGATCGCCGACACACCCTTTAGCGGCAGCACGAAACGCACCGGCCCCGGCATCCGGTTGAGACGCTCGACGATGAAGGTGCCGATGCGCCGGTTCTCCTCCGGCGTCGTTCGCATCAGCGTTACCTGTGGATTGTGGACATGGAGGAGCCGGTCGGCGAACTGCGCCGGCACCGTATCGCGGGCGCCGAAATTCACCATGTCCACAGCCCCGACCGACCCGACATAGGGGACGCCGGTGCGGATGATCGCGCCGAAACGGTCATTGGTCGCCGCAAAGACGCCGCCGACCAGGAGATCGGCGACCTCGGTGGTGGTGATGTCGATGATGCCCTGGAGCAGACGCGAATCCGCAAGCTTCTCCATCGACTGGCCGCCGGTGCCGGTGGCGTGGAAGGTGTAGACCTCGTGCGTCGCCTCGAGCGCCTCTCGCACCATGGTTGCACAGGCCGTGGTGACCCCAAACATGGTCATGCCGACACCCGGCCGGTCGGCTGCCGAGGCCGGAACGGCGTTCAGCGCCATGCCGGCCGCCGCGTGCGCGGCGTTGCCGATGACCTGCCGCGAAATCGGGTTGAGGCCGGCCACGTCGACGACCGAGTACATCATCGCAAGATCATTTGGACCGACATAGGGCGCCGTATTGCCCGAGGCCACTGTTGAGACCATGAGCTTCGGGATGCCCACCGGCAGGGCCCGCATGGCCTGGGTGACGAGGGCGGTGTTGCCGCTGCCGCCAAGGCCGAGAACCGCACCGATATCGTCCCGCGACCGCAGGAACTCCGTGAGCGCCGTCGCCATGGCGGAGACCGCGGCGCCGCGGTCGCTGTGCCCGAGCACCGCCTCGCGGCCACCCGGATGGTGTCCGGCAACGGTAGCGACATCGACATCTGCGCCCGTCCCGCCCGATCGCGTACCGACGTCGACGAGCACGGCGGCGGCGCCGGCGGCCCGCACCAAGCCGGCCGCGTAGCGCAGTTCCTCGCCCTTCGTATCCATCGTCCCGATCACGTAGACCTTGCCCATCAGGCTTCCTCCTCTCGCTCCTCGCGCGCCTCGCATACAAAATGCAAAAATCGATTTCTCATATTGTATATTTTCCGCAATCTTGCATACTTACCGGCAGCTGACCAGTCGGAACCGCTATGAACGCTCCTCGCCACCTGACCCTGCGCGAACGCATCTACGAAGAGATCGTGCGGATGATTGTCTCCGGCGAACTGCCAAGCGGGGCGGCGCTGGACGAGAAGGTGCTGACCGAGAAGCTGCAGGTGAGCCGCACCCCGTTCCGCGAAGCCCTCGGCACGCTGGCCAAGGAAGGGCTGATCGAGATCCGTCCCTATCGGGGGTTCTTCGTGCGCAGCTTTTCGCGCCAGGAGACCGAGGACCTCTACGAGCTGCGCAAGGTACTCGAGTGCTTCGCCGTCGAACTCGCCGTGCCGCAGATGAGCGATCGCCATATTGCCGGGTTCGAGAAGCTGCTCGACGAGGGCGTGGTGGCATTGCACCACGGCGACATGGAGACCTACGGCGCCCGCGACCGGGCATTCCACGAGACCATCGCCGAGCTGTCCGGCAACGCCGCGCTGATCGAGACGCTCAGCCGGCTGGCGCTGCAGATTCAGGTAGGACGAACCATCGCCAATGAAAGCAAGGATTTTGCCGAGCGTGCGGCGCGGGAACGCGACGAAATCCTCGACGCCTTTCGTAAGCGCGACATCGCTCGCGCCCGTGCCCTCATGCACACCCATATCTCCGACGTCCAGCGCGCCGTGATGGAGCGCTTCCCGCAGGAGGTTTCGACCGGGCGATAGTGCCCGTATCCCGCAGGGCAGCCGCCCTGCCCCACCCGAACGATGCCGGAGAACCGGCGCACCCCAAGGAGGAGAAGATGCTGAAATCGAGACTGGCCGCATCGGCCATGGCACTAATGGCCGGAGCCGCAGGGCTGTTCGGCACCACCGCCGCCCACGCCCAGAACCTGGTGATGTGGGGTCCGGAGCAGATTACCGAGCCGCTGATCGCCGAACTCTGGAACGGCATCAAGGCCGACTTCGAGGCCGAGAATTCCGGCGTGACCGTGGAATTCACGCCCCCGACCGGCACCATTTCCAACGGCGCCGTGCAGGCTGCCATTCAGTCCAATGCCGGACCCGACGTCATCCTCACCAATTCCGGTGTCGCACGCGTTTCCACAGTGGTGGATGCGGAGCTGGTGATGCCGCTCACCGAGGCCTACACCGAGCGTGGCTGGGACGAGCAGATCTATCCTTGGCTCTATGAGGAACTGCAGGGGCAGCGCGGTGGAGAGATCTACGAGGTCCCCGACGGCCTCGACGCCCTCGGCATCTGGTACCACAAGGACATGTTCGAAGAGCATGGCTGGGAAATTCCCGACACCTGGTCCGGCTTCGTCGACTTGATGGCCGAGATCAAGGCCGAAGGCATCATGCCGATCGCCATCGGCCCCCGCACCGCCGGCAGCGCCGGGCACCTGTTCGGCAACATGCTGCAGGCTGCCAGCGGCCAGGAGGCCGTAGGCAAGGCACTGGCCGGGGAACTGGCCTGGACCGATCCTTCCATGGTGACCGGTGCGGTTCGCCTGCGGGAACTCGTCGACCAAGGCTATATCGACAAGAGCATGGCTGCACTCGACCTCGACGGCGCCGCGCGGCTCTGGTTCAACAAACGGGCGGCCATGTTCGTCGCCGGACCATGGTTCACGGCCAACGCCCGCAACGCCGATTACGACCTCGACAATGCCGGCTTCGCCGCGATGCCGTCAGACACAGGTGAGGCGATGCCGACCGGTGGCGTCGGCTGGAGCTGGCTCATTCCCGCCAACTCCAAGCATCCGGAACTGGCCATGAAGTGGATCGACTTCGTCCTCTCCGACGAGGTGATGAAGCGGCGGGCCGAGGATCCGGCGAGCACCATGCTGTATCCCCGCGAGATCGAGGGACTCGAGCCCCCCACCGCGATCCTCGGCGAGATCTTCGAGGTGGCTGCCGGCGGCGTCGGCTACAACCCCAGCGTCTATCTCCCCGCCAGTGTCGTCGACACCTACTTCCAGGTGATCCAGGGCATCATCAGCGCCCAGCTCACCGGCGAGGAGGCCATGGCCGAGATCGAGGCCAAGATGGCCGAGGCGGAGTAGGATCCCAATGGACCGGCACCTCTTTCGGATGCGGAACGCTCGATGAGCCTGGCCGGCACCACCACGAAGGATGCGGACGGCACCGCCGCCCGCATCGCCCGCCCGCCGCGGCAGCCGCGCAGTTCCAGCCCGGACCGCATCGGCTCGGCGCTGCCCCTGATGCTGCCGGCCCTCGCGGTCTATGCGGTGTTCACGCTCGCACCCATCGCCATGACGTTCTGGCTGAGCTTCACCGATTCCGGGGGCTTCAACACCACCGCCAACTTCGTCGGCGTCGACAACTACGTTCGGGCCACGCAGGACCCCATCATCTGGCAGAGCCTCGTGCGCACGTTACTCTGGGTGATCTACCACCTGGTCCTGGCCGGTGGTCTGGGTCTGGTGCTGGCGATTGCCATTTCCCGGCTGCGCACCACCCAGGTCTTCTTCCGCACAGCCTTCTTCCTGCCGCACCTCGTGTCGCTGGCCGTCGTCGGCGTCATCTGGGCCAATATCTACGACCCCTTCTATGGCCTCCTGAACACGGCCCTCGAGCGTATCGGTCTCGGCAACTGGACCCAAGGCTGGCTGTCCGACCCATTGCTGGTGCTGTTCTCGGTCAACGTCGCCAGTTCCTGGCAAGGCTTCGGCCTTTACATGCTGCTGTTCATCGCCGGGCTGCAGAATATCGACCCGAGCCTCTACGAGGCCGCCGAGATCGATGGCGCCAACGAGTGGCACAAGCTGCGTGACATCACCCTGCCCGGCCTCAGCGAAGTCATGACCTTCGTCGTCTCGCTCGCCCTCATCAACGGCCTCAAGGGCTTCGCCACAGTCTTCGTGATGACGGGTGGAGGTCCGTTCTACCAGAGCGAGCTGATCACGACCTATATCTACCGGCTCGCCTTTTCGGCGCAGGACCACGGCCTCGCCGCCGTGCTCTGCATCCTCCTCAGCCTGTTCGCCATCTCCATCACCATCGTCTTCAACCGCTGGCGGGCGAGGCAGTCGGCATGAGGCGCAAGGGCAGCGAATGGCCGATCGTGCTGGGCCTGATCCCGGTATTCGTGCTCATCCTCGGGCCGTTCGCCTGGCTGATCATCTCCAGCCTGAAGACCGAGGCGGAGATCGGTCGCGCCGATCCCTTCGCCCTGCCCGGCGACCTAATGTGGCGCAACTATCTCGACGCCTGGCAGATCGGTGGCTTCGGCGGCCTCATCGCCAACAGCTTCATCAACCTTGCCGGCGTCGTGGCGCTAACCCTCATCACCTGCGCGCCCGCCGGCTATGCACTCGCCAAGATCCGCTTCCCCGGCCGCGAATGGCTGTTCTATGCCATGATCTTCGGCCTCACCATTCCCGTCCAGGCGATCGTCATCCCGCTATACCAGGTGCTGTTCAGCCTCGGGCTGGTCAATACCCTGCTCGGCATCACGCTGGCGCAGGTCAGCAACGGCATCCCCTTCGGCATCTTCCTGATGCGGAGCTTCTTCATGGGCGTGCCGGACGAGCTCACCGAGGCCGCCCGCATGGACGGCGCCAGCCACTTCGAGATCCTGCGCACCATCATGCTGCCGCTGTCGACACCGGCGCTGCAGGCGCTGGTCATCATCTGCGCGCTCTCGACCTGGAACGACTTCTTCCTGCCGCTGGTGGTGCTGATCAGCCCCAGCGTCCAGACCCTGCCGCTGGGCCTCGTGCGCTTCGCCTCCACCTATGCATCGGAATACCGGCTGGTGTTTTCCGGCACGGTGATCACCTTCCTTCCGATCATCCTCCTCTACCTCCTGACCCAGAGGCGCTTCACCGAAGGCCTCACCCAGGGCGCCCTGAAAGGCTGACGGCATGCCGCATCACGTCCAGCGCGAAATCCGCTACAACTTCGAGTATGAGAAGCGCCTCAAGGCCTGCTTCATCGGCGCCGGCGGCCACGCCTACCGCAACGTCTATCCGACCTTCCGCTACGCGCCCGTAGACCTGGTCGCCATCTGCGATCTCGACCAAGGGAGGGCAGAGGGCTTCGCCCGCGTCTTCGGGGGCGAGCGCACTTATTCCGACCATCGAGAGATGCTGGCGGCGGAGAAGCCGGATGCCGTCTTCATCGTCACCAACTACACCGAGGACGGCCATGTGCGGGCCACCGCCCTGGCCGGCGACTGCGTGCGGGCCGGCGCCCATGTGTGGATGGAGAAGCCGACGGCCGCCAGCCGGCAGGAAGTCGAGCAGCTCAAGGAGCTGAGCCGGACGAACGGCCGGCAGATCATGACCGGACTGAAGAAGACCTTCTTCCCCGCCGTCGAAAAGCTCAAGGACATCATCTCGGCACCGGAGTTCGGGCCGCTCTCGGCGCTGACCGTGCGCTACCCGCAGAGCCTGCCGCCCCCGGCGGAGCGCGGGGACCTCGTGGCCATGCAGAGCTTCATCGACCACATCTACCACCCCGGCTCGATTATCCACTACCTCGCCGGCCCCATCGAGCGGGCCACCTTCGAGTGGTCGCCGGTGACCGGCGGCACCGTCACCGCCCTCCGCTTCGCTTCCGGCGCGATCGGCACCCTGCACTTCTCCGCCGGTGCCTCCTGGTCGGGCCCGCTCGAGCGCATCGAAGCCATCGGCGACGGCGCCAACGCCGTGGTGGAGAACGGGGTGAAGCTGATCCACTACCGCCGCGCGGAGCTGCCGAGCTACGGGCGCGCCGCCAGCTGGATCCAGCCCGAGGAGAGCGCGCCGCTGCTCTATGAACCAGAGTTTTCGCTCGGTCAGCTCTACAACAACAACATGTTCGCGCTCGGCTACGTGCCCGAGGTGCTGCATTTCTGCGAGGCGGTGCTGGAGGACCGGCCCCTGACCAAGGGGACGCTCGATACCGCCATCGAGATCATGAAGCTCTACGACTTCTACAGCCAAACCAAGGAAGGCACCCCGGCAAGCATCGGGGCGCCGGGAGCCAGTCAGATATGAGTGTGGACGATTTTGTAGCCCGGGCCGCAGGTGGCGAGCGCGTGCCGACCAGTTGGGGCGAGCTCAACTGGAAGATCACCGACCAGTCGATGCCGGGCGCCGAGATGACCTTCGGCACCTGCCTGATCCAGCCGGGCCAGCGCAACCCGCTGCACTCGCACCCCAACTGCGAGGAGTTCCTCTACATCGTCTCCGGTTCCTGCGAGCACAGGCTCGGCGAGGAGACGGTGATGCTGGAACCGGGCGATATCATCCGAATCCCGCAGGACGTGCGGCACTGGGCCCGGGCCATCGGAGAGGAGCCGGTGGTGGCGCTCATCATGTTCTCGACCGGCAAACGGCAGGCCATCGACCACGAGGGCGGTGGGGTCGCCTGAGGCCGGACACCACCGTCGTCGCACCAGGTTCGACCTTGACGGTGACTCCACCTGCCTGTGAACTTGACTCTCCGTAAGTTGTGACTTACTGTAAGTCATGACTTACGAAGTTGTTCTCGACGCCCTCGGCGACCGCACCCGCCGCCATGTCTTCGAAAGCTTGCGCGCCCGCCCGATGACCGTTGGCGAGCTGGCGGAGCGGCAGCCGGTGAGCCGGCCCGCCGTTTCCCAGCACCTGCGGGTGCTCGAAGCGGCGGGACTGGTGAATGTCGAGGCGCAGGGCAATCGGCGCTACTATTCCATCCGGCGCGAGGGCCTCGAGCAGCTGCGCAGCTATGTCGAGAGCTATTGGTCGGACGTACTCGGTGCCTTCGCCGCCGAGATCGAGCTTCGCAGAACCAAGAACTGAGGGAGAAGGGCCATGCTAGCACCGGTAGTCAGCAGGATCGAGGTCGCCTGCGACCAGCGAACAGCTTTCACGATTTTTGTCGAGCAGATGGCCAGTTGGTGGCCGCTCGACAAGCGCTCGATGTCGATGCACCAAGGGCAGGCGCCAAAGGCTCTGCATGTCGATCCCCGCCCGGGCGGCAGGATCGTCGAGATTGCCCATGACGATGCCGAGCACCACTGGGGCACTTTCAACCGCCTCGACCGCTACCACTATGCGAGCATGGACTTCCACATGGGACTGCCAGCCGACAATGCCAGCCTGGTGGAGGTGCGGTTCACGCCGGCCGACGGCGGGCGCACGGTGGTCGAGCTCACCCAGAGCAACTGGGAGGCCTTCGGGGACCTCGCCGAAATGATGCGCGGCAGCTACGGCTCCAGCTGGGGGCTGATCTTCGAGGAGGGTTTCGGCAAGGCCTGCGACAGGGCGGTGGAACGCTCTCCGGGCTGACGCGGCGCTACTGCTGCAGCTCCAGCCGGTCGCGGTAGAGCGCGAGGCATTCGGGATTGGCGAGCGCCGTGTCGTTGCCGATGGGGCCGCCATGGATGGTGTCGCGTACCGCGATCTCGGAAATCTTGCCCGAGCGGGTGCGCGGGATCTCCGCCACGTTGCGCGAGTTGTTGGTCGCCACAGGATTTCTCGAATTGCGGGTGCCAGCCTGGAACCTCAAGGGATGAAAATTCCCCAGCTCCCTGCAGTCGTAGTCTGACGCCAGGAGGCCTGCGGCTGTGGCATGATGGTCCGCAAGATGCTGCGCTACTTCGCCTACGGCTCCAACATGTATTCGCCGCGCCTCCGCTACCGCGTGCCCGGATGCGAAGTCATCGCGGTCGCCCGGCTACCGGGGTTCCAGTTGCGTTTTCACAAGCTCGGCCGGATTGACAGATCGGCCAAATGCGATGCCTTCCATACCGGTCTCGCCCAGGACGTCGTCATCGGCGTCCTCTACGAGATGCCGGCGGCCGAAAAGTCCGGTCTCGACGCGGCTGAAGGCCGTGGCCACGGCTACGAGGAACAGGGCGTCACGGTGCTGCTGCCGGACGGCTCGCCGATCGACGCCGTCACCTATGTCGCGACGCCCGACGCCATTGATCCCGACCTGGTGTCACTTAGCTGGTACAAAGATTTCGTGATGCGCGGTGCCGCCGAGCATGCCCTGCCCGCGGAGTATGTTGCGCGATGGATCGAAAGCGTGGCCACGATCGATGATCCCGATCCCCGGCGAAACCGGGACGAGCGCAGCAAGCTACGCTTCCGGTGATGCGGGATGCCCGCTGGCGGTAATCGTCCTGCCTCGGCAGGCCTGCCACGCGCCTCACTCCGGCTCCGCCGGAAACGTCAGGATGAAGCGGAAGCCCCCCTTTTCGTAAGCAAGCTCAGCCTCACCACCCAGTTCACGTGGGAGGGCATGCTTCAGCAGCCGGGTGCCGAAACCTTGGCGTTTGGGCGAGCGCACCTCAACTCCGTCGGTCTCCTGCCAGCAGAGGCAGAGCTGCCCGGCGTCGGCGCCGGTTTCCTTCCGCCACTCGAGGCGCACCTTCCCCTGCGGCACCGACAGCGCTCCATACTTGGCGGCGTTGGTCGCCAGTTCGTGAATGGCGAGACCGACCATGCGCGCCTGTCGCGCCGGGAGAAGGAAGGCTTCGCCCGTGATGGAAATTCTGGCGGAGTTCCGGCCCATATGCGGCGCCAGCACCTTCCGTGCCAGCGCCTGCGCGTTCACGCGCTCCATATTGTCGTCGAAGACCATGCCTTCTGCGGCGGCGAGCGCCTGCAGACGCTCGATCAACGCCTGCCGGAATTCTTCCGCCGTCCGGTCCTCCACGGACATCTGGGATGCGATGGACTGGATAAGGCCAAACAGATTGCCGACGCGATGCCGGAGCTCGTGCACCAGCAGTTCGTGCTCGCGGCTGGCATTGCGCAGTTCCTCGTGCGAGCTGAAGCGCTCGATCGCTGCCGCCAGCAGGTTGGCGTATGTCTGCAAAAACGCGACGTCGTCCTCGGAGAAACCGCGCTGCTCCTGGGAATCGACCTCCAACACGCCGAAGGCCTGCCTTTCGCCAACGATCACGACGTTGACCATGCTCCTGACGCCGTGTCGGCGCAGCACATCCGGTGTCTCGAAACGCGTCTCGTGGTCGAGATCGGGTGAAATCACCGGCTGGTCAGCCCGCAGTGCGTAACCGCCAGGAGATTTTTCATCGTCCCCGAAGGTCTCGCAACCGACGACGCCAGGCTGCCAGTTGACGCCGCTCCTGATGAGCATCTCGCCGCGGTCCGGCAGATGCTCGATCACCTTGACCAGCGGCACGCCGAGCGCCTCCGACACCAGTTCGGTAGCGCGGTGCAGCAGGCGGTCGAGGTCCTCGCAGCGGAACGCGAACAGCCCGAAATCGGCGAGAGCGGCTCCCTGAAGCCTCAGCCTCTCCTGCACTGACGGGTCTTGCTGCGCCATTCCGCCTCCCAAGGCCGACCAACGTTCCGACCCCCCGATCGGTTCGGAACGGGAGCGAAGGATCGGCTCGGTACGGCCCGGGAGGGCGAAAGGGGCGGATCGCCCGAGGGAGACGCCTAGTTCAGCCGCTCGCCTTCCGGCCTGAACAGGTGAACCGCTGCGACATCTGGGGACACCCGGATGGTGGAACCTGGCCGCGCATCGATGCGCTCGCGGAACACCCCCACCACCGGGTGTGAGCCGAGATGCGCCAGCACGTGCGTCTCCGAACCGGTGGGTTCCACTACGTCGACCTTGAGCGGAACTCCGGCGTCGTCCAGACGGAAATGCTCTGGCCGGATCCCGTAGAGCGCCGGCTGGCCATCGCTGCCGCCGGCACCGCTCGCCACCGGCAACAGCGTGCCCTCGTCGAGCTGGAAGCCCCCCGCCGTCAGCGTGCCCTTTAGGATGTTCATCGAGGGCGAACCGATGAAGCCGGCGACAAACACGTTCCTGGGATGGTCGTAGAGCTCGATCGGCGAGCCAATCTGCTCGACTACACCGTCCCGCATCACCACTATGCGGTCGGCCATGGTCATGGCCTCGATCTGGTCGTGCGTCACGTAGATGGTGGTCGTCTTGAGCCGCTGATGCAACTCCTTGATCTCTGCCCGCATCTGCACCCGCAGCTTGGCATCGAGGTTGCTGAGCGGCTCGTCGAACAGAAACACCTGCGGATCCCGGACGATGGCGCGGCCCATGGCCACCCGCTGCCGCTGTCCGCCCGAGAGTTCGCGCGGATACCGGCCCAGCAGCTCCTGCAGGCCGAGAATTTCAGCCGCCCGCCCCACTTTCGCGTCGATCTCCGACTTCCGTGCACGCGCCAGCTTCAGCGAGAACGCCATGTTCTGGCCGACCGTCATGTGCGGATAGAGCGCGTAGCTCTGAAACACCATGGCGATGTCCCTGGCCTTCGGCGGCAGGTCGTTGACCACCCTGCCCCCGATCTCGACGTCGCCAGAGGTGATCTCCTCCAATCCGGCGATCATCCGCAACAGCGTCGACTTCCCGCAACCGGAGGGACCGACCAGGGTCACGAACTCCCCGTCTTCGATCTCGACGGAGACCTGCTTCAGCGCTTCGAACGCGCCGTAGAATTTGCCGACGTCCTTGATGAATACCTTCGCCATTGCTTCTGCTTTCTCGCGGCGGCCGGCCTTGCGGCTGCGCCTGGGTAACTAGTTCGAGCCCGCCTGCGCCGCCGCCCCTGCGCCAGCGTGCTGCCGGGTGGATGCCGCGTCCGCCTTCAACGCGTCCATCACCTCGGCAAAAATTTCCAGATCTTCCCGGGCATCGGCAATGCTCGTCCTTGGGGAGGTCCCTGAAGTGACACTGGTGTGAAATGCCTGCCACTCAACAACGAAGGTGTCGAGGCGGCTGGGGTAAGAGCCGGTATGGGCCACCCCGCCCTTGCCGTGGGCCGACGTCACGGTCAGGCGGGCCGGCAGGTTGCGGACGTACGGCGTGTCGTAGTCGACGCGGATCACCATGTCGTCGCAATAGACCTCGAGAAACGTGTCGTAGCGTGGGATCTTGTCCACGCCGGTGGCGAAGTCGCAGACGAAATCACCGTAGTCGAAAGTCGCAGAGATGCAGCGTCCGCCCTCCCGCCCGGCAGCGTGCAGGACGCGCCGCGGTCGACCAAAAAGGTCGCGCATCGCGGAGATGTCATGGCTGTTCAGGCCCAGCAGCAGCGCATAAGACTTCGCCAGCGGCCCCATCTTGACGCCGATGGCCTCGCCGATCCTCTGCCGCACCAGTTGCTGCATCGGAGCTTTCGCCGCGACGGCCACGTCCCGGTCGCGGATCACCGCCGAAGTGTCGGCGACGATGAGGGCGTTCGCCCCGATGAAGTCGTGCACGCGTGCGAACTTCACCTTCTTGCGCTTGCGGCGCACCAGTTCCACCGCCTCGAGGAAGGCGCCTGCATAGCGGCGCATGTAACCGATCTGCACGGTGCGGCCGGTGCGCTGTTCCGCCTCCGCCAGGGCGTCAGCCTCGGCCAGCGTTATGCACATCGGCTTCTCGATGAAGACGTGCTTGCCGGCTTCCATGGCCGCAATCGCCGCCTCGGCGTGGAAGACGTGCGGATTAGCGATAAGCACGGCATCGACTTCCGGATCCTGCACCAGCCTTGTGTACTCGAGGTAACACTTTGGCTCACCAAGCCGCGGGGCCAGTCCCTCCATTACCCGGGCGCTGATATCACAGAGAGCTGTCACCTCGAACAGTTCCGCAAGGTGCTGCAGCGCCGGAAGATGGATGATCTGCGTGACCTCGCCACAGCCGATTACGCCTATTCTCAGTCTCGTCACTCATGATCTCCCGATATTCACCTGGTGCACGGAGGCCGCCGCCTGCCGGCGCGCGCACCCACATTCGTTCCGCCTATTCGAGCTCACATTTTCACTGCGCCCGCAGTCAGCCCCTGCACGAACTGTTTCGATGTGAACAGGAACACCAGCAGCAGCGGCAGCGAGGAAAGGACATAGCCAGCCATCAGCGGCCCGTAGTTGGTGGTGAACTGCGAGTTGAAGAAGGCGAGTCCGATAGGAATGGTGCGCAGCGCGTCGTCGCTGATGACAATCAGCGGCCACAGGAACTCGTTCCACGTATCCAGCAGGGCCACGATGATGATCACCGCAAGGATCGGCCGGCTCAGCGGCAGGGCGATGTACCAGTAGCACTGGAAGATGCTGGCGCCGTCGATGCGAGCCGCCTCGAACAGCTCTTCCGGCAGCGAGGCCATGTAGCCGCGAAGGAGGAAGATCGCGAAGATCTGCTGTCCGGCGATGGCCGGCAGGATCAGTCCCCCATAGCTGTTGAGCAGGCCCAGATCCTTTACCAGCACGAAGGCCGGAACCATGGTCAGCACGCCCGGCACCATCAGCAGGCTGATGACCATGAGGAACAACAGGCGCTTGAACGGGAAGTTGTAGCGCGCAAAGGCGAAAGCCGAGAGGCTCGAGACCAGCAGGACGCCGACGACGGAAGCCGCCGAGACGATGATGCTGTTCAGGATGTAACGGCTGACCACCTGCCAGGCGACACCGTAATTCTCCACGTGCAGCGGCAGCTCGGGCGTCCACACGTTGTGATAGAACTGCGACTGGTTCTTGAAGGAGACGACGATCAGCAGCCAGAACGGGATGTAGGTGAGCACACCCGCGACCAGCAGGAAAAAGTGCTTGCCAAGGTCGCCCTGGCGCAGCAGCAGCTTCAGGTCGGTCTTGCGCCGCGGCGGCGTGCTGTTGGCTTGTGCAGTCACAGTGCGGTCCTCACGCCGGATCGGCTTCGGTGGGAGATTTCAGGCGGTTGAGCACCAGCATGGTGATCGCCAGCATCACCACGAACAACACGACGCCGATGGCCGAGGCATAGCCCATCCGCCCGAATTCGAAGGCGTTCTGGTACATCGCCATGCCGGGCACCATGGTTGAATAGCCGGGGCCGCCGCGGGTGAGCAGGATGATCGTCTGGAAGCTCTGGATGGAGACGATGATCGAAATGATCAGGACGATCCGGATTTGCCCGGTCACGAGCGGCAGGTCGACCAGCCAGAATCGCTGCCAGACATTGGCGCCATCCAGCCTCGAGGCGTCGATCACTTCACGGGAAATGTTGTTGAGACCGGCGAGGTAGATCAGCAGGTTGAGACCGGCGACAAAAGGGAAGCCGACCCCTTGCCCGCCGCCGCCCAGCATGCCGATGGCATAGATGGCAATGTTTGGATCCGCCAGCCAGGCCCGCGTTAGGTGCGACAGGCCCAACCCCGTGAGCAGGGCGTTCAGCGGTCCGTCGATCGGGTCGTAGATGAACTGCCACACCAGCACCACAACGATCCAGGGGATCACCAGCGGGACGGTGAAGGCGAAGCGGTAAAAGAGCTGGGCGCGCTGGGAGCGGAGGTTGAATATGAACTCGGCGGCGATCAAGGGCAGCGTCAATGCGAAAAATATGCTCATCGCCGTCAGGATGAGGACGTTGGGCAGCGACGCCGCCAGCGCCTCGTCCTGAAGCATGCGTTGGAAGTTCTGGAAGCCGACGAACGACGCGTTCACCCCGTCCCATTCGAACAGGCTGTGGTAGAAGGCTGACAGGAAAGGAAAGTAGCTGAACACCGCCAGCAGCAGCATGGTTGGCACTAGATAGGAGTAGATGCCCCAGGGGGTTGCAGCGCGCCGCTTGCGGCGGCGCGCTGCAGTGTTACCCGCGGCGGCTTCACTTGCTGCTGCAAGGCCATCCATAGTCGGGATCAGCCCTCAAGCACGCGGTCAGCCGCATCCGCGGCGGCCTCATCGAGCCGCCGCACCGTCTCGTCGATATCCTGGGATCCGGAGAGGTAGGGCGTGATGATCGCGAGGAACGCCTGAGCGAACTCGAAGTCGAGCATGGAATCGTCCGACTGGAACGCCGCCGGGGGCGCTGCGATCGAGGGTGCGAACTCGGCCAGATCGGGATTTCCCTCGGTGTTCTTGACCGCGGGAAGCGCGAAGCCGCCCTCGACGATCATCGGCGTGAGGTTTTCCGGCGTAGTCAAGAACATCAGGAAATCCATCGCCGTATCAACGACGTCGTTGCGCTCCGCCGAAGAGGTGACTGCGTACTGCAGCGACCCGTAGCCAGTCGACTTGTTGGTGATCGGAATGTCGTCGCTGAGCATGTCGGAGGTGCCGGAGTCGAGCTTCGGATAGTAGAAGACGCCGAGCTCGAAATCGCGCTGCGGATCCTGCTTTATCGACTGATAGTTCCACGTGCCGTTGAGGAACATTCCCGCCCGGCCGGTAACGAACAGCCGGCGTGCGGCGTCCATGTTGGCACCCAGTGCACCCGACTGCCAGTACTCCGAGTAGCGCTTCAACTGCTCGAGACGTTCCCGGTTGCGGGGGTCATCAAAGCTGTAGGTGCCTTCCTCGACCGCCTGAGCCGTTTCCATGGCGGTGACGGCGCCGTCCCCATCGGTGTCGAGCGTATCGATCATGTCGTGAAAGTAGAACTGGCTCAGCCAGCCTGAGACCCAGGTCACCTGATCGAGGTTGTTGCCGGACGTTGCGAAGGGGAAGATGCCGGCGTCCTGCAGCTTCTGCGCAGCGTCCATGAGCTGCTCCCAGGTCTCGGGAACCTCCGTGATGCCGGCCTGCTCGAACAGGTCCTTGTTGTAATAGAAGCCGGTCTGCAGCTGGTCGGCCAGAACCACGTAGTGGTTGCCGTCCGGAGCCGTCCAGAAATCCATCGAGGTCAGGAACTGGTCGTGCCACTTCTCGCTGCCGGGCTCTCCGGCGTCGACATAAGGGTTTGGCTTCGAGAGCCAGGGCTCCAGCGCCACTAGCCAACCCTTGTCATAGTCCTCCATCGCCCAGTCGGGCTGCGTCCACATGATGTCCGGCGCAACCTCGCCGGTCAGCTGGGTGACCATCCAGCGGCGGGTATCGGAGTTGATTGGCTGCGCGATGATCTGGATGTCCACATCGGGGTGGAGCTGCTCGTACGCTTCGACGACCGGGCCGATACCCTCGATGGCCGGCTCGTCGGGGTTGTTGCCGGCGGGCAGCAGGCTGCTCGGGGTATAGTCTCCCGCCCACAAGGTCAGAACCTTCTTGTCCTGGGCGTTGGCGGCCGTGACGGCCAGTGCCGTCGGCAGCGCTGTCGCCAGCAGCGGCAGTACAAGGAGCGCGTGAAGGGGACTACGGGTCGGACACCCGCTGCGCCCCGCAGTCGGGGTGTGTGCATCTGGATAGAGTGGCAATTTGGATCCTCCCATTTGAACTCCCAGTCTTGCCGACCGCCGCCGACGCCGTTCCTCCGGCTGTCATGGGCACGCCTTCGGGCACTGGAGTAGGACGACCGTAAGCAATTCGATCGTGTGATAATACGCACAGAAAATGGATTGTATTGCAGTACAGATTGCCGACGGCGGTCAGTGGCGGCCGGCATAAAGGCACCGCCGCGCGCTGCCAGGCGCGTGCACGCCCGCCCATGAGAGACGTGTAGAGATGTACTGACTATGAGAAGGTGGCGCCGCGGCGCAAATACAGCGGACCGGTACCCGCTGCCGGACTAGCCCGCCGATTCCGGCAGCAGCGCGGTCGCCAGCAGTCGTTGCGGGGTGACAGAAGCGTCCGTAAGCACATCCGGATCCACCCGTCCGCCGCGCCGCATCATCCGCAATGCAGCGGAGATGTCCCGCCCGGCATTGAGACCGAAGGCTCCCGTCAGGCGGCTGGCGTCGTCGAGCAGGAAGGCGCTGAACGTCCTGCCGCTCGGGTCGCCGCGGAACAGCGTCCGGCGTGCGCTGCGGCCATCGCCGGCTACCTGGATATTGCTGCCATGCTGGTCGCTCCAGAACCAGGGAACCTCGTCATATGTTTCGTCCGCCCCCGCGGCGACACGTCCGACAAACCCGCCATGATCCTGAGCGTGCCGCCAGGATTCGAGCGCGATGTGGGTCCCCGTCCTCGCGGAAAAATACTCGGCGACTTCGCCCGCACCGAAAATCTGCGCGAGATTGGTGCTCCCGCCAGCATCGGTGAGGATGCCACGGGCAACCTCTATGCCGGCAGCAGCCGCGAGAGCAGTGTTGCGCTGGACTCCTACCCCGGCGACCACGGTGTCTGCAGCGATCTGCAGGCCGTTTCGCAGGGTGACGTGCCCCGGCTCGATGGCGACAACGTCGCTGTCGAACATCAGCTCGACGCCAGCCTGCACGTGCAGTGCTGCGACGTGCTCCCCCAGCTGCGGCGCAAGGGACCGCGACATCACCGCTTCCCCGACCTCGACCACCGTCACCTGACAGCCGGACGCCCGCGCCGCCGAGGCGATCTCCAGTCCGATCACGCCGGCCCCGATGCACACCACCCGGCGCGACGACCGCAGCCGCTGGCGCAGGCGACGTGCGTCCTCGCCGGTGCGCAGCGTCACGACGTGTTCGGCTCCTGGAACAGCGAGGGTGCGCGGGCGGCTGCCGGTGGCGAGGATGAGCCGGTCATACGGGAGGGGGTCGCCGCCGGCGATGCGGATGCGACCCGACGCGGGTTCGATAGCTTCAACCACCGTGGCGAGCCGAACCTCGATCCGCTCCTGTTCATAGGTCACCGCGTCGAAGAAGCGCGTCAGCCTGGTGTCATCCGCGCCCGTCAGGAAAGCCTTGGACAGCGGCGTGCGATCGTAGGGCGCTTCGCCCTCGTCACCAAGCAGCGTGATCCTTCCCTCGAAACCCGCACGTCGCATGGCGATGGCGGCATGCGCCCCCGCCTGGCCCGCGCCGACGATGACATTCGCGTCCCCTCGGCCGGTGCTGGTCACGTAGCGCTTTCCGGGAGGGCCACGAAGATCTCGTCCTCCCGGACTTCCACCGCATAAACGGGCAGATCCTTTTCGATTGGCGCGCAGAGGCCCTTACCCGTGCGTACGTCGAAGCGGCCAGCATGCAGCGGGCACTCGATCTCGCCGCCCTCGAACCACCCGTCGGTCAACAAGGCGAACTCGTGCGTACAGACATTGGCCGTCGCGCAGAAGCCGCCCTCCTCGAGATGGTAGAGGGCGAGCTTTTTCCCCTCGATCGTAACAGGCAGCATCTCACCCTCGGGGACATCCGCGACCTCGGCGACGCGGACCCAGCGCTGCGGACAGTTCGGATCAGTTTTGTTGGTCATCAAGCCTCGCCGGGTGCCCTGGCGCCGTGCGGCAGGCGGTAGAGCCCGAGGGCGTTGTCGCGCATCACCCGGTTCGCCTGCGCGTCAGGGAGTGCGCCCCGGAACGCGTAGTTCGGGTCGTCGTAGTCCCAGTGCGGGTAGTCGCTGGCATAGAGCACGCGGTCCCAGCCGACCTGTTCGAAGATCTCGGTCAGGGCGGCCGGTGTCTCGGGCTCTTCCACCGGCTGCGTCGAGAAGTAGAAACTCTCGGCCATGTACTCCGATGGGGGACGCCGGACATGCGGCGTCTCGTTCCCCATCGTCCGCCACAACCGGTCGAGGCGCCGCCGCAGCGAGATCGACCAGGCGATGCCGCCTTCGATCATGATGAACCTGAGGTCCGGGAAGTGCTCGCAGACGCCCTCGAGCACGAGGCTGGTCAGGTGCGTCTGCATGGTGGCGACGAGCGAGAGGTGTTCCTCATTGTAGTAGGAGGGCCAGCCGCTCGCCGTGCGCGCGCCGGTCGGGCCCCCTACGTGGATGCCGATAGGCAGCCCGAAGCTCGCCGCCGCCTCGAAAATGGGCCAGTAGCGTCGGCGCCCGAGCGGCTCGAGCGTCAGCGACGGCAGCTCGATCTGCGCGTAGCTCCTGTCCGGGCCGCGGCGGTTGATCTCGGCCACCGAGGCGGCGCTGTCTTCCTGCGGCACCACGATGGAGGCGCGGAGACGGGGCTCCCTGTCGACGAACTCGTCGATCTGCCACTCGTTGATCGCGGCGCACATGACCGCGCCATATTCGACGTTGCGCGCCGTGGTCCCGAAGCCAAGGGGCTCCAGGATGCCGAGGGCCACGTTGTTGCGGTCGAGATGCTGGCTGCGCATCAGGTCGAGGTCGGAGCCCGGTGGTCCGCCGTTCTCCGGCCATGCGTCGCGTCGCGCCGTGCCGGGCATGTAGCGGGGGAAGCCGTAGACCGAAGCATAGGGGCCGTTGTGAGGGTCCCCGTACTGGTCCATGTGATCGTGCCACTGCCGCGGCATGTATGGCTTGAGCGACGCGCCCCCCTGCCGGGGCGACGGGTGGATGTCGCAGTCCACGATGCCGGCGCCGACTGCTGCCGGCGCTGTCGTCCGTTCCAGGGTGGTGCTGGTCATTGGAGCGACTCCCTTAGCCTGCCATAGGTGTTCAGCGGGTTCTCCCAAGCGATCTTGTCGACCATGCCGGCTGGGAACCCGGGAGGAATCGGGTCAGCTCCGTCGAACTGCCAGTGGGGGTAGTCAGAAGAAAACAGGATGACGTCGTCGGAGCCGATCTGCTCGATCAGCCGCTCGACCTGCTCTCCGCGATCCGGTCCGTCGAAGGGCTGCAGCGTCAGCCTGACCCGCTCCCGCACCTCAGCGCTCGGCGGCCGCGTCACCCACGGAATCTCGCCGCGAATCCCGCGCCATGTCTTGGTCGCGCGCCACATATAGGGGGTGATCCAGGCAACTCCCGATTCCATCAGGACGAAGGTCAGGTTCGGGAACTTACCGAAGACGCCCTCAGAGATCAGGCTCTGCAACTGCGCCGAGAACACCTGCGGCGCGCTCGCATAGTCCTGCAGGTAGTGCGACGGCCAACCCGCAGGCGTGGTCGGATAGCGATACATGCTGCCGGCGTGGATGCCGATGGGCAGTCCGTGCCGCTGCGCAGCCTCGTAAATCGGCCAGTAGTAGCTGCGGCCGAGCATCAACTCGTTGGCCGCCAGTAACAGGACCTGCACGAAGCGTCGGTCCTCGGCGCATCGGTCGATCTCCTTCGCCGCCAGTTGCGGGTTCTGCGCGGGTACCATGATCGAGGCGCGCAGGCGCGGTTCCTTCTCCAGCCATTCGTCGCGCACCCAGTCGTTCACCGCCGAACACAGGGCAGCCCCCATATACTCGCTCATCGCCACCTGTCCGCCATAGAGTGCACTGCAGATGGCGAGATCGACCGCCAGCCCATCGAACACATGGGACCGCACCGCCTCGAGCGAGCTGCCGGGCTTGGCACCCTGCTCGCGCCAATCGGGACGGCAGGCGAGCGGCGACTTCGGCGGGTAGCTCGCCAATTCCATGTTGTCGATGCCACGGCTGACGAACTGCTCCCGCCAGTAATCCGTCATATACGGCAGCAGCACAGCCATGGCCGGTACGCCAACGTGAATGTCGCAATCGATGCGTCTTGGGCGCTGCTCTTCGCTCATGCGCTACTCATTTCCTTTTCTCGGACCCCTGGCGGTTCAAAGGTCCACCACCAGATAGTCGTCCTCGACCGACACCTCGATCTTCTCGGCCTTGTAGGGGCCCTTGACGATGGCGTCGCCGCGCTCCACGGCCACCTGGTACTGCTTGATCGAATAGCGCCCGGGATCGCACCAGGACTGGCCGGTTCGGATGTCGAATTCCCAGCCATGCCAGGGGCAACGGATGAAGTCCCCCGGCCGAATGCAGCGCGCCTCCCCGGGGCCATCGGCAACCGCGATGCCACCGACCACGCCTTTGGAGAGCTCGGCCCCTTGGTGCGGGCAGCGGTTGAGCAGGCCGTAATACTCCCCATGGAGATTGAAGATGACAACGGGGCGGCCCCGGATCGTGGTGGCGAGCCGCTCGCCGGGTTCCAACTCACTTGCCTTGCCGACGACGTGCCTAGCCATCTCACCCCATGCTGGGGCGGCGGTTCCACCCCGGACTTGCGGTCAGGACCGTCTACTGGACCTTCACCCGCGCTGCCAGACACTAGGCGAACTCAATCGTGTGTCGGTATGGACAGAAAGTGCTAAACTAGAGCAGTACAGATCGAAGAGGACCGGGACGGTACGCGAATCTGCGCGGGGAGCCGGCCCGAGGTTCCGGGAATGCGAGCGGGGAGCGCACAGGCATGTATCGATACGAGTCACTGGTCAGCCTGATGCACGAATGGGTCGCTGGCGGTGTACTGAAGCCCGGGGACAGAGTGCTTTCGGTCCGGGAGATGAGCGCCAAGCTCGGCTACAGCGCAGTCACCGTCTATCACGCCTATGGCATTCTGGAGGACGAGGGCATCCTCGAGTCGCGGCCGCGCTCCGGCTTCTTCGTCTCCATGGATGCGCGCCCGCTGCCGGAATTCTCGGCGATGCCCGCAGAAGATCCGAGCCTTGATGAGGAGGTGGAACCGACGGATGTAGAAACCGCACTGTTCCCACTGACCGGCGGGGGTGGCACAGAGCTTGAGAGCTTCGGCAGCCTTTGTATCAGCAGCGACCTCCTGCCCTACGGCGAACTGTACCGGGAATTGCTTTCCGCCCTGCGGCGCGAGGGCGCCCGCTATCGCCCGGTGCCGTGGCAGGGAGCCATGGAACTGCGGGATGCCATCGCGAGGCGCCCGGGTGTGCTGTCGACCGGAATGAGCACCAACGACATCGCGATCACGACAGGCTCCGAGGCTTCCGTAGGGCTTTGCCTCGATCTGCTGACGAAACCCGGAGACAAGGTTCTGATGGAGACACCGACAGACCCCGGTACGGTGTCGGTGGCGCTGCAACGCCGGCTCCAGATCGTCGAGATCTACTCGCATCCGCGCTTTGGCGTCGATCCGGAACAGTTCCAGTATTTGCTGGATCAGAATGATTTTGCGGCCTGCGTCCTCGCTCCCAACAGCCACGTCCCCACCGGCGTCTCCTATCCGGTGGAAACGGCGCAGCAGATAGTGGAGACGGCGACCCGCAAGGGTGTACCCATCATCGAGAACATGACGACCCAGGACCTGCTCTACGGGGCCGCCGCAGGCGTCAATCTCTCGCTCTTTGACAGCGGCAATCAGGTGTGGCGGGTTGGCGGCTTCGGCGCCACGCTCGGCCCGCGGTTCGGCCTCGGCTGGATTGCGCTGCCGCGGCGCAATCAGGCGCGGTACGCCCGCCAGCTCCTCGACCGCGAGCCGCTCGCCGGCGACAATGCGATACAACTGGCCGTTGCCGAGTATCTTGGCCGCCGCAGCCACGAGAAGCACCTGCGGCGCCTGCGCGAAGGGCTGTCGGCGCGAATGCGGAAAGGGCTCTCGGTACTCTTTCAACGCTTCCCGGAGAACTGCACGGTGTCGCGGCCCTCGGGCGGCTATTTCTGCTGGGTGCGCGGACCCAAGAGGTTCAATGCTGTCGCTGCGGCCAAGGTCGCCCTCGCCGACAACGCCAGCTTCGCCCCGGGACCAATGTTCTCGGTAACCCGCTCCTTCGGCAACTTCATCGCGCTGAACCTTTCACACCCGTGGACGCTCGAGCGGGAGCGGCAGATGGCAAGAATCGGTCAGTTGCTTGAGCGCGCCAACGACGATCTGTAGCTCGGCCTGGTGCAAACCTGCTCAGTCGGTCCGACCGACCAGCTCGTTACGCCGATTGGCGAATGACGAGCTCATGGGAGAGGCATACGTCCACGGGATCAAGATTTCCTGCCGCAATGCGCGATCCGATGATCTTGACAGAAGTCTCACCCATCTCGTGATGCGGCTGGGCGATGGTGGTGAGACTTGGCGTTAGGAAGGCGGCGACGGGAAGATCGTCGAACCCCATGATCGCGATGTCGTTCGGCACGGACAATCCCCGATCGGCAACGGCCTTGCACGCCCCGATCGCGAACACGTCCAGGGTAAAAAAGCACGCTGTGAAGCTCGTTCGGTCGAGGAGCGTGTTCATGGCCCTTTCGCCGCGCTTGATCAGCCCGCGCTGGTCATCGGCAGCCTTCCGCAGTTCCTGGCCACCCCCGTAGTGCAGCACCAGATCCTCATCGTAGGCGATGTTCGCGTGCTCAAGCGATGCCTTGTAGCCGAGGAACCGCGGATCCGTGTCGGAAGAGGGGACGATGGCAATGCGTTTGTGGCCCCGCGCGACCAGGTAGTCGACGGCACGCCGAGAAGCAGCAAAGTTGTCGATTCTGACAGTGGAAAAGGGAATGGGCCCTTCAGGTGGCTCCACCACCACAACCGGGCCGTCAAAGCTTTCCAACGCCTCCCAGGAGGAGAAGGTGTTGTACCCATTGATGATTATCCCGTCCATCTGACGCATCTGAAATGATTCCAGATACTGGAGCATGGTCTCCTGCTCATAGTGGCTAACGCCCAACGCAAGGGAGTAGCCCAGCTTCCGAGCCTGCTGCTCAGCCCCCTCGAACACGCTGGTATAGAATGGGTTGGCGATGCTGGGGATCACCATCCCGAGCGTCTTGGTCCTGGACGTGCGCAAGCTGCTTGCAAGGTGATTGCGCCGATAGCCAAGTGTTCGGACGGCATTGTCGATGAGCGCCGCCGCCCGCGGGCTGACCGCTTTCTTGCCATTGAGGTAGTTCGACACCGTGCCTACCGAGACGTTGGCAAGCCTTGCCACATCCCTCACCGAAAATCGCTTCGACACTAGCGCGGTCCCCTGAGCCCGGAGATATGCCCCGGTGCTCGCAACGCCGTCATTGCTCGCCCCTCACTCTGCCACAGCAACTTTCCGCCAGCGTCGCAGAATTGGCCCCGCCAGTATCCATCCTCGTCGCCCCTTCAGTTCAAGCGGCGTCCGGTCTTCTTGTCGAATATATGCGCCTGCTGGGAGTCCACGCTCAACTGGACAGTCTGGCCGGGCCGCAACGAGAGCCGCTTCGAGATCATGGCAGAGACCTTGTTGCCAGCCATGTCCATCACGACAAGCGTTTCCGGTCCGGTTGGTTCGACAACCGAAACGTCGACGGACACGCCAGAGTCTCCGACCGTAATGTGCTCGGGCCGGATTCCATAGATGACGGCCTGGCCGTCGTCGACCGAGGCTGTCGACGGAATCGCGAAGCGGTTGCCGCTTTCAGTGACGAAGCTGGCGGCGCCCTCGCCGGTTCTCTCGATCGTGCCGCCAAGGAAGTTCATCGAGGGCGAGCCGATAAACTCGGCAACGAACAGGCTGCTGGGACGATCATAGATGTCGAGAGGATTCCCGATCTGTTCGATGATGCCGTCATGCATGACGACGATCCGGTCCGCCATTGTCATCGCTTCGATCTGGTCGTGGGTGACATAGACGGTCGTCGTGCCAAGCCGCTGGTGCAACTCCTTGATCTCGGTCCGCATCTGCACACGCAATTTCGCATCGAGGTTGGAGAGTGGTTCGTCGAACAGGAAAACGGACGGATCGCGCACAATCGCCCGGCCCATTGCCACGCGCTGGCGCTGGCCGCCCGAAAGCTGGCGTGGATATCGGTCGAGCAGGCTCGACAGCCCGAGGATCTTCGCCGCTATCCCGACCTTCTCTTCGATCACCTCCTTGCTGGCCTTCTTGAGCCTTAAGGAGAAGCTCATGTTCTGGGCGACCGTCATGTGCGGATAGAGCGCATAGTTCTGGAACACCATGGCGATGTCGCGGTTCTTGGGCAGCACGTCGTTGACCACCTTGCCACCGATGGCAATTTCGCCGCCGGTTATGGACTCGAGCCCGGCGATCATGCGCAGCAGGGTCGACTTGCCGCAGCCCGAGGGGCCAACCAGCACGACAAACTCTCCGTCGTTGATCTCGATGTCCACGCCGTGAAGGACCTCGAGTTCGCCGTAGGACTTTCTCGCCCTGTTGATTGAAAGCTCGGCCACCGGTCAGTTCCCCTTCCGCTGCGCGTTCGACATTCTGATCGCGTCGATGATGTCGACGAAAATTTCGAGATCCTCGCGTGCATCGGCGATGGAGGTCTTGGTGGGCACGCCGGCGGTCACGCTGTCGTAGAACGCCTCCCACTCCACGACGAAGGAATCGAGGCGGCTCGGGAACAGGTGATCCTGGCTGACGCCGGCCTCCCCGTGTGCGGTCGTTACGGTCAGGCGCGCCGGAAGATTGCGGATGTAGGGCGTGTCGTAGTCGATGCGGATGACCTTGTCGTCGCCATAGACCTCCAGGTAGGTGTCGAACCGGGGAAGCTGGTCGACGCCGGTCGCGAACTCGCAGACGAACGGCCCGTAGTCGAAGGTCGCCGTCACGCGCCGCCCGTGGCTGCGGTGTGTGGCCGAGATCACGTTCTTCGGCCGGCCGATGATCTCGCGCATGGCCGAGATGTCGTGGCTGCCGAGGCCGAGGAGGAGCGCATAGGTGATCGCCAGATCACCCTTGCCCTCACCGATGGCTTCGGCAATCTTCTGCTCCTCGAGGCGCTTGAGGGCTGCGCGCTGATCTTCAGGCAGATCGGGATCCCGGATCACGCGCGAGGTGTTGTCGATGATCAACCGGTTCTTGCCGATGACATCCTGAACCCTCGCGAAGCGGATGCTGTCGCCCATGGCACGCACGTGCTTTACGGCCTCCATGAAGGTGCCGGAGTATCGGCGCATGTATCCGATCTGAACGACGCGACCCGAGCGGTCCTGTGCCGCCTGCAACGCATCGGCCTCGGCCAGCGTCATGCACATGGGCTTTTCGATGAGCACGTGCTTGCCCGCGTCCAGCGCCGCGATGGCGACCTCGGCATGATAGGCATGTGGATTGGTGACCAGCACGGCATCGACGTGCTCGCTGGCGATGAGGTCCCGGTAGTCCGAATAGCACGCCGGAGATCCACAGGTCGCGGCGACCTCCTCGAGCACCTTGGGGCTGATGTCGCACAGCGCGGTGACCGAGAACTTGTCCCCCAGATAGCCGAGGGCGGGCAAATGGATGATCTGGGCGACTTCGCCGCAACCAACGATGCCAAGGCGTAGAGTAGTCAACTTCAGTGTCCTTGTACTGGTCATCCTTTGACGCCACCGGAAATGGCGCCGTAGTTGATGTATTTCTGCACGAGCAGGAACAGGAAGAATGTGGGGATGACGGCAAGCGTGGCGGCCGCCATGAGGCTCCCCCAGTCGGTGGCATATTGCTGCATGAACAGTTGCAGCCCGACCGGGATCGTCATGCTCGACTCGTCGCGAAGAAAGACCGAACCGACGAAGAACTCGTTGTAGGAAAACAGGAAGGAGAAGATCGCGACCGCGGCCATGCCGGGCCCCGAGAGCGGCAGCACGATCTTGTAGAAGGTCTGGAACTTCGAGCAGCCGTCGACGAGTGCAGCCTCTTCGAGCTCCCGCGGAATGGTGTCGAAGAAGGCCTTCGCCATCCAGGTCGCGAACGGAAGATGCACCACCGTGTAGATGATGACGACTGAGGTGGGATTGTTAATGAGCCCCAGGAACCGGAAGAAGATGAACAGCGGGATCAGTGCCAGGATGATCGGGAACATCTGGATGACGAACAGCGAGCGGGAGTAGACATCGAGCGCCGGCCCGCGGAACCGCGACAGGGCGTAGCCCGCCATCGCCGCTGCGACCATGCCCAGCACGGTGCTCGCCCCGGAGACCACGATGCTGTTCCACAGGAAGGTCCCGAAGGCTGTCCGGCTCCAGAGGTACTCGTAGTTGTGAAGGGTGAAGCTCTGCGGAAAGATCCCGCGCGTGGCGAAGATCTGCTCGGTCGTCTGGAACGAGTTCATCGCCACTACGATGATCGGAAAGTTGATCAGGATCACGATGACCAGCATGAGCCCGGACAGCTGCCAGCGACGCGAGACGAACCTGTCGAGAAATGGCATGGCTTAACCTTGCGGGTTCTTTTGCTTGCGCAGCATGAAGATGATGAACACGAGCAGGATGAGCAGGGTGACAAAGGAGATGGCGGACCCGAGCCCCAGATCGTTGCGGGCGAACGTGTATTTGTGCGCCAGCACGACGAGGTTCTCGGTGGCATTGGCCGGTCCGCCCTGCGTCAGCAGCCACGGCGTATCGAAGTCGTTGACCGTCCAGATGGTCATCAACAGGCACAGGACGATCGAGATGTCCCTCAGCTGCGGCAGGGTGATGTGCCAGAACATCTCCCACTTGCTCGCGCCGTCGAGGGCCGCCGCTTCGTAAAGCGTGCGATCAATTCCCTGCAGAGCGGCGAGGAGCGACAGCATCATGAAGGGAAAGCTGCGCCAGATCTTGATCAGGACGACGATGACCTGGGCCCAAACCTCATTGGCGAGAAAGAAGACCGCGTCGAATCCGAAGAACCGGATGATCTGATTGAAGAAGGCGTGCTGGTCGGCCACCATCCAGCGCCAGGCCACGATCGAGACAACCGATGGAATGATCCACGGCAGCAGCAGTGCCACCCTGAAGAATGCCCTGCCGGGCATCTCCATGTTCATCAGCAAGGCCAGGCCGAGACCCAGCAGATAGCAGCCAACGACGTTGGCAACGGCGAAAACGAAACTGAACCAGAGGGAATTCTGGAAGTCCCTCATGGTGAACAGCTGGAAATAGTTGTCGAGACCGACGAAATTGCCCGGACGCATCAGCGAACCGTCGGTCAGGCTGTACCAGAAGCCGGTCACGAACGGATAGAAGATGACCAGTCCGATCACCACCAGGGACGGCAGCAACAGAATATAGGGCAGCCCCTCCCCTGCCTCCCACCACAGCCGGGCGCGACTGCGCCCGGCCTTGGGAGGAGCTTTGGTGACATTGGATACCGTCACGATACGCTCCGATGTGTCATGTGTGCTTGGCGCCGATCCGGCGCTAGCGCATGATATCCTGCATCCGGCTTTCTGCCTGTTCCATGATCTCGTTGAGATCACGGCCCTGCCAGAGCTGCTGGATCAGCGTCTGCATCACGCCCTCGCCCTCGATCTCGCTGAGCTCGGGGAAGATGCCTTCCGCCGCGTAGCCTGTCGTCTTGCCCACGGGCAGATAGTTCTCGACGATGTAGCGGTAGTTCTCGCGGTCACCGACAGCCGCTTCCACGAAGGATTTCCGGGCTGGCATCTGGGTGGTATTGCCTTCGGTCCAAAGCGGCAGCTGGTTCTGCGACCACCACTTGAGGAAGGTCTTGGCTTCTTCCGGGTGCTCGGTCTGCTCGTACATCATGATGTTGTTGACCCAGAAGATCGTCCCCTTGTCGCCATGGAAGCCTTCCAGCGGCGGGACGATTCCGATGTCGGCCGCGATCTCTTCTCCCGCCGCACCGTCGAGCCCAGGATTGTCGATGGTGAATGCCGCCTGGCCCTGGAAGAAGGCTGCACGACGATCGTCGGAGCTGTAGCCGGGGCTGGCCGGATGCACCGAGCCGTCCGCCACCATGTCCGCGAGCCACTGCATCGCCTCCATGTTGCGCTCGCTGGTCAGCGTCAGGTTGCGATCTTCGTCGAACAAGCCGCCGCCGTTGTTGAGCATGGCGCTGAACGCGTAGTGCGTTCCGCCGGTATCGCCGGAACTTACGAGGCCATACACGTCGCCACCGGTCGCTGCGGCTGCCGCTGCACGCATTTCCTCGAAGTTGGATGGGACTTCGATGCCCGCCTCCTCGAGGATGCTCTCACGGTAGTACCAGACCCGGATGTCCAGTCCCCAAGGCAGCGCGACGTAGTGACCGTCGTAGCGCAGCGTCTCCACCGTTCCATCGATGAAATCGTCGAGGTCGCCTTCGGCACGCAGCTCCTCGATCACATCATCGATCGGCCGGATCGCGCCCATGTCGTAGAGCTGCACGGCCTGGTAGCCTGCTCCAGTGCTGACGTCGGGTGCGCTGCCTGCGCCGACCGCCGTAACGAAAGTCTGATACCAGTTGGCCCACGGCACGGAGCGATAGGTCACCTGGATGTCCGGGTGCTCCTCGTTGAACTGCTCGACGATCGCCTCCGCCGCATCGATGTACTCCGGGGGTCCCCAGATCATATCCCAGAAGTCGAGTTGGACCTGAGCGTAAGCCGGCGCGGAAGCCAGCATGGCAGCCGCGGCTGTCAGAAGGGCGAGCGAACTCGTGCGCCCGGCACGGGTGGGGCGCTTGCTTGCAATGGTCATAATTCCTCCTCCGAGATCGACCGCCGACCTTGATGATCGCGCGGTGTAATGCCTTGCACATCGATCGTCTCCAGACGTATGTATCGAGTCAAGCAAAAAAGTGAAACGGTTCACTTTAGAGAGAACGTGGATTCGGGGATCAGGTCCGCCGCGGGCTCTCATTGGACGGCGGAAGAAAGTCTGGGCGATCGACGCTCTCTGTCGGCAGCAAGCGATCTGAAGCCGATAACTTCACGGGAGAATGCATGACTGATCGCAAAGCACTCATCGTCTGGGGCGGCTGGAGCGGGCACGAGCCGGAGCAGTGCGCCAGCATCGTCCGCGACATGCTCGAGGCCGATGGCTTCAAGGTCGATGTCCACGACACCACTGCGGCCTTCGCCGATCCGGGGATCAGGGACATGCACCTGATCGTGCCGGTCACCTCGATGTCGAAGATCGAGAAGGAAGAGGTCAACAACCTGACTGCCGCAATCAAGGCCGGGGTCGGCCTGGGCGGCTTTCACGGCGGCATGTGCGATGCCTTCCGCGACGTGCCCCAGTACCAGTTCATGTGCGGTGGCCAGTGGGTCGCGCATCCGGGCGACATCATCGACTACCACGTGGATGTCACGAGGCCGGACGACCCGATCATGGAGGGGATCGAGCGTTTCCCCTACCATTCGGAGCAATACTATATGCACGTGGACCCCTCCAACGAGGTCCTCGCGACGACCACCTTCACGGGCGAGCACGCCGAGTGGATCGACGGCACCGTCATGCCGGTGGTGTGGAAGCGCCGCTATGGCAAGGGCCGGGTGTTCTTTTCGGCGCTGGGCCATGTCGCCAGCGAGTTCGAGGTGCCGCAGATGAAGACCATCCTGCAGCGCGGCCTCAACTGGGCCGCGCGCGACGTGTAGCGTGCACCCAATCCGCCAATGAAACCGCTCGTCATTCTCGACCAGCATCCGCGGAAGCTCGAGGAACTTTTCTCGCCCGAGGACTACGAGCGGCTGGCGAGCCGGTTCGAGCTGGTCGGCGCCCAGAACTGGCCGCTCGACCAAGCCCGGCTGGCGCAGCACCTGCCGACGGCTTTCGCGCTCATAGGATCCGAGCCGGTGCTCGGCCCGGCAGAGTTGAAGTCTGCGCCCAGGCTCAAGGCGGTGATCGAAGTGCTCGGCCGGTTCCCCGCGACGATCGACTACGCGGCGTGCGCAGCACGGAAAGTGGCCGCCCTCAGTTGTGCCCCTGGCTTCCAGCAGAGCGTGGCCGAGATGGGATTGGGCCTCATCCTCGCCTGCGCGCGGGGGATCGTCACCGAGCACGAGCGCTTTCGCACCGGCACCGAGCGCTGGCTTTTTGACGATGCGCGCTGGGACTTCTCGCTATATCGGCAAAAGATCGGGTTCGTTGGCTATGGGTCGATCGCCCGCGAACTATCCAGACTTCTCTCCCCCTTCGCGCCGCAGATCGCTGCCTACGATCCCTGGCTGTCGGACAGGGGCGCCGACACCGGCGACGTCGCCCTGGTCAGTCTGGCTGACATTCTGACGTCGTGCCGGTGTATCGTGATCACTGCTTCGCCGACCGACGAGAACCGGGGCCTGATCGGAGCAGAAGAAATCGCGGCCATGGCTCCGGGAAGCTCAGTCGTGCTGCTCAGCCGGGCGCACCTGGTGGATTTTGAGGCACTGCTTGCGGCGGGGCGGGAGAAGCGGATCAGGCTCGCTACCGACGTGTTTCCCCTCGAACCCGTGCCCGACGACCACCCCGTCCGCAACCTTCGCAATCTGATCCTCTCGCCGCACCGCGCCGCCGCAGTTCCCGGCGGACGGCACCTGATCGGAAGAATGATCGTCGATGATCTCGAACTGATCCGTGACGGCGGGCAGGCGCAGCACCTTCAGCCAGTGAACCTTGAGACGATTGAAAAGCGTCTCGGTGCCCTCCGCAGCTAGGTTTCCGCCGCCCTTCAGCATCCAAAGCTTCTGTAGGGCGTCACGCCGCTCGCACCTGCCGTCGTCGAGCATGGAGCATCGACGCCTCTGGCAACCACGGCCTGCCCAGGAAGGGCCTCTCGCGGCGCTGTATTGACACGCAGCCCGAAACGGTCGTTTATACGCATTAGCTGCTGATACGCATTAACAGGGTGGAGGGAGGCCGGCGTGGCAGGACGGGTTACCCAACGCGACATCGCCCGCCTCGCCGGCGTCAGCCAGGCCACGGTGTCGCTCGTCCTCAACGATGCCAAGGCTGCGGTCGGCCGCATACCCAGCGAGACCCGCGAGCGGGTGCAGAAGGCCATTCGCGAGACCGGTTATGTGGCCGACCCCGTTGCCCGCCGCATGGCAAAGGGCCTCAACCGCATTCTCGGCGTCTTTACTTACGAGCCGGCCTTCCCGAGCGCTCAGGCCGACTTCTTTGCGCCCTTCCTCTTCGGCATAGAGGAAACGGCGCAGCAGCTCGGCTACGACCTGCTGCTGCTCACCGGGGCGCCGAGCAGCCGCGGCAAACGCAAGATCTTTCACGAGAACAACCGGCTGCGGCTCGCCGATGGCTGCGTCATCCTCGGTCGTGACTTCGACCGTGCAGAGCTCAGGCAACTGGTGGCGGGGGACTACCCCTTCGTCGCCGTGGGACGTCGCGAGCCAGCCGGAGGCCCGGTGCCGTATGTGGGGGCGGACTATGTCGGCGCGACTGCCGAGATGGTGCGCCGCGCGCGCAGCAAGGGCCATCGCAGGCTCGCTTACGTGGGTCCGGCAAGAGGTCCGGAGTCGTCCCTGGACCGGTGGGAGGGGTTCCGTGCTGCCCTCGGCGACGCGGAGTTGGCGCTGCATATTCAGGACGTCGGCGGCAAGGCTCTGCCGATGCTGAAGAGGATACGGGCTTCGGGCGCCACCGTCGTCTTTTTCACTGAACTCGCGGACGCGGTCGTCGTCGAAGGCGCGGCGCGCTCGCAGAGCCTTGCGGTGCCGGGCGACCTGTCCATCGTGGTGCTCGGCAGTCATCTACGGCCGCTGCAGACGGGTACGCGTTTCACCAGCTTCGCCGTCCCTCGCGAAGAGATGGCGCGCCGCGCCACCCAGATGCTCTGCGAGCGGATCGAGACCAGTTCCAAGGGTGGGCAGGTGATGCTCGCCTGCGACCCGGTCGAGGGGGAAACTCTCGGCCCCATTCACGAAGAGACGGATTTCCAGTGAAAGAGTATGCGGCAGATATAGCGGTCATCGGTGGCGGCCTCGGCGGTGTGGCAGCGGCGCTCGGCGCCCTGCGCGCCGGGCGCAGCGTGGTGATGACGGAAGAGTTCGACTGGCTCGGGGGTCAACTGACAAGTCAGGCGGTGCCGCCCGACGAGCACAGCTGGGTCGAGCAGTTCGGCGTCACCCGATCCTATCGCGCCCTGCGCAATGGCATCCGTCAGTATTATCGTGATCATTACCCGCTGACCGAGAAGAGCCGCGCCTGGGGCGACCTCAACCCCGGTGCCGGCCACGTCTCGCGCCTCTGCCACGAGCCACGCGTTGCCGTCGCCGTGATGGAGGCGATGCTCGCGCCGTTTCGCGGCGGCGGCAAGCTTACCGTCCTGCAGCCCTACAAGCCCGTCAGCGCCGAGACCAAGGGCGACCGCGTCCGCTCGGTCACCCTCAGGCATCGCGATGGCGACGAGGATATCGTGGTGGTGGCCGACTACATCATCGAGGGCACGGAACTGGGCGACCTGCTGCCGATGACCGGCACCGACTACGTGACCGGCTTCGAGAGCCAGCGCGAGACCGGCGAGCCGTCAGCCCCCGCCGAAGCGCAGCCGACCAACTCGCAGGCGGTGTCGATCTGCTTTGCCATCGACCATGTCGAGGGCAACCACGTCATCGACAAGCCCAGGAACTACGACAAGTGGCGGGCCTACACGCCGAGCTTCTGGGGCGGGCCGCTGATCGGCTTCCGCGCGCCGCATCCGCGCACGCTGGAGCCGACCGTCCGCACCTTCACCCCCAATCCCGACGACGATCCGACACTGGTCGATGCCGACCAGCGCCGAAACCCCGGCGACGGCAATCTCTGGACCTTCCGCCGCATCGCGGCGCGGCGAAACTTCGTCGCCGGTGCCTACGCCTCCGACATCTGCCTCGTAAACTGGCCAATGCTCGACTATTTCGAGCACCCGATCATCGATGTGCCCGAGGACGTCTACAAGGCGCGTCTGGCTGACGCCGCCGACCTCTCCTATTCCGTCTTCTACTGGCTGCAGACCGAGGCACCGCGCGAAGACGGCGGACATGGTTTCCCTGGGTTGCGGCTGCGCGGCGACGTGACGGGCACCGATCACGGCCTGGCCATGGCGCCCTATATCCGCGAGAGCCGCCGCATCAAGGCGGTGACCACGGTCGTCGAGCAGGATCTCTCCTATGAGGTGCGGGGCGAAGCGGGCGCAGTGCACTACCGCGACAGCGTCGGCATCGGCATGTACCGCATCGACCTGCACCCCTCGACCGGCGGCGACAACTACATCGACGTCGCCTCCTGCCCCTTCGAGATCCCGCTCGGCGCCCTGCTGCCGCAGCGGACGACCAACCTGCTACCGGCAGGCAAGACCATCGGAACCACCCACATCACCAATGGCTGTTACCGGCTGCATCCGGTGGAGTGGAATATCGGCGAAGTGGCGGGGCTGCTTGCAGCCTACTGCCTCGAGAAAGGCACGACGCCGCACCAGGTGCAGGCCGACGACCGGCGGCTCGCCGACTTCCAGGCCCGACTCTACGCCGAAGGCATCGAAACCCGCTGGCCCGACGTCCGGGGATACTGAATCGATTATCAAAGGAGGAGACACCATGACTCACCACCACAAGCTGTTGGCCGCGGCACTCGCCGTCGGCACCGTTCTGACCACCGCCGCCCCGGCAGCGGCGCAGGAACTGCGCATGACGATCTGGAGCGCCAACGAGGCGCATCTGGCGCTGTTCAACGAGATTGCCGATGCCTACGAGGCAGAGCACGAAGGGGTCAGCATCACCTTCGACTCCCTGCCCTTCGACAACTACACCACGACGCTCACCACCCAGATCGCCGGCGGCAATCCCCCCGACCTGGCGTGGATCCTCGAGACCACGGCGGCCGATTTCGTCTCCTCGGGGGCGCTGGCGCCGCTGCGCGGGAAGCTCGAGGCTACCGAGGGCTACGATCTGGCTGACGTGACGGACAGCGCCCTCGCTCTCTGGAGCGCCGATGGCGAAATCTACGCCTATCCGTTCTCCACCTCGCCCTTCGGCATGTTCGTCAACAACGACCTGGTGCGCGAGGCCGGCCAGCAGACGCCGGCGGAGCTGATCGCAGCCGGGGAATGGACCTGGGACAAGGCCCTCGAGATTGCCGCCGCGGTCGGTGCCACCGGCACGGACGGCCTGATCGTGCGCGACTTCAACTTCGTGAACTGGCAGAACCTGGCGACCATCTACAAGGGCTGGGGCGCAGCGCCGTGGAGCGAGGACGGCACCACCTGCACCTTTGCCGAACAGCCGATGGTGGACGCGATGAGCCGCATCCACCAGGCGATCTTCGCCGACAACGCCATGCCCGGGCCGGGCGAGTCGGTCGACTTCTTCACCGGCGATGCGGCCATGACCATCACCCAGATCAGCCGCGCCTCGTTGCTGCCGCAGGACGACCCGTTCGACTGGGACCTGGTGCCGTTGCCGGCGGGTCCGGCCGGCGAGTATGCGGTGATCGGTCAGGCCGGCATCGGCGTCCTCGCCTCGGGCGACAATGTCGACGTGGCCACCGACTTCCTCGCCTTCTTCAGCAATCCGGAGAATTCCCGGAAGCTCGCGCAGTTCTTCCCGCCGGCGCGGGCGAGCCTGCTCACGACCGAGGTGCTGGCCGCCGCCAATCCGCTGCTTTCGCCCGAGCAGCTGGAGGCGGTGGTGATCGAGGGCATCGCCACCGGGGAGGTCATTCCGGGCCACACCAACTTCGCCGAGATCCAGCAGACGGTTCGCGCCGGGCTCGACGCCCTGTGGGTACCGGATGCAGACGTGCCGGCGGTGTTGCAGTCGCTCTGCGACCGCATCCAGCCGATGCTGTAGAGACCTCGTGATGAGCCTCGCGACGCAACAGGAACGGGAGCCGCGGCGCGGCCGCTCCTTCTGGACCATGCAGCGCCGCGAGGCCCTTTCCGGCTATCTCTTCATCGCACCGCAGATGGCCGGCATCGTCACCTTCGTGCTGGTGCCGCTGGGGCTGGTGCTCTGGTATTCGGTGCACGAGTGGAACGTGCTGGCCGGCACCTTCCGCTTCACCGGCGACGCCAACTATCGCAAGCTGCTGAGCGACCCGGCCCTGCCGGAGGTGCTCACCGCAACCGGGCTGTTCTCCATTGGGCTCGTGGTCATGAACCTCAGCCTCGCGCTGCTGCTCGCGGTGCTGGTCAACCAGAAGCTTAGGGGCATCACGGCCTTCCGGACTATCTTCTTCTCGCCGGTGGTGGTGTCGCTGGTGGCCTGGACCATCGTCTGGGGTTTTCTGCTGCAGGCCAATGGCGGCATCAACGGCCTGCTGCAGGTCGTCGGGATCGAGGGGCCGAACTGGCTGCGCACCCCCACCACCGCCATGCTCTCGGTCATCGTCGTGCAGGTGTTCAAGAACGTCGGGCTCAACATGGTGCTGTTCCTCGCCGCCCTGCAGGGCGTGCCGCGCGAGCTCTACGAGGCGGCCCGGGTGGACGGCGCCAGCCGCTTCAAGCAGTTCCGGCGCATCACCCTGCCGCTGATCTCGCCCACCATCCTGCTCACCACGATCATCACCATCGTCGGCTCGCTGCAGGTGTTCGCGCAGATCGCGGTGCTGACGCAGGGTGGGCCCGGCGTCTCGACCACGGTGCTCGTTTACTACCTCTACCAGCAGGCCTTCCAGTTCCACCGCTTCGGCTACGGCGCGACGATCTCGATCCTGCTGTTCGTGATCGTCGCGGTGCTGACCTTCGCCCAATGGCAGATGCGCAGGCGGATCGTCTTCTATGAACAGTGACCTCTCGCCGCGGGTTCGAGTCGCGCTCTACGGGCTGCTCTGCGTGCTCGCCATCCCCTTCGTCTTCCCGACCTGGTGGATGGTGACGAGCTCGGTGAAGCCGATCTCGGACATTTTCGCCTTTCCGCCCGACATCATCCCGCGCACCGTCGACTGGTCGACCTACTCGGAGGTCTTCCGCCTGCAGCCGTTCGCGCAGCAATACTGGAACTCCTGCTACATCGCCGCCATCGTCACCGTCGGGACAATGGCGCTCTCCTCGCTCGCCGGCTACGCTTTCGCCCGCATCCGCTTCCCCGGCGCCAACCTCTTGTTCATGGTGGTGCTGATGGGGCTGCTGATCCCGTCCGAGGTCACGATCGTGCCCCTGTTCCAGATGTTCCTTGCCTGGGACATGATCAACACCCACTGGCCACTGATCCTCATCCCGATCTTCGGCGCGCCAAGCGTCTTCGCCACCTTCGTGATGCGGCAGTTCTTCATCGCCCTGCCGGTCGAGCTCGAGGAGGCGGCGCGGGTGGACGGGCTCGGTCGATTCAAGATCTTCTGGACCATCGCCCTGCCGCTGGCGCGGCCGGCGCTGGCGGCCGTCGCCATCTTCACCTTCCTCCACTCCTGGAACCTCTATCTCGAGCCGATCGTGTTCCTGACGACCCCGGCTAACTTCACCCTGCCGCAGGCGCTGACGCAGTTCGTCGACGTCTACCAGGGCCCGATGTGGAACATCCAGCTGGCGGCCGCGACCCTCACCGCCCTGCCCGTCCTCGTCGTCTTCATCTTTGCGCAGCGCCAGTTCATCGAGGGCCTCGCGCATACCGGACTCAAAGGCTAGCCCATGGCACCCGTCTCCTTGCGCAACGTCAGGAAGCGCTACGGCATCACCGACGTGATCCATGGCGTCGACATCGAGATCGCCGACGGCGAGTTCGTGGTCCTCGTGGGGCCGTCGGGGTGCGGCAAGTCCACGCTGCTGCGGATGATCGCCGGGCTGGAAGCCATCACCGCGGGCGACATCGACATCGGAGGGCGGGTGGTCAACGACCTCGAGCCTAAGGACCGCGACATCGCTATGGTGTTCCAGAACTACGCGCTCTACCCGCACATGACGGTGGAGAAGAACATGGGCTTCTCGCTCGAGCATCGCGGCGCCAGCAGGGCCGAGATCGCCGAGCGCGTGCAATGGGCGGCGGGGATACTCGGCCTCAGCCAGCTGCTGCAGCGGCGGCCAGGACAGCTCTCGGGCGGCCAGCGCCAGCGCGTCGCGATGGGCCGCGCCATCGTCCGCGATCCGCAGGTGTTCCTGTTCGACGAGCCGCTCTCCAATCTCGACGCCAAGCTGCGCGTCGTCATGCGCGGCGAGATCAAGAAGCTGCACCAGCGGCTCCGCACCACCACCGTCTATGTCACCCACGACCAGGTGGAGGCGATGACCATGGCCGACAAGATCGTGGTCATGAACGGCGGCCGGGTTGAGCAGATCGGCGCTCCCCTGGAGCTGTTCGATCGGCCGGCCAATATCTTCGTTGCCGGCTTCATCGGCTCCCCGGCAATGAATTTCGTGCCCGGACCGCTGCTGCAAGACGCCGGTGGCGTCACCCTGGGCGTACGCCCGGAGCATTTCGAGATCGGCGACGGGGGCTTTGAGATCGAGGTGACACTGGTCGAGCCGATGGGGTCCGATACACAGATCACCGGTCGGGCGGGAGAGCACGAGATCATCGCGGTGTTCCATCGTCGGGTTGCCGCAGCGACCGGTGACCGCATCCAGCTCAAACCCACGCAACTCCACCGCTTCGATGCGACGACGGGGGTACGGCTATGATTGAAGGTCCGATCTACAAGGCGATGGTTGCGGGCGAGCTTCCGGTGCTGGTGTCGCTGGGCCGGCACGACATGGAGCTCGCGAGAGCCGCGGTCGATGCCGGCGCCTTCGGCATCAAGTTTCACCTCAACGCCTATCACCGGGCGACCGGCACCACCTTCGGCTCCTTCGCGGAGGAGCAGCCATTCATTGAGCAGCTCGCCGGACTCGGCAAGCCACTGCTGGTGATGAGCGGGCAAGAGGTGCAGCCTAGCGCCGCCGAGTTAGAGATGCTGACCGACTATGGCGTCGAGGGCTGGAATGTTTACGTCAAGCACGTGCAGCCGCACCTTCTCCAGTCGCGCCTCCGGCCGATCCTCGCCCTCGACAGCGACAGCGGCGAGAGCGAACTGGCCGCCATCCGGTCGATGCCGGGCGCCATGGTCGAAGCCTCGATCACCCGGTTCGAGGACTACGGCAAGCCGCTGGACGAGGCGGATATCGAGCGCTACGGCGAGATCGCGCGCAACAGCGGCCTGTTGACGATCGCGCCGAGCCAGAAGCGGTTCACGCCTGACGACATGCCGCGCCTTCGCGCGGTGGGAATCAGTGCCGTGCTAGTCGGCGCCGTGGTCACGGGACTTGAACCGGCCGACCTGCGGAAGCGCCTCGCGCCGATCGTTGCCGCGGCTGAGACGGCCGGATAGCGTGGCGGAGTCGACAGGATTTCCGAGGTGGGCGGGCGTCGGCCGCCGAATCCCATAATGGGTGAGGGCAGGCACCGTGCCCGGCCACCTGCCCTCGGCTCAATAGCCTCATCGGATGGTGCCCCCAGTAGGTTAACGAATCGTTAATGCTCAGCGGCTAATCGATCTAACTGATGCGGCAGGCTGCTCCAGCAGCTGTTCTCCATCCGGCAGCCATTGATCGATTGGTTGAGCAGCCGGAATGAGGGCGCGGTGCTCATTGACCACTTGCGACCCCAGAGGAGTCCGAAGCGGCTTGCTCGCGAGGATTACAGCGTCGGTGAATTCGCATGGAACCTCCAAGCGTCACCAAGCTTCCCCAGCGAAGCCGGTGAAGAAGAGGTGTTCGGAATGGTTGAAGGGATTGTTAGGTCAGGAGGATGCCTCTGCGGCGCAGTCCGGTATGAGGTTCGTGGAGAGCCTTTTAAGGTCGGGCTTTGCCATTGCACCGTTTGCCGTCAAATCACGGGTTCCGCTTTCCTGGCGTTCGGTGATTGGAAGGCTGAACAATTCACCTATTCAGGCGAGGTCGCTTCCTATGCCGGAAGGTCGTTCTGCCCAACCTGTGGCGCACGTCTCTTCGACGTGAACGACACGCAAGCGGAAATTTTCCTGGGCACCCTCGATGACGCTCCAAACGATGTTCAGCCGGATCACGAGATATGGGTAAAGCGTCGAGAACATTGGTTGCCGGCGCTGCCCGTCCCTCAGTTCGAAGAAGATAAACACTAGGGAAGCGAGCGACTTACTGCCTCGCTCAATCCCGCCTGCCGTTCCTCCGCGATCCCGGCGAACAGCTCGGGGCCCATCACGATCGGCCATCATGCGACTCGCCCGATTCACACGCAGACGGATCCGGTAGTTTTAGCTGGGCCGGTCCTACCCTCTGCTTCACGAGATCGCGCATGGGCGGGTACAAGGTCGAGTTCTTCATGACGCTGATGGAGGAAGACGGCATGCTTGAGTATTCTTTCGACAGACCGATATCGATCCCCGGACTGCGGGCACTGCTACGGCAAACCACCTGGGCGAACGCTAGGCTGGAAACCGATATCGCCGAAAGCGTCGCAAACACACCGGTGCAACTCGGCGTTTGGGACGGCGAGAAGTTGGTAGCCTATGCTCGGGTCATCACCGATGGACGCTTTCGCGCGCTCATCGATGATGTTGTTGTTGATCAGTCTCTACGGGGCGCCGGCATCGGCACTGAGATCATGAAGCGCCTGCTTGAGAGGCTTTCCTCCGTCGAGGGAGTGTTTCTCCTCACGAGCGATGAGAACGCTCGCTACTATGCGCGCTTTGGCTTTAAGCCGACCGCGGCGAATTGCCTATCCTGGAAAGATCGAGATTAAGCCTCGGCTGATGTCGCCGGGACGGCCCTCGCCGGGTTCCGGATCAAGTCTTCCAAGTGTGAGGCCGATCTCAGCTGGCGAGGCCGACATGTCCCAGCTTCTGCAATGCCTGCTTCTAGCACCGCATCGGTTGGGCGAAAGCCGCCAATTTCCCTTACGTCAAACTAAGAACAAGTTTCATTTGTCTGACGTTCACCGACCCATCTTGGGCAGGAATGTTCAGGGGCTCATCAACGTAAATTCCCGTGCCTCGCGTCATGGCGGCGGCTATCCCGGGTGGCGAAAGGGTGGGTTGCGTGCGCGGTTCCTACGAGCGGACATCGCGTTGCGCGTTCGCATGGCCGAGTGCCCCAATGGCGAGGCGGAGCAGCCATGCCAGGTCGATGGCAACCCATTGGCGGCACAGCTCGACAAAGTCCGGTGACAAGCAAATGCGGCGGCCGGCATTCCCCTCGACCGTGAGAAGCTCCATTTCCGATGCCATGGCCAGCACGTTGCGGACATGAGCCCGCGACATGCCGAATCGCTCGGCCAGATCGCCCGCGGGGGCCTCCGCGATAAAAGCGTTCGCCTCCGGTCTCATCGTACGCACCAAGTGCGACAGGATCAGGTGACCAAAGTCGCGCTGAAGGAAAGCCGTGATCTCCGGAAGTATCTCCAGATTTGTGAAGCGGTCCCTTTCGTATGTGTCGACAGTGACGCGTGCGATGTTCTCGACTACCCCGGGCGTGCTCGCCAGGACAGCCGGTGGCAGAGGCAGCGGCCGTACCAATGCGACAGTTTCAAGGCTGGTCGTTAAAGCGGCGCGCCCGATCTCGATCAGATACGGACTGGGCCTGAAGCGGCGAAGGCGCCGATCCGGGCCTGGCGGCAGCGGCTCGATAAGGCCGGTGCGATCGAACGTTCTGATGGCGAGCTTGACAAAACCCATGCTCCCAAACCCGCCGGCCGTCATCTGCTCCTGGACCCGACCCACGCTGGCGCCGCTGTTGGGGTCGCGCGGATCAGCGGTGGCGTGCAGGTGAAGGATGAAGAACAGAGTAACATAGCGAGCAGTCTGGCAGACGAGCTTGGCATCCCGCGGCCGGCCCTCGAAGGTGTCGAGGGACGCATTGGCCCACCGGGCGATGGCCTGATCGAACGCAGGATGCTCGCCGATAGCGCGCGCTTCTGCGAGGAACGCGTCGCGGTCGAAGGCCGGGTGAGAGTCGTTGAGAGCCGAGCCTTTCATGATGGGAAGCCACAGATCAGGCCAGTCGGGTAAGACCTGCCGATCGCGCACCAAGCATTCTTTGCCCAATCATTCATTGACAACGCATAGTTCAGCGGACCCGTGCAAGGCGAGCCGGCAAGAACTTCCGCTACCATCAAGCTGAATCCACCCACAAAGCGACCGAATCCCACAAGCGTTCGAGGCGAATACATTTCCTCGTGTACGGCCAGCTTGCAAGCGAACTTCGGCTTGCTGGCGCGGACTGCGCAGAAGGGGTCAAACTTTGCCACAACGCCCTGCCCGAGATGATGTTAGGTGACCCCAAGCCGTAGTTGCCGGATTGGCCAACCAGCGGTGATCCGTCCGCATGGAGGGGCTACGTGGGGGATTTCCAACACGACAGCGCGTTCTGCCGGTTGTCAACGAACCGATCGCTTCTGCGCTGCTCATGCGCGATGGCCGTGGTGGCGCTGTCGATGTCGCCGGCTGCGGCCTTGGATTTTCTCGTCGGTTCCGACTCGGAACTGCGCTCCGCGCTCCATCCCTCCACTGGCGCCCAGGACGGTGATCGGATCGTTTTTTTGAACGACATCACCCTGACGTCGGGCGACCTACCCGCCATCCAGAACAGCGTCGCCATCGACGGCGGTGGCTTCAGCCTGTCGGGCGGCGACGCCTATCGCGGCCTGTTCGTCTATTCGGGCGACGTCGCCATCAACGACCTCACCATCGAGGACGCACTGGCGCGGGGTGGCGACGGCGGCGACGGCGCAGGGGGAGGCGCGGGTCTGGGTGGCGCGCTCTTTGTCAAAAGTGGCGCGACCGTCACGGTCAGCAACGTCGAGCTCAACAACAATAGCGCCGAAGGCGGAGACGGCGGTAGGGGCTTTTTCGGCGGCGGCGGCGGCATGGGCGGCGACGGTGGCGATCCCCGATTTCTAAGTGGACGCAACCATGGTGGCGGCGGCGGCGGCCTGGGCAGCGGCGCCGACGGCCAGGGTGGCGACAGCACTCGGGGCGACGGCATCGTCATTGGAGCGGCAAGTGGCGGAGCGGGAAACACACCGGGCGGAACTGGAGGCGCGCACGGGGGCGGCGGGGGCGCCGGTGGAACCCTATCCACGGCTGGCTCTTCCGGCGGCGGCGGCGGCGGTGGCATTGGGGGCGGGTCCAGTGCCAACAACGATGGCGCGGACGGCGGCTTCGGCGGCGGAGGTGGCGGAGGTGGCGCCATTAGTGGGGATGGCGGCAATGGCGGTTTCGGCGGCGGCGGGGGTGCCTCGGCCGGAATTGGCGGTTTCGGTGGAGGCGGCGGGAGCACCACCGGGGCCGGGGGCGATGGTGGGTTCGGTGGCGGCAATGGATCCGCCGACTTTGGCAATGGCCTCGGCGGCGGCGGCCTTGCCGCTGGCGGGGCGATCTTCGTGGAGGACGGCGGCGGCCTTATCATAGAGGGCGGCTTTTCGATTGGCGGCGGCGCGGTCGCTGGCGGCCAGGGGGCGCAAGCCGGCGGCGGCGGCAGCGATGCGGGTGATGGCGATGCGCTGGGCGCCGGCATGTTCCTCCATGGCAGTGGAACCCTGGTGTTTGCGCCGGGCGACGGCGTCACCCAGACGATAGGCGACGGCATCGCAGACCAGGCGGGCCACATCATCGGCGCCAGCGCCAACGCCTGGAGCGTCGTCAAGCGCGACGCCGGGACGCTCGTTCTGTCCGGCGAGAACACCTATGAAGGCGGCACCATCGTCGAGGACGGCACACTCCGTATCGGCGCGGGCGGCAACCTTGCCGCAGCCGGGGCCATGGCCGTCAACGGCGGGATTTTTGATCTGAACGATAACGACGTGACGGTCGGCGCGCTTTCCGGGACGGGCGGCGTTATCGATCTCGGTACGGGCATTCTCACGGTGAACCAGAATGCGGACTCCAGCGTCGCAAGTACCATCACCGGAACGGGGGGATTGATCGTCAGAGGCGCGGAGACGCTGGAGCTGACGGGAAACAATACCTATTCGGGGGGTACGGTGATCGATGCCACAGGCTTTGAGGCGAGGCTCGTCGTGCGCGCCGACAACAATCTGGGCGCGGCCGCCGGCGCGGTCACATTCGAGGGCTTCGGGTCGACTCTGCAATGGGACGCGGCCTTCGATACCGCTCGGGACTTTGTTGCCAACGCCACTGGACGCTTCAATACCAACGGGCACGATGTCACCCTTTCCGGAGCGATTTCGGGCGCAGGCGCTTTAGCCAAGCAAGGCGCCGGTGTCATGACACTCAGCGGCGACAGCTCGGCCTTCAGCGGCCTGACGCATGTCTCCGGCGGCGTTCTGGAGGTGACGGGCACACTCGGCGGCGACGCTCAAATTGCCAGCGGCGCCTTGACGGTCGATGGCTCCTTGGCCGGGGACCTGACCATGACCGGCGGTATTGTGAGGGGAGCGGGCTCGATCGGCGGCGCGGTTGACGTTGGATCGGGGATACTCCAAGGGGCGGCAGGATCGACGCTCTCGATGGGTTCGCTCGTCCTCACCGACGAGTCGATCGTCGGGGTGAACATCGGTGCGGCGACCGACACCGCGCTATTCGACGTGAACACTAATCTGACACTGGACGGGCTGTTGCGGATCAGCGACTCCGGCGGCTTCACCCCCGGTGTCCATCGCCTGTTCGATTATGGTGGGACGCTGACCGACCGGGGGCTCGAGATTGACGCGGCGCCGGTAGGCTATGACTTCGTGGTCCAGGCAGCGATGCCCGGACAGGTCAATCTGGTATCCGACCCCGGAGACCTTTGGTTCTGGGACGGCGGTGACAGCGGCCTGCACGACAATGGGCAGATCGACGGCGGCGACGGGGTGTGGAGCGCCGACGCTCCGGTCTTCACCGATGTCCTCGGAGGTCAGAACGGGACCCCCGACCCCATGCCGGCTTTCCTGGTTTTTGGCGCAACGCCCGGAGCGGTCGTCCTCGACGATGCGGACGGCGCCCTGACGGCAGGCGGGCTGCAGTTCATGGTCGACGGCTATCGCCTCGAGGGCGACGCCCTGACCCTGACGGAGGACGAGACCATCTTCCGCGTCGGCGATGGCACGGCGGATGGCGCCGGCATTGGTGTTGTTATCGCCTCATCGCTGATCGGCACAGGCGGCCTGGTCAAAAGCGATCTGGGTACGCTCGTGCTGCAGGGGGACAGTACCTACAGCCTTGGCACTGTCGTCGGGTCGGGCGCCATCATCGTGGATGGCGGCACCATCACGCACTCGGACTGGGGTGTTCTGGTCGGCAATGCGGCTGACGAGACAGGGACGTTCATCATCCAGAATGGCGGCCAGGTAACGAGCTTCGGGGGCGCCGTCTCCACGTCCGTACTCGGCTCCGACGGCGCCGCGACCATCTCCGGCGAGGGCAGTTCCTGGACGATGAGCCAGGATATGGAGGTCGGCGTCAACGGCCACGGCGTCCTGCTGGTTGAGCAGGGCGGGTCACTGAGTAGCAGGGACGGCCATATCGGCGTCTTCGATGACGGCCTCGGCACGGCCACGATCGCGGACGCTGGATCCAACTGGATGATCGGGAGGAACCTGATCATCGGCGACACCGGCTCCGGTGTTCTGACACTGAGTGAAGACGGGTTGGTCATCGTCGGCGGCACTGTGACCCTGGCCGAGGCGGGCATTGCTTCAGGCACCATGAACATCGGTGCCGCGTCCGGAGAGACTGCTATGGCCCCGGGAGTGCTTGAAGCGGACGAAGTCCGGTTCGGCGAAGGGACCGGCACGCTGAACTTCAACCACACTGACTCAGACTATAGTTTTGCCCCGGGCATCACCGGCGCGGGGATCATCGCTCAATTGGCGGGCGTCACCCGCCTGACCGGCGACAGTTCTGCCTTCACTGGCATAACGACAGTGTCTGGCGGCAGGCTGCTGGCCAATGGCAAGCTCGGCGGCACGACCACTGTTGAAGCCGACGCGGTTCTGGGGGGCTCGGGCAATTTGGGCGACACGACGGTCGCCGATGGTGGCGTCCTTGCACCGGGTAACTCCATCGGCACGCTTACGGTCGACGGCGACCTGACACTGTCGGCTGGCTCCCGTCTCGACTACGAACTCGGCAGTGCCGACGCCGCGAGCCCGGCCTTGGGCCTGAGCGACCGCATCGATGTGAACGGCAATTTGGTGCTCGATGGCACGATCGATCTTTCCCAGAGCCCAGATGCCGCCGACGGCACGGCAGGCCTCGGATACTACCGGCTGATGACCTACGACACGTTGGAGGACAACGGGCTCGAAATCGGCCAAGTCCTGTCGCTCTCCGATCCGGCGCTTTATGAAGTCCAGGTCGGCAGTGGCAATGTCGACCTGTTCATCGCTGCTGCGGGTGACGATACCTTGCAGCACTGGCAGGGCGGCGACGGTGTCTGGGACGATGCGAACGCGCAATGGCTGAACGAAGGCAGCGACGTTGCCGTAACCTGGGCCGGCGACCATGCCGCTTTCAGGAACGAGCCGGGCGGGTCCGACGGCGGCACGATCGCGGTGGAAGGAACGCAGGACTTCCTCGGGCTACAATTCGTCGACGAGGGTTACCGGCTAGAGGGCACGGGCGCGCTGCGCACCGATGACGACGGCAGCGAAATTCGTGTCCTGGCCGATAGCGCCGGGATCGCAACCCGGATCATAGATGCCGGCGGCATCATCAAGACAGGAGCCGGCACGCTGGTCCTGTCGGGCGACAACACCTATTCCGGCGGAACCACGGTGGCAGGCGGTGTTCTTGAAATCGCCACGGACAGCAATCTGGGCGACGCAACAGGTGGAGTAACTCTCGACGGCGGCACGCTGCGCACGCAAGCAATCCTGGGAACCGATAGAAGCATCATCCTAGGGACAAACGGCGGGACGTTCGATAATGCCGCCATCCTGCACCTTCAGGGCGCCATCTCGGGCGCCGGCGACCTGATCAAGACTGGGAACGGCGTGCTGTGGCTCTCGGGAACCAATGACTATGGCGGCGACACCAGTGTCGAGACCGGCTCGCTGATCGGCGATACGAAAAGCATCCGCGGCGACATCTTCAATGACGGGGGTGTCCTATTCGAGCAGGGCGACAACGCGACGTTCGCAGGCGACATCACCGGTGCGGGGCAGATGGGCAAGGCCGGGACAGGAACGCTCACCTTAACCGGGGCAAGTGCCCTCGACTGGACGGTCCAGGCCGGCGGTCTCGTCTCGGCAACGGACCGCTTTGGCGGCGACGTGGCAATCGGTGCAAACGGCACCTTCACTTTCGAGCAGGATTTTGCCGGCCTCTATGACGGCGTGATCTCCGGGACGGGTGAGTTCACCACGACGGGGGACGGCAGCGTGACCCTGACTGGCGACAGCTCGGGCTTCGGCGGGATCACCCGTGTCGCCGGCGGCGGCCTCACCGTCGGCCTCGACGGAGAGGGGGCGCTCGGCGGCTCATTGACCATCTTCGATGGCGGCATTCTCGGCGGATCCGGCACGGTCGGGGCGACAATAATTGGCTCGGGCGGCACGGTAACGCCCGGCAACTCGATCGGCACGCTCAATGTCGCCGGCGACATCACCTTCGATGCCGGTTCGCGCTTCGCGGTGGAGGTCGACCCGAATGGTTCGGCCAGCGACCTGATTGTGGCGACAGGAACGGCCATCCTCGACGGCGGCTCCGTCGTCCATGTCGGCAGGAACGGCGGTTACGTTCCAACTTCGACCTATACCATTCTCACCGCCGGTGAGGGCGTGAAAGGCACGTTCGGCGCGGTCGCCTCCGACTTCGCTTTCCTCGATCCGCGGCTCGGCTACGGCGCCAACGCCGTCACCCTGACGCTGGAGCGCAACGACATAAGTTTCGTCGACATTGGCGAGACGCATAACCAGCGGGCGACCGCTAGCGGCCTCGACAGCCTCACCTTCGGCAACGAGGTCTATGACGCTGTCGTCCAGCTCGACCAGGAGACGGCGCGGCGGGCCTTCGACCAGCTCTCGGGCGAGGTCCACGCATCAGGTCAGCACGTGATCGAGGAGACCTTCTCGCTGTTCTCGCATGCCCTACGCCGGCAGGGCACGGCCGGTATCGGCCAGGGGGATATCGGGGAGCAGGTGTTCACCGCTCCGCTCGGATACGGCCCCACGTCCCCGGATGAAGCTGGGGTGGTGGCGATCGACGACCTGACCCCGACCGATGCGAACAAGCACCTGGCGCAGGCATGGCTTGCGCCGCTCGTCGGGCGCGGGGTCATCGAGGCGGACGGCAATGCCGGAGCACTCGACTGGTGGACGGCGGGGATCGCCGGCGGCTACGAAGGCCCGATCGACGTCGCCCGCGGCACCGCCTGGGCCGGCTTCGGCCTCGGCTATCTCAGGAGCCATGGCGCGGTCGATGCGAGGCTTTCGACCCTCGACGCCGACAGCTTCAACGTCGGCGTCTATGGCGGCTGGACTGACGGGCCATGGTCAGTGGCCGGCTCGGTCGCCTATTCGGCCAGCGGCGTGTCGGCCAAGCGGCGGGTCGACTTCGGCGGGATCGACCGCACGGCCGAGGCCAACTACTGGAACCACACGATCGGCTTTTCGGGCGAAGCTGCATACGCCTTCGATCTGGCCACCGGCACGACGTTCTCGCCATTGTTCACGCTCGATGCAGGCTGGTCCGGTCATGGCGGATTCACCGAGACTGGCGCCGGCGCGATGAACCTTACCGGTGACTCGGAAGACTGGACGCGGCTCGACACGGGCCTCGGCATCGCCGTTGCCCATAGGTTCGCAACCGAGGACGGCACTCTCACCCTCGATGGCCGCATGGTCTGGGAGCACGCCTTCGCCGACGTGGTTCCGAGCCAGCACCAGGCTTTCGTGGGCAGTCAGACGGCGTTCGAGGTACACGGTCTCGATGCCGGGCGCGATCGCTGGCGGCTCGGCCTCGGCGTCTCCTTCGAGGCTACCGACGACCTGACGGTCCGCGCCGGCTACAGTGGCCTTCTTTCGGGCGACCAACTGAGCCACGGTACCGATATCGGCCTGAACTTGAAATTCTGAAGGCGGAATGGCGCATGTGTTCGGCGTGAGCAAGTTCGCCCAAGGTATTGCGCTCGTCCTGCTGTTGGTGGGCGCGAGCGCCGTCGCGGCACCGGGCGTGCTCGGCGGCGCGACCTCGCTCAACGAGAGGCATGGCGCCGGACGGTCGCCTGCCCAACGCTCGAAAGTGGGACGCGCTGCGCGATCAATTAGACCCAGGTGAGCGGGGAGAATCGGCGGCGCGTGCTCGCTGTCGAATTGGCAGCCGCCGAGGGCGACGACGCGGCCACCGGAGCCCTTGTCCTGCCCTCCGGGCTGCGGCTCGATTCCGCCGCACACCTTGCCAAACGAGAACGACCGCTCAAGCCTTTGCAGTTTTCGGCTTGCCTGCCGGCTGGCCGCCTCGTGCCGCTTGCCCTTGATGCCGCGACCGTGACAGCGCTAGAGGCAGGCACGGCGCTCGCGGTGACAATGACGGCTAACGACAGCGGGTGGCATCTCGCCTTCTCGAGCTCGCTGTCGGACTTCGCCTCCGCGCTGCACCGCATTGCTCAAGTGAGCAACTCGCCGGGGTTTCCCCGACCGAAGCCTCGACCCGGCCGAAGAGACACGGCTCGTTGCGGAAACCGCTTGCGCGGTTGCTCATGGAGCCGTGAAGGTCTGGCCGTGAATGAGGTAACGAGCGCTTGGCAGCTTCGAAGCGCCGAGTGGCCACCACCAACCGCCTGCCATGTCTTCGCCGCAGCCCGTCTTTGCGGAGGCTGGGGGCGTCGAACTCCTGCGCGGTTGGTCCCGTCCCGTCGCACTGCGGGAAGGCTTAGAGCTGCGCCCTCGGCGCGCTTTGAGGTGACCATCCGCCCAGCTTCGCCCGTTTCCGGTTCCTGCAGCCGATTCCCCGCGAAGGCACCCGCTCCGCTTGCACACCCGGTCTCGCCGACGGGCAGAGGTTCAGGGCGGCGCTTCGCGCTGCGCTTGAACCTCAACCCCTTATGAGGGAGACTATCCATGACGGGACTTTCGCCCGTCCAACAGACCATCGCCGTGAACCGGCTGGTGCATTTCATTCGCCTCGTACATGTTGAGATAGGAGAGCAGGAGTCCGGCATGATCAGAACCCCACGCGAGCCTTGACCAGACCGGCGTGCTCACTCGCACCTGAGGAGAGACGTCCTTCGTACGAGAAGGCCACACCGAACCTCGCGTTCTCGATTTCCATGCCGAGCGAAATACCGAGACTGTCCGGGGAAGTAGAAGGACCGGTGACCCGGAACGGGTCCGAGCTGCCGGCGAAGGAAAGATCCAGCTCTGCTTTATCGGCTAGGAAATCGTGATCCCATGTTACCGTAGCCTGCGGACGCATCAGCCAGCCCTGCTCAAGGGTGAAGTTGCGTGCAACGCGCAGGCCCAAAGTTCCGACAAGAGTAGTGTCGGTGGTGCCGGCGGCGCTGAGGGTGGCGCCGGCCAGTCCGGTTTCAGAAATGGCGCCGGTGCGCGTGTGGTTGTAGGTGAGGCCGACAAATGGCTCAAGCTCCGTCTCCCCCAGCGCGCCAAGATACCCGGCCTCGCCATAAGCCTGTGCCGACCAGCCGTCATAACCGGCCGTTGCTTCGCCGGAGAGGCCGGGAACGGAGATGGAACGCCGTGAACTAATATTGTTCCAGGTGAAGGAGCCTCCACCCCGAAATTCGAGCTCGCCGCGCCGCCGAGAGCCGTAGATGCCGCCGGTGAAGGAGGAGACTTTTGCCGTTGCAGAACGGTCAGCGATGCGGGTCTGGTCCGACTGGTAGCCGACTGCCACTCCGACGATCCCGTTGTTGGAAACCGGAACCTCCACGCCCCCAATGATGCCCCAGCTCATGCTTTCCGAACCGGCGGCATTCTCATCACCGGATATGCTGCCTGCAGCAGAATAGCCCCGCAACCAGGCTTCAGTGGCGGGAGGCGCGGCGGTCAGATCCTCCACCGGGAACTCCATCGACGATTTTGAGCTTACGGGCGGCGCATAGTGCAGAAGCGATGACGGTGCCGCGCGCTCGCCCTTAGTTTTGCCGGCCGCACGCGTTCGCTTGACCAGTTCCTTGCGGAACTTCGAAGTATGCTGCTGTTTCGCCGTCAGGACCGTCGCATGCGCGTCGCCAGAGAGTTGCTCCAGGTTATGCCTGAGCGTCTCTGCGGTGGACTGAATGAGAGCGTTGTAGGCCGGGTTTGCCGGCCCGAGCTTCTCGATGGCGCTGGCGACACTCTTCTGGTTGCGCGAAACGGCAGGCCTAGCCATAGGTAGCTCATTGCGTTCGAAGCTCAGCGCGACGGCGGTCGGGTCGTCATGGCTCAGGGTTGGCGTGAGGAACAGGAGGTCCGACGATATTTCGCTGAAGCGCCCGTCGATCACCCGCTCGCTGCGGAGGATGACGTGCTGCCCAAAAAGATTGTGAAAGCCGCTGGACGGCAGTGACAGGACGGCCCCCTCTTCAAGCGTAACCAGCCCGCCGACCTCGACGACTCCGACCCTTCCGGCCGCGTCGGCGGCAATCTCCAACCTCCCGCCCTGCTCAATGGTCAATCCGCCCGAGAACTCTATCATCCCGTGTGCCGCCGGACTCAGCATACCGCTGACGGTGGCGTTTCCCAGCACGCTTCCGTTGCCGGAGAGGCGACCGGCAGCCCCGATCTCGACGTCTCCGCCGAGGATGTTCCGGAGGACGAGTTCACCGCCGGTAATGCTGGTCAGTCCCGTGAACTCCGCTGCATCGCCCGCAAGGTGCGTGGCCCCAGCAATCACCCTGATAGCGCCGCCGCCGACCAGATCAGGCAGGAACTCGTAGTTGGGGGTGGTGTGATTTAAGACGATACTGTCCAAAGAGCCTTCAAGCACGACCCGCCTGGCATCAAGGGTACCCGCTGCTTCGGGGCTGTTTCCCTCGGCAGCACCGACAACGAGCAACCCCGGGAAACGGGCACGGCCCAGAGTAAGTGTCCCCTCACCGCTCTCGGAACCGAGGAGAAGCTTGCCGCCATTGGCAACCGTCACGCCTGCATTGGACCACCCGCCGACTACAGCGTCACCTCCGACTCTAACTAAGCTGCCGGGATCGCGCACAATAAGCCGGGGCGCCGACCCATACAGCAACAAAGGGGCCGTCTGATCCCGACCCTCAACTACAACTTGCCCCCCCTGTTCGACCGTCACGTTGCCATGGTCGATAAAAAGATCCTTCTGGGTAACCAGCTGCGAGGCCGTTCCCCTAACAAGCACGTCTCCATGAATGCCCAGGTTCCCGGTGACGACGCTACCGCCGTTTCTGACTGTCAGGGTGCTTGGGCGGTTCGTGCCCAATACTCCCCCGGCGTCGCCGCCGATCAACAACTCCCCGCCGAAAATACTGAAAGGGCCGACCTGCCCCACCAGCCACGCGGACTCCTGGCCAGCCACGGTTACCGCCGCACCTCCGCCGACAATGGCCCGATGGGTCTGGAGGAAACCGCCGTCCGAAACCGATACGGTCGTCACACCATCGTAGGACTCGGCGAAGTTGACGAAGAACAACCCTTCATTGCTTTCGACGATGTCGTCCCCGGGCTCCGTCTTCAGCATGGAACCGCGACCAACTATTCGAAGGGCAGCGGGAGACGTGTAGCCGACAAAGCTCCGGTTCGTCGTAAGCACCGCCCCGTTCTCGATCGACAGCTTTCCGGTGGCGAAGGGCGTGCCCACCCACAGGTTCTCGGCCACCCCCAGCCTGGTTCCGGGACCCAGCAGGTAGGCGACGCTGTTTGCGCCTGCGGTCTGCCCCCCGACTACAGCCCGCCTAACCCGCAGATCCGCTCCGTTCTGGATCTTGATCAGCCCGCTGGCGCTGCCGCCGACGGCAAGGACGCCATCTCCTGAGAAATCAGCGGATACATCACCCTGCATGACGACCTGCTGACCCACAACCGGCATCGCCGTGGAAAAAGCAACTATAGCCACAGAGAGAATGCCAAACTCGACACCCTTGCGCATTGCACCCCCGGAGGTCCCGCACCAAGAATGGCGGTACGGTAGAAATCGCAGCGGGGCTTGTCTTTGGCACCTCGTCCCAGGACAATGCAGATCGTCTCATATTCGAGGCCTAGGACTCAGAATGGACAGTTCCTCCGGCTCTCCTCTTGCCTCTGTTTCATTCAGGACAAGCGATTTCGCGCCCGCAGAGCAGTTCGAGAGCTGGCGCGAGGCAATGTCATTCATGTCGCAGGTGGAGCGGAGCGAGGGAGAGGCCACGGCGCCGTTCAAGGCGGAGAGCAGTGCCTTCCATTTGGGAACCCTCGTGGTGGGCACGACTGCTTTCGAAGGCCAACGTTTCATCCGCGACAGCCGCAGGATAAGGCGGGATCTGCTCGACCATGTCCTGGTCCAGTACTACCGGAAGGGGAGCTTCGGCGGCGAAACGGAGGAGCGGGAGGTCCAGGTCCGAAGCGGCGACATCTGCGTGATCGACCTTGCCAGCGCGTCCAATTTTCTCGAAACCGACTCCTCCGGAATCCACGTCATGATGCCGCGCGACTTCCTTGCCGAGGCGATGCCGGTCGGCGCGGGGCTGAATGGAATCGTGCTTCGAGATGCCTCGGCAGGACTGCTCAGGGACTTTCTGATTTCCTTGGCGGCTGCCGCGCCATCTCTCAGCCGCGACCAGGCGCCGAATGTCGAGCGGGCCATGCGCGACCTGTTCGCCGCGTGCCTCGCTCCCTCTGGCGACCGCGTAGCGAGCGCGCGACCGCAGATGGAGAGGTTGCTGGTGAACAGGATACGGGCCTATGTCGACAGCAACCTTGCCTGCAACGACTTAGGCGCGGAAAAGCTTTGCGGCACCTTTGGGATCTCCCGCTCCAAACTGTACCGGCTGTTCGAGCCGCTGGGAGGGGTCTCGCATTTCATTCGCGGCAGACGACTCCTGGCCGTCTATCGCGAATTGCGCAATCCAAGCCAGCGAAGCGGGCTCGCTGCGCTTGCGGAAAGATGGGACTTCGACAGCCAAGCCTCGTTGAGCCGTGCGTTCCGGCGGCATTTCGGCATTACCCCGTCCCAAGCCCGCGAGGGCGCCGTGCCAAACCGTGCCCTCGGCAAAGACCTCGATTCCTGGATACGCGGCCTAGCCCACTGATCTTGTGAGGGCGCAGCAAGGGGCGCCAAACACCGCTAAGCTACTGATCTAAGTGGTAGCGGAGGAGGAGAACACATCACAGCCATTCAAGCTGCTTTGTCAGCTGCTTATGACGGCGCCATTTTTTGCGATACCCACAGAACACCCACGGTCCCTCTTTGCTGGAAACCGGGACCTGAACCCCGTTCCCACCGCCTCAAGAAGCCCTTATCACAAGCGCGTGAATCCACATCCAAGCCTTGGCTCTGTCCATCAAATCACGCCGGGGGGGCGGGTCGCGGCGGGTACAGACGGAGTTCCTGATCGATCGCCTGCATACTGACGTTGCGCACGGATACCAGAGTCATGATCGCATTGATGAAGGCGTAGTCGGTCATCGGATTGGTGGCGATGAAGCGCACCACGTCGGTCACCGTGAAGGGGACTGCAGTGTAGCGCTGAAACTCATAGGCATCGCGCGCCATCATAAACGAAGTTGAAAGCCCCTCGGCGCTCTGCGTTGTGGACAGATCCCATTCCGGCTTCCTGCGTCGCCACTCCTCCACCGCATTGTCAATCAGCTTTCCGGCAGTAAGATCCGTTCCCGACAGGTTAAGCGTCCCGTAGATCGACCACTCATAGTAGCGCGCGCGGCAAAGAAAGCCGTGGAATTTGATCAGATGCTGGACATCGTCTTCAAGGCCGCTCAGCGCCGCCTCCTGGGCAAGTCCACGTACCGCGTTCATAACGGGCGACGGCTGGCCTCTCGGGTCGTAATCCCTCTCGCCATCCATCGCTTCTGTGATGGTGCAATCGTAGGCACCGCGGTCGCCGCCAACCTCCTCCGAGCGCTGAAAGAACAGCAGCTTGTCGTCGGCTGCAATAATGGAGATCACGGCGCCGAAGCCACCGCAGAACTCTTCCTGCACCCCGTACGGTATGGTGCCCAGAATGCGGTCTCGTCGTTCCGGGTCAAGCCGGCTGAACAATGTCCGCGTCGTCAGGCGGCGATTGTAGTCGCTACGCTTGAACCGCATTGCGACCTTGGGGACCTCGTCCCCGTCCGTGCGCGTACTCTGGATATAGCTCAGCGTCAGGCCAGTTCCATTGAACCCCCGCCTGCGCTTCAGCTCTTCTTGTTGCTCCACCTCGATCTTGGGAAATGCCACCCTGAGATCCTCCTCGGCAGGTAGCTGCAAGGGAGATGTTTCAAGGGAGCTTTGCAGGAGGTAACGTCGATAACCCTGAGGGTTGAACTCATAGACAAAGGCCTCCTGCTTGTGGCCACCAAGGGCGAACTGCCTTCGCTCAAAGCTTAGGTCAGGATCGACGCCGCGGCTCAGATCCGGTTCTTCCTCGTGGACGAAGGTCCAGAGCAGCACATACTCGTCGGAGCGCGTCCAGGGGACAAAGCAGGCATCATCGCTTGAGGGATCAGGGTGCTGCGCCTCCTTCGGTATCGAGCGGTAAGTGCGGAGCACCTCAATGATGCGGGCGATGTGGTGCCGCTGGAAGTTCCTGGTGCCCTTCATAAGGCCGGACATTTCCGAGTCTGATACAGTGAGCGCGTCAGCGATTTCCTTGTTTCGCAGACCGTAGCGATCAAAGTAGCGTCGCAGGAGCCTCTGCAGCGCCGGGACGATTTCGTCACCGGCGCGGCTCTTTCTAACATCGGCCATCCGCCACCCCCGACTTCACAAAATCTGTCAAAATAATCTCGCTCCGCTGTACCGGGCGCGGAATGTCAAAAACCACCTGTTCCTGAGACCATACTCATGAAGCACCGCTCACTGCAGCGCTTCAGGGGTCAGTTCATTCAGCAAGTGGAGTAAGTTATGCCTCGCGATTTCTCAAGCATCCCCGCGCATCTCTGGCCGCACGTCATCATCAACCGGAAGGAACTCCTGATGCTCGTTCCATACTCAATGGCGCATATCTACCGGCTCGAGGCCGCAGGCAAGTTTCCCAGACGCATCAAGCTGAGCGACAACAAGAGGGGCTGGCGGCTTTCGGAGATTCTCAAATGGCTCGCGGACCGGCCGATGGCAGACCTCCCCGGCCCCCATGAAGACGCCTGAAACCAGAGCGCGCGGGGGGAGGGCGGGCAGACGGCTGAAACCCCTGCCCGCTCCCCTTCCCCGCTGTGGAGCGATGCTTCAACACCATTGACTCGATAAGTGAGCTATTGGGCGGGACCGGAGTCGCGCCAATCAGCACCTGCCCTGCAGCGATTCGATAAGTGAGGTATTGGGCATAGAGTTATGACAAGGCCTTGTAAGTGAAGAGTTTTCTTGACGACCTCACTCTGGCCCGGCACAGTCAAAATGTGAACGCAGAGGATATCCGTCTCCCCAGGCCCGCCGTCGCAAGCTCTAGACCGACGCCCGCACCCCTGCTCGCAACCGACATCAAGGTCACCGGTCAGCCACTTGATCCCACCAACTGGGGCAAGATCGTCAAACCGCGCGAGCTCGTCGACATCATCGAGCTGACACCGCTTAGCCGCAACGAGTCCATTCTCTACAACCAGTTGCTGGCCAATGCCTGGAACGACATCCGCACCCGCCCCGTGCACAAGGTGCTGAAAGCCTCGCTGCGCGGCTCCCATGACAGCAATGACCGGCTGGACGAGGCCTTTGACAAGCTCATGAGCGCCTGGGCCAAGATCCGCGCCCGCGATCCGCAGACCGGGGCCATGACCACCTACCGCATCCACCTTCTCGGCACCAATGCCGAGGAAGAGCAGGATTCGGGCTATTTCTACTACACCTTCCCGCCTGACCTCCTCGCCGTCATCAGCCAGAGCCGCGCATGGGCGACCATCAAGTCCCACATCATGTACGCCCTGCGCTCGAAATACTCGATCCGCCTCTATGAGATGATCGAGCGCCGCATCGGCATGTCGAAGAACTTCGAGGAGATCGACGTTGACGCCTTCCGCGCTTATCTCGGTGTTCCCGAAGGCAAGCTCGCCCGCTTCGCCGATTTCAACAAATACGCCCTCAAGCCCGCCCTCGAGGAGGTCAACCATCTGACCGACTTTGTCGTGCGCGTGGCGACGATCAAGCGCGGGCGCACCGTCGAGAAGCTGCTCATGAGCTGGGACCGCAAGACCACGGCGCAGATCGAAGCCGCCCATATCGAGCGTGAACGCTCCCGCGTCGGCCGCGAGGCCCGCTGGAGCCGTCGCGTCGAGCAGATCAGCTTTCCTGGCGACGATGAATGACCGCCGCCCAATTTCTCACTTTGCCTGTTTTGGCCTGTATTGGGGCAGCACCACCGCCCAGAAACTCCCCTCAAACCGCCCCCTTCCTCGCTTCACGCGCCCGGTTTCTCCCTCCAAACCGCCCAGAAACTCCCCTATCCCGCCCAGAAACTCACAATTGGCGGCGCAAGCTACTGATCTGCTTGGCAAAAAACGCCCCTGAATCTTGAATCTTGAATCCTTGAATCAAGAGAAGGGCAAAATATCCCGCAAATGCAGAGTCGAAGGCCTCGCTGACGCTCGGAGAAAATGGCGTGGCCGCATGCGCGGCCACAAGCAATGTATCTCCTCACCCTTCGCTCCCGCTAAAGCGGTCGCTCGCCGCACCTATCGAAACATGGCATCCGCTCGTCGCGGATACGCAATTTAAGACAGCCATCCACACCGCGGAAAACAAGGATGGTCTGATCCCGGAAGACAGGATGCTATTGCTTGGCGTATGGGGTCGCATGGATAGATAGGCGCGCGCCGCCAGTCATCTTTCTCGTGGATAGGCCCTGGCTGCCCGATCTGAGGCCGCCAGGCACGATCGTCTCATCCTCTCGAGGTGCTTCCGCCCTACTCACGAAGAAGCGTCCAGATGGCTTCTGTGGCCTGGTTTGGTTTGAGGCCCCCTACCCGGCCGGTCGATCGGCATCAAATAGGCCGCGCGCTTGTCCAAGGGGCCGCCCAAAAGCTCACTCTTATGTCCCCTGTGATCCGCCCGCTCCCTGCCCCGCCGGAATCCCCGCAAAAACTCACCATTCCCTGAAGGTCCACGCCCGGTCCGGCGTTTTCATGCGCTGTCTGCCGACCTGGTTTCCGAGGCGCCCTAGTCGCCCAATTCTGCAAATGTGTAGTTGGGTGATTGGGTGCTTGCCCTAGTATGTAGAAGGGTAAGTGTTCGGGCGCATAAATGTGGGATCGAACGCCTGCGTAGTCCTGCATCTGTGTCGTTGCGCTTCGGTGCAAGTAGTGCACTGAATAAACATGTAAAACTAGCTATTGCACAATCGAACGAATGCGGCAGACTTTAATCATAGAATTGCTTGATTTCGTCAATCTTTATCCGGGTAACCGGGGAATTGCAGGACTACATGATTATCACGTTTGCTTCGTCCAAAGGCGGTGTAGGCAAGTCCACGACCTGCGCCGCGGTCGCAGCCGCGCTTGCCGCCGACGGCGAGCGGGTGCTGTTGATCGATCTCGATCAGAACCGCACGCTGGATCGCTGGGCTCGTAAGGCGCCGCTCGACAATCTGACCGTCAAGGCCGTTGAGCCTTCAAAGTTCGGACCGTTCTTTTCTCAAAGTGAGAAGTCCGGTGAGTACGCTCACATTTGCATTGACCTGCCGGGCACGCGGGAAGTGACGCTGTTCAAGGCGCTGGCGCGCTCGGACGTTGTCGTCATTCCCGCCCAGGCCTCCGAGCCGGATCTGCGCGAGGCTCTCGTCGTCGTGGGGGATATCCGCGACATCGCCGATACCACCGGACGCCCGATCCCATACCGGCTGCTGCTGACCAAGGTGTTTCCGCTGCGAACGCGTGTCACCGACTATGCCTATGCCGAGCTCGAGCGACTGGGATTGCCGTTGTTCCGCACGGCGCTCGTCGAGCGCAGCGCGTACCGGGAAATGTTCCTCAACGGTCGACCGCCCACTGCCACCGAACCGGGGAAGGGGGCAGGGCTTGAGATTGCCAGCCTGCTCTCGGAGATCCGGCAGATCGCCGACGCAGACCACGAAACCATTCGCAAGGCAGGTTAATCATGAGATCAGAACGCGCACCTTTTATGCCGCTGGACCCCGACATTGACGACGACAAAATCGAGCGCCTGGCGCGCGAGAAGGGGGTCGGCAAGTTTGAGCGACCACAGCCGGAAGAGAAGGGGGCTCCGGTCGCCATCAAGGCAACGAACGACGCCGCCGAGGCGACAATAGCGGCAGATGATGCAGATCAGCCGACGCCGCGCAGCCGCATGAAGACGCTCAATCTCGAGCTGCCGGACTATGTCTGGACCGAGCTCAAAATCCGGGCGGCGCAGCGACAGACCAGCCTGCGTCACGTCGTGATGGCAGCTCTGGTCAAGGACGACGTCACCATTGCCAAGCAGGATATGATCGAAGACGGTCGGCGTTTGCGCTAGCCAACGAGGATAGCTTGCCTTGTCAAAGTATTAGCCACTTTCGAACCACCTGCAGGCGCAGAAAGCCCCTTCGACGAGAATGGACTTCGCCGAGATCGAGGCGTTGCTGGGCTTCGCGCTTCCGGCAAGCGCCCGCCAATATCCCGCTTGGTGGTCAAACGATCCGAGCGCCGGTCGGCAGGCGTCAGCGTGGCTCACTGCCGGCTGGAAGACGCAAGAGCTGGATCTGGGAAATGAGACCGTGATGTTCTCGCGCGCTCAGGCAACGCCACGTGCGCCCAGTGCTCCGGCGCATGAGGCAGGGCCGCGGTCTTCCACCGATCAGACGAGGATCGAAATTGCCTTCAGCTGGCAGCCCATGGGTGCGCTCAGCATCGACGCTTCAGGAAAGCTAGCCTTCCCGGATGTACCTTCGGCAGCGGGGATTTATCGTTTTCGCGTCAGGAGCGAGCAGGGGCAGAAATGCTATTTCGGGGAAGGCGATCAGCTTCGGCGGCGCTTTTCGCACTACCGCAATCCGGGCCCCAGCCAGCTTACCAATATCCGCCTGAACGAGTTAATCGTCGAGACTATTCAAGTTGGTGGGAGCGTGCAGGTCGACGTCATCGCCGCCGAAACCAGCATGACGATAACGGGGCAAGCTGCAGTATCGATCTCACACAAAAATCGGTGCGGCGGATGCTCGAGAACGCGGCGATCGTTGCAAACGGGGACATCGAGAGCCTTAATCGATAGCGTTCTCGTCAAGCTGCGGCTCCAGCAGGATGATCCGACCGTTGGTCGGCAGCGCATCGAGAATGACGTTCAGGCCGTTGCCGCTCTCATGGGGATATGCCCGGCCGATCTTCGCCCAGATCGTCTTTCCGGAGTTCGGATTGCGCTTGGCGGTGTAGGCGATGATCGTTGGTCATGGGCGAGGAGGGGGTGAGCAGGTGGACAGACCGCCATCCTACAGAGCCGCCCCGGGGAGTCATGACGCGGTGCAGCAATCTCTGCAAATGTGAGAGGCTACGTTACTTTCTCGTTCAATTCGAGAAACCGCTTCTTGTACTGGGGGAGGCAAGTGCATTCGCGCGCTCGGGTCTCTCCGACAGCCGAAATCACGAAATCGGCGCTTTCCGGAGGTATTCGCATTCGTCCCTCTCGCAACGCCAAAAAGATGGCATCCAGTGCCTGAACCTGCCCCAACGTCGTTGAAACAGCAGGATGAGTAAGAAGGTCCAGTGACCACCCCGCAGGTTTAACGCCACAATGCTCGCTTGCCCGGTTCCGGCCCCTTCGTTCATCCAGGACCGGCCAGCACCCCCGCTTCGATGCGATGGCGATCGTCGCAGCCTCGCCGTCCCCAAGGCTGGGCGAGGAGGTGATCAAATGCAAAAATACCTCATACTCGTCATCCGTCATTACCTCGATGGCGACAATTTCGCTGTCGACCACTTCTCTGAGGAACTCACGCTCGCCGTTGACACGGCTCGTTTCATGGTCCAGCTCCGTGACCACTTCTTGTGGCACCAGGACACTGTTCGGAACGGCGCCGAGGATACGTGCGCCGCTCCCGCAGGCGTGAAGATTGATCAGCACGCTCGTGTCCAGAACCAGCGGCACCTCTACGCTAATCAGGGAGCTTGACCAACTCATCAGTCTCTCTTTCCTCAAGCTCAATCTGATCGATGATGCCGCGAAGGTCGAGACGGCTGATTTTTAGCAGTTCGGCCAGTTGGCCTTCCGACATCAGGTCGCGCTTCCAGGCGGCATGTGCCATCAGGCTCATGCGATGTGACACAGGTCGGTCGGCATCGGACTTAATTGGATCGCCTAGAAAGGCTGACTCGCCAAGGACTTCACGAGCGTGTTCGTCAGTAATCCCCCCTCGATTCTCGAACCAGCCCCAAGTCCCTTTCTTCGCCAGGCCCAATTCTTCCAGTCGCAAACAGCTGGCCTGCCGTGAAATATGATATTCGTCGGCGAGGAGAATAATCAACCTTGCGGTGATTTTCCCCGTAATCTCCTTGATCTGCCGAAAGCTCTCGGCAAAACTTTCCGCAGGCGCCATGAAGGCCCTGCCGAACGCATTGGCGTATCGCTCGTCCCTCGACAGAAACCTTTCGTCGGTCTCGAGAACTTCCGGGCTCTGCCGCGTGCCAAAAAAATGACCAAGCTCATGTGCAGCCGACTGAATGCGCCGGGGGAGTGGATGATTGGCGTTGAGAAGAATGCTCGCGCCGATTCCCTCGTCAAAACTAAACAGCCCGGCCACTTTTGATCCAGAGGACAACCGCCGCTGGTACAGTCTGATGCCAAGCTGCTTGTCAATCAGCGAGAAGATGTCAGCGACTGGGCCCAGCCCGAGGCCGAGCCATTCACGCAGCTCCGCAGCGTGTTTCTCGGCAAGGTCGACCACATCACCGCTGTTGATACCGCGCTCAGGCGGGTAATTCCGGCTTTTCTGGATCCCCAGCAGGTTCTCCAGTTCGACTTCTGCTCTTATCAGGTCATTGAGCAACTGGACCGCTTCGGCAGTTTCAGTATCTTCAGCTTCGCGAACCTTTCGGAACCTCGGCACCAGGTCAGTATGCACAGCCTCCCGCCGAAGCAACGCGTTGACAGAAAGCCCGTAGTGACGCGCAAGTGCTTGTATCTCCTGAATTCGTACACGACGCACCCCCTGCTCAATCGATACAAGGGTCGGGCGGGAAACACCTACGATCCGGGCGGCATCCTCCTGCCGCACGTCAGCATTCTCACGTGCCAGTCGCAGGCGCCGACCGATTTCCTGGGAAGTCAGTTCGTTGAGGTCACCCATTGCGTCCCCCATCCATCCAGTCATTCAGGAAGCTGGCGGCCCCCAGCTCCGACCGAAACGCTCTCCATTCATCAGCATGCTCACTCAACATGGCCCTCAATCGTCTGGTGGTTTCGTCACACGTTTCGCCCGTGGCAGCGGCGATCTGCGAGGCATGCGTGTGCAGTAATTCGTCCGGCCAAACCGACATATCGGCGAGGTGCTGCAGATGCCTTGCACCTACACTGCCATATTCAATCATGATGTCCCGATCTGCCTTGTCGGTAACTGGGGAAAGCGCATCGCCGACGGTTGATGCACTCAGCTCTGCAACGATATAGGCCTCCGCGCTTTCTTCGACTCCCGCCGCATGCAAACTTTGCCGCCTCAGCAGACAAGCGGCACATAGTCCGCATTGTTTCCGGTGACCATCGTTCACAATGCGACGGGTTTGCCAGCAGGAATGGGTCTGGCTCAAATGCAGCTTGCTCTTCCCGGGTAGCTGCAAGAATTTCTGCAGCGTCTGCCCCTTGGTGTGCCAAAGTCTGGGCTGCTCGAACTTAATCTTCCAGTCGAGGAGGGAGGTCAACAAATCCTCCATCCGACGAAAATGGGCGGGGTGGTTTCTGTAATCGGCATAGACGTTGTGTAAGGGCAAGATGGCCGGGCCCAATGCGCCTTGACCGCTTTCCGGCACTACGATTCTCGACACCTGGTACAGCTGCGCAGCAATAGCTGTGACAGCGGCGAACTTGAACCCGCGGCTGCGAAAGCTGCTTTCGTTCTTCCGATAATTGCGGGTGTCGAATGGAATGCGTTCAAACGGGCTGTCGCCTTGCTTCCGTCGCTGGCGGCTACCGGCCACGCGGATACATAAGGCTTCGTCCTCGCCGCCGCTTAGTCCGGTGACGGCCCGCGAATCTAAGCCGTCACTATAGGCGACGGCAAAGGTTTTGGTTTTCCCGAAGGGCAAAGGGATCTGCCGCCCACCAATCGGAGAGGCGTTCTTCGCCTTAACAAAAGTAAACTGCCAGTTGTCCCCGGTTAGAAAGTTCAAAACCCGACGCAGGGAATGCTCAACGGCCGGCTTCTGCCATCTTTCCAGATCGATGACCGGGACCCGGATATTAAAGTTACGGGCCCAGGCGCGGGTTCTTTTCCACCGTCTGTCCGCCACTTCGATGGCCGCACACACAACGAGCAAATCGAAATGTCGCGGCAGGCATCCGGCCACGTCGAATGAGTCCAAGATTTCAGCATCAAAGTTGATCTGCTGCCCGATCTCCGCGTGCTCCACCGCTTCCGAATGGCGAGAAGGAGCCTTTTCGCCTCGTTCCAGAACGAACAACGTTTTGGCAGCAAGCAAGCTGTAATTGTGGACGTTCATTGTTCAGGTCCCTCATCCACACCGATTTTCTTTGGGGAACTGAAGGCCCTTCTATCGCCATCTCTCATGGCCTGACAAAGTCTCTCAACGTCGATGCCAGAAAACGCTTCGGCGTTGCGCTCAACGCTTTTGCGATAGTCCGACCAGCTCATGTCACCCAGGTCCCGCGCCTGAATGCAGTCTTCATCCAAGCGGTTCTTCACGACTCCGATCCACTCTCGGGTAGTCGCGTACATCGCTGGCTGCAGCGCATCAGCCTGTGGCAAGCCATCGTGAATCTTCGCAAGGAGAGTGCGGCGAAAAATATCTGACAGCGACGACATTGAGTGTCTCTCGATCACAGCCTCAATGTCTGCAACGGGGTCGAGCGTCAGCTGTGACCGCGCCAGGCAAGCCGACAGCTCTTGGACCATGAAACTGAATTCCTTCACGCCCGCATCAGTTATCATGCTGTGACATGCTTGATCCACGCGCTCAGCGGGGCTGGCAGCATCGCTGACGAGCTGCTCCCCGAACTTCTTCCATCGGGTACTCAGGCGCAAATTTCTGAACGGGCCATCGGTCACGGCATTTCTCCCATGACAGGAATGCTAGCCCAAATATCTGACATCGTCAACATTAGCGATTATTTTTCTGACAATCAATGGCGGACCGAGGTTCTGAGCCCCTCAGTCAGGCTCGAGAGTTAGGGTCAGACAGCCGACTGATTGGCCTTCAGCCTGCTAGTTTCCGTAAGAGGCAACCCGCAGTGCTGGACTCTTAGTCATTTATACGCGGCAGGAGCATAGTCCCGATCTGTCAGACGCCGCTGGCGAGCGCTCTCCACATCGGCTCAAACACGAGCGCCTGAACATCGGGCGCACGGTGGTGGCCCCTGATGGCGGCGCCAGTCAAATCCTGGTGCGCGACACTTGGAATACGGCAATAGTTCCGCAACTCGCCCCCCGGGGACGTTGTGATCTCCAAGCATCGGTACAGCGCCTTCTTCGAGACCCGGCTCGACTCCATCCTTCGCGCCAACGGGACCGAGACACTGATATTTATTGGGGCCACCACCAGCATATGCATAGTCGACGGTGCGGGACGCAACCTTCCGCGATTACCGCTGCATTGAGACTGCACCACAGAGCTGATCGCATCGGACGCGCCGCGGACCAACAACGACGCATCGCTGCTCACCATTGAGCTTCTCTTCGGTTGGACAGCAGAGTCAGAAGCCGTGGTCACTGCTCTGACTGGAAAACGCGCAGCGGCCGAATGAGGAAACGCCTTCGAGTGCAGGGGGATTAGAAGCGACCGGGTCAGCGGAAGATCGGCGGAAACGTCCCGGTTGTGAGACGTGCTGGGCAAGATTGGCGAGCTGATGTTCGTCGAGGTTGTCCGCGGCTTTATCGACGCTCTATCCCAGGAATTGAAAGGCTGGCTCTCGGGGTTGCGAGGCATCGCAAGATCGGCGAGGCGGTTAGGCTGCTGCACAGCCAACCAGCCGAGCTAAAACCCTCGAGCGGCTGGCGCGCGAGGTCGGCCTGTCGCGCACGGATCTGGCAGAGCGTTTTCCCATTTTAGGGATGTGTCGCCCATGCAGTACTTGATGCACTGGCGCATGCAGCTCGCCGCCCGGCAAATGGAGCGCTCGGACGTCAGCCTTGCGCAGATCGGCGCCGACGTGGGGTGAACCGAGCTAGACACTTGTTCTGGCGAATGTTTGGCCTTCCCTGGGCCCACTCGGACCTCAATTCCGGGTGCACTGCCCTCCACCTCGAGGTGGATCAAACCTACAGCGCCGGCGATTGCCGTTCGTGTTCAGTACGGGCTATGGTTGCATTGGCGCTCCCGACGCATTCGGGGAGGCGAGGTCTTAGATACCTGAACTAGTAGAGGTCAGAGGACCGAAGGAAAACTGGGACTTGGGGATGGAATTGGAAGGCCTGCGCGTGCTTCTTGTCGAGGATGAGAGCTTGGTCGCCATGGCAGTTGAAGACATGCTGCACGACCTGGGCTGTGAGGTTGCGGCGACCGCCGGCAGCGTTCCGGAGGCTCTCGAAAGGCTACAGGTTGGAGGATTCGATTTTGCGCTTCTTGATGTCAACCTAGCTAACCAGCAAGTCTTTCCAGTCGCAGAAGCCTTGTCGGAGCAGCGCATTCCATTCGCCTTCGCGAGTGGCTACGGCGCCGCGAACCTCCCCGAGGCATTCCGTGCAAGGCCGGTCGCGGCGAAACCCTTTCAGATAGCGGACCTTGCAGCCACCCTTTCGGCAGCGCTCGCTGCCGAAAGGTAGCAGAGCCCGATCATTTGCCTACGGCCAGACCGCGCATTGCGCGACGGGCCACGCCCTCCAGACCTGCGCGACAGGTCTGGTCGCTACGCCGGTGCCGAGCAATATAGTAAGAGAAGCGGTGTCATGAACGACCGACAGCAATCTGCCAGCGATCATCACGATGGCTCCCTCAGCTTTCTCGCAGGTGGCGGCGAAATGGGGGCGCTCATCCGCGCACATGATTGGGCGAGCACGAGCCTCGGCGCCCCTGAAGGCTGGCCCCAGAGTCTGAAAACCGCCGTTCGCATAATGCTGACCTCGCGACAGCCCATCTGGATCGGATGGGGCACCGAGTTGGTCTATCTCTACAACGACGCCTACCAGTCGATCATCGGCGGCAAGCATCCATGGGCGCTCGGGAGGCCGACAGCCGAGGTCTGGCGGGAGATCTGGCCGGACATCGGACCAATGCTCGACACTGCGATGGGGGGTGTCGAAGGTACTTATGTTGAAGAGCAGCTGCTCATCATGGAGCGTCACGGGTACGCGGAGGAAACCTACTACACCTTCTCCTACAGCCCAATTCCCGATGACGACGGTGCGCCCGGCGGGATCATCTGTGCGAACACGGATGACACTCAGCGGGTCGTGGGCGACCGCCAGCTGAAACTGCTCCGCGAACTCGCGGCTCAGACCGCCGATGCGCGAAGCTGGACTAAGGCCTGCCAGCTCTGCATGGCGGCGCTGGCAACCGATCCGTACGACGTGACTTTCGCGCTCCTCTACATGATCCCGCCGCAGGGCAAGCTGGCGACGCTTTGTGCAAGCGACGGGCTGCCTCAGGAAAGTCCGGGGATCCCGAAGACGCTGGCCATCACCAGTGCCGGCCCATGGCCGGTTGCCGAGGTGCTGGGGAAGCAGGAACCCGTCCTCGTTGAGGATCTTGGAAATGTCCTGGGCGTGGCGCTGCCGACAGGGGGATGGGACAGGACGACGACCACGGCAGCCGTTCTGGCGGTGCCGCCCGCGGGTGAGACGGGACGATCCGGCTTCTTGGTGGTCGGCCTCAATCCCTATCGCTTGTTCGACGAAGGCTATCGCGGATTCCTTGGCCTCGTCGCGGGGCAAATCGCTGCTGCCGTTGCCAATGCGGACGCCTACGAAGTGGAGCGTCGACGCGTCGAGGCGCTGGCGGAACTGGACCGCGCCAAGACCGCCTTCTTCTCGAATGTGAGCCACGAGTTCCGGACGCCGTTGACGTTGATGCTCGGTCCCCTCGAGGAGGTTCTATCCAGTCAGGCTGCTGTCGAGGAGATGCGGGCCCAGGTGGAACTCGCGCATCGCAATGGTACCCGGCTGCTGCGACTGGTAAACAGCCTGCTCGACTTTTCGCGGCTCGAAGCAGGCCGAGTGCGCGCCCTCTACCGCCCCACCGACCTCAGCGGCTTCAGCACCGAGATCGCCTCGGGCTTCCGGTCGGCCATAGAGAAGGCCGGATTGAAGCTGAACTTGCACTGCCGGCCCCTTCCACAGCCCGTCTATGTCGATCGGGAGATGTGGGAGAAGGTGCTCCTCAATCTGCTCTCAAACGCGTTCAAGTTCACCTTCGAGGGGGAGATCAACGTCTCCGTGGAGCCCTCCGATGACGGTCGCTCTGCGGTCATGAGCGTGCGCGACACCGGCATCGGCATCCCTGAGGAGGAGATGCCGAGGCTGTTCGAGCGTTTCCACCGCATCCAAGGGGCGCAGGGCCGGAGCTTCGAAGGCAGCGGCATTGGGCTGGCCCTGGTGCATGAACTGGTGAGGCTCCATGGCGGTGTGATCACCGCCGAGAGCACCCTGGGAGAAGGGACGATCATCCGCGTCTCCATTCCCTTCGGAATGGCGCACCTGCCAGCCGAGAGCGTTCGTGAGGAGGCGCCTGATCCAGGCGACACCGTCGTCGTCCGCGCGCACGAATTCGTCGATGAGGCACTTCGCTGGCTGCCTGAGGGCGATGCCCAACTGGAAGGCGCCGGTGAGCTCTCGACCGCGGGACTGGGCGCAATCGCCGAACAGGGGCCGGATAACCAGGGGTCGGGGAAGCGCGTCCTGCTGGCCGACGACAATGGCGACATGCGGTCCTACGTCTGCCGCCTTCTGGAGGCTCAGGGATATGCAGTGGACATGGCGGGGGACGGCGAGGCTGCGCTCGCGGCCGCCCGCAAGAGTCCACCTGACCTGATCCTGACGGACGTCATGATGCCGAAGCTCGATGGCTTCGGCCTGCTGAAATCGATCCGCAGCGATCCTGTTCTTGCCGGCGTGCCGGTGATCATGCTTTCGGCGCGTGCCGGCGAGGAAGCCAAGGTCGAGGGACTGGAGGCCGGCGCGGACGACTACCTGATCAAGCCTTTCGCTGCCCGAGAGCTGCTGGCGCGGGTGCATTCCAACATCCAGATGGCCGACGTTCGCCGTGAGGCCAACCGAGCCGTGTTCAAGAGCGAGCAGCGGTACCTGATGACGCAGGAGCGCCTTTCGCTTGCCCTGTCGACTGGCCGGGTGGCGGTATTCGAATGGGAGGTGGACAGTGATCGCCTCGCGATCCAGGGACCGCTGGTCGAAGTCTTCGGAGTGGCGGTGGCCGATGCGGAGGCCGGACTCCCCCTGGAAGCCTTCCTCCACGCCATCGATCCTGACGACCTGCCGCACGTCCTGTCCGTCCTCAACCGGTCGGTGGAAACAGGCGAGGCCTACGAAGCCGAGTATCGGGTCAATGGCGCGGGGGAGCAACGTCGCGTGGTGGCTCGCGGTCGCGTCGAGGTCGATGCCGGCGGTCACAAGCGGATGTCGGGTGTGGTCATCGACATCACGGAGGAGAAGGCGGCGACCGCCGCGCTCAGGGAGCAGACGAGAGCGCTGGGGATATTGAACCGGGCAGTGAATGCGATCTCCGGCGACCTGGATCAGGACCGGCTGATCCAGACGATTGCCGACGCGGCAGTCGAGATCTGCGGCGCGGAATTCGGCGCCTTCTTCTACAACCTTACCGACGAGCAAGGCGAACGCTACACGCTTTACACGCTTTCTGGTGCTCCTCGTGAGGCTTTTTCGCGCTTTCCGATGCCTCGGAACACGCATGTCTTCGGTCCGACCTTCGCGGGCACTGGGATCGTCCGTTCTGCGGATATTACAAAGGACGAGCGGTACGGACGGATGGCCCCCTACCATGGGATGCCGGAAGGGCACCTGCCGGTTCGCAGCTATCTGGCGGTCCCCGTGAAATCCCGAACGGGGGAGGTCCTCGGTGGCCTGTTCTTTGGGCATCCGGAACCCGGGATGTTCGACGCGGTCGCCGAGGAACGGGTCGTGGCGCTCGCCAGCCAGGCGGCGATCGCCCTCGACAATGCGCGGCTGTTCCAGGCGGCGGATCGGGAACTGCAGCAGCGGCGACGCGCAGAAGCAGACCTGCAGGCTCTCAACGCGAACCTGGAGCAGCTGGTCGCCGAGGAGGTCGCGAAACGTGCAAGGGCAGAGGATGCGCTTCGCCAGGCCCAGAAGATGGAGGCGGTGGGTCAACTCACGGGCGGCGTGGCCCACGACTTCAACAACCTCCTGACCGTCATCATCGGCGGCCTCGACACGATAAAGCGCAGCAAGCCCGGCGACGAAGTGCGGGTGGCACGGGCACTGGACATGGCCCTGCAGGGTGCGCAGCGAGCGGCAAGCCTCACTGGCCGTCTGCTCGCCTTCTCACGCCGCCAGCCGCTCCAGCCAAAGCCACTGGACGCCAACGTTCTGGTGCGCGAAATGACCGAGCTCCTGCACAGGACGCTCGGCGAGCAGGTCGAACTCGAAGGCATATTGTCGCCTCGGCTGTGGACAATCGAAGCGGACCAGAACCAGCTCGAGAGCGCGATCCTCAACCTCGCGGTCAATGCCCGAGACGCCATGCCCGACGGTGGAAAGCTCACCATCGAAACCGCCAACACGGCGCTGGACGAGAGTTACGCGGCGACCGATTCCGAGGTGATCCCCGGCCAGTACGTGATGATCGCGGTGAGCGACACCGGCGCCGGCATGTCGAGGGAGGTTCTCGGGCGCGTGTTCGAGCCCTTCTTCACGACCAAGGAGACCGGCCGCGGCACCGGGCTCGGTCTCAGCATGGTCTACGGCTTCGTGAAGCAATCCGGGGGGCACGTCACCATCTACAGCGAGGAGGGTCAGGGTACCACCGTGAAGGTCTACTTCCCACGCTATGCCGGTAATCTCGACGCGACTGCCGCCGTAGCCGGCGCTGCCACCCCCACGAGCAGCGAGGGTGAAGTCGTCCTCGTGGTGGAGGACAATGACGATGTGCGCGCCTACAGCACGATGATCCTCTCCGAGCTCGGATATGCGGTGATCGAAGCGGCAGAGGCGGATTCGGCGCTGGCCATCCTCAGAACCGATCAACGCGTGGACTTGCTGTTCACGGACGTCGTCCTTCCCGGCAAATCCGGGCGCGTGCTCGCCGATGCCGCGTGGGAGCTACGCCCCGAACTCAAGGTTCTGTTCACGACCGGCTATTCGCGAAATGCCATCGTCCATCAGGGGCGGCTCGATGCGGGCGTAAACCTCATCTCGAAGCCCTTCACCTTCGAACAACTCGCAGCCCGAGTCCGGGATCTATTGGACCGGAGCCCCACCATGGCAAGCGAATAGCGAACTGGACTTGATCTATCGCCTCTACCAGGTTCGAACCACAGCGGCCGCAGTGCAGCCACTAGCTCGGCGCGCCGCGCGACATAGTCGCAGTCGGGACCGAAGCGGGCGATCAGCGCCTTGAGGTCGAGGTCGGCGAAGTGGCTGCAGGCCGCGCCGGCGGTGCAGTTGGCCCAGAGGCCATGGCCTACATTGCGCAGGCAAGAAGAGTCGGGCGTGCTGCCATACTTCAAAAGGGGCTTCCGCTTCAGGCTCACTATCCGCCGCCCATTCGGTGCTTAGAAGTCGAAACTGTTGCGCTAGAACGACGCGTTGCTTCAGGATCGGCTTCTGCGTTGTGGTGGAATTCGTCAACACCAAGGCCGAGCGTCTGCAGGCGATCAAGCTCTACCGTGACAGATTGAATGCGCCGATGGTTGCTCTTCGATCTGCATCCTCGGAAGCGGTCTAGCCGCTCCCATCCCTTCACTGAAATCGCCTCGACTCGGGCGGACCGGCAGCTTTCAGGAAGGCGAAGGCAAACCCCCGAATGGCTGATTTGGGGCGCACAGCGGCCGGTAGTCGAGGAAGACCGCACCGCTTCCCACCCATTTCGGGCATTAGCTCGAGAATGGCGCTTGCAAAATGCGCAGCGGACTAGTCGCGATCCACCTAGCTAGTATGCTCATCTTTCGGCGCTATGAGGGCCGGGTTCCAGAGGAGTGTGCTCGGTCACATTTCCCCAACGCGCGCTGACTATTCCTCTTTCTCATCGCATCAACCCAATCGGGATGTTTGGAGCATTTAGAAGGGCTCCCGCCTCCGAATCGTCCCGCACGGTTCTTTTTTGCGCTTTCGACCGGCTAGTGTGCTAAGATCGTCCCGATGGGGATGATTATGCCAGATTTTAGCAGTACCAAAGAACTCGGTCAGCTGATCCGTGCCGAGCGCAAGGCGCAGGGGCTGACACAGGAGCAGCTGGCTGCCATCAGCGGCGTCGGCATCCGCTTTGTGCGCGAGCTCGAACAGGGCAAGGAAAGCTGTCAGCTCGGTCTTGCGATCAAGGTGATGCAGACGCTCGGCCTGCGCCTCAGCGTTGCCGCTCGCAGTGAGCGTGCACCATGAGCCGCGTTCTCGATGTGTATCTCTACGACCGCAAGGCCGGCACTCTCTCGCAAGGAGATGACGGCGCGCTCGGCTTTGCCTATGGACTGGAATTCTTGTCGGGCTCGCCGCCGCACCCGCTCTCCGTCTCCATGCCACTTGGCGAAGCCCCCTACCCCGACCACATCGTCCGCCCGTACTTTTCCGGGCTGCTGCCCGATGAGCGCGCACGCCGTCGCCTCGCCTCCGCGCTCGGTGTTTCCGACGGCAATGCCTTTGGCCTGCTCGAGATCATTGGCGGTGAATGTGCCGGTGCACTCTCGCTGTATCACCCTGGCGAGACGCCGCCGCCTGCAGATGATGCCGGGCTCGAAGCACTCAGCGATGCGCAGCTCGCCGACATCCTCGAGAAGCTGCGCGCGCGCCCGCTGCTCGGCGGCGAGGAAGGCGTGCGCCTCTCGCTGGCAGGCGCCCAGGACAAGCTCGCCGTGTGTATGGACGGTGAGGTCATCGCGCTCGCCAAGGGCGGGCGTCCGACCACGCACATCCTCAAGCCCTTTATCGAGAACCTCGAGGGCTCGGTCGAGAACGAACTCTTCTGCATGCGGCTGGCGGCGCGGCTGCGGCTTCAGGTCCCGGCTGTTGCCATGCGGCAGGCCGGTGACATACCGTTCCTGTTGGTCGAGCGTTACGATCGGCGCCGTCTCGCCAACGGACAGATCGAGCGCATCCATCAGGAAGATTTCTGCCAGGCGCTCAGCGTGCCGCCCGAACTCAAATACGAGGACGAAGGCGGACCGGGGGTTGAGCGGTCGCTGGCACTGATTGCCGAGGTCACGGCGCGCCCGGCTGCCGAGCGCCTCGCTTTCCTTGAGATGCTGCTGTTCCATTATCTCGTCGGCAATGCCGATGCCCATGCCAAGAACTTCGCCCTGCTTTACCGGGACCGCGTGCCGGATCTGGCGCCGCTCTACGATGTCGTCTGCACCGCCGCCTACCCGAGTGTGGCGAAGAACTTCGCCATGGCGATTGGCGGACGCGCGGTCACCGATACCATTCAGCTGAAGCACTGGCTCACCCTCGTGCCCGATACCCGCGGCGCGCAGCGCCTGCTGATCAGCACGCTACGCAATATGGCGGCTGCGATTACCGGCGAGGCGGAGGCGCTTGTTCGGGAACTGGCGGATGAGCGGATCGAGCATCCGGTGCTGGCAGCTATTACTGCCGTCATTGACAAGCGCGCCGCCCATATCCTGCGCATTACCGATAAGGCTGAGTAGAGCTTGGTCGCCAAGGCAGCGGCCCTAGAAGTCCGTCTTGTGCAATTGCCCAATTGTGGGTTTGCTGCGCCTCGCATCAACCGCCTTCATGTCCGCTTCCATGTCCGCATGTTCATCGTTCATAAGGTGAATGATAACAGGAGCGTATCCTAATTGCTGCTGTTCTGAAGTGAGCATCCATGTCCGCTTCTCTGAGCGTTCGACAGGATGACAATAAAACGCCCGGTCGTTGCTCGACCGGGCGTCCAGACTGGGCAACCCTGCCCGCTCAGTTCTTGTCTGAATAAGTCGTTTTGGTTGCCGGGACATAGACGCTGCCGTCTGCGTTGCGGGTGCCCTGCAGGCGGTCCCCCTGCGACGTCACCACCGTGGCCTGGCCGCCCGTGTGCGGCTTTTCGGTGGCCGGCGTTGGGACAATGTACCCAGGCTTGGTTGCGGTGCTCATTGGCGTTCTCCTGTGTTCGGCCGGCGATTGCCGGCCTCCTGTCCATTCAGTTCACAATTAACCTATTGAAACAAAATAACTAATTATCGTATCCCTGCGAAGCCTAGCGTCACGTCGGGCAACGCGGCGACACATTTTTTCTTCCGCCGCTGCAGTAACATTGCCGTGATGCCACCGAGGATTCTGCTACCTGCGGTCACCGGATGACCGATCTGAAAGAGAATTGGAGTTCTGCAAGACGCGTTTGATTTCCCGCGGAAGGATCTCCGTTCAAGCATTGCCGCCTTCGCGAAAAGCGCGAAACGGGCTTTCGTGAACCGAGCCCGGGCTGGCGCTCCGGTCTCCGCCGTCCGGCTTCGATCCCTGGCGGTTGGACGATGAGCTTCTGACCCTCTGCGTAGAACCAGATCCTTGGGGGGCGCCGCCCCCCGGCGCGGGTCCAGGGGTGTCCCAACTTTCCGTCCTCCCGCTTCGCTTCCGGACGCGCAATGCGCTTCCGCCTTTAATTTCAACCCTTCGACTAAGATGCCCCTTTACGTCTGCGCGGTCTCACCTTGGCTGTGATCGGACAAAACTTCCATGATCCGACAATCGCAAACGCGACCGTGACCACATTCGTCAATCATCCTTGCAAGTTCGCTGCGTAGCGCCCCAAGACTGGCGATACGCCGATCAACTTCATGCAGGTGGGCATGGGCGATGCTGTCGGCCTGGTGACAGGACGCCTGCGGCTGCGCCGTCATGGCCAGCAGCTCGCGGATGTCTTCGATCTCGAAGCCGAGCTCGCGGGCACGCCGGACAAAACGAAGCCGTTCGACCTGCTCGACCCCGTAGCGCCTCTGCCCGCTTTCGGTGCGCGGCGGTTTCGGCAACAGCCCGATCTGCTCGTAATAGCGGATCGTGGGCACCTTCACCTGGGCGCGGCTGGCGAGTTCGCCGATGGCAAGATTCATCAAAAAAGCTCCTTGACCCTCTAGTCACTAGAGGTCTTACACCTAGTTCAATGAGTGCGAAAGGACAGGGCCATGGGTGAGACGGGCGCCATGACGAAGTATCGGGTCAGCGGCATGGATTGCGCTGCCTGCGCCACCAAGATTCAGAATGCGGTCAGCCGGTTGCCGGGTGTCGCCACCGTCGATGTGTCGGTTGCCGGCGGCACCATGTCGGTCAGGCATGAGGGGGCACTGCCCCTTGCGGAAATCAATCGCGCCGTCAAACGGCTCGGCTATTCCATTGACCGTGCCGATCAGCCCGCAAGCGCTTCTCAGGATCACGGTAATGCACACGCGGTACCGATCGAGGGCCCATGGTGGCAATCCGCCAAAGCGCGTCTCACCATTACCTGCGGGCTTGCTCTCGCCGCGGCCTACGTCACCGGGCAGCTCCTGCCGGAGATCGGGCACTGGGCCTTTGTGGTGGCGCTTGCGGTAGGGCTGATCCCCATTGCCCGGCGGGCAGTCATGGCCGCCCTGTCCGGCTCGCCCTTCACCATCGAGACGTTGATGACCGTGGCGGCCGTGGGTGCGCTCATCATCGGTGCGACGGAGGAAGCGGCAACGGTCGTCCTGCTGTTTCTGGTTGGCGAGTTGCTCGAAGGGGTCGCGACGGGGCGCGCCCGGGCAAGCATCCGTTCACTGACGGAGCTGGTGCCCAAAACCGCGAGGCTCGAAGAGGCAGGACAGGTGCGCGAGATTCCCGCCGACACGCTGCGCATCGGCGCAATCATCCTCGTGCGACCCGGTGACCGCATCCCGGCAGATGGCTCGATCCTCGAGGGCTCGAGCGCGATCGACGAGTCTCCCGTCACCGGCGAAAGCGTTCCTAAGGTCAAAAGCATCGGCGATGACGTGTTTGCCGGCACGGTCAACAGCGATGCGGTCCTGAGGGTGCGGGTGACGGCGGCCGCCTCCGACAACACGATTGCGCGCGTGGTCAAGCTGGTTGAGGAAGCACAGGAAAGCAAGGCACCGACCGAACGCTTCATCGACCGCTTCGCACGATACTACACACCGGGGGTGATGGTGGTCGCCGCACTCGTAGCCGTCGTACCGCCGCTTGCCTTGGGCGGGGCATGGGATGAGTGGATCTATAAAGGCCTCGCCGTGCTGCTGATCGGCTGCCCCTGCGCGCTTGTAATCTCGACGCCGGCAGCGATCGCGGCAGGGCTGTCTGCCGGCGCTAGACGCGGCATCCTGCTCAAGGGTGGGGCGGTGCTGGAATCTTTACGCAAGGTCACGGTTGTAGCGCTCGACAAGACGGGCACACTGACTGAAGGCAGACCCGTGGTGACCGACGTGGTGCCGATCGGCCGTGCAGAACGGGACGTGCTCTCGCTTGCCGCCGCCCTGGAGACGGGATCAAGCCACCCATTGGCGATTGCGATCCTCGCCCGCGCCAATGATGCCGGCGTGCCAGTGCCGCCGGCCGCAGATGCCAAAGCTATCCCCGGCAAAGGGGTGAGCGGCCGCGTAGGCGGCAGGACGGTGCTGCTCACCTCGGCACAGGCGGCAGCGGAAACTGCCTCACTTCATGAGGACCATCAGGTGACGATCAGCGCCTTCAACGACGCAGGCAAAACCGTCTCGGTGCTGCTGGTCGATGGTGCCCTCGCGGGTTTTATCGCCATGCGCGACGAGCCCCGTGCGGATGCGAAGGCGGGTCTGGCAGCGCTTAAGGCCACAGGGATTCGCACGCTGATGCTAACGGGCGATAACCGCCGCACTGCTGACGCCATTGCCGGCAGCCTCGGCATCGAGCCGCGTGCCGGCCTTCTGCCCGAGGACAAGCAGCGCATTGTGCGCGAGTTGCAGGGGCAAGGTGCTGTCGTTGCCAAGGTCGGGGACGGAATCAACGACGCCCCCGCCATTGCTGCGGCCGACATTGGCATTGCCATGGGCGGCGGCACCGATGTCGCTCTCGAAACAGCCGATGCGGCCGTGCTGCACGGCAGGGTGATGGATATTGCCGGAATGATTGCCCTCTCGAGGACAACCATGGGCAATATCTGGCAGAACATCGCTCTGTCGCTCGGGCTCAAGGCCGTGTTTTTCGTGACTACGATCATCGGCGTAACCGGCCTGTGGCCGGCGATCCTGGCGGACACCGGCGCGACCGTCCTTGTCACCGCAAACGCAATGCGCCTGCTCGCCTGGCGTCCAGGCGCGGCTGAGCGAACGGCTATTACGACGAACCTCAACGATCAGGGGAGGACCGGCCGTGAACCCGCTTCCGTGGTATGACCGCGTAGCTCCAATTTACGATCTGGGAATGATGGGAGATTGGTACTACCGAAATGCGCGAGGAAAGGCGGTTTCGGAGCTGGCGCCGCAACCGGGTGGCACCTGCTTTGTCTTCTTCTGCGGGACGGGCATTGATTTTCCGCGGCTGGCCCGAACAATGGGCAGCGGGACCATCGTCGGGTTGGACGGGTCGGCGGCGATGCTGGAACGAGCCGGCCGCCGGTCGCAGGAGCTTGCGGCGCCCGGGTTACAATTCCGGTTCAATCAGGCAAATTTCGGCACGGACAAGGGCCTTGCGGAGGTAACGCGGCTCATCCGCGATCAGCAGCCAGCCTGCCTGTTCTATTCGCTCGGGCTCACGTGCCTCTCCAACTGGGAGGCGTTTTTCGACGCCACCTACGAGGCTGCCGCGGCCGGTGCGCGCTTCGCCATCCTGGACGTGCATTCACCTCGGCCGGGCATCGGCAAGGCTGTCATCGACTGGATCGGGGCCGCTGACACAGCGCGGCCGGTCTGGCGGGTTCTGGAGGCGAAGGCCTTCTCTTTCCGCAAGGTCGCGTTCCGCCCTTTCCGCCTGGTCGATGTGGAGGTCTTTGCGGCGAGCGGAACCAAGCCACCTGGCGGTTTGGTTCCGTGAGCAGATAGGGAGGACCGTGTGGAATTCCTGCAGGTGATCGCACTCGCCGCGCTGCCCGCGCTTGGGAACTTCTCCGGCGGGGTGATAGCCGAACTGCTGAAGACAAACGCCCGGATGCTCAGCAAGGCCCTGCACGTTGCTGCGGGGATTGTGGTCGCCGTTGTGGCAGTGGAGTTGCTGCCAGAGGCGCTCGGAGGGGCCGAGCCGTGGCTGGTGACGATTGGATTCTGCCTCGGAGGCGTGGCATTCATCGGCCTCGATTCAGCCATTGAGCGCCTGGTCGGAAAAAATGCCGCTGCCGGCCCCTGGGTCATCTACGCGGCGGTGTTCGTGGACCTGTTCAGCGACGGGTTGATGATCGGGATCGGCTCAACCGTCTCGCTCGGGCTTGCCCTGGTGCTGGCTATCGGCCAAATCACAGCGGACATCCCTGAGGGGTTTGCCACGATCGCCAACTTCCGTGACAAGGGCGTGCCGCGCGGGAAGCGGTTTCTGCTATCGGCCTCCTTTGTACTTGCCCCCTTGACCGGCGCGATCATCGGCTACTGGCTGCTGCGGGACCAGAGCCCGTCTATCCAGCTGACCGCGCTTGCGTTCACTGCCGGGCTGCTGCTCGTGGCTGCGGTCGAGGAGATCCTGGGAGAAGCGCATGCGAGCGCCGAAGACAGCCGGTTTTCAGCTCTCTTCTTCATCGGTGGCTTTGCCCTCTTCACGCTTATTGCGTCCTATCTTGGCGGCTGACGGCTGCCCCGACGACGAAAGCAGTCGCGGGAGCATGGCAGACCTGAAACTGGAAAAAAGGTTGCCGGCTTTGCGCCGGTCGTGGACAATCTCAGGGACCGAAATAAGTGTTACCCCTCCTGGACTTAAGGGTTTTTCCCTGACGGCGACCCTACGCTGCTCCCGGCATGAATGGGAGCTTCGGGAGGTAAGGAAAGTGACGTGAAGGATGACTGAATCAAACTATGTCCTGGCGGCGTGGGTGGTGGCGCTGACCGCGACGCTCGGAGCGCTGTTCATTGGTGAGGTAATGGGACAGGTCCCCTGCGTGCTGTGCTGGTATCAGCGCATCGCCATGTTCCCCATCGTAGCGGTGCTCGGCCTTGGCCTGTGGCTCTCCGATCCGGGCGCCTGGCGCTACGGCATGGCACTCGCCCTGATCGGCGTCGCTGTCGCCGCCTGGCACGTGCTCGTCTATTACGGTCTGGTCCCGCAGGCCATCGTGCCCTGCACGGCCGACGGCCCCTCGTGCTCGGGCGAGGCCATGACATTGCTAGGGACTGTTCCCCTGCCCCTGTTGTCCCTGGGGGCATTCACCCTGATCGCGGTTCTGCTTCTGGCGTCCCGCCGGAGGATAACTGCATGAATCGAAGACTTGTCGTTGTATTGACCGCTGTGGTGGCGGTTGCCGTTTTTGCTGCCGGGGCGTGGCTGTACCAGCGGCAGGCATTGCAGCCAGCTGCGGACCCTGCTGTGGCAGCTTTGGAGAGTAAGGGCTTTATCCGGGCAAAGTCACCCATCATCGGCAACCCGGACGCCCCGGTCACCATCATCGAATTCTTCGACCCAGCCTGCGAAGCCTGCCGCGCCTTCTATCCATACGTGAAGGACATCCTGGCGCAGAATGAGGGCAATGTGCGCCTGGTGCTGCGCTATGCGCCCTTTCATGGCGAGATGTCGCACGCCGCCGTGGCGCTGCTTGAAGCAGCCAGGAAGCAGAACAGATTCGAACCGGTTCTCGATATCGTCATGGCGCGGCAGCCGGAATGGGCACGGCACGGTGCGCCCGCGCTGGACCGGCTATGGGAACTCGCGGCCACGGCGGGTCTCAATGTCGAGCAGGCGCGGAGCGATAGTATCGATCCCGCCATCGCCCAGCTGGTCGAGCAGGATATGACCGACCTGCAGACTCATAAGGTGCGCGGCACGCCGACTTTCTTTGTCAACGGCAGGCCGCTGCTGAACTTCAGTCCGGACGGTCTCGCCGCGCTGGTGGCTGATGAGCTGCAACGCAATACAACCGCGGTCCAACCGTAAAGGCTGATCTGATGCGCCTCTCTTTGCTTGTCCTGCTGTGTGCGATCGGCGTCGCTCCGTCGCACGCCCATGAATTCCCGTCGGGCGCCTTGCTCGTCGACCACCCGGTCATTCGGGAGACGCCCCCGCGCGCTCAGGTCGCCGGCGGCTATCTGACAATCGTCAATAACGGCACTGAACCCGACACGCTGCTTTCGATCGAAAGCGATGTTGCGAAGTCGGTCGAATTGCACCGATCGGTCATCACGGACGGAATCGCCAGTATGCGCCCGCTCGAAGGCGGCCTGCCGGTTCCTGCGGGCGCAAGCGCTCGCTTGGGCGATGACGGCACGCATGCCATGTTCATCGAGCCGGTGCGCCCGCTGGTGGCCGGCGAGGAAGTTCCGGCCGTTCTGGTGTTCGAGAAGGCCGGCCGCGTCCCTGTGGTGTTCAATGTCGAAAAAATCACCGCCGACCAGGGGATCGCACATGACCACTAGCCGGCCTCTCCGCCTGCTCCGCAACCTCGCCTGGGGGCTGGCGGCGATGATGGTCGTGGCCGTCGGCGCGATCTGGATGCAGGGTCGTGCGGGTGCCCCCGTCGAAGCCAGGCCCTACGCCGCGCCTTTCACCCTGCTCAATCAGGACGGGGAGCCTGTCACCGAACGCGACTTCCTTGGCAAGCCCTCGGCCTGGTTCTACGGCTTTACGCATTGCCCCGACGTGTGCCCGACCGCCCTTGCCGAAATGTCCATGATGCTGAGCGAGCTCGGCCCCGATGCAGGCGCCTGCAGGTGATCTTTGTCACCGTCGATCCCGAGCGGGACACGCCGGAAATCATCAAGGACTATGTAGCGTATTTCGATCCGCGCATCGTGGCGCTTACGGGCGAGCTTGAAGCGGTGCGGAGCATGGCGAAAGCCCGCTATATCCATTTCGAGAAGCTGCCGGGCGAAGACGGCAATTACGACATGCAGCATACCGCCGGCATTCAGCTGGTGAAGGCCGACGGCGCGTTCGCCGGCACCCTGGACAGCCATGAGCCTTTTAAGACGCGCATGGCGAAGCTCAGACACCTGATCAAAGCCGAGTAACGGCGCCGCGCTCTGCTGCCCCGTCTTTTCGCCTGCTGATGCAGGCTGCCTTGGGGGCTCTGCCCCCGGGCGCGGATCAAGGGTATCCCCGACCTTCTTCCCTTCGGTCATGCCAGGCCGGGTGATCCCCCTCCCTTGATCCTTACACCCCCCGATCTCGCCGATGGGCAGGGTTTCAGGCGGCGCTCCCGCGCTGCGCTTGAACCCCAACCCCATTCAAGGAGACCGATCATGACCACACTTTCCCCTGCCCAACAGACCATTGCCCTGAACCGGCTGGTGCATTCCAAGACCAATGTCCGGCGCACCGGACGCAGCCGCGCCATCGAGACGCTGATGGCATCGATCGAGGCGCATGGGCTGCGCCAGAACCTCAATGTCAAACCCACCTCCGGCAACCGCTTCGAAGTGGTGGCGGGTGGACGCCGGCTCGCGGCGCTCCGGCAGTTGATGAAGGACGGACGCATCGCGCGCGATGCCGCGATACCCTGCGTCGTCCTCGCCAGTGACGACAACCCCGCCGAAATCTCCCTCGCTGAAAACACCATCCGCGAGGCCATGCATCCCGACGATCAGTGCGAGGCTTTCCAGACCCTGATCCGCTCCGGCATCAGCCATGAGGACGTGGCGGCGCGGTTCGGGGTCACCCCCGCCGTGGTGCGGCAGCGCCTCAGGCTGGCGACCGTCTCGCCCACCTTACGCAGGCTGTTCCGCAAGGGCGATCTCGACCTCGCGCAGATGATGGCCTTTGCCCTCATCGATGATCATGCGGCACAGGAAGCGGCATGGGCCGAACTGCCCGAGTGGAACCGGGGGGCCGATGCCATTCGCCGCGCCTTGAGCGAAGAAGGCCTGCCCGCCACCAGCCGCCTCGCGCGCTATGTCGGCATCGAGGCCTATGAAGCGGCGGGCGGGACGCTGCTGCGCGATCTGTTCGATGAGGACCAGCCCGCCATCTTCGCCGACGGCGCCTTGCTCGAACGCCTCGCCATGCAGAAGCTGGAGGAAGCCGCCTGCTATGTGAAAGCCGAAGGCTGGCAATGGATCGATGTCGCCCTCAAACCCGACTATTCCACCCAGTACGGACAGGTTTATCCGCGCCATGATGCCGATGAAGATGCGGAAGTGGACGGTTACGATCCTGCCGATCTGGCCCGGGCCGGGGCGCGGATCACCCTCTCCTATGACGGCGAGGCGGTGATCGAGCGTGGCCTGATCCATCCCGAAACAATGAAGGCCGAGCGCCGGGCATCCGCCGCCACATCGCCCGATGCTGGCGTGACGCTGCCGGATTCGCTGGTGCGCGATCTTTCCGCCCAACGCACCGCCGCGTTGCGGCTGGAGCTTTCGGAGAAGCCCCTGCTGGCTTTGCGGGCCTTGCTGCATGGTTTCGCCCTCACCTTCGTCTACGACGACCACGGCAATCGCTCCTGTCTCGACATCCGGATCAACAGTGAGCCACTGGCCCGCGATATCCGGCACATCTCCGACTGCCCCGCCGTCCATGCGCTTGATGAAAGGCTGGCCGGGGCGACGGCGGCCTTCCCCGACAACCCGGCATCGCTCTGGGAGTGGTGCCAGTCACTGGAGCAGGAGGCCGTCATCGAGTTGCTGGCTATCCTGACCGCGTACTCGCTCAATGCGGTCGCGGGCAAAAATCATGGCGGGCGCTCACCGCGCCTGCAGCATGCGGACCAGCTGGCGGATGCGCTCTCGCTCGACATGCACGAGCACTGGACCCCTGATCCGGAGACGTTCTTTGGCAGGTTGAGCAAGGCCCAGATGCAAAGCTTCCTGCGCGAAGCCGATGCCCACGATCAGGCCGCACTGATCGGTAAATACAAGAAGCAGGAAGCGGCGCGGCGGACCGGAAAGACACTGCTGGGCAAGGGTTGGCTGCCGGATGCGTTTCTGGTTACGCCGGTGGCGGCGCCGGGCGATGACGCTGATGACCGGCTCGATGTCGAGGATGCTGATCCCGCTCAGCATTACGACGATCATGATGGTGGCGATGATGATGACGATCAGCAGCAGCATGACGACCGCCATGATGACGACGGCGACGGCGACAATCAGGCGGGGGTCTCGGCCTAGGCGGCCGGCATGGGCCACTGGCCCTGGCGGATGTACCCGCCTACGAAGCGACGGTGCCCGCGATGCTGCCCAGCTTCACCCTGATCAGACAGCTTACGCCGTCAGGGGGAAAGGCGAGTTCAACGCTCCCCTCCTCGCGGTTGAACAAGCCACTCCTTAACAGCCGGGTCCCGAACCCCCTCCCGGAGGGCGGCTGCACGGGCGGGCCGCCCGTCTCCACCCACTGGATGGCGACCTCCTCGTGCCCGGCCTCCCAGAACAGTCTCACCCGACCTCCGGGAACGCTGAGGGCGCCATACTTGACGGCGTTGGTACTCAGTTCGTGCAGCGCCATGCCGATGGTGGTGATGTGCTTGCCCGGCAAAAGAATGGACTTGCCAGAGATGTCGAAGGGGTCGGCATCGCTCTCGCGATAGGGTTGCGTTGCCCGGTGCACGAGGTCGCGCAGGTCGGCAGAGGTCCAGTTTCGGGTCACGACATCGGCAGTGCTGGCGAGCGCTCGGAGGCGCTGCGTGAACGCGGCGAGGCTTTCCTCCACATTTCGCTCTCCCCGGAAGGACTGGGCCGCCAGCGCCTGCACGATGGTCAGGCTGTTCTTGACGCGGTGCTGCAGTTCCCGGGCGATGATAGCAAGGCGTTCCTCCGCCTGCTTCTGCCCCGTGATATCCATCGCAACGCCAATGACCCTGCCAGCCGCCCGCCCCATCGGTGCTGCCATCTGCGCCTGGATCAACACCCACTTCGAAGTGTCATCCGGCAGGACGAGCCTTACCTCGACGCTTAGTCTTGTCTCACCCCTGGCAACGGCCTCAGCGCCCAGTTTTTCGACGCGCTCGCGCTCGCCTGGTGCATAGCGGGCGCGGAGGTCCTCGGCCGTCGGCAGCGCGTCGGCGCTGAAGCCAAAGAGTGCGTTCAACTCTGGTGACGGGGTGATCGTAGAGGTGGTCGTGTCCAGCTCCCACACTGCAAGGCCGCCCGCATCCATGGCCATCCGCAGCCGCGCCTCACCTTCGATGACCTGGTGCTCGAATTCCACCTGCTCGGTGACGTCCTGGAAGGTGCCGATGTAGCTGACGGGGTTGGGAGGAACCGCATCGTCAAAAAACGCCTCCCCATGCGCCATGATCCAGCGGACGGCCTCATCACTGGCGCGATAGATGCGATAGCGGTAAGGCTCGCGGCCGCGAATCCCGGGATCGAGCGCGCTTGCGGAAAGCCGCCGCACCTCCGGCAGATCGTCCGGATGCACCAGTTCCTGCAGAAGCTTCTGGGTCACTTCCTCTCCGTCGCTCGGCAGCCCGAAAATCTGCCGCGCCTGCTTGGACAAACTGAAGAGGTTCGACCGCAGGTCCCATTCCCAGATTCCGAGATTTGCCGCTTCGGCCGCTACGCGGGCGCGTCGCTCACCGTGCTCCAGGGCAAGTTCGGCGGCCTTCCTTTCCTCATTGTCGACGATCGAGCCGACATAGCCGAGCAGCGCGCCATCCTCGGCAAGCCGCGGTGCCGCCGAATCCAGCATCCAGCGATAGCCGCCCGATTTGTTCAGCAGGCGATATTCTACCTGATAGGGCAAACACTCGGCCCTGGCGCTGGCGAAAGCCTCGGCCACCCGATCCCCATCATCAGGATGGATGGCATGGAGCCATCCCCAGCCGAGGGACTGCTCCGGCCTTTGTCCCGTAAGCACATGCCAGGACCGGCTGAGAAAGGTGCAGCGGCCATCGGCATCGCTGAGCCACATGAAGACGGGTGCGGCATCCATCAGCTCGTGAAAAGCATCCAGCCTGGCGCCGCCCTTCACCACGGATACCCCCACACCATCCATCTTGTCCTGTTCACCCGCGGCCACTGTTGCACTCTACCTCGCCACGGGCAACCGCGCCCGTTGGGCGGGGTGCCCGCCCATGGTCCCGCGCGGTTACTGCGGAAGCGCCAGCGCCTTCACGTGTCAGCCGCCGAGCAACCGCCCGAGCGTTCCCGTAACCACCGCTCGATCATAGGGTTTGCTGTAGAACATGGTATTCTCGGGAAGGTCTGAATCGTCGACCACGGACTTGCCTGAGACCACGACGATCGGGATGGGCGGCCACCGCTTGCGCACAGCGTGAGCAAGCTTCGACCCGTCGATCGAGCCCGGCATATCGATGTCAGTTAGGACGAGGCGAATATCGCTCCGGCTTTCGAGGATGGCAATGGCCTCATCAGCATTGGCCGCTTCAACGACCAGGTAGCCGGCCGCCTCGACCATGTCCACGGTCTCCATCCGAACCAGCGGTTCATCCTCGACCACCAGGACGACAATAGCGTTCTGCATGGGCACTCCTGCGTCCTGAGGCGCTAGGGCCTCTCGTGCCCAGCACGGCTGTGGGTATGGCAGGTTGCACGGCCCGGCTTCTAAAGCAAGAGCGCCCGGCGTGTGTGTGATTGGGGCGGAGCTCGCGGGCAGGAAGGCCCGGCACCGCCACGAAGTCCCGCCGTAAGCTACAGTTCGGAAGGCGCCAGCATAGTGCCTGCGCTACCGGGTGCCGGCTGCAGGCCATAACCATCGCCCGGCTGCCGGAATTCCAGCTGCGCTTTCACAAAATCGGTCGCAAGGACAGATCCGCCAAATGCGATGCTTTCCATACCGGCCGCGCCGACGATGTCATCATCGGTATCCTCTACGAGATGCCGGACGCCGAAAAGCCTGATCTCGACGCAGCCGAGGGGCTTGGCTACGGCTACGACTAACACAGCGTACAACTGCTCATGCCGGACGACACGCCCGTCGATGCGCTCGCCTATATCGCCGCGCCCGATGCCATCGACACCGCCCTCCAGCCCTATGGCTGGTACAAGGACTTCGTCATGCGCGGCGCCGGGGAGCACGCACTGCCCGCAGACTATGTCGCAGGCCATATCGAGTGCGTCGTTTCCATCGATGATCCGGACCTCGAGCGCGACCGGGACGAGCGCGCGAAGCTGCGCTTCCGGTGATGCTAGATCCCGTCATCCTCGAGCGTTGTCGTCGGCGATCGTCCCTTCGAAAGCGTCCGCCTCACACAGCAGGAAGCGGACGCAATGATCGCTCTCGGGTTCCAGCTCAAAGTCTACGACAAGCGCGACATGTTGTTCACGCTCGACCCGCCTTACCTGCGACGCGGCGACAACGACAAGGGAACCTGGACGTTCCGGCAGGTGCAGCGGTAGAGGCGGCGCTGCCGTTCCCCGATCATCCCGCGGCAGGGATCGAAGCCGGCCGGGTACCGGCGCCGCCTTGACGCCCTGAGTTTCGTGGGCAACCCTACCCAAGAAGTGGCTTGAGCAATTCACCTATGGACGCCCGGGCTAGACGTTTCAACACGGACCGGTTCTCGCCGGCGCGTGCGCGCAACGCGAGAATGTGCTGCAACGCCGCCATAAGTTTTGCCGCGGTCTGGGTATCCGCGCCCGGAGGAAGTTCGCCATCCTCGTGTGCAATCGGAAATGCGCCGCCAATCTCATGCGCGAGTCAGGCTTTGACAATTTCGCGCGGGCAACTCGTCTTCTCCGCCGCCCAGTCGCGGAAGCAGGAGCCGTGCACCGTCTCGGGCGGATCGCGCAGTACGTCAGAGGCTGACGTTCAATCCCGCCCGAGCGATGTGCTCGGTCTGGCCACCTAGGAAACGGCCGGAATAATTCAGCGAGAATGAAGTGCTCGCAGCTGGCGACCATGAAAGCCCCGCTCCCAACTCAAGGCGATCGCGGCCGACTTCGGAGCTCGCTACCGCAAAAGCTGAACCTCCCCCAGTCAGGGTGACGACGGATCGCGACGAAGTGTCGGCCCAATTGTGAAGCCACACGGCACGGCTGAAGATTTCAAAGCTGCCATCCTGACCCTCGATTTCATAAGCCATAGCGGCGCCGATCGCAGTTTCGGCGGTGAACACGCCAGAGGCTCCGACATTGGCATTAAGGTCGCCTGCTCCGGTTTCGGAAAAGCCGTTGTGTCCGCTCAAAAGCGAGATCAATTCCTGCCACCGGTCCGATCAAAAACTCATCAGTAACCTCAACGGCGTAGCTCGCCTCGAGACTAACGCCAAAATTCTGCATCCAGTATTTTGCCGTAGCGGTGCGCCGTAAGCCCCCGATCGTGATGCCACGTGAACTGCTGACATGCGCGGCGCCAGCGAAGGCACTACCGGCCACCGTCAGCACACCGTCGGTCCACTCTCCGTAGACACCGAATTGGCCAGCCAGGGCCTCGGATTCTGCGATGCGGGCGGGCGTTTGAACACGGCTGACGATGTAGCCTGCGCCGAGGCCAACCGTGGCGTCGCCGCTCATGATGCCGGTACTCCGTTCGACACCAACCGCAAGACCGGCTGCAGTCCAGCTTGTGGCGGAACCGTTGCCGTCGGATGCAATCGTCCCGCGCCCCAGAAGGGGATTGAGCCATGCAGCGTTCGACGCCGGAGCTTCGACATGCAGGGAAGATCCAGGTGGACCCCCAATACCTTGATCAACGTCCAAGAGGCTCAAAACGGACCCTGACGTGCCGCCACTAGACGGCTGGAGAGCGCCGCCGAAGAGCCCAAGGCCCCTGTCAATCGCAGCCTGATTGGAAGCGTTGGCGTCGCCTGAGGCCGACGCGAGAGCCTCAGGCACCGGCTGTTCGGAAAGGTTGAGGACGGCGTTCTTGGTATGAGGCGATGAAAAGGCGGCAAGAGCGCGAGCTGCACCGCTCTGATTGCCACTCTGGGCGAATTGGGCAAGGGCGGCGCCATTCCGCTGCATGGTGAGGAAGACACTGCCGCTGTCATAGCTTAGAGAGGCATCGAGAAAGGCGAAATGATCAGCTACCGAAGCGAACTTGCCGGTGACACCGCCAGACGTCAGGATGGTATATCGTGTGTTCGCGGCGTAAGTTGTGCCGGTATCGGCTCCGCCCTCAGGCTTCACGACAACTGTAGCGGCTGGATCTATTACGACTGCACCCGCCGCTGCTACGAGGTCACTATCTATGCCGGGGGTAGTTCCGCCCGGACGCAATTCGACCTCAAGCACGGCCCCAGCTCCAATGCTGAGCGACCCGTTGATCACCAGGGTGCCGACCGAATTGCCCGGCGCCAACACACTGCCAGCGTCTAGAACGACTGCGTTGACCTCCCCCGCTCCAGCAAGCGTAGAGCCATTGGAGACAGTGATGATTTCTGACTGCAGTGCGCCATTCAGCCGTAGCGTACCTCCTCCCGAAACGAAGGTCTTACCGGTGTGAGATTGATCCGAGGTGACATTTAGCTCACCTGAACCGACGTAGTGCAGCTCGCCCGCCCCTGAGATTGTTCCGCCAAAAACGCCGTCGGCAGCGCCCCCAATCCGCAATTGGGCGCCCGTGCTCACGGCCGCAAAAGTGGGCGTATTGTGAATTTGGTGGGCGGTGACACTACCGCTTAGGACATTGACGCCCATGGTGGACGGCGCAGCACCATTTACCGTGATATTTCCGGTCCCTGTCTTGGACCAGGTCCCACCTTGCATCGTTCCTGCGAGGTCAAAATTGAATTCAGTAGCGAGGGTAGCGCCTGTAGCCAGATACAAATCCTGGGCAAAGCCGCCGGGACCGAGCGTGACAGTGGACGTGCCGTCGACATCCAGCCTGCTGGTCCTGAGCAAGGAGCGGGACCCGATCGTCAGGTGACCGCCATTTCTTACTAGCGTCGGCCCAAAATACAGGTGATGCCGGTTGGCCATCACCACCGTGCCAGCGTCAATGAGAATGCCGCCGTCAGTAGGCACATTCCATTCCGGGATACCGATGTTACCCTCAATGTAGTTGGCAAAATAGCCATCGGTGATTTCGAGTTGCGCTCCAGGAGAAAGCAGCACCGTGCCCAGTAGGCTGTCGCCGCGGACGGCCAGCGTTCCCTGATGCACCAGGTTATGGGGAGCAGACCCCGGATCCTCACCGTCGTTTATCTGTTGGCCGTTGAAGACCAAACGCCCCGCCCCGTCCTTGACGAAACCGATTATGTTGCCGGAGGAGATCTGATCCCCATTCCAGACACCGCTGTGACCATCTGTCAGGAAGGTCAGATGCGTAATGGCAATATTGCCTTCATGGACGAAGCCGTCAGCAAGAGCGGTGCAGCTTTGGCCATCAATCGAATAGTTGACGCAGTAGACATCTGCGGCTTTCACAACGGGCAACGTGGCGGCAGCGCATAGCAATGTCGCCACCAGCGGCACAGTCTTGATCATGATCGTCCGCAGCCAAGTTTTTCCTCTGGCCGAGCAAGAGCAGGTCAGCTTTGGAACCGCAAGCCTTTTGCAGCTGCACAACGGAAGAAGAGCCTATTGCTGCCGGCACCGGGCAGAAGACCGCGACCCAGTTTCCCTCACACCCGGGAAGCGGACCGGCAGGTTGCCACCCCGGCCGAGTGAGCCGCAGCTTACGGGAAGTCACAAGATCAGGCTCAACGGCCCGAATGGGGCGTATTTCTGCGTGACCGCTTTCGACCGCATTCCCGTCGTTCGAGATAATGGCCGTAATGTCCTAAAAGTGGTCGAACATGCACGATGCCGGCCAGCGCCATTTCCAGATGGGCAGCGTTCAATTATCCAGCCAGGCGGCAAGACCGTCCAGCGTCTGCAGCCCATATTCGACCGCGCCGAAGTCGATGACCGCCTGCCGCCGTTCGCGGCTTGGATGCAGCTGGCGCATGGTCAGCACGGTCTTGCCGTCGGCCTGCTCATCGAACGTAACTGTCATGTAGAAGCGCTCGGGATCGTCGGGCTCCGGCGTCCCGTACTCCGCCACAATCATCTCGTTCGGGACGATCTTGAGAAAGCGCATCAGATTGGGGAAGCGCTGTTTCTGCCCTTCGAACTCGCCCACCATGTCGAAGCGCCATACACCGCCTTCGCTGATATCGGCCTCATGGTTTTCGATAACGAGGCCGGCCGGGCCATACCATTGCGCCAGCGCTTCCGGATCCATCCAGGCTGCGAAGACCTTGTGGCGCGGATGCTTCAGCACCTTGACCAGCACGATCTCGCGGTCGAGCGACCACATCTCGAACAGCTTTTCCATGATCACCCGCTTCCGTTCTTGTCCAGATAAGCTTCCAGCCGGTCAAGCCGTTCGGACGCGCGCCGGCGCTCGGCTTCCATCCAGTTCGCCGCCTCCTCGAATCTTGCCCGCTCCAGCCGGCACCAGCGGCTGCGCCCGCGCTTTTCGCTGGCGATCAATCCGCAATCCTCCAGCACTTTGAGATGCTGGGCGAAGGAGGGTAGAGCCATGTCGAACGGCTCGGCCAAGACGCTCACGGGCATCTCCCCTTCGGCAAGCCTCGACACCACGGCGCGGCGGGTGGGATCGCTTAGCGCATGAAAGGCAAGGTCGAGTGGGGTCGAATGATACGGCATACGCCACGATAGAGCGGATCCTGCATGTGGGTCAATAACAATAAGGTAATTGCCTTTGTATTGCGCCCACATTAGAAAGGTCTCTACCTTAGTGTTAGGAGGGGCCCATGGTGGTTCGTGTCGATCTCAATATTTCCCTGGATGGCTTTGCGACAACGACGGATCAGACGCCCGACAATCCGTTTGGGGATGACTGGCCGCGCCTCGTCGCGGCTTACGCGGCTACCCGAACGGTGCGCGAGCGCGTGTTCAAGGACACGTCCGGAGTCGGCACCACCGGGGTTGATGAGCAGTATGCACGGGCATACTTCTCAAATATCGGCGCCGAAATTATCGGCGCCGGCATGTTCGGATTTCACGCGCACCCAAACGACCCCGCCTGGCGCGGCTGGTGGGGAGAAGAGCCTCCGTTCCGCGTTCCGGTCTTCGTCCTCACGCACATGCGGCGCCCGTCCATCGAAATGGCTGGAGGCACCACGTTCCACTTCCTCGACACGCCCCCCGCCGACGCACTCCAGCGGGCGGTGAAGGCCGCAAACGGCAAAGATGTTCGCATCGGCGGCGGTACGACCGTCGTCCGCGACTATCTCAAGGCCGGTCTTGTCGATAGTCTGCACGTCGCCATCACGCCTATCCTGCTCGGGCGCGGCATCCGTCTCTGGGATGATTTGCGCGGGTTGGAAGCTGGCTACACCGTCAAGACTGAAACGGCCGAGAGCGGGACAGTCCACCTTACGTTCCACCGCTAGCCGCCAGCCGGCGATTTATGGGGACCGTTCCACCTAGCCGATAGCCGCCTTCTCTTCTCTGCGCTCAAATAACGTCAAATTTCTCCTGGGGCGTAACCAAAAGCAGACTGACCGCTTTCCACCCCATTGCTGCCGGCGCGGCAGGCTTATCGGACAGGCGACTTTCAGGGCGACGAGCTTGGCGCGCGAACGGATGAAAGTAGCGCCTTGCCGTCGGCTGCTTCCGACCCCATTTCTGACCTTCACGTAAATCGCGAAATCGAGAAAGCTGCCGTTGAGACGCTCGCGCTGACAGCGGCACGGAAACGTAGAACTCAGGGCTGTTGACGTCTACGAACGGGCACGAAAAGGAGGATGCCAGCTGCGGCAAGAACCACCGGCCCCGATCAGCTCCCAACGGTGGGTTATGTTGGCTTCTGCGAGCCAAGGCCATAGAAACGACGCTACGATGTCGACCCCACGTAGGCGGCATTGGCGCGTCCAGCACGCTCGGAGGGCACCGGGTGAGCAGCCAAGAAGAAGGCGATCAGGGCGAAGCAGCATGCGAGCTCGGCCAGCGCTGTGCCAGCATAGATCAAGACCCGTCGTAGCGTAGATCGACATGGCTCCGGTCCTTTAGGCAGATCCGCTGACTGCTAGAGAACCAGCCGTATTCGAGAGAAGCGACTAGGCAAGAACGATGGCCACAAATCTGGAAGCATGCTGGCCATCAGCCAAGGTGGGGTGATCAGTCCTTACCTTTTCCTTTTCCGTTCCCACCGCCATTGCCATTGCCGTTGCCGTTGCCGGAGTTCCCGTTTCCGTTCCCACCGCCATTGCCATTGCCGTTGCCGGAGTTCCCGTTTCCGTTCCCACCGCCATTGCCGTTGCCGTTGCCGGAGTTCCCGTTTCCGTTCCCACCGCCATTGCCATTGCCATTGCCGTTGCCGGAGTTCCCGTTTCCGTTCCCACCGCCATTGCCATTGCCGTTGCCGTTGCCGGAGTTCCCGTTTCCGTTCCCACCGCCATTGCCATTGCCATTGCCGTTGCCGGAGTTCCCGTTTCCGTTCCCACCGCCGAAAGCTCCATTGGTTGAACTGTCAACGGTACCGCTCGCGCGCTGGCCATCAATAACTTGGTCAGCAGCCTGACTGAACTGAGTGACAGGCGGTTGATTTTCAGCAGGCGCTGGAGGTTTTGGAGCGTTCGGGGGTGCTACAACCACGCTGTCAGAAGTTATCGGTGCGCCCTGCGACGAGGACACCTGTTGGCCCGATGAAACACTGACAGTAGAGCCGTTTTGTTCGTCGTCAACTTCGACGCTGCCCCGTGCCACCGTGACCGTTGAGGCGGTTGGCGATGATTGAACAGTGAAAGCAGTCCCCTTCACCACAGCGGCAAGAAAATGCGTTTGCACAGCGAAGTGCTGCACATTGCGCGCTTCCGCATCAATCCCAACGGTGCCCTCATGATTGTAGACCGTGGTAAAGCCCGAGCGGTCCGAGATCTGTGCAGTTGTCTCTGGTCCAAGCTCGATTGTTTCCGCGCCTCGCACCAGGGTGATGCGTCCACCCGGGGCGCTCTTGATGACCCGGTCATCGGATACCACGCTGCCGCGCACGAGCTGCGTCCAGGCGCCATTCTCCAAAGCGAAGACACCGCCGCGCAGCCGCACCGCAGTCCAATCATCCGCTAAGGCCGTCGAGGCGCCCAGGACGGCTGCCAACGATAGAACGATTGCTGCAACAGGTTTACGCACTTCTTGCTCCCAGAAACGTCTTCCTTGACGTGGAGGAACTCTGCCAGTGCTGGCCTTCAAAAGTTTTAATGCCGATAAAAGTTGATCAAAAGCTGTGCAGCAGGCCAGCTAGAACCTTGTGCGTGTCCATGTCCCCGTTCAGGTCATGGTTGTAACGGTAGTCTGCACGAACCAGCCAGCCGCTGCCCACATCCGCTTCCAAGCTGCCGCCAACTGAGACAAAGGCCTCCGCGTCAAAGCTGTAGCCCAGACCCGCGATGCCGAAGACACTGATCGTGTCAGTTAAACCAAGACCAGTCCGCAGACTTCCTTCAAGCGTGACTTCGCCATGTGATGCTGCGAATGCCATGGCCTCGAGCCCCAGGAGCAAGTCTGCTTCTGCAAAGGTATTGCCCACCACCAGCGCAATGCCTAGCCCAGTTTCTGTTCCATCACCATAGCCGGATAAGATACCGGCATACCGCCCACTCTCGCCTTGGCTTTTATAGTGGGTCGGCAATGGCGGGAGCTCTGGCAACGCTGGCATTGGTCCTGCAATCGCCATTGCCACAAACGCTAGTGACAGACAGGAAAACGACACAGCAAAGCGCAACATGAATACACCTTTGAGGACTGTGTGCAGCTTCCTCGATCATGGTTACCCTTGTCTTAACATCGGCAGCCAAAGGCATGGTGGAATGCAGCAGCGAGCTTACGCATGTCACTCCCTGCTGCCGTTGGGTGCTTAGCTCTGACGAGAGCGTAGTTCAGCACCTTGTCCGCTTCGATTTACACGTCGCCAATAGCTGCCCTTTCGGTTTCCACCCCATAGCGGACCTTTCGCACCGGATCACCGCGTCGAGCGGTACAACCGCCCGGCCCTCAACCAGTACGCCGCTCACGCGCTGCACGGACCGCACATCTTCCATAGTGCCATCGGCCACTGCCACGGCAGCTTCATGCAGCGCCTCGGCCGCGGCGGCAACAGTGGCATCGGCGGCATCGGAATAGGCCACCATTGCCTCGAGCAATGATGTCCCCTCGCTGTCGAGCAGCTGCGCCTTGACCAGTGGCAAGGGAGTAATCCTTCAGGCGATATTGTAGCCTCTGGCGAGCATGCCCTGCAAGTTTGACGGGCGTCTCGCAGTTTTCCCTGTCCGTTACACTCCAGAGCTTACGGACGGCCATGGCGGCCCGGTCATCATGCCCCTTCATGCGACGGGGCGCGGGCGCTGCAAGGCATTCGCCTCGGCTTTCGGCTGTTCAGCCGGCCGCCCTCCCATAGGTCGGGTTCCGCACCCGCTCATTCCCCGTCGCGCCTCCCCGGCATCCGGACCGCCAATCACGGCGTCCGCGAAGCTCAAGGGAGTACGAACATGCCAAGGAAGGAAAACGCACCACGCCGCGACATCCATGCGGAGATCACCAACCAGCTCAGTGCCGCCATCGAGGCCGATCCCGGTCGACCGTCACTGCCCTGGCGTCGCGCCGCAGGTGCACTGCACATGCCAGTGAACGCTCTCACCGGCAAATCCTATAACGGCATCAACATCCTCAACCTCTGGGTCGCCGCCGAGTCCCACGGCTATGCCGCGCCGATCTGGGGCACGTACAGGCAGTGGGCCGAGAAAGGCGCCCAGGTGCGCAAGGGCGAGCGGTCTTCACTGGTCGTCTTCTACCGCGAGTTTGAGACCGACCCTGATCCGGAACAGCCGGATGATACCGGCAAGCGCCGTATGGCGCGCGCGTCCTACGTGTTCAACGCAAGCCAGGTCGATGGCTTCGAGCTGCCGGACGCTCCGGCGCCACTCGGACCGATCGAGCGCCTCGCCGCAGTGGATGCCTTCGTCAGCAGCACGAAAGCCACCATCCGGCATGGCGGCGACCAGGCCTTCTACACCCCGCGCTACGATCACGTTCAGATGCCGGAAGAAGGTCTGTTCACTGGCACCGAAACCCTCACCCGCTCCGAGGGCTACTACGCGACGCTGGTGCACGAGCTGATCCACTGGACCGGCGCCGTGCACCGACTTGACCGCAGCATGGGCAAGCGCTTTGGCGATCATGCCTATGCCGCCGAGGAACTCGTGGCTGAAATCGGTGCCGCGTTCCTGTGCGCCGAACTCGGGATCACGCAGGAGGTCCGGCCGGACCACGCGAAATACCTCGCCTACTGGCTGCAACTCCTGAAGGCGGACAGCCGGGCCATCTTCACCGCTGCCGCGCGCGCCTCCGAGGCGGCTGCCTTCCTTCGCCGGAGGGCAGCATGAACAAGGACTGCAACATCGAAACCCACACCGTGAACTGGTGCGGCATTGCCCTCGAGGTCACCTACGAAGCACATTGGCTGAACGCCACTGCCTTTCGCACCGCCCATCTGCAGGTGCGCAGTGTGGCGCCGGCAAAGGAGCCCCTGCCGATCAGCGACACCGGCTATCGCTCGCATTTCCTGCCCGCAGACGAGATCGACGCCCATGGCGGGCCGGCGGAATATGTCAAGCGCTGGCTGGACCACGCTGCCCGCGCCCCGGAATGGCGACGTGCAGTAGAGGCGCGACAGCAGCTCTCGCTGTTCTAAGCCGGGCTGCGCAGGACGCCGCTGCGGTCAAGGCGGCGTCCTTATCTTATTTTATCAGTCAGCTTTGGGCTTGGCGCCGCCTGCCCGCCAGCTGACTTAACACAGCAACAGGCCGCCCGGTCAAAGGCGGCCTTTACTCATTGTCGGTGATGGTAGCTAGAGAGCGGGCTTGTCTCCCGCGCGGCTGCGCACCTCTTCAACGTAATCGTGGAAGAAGCCGTAATCGGTGCTCAGATTGGCTTTGGCCCGCTCATTGTCGCTGAGATAAAACCGCAGCTGCTCGGCATGGTCTTCCGAAATCCCGCGCGTGATGGCGAGAGTCAGAAGAACATCGCAACGCCCATCTTCGTTGATCCCGGCGACCCCATGCTCCTCGGTATCGGCGCTTGCCTCGTGGTGGCATTCGCTCTGGTGACCAACCGGCACGGCGCTGCCGTCATCGAAGCGCCAGATATAGTCGCCCGTATCCGGAAAGACCGATGGCTGCGCACCGAACTTCCGGCTTAGATCCTCAATGATCGGATTGATGAGCGGCTGCTCGCCTTCATGGTTGTAGGTAATGGTGCGCATGATCATCATCGCCTGATGCCCGGATGCGGGCGCGCTGAAATCAACCTGCACCCTGTCGCTGGTCGAGTCCTCCTCGCCATACCGCCGCGTCAGGCTCATCCGGCTGGCGTACTCGGCTTCAATGCGCGAACTACCGCCCGTCGGCAGGGTTATGATGACCGTCTCCTCCTCATAGGCCGGTGATGAAACTACCCCGGCGCGTCGGGCGGCCTCGCTGAGCTCGGGTGCCTGTGTTGCATCTGGCGGCGCCAGAGCGAGGAGCTTTTCCTTCGCCTCCGCAAATGTATCGCCGGGCGCTATTCCGAGGATATCTATCTCCGCCCCGGATGGGGTGCCGACGCCCTTGGCAAGAGCGGTGACCTCCCGCCATTCAATTTCCTGCGCCTGCGCCACTGGCGATACGCTCATGAGCAGTGCCAGCACCATGCTGTGTCTCAACATTCACGTCTCTCCCTATTGTTCGAGTTGCCAGCCATTGGCATTGAAAAATCGTGCCTTGCCCCATGGACCGGTCTGGCCGCCCGCGTTCAGGCGAAAGTCGCAGACAAAGCCGGGCTGCCCCTGCGCCTGCGTGCACTGGCCTTTCTCGACACTCGCGGCGTTGATCAGCTCATCGGCGTCGCCGCCGCCGCTCATCTGCGCGAGCGCGCGCATCTGCATCATCACGGCGGCGTTGTTGCGGATCGCCTCTTTGATGTCGTTGCCGCTCGGTTCGCCCGAACATGCCGCCAGCACCAGCACGGCCGCGCCTGCAGCAAGCATCCGCGCGGTGATTACTACTCTCTTCAAAGTGTCTCTCCCCGTTGAAATTGAGGGGCCGGTGAGACCCGGCCCCTCTCCTGTCTACCGACCCTGCTGTTCGCGCTGGCGGTCGATCTCGTTGTTGATGACCCGAGCATCATGGTCGTTGCCGGTCTGGTGCGGCTGGACCTTTTCCATGTTGGGGGTCTGCCTGATCTGCTCCTGGACCTGGCGGCGGAGTCCGGCGTCATGTGACATGTTTCCGTTCCTGTTGCTTGCAAAAGATATTTCTTTGGAAGTCATTGCGTGCAGGATCGTCGCGCAGCGCGCGGCAACAGAAGTCTGCTCGCGGCTGATGCACGTCGGACAACTGAACAGAATTACCCATTCTGTTTAATGCTGTGAAACAGCTTTGATTCTTATTGTCGCCGTATTGTGCGGCTGTTATAATTCTCGTTCGATGCTCGTGCGAAAGCCATGCGATCCGTAGCTTTCCAGGGTGACCGAACAGAATGGGTAATTCTGTCGTGCCTTCTCGCCAGCGTGCTGGGGAGGAGAGACGACATGAGCCACCACTTTGCCCCACAGACGACGCTGCGCGCCCCGGACGGACGGCGCAAATATCTGACGCCCGACGAACGGACGCGGTTCATCGCCCAGGCCTGGACGTGGCCTGATCGAGGCGTGGGGGCCCTGTGCCTGCTGCTGGCCTATACCGGCTGCCGGATCAGCGAGGCGCTGGCAACAACGCCCTCCTCACTCGATCCCGGCGAAGGCTGCGTTGCCTTCCTGTCGCTCAAGAAGCGCGGGCGTGTTGCGGTGCGCGCGGTGCCTGTGCCGGCGGCACTGCTGGAGCGCTTACAGGCTTGCACGGCTATCGGTGGCGGGGGCCGCCTCTGGCCAATGGCGCGCTCGACAGCCTGGCAGAAGGTCAGGCAGGTGATGGAAGCGGCGGCCATACCGCGGGGGCTGCATGCTACCCCGAAGGGCTTACGACACGGTTTCGGCATTCATGCGGTCCGGTCAGGCGTCCCGCTCAATCTGACGCAGCGCTGGCTCGGGCATGCCAGCATAGCAACGACGGCGATCTACGCCGATGCGCTAGGCACGGAGGAGCGGGAGTTGGCGGCCAGGATGTGGGACTAGCTGCAGTAAACCGCTCATCACGGTGGTGGTCCTGGATAAGTCGTGAACCAGTATGGTCCTGCCATGCCGTAACCGCTCTGGCCTGACCCTGATCCACCCGACCCGCCGCACGAGTGAGAAAAAGAGAAAGTGTTAACTCCAACGGCAGCGATGGTCAGAGAACAGGGAGCGAAGGTTGTACTATCCGTGATGGAGGCACCGCCGATGTTGTCGCAATACGTTCGGACAAGAGTTGAGTCCGCTTTCAACACTTCAATACAATGGGCACCTAAATTGACGGATGCCACGCGCGTCAATCCGCATTTGACAGCCATCGACCCCGTTTGTGACACTGTCGTGGTAGTGGCTGACCGCTCTTCGCATACCCCGGTCGACGTTATGAAGGTACAATTTCCCGAACCTCCCGCACCGCACTGGGCTTTGCAGGCATCAACGTCCGCAACTGCGGTCGAACTCAAGACAGACCCGCCAGACCATGCCCGGTTGTTCCACGCGAAGCCTGCGCACACGTTTGTAAGGCATGCCGCCATTGTGACACCCGGGTGGGTGGTGCTGTAGAAGCTTGTCCATTCAGCAGCTGCGGTCGTCGGCACGTATTGGTTTTTGCCGGAATTGTTCGTGACCTTACGGCATGCTCCATGCTCATCGATACTCGTAGTGGTACCGTCAGCCAGCGAATAACCGTCCGATGCATTCGCAGCACTCACAGAAGCCGCGATCACCAAGCATGCTACGGCGGCAATGGCCGCCTTCATCGTGCGGCCTTCAGCGCCTGAATCTCGCTCCGCAATGCCTCGATTTCAAATGACTGATTATCATTCGCGGTCTTGAGTTCCTTCACAGCCTCGATCAGCGGTGCGACGATCTGATCATAATCGACAGCCAGAACCCCCTCGCCCTTGTCGTTTTCGCTGGCACTGACCGCAGACGGCATCACCGACTGCAACTCCTGCGCGAGGACACCTGATGCAGGCTTGCCGCTTTCCTTCCAGTTGAAAGTCACGCCGCGCATCGCCAGGACCGCATCAAGCCCGCCGCGATAGGTCTGGATATTGGATTTCAGCCGGCGATCCGAGGTGTGATAATAGTTGGCAGCATATACGTTCGCGGTGGTGTAGACTTCGCCGCTATTATATTTGTAGCGCCAATAGCCGCCGGAGGGAATACCTGCTGCAACAGTACCAGCACCGGTGTAGCCCATGCCGTTGCCCACATAGGTAACGTGCATGGTAGCCGCGCTCCCGGTGGAGGCGCCTTCCCCAAGTGAGATGTACGCTCCCTGTTCCGTCCAGTTATCGCCGCTACTGCTGGAATCCAGAACAAAATTCGGCATGATGCCATTGGCGGACGTCTTAAGATTGCCGTTGATCTCCAGCGCTTCGCCCGGCGACGTCGTCCCAATACCGAAATTGCCGTCCATGAAGGACCATGCGTCTGCGGCAGAAAATGAAACTTTGCCATTACCCGAGCCATCCAGTTCGCTTCCCACAATTTGGGCAACAGTATTATTGTTGCTGTCACGGATGCGAAAAACGCCGCTATTGCTGTTGTCAGTGATGTGTGCCTCAAACCAGCTTCCTGAGGTGTTTCGGGCGTGAATCCCGCCTGCCTCAACGACAAGCTTCTCGCCCGGGGTGGCCGTACCGATGCCCAGCCGCTTGTTCACATTGTCCCAGTGCAGACCTGCATCGGCGGCAAGGCCGTCCGAGCCGTCATTGAACTGGATCTGGCCTACTGAGCCGGCCGCACTGACATCTGAACCGCTGTCGGCCAGATCAATCCAGTTGGTGCCGTCGCACAGCTTGAGGGTCTTGGCCGTGCTGTCATAGACCAGCACGCCTTCGACCTGGATGGACTCGTTCTGAACCTGCCCGATCATGTGGGATGCAGAGCCGATCCAGATGCCCTGGGCAACCGGGAAGCGGATCGCCATATCTTCCTGACTGGCAATGGGTGCGGCCGGGCAAGCGGCATGGGCAGAGTCGGCGAAGACGGTGAGAGCGAGGGCGAAACCTACGCCCAGAGTGCGGACGCCCGATCTGATCCGGGGGGATAGACCGAGCGCACGCAGTCTGGACGCAAGACTTGCTCGGGCCGATTGAGTGGGGGGCTGTACACGGTGACGGAGCGCTGAACCGCCGCCTAGATGGTTTCGATCTGCATGCATGAACCCCCGCTTTTTCGTGACACCCTGAGAGCGACAACAGCCGACCCATCACTTATTCTAGGACAGTAATGCCACTTAGGTCAATAACACTGACCTAATGTGAGGATTGCTTGTTGACGTGCGTGCGGCGGAACTGGTGGTGCAGAAGGCACAGCGGGAGCCTGCTTCCCTTTCTCCGCCCGTTTTGCGCTAGACGGGCCGAAAACTCATCACGCTCAGCGACACGCTGGATCAGGCAATCCTTGCGGGGCGTAGGAGGCAGGGCGTGCCTTGGCCGTCATGATGTAGGCCACCACCATGTGGTCAGTACGCAGGCCCTTGTGTTTCGCGGCATCCCTGCATGCGGTGCCGGGGGAACGATCGGCATCGCCGTGGTCCGGATCTCCGTTCTCTTTCCGGTTCCTTTTAGCGCCAGTGGCTGGCCCGGCTTTGGATGGATGGTGACTAACCGGGTCCGGCCGTGCGTTCAACGCGGCTCGCTTCTTCCTCCCTTCGGTCGTCATGCCAGCTCCGCCCCCTCGTGGAGGGCGCTGACGCGGCGTTTGAACCCCCGTCCTTCGGTCCCCGGTTTCTTCGTCCCCATCAAGCCGGGCGTGGTGCCTGGCGAAAACCGAAAAGAACGGAGAACCATTATGACCACCGATACCAATGACAAACGCCCCACCCACATCATCTGGCAGGTGAGCGGAGAAAACGACAATGCCTTCTGGACCCGCATGGGCGCAGGCTGGCTCAACCGCGACGGCAAGGGCATCTCCCTGCGCCTCGACGCCGTCCCGCTGCATGGCCGCCTCGTGATCCGCGAGGTCAGCGAACAGGATGAGGCTCAGGCCACATCCGAGCGCGCAACCGGAGGCAAGAAAGGGGGTCAGAAATGACCCCCTCCATCGCTCCCTCCGCGGACCGCATCCGCTGCCTCAACGACCGTCTGCGCACCCATTTCATTGGCGGTCAGGTCATGATCACCCAGGGCATTCAGGCCCTGGGACCCGCCTTCCGGGTGGCCTGCGTGCAGGCGGTTCGTGCCTTCGACACTTTCACGGAGGACAACGATCCGCATGGCGAGCATGAGTTCGGCAGCGTCGAGATCGCCGGCACCACGGTCTTCTGGAAGATCGACTATTACGACCGGACCCTGGAATACGCCTCGCCGGACCCGTCAGACCCGGCGGTCACCACCAGGGTGCTGACGATCCTGCTGGCGGAGGAATACTGAGCCGGCGCGAAGGCCGCGCCGATGGACGGGGCCTTCGCATCTGCATGGCGGTCTATCGGGGGGACTCGTGCCGGCATCGCTTTGGCGGCGGCGCGGCTGGCGGATGGAAAAAGAGGCGGGGCGAAAGGACCGCTGCCCGGTCCCCGTCCCGACTCTCGCTTACGCGGTTTAGTTGATCATGAAGTCGGGCATGATCTGGTGGCCGCGCAGCGGCAGTGCGGGCGCGCTCAGCTCTGCACCACTGGCCAGGTCCTGACGGAGCTCGTTCAGCGCGCGCGTGAGCTGAACCGCTACTTTCAGGGCCTGATACTTGGTCACATCCTTCGCGATGCCCACGCTGTCGCCGCCTGTCGAGATGCCCGTCACGCTGCTGGTGTGGTCGGCGTGGCGCTCCTGCTCAATGCTGATGAGGACCTTGTGGTGCCCCTCAATCGCCCTGCGGAAGGGATGGTAAGGAAGCCCGTATGGCATCTCCATCCGGCCATCGGCGTGGAAGATCAATGCGCGCTTGCGCCAGCTCGAGGGTCCCGCCCACATGATGCCGAGCAAGAGCAGCGGCGAGGACAGCAGCGCCGTATTGAACGCCGCCGGGTGGCCCGGATAGAGGTGGTCAAACATCCAGGCGAGCAGGAGCCCGGCCACACCAAGGCAGAATACGCCGACGCCGAAGAGGGCGAGCCACCACCGCTTCTCCCGCCATTCAGCCCCCGATTTGACGAGGCGGCCCTTGTCGTCGTGTTCGCGGATTTTCTCGCATTGAAACCTAGTCATGATGATCCATCCTTTCCATGTAGATCGGGGGCCGGCCGGGCATCAGGATCAGCTGACGGCCGGTTTCGCGCGCGAAGTGGCGCGTGATTTCATTGGGATCGAGCAGGCGCACGGAACGCAGATGCTCGCGTTGGCCGGTATCCCCATGGGCCATCGCCGCGCCCGAAACGCGAACCACCTGGCGCTCGACCACCTGCGTGGTGCCGAGCAGCTTTGAGAGATGTTCGGTGGTGGTGAGATCGGCATTGCCGAAGGCCTGGATGATCCCGGCATTGCCAAGGAAGGTTTCCCAGGAGTTCGGGTAGTGGGTCTTGAGCTGCGTTAAGTCCTGCAGCACCGGCCAGAGCTTGACGCCCGCCCCGGCGATCAGGCCCGCCGCGGATTCAATGGTGCGCATGTAGCCGAGCGAAGAGAACTCCTCGAGCACGAACCAGACCGGCAGTTGCCCGCGCGGTACCGGCGCGCGCTCCATCGCCGCGAGCGCCTGCTGGATGAAGAGCCGCAGCCACCGGAAATGCGTGCCCATGCGCAGGCCCGGCAGCACCAGATAGATGGTGGTGTTGCCATCCCGCAGATCCGTGAGCTGAAAGTCGGAACGGCTGGTGACGGCGAACAGATCATCGAGCGGCGCCGTCTGTTCCTGCGCCGTCGACATGATCGAGGAGAGCTCCTTGCCCCCTGCCTCCTTCTTGCCGAGAAAGGCGGCCCCAATATTGGAGACGACGCCGTCAAAGGCATCGCAGTTAGCCATCGCCACGAAGAGTTCGTCGAGCTCCGCCGGCGTGCTGTTCATCAGCATCCGCAGATGCCGCAGGGTAGGGCACGGCGACACTGTCGCCAGCAGATAGAGCGTCGCTCCCTTGTCGAAGTTCTTGGCGCTGTCGGTCCAGTGCGGGTCCTTCTCATGAGATATGATCAGGGCATCGGCGAAGAGCGCCGCGTCGGCGCTACGATGCTCGGGCCGTGCCGCCAGCAACTCCTCGAACGGGTTGTGTGAGGCACTCTCCATCCCGGTCTCCCCGAACGGGTCGAGCACGAACACCTGTTGGCCCATGGCCCGGCGTATCTCCGCCGTCGCCTTTGCCAACTCGCCTTTGGGATCGAGCACCACGACGGAGCCGGGGTAGCGGGCGAGATTGGGCTTGAGCACGGTCGACGACTTGCCGCTGCGCGAACCGGCGATGGTGACGATGTGGCGGTCGTCGTCGATGCCAAACTCGCGCCCCTGCCATTGGCCGAGCAGCACCCGGCCAGGCTGCCAATCCCAGGCAGGTCCAAGCTGCCAGGGCTGCACCCACTGCTCGGCCGGCGGCGATTCAGCCCGCCCCTCGATCCCCGAACCGCGTGGTGGAAACGCTGTCTGTCGCATTTTTTGGTCCTCCTTGGCGCATGCGCTTGCATGTCTTAACGCAAGAATTTACATATCACCGGCAGTTAAGTTAAGTATACGATACGGGACGTTCTCTGCTGTTCTGCCATGTGACACCAGTATCCGTAGTGTTATTATGGATATTATTGTTGCGGCGCGTAAAAAGTTGGGAATAACTTGAGCGGACGTGTCACCGGGTGGGGGAAGTAGGGGGTAGGATTCTGCGGGGTAGCGAGATGTGGATTTGATTTCGTAATCAAATCCGGCTTGTGCTTCGGAAGGACCAGTCGGTCCCCCAGCCCCATTCACAACCGTGATCCCGATCGGGGTCAGATCGATTGCTTTGGAGGGTCGCTTGCCCAGACGCCGCACGCATCCCGACGCGCCGCGCAGCCGCGTCATTTCGATCCGCATCAAGGAGGCAGACTACGAACGCCTCAAGCTCAACGCCGCCTGGCTCAAGCTCACGGTCTCGGGCCTCGCCGAGCGGCTGGTAACCAAGGGGGGCATCAAAGTCTTGGCCTCGGACCTCCCCGCCCCGCTCGACCCGGCGCTGATGGCCGAGCTCAAGCGCGTCGGCAACAACCTCAACCAGATCGCCCATGCCGTGAATTCGAACCTGCCGCCGGATGTCGGCTTCACCTCACGCTCGCTGCACCGGCTCATTCAACTGCTGGCCGAGGACGAACTCCTCGCCCAGCGTCTCAAATCCGCCGCCCAAAGGATGAAAGATGATTCCGCGCCTCCACAAGCGCGGGAAGAGTTTCAAAGGCGCGTGCACCTACATCCTGCACGATCCGAACCAACAGAGCTCTGACCGCGTCGACTGGACCATGACCCGCAATCTGGTGTCCGGCCCCGAGGACGCCTGGTTCGAGATGTTCGCGACCGCCAAGGATCAGGCGGCCCTGAAAGCCCATGCCGGGCTCGACGCGCGCGGCCGCAAGAACACCCATCCCGTGCTGCATTACACGCTGAGCTGGGCGCATGGCGAGCAGCCGAGCGAGGCGCATATGAAGGAGACGGCGCTCTCGAGCCTCAAGGCCATGGGACTCTCCGAACATCAGGCGGTGATCGCCGCGCATTCAGACAAGCAGCATCTGCACCTTCATGTCGTCGTCAACACGGTGCATCCCTATACCGGCAGGACCGCCGACCTGAAGTTCACCAAGCTCGAATTCTCGCGCTGGGCCGAAGCCTATGAGCGCGCGCATGGCATCCACTGCGAACAGCGCATCCACAACAACGAGGACCGGCAGGCGCTTAAGGTTCTGCGGGCAGCCGAGAAGCAGGCAGGTTCAGAGCCAAGCGCCTATGTTCCGGTGGGAGATCGCTCGCCGCATCGCACCGCCTGGCTGGATCGCCGAGCGCTGGCGGCGGGGCTTTCCGTCAAAGCCGGCGATCCGGTGGAGCGGGTCCTGAAGGGCCTGACCCGTCATGACGCGACCTTTACGCGGCAGGATCTGGCCCGCATGGTCGGGGTGCTGACGTCGGATGCGCAGAGTTTTCAGTCGCTGCTCACCAAGGTCGAAACCAATGGTGAGCTGGTGCGGCTCGCAGGCACGGAGCGGTTCAGCACCAGAACCATGGTACGGGCGGAGGCGATCCTTGCCGCCACCGCCGACGCCATGGCGGCCGACCACAGCCATCCCCTCGCCGCCAAAGGTAAACGTATACAGAAGGCAGCGCCGCATCTCACGCCCGGACAACGGGAAGCGCTTGCGCACATCACCGGGCCCGAAGCCATGGCCTGTGTTGTGGGTTATGCGGGGACGGGCAAGTCGACCATGCTGGCGACTGCGAAAGAGGCCTGGGAAGCCTCCGGCTACACGGTCCGCGGCGCGGCACTCTCCGGCATCGCTGCCGAGGGCCTCGAGCAAGGCAGCGGTATCAGGTCATCGACGCTGCACGCTTTGCAATGGGGGCTCGAGAACAAAACGATTACGTTTACGGCCAAAGATGTGCTGGTCATCGATGAGGCCGGCATGGTCGGCAGTCGGCAGATGCAGCAGGTGGTCTCGGCCGCCCGGCTCGGCGGCGCCAAGGTGGTGCTGGTCGGCGATCCCGAGCAGCTGCAGGCGATCGAAGCCGGCGCCGCCTTTCGCAGCCTCTCCGAGCGCGTGGGCACGGCGACAATCTCCGAGGTCATGCGGCAACGCGAGGTTTGGCAGCGCCAGGCGACGATGGATCTGGCGAGCGGGCGCACCGGCGATGCCATCAATGCCTATGGTGAGGCCGGAGCATTGAAGGCTTACGCGAATAGGGAGCAGGCAACTCAGGGTCTGATTGCGGCCTGGGCGCAGGAGCTTCAGGAGGGTCGTTCCGCGGCAGTGCCCAGCCTGATCCTTGCCGCCACCCGGCTTGATGTCGCGATGCTGAACAGCGAAGCGCGGGCGGTCATGCGGGAAGCAGGAAAGCTGGGCGAGGATCGCTCCCTCACTGCCGTTGAGGAGACCATCGACCAGCCGCCGCGCAACTTCCCCCTCAAACTAGCTGTCGGCGAGCGCCTGCTCTTCACCAGGAATAATGCGAAGATGGGGGTTCGTAACGGCACCATTGGGACACTCGAAGCTTTCGGTGCCGGCACGCTTGTCGTGAGGTTGGATGGTCCTGAGCGGCGCCGCGTGGTGGTCGATCTGGCAAAATACCGCAACATCACCCACGGCTATGCTATGACGGTCCACAAGGCCCAGGGGGTGACTGTGGACCGTGCCCATGTGCTGGCGGGTCGCTCCATGGACCGCAACATGGCCTATGTCGCCCTCTCCCGGCACCGCGATGCGGTCACCCTTCACTATGGGCAGGATCAGTTCCGCGACCGCGAGGCGCTCATCAAGAGCCTCTCGCGCCAACGCGTCAAAGACTCGACGCTCGATTATATGGCGGCGCAGCTCGCTCAGCAGATTGAAGTGGCGGCAACGACCGAGTCGGTTCGCACTCCCGCGCCGCTTTCTATGCCGGTGGTTCAGCTTTCACGCGCTGAGCAGATACGGCGCCAGATGGGGGCGTGGCGGCGAAGCAATGGCGAGCGGGATTTCGGAATGGAGCTGTGAATCCGTGGCGCCCGTGAAGGTCAATAATAAGGCCGAAAGGAGACGGTTGCCAACGGCGTCGGCCACGCGATTAGAGGACCCTAGGGTTAGCGGTTCCGGGGCACTAGCTTGGCAGACTGCTCCAGATCGGCGCCGGCTTCAGCGTCCTGCTAGCTCCTCCTCGTATCAGTCGGGCGCAGAAGGGTCTCGGAGCTACTTTTTGCCCTTTCCCTTGCCGCCGCTATTGCCGGGCGAATCTCCGCTGTTTCCCGGAGCACTGCCGCTGTTCCCAGGTGAGCCGCCGCTATTGCCGGCCCCGCCACCGCCGCTGTTTTCGTGGCCGCCACCGCCGCTGTTTCCAGATGAACTGCCACTTTTGCCCGGTGCTTTATCGCTGTTTCCGGGACCCACCGCCGCTGTGACCAGGCGCGCTGCCACTCTTGCCAGGTGCGCTGCCACTCTTGCCAGGTGCGCTGCCGCTCTTGCCGGGAGCGGCCCCGGCTTGCGCCGATCCGGGTGCTGCCGCCTGCTGGTCGATCAGCCGACCCCCGGCATCGACAACCTGCGGCAGGTCGCCTCGGCCGCTGACCTGCATCACCGCCTCGGGCGTCGCGGAAACTTCCTGTCCGGCCGTCACCACGACCGACGAATGATCGTCGGAATCTTCTACAGCAACGGCGCCTCGTTCCACCTGCACCTTGGCGCCTCGATCACCTGAGATAACGACGAAGCGCGTGCCTTTGACCACAGCCGCGAGAAACGGCGTCTGCACCGCGAAATGTGTCACCTCGCGCACTTCCGCCTCGACCTCCACCCGCCCGAAATATTGCTTCACGGTCGTGTACTTCGCGTAGCCTGTCCGGTCGATGATCTGCACCTGCGTGTCAGGCCCGAGATCGATGCTCTCGGCGCCACGCTGGAAGGTGACGCGGCCGCTGCGCAAGGTCCGGATCGGCTGGTCGTCCGGAATAACCGCCCCGCGTTCAAGCTTCACCCACTCGCTCCCGAACAGGCCAAGCACGATGCCGCGGAGCTTCACCGCGGTCCAATCGTCGGCCAGTGCCGTGGAAGAAAACAGGGACAGAGTTACGAATGCAGCCGCCGCACCAGCACTACCAAACTTGAACATACATCAACGCAGCAATGCCGCCTCCGATTGGACCTTTTGACGCTGCTCACAGGGTAGACAGGTCCGCATTCGAACTTCTTAACGAATTTACTGATCTGCGCCGGTGGTAAACGCAAACTTCAAGTGATGCTGCCGATCTGAACGAATGCGTTCGGCAAGAGAGTCGCCCGCCACAGCGGCAGGGCATATCTGGAACTGAAGGCGCCAACGTCTCCCTCAGCGCCGACGAGCACTGCGCGTGTGCATGACAGCTACTGGTGGCCCCGTGGGAGCATGATGATCGCGCGCCTCCGCAGCAGGTCTGCGCTGCGGGCGGACTTGCGGTAGCGTGGTCGCTTGCCTCACGTCCCCCAGCCCATGCCCTCAATGGAGGCCCAAGAATCTCGTAGCCGCTCCAACCGCTCGGAGCTGCCGCCCCCGTCACACCCACAGCCATTGACGGCAACCCAGGAATTCGATCGAGTGCGCGCTTCGCGCCAACCTTCTTAAGTGAATTCCAGGCAGGGTCTTCCTGCGGCGGCACTTACCGATGCCAATCAGTCGCTTTATCAGCGGTCAGACTAAGCGCAAGCAAAGCAGGACAGGCTGTGCAAGAACACGCCTCGTGGGAGCAAAATTTGATGGATCGCGTTAGATAGAATGGCCGGTCAGCATGAATTCTCCAGACGCCAGCGCGTTCTGTCCCAGTTCGGCGATTTCGTGTTGGATCATGACGATCTCGACGACATCCTCAATGAAGCCTGCCGGCTGATCGCAGAGGCGCTTGAAGTCGATCTGGCGAAGGTCATCGAAATCGACCGCGACACCCACACGGGTCTCGTTCGAGCCGGTATAGGATGGCGTCCCGGCATCGTCGGCAGCGAGCGGATCAGCCTGGGTGAGCACTCCTCCGAAACTTATGCCATCGAGACGGCGGAGCCGGTCATCACCAACGACATTACGCAGGAAGAACGTTTCGAATTCCCACGCTTCCTGCGCGACCACGGCGTAATCGCGCTGGTGAACGTTCCGATCTTTCTGCCGGGCCGCAAGCCTTTTGGCATATTACAGGTCGATGCCTGCATGCCCCGCGGGTTTGATCAGGAGGACATCGAGTTCCTCAAGACCTACGCCATGGTGCTCGGACCTGTCATCGACCGCTTCAAGACTGTTGCCGCTCTACGGTTCGCGGAAGAACGCCTGCTCCTGATCGAGAACGCCCGCGCCTATGTGATGGTGGTGAGCGATGCCGAAGATCGCATCACCGCGTGGCTGGGCGGCTCCGAGGATATTCTCGGCTGGTCATCGTCCGAGGCGATCGGCCAGAAAACCGATATGATCTTCACCGAGGAAGATCGCGCTGCTGGCGTACCCGCGCGCGAGCTCTCCGCCGCGCGCGAGAATGGAACGTCCGCAAATGTACGCTGGCATCAACGGCGGGACGGGACACAAGTCTTTCTCGATGGGCAGACGATAGCCCTCAAGGATCACGCTGGAAAGTTCCGGGGCTATCTCAAGATAGGCCAGGACGTTACCGAGCGAACCCGTGCAGAGGCGGCATTGCGCGAAAGTGAGGAGCGGCTACGCCAGTTCGGAGAGGCGTCGCAGGACATCCTCTGGATGCGCGACGCCGAGAAGTTGCAGTGGCAGTATCTGACGCCTGCATTCGAGGCGATCTACGGGCTCAGCCGCGAGGAGGCTCTGAACGGCAATAGTTTCCGCAACTGGCTGGATCTGATCGTGCCCGAGGATCGAGAGCGGGTCCTCGATGCAATCAAGCGTGTGCGTGCCGGGGAGCATGTCACTTTCGATTACCGAATCCGGAGGCCAGTAGATGGATCGATCCGCTGGCTCCGAAACACCGATTTCCCGATCACCAATGCCGCCGGTGAGGTCATGCTCATTGGCGGTGTTGGCCACGATCTGACTGAACTGCGGGAGACCGAGCTTCGCCTTCAGGTGCTGATGGAAGGCATTCTTCAGCTTGTCTGGCGCGCCGTTGGTAATGGAGATTGGACGTGGTCGAGCCCGCAATGGACCGCCCATACGGGCCTCACGCTCGAGCAAAGCAGGGGCCTTGGCTGGCTGGGAGCATTTCATCCCGACGATCGCGATACCGTGCGACTCGCCTGGGAGGTTGCGCGTGAAAGTGGCAGCTTCGATGTTGAGGCGCGCATCTGCCAGGCGGCGACCGGCCAATACCGTTGGTTTCAGTCCCGCGCTGCACCTGTGCGCGATCAGACCGAAACGATTGTCGAATGGCTTGGCACCTCGACTGACATTCACGACATCCGCGAACTGCAAGAGCGTCAGAACGTCCTTGTTGCTGAACTCCAGCATCGCACCCGTAACCTGATGGGGGTGGTGCGCTCGATGTCCGACAAGACGGCGCGCACCAGCGCTGACCTCCCAGGTTTCCGCACGCGCTTTCGCGAACGGCTGGAGGCCCTTTCGCGCGTGCAAGGCCTCCTGTCGCGACTGAATGAACATGATCGCGTGACTTTTGACGAATTGATAAATGCAGAATTGGCAGCTTTGAACGGCAGTTCCGGGCGTGTCAGCGTTGATGGACCGGAAGGTGTTCGCCTACGCTCGTCGAGTGTGCAGACGCTGGCGATGGCTCTCCACGAACTCGCGACCAATGCGCTCAAATACGGAGCTCTTGCCCAGCCGAAAGGCAGATTGGAGATAAGCTGGTCGCTGGAATCCAATGGCGCAGACGGTAGCCCTTGGCTTCACATCGATTGGCGCGAGAGTGGTATCACAATCGGGCCAGCGGGCGGAAAGCCGGGCGATGGTGGGCAGGGCCGAGAGTTGATCGAGCGAGCTCTACCTTATCAGCTCAAGGCCAAGACCAGCTTCGAACTCGGTCCTGACGGCGTTCACTGCACCATCTCGCTCCCAGTATCGGCAAGCTCGAACTTACAGGAGGTAACCAATGTCTGATCGCACGCTACGCGATTGCCGCGTGCTCGTGGTAGAGGACGAATACCTGCTGGCCGACGAACTGCAGACCGAACTTGAGAATGCCGGAGCGGTCGTCATCGGTCCGGTCGGTAGGCTCGCCGAGGCGGCTACCCTGATCGAGGAGAATGGGCAACTCGATGGAGCAATCCTGGATGCCAATCTTGGGGGCGAAATGGTGTTCCCCGCAGCGGACCTGCTGTTAGAGCGCGGGGTGCCGATCATCTTCGCAACCGGATACGATGCCTCTGTCATCCCCAGCCGCTTTAGTGCGGTGGCGCGGTGCGAGAAGCCGATCGACATTAGGAAAATTGTGCAGGCGATCGGGCGGGCCCTCCCCTCCGACTGATCATCTTGGTAGCGGCGGCTGGACCGCGATCTACCGCGCCTTTTCGGGTGGGGCCCCGTTCTTCACAAGTGACTAACCATCCGGCTAGGAAGCCCGACTCGATCACCTCACGTCCATGGCGCGGGTGCCGAAGGCAGCCTGTCCCCTCAGCCCATTCTGCAAGTAGCCATCGCTTAGCGGATCGACATGTTTCCTAATTCAACGTTGTCCGCGTGTCCGCCCGCGCATTTTCTCGACGTAGTCTGCCCACCAGGCTAGCATTTCGCGACGGCCCTGTAGCCACTCCGCGGCGTTGTAGGCGGCTCGGATTTCATCCTGTTCGCCATGGGCCAGTTGGCGCTCGATCCAGTCGCGGTTGAAACCGTACTCATTAAGGATGGTCGAGGCCGTACGCCGGAACCCGTGGATGGTCAGCTTCGAGTGGTAGCCCATCCGGTAGAGCGCGAAGATCATGGTGTTCTGGCTCATCACGCCGTCTTTACCCGGCGTCGGAAACATGAGCGAGCTCTTGCCTGCCTCCGACTTGATCTGCATAAGGATGCTGACCGCCTGCGGCGCGAGCGGCACCAGGTGTTCGCGGCGGGCCTTCATCCTCTCGGCCGGTATGCGCCATAGCGGCCTGCCACCATCCAGCCCCTCCAGTTCCTCCCAACGACCGAAACGAACCTCATTGGTCCGCAGCATCGTCAGCAGAGTGAGGTTGATCGCAAGACGTGTCCGCGCCTCCCCGTCATACGCATCCAGCTTGCCCAGAAACTCCGGCAGCTGGGTTTCACGCAGATAGGCGTGATGGCGCACCCGGGGCGCCGGTTTCAGCGCGCCGCGCAGATCGCCACTCGGGTCGCGGCGGGCGCGTCCCGTGGCGATGCCGTAGCGAAACACGGCACCGACCGACTGTCTAATGCGCTTGGCGACATCGAGCGCACCCCTCGCCTCTACGGACCGGATCACGGCAAGGACGTCCGGCGCTTCGATCGCATCAATGGCCTTTGCACCCATCTTCGGGAAGACGTCATGCTCCAGCCGTGAGAGCACGCGATCCGCATGCGCCTGCACCCAGCCGCCCTTCTCGTTCTCGTGCCATTCCCGGGCGATGGCCTCGAAGGTATTTTCGACTTCAGTCGCTGCGGCCTTGATCCGCTCCTTGCGTAGCTCCGCCGGATTGATGCCCTGGCGTAGCAACTTCCTGGCGTCATCCCGCTGCTCGCGCGCATCGGCGAGTTTGACGGTGGGATAGGCGCCAAAGCTCAGGGTCTTTTCCTTGCCGGCGAACCGGTAGGCAAGCCGCCAGTGCTTACCGCCCGCCGGCGTCACAACGAGCTGGAGACCGCCTCCATCCGAGAGTTTGTACTGCTTCTCCCGAGGCTTGGTATTGCGGCAGGCGATGTCTGTGAGGGGCATTTGTGGGTATCCGTGGTAGCGGGTCCAGGACCCTTCGTTTTCTACCCACATCGATACCCACAGATCGCGGCGCTGCCAAGATTCGGCAGGTGACGTCAGGTGTCGTCAAAGGCCCGCGTCGCCTGCTGTTCTGGACGCCAAGGCGACGTGATGTGACAGGATGAAACGGGATTTTGGTAGCGGAGGAGGGATTTGAACCCCCGACACGCGGATTATGATTCCGCTGCTCTAACCAACTGAGCTACTCCGCCACGCCGGTGCGGCGAAAGCGCCGGTGCCGGAAGGCTGCCGCCGGGTATCTGGACCGGTCGGCCGCGCCTTGCGGGCGCCGCGACTTATTAGGTTTGCACCCCCCGCCTGTCAAGCGGCACCGACCGTCCTGGCCTGCTCCCGCACAGCGGCGAGATCGCTCTCGAAACGGGCGCGTTCCAAGGCGGTGGCACCCAGCGCCACCACTGCCCGCCGCCGGACGAAACGAAGCTCGAGGTCGGGGCAGAAGCGGCAGGCAGTGATCTTTCCGGCAGCGGGATTCTGGTGCAGCCGCTTCTTGCGCGCGATCCCGCCTCGGCCAGCGCCGCATCGAAGATGCCCCCCGCGGGCGACGGACGGCTCCCCCGACAGATCCTCGCGGTCCCCCGGCTGCTCGCCGATGAACATGATGGCGGCGCGCCGGGGCCCGCCCCGAATACCGCCTGCGTCGCGTACTCCGGCGCGGTGAGGTTCGGGGCCGGCTTGCCGTCGCCGTCCCGTTCGCGTTTGTTGAACGGGCTGTAGCGGGCCCGCCCCCTGTGCGGCGCCGGCACGATCACCTATCTCGGACGCTCACGCAGCCGGGAGAGCCCGGAAGGAGACCACCGATGAGCCTGCAACTGAAGGGTATCCACCACCTCACCGCCATCACCGCCGACGCGCCGCGCAACCTCGAGTTCTACACGCAGACGCTCGGCCTGCGGCTGATCAAGAAGACGGTGAACCAGGACGACACCTCGGCCTACCATCTGTTCTATGGCGATGCCGTCGCCTCGCCCGGTGCCGATCTCACCTTCTTCGACTGGCCGACGGCGCGGGAGCGGCGCGGCACCAACGCCATCTCCGGCACCGCCCTGCGGGTCGGCAGCGCGGCCGACCTCGAATGGTGGCGGAGCCACCTCGCCGGGCGGGACGTGGCGGTCGGCGAGATCGGCGAGCGTGCCGGTCACCTCGGCCTCGACTTCGAGGATTTCGAGGGGCAGCGGCTGCGCCTCGTCGCCGATCCGGGAAGCGCCGGCTCCCATCCCTGGGACAAGAGCCCGGTGCCGGCGGAACGCCAGATCCACGGCCTCGGCCCCATCACCCTCTCCGTCCCCGACCTGCGGCGCACCGAACCGGTGCTGACGCAGCTGATGAACATGCGCGAGGTCCGCAGCTACGAGGCCAGTGCCGGTCACGGCGCCATCCACGTCTTCGAGATGGGCGATGGCGGCGGCGCCGCCGAGCTGCATGTCGAGGTCAATCCAGACCTGCCACCGGCCCGCCAAGGCGCTGGCGGGGTCCACCACGTCGCCTTCCGCACTCCCGACAAGGCGGAGTTCGACGAGTGGGTGGCCCGCACGGCCGGCGCCGGCGTACCGAGCAGCGGCGAGGTCGAGCGCTACTACTTCACCTCGCTCTATTTCCGCGAGCCCAACGGCATGCTGTTCGAGATCGCCACCGACGGCCCCGGCTTCACCGCCGACGAGCCGCTGGAGAGCCTCGGCGAGCGGCTGGCGCTGCCGCCCTTCCTCGAGGGCAAGCGGGCCAGCATCGAGGCGGGGCTGAAGCCTCTGGGCTGAAGGAGCCAAATATGACGAAGCCGCCATCGGAGATGGCGGCTTCGCAGTTCTGCGTGTGGCCTACTTGTCGCGACCGCGTCCCTCGGAGGCGTGAATGGCCTGTACCTCCTCGGCCCGCGAGCCAGGTTCGGTGGTCTGGCCATCGCCCTTGGTGCCGCCGCCGATGGCGGCGCCGTTGCCGGTGACCTGGGACGAATAGACGCCGACCAGACTCCCCTGCGACTTGGCGTTCTCATTTGGCTGCACTTCCGCTGCGATCGCTGCCATAGCGGTCCCCGCGAATGCCGTTGCCGCCATCAGGGCGATGCCACGTTTGAGAAGAGTATTCATATCGGTTTCCTTCTGGTTACCGCCGCCGCACCGGCCCAACGCCACAAACTGATGGTGGTTGCGCCGCGGCTTCAGAGACTTACGGCGGGCGCTCACCGGTGCGGCGCCAGCGCCGCCGCCGCGTCGACCAGCTGAATGAATTCGGCTCGGTAGCCGTTCTCGTCGGCGCCGCGCGCGCCTTGTGCCAGAGACCGGATCTCGTCCCAGCGCAGGTCACCGGCGTATCTCGACCCCTTGAGCTTCTGCCCGAAGGCGGCGACTGCAGCGGCCCAGCGGGCGTCCGCCGGGGCCGCGGCGAGACTCTCGACGGCAAGGTCGCGGGTGATCGGCGCCTCGATCAGCCGGCTCGCCTCCTCCCCCGGCAGCTTGTAGCGGAGCTTGAGGAACCCGTACTCATCGGTCGTCCCCACCGTCGGCAGCGCCGCCGCCGGCGTCTCGTAGCGCAGCGGCTCGATCAACCCGCCGGCAGCGCCGACCGGCACGATCTCGTAGAGCGCCGTCACCGTGTGGCCAGCCCCCACATCGCCAGCGTCGACGCGATCATTGTTGAAGTCCTCACGGTTCAGCGCCCGCGTCTCGTAGCCGACCAGCCGGTACTCGCTGACCACGGCGGGGTTGAACTCGACCTGGATCTTGACGTCCGTGGCGATGGTTTCGAGCGTGCCACCAACCTGCTCCACCAGCACCTTCCGCGCCTCCTGGAAACTGTCGATATAGGCGGCGACGCCGTTGCCGTTCTGCGCCAGCGCCTGCATCGTGTCGTCACCGAGATTGCCCTGCCCGAAGCCGAGCACCGATAGGAAGATGCCGGCGTCGCGCTTGTCCGCGATGAAGCTCTCGAGCGCCTCCGGGTCCTCGATCCCGACGTTGAAGTCGCCGTCGGTGGCAAGGATCACCCGGTTGATGCCGCCCTCCACCCGCTGCTCCGCCGCCAGCCGGTAGGCGAGTTCGATGCCTGCCGCACCGGCGGTGGAGCCGCCGGCCCAGAGGTTGTCGAGGGCACCGAGGATGCGTGTCTTGTCGCTGGCGGCCGTCGGCTCCAGCACCACTCCGGCTGAGCCGGCATAGGCGACGATGGCGATGGTGTCGTCAGCGTCGAGCTGCCCGACCAGCAGCCCGAGCGCTCGCTTCAGCAGCGGCAGCTTGTCCGGCTCGTCCATCGAGCCGGAGGTGTCGACCAGGAAGACGAGGTTGCTCGGCCGCGCCTCGGTCACCGGCGGGGCGTAGCCCTTGATGCCGATCTGCAGCAGCTGCGTATCGGCGTTCCAGGGCGTCGGCATGACCTGCATGGTCGGCTGGAACGGAACAGCGGCCGCCGTCGGCTGCGGGTAGTCATAGGTGAAGTAGTTGACCAGTTCCTCAATGCGGACGGCTTCCGGCGCCGGCAGCTGGCCCTCGTGCAGCGAGCGCCGGACATAGGCGTAGGAGGCGGTGTCGACATCGACAGAGAAGGTCGAGACCGGCGCCTCGGCCACCAGTTGCACCGGCGATTCGTCAAAGCGCGTGAAGACGTCGCCGGTTGGCTCGGTCGGCACGGCGAGCATCGGTTGCGGCGCCGGGGCCGCCACCGGCACGGCGACGGCATCGGCCGACCCGGCGGCCGCCGATTCTGCTGCCAGCATCTCGTCGTGGCCATCGGCCGCTTCCGGAATCGCACGCACCGGTGCCTCCGCGGCGCGCTGCAGCCGCTCCCCCGCCTGCTTCGCCGCCATCGGCGCCGCGGGCGCGGGGGCGGCTTCCGACTCCTCGCGGGCCGCGACGGCGAAGTCGGCTTCGGCGCCGCTTTCCGGTGCCGCAGGCGGCTCGGCCTGCCGCACCGCTTCCGGCCGGAGGGCCGGCAGGTCCGAGAGCGGCGTCACCGCCGTGGTGGTGTAGAGCTGGTAGCCGAGCGGCAGCAGCAGCAGGGCGACGGCGGCGGTGCCAATGCCGTAGGTGAAGCGCGTGTCCATGATCCAGTTTCCCTGTGGAACGATGGACCTGAGACGGGCCGCCCAGCCGTTTCCTTTGGCCGGAGTCTTGGATTTCTGCTGCTCGGCGTCGAACGCGACCATGGCGGCTGCCAGCGCCCGCCGCCGGGCGGCCGCGGACGGCGCCGGGGTCTCGACATGCTTCAGGGCCTGCAGCTCGTCCTCGTGGATCTCGTCGCTCATAGCAGCCCCCTCAGGGTCTTCTTCGCTGCGTGGATGTGCCAGGAGACGGTGGCCTCCTTGCAGCCCATAACCTCGCCGGCCTCGGCGTGGCTGAGGTCTTCGGCATAGACCAGCAGCACTGCGTCGCGCTGCTGCCCCGGCAGCCGACGCACCGCCGCCCAGAGCTCCTGGCCGGTGGTGGCATCCTCCTGTTCCGGCGGGGCGATCGCCGGTTGCACCTCCGCCAGCCGTTCGGTGCCGCGGCCCCGCCGCCCCTCCGCCCGCTGCTGGTCGCGCACGGCGTTCAGGGTCACCCGATAGAGCCAGCTGCGGAAGGCCGCACGCCCGTCGAACCCGGCGACGGCGCCGGCCAGCTTGATGCACACCTCCTGCGCCACGTCCTCTGCGTCGCTCCGCCGGCCACTCCACTTCCAGGCCGTGCGGAAGATGAAATCATAATGCCGCGCGCAGAGCGCAGCGAAGGCCGCGCGGTCGCCGCCCGCGGCACGTTTGACAAGCGCGGCGTCCGGAGCCTCCTCGAGCACCGGCGCTTCGGCATTCTGCAGCATCAGGGCGACATCCGTGGCACCAGAAGGGGCGACTCCGCACTATCTTATGGCTGAGACGCCGCGGCGGCGACATTCCTTTGGCTGGCGGATGAGAGGATTCCGCGGGGCACGCTGAAACCTCCGGCGCGGCCGTGCCGCCCGGATCGTGTCCATGCTCTTGCCGCTTCCTCGTGAAGCGGCTCCGGCGAGGCTCGGCCTCGAAGCGGATAGTCCGCAAAAAGGTGAGGCTTGGCCTCGCCGGTGCGGCGGGATGGTGCTGCGGACGAAGTTGCGGATCCTCGCTCGTGGCTCCCCGCCGGTCCGTCCGGTCCCGCCCCAAAACGACTTCCAGGGCACACCCGTCTCCCCGCCGATCGTTCGTCGCGACCGCGCAATCGCGGGGAATGGGGTGATTTTAACGCAGCTCGCGCGGGTGGGGATAAGATTTGCCGAGCGCCGGGGCGCCGGCGCCATAGGCCCACCCCCACCGGCCGTCATCCCGTTGGCAAACGGGACCCAGTATCCACGAAGCGTGAGGTTTCGCCGTACTGCGTCCGCGCCCGTTGCGCGTTTTCGTACAGCCGAATGGCTGGTGTTTACTGGGTCCCGACTTTCGTCGGGATGACGGCCGGTGGGGGGATGACGGCCGGTGGGGGTGGTCGGATGTCGGGGGGAGCGGCGGACGCCGACTGTGTCGCACCCCCCCTCCCATCCTCCCCCGCAAGGGGGGAGGTGCCGGCCGGTGGCTGGGCAGGATGGTGCCACACATCCGATGGAGCACCCTCCCCCTTGCGGGGAGGGATGGGAGGGGTGGCATCCTGAAGCCGAAGTCCTCGCCCTGCCCCGTGTGGGGCACCGCAGGCGGCTCCTGCGCCGGCCCAGCGAAGGGCGGAGCGATGGTCGCTCCTGCACCGCCGAGAAGCCGATGTTTACTGGGTCCCGACCTTCGTCGGGATGACGGCCGGTGGGGTGGTCGGATGTCGGGGGGAGCGGCGGACGCCGACTGTGTCGCACCCCCCTCCCATCCTCCCCCGCAAGGGGGGAGGTGCCGTCCTGTGGGGCCGGCAGGATGGTGCCACACACGCGATGGAGCACCCTCCCCCTTGCGGGGAGGGATGGGGAGGGGGTGGCGGCAGCACAGCCCTTGAGCCGGCGCCGGGGCTGGCGTAAGTGCGGGGGATGAGTGAGCAGCCGCCGCCCCGCTTCCGGCTCAACCGGACCCGCATCTTTCTGATCGCCATGGTGGTGGTGGCGCTGACGCTGGCGGCGATGACCATCGCTTCGAGCCTGAGCACCTGGGCGGAGCGCGACGCGGCGGCGCCGGCCACCGTGGCACCGCCGGAAAGCTAGGCGACGAGGGCCGCCGGCACCGCCTCGGCGATGAAGCCGCCGCCAAGCACTTCGCTCTGTTCGCTGTCGTCCGCGTAGAAGACGCAGGCCTGGCCGGGGGAGATGCCGTATTCGCCGGCGAACAGCGTCACCATCACATTGTCGCCTTCGAGATGAATCGATCCTGACTGCGGCGGCCGGGTGGAACGGACCTTCACCTCGACCGGCGCGCCGTTGCCGGCGGCGAGGGCGGCGAGTTGCCCGTCGCCGAGCCAGTTGACGTCGCGCAGCCGCACGGTGCGGGTCATCAGCGCCTCGCGCGGGCCGACCACCACGCGGCCGGTGCGGTGCTCGAGCTTCACTACGTAGAGCGGCTCGCCGGCGGCGACGCCGAGGCCCTTGCGCTGCCCGACCGTGTAGTTGACGATGCCCTCGTGGCGGCCGAGCACGCGGCCGTCAAGATGGACGATCTCGCCGCCCGCCAGCGCCTCGGGATGCATTTTGCGGATGACGTCGGCATACTTGCCCTGCGGCACGAAGCAGATGTCCTGGCTGTCGTGCTTGTCCGCGATCTCGAGTCCCATCTCCCGCGCCAGCTCCCGCACCTCAGCCTTGGAACGGCCGCCGAGCGGGAAGCGCAGGAAGTCGAGCTGTTCGCGGGTGGTGGCGAAGAGGAAATAGCTCTGGTCGCGGCTCTGATCGACCGGCCGGTAGAGCCGACGGCGGCCGTCCTCGAGCCGCGTCTGCACATAGTGCCCGGTGGCCAGCACGTCGGCGCCCAAATCCTGCGCCACCTCCATCAGGTCGACGAACTTGACGCTCTGGTTGCAGGCGATGCACGGCACCGGCGTCTCGCCCTGCCGGTAGGCATTGGCGAAGGGCTGCATCACCGCGGCCTTGAAACGCTCCTCGTAGTCGAGGACGTAATGCGGGATGCCGAGCGCGGCGGCGACCCGGCGGGCGTCGTGGATGTCCTGCCCGGCGCAGCAGGCGCCCTTGCGGTGCGTGGCCTCACCATGATCGTAGAGCTGCAGGGTGACGCCGAGGACGTCGTAGCCTTCGCGGGCGAGCAGGCCGGCAACGACCGAGGAATCGACGCCTCCGGACATGGCGACGACGACGCGCGTGTCCTCGGGGCGCTTGGCGATATCAAGCGAATTCAACATCTCTCTCATCCGGTTGGGGTCAAGGGCCAGCGGATGCGGGGCTCATTACCGCCAAAGCCGCGGCGGGGCAACACCGGCGCCCGGCAGGATTTGCCGCTGGCGCGGCGCAATCTGCCACCCGGCAGCCAAGACGCCGGCAAGGGGATTAACGAACTGCGATCCAACCAATTGTTGTTACTGCTAAATCTACGGGAACAGGAAGTGGCCCGCAGCTTGCATCACGACTGCCGGATCGGTGCGTTCAAGCGTTCGGAGTAGCCAGTGTCGGGCAATGCCATCGTCGGCTTCAGTGCAGCGGCAACGACCGCCGGCCTCGTGCCGGGAGCCTTGTCGAGCCCGGCTGCGACCCCTGCCGGCACGGGAAGCGGCTTTGCCCAGCTGCTGGGCGCCCTGCTCGGGACCGGCGGCGAGCGTGCCGCGGAACTGGTGGGCGCCGCGACGGCCGCCCCGGTAGCCGAGGCGAAGACTACGGAGCTTGTGGAACCGCTGGTGTCGGCGGCGGCACCGGCGAAGCCGGAGACCAACGCTGCGGAGACGGCCAACGGCCTTCCCCCCGATGCAGCGCCGCTGCTCATCGAGTTCGTGCAGGCGCTCACCGCCCTCGACGCAGCGCTGGAGAGTGGGGAGCCAGTGGATCCGCTCCTGCACCAGCAGCTCGACGAGGCGCTCGAGGCCCTCGCTCCCTATTTCGACCTGCCAGCCGAGCCGAACACCGCCCTCGCCACCGCCCTGCCGTCAACGGCTGTGCCGGGCGCCGCCACCGCTCCCGATCCCGGGTCCGGGCCTGCGGCCATCCCGCCGGCAGCGCCGCAGCCGGGGGGCACCCCCGCAGCGGACCTCCCGGAACCACCACCGATCGTGAAACTGCTGGCCGAGAAGCTGCAGGCGATGGGCGAAGGCGTCGAGGCGGCGGAGCCGAAGCTGGCCGAGCGGCTGCAGGCCGTGGCGGAAAGGCTGCTGTCGGGGCGCATCGAACCACAAAAGCTGGCGGACCTGGGGCTAGCCCTGGAGCTGCCCGAGCCCGAGGGGGAGTTGGCCAAGGCACTTGAGCTGCTGCTGCGACCGACAGCATCGGTGAGGCCCGCCGCGGCCGCGCCGGCCTTTACCGCGGCGTCGCTGGCACTGCCGCCGGAGCTGGCGGCATCACGCCCGGAAAAGCCGATCCTCGCGACGCCGAAACAGGAGCCCCCTGCCCCCGCTGCGCCGGATCGACGCGAGGCCGAGCCCGCGCCTGCCAACCGCCCGCCGGATCGCCCGGTCGCCGCCGAAACGCCGCCGGCTCCCCGCACGCCCGCGGCCGGCGCTGCGGCAGCCTCCGCGCCGGTCGAGGCCGAAGTAAATCCCGCCGGTGCCACCGCAGCGGCCACGGTCACGGCCGCCGCCGCTGCCGCCACCAAGACCGTGCATGCCGCCTACCAGTCGCCGCCGCAGCAGATCAACGTGCCGCAGGTGGCCTTCGAGATGGTGCGCCAGTTCCAGGCCGGCAATTCCCGCTTCCAGATCCGCCTCGATCCGCCCGAACTCGGCCGCATCGACATCCGCATGGACATGGACCGCGACGGCAATGTCATGGCGCGGATGACGGTGGAGCGCAGCGAAACGCTCGACCTGATGCAGCGCGACCAGCGGGCGTTGGAACGGGCGCTGGCACAGGCGGGCCTCGACAGCGCCCGCACCAGCCTCGAATTCTCGCTGCGCCAGCAGGGATCGGGGCGCGAGCAGCGCGAGGGCAGCGGCTCGCCGGTGTTTGGCGACGGCGCGGGCGGCGGCACCGCCGAACCCGATGCGCCCGCAGCGGCCACCACCACCACCTATCACCGCGGCTTGGCTTCGCCGAGCGGCGTCAACCTGTTCGTCTAGGAGCACCGGCATGGCAATCAGCGGCATCGGCGGCGGCATGGGCACTTCCGCACTCTCCGGCACCCGCCAGGGGATTGCCGATAATTTCGACACCTTCCTGCAGCTGCTGACCACGCAGCTCAAGAACCAGAACCCGCTCGACCCGCTGGACACCAACCAGTTCACCCAGCAGCTGGTGCAGTTCACGGGCGTCGAGCAGCAGCTGAAGACCAACGAATTCCTCGAAGCCATGATGCTGGCCAACCAGAACGCCGGCAGCAGCCAGGCCGTCGGTTATATCGGTAAGGTGGTGACCGCCTCCGGCAGCAGGAGCGAACTGGTGGACGGCCAGGCGCAGTGGCGCTTCGCCACCGCCAAGGCCGCCGAGATTACCGCTACCGTCCGCGACAAGGACGGCAACGTCGTCTTCACCCACCAGGGCTCGGTCGGCCAGGGGGAGAGTATCTTCACCTGGGACGGCATCGGCTCCAGCGGCCGGCGCCAGCCCGATGGCCCCTACTCGATCACTATCGAGGGGCGTGACTCCGAGGGCAAGCTGGTCAATGTCGCGACCGAGATGACGGGCGAAGTGACCGGCGTCGACCTCACCGGCAGCGAGCCGGTGCTCATTGTCGGCACCGCCCGGGTCAACATGTCGAGCGTCATGTCGATCCGCGCCAAAACCGCGGCCGAAGCGGGGGTCTAATCCTCGAGCAGCCCGGTGGGGAGACCATCGATGCTGGTGCGGTTCTTCTCCGCCCAGTAGGCGGCGATGCCGTCGGGGCCCTTGGCAACGGCCCAGCGGTCCATGGTATCGCGCTCCTCACGGTAGTCGAACAGCGGCACACCGTAGCCGCAGGACGTCTTCACGAGGTCGAAGTCGAGCCGCACCATCTGCCGTGCGCCCAGCGGCTCGGCATTGCCGTATTCCGCCGCCAGCAGTTCGGCATAGGCCGCCTCGCCCCGCCGCAGCACCGTGCCCCGGCCATAGAGCCGCAGGATCAGCGGCGGCCCTTCGACGGCGCAGAACATGATGGTCAGCCGCCCGTCAGCGCGCAGGTGGGCGGCCGTTTCGTTGCCGCTGCCGGTGCGGTCGAGATAGACGACGCTGTTGTCGCCGAGAACCCGCAGCATGTCGGTGGAGCGCGGCGAGATGTTGATACGGGTGCCGGCCGCCGCCGATGCCGTGAAGAACATGTGCTGATCGGCAATGAAGGCGCGATGATGCGCCGTGAGTGCCAGATAATCCTTCGCCATCGATGCCCTCCCAGCCGGTCGCCGCAGCGCTGGCCGGCGCCGTGGGCACGGCTCTAGCGCAGCCCGGCGGCCTTGGCCAGTCCGGTGGTGCCGGGGCGCACTGCAACCCGAACCCGCCGCGTGACGTTTTCAGGGCAACACCAGGAGACGACCATGCTGCTGAAATCACCCGAACGCGACGCCCGCGAACTTGCCTTCGCGGAATGGCGCGCCAAACTCCCGTTCTGGAACATCGAAGCCGACCGCTTCCGCGCCGCCGCGCTCGAGGCGCGTCGTACCGGCACCGTGCCAGCCGGCCTCTCCGACGATATCGACGAGGTGCAGGATCAGATCCGTGAGGCGCTGCAGGACTGCGACGCCTTGCTCGAGGCCGCGCTCCCGGGCGACCAGCAGCTGGCGGCGCTGCTCAATGCCACGGGCGAGTTCGAGGCGCTGCTGGAAAGCCTGCATGTCTCGCGCGAGCGGATCGACGATCTCGGCGGCAGCGCACCGCGCGCCCGGCCGCTGGTGGCCATCGGCCGCGGCTCCGCGGAGAGACCCCCGGCGCTGCGCTGAACCGCGGCTATCCCCTCCAAAGCATTCATTTCTTTACGGGTTGTAAGTGTTCGCTTAGCCAAATCTTAAACGTGATCGGCTAGTCTTCTGAACCATGGTCAGGTTCAGTATGAGAGTAAAATGACCGTACAAATGCGTCCACGCGTTAAGTACGTTATCGGCCCGGACGGAAGTCCGCTGACGATTGCGGATCTCCCGCCGAAGAACACCCGGCGGTGGGTCATACGTAGAAAAGCTGAAGTCGTTGCCGCTGTGCGCGGCGGCTTGCTGAGCCTGGAGGAAGCCTGCGCACGCTACACACTGAGCGTCGACGAGTTCCTCAACTGGCAGGCAGCCATCGACAAGCACGGTCTTGCCGGGTTGCGTACCACCTGGATTCAGCACTACCGGGAAGGCTGAAGACGCCTTTCGAAAGATTTCGGAACCCGCCGCTGCAGAAGCACGGCGGGTTTCGCCTTTTCAGAGGGTTTCAGGACCGAGATAGGGCGCCCCCGCCTCGCGTCGCAGCAACTGCTCGTAATAGCGCTGGACCGCCGGGAGTTCGGGCTTCTCGAAAGGCGCCGACCGCCACCGGTGCACGGCCAATCCGATGGCAATGTCGGCGAGGCTGAAACTCTCGCCCGCGGCATAGGACCCGGTGGCAACCAACCTGTCCTCCAGCACCTGCATCCGCCGGTTCCACAAGGCAGTGGAAGTTCTGAGCCGCTCCGGATCGTCATAGCCTGGCACCTTGCGGATCAAGGCACTGACCGCATAGCCCCAACTGGCATTGAGGTCGGTGGCCTGCCAGCCCAGCCACTGCTCCATCACCGCCTGTGCGCGCGGGGCCGCGGGCAGGAGGCCCGACCGGTGCTGCTGCGCCAGATAGCGGATGATGGCGTTGGACTCCCAAAGCACGAAGTCCCCCTCGATTATCACCGGCACCTGCGCGTTCGGGTTGAGCCGCAGGAACGGCGGCTCGGTCGGGTCCCGCAGGGGCAGTCCCCAATCCTCCCGGACATAGTCGAGACCGATCTCGTCGGCCGCCCACAAAACCTTGCGGACATTGATCGAGGTCACCCGGCCGAGGATGGTGAGTTGGCTCATGTTGGCGCTTCCTTAACGCTGATCGGCAGTTCCTGCCGGTTTTTTGCATTCTGCGACGGGCAGTTAAGAACTTGTTTACCATCAGGTGGGTAATTTTTGCCGAGGGGATGGCTGCGGGGGCTCGCAATCGTCACCGACAACACTTCGTCGGGTGCGGCTTGAATAATTTTTCAGAGTTTATCGTCCGTCTGGGCCTCGCTCGGATCGCCGCAATGGCGGTGGTTGCCGTGCTCATGCTGGGTTTTTTCGCCTTTCTGATCATGCGCGCCTCCAGCCCGCAGATGGCTCCGCTCTACAGCGACCTGTCGCTCGAGGATTCGTCTGCAATCGTCGCCGAACTGCAGAGTCAGAACGTTCCCTTCGAGCTGCGCAGCGAGGGCGAAACCATCCTCGTCGCCCGCGACCAGATCACCACCATCCGCATGGCGCTTGCCGAGACCGGCCTGCCGCAGCGCGGACAGGTCGGCTACGAGATATTCGACCAGCAGAATACACTCGGTGCCACCAGCTTTGTCCAGAACATCAACAACGTGCGGGCACTGGAGGGCGAACTGGCCCGCACGATCTCCTCACTGGCCCGTATCAAGAGCGCCCGCGTTCATCTGGTGCTGCCGGAACGCGAGTTGTTCCGCCGCGAGCGCAAGGATCCCACCGCCTCGATCGTGCTGGCGGTGCGGGGAGAGCTGGCCAGCGGCGAGATTCGCGCCATCCAGCATCTGGTAGCCTCCGCCATCGAGGGCATGACTCCGGCCCGCGTCTCCATCGTCGATGGCTCCGGCCGGTTGCTCGCCTCCGGCGCCGGGGACGACGAAACGGTGATCGCCGGCGAGGTGGCCGAGCGGACCGTCGGCATCGAAAACCGGCTCCGCGACCGGGTCGAGCAGCTGCTGACCAACATCGTCGGCGCCGGCCGTGCCCGCGTGCAGGTCAGCGCCGAACTCGACATGAACCGCCTCACCCGCACCTCCGAGACCTTCGATCCGGAGAGCCAGGTCGTGCGCTCGACACAGACCCGGGAGATCGAGAGCAGCGCCACCGGCCCCGGCCACACCGGCGAGGTGACGGTGGCCAACGAGCTGCCGGGGGCGTCGGAGAACGAGGGCGGCGGTGGCTCCACCGAAGTGGGCGCGACCACCGAGGAAACCACCAATTTCGAGATCTCCAAGACCACCCAGACCGAGATCGTCGAAGCCGGCGGCATCTCCCGGTTGTCGGTGGCGGTGGTGGTGGACGGCGTCTATACCGACGACGGGGCCGGCAACTCGGTGTACCAACCGCGCTCCGAAGCGGAGCTCGCCCAAATCGCCGCCCTCGTCCGCTCCGCCATAGGTTTCGACGAGGCCCGCGGCGACCAGGTGGAGGTTGCCAACCTGCCCTTCGCGGAACGGCCGGAGCTCGCTGCACTGGGGACGGACGCACCGGGGCTGTTCGACTTCACCCGCGACGACCTGATGTCGGCCGCCGAGATGCTGGTCACCCTGCTGATTGCCCTGGCGCTGGTGCTCTTCGTCATGCGGCCACTCCTGAAGCGGGTCCTGGCACCGGAAAGCCAGCCGCTCGCCCTGCCCCCGAGCGCCGAAATCGGCGGTCCCGACTTCGAGGGCCCGCCGGAGTTCGAGGTCGAGCAACCGCCACCGCCCCGCGTCCCGGCCTGGATGAACAACGCCCGCTCCCTCGGTGAGAGCCAGGCCCAGACACTGAAGACCGTCGGCGAACTTGTCGACGAGAACCCGAAGCACGCCGCGCTCATCGTGCGCGACTGGCTCGGCAACGCGGCGGCCTAGACAGATGCCCATCGATCCCCCCCAGATCCAGAACGCCCAGCAGGCCCTCGCCACCAAGCAACTCGTTGTCGGCGCAGACGCCGACCAGCGGTCCCTCTCCGGCGACGAGAAGGCTGCCGTGCTGCTGCTGGCGCTGGGGCCGGATTTCGGCCGCCCAATCCTCGAGGAACTGGACGAGGTGGAGATCCGCATCCTGTCGCGTGCCATGGTGCGCCTCGGCCCCATCACCCAGGACATGCTGGACGAACTGCTGAGCGAATTCGTGACCACGGTGTCGTCGAATGGCGGGCTCTCCGGGAATTCCGATACCACTCAGCGCCTGCTGCTCTCCTTCCTGCCGCCCGACCGTGTCGACTCCATCATGGAAGAGATCCGGGGGCCGGCCGGGCGCAACATGTGGGAGAAGCTGTCCAACGTGCAGGAGGACATTCTCGCCAGCTATCTTAAGAACGAGTACCCGCAGACCATCGCCGTCGTCCTCTCCAAGATCGCCACCGACCATGCGAGCCGCGTGCTGGCGGTGCTGCCGGAGGAGCTGGCGCTGGAGGTGGTCCACCGCATGCTGGCGCTCGATCCGGTGCAGAAGGAGATACTCGAAAAGATCGAGACCACGCTGCGCACCGAATTCATGTCGACGCTGAGCCACACCAAGCGCCGCGACAGCCACGAGCAGATGGCGGAGATCTTCAACTCCTTCGACCGCCAGACCGAGGCCCGCTTCCTCACCTCGCTGGAGGAAGCCGATCGCGAGGCGGCGGAGCGCATCAAGGCACTGATGTTCACCTTCGAGGATCTCACCCGGCTCGATTCCGGAGCTATTCAGACGCTGCTGCAAAGTCTCGACAAGAAAGAACTCGCCCTCGCGCTCAAAGGGGCCAACGACCAGGTCAAGGAGACGTTCTTCAACAACATGTCGGCGCGCGCCGGCAAGATGCTCAAGGACGACATGGAGGTGATGGGACCGGTGCGCCTCAAGGACGTCGATGACGCCCAGGGGCGGGTGGTCGCTGCGGCCAAGGATCTGGCGGCCCGCGGCGAGATCGTCATTACCAAGGCCAAGGCTGACGAGGCGATGATCTTGTGATGGCCGCCGCACCCGCCAGATTCAAATTCGATCTCGACCTCGGCCAGCGCGCCGATCAGCAGCCGGCCGAGGCTGAACGGGTCACCGCCGGCATGCTGGACGAAGCGCGGACCGACGCCTTTGCGGCGGGGCGTGCCGCGGGCCTGGTGGAGGGCGAGCAGAGCGCCACCGCGAGCAGCGCCAAGGCCATCGCCGCCGCTGCCACCGGGCTATCCGACCGCGTCGCGGCCATGGCCGCCAGCATCGACGACAACAAGAAGGCGGTGCTCGCCGACGCCGTGCAACTGGCGGCGACGATCGCGCGCAAGCTCGCAGGTAGCGCCCTCGCGCAACATCCGGCAGCCGAGATCGAGGCCCTGATCGTGGACTGCCTCGCCTCGCTGGACGGCGTCCCGCACCTCGTCATCCGCTGCCATCCCGACCTCGCCGAGGCGGTGCAGGGCATCGCCACCGATCGCATCCGGACCTCCGGTTTCACCGGCCGGCTGGTGGTCATGGGCGAACCCGAGCAGTCGCTCGGCGACTGCCGCATCGAATGGGTGGATGGCGGGCTGGTTCGCGACACGGCGGCATTGAACGCCGAAATCGACAATAGCATCGCGGCGTTCCTCGCCGCGCGGAACATCAAGCACGGCGGCGATGACGCCGGAGGGGCGCAGGAATGAGCACAGGCAGTAACGACGGGCCCGGAGGCGGGGTGGGACTCGAGGAAATGACCGCCGCCCCGGGCGAAGCCGTCGTCGGAGTGGGCGAGAAGTCCGCAGCCGACCTGGAGGCGGTCTTCGACGTCCCCGTTCGCATCTCGGTGATCCTCGGCCGCGTCCGGGTGCCGGTGGCCAACCTGCTGAAGATGGACGTCGGCACCGTCGTCGAGCTTGACCGCCAGGTCGGCGAGGCCGTCGAGATCTACGTCAACGACCGCCTGGTGGCGCGCGGCGAGATCGTCCTGGTCGAGAACCGCCTCGGCGTCACCATGACCGAAATCATCAAGGCAGCTTAGGAGGGTACCCATGCGCCTGCTTATCATCGGGGCCCTCGAGGGCCAGCTCACACAGGCCACCAAGCTGGCCATGGACGGCGGCGCCAAGGTGGCGCACGCCGAAAGCATCGAGATCGCGCTCGCGAGCCTCAGGGCCGGCCGCGGTGCCGATCTGCTGCTGGTCGACGTCATGGTTGACATTCCCGGGCTGATCGCCGGACTCGACGCCGAGCGCATCCATATCCCGGTGGTCGCCTGCGGCACCGAGACCAATGCCGCCGCCGCCGTCAACGCCATCCGTGCCGGCGCCAAGGAATACATCCCGCTGCCACCCGACGCCGAGCTGATTGCGGCGGTAATCGCCGCCGTAGCCCGGGAATCCAGCGACTTCCTCTATCGCGACCCGGTCATGGCCCGCGTCGTCCGCCTCGCCGACCAGGTGGCCGCCTCCGATGCCAGTGTCATGATCACCGGCGAGAGCGGGACCGGCAAGGAGGTCATGGCCAAGTACCTGCATTCGCGCTCCAAGCGCGCCGCCCGGCCGTTCATTTCCATCAACTGCGCCGCCATCCCCGAAGCGCTGCTGGAAAGCGAGCTGTTCGGGCACGAGAAGGGGGCCTTCACCGGCGCCGTCGCCCGCCGCATCGGCAAGTTCGAGGAGGCCAATGGCGGCACCCTGTTGCTGGACGAGATCTCGGAGATGGACTTCCGGTTGCAGGCCAAGCTGCTGCGCGCCATCCAGGAACGGCTGATCGATCGCGTCGGCGGCACCCGCCCGGTGCCTGTCGATATCCGCATTCTCGCCACCTCCAACCGCGACCTCGCCGAAGCCGTCCGCCAGGGCAGCTTCCGCGAGGACCTGCTGTTCCGGCTCAATGTCGTCAACCTGAAGCTGCCGCCGTTGCGCGAGCGGCCCGGCGACACCGCGGCCCTCGCCGAGCATTTCGTCGAAAAATACGCCAAGGCCAACGGCCTCGGGCGGCGGGTGCTGTCACCCGCGGCCCGGCAGGCGCTGCTGCAGGCGCCCTGGCCAGGCAATGTGCGCGAGCTCGAAAACACGCTGCACCGGGCGGTGCTGCTCTCCGGGGGCGAGGAGATCGGGCCGGAAGCCATCGCCATGCCCGACGGCACCGGCCTCGCCGAGGTCGCCCGCTCCGCCTCCATCGCTACCCAGGCGGTGCAGGCCGCCGACGCGGTGAGTCGCAACCTGGTCGGCCGCACCGTCGCCGACGTCGAACGGGACCTCATCCTCGATACCCTCGACCACGTGCTCGGCAACCGGACCCACGCCGCCAACATCCTCGGTATCTCGATCCGTACGCTGCGCAACAAGCTCAACCAGTATGCCGACGAGGGCACTGCGGTGCCGGGCCCCGGCCAGCGGAGTTCGGCGGCGTGATGGGCAACTCACGACCAGTGGCTACCCCCCTCCCATCCTCCCCCGCAAGGGGGGAGGTGCCGGACCGGATTTGCGGCACTGTCGTGCCCCACGCACTGGCGGGCACCCTCCCCCTTGCGGGGAGGGCTGGGGAGGGGGTTCCACCGGTAGCGGGCGTCCGCCATGGCTGATCTCTCCTCGCCCACCCCCAAGCCCGCCGGCTTCAAGTTTCCGAGCTTCGGCTCGATGGGCAAGACGCTCGCCTCCACCGACATCGGCCTTGCCGTCGGCGTCATGGCGATCATCCTGGTGCTCATCCTGCCGCTGCCGCCGATGCTGCTCGACGGGCTGCTGGCGGTGTCGATCGTGTTTTCGGTGCTGATTCTGATGACGGCGCTGTTCATCCAGACGCCGCTGGAGTTCTCATCCTTCCCGACGGTGCTGCTCATCGCGGCGATGATGCGGCTGGCGCTCAACCTCGCCACGACGCGGCTGATCCTTGCCGACGGCCACAACGGCACCGACGCTGCCGGCCATGTCATCGAGGCCTTCGGGCACTTCGTGATGCGCGGCAACTTCATCATCGGCGTCGTCGTCTTTGCCATCCTGATCATCGTCAATTTCATCGTCATCACCAAGGGTTCCGGCCGCATCGCCGAAGTCGCGGCGCGCTTCAACCTCGACGCCATGCCGGGCAAGCAGATGGCGATCGATGCCGACCTATCGGCGGGCCTGATCGACGAAGCAACGGCCAAAAAGCGCCGCGAGACGCTGGAATCGGAAAGCGCTTTCTTCGGCAACATGGACGGTGCGAGCAAATTCGTGCGCGGCGACGCCATCGCCGGCCTGCTCATCACCTTCATCAACATCATCGCCGGCATGGTCATCGGCATGCTGCAGGAGGGCATGAGCTTCGAGGAAGCCGGCAGCGTCTATACGCTGCTGACCGTCGGTGACGGGCTGGTCAGCCAGATTCCCGCGCTGATCGTCTCCACCGCAGCCGGCCTGCTGGTCTCCAAGGCCGGTGTCACCGGCTCCGCCGACAAGGCGCTGGTCGCCCAGTTCACCGGCTACCCAAAGGCTCTCGGCATGACCGCGGGCGTCATCGGCGCCATGGCGCTGCTGCCGGGCATGCCGGTGCTGCCGTTCCTCACGCTGGCCGGCGCTGTCGGCTATCTCGCCTTCCGGGCCACGCGTCGGCGCGATGCCGCCAACGACGCGGTAGCGGCGACCGAGGCGGTGGCACAGGCCGCTGCCGCTCCGTCCGAGGAGGTGCCGATCAGCGACAGCCTCCGGATCGACGAGCTGAAGCTGGAACTCGGCTACGGCCTACTGTCGCTGGTCAAGGAGGACGACAACGGCACCGACAGGCTGACCGAGCAGATCAAGGCGCTGCGCCGGCAACTGGCGACGGAACTGGGCTTCATCATGCCGCCCGTGCGCATCCTCGACAACATGCAGCTCGAGCCCAACGAGTACAGGGTGCGGATCAAGGAGGTGGAGTCCGGTCACGGCCAGATCTTCGCCAGCCAGTTCATGGTTATGGACCCGATGGGCAAGGAAATCGACTTGCCGGGCGTCCATACGACCGAGCCGACCTTCGGCCTGCCCGCCACCTGGATCGAGCCGGCGCTGCGCGACGAGGCGGAGCTCCGGGGGTACTCGATCATCGACCCGTCGACGGTGATCTCGACCCATCTCACCGAGGTGCTGAAGGCCAACGTCTCCGACCTCCTCAGCTACGCCAATGTGCAGTCGCTCCTCGCGGGTCTGAGCAAGGACCAGCAGAAGCTGGTCGAGGACATCGTTCCTGCGCAGATCTCGGTCTCCGGCATCCAGCGCGTCCTGCAGACCCTGCTCACCGAGCGGATTTCGATCCGAGACCTGCCGACCATCCTTGAGGGCATTGCCGAGGTGGCAAGCCCGGGGCGGAGTGCCCAGATGATCGCCGAGCACGTGCGCTCGCGCCTCGCCCGCCAGATCTGCGCCGCCAATCTCGGCCCCGACGGCAATCTGCCGCTGCTGACGCTCGGACCGCAATGGGAGCGCGACTTCGCCGAAGCCATGGTCGGTGAGGGCAGCGAACGGCACCTGGCGATGGCACCGTCCCGGCTGCAGCAATTCATCGGCGCTATCCAGCAGGGGTTCGAGAATGCTGCACAGCTGGGCGAGCTGCCGGTGCTGATCACCTCTCCTGGTATCCGCCCGCATGTGCGCGCCATCATCGAGCGCTTCCGCCCCCAGACCGTCGTGATGAGCCAGAACGAGGTGCATCCGCGCGTGCGCCTCAAGACCATCGGGGCCATCTAGACGGCTGCGGGGATCCCACCTCAACCTTCTCTTAACCGGTTAACCCGACCGGCGGGGCCAAGCCCCGTCCTTTCCATTATGGTCCTTCACATCAGGAGCGCTGTGCCGGACGAATGGCGGCGAAAAGCTGTGGCGGCAGCGGCACATGACCTCCAAGGAAAAACCGCTGGGAGGCGGAAAAGGCCGGACCCGAACAGGGCCGGCCTTTTTGTTTTCCGCCGCTTCTGCCCAGCGGAACATCCTGACCGCCTGGCGCGTTGTCGGAGCATAGTTGGTCGTGCAGCACGCCACTGCCAAGCGAGTGCCGCACGACCCGTTCATCAAGAACTTTTGGAGATTACCATGATCCGCACCTTTATGACCACCACGGCGCTTGCCGCACTGCTGGCGAGCGGTGCCATTGCGCAAGACGCCCCAGCAACGACGGAAGCGCCCGCCATTGAGGCTCCCGCCGCCGGGACCGAAGCCCAGACCGAAACCGAGATGGAGGTGGTCGAGGAGGTTGAGGTCGTCACCACGGATGCCAATACGCAGATGGGTGCGGCATCCCTCGCCACCGGCTACAACACCGTCGACACCGATAACCTCGCTTCCAACATCATGGGTGCGCCGGTCTACTCATCCACGGCTGACGACGCTGACCAGATCGGTGACATCAGCGACCTTGTGGTAAACGAGAATGGTGAAGTCGCCGCCGTCATCATCGGCGTGGGCGGGTTCCTCGGCCTCGGTCAGAAGGAGGTCGCAGTCGACTATTCCGAACTCGAGTGGACGATTGCTGCCGACAACACCCAACGCTTCGTGCTGGGCGTGACCCGTGAGCATCTGGAGGCGGCTCCTGAGTTCGAGCGCGTCGAGAGAGACGCCATGGCAACCGGCGTCAACACCACGGCTCCAGGCGCCGCGACCGACCCTGCTCTCGGCACCGACGCGATGGCCCCGGCGGACAACGCCATGGCACCGACCGGCACCGGGATGGCGTTCGACCGTAGCGCAATGACGGATCTCGACGAAGCGACCCTGACGGCCGAGGACCTCGAAGGGACCGATGTCTATGGCCCCAACGATGAGCACATCGGCACCATCGGCGATCTCGTTCTCGGCGAAGGTGGCAGCATCGATGCCGTCATCATCGACTTCGGCGGCTTCCTCGGCATCGGCGTCAAACAGGTCGCCGTGGCTTACGAGAACCTGCAGTTCCTCGGTGACGAAGCCGGGAACCGCCTCCTCCTGCTGAACATGACGCGCGAGCAGATGGAACAGGCGCCGGAGTATAATCCGGACACCTATGCCCTGGAGCGCGATGCCCAGCGCGTGGTTGTGCAATAATCGGGTTGCATGATCGAATACGGAGAGGCCCGCTTCGGCGGGCCTTTTTCTTTGCCGTACAGGATGTTAGGAGCGCATGTGACGCAGTCGGGCGATCTCGTCATAGCCCTCCTGCTCGCTCTTTGCATCCGCCGCGGCTTCGCGCCCGTGCTCGCGCTGGTCCAGCAGTTCCACCTTTTTCAGCTCTTCGACCGCCTCCGCCAGCGCATCCTGAGCGCTTTCCAGCGTCTCCCGCATGTCGTTGGCCGATGCGAGCAAGTTGTCGCGCCGGGCCAGGGCTGCCTTGGCGAAGGTTGAATAGGCGAAGTGGGCGACATCGGAGATGCCGGTCTTCTGCTGTTCGATCTCGATTTGCTGGTCGAGCTCGCTCGCCATGCGCTCAAAATCGGCCACCATCGCCTCGATCTGCGCAACCTGCCGTCGCTTCTCGTCGACCTGGAATTTCTTGAGCCGGATCAAGCTCTCGCTGCGGGACTTCATCGACTTGTACTCCTTACCCCATCAAGTCAGGCGACCGCTATGCGCCCGGCTCCGCTTCCGCCTTCTCCACAATCGCTTCCAGCATTACATAGCCGTCGGCGATGGAGGTGCGCTCTTCCCGTTGCTGGCTCAGGAACACCTCCAGCGCCGGGTTGATCGCGATGGCGCGGTCCACCTTAGGATCCGATCCCTTCCGGTAAGCCCCCAGCCGGATCAGTTCCTCCATGTCGGCAAACACCGACAGCAGTTCTCGCGCCTTCTGCAGGGTCGGCCGGAAACTGACCGGCACGCATCCTGGCATCGTCCGCGAAATGGAGCGCAGCACGTTGACGGCCGGATATCTTCCCCGTTCGGCAATGGCACGTTCCATCACGATGTGCCCGTCGAGAATGCCACGAACGGCGTCCGCAATGGGCTCATTGTGATCATCACCTTCAACCAAAACGGTAAATAGACCGGTAACGGAGCCGGAGTTAATGAGCCCCGGCCCCGCCCGCTCGAGCAGGCGTGGTAGCTCGGAGAAGACGGTGGGCGGATAGCCCTTCGCCGTCGGCGGCTCCCCGATGGCGAGCCCGATCTCGCGCTGCGCCATCGCAAAGCGGGTGAGACTGTCCATCATGCACAGCACGCGCTGTCCCTGGTCCCGGAAGAACTCGGCTAGCGCCAGGGTCAGATAGGCGGCTTGCCGGCGCATCAGCGCCGCCTCGTCGGAGGTCGCCACCACCACCACCGCGCGGCTGATGCCGACCTCGCCCAGATAGTCGGTTATGAACTCCTGCACCTCGCGGCCGCGCTCGCCAATCAGCCCGATGACCGCCACATCCACCTGGGCGTTGCGCGCCAGCATGCTCATCAGCACCGACTTGCCGACGCCGGAGCCGGCAAAGATGCCCATGCGCTGTCCCTCGCACATGGTGGTGAAGGTGTTGAGGGCGCGGACTCCGAGATCCAGCGGATCGCCGACCCGCGCACGGTCATGGGCCGCAAGCGGCACCTGGCGCAGCGGATAGGCAGTGGCGCCGTACGCCAGCGGCCCTTTTCCGTCGATCGGCTCGCCATTGGCATTCACCACCCGGCCAAGCCAGGTATCGCTTGGATAGGCGGCCCCGTCATGGCTCTGAAACACGGCACGGCAGCCAAGGCGGACGCCAGTCACCGGCCCGAACGGCAGGCACATGGCATGCCCGTCACGAAACCCGATGATCTCGGCGGTCAGTCGGCCACCGGCGAAAGTTTCGATGACGACCCGCCCGCCGACCCGCAATTCGCGGACCGGGCCGACGATCTCGATCAAGAGGCCCTGCACCGTCTTCACGCGGCCGAAGACCTCCACCTCGTCGATCGCCTCGATGGCGGCGATTAGGGATTTCACTGAGCTCCGATCCTCGAATCGACTATTGACCCAAGGTAACCGAACGTTAAGCAAAAAGCGTTAACCATGCCCCTGTGAGCGGCTATCCGGCCCGGCGCGACGCTGCTCCCGTTTCCTCCCCGCAATATCGTATTCCTAGAGTCCCACGAGTCTCTTGAAGGCCTTTCTTAACCTAACTTCTTAAGAAAACAGCAGGCAAATTCTGATGGTTTTTCAGTCACTTAATATATGTTGTGGTAGCAATTGATTGCATATTGCGGTTCAGAATTAAACTTTGTTAACTAATGGCGCTTAGGTTTGAGTCATATCCAGTAGGGTTCGGTAAAGGTTGACGGCGCCCTGGGGGCTCGCGACCGGTTCCAGCAGGAACGGAATTTAGGGGAACGGCATGCGTGTACTCTTGATCGAGGACGACAGCGCCACGGCGCAGAGCATCGAGTTGATGCTCAAATCTGAAAGTTTCAATGTGTACACGACGGACCTCGGTGAGGAGGGCGTCGATCTTGGCAAGCTCTACGACTACGACATCATCCTGCTCGACCTGAACCTTCCGGACATGAGCGGCTACGAGGTGCTGCGGACGCTGCGGGTCGCCAAGGTGCAGACGCCGATCCTGATCCTCTCCGGCCTCGCGGGGATCGAGGACAAGGTCCGCGGCCTCGGCTTCGGTGCCGACGACTATATGACCAAGCCCTTCCACAAGGATGAACTGGTCGCCCGCATCCACGCCATCGTCCGCCGCTCCAAGGGCCATGCGCAATCTGTCATCACCACCGGCGACCTCACCGTCAATCTCGATACCAAGACCGTGGAAGTCCAGGCGCAGCGGGTGCACCTGACCGGCAAGGAATACCAGATGCTGGAGCTGCTCTCGCTCCGCAAGGGGACAACCCTCACCAAGGAAATGTTCCTCAACCATCTCTATGGCGGCATGGACGAGCCCGAACTGAAGATCATCGACGTCTTCATCTGCAAGCTGCGCAAGAAACTGTCGGTCGCCACCGGCGGCAAGAACTACATCGAGACCGTCTGGGGCCGCGGCTACGTGCTGCGCGAGCCCGACGAGAGCGAGGTCTATTCCGAGAGCGTCGCCTGACGCTCTGCAAGGCCAGCCCACTTCTTTTACCTCTCCTGACGCAAAACGACCCCGTCCAGCTGGACGGGGTCGCTTTTGATGACGCTTGCGTCTGATCGGATCAGCGGGTGCCGATCTCGACCTGCTGCTCGGGGGTCACGTCCTGCGCACCGCTGCCGTCGAAGTTCTGCAGTTCGGTGAGCTGAGCTTCCGTCATGCCGCGCATGACCAGCTGGCCGCCAATGAACGAGATGTGCTCAAGCGGCAGCACCACGCCACCCTGGCCATCAGACAGCGGGCTGTCTTCGCCGAGCACCACGTAGTACTGGTTGTCTACCATCACCAAGCGCTCGACGGTGCCGAGGTTGTCGCCGTTGATGTTGACCAGCTGCTGGCCGATCACATCCGTTGAAGCGTAAGGCTGCGGGTTTCCAGCTTCCTCGGCCTGACCCTCGACGATGATGAGCGCCATCACGTCCCGCTGGCCGGCGGACTGCTGCCCTTCAGTGGGCTGCGCCTGCGAGCGCTGCTGGCTCTGTTCGTCAGCTTCCATGTCCTCGAAGCGGACGACGGGCTCGCCGCTCTGAGTGAACTGCACCTGCGGCTCGCCGCCGGACTCGAACTCGATATTGGGTTCAGCCGGCTCGAACGTCACATTGGGCTCTGCACGCTCGACTCGAACACGGGCCTGGCCCTCTGCCGGTTGCTGGCGAACCGTCACCTGCTCCTGCTGGACCTGAACTTCAGCATCCGTATCGGTCTCTTCCTGCTGGACCTGCACCTCGGGCTCGGGCTGATCGACCCGGACCGTCGGCTCCTGCTGACGGACCTCGACCTCCGGCTGCGGCGTCGAAACCTGCACGTCGGGGTTCGGCATGCGAACGATGATCTCGGGCTGCGGCTGGTCGATGGTGATCGTCGGCTGCGGGATCTGCACGCGGACCGTCGGCGGGGCCTGCCGCACGATGATCTGCGGCTCGCCCTGATTCACCACCACCTCAGGCTGCGGCTGCGTCACCGAGACCTCGGGCGCCTCCTGCTGCACGGTCACCGAGGGATCCGGCTGCGTCACCACGATGCGGGCAGCCGCTTCGGTTTCCTCCGCAGTCATCTCGCGGCCTTCGACGTTCAGCGCGGTCGCAGCGTCTTCATAGTAGACGAGACAATTGGCTTCATCGCCGGCCTGAGCGACCGGAGTGGCTTCGGCGATCCATGCTTCCTGAAGGCGATCCCTATTATCCTCGATGAGGAGCAACAGGTTGTCGCAGCTGGCGGCCGCGGTGTCCTGGGCAACGGTCGCAGGCACGAATGCGGTGGTGCCAAGCAGCGACGCGATCAGAATGGGTGCGAATCTGGCGTTCATCCAGACCTCCTATTGTAAATTTTCGAATTTATTGTCGGCCGGGTCCGCTAATTCGGGTTGCCGACCGGTCAGGAGCCGCATCCGCAACTCGCAAACCTGCACTAGCAACGCCGACTAGCGGCCAAGGTTGCCGATTCATTACACGGCAGCGGCAGCGCCAGCAGAAAAGGGATTTTTAACTGTCGGTGTCGCCGGCTGCGCATGCCGCGAGATCGCCGGTATTGCTGTTGATCTGCTGCCAGACGAAGGAGAGGGTGAAGAGCGCCTCCGCCTCGTCCTCCGACGCTGAGGGCACGAGGTCCCGATCTCGCAGGTCATCCACCGCGGCCACCAGCTGCGATACCGACTCCAGACGCTCCGGCGCCGGGGCAGGCCGCTCGGCGGCGGCGATGGTCGAACCGAGCTCCTCGAGGTAATCGGCAGCGGCTTCTGTCGCCTTCTCGAGCGGCTCCCGAACGCGCTGCATGGCCGCGTCCGGCAATCGCCGCCCGCGCAGCCGGTTGACCAAGGCCAGAGTGTACCAAAGACGGTCCACGTGCCGAAGCATTTCGAACTGCGACGGCAGGTGCCGCGAGGGCCGGGTACGGCGCGACTGCGACATCATCTCGCGCGCCTCATCCAGCTCATTCTTGATCTCTTCCTGCAGAGCGCTCACGTCCTCCTCCCCGTCCGCTGCCAGTTCCTGCATCGAGGCCTTGAGCAGCCGGCCGCAGGCCTGCACCGCCCGCCCGAGATGCCGGAGAGCACTGCGGTGCGCGGCTACCGGCAGCACCACGGCCCCCGCCAGCGCCCCGGACACGGCCCCAATCGCCACTTCCCCGGCAATCAGCAGCGAATCCTCGAACAGCTCCTGTCCCGGCGCCACCACCAGGATCGCCACCGTCACCAGGCCGTAGCGCAACCGCTGCCAGTGGCCGGCGATCACGGCCATCACCCCCACCGCAATGACCAGCGACACCAGCTGTCGCCATTCCTCGACGCCCAGAACGAGGATGATCAACAGGCCGAGCGCCAGGCCGATGGCCGCACCCACCACACGGTTGAACGCTCCCGTCACCGTGCCGCCGACGCTCCCCTGCACCACCAGCAGCGCCGACAGCACCGCCCAGGATGGTTCGCGCAGGCCAAGCGCCACCGAAGCGACAAAGGCGATGGTCACTGCCACCACCATCTGTAAGGCCTGGCGCACGGCTTCGTGCTTGTGCAGCCACCGGATCGCGCCTCGCACGGCCGCTACTCCTGCTGCACGGCGCAACGCTGCAGGCGCTCCCGCTCCGCCGGTTCGCGTTCGCTGTTGGGACGGTAGCGTGCAACCAGCGCCTGCTGCTGCTCGTCAGTCATCGCCCTCTCTTGCGGGTCTGCGCCGCAGGGCAGCGACCGGACTCCGGATCAGCCTGCCTGCCGCACCGGCTGTGCTTCGACGAACCGGCTCTCCAGCATGGTGCGATCAAACGGCTTCATCATATATTCGTCCGCGCCAGACTTCATCGCCAGGGCGATCTGTCCGATGTCGTTCTCGGTGACGCAGAATACCACCTTCGGAGTGGCCCCGCCAACATAGGCGCGCAGCAGTTTGAGGAATTCGAGCCCGCCCATGATGGGCATCTGAGCGTCGAGCAGAATGGCGTCGGGCATTTCCTGGCGGCACTTGTCGAATGCCTCCTGACCGTCCTCGGCCTCGTCGACGATATAGTCCATGTCCTCGAGGATGCGCCGTGCCACCTTCCGAACGACGCTGGAATCATCGACGATGAGACAGGACTTCATTCGAAGGATCCGTTCTTTTCGGGCAGGCCCGGGACGCTGGGACCAACAATAGCGCCAGACTCCCTACGAATGGTTACCATTGCCTTGCGCTTTGCGCGCTATCGGGAACCGGGGCTGTGCCGGTGGCCACGGCGGTGCTATTGATCCGCCACGGAAACAGCGTGACGGAAGACTCCATGGATGCCATTCGCGATCAGCCGACTGACAACCTGCTCAGCGATGGTGTCGCTGTCCTCGAGGGCCTGCGCCTCGGGCAGGTTGGTGTCTGGCGATGGCGGATCAACACCGATGTCCTCGAATGGAGCCCCAATCTCGAAGCGGTGCACGACCTGCCCGCCGGCTCCTTCGATGGAACCCTGGCCAGCTTTCAGGGTGACCTGCATCCGGACGACGCCGCCGCTGTCTGGGAGAGCATCCAGCAATGTGTCGCCACCGGCGCCCCCTATCGCGCCGTCTACCGGACCCGCCCTCGCGAGGGCCGGCCGCCGCTCTGGATAGAGACCACCGGGGGTGTCGTAACCGGCCCCGACGGCAACCGCTATCTCACCGGGATTTGTCTCGACGTCTCCGATCGCGTCCAGAGCGAGAACGAACTGAAGCGGCGGCTGCGCCAGCAGCAGGCGATCGAAAGCTGCGGCTCCTTTGCCCTGGCGGAAAGCAACTTCCAGGCGACGTTGCAGCGCGTCGTCGAGACCGCGGCCGATGTCCTCGACGTCCCGCTGACCAAGGTGCTGCAGCTCTCCAACACGGCCGACCAGCTGCTGCTCCGCGCTGGCGTCGGCTGGAAGGACGGCCTGATCGGCGTGGCGATGGTGGGCATCGAAGCCGAGTCGCAGGCGGGCTATACCCTGATGTGCGGAGAGCCGGTCATCGTCCGGGATCTCCGCAGCGAGACGAGGTTCAGTGGACCGCCACTGCTGATCGAGCACAAGGTGCGCAGTGGTATGAGCGTCGTCATTCCGGGATCCGAGGCCCGTCCATTCGGTGTCCTCGGCATCCATACCCCGGAACTCCGCAAGTTCGACGATGCCGACCGCGACTTCCTGCTCTCGCTCGCCAATATCATCGCGAACAGCGCCCGCCACCATGCGGCGGAGGCGCAGCGCTCGCTGCTGGTGCGGGAGATGGCGCACCGTGCCGGCAACCTGCTGCAGCTCGTCAGCAGCGTCGCCAACCAGACCTTCGCCGAAGGCAGCGATCCGGCGACCGCCCGCCGCTCCTTCAACCAGCGGCTTGGCTCGCTGTCGCGCGCCAACCACCTGGTGGCGCAGGGCGGCTGGAGCTCCACCCGCTTCATCAACCTGGTGCGGGAGACGCTGGAGCCGTTCCGCGAGCGCCTGCTGCTGCAGGGCCGCGACATCCTGCTGCCGCCGGACCTCTGTTTCGATTTCTCCCTGGTCCTGCACGAGCTCGCCACCAATTCCGCAAAGTACGGCACGCTGGGAGCCGACGACGGCGAAGTCGTGCTGTCCTGGGTGCTGGAAAGCCGTAAGGCGGATATCGGCAGCTTTGCCGAGCCGACGGCCGAGGAGCCGGTGCCTGCCACCGAGGCGGCCCCTGAGGATACCCCAGCCGTGGAAGCGGAACCCGGCGAGGTGTTTCACTTCACTTGGAGCGACACCGCTCCCGTTCCCGAAGAAGCAGCGGTCGGCAGCGGCTTCGGCTCAAGGCTGCTTACGGCGCTGATCGAACGCAAATGGGGCGGGACGATGCGCATCGAGACCGACGGTGGCTACCGCTTCAGCAGCCAGATACCGCTACCGCGCTAGTCATCGCTCCGATTGTGCCTCGAGGAAACGGGTCAGCGACCGGCCCGCCTCGGTGATGTGGTCGCGGGTCAGTTGTGCGGCCCCCTGCGCGTCGCGCCGCAGGCAGGCGTCCATGATCCCACGATGTTCGACACGCGCTCGGTCCATGCCGTGGGTGAGCACCAGATGCGCCCGCACATAGCGCTCCACCCGGTCGTTGGTCTTGTCCATCACGGAGAGGTAGTAGGGCCGCTGGCAGTCCCGGCAGAGCGTTGCATGGAACAGCCGGTTGAGATCGCCCCAGCGCGCCGGGTCCGTCTCGGCCGCGAACTGCTCGCAATATTCCTCCGCCAGCCGCAGCGATTCCTCGCTCATCTGCGGCACCGCCATCTCGACGATTGCCGGCTCGACCAGCGCCCGGAATTCGAAGATCTCTGCGATCTCCGTAGCCGACATCGAGGAGACGACGACACCCTTGTAGCGGGTCGAGGTGACCAGCCCCTGCGCCTCCAGCCGGGCCAGCGCCTCGCGGACCGGGATGCGGCTGACATTGAACATCTGCGCCAAATTGTCCTGACGCAGCGTCTGCCCCTCCTCGATCTGGCCGCGGACAATGGCGTCCCGGAGGGCCTGATAAATGACCTCCGGCGAGGAGGCCGTCTTCGCCAGATTGAGCGCGTTCAGCTTCATCTGCATCCTGGGAATGGCACCGCCGGCCGCACCGGCAGTCACAGCAGTATTGTATATTGGATACACTTATGCAAACCTCTTGTTAACCCGCCGCCAGGGCGGGGCAGTGCCGCGCGCACTGACATGGAAGGGAGAACGCCATGAAAATGACTTCGCTACTGGCCGCCTCGGCGCTTGCCGCCGTGCTGGCCGTACCAACTGCCAATGCCCAGGAAACCCTCACCATCGGCGTACTGGTACCGACCACGGGCTCGGAAGCCACTTACGGCCAGGACATGGCCAACGCCGTCGAACTCGCCATCGAGGAGATCAACGAAGCCGGTGGCGTCCTGGACGGCCAGCAGCTCACGAGCGTTGTCGGCGACGACGCCTGCGACGCCCAGCAGGCGGTGAACGCCGCCAGCAAGCTCGCCTCGTCGGATGTGGTCGGCATTGTCGGCGGCTATTGCTCCGGCGCCACCCTGCCGACACTGCAGATCTTCGGCGACGCCAACATCCCGATGATCATTCCGGCCGCCAATTCCACGCAGCTGATCCCGGCCAACCCGGGCAACGCCTTCATGATCAACTCGACCGGCAACGACCAGGTCGCCAAGGCCATGGAGTATTTCGAGGCCAATGACGTCGAGAGCCTCGCCATCGTCCATCAGGGCGACGCTTATTCGCAGGATCTCGCCGAACTGACGCGCGAGCGCTGGGAGGAAGCCGGCAACACCGTCGCTGCCTTCGAGGTCTCCAGCAAGGGCGAGCAGGACTATTCGGCCATCGTCACCAACATCCGCTCCGCCAACCCGGACGCGGTGTTCTGGACCGCCTACTACGCCGACGGCGCACTGCTCATCCGGCAGCTCCGCGAGGGCGGCTACCAGGGCCTGATCGCCGTCGGCGACGGCTCCAACTCGCCCGAACTCTTCAATATTGCCGGGCCGGCCGCCGAGGGCGTGATCGGCTTCTCCAACCCGACGGCCGAGTTCCTGCCCGAAGCCGCCGCCTTCACCGAAGCCTACACCGAGAAGTTCGGTAACGCCCCGGGCCCCTACTCGACCCTGACCTACGATGCCACCAAGCTTCTCGCCTGGGCCATCGAGGAAGCCGGCAGCACCGAGGCCGACGCGATCATCGCTGCCCTCGAATCCGCCGACTACCAGGATGCGATCGCCGGTCCGATCTCGTTCACGGACGAGAATACCCTCGCCCGCTCCAACTTCGTCGTGCTCGAAGGCCAGGGCGGCGCCTGGCAGCTCGCCGAGTAAGGCAAGACGACACGGGGACCGGCGCCATGCGTGCCGGTCCCTCGGGGTGGTGACGACAGCGGGGGCTGCATGAGCCTGTTCGACATTCTCGCCCAGCAGCTGGTGAACGGGCTCGTCCTCGGCTCGTTCTACGCGCTGGTGGCGCTCGGCTACACCATGGTGTTCGGAGTCATCAAGCTCCTGAACTTCGCCCATGGCGATCTCTACATGGTCGGCGGCTTTGCCGGCTTCTTCGCGCTGTCACTGGTCGCCGGCTTCGCCGGGCCCGGCTGGTTCGGCGTCGCCATTTCCATGGTCTTCGCCATGCTGGCGGTGGGTTTTCTCGGCGTCGTCATCCAGCGCGTCGCCTATCAGCCGATGCTGGCAGCGCCGCGCCTCTCCATCCTCATCACCGCCCTCGCCGTCTCGCTGGTCCTGCAGAACCTGGTGCTGGCGCTGACCCAAGGCCAGTACACGCCGTTTGGCGCCAATCTCGGCTTCGGCGGCATCAACCTCGGCAACCTCTACATCAGCAACAACCAGATGATCCTGGTCGGCACCGCCGGGGTGCTGATGCTGGCGCTCGAGCTCTTCGTCTCGCGCACCCAGTACGGCCGCGCCATGCGCGCCGTCGCCATCGACAAGGACATGGCGCAACTGATGGGCATCAACGTCAACCGCGTCATCGCCCTCACCTTCTTCGCCGGCTCCGGCCTCGCCGCCGCCGCCGGCACCATGGCCGGCGCCTATTACGGCTCGCTCTGGTACTTCATGGGCTTTCTCGTCGGGCTCAAGGCGTTCACCGCGGCCGTCATCGGCGGCATCGGGTCCATCCCCGGGGCCATGCTCGGGGGCCTGATCCTCGGCCTCCTCGAATCCTTCGGCACCCAAATTCCCGGCATCGGCAGCGAGTGGAGGGATGTGTTCTCCTTTTCCGTGCTGATCCTGGTGCTGGTATTCAAGCCCACCGGCCTGCTCGGCAAATCCGAACAGGAGCGGATGTGAGATGACGGCCCCCGCCCCTGCACCGCCGCGGCCCAACCCTTGGGGCGGCCTGCTGCAATGGCTCGACACGCCGGCCAAGCGCTGGATCGGCGCCATTGCCGGCATCGCCATAATGGCCTTCCTGCCGGCCATCTTCGGGTCCTATGCGACCGTCATCCTGACCAACGCCCTGCTCTACGTGGTGCTGGCCCTGGGGCTCAACATCGTCGTCGGCTATGCCGGCCTGCTCGACCTCGGCTACGCCGCCTTCTTCGCCGTCGGTGCCTATACCGTCGGCATCCTGACGGTTCAGTTCGGCTGGGACTTCTGGCTCACCCTGCCCGTCGCCATCGCCATGGCCATGCTGGCCGGCGTCATCATCGGCACCCCGACGTTGCGGCTGCGCTCGGACTACCTCGCAATCGTCACCCTCGGCTTCGGCGAAATCGTACGCATCGGCGCCCGCAACCTCGAGATCACCGGCGCCGCCACCGGCCTTTCCGGCATCGAACAGCCCTGGCTGTTCGGCTGGTATATCCGCACGTCCACCGACTTCTACTTCGTATTCCTGTTCCTCGCGATCCTCGGCATCGTGGTCTCGGTGCGCCTCGCCAATTCCCGCCTCGGCCGCGCCTGGCTCTACGTCCGGCACGACGAGGACGTGGCCGAGGCAATGGGCATCAACCGCGTCCGCGTGAAGCTCGCCGCCTATGTGATCGGCGCCATCTTCGGCGCCATCGGCGGCGCCTTCTTCGCCGTCAACCTGGGTGCCATCTCGCCGGAGAGCTTCTCGTTCCGGCAGTCGGTGCTGATCCTGATGGCGGTCATCCTCGGCGGCATGGGCAAGATCCCGGGGGTCGTGCTCGGCGCCTTCATCGTCGTGCTCGGCCCCGAACTGCTGCGCGACGTCGGCGACCTGCGGCTGCTGATCTTTGCCGTCGGCCTGCTTTTGATCATGCTGTTCCGCCCCAGCGGTATCTGGCCGATGCAGGGAGGACGCCGATGACCGCCCTGCTCCAGCTCTCCGGCCTCACCCTCAGCTTTGCCGGCAACACCGTGCTCGACGGCGTCGACTTCGCGGTCGCCGGCGGCACCATCGCCAGCCTCATCGGGCCCAACGGCGCCGGCAAGACCTCGCTCTTCAACTGCATTACCGGGTTCTACAAGGCACAGGGCGGCTCGATCCGCTTCGACGGCGAGGAGATGATGCGCCGCAAGCCACACCAGGTGACCCAGGCCGGCATCGCCCGCACCTTCCAGAACGTGCGGCTGTTCCGGCAGATGTCGGTGCTCGAGAACGTCATGTCGGGCATGCACTGCCGCACCAAAGCCGGTGCTCTCGCCGCCATCCTCGGCCTGCCCTCGCAGCGCCGGGAGGAAGCCGAGATACTGGCTTTTTCCGAGGATTGCCTGCACTTCGTGGGGCTCACCGAGGATTTTCATCGCGAGGCCACGACCCTCCCCTACGGGCTGCAGCGCCGGGTGGAGATCGCCCGCGCGCTCGCGTCCAAACCGAAGCTGCTGCTGCTCGACGAGCCCGCCGCCGGGCTCAATGCCGGTGAAAAGCTGGAGCTTCAGGGGTTGATCGCCCGCATCCGCGACCAGCGCGGCATCTCGGTGCTGCTGATCGAGCACGACATGGGCCTCGTCATGAAGGTCTCGGAGCGGGTCAGCGTGCTCGACCACGGCGTCATGATCGCCGAAGGCACGGTGAAGGAAATCCAGTCCGACCCGAAGGTCATCGAAGCCTATCTCGGCCAGGAAGACGCGGAGGTCGACCTTGGCCTCTGACAGCGAGATCATCCTCGAACTCGACGGCGTGGAAGCCGGCTACGGCCGCATCACCGCGCTCGAGGGCATCTCGCTGCAGGTGCGGCGCGGCCAGATGGTGACCCTGCTCGGCGCCAACGGCGCCGGCAAATCGACGACGCTCCGCACCATCTCCGGATTGGTGCGTGCCCGCGCCGGCACCGTGCGCTTCGAGGGCGAGGACATCACCGGGCTCAACGCCTACAAGATCGCCCGCCGCGGCGTCGTCCACGTGCCGGAGGGACGCCACGTGCTGCGCGGCCTCAGCGTCCGCGAGAACCTCGAACTCGGCGCCTTCACGGTGAAGGAAGCGAAGGTCCGGCGGGAGCGGATGCAGGAAGTCTTCGACCTCTTCCCGATCCTCGCGAAACGCCAGAATCAGGACGGGTCGCTGCTTTCGGGCGGCGAGCAGCAGATGCTGGCCATCGGGCGGGCGCTGATGCACGGCCCCGAGGTCCTGTTGCTCGACGAGCCCTCGATGGGCCTCGCGCCCAAGCTCGTGCTGGAAACCATGCGCATCATCAAGCGGCTGAACGATGCCGGCACCACTATCCTGCTCGTCGAGCAGAACGCGCGGCTGGCGCTGAAGCTCGCAGATTACGGCTACGTCCTCGAAAGCGGCAGCATCCGGATGCAGGGCGAAGCCGCGGCGCTGCGCGCCGACACCAATATCGTCCAGGCCTATCTGGGCACCTGATCTCCCAACTACAGGACTTTGAGACATGACGACCAACTGGCAAGGCGTGATCCCCGCCCTGATGACCGAGATGAAGAAGGACGGTGCGCTCGACCTCGATGCCACCGCCAGCCACATCGAATCCTGCCTTTCCGCCGGCTGCGAAGGCTTCGTGATGCTGGGGACGCTGGGAGAGAACTCCTCCCTCTCCCCGGACGAAAAGGAACAGGTGGTGCGGACCGCCGTCGAGGCAGTCGGCGGCCGGGTGCCCGTGATCGCCGGCATCGCCGAATACACCACGGCGCTGGCGATCGAGGCCGGCAAGCGGGCCAAGGCGGCGGGCGCCGCCGGGCTGATGGCACTGCCCACCATGGTCTACCAGCAGGATGCGCGCGAGGCGGTCGAGCATTTCCGGACGCTGGCGCAGGGCGTCGACCTGCCGATCATGATCTACAACAATCACGTGGCTTACAAGGTCGACCTCAAGCCCGAGGACTTTGCCGGTCTGACGGACGTCAAGAACATCGTCGCGGTCAAGGAATCGAGCCACGACAGCCGCCGCGTGACCGACATGATCAACCACCTCGGCGATCGCTTCGCGCTCTATTGCGGCGTCGACGACCTGATGCTCGAGAACGTGCTGTTCGGCGCGGTTGGCTGGGTTTCCGGCATGGCCAACAGCTTCCCGCGCGAGTCCGTAGCGATGTTCAAGCTGGCCAAGGCCGGCCGCACCGAGGAGGCGCTGGCGCTCTACCGCTGGTTCATGCCGCTGCTGCACCTCGATACGGCGGTGAAGCTGGTGCAGTACATCAAGCTCGCCAACCAGATGACCGGCGAAGGATCCGAGTGGGTACGCGCCCCGCGCCTGACGCTGGTCGGCGAGGAGCGCCGGCGGATCGAGAAGATCATCGGCGACGCCATCGCGACGCGCCCGAACCTGCCCGCCATCGCCTGAGGCCGCGATGCCGCAGGCCGGAAGCGTCGACGTCGCCATTGTCGGGGCCGGCATCATCGGGCTCGCCACCGCCGTCGCGCTGCTCGACGCGGGGCGGCGGGTTCTGCTGATCGACCCCGACGGCATCGCCCGCGGCACCAGCTCCGGCAATGCCGGCGGCCTCGCCTATTCCGACATCCTGCCGCTGGCCAGCAAGGGCATGCTCTCCAAGGTGCCCGGCTGGCTGGCCGATCCGCTCGGACCGCTGAGCATCCCGCCCTCCTACCTGCCGCGCATCGCGCCCTGGCTGTTGCGTTTCTGGCGGGCCGGTCTGGCTGATCGCCGCGAGGCGGCCATCGCGGCCCAGGCCGCCCTGATGCAGCTGGCCAGCACCGAGATGCAGGCGCTGATCGCCCGTGCCGGACTCGCCGGCATGGTGCATGAGGACGGGGTTCTGGAACTCTACGAAAGCGAGCAGGAGCTGACCGCCTCGCTCCCCGGCTGGGACGCCCGCGAGCGCCACGGCATCGGCTTCGAGCACGTCCGGGGCGCCCGCCTGGCCGAGTTGCAGCCGGGCCTTTCGCCGCGCCTCGTCGCCGGCACCTTCGTGCCGAGCTGGCACTCCGTCGACGATCCCTACCGCTTTGCCGCGACCATCGGCGAGCATGCGACCGCGCGGGGCGCCGAACTGCTGCAGCAGCGCGTCACCGGGCTGCGCCCGGTCGAGCAAGGCGTCGAACTGCAGCTCGCCGACAGCTCTCAGCGGCTTGCCCGGCAGGTAGTGGTTGCCGCCGGCGCCTGGTCGAAAACCTTGACCGCTCCGCTCGGCGACGCGGTGCCGCTCGAAACCGAGCGCGGCTACAACACCACCCTGCCCGCCGGCAGCTTCGACCTGCGCCGCCAGCTGACCTTCGGCGGCCACGGCTTTGTCATCTCGAAACTCGCGAGCGGCATCCGCGTGGGCGGTGCGGTGGAGTTGGGCGGCCTCGAACTGCCGCCCAACTACGCGCGTGCCGACGCCATGCTGCAGAAGGCAGCTCGCTTCCTGCCCGGCCTCACGACCGAGGGGGGCACGCAGTGGATGGGCTACCGCCCGTCCCTCCCCGACAGCCTGCCGGTGATCGGCGCCTCCCGCGCCACCCCCGACATCGTCTATGCCTTCGGCCACGGCCATCTCGGTCTCACCCAGTCGGCGGCTACCGGACGGCTGGTGCAGCAGCTGCTCGCCCGCCAGCGACCGGCCATCGACCTCTCTCCCTTCAGCCCGCAACGCTTCTGAGACCCCCCATGTCCCGCCATACCTTCTTTTGCATCGACGGCCACACCTGCGGCAATCCGGTGCGTCTCGTCGCCGGCGGGGGGCCGCGGCTCGAGGGCGCGACCATGCTCGAGAAGCGCGCGCATTTCCTCGCCGAGTACGACTGGATCCGCACCGGGCTGATGTTCGAGCCGCGTGGCCACGACATGATGTCGGGTTCGATCCTCTACCCGCCGTCCGACCCGCAGAACGACGTCGGCATCCTCTTCATCGAGACCTCCGGCTGCCTCGCCATGTGCGGCCACGGCACCATCGGCACGGTGACCATGGCCATCGAACAGGGGCTGGTGACGCCGAGGACGCCGGGGCAGCTGCGACTCGAGGTGCCGGCCGGGCTGGTGCTGGCCGAGTACCGTCAGGAGGGAGAGTACGTCGAGGAGGTGCGGATCACCAACGTTCCCTCTTTCCTGCACTCGAGCGGGCTGGACGTGGAGTGTCCCGATCTAGGGTCGCTGACCGTTGACGTCGCCTATGGCGGCAATTTCTATGCCATCATCGATCCGCAGGCGAACTTCCGCGACATGGCGGACTACTCGGCGGGACAGCTGATCGGCTGGAGCCGAGAGCTGCGGCGGCGGCTCAACGAGCGCTACAGTTTCGTGCATCCGGAGAAGCCGGAGATCAACGGGCTCAGCCACATCATGTGGACCGGAGCGCCGACGCAGCCGGGCGCCACCGCCCGCAACGCGGTGTTCTACGGCGACAAGGCCATCGACCGCTCCCCCTGCGGCACCGGCACTTCGGCGCGCATGGCGCAGTGGGCGGCGAAAGCCAAGCTCGCCGTCGGCGACGCCTTCGTGCACGAAAGCATCATCGGCTCGCTGTTCAACGGCCGCGTGGAGCGGGCCGCGAAGGTCGGCGGCTACGACGCCATCGTCCCCTCCATTGCCGGCTGGGCCCGCCAGACCGGCCTCAACACCATCACCATCGACGACCGCGACCCGTTCGCCCATGGGTTCCAGGTGGTGTGATGGGGCGAGCGCCGACCATCGGGAACGACTGCACGACCCCCACCCTCGGTCCCTCCCCTCAAGGGGGAGGGAGGCGACGGAACCGCTCGCGCGGTGCAGCAGTCGAGCACCCCTCCCCCTTGAGGGGAGGGGTTGGGGGCGGGGGTCCATCGGTCGTCCAGGGACCATCAACCACGCTGGGAGCCCATAAATGAAGATCACCGGCATCAAGGCCTGGCAGATCGACCTGCCGCTCAAGGAGGGCCGCTACAGCTGGTCCAACGGCAATTTCGTCGAGGTCTTCGATTCAACGGTAGTCGCCGTCGAGACCGACGCCGGCATCACCGGCTATGCCGAGTGCTGCCCGCTCGGCTCCGCCTACCTGCCGGCCTACGCGCTCGGCGTGCGCAGCGGGCTCCGGGAGATCGGGCCTAAGTTGATCGGTCTCGACCCAACCGATCTCGACGTGCTCAACCGCCACATGGACGCGGTGCTGCGCGGCCACGCCTATGTGAAGGCGCCCATCGACATCGCCGGCTGGGACATCCTCGGCAAGCTCACGGCACTGCCCGTCTACAAGCTGCTGGGCGGTGCGGCGCAGGAAAAGGTGGCGCTGTACCGGGCCATATCGCAGCAGCCGGCGGCGGAGATGGCGGAGAACGTCGCCGGCTACCGCGCCGAGGGCTACACCAAGTTCCAGCTCAAGGTGGGCGGCAACGCCGATGACGACATCGCCCGCATCCGCGCCGCCCGCGAGATCCTGCAGCCCAGCGACATCCTCGTCGCCGACGCCAATACGGGCTGGACTCGCGCCGAGGCCGCCCGCGTCGTCGCTGCCGTCGCCGATGTCGACGTCTATATCGAGCAGCCCTGCCCGACCTACGAAGAGTGCCTCTCCATCCGCCGCCGCACCGGTCGGCCCTTCGTCCTCGACGAGGTGATCGACGGCGTGGGTACGCTGGTGCGCGGGCTCGCCGACGATGCGATGGACGTCATCAACCTAAAAATCTCCAAGGTCGGCGGGCTCACCAAGGCGCGGCTGCTGCGGGACCTCTGCGTCCAAAGCGGCATCCCCATGACCATCGAGGACACCTGGGGCGGCGACATCACCACCGCCGCCATCGCCCACCTCGCCCGCTCGACGCCGGAGGATTTCTGCTTCTCGGCCACCGACTTCAACAGCTACGGGACGAAGACGATTGCCGAGGGCGCGCCGCAGCGGGTTGAGGGGTTCATGACGGCTTCCGATGCGCCGGGGCTCGGAGTGGAGCCGCTGTTGGACGTGCTGGGCGATCCGGCCGTGGTGGTGTCGTGATGCCGGCGTTCCGCCCCCGCGCCTGCAGTCCGGATTCCTCCACCGCGCGCAGCGCGGGGAAGGGGGACCATGCGAAGCATGGTGGAGGGAGCGGCGTCAGGCACAAGACTTCCGGTGTGGGCCTGCCAGTTCGCAAACCTTCTGCGGGTGGCCGCCCCCTCCACCGCCCTACCGGCGGTCCCCCTCCCCCACTTCGTGGTGGAGGACGGCAGACTGCGCGACCCGTGCCATTTTTTGCGGCCCACCACTCGCAGGACCTGCCATGAGATCCACCCGCAGCATTCACATCGTCTCCTGCCACGCCGAGGGCGAGGTGGGGGACGTCATAGTGGGCGGCGTGGCGCCGCCTCCAGGGGCGACCCTGTGGGAGCAATCGCGCTACATCGCCGCCGACCAGACGCTCCGCAACTTCGTGCTCAACGAGCCGCGGGGTGGCGTCTTCCGCCACGTCAACCTGCTGGTGCCGCCGAAGGACCCGCGCGCGCAGATGGGCTTCATCATCATGGAGCCCGAGGACACGCCGCCGATGTCCGGGTCGAACTCCATCTGCGTCGCCACCGTGCTGCTCGACACCGGCATCGTGCCGATGACCGAGCCGGAGACGCGGCTGGTGCTCGAGGCGCCGGGCGGCGTCATCGAAGTCGTTGCCGCCTGCCGCGACGGCAAGGCCGAGAGCATCACCGTTACCAACGTGCCCTCCTTCGCCGAGCGGCTCGATGCCGTGCTTGAGGTCGAGGGCATCGGCACGCTGACCGTCGACACCGCCTATGGCGGCGACAGCTTCGTCATCTGCGATGCGCGGGCCCTCGGCTTCGCCATCGCCCCCGACGAGGCACGGGAACTGGCCGAGACCGGCATCCGCATCACCCGGGCCGCCAACGAGCAGCTCGGCTTCACCCACCCGGACAATCCCGACTGGGCCCACATCTCCTTCTGCCAGCTGGCGGCGCCGGTGGAACGGCGGTCCGACGGCGTGCTGACCGCCGCCAACGCCGTCGCCATCCAGCCGGGCAAGGTGGACCGTTCGCCCACCGGCACAGGCGTGTCGGCCCGGATGGCTGTGTTGCGCGCACGCGGCGAGATGCAGGTGGGCGATCGCTACCTCGCCCGCTCCATCATCGGCTCCGAGTTCATGGGTCGCATTGCAGCCGACGCGACTGTCGGCACCCGCGACGCCATCATCCCCACCGTCACCGGCCGCGCCTGGATCACCGGCACCCGGCAGGAGATGCTGGATCCCGCGGATCCATGGCCGGCGGGCTACCGCCTCTCCGACACCTGGCCGAGGATCGGCAAGTGAGCGAGACCCTCCACATCGCCTTCGATGAACTGGTGTCGCTGCTCGCCACCATCTTCCGCCGCCACGGCTGCGCCGACCACGTCGCGCAGCTGCTCGCCGAGAACATGGCGACGGCCGAGCGCGACGGCGCCGAGAGCCACGGCATCTTCCGCATCCCCGGCAACCTCGGCTCGCTCGACAGCGGCTGGGTCGACGGCACGGCGGAGTTCGTCCTCGAGGACGTCGCGCCCGGCATGCTGCGCGCCGACGGCCGCAACGGCTTTGCCCTGCCGGTACTGGCGGCGGCGCGCGCGCCGCTGATGGCGAAGGCGCGGCAGAACGGCATTGCCGTCCTCACCATCCGCAAGGCCCACCATTTCGGCGCCGTCTGGCCCGATATCGAACCCTTTGCCCGCGACGGCTTCGTGGCGCTGGCGATGATCAACTCCATGGCCAGCGTGGTCCCCCACGGCGGCCACCGCAAGGTTTTCGGCACCAACCCGCTGGGCTTTGCCGCACCCCGCGCCGGCGGTGACCCGCTGGTCTTCGACCAGGCCTCCAGCGCCATGGCCAATGGCGACGTGCAGATCGCGGCGCGCGAAGGCCGGCAACTGCCGCCCGGCACCGGCGTCGACCGCGACGGCAAACCGACGACGGATCCGAAGTCCGTGCTGGACGGCGGTGCGCTGCTGCCCTTCGGCGGCTACAAGGGCGCGTCCATTGCCATGATGATCGAGGTGCTCGGTGCAGCGCTGGCGGGCAGCGACTTCTCCTTCGAGATCGACTGGAGCGACTATCCCGGCGCGGCCACGCCGCATGGCGGCCAGACCTACATCCTCATCGATCCCGCCAAGGGTGCACCGGGCGCCTTTACGGCGCGGATCGAGACACTGATTGCTGAGATGCACGAGGCTGGCCAGACGCGCCTGCCCGGCGACCGCCGCTACGCCAACCGGCGGCGCGCGGAAGCCGGGGGAATCCCCATCGGCCGCGCCGCCATTGAGGACCTGCAGCGGCTGAGCCAAGGCTGAAGTCGCTACGCCGCCGCCGCCTCTGCCTTGGGAGTAGCGGTGAAGGTGAAAACATCGTTCTCGATGCCGATCTGCAGCTCCATCCCCGTCATGCGGGCGAGGATGCCCGTGTAGAACGGCTGGATGCCGCGGGCGTCGACACCCTCCTCCGGCGCTCCCGACAGGAGATCGACGGCGCCCGAAGGCATCAGCGTCCGCTGCCGCTTCTCCGGATCGCTGGTCGAGGTGAGCCGCAGAGTCTCTCCGCCCGGCGGGCCCACCACCTCCGCCTTGACAACGCCGCCGCGCGGCACCGCCATCGACGCGATCAGCAGCATGTTCATCAGCAGCTTCGCCTTGTGCTTGGGCAGCAGCATCAGCGGCACCTGCCAGTCGAGCTCTGCCTTCTCGATCTCGAACAGCAGCTGCGCCACGCGCTCACACTCGCGGGTGTCGAAGTCGGTGCCGGCCGTGGAGGAGGCGCCATAGGCGAGCCGCGCGAACTCGAGCTTGGCACGGGCATGCTTGGCCGAGTTGGCGATCAGCTCCTGCGCCCCTTCCTGCATCGCTACCTGCGTCGGGTCGGACAGCACCTCGAGGCCGTTGCCAATGGCCCCGACCGGGTTGATCAGGTCGTGGCAGACCCGCGAGCAGAGCATGGCCGCCAGGTCGGTGGCTGAGAGTTCGATGATTTCCGCCATGGGATCATCCTCCGGAAGTGAGAATCAATATTGCGGCAAGATTAGCCGCTCGCGAGACAGCGCCCTAGCAGATGTTCGCGAAGTGGGGCCGGGGCGCTCAATGCTCCACCTCCTCGCCGATGCTGGACGCCGCCGCGGCGCCGGATAGCGTGCTGGACAGTTGCGGCCAGTTCGCGGCCGCATCGGTTGCCGCCTGCTCCGGGCTGAGCAGGAACGCCTCACGGTTGGCCGCCGAATAGAAGAAATGCAGCTTCATCTTCCAGATCGCGTAGTAGCGCGGGTTGCCGTCGCTGAGGTGCCCCCGTGCAAGGCTCATGCTGCAATGGCCGCCGAACTGCGGCGCGTAAATATCGGGCGCTCGTACGAAGACGTCGCGATTTGCCGCGGAGACAAAATACCAGGGGACGCCGCCCCAGGAGTATTCGTGATCCGGAGAGCCCCGCTGCGGGTCGGGATCGGTAAAATAGGTGACGGGGTCGTAGCCTTCGATCGCCACTCCGGTCAGTGGGTCGGTGACGATGTCGGTGACCAGCGATGCGGCGCCAGCCGGCAGCGCCAGCGCCACGATTGTCGCCACTGCCGCTGCCATGGTTAAGATTTGTTTACAGATTTGCCGCATCATTGCCGTCATACGCGCCCAGATTCTGTGCCGGCGACCCCAGCGAAGTCTAACGCCCTTACGGTGACCGCTTCGTAAATGGCCGTACCTCGCGGAACCACCGAATTAAGGAGTCCCGAATGTTCAGCCGTGTCCTCTTCAGCCTGGTCCTGCTGTTTGGCCTTGCCGCCGCCCCCGGCGCAGCCTTCGCCCAGTCGGGATCCCTCAGTGACACCTATTCCGGCGAGGAACTGGTGGAGACGGGAAGCGAGTTCTTCGGCTCCGTCGCCCAAGGCCTCGCCTCCCTGGTGGAGCGCGCCGTCAGCAACTACGGCCTGCCCAACGCCTACATCCTCGGTGAGGAAGCCGGCGGCGCCCTGTTTGCCGGTGCCCGCTACGGCGAAGGCACCATGTACACCCGCAACCGTGGCGAGCACCCACTGTTCTGGCAGGGTCCCAGCGTCGGCCTCGATTTCGGCGGCGACGGCTCCAAGGTGATGATGCTGGTCTACAACCTCAACTCCACGGACGAGGTCTACGGCCGCTATCCCGGGGTCGACGGCTCCGCCTACTTCGTGGGCGGCCTCGGCATGACGGTGATCAAGTATCGCAATGTCGTCATGATCCCGATCCGCTCGGGCGTCGGCCTCAGGGCCGGATTGAATGTCGGCTACCTGAAGTTCACGCCGGAACCGACCTGGAACCCGTTCTGAGGCGTCGCTGAGCCGCATCGACGGCGATCCGGAAGCGGCTGGCCGCCGCAGGCGTGACGGCAGAGCCACGCAACCGGGGGCCGCATGCGCCCGTGACCCCACTGCCGAAATCCGTTAGGGTTAACCTTCGGCAAAGATGGGCTGCCATTGGCCGCCACTGCCGTGTTACGATCCAGCGCTCGGTCGGGCGGAGTGGTGTTATGCTCATTGAGAACGTTATGTATTTCGCCCTCGGCCTGCTGTCTGCGGGGCTGCTGGCGCTGATGATCATGCCGGCGGTGTGGAAGCGTGCCGTCCGCCTCACCAAGAAGCGGATCGAGGCGGCCACCCCCATTACCATGGCCGAGTTCCGCGCCGACAAGGATCAGTTGCGGGCCGAATTCGCGCTTTCCACGCGGCGGCTGGAGATGAATGTGGAGGCGCTGCGGCGTCGCCTCGCCGACCAGTTGCGCGACATCAACCGGAAGAAGTCCGAGCTCGGCGGCATCAAGGGCGAGCGCGACAACCATCTCTCCATTGTGCGCGAACTGGAGGAGCGGGAGGCGGAACTGCGCCGGCGCATCCTCGAGCTCGAGAAGGAAGGCGCTGATCTTGCGCAGCGCCTGCGCATGCGGGACCGCGAATATGAGGACAAGGTGAGCCAGCTTGAAGAGGCTCGCGCTGCGGTTCGCAACAACCAGCCGCAGGAGTTCAAGGTCGACGGCAAGCCGCTTTCCGGCGACTACAATGCCGATATCGACCTGCTGTTGATCCGGCTGGAGGCGGAGCGCAAGCGCGCCGCTTTCCTCGAGACCCAGAACCGGACGCTGATCGGACAGATCGAGACTTCCGACCGGCGCACCACCGATGCCACAGCCGCCGCCGCCGAGCTGCGGCAGTCGCTGGCGAGCCGCGAGGACGCCGAGGACGCCGCCCGCACGGAACTGCTGGAGGCGGAGGCCCGCATCGCGGACGCGGAGGGGCGGGTCAACCTGCTGCTCGAGGAGACCGCCCGCGTCGTCGAGGACGGCGCGGAGAAGCATGAGCAGTTGCTGGCGGAGAAGCTGAATCTCGAGGACGAGGTAGCGGCACTGCGTTCCAAGGTACTGTCGGTGGAATCGACGATCATGGCCGAGTGGGACAGCGAGCGGATCGAGCAGTCGCACCTGCGGGAGCGTCTGAACGACATCGCTACCGATGTCAGCCGCCTCGTCTATGCCATCGAGGGCAGCGACCTGCGGGATGAGGAAAGCCTGTTCGACCGCGTGCAGCGCTTCGCCGGAGACGGCGTGGACGAGCGGCCCGCGGGCAAGGGGCGGCAGGATGAGCCTCCGAGCCGGGACAGCGGCAACGTCTCGGATCGGCTGGCCGCGTTGCGCGAGATTCAGGAGCGGACCTGACTATTCGCTGACCACCGGCACTTCTCGGATCATCTCGCCGCTCCGCCCATCGAAGATGCGGACGCTGGTCATCGCTCCCGCGCGGTAGGTGACGGTGAGCTTCCCGTCCGCGGCCACGGCCGAGACGATCTCGGCCCCCGCCGGGATCTGCATAGAGGCGATGGTATAATCGTTCTGTTGGCCGGAGCCTTGCGACGCGCGGTAGACAAGGGCCCCGCCGATGGCGATAAAGCCGAGGATCAGCAAGCCGATCGAGAACATGAACGATTTCCGGGCCCGGCCGAGGATCGTTCTGGCTTCCGGGCTGAGTTCGGGAGTTTCGTTCGGAGGTTGAGGGTCGCTCATGCAGGAAGATCTCGGAGAGGAATTGGCCTGGCACGTCGTGGTCGACGCCGATATGGCGGGCAACCGGCTCGATGCCGCACTCGCCGCAGCCATCCCTGACTTCAGCCGCAACCGCATCAAGGACCTGATACTGGCCGCTGCCGTTGCGATCAATGGGCAAACCGTGACCGAGCCGAAATACCGGATCCGGCAGGATGACGTCCTCACCCTGCTCGCCCCGCCGCCGGTCGATGCGGAACCGCAGCCGGAAGCCATTCCGCTCGACATCCTGTTCGAGGACGATTCCCTGATCGTCATCAACAAGCCGGTGGGGATGGTGGTCCACCCGGCGCCGGGAAGCCTGCACGGCACGCTGGTCAACGCCCTGCTCCACCATTGCGGCAACAGCCTCGCCGGCATCGGCGGCGTCAGGCGCCCCGGCATCGTGCACCGTCTGGATCGAGATACCTCGGGGGTGATGGTCGTCGCCAAGACCGAAACGGCACATAATCATCTGAGCGCGCAATTCGCGGATCACGGCCGCACCGGGCCCCTGCACCGCGCCTACATCGCCTATGTCTGGGGGCATACGCAGCAGGCCCGCGGCAGCATCGACGCGCCGCTCGGGCGCGATGCCCACAACCGGCTGAAGCAGGCCGTCCGCCGCGACGGGCGCGAGGCGATTACCCACTACGCGGTCGAGCAGCGCTTCGGCGGCGACGGCTGGGATGTCACCCGCATCCGCTGCGAACTAGAAACCGGGCGTACACATCAGATCCGCGTTCACATGGCCCATATCGGGCACCCGCTGGTCGCCGATCCGGTATACGCCTCCGGCTATGCCACCAAGGCCAACCGCCTTCCGGACGCGGCGCAGGCGGCAGTTCGCGGTCTCCGGCGACAGGCGCTGCACGCTGCCCAACTGGGATTCGAGCACCCGGTGAACGGCGAGGAACTGCATTTCGAAGCCCCGCTGCCCGTCGATCTGGTTGGATTGCAGGAGGCCCTGCAGGCATGGGACCGAGCCCATGCGCGATAACGTGAAGGAACCACGAAGCGGCAGCACTATTGATGCGGTGAGGGCAGGTCGTATCGATAGGCCTTTTCAGCGCCCGATTTTGACCTATATCAGGAACCATCCAGCCGCGTGCCGGTGTGGACGCGGGCTGCAATCTGCCCGTTCAGGGGGAAAGAGGGTTCATCATGGCCCAGTCAAATCTGCCGGTCCTCTCCGCTGAGGGAGGCCTGTCCCGGTATCTCCAGGAGATCCGGAAGTTTCCGATGCTCGAGCCGGACGAAGAGTTCATGCTCGCCAAGCGGTACAAGGAGCATGCCGATCCCGACGCGGCGCAGAAGCTGATAACCTCGCATCTGCGGCTGGTCGCCAAGATCGCGATGGGCTATCGCGGCTACGGCCTGCCGATTTCCGAGGTTATCTCTGAAGGCAATGTCGGCCTCATGCACGCCGTCAAGCGCTTCGAGCCGGACAAGGGCTTCCGTTTGGCCACCTATGCCATGTGGTGGATTCGGGCCGCCATCCAGGAATATGTCCTGCGGTCGTGGAGCCTCGTGAAGATCGGCACCACCGCCGCGCAGAAGCGCCTGTTCTTCAACCTGCGGCGGGTCAAGAGCCAGATCGCGGCTTTCGAGGACGGCAATCTGCATCCCGACCAGATCAAGCAGATCGCGACCACGCTCTCGGTCACCGAAGACGAGGTGGTATCGATGAACCAGCGCCTGACCGGCGATGCCTCGCTCAACGCGCCGATGCGCGTCGACGAGGGTACGTCCGAATGGCAGGACTGGCTGATCGACGAGACCCCCAACCAGGAGACGGTGCTCGGCAACAGCGAGGAGTACGACGAGCGCATGAGCCTCCTCGCCGACGCTATGGGCGACCTCAACGAGCGCGAGAAGGCGATCTTCCAGGCCCGTCGGCTCCGAGACAACCCGGCCACCCTCGAGCAGCTGGCGCAGGAGTACAATGTCAGCCGCGAGCGCATCCGCCAGATCGAGGTACGGGCGTTCGAGAAGGTGCAGGAAGCCGTGCAACAGGCCGCCCGCGCCAACTCCCGGGAAGAGGCTTAGCCAAGCGAAGGGTAAGCGGGGCGTTGCTGCCCTGCGCAATTAGGGGTCAGTCGAGCAGGTCAGCCCAGCGCGACACGAGATTGTCGCGGGCGCGCGGCCCTGCTGCGCTCTGCCCGCTGGTCTCGTCCTTGGTGAGGTAGGAGAAGACGAGGGTTCGGTCCCCGCCGGTCGCCCACCCCACGAACCAGCCGAACTGTCGGTTGCCGCGCCTGCCGTCCGCTTCCTTGATGTATCCGGTGCCCGTCTTGCCCGTGAGCGTCCACCCGCCACCGGTCTCGAAGTGCGGCATGATCGCGGCGGTGCTGGCTGCCGCCTGCCCGGACACGGGCAGGTTGCCGACGAGAAAGCGGCGGATGAAGGTGAGTTGCTCGGCCGGCGAGATCTGGAGAGAGGAATTGAGCCAGGAATGGGTCAGCCCATTCCCGGCGCCCGGGTCGCCGGTGACGTCGGCGTTGCCGTAGCCGAGATCCGCAACGTAGGACGCGAACCGCTCCGCCCCCAGTTCCCGCACCAGCGCCCGCGAATACCAGAGGACGGAGTGGTGCATCCAGGAGCGCGGCGTTGTCGTCTCCTTCTCGATCGCGCGCACGGCTGGGTAGTGCGCCTGGTACGGCCAGGCTGGCTGCTCCGGACCCACGAGGACCTCAGCATCGAAGCCGATGAGGCCCAGCGGGAACTTGAACGTCGAAGCCGGACCGATCCGCTCCTCGCAGCCCGAACCTTCCTGGTAGAGGACCTCGCCGCTCCGCGCTTCTGCGACCAGCAGGCAGGCCGTTTCTGCACGGACCGCTCCAGAAACCATCAGGACGATCGCGAGCGCAAGGAACAGGTGTTTCATGAGGATCTCCGGGAAGCGGGCCACCGCCCCCCCTTGTCCTGCTGAAGATGGCGGAACCGCGGCTCAGCGACCAGCAGGGTTAATCAACAATTGCGCCACCAGGGACGCGAGATGGCGGCGGTGCAGGATCAGCAGGAAGGGCGCGTGGATGCCTTCCTCGGGTATCAGCGTGAATGTCCCGTCGATGGCGACGTTGGAGCTGCCGGTGCGGATGCCGGGCGAGAGGGTCACGGCGTCCAGCGGATACTCCAGCCCCTCCGAGCGCCAGAAGGTGACGGGCGCCAGCGGATGCAACGACACCCGCTCACCCGGAGCCACGGTGAAGGAGAAACGCTCCGTCAGCGCCAGCGCCAGATCGTGCTCATCGACGAAGACGATGTGGCGCCGCGCCGCATAGCGGCTTGCGGCATCAAGCGCCGCCAGCGTGTGATCGAGTCGCCGCCCCGTGACGCCAACGGCGACGGTCACCGGGGCACGCGTCGAGTAGAGGGCCTTCTCGAAGTCCGTCGTCTCCTGCTCGGTGATGTGCATCATCCGCGTCCTGCCGAGCCAGCCAAGCGGATTCGCGAGCGAATCGAGATCTCCGATAATGGCTTCTGGCTTGAGCCCTGCAGCGGCGATCAGATCTGCACCGCCATCGGCGCCGACCAGCCGGGCACCACTCGCATAAAGCTCGCGCAGCAGGTCGGCGTCGACGGTGCCGCCACCGACTATGACCAGCACATCCTCGAACTCGATGACTGACGGCTGTGGGAGACGCCCTTGCACGACTGCTGAACTCTGGCTATGTCTCGGGTGTCTCGCTGGGGTGTTCCGGGGTTCCGGAGCTGAGAGTTTACCCATTGAACCTGAACCAGGTCATGCTGGCGGAGGAAGATCGAGATGGCAAGGGCTTGCGGGCCCTCGGTGCCATTTGACGTATCCCCTGCAATACATGGCCGCAACGCAAAAGGGGACCATCAGATGGTCAATCTCTCCCGCCTTGCGCTCGCGGTTGGCCTCGTGGCTGCGGCTTTGCCCGCTGCTGCCGAGGAAGTCCCGATGCTGCGCGTCTTCACCTATGACAGCTTTGCCACCGAATGGGGCCCGGGCCCTGCCCTGAAGGCCGGCTTCGAGGAGGACTGCGACTGCATCGTCGAGTTCACCACCGCCGACGACGCCATCTCGACGCTGCGCCGCGTGCAGTTGGAGGGCGAAACAACGGAAGCCGATCTGGTGGTCGGCCTCGACACCGCCATTGCCGGCGAGGCCCGCGCCACCGGCTTGTTCGCGCCGCACGGCCTCGAACTCGATCATCTCGACCTGCCGTATCCCTGGACGGACCCGCTGTTCGTCCCCTTCGACTACGGCTACTTCGCCTATGTCTACAACACCGAGGAATTGCCCGACCCTCCAGCGTCCTTCGAGGAGCTGATCGCGCTGCCCGATGACTTCAAGATCGTCATCCAGGACCCGCGCTCATCGACCCCGGGGCTTGGCCACGTACTCTGGATAGAGGCCGCCTATGGCGACCGGTCGTCCGAGATCTGGGAGGGCCTGGCACCGCATGTGCTCACCGTCACCCGCGGCTGGTCCGAGGCCTATAACCTCTTCCTCAGCGGCGAGGCGGACATGGTGCTCTCCTATACCACTTCGCCTGCCTATCACGCGATCGCCGAGGATGACGACCGCTACGCCGCTGCCAGCTTCGAGGAAGGACACGTGGCACAGATCGAAGTCGCCGGCATCCTCGCCTCCTCCGACAAGCAGGCGCTGGCTCGGGACTTCCTCGCCTATCTGACATCGGTCGAGGCGCAGAAGATCATCCCGACCACCAACTGGATGTATCCTGTCATCGACCTGGAGGATGAACTGCCGGCGGCGTTCGCGGAGCTTCCGAAGCCGGAGACTGTGCTCAGCATCGACGAGGAAGCCATCACCGCCAACAGCCGGGACTGGGCGGCAGCGGCCCTTGCCGCCCTCCGCTAACCTCAACCTCCCGTCCCGCCCGCTCCGCCTGCTGGGCGGGGCGGGCATCGCCATCGGCATCGCCGCCGTAGTGGCTCTCGTCTTTTGGTCGATCATCGTTGCCGCGGCCGACGAGCCGGTGTCGGCGCGCAGCCCGGTGGACATCCCGCATCTGTTGCGGATGACCTCCATTCAGGCGGGACTGACCACCATCCTCTCGATCGCCGTCGGGATTGCGCTGGCGTGGGCCCTGAACCGCCTGCGCTTCCCGGGACGCAGCCTCGTCGTCGGCCTCTTTGCCGCCGCCATCGTCACCCCCGGTCTGGTGGTTGCCTTTGGTTTGCTCTCTGTGTGGGGGCGGGCAGGCTGGGCCAGCCAGCTGGCGATCCTGCTGACCGGAGAGCCCCTCGGCGTCTCCATCTTCGGCCTCGGCGGCATTCTCGCCGCCCATGTCATTCTCGACGGAGCGCTCGCCGCCCGCATCCTGCTCGCTCGGCTCGACGCCATCCCCGCAGCGCGGCTGAAGACCGGACAGAGCCTCGAGCTATCGCCCTGGCAGCGCTTCCGGATCATCGACTGGCCGGCGATCAGCGGCACCATCCCCGGTCTCGCCGCCCTCATCTTCCTGCTCGCCTTTACGAGCTTCCCGATCGTCCTGCTGCTGGGGGGTGGCCCCGCCAACCAGACGCTGGAGGTCGCGATCTACGCAGCGGTGCGGCTCGACTTCGATCTCTACGGCGCAGTGCTGCTGGCCCTGGTTCAGGTTACCGTCTGCGCCGCCATCGTGTTAGCCGCCTCGGCGCTGACCCCGGTGCCGCCGAGCCTCGGACCGTCGCAGGGGCAGAAATGGGGGGACCGCGGAGCGGCGCACCTCCTGCAGTGGTCCGTGCTGCTGCTCGCCCTCGCAGCGTTCGCGCTGCCGCTGCTTTCGGTCCTCATCAACGGCTTCGGAGAGGCGCTGTGGTCGGTCGTCGCGCGGCAGAGCTTCTGGCAGGCCACAGGTACCAGCCTGCTGCTCGCGACCCTGTCGGCCGCCCTCGCCCTGGTCCTCGCACTCGGCGTGGCGCAGGCGCGCGCCGCCACGGCCCGACCGCTGCTTCGTACCGGCATCGGCGCCCCCTCCTATGCCTATCTCGCCGTGCCGAGCGTGGTGCTCGCCCTCGGTTTCTTCCTGCTGGTTCGCAGCTTCGGCATAAATCCGGCGCACGCGGCTCCGTTCGTGGTCGTCCTCGCTAACGCCCTCCTCGCCCTACCCTTCGCCGTGGCCACGCTCGCCCCGCCCTTCGACGCCATCAGCCACAGCCGCGGCCGGCTGATCCGCTCGCTTGGAATTTCCGGGCGCCGGCAGTTCCTGTCGGTGGAGTGGCCGCTGGTGGCGCCGGAGGCGGGCGTCGTCGTGGCGCTCAGTTTCTGCTTCTCGCTCGGCGACCTCGGCGTCATCTCGCTGTTCGGGACCCAGGACTTCACGACGCTGCCACTGCTCATGGTGCGTTCGCTCGGTTCCTACCGAACCAACGACGCCGCCGCCATCGCCGCTTTGATGCTGGTCCTCACCCTGCTCGCCTTCGTGCTGCTGCCGCGGCTTTTCTCGAGGTTTGCCGATGCTCGTCCTTGACCGCGTCACCTTCGCCTATCCGGGTCAGTCGGTGCCGTACGATTTCTCGTTGCAGGCGGAGCCGGGCGAGGTCACCGCGGTTACCGGGGCCAGCGGTTCCGGCAAGTCCACGCTGCTCGACCTGATCGCCGGCTTCCTGCTGCCGTCGGCTGGCAGCATACGCCTCGGCGATACCGACCTGCTGCCACTGCCCCCGGAGGCTCGGCCGGTGTCGGTGCTGTTCCAGTCGGAAACGCTGTTCGATCACCTGAGCGCGGCGCACAACGTAGCCCTCGGGCTGCCATCCCGACTTCCGCGCCGGAAGGCGGCGGAGCAGGTGAGACAAGCGCTGGCGGAAGTCGGTTTGCCGGAGCTCGGCGAACAACCCGCCGCCACGCTGTCAGGAGGGCAGAAGCAACGGGTGGCGCTGGCGCGGACCCTGCTCCGGGCGCGCCCGGTGCTGCTGCTCGACGAGCCGTTCTCGGCGCTCGATGACGAGACCCGGGGAACGACCCGTAACCTGGTGAAGTCGCTGACCGAGCAGCAGAACTGGGTGACGCTGCTGGTCAGCCACCATTCCGAGGACGTCGCGGCAATGGCGCGCCGCCGCTACCACAACACAGAAAACCGGCTGCTATTGAGTTGAGGTGTTCGCGGCCGTCTCGGTCTCGCCCCACGCCTCGAAGACCTCGGCGAACAGCGTCTCCGCCTCTTCATCCTTCTCCAACGTGAGGATCGCGCGTTTCCCCGTTGCGTAGATGACGAACAGGTCCATCCACTTGCGCGTCGTCATGAGATCGATGTTGGTGGCGGCGTCTTCCGGTGAAGCGCTGAGCGCAAACAGGAATGAGTTGGCGACGATCCGCACGCCGGACGGACCGATGAGCGGCGTTCCCTGCACCAGTTCCGCATTCTTGAGCAGCACGCCGGGCAGACCGGCGATGGAGCCGCCGATGAAGCCGTCGCTGAGGGTGAAGTTGATCTCCATCAGGTGGCTGGCCGGCAGGGCAGGATCCTGGTTCTTGCGGATGAGAACGTCCACACCGAGGTTACGCGCCGGGATATTTGCCTTGGCGATCAGCGTCGGCAGCCCGGTTTCGTCAGTTCCACGCGACCATTCGACGGTGCCCGAGAATGGTACAGCGCCTGAGTTGGCATCGTTCGAATCTTCTAGCAGCAGCGACTGGCTGCCAGCCACCGTGGCCGGATCGATCGCAGCCACCGCAGCCTCTGCGGTGTCAGGTTCGGCGCCGGTGTCGGCAAGCCGCTCCTCGCTCTTGCCGGTGTCGTTGGGCGGCACCAGTGGCAGCGGATCGGAACCAGTGAGTGAGGGCTCCGGAACCAGTCGCTCACCGGCTTCGAGTTCGTTTGCCGGCTCGGTGTTTACGGGTGTGGCGGTGTTGCCGGGCCCGGTTGCCAGCTCCGCCTGGTCCGTTTCCGGCTCGGGCGTCGTAGCCACCGGCGCCTCGGCTACTGCTGGGGCGTTGCTGCGGAACATGCTGCCGAGATCCAGATAGCCTTGGCTGACTGCCCAGTAGCCGGCGCCTCCGGCTCCAACCAACAGCACTGCCAGCACGACAAGGAAAATGGTCACGGCGCCAATGCCGCCACGGTCCTCCTCGGGAAGCGCCCGCGGAAAGGACGGTCCATCGTCTTCCGCTTCCGCGCTCCTCCGTCCTCGCAGCGCTGCCGCGCCCAGCGGCTCGCGCCCCTGCTTGCCGCGCCCTGCCGAGGCCCGCTTCTTCTCGACCGCGCCCTCGCGCTGCCGCCCGATGGCGGCAAACATGCCCCCGGTTGCACCTTTGCGGTTCGACGCGAACGCCGGCTCGTCTTCGTCATCGAGTTCGATGCTGTCGTCGATCGGCTCGGGATGCTTCTCGCCCCGGGCCTCGCGGTCGAGCGTCGCAATGGCGCGATCGATATCGCTTTGCGGGTCGCTTTCCTGCTGCGGTTCGACTTCGACCTCGCGCACCGCCGACATCGCCGCAGCGACTGTCGGTTCGCCGCGCCGTGCCACCGGCTGCGCTATCGCCTGGCGAGCGACTGCCGCCTGACCGCCGCGCGGTCCCGCATCCAGCCGGGCGGCGGCATCGCGCCGGGGCTCCAGAGTCGGACCCCGCCGCGGACCCTCGGGCGGCTTCTCCCGCGGCAACCCAAATGCGGTGGGGGTCGAGCGCCCCTTGACCGCCTCGGCGCGCGCCACGATCGAAGGCAGGGGCCGCCCGCCAGGGCGCGCCGCGGTCGGTGGCGGAGCCTCCGCCTCGTCGGCCACCTCCGGCGCCACCTCCTCGTCCTGCTCGTCCTCTTCGACCGCTGCAGGCGCGACGGGCCGGCCGGTGGCAGCCGATCGGCCTGTCGGCTTCTCCGCCGGCGCTTCCTCGGCCTCTACTGTATCGGCCGCCGCGATGATCTCTTCGATGGTGCCCCTGCCCGGCACCGCTCGTTGGGGTGCGAGGGGAGTGGCCTCCGGCGACGTGGCCTTGCCCTTGCCGGCGCTGCCCTCGATCTGGAGGATGGGCGGCCCTTCTTGCGGTACCGCGCCCATGCCGGCGATCATCGCCTCGCTGGCCTCCTGCTCCACCTGACGGATGCAGTCCTCGAGTTGCAGGCGATGGGTGGTGATGTCGCGAGCTGCAAGCGGCGGATTGATGGCGCGCAACTGCCCGACAAGGGCCGCCCGCGCCTTTTCGTAAACCGCCCGCCGGGCGGCGCCGTTATTTTCTGGCAGAGCATCGACCGCTCTACGTAACAGCTCTTTGTAATCCGCCATTCGCTACTAGCACTCGTAATTGCAGCAGTGTTCTACCAAAAAATCTCAGTCTTGGAACGGGTCATGGACCAAGATGGTATCCAGGCGCTCCGGGCTCGTTGACAGCATTGCCACCGGGGCTCCGATTAGTTCTTCGATATACCGGACATACTTCACCGCCTGGGCCGGAAGCTCCGCCCAGCTCCGTGCCCCGGCTGTGGTTTCCGACCAACCTTCGAGCGACTCGTAGATCGGCTTAACAGCGGCTTGTGCCCCCATTGAGGCGGGAAGATAGTCAATTCTTGTTCCGTCGAGTTCGTACCCCACGCACACCTTGATCTCCTCCAGCCCGTCCAGCACGTCAAGCTTGGTGAGGGCGATGCCGCTGATCCCCGAAGTCAGCACCGTCTGCCGGACCAGCACCGCGTCGAACCATCCGCAGCGCCGTTTACGCCCGGTGACTGTGCCGAATTCATGACCACGTTGTCCAAGAAACTCGCCAACCTCACCGAAATCCTCTGTGGGAAACGGCCCTTCTCCTACTCGCGTGGTATAGGCCTTGGTGATGCCGAGCACATAACCAATGGCAGTCGGGCCCAGCCCCGAGCCCGCAGCCGCCTGTCCGGCCACGGTGTTCGAGGAGGTCACGAACGGATAGGTGCCATGGTCATTATCCAGCAGCGCCCCCTGCGCCCCCTCGAACAGAATGCGCGCGCCGCTGCGGCGTTGCGTCTCGAGCAGCCGCCACACCTGGTCCAGGTATGGCAGGATAGTCTCCCGCACCGACATCAGTTCGTCGTACAGCGCCTGTGGCTCGAGTTCGTCAAGTCCCATGCCGCGGCGCAGAGCATTGTGGTGGGCCAGCAACCGCTCGATCTTGCTAAGCAGGGTGTCGGGTTCCGCTAGGTCGCAGAGCCGGATGGCGCGCCGCCCGACCTTGTCCTCGTAGGCGGGGCCGATGCCGCGCTTGGTGGTACCGATCTTCAGCCCGGAATTGGCGTTCTCGCGCATGGCGTCGAGGTTGCGGTGGACCGAGAGGATCAGCGGCGCGTTGTCGGCGATCCGCAGCATCTCCGGCGTGACGTGGACCCCCTGCCCCCCAAGCAGCTCCAGTTCCTTGACGAAGTGGTGCGGGTCGATGACGACGCCGTTGCCGATGACGCTAAGCTTGCCGCGCACGACCCCGGACGGCAGCAGGCTCAGCTTGTAGCTCACCCCGTCGATGACCAGCGTGTGGCCGGCGTTGTGGCCGCCCTGGTAGCGGACGACCACGTCCGCCCGCTCACTCAACCAGTCGACGATCTTGCCCTTGCCCTCGTCGCCCCACTGGCTGCCGACGACCACCACATTTGCCATGTCATTCCGTTCCCATGCGGACAACGTCCGGCCAGCGGCCGTTGCCACTGGCGTCGCGCTGCGAAAACCTGTTCTAGTCTCGCGCCGTTACCGGGAGGCCCGCTGGACCTCGACACTGATCGCTGGTAAGGCGCCGACCCTTAGACCACCAGAGCGCCAATGACAAACCCCACTACGATCGCCGGCGCCTCCTTGCTCGGGGCACTGCTGAACCGGCCGTATCTGGTGCTGGTGCTGACCACGATGTTCTGGGGTGGCAACGTCGTCGCCGGCAAGCTGGCCGTCGGCCACATCGACGCCCACACACTGATGATCCTGCGCTGGAGCGGCGCGCTGTTGGCGGTGCTGCCCTTCGCCATCCCACCGCTACGCCGCGACTGGCCGGTCATCCGCTCAAGCTGGCCGCTGCTGCTGTTCTACGGCGCCGTGGGCTTCGCAACCTTCAATGTGCTCGTATATATGGCGGCCCACCTGACGTCCGGTCTGAATATTTCGATCGAGCAGGTGGCGGTGAACATCTTCGTGATGCTGCTGAACTTCGCGATCTTTCGCACCCGCGTACGGGCGCTGCAGCTGCTCGGCGTGGCACTCACCATTCTCGGCGTCGCCATCACCGCCAGCCACGGCGATCTCAGCCGCATCCTCACCCTCGACGTCAATCTCGGCGACGCGCTGGTGCTGCTCGCCTGCTTCGCCTACGCCATCTACTCGATCACGCTGCGCTACCGGCCGGTCACCAACTGGCTGAGCTTCCTTGCCGTCACCTTCGTCGGTGCCATCCTCGCCTCTTTCGCCTTTCAAGCGGTGCTGGGCGGCGGCCTCTCGGCCTTCCTCGCCGAGCTCCCCGATATCACCACCCGCGGCTGGCTGATCGTGCTCTACACGGTGCTGTTCCCCTCGGTGATCAGCCAAATGCTCTATGTTCGCGGCGTCGAGCTGATCGGCCCCAATCGGGCGAGCCTGTTCGTCAACCTCATCCCGCTGTTCGGCACCCTCGGATCGGTGCTGGTGCTGGGCGAACGGCTGGAGACCCAGCACCTGGTGGCGGCGGCACTGATCGTCGCCGGACTGGTGCTGGCGGAGTGGTCGGCCCGGCGCCCGCAGCTGGATGGCGGTCCCCGCCACCCGCCCGGCTAGACTGGCTACCGCCTAGAACTGCAGGGCCTTCGCCTGCTTCACGCCCTCGAGAGACGCGATCCGCTGCAACTGCTCCTCGCTGACCTTGCCGTCGATCGAGACTAGGGCAATGGCGTCGCCGCCGACGTCGGTGCGGCCGAGGTTGAAGTTGGCGATGTTGATGCCGAGTTCGCCGAGCAGCGTGCCGAGGCGCCCGATATGACCGGGCCGGTCCTCGTTGGTGACGTAGAGCATGGACTCCGTCAGCTCGGCCTCCATGTTGATGCCCTTGACCTGGATCACCCGCGGCTTGCCGTTGGCGAAGACCGTGCCGGCGACGCCGCGCTCCTGCTTCTCGGTGATCACCGTCAGGCGGATGTAGCTCTCGTAGGCGCCCTGCTGATCGCGCGTCGTCACCTGTACGTTGATGCCGCGGTCCTTGGCGATCTGCGGTGCCGAGACCATGTTGACGTCCTGCAGCAGCGGCTTCAGCACACCGTTGAGTGCCGCCGCGGTGAGCGGCTTGATGTTGAGGGCTGCGACCGCGCCCTCATATTCGATGTTGATGCCGCGGATCGAGGTCTCGGTGAGCTGACCGGCGAACGAACCCAGCGCCTCGGCGAGCCGCACATAGGGCGTGAGCCGCGGCGCTTCCTCGGCAGAAATCGACGGAAAGTTCAGCGCATTCACGATTTCGCCCGTGTTCAGATACGCGGAGATCTGTTCCGCGACCTGCAGCGCCACGTTCTCCTGTGCCTCGCTGGTGGAGGCGCCGAGATGCGGGGTGCAAATGACGTTCGGCAGTAAGAACAAGGGGTTGTCCTTCGCCGGTTCCTCGAGGAACACGTCGAGCGCCGCGCCGGCCACCCGACCCGACTGCAGCGCCTCGTAGAGTGCCGCCTCGTCGATCAGCCCGCCGCGCGCGCAGTTGATGATCCGTACCCCCGGTTTCACCTTCTTAAGTGCTTCTGCCGAAATGATATTCCGCGTCTGGTCGGTGAGCGGCGTGTGCAGGGTAATGAAGTCGGCCCGCGCCAGCAGGTCATCGAGTTCGACCTTCTCGACGCCGAGGTCCACGGCGCGTTCCGGCGTCAGGAAGGGGTCGAAGGCAATGACCTTCATCTTGAGGCCCTGGGCCCGGTCGGCGACGATCGAGCCGATATTGCCGGCGCCAATTATCCCTATGATTTTATTGGTGACTTCGACGCCCATGAAGCGGTTCTTCTCCCACTTGCTGGCGCGGGTGGAGGCGTCGGCCTCGGGGATCTGGCGGGCGAGCGACAGCAGCAGTGAGATGGCGTGTTCGGCGGTAGTGATGGAGTTGCCGAAGGGCGTGTTCATCACGATGATGCCCTTCTTGGTGGCCGCCGGGATGTCGACATTGTCGACGCCGATGCCGGCCCGGCCGATCACTTTCAAGCTATTGGCGGCGCTGATAATTTTCTCGTTGACCTTGGTCGCCGAGCGGATGGCGAGGCCGTCATACTGGCCGATCACCTCGAGCAGCTTGTCCTTGTCCTTGCCGAGATCGGGGAGGTAGTCGACGTCGATATTGTTGTCCTTGAACACCTGGACGGCGGTCTTCGAAAGCTTGTCCGAAACCAGAACCTTGGGCAAAACTGCCTCCTGAATTGCGTGCCGCGCGCGCGCTTTGCACGGCCGATGACGATGGATTTCTTTGCAGTGTGCGCGGCCGGCACCCTGCCGGCCGCAGCAGCGGTCAGGCGGCGGCCTTGAGCGCTGCCTTTTCGGTGGCGAAGGCCCAGTCCAACCACGGCGTCAGCGCCTCGAGATCGGAGGTCTCGATGGTGCAGCCGGCCCAGATGCGGAGGCCAGTCGGCGCATCACGATAGCCGCCGATGTCGTATGCCACGCCCTCCTTGTCGAGACGGTTGACGATCGCCTTGGCGAAGGCCGCCTGCGCCTCGGCGTCGAGCGCCGTGACCTCGGGATCGCTGATGACGAAGCAGACCGAAGTGTTGGAGCGCTCCGCGGGATTGGCGGCGAGGAAGTCCACCCACGGCGTCCGCTCGTCCCAGTCGCTGAGCGCCTTGAAGTTGGCGTCGGCGCGCGTCTGCATGGCTTGAAGCCCGCCGAGGCCGAGGCCCCATTCCATGGCGTCGATCGCGTCCTCGACGGCGATCATCGACACGGTGTTGATGGTCTCCGCATTGAAGATGCCCTCGATCAGCTTGCCGCCCTTGGTGAGGCGGAAGATCTTGGGCAGCGGCCGATCCGGCTTGAAGCTCTCCAGCCGCTCGACCGCCCGCGGGCCGAGGATAAGGATACCGTGAGCCGCCTCGCCACCGAGCGCCTTCTGCCAGGAGAAGGTGACGACGTCGAGCTTCTGGAAATCGAGCTGCTGCGCGAAGGCGGCGGAGGTGGCATCGCAGATGGTGAGGCCTTGCCGGTCGGCGGGGATCCAGTCGGCATCGGGGACCCGGACCCCCGAAGTGGTGCCGTTCCAGGTGAAGACGACGTCACGGTCGAAGTCGACCTGCGTCAGGTCGGGCAACTGCCCGTACGGCGCTTCGAGGATGCGCACGTCCGGCAGCTTCAGCTGCTTCTGCACGTCCGTGACCCAGCCGGCACCAAAGCTTTCCCAGGCCAGCATGTCGACGCCGCGGGCACCCAGCATCGACCACAGCGCCATTTCCACAGCCCCCGTGTCGGAAGCCGGCACGATGCCGATGCGGTAATCCTGGGGCACCTGCAGCAGTTCGCGCGTCAGGTCGATGGCGCGCTGGATGCGGGCCTTGCCCGGCTTGCTCCGGTGCGAGCGGCCGACGAGGGCGTCAGCCAACGCTTCCACCGTCCATCCAGGACGTTTGGCGCAGGGACCCGACGAAAAATTTGGATTGGCCGGTTTTACCGCCGGCGCGGTTGTGGGCATATCAGCCATGAGCGACCCTCCCAGGTCGGTTGCCTCTCGTTAGGGAGAGGTGTCCTGAGGCGGGGGATATGCCGAAGCGTCGGGGCTGTCAATGGGCGACTATCGTGGTGTCACCGCCGCCCTGGGCTCGCTCATGATGGCTTCGTGACGCAGATGGCATAGCGGTCCTGCGTCAGCCGCTCGAGCGCGCGCATGAGCGGCAGCTTGCGGGCCTGGGCCCAGTGGATGTCGCCGAGATTCCGGTCGACCACCGGGGAGCGAAAGCCGGCATCGGTGAGCAGGTGTACGACGGCCTCGGCCGGCATTTCCTGCGAAAAGTATACGCGGGACCGGATGTCCCGGTGCTTTTCGGCGAGCGCCGGATCGAGATGCCCCGGCGCCTCTGGCAGCCCCCGCGCCCTCGCCCATGCCATGCGCAGACGGCCGACCCAGCTTTTCCGGCCCATGTTGGCATCGACGATCAGCAGCTTGCCGCCGGGCTTGAGCAGGGCGAACCACTCGTCGAAGGCCGCAGCCGGGTCGACCAGCGTCCACACCAGATGTCGCGTGATTATCGCATCGTAGCTGCCGCGCGGCTCCATGGTGTTCTCGGCATCGCGCATGATGAAGCGGATCGAGCTGCCGCGCGCCGCCGCCTTGGCCCGCGCACGCTCCAGCATGGCCTCCGACCAGTCGAGGCCGGTGACTGCGTATCCCAGTTCGTTCAGCAGGTGCGAGATCACGGCCGTTCCACATGCGAGGTCGAGCACCGGACGCCCCTCGCCCGCTCCAAGATGCTTCCGGATCAGCCGGTGCCAGCCCCGACGCTCGGCCTCGGAAAAAATCTCATGACCGACACTGTCATCAAAGGTGGCGGCGCGCGCCGACCAGAACTCGCGGATCTCGTCGCGAATTGAGTAGTTTGCTCCGGCTGCGTCCATGTCACCTGTTCCCTCGTGCTAACAAATTGGAATCACTCTAAAAGATAGAAGTTGACTAGCAAAGTCACATTTTATACGGCCGCTCTGTAGCAAGCTTTCCAAGGGACGCCAAATGAAAATCGCACACCTGCTGGCCGGGCCGCTCGTCGCCCTCGCCGCCCTCGTCGGCACCCCCGTGCTGGCGCAAGCCTTCACCGTAACCGACGTCGCCGGCCGCGAGGTGTCGTTCGAGCAGCCGGTCGAACGCGTGATCCTGGGGGAGGGCCGGATGCTCTACTCCATCGCCACCATTGAATCGGAAGACCCCTTCGCCAAGGTCGTCGCCTGGCGCAACGACCTCTGGACGACCGACCTCGACGGCTTCAACGCCTATGTGGAGAAGTTCCCGAAGGCTGCGGAGCTGCCGTTCCTCGGCAACCTGACCGACGGCACGCTGCAGACCGAGACCGTGGTCGACCTCGATCCCGACGTCCTGCTCCTGCCCATCGGCAACAAGACTGCCGCCGACGAGGTGCAGCTCGAGGAGATGCTGGAAGGGGTCGGCGTCAAGATCGTCTATATCGACTTCCGCGAGCACATCCTCGACAACACCGAGCCGAGCCTCAGGATTCTCGGGCAGCTCTTCGGCAAGGAAGAGCGTGCGGAAGAGGTGGCCAGCTTCTGGCGCGAGCAGCTGGCGCGGGTCACGGACGTTATCGCAGAAGCCGACCCCGAGCGGCCCGACGTCTTCATGTACCGCGCCGCCGGGCTCGTCGAATGTTGCGGCACCTTCGGACCGGATAATTTCGGGCTGATGGTCGACCTCGCCGGTGGCCACAACCTCGGTTCAGACTTCCTGCCCGGCTACACCGGCTCCATCAACCCCGAGCAGGTCATCGCCTCCAATCCGGACATCGTCGTCGTCACCGGGTCCAACTGGACGAACCTCGATAATGCTACGAGCTATGTGAACGTGGGCACCAACGCTGCCATCACGGCAGAAGAGAGTCGCGCCGCGCTGGCAGAACTGGTGGCGGCTCCCGCCTTCACCGGGTCGACGGCGGTGGCCGAGGGCAACGTCCACGCCATCTGGCACCAGTTCTATACCAGCCCCTACCAGTTCGTGGCCGTCCAGCAACTGGCCAAGTGGTTCCATCCGGGACTGTTCGCGGATCTCGATCCGGACGCCACCTTCCGGGAATTCCACGAACGGTTCCTGCCGGTCGATTACCAGCCCGGCTACTGGGTCTCGCTCGACGGCGGAAACTGACAATGGCCTCGGTCGACGTCGCGGACATCGCCGCTGTTGCAGAGGACGGGGGGCGCGGTCGATACCGCGCCCTCACCCGGCGCAAGCTCCTCATCCTCGTGTTGATGGCCGGCGCCCTCTGCCTGTCGCTGGCCATCGACCTCGCCTGGGGACCCGCCCGCTACGGCCTCGACCAGGTCGTCCTTGCGCTCCTTGACCCCGCAGCGGTTTCCGACCAGGTGCGGACGGTGGTCTGGGATATCAGGATGCCGGTGGCGGTAATGGCCATCGTCGTCGGCGCCGCCCTCTCGGTCGCCGGCGCTCAAATGCAGACCATCCTCGCCAACCCGCTCGCCAGCCCCTTCACCTTGGGGATTTCCGCCGCGGCCAGCTTCGGCGCCGCGCTCGCCATCGTCACCAGCGTGCCTTTGCTGCCGGTCGCCGCCGGGCTGATCGTGCCGATCAACGCCTTCGTGATGGCGCTGATCGCCACGCTCTTCATCCACTTCGTCTCGCAGCTTCGCGGCGTCTCGGTGCAGACGGTCGTGCTGCTCGGCATCGCCCTCGTCTTCACCTTCAATGCCCTGCTGGCCTTCCTGCAGTACCTGGCCTCCGAGCAGGCGCTCTCGGCGGTGGTGTTCTGGACGATGGGCAGCCTCACCAAGGCCACCTGGCCCAAGATCTGGGTGACCCTCGCGGTGCTGCTCATCGCCTTGCCGCTCTTTGCCCGCAACGCCTGGGCCCTCACGGCGATCAGGCTTGGCGAGGACAAGGCCGCAAGCATGGGCGTCAACGTCCGCTACATCCGCCTCGAGACCATGCTGATCGTATCGCTGCTGGCGGCCGTGCCGGTGAGTTTCGCCGGCACCATCGGCTTTGTCGGGCTCGTCGGGCCTCACATCGCCCGCATGATCGTCGGGGAGGACCAGCGCTTCTTCCTGCCGGCCTCGGTACTCGCCGGTGCGCTGCTGCTGTCGGTGACCTCCATCGTCAGCAAGTCGATCCTTCCCGGCGTGGTCTTCCCGATCGGCATCATCACCGCGCTCGTCGGCGTGCCCTTCTTCTTTTCCCTCATCCTCTCCAACAGGAGGCGCTCGTGGTAGCCCTGCAGCTCGACGATGTCGGCGCGTATTACGGCAAGACCCTTGCCGTAGCCGGCGTGAGCACCCCCCAATTCGAGGCCGGCGAGACGGTCGCCGTCATCGGGCCCAACGCTGCAGGCAAATCGACCCTGTTCAAGCGCGTGGCGGGCCTGTTGCGGGGACCCGGGTCGGTGCATGTGGACAGCGCCCGCGGCACCAAGGCCATCAGCTACATGCCGCAGGACACCGCGGCCAATGCGGTGCTGACGGTCTACGAGTCTATCCTGCTGGCGCGCAAGCAGGGCCAATCCTGGCGCGTCGGTCACGCCGACCTCACCCTCATCGACGACGTTCTGGAGGCTCTCGGCATTGCCGGCATCGCCTTCCGCGACCTCGGAGCCCTGAGCGGTGGTCAGCGGCAGCTCGTCTCGATCGCCCAGACGCTGGTGCGCGAACCGGAAATCCTGCTGATGGACGAGCCGACCAGCGCCCTCGACCTGCATCGCCAGGTGGAAGTCCTCTCCTTCATGCAGGCCGAGGCGAGGCGCAAGGGCATGATCGTCCTCATCGCCATCCACGACCTCAACCAGGCGCTGCGCTTTGCCGACAAGGTGCTGGTGATCGCCGATGGGCGGATGCGCGCCTGCGGCAGTTCGGCGGAGGTGATTACCGTCGAGATGCTGCGGGAGGTCTACCGGATCGACGCCCGCATCGAAAAATGCTCCCGCGCCTACGATCACGTCATCGTCGACGGCAAGGCCGCCTGAGGCGCCGCCGCAAAGCGCTTCCACGCAGACATCCGAGGTGAGCAGGATAATCCGGTGCGGTGGCCCAATTGAACATGCCGTTTGGCGACATTGCCGACGCAGAAAGATAAGGTTGTCATCAGAACCCTCCCGCCATCCCCGGAGTCCGAGATGCGCCTTTCCATGTTCGCCGCCGCCGTTGCCGGCCTTGCCTTCACCACTGCCGCCCATGCCGAGCGCCTGACCGACCAGCCGCTGGTCGACAGTCCGTGGCTGCAGCAGCACCTCGAGAACGAGAGCCTCGTCGTGCTGGACGTGCGCGATGCCGGCGAGGGCGGATCGCCCTATGCCGCCGGCCATATCCCCGGCGCCATCAGCGCCCCCTACTCGACCTCGGGCTGGCGCCTTGAGATCGACGGCGTCCCCGGTCAGTTCCCCGGCGTCGAGCCGACGTCGCAGCTGATCGGCAGCCTCGGCATCGATAATGACGAGCACGTCGTGATCGTGCCGCAAGGCACCGATTCCAGCGAGATCGGCGCCGCCACCCGCGTCTACTGGACCTTCAAGGTCCTCGGCCACGATGCCGTCTCGATCCTCGACGGCGGCGCGCGTGCGTGGGAAGCCGCCGGCGGCCCGCTGACCGCCGAGGCGACGACGCCCGAGCCGACCACCTTCACCGCCGACTTCCGGTCCGAGCTTCTCGCCACCACCGCCGACGTGCAGCAGGCGCTGTCGAGCGGCGTCGCGCTGGTTGACGGCCGTCCGGCTGCCCAGTTCCGCGGCGAAGCCAAGAGCCCGGTCGTCGCCACCGCCGGCACCCTGCCGGGCGCCGTCAATATCGAGCATTCGACCATCTACGACGCCTCCGCCGCCGCCTTCGCCAGCTCAGAGACCCTCGCGTCGCTGGCCGCCGCAGTGGGCCTCGATGCCGACGACGCCAACATCGCCTTCTGCAACACCGGTCACTGGGCATCGGTCGCGTGGTTCGGCCTGTCCGAGGTACTGGGCAACAAGAACACCCGCATGTATGACGGCTCCATGGCCGAATGGACCACCGACCCGTCGCGCCCGGTGGTGACCGTCCAGTAGCCGCCGGAACTGTCGCGCCCGCAGTGGCGGGCGTCGCGAGACGAGACTGAAGGCATGGTCGGAGCCGCGTGCGGTTCCGGCCTTGCTGCATGAACAACCTGACGGGCGCCGGGCCGCGGCGCCGACGGACGCTGACCATGACCGACATCACCGCCGCAACCGCCCCCTCACCGCTGGCCGGCATCCGCATCGACCGCGGCCCCGTGCTGGTGGCAGTCCTCGCCATCGGCCTCGGCGCCCTCGCCATCACCGAACTGATCGACTTGCGCCAGGCGCTGCTGTTCCTGGTCGGGGGGCTGCTCGGCGCCGCCCTCTACCACGGTTCCTTCGGCTTCACCGGCGGCTGGCGCCGCATGGTGGTGGAACGGCGGGGCCGCGCCATGCGGGCGCAGGTGCTGATGGTTGCCGCCGCCGCCATCGCCATCATCCCGCTGCTCGCCATGGGCAGCTTCGGCGGCCAGCCGCTGGTGGGCGCGCTGGCCCCGGTCGGCGTGTCGGTGCTGGTCGGCGCCGCCATCTTCGGCCTCGGCATGCAGCTCGGCGGCGGCTGCGGCTCGGGCACTCTGTTCACGGTCGGCGGCGGCAGTTCGCGCATGCTGGTGACCCTCGGCTTCTTCATCGTCGGTGCCGTCATCGGCACCGCGCACCTGCCCTGGTGGCTGGCGCAGCCCTCGCTGCCGCCGATCAGCCTCGGCACCGTGCTCGGCGTCCCCGGCGGCCTCGCCGTCACCCTCCTGGGTCTCGCCGCGATCGCGGGCATCACCGTCCTCATCGAGCGCCGCGCCCATGGCAGCCTTGAGCAGGTCAAGCCGCCGGCCCACCACGGGCTGACGCGGCTGCTGCACGGGCCGTGGCCGCTGATCGGTGCCGGTCTGGCGCTGGCCGCACTCAACGTTGTGACGCTGCTGCTCGCGGGGCATCCCTGGTCGATCACCTACGGCTTCGGTCTCTGGGGCGCAAAGATCGCGCAGGCGGCAGGCGTCCCGGTGGAGAGCTGGGAGTTCTGGACCTGGCCGGGACAGGCCGCGGCACTGCAGCAGAGCGTCCTCGCCGACGTCACCTCGGTCATGAACTTCGGCATCATTCTCGGCGCGGCGCTGGCGGCGGGCCTCGCCGGCAAATTCGCCCCGAAGGTGCCGGTACCCCTGCTGTCGTTTGCCGCCGCGGCGATTGGCGGGCTGCTGATGGGCTACGGCGCACGCCTCTCCTTCGGCTGCAATATCGGCGCCCTGTTCAGTGGCATCGCCTCGGGCAGCCTCCATGGCTGGCTGTGGTTCGCCTCGGCCTTCGCCGGCAGCCTGCTCGGCATCTATGCCCGGCCGCTGTTCGGTCTTGACGGGATGAAGGCAAAATGAGCGGCCGCAACACCCTGCTCTTCGGCGCTGCCCTCGTTGCCGCCACCGGTGCCGTCGCCGCCGATCACGTGGCGCGGACGACGGCTCCAGCGCCGGCAGCGGCTCCCGCCGTGAGCGCCTCGGCCGCGCCCTGTTCCGCTGCGGCAGCGCCCTGCGCAGCGGCCGCTCCATGTGCTGCCGCTGCTCCCTGTGCCGCTGCCGCTCCCTGTGCTGCCGCTGCACCATGCGCTGCTGCCGCTCCCTGTGCTGCCGCTGCACCTTGCGCTGCTGCAGCACCGGCGGCGGCCCCTTGTGCGGCGGCTCCTGCAGCCGCGCCCTGCGCGGCGGCGGCACCAGCAGCGGCTCCCTGCGCGGCGGCGGCACCTGCCGTGGCCCCCTGCGCAGCGGCGGGCCAGTAGCAGCCCATGGCGGAGGCAGCAGGCAACGAGGACCGGCAACAGGCAGCGCGCGAGGCGCTATTCTGCGAGGCAATCCTCGCCAAGACCGCGGACAACGTGCTGCTCGAGACGCTGCGCGGCGCGCCCTCGGTCGAGGCCTGGACGCATTATCCGCCCGGCGACGTCTATGACCGCGACAGCGGTGCCCAGTGGTACTACCACTGCCACAGCCCGGCGCCGGATGCCCGCGAGCACGGCCACTTCCACTGCTTTGTGCGGCCCGCGGGCGACAAGGGGCCGGTGCACCACCTGGTGGCGGTGGGCGTCGACCCCTACGGCAAGCTGATGCGCCTGTTTACCGTCAACCACTGGGTGGTCGGCGACGACTGGCTGGAGGCGGAGGCGACACTGCCGCTGCTGGAGCGCTTCGATGCGGAACTGGCCCGGCCCTCCTATCTGGTCAATCGCTGGCTGACGGCCGTCCTGCGGCTCTACCGCGACGAGATCGCCGTGCTGATCCGCCAGCGGGACGCGACGCTCGCGGCGCATGTGCCGCCGGAGGGGGTCGCCACTCGCGAGGACCGGGGGCTCGAGGTGACCTCCGAGCGGACCGTCGACCTGCTGGCCACGGCTCGCGAACTGGGGCTGTAGCCGCTGCCTTCCCTGACATCCGGTGTCAGCGAATCCGGTGTAGGCTGCCTCGCATGAAGCCTGTAGCCCTCCCCCTCGCCCGCGCCCGCCGGCTGTGGCTCGCCGCCCAGCGCCTCGACCGGGCAGAGCCCTTCGGCGCCGGGCCGGAAGCAACGCGGGCCGCGGTCGAGCATCTCGGCTATGTGCAGATCGACACCATCAACGTCATCGAGCGCTGCCACCACCACATCCTCTACACCCGCATTCCCGGCTACCGCCGCGCCGACCTGCGGCAGGCGCAGAGCGTCGACAAGAGCGTCTTCGAGTACTGGACGCACGCGCTCGCCTATGTGCCGGTGCGCGACCTGCGCTTCTACCTGCCCGAGATGCTGCGCCACCGCGAGGCACCGAGCCGCTGGTATGCCGATGCCGATCCGAGCGAGCTCAAGAAGGTGCTGCGCCGCATCCGGCGCGACGGGCCGATCTCGATCCGCGACGTCGACGACGACGAGCTGGTGGAGAAGGATCACCCCTGGGCCTCGCGAAAGCCCACCAAGCGCGCGCTGCAGCTCGGCTTCTACAACGGCCAGCTCACCATCAGCGAGCGCCGCGGCATGGTGAAGACCTACGAACTCATGGACCGACATTTCGGCTGGCCGCCGCGGCCGCGGCCGGCGACCGAGAGGCAGGTGCTGGACCATCTGCTCGACCGGGCGCTGCGGGCCCAGGGGTTGGTCACCGCCACCTCCGTCCTCCATACCCATGCCCGCTATCGTAAGGCGCTGCAGGCGCTGATCGAGCGGCGGGTGCGGCGCCGGACCCTGGTGCCGGTTGTGGTCGAGGGGCTGGAAGCGGTGCCGCACTGGGCGACGCCCGAGACGCTGGCGGCCGACGCCGATGAGCCGGTGCTGACGCATATCCTCTCGCCCTTCGACCCGCTGGTCATCCAGCGGAAGCGGCTGGAGCTGTTCTTCGGCTATGAGCATCTGTTCGAGGCTTACGTGCCGAAGGCGAAGCGCCAGCTCGGCTACTTCGCCCTCCCCGTCCTCAGCGGCGACCGCATCGTCGCGGCGCTCGACCTCAAGGCGGACCGGACCGCCGGCCGCTTGCTGATCCAGAACTGGGTCTGGGTCGGCGAGGGCAACGCAGCACACCACCAGCAACTGATCGAGGCCGAGCTCGATCGGTTCGAGCGCTTCCAGCTGGCGCGGGACGAGCCACGTGCCGGAAACGACAACGGCGCCCCAGCGGGCGCCGTTGAGTGAGCTGTGTCGTCGGAGCCGCTAGTTGAAGCGGTAGCGTACCGTGCCGCGGACTTCGTGGATCAGGTTGTTGTTGATCTCGTAGTAGAGACCCGGATCCGTTTCGGGGTCGGTGGGCGAGTTGTTGATCTGGTGGAGATAGACGCCGCGGTAGCCGAGATCGGCAACCCAGGTGCCCATGTCGTAGCCGACGCCGGCCATCACCGCTGCTGCGGGTGTGACGTTACCGCCGGTCGGGGGCTGCGTGTTCGAGGCGGGGGAGACATTGACCTGGGCGTGGTTCCAGGCCATGCCCGCACCGGCACCGACATAACCGAAGGCACCGCCGCCGCCGGTGTAGCCGAAGCCGTCACCGCCCAGACCGAAGTCGTAGTAGACGTTAGCCAGCGCCAGCGTGGTGCGGAGCATCAGCGTATAGTCGCCGTTCTCATCGGGTGCCGGCAGACCATCCTTGGTGATCCGGAGACCACGCGTCTCGATCGAATCAAGGGTGGCGTCGAACCGCAGGCCATCGCCGGTTTCGTAGCCGAAGCCGGCGCCCCAGCTGTAGCCGTAGCCCATGTGATCCACCGAATGGACGACTTCTCCAGCCCAGGATTCGCCATGACGCACTTCCGGCGCCCAGTGGATGTTGAGTGCGGCGCTGCCGCGCAAGTAGAACGAGCCACCGAGACCGTAGTCGACCTCGGGGATTTCAATCGGGGGGTAGTAAGGGACGTCGGCAGCCAGGGCCGAGCCGACCATCATCACGGCTCCTGCCGCTATAGCCGAGGCTATGATCTTGCGCATCTTTCGGGTCCTAAGTTTTGCTACGACGACACCAGTCGAGTAGCCGCACTATGGACCGACTTTATTAAATCTCACTTAACCCTAAGGCTTAACCCTAATCTTCGGTGAAGGCGCTCTCTCGCCTTACTGGCAACGGGCGGCGCTCAACCTCAGAGAGTGGGTTCAGGCTACCTGTTTGATGGTCGCGGTGATCTCGTCGACGATGGCCGTCACCAGACCCTCATCGTCGCTCTCGGCCATGACCCGGATCACCGGCTCGGTGCCCGACTCGCGAATCACCAGGCGGCCCGCGACCCCGAGCCGAGCCTCGCTCTCCTTGATGACCTGCACGACCAGCTTGTGATCGAGTGGCCTACCCTGCTTGTAGCGCACGCTCTGCAGCAACTGCGGCACCCGCACGAAACGCCGGCAGATCTCGGAAACGGGAAGCTCCTGCTGCTTCAGTACCGCCAGCAGCTGCAGCGCCGCAATCAGCCCATCGCCGGTGGTGGTGAAGTCGGAAAGGATGATGTGACCGCTCTGTTCGCCGCCGACATTGAAGCCCTTGGCCCGCATCGCCTCGAGCACGTAGCGGTCGCCGACCTGGGTGCGCTCGAGCGTCAGTCCGAGGGTAGTGAGATAGCGCTCGAGCCCGAGGTTGGACATGACGGTCGCGACCAGCCCGCCGCCACGCAGCTCGCCGCGCGTCTGCCAGAGCTCGGCGATCACCGCCATGAACTGGTCGCCGTCGACGATCTCGCCTTTCTCGTCGACGATGATGACGCGGTCGGCGTCGCCGTCGAGCGCGATGCCGATATCGGCCCGCAGTTCCTTGACCTTGGCGATCAGCGCCTCCGGCGCCGTCGATCCCACATTCTCGTTGATGTTGAAGCCGTCGGGTTCCACGCCGATTGAGAACACCTCGGCCCCCAGCTCCCAAAGGGCTACCGGCGCCACCTTGTAGGCGGCGCCGTTGGCGCAGTCGATGACCACCCGCAGACCGCTGAGGTCACCACCCTTGGGCAGCGTGCGCTTGGCGTATTCGATGTAGCGCGTCTGCGCCGCCTCGTCGCGATGGGCGCGACCGATCTCCCGCCCCCGCGACAGCAGCTTCGAGATGTCGCTGTCCATCAGCTTCTCGATATCCTTCTCGAGGGCATCCGAGAGCTTGTAGCCGTCCGGCCGGAACAGCTTGATGCCGTTATCATCGAAGGGATTGTGGGAAGCCGAGATCATGACGCCGAGATCGGCGCGCAGCGAGCGCGTCAACATGGCGACGGCCGGTGTCGGCATGGGGCCGAGCAGGTAGACGTCCATGCCGACGGCCGTAAAGCCGGCTGTCAGCGCGCTCTCGATCATATAGCCGGAACGGCGGGTATCCTTGCCGATGACGACGCGGTTGCGGTGATCGCCATTGACGAATTTGAGGCCGGCGGCCATCCCCACCTTCATCGCCAGCTCCGGCGTCAGCTTCTCGCCATTGGCCAGCCCGCGGATCCCGTCCGTACCGAAATAGCGTCGTGTCATGTGCCCTGCCCTCTATGCCGCAAGCGTCCAAGTATACCGCTGCGGTGAGTCCCCGCCATACCGATAATGCGGCGTCGTTAACCGCCGATCGCGGCGGGAGTAGGGCTCCTGCAGCACCTGAGGCGAGTGGGCCCTGCTCGTGCAGACTGCGGAACGGGGACCTCCCATGTGTCCGATAGCTACATATGGACAGTAAGAAGGGGCCCCACTGAAGCATTGCACAGGACAAACGGCGCGATCAGCGAGTGTTACTCCGCCTGCCCGATTTTTAGGCAGGAGCTGGAAAGGTTGTTAAACTTCTCCCGGCAGGATCAGGGCGATCAAAAACAAATGCCAGGAGGGCACCATGAAATTTCTGATCTCCGTCGTCGCCGCCGCATCCATCCTCGCCATCGCTCCGGCCTATGCCGATACTTCGCCGATGACCGTGCAGGGTGCCGCCACCGTAACCGTGGACGAGGCCGCTTCGTTGTTCGATGCCGGCACCGCCTTCGTCGACGTACGGAGCGATTCCGATTTTGAAGCTGGACGCATCCCAGGCGCCGTCCACCTCGAACTGAACAACGTCTTCAGCGAGGAAGCGCTGCTCGGCGTCGTGGACAAGGACGAAGCGGTCGTCCTTTACTGCAATGGCGAAAGCTGCCTGCGATCCTCCGAAGCGAGCGTCAAGGCCGTCGAATGGGGCTTCACCGACGTCCATTACTTCCGCGACGGATTTCCCGCCTGGGACGCTGCCGGACACCCGGTCGAATAGTTCCCCGCACACACTCAGCACGACCGCCTTCTGAAGGAGCCTGACCGGTGTCTCTTAACGTCCGCATTACCATCGGCGCCGCCGCTGCAATGGTCGTTGCCTGTATCGCAGCGGTGGCAGTGGGGCTCTTCAATACCGCCAACACCGCCGACATGTACCTGCGGATCTCGTCGGGAAACATGAATGCGGTCGTGCAATCGCACTTCGAGGCTAGCCTCGACAAGATGGAAGCCGCCTCCCGGACGATTGGCCGGGAGAGGGATGCGATTGCCGCCCTCGTCGCTGGCGACGGGGCGGCGATCGATGCGGCCTTGCTGCCGGTCTACAACAGGCTCTCGGCCAATGGGGACGTCGACGCGCTGCTCGTCTACGACGCCGAGGGAGCGCCCGCAGTCCGCTTCGCCAAGATGCCGCCAGCGGCCGGCACGCCAGTGCTGGCGCTGCGGGCTCTCGAGTCCAACAAGCGGGAAAGCGGATACCTGCGGCTCGGCGACGGCAGCGTCGGCTATGGATTCGGCTTCCCGCTGTTGCAGGGTCGGGATGTGGTCGGGGTGGGCATTCTGGCAATCGACCTGGCCGAGACGCTCGCCAGCCTTGGCGCTTCCATCGACTCGGAGGTCATCCTCACCATCGGCGGCTCACAGGTGGCGGCGACTGAAGCCGCACCGGTCCTGCCGCTTCCCGAACTGGAACTGGACGCCCGCTCCGCGGTCGTCGAGACCGCCACCGGCAGCTTCATGGTCGCGGCCACTCCGATCGCTGACCCGACCGGCGAGGTACTGGCCACCATCGTAACCGCGCTCGACATCACCGACACCCTCGCTCACAACCAACGGGTAAACTACCTGCTGCTTGCGCTCATCGGCCTGCTGGTCCTGGCCATGGCCGTGGCCATGGTGCTGTGGCTGCGCTGGCAGTTTGCTCCGCTGACCCAAATCACCAACAAGATCACTGCACTGTCGCGGGGCGAGGAGATCGACGAGCACGACCTGCCGGTCCGCCATGACGAGATCGGCGCCCTGGCAAAGGCCCTGACGGTATTCCGTGAGGCACTGGCAAAGCAGATGGGCATCATGCGCGAGCAGGTCGACCAGGCCGAGCGGGAAAAGCGCCGAGGGGAGCAGACCAAGGCCCTGCAGGCCGAAATCCGCCGCGTCATCGCCGGAGTGGAAGCCGGCGACCTGTCAGGCCGCCTGGCGGCCGAATACGAAGACAGCGACTCCAACGAATTCTCGCAGGGCGTGAACCAGATGCTCGCCGTCTTCGACCGCATCATCGGGGAAACGCGCGGCGTGCTTGCCGCTCTGGCGCAGATGGATCTCTCCCGCCGCGTCAACGGCGACTACCAGGGGACCTTCGCAGAACTCAAGGAAGACACCAATATGGTGGCCGAGAAGCTGACCGAGATCGTGGGACTGCTGCGCGAGACCTCTGGCGCGCTGAAGGCGGCAACGGGAGAGATCCTGTCCGGCGCCAACGACCTGAGCGAGCGGACGACACGGCAGGCGGCGACAATCGAAGAGACCAGTGCCGCCATGGAACAGATCGCTGCGACGGTCCTTCAGAACGCCAAGGAAGCCGAGGTCGCCTCCGACAAGGCGCAGGCCGCCTCACTGGTGGTGGAGGAAGGCGGGAACGCGATGCAGCAGGCGACCTCCGCGATGGAGCGGATCACCACCTCTTCGGGCAAGATCTCCAGCATCATCGGCATGATTGACGACATCGCCTTCCAGACCAACCTGCTGGCGCTGAACGCCTCGGTGGAGGCGGCGCGTGCCGGTGAGGCGGGCAAGGGTTTCGCCGTGGTGGCCGTAGAAGTGCGCCGCCTGGCGCAGAGCGCCGCCGAAGCCTCCTCGGAGGTCAAGGCCCTTATCGAGCAGAGTGCCGAAGAAGTCGCCGGCGGCACCAGGCTGGTGACCACCGCTGCCGGCACGCTCGACGCCATCCTCAAGGCGGTCCAGGAAAACAACCAGCTCATGGCGGGCATCGCCCGGGAGAGCAGGGCACAGGCCTCCTCCATCGAGGAGGTCAACACCGCCGTCCGGCAAATGGACGAGATGACCCAGCACAATGCGGCACTGGTCGAGGAGACCAACGCCGCCATTGAACAGACCGAGGCCCAGGCCAGCGAACTCGACCGCATCGTGGAGCTCTTCCGGCTCGACGGCACGGCGGCGACCGCGGCAGCCGGTGACGCGCGTCACGCCGCCTGAGCCACGGCCCGCTCAACCCGCACAACGGTCCCGGCGCGGGACCGTTACAGCGAGACCTCCGCCCTCAGACAGATAGAAAAGGGCCGCCCCGTTGGGCGGCCCTGATGCTTGACCGAGGACGTCCCTCAGCTGCCCGGCTGCGGCTCCGGTGCAGCGCCGGGAGCGGCACCGCCAGGGCGCTTCTTTCCGGCCTTGCCCGTGGAGGGGACACCGGTGCTCTTTGGCGCCGGCTCCACCACGCTCTCGCGCACCGGCATCTGGCCGTCCATCAAGCCCCGGATCTCGTCGCCGGTCAGCGTCTCGTATTCGATCAGCGCCTTGGCGATGGAGTGGAGATCATCGATATTGTCGCGGATGACCTGCTGCGCCGTCTGGTAGCCTTCCTCGACGAAGCGCTTGATCTCCTCGTCGATGATCTTCTGCGTGTCATCCGACATATGGGTGTTGCGCTGCATCATCGAGCGGCCGAGGAACACCTCGTCCTGGGCGTCGCCGTAGAGCAACGGCCCCAGCTTGTCGGACATGCCCCATTCGGTGGCCATGGCGCGCGCCAGCGCGGTCGCCATCTTGATGTCGGCGGACGCCCCGGAGGTCACCTTCTCGTAGCCGAAGATCTCCTCCTCGGCGACGCGGCCGCCCATCGCCACCGCCAGGTCTGCCAGCGCCTTGCGGCGGGTCAGCGAAACCTGGTCGCGCTCCGGAAGGCGCATCACCATGCCCAGGGCCCGGCCGCGGGGGATGATGGTCGCCTTGTGGATGGGATCCGAGGCGTCCATCTTAATGGCGAGGAGGGCGTGCCCGGCCTCGTGGTAGGCAGTCAGTCGCTTGTCTTCCTCGGTCAGGCTGAGGGTGCGGCGCTCGGCGCCCATCATCAGCTTGTCCTTGGCATCCTCGAACTCGGCCATGGTGACGAAGCGCTTGTTGCGGCGGGCCGCCAGCAATGCTCCCTCGTTGACGAGGTTCATGAGATCGGCGCCGGAGAAACCCGGCGTGCCGCGCGCCAGCACCTTGAGGTCGACGTCGGGCGCCAGAGGCACCTTGCGGACGTGCACCTTGAGAATGCGCTCGCGCCCGGTGACGTCGGGGTTGGGCACCACGACCTGCCGGTCGAAGCGGCCGGGACGCAGCAGCGCCGGGTCCAGCACGTCGGGCCGGTTGGTCGCGGCGATCAGGATGATCCCCTCGTTCGCCTCGAAGCCGTCCATTTCGACCAGCAGCTGGTTCAGCGTCTGCTCACGCTCGTCATTGCCCCCGCCGAGGCCCGCACCACGATGGCGGCCGACGGCGTCGATCTCGTCGATGAAGATGATGCAGGGGGCGTTCTTCTTGGCCTGCTCGAACATGTCGCGGACGCGGCTGGCGCCGACGCCGACGAACATCTCGACGAAGTCCGAACCCGAGATGGTGAAGAACGGCACATTTGCTTCGCCGGCGACGGAGCGGGCGAGCAGCGTCTTACCGGTGCCCGGAGGGCCGACCAGCAGCACGCCGCGCGGGATCTTGCCGCCGAGGCGCTGGAACTTGCCAGGATCGCGCAGGAAGTCGACGATCTCCTCGAGATCCTGCTTGGCCTCGTCGACACCGGCGACGTCCTCGAACGTCACCTTGCCGTGCGTCTCCGTCAGCAGCTTGGCGCGCGACTTGCCAAAGCCCATGGCGCCACCACGTCCGCCACCCTGCATCTGCCGAATGAAGAAGAACCAGACGCCGATGATGACGATGAACGGCAGCCAGGAAGACAGCAGGATAGACCAGAACGGGCTGCTCTCGGGCGCCTCGGCAGTGATCTGCACGCCCCGATCCTCAAGCCGCGACACCACGTCGGCACCCTGCGGGATCACCGTCTCGAACCGCGTGCCGTCATCCAGCATGCCGGAAACGACATTGTCAGTGATGGTGACGCTGCTCACCAGCCCGGACTGGACGTCCGAGACGAACTGACTGTAGCTCTTTTCGGTGACGGAGATCGAGCGGGTGGAAGACTGGAAGACCTGGAACAGCCCCATCAGCATGAAGAGGATCACCAGCCAGATGGCGAAGTTCCGAAAGTTGACGTTCATAGAAGCTTGTCCTGGGTAGCCGGCACAACAAGACCGGCGGTTAGGCGGAATGTAAGCCCGCCACGTGGGCCATACAAGGGCGAGACCTGCGGCCGTTTTGACAAAAAAGTCCACTCGGCTCGCGCCTCGCGGTTAATACGCCGTCAGGAAAGCGAAGGTTCCTTTTTGCGGCGACGAGCCGCCTCTCCCCGCTCCGGCTCTCGCGAGATGCGGACGCTGGCACGGCCGGAGCGAACGATGCAGCCGTGCAAAGTTGTTCGCACCGGCTCCCGGATCAGCCGGTCGGTCAGCGCCTCCACCGCCGCCAGCGCGTGCGGTTTCCTGCTGCCGCCGACGGTAACCAGCGTACGGGCCACCACGCGGACCGCGATGGCGCGCGGCAGGTGCCGCAGCAGCGAGCGATCGATGGCCGCTTCCGATCTGTCCGGCGCGAGCTCGACATGCGCGAAGGCCTGTGCTGCCATGTTGAGCAGGGCCCGGTCGGCGTCACGCATGCGATCGGCAAAACTCGCAAGCCGCCGCGCGTCGAGGCCGAGCGCCGCCAGTTGCGGCATCACCTGCCGCCACCGGACCCGCTCGTAGTCCGCGTCGCTGTTGCTCGGATCCACCACCGGCGTGAGCCCGGCCATCTCGACCACGCACCGCAGCTCCTCCGGATCGACGCCGAGCAGCGGCCGGACGATGGTGAGGCCCTCGATTTCCGAACAGTAGTCCATGCCACGCAGGCCTTCGACGCCACTGCCATGGGCAAGCCGCATCAGCACGGTTTCCGCCTGGTCCCCGAGATGGTGGGCGGTCAGCAGCGCCGCGGCGCCGTCCGCAGCCATGGCGGCGGCGAACAGCCGGTAGCGGGCGAGCCGCGCCGCCTGTTGGATTCCAGTCTCCGGCTTCTCGTCGTCCCAGCGCAGGATGCGGGCGGCAAAGCCGAGGCGCCGCGCCTCGCGTACCACGAACTCGGCTTCTGCCGCGGCCTCCGGCCGCAGACCATGATCGACGCTGTAGACGAAGAAGCGGTCATGGCCGTGCCCCGCCTCCTGCGCGAAGCGGTGCGCCAGCAGCATCAGGGCGAGGCTGTCGGCGCCACCGGAGACCGCCAGAGCCAGTCGGGGATAGTCGGCGAGCGGTGCGAACACCGCCCGCGCATCGATGGCGCCGCGCGGGGCCCCTAGCCGGGGCATTGCGCCCGCTGCTTCTCGTCCGCAAGCCGCTGCCGGAAAGCGTCCGAAACCTCGGCATGGCGCTGTTCGAGAGTGGCATAGGTCCGGCAGGCGACCTCAGCCTCCCCTGCCCCGTTCAGCGCGACCCCGAGCTTCAGCAGCAGGTCGGGCGCGCGGCTGCTGTTCTGATACTGCTGGTAGCCTTCAGCCAGCACCAGCGCCGCATCGTCATAGGCCCCGCGCTGGATCAGCGCCTCGCCCAGCCAATGCGTGGCATCCGGGGCCTGCGGGTCGTCCGGATAGAGCGCCACGAACTGCTGGAACTGGTCTTCGGCAAAGGCATAGTCGCCCCGCACCACGGCATCGTAGCCGGCGTCATACTGGGCCTGGGCGTCGCCGTTGGAGACCGCGGCCCCGCCATCGAGGCTGAGGTTGAGGGGCTGCGCCGGATCCAGCACATTGGGGGCGCCGCCGTCGGACAGCGTCCCCAGCGTCCCGTCCGCGGCGCCGTTGCCGACCATCGGGTCGAGGGTCTCCCCGATCACGTCCATCGGGGCGCCGTCGCCCGGCTCCAGCCGGGATTCGTCGGGAGAAGCCGTGGCTGCTTCCGTTTCGGCAGGGCTCTGCGGCAACTCCTCGGCAGGCATCGCGCCGCCGGATTCAGTTGCCGCCTGAGATTTTCCCGGCTCACCGCCTTCCAGCGCCTGGAAGCGGAACTCGTTGTCCTCGTTGGTCCGCTCCATCTGCGTCTGCATCTGCGTGACCTGAAACTGCAGGCCCTCGACCTGCCCGGTCAGCACCCGGATCTGCTCCTGCAACTGCTGGATCTGCAACTGCAACTGGGCCGCTTCCTGGCTCTGCGCCACCCGCAGACGCGGCGCCTGGTCCGGAGTGCCCATGGCGGGGGCCGGCGCGAAGGGCGACGGCATGCCGCCGGCAGCAGCCAGGGCGGGAGCAGTCGCGCTCATGGCGGCGGCGGTAAGCACCGACAGCAGCAGCCGCTTTCTTGTTCGGTTAATCGGGATCAACGATGGCAAGCTGGTTCTCCGTCACAGGTCGGTATTGCCGACATTGGATCTGGGTCCGCGATTAAAACACAATCACGTCAAAAAAGTGCCTGGCTCGCCAAGCTTTCCGCCGCCGAGGGCCAGAATTGAAGATGCCGGGCCCGCTTGCGCAGTGCCCGGCATCATGCCTCCAATAGGCGTAGGCGCTACTGGACGATGGTCACGGCGCGCCGGTTCTGCGAGAAGCAAGACTCGTCGTTGCAGATGGCCACCGGCCGTTCCTTGCCGAAGGACTTGCTGGTGATGCGCTGCGCACTCACCCCGCGGCTGACGAGATAGTTGACCACCACCGAAGCGCGTCGGGCGCCGAGGGCGAGGTTGTACTCGCGCGTTCCCTGCTCGTCGGCATGGCCTTCGATAAAGACGCGGTAGTGATTGTAGCGGTTGAGCCAGGCGGCCTGCTTGTCTAGCGTCGCCATGGCTTCCGAGGTCAGCGACGATGAGTCCACGGTAAAGAAGACGCGGTCGCCGACAGTGACCAGGAACTCCTGCTGGCTGCCGGGTGCGCCACCGCCAGGGCCCACATTGCCCACACCGGTTCCGGTGCCGCTGCGCGAACACGCCGCCAGCGCGATGACAAGAAAGACCAGCGCGAAGCCGCGAAGGAAGCCGACTAAAGGCGTTACGGAACGCATCCGGGATGATCTCCTGGTGTTTGGATTTGTGGGCAGAAATTTACCCCGCGTTATCTTAAGACCGCGTTGTCTGCTACGGTTAATTGTTTCTCATTCTGTCCGCATTGTGGCCGGAATCCGGGGCCTCGGCGGCTGTTGCACTTGTGCCACGCGGACGCTTCACGGCCACTCCATGGTGCCGGCACTTATCGACGCCTCGAGCAAGTCGACCGCTTCCGCCAGCTTGACGTCGATGATGCCGAGATACTGCGTCCAGCCGGTGATATGCCCCAGTTCCTGGTCTCCGTCGGAAATACCCCGTAGCGCGATCAGGGGGAGCGAGTAGCGCTGGCAGGCGCGGAGCACCGCATAGGTCTCCATGTCGACCATGTCGGCCCCGAGCCGCGCAAACCGCGCGCCGGACACGATGTCGGCACCGGTCGAAAGGGTGGCCCGATGGATGCCCGGGATGAAGGGGCCGAGCGACAGCTCCGCCGGCAGGTCGAGAAACGGCACGACTCCTGGCTCGAAGCCGATCGGCGAGGCATCCATATCCCGCCACGACACGCTGCTGGCCTGATAGAGCCCGCATTGCTCAAGCTTTGCGGAACCCGCCGAGCCCAGCGACACCACCATCTGCGGCAGCTTTCCGGCCGCCGCAAGTTCGCCGAGCCGGGCTGTGACGCCGATGGCGGCTTCCACCGGCCCCACCCCGGTGACCAGCGGCGAGATGCGGCTGCGCAGCTCCGGCCCGTACTCCAGTTCCGTCGCCATTACATAGAGCAGGTCGGCGACACCCGGCCGGCGGTGGGCGAATGGCAAGCGTCAGGTCCGCAGCGGCGACCAGGCTGGGTCGGAGGCGAAGCTCTCGGTCGGGATCTGCTGCTCGTTGCGGCCCCAGATGTCCACCGAATAGAGGCTCGGCCCGGAATCGCCGCCCGGATCCTTGAAGAACATGATCACCCGGCCATTGGGGCTCCAGGTCGGGCCCTCGGCGCGGAAGCTCGAAACCAGCAGCCGCTCCTCGGAGCCGTCCGGACGCATGGTGCCGATATGGAACTGCCCGCCGGACTGGCGCGTGAAGGCGATGAGGTCGCCGGTCGGCGCCCAGACCGGCGTGGAATAGTTGCCCTCGCCATAGGAGATGCGCTGCGCACCGCCGCCGCCCGAACCCATGACATAGAGCTGCGGGCTGCCGCCGCGGTCGCTTTCGAAGACGATGCGGCTGCCGTCGGGCGAATAGCTGGGACTGGTGTCGATGGCGGCCCCGGAGGTCAACTGCACCGGCTGGCTTTGCCCGATCGGCAGTGCGTAGATGTTGGTGGTGCCGCCGGACTCGACCGAGAAGGCGATGGTCGAGCCATCGGGCGAGAAGCGCGGCGCGAAGGTCATCTGCCCGAAGCTGCCGAGCCGCTGCTGGCTACCGGTCGAGAGGTCGAGCAGGAAGACCTGCGGGTTGCCGTCCTCGAAATTGAGGTATGTCAGCATCTGCTGGTTGGGCGAGAAGCGCGGCGTCAGCACCAGCGAGTTGCCGGAGGTGATGTACTGGTTGTTGGCGCCGTCCTGATCCATGATCGCGAGCCGCTTCACGCGGTTGGCTTTCGGGCCGGTCTCGGCGACGTAGACTATGCGGGTGTCGAAATATCCCGGGGCGCCCGACAGCGACTGGTAGATGGCATCCGAAACGATGTGGGCGATCCGGCGGTAGTTCTGCGGATCGGTGGTATAGGACTTGCCGACCACCTGCGCCGCCTGCTGCGTGTCCCAGACCCGCACCGAGGACTGGATCTGGCCGCCCCGCTCCACCTGGCCCATGACCAGCGCATCGACATTGATGGCGCGCCAGGACGCGAAATCCGGCTCGTTCTGCACGTCGCCCACCTGCTGCGGCAGGCTGGCGGGGTCAAGCGGCGCGAACAGCCCCGAGCGCCGGAGGTTGTTGCGCACGATGTCGGCGATCTCGCGCCCGAATGTCGGATCGGATGATGCGAAGTCCGGAATTGCGATCGGCAGCGGCACGAAATTGCCGCCGGTGACCACGATTTCCACGAGGGCCGAGGCGGGGCTGCCGGCAGCCACCAACGCCGTACCCGCCAGCCCGAGCTTCAGCGCATTGCGCCGGGTCATCATCGTCATCGTCTTCTCCATCTCTGTCGACCGGCAGCAGGTACCGGCCAGCTAGAATTCACGTGGGTCAAAGGTAGCACGCACATCCTGTCCGGCGGCGACCAGATACGGGCCGCAGCGCAGCACGGCGCGCTGCGCGGCGGAGGCCAGTGCCTGCTCCAGACCCGAGGCCGGTGCATTGACCGTCCGCGGCGTTCCGGCGACACTTCCATCCTGATTGAGGCTAAAATCCAGTTGCACCGTCAGCCCCTGCTCGGCGGCGCCGGCGGGAACGTTCATGCAGCCGCGGATCTGCGCCACCAGCCCGTCGATCTGGGACTGGCTGAGCCGCGCCGCCTGACCGGTTTCCTTGCCGAGCGTCGGGGTTCCCCCCTCGCCGGTGGTGGCGCCGCGGGATTCCTCGTTGTTGATGATATTGGCGACCTCATCGGCCAGCCGCGCGGCTTCCTGCTCGCGCTGCCGGGCTTCGCGCAGGCGCTCTTCTTCTTCCTGCTTTTTCCGTGCCTCTTCCTCGCGGCGCTGCTGCTCTTCCGCCTGGCGCTGCTTGAATTCGGCCCGCTTCTGGTCGAGGGAGGCGGTCCGCGTCACCGGCTGCGGGGCGACCTCCGCCGGCTCGGGACTGACTTCGGGCGTTGCCAGCGGCGGCGCGGGCGCCTCCGGCTCCGGCTCCGGCTCGGGAACCGGTTCCGGGACGGGTTCGGGTACCGGCGCGGGCTCGGGTTCGGGCTCCGGCTGCGGCTCTGGTTCCGGCGTCGGGATGGGATCGGGCTCCGGCACCGGCTCCGGTGCCGTCTCCGTGGTCGGCGCCGGCGTCGGCTCCGGCGTATCCTCGGGCGTCGGCTGGTCCTCTTCAGTGTTGCCGGTCGGCTGCGCCAGCTCCGCCGGCTGCTCGTCCTCGACCACCGACGGCGTCTCCGTCTCGACGATGGTACTGTCGAGCTGCCCGGCGCGAATGTTGGAGAACTCTTCGATGGGCACCAGATCGACCGCGATCGACTCCACCGGCATCGGCTCCAGCGGGCGCGCCATGCCGATACCGACGACCGCGAGCACGATCAGGCCGGCATGCAGGGAGCTGGAGACGATGAGGCCGGTGCGCATGGCGTCACTGAGCCTGTTCTTGTTCCGTGATCAGGCCGATCCTCGCATATCCGGCCGAGGACAGCGTACCCATGACGCGCATCACCGTGCCATAGCTGGCAGCGGTGTCGCCGCGCACATAAATGCGGTCCTCGGTGCCGTTGACCGCGACCTCGCCAACCCGCGCAACCAGGTCCTCGAGCAGCACCGGCTGGTCGGCGAGGAAGATAGCGCCCTCCGGCGTCACCGACAGGGTGATCGGCTGACTCTCCGTGTTGAGCTGGCGCGCCTGCGTTTCCGGCAGGTCGATCGGCACCCCCACCGTCATCAGCGGCGCCGCCACCATGAAGACGATCAGCAGCACCAGCATCACGTCGACCATCGGCGTGACGTTGATCTCGCTCATCGGCTGCTTGCCGCCGCGCCGGCGTCCCCGCCGTCGGCCGCCTCCGGCTCCGCCTGCCGCAGCCATGCCCATCAGTGAGCGCCCCGCGCTTCCAGCTGTCTGCTGAGGATGGTCGAGAACTCGTCGGCGAAGCCTTCCAGCCGGCCGACCAGCTTGTTCGCATCGCTCGACAGCTTGTTGTAGGCGATCACCGCCGGGATGGCGGCCAGCAGGCCAAGCGCCGTCGCGAACAGCGCCTCGGCGATCGGTCCAGCGACCACTGCAAGGTTGGTGCTCGAGGAGGCGGCGATGGCCGTAAACGCGTTCATGATCCCCCATACCGTGCCAAAGAGGCCAATGAAGGGCGATGCGGAGCCGACGGTTGCGAGGAAGCCAAGGCGCTTCTCCAGCGTCTCGCTCTCCCGCGAGATGGCCACATCCAGCACCTTTTCCAGCCGCGCCTGCATGCCGATGAAGGACGCCGCATTCTGCTCATGGCTGCGCTTCCACTCCTTCATCGCCGCGACGAATACCGCGCCGAGGCCGATGCTGGTGCGCTCCGACATTTGCTGGTAGAGTTCCTCCAGCGACTGGCCGGACCAGAACAGCCGCTCGAAGCGGTTCATCTCGCGCCGCGCCCGCCCGAACAACATCGACTTGTCGACGATGATGGCCCAGCTCCAGACGGAGGCGGCGAGCAGCCCGATCATCACCGACTTGACGATCCAGTCGGCCTGCCAGAACAGGGCCCAGATCGAGAAATCGCTATGCGCGGCGACGGTGCCCGCGGCGTCAATGGCTTCCATGCGTGGATCCTTTCGGTCCGGCCCCCGATGACCGCACCTGTGCATCGGGTCGATGGGGATAGAATTTGTCAAATTTAAGAGAAATCACCCGAATCACGGGCATCTCCGCCGGCGGCGAACCGCGGTCGCCAATATGGTCAATGACTGGTTAAGAAAGCGACTCCAGCGATGCCTGCCGGCCGATCAGGACCGCAGGCGGGCGAGCAGCGTCGATGGCAGCCGGGCCGCGCCGCCATTGGTTCTGATCGCCACCACCAGCACCACCGCCCGGGTGACGGCATCGTCGCCGCGCCGGATCGACTGCTCGAGCTGCAGCCGGGCGCCGGTGCAGCTGGTTACCCGTGTCTCCACCAACAGTTCGTCATCGATATGGGCCGCTGCTTCGAACTCGATCTGCATCGAGCGCACCGCGAAGGCCAGACCCTGCTGTGCCAGTTCCGAATGATGGACTCCCATCTCGCGCAGGAATTCCGTGCGCCCGCGCTCGAAGAACTTGAGGTAGGCGGCGTGATAGACGTTGCCTGAAAAGTCGGTGTCTTCGTAGTAGACGCGAACGCGGAAGCCGTGAACGGCGCTCATGCCTTGAACGCCACACCACGCTCACGCATGGCCGGATCGAGAAAGACGAAAGTCTTGGGCCCGATGCCGTGGAGGTTGGCGACGTCCTTGCACGTCCACTTGGCAAGGTCCGCATAGGTGATGATCCCGGCGGCCGCGAGAGCCTGATGCGCCGGTCGGCTGAGCTTGACGGTATCGGCGATACGATCGGATGCCGCTGTCATTTCTCCTCCTCCTCCTCCTCGAACAGGCTCGCCTGCAGCCCCACGAAGCCCTGCGGCACCGCCATCCCAAGGTGCTGGAAGGCCTGCCCGGTCAGCAGGCGGCCGCGCGGGGTACGCTGAATGAAGCCCTGCTGGATGAGGTAGGGCTCGACGATCTCCTCAAGCGCATCGCGGGGTTCGGAGAGCGCCGCAGCAATGGTCTCGATGCCCACAGGGCCGCCGCTGTAGAATTCGGCGATGGTGGTGAGGTAGCGCCGGTCGAGCTGGTCGAGCCCGCGCGCGTCGACGTCGAGCCGGAGCAGCGCCTTGTCGGCAACCGACCGGGTGATTTCCTTTGCCCCGTCCACCAGCGCGAAATCGGTGACCCGGCGCAGCAGCCGGCCGGCGATGCGCGGGGTGCCGCGCGACCGGCGGGCGATCTCCATGGCACCGTCGCGCGCCATGCCGACGCCGAGCAGCCGGGCGCCGCGCTCGACGATCTGCACCAGCTCCTCGGGCGTATAGAAGTTGAGGCGCACCGGGATGCCGAAACGGTCGCGCAGCGGGGTCGTCAGCAGGCCGGCGCGGGTGGTGGCGCCGACCAGGGTGAACTTGGCGAGATCGATGCGGACGGAACGCGCCGCCGGCCCTTCGCCGATGATCAGGTCGAGCTGATAATCCTCCATTGCCGGGTAGAGGATCTCCTCGATGGCCGGGTTCAGCCGGTGGATCTCGTCGATGAAGAGTACGTCGCGCTCCTCGAGATTGGTGAGCAGCGCCGCAAGGTCGCCGGCCTTGGCGATCACCGGCCCGGAGGTGGCGCGGAAGCCTACCCCGAGCTCGCGGGCGACGATCTGCGCCAGCGTCGTCTTGCCGAGCCCCGGCGGCCCGACGAACAGCACGTGGTCGAGCGCCGCCCCGCGCTGCCGCGCCGCCTCGATGAACACCTGCAGGTTGGCGCGCGCCGCCGCCTGTCCGATGAACTCGGAGAAGCCGGAGGGTCGGAGCGAGACGTCTAGCGGATCGTCCCGACCGGCGGCGGCGGAGGTGAGGGAGGTCACGCGAGGAGTTCCATGCCGGGGATGCGTTTTGCGGCGGGTTTGTCGAAGGTCATGGTCTTGGTCGCTCCCGCGTCGGTAGCGAGTGCCGCAATGATACAATCGGCAATATCAGCCCCCTCGGCTTGTGCGACCCCCAATGCCGACTCGACGAGTTCGGCCCTTTCGACCTCCACATTGGCGCTCTCGAGGAGATTATCCAACGCCGCAAGGACTTCTGCCGGTGAGCGACCGTAGACGCGCTTCAACACCCAGGCAAACTCCACCAGCACCACTACGCTGACGAAAGCAGGATCCTCACCGGAGCGTTGTGCGAGAAAATCCAGCGCCGCTTTTGTTTCTCTGGAGGTCTCGCCAACGAAGAGCCTTACGAGGACGTTGGTGTCGACTCCGATCATCGCGCCGTCTTGCGCCGGAATCGATCGGCAGCCTCTTCGAGGACAGCCTCGTTCATTTCCTCAACGGTCACATGCCGGTCGTTTGGCGGCACCATAGGGATGAAGTCCTCAAGCCGCTTGGTCTTTGCCCGCACCGTCAGTACGCCGTTCTCGAGCTTCCACCGTAGCGGCGTACCTTCCTTGATCCCGAGGGCGTCGCGCAATTCCTTGGGGATGGTGGTCTGGCCCTTGCTGGTGACCGTCGACTGGAGCCGAATCGTCGCATGTTCGTTCATTTTCGATCCCCAATTCCTTACAAATCACACTAGTAAGGAATACTACGGCCTGCAAGGACTAGCTGCTCAATTCCCTGAGCCCCAGCCGGATCAGCTTGTCGGTCGCCAACCCCTCGCCTTCCTGTCCGATCACCCGCGCCACCGCCGCCGAGGCCTGGGCGCTGGAGTAGCCGAGATTGGTGAGGGCGGAGACGGCGTCGGCGACATTGCCGCCGGCGACACCCTCGCCGAGCGCTGCCTGCAGGCCAAGCACGCCCGCCTCGGCGGCACCCAGCGCCGGCACCTTGCCCTTCAGTTCGGTGACGATGCGCAGCGCCAGCTTCGGGCCGACGCCGCTGGCGCGGCCAACCATCGCCTTGTCCTGCAGCGCTATGGCACTGGCCAGTTCGGAGGCGGACAGGACGGAGAGGATGGCGAGGGCAACCCGCGCGCCCACCCCCTGCACCGTCATCAGGATGTTGAACCAAGCCTTCTCCGCTTCGGTGGCGAAGCCGTAGAGCCGGATCATGTCCTCGCGGACGATCATCTCGACGAACACCACGGCCGCCTGCCCGACCTGCGGCAGTGCCGCCGCCGTCCGACTGGAGCAGTGGGCCTCGTAGACCACGCCGCCGACATCGATCTGCACCAGATCATCGCCATAGCCGTCGATCAGGCCCTTGAGCTTGCCGATCATGCCCCGACCGCCAACTTGCGATGGCTCCGGTGGTGGGCGTGGCAGATGGCGATGGCCAGCGCGTCCGCAGCGTCCGCGCCCTTGAAGTCGGCGCCCGGCATCAGCGTCTTCACCATCAGCTGGATCTGCCCCTTGTCGGCGTGACCGGAGCCGACGATGGACTTCTTGACCAGATTGGCGGCGTATTCCCCGACCGGCAGGCCCATGGAAGCCGGCGTCATCAGGGCGACGCCGCGCGCCTGGCCCAACTGCAGCGCCGAGCGGGCGCCGGCCGAAACGAACGTCTCCTCGACGGCCGCCTCCTCGGGCAGATACTCGCGGATGAGCGCCGACAAACCCGCATGCAGCAGCGCCAGGCGTTCCGCGAGCATCAGATCCACCGGCGGCGTGATGGTCCCGCAGGCGACGAAACCGAGGCGGTTGCCCTCGCTCTCGATGACGCCCCAGCCGCAGCGCCGCAGCCCCGGATCGATCCCGATGATTCGCACCATGCCACCCATGTGCCAGCTTTAGGCCAAGGGCAGCAGGCTACCAAGAACTATGTGAACAAACCGGCAACGGTGGTGCCGGCTTATCCAGTGGGTAAAATTGCAGGCAGCGGCGCAAGAACGTCTTCAGCTCTGTGGCCATATTGTCCGCGAGTTCGGTTGGGGACAGGGGATGCGGATGAAGCTGCGAGAGCTGCCGGCGGCGGCCTGGACTGCCATTCTCCAGTGGACGCTGCTCGTGACCGTAGCCTCGGTCACTGTTTCCATCTCGGTCACCCAGCTTATCCTGTCGACCATGTCGCAGGGCATGAACGCGGCCGGCCTCGCTGCGGCAGTGATCCTGCCGATCCTGCTCGGTACGCCCTTGATCTTCTACCACCTCGTGCGGCTACAGCAGCTCAAGCTCGCCAACGAAAAGCTGCAGGTTCTCGCATCGACGGACTGGCTGACCACCTGCCTCAACCGCCGCGCCTTTACCCATCTGGTGACTGATCGCCTGGAAGAGGCGCCGCTCGGCGCCTTCCTCGTCATCGATGCCGACAATTTCAAGATTATCAACGACCATTTCGGCCACGACCGGGGCGACGAGGCACTGCAACTGATGGCCGAGACGATCATGGCGAGCGTGCGCAAGAACGACATCGTCGGCCGCATCGGCGGCGAGGAGTTCGGGGTATTCCTGGTCGATGCCAGCTATGAGACGGCGCGGCAGGTGGCGGAGCGTATCCGTCGTGCGATCGCCGCCGCGCGTTTCACTCCTGAGGGTGAACCGCATCCACTGTCGGTCAGCGTCGGCGCTGCCTGTTTCGAAGGCAATATCGATTTCTCCGAGCTTTTCCGCATCGCCGACCAGTTGCTCTACGGCGCCAAGCAGATGGGTCGCAACAGAATCCATGTCGCGCACGCCGCCGACCATCCGCCGGTCCGCTTCGAGCCCCCCGCGACACTTTCCGAGGCTGCTGCCTAAACAGATAAAACTCTAGGGATCGCTGTAGGGGGTCGTTCAGCGGCTTGACCCACCATGAAGGCTACACAAAGGTAGCTTGCCCATGCTCGATCGACTGGACCTGTCCCGTAGCGGCTGGGGACGCGTCATCCTCGGTACCATCGCCGGCACCCTGGCCTGCGTCGCCATCGCGCTCTATGTCGACTCCTTCAACTTCCTCCGGCTCGATGCCCCCGCCCGCAACCGCGCGATCCTGATCAACGTGCTGTTGCCGACCTTCCTCGCTGCGCCGATGCTGTTCTATTTGCTGAGCAAGCTTCGCGAACTCGCCATTGCCCATGAGCGCTTGGCCGTCGTCGCCGCCACCGACAGCCTCACCTCGGTGCTGAACCGCGGCGCCTTCATGCGGCTGGCGGAAGTGTGGCTGCAGCGCCAGCGGCCCGCTGCCGGCGGCGGGTTGCTGGTGGTCGACGCCGACAACTTCAAGGCCATCAACGACCGCTACGGCCATGATCGCGGCGACGTCGCCCTGCAACTGATCGCCGGTGCCATCGGCAAGGTGCTGCGCGCCGAGGACCGGGTCGGTCGCATCGGCGGCGAGGAGTTCGGTATCTTCCTGCCCGGGGCCAACCAGGCGGAGACCGAAGCCATCGCCGAGCGCGTCCGCCGCGCCGTGCACGAGGTCTCGTTCCTGGGCGACGGCAAGCCGCACCAGCTGACGGTCAGCGTCGGCGGCGTCTACTTCGACACGCCGAAGCACTTCCAGGAGCTCTTCCGGATCGCCGACCAGCAACTCTACCATGCAAAGCGCGAAGGACGGGACCAGGTGGCGCTGGCGCCGGCGGAAGACGCGGCCTCGATGGTCGCGGCTTAGCTCGCCAGCCGCTCCATATCCTCGTCGCTCATCTCGAAATTGGCGTAGACGTTCTGGACGTCATCATCGTCGTCGAGGGTGGCGAGCAGCTTCATCAGCGTCGCGCCCTTCTCCGCATCCACCGGCACCATGTTCTGCGGCTTCCACACCGCTTTCACCGACTCCGCCTCGCCCAGAGCCTGCTCCAGCGCCCCGGCCGCCTCGCCCAGATTTTCGAAGGTGGTGTAGATGCTGTGCCCATCCTCGTCGGACTCCACATCCTCCGCCCCCGCTTCGATCGCCGCCTCCATTACCTTCTCGGCACTGCCGACCGATGCGGGATAGTAGATCTCGCCGACCCGGTCGAACATGAAGGCGACAGAATTGGTCTCGCCCAGCGAACCGCCGTTCTTGGAGAAGGTCGCCCGCACATTGGACGCCGTACGGTTGCGGTTGTCGGTCAGCGCCTCGACGATGACGGCGACACCGCCGGGACCGTAGCCCTCGTAGCGGATCTCTTCGTAGTTCTCGCTTTCGGTGCCGCTCGCCTTTTTGATGGCGCGCTCGATATTGTCCTTGGGCATGGACTGCGAGCGCGCATTGCTGACCGCGAGGCGCAGCCGGGCATTGAAGGCAGGGTCGGGCACGCCGAGCTTCGCCGCAACGGTGATCTCGCGCGCCAGCTTGGAGAAGACCTTGGAGCGCGCGGCGTCGCTCTTGCCCTTGCGGTGCATGATGTTCTTGGCGTGTGAATGGCCGGCCATGCGGTCACCCCCTGTCGATGTGGATGCTGTGGTGGCGCCTTATAGTGGGCAGGCGCCGGAAAATAAAGTGACGCACCGATGGCTCATCCGGCGCCCGCTTCGAGGAGCCGCTTGAGGTTGCTCCCCTCCTCGGCCATGTGCTGTTCCACGGCGGCGAACTCCTTCCGGTGCAGGCGACGCCCGAGCGGCCCGATGCCGTGCAGGCGCATCTCGGCTTGGAACACGCAGCCGCCAGCACTGGGCTCAAAGGCGAAGCTCAGATGGGGCAGGAAGAAGCGGAACAGCGGGTTGGTCATGGTGAAGGCGAAGTAGCGGCCCGGCACCACCTCGGTGATGCGCGTCTCCTTCTTTTGCAGCTTTCCCGCGATCCGCTCCTCGAAATAGAAGACGTTGCCCACTGCGACCCCCCGACCCTTTCGCCATTCGAACAAGAGATGGTCGGGGTGCCAGCGCGTGTAGTTCGCCTCCATGCTGTCGAAGAAGGCGAAGGCCGCCTCCGGCGGCGCATCGATCTCGATGCTGTCTTCGAACTGCGTGTCGTAAAAGCCGAGGACGCGGATCATGGCGTGCTCCTTCTACCGATAGCGCGGCCATCTTGCAGCCGCAACGCCAGCGGCGTCACAAGGCCGGCAATATCTGGGCGAGGACGCCGCCATGCCGCAACGGCTCGACCCGCAGGGCCAGCCCGGTTTTTGACTCCGTCTCCACGGCGACGCCGCAGAGCGTCGCTTCCCCCTCGGCGGGCGTGAAGCGGTTCTGCGGTACGCCGGTGAGGAAGCGGTTGAGCGGCTCCTCGGCGTCGACCCCGATGACGGAATCAAAGTCGCCGCACATGCCGGCGTCCGCCATCAGCGCAGTGCCGCCACGGAGGATCCGGTGGTCGGCGGTGGGGATGTGGGTATGGGTACCGACGACGAGGCTGGCGCGGCCGTCGAGGAAGTGCCCCATCGCCTGAATCTCGGAGGTGGCCTCGGTGTGAAAGTCCACCAGCACGGCGTCCGCCTGTTCGCCGAGCGGACAGGCAGCGACCGCCGCCTCCACCGCCCGGAAGGGATCGTCGATAGGGTTCATGAACACCCGCCCCAGGGCGTTGACAACCAGTACGCGGTGGCCGTTGCGCCCCTCGATCAGGGTCGCGCCGCGGCCCGGAGTGCCCTCTGGCATGTTGAGCGGCCGCACCAGCGCCGGCTCCCGTGCAATATAAGAGAGCGTGTCGCGCTGATCGAAGGCATGATCCCCAAGGGTCACCACGTCGGCGCCGGCCTCGCGCAGCCCGTGATAGTGCGGCTCCGTCAAGCCGCGCCCGTGGCTGGCGTTCTCGCCATTGACCACCACGAAATCGAACGCGTACCGCTCTATGAGCTCCGGCAGCCGGGTCGCAATCGCGTCACGGCCGGCGCGACCGACAACGTCTCCCAGGAACAGCAGCCTCACGAGGGCGCAGTCCCGAAGTGTCGCACGCCCTGTTCGGTGACGACGGCATCCAGCCCAATGTCGTGTACCGCCCGCGGCAGCCGCTCCATCTCCTGTCCGGCATAGGCGTAGCCGATGACCCGCGGACGGTCGCCGATGGCGGCGATGGTGCGGTCGTAGTGGCCCTTGCCGTAGCCGAGGCGGGTGCCGATGCCGTCGAAAGCGAGCAGCGGGACGATCATGACGCTGGGCGTGACCAGGGGGGCGGTCTCGATCGGCGCCAGCGTACCGAAGCCAGAAGGGTAGAGCGGCGCGTCCTGCTCCCACAGCCGCAGTTCGAGCGGCTGCTCGTCGCCGAGCACCGCCGGCAGACAGACGCGCTGACCGTTGTCCATCAACCGCGCCAGGACCGGGCGACAATCCAGCTCGCCGCGGATCGGCCAGTAGGCGGCCACCACGTCCTCGGGATCGAGGACGACGCCTGCGAAGAACTGCTCTGCGGCGGCACCGGCCGCATCGCCGCCTGCTGCCTTCGCCGCCTGCCGGCGCTGCTCCTGGGCACGCACCCGCAGCGCCGCCTTGGCCTCTTCGATATCGGCGTCGATCATATGCACCCGGGATGTCGGGAAGAATTCAGGTGCCGCCCTGGCCGTGGGATATGCGATCCCGGGAACCTACTCACGTAGGTGGGCGCCGTATGTCTCAACCCACGGGTCGAGCCAGGGACAGCTCCCTTAAGGATCGATAAGGCCCCGGGGAAATGATGATCCATCACGAACCGGGCAGCATCGCAAATATAGGTAGGATGCAAGGCCGGCGCAATTGACGATCTCCTGATCCCGCCCGGCGGGCTCTTCAGCTGCCCGAACCCGAGGAACCGGTCTCGTCAATGGCGGTCGCCACCGCTTCCATCCGCCGCGCCGCCTCTGCCAGGCGCTTCGAGAAATTGCGCTCCAGCTCTTCCGATTCCTGCGCCAGCGCCTGCCCGGCTTCCGTCAGTTCCGCGACATCCCGCGTCAGCTCCGCGATCCGCCGCTCCGCCTCGGCGAGTTCGTCCAGCACGGCAATGCCCGCCATCACCGTCAGGCGGTTGTCGCCGATCTCCCCGAAATCGCCCTTGAAGGCGTCGATGTGGCTGTTGAAGCGCTCCGCCAGCCCCATGAGGTGCGCCTCCTGGCCGTCCTCGCAGGCCATGCGGAACTTGCGGCCATTAATCTCGACATTGACCTCGGGCATCGACGGATCCTCACTCGCTACTTGGCCAACACTTCGCGGACGGTCTCCATGGCGGTGACCAGCCGGCGGGCCACTTCGCCCGAACTCTCGTCCAGTCGCCGCGCCCGCGCCGTCACCTTCTCGAGCTCGCCGGCAAGCCGCGCCCGCTCCCCGAGCAGCTTCTGGGTATCCGCCTCGATCCGGCTGTGCGACCGCATCCGGCCGTTGAGGCTGCGGACGCTGGATTCGAGCCGGGCCAGCGCCCGGTCGAACCGCGCGGCGGCCGCCTCGTAGCCTTCTTCCGCGTTGTTTTCGGCCACCGCTGCCATCCTCGAAACTGGTCGATTCCAATGGACATTATAGCCTGATGCTCATGGGGCAACGCAACAATGCAGAAGCCGGGCCGACATTGACAGGTCGGGCGAACCTGCTAAGCCTCGCACCGGCCTCGGAACGGGGCCGATCCGGCCGCTCCGGCGGCCGTCTGGAGCGGAACCAGGAGAGCGGACAATGACCAATTCTGCCACGGCCAATGACATGGCGAACGCCATCCGCTCGCTCGCAATGGACGCGGTCGAGAAAGCCAATTCGGGGCATCCAGGACTGCCGATGGGCTGTGCCGACATCGCCACGGTGCTGTTCACCAAGGTGATGAAGTTCGATCCCCAGGACTGGCAGTGGCCGGACCGCGACCGCTTCGTGTTGTCCGCCGGACACGGATCGATGCTGCTCTACGCCTCGCTCTACCTGCTCGGCTACGAGGACATGACGATCGACCAGATCAAGCAGTTCCGGCAGCTCAACTCCAAGACCGCCGGCCACCCAGAATACCACTTCGCGCAGGGCATCGAGACCACCACCGGGCCGCTCGGCCAGGGGCTGGGCAATTCCGTCGGCATGGCCATCGCCGAGGCGAAGCTCGCCGCCGAATTCGGCACCGACCTCGTCGATCACATGACCTGGGTGATCGCCGGCGACGGCTGCCTGATGGAAGGCATCAGCCAGGAGGCGATTTCGCTCGCGGGGCACCTCAGGCTCAACAAGCTCTGCGTCATCTGGGACAACAACAACATCACCATCGACGGCGCCGTCTCCAACGCCGACTCCACCGACCAGATCGCCCGCTTCAAGGCCGTCGGCTGGAACACCATCGAGATCGACGGCCACGACCAGGCGCAGATCGAGAAGGCGCTGACCGAGGCCAAGAGCAGCGACAGACCGACCCTGGTCGCGGCCAAGACCACCATCGGCTATGGCGCGCCTAAGAAGGCCGGCACGCACGGTGTCCACGGGGCACCGCTCGGTGCCGATGAGCTGGAGGCGGCCAAGCAGCAGCTCGGCATCGACTATCCGCCCTTCGAAATCCCCGCCCATATCCTGAACGCCTGGCGCGCCGCCGGCACCCGTTCAGCCAACGAGCGCGGCGCCTGGGAAGGCCGTCTTGCCGCCGCCAGACCGGAACTACGCGCCGAGTACGAACGCCGCATCAAGGGCGAGCTGCCAAGCGGTTTCCGCGATGCGGTGGACGCCTTCAAGCAGAAGCTGGTGGCCGACAAGCCGAAGGTGGCGACGCGCAAGGCGAGCCAGATGGCACTGGAGGTGATAAACGCCGCCCTGCCGGAGACCATCGGCGGTTCCGCCGACCTCACCGGCTCGAACCTCACCAACACCGCCGAGACCCTGCCCTTCACCGCCGAGGACCGCAGCGGCCGCTACATGCGCTACGGTATCCGCGAGCATGAGATGGCGGCCGCGATGAACGGCATCGCCCTCCATGGCGGCCTCATTCCCTATGGCGGCACCTTCCTCGTCTTCACCGACTATGCCCGGCCGGCGATCCGGCTTTCGGCGATCATGGGGCAGCGGGTGATTTACGTGATGACCCACGATTCCATCGGCCTCGGCGAGGACGGCCCGACCCACCAGCCGGTCGAGCACCTGACGGCGCTGCGGGCCATCCCCAACCTGCAGGTGCTGCGTCCGGCCGACGCGGTGGAGACGCTGGAATGCTGGCAGGTGGCGCTCGAGAGCACCAACATCCCCTCCATTCTGGCGCTGTCGCGCCAGGGCCTGCCGGCGCTGCGCACCGAGAACAGCAGCGAGAACCTCTGCGCCCGCGGCGCCTACGTGATTGCCGGCGAGCCGGATGCCGACGCGGTGATCTTCGCCTCCGGCTCCGAGGTGATCATCGCCATCGAGAGCCTCGCGCTGCTCGCCGAACGTGGCATCTCCGGCAAGGTGGTCTCGGTTCCCTCCATGGAGCTCTTCGTCAAGCAGCCGGAGAAGTACCGGGAGTCGGTGATCGGCAACCCCAAGGCCCGCGTCGCCATCGAGGCGGGTATCGACATGAGCTGGCAGAAGCTGCTGGGTGACAAGGGACGTTTCGTCGGCATGGTCAATTTTGGCGCCAGCGCGCCTGCCGATGCCCTCTACGAATTCTTCGGCATCACCGCGGAAGCTATTGTTGATGCCGCCATTGTGCAGTTGTAAGAGACGCACCTCAGCGCCCCTCCCCTAGTCCTCGTAAGGAGCCGTCCATGGCTGTTCGCGTCGCAATCAATGGCTTTGGCCGCATCGGCCGCAATATTCTGCGGGCCATCGTCGAAAGCGGCCGCACCGATATCGAGGTCGTATCGATCAACGACCTCGGGCCGGTCGAGACCAACGCCCACCTGATCCGCTTCGACTCTGTGCACGGCCGCTTCCCCGGCACCGTGACCGTCTCCGGCGACACCATCGACGTCGGCAGGGGGCCGATCAAGGTGACGGCCATCCGCGACCCGGCCGAACTGCCGCACAAGGAACTGAACGTCGACATCGTTCTGGAATGCACCGGCTTCTTCACCAGCAAGGAGAAGGCCTCGGCCCACCTCGCCGCCGGCGCGAAGAAGGTCATCGTCTCGGCACCCGCCCAGGAGGCCGACCTCACCGTCGTCTACGGGGTCAACCACGACAAGCTGGCCAAGGAGCACGTCATCATCTCCAACGCCTCCTGCACCACCAACTGCCTCGCGCCGCTGGCCATGGTGATGCACGAGACCGTCGGCATCGAGAAGGGAATGATGACCACCATCCATTCCTATACCGGTGACCAGCCGACGCTCGACACCATGCACAAGGATCTCTACCGCGGCCGCGCCGCCGCCATGAGCCAGATCCCGACCTCGACCGGCGCCGCCAAGGCCATCGGCCTCGTGCTGCCCGAGCTCAAGGGCAAGCTGGACGGCGTCTCGGTCCGCGTCCCGACGCCGAATGTCTCGCTGGTCGACTTGAAGTTCATCGCCACGCGCGACACCACCGCCGAGGAGATCAACGATGCCGTGGTCAAGGCGTCGGAAGGCCGGCTGCACGGCGTCATGAACTTCACCCGCCACCCCAACGTGTCGATCGACTTCAACCACGACCCGCATTCCTCGACGGTCGCTCTCGACCAGACCAAGGTCATGGGCGGCAATCTCGTCGCCGTGCTCGCCTGGTACGACAACGAATGGGGCTTCTCGAACCGCATGTGCGACATGACGGCCGAGGTCGCCAAGACGCTCTGAGCGGCAAAGCCGCCGTCTCGCCGCTGGCACATCCCAGCGGCTGGAGGAGGATCATGACCGCAGACCGGATCCTGCGCTGGCGCCCGCTCGACGGGCCCGGCCAAGAACATTGCGAGGTGACGGAGACGCCGGAGGCGATCACCGTCCGCAGCGTCGTCATCGGCGAGCAGGGCGGCTACGCCTATGGCGCCCGCTACGAACTCCGGCTCGACCCGGACTGGACCTTCCGGACTCTGCGGCTCGAGCGCACGGACGGCGCGGTCGTGGTGCTGCAGTCTGACGGCCGCGGGCACTGGACCGATGGTGAGAACCACCATCTGGCGGAACTGGAGGGCTGCATCGACATCGACATCGCCGCTACGCCGCTGACCAACACGCTGCCGATCCGCCGCTGCCGGCTCGTCCACGGGGAGCCTCGGCAGTTCAGAATGGCCTGGCTGCCGCTCGACACCGTGCAGCCGCAGCCCGACGAGCAGATCTACACCCGTCTCGACGACCGCCACTGCCGCTATCTGGCGGCCGACGGCTCTTTCGAGGCGGTGCTCGAGATCGATGAGGAAGGCTTCGTCGTGCACTATCCCGGCCTGTTCGAGCGCCTGTAGCCATCATGGCGCCGCGGCTTCGCTTTGCGGTGGCCCGCTAATCTTGCTATAGCCGCCGGACCACTCCAGCATCATCGACGGACAAGCGCATGGCCGCCTACAAGACCCTCGACGATCTTGATCTCTCGGGCCGCCGCGTGCTGGTGCGCGCCGATCTTAACGTGCCGGTAGCCGAGGGCAGGGTCACCGACGCTACCCGCCTCGAGCGCCTCGTTCCCACCATCCGCGACATCATCAAGGTCGACGGCAAGGCCATCCTGCTGTCGCATTTCGGCCGGCCCAAGGGGAAGGCCAACAAGGACTTCAGCCTCGAACAGGTGGTGCCTGCCCTCGTCGAGCTGATCGGCCACCCGGTCGGCTTCGTCGACACCGACTGGACCGATGTCGGCAGGGCCGCGGAGGCAATCGCCTCCGCCCCCGCCGGCAGCATCCTGGTGCTCGAGAACACGCGCTTCCATCCGGGCGAGGAGGCCAACGACGTCGAGCTGGCCAAGCGCATGGCCTCGCTCGGCGACCTCTACGTCAATGACGCCTTCTCCGCCGCCCACCGCGCCCATGCCTCGACCGAGGCGCTGGCCCATCTGCTGCCGGCGGCCGCCGGCCGGGCCATGCAGGAGGAGTTGAACGCGCTCGAGCGCGGCCTCGGCGACCCGGTGCGCCCGGTGGTGGCACTGGTGGGCGGGGCCAAGGTCTCGACCAAGCTCGACCTGCTCGAGAACCTGGTCACTCGGGTGGAAGCCCTGGTCATTGGCGGCGCCATGGCCAATACCTTCCTCCACGCCATGGGCGTCGGCATCGGCAAGTCGCTCTGCGAGAAGGACCTCGCAGAGACCGCCAACCGCATTCTCGACAAGGCGGATGCCAGCCGCTGCACCGTGGTGCTGCCGATCGACGCCACCGTGGCCTGGAAGTTCGAGCCCAACGCGCCGCACCGCTTTTACGGCCTCGACGCAATGGATCCCGACGGCATGATCCTCGATGTCGGCCCCGGTTCCATTGAACGCATCAAAGGCGTAATCGACGAAGCTGGCACCCTCGTCTGGAACGGCCCCCTCGGCGCCTTCGAAACCCCGCCCTTCGACCACGCCACCACCGAGGTCGCACGCTACGTCGCCGCCCGCACCAAGGCCGGCAAGCTGGTCTCCATCGCCGGCGGCGGCGATACCGTGGCTGCCCTCGCCAAGGCCGGAGTGAAGGATGGGCTGAGCTACGTGTCGACTGCCGGCGGCGCCTTTCTCGAGTGGATGGAAGGCAAGCCGCTGCCCGGCGTTGCGGCCCTCGGGACTGCAGGCTCCAAGGCATAGGCCGAAGGTATAATCGTTACCCGCTTCGGCGCTCCCTATATTGCTGTCAGTCCAATCGCCAACCAAGAGGCTGAAGCATGCCACAGCTGAATGCTATCGCCCAGAAGCTCGTCGAGCCCGGCAAGGGCATCCTTGCCGCCGACGAATCCGAACCCACCATCGCCAAGCGTTTCGCCAAGATCGGTTTGACTTCCAGCGAGGAGCTCCGCCGCGACTATCGCGAGATGCTGTTCCGCACCACGGAGGCGATGACTAAGTACATCTCCGGCGCCATCCTCACCGAGGAGACGCTGCTGCAGCGCGCCGCCGACGGCACCGCCTTCCGCGCCCTGCTCGCCGACGCCGACGTCATCTGCGGCATCAAGGTCGACCGCGGCGCCTTCCCGATGCCGGGCTCCGATGGCGAGAAAATCACCGAGGGCCTCGACGGGCTGCGGCCGCGCCTTGCACATTATGCCTCGCTGGGGGCCGGTTTCGCAAAGTGGCGCGCCGTCATCGCCATCTCCGACTCCGCCCCGACCCGCAACGCCATCCACGCCAACGCCCACGCCCTCGCCCGCTATGCCATGCTCTGCCAGGAGGCCGGCATCGTGCCGGTGGTAGAGCCGGAGGTGCTGGCGGACGGCGAACCCGGCGACCATTCGCTCGAACGCTGTGCCGAGGTGACCGGCGAGACGCTCGAGGCGGTGTTCAAGGAATTGCGGCTCGCCGGCGTCGATCTCTCCGGCATGCTGCTGAAGCCCAACATGGTGCTCCCGGGCACCCGCTCGACCGACAAGCCGTCGGTCGAGGAAGTGGCGGCACGCACGGTGGAGACCCTGCGCAGCCACGTGCCGGCGGCGGTGCCGGGCATCGCCTTCCTCTCCGGCGGGCAGACCGACGAGGAGGCGACGGCCCATCTCTCGGCCATGAACCAGATCGAGAACCTCCCCTGGCGGCTGACCTTCTCCTATGGCCGCGCGCTGCAGAATGCCGCCCTCGTCATCTGGCAGGGTCGTCCCGAGAACGTGCCGGAGGCGCAGCGGGCCTTTGCCCACCGCGCCCGCATGAATGCGCTGGCCTCGCAGGGCCAGTGGCGGCCGGACCTCGATCTGGCGGCCTGACCGCAAGGTGTTCCCGACGTGACTTGCGGGCGCAGCGTTGCGCCCGTTTTTCTTTGTGCGCCCGGCTTCCCTTTTCTCGCCAGAATCCGGCTCCACTTGCCGGCTGCGGAGGCCTATAAGGACGCCATGACAGCCAAGATCCTGATGATCGCACCCGGCGACGCAAGTGCCGCCGCCATTACCGAAGCTCTCGCCGCAGCACGCGAGCGGACCACCATCGACGCGCTGCTGCTGCCCCGCGGCGAGCGCGACGAGCGCCGCTATCGCGAACTGGTAAAGGCTGTGTTGCCGCCGGCCCAGCAGCAGGACATCGCGGTGCTTATCGAGGGCGAGCCCGGGCTCGTCCGCACGCTTGGGGCCGATGGCCTGCATGTGACCGGCGGCAGTGACGATATCCGCGAGGCGGTGGCGGCGCTGCACCCGCAGTTCATGGTCGGCGCCGGCAATGTCGCCACTCGCCATGCGGCCATGACGGCCGGCGAGCTGGGGGCCGACTACATCCTATTTGGGCCGCTTTCTGGCCTTATCAGCGAGCAGCAGCGCGAATTGGCGCGCTGGTGGGCAGAAACGATGGAAGTTCCTTGCGTGCTATCCGACCCGGAGGCGGGCCTCGACGGCATCGATGCGGTGGGCTGCGATTTCGTCGGTCTGCGCCTGGGCGTAAGGGAGCCGGTGCAGTGATGCCGCTGCGCCGGATCCTGGCGGCGCTGTTGGCGCTTGCTCTGGCGCCGCCGGCGCTGGCCCAGTTGCAGGCGCCGCGCGTCGACGACCTGCTGCCGCAGAGCCTGCAGGACGGCACGCCCGGTGAAACTGCACCCGAGGACGAGAGCCGACCCACCGACCCCGCCTATGGCGCCTTCCAGCGCGGCTACTACCTCACCGCCCTCGACCTCGCCCTCAATCGTGCCGCAGAAGGTGACGCGGCGGCGCAGACGCTGGTCGCCGAAATTTACGCCGGCGGCCTTGGCGTGGCCCAGGATCTCAATGATGCAGCGCACTGGTATGCCGTGGCCAGCGACAATGGCGACCGCCTTGCCAGCTTCGAGCTCGCGATGATGTACCAGGAAGGACGCGGCGTTCCGAAGGATCGGCAGCGCGCCGCGGAGCTGTTCCGGCTGGCGGCGGAGCGCGGCAGCGTTGCGGCGCAATACAATCTCGGGCTGCTTCACATCGAGGGCATCTATGCCGAACCCGACCTCGTGAAGGCCGCCGAACTCATCAAGAGCGCGGCGGACAAAGGCTTCGCTGCCGCCCAGTACGACTATGGCACCATGCTCATCGAAGGCGCCGGGACGCGCCCCGATCCCCAAGGCGCCGCCGAATATATCGGCCTCGCCGCCGAACAGGGGCTCGCCGAGGCGCAGGTGGAATATGCCACTCTTCTCTATCTCGGCCGCGGCATCGAGATGGACCGGGAAGCGGCGGTGCGCTGGTACGCCCTCGCCGCCGAAGCCGGCAACGCCGTCGCCCAGAACCGCTATGCCATCCTGCTGGCGGCGGGCGAAGGTGTGCCGCCCGATCTGGAGGAGGCGGCGAAGTGGCGAGCCCTGGCGCGCCGGCAGGGATTGACCGATCCCAAGCTCGACGAACTCCTCGTCTCGATCCTGCCCGAGGAACTGGCGCGCGCCGAGGAGCGTGCCCGCTTCTGGCCCTCCGAGCCGCCTACCGCCGTCGCCGAGAACGCGGCGGTGCCGCCGCCGCCGAGCTCGGCGCCGCCGGGCGCCCCTGCCACCCCTTGAACGCACCGGCGTTCTCAGGCACAAGGCCGCCTGCGGCCGCCCCGCCGCCAGCCAACCCACAAGTCCAGATGCCCCGTTCCGCTCTCCTCAACGTCATGGTCACCGCTGCCACCAAGGCCGGCCGCTCGCTGACCAAGGACTTCGGCGAGGTGGAAAACCTGCAGGTTTCGCGCAAGGGACCAGCCGACTTCGTCTCCAATGCCGACAAGCGGGCCGAGCAGATCGTCTTCGATGAGCTGCGCAAGGCGCGCCCCACCTACGCGCTGCTGATGGAGGAGGGCGGCGAGGTCGCCGGCACCGATGGCCAGCACCGCTGGATCGTCGACCCCCTCGACGGCACCACCAATTTCCTGCACGGCATCCCGCTGTTCGCGGTGGCGATAGCGCTCGAGCGCAATGGCGAGATCGTCGCCTCCGTCATCTTCAATCCGGTGATGGACGAGATGTTCACCGCCGAGAAGGGTGGCGGTGCCTGGCTCAACGACCGCCAGCGCCTGCGCGTCGCCGGTCGCCGGCACCTCGCAGAGGCGGTGATCGTCACCGGCATCAACTCGCAAGGCCGCGCCCTCGATGCCCTGCAGTTGCGGCAGCTGGCACAGGTGGTGCCGGCCGTGGCCGGCATCCGCCGCACCGGCAGCGCCTCCACCGACCTCGCCTGGCTCGCCGCCGGCCGCTTCGACTGTTATTGGGAGGCGGGGCTCAAGCCCTGGGACGTCGCGCCCGGCCAGCTGCTGCTGCGCGAGGCGGGTGGCACCATGACCGACTTTTCCGGCCGCACCGCCAGTGTCGCAAATGGCGAAGTGATCGCCGGCAACGAGACCCTGCAGGCGCAGTTGCTCAAGGTTATCAAGCCGATCACCTGATCCGCGGCCGGCGCGGCCATTGTCACGCCCCCTTGCTGTGAATAAGCTTGCCGCGCATTTGATCGAAACGAGGCCTGTTCAGTGTCGCAGCGCTACGACCCATACCACCTGGCCAGCCCCACGATCTATCTCGTCAAGATCATCATCTTCCTGGTGCTGGTGGCCCTGGTCGCTGCCATTCTCTTCAGCCAGCTGATCCTCTTCTTCTGGGCCAACCCTTTCATCAACAGCCTGATCCTGCTGGTGCTGTTTATCGGTATTGTCCTCAGCTTCCGGCAGATCATCCGTCTGTTCCCGGAGATCCGCTGGGTCAATTCGCTGCAGGACGGGCAGATGCCGGCGAGCCAGCCGGTGCTGCTGGCGCCGGTGGCCGGGCTGCTGCGCGACCGGCTCGGCGAGGCCGTCATCACCCCGAGCTCCATGAGCTCCATTCTCGATGCCGTCGGCAACCGCCTCGACGAGGCCAAGGACACCTCGCGCTACCTGACCGGCCTGCTGGTCTTTCTCGGCCTGCTCGGGACCTTCTACGGCCTGCTCGAGACGGTGACGTCGGTCGCCGCCACCATCCAGGCGCTGGACGCCACCGGCGGCGACACCGCCAGTCTCTTCACCAACCTCAAGGAGGGCCTGACCGCCCCCCTCGGCGGCATGGGCACCGCCTTTTCGTCCTCGCTGCTGGGCCTCGCCGGCTCGCTGATCCTCGGCTTCCTCGACCTGCAGACCAGCCAGGCGCAGAACGCCTTCTACACCGACCTCGAAGACTGGATGACCTCGATGACCGAGCTCGATCATCCGATGACCATGATGCAGGCCAGCGGCATGGGCGTCTCCGGCGACGAGATGCAGGCCATGATCGACCGCCTCGGCTTCACCATGCAATCCTCGAACTCCTCGCAGAACGCCATCCGCGCCATGGCCGAGCTGGCGCGTGGCATCGACGGCCTCGTCAAGCACATCCGCGCCGAGCAGGCCGACCTCCGGATCCATATCGAGGAGCAGGGCGAGACCAACCGGCGGCTGCGCGACCTCATCGAAGCCATGCTGCGCGAAGGCGAGAACGACCGGCGGCCCAACTAGTCATGGCCAGCTCCACCCGTTCCCGGCGCTCCCAGAACACCAACTACTGGCCTGGTTTCGTCGACGCGCTGTCGGCGCTGCTGCTGGTCATCATCTTCCTCCTGTCGCTGTTCATGCTGAGCCAGTTCTTCCTCAACCAGGAAATCCTCGGCCGCGACACCGCGATGTCGAGGCTCAATTCGCAGATCGCTGAACTGACGGAGCTGCTGCAGCTCGAGCGTGCCACTACCGCTGACCTCGAGACCACCATCGCCTCGCTCAGCGCCACGCTGACCACCACCGAAGAGGCCAATGCCCAGCTGCAGGCCGAACTGGCCGGCGTCGACACCGGTGACGATGGCCGTGACGCCACCATCGCCAGCCTCGAATCCGACCTAGAGGCCGAGCAGGAGCTGTCCCGGGAGGCCGCCGCGCAGGTCAACCTGCTGAACCAGCAACTGGCCGCCCTGCGCAGCCAGATCGCGGCGCTGGAACAGGCACTCGACGCCTCCGAGGCGCGCGATACCGAAAGCCGCACCCAGATCGCCGATCTCGGGCGACGCCTCAACCTGGCGCTCGCCCAGCGGGTGCAGGATCTGAGCCGCTACCGCTCCGACTTCTTCGGCCGCCTGCGCGAAATCCTCGAGAACCGCGCTGACGTGCGGGTGGTCGGCGACCGCTTCGTCTTCCAGTCCGAGGTGCTGTTCGACGCCGGCGAGGCCGAGATCAGCCCCGAGGGCCTGCCGGAACTGCAAAGCCTCGCTCAGGCCATCCTGCAGCTGGAGCAGGAGATTCCGGAAGAGATCAACTGGGTGCTGCGGATCGATGGTCACACCGACCGGCGGCCGATCTCCAATGCACGCTTCCCCTCCAACTGGGAACTCAGTGCCGGCCGTGCCATCTCGGTCGCCAAGTACCTCGTGTCGCAGGGGGTTTCCCCGAACCGGCTGGTCGCCGCCGGCTTCGGCGAATTCTCGCCCATCGACACCGGCACCACCGAAGAAGCCTTCCGCCGCAACCGCCGCATCGAGTTCAAGCTCACCGAAGGCTGAGGCGCGCCGAAGCCTCCGGCGAGCCTCGGGCTCCCGGGTTTCCGCAGTCTGCTGCCGCTTCCTCGTGAAGCGGCCCCGGCGAGGCTTGCGCCTCGAAGCGGGTGGTCCGCAAAAAGGTGAGGCTTCGCCTCGCCGGTGCGGCGGGTTGGTGCTGCGGACGAAGTTGCGGATTCTCGCTCGTGGCTCCCCGCCGGTCCGTCCGGTCCCGCCCCGAAACGACTTCCAGGGCATACCCGTCTCCCCGCACCAACCACTCGTCATGATCTCGCTTCGGTGCGGCGATGGGAGGGATTCTACCGCAGGTGGAGAAGGCGGGGATAGATTTCGGGAAGCCGAGGCGGAGCAGAGGGCTGGGAGCGCTTCGGAGCAGATTCCCGCCCCACCCACCGCCGTCATCCCCGCGACCGCGGGGACCCAGTGCACCGGCCGCGCGACGCTCGCCGCTCTTGCCGATCCTGCACCACCGCAGGACCGGATGGCGCCATGCTGGTGGTCGGTCCTGAGCACTGGCTCCC
>DASYHK010000008.1:0-114633 GCA_035998685.1 Devosiaceae bacterium | reverse complement strand
AAATCACAGATCATCCCGCATCCGGCGGACGAAGAGCGACCTCCTCGCCATCCGGTAGCCCCCGCCGACCGTTCGTCGCGACCGTCGCAGTACCGCGCGGGCATGGGGTGGATTCTACCGCAGGTGGCGAGGGCGGGGATAGATTTCGCGAGCGGCGGGGCGGGGCAAGAGGCTCGCGGGCGCGATTGCGCAAATCCGTACACGCAGCTGACGCCCTTTCCTCTCTCTCCGCCGTCATCACCCCCCTTGTCCGGGTAACCCAGGGGCGGTTTGCCGGGTCTGCCCGGCTGCCTGGGTGGCCCGGACAAGCCGGCCATGACGGCCGAGGGGGTGGTGGTTGTCGAGGGGTGGTCCTGAGCACTGGGTCTCTCCATGGGCATGGCGGTGAGTGTGGGCGCGATGGCCGCCGACGGAAAGGAATGGGCAAGACTTGGCGCGGTAAGGGTAGGATGCTCTGACGGATGCCGGTGATGCTGAACGCGCTGAAGACCGACCTTACGCAGTTGATCCACCTGTCGCGGGATGCGCTGCATGTGCATTTCGGGCTGCTGATCTTCCTCCTGGCCATGGTGGCGCTGCGCAAGTCGCCGGCGAGCGGCGTGCCGTGGCTTTGCGTGCTCGGCGTAGAGCTCGTCAATGAGGCACTCGACCTGATGCATGGCCATGGCGGGCTCCGCTCCACCGTCCTCGGCGCCCTCAAGGACATCGTCAACACCATGTTCTGGCCGACCATCATCCTGCTGCTGGCCCGGTACACCGGCGTGCTGCGGCGGCCGCGGCGCTAGTCGATCATCCTTGGCAGCGCCGCCGTCGCAACCTGCCTGCGCAGGTAGATCACGACTGCGCAGCGCGGGTTTGCTTTGTGACAGTCTCTGCTACCATTATGGCGGCGCCGGGCAGGCGTCGCTGACTGGAGCGAAGATGGCCGGATATATCCTGCGACGCCTTCTGCTGATGATCCCGACGCTACTGGGGATCATGCTGGTGTCGTTCGTCGTGGTGCAGTTCGCGCCGGGTGGGCCGATCGAACAAGTCATTGCCCAGATGAGCGGGACCAATGTCGCGGCGACGGCGCGCGTATCCGGCAGCGCCGAGGGTGATTTTGCGGGGCAGGGCCAGGCCAGCGGCGGCGACGCCGGCGAAGGCGTGTCCCAGTACCGCGGCGCGCGGGGCCTCTCGCCGCAATATCTGGAGCAGTTGGAGCGGCAGTTCGGCTTCGACAAGCCGCCCGTGGAACGCTTCCTCACGATGCTTTGGAACTACCTCCGTTTCGATTTCGGGCGCAGCTATTTCCGCGACATCAGCGTCATCGACCTGGTGCTCGAGAAGATGCCGGTGTCGATCACGCTCGGCCTGTGGATGACCCTGATCTCCTACGGCGTCTCGATTCCGCTCGGGATTGCCAAGGCGATGCGGGACGGCTCGCGCTTCGACGTCTGGACGTCGAGCGTCATCATCGTCGGCTACGCACTGCCGGGCTTCCTCTTCGCGATCCTCCTGATCGTGCTGTTCGCCGGGGGCAGTTTCCTGGACATCTTCCCGCTGCGCGGCCTGACCTCGGACAATTTCGCAACTATGCCCTGGTGGCAGCAGATCCTCGACTATCTCTGGCACATCACTCTGCCGGTGCTGGCGATGGCGCTCGGCGCCTTTGCGACGACGACGCTGCTGACCAAGAACTCGTTCCTCGACGAGATCCGCAAACAATACGTGGTGACCGCGAGGGCGAAGGGGCTGACCGAGCACCGGGTGCTTTACGGGCACGTGTTCCGCAACGCTATGCTGCTGATCATCGCCGGCTTCCCCGGTGCCTTCATCGGTGCCTTTTTCGGCGGCTCGCTGCTGATCGAGACGATCTTCTCGCTCGACGGGCTGGGCCTGCTGGGGTTCGAATCCGTGCTCAACCGAGATTATCCGGTGGTGTTCGCGACGCTCTACATCTTCTCGCTGTTCGGGCTGCTGCTGGGGCTGATCTCGGATCTCACCTACATGTGGATCGATCCGCGCATCGACTTCGAGAGCCGGGACGTCTGAGGTGCTGCTCTCCTTTACCGCCGGCGCCTGGGCGCCATCGCACCTGGCCCGCGCCGCCGCCGACATGCCAAGGTCCGGCGGCCGACTGTCGCCGATCAACCAGCGGCGTCTCGAGACGTTCAGGCGCAACCGCCGCGGGTACTGGTCGCTCTGGCTCTTCCTTGTGCTGTTCGTCCTGACGCTGTTCGCCGAGCTGATCGCCAACGACCGGCCGATCCTCGCCTTCTACAAGGGAGAGCTGCTGGTACCGGTGCTGGTCGAGTACCCGGAAACGAAGTTCGGCGGCTTCCTCGCGGTCACGGCCTATCGCGACCCGTTCATCGCCGACGAGATCGAGGCGAATGGCTGGATGCTGTGGCCACCGATCCGATACTCCTACCGCACCGTCGACGACATGCTCCCGGGCGCGGCGCCGTCACCGCCCTGGTGGATGATGAGCGAGGAGGAGCGGTGCCTTCGGTATCCTCTGGGGGCGGAGGACCCGGATTGCCATCTCGGCAACCTCCACTGGCTCGGCACCGACGATCAGGGGCGCGACGTGGTGGCGCGGCTGATCTACGGCTTCCGCATCTCGGTGCTGTTCGGACTGATCCTGACCGTGGTCTCCTCCATCATCGGCGTCAGCGCCGGCGCCATCCAAGGCTATTTCGGTGGCTGGATCGACCTCCTGTTCCAGCGCTTCATCGAGGTCTGGACGGCGATCCCCTCGCTCTATCTGCTGCTGATCATCGCCAGCGTGCTGGCGCCCAGCTTCTGGGTGCTGCTCGGCATCCTGCTACTGTTCTCCTGGGTGGCGCTGGTCGGCGTGGTGCGAGCGGAGTTCCTCCGAGGGCGCAATTTCGAGTACATCGCGGCGGCGCGCGCGCTGGGCGTCTCCAACGCCACGATCATGCGGCGGCACTTGTTGCCCAACGCCATGGTGGCGACGCTCACCTTCATGCCCTTCGTGCTCGGCGGTTCGATCGTCACCCTCACCTCGCTGGATTTCCTCGGCTTCGGCCTGCCACCCGGCTCGCCGTCGCTGGGCGAGCTGCTGGCGCAGGGCAAGAACAATTTGCAGGCGCCGTGGCTCGGGCTCTCGGGTTTCATCGTGCTGTCGCTGATGCTGAGCCTGCTTGTCTTCATCGGCGAGGCGGTGCGCGACGCCTTCGATCCGCGGAAGGTGTTCCGGTGACCGGGCCGCTTCTCTCCATCCGCGACCTCCATGTCCGCTTCACGCAAGGGGAGGGCGTCGTCGAGGCGGTGCGCGGCGTCTCCTTCGACATCGCGGCCGGCGAGACGGTGGCGCTGGTCGGGGAGTCGGGGTCGGGCAAGTCGGTGACGGCGCTCTCGGTGCTGCGGCTGCTGCCTTATCCGGCGGCCTCGCATCCGCGCGGCGAGATCCTGTTCAAGGGCCGGGACCTGCTGCAGGTGCCGGACCGGGAACTGCGGGCGGTACGCGGCGGCGACATCTCGATGATCTTCCAGGAGCCGATGACCTCGCTCAACCCGTTGCACACGGTGGAGCGCCAGGTCAGCGAGACGCTGACGGTGCATCGCGGTCTCGGACAGCGGGCGGCGCGGGCGCGGGTGCTGGAACTGCTTGACCAGGTGGGGATCGACGCGCCGGAGACGCGGCTCGCAAGTTACCCGCACCAGCTCTCGGGGGGACAGCGGCAGCGGGTAATGATCGCCATGGCGCTCGCCAACGAGCCGGACCTGCTGATCGCCGACGAGCCGACCACGGCGCTCGACGTCACCGTGCAGGCGCAGATCCTCGACCTGTTGAAGTCGCTGCAGTCACGGCTCGGAATGGCGATGCTGTTCATCACCCACAATCTCGGCATCGTGCGGCGGATGGCCGACCGCACCTGCGTCATGACGGGCGGCGAGATCGTCGAGAGCGGGCACACGGAGGCAATCTTCGCAAGGCCGCAGCACGCCTATACGCGTCATCTGCTGGCGGCGGAACCGCAAGGCGAGCCGCCGCCCGCCGACCCGGCGGCAGCGACGCTGGTGGCAGCCGAGGATCTGCGGGTCTGGTTCCCGATCCGGCGCGGGCTGCTGCGGCGGACGGTGGGGCATATCAAGGCGGTGGACGGGGTCGATCTGGCGCTGCGCGAGGGAGAGACGCTGGGAGTCGTCGGCGAATCCGGGTCTGGAAAGTCGAGCCTCGGGCTGGCGCTGCTGCGGCTGATCGGCTCTGAGGGCAGGGTGGTGTTCCTGGGACAGGGCGTCGAGCGGCTGTCTTGGAAGGCGATGCGGCCGCTGCGGCGCGACATGCAGATTGTTTTCCAGGACCCGTACGGTTCGCTCAGCCCGCGCATGCCGGTGTCGGCAATCATCGCCGAGGGCCTGCAGGTGCACCAGAGAGGGCTGCCGGCGGACGAGATCGACCGGCGCGTCGTGCAGGCGCTCGATGAGGTCGGGCTCGACCCGACAACCCGCATCCGCTATCCGCACGAGTTCTCCGGCGGACAGCGGCAGCGCATTGCTATCGCCCGCGCCATCGTGCTGGAACCGAAGCTCCTGGTGCTCGACGAGCCGACCTCGGCGCTCGATGTAAGCGTGCAGGCGCAGGTGGTCGACCTGCTGCGCGATCTGCAGCGGCGGCGTGGGCTGGGCTATATCTTCATCTCGCACGATCTCAAGGTGGTGCGGGCGCTGGCCAACACGCTGATCGTTATGAAAGATGGCAGGGTGGTGGAGCAGGGGCCTGCCGCCGAGATCTTTGCCGCGCCGCGGGAGGACTACACAAGGGCGCTGCTGGCGGCGGCCTTCGACCTCGAGGCGGTGCCGGAGCCCTAACGGAGAAGTGAAGCCTGGCGGCACGGGGAGGTCGCAATTTCCGGGTGAGTGGCGAGGTCAAGCGCCGGGCCACCGCCGTCTTCGGCCAAGAACACGCAAGAGGGAGTTCATGTTCAGATTTTCGCAGATGATCGGAGCGGTACTGGTTGCCGCCGTCGCCGTAACGCCCGCGGCAGCGCAGGAGCGCGAGTGGCACCATGCCAGCTCCGCCATTGGCGAACCTAAATACCCTGAAGGCTTCGAGCATTTCGACTACGTCAATCCCGATGCGCCGAAGGGCGGCACGGTGCGGCTCGGCGACATGGGCGGCTTCGACACCTTCAACCCGGTGCTGCCGCAGGGTGAGCAGGCAATCGGCCTCGGACTGATCTACGAGACGCTGATGACGCCCTCGATGGACGAGGTGCTGACCGATTACGGGCTACTGGCCGAGGCGATGAGCTACCCAGACGACTATTCCTCGGTGACCTTCCGGATGAACCCGGACGCCCGCTGGCACGACGGGGAGCCGGTGACGGCCGAGGACGTGGTGTGGTCGTTCGACACGCAGATTGAGCACAACCCGAACACGGCGCAGTACTATGCCAACGTCACGGGTGCGGAGGTGACGGCGCCGGGCGAAGTGACCTTCACCTTCGACCAGACCGGCAATCGAGAATTGCCGACGATCCTCGGGCAATTGCTGGTGCTGCCGCAGCACTGGTGGGAAGGCACCGATGCCGACGGCAATCCGCGCGACATATCCCGTTCGACGCTCGAATTGCCGCTCGGTTCCGGGCCCTACCGGATGGCGGAGTTCGCCCCTGGCCGCTCCGTGAGTTACCAACGGGTCGAGGATTATTGGGGCATCGAGCATCCGACGCAGGTTGGGTCCAACAATTTCGACACCATCCGCTACGAGTATTTCCTCGACCTCACCGTGCAGTTCGAGGCCTTCAAGGGCGACCAGATCGACTGGTGGTGGGAGAACCAAGCAAAGCGCTGGGCCACCGCTTACGACATCCCGCCTGTCAGGGAAGGCCGCATGGTCATGGAGCTGTTCCCGCAGGACTATAACAGTTCCGGCATCATGCTCGGTTTCATTCCCAACCTGCGGCAGGAGAAGTTCCAGGATCCGCTGGTACGTCGAGCGCTGAACTATGCCTTCGACTTCGAGGAACTGAACAGGACGCTGTTCTACGACCAGTACGAGCGTATTGACTCTTATTTCTACGGCATTCCGCTGCGCTGGGAGGGCCTCCCCGAGGGCGAAGAACTGGAGATCCTCGAATCGGTCCGGGAGCTGGTGCCGGAGAGCGTGTTCACCACCGAATACGAGAACCCGGTCGGAGGCAGTGCGCAGGCGCAGCGCGCCAATCTGCGGGAGGCGCTGCGGCTGCTCGGGGAAGCCGGCTACACCCTCGACGGAAATCGCCTGGTCAACGAAGCGGGCGAGCAGCTCGGCTTCGAGATCCTGCTCAACGGCCCGACGCTCGAGCCGGTGGCGGTCGCCTTCCAGACCAACCTCCGCCGCATCGGCATCGACGCCACCGTCCGCACCGTTGACTCCTCCCAGTATGTGAACCGCGTCCGCTCCTTCGACTACGATATGATCTATAACGGCTGGGCGCAGTCGATGTCGCCCGGCAACGAGCAACGCTACTATTTCGGCTCGGTCTCCGTGGACGAGCCGGGTTCGCAGAACTATGGCGGCATTGCCGACCCGGGAATCGACGCGCTCATCGACAAGGTTATCTTCGCTGACGATCGGGAGACGCTGGAGGCGGCGACCAAGGCGCTCGACCGGGTGCTGATGGCGCATCAGTTCTTGGTGCCGAGCTATGCCTTGCGCAACTCCCGCATAGCTCGCTGGGACCGCTTCAGCCATCCCGAGCCGCTGCCGGAATATTCTAACGGCTTCCCCACCATCTGGTGGTGGGACGAGGAAAAGGCGGCGCAGACCGGGCGGTAACGGAGAGGCGCCCGCTATACAGCGGGCGCCGTCGCCCAAGGCAGGGCGAAGGCCACGAAGCCGATGAAGATGACGGTCAGCCAGACGATCATCAGGATGCCGATGATGGTCGCCGGCCAGTAACCCCAAGCGCGGCTGTGGGGGTAGAACGGCGCCGAGGCGACGAGTGCGATCAGCAGCAACAGCAATACCCAGAATCCGATCATTGGACGCTCCTTCCGGTCACTCAGACAGTATCCCTCCGATCGCAACGGCGCGACAGGCGGGGCGTTCCGCCGGACATGGCGCCTAGCTGCGGCTCAAAGTTCCTTCTCTGCCAGCTCGCGGAAGGCGTCCGGGATGGAGCGGCGGGCTTCCAGCATCACCGATGCGTAGCCGATAGCTTCCCAGCCGAAACGGCTGCGAACGGCGTCCACGGCGCGGTCGGCGCTCCAACGGGCGGCGCCGGTGCGGGTGCCCGGCCGCTGGGCCTCGTCTTCAAGCCCGAGCGGCAGCTCGAGCTGCAGCACCTGGTGCCTTTCGAGATGCGACACCGAAATGGCGAGCAGCGAGATGATGTGCTCCTGCGGGTGGTCCCGCAGGGCACCGCGTACCAGTTCTTCGGCGATCTCGGCGAGGCTGGCGGTGGCGGCGATCGGCGCGGGCAGGGTGATGGCGCGGGTCACCGCCCGAAGGTCGGCGAAGCGTATCCGGACGGTTACGGTTCGGCCGGCGAGGGATCTGGCGCGCAGCCGCGAGCCGATGCGGTCGGCGAGATGCAGCAGCGCCGGTCGGTAGACGCGTTCTGATACCGGCTGCCGACCGAGCGCCGACTGCGCCCCGGCGGAGCGGGCCCGGCGATCGTGGGCGATCGCACGCGGGTCACGGTTCCAAGCCAGTGCACCGAGCTTTTCCGCCGCCGCCTCGCCGAGCAGGCGCTGCAGCGACTGCCCAGGCATTGCCGCGAGCTCGCCGATCCTGCGCACCCCCGCGGCATGGAGCCGCGCCCTGCTCACCGGCCCGACGCCCCACATCAGCTCGACCGGCAGGTCATGCAGGAAGGCGAGTTCCGAGGCGGGATCGACGACGACGAGGCCGTCGGGCTTGGCCACCTGCGAAGCGATCTTGGCCAGGTGCTTGGTGCGGGCGACACCGACCGAGATCGGGAGGCCGAGTTCGGTGCGGACGCGGCGGCGGATTGCCTGCGCGATTGCGGCCGGCGGGCCGAACAGGTGGGCGGTGCCGGCGACATCCGCGAAGGCCTCGTCGATGGAGATCCGCTCGACCAGCGGCGTGTAGTCGTCGAGCACTTTCACGGCGGCATCGCCGAGCCGCTGGTACTCGCCGAAGTGCCCGGAAACGAAGCGCAGCTGCGGGCACAGCTCACGCGCCCGCCGCCCCGGCATGCCCCCATGCACGCCGAAGGCCTTGGCCTCGTAGGACGCCGCCAGCACCACGCCGCCGCCGACGGCGATGGGCAGCCCGCGCAGCGATGGATCGAGCAACTGCTCCACCGAGGCATAGAAGGCGTCGAGGTCGGCATGCAGGATGGTGGCCGTGGTGGACATCGAATTCGCCCGAGCAAGTGTGACCCCTCCCCCGTGGCTCACATCGCCTAGTCGGAAGGATAGAACATAACAGGAACATCCTGTACGGTTGTCAAGGAAAGACGCGCCCACAGGAGCTGCTGCATAGTTGCGCGGGTGCCGGTGGGGCAGACGGACGGGGATCGCACGCCCTTGCCCGCTTCTCCGCCAGATGAAAAGCTGGCTGCGGCGCGGGCAGGGGGAACCTCATGGGCTATCAGCTGATGATCGAGGCGCCGCGCCGGGTGGGCGTCGTCGAGTACGAGGAGCCGGCGCTGGCCCCGCAGGAGGTGCGGCTGCGCACGCTCTATTCCGGCATCTCCGCCGGCACCGAACTCACGCTCTACCGGGGCAGCAATCCCTATCTCGAAAAGAGCTGGAACGCCGGGTGGCGCCTGTTCGAGCCTACAGATGCCGGCTCCTGGAGCTACCCGCATCCGGCCATCGGCTACGAGGAACTGGGCGAGGTGACGGAGGTCGGCGCCGAGGTCGTGGGCATTCTCGCGCCGGGACAGCTGGTCTGGGGCGCCTGGGGACATCGCAGCACGCATGTGGTGCCAGCGGACTGGGCACTGCAGCGGCGGCTGCCCGGCGGCGTCGATCCGGTCTGCGGCATCTTCGGCCAGATCGGGTCGATCGCCCTCAACGCCATCCTCGATGCCGACATCCACCTCGGTGAGACGGTGGCGGTGTTCGGCCAGGGGGTGCCCGGGCAGATGGTCACGCGACTGGCCAAAGCCAGCGGCGCCGAGGTGGTCGCCATCGACCGGCTGCCGCAGCGGCTGGAGCTGGCGCGGTCGGGCGGCGCCGACCACGTCATCAACGGTGCGTCGGTCGATGCCGCCGCCGCAGTGAAGGAGCTGACCGGAGGCCGCGGCGCCGATGTGAGCATCGAGATTTCCGGCAGCTATGCGGCGCTGCACGAGGCGATTCGCGCCACCGCCCGCAACTCGCGGGTGGTGGTCTCAGGGTTCTACCAAGGCGGCGCCGCGCCGCTGAGGCTTGGCGAGGAGTTTCACCACAACCGGGTGGAACTGGTGAGTTCGCAGATCGGCGGCATCGCCCGCCACCTCGACCACCGCTGGGACCGGCTGCGGCTGGAGCAGACGATCATGCGCCTGCAGCAGGTCGGCAAGGTCGATTTCCAGCGCCTAATCACCCACCGCTTCCCGGCCCGCGACCTGCAGCAGGCCTATGAGTTGCTGGACCAGACGCCAGAAGCGGTGGGGCAGGTGGTGCTGGAGTTCCAGGCGTAGGACGTACGGCGAGGGTCTCGAGACGCCCCCAGCCGCCGCCGTTCTGCGAGAGCTCCCGGCGGCAGCGCGGAGACGCAACCCGTCCGGCCTAGGGTGAGACTGCGGCTCGCTTCCGGGTCGCGCCGACGCCGAGGGCGCAAGCCGAGACGATAAGGGCGCCGCCAATCCAAAAGCGCATCTCCGGCACTTCGGAGAAGAACAGAAAGCCAAAGAGCGCCGCCCAGAGCAGGCTCACATAGTCGACGATGGCGAAGCTGGAGGCCGGCGTGGTGCGAAGGCCGATGGTCAAAAGAACGATTCCACTGGCGCCGAGAAACCCGATCAGCCCCATCAGGAGCCATGCTTCCGCGCTGGGCGCCGCGAAGTCGGCGACCGATACCGGCAGCAGCACGGCTGCCGCAACGGCTGCGGTACTCAGGCTAAGCGCCGCGGCGTTCTCGTCGTCGGAATGGTGTTTCAGGAGGACGATTGCCGCGGCATAGCTGATCGGTGCCAGCACCCCTGCGATCCAGCCGCTGAAGTCCCCGGTCGCCGCGCCGTCGCCATCGCCGCCGATAACCATGACTGCGGAGCCAGCGATGCCGAGCATGATGGCAAGTCCGAGGATCCGCGAGGGCCGCTCCCTCAGGAAGATGATGCCGAACAGGGAGACATAGATCGGAGCGCTCATGGCCAGGGCCGTGGCGATCGCAAGCGGCAGGTGTGTTACGGCGTAAAAGAACAGGCAGGCCGTCGTCACCATCAGCACGCCGCGCAGCAGGTGCCGCCGCCAGTTGCGACGCAACGGCCAGTTCGCCCTGGCGAAGACGATATAGAGCGCGAGCCAGATAGCTGCGCCACCATAGCGGACGAAGGCAATCTGGAAGGTGGTCAGGTGGGCACCGAGCGCCTTCGCCACCGCATCCATGCCACAGAGCAGCGCCATCCCGGCAAAACACAAGAGCAGCCCCCCGATCTTCATTTGTGTTCCAAAACGCTCCTCGGTGGGACCAGTCGTTCAGCGGCTAGCCCGCGCCGTTGGGATGGGTAACGTCGCGGGTACGCCGCAACGCGTCGATCGTCTGCTCGTAACGGAGCCTCATGACGCCGAGGAAGAGGCAATCGACGAGGACGAGCTGCGCGATCCGACTGACCATGGCGCCGGCGCGCAGCGCACTCTCGCGGGCATGGGTCAGGAGGCACTCATCGGCGGAACGCGCCAGCGGCGATTCCGGGACACCCGTGACGGCGACGGTGAGAGCGCCGTTCTGCCGCGCCAAGTCGAGGAACCGAGCGGTGTCCGCAGTCATGCCCGAATGGGAGAAGCCAATGGCCACCGTTCCCGTGGGCGAAAGCAGTGCCGCGGACCATGCCTCGTGCGCGTCGGCAAGCAGGAAGGCGTTGCGACCGACGCGAAATAGCTTGTGATGAAGATCCTGGGCGACGAAGTGGCTGGCCCCGATCCCGAACAGCAGGATGCGCGGCGCCTTGTCCAAGGCATCAACAACCCGCCCGAGCGCCTTGAAATCGAGGTAGGAAACCGTTTCCTCAATCGCCAGCATCTCGAGCGAGGCAACCTTCGCCGCCATCGCTTCCAGCGTATCGGTGCGGGCGATCTCGGCGCCCAGCGTCAGCCCCGAACCGAACTGCGCCGCCTCCTTGCCGAGCTCGGTCGCCAGCGCCATGCGCAGCTCGGCATAGCCGCTGACGCCGACGGCCTGGCAGAAGCGAACGACCGATGCGACGGAAGTGCCGCAGGCCTCCGCAATCTGCGAAATGGTCATATCGAGAACGATGCTGGGGTTGTCACGAATGGCGCGGGCGATCCGCCGCATGGTCGGCGTGAAGTTTGCGGCAGACGCTTCGATGTTCGACTGAATCCCCATGCGCCATTCATAGGACGACCGAAACAAAAGTTCAAAGCCGAACGCGATCGTGAAACTCATTGACATCAAAAGCCGGAGCTTCCTACGGTGCAGGTGTTTGGAGGAACAGCATGGCGACCACGAAGCCCGGATCAGCAGCGCCGTCGTCGCCCCCCGTTGCGGCTGAGCGACTGGCACTGCTGTCGGAACTGCGGAGCCTGCCATCGGAGGAGCGGAACCCTCGCACCACGGGCATCGATCTGATGTCCACGGCAGAGATTCTAGCAGTCATTAACGACGAGGATAGGATCGTTCCGGAGGCCGTGCAGAAGACGCTGCCGGAAGTGGCGCGGGCGGTCGAGGCGATCGTTGCTGCGTTCGGCAGGGGCGGGCGCCTCGTCTATATCGGCGCCGGGACCAGCGGCCGGCTGGGCGTTCTCGACGCCTCGGAATGTCCGCCCACCTTCGGAGTTTCTCCTGAGCTCGTTGTGGGCCTGATCGCCGGCGGCAAGGAGGCGCTGGTCCGCGCCGCCGAAGGCATCGAAGACCAGGCTGAGGCCGGCGCCGACGACCTCCGCGCCATTGGCCTCACCGAGCGTGACGTCGTCGTGGGGATCGCCGTCAGCGGCCGCACACCTTACGTCATCGGTGCCCTCGGCTATGCGAGGACGGTAGGCGCGGTGGTGGTAGGGCTCACCTGCAATCCGGCCTCCGCGATCGCGCGCATGGTCGACATCTCGATCGCCCCGGTGGTCGGCGCGGAAGTCGTGACCGGCTCCACACGGCTCAAGTCGGGTACGGCGCAGAAGCTCGTGCTCAACATGCTGACAACGGTCAGCATGATCCGCATCGGCAAGACCTACCAGAACCTCATGGTCGACCTGCACGCCAGCAATGCGAAGCTCCTGGCGCGGGCCGTACAAATCGTCATGCAGGCGACCGATTGCACGGCCACGGACGCGGAAGCCGCGCTCGCGCGCACCGGCAACGACGTAAAGCTCGCCATCCTCACCACCCTCACCGGCAAGAGCGTCGAGGACGCACGCGCAGCGATCGATGGCAGCGGCGGCGTTCTGCGGCGGGCGCTCGAGGACGCGGGATCGTGAGGAACGTGGCTTCCATACCGGCACGGGGAGGGCTTCGCCACCCCCGGTGCCGGACGAATAACAGAAAGGGAGATCTACCATGCACTTGACCCACACCAAACGACTACTCGCTGGACTTGCCGTCGCCACGGCTCTCGGTTCGGTCGCGCTGGCCGTGCCGGCACAGGCCGCGGACCTTCGCATGGCCTGGGCGCAGGATGCCACCGGCCTCGATCCGCACAAGCAGACGGCCTTCTCCTCGCTGCGCCTTCTCGAGCTCATCTACGAGCCGCTGGTCCGCCTGAACCCCTCGCTCGAGGTCGTTCCCGCCGTCGCCGAGAGCTGGGAGTTCTCGGAGGACGGGCTGACGCTGACGTTCAAGCTCGATCCGGAGGCGCAGTTCAGCGACGGCACGCCCGTGACGTCCGAGGACGTGAAGGCCTCCTTCACGCGCCTGTTGGACGAGGCGACTGGCGCGGCCGCCCGCTCCAACTTCCTGTCGATCGAGTCCATCGACACTCCCGACGCGACCACTGCAGTGTTCAATCTCAGTCAGCCGGATGCGCCGATTCTCGTGGCCATGGCGACGATCAACGCCGCCATCGTGCCGGCAAGCGCGGTTGCCGCGGGTACCGTCGAGACCACCACGCTCGGCTCCGGTCCGTTCACGCTCGAAAACTGGGACCCGAACTCAAGAGTGGTGCTGAGCACCAATGAGAACTGGGCGGGGGGCGACGTTCCGATCGACGGCATCACCATCGCGGTGCTGCCCGACGAGGCCGCCATTCTTGCCTCGCTGCGCGCCGGTCAGATCGACTTCGCCCTGCTCAACGATCCGCTGGTGGCAACGCTCGTTCCCAACGAGCCGAACCTGCAGCTGAACCGCGTCCCCGGTCTTGCCTACAACGTGCTGCAGCTGCAGCCGGCTCGCCCGCCGATGGACGATCTGAAGGTCCGGCAGGCCATTTCCTGCGCCGTCAACCGCCAAGAGATTGTCGACACGGCGCTGATCGGGGAGGGCGAGGTCACCGGTCCGCTGACCATGCCCGTCTATGCCAGCGATCCGAGCACGCTGTTCTGCTACGAGCAGGACGTCGCCAAGGCCAAGGAGCTAATGGCCGAATCAAGCGCGCCGGATGGCTTCACGGCCAAGGTCATCGCCGCCACCGGCGAGCCGCCCGTGGCCGCGTCCGAGGCGCAGGTGCTGCAGGCGCAGCTCGCCGAGATCGGCATCGAGCTGGAGATCGAGATGCTGGAACTCAACGTCTATGTCGACCGCTGGCTCGCCGGCGATTTCGACATGGCGGTGGCCCAGAATGGCGGTCGTCCGGATCCCTATCCGATGTACAACCGCTACTTCACGAAGGACGGCAACCTGCAGAACGTCTCCAATTTCGTCGACGAGGAAGTGCACGAGCTGCTCGAGCAGGGGCGCGTCGAGACCGACGTGGAGAAGCGCAAGGAGATTTTCCAGAAGTTCGAGGCACGGCTCGCCGAACTCTCGCCCTGGATCTGGCTCTCGACGTCGAACACCTATACGGCCCAGCTCAAGACAGTGCAGGGGTTCGAGCCGTCCCCGACTGGCACGCTGTTCTCCCTGAGCAACGTCTCCATCGATTGACCTGACGCGCACTGGAGCGGGCGATCCGCCCGCTCCAGTCTCTCTTCGAGCCCGCCGATGAACTATCTCACACAGCGGCTGCTGACCTTTCCGCTGATCCTGCTCGGCGTGTCAGTGCTCGTCTTCGTCGCGATCCGGATGGTGCCGGGCGATGCGATCACCGCCATGCTGGGCACGGAGGCGGGGCTGCTCACCCCCGCACAGCGGAGCGCCCTCGCCGAATACTTCGGCATCGACCAGCCTGTACACATCCAGTACTGGCGGTGGCTGACCGGACTCTTCGAGGGCAATTTCGGCATCTCCTCCACTTATGGCAGGCCGGTACTGGAGGTCATTCTCGAGCGCTTTCCGCTGACCCTGGAACTCGCTCTCCTCTCCATGGTGATCGCGATCGCCGTTGGCATCCCGGCCGGGGTGTTTGCTGCGACCCACAACGAGCGGACTTCCGACCTTGCGGTGCGCCTGTTCGCGATGATCGGGCAATCGACCCCGAGTTTCGTCTTCGCGCTCCTCATCATCTACGTGCTGTCGGTCTTTTTCGGCTATTTGCCCGCCATGGGTACGTTTACCCCGCTATGGGTGGATCCCCTCGCCAATCTCAGCCAGCTCATCTTTCCTGCGATCACCCTCGGCCTCGCCTTCGCCGCCTCCGTGACCCGCATCTCGCGCTCCTCGATGCTGGACGTGCTGAGCGATGACTACGTGCGTACGGCGCGCAGCAAAGGTGCTTCGGGGCGGAGCGTGATCTGGCATCACGCCCTCCCCAATGCCGTGATCCCGGTGGTAACCCTTAGCGGCGTCGAATTCGGCTACCTGCTCGGGGGCGCGGTGATCGTCGAGGAGATCTTCGCGCTGCCCGGCATCGGGCGCCTGGTGCTGGATGCGATCAACCAGCGCGACTATGCGCTGGTGCAGGGGACAGTGCTGTTCATCGCCCTCAACTTCCTGATCGTGAACCTCATCGTCGACCTGACCTACGCCGCCCTCGATCCCCGTATCCGGCTCGGCAACAAGTGATGCGGGGAATCTTGCGCGCTATTGCCGGACATTCGAGCGGCCGCATCGGGGCGGCGATCATCCTCGTCTATATCGCTGCGGCTATCCTTGCGGCCGTGGGTCTCACGCCCCACGATCCACTGACGCAGTTCCGCATCGACCGGCTGACCGGACCAAGCGCCACCTATCTGATGGGCACGGACCTGCTTGGCCGCGACACCTTCAGCCGGCTCATGCTCGGCATCGGCCAGAGCTTCACCATCGCCTTCTCAGCCGTGGCCCTTGCGACCATAGCCGGCACCATTATCGGGCTAGTTGCCGCATGGTGGGGGCATCTCTGGGATGGGGTGCTGATGCGCACGATGGACGTGCTTCTCGCTTTCCCGGCGATCCTGCTCGCCATGCTGATCGTGGCCATTGCCGGGCCAGGCACCTTCACCAGTGTGGCGGCCATCGCCATCGTCTACACGCCGATCTTCGCGCGCGTCGTGCGCGGCCCGGCCCTGTCGTTGAAGCAGCGCGACTTCGTCGACGCCGCCCGTACCTTCGGCAGCTCGCAGTCCTACATCCTCACGCGCCATCTGCTGCTTAACCTCGTTGCACCGCTGACGGTGCAGGTCACGCTCGCCCTTGCCTGGGCCCTGTTGACGGAGGCAGCGCTGAGCTTTCTCGGCCTCGGCACGCAGCCGCCGGCACCCTCGCTCGGGGTCATGCTGTCGGACAGCAAGAATCTCATGACGCAGGCGCCGTGGCTGATGATCTTCCCGGGGCTCACCATCATGCTCGGCATCCTCGGCTTCAACCTCTTCGGCGATGCCTTGCGCGACATCCTCGACCCGCGCACCCAGGAGAGGCCGGCATGAATCCGCTGCTCTCCGTTGCCGATCTGCACGTCGGCTTCGGCCGCACGCCCGAAGCCAACGAGGTGGTCAAGGGCGTGAGCTTCGACCTGCCCGCAGGCAAGACGCTCGCCATCGTCGGCGAGAGCGGCTCGGGCAAGTCGGTGACCGCACTCTCGATCAACCGGCTCGTCGACTTCGGCGGCGGCAGGGTTACCCGGGGAAGAATTCTGCTACGGCGCGACGACGGTTCCGAACTGGATGTGACGGCCGCCGATGAACGAGAGCTGATGCATGTGCGAGGCCGCGATATCGGCATGATCTTCCAGGAGCCGATGACCTCGCTCAACCCCGTGCATACGATCGGAGCCCAGATCGCCGAGGCCTTCCGCATCAGCCGCGGGTTGGTCGGCTCAGAGGCGGAGCGGGCGGCGCGCGAGGCGCTCGATCGCGTACGAATTCCCGACGCCGCCCAGCGCCTCAGATACTACCCGCACCAGTTGTCGGGTGGGATGCGGCAACGCGTGATGATCGCCATGGTGCTGGCCAGCAACCCGCGGCTGCTGATCGCGGACGAGCCGACCACCGCGCTCGATGTGACGGTCCAGGCACAGATCATGGCCCTGCTTCACGAACTGCGCGAAGAGCTGGGCATGGCCATGATCTTCATCACCCACGACATCGGCCTCGTCGCCGGCATCGCCGACGACATCATGGTGATGCAGAATGGCGTCGCGGTGGAGCAGGGGACGCTCGACACAGTGCTGGACAGGCCGCAGCACGACTACACGAAGCATCTGCTCAACGCCGTCCCGCACTTCACCTTCGGCAAGACCGTTCGCGACGACGGCGCGCGCGATGGGGCCCCGCCTGTCGTCACCGTCGACAATCTGGCGGTGCGCTTTCCGGTAACAAAGGGGCTGTTCCGCACCCGGGTGGGCGCGGTTCACGCGGTCGACGGCGTCGACTTCGACCTCGCCGCGGGGGAGACCCTCGCCATTGTCGGAGAAAGCGGCTCCGGCAAATCGACCACCGCCCGCGCCATCCTCGGCCTCGTCGAGGCCACGCGCGGCAGCATCGAAGCCAAATCGGGCCGCAGCCGGCGGCCGGTGCAGATGGTGTTCCAGGATCCCTACGCCTCACTCAATCCGCGTCTCAGCGTCGAGGAACTGCTGGCGGAGCCCGCCATCGCCTCCGGCCAGCGGGTTGATACAAGCCTGCGTGACAGGATGGCGTTCCTGCTCGAGCGCGTCGGGCTGACAAGGGAGGCGCTGACGCGCTACCCGCACCAGTTTTCCGGCGGCCAGCGCCAGCGTCTCTGTATCGCGCGGGCGCTGATGCTCAATCCGGACGTCGTCGTGCTCGACGAGGCGGTCTCGGCGCTTGACGTCTCCGTTCAGGCGCGCGTTCTCGACCTGCTGATCGACCTGCAGCGCGAACTCGGCCTCGCCTACCTTTTCATTTCGCATGACATGGCTGTCGTCGAGCGCATCGCCCATCGCATCGCCGTCATGTATGCGGGGCAGATCGTGGAGATCGGCAGCGCGGCCGCGGTTCTGGCCTCGCCGCAGCACAGCTACACCAAGCGGCTGATCGCCGCCGTGCCGGCCGTCGAGCGGCGGCGGCAGCGCTTTACCATCGATGCGACGCAGGTGCCGTCACTGGTGCGCCCCGCCGGCTTCGAGCCGCCGCCGGCGCGATGGCGGGATGCCGGTGCAGATCATCGGGTACGAATGGAGGACGCCGGATGAACCTCGACGGCATTCTCGATCGCGGCTTCGCGCCGCTGCAGGCCTCGGTGGCTGCCCGGCGCATCCCGGGCGGCGTCCTCGGTGTCGTCGACGCCGACGGCACCCGCGCGATCCGCTCGATCGGCTCGGCACAGCTCATTCCCTCGCAGCGTCCGATGACCGACGACACCTGGTTCGACCTCGCTTCACTGACCAAGGTCATCTTCACCACCCGGCGCATCCTCGGACTGGCGGCGGCCGGCACCATCGATCTCGACGCGCCGCTGACCACCGTGCTCCCCGACTTCCGGCAGTACGATGCCGGGTGCTGGGAGCGGAAGGTCACCTTCCGCCAGTGCCTCGGCCACCAGACGCCGTTCCCTGCGGTTTTTCCGATCTACACCTATGGCCGCGACCACGACCTCTTGCGCACTTTCGTGCTGCAGCATCAATGGCAGGCCGGGGAGGCGGTCTATTCCGACATCAACTTCATCCTCCTCGGCCTGGCGCTGGAGCGGCTGGAGCGCCGGTCCGTCAGGCAGATGGACCCGGGGCCGGGCTTCGCGTGGTCGGCCGACCCCGAAAGCGCCGCCGCAACCGAGGACGATACCTGGCGCCACCGCGTGCTGGTAGGCGAGGTGCATGACGACAATTGTTCGGCGCTCCAGGGAGCCGGCCACGCCGGTCTCTTCGGTACCGCGGCCTCCGTCCTCGACTTTGCAGCGGGCCTCCTCGCCACCACGCCCGAGACGGCCCCCATCCGGACGCCGCTTTCGGACCGCCGCACCCATGGGTGGGAGCGTCCTTACGAAGGATGGTCCGGCGGTCGACGCTGCACGCCGGAGACCATCGGCCACACGGGCTTCACCGGTACCGGCCTCTGGATCGACTTCGGGAAGGGCCGCGCCTGGACCCTGCTCACCAACCGCATCCACCCCACCCGCCACTTCGACAGCGGCATCGTCGAGCTGCGCCGGGCGGTCGGCGATCTCGTCAACGCGGATTAGGAACGACCATGGAACCGATATGGGCAGTAGGCCTGATGACCGGCACCGTCCTCGACGGCAATATCGACGTGGCGATGCTCAAGACCGACGGGGAGAGCATCCAGGCCTTCGGGGCCTATGCCCTCGAGCCCTACCCACAGTCGATCCGCGACATGCTGGAGGCGACGCTCACGGAGGCGCGGCGGTGGAACTTCGCCGCCGCCGACCCGTCGATCTTCGCCGTGGCGGAGGAGGCACTGACGCGAGCGCAGTCGGCTGCCGTGCAGCATCTCGTCGAGCGCGAGCACATGGCGATGGGCGACATCGGCATCGTCGGCTTTCACGGACAGTCGGTCCTGCATCGGGCGCCTCAGCCGGGACGCCTCGGGGCCACGCGCCAGCTCGGCGACGGTGCCCTCATGCACGAGCTGCTCGGGGTGCCGGTGGCCTACGATTTCCGCTCGGCCGACGTGCGCGCCGGGGGGCAGGGGGCGCCGCTGGCCGCTCTCTATCATCAGGCGCTGCTGCGCATGATCGGCGCGACGGACGGCAGGACTGCAGTGCTCAACCTGGGCGGCGTGGCCAATGTCACCTACTGGGATGGCGCCGAGACGCTGGTCGCCTTCGATACGGGGCCGGCCAATGCCCCCCTTAACGACTTCATGAAGCAGCACGGCCTCGGCGAGATGGATCGCGATGGCAAGCTCGCACGCAGTGGCAAGGTCGACGAGGCGCGGCTGGCCGAACTGCTGGATCACCCCTATCTGCTGGCGCCGCCTCCCAAATCCCTCGACCGCTTCGACTTCACCTCGGCCATGGCCGAGGGACTTGATCTGCCGACCGGCGCAGCGACGCTCACGGCGTTCACCGCGGCGGCCGTCGGCCAGGGGCTCGACATGCTGCCGAACCGCCCGGAGCGGCTCATTGTCTGCGGCGGTGGCCGGCACAACCCGCTGATCATGGAGATGCTGGGCGAGAGGGCCGCGGTCGAGGCCGTCCCGGCCGAGGCTGTCGGCTGGCGCGGCGACGCGATCGAAGCGGAGTGCTTTGCCTTCCTTGCCGTCCGCGTCCTGCGCGGGCTCCCTATCAGCTTGCCTACGACCACCGGCGCGCCCTATCCCCTGACGGGGGGGCGCCTCGCTGCTTAGAGCGCCTTCTGCAGGAATGTTCGCGTCCGCCCTTTGGGAAAGTCGTCGAGCGCCCCGAACGGCGCATAGCCAGCGCGCTGGTACGCCTTCAGCGCCACGGGATTGAAGGTGTCGATGTAGGCACCATGACAGCCCCGCGCCCGTGCTTCGTTCTCCGCTGCCGCCAGCAGCCGAGCCGAAAGGCGTTGCCCGCGTTCGGTTTCGGCCACCCACAGCCACTGCACGTAGAGCCAGCCCCACGCGGTATAGCCGGAGATACCTCCGGCGATCTCGCCGGACAGAGTCCGGGCAAATACCGCCAGCGTCTGGCGGCCCGCAGGTCCCGCGTCGGCTTCATTGAAGGCGGCGAGAGCCCTGCCGATGGTTTCCAAATCCTCAGGCGAGGGGGTGCCGGTGACGGAGATTCGGAGCTCGCTCATCTATTCCGCCGGGTGCCTTCGCAGACCGAGTGGCGCAATGGCGCCGACCAAGGTCAGCACCCTGAAGTCCCTGAACGATTGCATCACGTAGATCACGCGGACCAGCGGCCATACCTTTCCAGTCAAAGTCAAACGGTTTATCCGACCGACGGGCGGAGTAGCTGGGCGAGCAGGACGGCCGATAGCATCGGCGATGCAGGCTATGCTTGCGCCGTGATGGTGCCGGCGGCGGATGCCGCTGGCGAAGCCCGCCGCTCCCCACTGACATCGGCACGGCGTCCAATGCGGCCGATCGCTTTCGGGCAAGTCTTGGGTGGGGGCTACAGCGATGACAGCGCGCGGTAGTTGAGCTAGCCTTCCCGCATTTGGGAACTCTCCTCCATGACCAGAGCAGGACGTGGAGCCGCAAGATACCGGTGCCATTTATGTCATGCTCCTGCTGTGCCTGATCCCCGCCTGACCCTGGCGCGCGACGGGATCGCTGCCCGCTCGCTGGAGGGGATCGTCCCCGCCGCCCGCTACAGCGATACGACTATGCGCCAGACGGAGGTACCTTCGGCCTCCCTGCGCCGCGCGCCTTCGCCCGCCGCCGAACAGCTCGACCAGCTGTTGTTCGGCGAGCTGATCGAGGTGCTGGAGGAGGCGGACGGCTGGGCCTTCGGGCAGGCGGTGCGCGACGGCTATGTCGGCTACGTCGAGGCCGCTGCGCTGGGCGGGCCGCCCACGGTACCGACCCATACGGTGCGGGCGCTCCGCACCTACGCGTTCGCCGCGCCCGACATCAAGGCCCCCACCACCGGGCTCTATTCGATGAACGCCCTGATAACCGCCGAGGGGCAGGAGGACCGCTTCGTGAAAGGGGCGGGGGGCTGGTTTGTGGAGGAGCACCTCGTTCCCATCGGCCATGCCGAGGCGGACTATGTGGCGGTCGCGGAGCGGTTCGTCGGCACGCCGTATCACTGGGGCGGCCGCGAGAGCCTGGGGCTCGACTGTTCGGGGCTGGTGCAGCAGGCGCTTTATGCCAGCGGCCGGGCCTGCCCGCGCGACAGCGACCAGCAGGCGGAGATGGGCGAGCCGGTCGAGACGCTGCGGCGCGGCGATCTCGTCTTCTGGCGCGGCCATGTCGCGATCATGACCAGCGAGGCCGACATCATCCATGCCAATGGCTGGCACATGGCCGTGGCCGTCGAGCCCCTGGACGAGGCTGTGGCACGCATCCGTCGTCTCGGCGGCGGCGAGCCCACGGCCTTTCGACGCATCTGATCAAAGGTTGATTATGCCGGCATCGGGCGAATGAAGTGGTCTTTTGCCACCTCGCGCACCTCGGGCTGGTCGATTGCGGATTGACGGCGGATCACATCGATGCGGCCGAGCTCGTCATCGAACCGGGTGTCGGTGAAGCGGCGATCGGGATCGGGAACGGCGGACAGCAGGAGACGGGTGTAGGGGTGCTGCGGATTGCCAAGCACGCTTTCCGTCTCACCCCACTCGACGATCTGTCCCGCATACATGACCATGATGTCTTCGGCCACGTATCGAGCCGTGGCGATGTCGTGGGTGATGTACAGCACCGCCAGCCCCAAGGTGCGCTTCATGTCATTGAGCAGATTCAGGATGCCCAGGCGCACCGAGACGTCGAGCATCGAGGTTGGCTCGTCGGCAATGATCACCTCGGGATTGACGGCGAGGGCGCGGGCAATGCTGATGCGCTGGCGCTGGCCACCGGACAGCTCGTGCGGGTATTTGGGTACGATCAGTTCCGGCTCAAGCTTCACCCGGGTAAGGGCCTCGGCGACTGCCGCGCGGCGGTCCGCACCCCTGAGGGCAGGCTGATGAAGCCGCAGCGGCCGCTCCAGGTGATAGCGGATGGTGTGGACCGGGTTGAGCGACGAGAACGGGTCCTGAAAGACCATCTGCACCGCCCGGCGATAGGCCTTGAGGCCGCCGCGTGTGCCGCCGACGATTGGCGAGCCGTGGAACAGCAAGCGACCCTCGTCGGGGTGGTACTCGCGCATGATCAGGCGGGCAGCCGTCGTCTTGCCCGAGCCGGACTCCCCCACGAGGGCAAGGGTGCGGCCGGGATGCAGGGCAAAGGAGACCGAGCGCACGGCAAGCACGCGGGCCCCGGCGCGACCGAAACCCTTCGAGACATTGTCGAGGGCAAGGATGGGCGTCCTCTCGCTCATCAGGTGGCATCCTGCGCGACCCGCTCACCCGTGAGGCGCGGGATCGAGGCCCAGAGCCGGCGCGTGTAGTCGTGGTGCGGCGAGCGATAGATGGCCTGCGCCTCGTTGACCTCGACCAGTTCGCCCTCGAGCATGACGGCGATGCGGTCGCTCACCTGCACCATCAGGGCCAGATCGTGGGTGATGAAGAGCACCGAGAACCCCAGTTCCTGGCGCAGCTTGTGGATGCGCTCGAGGATTTCGCGCTGCACCACCACGTCAAGCGCGGTGGTTGGCTCATCCATGATGAGGAGCTTGGGACTGAGCGCGAGGCAAATGGCGATGACGATGCGCTGCCGCATGCCGCCCGAGAGCTGGTGCGGATAGGCCGGCAGCCGGTCGGTCGGGATATCCACGAGCCCGAGCAGTTCGGCGGCGCGCTCGCGAGCTGCAGCGCGGGACATGCCGGTGTGGGTCTTTAGCACATCATAGAATTGGCTCTCGATCGTCAGCACCGGGTTCAGCGAGTTCATCGCGCTCTGGAATACCATGGCCACCTCGCGCCAGCGGAGGGCGTGGAGGGCGGCATCGTCCAGGCCAAGAACGTCACGTCCGGCGAGCAATATCTGGCTGCCCTCGAGAATGATGGCGGGCGGGCGGAGCAGGCGGCTGATGGCGAAGGCGATGGTGCTCTTGCCGCAACCGGATTCACCGGCGAGGCCGAAGAACTCGCCGTGGCCAATGTCGAAGCTTACATCCTTGACGGCATGGAAATTTGCCTCGGCACCGACATAGTCGATCGAGAGATTGCGGATCGAGAGCAGGGGAGCGCTCACAGCTTTCCTGCGCCCATTCTCACCAGGCCGCTCCAGCGGGCCAGCATGCCACCGGTGCGGAGGCGGGGGTTGGCGATTTCGTCGATGGCGAAGTTGATGAGCGCCAGGCCCAGGCCGAGAACTGCGAGCGCAGCGCAAGGCGAAAGGAGATCCCACCAGGCCCCGACCGAGAGCGCCGAGGAGTTCTGCGCGTTATATAGCATGATGCCCCAGGAGACAGTGTTGGGGTCGCCCAGGCCAAGGAACTCGAGCGTCGCCTCGGTGATGACGGCAAAAATGACGCTGCCGATGAAGTTGATGCCGACGATCGAGATGAGGTTCGGGAAAATCTCGAAGGCCATGATGCGCCAGCCGGGTTCGCCCAGCATCTCGGCGGACTTCACGAAGTCACGCTGCCGGATCGACAGCGTCTCGGAGCGCGTGACGCGCACGCCCCAGGCCCACGACGTGAATCCCAGGATAATGGCGATCACCAGGGGGGTGGCTTGACCGATGAAGGCGGCGAGCACCAGCAGGAGCGGCAAATTGGGGATGACGAGGATCATGTTGGTGAAGAAGGTTATGACCTCGTCGACCACGCCGCCCTTGTAGCCGGCGATGATGCCGAGGACGGTGCCGATCACGGTGATCAGGAGCCCCGCTCCGAACCCGACGGCGAGCGAGACGCGGGCGCCGTAGAGCAACCGGGCGAAGACATCGTAGCCGAGGCGCGTCGTCCCGAGCCAGTGCTCGGCAGACGGCGGCTGGTGTGGGCGGCCCACGCGCTGGGTGGGGCTATACTCGGTGAGCATTGGCGCGAAGAGCGCGACAAGGGTGATGATGGCGAGGATGGTCACGCCGACGAGGGCCTTCTTGTTGTGAAGAAGTTGGGTGAGGAGGCTCATCGCTCAGGCCCGCTTCAGGCGCGGATCGAGCAGCACATAGCTCAGGTCGACGATGAAGTTCGCTGCCAGCATCGCCGCCGTCATGATCAGCAGCTCGCCCTGGATCACCGGATAGTCGCGCGCGAGAATGGCCTGGTAGAGCGTGTTGCCCATCCCCGGATAGTTGAAGACGACTTCGGTGACCAGCGAGCCGCCCAAAACGGCTCCCAGGGCGATGGCAAAGGCCGAGACGGTCGGCAGCAACGCGTTGCGCGCCGCGTACCAGATCATGACCGCCCTGTCGGACAGGCCCTTGGCCCGGCCCATGGTGATGTAGTCCTCGCCGAGGAGGTTGATCATGTTGTTGCGCATGGTTACCGCGAAGCCGCCCGTCAGGACGACGACCAGCGTCAGCATCGGCAGGGTGCCGTGGTAGATGACGCTGGAGATGTAGTCCCAGCTCCAGGACGGATCGAGCATGGGATCGGCCGCGTAGCCGTTAGGGAACCAGCCGAGTGTGTAGCCGAAGACGAACAGCGTGATCAGCGAGACGACGACCGCTGGAACCGAGCTCGAGAAGATGGCGGTCAGCGAGACGATGGTGTCGAACAGGGTGCCGCGACGCCACGCCGCCATCACGCCGAGGAAGGTCCCGACGGTGAAGCTGACGACGGTGGCAGCGCCGACGAGGCCGACGGTCCAGACGAGTGCCCGCCCCAGCAGCTCGGTCACCGGGAGCGGAAAGTATTTGATCGAGCGGCCAAGATCGCCGGTGAACACGCTCTTGAGGTAGGTGAGGTACTGCTCCCCGAGCGGCGCCTCTATGAAGCCGAAGGTGAGCTTCAGCGCATTGAGGTTCTCCAGCGACAGCTCCGATCCGGCACTGGCGAACATCATCTTGATGGGATCGCCTGGCATCAGGCGCGGCAGGAAGAAGTTGATGGTCGCGGCAGCGATGAAGGCTGCAAGGTAGAAGGCCAGGCGTCGGAGCAGAAAGGCCATCCCGCTGGTTCCTACCTAGATTGGTCGGTCGGGCGCACCGAATCGGCGGCGCGCCCGACGTGTTCCGCTGAGGCTACTCAGCAACCGGCCGAAGGGCCAGCAGCTGGATGAGCCGGCCCGGATTGGCGTTGTTGACCACCGGCGAGACGAAGGGGTTCTCGGCGCTGGCCCAGCCGGTGAAGCGCTTCGTGTTGTACTGGTAGAAGGCGGGGCTGTTGTAGACCGGGATCACCGGCATGTGCTCGGCGACGATCAGCTGGATCTCGTCCATGATCTGCTTCTGCTCGGCCTCGTCCTTGGTCTTTGGGTACTGGTTGAGGAGCTCCATCACTCGGGGATGCGTCCAGCGCTGGGCGCTGAAGCGGCTCTTGCCGAAGTCGTCGGGGTTGAACGACCGCCGATACGGGAAGTACGGGTTGAAGGACGACCCCAGCGCATTGAGCGTCATCGAGTACTTGGCTTCGATCAGGTCCGACGTCCAGACGGCTGCTTCCGGCGTGCTCATCTTCACATTGAGCCCGGCTTCCTTCAGCGTTTCCATGGTGATCTGGACGGCGTCGATCCAGTCGGTCCAGCCGTTCGGGATCTCGATGTCGATGGCGATCGGCGTGCCGTCCGGGTTGTCGCGGAAGCCGTCCCCGTCGGCATCGACATAGCCGGACTCATCGAGCAGGGCCTTGGCGGCCTCCGGATCGAACTTGCCATACTGGCCATACTTCTCCTGAACCTCGGGGTTCTGGAACGACTCGTAGAGCTCGCCCAGCAGGGCCGGGTCCTCGTTGATCAGCGGATAGCCGTAGCCGGCGATGTCGATGATGGTCTGGCGGTCGACCAGCATGCTGAGCGCACGCCGGAAGTTCACGTCGTTGAAGGCCTTGCGGGTGTTCTCGTCCGGGGTTTCCAGGTTCACCGAGTAGGCGACGAGGCTCGAGGGATTGAACCAGTACTTGTGGTGCTCCGGATCCTTGGCGACGAAGGTGTTTTCGATATCGGGGATGAAGCTGGTGGACCAATCGAGGGTGCCGTCGGCCAGCGCCGCCAGAACCTGCGGGTTGTCGGCGAGCTGGGGCATGCGGATGCAGTCGACCGCGAGGGACTCGTTGTCCCAGTAGTTCGGATTGCGGCACTGCTCGTAGACCTGTGGCGTAAAGCGGGCGATCTCGGTAAGGGGGCCCGACCCCACCGGATTTTCGTTCGCGAAGGTCACCGGGTCCTCGATTTCCGACCAGATGTGCTCGGGAACGATGGGCATGCCGACGAGCGTGTTCGCGATCAGCGAATTGGGTTCGAGCAGGTTGAAGCGGACCGTGCGCTCATCGACCTTCTCCACGGACTCCAGCAGGGCGGAGACCGAGATGAAATCGAGCGCCGGGAACTGCTTGATGTAGTCGTAGGTGAAGACCACATCGTCGGCGGTGAGCGGCTCTCCGTCCGACCACTTCAGCCCTTCGCGTAGGGTGAAGGTGATCGACTTCAGGTCGTCGGCCAGCTCAAAGCTCTCCGCCAGCCGGAAGTTCGGCCGGTTGTCGTCGCGGCGGTTGAAAATCACCAGCGGCTCATAGATGAAATCGAGGGTGGTGGCGCGAGCCGAGGTCTGGCCGAACGGATTGAAGTTCCGCACCCAGGTCGTCGCCTGCTCGGCACTGATGGTCAGCACCTCCTGGGCACTCGCGGGCGCCGTCATGGCCAGGGCCATGGCGGCTGCCGCTATGAGCTTGCTCTTCAACACTGCAATTCTCCCTTGCTTCTACGGGCTCCGCTTATGCGAAGCCGTTCTCCCTAAAGATCTGCTCAACCTCGGCATGGAGTGACGCGGCGTCCGCGCGAAGCTTACCGCGTTTGTCCTCCGCGCGAGCGATTCGTTCGAGCGCTTTCTGATCGAGCGGGCGGGCAGCCCTGGCGGCTGCTTCGCTGGCTGCCAGACCGCCCTGGCTGTAGAGCGCGATGTCGTAGCCCGCGCCGAGCGCGGCCGCGACTCGCTCCGCTGCGGTGCCTTTGAGTGCTTCCATGGTGAGGCAGTCCGTAATCAACACGCCGTCATAGCCGATGTCGTTGCGGACGAGATCGCAGACAAGCGGCGAAACCGAGGCCGGACGCGCTGGGTCGATCTGCGTGAAAATCAGGTGGGCGACCATCGCCCACGGGGTGTCCTTGAGCGCGATGAACGGCTGGAAATCGGTCTCGCGGAGATCGTCGAGCGTGGCGTCGACGACGGGACAGTCGAAGTGCGGGTCGACGGTCACCCGCCCATAGCCGGGAATGTGCTTCATGATCGGCAGCGCGCCGACCTCCAGCATCCCCTCGATGACCTCGCGCGCCATGGTGATCACCAGTTTCGGATCCTCGCCGAAGGCGCGCTGGCCGATCACGTCGTGCGTGCCCTGGCGGGCGAGGTCGACCACCGGCGTGGTGCCGCTGTCGATTGTCAGCTCGACCATCAGGCTGCCCATCGCCTGCGTCGAGAGGCGCATGGCGTGCCTCGCCAGGTCGAGGTCCTGTTTCGCAAGCGCTCCGAAGGACCCCAGACTTCGGAAGCTGGGCCACTTGCCATTGTTCAGGCGCTGTACGCGGCCGCCCTCCTGGTCCATGAACACGGGCGCGTCCGAACGGCCGACGGCATCCCGGAACTGCGCGCACAGCATGCGCACCTGGTGGGGATTGTCGATATTGCGGCTGAACAGGAACAGCCCATATGGGTTGGCCTCCCGGAAGAAGGCGATCTCGTCGGGGAAAAGCTCGAGACCGGAGGTGCCTACGAACAGGGCAAGGGGCGCGTCGGACATGGCTACTGTTGAAGCCTCGGATCGTGGCTGATGCGACGGCCCGGTGGCATAATTTGCCCGGGCGCTGCTCTGGGTTCGGCTGGGACGGCTCCGACATCCAACTCTTGTGGGTTGGCTGATCCGACAACTGCGTCGGCAACGCGCCGCGCCTGCATCGCCCGCGGCGCGCGAAAGGACAGCCCGAGATCGGTCGCCGCCGCAGTCACCTCAGTACTCACCGGTCCCCCCAAGCGTAGCGGCATGGCCGGCGCGGATGGCACCGCACCGCCGATCGCGGCTCCGAACTTTTCGACGCGCTTCGCGAAGCGGCCATCCACCGGCAGCTAAGGTTTCCGGACGATCCAATACTGATCCTCTGTCCGATGCAAGGGACCACGCCCATACGGCCATATCGCCAAGGGCGCTGCCGGCCGGCTCATTGCCACCAGAGCTGACGGTCGGCTTCTAGCCACCACAGCCAACCTAAGGGCGGAGCGGCCGCATTCGCATCTGGCAGTGCATGCGATCGTGCCGTCAACCTGAACACCTACTGCTTTGCGGCCTGGCAGTTGTTCTGAAGCATTTAGGTCTCTGCAAGGGCTAATGCCGCCGATGGCCGAGCGGGGGCCGTAGGCGGGTTCGCTTCGACCTCCTCTTTTCCTGTTCGCAGCAACCGCTTATAGCCTCTGTTCGCCGGGTCGCTTGTCGAGCAACAGGATGCCGAGTGAAATTCGCTGCCTTTATCTTTGGACTGCTCGCGACGGCCTTTGCACTCGCCGTCGATCATTACTTTGGGACCTTGCGTCGGCACCCTCTAGTGCTCTGGCCCGACAGCAGCGGCCAGTTACTCGGCCTCAGCCTCCAGTATCTTGTCGTTTGCAGTGGTCTGGTGGGTGGGCTGCTGGTGCTCCCCAGCGCCTTGTCAGGGGGATTGCTGATGCTCGCCGGTGCCTGCGGCTGGTTCGCACTGGGGGCCTCGCTGCCCAGCGGCTATTCGGCGGCAATAGTAATTCCACTCGTTCTTTGTCTGCTTGGAAGCATTATTGGGGTCATCGCTGCCGGACGTCCGCCGAGACCAGCGCCGGTCGGCGACGGATTTCCAAGTCTTGAGGATATCTGGCGGGAAGACGCCCTGACGCGCGACCTAGGAGGGGATCTCGAGGGACTGGCGGTCCCGGAGGTCAGACCTGAACCAGCCGCCGATGTGCCACGTCTCAAGTCCACGGCCGCAGGTCAACGAAAGCTGCCCCGGACGCGGCGGCCGCCGCTGCTCTTGGTGCTGAGCATTGTGAATTTTGTCTTGCTGTTGGTGCTCACGGTCGGGGTGCTGGTGCTCTATTTCGAGCTTAACGCTGGCAGCCACTGACAGTGAACCTGAGCGGTCGCGGCTTGGGAAGGCATACTCGCGATTCGGAGCCAACCGGTCACAGCGCCCCGGGCCGCCTTCAAACGCAAGGTAGGAAGGGGATCGACCGTGCGCCGCCTGCTGCTCCGGATTGATGCGGAGATCTGCGTGGTGGAAGTTCGCGTTGACAGCGCCCGCGCAATTGATGACAGACTGCCAAAACTGCTGCGCGAAGGCGCTGACGATGCTGCAGGTTCGGGCATGGCCGATCGGGATGAGGATGCAGAGCGCCGCCTGGAAATGATCTGCAGCTGCCGTCGCGATCTGCGCTGGTTTTCGATGCTCGCCGGTCGCCATCGTGCACCTACTTGCATCGCCACCAGCCGCAGGCGCCGTGGCTTGGCCGGGCGCGCAAGATGGGCGGCACTGGCCACATGCTTGCCAGGCCGCACACCGCTGTGGGATCCTCCCCGATTTCGTCTGACGAGGCGAGGCGATGCAGTTGACCAGATATGATCCCAGTCGCGACAAACAGGGAGGCGGTGCTGGCACCTGGGCGCTGGGGATTTTCGCCGGTGCGCTGCTGATCGTCTTCGGTTTTGCGATTGCCGTTGTCGGCGTGATGGAAGGTGTGATTTCCCAGGACCAACTCAGAACCCTTTTTACGGGGGAGAATCCCGGCTCCGCCCCGGCATCCTCGGCGCCCGAGCCGGTGTCCCCTGCCGTCGCCGGGGCGCCGGTCGCATCCGCGACGACACCAGTTTTACCGCCAGAGCAGCAGGCGCGCGTGCTGCGCGATGAAACGTTCGGGGACTGGCGCTTCGTCTGCCTCGAGGCGCGGGAGGATGCTGCTCCGCAATGTTCGGTCAGCCAGCAGCTCCGAGTTGCTGAATCCGGTGCCGCGGTCTTCGTCTGGCGCATCGTTCAGGACGGGCGCGGCGGGCTGGTCGGCATCTGGCAGGTTCCAGAGACGGTGCTGCTGACCGCGGGACTAACCCTTGATGCCGGGGCGCCTGAGCCCCTCGTCATCCCTTTCGAAAGCTGTGGCGGCGGCAGTTGCCGGGTCGTTGCCAACCTTGCGCCCGACTTTATCGAGACACTGTCGAGCGCGGAGACGCTGTCAGCTTCCGTTGTGCTGACAAACCGGCAAGCACTGACATTTCCGCTGAGCGCCAATGGCATCGATGAGGCCCTTGCTGCATTGGCCGAGTAAGCCCAAGCACGGGTTGTCCCCCTCGCCCGTGACTTCACGGATCTACTGGCGCGCTTTTCCCCACCAGCCCGACTGTGTGCTCGTCCGTCCTAGAGGCCTCGGCGAGCCACGGCTCCGCGACCCGATTTGCCGGCGGAAAGGTTCCACGCAGACGACGCGACTGACGCCGGACGGAGAAATTCCCCGAGACAGTGTGACCGGCGCGACACACGTTTACGCGCTGCATGACCTGCCTCTTACGACCAAAAAAGACCGAATTTGGAATGTTTTCCGGCGGTTCTGTGGCCGAATCGAGAACGATGCGGCGGAACAAAGGTTAAAGATTGCTAAATTTCCACGCCTCCATCTAAGTTATTCACACTAATCTGCGTGCCGGGCGCCAGACCGGAGGGGGCTTGTTTTCGATGACCTTTGTGCCATTTGCGTGCGCCAGTCCTGGTTTACGTCCGGCCGAGAACATTCAGCTCGCGCCGAATGAGCTGGCGCGCGGCGTGATGACCGGTGTTTCCCTGCTGGCCTTGGCGCTCGGTATGGCCGCGGCCCTGCCGGCGGCCCCAGCCCGCGCCCAGGACGCACGCACCGTGGTCAATGGTAACGCCGGCGGCGGCGTGATCCTGCTCGACGGGGCCGCCGCCAGCCATCTCGTCAGCGGCGGGTTTACGGATGCCAGCGACGGCGTCCTCGCCTCCGGCGGCCACAACGCAGATGCGTCCGACATGACGCAGATCACAGCAGACGGGGTGATCAACGGCGCGACGGGCAGCTACGTCGTCTCCGACAAGATCTTCAGAAATTTCGTCACTGAGGGCGGCGCGGGCAGCGGCGGCGGCGGCGGCTTAGGCGGCGTCTTCTTCGTCGATCAGGGGGCGAGCCTCGAGGTCAACAATGTGGACTTCCGCCGCAACACCGCGATCGGCGGTGTAGGCGGCAGCGACCCGGCGGTGGACCTCGGTACAGTGCAGATCGGGCTTGGCGACATCGACCTGCCGTTCCTTCCCATATCGGCCTACTATTTTGATCCTGAGCTGGCGTCCAACGGCAGTGGCGGCTACACGGTCAGCACGCTGACGCTCACGGACGCGACCCAAGGATTGCGGCCGGGCATGCGGATCATCCTGCCGGGCGGCGAGCCGGTGACGATCACCAGCATTTCTCCCGACAAGAAGACGCTGGCGTTCGATTCTGTCACGCTCGACTCGAGCCTGTTCGTGGATGCCCGCTCCGATCTCATTCGCAATTCCGCTCAGTCGGATCGCGACAAACTGTACTTTCTCGGCGATGTCGGTCTGGACGACGCGCCGGTCAAATCCATCCTGATGATCGACGGGGAGCAGACCGACGTCAGGATCGAGTCATTCAAGGACAACGTCGTGACCTTGAGCCGTCCCCTGACCGATGATGAGTGGGCGACCATCACCGCGGAAGACCCTTTCACCGGAGATCCAGTCTACTCCTTCGAATTTCTGAACCTCACCAAGGCGGACATCAGCCAGATCAAGAGCGTCGACACGATCAGCAACGTGATCTCGCTTCCCGGAGAGAACGGTTTCTTCAAACCGGGCATGGTACTGACCGGCGGCGAGTTTGGCGACGACAGCGTCACGGTCACCGGCGTCGTGTACGACGCGACCCTCGGGGAAACCCTCGTCACCGTGGACGTCAGCGGTGGCACTCTTCCGTCAGACCTGACCAGCTTCGACGCCGCCTTGGAGCAGGTCGAGGCCGGCGGGAACACCCTGCGGGTTACCAACAGCCGGCTGTTCGGGGGCATGACGGTGAGCGGGGCGGGAGTCCCTGACGGCACCACCATACAGTCGATCAATGCTGACGGCACCATCACGCTCAGCAATCATCTGGCGCCCGGCGTCAAACCTGAGTCTCTGACCTTCAGCGGTGTCTCCGGGGTCAGCGGCTCCGAGGTCACCTTTGTTAACGACGCAATGCTCGCCGGCGTCTCCGAAGGCATGATCGTGTCCGGTCCTGGCATCCCGCCGGGCACGACGGTCGATTCGATTGTCGGCAACACGGTGACGCTCAGCTCCGCCCCATCCGGCGACATCACGAGTCTCACCTTCGCGTCCGAAACGTCACTGGGCGGCTCAATGAACGGCATCGCTCAAACGGCGACCGGGAGCACCGGGCGCGACGGCAACGACGGGCCGTGGACGAACATGATCTGGGGCGACGGCGAAGGAAATGATGGCCGTGACGGCGATGACGGCAGCAGCGGCACCGTTGGCGCGGGCGGCGCGGGCGGCAGAGGCGGCAACGGCAGCTCAGCTCTGCAATGGAGCCCGGAGCAGATTAAGGCCGTGGTCGACGCGGGTGTCGACGCGGGATTTAACGTCGCCGAGGCGGCCGCGGCATTAACCAGCGTGCCCCCCGACGTCGGGGAGTCCGTCGCGGCGACGCTGCAGGCCGCCAAGGCCTTCGTCGATCTTGGCTTTGAGACCGGCAAGCTCGCCGAGTGGTATGTCAAGTTTGCCAACGGCGACAATGCTGCAGGTGGTGTCGGCGGCGGGGGCGGCTGGGGCGGCAACGGCGACGACTTCTTCGGTGGCGGCGTCGGCGGCGCCGGCGGCGACGGCGGCGATGCCGGCAACACCGCCGCTGGTGATGGTGGCAATGGCGGCGACGGCGGTCGCGGCGGAACGGGCGGCTTCGGCGGCGGCGGCGGCATGGGTGGCGCGGGCGGCATGTATGGCGACGGCGTTTCGGTGGCCACCGGCGTGGGCGGTTTGGGCGGCGAGGGCGGGTTCGGCGGCGGCACCGGCAGCTCTGGCGATGGCTGGTGGGGCGGCGAGGGCGGCTCCGGCTTCGGGGGTGCCATCTTCGTGCGCAACGGCGGCGAGTTGCTGATCACGGGCAATTCCGTGTTCGAAGACAACAGCACCGAGGGCGGTTCCAGCACCGATGGGGGGCAGGCCGGAGACGCGGCGGGTGCCGACCTGTTCATGATGAAGGGCTCCACCGTCACCATCCGACCCGGCACGACCGCCGGCGTCGACAATATCGTCGTCTTCAACGGCACCATCGGCGACGACAGCCGCGAGAGCTTCGATGAGGCGGCCAACGGACGCGGCTTCGGAGCCGACCTAACCATCGGCAAGGGTCTGGTCATCTTCAATGGCAGGAATACCTATACCGGCCAAACCATCATGGAAGGCGGTGTCCTCCAAGCCGACGACGGCTGGGGTCTCAACCTCTACAGCAACCTCAATTTCAACGGTGGGGCCCGCACCGGTACGCTGAGCGACAACACCAACGCGGGCGTGCTCATGACCTCGGGCTATTTTGAGCGCGAGGTTGGCACCTCCGGGCCCCATGTGCAGTGGACCGGCAGCGGCGGCTTCGCCGCCAAGGGCGGCGAGCTCATCGTCAATCTTGGCGATCGACCGAACCCACAGACGCTGAACTGGGGTTCCACGCCCGGTTTCTTCAGCACGGTGCCAACGGAAGATGCCGCGCTCGTCTTCGGTTCTGAGCACGCCGACTCCGTCGTCCGCTGGATCAACCCGATCAACCTGGGCAGCCTCGACCGCCAGATCGTGGTCACGGACAATGGGAACGGCGAACTCGACGACTTCGCCGTCATGGAGGGCGCCATTTCGGGTACCGGCGGCCTCACCGTCGGCGAGGCGAACTCCACCTTCTGGGACGGCACACTGGTTCTTACCGGTCAGAACTCCTTCACCGGCGATATCGGTCTGCGATCTGGCACATTGGCGATAGCCGGCGACGGCAGCCTGGCGACAGGCGGCGTGGTCGACGTCGATATCGCCGACGGAGCCACGTTCCAGGTCATGGCAGAAGGGCTCGACCTCGGCATCATCGACAACGCCGGCGTGGTTACGGTCGGGGAGGACGTGAAGGCTCTCGGCATCGATAATACCGGTGCTGTCCTTATGATGGCCGATATCGATCTCAGGTCGGGCTTCCCGTTTGCGGACAACACGTTCAGCAATTATAACGGCGACTTCTACAACGGGCCCGGCGCCACGCTAACGGTGGCCACCAATCCGGCGTCCGATCCCGACGATTCCGCGCATAGGCTCACGGTCGACGAGTTCCGCGGCGAGGGCGTTGTGGTCCTTGGCACCCCTGTGGATCCGCTGACGGACAGCCCGCAGCCCGGCGACGATGCCCCCATCCTCACCATCGCGCAGCGCGGCGCGTCCACCTTCGACGGGGTCATCATGGGGGCCGGCGGGCTTACCCTGACCTCGTCCACTGACCCCGGCGTTCCCACCCCACCCGTTCCAGCCAGCAAGCTCACGCTGACCAAGCAGAACACCTATTTCGGTTCGACGATCATCGACGAGGGGAGCACTATGGCCCTCAAGGACGACGGCGGCATCAGGCTCTCCAAATCAGTCCAGGTCGACGGCACCTTCGACATCGCCGATGTCACGACGACGGCGATCTCGCCGAACGCGGGCACAGCCGGCCCGACCGGCACGTCGATCAACGATCTGAGCGGCGCCGCCAGCGGCGAGGTGGTCCTGGGCGACAATCTGCTGGTCGTCGACAACGCCGCTTCCGAATTCGCGGGTGTGATCTCCGGCACCGGCGACCTCGCCATCAAGGAAGGCGAGCAGACACTCTCGGGGATCAACACCTACACCGGCGAGACCTATGTCCTGCCCGACGCGACACTGAAGCTTCTCGCGGACGGCAGCATCGCTGAGTCCGCCAGGGTGGTCGTCTGGGGCGGGTTCGATATCTCCGGGACCAACAACGGCGCCTCGATCAAGGGCCTTGAAGGAAACGTCGACACCGCCAAGGTGACGCTCGGCGACGAGCGGCTGACCATCACCGGCGCCGACACGACCGCCTATCCGGACGGCACGAGCTTTGCCGGCGTCATTGCTGGCAGCGGCGGCGTCAGCGTAACCGGCGGCAAGCAGACCCTCACCAACGCCAATACTTATACGGGTGAGACCATCATCGACTCCCCCGCGGAGCTGGATCTTGTCGGCGACGGCGGCATTGCGAACTCGACGAAGGTTACCGTCGATGGCATCTTCGACATCTCCGGCACCACTGCAGGCGCCGAGATCATCGAGTTGGCCGGCACCGACACCACCGCGGATATCGTGCTCGGATCACAGACGCTGACGCTGACCGGGGACGGGGACTCCCGGTTCGCCGGCGTCGTCACCGGCGACGGGTCCAGCGGCCTGTCTATCGAGGATGGTACGCTGGAGCTTACCGGAGCCAGCCCCGGCTTCCTCGGCAAGACGACGATAGAGGAGAACGCCACGCTGTTCCTCCGCGGGGACGGCAGCATCACCGGCTCGACAGTGGACCTCTCCGGCGTCTTCGACATCTCGGGCATTATCACGCCCAACGCCATCCCGGACCTCACCGCTCTCGGCACCTCGGTTCACGACCTCTACGGCGACGGCGAGATTGATCTGGGAGACAACACGCTCGCGGTCAGCGACGCCACCGACGGCACTTTCTCCGGGCCTATCACCGGCACCGGCGCGTTCGGTGTTTCAGGCGGCACGCTAAACCTCGACCTCGCCGGCAATCCGACGCTCAACGCCAGTCTCTTCGCGGCCACCGGTGGCAAGATTGTCCTCGCGGGCGGGAGCATCGACACCACCGGCAGTGACCAATCGGCGCTGTCAGTGATCAATGGCGGCATCATCAACGTCACGGATGTCAAGCTGAAGACGGGCGCCGCTCACCCCACCGCGTCCGTGCTCTTCGACGGCAGCTTCGATCCCGCCGATAACCCCGCCCACATCGTTCTTGGAGCCGGCACAGTACTTGAGAACGAGGGACCGCTTTTGGTTGTCGATCGCACCGGCGCCGGTTCCGAAGCGGGCAACGTCAACTTCATCATCGACAATGCGAGCGTCGTCTTCGGCGACATCCTCGATGAGGACGCCACCCGCGGGGCCGGGATGGGCGGCACCACCGTCTATCTCGGCGAGGGCGTGGACTGGACCGGCATGACCGTCGCCGCCGATTTCCTGGTGAAGGCGGGGGCTGCGGCTCATTTCGAACCCGGCAGCCTTCTCAACAACCTGACCGCCGAGTCCGGAGCGCTGATCAACACCGTCAGCGGCAATCTCAATGTCCTCGATACGCTTACGCTGAACAGCAACGGCATCGTTGCGCCCGGCGCGTCACCGGGCACGTACAATGTCGGCACGTTCAACAGCAACAACGGCAACAACCCGATGTCGATCAGGTTCGGGCAAGCCGACCCGCTGCCCGGTCTTGGAGAGGACTACTCCCAAATCAATGTCCGCGAGGACTTCAACGGCACGCTCTGGGTCAAGCTGGAGCGCTATGAATCCGATCAGTCCACACCGCTTGGAAATATTGCCGCGATCGAGCTGGTCAGGATTGGCGGGGAGGAGAACGGGACCATCCGCCTGGCCGAGCGCTTCGTCCAGAACGGCCGCGAACTCCTGCTCGATAGGCGTATTCGTGAAGCCGACTCGACGGCGATGGTCGCCGGCGACCCCCCGGGCGGCATCACCGAAGATCTGTATTTCGATGCCGGTGCACCATCGGGTACCTCCCTTGTCGCTTACGGTCTCAAGACGATCGTGCAGGATGAGACCTATGGCCTCGCCACCCTCACCGGTACGGTTCATCAGGCGGGACGCGACACGCTGGGCACGTTCGTTGAGAGACGCGGCACGGGCGAACTGGAATCGAGCTGGATGCGGGCGGGTGCCAATCATACGGAGGTAAACGACACCGTCTCCAATGTTCAGGATATTGCGTTTGGCCAGTTTGGTGTCGATCTCCTCGAGATGGGCGCGCTGCGGGGCGGCGTCCTCGGCTCTTATACGGCCTCGACAAGCGGGATCGAGACCGAGACCGGAACCGCCGGGTTGCAGGGCAATGCCTGGTCGGGGGGCGTTTATGCCACTTGGGCCAACGGCGATGTTTATGTCGACGCCGTCGGCCAGTACGGCTACAGCGACTGGACTTTTTCGCCCACCTCGGCGAGCGACCTCACCATCTCCGGTCATACGGCGCTCGCCGCCCTCGAGGCTGGACTGAGGATAGGCAACGACCACGCCAGCATCACACCCTGGAGCCAGATGGTCTGGCAGAGCACCTTCTACGATGGAATGAATAGCGACTGGGTGGACAGTGCCGAGTTTGTTAACAAGGACTCGCTTCACGTCCGCGGGGGGCTGCGCGCCGAGGGCAGATTGGGGGCCTTCGCGCCCAATCTCGACCTGAGCCTGTCCCACGACGTCAATGATCGCAAAACCGTCACCGTCGATGGCTTTGATTTCGCCACGGGAATGGGCGGAACGCGGGTTGAGCTGGGGGCGGGCTTCGAAGCCGATGTTTCCGACACCATGACGATCTGGAGCCAGGTCAAGGGAGCCTATGGTGTCGGCGAAAGCGACGTCATCGGCTATCAGGGCCGGGCAGGGATGCGCGCCTCCTGGTAGGAGGCGCGCCGGAGCCGGCGTGCGCTGGCGGGGATGTCGAGGGCTGGCCCGCAGCCCCGACCTTGCCTTTGTCTCGTCGAAAAGCAGCTCCCTTTTCCGAGTGCGTCGCCGAGATAATCAGTCACTTCGATGACGACCGGATCCGGTGTGAGCGCCTCACGCTGGGACAGTGGCAGCGTCGGGACCTCCTGCGCCGAATGAAGGAGGTCGTGCTGTCTCCGCTCGAGGGCCAAATCCAGCTTGCTGGATACGCCTCCGGCCGCCGCCGGAACGCCCGTAGGGCGAGACCGTTAGGTCGCCGATGGAAAGCCGAACACATATCATCTCGCCGGCAGCAGCGGACAACGCGCCGGCAGCACTCTTCCGGTCAGCACTGACTGCGGTCGGTCCCGGTGAAATGCTTGTTGCGACCCGAAATGATGCGGACGGTCTGGCGGCATCGGCGATGCTCGCTCGCGCCCTGCGGGTTCTTGGACGCAAGCCGCCCGTACGCGGGGAATCGCCGTGGTCGGACACCTTCGAGGCGGAGGTGCGTGCCCGCGCACCGGCGGGGCTGATCGTCTGCGATCTGGGAGTGCGACCGCGGCGGACCGGAAAGGATGTGCCGATGATCATAGTCGACCGCCATGTCCCGGCCGGCGAGCCGCCGGGTGCCACCGTCATTTCCGGCCACGGCCTCGATCCCGAACCGAGCTCCAGTCTGCCAGCCTTGCGTAGCATCGGTGGTCTCGTGCCGGTGACTGACCTGCTGTGGCTGGCTGTAATAGTTCTGATCGACGACATGGCGGACATCGGGCGCTTCGAAGAAATGTCCGAAGCCGGGCGTCGATACGGGATAACACGACTCCGAAAGATTGCGACCCTCGTCAACGGACCCCGGCGCTCGGCAAGCGGCGACGCGACAGCGGCGCTCGCGCTGCTGATGAAGTACAAGGGCCCCGACGAAGTGCTTTCGGGCGAGCACCCGGAAACCGCATTGCTTTCCGCCGCCAGAGACGAGGTCCGGGCCGAGCTGGAGGCGGCGCGGCGGGTGCCGCCAAAGCTGTCGGGGAAGGTGGCGCTGATCTGGATTGCCTCGCGCGCGCAGATCCAACCGCTGCTGGCACAGGCCTGGACCAGCCGCCTGCGTGGCAGGATCGTGCTGACAGCGAACAGTGGCTACCGACCCGGCTGGATTTACTTCGCGGCGCGCTCAGCGGACGATATCGACCTCGTCGCCTTCCTTGCCGCCCATGCACCGCCCAGCACGGACGAACTCTATGGCAGCGGACACCGGCGCGCCACGGGCGGGGCGCTTCGGGCGCGCGACTGGAATGTCGTGGTGCGCGAACTGGGCTTCGAGGCCGCCGAAGAGGTGCCGGATTGACCTCCCCCGCGCGGTTGGGCTTTGCCGTAAAGGTGATGACGCGACCCGACCTCAAGTCGAACGACGCGAGACGCTGGCAGCAAAGGCCGCATCTGAAGGTTTCGCTCGAATATCTCGACGCCATCCTCGATCACTTGGCCCGGGTCAAGGTCGGCATGTACCGGATGTCGTCGGACCTCGCCCCCTACGCCACCCATCCCGACATGCCCCAGTTCCACCGGATGGTGGCGGAGAGCAGCGCTGAATTGGCCGCCCTTGGCGCCAAGGCGCGCCAGCTTGACATCCGCCTGTCCTTCCATCCGTCGCAGTATGTTCTCCTCAACAGCCCCGATAACGAACTGACGCAGAAAAGTATCTGGGATCTCTCATCCCAGGCGGAGATGCTGGACAGGATGGAACAAGGCCCTGAGGCTGTGGTGGTCACCCACGTTGGCGGACGTTATGGCGATCGCGAGGCCGCCGCCCGGCGTTGGGTGGACACCTGGCCGACGCTGCCCGAGCCTGTGCGGCGACGACTGGTCCTTGAGCACGACGACACCCGCTTCAGCGCCTCCGACACCTTGTGGATACACGAGCAGACCGGCGTGCCGCTGGTATTTGACCACCAGCACTTCTGGTGCCTCAATCCGGATGGGCTTGATCTGCACGAGACCCTGAGACGGATGCTCTTAACCTGGCCGGCTGGGGTGCGGCCGAAGGTGCACTTCTCGTCACCTCGCACCGAATTACGCGAGGTGAAGCGCAGGCCACGAGGCGGTGGGCGCGCAGTGACGGTCTACGTGCCGCCCGTTTGGGCGGGGCACGCCGATTTCGTCAACCCGTTTGAGTTCATCGCCTTCATGCGGCTGGCGCACGGCCTGGAGTTCGACGTCATGCTAGAGGCTAAAGTAAAGGATTTGGCCCTGGTTCGGCTCCGCACCGACCTCCTCCGCTATGCCCCCGACATCGCGAGCCGCTTCGGTCTGAGCAGCGAGGGAGCCGACGACGTGGATGAACACGCGGAGTTGGAGATCGACGCCATCGTTGACTAGGCTCCCGCACCTCGTCAAGGAACTCGGGGCGTGGGAGTCGTAATCTCACCCCTCGGGCCTCGAGGTCTCGTCGCTGCGCACTCGCCGGGTAACGGCGATACTGGCCGAGGTGCTCCCTGCTACACACTCGCTTTCGCCGTTTCCGCCATCACTGCTACTCCCTGTTGGTTGCCTCCATGCCTCATCTGCCGATGAGCCACGTGTCAGCCGGTCTGGCATCATTTGCAGCCCAATCACTTCGGCATCAGGTTCTTTAGTGGGGCAACATCGGGTAACACGCTGCCCCACTGTCTCGCTTACGCTCGAGGAAGCTTGGCAAAGGGGCTGCCGCTGGGGCGGACCAATCGCACCGACGTTCCTGGGCAACCTCCTCCGTCCACAGCCGTACGTGGCGGCTTGCTTTACAGATATTCGAGGGAGCGAAGCGAGGGGGCTCAAAGGGCCTGAAAAGAGTTGGTACGCCCAAGGGGAATCGAACCCCTGTTCCCGCCGTGAGAGGGCGGTGTCCTGACCGCTAGACGATGGGCGCGGTACAACTCATGTGGCGGCGCTAGCCGCTTCGTTCAATATGGCGGCAAATGCCGCCTAGTCAATCTCCCGGCCCCGGAACGCGGGGAAGGGTGGTACGCCCTAGGGGAATCGAACCCCTCTCTGCACCGTGAAAGGGTGCCGTCCTAACCGATAGACGAAGGGCGCCTGACGCCGGGTTCGTATAGGGGGGCTCGCCGTGCAAGGCAAGCCTCTTTTCGCCCCAATAGTGCTGACTTGTTTCACGAAAGCGCGGCTGCGCCTGCGGTGCCGGATGCCGCATCTCCAGTCCAAAAACAGGCAGGGCGTCGCTTAGCAGCCACTGAAGGTGACGGGCTTGCGCCAGCCGCGCGGCCGGTCGCGGACGTCGATATGGATGAACTGGCGGCCGGGATAGCAGCCGAGGCCGCCGACCAGCTTTTCGCGGTGCGCAAAGGCGATGAGCTTCCGCTTGCTGACGCCGGGGATATAGAAGTCCGCGGCCATGCATTTAGTGTGGTAGCTGCTGTCGGCACCGCCGACCTTGCCGTTGTAGAGGGGATTGCGGTAGCCCGAGCTCATCACGATCTTCTTGCCGAAATGGCCCTCGAAGGAGAGGATGGCCAGCCGCAGCTTGGGCGTGAGGCAGAAGGCGTTGACCTTGCTGTGGGCAACATAAGTGCCGAAGCTCTGCTTCAGCCCGCGATAGCCGCTGCCGCTGCCCGACGCAAAGAGCGCAAAGGGCAGGCAGCCGCTCAGGAGCGCCGCCATGATCAGCGCTAGTACAATCCGTTTCATCGTTACTTCCCCGGCCCGCCAGGCGGTGCCCATTGGCAGGGCACTGCCCGCCCTGCAACAGTCGGGAAAATAACGTCCGGGAGGCTAACCCGCGCCTAAGCGGACTGGTTAGGGATTGGTTACCAGCTGCCGGTGTTGGACATCGAGGCCCAGGGCTCCTGTGCCGGCAGGGCCGGGCCGTCCTGCAGGATTTCGATGGAAATGCCATCGGGGGAGCGGACGAAGGCCATGCGGCCGTCGCGCGGCGGGCGGTTGATGACAACGCCCATCTCCTGCAGGTGCGCGCAGGTCTCGTAAATGTTGTCGACGGCATAGGCGAGATGACCGAAATTGCGGCCGCCTCCGTACTCCTCGGGGTCCCAGTTGTAGGTGAGCTCGAGCTGTGCGTCGGGCTGGCCCGGAGGCGCGAGGAAGATCAGGGTGAAGCGGCCCTTGTCGTTGTCGGTGCGGCGCACCTCCTCGAGACCGAGCCCTTGGCAATAGAATCGAATGCTGGCGTCGACGTCGGTCACGCGCACCATAGTGTGGAGATATCTCATCGTCAGCCTCGCTGCAGGGAGTGGGGAAGGGGGCCATGTTCCCTAGCAGGCAGAGGCGCCGTGCTGCAAATGGGACGGGCCTGTGGACAGGCTGCGCGAGCGTAAACAAATTCCTCACGCCTCCTTAACTTTCGTACATGAATCGGCCAAGGTGGGGCAGCTTGTGGCGTACTCCGCGGCGGCGGAGGGCAGTACGAAAAGGCGTTGGGCATGGGGGCCAAGTTTTCTGGCGACGGGAACGAGTCCGGCGATAGCCGGCCGGCGGCGCAGCACGAGGCTGGCAGCGCATCGGTCGAACACGAACTCGACGTCATCGAGGTGGTTGGCGCGATCAAGTGGTTCGACGTCGCCAAGGGCTTTGGCTTCATTGTTCCCGACGACGGCAAGCCGGACGTGCTGCTGCACGTGACATGCCTGCGCCGCGACGGCTACCAGACCGCCTATGAGGGGGCCCGCGTGGTCTGCGAAGCACTGAACCGCCCCGGCGGGCTGCAGGCCTTTCGCATCCTCTCCATGGACGAGAGTACGGCGCGGCATCCGGCGCAGATGCCGGCCCCACGCACGCATGTGACGGTCGAGCCGACCAGCAAGCTCGAGCGGCTGGAGGTCAAGTGGTTCAACCGCATCCGCGGCTTCGGCTTCCTTTCGGCCGGCGACGGCGCGCCGGATGTGTTCGTACACATGGAGACGCTGCGGCGCTTCGGCATCACCGAGCTGCGTCCGGGCCAGTATGTGCTGGTGCGCTACGGCAATGGCCCGAAAGGCCTCATGGTCGCCGAAATCCGCCCCGACAACTGGGGCGAGGCACCGTCGTCGCACTAGGCGCGACGCCCGCCGGTCCCGCAGCGGAGATGCCGTCGCCCATGCGTAAGCCCAATCCTTCCCTGCCGCTGCTTCGCCTCTTGCTCGCCGTCCTGTTCGGCCTCGCGCCGCTGGCCGCCTGCAGCGCCGCCGAGGACCGGCTGGTGGTCCATACCGACAAGGGCGAATTCACCTTCAATGTCGAGCTGGTCGATACTCCGGAGTCGCGGGCCGAGGGCCTGATGTTCCGGGAGTCGCTTGCCGACGATGCGGGTATGCTGTTCGATTTCAAGGAGGTGCGTCCGGTCAGCTTCTGGATGCGCAACACGCTGATCCCGCTCGACATGATCTTCATCTCCCCTGACGGGACGGTGGAGACCATTCACGTCAATGCAAGGCCGCTGGACCCGACCGGGATACCGTCGCAGGTGCCGGTGCAGTTCGTGCTGGAGATCCCCGGCGGGCGTTCGGTCGAGATCGGGCTGAAGCCTGGCGACCGGGTGGAGCACCCAAGGATGCAGGCGGACAGCTAGGCTCTCCTACAGCCGGCTGAGCACCATGCAGTCGAGAATGGCCAGCAGGTGCAGACTGGCGCCGGCCACGACGAAGATGTGCCAGACCACGTTCTGGAACTTCAGCTGCTCCCAGAGATGGAAGATGATGCCGGCGGTGTAGGTGGCGCCGCCGGCCACTACCAGCCACAGCGTCGTTGCGGGCAGGCTCGAGGCGAGAGTCTGGAACACGAATACCCCGCTCCAGCCGATGCCGAGATAGAGCACGATGGCGAGGCGGCCGAAATGCTGCGGCACGATCAGCTTCAGCGCGACGCCGACCAGGGCCGCGCCCCAGATCAGCGTCGTCATCCAGGTGCCGCTGGGGGTGCCGCCTATGATGGCGAGGAAGGGTGTGTAGGTTCCGGCTATGAGAAGGAAGATTGCGGCTTGGTCGAGCCGCGCCAGCCATTGCTTGGCCGGGGTCAGCGGCCAGAGGTTGAAAGCGAGGGAGATACCCAGCACCATGAACAGCGTCGAGAGGTAGATGACCAGTGCTGGAAACTCCTGCGGCGCCGTCTCGATGGCGGCGAAGGCGAGCAAGATCGAACCGAGGCCCGCTGCCACCACCAGGCCGAAACCGTGGACGACGCCGTCTGCGATCAGCTCGGCCCGCGACAGGGGGCGCGACCGCTGCCACCAGTCGTTTCTTGGATTGTCTACGGCGGTCATACTTGGCGTTCCTCCATCTCGCATGCTGCACCTGACGCGTTGACGGGGGGCTTAAGCATGAGGTTCACTTGCTGGCGTCGTTACTGGACCATGAAAAGGCACAACACGTTGGACGGCTAAAAAGTCCAGTGGTCACGGCGCTTTGATCGGTTGACGGGTAACCGCAAGCTCACATAATCGCTGCCTGCCCCTTCTGGAGTCTCGCATGCACCCGGCCATCCTGTTTTCCGCGCTTGCCGATCCGACGCGCTGCCGCGTGCTGGAGATGCTGCACGAACGACCGATGCCGGTGCACGAACTGGCTGCTGCCTTCTCGATCAGCCGGCCCGCAATCTCGCGGCATCTGCGCGTGCTGCGGGAGGCGAACCTCGTGCGCGAGGAGAAGCAGGGCCGTGAGAACCGCTATTCGCTGCAGCGCCAGCAACTGCGCCCGATGGCCGAGTGGCTGGATCGCCACCGCCGGCGCCGGACGGCGCACCTCCTGCCGCCGCTTCCGGCGACGGTGATGCAGATGGAATTCGAGCTGTAGCGGCAGGAGGGAACCGGGCCGCGCCTTGTCCGTTGCTGAGCAGGTTTCAACACGGAGCATTTGAAATGGCCGACAAGACCCTGAACGACCTGTTCCTCGACACCCTCAAGGACATCTACTATGCCGAAAAGCAGATCGTGAAGGCGCTGCCGAAGATGGCCAAGGCGGCGCAGTCGAGCGAACTGAAGGCCGGTTTCGAGCAGCATCTCGAGGAGAGCGAGGGCCATATCGAGCGGCTCGAGCAGGTGTTCGAGATGCTCGGCAAGCCGGCGCGCGGCAAGACCTGCGACGCCATCCTCGGCATCATCGAGGAAGGCAAGTCGATCATGGATGAGTTCAAGGGCACCGATGCCATCGATGCCGGCCTCGTCGCCGCTGCGCAGGCCGTTGAGCACTACGAGATCGCCCGCTACGGCACGCTCAAGACCTGGGCCCAGCAGCTCGGCATGGCCGACGCTGCCAAGATCCTCGACAAGACGCTTAGTGAAGAGATCGCGACCGACCAGAAGCTCACCAAGGTTGCCGAGAGCAACGCTAACCGCAAGGCGGCCTGATTCTTCACATCGCATGCGACGAACTGAGAGCAGGGGCCCCATGTGGCCCCTGTTTTGATTCTCGCTGCTGTCGGAGGTGCGGTTCGATGCCGCTGCTTCCCAAGCTTTCACCAGGCCGCAGATGCGGGCCGGGCCCGCCGTTATGGGTAGCCACCGGCGGCGCCTGGCGCGGCTTGCCGCGTTTCGCTGCCGAGGAGGCGAGACGCCACCCCGCAGGCTAGCCAAATCCTCTCCGTCGCGGCATCATCGGCGCGAGGAAGAGAGGGGAGGTCGGACGGTGGCCGAAGCGACGAATTCACAAGGTGCGTTCCTGGGCGGGCTGGCACTGGCACTGATCGTTTTCTCGGTGCTGGCCGTGGCCGTGGTGATGGTTGCGGCGATGGGCGGGTAGGGCTGCACCTACCCCTCCGCCTGGTCAGACCCGACGTGGCGACGATTGCCGCCAGCGGTCGCGGCTCAGGCGGGAATGTAGGTCAACCTGAGTACATTCTCGCCAATCCGATCGTGCGCCACGAGGCGGAGGGGCGGGCGGGGACCGGCAAAATACGGGGTGCCCTGACCAAGCACCGCGGGGTGCAGGTAGATTCGATACTCGTCGATCAGGCCAAGTTCGGTGAGGCTGTGCGCGAGGTTAGGGCCGGCAACTTCGACTTCCCCATCGCGCTCGGCTTTCAGCGCGCGGATCGCGCCCTCAAGATCGCCCTCGACGAGCGTGGCGTTGGGGCCGACCGACGCCAGTGAGCGGGAAACCACCCATTTCGGCTGCTTCCGCCACGCCGCAGCGAACGCCCGCTCCTCTGCTTTCCATTCAGGCTGGTCGTCGTCCCAGTAGCGCATGATCTCATAGATCTTGCGACCGTACACACTGCCCGACTGCCCCTCGGCCTCCTCGATGAAGTGGCGGAAGAGCGTAGGATCTGGCGCAAACCTCATGTGGTCGACATAGCCGTCCAGCGATTGGTTCATTCCGAAGACGAGCCTCGCCATACCCACATCCTTTCATGCGCGGACCACCACGCCATTCTGATTGCGTGACGCAATCGGTTTCCAGCTACAATGACTGATTGCGTATTGCAATTGGTTTGACGGGCAGCCGACGTGCTCGAACCACCTGTCACGGCAGCCCGGTCTCGCTTCCCCGACTTCGATTGGGTCGCGACCCTTCGCGTCTTCCAGAACAGTTCGTCCGACAATCTGGTGACGAGTGTGGCGACCCCGGCAGGAATCGAACCTGCGACCAATAGCTTAGAAGGCTACTGCTCTATCCGCTGAGCTACGGGGCCAACGGCACCCGTTTAGCGCAAGTGCGGGCGCTTGTCAGCGGTGGCGGCCGGTGAAGGGGGCGGTGCTGGAACGAATGACCAGTTCGGCGGTCAAAACCTTGTTGATGGGCCCGTCGGTGGGTGCCGTGCCCTCGATGATGTCGATGAGGGCGTCAGTGGCGATGGCGCCCATCGCTTCGCGCGGTTGGCGCATGGTAGTGAGCGGCGGCGCGAAGTGGCGTGAGACCGCAATATCGTCGAAGCCGACGACGGAGATGTCACGCGGGCATTCGATGCCGGCTTCGCGCAGGGTGGAGATGAAGCCGATGCTCATCTCGTCGTTGCCGCAGAACACCGCCGTTGGCAGTTCGTCCAGGGCCAGCAGGGTACGGGCCGCGGCGACGCCGGTGTCCATGGAGTAGTCGCCAGTGACGAACCACTCAGCGCGCAGGGGCAGTCCGGCGGCCGTCATCGCCTCGCGATAGCCGACCAGGCGTTCGTTGGGAAAGGCGTTGCGAGTGGCGCCGGTGACGTGCCCGATGTGGCGGTGGCCGAGGTCGATGAGGTGGCGGACTGCCCGCATCGCCGCCTGCCGGTTGTCGGTGAGGACGGAGTTGATCTGCGGATCCGGCAGCTCGTCGTAGCAGGCGACGAGGGGCAGGGGCGTGCCGTCGCCGACGAGGTCGTGCAGGGAACGGGTGTCGAGGGAACCGTCGAACAGCAGCAGCCCGTCGGCGCGGTTGGAAAGCAGATAGTTGCTCAGCCAGCGGTTGGGATTCTCGTCAAGCCGGCTGGCAACGAGGACACTGTAGCCGCGCGAGAGGGCTTTCCCGATGACCGCGTCAAGGATTGTCGAATAGAAGGGATTGCCGATATTGGGCAGCGCCGCAAGAATCGTACGGGCAGCGCGCATGCGCAAAGACCGGGCGGCCTGGTTGATGGTGTAGCCGGTCTCGTGCACGGCGTCCTCTACGCGCGCCCGCGCCGCCTCGGAGACCCGCTCGGGCGCACTGAGGACACGGCTGACGGTTGCCGCCGAAACCCCGGCATGTCGCGCAACGTCCTGAATTGTCGGGGTTTTCTTCACTGCAACACGCCCCTCCCAATCCGGCGGTGCAGCCTGTCTAAATCGATCTTGACAGGTGCGCAAGAAGTGGCTGAAAGTCCTGCAATCGATTGCATTGACCTTCGAGTGGGAAGGATGTAATCGATTACACGCGGTTGGCTCCGGAGGCTTCATGAGAAAGCCCCTGTGCGGCCGGCGGCAGTTGCCGGAGCCTACTGCTCCACGTGAACGTTGGGAGGACTACAATATGAAGAAAGTCATGCCGCTTGCGGCAGTGATGACCGCTGCGATGATGGGCAGCACTGCCCTCAATGCGGCGGAAGTGGAGGTCATCCATTGGTGGACCTCCGGTGGCGAACAGGCTGCCGTCTCCGTCTTCGCGGACGAGTTCGACGCCCTTGGCGAACACAAATGGGTCGACAACGCCGTCGCGCTCGGCGAGACCGCCCGCGCGACCATCATGCAGCGCGCCCTTGGCGGCGATCCCCCGGATGCAGCCCAGTTCAACCCGGGCCGGCAGTACGAGGACCTGATCGCTGCAGGTCTGTTGCTCGACCTAACCCCGGTCGCCGAGGCAGAAGGTTGGGACGACTTCATTCGCCCGGACGAAACCAAGGCGCCGTGCAAGATCGACGGCAAGTGGTGGTGCGTCCCTGTCAACATCCACATGATCAACTGGGCCTGGGCGTCGATCCCGGCGTTCGAGAAGGCCGGCCTCGAAGTCCCGACGACCTGGGACGAGTATCTCGAGGCGCTCCCCGCGCTGGAAGAGGCCGGAGTGATCCCGTTCGCCATCGGCGGCGACGGCGGCGGCTGGCAGGTCAGCCTGGCGGCCAACCAGATCATCCTCGCGCGCCTCGGCGCCGAGGCGGTGGAGAAGATCTGGAAAGACAAGGACCTTGAGCTCGCCGGCGGTCCCGAGGTTCTGGAGACCTTCGAGACCCTGAAGATGCTGGGCAGCTACGCCGATGACGGTTCACCGAACCGCTCCTGGGCGGACACCGCGTCGCTCGTCATCCAGGACGAGGCAGCCCTGCAGATCATGGGCGACTGGGCCCAGGGTGAGTTCCAGCTGGCCGGCGAGGTCCCCGGTGAGGATTATGCCTGCCTGCTCGGCCCGCTGGTGCCCGAGCCGGAGCATGTCCGCATGGGCGGCGACATCTTCGTGTTCTTCAAGCAGAACGATCCGGAAGTCGAGCAGGCGCAGCTCGCGCTGGCGTCGGTCATGGTGAACCCGCGGACCCAGGCCCTGTTCAACACGGCCAAGGGCTCGGCCCCGATCCGCGACGACGTCGACCTGTCGCTGGCCAATGACTGCATGAAGGAGGCCATCGAAGTCCTCTCGAAGCCCGGCGCCGTGGTGCCGGACACCAACCAGTGGCGGGACGAGGCCTTCACGACCGCGCAGAACGCGATCTTCTCAGACCTCATCTACAACGACGCCACCACGCCCGAGGCCGCGCAGCAGCAGTTCGTAGACCTGCTCCGCAACTCCAACTAGCGTGCCATGAAGAAGCGGCAGCCCGCGCGTCGGGCTGCCGTATCCATTGTTTCCGGCCCGAGGTCGGGTAACCCGGGGGGACCGCGTGACTTCTGTCGTTGCGCAACAACAGGGCCTGTCTGAGGGCCAGCTAAGGGCCAAGGCCTATCGCCGAAAAATTTTAGGGAAACTGCCGTCCATCATCGGCACGCTACCGATGATCGCCGTCGCCATCGGGGTTTTCGTCATCGGGCTCGGCTTTACGGTAGTCCTGTCCTTCACCAACTCGAGGCTGTTCCCGTCTTCGGAGTTCGTTGGGCTGCTCCAGTACGAGCGCCTCTGGTCGACGCCCCGCTGGGTGCAGTCGGTTCAGAATATCTGGATCTACGGTGCCGGGCTTATTGGCATCAGCCTGCTTCTCGGCTACCTGCTCGCGGTCTTCATCGACCAGCGTGTCAGGGGCGAGGACGCGTTCAGAACCATCTTTCTTTACCCCTTCGCCTTGTCGGCCGTGATCACCGGTCTTGTGTGGCAGTTCATGTTCGACCCGATCTGGGGGTTGCAGGCGGCGGTGCGCAGCTGGGGTTTCGTCGACTTCGAATTCGCGCCGCTTGCCGACGGCAGCACTGCCCTCTACGGCATGATCATAGCGGCCGTGTGGAATGGAGTCGGAGTTACCATGGCGATCCTCCTCGCGGGCCTGCGCGGCATCGATGAGGAGATCTGGAAGGCCACGAGGGTTGACGGCATTCCCACCTGGCGGACCTATCTGCAGGTGGTTCTGCCGATGATGCGCGGCGCCGTCACGACCGCACTGGTGTTGCTGCTGGTTGGCGCGGTTCGCACTTTCGACATCGTCATCGCCATGACCGGCGGCGGACCCGGTATCGCAACGCAGGTCCCCGCGACCTATGTCATCGACAGCATCAATGCGCGGAACGTCGGCCACGGCATGGCAGCGGCGACCTGCATGCTGCTGCCGATTCTCGTCATGGTCCTGTTGATCGTTTTCTTCCGCTGGCGTGCCCAGCGACGGGCGGAGGCAGCATGAGCAACCTAGCAATGGCCGGAAAAGCGGCCGTAGAACCCTCTGGCCCGAAGCCCAAGGGGCTGACCCCCGCCAGGATTGGCCTCTATGCCTTCCTGATCATCGCGGCTCTGTTCTTCCTGATCCCGCTCTGGGCGATGGTCATCACCTCGATGAAGTCGATGACGGAGTTCCGCGCCGGCAACATCTTTGCGCTGCCGCAGCAGCCGACTTTCGAGTACTGGGTCAAGGCGTGGAGCACGGCCTGCACGGGCCGGGACTGCAACGGTCTCGCGCCGGGCTTCTTCAACTCCGCCAAGATCACCTTGATCTCGGTGCCGATCTCGATCGTCATCGCCATGGTCAGCGGCTATGCATTGAGCTTCTGGAAATACCCCGGCTCCCAACTGCTGTTCACGATCCTGGTGTTCGGCGCCTTCGTGCCTTTCCAGGTTCTGGTGTATCCGATCATCTTTGGGCTGAGCAGCGTCAGGTTGCCCTGGGGCGGCACCCTGTTCGGAACGCTGCCCGGCATCGTCATCGTCCATACCATATTCGGCATGCCGATCCTCGTGCTGCTGTTCCGGAACTTCTTCGCGTCGCTCCCCGTCGAACTCTTCAAGGCGGCACGGGTGGATGGCGCAGGCTTCTGGCGCATTTTCCTCTGGATCATGTTGCCGATGTCGGTGCCGATCACAATCGTCGCGGTCATCCTGCAGGTCACCGGCATCTGGAACGACTTCATCTTCGGCCTCGTCTTCGCCGGCCGGGAGAACCTGCCGATGACGGTCCAGCTCAACAACATCGTTCGCACCTCGACCGGGACGGTCGAGTACAGCACGAACATGGCGGCAACCATTCTTACGGGTGCGGTACCGCTCATTGTCTACTTCGTCTCCGGCAAGTGGTTCGTTCGCGGCATCGCTGCCGGCGCGGTCAAGGGGTAAGCAGTATGCACAGCGTTTCCATCAAGGATCTGAGCCTGAGCTTCGGGCACGTGAAGGTCCTTGAGTCTCTCAATCTCGACGTGAACCAGGGCGAGTTCGTCGTACTCCTTGGGCCCTCCGGTTGCGGCAAGTCGACTTTGCTCAACTGCATTGCCGGCCTTCTCGACGTCTCCGGCGGACAGATCTTCATCGGGGGGCGCAACGTCACCTGGGAGGAGCCGAAGGATCGCGGCATCGGCATGGTGTTCCAGTCCTATGCTCTCTATCCACAGATGACGGTGGAGAGGAACCTCAGTTTCGGCCTGCGGGTGGCGCGCATGCCCAAGGACGAGATCGACAAGCGGGTGAAGCGGGCTGCGGAAATCCTGCAGATCGAACCGCTGCTGCAGCGCAAGCCGGCCAATCTGTCGGGTGGGCAGCGGCAGCGGGTGGCCATTGGCCGCGCCCTGGTGCGGGACGTCGAGGTCTATCTGTTCGACGAGCCGCTCAGCAACCTTGACGCCAAGCTGCGCTCCGACCTCCGGGTGGAGATCAAGCGGCTGCATGCCCGGCTCAAGAACACGATGATCTACGTCACCCACGACCAGATCGAGGCAATGACGCTGGCGGACCGCATCGCCATCATGAAGAACGGCGTCATTCAGCAACTAGACGCGCCGCAGGTGATCTACAACAAGCCCGTCAACCTGTTCGTCGCCGGCTTCATCGGCTCGCCCTCGATGAACTTCCTCGAAGGCAAGATCGAGGGCGGTGCCAGCCCCACATTCGCGGTCGAGGGGACGGCAATACCGGTCGCCAACTATGAGTTCGTAGGCGCCCACGCGCCGACCGGCAGCACCAATGGCATTCTCGGGGTGCGGCCGGAACACATTGTTATTGGCGACGAGGCGGCGGCGATGCCGTTTTCGACCGACAGTGAGATCGAGATCGTGGAACCCATGGGCGCCGACACCGTGGCGTGGACGAGGATTGCGGGCCAGACCATCACCTTCCGCTGCGACTCCGAGGTGCAGCTGACGGTGGGGCAGAAGGTCCGTATCGGCTTCGATCCGGCGCGCGGCTCGATCTTCGACGCGGCCAGCGGCCAGCGCGTCTGAGGCCGGCGAGCCTCGCGACAGCAAGCAGCCGACCGAACAACAAGGCCTTCCGCTCCGGTACTGTACGGGGCAGGGCCTATCGCAACGCAAGAGGCAGTTATGGACTTCTCCTTCCAGCTCTACAGCGCCCGCAACTTCCCGCCGCTGGGGGACATGCTCGGGCGGCTGTCCCGGCTGGGCTACACGCAGGTCGAGGGATATGGCGGCCTCTATGGCGAGCTCGATGCGCTGGCGGCGGGACTCGCCTCGAGCGGCCTTGCCATGCCCACCGCGCATTTCGGCTTGGCGCAGCTCAAGGACACGTCCGCGGCGATGAGGATCGCAGAGCAACTCGGCATCCAGGCGCTGTTCTGCCCCGCCATCCCCAAGGAGGACCGCAGCCAGGACGAGGGCAAGTGGGTGGAGCTTGGCGAGACCCTGGCGCGACTCGGCGAGACCTACCGCAAGGCGGGCTTCGGCTTTGGCTGGCACAACCATGACTTCGAGTTCGTGCCGACGGCGAGCGGGCGGCTGCCGATGGACATCATCCTCGAGACGGCGCCCGAGAACGAGTGGGAGATGGACGTCGCCTGGGTGGTGCGTGGCAATGCCGACCCGCTGCCCTGGATGCAGAAATACGGCTCGCGCATCACCGCCGTGCACGTCAAGGACATCGCGCCGGCTGGCACGGCAGGTGACGAGGACGGCTGGGCCGATGTCGGCCATGGCACCATGGACTGGCCGGCGCTGCAGCAGGCGATCCAGGAGCATACGCGGGCTGAGTACTTCGTAATGGAGCACGACAACCCGTCGGATGTGAACCGCTTTGCCGAGCGGTCGCTAAAGGCCGTGCAGGGCTGGAACCAGGAGCGCTAGGATGGATATCGGATTTCAACTCTACAGCGCCCGCAACCACCCGCTGAGCGACGTGCTGACGATGATCTCGCGGCTCGGCTACAAACAGGCGGAGGGCTATGGCAGCCTCTACACCGATCCCGCCGACCTGCGGGCCCGGCTCGATGACAATGGGCTTGACATGCCCACGGCCCATATCGGGCTCGATGACCTCGGCCGACCGGAGGAGACGCTGCGGCTTGCTGAGACGCTCGGCGTCAGCGTCGTCATCTGCCCGTGGCTCGCACCGGAGCAGCGGCCGCGCGATGCCGCCGGCTGGCAGGGTTTCGGTGAAAGGCTGCAGGAACTGGCGCGCCCGTACCAGGAGGCGGGGCTTGGCTTCGCCTACCACAACCATGATTTCGAGTTCGCCCGTTTTGGCGACCGCTACGCCATGGACCTGCTGCTGGGGGCGGCGCCGTCGGTGATGGTCGAGGCGGACATCGCCTGGATCGCCCGGGGCGAGACCGACCCGTTGCCGTGGCTGGAGGCCAATGGCAGCCGTATCATCGCCGTTCATTGCAAGGACCTAGCGGCACCCGGCGAAAATGCCGACGAGGACGGCTGGGCCGATTTCGGCCATGGCGTGCTCCCCTGGGGCGAACTCATCAAGACCATCGTTCAGAAGACCGGCGCCCGCTACTTTGTCGCCGAACACGACAATCCCAGCGACCTCGAGCGCTTTGCATCGCGCTCGATCGCCGCCGTCAGGAGCTTCGGAATCTAATCATGGCAAAGACCTACGGCGTCGGCATCATAGGTGCCGGCAACATCTCCGCGGCCTATCTGCGGCTGGCCCCGCTGTTCAAGGGGCTCGAGGTGCGGGCGGTGGCGGACATCATCCCGGAAGCCGCACAGAAGCGGGCCGAGGAGTTCAACGTCCGCGCCCAGACACCCGACGAGCTGCTGAAGAACAGCGAGGTCGACGTGGTCGTCAACCTCACCGTCCCGGCCACCCACTACCAGGTGTCGATGGACGCCATTTCCGCCGGCAAGCACGCCTATTCGGAAAAGCCCTTCGTGCTCACGCTCGAGGAGGGGAAGTTGCTGCGCCAGGCCGCCGAGGAGCGCAACCTCGCTGTCGGCTCGGCGCCCGACACCTTCCTTGGGGGTGCGCATCAGCAGGTGCGCGACCTTATCGATTCCGGCAAGATCGGCCGCATCACCTCCGGCACCACCCATGTGATGAGCCGCGGCATGGAGCACTGGCATCCGAACCCTGACTTCTTCTTCCAGGTCGGCGCCGGCCCGGTGCTCGACGTCGGGCCCTATTACGTGACTGACCTCATCCACCTGATCGGTCCGGTGAAGCGCGTGACGGCGTTTACCGGCATGGCCCGCCAGGAGCGCGAAGTGACCGCCGAGGGCCCCTACAAGGGCACACGCATCAAGGTCGGCACGCCGACCACGATCCACGGCGTGCTGGAGTTCCACAGCGGCGCCATCGTCACCATCGGCGCCAGCTGGGACGTGGTCAGCCACGGCCACCACAATATCGAACTCTACGGCACCGAAGGCTCGGTCTTCGTGCCGGATCCGAACTTCTTCGGTGGCGATGTTGTGATCGCCGGGGCGGACGGCGAAAAGCAGAAGGTGGCGCCCTGGGACCATCCCTTCGGGAAGGTCAACCAGACCGACAACAGCGGCAACGAGCGCGCCAACTACCGGACCGCCGGCCTCGCCGACATGATGCAGGCGATCGAGACTGGACGCCCCGCCCGCTGCGGCCTCGACGTGTCACTGCATGCGGTGGACGTGATGACTTCGCTGCTGAAGGCCGGCGAAAGCGATCGCGTGCTGACGCTGAGCACCACCTGCGAGCGCCCTGCCGCGCTTGGCCCCGAAGAGGCACGGGCGCTGTTGAAATAGAGGCCGTCGGACGGTCGCCCCTGCGGCTGCCGCAATCCTGCAGCGAAGCAAGCGCGGGCGCTACGTGGGATTGCAGTCGCGCCCCCGCGCCGACTTCACGAAACGGCGCGCGCGCCCTCCGCTTTACTCGATGCATTCGCAGCGAGACAGCGCGCTGAATACCGGTTCCCACCATTTACCCGATTGCGCTATAGGGTCTGAACCGAATCCGGGCCCTGCCGAGGAATCCATATGCATCTCACCCGATACTTCCTTCCCGTGCTCAAGGAGACGCCGAAGGAAGCCGAGATCATTTCGCACCAGCTGATGCTACGCGCCGGGATGATCAAGCAGCAGGCTGCCGGCAGCTATTCCTGGCTACCGCTCGGCTACAAGGTGCTGATGAAGGTGCAGCGCATCGTCGAGGAGGAGCAGAGCCGTGCTGGTGCCATCCAGTTGCTGATGCCGACATTGCAGTCTGCCGATCTTTGGCGCGAGAGCGGCCGTTACGACGACTACGGCAAGGAGATGCTCCGAGTCCAGGACCGGCACGAGCGCGACATGCTATACGGTCCGACCAACGAGGAGATGATCACCGACATCTTCCGCAGCTATGTAAGGTCCTACAAGGATCTGCCGCTGAACCTCTACCACATCCAGTGGAAGTTCCGGGACGAGGTTCGCCCCCGCTTCGGCACCATGCGCAGCCGCGAGTTCCTGATGAAGGACGCCTACTCCTTCGATCTCGACCGGGAAGGCGCGACGGCATCGTTTTACCGCATGTTCGTCGCCTATCTGCGGACCTTCCACCGCATGGGGCTGACGGCCGTGCCGATGCGAGCCGACAGCGGCCCCATCGGCGGCGACCTGAGCTACGAGTTCATCGTCCTGGCCGAGACCGGCGAGAGCGCCGTCTTCTGTCACGCCGACCTGCTGCAAAAGCCGATACCCGGAATCGATACCGATTTTCGGAGCGACCTCACGCCCATCTTCGAGGACTGGACTTCGCTCTATGCCGCCACCGAGGAAATGGTGGACCAGGCGGCTTACGAAACGGCGGTTCCGCAAGACAAGCGCATTTCGGCACGCGGCATCGAAGTCGGGCACATCTTCTACTTCGGCACCAAATACTCCGAGCCAATGAAGGCAACCGTCACCGGTCCCGACGGCAAGGAGGTCACCGTGCACATGGGGTCCTACGGCGTCGGGCCCACGCGCCTGGTGCCGGCCATCATCGAGGCCAGTCACGACGACAGCGGCATCGTCTGGCCGGTCAGCGTCGCTCCGTTCGAGGCGGTGCTGATCAACCTTAAGGCCGGCGATGCGGCCAGCGACGCCGCCTGCGACGGCCTCTACGCCGGTCTCCTCGCTGCCGGCATCGATGCCCTCTATGACGACCGCGACATGGGGGCGGGCGGCAAGTTCGCCACCGCCGACCTGATCGGCATTCCGTACCAGCTGATCATCGGCCCCCGCGGGCTCAAGGAGGGGCAGGCCGAGATCAAGCATCGGGCTAGCGGTGAACGCGAGACACTGCCCATTGCCGAAGCCGTCGCCCGGCTGGCGGATCTCATCGTGCCGCAGAGGCGGGACCGGGTTTGAGCGCCGGGCCAGCTGCCGCACGCAATTCCAACGGGCCGTTCTCCCGCTTCGAGTTTCTCGTGGCGGGGCGTTACCTGCGCGCCCGGCGCAGTGATGCCTTCATCTCGGTCATCGCCGCACTGACCCTCACCGGCGTCGCCATCGGCGTCGCCACCCTCATCGTGGTCATGTCGGTGATGAACGGCTTCCGCGAGGAACTGCTGAGCAAGATCCTCGGGCTCAACGGGCATTTCTCCGCCTTTCCGATCGAGCGGCAGTTCACCGATTATGAGCAGACGGTGGTGGAGCTGGAGCAGGTGGATGGCGTCCTGCACGCCGTTGCCTTTGTCGAGGGACAGGCCCTGGCTTCCGGACCCGGCGGCGAATCCACCGGCGTCTCCGTACGCGGCATGGACCTGCAGTCGATCGAGAAGCTGGACCTGCTGCGCCAGGGCGCCAGCCTTGGCGGGTGGGACGCCTGGGACGAGAGCGACGGCATCGCGATCGGCTCGCGGCTGGCGCAGAGGCTCGGCGTCACCATCGGCGATCCGGTGACGGTGGTGAATCCCAATGGCACCATCACGCCTTTTGGCAGGACGCCGCAGATCCGCTCCTATCCAGTCAACGTCATTTTCGATCTCGGCATGGTCGAGTTCGACAGCTTCTATCTCTACATGCCGCTGGAGCAGGCCCAGAGCTATTTCAGGCTCTATGACGACCGCCTGCGGCCAGATGCCGAGCCCCCGGGCGTCATGGCCACCGACGAGGAGATCGAGGCGGCCTATGAGCGTGTCCCGCAGGCCACGGCCGTCGAAGTGTTCATAGAGGATCCTGACAACGTTGCCGAGATGCGGGAGCGGCTGCAGGGAGCCACCACGCGGCCGCTGATCCTCACCGACTGGCAGCAGCGCAACGAGACCTTCTTCTCGGCGCTGCAGGTCGAACGGGTGGTAATGTTTGTGATCCTCTCGATGATCATCCTCGTCGCCGCCTTCAACATCATCTCCAGCCTCGTCATGCTGGTGAAGGACAAGGGGCGCGACATCGCCGTGCTGCGCACGATGGGCGCCACCCGCGGCTCAATAATGCGCATCTTCTCGATGACCGGCACCGCCATTGGCGTCATCGGCACCGCCGTTGGGCTGGTGCTGGGGCTGATCCTTGCTGCCAACGCCGAAGCGATCCGCGCCTTCATCTCCAACACCCTCGGTGTCACCATCTTCCCGCCCGAGGTGTTCTTCCTCTCCTCGCTCCCCTCCAAGGTCAATCCGACGGAAGTGACGGTCGTCGTCTGCCTTGCCCTCGGGCTCTCCTTCCTCGCCACCCTCTATCCCGCATGGCGCGCGGCGCAGTACGACCCCGTCGAGGCGTTGCGCTATGAGTGAGACCCATCTGCGGCTGCGCCAGGTCCATCGCCATTACGGCGAGGGCGAGAAGATGGTGCATGTGCTCGAGGCAGCCGACCTCGAGGTTAAGGGCGGCGAGCTGGTGGCCATCGTCGCACCGTCCGGCGCCGGCAAGTCGACGCTGCTGCATATCAGCGGTCTGCTGGAGCGGCCGCAGCAGGGCGAGGTGGAGGTCACCGGCATCGCCACCACGGCGATGAGCGAACGCGGCCGCACGCTGCTTCGCCGGCACACCATCGGCTACGTCTACCAGTTCCACCACCTGCTGCCCGAGTTCACGGCCCTCGAGAACGTCACCATGCCGCAGCTGATCGCGGGGCAGGGGCAGCGCGACGCCGAACGCCGCGGCCAGGAACTCCTCGAGCTGCTCGGCATCGGCAACCGTGGCCACCACCGGCCGGCGGAGCTGTCGGGGGGCGAGCAGCAGCGGGTCGCGATCGCCCGTGCCGCCGCCAACGGGCCGCGGGTGGTGCTCGCCGACGAGCCGACCGGCAATCTCGACCCGGCGACCAGCGAGCTGGTCTTCGATGCGCTCACCAGCCTGATCCGGGAGCAGGGGGCGGGCGCCCTCATCGCCACCCACAACCACGACCTCGCCCGCCGCGCCGACCGCGTCGTCACCATCCGCAACGGGTTGATCGAGCCGCTGGAGCTCTGAACGCACCGCGGTTAACCATGCCGGCAATGGTTGTGCCGCTGTGACTGGACGAGAACAAAACACGAACATATAAGAACGGAACCACAACACAGGAGGTTCCGATGATCGCCTTTTTCAAAGACCTGCTCGCTTTCCTCGCGCTTGGCGGCTTCTCGCTGGCTTCGCTGACCTGGATGGATATCGCTGCGAGACTCGTGTGAGCCTGTGGATTGCGGCCCTCCGCCGTGGCGGCGGAGGGGCGCAGAGGGTAGGAGGGGGAATGGCTGGTCCCGGTTTCATTCACCTGCATGTGCACTCCGCCTACTCGTTGCTCGAGGGGGCACTGCCGCTCGGCAGACTGCTGGAACTGGCGGCAAAGGACCGCCAGCCGGCACTCGGTATCGCCGACACCAACAACCTCTTCGGCGCGCTCGAGTACTCGGAAAAAGCGTCTTCGAAGGGGATTCAACCGCTGGTTGGCTGCGAGCTGGCCATGGATTTCTGTGACACGGATGTGCGGGTGCCGGAGCGCCACCACAGCCGTGGCCCATTCGGCAAGGGCGGGGTGGTGCTTATCGCCGCCGACGCCACCGGCTTCGGCAATCTCTCGCGGCTGGTCAGCAAGGCCTATCTCGACGGCGAGCCGGGCAAGCCGGCGGCGCGGCTCGACTGGCTCGACCGCGACAATGTCGCCGGGCTGGTCTGCCTCAGCGGAGGCCCCGAGGGGGCGGTGGACCCCTACCTGCTCGCCGGACTCGCGGCCCAGGCCGAGGCGCGGCTGGAGCGGCTGCGGGCGCTGTTCGGGGATCGGCTCTATGTCGAGCTGCAGCGCCACGGGCGGGCGCAGGAGGCGCAGGTCGAGCCGCAGCTGATCGACTACGCCTATCGCCGCGGCGTACCGCTGGTCGCGACCAACGAGCCCTTCTTCCCGGCGGCGGCGGATTTCGAAGCCCATGACGCGCTGCTGGCCATTGCCGGCAGCACCGTGCTGTCGCAGACCGACCGCCGCAAGCTCACCGACCAGCACTATTTCAAGACCCGGGCGGAGATGACGGAGCTGTTCCGCGATCTCCCCGAGGCCCTGGCCAATACGGTGGAGATCGCGCAGCGCGTCAGCCACCGGCCGCAGAAGCGCGACCCGGTGCTGCCCAAATTCGCCGCCGCCCCCGAGCTCACCGACGAAGCGGCGGTCGCTGCCGAGGCCGCGGCGCTGGCCGAGATGGCGCGCACCGGGCTCGAGCAGCGCCTCGCGACCGTCGGTCCGGCCCCCGGGCGCACCGCGGCGGAGTACCGCGAGCGGCTAAGCTACGAGCTCGGCATCATCGAGAAGATGAACTATCCGGGCTATTTCCTGATCGTTGCCGACTTCATCCAGTGGGCGAAATCCGAGGATATCCCGGTGGGCCCGGGCCGCGGCTCCGGTGCCGGCTCCCTGGTCGCCTATGCGACCACCATCACCGACCTCGACCCGCTGCGCTACAATTTGCTGTTCGAGCGCTTCCTCAATCCCGAGCGCGTCTCGATGCCGGACTTCGACATCGACTTCTGCCAGGACCGCCGCGAGGAGGTGATCCGCTACGTGCAGCTGAAATACGGCACCGAGCAGGTGGCGCAGATCATCACCTTCGGCACGCTGCAGGCGCGCGCGGTGCTGCGCGACGTCGGCCGCGTGCTGCAGATGCCCTATGGCCAGGTCGACCGCATCGCGAAGCTCGTGCCGGCCAACCCGGCCGACCCCTGGACGCTGGAGCGTTCGCTGCAGGAGATCCCGCAGCTCCGGATGATGGCCGCCGAGGACGAGCAGGTGGCTGAACTTCTCGCCATCGGCCAGAAGCTCGAGGGCCTCTACCGCCACGCCTCCACCCACGCCGCCGGTATCGTCATCGGCGACCGGCCGCTGCAGGACCTGGCGCCGCTCTACCGCGACCCGCGCTCCGACATGCCGGTCAGCCAGTACAACATGAAGTGGTCGGAAAGCGCCGGGCTGGTGAAGTTCGATTTCCTCGGGTTGAAGACGCTGACCACCATCAAGCGCGCCGTCGACATGATCAACCGCGACGGCGGCCGCTTCCGCATCGAAGACATCCCGCTCGACGACGCGGAGACCTACAGGCTCTACCAGGTCGGCGACACCGCCGGCGTCTTCCAGGTGGAAGGGCAGGGTATGCGCCGGGCGCTGATCGACATGAAGCCCGACCGCTTCGAGGACATCATCGCGCTGGTCGCGCTCTACCGTCCGGGCCCGATGGACAACATCCCGCTGTTCAACGACCGCAAGCACGGCCGCGAGGAGGTGGAATACCCGCACGAGGCGCTGAGCACGGTCCTCGACGAAACCTACGGCATCATCGTCTACCAGGAGCAGGTGATGCAGATCGCGCAGATCCTCTCCGGCTACTCGCTGGGCGAGGCGGACCTGCTGCGCCGCGCCATGGGCAAGAAGATCAAGGCCGAGATGGACGCCCAGCGCGTCCGCTTCGAGGAGGGGGCGCTGAAATACGGGCTGCAGAAGGGGCAGGCCGGCGCCATCTTCGACCTGCTCGCCAAGTTCGCCAATTACGGCTTCAACAAGAGCCACGCCGCGACCTACGCGCTGGTCAGCTACCAGACGGCGTACCTGAAGGCCCACCACCCGCACGAATTCTTCGCCGCCACCATGACGCTCGACATGGGCAATACCGACAAGCTCAGCGAATTCCTGCGCGACGCCAAGAAGCACGGGATCGAGGTGGTGCCGCCCTGCGTCAACCGCTCCGATGCGGTGTTCAACACCCAGGGCGGCAAGGTCTTCTACGCCATCGGCGCCGTGAAGGGCGTCGGCACGGCGGTGGCCGAGCATATCGTCGCCGCCCGCGGCGACCGTCCCTTCGCCGACCTCGCCGACTTCGCGACAAGGGTCGATCCGCGCATCATCAACCGGCGGACGCTGGAGACGCTGGTCAATGCCGGCGCTTTCGACGAGCTGGTGCCACGCCGCGAGCAGGCCTTTGCCGCCATCGATGCCATCGTCGCCACCGCCCAGCGCACCAATGCCAATGCCGCCGACGGCGTCGTCGACATGTTCGCGAGCGACCGGCCCGAACCGATCACGCTCAGCGCCAACTTCGACCCCTGGCTGCCGCTGGAGCGGCTGGAGCGCGAACGCTCGGCCATCGGCTTCCACCTCTCCGGGCACCCGCTCGACCAGTATGCCGAGCTCTTCGAGCGGCTGCGGGTGCAGGGCTGGGTGGATTTCGAGCGGGCCGTGAAGGACGGGGCGCGGGCCGGGCGCCTCGCCGGCACCATCGGCGCCCGCAACGACCGGCGCACCAAAAAGGGCGCCCCGATGGCCATCCTGACCCTGTCCGACCCGACCGGCAGCTACGAGTGCCTCGCCTTTTCCGAGCAGCTCGGCCAGTTCGGCGACGTCCTCGTCGCCGGCCGCTCGGTGATCCTCTCGGTCGAGGCGGACGAACGCCCCGACGGCGTCAGCCTGCGCCTGATCAGCGCCGAACCCCTTGACCAGGCCGCCGAAAAGATCGGCCGCCGCCTCACCGTCTTCACCGGCACCGACCGCTGCCTGAGCTCGATCCGTGCCCAGCTGAAGCCCGGCGGCGAAGGCCAGGTCATCTTCATCGTCGCCCGCGACCAGGGCGCGAGGGAATACGAGATCGAGCTCAAGGGCGGGTACCGGTTGAGCGCGGAACTGGCGGGGGGGATCAAGGCGCTGGACGGGGTGGTGGATGTTCGGTTGAGCTGAGGGGGGTACGGGGCGAGCATCGTCCGAGAGGTCGGCCGGCCGATTTTGATCCGAGAATTGCGATACCTGCCTTTCGCTTGGGCAGCGGCCGCTTTCGACCCCACACTTTCGGCGCTGCCGCGCATCGGCGACCCAGAACCGGCGCCGCACCTCCGCTGGCTCAAGGTGCCGGTAGTCGCAGCCTGAGAACCTGGCTCGGTCGAGGGCGAGGCCGCAGCGGACGCTTTGCGCGGCGAGACGGCGGTCGTGCGATTCAGCCACGGGCCGGAGGGCCGGAGTGCGGCAATCAATTGACAACCGCATCGGTACCTCCTGCCCCTTGGCCGCTCTCTCCACCACGTTTCGCCTGACCCTCCACTCCGGTGAACGGAAGAGGCTCCCGACTGCATCTTCTGCGCACCTACAGCCGCATTCTCCCGCGCTGCCGCACCTGGAGAGGTTCCAACTGCGGCTTCTGCGCGCCCTGCGGCTCGCCGCTCGCCAGAGCTGGCGGCGGGCCTCGGCCGTCTCGAGGTGCCGGTCCTTGCCGCCCGAGAGCCTGGCCCGGTCGAGGGCGAGTTCGCGGCCGTCGGGCAGGTGGCACTGGGCCCGGTGCGGGTCCTCTCCGCGCAACGGGATAGGGGGACCGCGCGGAGCGCGGTGGAGGGGCTACCCCGGGCACCGGAGCAGCCATCGAAAAGCTACCTGGGGCGCAAAGGAGACTGCAGACTTCGTTAACATCGATACCACGGCGGTGTGGACGTGTTTTCGCAGATCGTGGCAGCAAGCTTCTGGAGGATCGATCATGGGCCGAATGCCAGTTGCCGTACTGCTGCTTGCCGCGCTCGGCAGTCCGTCCACCGCGGAAGATGGCCTCGCCTATGCCACCAGCTATGTTGAAAGCTTTGCCGACTCGGAAGGCTACCTGACCGGGGCTCTAGTGCCGTCAAGCCGTGGCGTCTGGACGGTTTCGGTCGAGGACGGCACTGCCTGGCTCGTCAACGACAAAGACAACTCGGCCCTGCGCTATTACGATCTGCCTGCTGTTCCGGTCGCCTTCGTGGAAGATCTCGTCTCCACTGACGCGGCTGCGATCGAGGCCGCGATCGCCGCCGAGGACGCGCCCGATGGCGGTGCTGGCCTCCTGATCGGTTACCCGCACGGTATCGGCTATCTGGTATTCGCTGTTGGCTCCAACCAGCGATATCGGATCCTGCGCAAAGAAGACGGCCGCCTGACTTCGCTGGAGAACGGGACCCACGACGCAATTGCCGCAGAGGGCTTCAACCAGCTGCGGGTCGAACGCAGCGCGTGGGGCCTCGACTTTCTCGTCAACGGCACGTCCGTCTTCCGATTCGAGGCAGATGACGCGACATGGGCGGTTGCACCAGTGGGCGTTGCAGTGTTCGGTCGAGGCAGGTTTGCTATCGACGAGGTGCGGGTAGAGCCTCACGGCGTGGCCGACGAAGCGATAGGTGTGGCCGCTCGCAACGTCTGCGGCCTGCCTGCGCCGGGGCCGGCCGATCAGTTGGTTACAGTGGGCATATACGAGGGGCAAGCGATCTCCACCCTGAGCCTGGCGGGCTTGGATGGCGTCACCAGCTCTGCGGGTCTTCATGTGGAGTACGGTGATGCACCTCTATATCTGGTGGTGAGTTCTCATGACTCCCTGCTCTGGCGGCTTGACGGCGACACCAGCCGCATCGCGCATATCGCAGTCATCGGTCCGGCGCGGGCAGGGCCTGTAGCCAGCGGGGTAATCGGCCTCGACGCGAGCCGAGTCAGCTTCCACGGGCAGCGGGAGTGTCAGAGGAGAAGCGAGTATGACATTGGCAGTCAGGGATTCCGCAGGAACAATGCCCTGATAGCGCTGTGGACGGGACATGCCCCGGTAGCCACACTGGGCGAATATGACCTCAACGCCATGTTCTTACCGTCGGGCGCGCCCATTCCGATCGACACCCCCATGGGCATCCAGCCCGAATGGGAGAGCCAAGCGTTAAGAGAGGCGCTACACTTCAGCCCTGCAGGCCTGTTCGATGCCCAGGCGGACCTGATCGCGACCGAAAGCACCATCACCGAACCGGAGACACTGCCCCAGCAGTTCGGGCTGGCGCAGTTGCTGGCTGCAGGGACACTGGTACGCGATGGACAATTCTACCGTGTAACCGGTCCTATGCGATACCCGGCGGGTCTTTACGGCGCCCATTCAGTCAACTTCATCGTCGAGGCTGGCGTTCCCGAGCCCACCGGCGATCCCGGACACTCGCGTGTCGAGCGCACAGAGGCAGGCGATGACACAGTCGTCCCGGAATTCACCGGTACGGACGAGATCCGTACCCTCCGCTAGACCCAATTCTCCAACGTACCTACATCCTCGGCCTTGAATGAGTGCCTCCTTCTGCCAGGCCTCCGCCGTCACGAGATGCCGGTACTTGCCGCCCGTGAATTCGCCTAGTCGAGGGCGAGGCCGCAGCGGACGAGATCGGCGGCGAGGTCGCGGTCGGTGGGTTCAATGCGTGCGTCCGTCGGCATGGCTGCAATGGGGCAGGGGGCGGAACGGCGGCTTGCGAAGGTGCTCAGAAGGGCTTTATAGCGCTTCCAGCGGCTCATGCGTGACGAAGCTCAGGATTTCGTCGCTGGCAAAGCCGAGGGCCATGGGGCAGGTAACACCTGCGAGGAGGCCGATGTCGTACAGTTCGGCGACGGCGCCATCGATACGGAACCAGTGCACGCAGCTGCCGGTGGCAAGGTCGATGATCTGCAGGCCACACCATGGCTCGGAATCCGCCTCGGCCAGGCGATGGTCGAGCGCCAGGCCTTCGAAGCGCTCGTAGCGGGGGCGGGAGAGCCCCACCACCGCATGGTTGCCATGGAAGGCGAGGCCCCGCGCGAAGCCTGGACAGAAGACCAGCGGTTTAAAGGCCTCGCTGGGGGCCGCATCGCGATCGATCCAGCCGAGCTCGCCCGTACCGGAATTCAGCACCCATAGCCGGCCCTGGTGGAGGCGCGGAGAATGCGGCATCGAGAGGCCTTCGGCGACGATCCTGCCGGTCTCTACATCGACCACCACGCCACCATCGGCGCGCCGGTCACGCCATCCATCGATAGTGTCCGATCGGCTGACGGCAGTGACATAGGCCGGGCGCCCGTCATCCATCGCCAGCCCGTTGAGATGGCAGCGATCTTCGCGCACGATCCGCGAGATGAAGGACGGCTTCCAGACCGGCTTAAACGAGTGGCGCTCAGAGGGAACGGCAAGGCAGTTATAGAGCGTGTTCACGAATATGGGCTGACCATCTGCCATAAGGCCCACATCGTGCAGGTCGAGCGCTCCGGTCAAATAGCTCCGGCGCGGCACGAAGCAGGCATCCTGCACGTGGTTGATGTGCTCGCCGGGGTTGAGGGCGTTCTCGAACCGGATGAGTTGGAAAAGAGTCGCCAGCAGGATCGAGGGGGGCGCTCCGTCGCCGGCCGTCGCGACGCAGACGCCCATGGCCTTCTGGAAGAAGCGCTCGTTGACGTGGAGCCCACCATTGGGATGGCGGCCGAGCAGATAGAACTTGCCCGACTGATAGGAGGAGAATGCCAGCGAGAAGCGCTGCTGAGCCAGGAACCCTGCAAGGGTGGGTGAAGCTGAATAGCGGACGGCGGATGGCTGGTTCGCTTGCGCCGCCGGCTCCGCCGGCTGCGAATCTATGCTGTAGGCATTCACGTGCTTATGCCTCCACCATGGTCCGATCCGGCACATAGAGGCTTTGCGCAATGTCCGAGGCGATGCGCTCGGATGCCGCCGCGGTGTAGTGGAACTCGTCGATGAAGGAAAGCGCGTCCGCTTCGCTGGAAGCAATGCGTGCCGCATTGCTTGCCGCAGCAAGGAAGTTCGCTCGAAACTGAGCGTTGCGCAGGCGATGGGCGGCGAAGCGCTCTTCGTCCTCGTTGCCCGGCAGCGTCAGGGCGCATGTGGCCTCCACTTCCGAGAGGCTCGTCTTGTCGAAGGCGGAAGCTTGGTCATGGACGACGAGCGGGCAGCCGCACCGGCGCGCCAGGTCGGAGAGCTGGCCGAACCAGAAACGGGCATAGCTGGTGAGGTTGGCGAACGCCGTTGCTTCCTCGGGCGTGCCGGGCGAGAGGCTTTCGGTGTTCCCGCCGAGAAAATCCGGCGAGCCGAAAAGTGGATCGCAGCGGCGCGTATAGCAGTAGCGCGAGAGAGTTCCGCCGCCGAAACAGACGATGTAGGCTGGCGTGAGCGGGGTTTCGGACGCGATCCGCGTGGCGGCCGTGCAGAGGGTACGCAGGTCGGCTTCCGGGAAGGAGATGTTGAGGCAATAGACGCCGCAATGTTCGGAAAGGCGTGAGGCGATGGTTTGCGCGTTGCAGTCCAGCCCGAAGCCGAACATATCCGAGGACCCAAGTACCAGCCCATAGGCTACCCCTGACAGGGCTGCGGCAAGTCCGTAGCGTTCGCCGTTTACCTCGCCGTGGCGGAAACCGTAAGGGTCGGTCGAGAACACATCGGTCTCGAGGTTCGGGGCATAGGCCAGCACCTCGCCGCGCCGCGCCCAGCGGCGCTGGCGGACGTAGTGGCGGGCTGATGGGAAGAGGCGAAGAATTTCGCTGTAGTTTGCCATTGTGCCGCGCAAGCTACGGGATCGGAACTGGAGCGGCAACAGGCAGGTCATGGCCGGCGCGCGAAGCCCTGGCCAGGCTTCCTTATCTCTTTACGGCATGCAGAAAAGATGGTTCCTACGGCGATTGGGGCTGAGGGGTCGCGTCGACATTCGGCTGGTTGTCGTAGGAACAGGCAATGACAGTTCTGGCCGGGAGCCGAGTGCGGCTCGTCGCGATGCGCCGCAGGCAGCTTCTCGTGTCCGTCTCGCTTTTAGCGGGGGCGTTCGCCACCTACGGGCGTGGCGCCTACGCACAGCAGGTATGCGCGCCTTCAGGCGGTACCAGCTATCTCTGCACCGGCACGAGCAAAGACACGCAAACGATCACCCGCGACAACGCGAGCGTCGAGGCGGGAAGCCCGCTGGTCATCGAGACTGATCCGGCCAAGGGCGGAAACGGTGGAAACGCCCTCGCCATCTCGGGCCGCGGTGACATCCGGTTCGTCAGCGCACCCGACGGATATGTTGTCCTTTCCGGGGAAACCAATGGTCTTAACATCGTCTCGACGGGCGATATCGGAACGGCCCCGGGTTCGCTGTTGGTCGACACGAGCGGCTATTTCGTGGGTCGATACGGCATCAATGCCACGGGTTATCATGGTAGCGGTCCAACGACGATCCGCTTCGACGGCACCGCAATCGGCAGCGTTGCCGGCATCAGTGCCCGCAACGCCGGAGGCGCCGGAGGCCTTTCCGTAACGGCCGGAGAGAACGCCTATATCGAGGGTGGATCCACGGGGCTCTTCGCGACCAATTTCGGCGGGTCGGCAGTCATCGCGGTTGATGGCTTTGTCGGCTCCGGCGGGCGGGCGATTAACGTGATCAATGGCGCGATCAGCGCTGACCTGTCGATCGCCACCGGCGCCAGTTCGGAAGTCTATGGTCTCGTCGGCATTACAGCGCGCCATGCGGGATCCGGCACGGCGCGGCTCGACATCGGCGGAGAGGTCACCGGCACAGGTCGGTACGGTGTCGTGCTCGAGGGGGAGCCAAACGCGGGAAACCTCGTCATCACCACCGCCGCCGGCTCGCGCGTAACCGCGGCCGAGGCGGCCATCGGGCTGAAGAATCGCGGGCGGGGCGACTCGCTCATCGAAATTGGCGGTGATGTCGTGAATAGTCATACGTTCGGCCACGGCGTCCTCCTCATCAACCGGGGCTATGCCGGCGATGCGACGGTCATCACGCACGAGGACAGCAACATCGCGGGCCGCAACCGCGGCATCTACCTTGCCAACGGCGCCACCGGCGTCTCGACCGTCTCCGTCCATGGCAAGGTGAGCGCCACGCAGCAGGATGGCATCTATGTCCGCAATTATGGGGACGCCACCGGTATTGCGATAACCGCAGGCGCATCAGCGCAGGTAGAGGGCGGCAAGTACGGCGTCAACGCGCACAATCTCGCCGGTGGCCAAACCAATATCGTCATCGACGGGGACGTTGCCGGCACGAGCCGGGTGGGCGCGTACGCCGTGAACGGTGCCGGCGCCACGGACCTTGCTGTCACCACAGGAAGCCAAAGCACCATCAGCGGCGGAACTGCGGGAATTTGGGCCCTGAACCAGGGCACGGGTGCAACAACCGTCACGTTGACCGGCGACGTCGTGTCGGCGGGGGAAGCCATCGTTGCCTTTAACGTGGCCACCGCGACCGATCTTGTCGTTACCACGGCGGCGGGTTCCACCATGGAGGGCCTCCGCGGCATCAGGGCCGTTAACTTGGGCATTGGCGCGACGGAGGTGACCATCGGTGGAGACGTGCTCGGTTCCACCAGCCAGGGCATTTTCCTCGCGAGCACTCACGGCAGCCGCCTGTCGATCCTGGAAGGCGCTACCGTCACCAGCCAAGGGACGACCGTCGACGCCGACGCTATCCGGATCGCCGGTCAATCCTTGGTGACGGTGGCTGGCGCCGTGGCCAGCAACGCCGGCCACGCGATCCGTTTCGATACGACCAACGCCTATGACGACCGTCTGGAACTGCAGCCGGGCTGGGACGTGGAAGGGATCGTCGACGCCGGCCTCGGCCTCGACACCTTGGCCTTCGGCGGCTCGACCAGCGGAGCGGCAGGCGTGGATTCGACGTACGACATGACGCGCGTCGATATTGGGGGGACAGGGGCGCCGGACGCGGATTTCTTCGGCTTCGAAACCTTCGCCAAGACGGGCACGTCGGTATTCGAGCTGACGGGCAGCAATAGCGGCGTCGCCGAGTTCGCAGTCACGCAGGGAACGCTTGTCCTCAATGCAGACCTTGCGGGCATGGATCTTGCGGTTGGCTCCGGAGGGAGCCTGATCGGCACCGGGACGGGTGGTTCCTTCGCTTTCGGCACCGGGGCAACCGTGGCGCCCGGAACTGCGGGTGAGATCGGGGTGCTGACTGCGCAGGGCCCTGCAGATTTCGACGCGGGCAGCCGGTTCCTTCTAGATATAGAGGCGAACGGAGGAGCCGACAGGATCGTCGCCGATACAGCGGCAATCGGCGGGGGCACGGTGGTCGTCAGCGCCGGGCCCTCGAACGGCGTGTTCGTAAATGGACAGCGCTTCGTAATCGTCGATGCGACCGGCGGCGTCCTAGGAAAATTCGACGGAATCGAAAAGGCATACGATTCCGTGTTCCTCGATTTCGACCTCGCCCAAACGCCGACACAGGTGGCGGTCGAGACCAACGTCATTGCCTTCGAGAGCGCAGCGGCGACCAAGAACCAGGAGACTGTCGCCCGGCGCCTGTTTACTTTCGCGCAGAGTGCCGATCCGGACGCGCAAAGCGTCTATTCGAGCATCCTGTTCGCCCCGACCATAGAGGATGCGCAGGCGGCGTTCGACGCTGCATCGGGCGAGATTCATGCGAGCCTCCCGACGGCGATCGCCAATGCCGGTATCGGCTTCGGGCAGATCCTACGCACGCGTGCCGGCCTGCCGCCGGCAGCCGCGCCTGCCGTCGAGCCGTTGGCTTATGCACCGGCTCCACTGGCAGCGCAGGCCATCGATGCGGCGGTCGATCCCGCCGCACCGGATGCCGCCCACGGTCTTTGGGGGCAGCTGATGGCCGGCGGCGCCTCGATCGCAGGCGGTGGCACCGCGGGCGATCTCGACCTCAGCTTCGGCGGTATTGCGGCGGGAACCGAAGCGGTGTGGAGCGGGGCCGGCTTCTCTGCCGGCCTCGCCTTAGGCTATACCCGCAATGAAGCCTCCGTAGCCTCCTCGCAGGCCGCTATCGATAGCGCCCATGTCGGCGTCTATGGAGCAATGGAGAGCGGCCCATTGCTGCTGAGCGCCGCCACCCACTTTGGCATCCACAGCGTGGAAACCAGCCGCGATGTCCTAGTCGGCGGCGTGGGTGGCACGGCGATTGCCAGCTATGGCGCACAAAGCCTCGGCATTTCGGCGGCCGCGCGGTATCGGCTCGAGGTCGGCGGCGTCACCGTCTCGCCTTTCGCTGGAGTGGATGCCGCCTTTGTGCATAGCCAGGGGGCGACGGAAACCGGGGCAGGCGTGCTGAATCTCTCCATCGACCCGGCGGACTATGTCACCGGAACAATGGTCGCCGGCCTCGCGCTGGGCCACGAATGGCAACTCGACGGCGAGGCGCGGCTCCGCACCGAGGTCAGCGCCGCCTACGAGCATAGCCTTGGCGGCGCTCCGGACCGCAATCTGGCCTTTGCCGGCGCGCCAGGCTACACGCTCTCGGGCGCCGACCTCGAGGACCATCGGCTCGCGCTCGAAGCCAAGCTCGACCTCTCCTTCGACGGCGGCCTGACCTTCAGCGGCGGCTATCGCGGCACTTTCGGCGCCGACAGCACGAGCCACAGCGGTCAGCTTTCGATCAGCCACAAGTTCTGAGTCACCGACTGAGGCGGTACGGAGCCCAGTCCCAAACTACCCTTGATGTCGCCTGCAGGCGCAGTGCAGCGTGTGCTGTGCCGAGAAGCACGAACAGATCCTCGCTGTCCGGCCACCCATCATGTGGCGTTCATTGGCTGCTGTTGGCGCAATGCTGCTCGATCGCTCCCGACCCTATATCGGCCGTAAAACTTCGCTGGTTTAATCGCCGAACCCGGACATCCCGCTTTCCGATTCCCGGCAATGCCTTTCGGGCAGCGCCAATTGGGTCGATCAGCGAGCGGATACGCTTGATCCGTGCGCGGCCGGTTACAATGAGGATGGATAGCGGCACCGGCTCTGGCGCGTAAGTCTGGTAATCCTGCTCCCACCGCGCCAGCCTGCAGAAGGTCGCCACCAACCAGACATGAGCGGGAGCGATGCCGCGCCCCTGTACCGAGGCCTCGGCCGGCGAGGCCGTGCAACCAGCAGCCGACCGTTGAACGGTATCAGCAAGGCTGCCCCTCCAGCGGGAGGAGAAAAAGCATCTCGCTTCTAACTACGCTACTCATGCGGATCATCTGATGGTGCCGCAAATCATCCGGCGTTTGCGGGCGCCCGTGCTCTTCCAGACAGGCGCGTGAAGTCACGAGCAACCGCTGTGAATTACCGCTGGCCTTGCTTAAATGGAACTGTCGGCAACCGGCCCTAACCTGATCGAAGTATCCACCGCCTCCCGGACCAATCAATTCTGCACGTTGGACAGTCTGAGGTCGATGCTCACGCTCTCCCGTGAACGGGAGAGAGGTATCGATCCGTCACCGGCCTGACCGGCCCCTCGTAGTGCTCCTTTGCGGGCGGTGTGGCCAGCGGCGGCAGCTCCAGGGGCGCGCTCGGCAGGGTGCAGTCCGGCACGAGGTCGAGCAGATGCCGGATCAGGTTGAGCCGGCCGCGACGTTGATCGTCGAACTCGACCACATGCCAAGGCGCATAGGTGGTATGCGTGGCCGCGAACATTTTGTCGCGCGCGCGGCCATAGTCCTCGTAGTGCTTCCGCGCTTCGAGGTCGATCGGCGACAGCTTCCACCGCTTCAGCGGATCCTCGGCGCGCTCGGCGAAGCGTTCCTCCTGATGGACCTGGTCGACCGCCAGCCAGTACTTGAAGAGCAGGATGCCGTCATCCACCAGCAGCTTCTCGAAAACGGGCGCCTGTTCGAGAAAACGCTGGTATTCGGCCTCGGTGCAGTAGCCCATGATCTTCTCGACGCCGGCCCGATTGTACCAGCTGCGATCGAACAGCACGAGTTCGCCGGCTGCCGGCAGGTGCGCAACATAGCGCTGGAAATACCACTGTGTGCTCTCCCGCTCCGTCGGCTTGGGCAGCGCGACGGTGCGCACCCGGCGCGGGTTCATGCGCTCGCTGATCGCACCGATCGTGCCGCCCTTGCCGGCGGTGTCGCGCCCCTCGAACAGCACCAGCATCCGGGTGCCGGTCTGGCTGAGCCAGCGCGCGAGGTTGTTGAGCTCGATCTGCAGGGGCTCGAGCAGCGCCTCGTATTCCTTCTTCTTCATCTTTGGCATGGGCAAGTTCCTCTGGGGCCAGCTCAGCAGCGCACGCGCTCTTGATGAGCGCTTCCGGCAGGCTAGCGCGTCGAGCCCAGCACCGTCGACCTGCCGCCGGCCGTCAGGTTGTGGCTGAAGGGCGCGCCGCGGCCCGTTTCGACCGCTGGCCGCAACGGGCGGAGGGAACTACCCGCAAGAAGCGAGGTCCCTTTCACCAGAACGGCCGCACCTCAACTCCGGCGCGGCAGGCGGTCGCGGCCTTTTCGCCCCAGGCCATCGCCGCCTCCATGTCCGGGACCTCCAGCACCCAGAAACCGCCGATGAGTTCCTTCGCCTCGCTGTAGGGGCCGTCGGTGACCGCGGCCTTGCCGCGGGGCCGGACCCGCACCGATTTGGCACGGCTCGGCGGCTGCAGGCCGCCGACGAAGATCCGGATGCCGGCGGCGACCATCTCGTCGTTGAGCGCGGTGATGGCGCGGCGCATGGCGTCGTCCTCGGTGGTGGGGTCGTAGTCGCGCGGGCGGTGGATGGCGACGAGGTACTGGGTCATTGGTCTCTCCCTGTGGGCGGGGCGGGGTGCACGGCCTCCATTGCTGCGACGAACGGCGGGAACGGGGATCGACCGACTGTCGAAAAGTGTCTGCCCGGTCAGCCCAGCGCTGCCGCGAGTTTCGCCACCCGCGCGGCGGGCGGGCCGGAGACCTCGAAGATGCGTGGGCCCGCCGCGAGCAAGCCGAGATCGTCCTGCCGCAGCATGGTCTTGAGGCGCCGGTCAACGCGGCGGCGCAGCGGAGAATGCTCGATCGGCACCGCGATCTCGTCGGGCGCCAGCAGGGGCACGAAGATTACGAGGTCGAGCGTCGCGAGGGCCGTGCCGATGCGGTGCAGCAGCCGGCCTCCCGGCAGCCACTCGAAACCTTCGGCGGCGCTGACGACGTCCAAGTAGGCGAGGAAATCGAGGGGACACCGGTCGAAGACGACGCCGGGGCCGGGAACCTGCTCGAGCAGCAGGGTGCAGCTCAACTGGAGCTGGTGTTCGAGATCGGCCGTGGTCGCCCCGTCCGCGAACGGCACGCCGTCCCGGGCCAGCAGCCAATAGGGCTCCGGCACCGCCTCGAAGCCCGGATGGGCGGCGGTGAAATCCGCGATCAACGTGGTCTTGCCGCAGCCATGCGTGCCGGTGACCGCGATGCGCATGCTGCCCCGGACGGTCAGGCCCGCAGCGCGAGCGAGGCGGGCCGTGCATCTCGCGCCAGGTACTGGTGCACGAAGGCGATGGCCATGCTGCCCTCGCCGACCGCCGCGGCTACACGCTTGACCGGGCTGAGGCGCACGTCGCCGCAGGCGAAGACGCCGGGGGCGCTGGTTTCGAGCAGGTAGGGGTCGCGGTCGTGCGGCCAGAGCCCGGCCTTCGTCACCTCGTCGCCGGTCAGCACGAAGCCGCGGGCGTCACGGGCAATCGCGGCCGGCAACCACTCCGTCTCGGCGTCGGCCCCGATGAAGATGAACAGCCCGCCGCAGTCGTGCCGGCGCACCTCGCCGGTCTCCTTGTCCCGGATGTCGACGGCGGCAATGCTGGTGTCGCCATGCACCGCCTCGACCTCGCAGCGCAACCGGACGGCGATGTTCGCCTTCGCCCGGAGCTGCTCGATCAAATAGTGGGACATGCTGTCCGCGAGCGCGGGGCCGCGCACCAGCAGCGTCACCTGGCGGGCGTGGTTGGCGAAATGCAGCGCCGCCTGGCCTGCGGAGTTCCCGGCTCCCACAAGGTAGACGTCGAGGCCGTGGGTGCCGGCTGCCTCGCTGCGCGCCGCGCCGTAGTAGATGCCCTTGCCGATGAGCCGGTCGAAGCCGTCGATGGCGAGTCGGCGCCAGGTGACGCCGGTGGCGAGGATGAGGCTCCGCGCCCGGATCACCTCGCCGCCGTCGAGAACCACCTCGTGGCTCCCCGGATCGATGCCGGTGACCGAGCGGGTGACGAGGATCTCTGCGCCGAGCCGCTTCGCCTGCTGCAGGGCACGGCTGGCCAGCTCGTCGCCGGAGATGCCGCTCGGGAAGCCGAGATAGTTCTCGATCCGCGAGGAGGTGCCGGCCTGTCCCCCCGGTGCCTCGCGCTCGACGACGATGGTGCGGAGCCCCTCGGATGCCCCGTAGACCGCGGCCGCCATGCCGGCCGGCCCGCCGCCGACGATCGCGACGTCGTATTCATTGCCCCCGGGCGCAGTCTGCAGGCCGAGCTGCCGGGCGAGCTCGCGCACTTTCGGCGCCTCGATCACCGCGCCATCCGCGAGCTGTGCCACCGGGACTTCGGTGGCCGCCCGGCCCGCCGCGGCCCAGAAGGCTTCGGCCTCGGCCGTGGCGGGCTCCAGCCAGACGAAGGAGATCTGGTTGCGCGCGAGGAAGCGCCGCAGCTCGCTGCAGGCGGGGTCCCAACGATGCCCGACCAGCGTCACCCGCGGCTTCGGCGGCTCCGACGACACGCTCTGCAGCCCGCCGATCCGCTCTCGGGCGATCGCGCTGACCTGCTCCGCCACCTCCTTGGAGACCGCCGCCAGGGCGTAGTATTGCTGGATTTCCAGCCGCATCACTCGGGACGGCTCAGCCGCGCGGTATCCGCCGGGAAATCGGGTCCCGAGGGCGATTGGTACCTCGCCGAAGATCATGCCCGGCAGGCGCCACCCAAGGGTGCGCTCGATGCCGTCGAAGGTCTTCACGACCTCGATCCTGCCGCTGATGACGGCAAACAGCGCGCCCTCGCCGCCCTCGTGCACCGCGAATTCCCCGGCGCCCAGCTGAAGATCGGCTGCCGCCAGCGCCAGCCGCGCCAGTTCCGACTTCGGCAAGGTCGAGAACAGCGGGACTGCTGCAACGTCGTCGATGGTCAACATGGTTTCCCCCGCCAGCCGGCACACGTTGCTGTGTTACCTCCGGCGGGACGAAAGAACCATAGCCTCCTTCCCAACAGAAACCGGTCATCGAAAAAGTCCGGGGCCGCGGCACCGATCGGGCGGCCGGGCGTTGGGGGAGGGCGGGTCTGCGTCCACGCCCGCCCGCGGCGCGCAGATAACATATGCAATTGGGCCTGCTACCGGATTATGCTAACTGTGCCCCAGCCCCCCACCAGTTCACGGAACACCAGTGGACCCCGGTCCTCGAGTTCCGACAGCCTGCGGGCCGCGCTGCGGCACCACACCGAACACACCCATCGCCGTCTCGACGAGGCGGCCGGGGCGCTGGGTGGGGTGGACCAGTACCGGGCGTTCGTCGCCAACAGCTACCGTTTCCGTGGCGCCGTCGAACCGGCCTGTGCCGGGTTCGGCTTCTGGTCGCTGCCGCGGCTGCTCGGGCTGCTGGCGCGCGACCTGCGCGATCTGGGGGTAGTGCGCCTGCCGGCGATCCGCCCGCCCCTGCGAATTGGAAGCCCCTCGGCGGCGCTCGGGGCGCTTTACGTGCTGGAGGGCTCGGCGCTGGGCGCACGGCTGCTGCTCCGGCGGGCGGCAGCGCTGGGGTTCGACGGGAGTTTCGGGGCCCGCCATCTCGCCCTGCAGGTGGCGGACCCGACCCGTTGGCGGCGCTTCCTGCTGTTGCTCGAGACCATGGCGGAAATCGACCGGGCGGAGGCGCTGGCGACGGCAGAGGCCGTCTTCCAGCTGGCCGCCGGTTGCCATGCGGAGAATGCCAGTGAACGAGCTTAGCGAGGAAGCGCTGACCAGTTGCGACCGCGAACCCATACACATCCCGGGCGCCATCCAGCCCTATGGGGTGATGCTGATCGCCGACCGGCGGGGGGAGGTGGTGGGCCATGCCAACAGCCCCATCGAGGTGCTAGGGCGCCCGCTCGCGGAGCTGATCGGCCACGATGCGGCGACGATTGCGCCACGCCTGCCGGCAAAAGGCATCCTCGCGCTCGGCGAGGTGTATTTCGCGGGATCGATGGTCGACGCGGTCGCCTACCGGAGCGGCGAGCATCTGGTCGTCGAGCTGACCGAACAGGTGCCGGGCGAGGCGCTCGACGCCGCCTTTCTCGCCCGGATCGATACCATGGGTGCGGCGCTCGAGCAGGCGGGATCACTCGCCGAACTCGCGCGGCGGGCGGCGCGGGTGTTCCAGGAGCTGACCGGCTATGGCCGGGTGATGATCTACCGCTTCGTGGAGGAGGATGCCGGGGTCGTGCTTGGGGAGAGCATCGCCGACGGCTCCCCAAGTTTCATGAACCATCGCTTTCCCGCGACCGACATCCCGCGGCAGGCCCGGGCGCTCTATGTGCGCAACCGGGTGCGGGTGATCGCGGACGTCCATTACACGCCGGCACTCGTGGTCAGCGCCAGCACCGACCTCTCGGGCATCGACATGAGCGATTCGACGCTCCGCAGCGTGTCGCCGGTCCACATCCAGTATCTCAAGAACATGGGGGTTGCGGCCTCGGCCTCCATGTCCATCGTCAAGGACGGAGTGCTCTGGGGGCTGGTGGCGTGCCATCACCATGAGCCAAGGGTGCTGTCGCTGACCACGCGGCTCGCCTGCCAGGCGCTGGCGGCGACGTTGGCGCGGCAGGTGAAGGCGCGCGAGGAGAACGAGCTGCTGCGCGAGCGCATGCGGCTGCGGGCCCAGGAGGACGTGGTGCTCGCGCACCTCGGCTCCGACGACGAGCTGACGGCGTTTTTCGCCCGAGCGGGCAAGGACCTCGCGGCGCTGCTGATGGCGGACGGCTTCGTGGCAGTGCAGGGCAACGACGTCTTCTGCGCCGGCAGCTGTCCCGGCGAGGCTGAGGTGCGGGCGGTCGCCCGCTACGTCCGGCAGCCGGCAGCCATCGCGCCAATCGTCACCAGTTCGCTGTCGCAGCAGCTGCCGGAGGCGGCGGCGTTCCAGGACCTCGCCAGCGGCCTGCTCGCCGTGACCATGTCGACGGAGGTGCCCACCATCCTCATGTGGTTTCGGGCCGAGCAGTTGCAGACGGTGAAATGGGCGGGCAACCCGCACAAGGGTGTGGCGCACTCACCGGAGGCCACGCTGGTGCCTCGGTCCTCCTTCGAAGCCTGGTCGGAAAGCGTGCGCGGCCGGTCGCGTGCCTGGACCCATGCCGAGATCGAATCCGCGAGCCGCATGGTCAGGCTCATGCTGGAGGCGAGGAACAGCAGCCGCATCCGGCAGCTGAACGAAGAGCTGCTGACGACCCTCAGGGAGAACGAGACCCTGATCCGGCAGAAGAACTATCTCCTCAAGGAGGTCAACCACCGGGTCCAGAACAGCCTCTCCCTGGTGGCGGCCTTCCTCCGGATGCAGGGGCGCAACGCCAGCGCCGAGGTCCGGGAGCAGCTCGAGGACGCCGAGCACCGGCTGACGGCGGTCGGCCTCGTCCATCGACGCCTCTATCAGGACGACAGCTCGCGCGTGGTCGATCTGTCCCGCTACATGGAGGAGCTCGTCGAGGAACTGCAGACGACCATCGATGCCGACTGGGCCGACCATATCGCGACCGAACTCGCACCCATCCTGATCAGCACTGACCGGGCCGTCAGCGTCGGCCTCATCGTCAACGAGTTGATCATCAACGCCTCGAAGTACGCCTATGGCGGTAGGCCGGGTCCGGTGACAATCCGTCTCGAGGAGCATCAGGGAAATATGCGCCTCAGCGTCGCGGATCGCGGCAAGGGCTATGGCGGCGAGAACGAAGGCACCGGCTTCGGCTCGCGGATGCTGGCGACGCTCGTGCAGGGTCTGGGCGGAACGATCGAGCGGATCGACAACCAGCCCGGCCTCAAGGTCGTCGTGGCCTGCCCGGTCATGGGGCCGGGGGACGTTCCGGAAGGCCAGTGACCGAAGCGCCTGCGCTTCGTCTGCCACCGTCCGCCTTGCCTTTTCCCGCGATCCCACCTATATCCGCGACGCGCCCGGGACCGTTCCGGGCGTAATTCACACGCAGAGCCGGCGCTCCGAGCCAATTCGGCAGCCCCATCCGGTGGCGGTATTCCGTCGCACTGCTCTGCGGAGGTTCAACCGGTAAAGGAGAAATGCCCCCATGGCATTGCCCGATTTTTCTATGCGTCAGCTGCTCGAGGCCGGCGTCCATTTCGGCCACCAGAAGCACCGCTGGAACCCGAAGATGGAACGCTACATCTTCGGCGTCCGCAACGACATTCACATCCTCGACCTCAGCCAGTCGGTGCCGATGCTGCAGCGGGCGCTGCAGCTGGTGTCGGACACCGTCGCCGATGGCGGCCGCGTGCTCTTCGTCGGCACCAAGCGCCAGGCGGCGCCGCTGGTGGCCGAGGCGGCCCGGCAGTCGGCCCAGTACTTCGTCAATTCCCGCTGGCTCGGCGGCACGCTGACCAACTGGCAGACCATCTCGCACTCCATTTCGCGGCTGCGCGAACTCGAGGCACAGCTCGAAGAGGGCGCCGAGGGCCTGACCAAGAAGGAACGGCTGCTGCTCGACCGTGAGAAGGAGCGGCTGGAGCGCGATCTCGGCGGCATCAAGGACATGGGCAACCTGCCCAACCTGCTGTTCGTGATCGACACCAACAAGGAAGCCAACGCCATCAAGGAAGCCGGGCGTCTCGGCATTCCGGTGGTCGCCATTGTCGACACCAACTCTGATCCCGACCTCGTCGACTTCCCGATCCCGGGGAATGACGACGCGAGCCGCGCCCTCGAGCTCTACTGCACGCTGGTATCGCGCGCCGCCATCGACGGCATCTCGCGGTCCTCGACGGCCCGCGGTGCGGATCTTGGTGCCAGCGAAGCGGCTCCCGAAGAGCCCGCGCTCGCTGCCGAAGAGCCGGCTCCCGCCGCCGAGGCACCCGCAGCCGAGTCGACCGAAGCCGAACCGCAGCCTGCTGCCGGCGCCGCAAGCTGACGCCTTCAGGGCCGGCTTTTCGATCACTCTCCATGCAATGCGCGGTCCCGCCACGGGACCGCAAACCCAGGTGATATCCAAATGGCAATCACAGCTCAGCAGGTAAAAGAACTCCGCGATGCCACCGGCGTCGGCATGATGGACTGCAAGAAGGCCCTCGGCGAGACCAATGGCGACATGGAAGCGGCCATCGACTGGCTGCGCACCCGCGGTCTCGCCAAGGCGGCGAAGAAGGCCGGCCGCGTGGCGGCCGAGGGCCTGGTCGGCGTCGCTGTCGAGCCGCACCGGGCCGCCATCGTCGAGGTCAACTCGGAAACCGACTTCGTTGCCCGTAACGAGCAGTTCCAGTCGATCGTCGAGAACATCTCCAAGCTCGCCCTGCAGGCGGGCGGCGACGTCCATGTGCTTTCCGAGATGCCCTATCCCGGCTCCGCGCGCTCGGTGTCGGCCGAACTCACCGACGCCATCGCCAAGATCGGCGAGAACATGAACCTGCGCCGCAGTGCCATGATCGAGGTGTCGGAAGGCGTCGTCGGCAACTACGTGCACAACGCGGTGAAGCCGGGTCTCGGCAAGCTCGGCATCATCGTCGGGCTCGAGTCGACCGGCGACAAGGCGGCACTCGCCACCCTCGGCAAGCAGCTCGCCATGCACATCGCCAACACCAACCCGCTCTCGGTCTCCCCCGACGACCTCGACCAGGAGATCGTCGCGCGCGAGCGGGCGATCTTCGCAGAGCAGGCCCGCGAATCCGGAAAGCCGGACGAGATCATCGAGAAGATGGTCGAAGGCCGGGTGCGCAAGTACTACGAGGAAGTGACGCTCCTCGCGCAGACCTTCGTCATCGACGGCGAGACCAAGGTCGCCGACGTGGTGAAGAACGCCGAGAAGGACGTGGGTGCCCCGATCCGCGTCACCGGCTTCGTTCGCTATGCCCTTGGCGACGGCATCGCCAAGGAAGAGTCGGACTTTGCGGCCGAAGTGGCCGCGACCGCCGGCGCCTGACCGGTCCGGGAAACCAGCTCCGGGCGGGGTGGCCACGCCCCGTCCGGTAGTGGCATAACATCGCGCGGGCGCCGCGGATTCGGCTTCCACAAGAGGTTTCGAGGGGCTCGACCGATGGCTGACACCGCCTTCAAGCGGATACTCCTCAAGGTTTCCGGCGAGGTGCTCGCCGGCGACCAGTCCTTCGGCATCGAGCCGCAGTTCCTGCACGCCATGGCCGACCAGATCGCTGCCGCCGCAAGGTCCGGGGTGCAGATCGCCATCGTCATCGGCGCCGGCAATATCTTCCGCGGCATGGCCGTCGCCGCCAAGGGCGCCGACCGCGTGACCGGCGACGTCATGGGCATGCTCGGCACCGTCATCAACTCCCTTGCACTCGGCGATGCCATCGAACAGAAGGGCATCCCGGTGAAGGTCTACACCAACGTGCCGATGCCGACCGTTGCCGACACCTTCACCGCCCGGGACGCCGCCGCCTCCCTCAACGACGGCTACGTCGTCGTCTGCGCCGGCGGCACCGGCAGCCCCTTCTTCACCACCGACACCGCCGCGGCCCTCAAGGCCATCGAACTGCGCTGCGATGTGCTGCTCAAAGGGACCAAGGTGGATGGCGTCTATTCCGACGATCCGCGCACCAATCCCGAGGCTGAACGCTTCGAACAGATCAGCCACGAAGAGGTGCTCGCCCGCGACCTGCGGGTCATGGATACTGCGGCATTCGCCCTTGCCCGCGACAATGGCTTGCCGATAATTGTCTACGCCCTGGACGACAAGGAAGGCCTGATGGGCGTCCTTGGCGGCCGGACCAGAAGTACGCGCGTCGGCTGAGGCGCCTGAAAACCAAGGAGTTTGCCATGGCTGAGGGATTTTCGATCGACGAGCTGAAGAGCCGCATGCAGAAGTCGATCGCCGCCCTGAAGGACGAGCTGTCAGGGCTGCGGACCGGACGGGCCAGCATCGGGCTCCTAGAGCCCGTCAGTGTCGATGCCTACGGCTCCCGCATGCCCCTCAACCAGGTGGCGACGGTGACCGTGCCGGAGTCGCGCATGCTCCTCGTCCAGGTCTGGGACCGGGGCCTAGCCGGCGCCGTCGAGAAGGCGATCCGCAACAGCGGCCTCGGCCTCAACCCGTCCGCCGAGGGCGCCGTCATCCGCGTGCCGCTGCCGGAGCTCAACGAGGAGCGCCGCCGCGAATTGACCAAGGTGGCGCACAATTATGCCGAGCAGGCGCGGGTCGCGGTGCGCCACATCCGGCGCGACGGCATGGACCTCCTCAAGAAGCTGGAGAAGGACGGCGACCTGGGCCAGGACGACGCGCGCAAGCTCGGGGATCAGGTGCAGGCCGCGACCGACGAGGCAGTCGGCGAGATCGATGGCATCGTCGGCGTCAAGGAACAGGAAATAATGCAGGTCTAGAATGGCCTCGAAACCGGCCCGGGAGGGCGTCGATGTCAAGCGAACCGGCCGTTGATCGGCAGCCCGGCCAGCGGCTGGACCTGAGGATCCCCGCACATGTCGGGGTCATCATGGACGGCAATGGCCGCTGGGCGACGGCGCGCGGCAAGCCGCGGACCGAAGGCCATATCGAGGGCGTGAAGGCGCTGCGCCGGCTCGTCGAACTGGCGATCACCTACGGCCTGCGGCATCTCACCGTTTTCAGCTTCTCCTCCGAGAACTGGAGTCGTCCGAAAGACGAAATCAGCTTCATTTTTGGCCTGTTGCGAAGGTTTGTTGCGTCAGACCTCGAACGGTTGATCCGCAACAACGTACGCGTCCGCATCATCGGGGACCGTCTCGGCCTCGAGCCGTCGCTGCGGCGCCTGATCGACGACGTCGAAGCCAAGACCGCGGGCAATAGCGGTCTCGAACTGATCGTCGCCTTCAACTATGGCGGCAAGGCCGAGATCACGGAGGCGGTGCGGCGCATAGCGGGGAAGGTCCGCGACGGCCAGCTGCGGCCCGAGGACGTAACCGAGGCAACGGTGTCGCGCGAGCTCTACACCAGCGGCATTCCCGATCCCGATATCATCATCCGCACCAGCGGCGAACAGCGGGTCTCAAATTTCCTGCTCTGGCAGGCGGCCTATTCCGAACTGGTGTTCGTCGAGGAGAACTGGCCGGATTTCGACGAACAGACCTTTCTCCGCGTCCTCGAGGACTACTCGATGCGGGAGCGCCGCTTCGGCGGCGTGACAGCGGGAGGCCGTTGACTGTGTCCGAACCGACGCGCGGCGAGCCCGCTCCCTCGCCCCGCCGCTCCTGGACGGATCTTGGCCCGCGTCTCGCTTCGGCGGCGGTCCTGATCGCGGCGACGGTGACCGCCGTGTATTTCGGCGGCTACGTCTTCGCGGCCCTCGTCGGCGCCGCCTTTGCCGGCTGCTATCGCGAGTGGGACCAAATGGTCACCCTCAAGCCGCTGACGCTGATCGGCGGGCTGCTCGTCTTTCTCGTCGCGCTCGCGGCCCTGCTGTATCCGTTGCTCGGGCCGCTGGCGGTGCTGGTCGTCATGGTCGTCGCCTGCCTGACGGCGCTCGTCGTGGGAGGGGAGGGCGCTCCTTGGCGTGCTGCCGGCCTCGTTTTCTTCGGCGCGGTGATTGTTGCCGCCCTCGCCATTCGCGGAACCGGCACCGACGGCATCTTCGCCTGCGTCCTTCTCGGCACCGTCGTGTGGCTCACCGATACCGGCGCCTACTTCACCGGCCGCCTGCTGGGAGGCGAGAAGCTGGCGCCGGACATCTCGCCCTCCAAGACCTGGTCCGGCGCGCTCGGCGGCCTTGCCCTCGGTACGCTCGCCGGGCTGCTGCTCTGGCTGGTCTTCGTGCCCGCCTCGCCCTTGTGGATCGGGCTGCTGCTGGCGCTGTCGCTGAGCATCGCCGGCCAGCTCGGCGACCTCACCGAGAGTGCCGTCAAGCGGCGCTTCCGCATCAAGGACAGTGGTGACATCATCCCAGGACATGGTGGCCTGATGGATCGCCTTGATTCGGTTACTTTTCCGGCGTTTCTGGTGGTTCTTGTGGGTGGCTTGCATACGGGATGGGGCGACGTTGCCGGCGGCCTGATTCACTGGTGACGGCAGCTCTCGACGATCCGCTGCTGCACCGTCGGCAGCGCCGCCAGTCCGTAGATGCCGATGGCGCCGAGGAGAATGCATGTTCGACGTGATCCCGATGCAATACCTGCTGATGTTGCCGGCATTCCTCGTAGTGCTCACGGTGATCGTGTTCGTGCACGAGATGGGGCACTACCTCGTCGCCCGCTGGAACGGCATCGCCATCCACACCTTCTCCATCGGCTTCGGACCGGAGCTCGTCGGCTTCAACGACCGCGCCGGCACCCGCTGGCGGATCTCGGCCGTGCCCCTCGGTGGCTACGTGCGCTTCGTCGGCGACATGAATCCCGCGGGCCAGACCGACCCCGAGATCGAGGAGAAGATCGACCCGGCCCTTCGGCCGCGGCTCTTCGTCAACCAGAACGTCTGGCGCCGCATCGCCGTGGTGGCCGCGGGCCCCGCCGCCAACGTCATCTTCACCTTCCTTGTCCTCTATGCGCTGCTGCTCGGCTACGGGCGCTACACGCTTCCCCCGACCATCGACGAGGTGGTGGCCGGTTCGGTGGCCGCCGAAGCCGGCATCGAGGCGGGCGACCGGGTCCTGTCCGTGGACGGCTTCCGGGTGCGCGGCTTCGAGGACTTCCAGCGGCTGGTGGCGACGGCACCGGAACGGGCGGTGACGGTCGTTCTGGAGCGGGATGGCGCCGAAGAGCGCATCGTCATGGTGCCGGAGGCCACGGAAACCACCGATCGCTTCGGCAACAGCCACCGGATCGGCCGCATCGGCGTCACCAAGGATGTCGAACAGAGCGGCGTCGAACTCTATCGGCCCGGTCCGGCGGAAGCGGTTGGGATGACCTTCGAGGAGATGCGGTTCATCGTCGACCGCACGGCAGCCTTCATCGGCGACTTTTTCGTCGGCCGCGGCGACATCCAGCAACTGGGCGGACCGGTGAAGGTCGCCCGCGTCTCCGGTGAGGTGGCAACGCTCGGGGTACTGGCGCTGGTCAACATGGCGGCGCTGCTGTCGCTGAACATCGGCATCTTCAACCTGCTGCCGATTCCCATGCTCGACGGGGGGCATCTGCTCTACTATTTCGCCGAGGTCATCCGCCGGAAGCCGCTGAGCCAACGGGCGCAGGAAATTGGATTCCGCTTCGGCTTCGCGATCGTCGTGTCCCTGATGATCTTCACGGTGTTCAACGATACCGTGCTGGAAGTGGTCCGCCAGCTCACCTGATCGGTGCTGATTCACTGTTTCGGCTGTGTTGCAGGAATGCACGCAAGCCAATCTTTTGGTAACCGCTCCGGTGCTTGCGGCTTGCCTGTGGTTAAAAAAACAGTAAAAGCAATCAATGGAGTTAGCTGGGGGTGGGCTGTGCATGGCGATTCCCCCCAGCCTGGGTCGCACGAGGCAATAACACTATGATCAAAGCTACCAAGCTGATGCGCGGCGTTTTTCTGGCGCTGGCGATGATGTCCGGAGCTGCCATTTCGGGGGGTAGTCTGGTCGGTATCCAGCCGGCGCAGGCGCAGCAGGCGGGGGAGACTCTCATTTCCTCGGTCCTCTTCGAGGGCAATAGCGGCTTCTCCGACAGTCAGCTTCTGGCCATGGTCGACGTCGCCGAGCGCGGCACCGTCTCCCAGTCCCGTCTCGCCGCCGATGTCGAGAGCATCCGGCTCGCCTATGAGAGCAAGGGCTACGCCAACGTTCAGGTCAGCGTCCGGCAAGAGCCGACCGTGAACGGCCGCGTCCGCGTCGTCTTCGTGATCCAGGAGAACGAGCGTACCGGCATCGCCGCGATCAACTTCACCGGCAACAACTCCATCGACGCCGGAACGCTGAAGAGCGTCATCCAGACCCGCGAGACCCATCTGCTCAGCTGGCTGTTCCGGGATGACGCCTACGATCCGACCAAACTCACCATCGACCAGGAGCTGATCCGGCTCTATTACGCCAATCGCGGCTACCCCGATGCGGTGGTGACCTCGGCGGTTGCCGAGTACGACGCCTCGCGCAACGCCTATTTCATCAACTACACGATCTCCGAAGGTGAGCGGTACCAGTTCGGCAACATCGGTATCGAGACCAGCATCTCCGGCCTCAACGCCGACGCCCTGACGGGTTCCATCCGCACCCGCTCCGGCAGCCGCTATTCCTTCACCGATCTGCAGCGGACGCAGGAGGACCTGGCCTTCGAGGCAACCGCCCAGGGCTACGCCTTTGCCGACGTCCGTCCGCGCATCGACCGCGACATCGCCAACAACACCTTCAACGTCACCTATCTGGTGGACGAGGGCCCGCGGCTCTATGTCGAGCGCATCAACATCACCGGCAACGACAAGACGCGCGACTACGTGATCCGGCGTGAACTCGGCTTTGCCGAAGGCGACCCCTTCAACCGGTCCATGGTGCAGCGCGGCAAGACGGCAGTCGAAGAACTCGGCTTCTTCCAGACCGTCAATGTCAGCATGGAACCCGGCAGCGCGCCCGACAGGGTCATCATCAACCTCTCCGTGGTCGAGGGTCCGACCGGCGACTACGGCGCGTCGGTAGGCTTCTCCTCGACCGAAGGTCTGCTGGGTGAAGTCTCGCTGACCGAGCGCAACTTCCTTGGCCGCGGCCAGTACCTCCGCGCCGCCGTCGGCATCACCGGCTCCGGCCGCAGCTTCGACTTCTCGTTCACCGAGCCGCGCTTCATGGGGCTCAAGATCTCGTCCGGCATCGACGTCTATCATCGCATCCAGGACGAGACCGACAGCAACTATTACGGCTCGACGGCGACTGGCGGCCAGGTGCGGTTCGGCCTGCCGGTCACTCGCGACCTGACGGCGACGCTGTTCACCGGCGTCGAGGTGAAGAACTTCGTCGACGAAAATGACAACTCGAGCTTCGTCGAGGACGGCGACACCCGCAACAAGGCCTGGGTCGGCTATACCCTGTCCTTCAACGGTCTCAACGATCCGAAGCAGCCCACCGAGGGCCTGATCGCCAGCTTCACGCAGCAGTACATCGGGCTTGACTACAACCTCATCAAGACCGAGGCCCGGGCCCGCTACTACATTCCGCTGATGGAAGACCACGGCATCATCGGCAGCATCAAGGGCCAGGCCGGCATGATCAACGGTCTCGACGGCGGAGTCAGTTCGCTTGAGGCCTTCCACCACGGTCCGTCGCTGGTCCGGGGCCTCGAGGCCCGCCAGTTCGGCCCGCGTCTCGACACCGGCGAAATGCTCGGCACCACCGTCTATGTCGGCGGTTCTGCCGAGGTCGAGTTCCCGCTGCCGGTATTCCCCGAGACCTACGGACTGTCTGGCGCCGTCTGGGCCGACGCCGCCTGGATCGATGGCACCGCCGAGGTTCCTGGCGGAACATCGATCGACGGTGGTAGCATCGACCAGAAGCTCAAGTCCTCGGTCGGCGCCTCCGTGATCTGGGACAGCCCCTTCGGCCCGCTGCGTGGCGATTTCGCCTACGTGATCAGCAAGGCCACGGAAGACCGCTCGCAGATCTTCCAGCTGACCATCCAGAACCTGCTCTAGGTTCGGAGATCCAAAGCCTGCCGCCCGGCAGGAACGCATGATGCCCCGCTTCGGATTCGGAGCGGGGCCTTTTCGGGCAACTTGCCCCACGCCGACAGGCATGAAACATTCCTTGGCCGCGGTACCTTCACACCGCGGCTTTTCCATTGCTGAATGACAAATGGTCGATACCCGCTTTCATCCCGTCACCTCCCCGCAGCCGCTCGCAGCCCTGCTGGCCGCAAGCCAGGTGGCGGCTGATTGCGACGGGACGGCATCGGCCAGCCTGACCATCTGCGGTGCCGACGAGCTGGTGACGGCCGGACCGGGCGAGATCGCGCTCGCCGCGCACAAGAACTATCGGAACGAGCTACAGATGACGGCGGCCGCTGCCGTCGTCGTTTCGGCGGAACTTCGGGACGACGTTCCCCCGGGAACGCTGGCCGTGGTTGCGAGCCGCCCGCACGAACTCTTCGCCGACCTGCTGGACCAGCTCTATCCCGGTGGGGCGCACCGATTCGCTGCCGCCACCGCCGCCGGCACCAGCGAGCCGCCGCGGACCGAGGACGACGTGCTGATCGGCCCCAACGTGGTGCTCGGGCCAGGCGTCGAGATCGGGCGCAATACCGTCATCGGCGCCAACACCGTTATCGGCGCCGGCGTCTCAATTGGCCGCAACTCCGTCATCGCGGCCGGCTGCACCATCGAATGTGCCTATCTGGGCAACAATGTCGTCGTGCACGCGGGGGTGCGCATCGGCTGCGAGGGCTTCGGCTGGCTCGACCTCGGCCGCTCCAACCGCAAGATCCCGCAGCTGGGCCGGGTGATCGTCCAGGATGGCGTCGAGATCGGCGCCAACTCGACGATCGACCGCGGCGCCCTTGGCGATACCGTCATCGGGCAAGGCAGCAAGGTCGACAACCTCGTACAGATCGGCCACAACTGCCGGATCGGACGCAACTGCCTGATCGCCGCCCAGTCCGGACTTTCCGGGTCGACGGTCCTCGAGGACGGGGTGTTGCTGGGCGGCGGCGCTGGCACCGGCGGCCATCTGACCATCGGCGCCGGGTCGATCGTCTATGGCCGGGCAGGGGTCTCCAAGAGCTGGCCGCCAGGCTCCAAGCTCTTCGGTGCCCCGGCACGTGATATCAAGGAATACTGGCGCGAGGCGGCGATGCTGCGCCGGATGAGCAAAGGAGATCAGCGGTAATGGACACTGTGGCTTCGGATCAGCCGGCGGGCCGGCAGCTCACCAGGCTCGATATCGACGATATCCTCAAGTGCCTGCCGCACCGCTATCCGTTCCTGATGATCGACAGGATCATCGACATCGACGGCGACGACTCGGCCATCGGCATCAAGAACATTTCCTACAACGAGCCGATCTTCCAGGGGCACTTCCCGGGCAAGCCGGTGTTCCCTGGCGTGCTGATCATCGAGGCCATGGCACAGACCGCCGGCGCGATCGTCATCGCCCACGACGCCGCTGCCGGCAGCGGCAAGAGCATCGTGCTCATGCTCACCATCGACAAGGCCAAGTTCCGCAGACCGGCGGGTCCCGGTGACACCATCGAGTTCCACATCCGGAAGATCCACCGGCGGCGCTCGGTCGGCCGCTACGAGGCGCGAGCCATGGTCGGCGGCACGCTGATCGCCGAGGCGGAGGTCGGCGCCATGATCGCGCCGGAGCAATGAGCGTGGGCCAGCAGGAGGTCCACCCGAGCGCGATCGTCAGCCCCTCCGCACGCCTCGGCGCCAATGTCCGCATCGGACCCTATTCCATCGTCGGCGAGCACGTAGCGCTGGCAGATGGCGTCGAGCTGGTTTCGCACGTTGTCGTTGAGGGGCGGACAGAGATCGGCGCCGATACCCGGATCTTTCCCTTTGCCTCGATCGGCCACCAGCCCCAGGACCTCAAATACGAGGGCGAGCCCAGCCGCCTCGTGATCGGCGAGCGCTGCGTGATCCGGGAGAACGTCACCATCAATCCCGGCACCCGGGGCGGCACCATGGAGACGCGGATCGGCAATGACTGTCTGCTGATGGCGTCGTCGCACGTGGCCCATGACTGCCGGATCGGCAACAATGTCGTGCTCGCCAACTATGTCGGTCTCGCCGGCCACTCCAGCATCGGCGATTTCGTCGCCTTCGGCGGCATGTGCGCCGTGCACCAGTTCGTCCGCATCGGCTCGCACGCCTTCATCGGCGCCCAGAGCATGATCGATGCCGACGTCATTCCCTATGGCATGGCCGTCGGCAACCGGGCGCGCCTCGCCGGCCTCAACCTCGTCGGCCTCAAGCGCCGCAAGTTCGACCGCGAGGCCATCCACTCGCTGCGCGCCGCCTACCGCATGGTCTTCTCCAGCGAAGGCACGCTGCGCGAACGGGTCGAGGATGCCGCCACCATGTTCAAGAACGAGCCGCTGGTGCAGGACGTGGTCAGCTTCATCGCCGCCTCCAAGGACCGGCCACTTTGCCTCCCCCGGAACGGCACGAGCGAAGAGTAGATGGGTGAGCGCCTGTCCGTGATCGCGGGCTCCGGTGCGCTGGTCCCCGAAGTGCTGGAGGCCGCGCAGCGGCAGGGCTTCGAGATCCAGCTGCTGACCCTCGGCCGGCGCCGCGACCTGCAGGGCCTCACCGCCATACCCTTCAGCCTCGCCGATCCCGGAGGCGCTATCGACGCCATCCGCACCTTCGGCGCGACCCGTTTCGTGATGGCGGGCGGCGTCAGCATCTCCGACCTCGCGCGCGAGCGCCTGCGCAGCTTCTTTTCCGGCAAGGCGTCGACGATCGGCGACACCGGCCTTTCGAGGCTCACCGACGATCTCGCCGCGCTGACCGGGGCGCGGCCGCTCGGGGTGCACCAGATCGCACCGGAGCTGTTGGCCGGAGCGGGGCATATCGCCGGCCCGGAACCGACCGCGGCACAGCGCGACGCCGCAGCCTACGGGCTCGATCTGGCGCGCCGCGCCGGCGCGCTTGACCTTGGCCAGGCCGTCGTCGTCGCCGGTCGTCGCGCCATCGCGGCCGAGGACATCGGTGGCACCGACGCGCTGCTGGCGCGGGTGCGTCGACTGCGTACACGCGGTCATACGGCCGACGGCGGCTCTCCGCTGGTGCTGGCCAAGGCCGCAAAGCCCGACCAGCCCCTCTACATCGATCTGCCGGCCATCGGCCCGGTCACCATTGCCCGCGCCCGTCGCGCCGGCGTCGGGGCCATCGTCCTGCAGGCAGGGGCGGCACTGCTGATCGGACGACGGGAACTGACCGCGGCAGCAGCGCGCGCCCGCATTTCCGTCTTCGGCATGGTGCCCTCCGATGCCTGAGCCGCTGCACCTCTTCATCCTTGCCGGCGAGGCCTCCGGCGACCGTATCGGCGCCGACCTCGTCCGCCGCTTGCGGCCGCGCACCGGGCTTCAGCTCTCGGGCGTCGGCGGCACGGAGCTTGAATCGGTGGGCCTGCAGTCGCTGTTCCCGATGCACGAACTCTCGGTCATGGGGTGGGCCGACGTGCTGCCGCGCCTGCCGCGCCTGTTGTGGCGCGCCCGCCAGGTCGCCCAGGCCATCATCCGCAACCGCCCCGATGTCGTGGTGCTGGTCGACGCGCAGGTGTTTTCCGCAATCGTCGCCCGCCAGGTGCGTGCCGCGGGCGTTCGAACGCCCATCCTGCTTTACGTCTCCCCGGCCGTCTGGGCCTGGAAGCCCGAGCGCGCCGGCAAGCTGCGCGGCCTCTTCGACGAGGTGCTCTCGGTGTTGCCCTTCGAGCCGCAGGTGATGGCCGAACTTGGCGGCCCGCTGACCCATTATGTCGGCCATCCCGCGCTGGCGCGGCTGCCGCTGCGGCCGGCGGTGCCGGAAAGCGGGCCGGTGCTGCTGCTGCCGGGCAGCCGCGAGGGGGAACTGCGCCGCCATCTGCCGCTGATGCGGGCATTAGCCGACCGGCTTGCCGGGCACGATCGCGTCACCGGCTTCCTGCTGCCGACGCCGGCACACCTGCAGCCCCGCCTGGCCGCCGCGGTGGTCGGCTGGGAGGTCCCGGTGCAGGTGATTTCCAACGAACCCGATCGCCTGACCGCCTTCACCGGCTCCATCGCTGCCTGCGCGGTCACGGGCACGGTCGCCCTCGAGCTGGCGCTGGCCGGTGTGCCGATGATCACCACCTACGTCGCCGACGAGGGTCAGGCGAAGCGCTGGGTGAAGTACAAGGTGAAGTTCGCGGCGCTCCCCAACGCCATCCTCGACCGGCCGCTGGTGCCCGAAATACTGGGAACGTCGCTATCCGTCGAGGAACTGGCGCCGCCGCTCGCAGGCCTGCTCGACGAGCCGGAGGCAGCGGCCCGCCAGCTGGACGGCTTTCGCAGCATCCGCCAGCTGATGGAGGCAGGCGCGCCGGAGGCGCCGATCGAGGACCCGGCAGCGCGGGTCCTCCACTGGGCTCAGCGCTCGGCGAGCGGCCGGTAGTCGCGCGTCGGGGCGCCGTTGTAGAGCTGGCGTGGCCGGCCGATCTTCTTCTGCGGGTCCCCGATCATCTCCTTCCACTGTGCGATCCAGCCGACGGTGCGGCTGAGCGCGAAGATGGCGGTGAACATCGAGGTCGGGAAGCCGATCGCGTCGAGGATGATGCCGGAATAGAAATCGACATTGGGATAGAGCTTGCGCTGCACGAAGTAGTCGTCGCTGAGTGCGATCTTCTCCAGCTCCTGCGCCACCTGCAGCGTCGGGTTGTTCTCGACCCCCATCAGGTCGAGGACCTCCTTCGCCGTCCGCTGCATCACCGTCGCCCGGGGATCGTAGTTCTTGTAGACGCGGTGCCCGAAGCCCATCAGCCGGAACGGGTCTTCCTTGTCCTTGGCGCGTGCCAGGAATTCCGGAATGCGGTCGGGCGTGCCGATCTCGCGCAGCATGTTGAGCGCCGCCTCGTTGGCGCCGCCATGTGCCGGCCCCCAGAGGCAGGCGACACCTGCCGCGATGCAGGCGAACGGGTTGGCGTCTGACGATCCGGCCAGTCGCACCGTGGAGGTGGAGGCGTTCTGCTCGTGGTCCGCATGCAGCGTGAAGATCAGGTCCATCGCCCGGGCGATGACGGGATTGACCGTGAACGGCTCCGCCGGCACCGAAAAGCACATGTGCAGGAAGTTGCTGGCGTAGTCGAGATCGTTGCGCGGATAGACGAAAGGCTGCCCCACCGAATATTTGTACGCCATGGCAACGATGGTCGGCAGCTTGGCGATCATCCGGATCGACGCGATCTCGCGCTGGTTCGAGTCACTGATGTCGGTGGAGTCGTGATAGAAGGCGGCCATGGCGCCGACCACGCCGCAGACAATGGCCATAGGATGGGCGTCGCGGCGGAAGCCACGATAGAAATAATGCATCTGCTCGTGCAGCATGGTGTGGCGGGTGACCCGCTCTTCGAAGTCGGCCAGCTGCGCCTTGTCCGGCAGCTCGCCATAGAGCAGCAGGTAGCAGACCTCGAGATAGTTGCTGTGCTCGGCCAGCTGGTCGATCGGGTAGCCGCGGTACAACAGCTCGCCCTTGTCGCCGTCGATATAGGTGATCGAGCTGTCGGTGGCGGCGGTTGAGGTGAAGCCGGGATCGTAGGTGAACATCCCGGTCTTGGCATAGAGCGAACGGATGTCGATCACGTCCGGCCCGACGGTCCCCGAAAGCACCGGAAACTCGTAAATCTCGTCCCCGATGGTGAGCTTGGCAACGGTGTCGGTCATGCGTCGGACTCCTTGTCGGCCGAGTGCCCGGAGGAGGGAGACGGGCAGGCCGGAGATGGTTCAGTCAGAGTGGCTTTGACCTATCCCATTTGCCCCCCGCCTGCAACACATAGGTAAATAAAGCTGACCTAACTAGCCACTCCCTGCGGAGCCTGGTCCCGGAGACGTGCCATCGTCTCCTCGCGGCCGATCAGGACCATCACTTCGAAGATTCCGGGGGAGATGGTACGGCCGGTCAGGGCGGCCCGCAGCGGCTGCGCCACCTTGCCGAGCTTCAGCCCCCGCTTTTCCGCAAAGGCCCGGGCAGTGACGTCGATCGCCTCCACCGTCCAGTCGTCAAGCCCCTGCAACTGCTCTGAGAAGGCGGCGACATTGGCCCGCGCCTCATCCGTCAGCTGGGCGGTGGCGGCGGCATCGAGGGGCAGAGGCCGTGCCGCGTAGATGAACTGCGCGAGATCGATGAGTTCCAGCACGGTCTTGGCCCGCGGCTGCAGCTCCGGCAGCGCCGCCAGCACCGTCGGCTTGCGCGTCACCAGCCCTTCATGATCGGCGGTGCGCCCGGTCTCCGCCGCAGTCGCCACCATCACCTCGTAGAGATAGCCCGGCTGCGCCTCGCGGATATAGTGGCCGTTGATGCTTTCGAGCTTGACGAAGTCGAACCTCGCCGCCCCCTTGTTGAGACCGTCGAGGCCGAACCACTCCACCATCTGCTCGGTCGAGAACAGCTCCTCGTCGCCATGCGACCAGCCGAGCCGCGCCAGGTAGTTGCGCATCGCCTCCGGCAAATAGCCCATCTGCCGGTAGGCGCCGACGCCCAGCGCGCCGTGGCGCTTGCTCAGTTTGGCACCGTCGGGACCATGGATAAGCGGGATATGCGCCATCTCCGGCACCTCCCAATCCATGCCGTTATAGATCACGATCTGCCGCGCCGCGTTGGTCAGATGGTCGTCGCCGCGGATGATGTGGGTGACGCCGGTATCGTGGTCGTCCACCACCACGGCCAGCATGTAGGTCGGCGTGCCGTCCGAGCGCAGGATGATGAAGTCGTCGAGGTTCTCCGCCTTGAACACCACCTCGCCCTGGACGTGGTCGTGGACGACGATGTCGCCGCTCTGCGGCGCCTTGATGCGGATGACAGGAGTCACCCCGGCCGGTGCCTCGGCAGGGTCGCGGTCGCGCCAGCGGCCGTCATAGCGAGGCGGCCGGCCGGCGGCCCGCGCCGCCTCCCGCATCTGCGCCAGCTCCTCCTGCGAGCAGTAGCAATGGTAGGCATGGCCGCGCGCCAGCAGCTCCTGCGCCACTTCTGCATGGCGCGACGCCCGCGCGAACTGCAGGGTGGGCTCGCCGTCCCAGTCCAGCCCCAGCCAGCGCAGGCCGTCATAGATGGCGTCGATGGCCGGCTGCGTCGAGCGCTCGCGGTCGGTGTCCTCGATGCGCAGCAGCATCTTTCCCCCGGTATGCCGCGCAAAGGCCCAGTTGAAGAGCGCCGTGCGGGCACTGCCGATGTGCAGGTAGCCCGTCGGCGACGGCGCGAAACGGGTGACGACGGGTTTGGCCATGGGAGTCCCGGGAAATATACGGATATTGGCTTCGGTCCGCCCGTGTGTAAGCATCGCCAGCGGTGAGCGCAAGGGCAGGGCAGCCGCCATGAGCGAGACCATCCCGACGCTGGAACGCCCGCGCTTGGAGGGCCCGTCGATCGTCCCGGCGTCGCTGCGGCGCACCGTGCTACCGCGCCCACTGCTACGCCCGATGTCGGCCCGGGAGGTGCGTCGCGGTATTCGCATCAGCGCCAGTGACGCGCTGCAGCAGCGCCGCATCTTCGTGCTGCTGCCGTTCTTCGTGATCGCCGGCCTGATCGCCTCGCTGCTGACCAGCGATCAGCCGGAACCATTGGCCTTGCTGACCGTGGCCGCAACCATTCCGGTTGTTCTGTTGCTGGTGAGATCTTCCATCGGTGCGCTGCGGGCGCTGATCCTCTGCGCCGCCTTCTGGACCGGCTTCTGCCTGCTCAGCCTGCACGGCGCACTATCGGGGACGCCGATGCTCGCCATTCCCGCCTATGGTACCTACGAGGCCCGCATCGACGCCGTGCTGCCCGCGTCTGACGAGCGCCGGCGGCTCGTGATCTCCGGCATCTCACCGGGGGACGGTGCGCGCGCTCTGCCGGTCCGGCGCGCCCGCATCGTGGTCGAGGCCGAGCCGCCCCTGCAGCCTGGCGACACCATCCGTGCTCCCATCCGGTTTTATCCGGTTCCGGGTCCGGTGGTGCCGGGCGGGCATGACACCCAGTTCCACGCCTACTTCGGCGGCATCGGAGCCTATGGCAGCACCACCGGCGTCCTTGAGCGGATCGGGGAGGGGGAGGGCTGGTCGGCGGTGCGGACCGTCGATAGCGTCCGCCGCGGCATTCGCGATTGCATCCATGCGGCACTTTCCCAGCCGTCGGCCGGCATCGCCACGGCGCTTTTCATCGGCGACCAGTCCGGCGTCTCCGACGCCGCGCGCGAGACAATGGCGACGGCGGGCCTCGCCCATGTGCTGTCGATCTCGGGGCTGCACCTGACCATGGTGGCCGGCGGCATCTTCATCGGCCTGCGGCTGCTGCTGTCGCTGTCAGACAGCCTCGCTCGCCGCATCTCCGTTAAGCGACTCGCCGCGCTGGGTGGCATCGCCGCCGCGCTGCTCTACTTTTCCGTCTCCGGTGGCAGCGTCGCCGCCACCCGCGCCACCCTTATGATCCTCCTCGTTTTCGGTGCGGTGCTTTGCGGCCGCCGCGCCCTCACCATGCGCAACGTTGCGCTGGCGGCCCTCGTCGTCCTGCTGCTGGACCCGGCCAGCGCCTTTCGCCCGAGCTTCCAGCTCTCCTTCGCAGCCGTCGCCGCCCTGATCGGCGCCTGGGAACTGGCGCGGCATCGCGAGAGCGGGGAGCAGGGCCTCGCCCGCAAAGTCTGGCGCTATTTCTTCGGCGTCGCCGTTACCAGCCTCGTCGCCGGCGCGGCCACCATGCTGTTCTCGGTCTATCACTTCCAGCAGGCATCGCCGCTGGGCGTGCTGGGCAACCTGCTGTCGCTGCCGCTGGTGGGCTTCGTCATGATGCCGTTCGCAGTGTTCGCCGCGCTCGCCATGCCCTTCGGCTTCGAGTGGCCGTTCCTGCAGGTGATGGGCTGGTCCATCGACCGTATGCTCGAGCTCGCCGCCGTCGTTGCCGACCTCAGTGCCGGCCTCGACGCCACCCCGCTGCTGACGCCACCAGCCCTGGTGCTCGGGCTGGCGGCGCTTGCCTGGTTCGCCTTCTTTGTCGATCGCTGGCGGTTGTTCGGCCCGCTCCTGCTGCTGCCCGCGGTGCCGTTCCTAGCGCTCGACCGGCCGCCGGACGTGCTGATTGCCGACAGCACGCAGGCGGTGGCCGTCCGCCTCCCAGCGGGCATGCAGGTGGTGGCAGGCAAGCCGCAGAGCTTTGCTGTCGGCGTCTGGCGGGAGACCTATGGCGGCAGTTTCGAGGCCGCCACGACCGGCTGCGACAGCATCGCCTGCGTCGGCATCGGCGCGCCGGGGTTCCGCTTCGCCATCGTCCGCGATCCCGCTGGCTTCTACGAGGAATGCGGCGCCGACCTCGTCATCGCCCGGCGGGAGGTGCCCGGCGCCTGTGCCGCGGCGACCATCGTCGATGCCCAGGGCCTCCGGCGCGGCGGCGTGCATCTGCTGCGCTGGAACGCGCAGCGTGCGACCTTCGACGTGCACCCCGCCATCACCGATCTCAACCGGCCGTGGCGGGCGCAGCAGAAGTAGCCTCAGAGCTTGAGCAGCGGCTCCGGCTGTCCCGGGACGTCCACTCGGACCGAGAAGACGCTCCCCGCCAGCGGCTCCCGCTCCAGTTCCTCTTCCGTCATGTGCTCGCGCGCCGAGGTGATATAGAGCGTTTTGAGATCGTCACCGCCGAAGGCGGGGCAGGTGACGCGGCTGACGGGTAGTTGCACGATTTGGTCGACGCTGCCGTCGGGCGCGTGCCGCACCACCGCGCTCCCGCCCCAGCGCGCGCTCCAGAGATAGCCCTCGGAATCGACTACGGCCCCATCCGGCGCCCCCAGCTCGCCGCCCTTGATGAAGTCCTCCCAGGGTCCGGCCGGCAGGCCCGTCGCCGGATCGAGGGCACATTTGCGGATCACGTCCTTGGCGGTGTCGGCGAGGTAGCCGGTGAGCCCGTCGGGCGAAAAGCAGATGGCATTGGGGATGGTGATATTCTCGTAAACCACATCCAGCTGTCCGGCGCGGTACTGGTAGACAGTGCCGGCGCCCTCGTCCTGGCCACCGCGCCGGCTCATCGTGCCGATCCAGAAACCGCCGGCCCTGTTCGTCCGCCCGTCATTGGTGCGGTTGCCCGCGATATCCTCGTCGATACCCACGATCGGCGTACAACTGTCCTCGGAGATGCTGAACCGTTGCAGAGATCCGGCCTGCGCCACCGCCAGCGTATCACGGTCGATGACCGCGGCCGCACTGACCACGTCCTTGAAGGTGAAGCGGTCGACGATATGGCCGTCGGGGCGGGCGCTGAACAGCGTCTGGTTGAGAATGTCGAACCAAAACAGCCGCCCGAGCAGCGGATTCCACAGCGGTCCTTCGCCCAGTTCGCACCGGCTGTCGATGAACAGTTCCGCCTGCAAGCTCACTTGCCCTTCTCCTCGTCATAGGCAGCCACTGCGGTCTCGGCGCGGCTGCGGATTTCCTCGAGCTTCATGCCCGGCTTGTAAAGATAACTCCCGAGGCCGAAACCGGCGCAACCGGCGGCGAAATATTCCCGGAAATTGTCGGGATTGGCGCCGCCCACGGCATAGAGCGGGACGTCCGGCGGCAGTACTGCTTTCATTGCCCGGATGCCCTTGGGACCGAGCACCTCGGCCGGAAAGAACTTGAGTCCGCTCGCGCCGGCCCGGAGGGCGCGGAAGGCATCGCTGGGGCTGAAAACTCCGGGATAGGAGCCCATGCTTCGCGCCAGCGTCCGCTCGATTACCTCGACATTGGTATCGGGCGAGACGACGAAGCGGCCGCCGGCGTCGGCCACCGCCTCCACCTCCTCGAGCAACAGTACCGTGCCGGCCCCGATCACCGCACGGTCGCCGCAAAGTTTTGCCGCTTGGGCGATTGAAGCCAGTGCATCGGGGGAATTGAGCGGCACCTCGATCATGGTGATGCCGGCCGCGATCAGCGTCTCGCACACCGCCACCGTCTCGAACGGCGTGATGCCCCGCAGGATGGCGATGATGTCGCGATGTCCGGTCATGCTATCTCCTGGTTCCGCGCCGCCTTCAGTCCGGCGATCGTTGCCTCCGTGGCGTCAAGCGTCTCGGTGTGTCCCCCGGCCTTGGCCACTGCTGCACCGTAAAGCCTGCACAGCCGCGGGGAACCGATGAGCGGCACCGGCTTGTCGCCCAGCCACTGCCGGTGCGCGGCGACCTCGGCCCCGACCAGCAGACCAGAAAGATAGCCGAAGCACCAGTCGGGCCCGCGCCCGGAAAGCAGCGCCGCCGCCCGCGTCCGGAAGAGGAGGCTGCTGAGACGTTCCGGTTCGGCGAGGCCGGCGGTCAGCCCTGCTTCGATGCCGTCCTCGGTTGCCGGGCCCATCTGCTCGCCGCTAAGCGCGTGCCGCACTACCGTGTGACTGCCTACGGCCTCATACAGCTCCCCCGTCATCGCGGTCTCGAACCCGGCGATCCGATTGTCCTCGATCCGTACCCACTTGCTGTGAGTTCCGGGCATGCACACGGTTCCTGAAAAGCCCGGCCGCAGCGCCAGCAGTCCCAGCAGCTGCGTCTCCTCGCCGCGCATGACGTCCTCTTCGCCCGGCCGCTTCTGGCAGATGCCCGGCAGGATGCGCACATCCGCTTGCAGCCCGCCAGCATCCGGCCGCACAGAGGCCGCCAGCAGGCCGCCCAGTGCCGCCGGCGCCTCGAGATAGGGCGCCTCGTACCATCCCTGCCGCGCGCCCGCCATGCCGCAGACGAGCACCTCTACCGGCCCAACCCGATCGCCTGCCACCGGTGTCAGCAGGTCTGCCAGTACCCCGGGGTAGTCACCGGGAGAAAGTCGGCTCATGCCGCGATCAGACGTTTGTGCCCAGGCGATCTCGCCGTCCGCGCCGATTCCCCAGGCCCGGACATTGGAGGTGCCCCAGTCGACGGCCACCCACTCATGCGGCCCCACCTGCTCGGTCATTGCTCCCCCGCTTCTCCACGCCAGCCGCAGATCGCCGGCGGCGGCGAGACCCCTGCTACAGCCTTTGGGCGCGTCGCGCCAGTGCCCGCCGGCAGCCGCCGGTGCCTCCCGCCGGGGCTGGCGCATCGCCCCGTTTGCGATCTAAAGAGGTGCCAACAACGATGCCGTACGAGGGCCGCCTCCATGCTCCGCTCCTTCTCCTGCCATGCCGGTCTGCTCGTCGAGCGGAGCGAGCCGCCCACCGCCCGCGATACGGACCTGGTATGGATTGACCTCTTCAACCCGACGATCGAGGAGCAGCGCGCCGTGGAGGCGCTGCTGGAACTCCTAATTCCGACCCAGGAGGAGATGCAGGAGATCGAGCTCTCGGCCAGGCTCTATCAGGAGGACGGCGCGGAGTTCATGACCATGACCGCGCTCGCCAACCTTGATGGCGAGGAGCCGGTAAAGACGCCGGTCACGTTCATCCTCAAGCACCGGGTCCTGGTCACCGTGCGCTGGTCCGATCCGCGGCCGATCCTCGCCTACCAGAGCCGGGCTACGCGACAGAAGGACGTGCTGTCCGGAAACGGCGAGCAGGTGATGGTCGGTCTCCTCGAAGCCTTCACCGACCGCACGGCCGATGCCCTCGAGAAGGTGGGCAACGAGATCGACCTGCTCTCACGCGGCGTCTTCCTCACCAAGCGCCGCAAGGTCGCCAAGATGACCCAAGACCTGCAACTCGTGATTCAGCAGCTGGGGCGGAAAGCCGAACTGCTGACCATGGTGCAGGAGAGCCTGGTCAGCGTCGGACGCGTCACCGCCTACCACGCTGCGCTGGAAGTGCCGACGCGCAAGGGCGCCGTCAGCAGAGAGTCCCGCAGCATGCTGAAGGTGGTGCAGCGCGACGCGCTGGCGCTCGGAGAGCATGCGCGCTCGCTGATCGGCAGGGTGAACTTCCTGCTCGACGCGACGCTCGGCCTCATCAATCTCGAGCAGAACCAGATCATCAAGATCTTCTCGGTTGCCGCGGTCGTGTTTCTGCCGCCGACCCTGGTCGCGTCCATCTACGGCATGAACTTCGACTTCATGCCGGAGCTGCACTGGCCCCTCGGCTACCCGTTCGCGCTCAGCCTGATGGTTCTCTCTGCTGCGGTTCCATACCTGTTCTTCAAACGCAAGGGCTGGCTCTAAGTAGCGCCGCCTTGCCTGCCGAACAGCTGCGGATGAGCGAGAGTCCGCCGATCACGCTCATGATCGGCGGTCGCCGGCATCAATTGCGAAATCGCTCCGCGAGTCTTCCGACTCCAATCCGCAGGCTGCCCGTCCGCTGCATACGTCAAGCGCGGCCTCACCTCCTGCCGGAGAGAGCGTCAGTACCGCCGCAGCAAGCCCACCAGCCGCCCCTGCACCTTGACCCGGTCGGGGCCGAAGATGCGGGTCTCGTAGGCGGGATTGGCAGCTTCCAGCGCGATCGAGTTGCCGCGCCGCCGCAGCCGCTTCAGCGTCGCTTCCTCGTCATCGACCAGGGCGACCACGATCTCCCCCGTGCCCGCCGAATCCTGCTTGCGGATCAGCACGGTGTCGCCATCAAAGATGCCCGCGTCGACCATCGAGTCGCCCCGCACCTCGAGCGCGAAATGCTCGCCGGCGCCAAGCATCTCGGGCGGCACCGCAATGGTGTGGCTGTGCGACTGGATGGCCTCGATGGGCGTTCCCGCCGCGATCCGCCCCATCACCGGGATCGACACCGAGCGGTTCGCCTCGTCATTGGCGCCACTGCGCTGCGGCAGGGTCGCCACCCGGCCGAGATTGCCGTCGATGACGCTCGGCTCGAAGCGCGCCTTGCGGCCGCCCAACGACGGGTTCATCGAGTCCGGCAGCTTGACGACCTCGAGCGCTCGCGCCCGGTTGGGCAGCCGGCGGATGAACCCCCGCTCCTCGAGCGCGGTGATCAGCCGGTGGATGCCGGACTTCGACCGCAGGTCGAGCGCGTCCTTCATCTCGTCGAACGAGGGCGGAATGCCCGATTCCTTCATCCGGTCGTGGATGAACATGAGCAGTTCGTGTTGCTTGCGCGTCAGCATGATGTGCCCTCGACGGCCGATTCGGAACAAAGACTGAACACTTATAGATGTTCCAGTTATGTTCTGCAACACGCGGGTAAATATTCGGTTAGGGGCCTCGTTTACGACCAGAGGCCGAGCGGAATGACTTCCACCACGGTGCCTGCGCCCATCCCCGGATCGTCCTCCGGCTGCACGATCAGCGCATCCGCCATGGCCAGCGAGGAGGCATGCGCACTGTCGGTCTGAGAGAACGGCGTCACCGCCAGTTGCCCTCCGGGCGCCCGCCCCAGCAGCCCGCGCAGATAGTGCCGCCGCGGCCCGTTCGGCGGCAGGTCCGCCGCAATTTCCGCGCCGAGGCGCGGCCAGAGCGGGTCCGCGTGCCCGGTCAGTTGCCGCAGGGCAGGGCGGAGGATTACCTGCGCCGTCACCAGCGCCGAGACGGGGTTGCCCGGGAGCCCGAAGACCAGCGTGGAACCGCGCGTGCCGAACATGATCGGCTTGCCGGGCCGCATCGCGATCTTCCAGAAATCGAGCTTCACCCCGAGGTCGACCAGCACCTCCTGCACGTGGTCGCGGGCTCCGACGCTGGCGCCGCCGGAAGTGACGAGGACCTCGACTCCCCGGTCGAATGCGCCAAGCAGGGCCTGCTCCAACGCCCGGGGGTCGTCGGCAACGATGCCGAGGTCGTGGACCTCCTCCGCATAGGGCGCGAGCAGCGGCACCAGCCCGAAACTGTTGGAGGCGACGATCTGGTCCGGCCCGCGGGCCGCCCCCGGCGCCACCAGTTCGTCACCGGTCGCGAGCACCGCGATCCGCGGCCGCCGGTTGACCGTGAGGGCAGGGCGGTTGGCAGAGGCCGCCAGCGCCAGCATCGCCGGGGTGAGGGCCGTTCCTGCCGGGATCAGCTCCTGGCCCCGCTCGAAATCGTTGCCCTGCAGCCGGATATTCTGCCCCGGCTGCGGCGTCGTCTCGAAGGCGATCAGGTTGCCGTTCGCCGTCGCCTGCTCCTGCATGATCACGGCATCCGCCCCGATCGGGAGCGGCGCGCCGGTGAAGATGCGGACGCACTGCCCCCGTTCCATCATGCCCGCGAACCGCTGCCCCGCCTGGGCGGTGCCGGCGAGGCGCATCGGCCGCCCCGGCGCCACTTCGGCCGCCCGCACCGCATAGCCGTCCATGGCGCTGGCATCGAAGGGCGGCTGGCTATGGGTGGCCCGCAACGGTTCCGCCAGCACCCGGCGGTGTGCCGCCGCAAGCGGCACCGTCTCCGTCGCCGGCCTGTCCAGCTGCAGGAAGATGCGGTCGAGCGCCTCGTCGACGCTGATCATTCCGGGCGCCGGAAGTCGCCGGACTTGCCGCCCGACTTCTCCACCAGTTCGACACTGGCGATCCGCATGCCCCGATCCATGGCCTTGGCCATATCGTAGAGCGTCAGCGCCGTGACAGTCGCCGCCGTCAGCGCCTCCATCTCGACACCGGTCGGCCCCGTCGTCTCGGCCACCGCCACCACCTCCAGCCTGTCCGCGCCGCCGGTGATCTCCACCGTCACCTTGCTCAGCGCGATCGGGTGGCAGAGCGGAATCAGCTCCGCCGTCTTCTTGGCCGCCATGATGCCGGCGACCCGCGCCACTGCTAGCGCGTCACCCTTCTTGAGGTCGCCGCCGAGGATGGCCGTTACCGTCGCCGGCTGCGCCTCGAGCCGTGCCCGCGCTACCGCCCGCCGCCGCGTTGCCGGTTTGTCGCCGACGTCGACCATACGGGCCTCGCCGCGCTCGTCGAGGTGAGTGAGGGCCATGGCCTAGCCGGCCGCCGCCGCTTCGGCGCCTGCCAGCAGCCGCATGGTGGCCGCGGTCACGTCCGCCTGCCGCATCAGGCTCTCGCCAATCAGGAACGTCCCGATGCCGGCCGCCGCCAGTTGCTCGATGTCCTCGTGCGTCTCGATGCCGCTCTCCGAGATCAGGTGCACGTCTCGGGGCACCCCGACGCTCAGTGTCAGCGAGGTCTGCAGTGTCGTCTCGAAGGTCCGCAGGTTACGGTTGTTGATGCCGATCAGCCGGGCACCGAGCGCCAGCGCCCGGTCGAGCTCGATCTGGTCGTGGACCTCCACCAGCGCGCTCACCCGCCATTCCTCGGCCGCGTCCAGCAGGTAGCGCGCCGTGTCGTCGCCCACCGCTGCGAGAATGATGAGGATGCAGTCCGCGCCCCAGGCCCGGGCTTCTGCCACCTGGTAGGTCTCGAACATGAAATCCTTGCGCAGCACGGGCAGCTGCGTCGCCGCGCGCGCCTCCACCAGATACTCCGGCGCCCCCTGGAAGCTTGGCCCGTCGGTCAGCACGGAGAGGCAGGTGGCACCGCCGGCCTCATAGGCCCGGGCGATGTCTGCCGGCCGGAAGTCCGGACGGATCAGCCCTTTGGAAGGGCTGGCCTTCTTGACTTCGGCGATCAGCGCGTACTGGCCCGCCGACCGCCGGCGCCGCAGGGCGCCCGCGAAATCGCGCACCGGAGGGGCGTCATGGGCAGCGGCGACCACCTCGTTCCATGGCCGCTGCGCCTTGGCCGCGGCGATTTCCTCGCGCTTGTACTGTTCGATCCGCTGGAGAATGTCCGCCATGGTTGCAGAACCTCCCGTTCAGGCGTTGGAAACGGCGACGAGCCGCGCGAGCGTCTCGCTGGCGCGACCGCTGTCGATCTCGGCGGCGGCCAGCCCGGCGCCGTCCTTCAGGCTTTCGGCACGGCCGGCGACCACGAAGGCGGCGGCAGCGTTAAGCAGCACCACGTCGCGATACGGCCCCGGCTCTCCCGCCAGCAGTTCGCGCAGGCGTCCGGCATTGTAGTCCGGATCGCCACCTTTCAGGTCCGCGATGCTGGCCCGCGCCACCCCGGCATCCTCCGGCGTTACCTCGAAGCTGGTGAGGTTGCCGTCCTTGATCTGCGCGACGAAGCTCGGCCCGGTGGTGGAGAGTTCGTCGAGCCCGCCATCGCCATGCACGACCCAGGCCGCGATCGCCCGGTTGGCGAGCAGCGCCGCTGCCACCGGCTCCACCCACTCCGCATCATAGACGCCGAGCAGGTAGCGCCGGGCGCCGGCCGGATTCGACTGCGGTCCCAGCAGGTTGAACATGGTCCGCGTCCCCAGCTCGTGGCGCGTCGGGCCGACGTGCTTCATCGCCGGATGGTGTGCGGGTGCGAACATGAAGCCGATCCCCGCCTCGGTGATGCAGCGGGCGATTTGCGCCGGGCTGAGGTCGCGCTCGACGCCCAGTGCCTCCAACACGTCCGAGGCACCCGATTTTGAGGACAGCGCCCGGTTGCCGTGCTTGGCCACCGGCACCCCCGCCGCGGCCACCACGATGGCGGTGGCCGTCGAGATGTTGAATGTCTCTGCACCATCGCCGCCGGTGCCGACGATGTCGATGGCGTCTTCCGGCGCTTCCACCTTCACCATCTTCTCGCGCAGGATAGAGACCGCGGCGGCGATCTCGCCCACCGTTTCGCCCTTCACCCGCATCGCCATCAGGAAACCGCCGATCTGGCTCGGCGTTGCCTCGCCCGACATAATGGTGTTCATCACCGAGCGCATTTCCTCGCCCGTCAGGTCCTTGCCGGAGCCGACCCGGTCGAGCGCCTTCTTGATGTCCATCAGGCGGCCTTCCCGAGATTGAAGTCATGGGCAAGGTTAAGGAAATTCTGCAGCAGCGCGTGCCCGTTCTCCGACGCGATGCTCTCGGGATGGAACTGCACCCCGTGCAGCGGCAGGCTCTTGTGCTGCAGCCCCATGATGATCCCGTCCTCGGTGCGCGCCGTCACCTCGAGCACCGGAGGCAGGGACTCTGGTCGCACCGTCAGCGAGTGATATCGGGTCGCCCCAAATCCGGAGTTGAGGCCGCGAAACAGCCCCTTGCCGCTGTGCTCTATGCGGCTGGTCTTGCCATGCATGAGCTCCGGCGCCCGAACCACCTCGCCACCCATGGCCTGCCCGATGGCCTGGTGACCGAGGCAGACGCCGAGAATCGGGGTCTCGGCGCCGACCTGCGCGATCAGCTCGAGGCAGATCCCTGCCTCGTTCGGTGAGCAGGGGCCGGGTGACAGCACAATCGCCTCCGGGGCCAGCGCCATCACCTGTTCGACCGTAATCCTGTCATTCCGATGCACCTGCGGCTCCGCCCCCAACTCCCCGAGGAAATGCACGAGGTTGTAGGTGAAGCTGTCGTAGTTATCGATGACCAGCAATCTCATGATCTAGGTTCTCTCGGTCGGCCACCTTGCGGGGAGAGTGGCAAAGCCAGGACCCTCAGGCCCATAGCGGCGCTGGGGTGGGTGCCGTCGACACGGCGGCGCCGCCACCCCCACACTTGATCCCTCCCCGCAAGGGGGAGGGAGACGACCGTGAGGTCGCGCCCTGGTTCGAACTGGAGCTGAGTCATTGCCCCACCCGCGCTTCGCCAGCATAGCGTAGCGCCTCCTCGGCGGCGCTGAAAAGGGCGCGGGCCTTGTTTTCGCACTCCTGCTGCTCCAGCTCCGGTTGCGAATCCGCGACGATGCCAGCCCCCGCCTGCACGTGGATCTTGCCGTCGGCGATAATGGCGGTCCTGAGGATGATGCACGTGTCCATCGAACCATCGGCGCCGAAGTACCCGACGCAGCCGCCATAGATGCCGCGCCGCACCTTCTCCAACTCGTCGATGATCTCCATGGCACGAACTTTGGGCGCACCCGAAACCGTGCCGGCCGGAAATCCGGCGCTAAGCGCGTCGACGAAGTCGTTCCTCGGGTCGAGCTCGCCGACCACGTTCGAAACGATGTGCATGACGTGGGAATAGTACTCGAGGAAGAACTTCTCGGTTACCTTGACGGTCCCGATCTTCGCCACCCGCCCGACGTCGTTGCGACCGAGGTCGAGCAGCATCAGGTGCTCGGCCAGTTCCTTCGGGTCGGCCATCAGCTCCTCGGCCAGCTCGCGGTCGCGGGTGGGCGTTTCGCCGCGGCGGCGGGTGCCGGCGATCGGCCGGATGGTCACGTGTCCATCCTGCACCCGCACGAGAATCTCCGGACTGGAGCCGGCAATGGCGAACCCCCCGAAGTCGAGGAAATACATGTAGGGCGAGGGGTTGGTGCGTCGCAGCGCCCGGTAGAGCGCCGTCGGTGGCAGCCGGAACGGCGCCTCGAACCGCTGGCTCAGCACCACCTGGAAAATGTCGCCAGCGCGGATGTAGTCCTTCGCTCGCTCCACCATCGACTGGTATTCCGCCGGCGTGGTGTTGCTGGTGACCGCGATGTCCGGCAGGTCCTGCGGGCTGCCGGCATGGGGCAGGGTGCGGCTCAGCCGCGCCGTTGCCTCGTCCATGCGTGCCTGCGCGCTCTCCCAGGCCTGCCGCGCCGTCACGCCGGGCTGCACGTAGACGGGCGCCGTGATGTAGAGCTCATCCTTCAACGTGTCGAACACCGCCAGCACGGTCGGCCGCATCAGGATGGCGTCGGGAAAACCGAGCGGGTCCGGATTGTCCTCGGGCAGCCGCTCCATCAGCCGCACCATGTCGTAGCCGAGATAGCCGTAAATGCCCGCAGCCGTGGAGGGCAGCCCCGCCGGCACATCGGCCTGGCTTTCCGCCACCAGCGCCCGCAACGCCTCCAGCGGCGACTGCTCCACCGGCGCGAACGCGTCAGTGTCCAGCGTCGCCCGCCGGTTAATGCTGGCCTTGCCCTTCTCGACCTTCAGGATGACGTCGGGGTCGAAACCGATCATCGAGAAGCGGCCGCGGGTCGTTCCGCCCTGCACGCTCTCGAGCAGAAAAGTGTTGGTCCGCCCTTCGGCCAGCTTCAGGTAGGCCCCGATCGGCGTCTCGAGGTCGGCCACCACCCGCCGGAACAGGATCTGCGGCCGCCCCGCTTCGAAGCCGCTGGCGAACTGGCTGAAGCCGTCGCCGGCCATTACTGTCCCGCTGCCCCGTCGAGGCTGATCAGCTGGTCGAAGACCTGCCGGTTGATGCGCAGGCCGCCTTGGTCGCGGATACCGCCGACGAACTCGCTGAACAGCGAATCCCGCGTCGTCTCTTCGAGGTAGGCTGCCACCTCCTCCTGCGACTCCTCGCCCGCCGGCACGATCTCGGCCACTGCAAAGACGACATGGTCGCCTTCCTCGTTCTGGGCCGCACCGTGGTGGTCGCTGCCGCCCGAGAATGCTGCTGCGGCAACCTGCGGACCGATGGCGCTGAGTTCGGCCCCGCCACGGCCGAAGGGCGCGCTGCGCACGACCTCCTCGCCGAACTCGCCAGCGACCTCCGTCAGCGATCGCCCGGCATCGAGTTCGGCAACCGCGCGTGCCGCCTCGGCCGCCAGCGCCTCCTGCCGGCGTTCCGCCATGATCGCGGTGCGCACCGCCTCGCGAACCTCGTCGAGCGTCTGGTCGCGTGCCGGCTCGATGGCCGTGACGTCGAACCAGAGGCTGTGGTTGGCACTGAGCGTGATCGCCGGTGTCAGCTGCCCCTCATCAGCCAGGAAAATCCGCTCCGCCACCCGTGCCCGTTCCTCCTCCGGCAGGTCCGGCACCCCCGCCAATTCGCTGCCGCCCGCCGTGACGGTGAGCGCGTGCACCGGTAGGCCGAAACGCTCCCCGATTTCTGGCAGCGGCTGGAATGTCGCCCGCAGCTCCTCGATCTGGTCGAGGATGTCGAGGAACATCTCGCGCGCCTGCGCCAACGCCAGCCCCCGTTCGATTTCTTCCCGTACCTCTTCGAGGCTCGTCTCGCCGCCCGGCTGGATCTCGGTAACCGCCACCGCCCGCTGGCCGCCGACTCCCGGGATGAGGGTGAACTGGCCTTCCTCGAGCCCGAATGCAGCCTCCGCCAGCGTCGGATCGGTCACCTGCGCCTCGCTCAGCATGCCGAGCTCGGTCGGCGTAACGCCGGCCTCCGCGGCCAGCGACGCGAAGCTCTCGCCCGCCGCCTGGCCGGCTTCGAATGTCGCCTGCTGCGCCTCGGTGGTCAGCGGGACCTGCACGATCTGCCGGCGCTCCGGCCGCGTGCGGCTGGCGCGGGTGCGCTCGTACTCGGCCTCGATCTCCGCCTCCGGGATCGTGATGGTCGCTGCCAGCGTCTCCGGCGACAGGGTCATCACGTCGACCGTCCGCTCCGCCACCGTGCGGAACTCGCCCTGGTGATCTTCGAGATAGGCTGCCAGCTCCGCTTCCGTCGGTTCTGCAACCTCGGGAATGCTCTCCTCGTTGAGGACGAAGTAGTCGATGCTCCTCGTGTCGCCGGCATAGCCGCTCACCAGTTCCAATGCGGCATCCGGCGCACTGGTGTCCGCGAACAGGGCGGCCGCCAGTTGCTGGCGCCGCGCCGCGCGGGTCTGGAGCTCGAAATACTCGGCTTCGGTGAAGCCGCTCTGTTGCAGCACCCGGAGGAAGTTTTGCCTTTCGAACTGTCCCAACGTCCCGGCAAAGCTCGGGTCCTGCCGCAACATGATCGCCAGCCGGTCGTCGGAGACCCCAAGCCCCAGCTGCTGCGCCAAGTTGTTGATCGCCGCGTCCGAAGCCAGCCGGTTCAGCGTCGAACTGGGTACGCCCATGGCCAGCGCCTGCTCGGGCGTCGGCATCTGGCCCATCTGTTGAGCGAAACGTTGCAGGTCCGTACTATAAGCGCGCTGGAACTCCCGCGCGGTGATTTCTTCATCGCCGACCCGCGCCACGGTGTTGGTGCCAATGTCGAAGATGACGTTGGAAATGCCGAACCCCGCGAGACCAATGATAAGGAAGGCGCCGATGAGCTTGCCGACCCAGGTCCTGGAGATCTTGCGGAAACTATCGAGCATGTCTGCCATTCCAGAGCGAGAAGTCCGGCAATCCGCCGGGTTGAGAGCGGCGGATACTAGACAGGGAGTTTGATTGGCTGCAAGGCGTTGCGGCGCCCGCTGGCGATATCGGCGGGGTTATGGCAAACCGCCCCGGCGCGCAAGCGAAAGCTGGGAACGGGGCAGGGTCCCGGCCCCGAGCGGAACCGACGAGGAGAAGTCACACGTGCCCGGAAGCATCACACCGCTGATCGTGGGAAACTGGAAGATGAACGGGCTCGCCGCTTCCCTCGGCGAGGTCCAGAAGCTGGCGTCCCTGCTCACCGATGGGGCGCCGCCGCGCGCCACCGTCGCCATCTGCCCGCCCGCCACTCTTCTCGCTCCTCTCAACCAGCTGGCTGCCGCCAGCGGCATCGTCACCGGTGGCCAGGACTGCCACCAGGCCTCGAGCGGCGCCCATACCGGTGATATCAGCGCGCTGATGCTGGCCGATGCGGGAGCGCAGTTCGTCATCGTCGGCCATTCCGAACGCCGCGCCGACCACGGCGAAACCGATGATCTGGTGCGCCACAAGGCGGTGGCGGCGCTCGCCGCCGGCGTCGTTCCCATCATCTGCGTCGGCGAAACCGGCGCGGAGCGTGACGAGGGCAGGGCGGACGAGGTGGTTGCCGCGCAGTTGGCCGGGTCGGTGCCCGACGAGATGGGCGGATCGCATGGGGTAGTCATCGCCTACGAGCCGGTCTGGGCCATCGGCACCGGCGTCACGCCCACCCTTGAGGACATCGCCGCGATGCATGACGGCATCCGCGCCCGGCTCACCAATCGTTTCGGGGACCGTGGACGCACCCTGCGGGTGCTTTATGGCGGCTCCGTCAAACCCGCCAACGCCCGCGACATCATGCTCCTTCCGAACGTCAACGGCGCGCTGGTCGGCGGCGCCAGCCTCTTGGCAAACGACTTCTACGCCATTATCTGCGCCGTCTGATCGTCGGTACGCCTGCCGCACCATTGCGCTGCCGCGCAAATTACCGGGGGAGCGCTGGCATTTGCCTGCGCGTGCGTGTAGAACCCCGCCGAATTCGAGATCGAAGGTTGTCATGGCCGAAGTACTGATTGTCGTCTATCTGCTGATCGTCCTCGCGCTGATCACGGTGATCCTGCTGCAGCGCTCCGAGGGCGGCGGCTTGGGCATGGGCGGCAATTCCGGTGGGCTGCTGTCGGCGCGCGGCTCGGCTAACCTTCTGACGCGCACCACCGCCATCCTCGCGGCGCTGTTCTTTGCCACCGCCATCGGCCTCACCATCCTCACCGAGCTCGATCGCGGCACGCGGTCCATCCTCGAACGTGCCGCCGACAGTGCGGGCGAAGGCGCCGAGGCTCCGACCACCGTGCTGGATGCACTCAACCAGCTGCAGGGCGACGACCCCGACTTGCCTGTTCCGGATGAGGGTCTGCCTGTACCTCCGGCCGCGCCGGTGGCCCCCACCGTCGACACGGCACCGGCCGAAGCACCTGCGCCTGCCGCAGATCCTGCGCTCGCGGTGCCATCGGCCGAGGAACCGGAGACCAGCACTCCGGCTGCGCCGGCCAACTGAGGCGTCGCACGGAGCTGCGTCGGGAGGGGGATGGCGACATCCCCTTCTTCTTTTTGTATTGGGCCGCATCGCGAGCGCGTTCGGCCTTCCGAATCACTTCTCGGAACCCATAAGGTGAAGGCCCATGGCACGGTACGTTTTCATCACCGGTGGCGTGGTCTCCTCATTGGGGAAAGGTCTCGCTTCCGCCGCCCTCGGCGCGGTCCTGCAGGCGCGCGGCTACAAGGTCCGCCTGCGCAAGCTCGACCCCTATCTCAACGTCGATCCCGGGACCATGTCGCCGACGCAGCACGGCGAGGTGTTCGTCACCGATGACGGCGCCGAGACCGATCTCGACCTCGGCCATTACGAGCGCTTCACCGGCCGCGCCGCCAACAAGCGCGACAACGTCACCACCGGCCGCATCTATTCCGACATCATCGCCCGCGAGCGCCGCGGCGACTACCTCGGCGCCACCGTGCAGGTCATCCCGCACGTGACCGACGCCATCAAGGCCTTCGTGGTCGACGGCAACGAGGAGTTCGACTTCGTCCTGGTCGAGATCGGCGGCACTGTCGGCGACATCGAGGGGCTGCCCTTCTTCGAGGCGATCCGCCAGCTCGGCAACGAACTGCCGCGCGGCCATGCCGCCTATCTGCACCTGACGCTGATGCCCTACATCCCGAGCGCCGGCGAGCTGAAGACCAAGCCGACCCAGCACTCGGTCAAGGAGTTGCGCTCCATCGGCATCGCCCCCGACGTGCTGCTGGTGCGCTGCGACCGGCCCATCCCCGAAGGCGAGAAGAAGAAGCTTTCGCTTTTCTGCAACGTCCGCGAAAGCGCCGTTATCCAGGGCCTCGACGTCGGCTCCATCTACGACGTGCCGCTCGCCTATCACGAGGAGGGGCTCGACCGGGAGGTGCTGGCCGCCTTCGGCATCACCGATGCCCCGGAGCCGGACCTCACCGCCTGGACCGAGGTCAGCCATCGCCTCCACAATCCCGAAGGCGAGGTGAATATCGCCATTGTCGGCAAGTACACCGGCCTCAAGGACGCCTATAAATCGCTGTCCGAGGCGCTCGCCCATGGCGGCATCGCCAACCGGGTCAAGGTGAACCTCAACTGGATCGACAGCGAGATCTTCGAGCACGACGATCCGGCGCCCTGGCTGGAGCAGATCGACGGCATCCTGGTGCCAGGCGGCTTCGGCGAGCGCGGCTCCGGCGGCAAGATCAACGCCGCCCGCTTCGCCCGCCTGCGCGGCGTCCCCTATTTTGGCATCTGCTTCGGCATGCAGATGGCCTGCATCGAGGCTGCCCGCAACACCGCCGGCATCAAGAACGCCAACTCCACCGAATTCGGCCCGACCAAGGAGCCGGTGGTCGGCCTCATGACCGAGTGGACCAAGGACAATGAGAAGCAGGTTCGCGGCGCCGACGCCGATCTCGGCGGCACCATGCGGCTCGGCGCTTACCCGGCGCAGCTCACCCGCGGCAGCCGCGTCGCCGACATCTATGGCACCACCCGCATCTCCGAGCGCCACCGCCACCGCTACGAAGTCAACATGAACTACCGCAAGCTGCTGGAGAAGAACGGCCTGCTGTTCTCCGGCGTCTCGCCGGACGGCCTGCTCCCCGAGATCGTCGAACGCACCGACCACCCCTGGTTCATCGGCGTCCAGTTCCACCCGGAGCTCAAGTCAAAGCCCTTCGAGCCGCACCCGCTGTTCGCGAGCTTCATTGAGGCGGCGGTGGTACAGAGCCGGCTGGTGTAGTTAGCTCGCTTCGCTGACCAGCACCGGGTCGGCCTGGTAGAGTTCCGGGAAGATCGCCTTCAGCGCCTCGACCTTGGGCAGGTCGTGATAGACGATGTAGGGGTGGGCCGGATTTACCGTCATGAAGTCCTGGTGGTAATCTTCCGCCGCATAGAAAGCCTCCAGCGGCTCCAGCGTCGTCACGATCGGTTCCGGGTACGCGCCGGCAGCGTCGAGCTGCGCGATATAGTCCTCGGCGAGCGCCTTCTCCTCCGCGTCCTCGAAGAAGATTGCAGAGCGGTATTGCGGCCCGTGGTCGGGACCCTGGTAGTTGAGTTGCGTCGGGTTGTGGGCCACCGAGAAGAAGACGTGCAGCAGTTCGCCTAGGCTGATCTGCGACGGATCGTACGTCACCTCCACCGCTTCGGCGTGACCCGTCGTGCCCGTCGTGACCTGCCTGTAATTGGCAGTCCCGGCGTCGCCGCCGGCATAACCCGATACTGCAGAGTGCACCCCGTCGAGGTGCTGGAACACGCCCTGCACGCCCCAGAAGCAGCCGCCCGCGAGCACAACCGTTTCCAGCGGCCCGCTCTCGCTCAGCCCCTGCGTCGGTGCCGGCACGACCACCGCCTGCTCGGCCGCCCCATTGGCCACCTGCATCAGGCCGACCCCCAGCACCGGTACCGCGGCGAGCATCGCCAGCACTCTCGCCGCCCGCCGGCCCGCTGTCCCATGAGTCTTCCGATCCGTCGCCATCGCCGGCTTCCTTTCGCGCTACTTGTCCTGTCACGACTAAAGTACGCGCCCAGCGGTCCGGATGTTACATCCTTACACCGAGACGTGATCGGGCCGAACCGCTCCTGCCGCCACCGCCGTTCCCGCCCTCGCCTCATGCATCCGATCGATAAAGCGCAGCAGGGTCGGCCGCTGCTTGATGTGATCACCCACCGGCGTATGCATCGGCCATTTTGCTATGGGAGCGACGAGGCCATAGGCCGAGACGTCTGCCATCGATGGCCGGCCGCCGCCGATGAACGGGCGGTCGCCCAGCAGGGACTCGAGCGCCTCCATGTCGGCGATACCCTTGGCGGCGATGACCTCGTCACTATGGCGCCCGAGGCCACGGGAGAAGAGCTGCCTGCGGAAGTGCCGCCGGAACATGGCGGTCATGACACCGGCGATGACCGGAGGCGCTGCTGCTCCAATCTCCGCTGCAATGTAGGAGGCGCCCTCGGGATGCACGAAGAGTTCCCACTCGAGCACCATGTGGAAGTGCTCCTCCAGCATGCGGCGCGCGGCGTGGCCGCGGGCCCTTGCCTCGTCATCGAGGCCGGCATCGATGTCGAAGCCGCTACGCTCCGCCAGCAGCGCAATGATGATCTCGCTGTCGCCGATGCGCTCCCCGTCCAACTCGACCCACGGATTCTTTCCCTTCGGACCCTTGCCGGGATTGTTCTCAATCTCCTGGCGATAGGGGAGGCCGGCGAGTTCCAGCCACTTGATCAATTTGAGCGCGAACGGCCCCGTCGACGGCAGCCCCCAAGCCCCGGCGAAGGTGAAGACGATGAGGTCTGACATTTCTCTGGACCCACTTGCTTACCACAGGTAAGTTACCATACTTACCATCGGTAAGTTGTCAAGGGACGGACGCATGGCCGGTCGGCCTCGCATCACTCGGGAAGCCATTATCGGACATGCCCGGCGCATCGTCGCCGAGCACGGCACGGCGGGCTTGACCTTTCAAGCGGTCGCCGCCGCGCTGGGTGTTTCCAAGCAGGCGATCATCTACTGGTATCCCAGCAAATGGGAATTGGTGCGCGACATAGCGGTCCCGGGGCTGAAGGCTGAAGCCGATGCCACCATTGCCGCGATCGGCGAAGCCGGCTCGGCGGCTGATGCCATCGAGCGCTTCCTGCGCGCACTGGTCGACCATCACCTCGCCGATCTCGGCGGCTTTCGCATGCTCTACCTGGCGAGCCAGTTCGATAGCCGAGAGTCGTTGCAAGGAGAGGGACGCCAGATGCTGAACCCGATCCACGAGACGACCTCGTCCATGTATGCGGCGCTGGCTGCCAAGATCGTGGCCGATACGAGCTTTCTCGCCGATGACCATCCCCGCCGTCTCGCCATGGCGGTGCACATGGCCGGCATCGGTCTGCTGACCATGCTGGCCCTCGCTGAATCGGTAGAGGATCCGCTGGCCCACCAGACGGGTCCACTGGTCGACTCGATGGTGGCGCTGTTGACACACCGCCCCGCGACCTCATGATGCGCCAAACGAGAGAATAGCCGATGTCCGAGATCGTCTCGCTGTCCAAGCTGCGAAAGGCTCGCGCCCGCGCCGATAAGGAGCGGCAGGCCGCTGAGAACCGGGCGAAGTTCGGCAGGACCAAGGCCGAGAAAGCGCGCCAGTCGGCCGAGAAGGCCCGCGCCGCAACGCAGGTGGACGCCCACAAGCGCGAGGAATAGCTCCCGTCGCGGTCGGAGTTCCTCCCCCGCACGGGGGAGGGAGACGACTGCGAGGCCCTCAGCAAGAACCGCCCCATCAGTCGGGACTTCCCTCCCCCCTTGTGGGGAGGGTAGCGCAGCCAGGACCGGCAGGTGCGTGGCGGAGCTTGGGTGGGGGAGCCGCGAACCCGGAGCCTGTCGCCACCCCCACCCTTGATCCCTCCCCACAAGGGGGATGGAGACGACTGCTACGCCCCGTCACAACCGCCGCACCGAAAACTTATCCCCGCCCTCGCCACCTGCGGTAGAATCCACCCCATGCCCGCGCGGTACTGCGACGGTCGCGACGAACGGTCGGCGGGGGCTACCGGATGGCGAGGAGGTCGCTCTTCGTCCGCCGGATGCGGGATGATCTGTGATTT
>DASYHK010000002.1:0-62548 GCA_035998685.1 Devosiaceae bacterium | reverse complement strand
AGTGCACCGGCCGCGCGACGCTCGCCGCTCTTGCCGATCCTGCACCACCGCAGGACCGGATGGCGCCATGCTGGTGGTCGGTCCTGAGCACTGGCTCCCGGCTCGCCGCTGCGCGGCGTCCGGGATGACGGCGGTGGGTGGGGCTACCCGCATGAGAGCACGAACGCCTCAGTCGTCTCCCTCCCCCTCGTGGGGAGGGATCAGGGTGGGGGGAGTTGCACCCTCCGAGCCTGCGGCACCCCCACCCGGTCTCGAAACGGACTTGGCAGGAGCCAAGTCCTGCTCGACTCACCCTCCCCACAAGGGGGAGGGCGGCCGACTGAGAGTGCCGTGATCCTTGCAGCAGCGCCCCACCCACCGGGTGTCATCCCCGCGACCGCGGGGACCCAGCGCACCGGCCGCGCTGCGCTCCCCGCTCTTGCCGATCCTGCACCACGGCAGGACCGGATGGCGCCGTGCTGGTGGTCGGTCCTGAGCACTGGGTCCAGGCTCGCCGCTGCGCGGCGTCCGGGATGACGGCGGTGGGGTGGATAATCGCCGGCAGGATGCGCGATGCCGGCCCCACCCCCTGTTCACTCGGTGCTGCCCAGCGCCAGCCGTATCGCCAACTCGACCGGGGAATAGGCGCCGTCGTGCCGCTGCAGCTGCAGGGGGACTGCCGGCAGCAGCGGCGGCTGGGCCATGAAGCGCGGGCGGGTGCCGTGGTGGGGCTGCGCCGCGTGCACGAGGAACGGATGGCACAGATAGACGGTGCCGGCGGCTCCAGTCGCCAGCACCTCTGGCTGCCCCGCGCTGCCGGCAAAGTTATCTGCCGCCAGCTCGCGCAGCGTCAGGCCGGCCTCGCCGGCGGGCGCCAACTGCCGGGCGATGTCGAGATGCGATCCGGCACGGATACGGGTCGGTGCATCGTCCTCGCCGACGTCGGAGAACAGGAACAGCATCAGCAGCGCCCTGTCCTTCGAGGTGACATTGGCCCGCCAGTTGAGGAAGTCGGGATCCGCATGGCCGAAGCTCACATCGATGTGCCAGCCGGCGTCGCCGGGGTCATCGTTCGAGGGGAAGCGAACCGGGAAGGTACCGAGGGACCCGGGCGGCAGCCACCGCCCTGCCCCCACCAGCTGATCGAATGCCGCGTGCAGAAGCGGTGTGCTGGCGGCGGCGAGGAAGGGCGGCTGGCTGTACTGGCCGAGCCGGATCACCGGCCGCGTCCAACTGGCCGGATCGTCCGGATCGCAGCCGGTATCGCGCCACAGGATGGCGCGACCGGCCTCCGCAACGGTGCGTGGGAAGGCGTCGTCGATGCGTACGAAGCCCTGATGAATGAAGGCGTTGATCTGCGCGGCGCTCAAGGCGCCCGCGGCCTGGCTATTGTCTGGCATGGTGTGTTCTCTTCGCTGCAGCCGGCCGCAAGCAGCCGGCAAAAAGGCTTCAGGCGTCAGCGACGCCTGCCGTGCAGCCCGTGCGGTGGGCCGGTCCTAACGGACTCGGACGCTCGCAGCAGCGAAATTGAGAGCAAGAATCTTCATGGCGGGGGCAATTTAAGTAAGGGGAGCCATGCTGGCAAGAGTGGCGCTCGGCTCACCATGCCAGTCGCCGCCCCCTCCACCATGCTTCGCATGGTCCCCCTCCCCCGCTTTGCGGTGGAGGAGTCCCGACTGAAGCTCGCGGTAGCAGCCTCAACCTGCGGCTTCGATCGCCGGAGCAGCGAGGCGGAACTGCAGCTTGGCGAGCTCGGCATAGCGCCCGCCCTTCTTCACCAGCTGGTCATGCGTGCCCTGGTCGATGAGCTGCCCTTTATCGAGCACCAGGATGCGGTCGGCGTCGCGGATAGTCGCCAGCCGGTGGGCGATGACCAGCGTGGTCCGGCCTTCCATCAGCCGCTCCAGCGCGATCTGCACCAGGCGCTCGCTTTCGGCGTCGAGCGCCGAGGTGGCCTCGTCGAGCAGCAGGATCGGGGCATCCTTGAGCAGCGCCCGGGCAATGGCAAGCCGCTGCTTCTGCCCGCCCGACAGCATCACCCCGCGCTCGCCGACGATGGAGCCATAGCCGGCCGGCAGCTCGGAGACGAACTCATGCACCAGCGCCGCCCGCGCCGCCGCCTCGACCTCGGCGTCGCTGGCCTCCGGCTTGCCGAAGCGGATGTTCTCGGCGACCGTGCCGGCAAAGATCACCGGCTCCTGCTCGACATAGGCGAAGCGACGGCGCAGCACTGCCGGATCGACCTCGCGCACATCCACCCCGTCCACCAGCACGCGACCACCGGTGACGTCATAGAAGCGCTGCGCCAGCGCGAACACCGTCGACTTGCCGGCACCGGAGGCGCCCACCAGCGCCACCGTCTCGCCCGGCTGCACGATGAAATCGAGCTGCTGCAGGATGCGCTCGTCGTCGCGGGTGCCATAGGCGAAGTCCACCTTCTCGAAGGCCACGGTGCCGAGCGGCGGCTCCGGCAGCGGCACCGGCTTCGCCGGCTTCTGGATGGTGGATTTGGTATCGAGAATCTCGATCAGCCGCTCGGTGGCGCCCGCCACCGTCTGCAGCATGCCCATGATCTCGGAGATCGAGGCCAGCGCATTGGTGGCCATCAGCGCATAGATCATGAACTGCGTCAGTTCACCCGCGGTGACGACGCCATCGAACACCGACTTGGCGCCCCACCAGATCATCGCGACGAGCCCTGCGGCGACCATGAACATGATGGCGGCGATCAGCCCGCCACGAGCGAACAGCCGGTCGACTTCGGCCCGGAAGCTCTCCTCGGCCCGCATCGCATAGTCGGCGCTCTGCTGCTCCTCGCGCACGAAGCTCTTGATGGTCTTGGTCGCCCCGAGCGCCTCGGTCGCCATGGCGGACATATCGGCCAGGGCGTCCTGGGTGCGGCGCGACATCCGCCGCAGCCGGCGCGCGATGACGATGACCGGGACGATGATCGCCGGCGCGATCACCACCACCGCCAGCGCCAGATAGGGGCTGGTGAGGAACATCAGGATCACGGCCCCGGTCATGGTGACCAAGCCGCGCAGCGCCATCGAGAGGCTCGAGCCGATGGCGCCGCGAATGGTGGCGACGTCGCCATTGAGTCGGGAGGTGAGTTCCCCCACCCGGTGGGTGTCGAAGAAGGTGGCGTCCAGCGTCAGCAGATGATCGAACACGGAGCGCCGGAGATCGGTCAGCACCCGCTCGCCGATCACCGAGATGAAGTAGAAGCGGGCGCCGCTCGCCACCGCCATCAGCGCCGCGATGCCGATGATGATCCAGCCGTAGCGGGCTACCATGTCGAGGTTCTGCTGGACGAAGCCCTGGTCGATGATCTGTCCCGCCAGCGCCGGGATGGCCAGCGAGGTGATGGCCGCCGTCAACAGGAACAGCAGCGTCAGCGTCAGCCGCCACGGGTAGCGCAGCACGAACGGCAGCAGCCGCCGCAGCGGCTTCACCGCTGCAACGGCGCCGCCAACCTGCGGCCGCTCGCCCTTGCTTTGGTGGCGCGCCGACCGAGGTTCCCTCATGATGCGTGGGCCCATTCTCAAAGTGCCACCTACATAGGCAGTGGGGGACGGAGCCGCAACGTGAATCGCCGGGCAGCCGGCCTGCGCCGCATCGCCCTTGCTTCAGGGGCGGATTTTCTCTATGAACCCGCCCAATTCCTGTTTGCACCGGGCGCCGCGGGCGCCCGTATGATTTGAGGCATCGCCATGAAGAAAGACACCCACCCCGACTATCACATGATCACCGTGACGATGACCGACGGCACCACCTACCAGACCCGTTCGACCTACGGCAAGGAAGGCGATACGCTGCAGCTGGACATCGACCCGCGCACGCACCCGGCCTGGACCGGCGGCACCGGCCAGCTGATGGACCGCGGCGGCCGCGTCTCCCGCTTCAAGGAACGCTTCAAGGGCCTCGGCATCTCCAGCTGATCACGGCTGCGATCGACGAACACGAAAGCCCGGCCATTGCGCCGGGCTTTTTTGTTGCGACCAGGCTGCGCCCGTGCCGCAGCGGCAATCAGCCATACCCTGATGATCACAGATCCCGACGCCGTCACCACCGATTTTAGGGCCTCCACCTATCCCGCGCCGGCATCCCCCATCCCTCGCCGTTACCACTATCTCTCCGTCGTCATCACCCGCTTCATGCGGGTGACCCAGAGCCCGGAACGCAAGGTAGAGAGTCTTTCGCGCCGCGGACGCGGCGCCGCTGGGTCGCCCGGACAAGCCGGGCGATGACGACCGAGACATGAGTGGTGACGACCGAGGGTTAGGTGCCGACTGCGAGGCAGGGGTGACGGGCGGAGGGATGGTGGCGGACGGTGAATGGCCCGGCGGAGAGGATTGAGCGGGATCAGCAGCGTCGAGATGGAGCGCGCGAACGCTGAGCTAGTCCCGCAGCCTGCCGAAGGCGGCCTTCAGCCGCATAAGCTGGTCGGCGACGCCGCCGACATTGACCTCGCCATAGTCGGGCATGCTGCCGCGTTCGAGCTTGTCGAACTGCTGCACCCGCTCGAACAGCCGGTCGCCCTTGCCGATGAAAGCCAGCAGCGTCGGCGGCAGCGCGGCATAACCAGGACCGCCGCGTTCCGAGGGAGTGGCGGAGAACTTGACCTTCTCCTTTTCGGCGCGGGCGTTCTCGGCGGTGAGTTCACCCTCGTTGACGGCGCGCTGCAGCAGCAGCCAGGAGGCGAGCTGCATCAGCCGGGTGGTGAGGCGCATGGATTCGGTGGCATAGACGAAGGAGGCCTCGCGCGGCAGGTCGCGGCTCTCGATCCGGCCGTCGCCGTCGAGATAGGCGGCGACCTCCTCGATCAGGGTCATCCCCTCGCGGTACAGGCTGTCGAAGCCCCCCGAGGCGACGATGCGCGGGCCGATGGCCACTGCCGCTGCGATGTCCTGGTTGTCGCCCAAGCGTTGCCTCGTTAACCAGAGTCGGCAGAGTCTACGCCGCCTTGCCCACAAGGTCACCCCGTCTGCTTGAAAGAGCCTTAACGGCACCCACCAAACCGGCTTGGGGAAAGAAAAAAAGAGCCGTCGAAACGGCTCTCGAAAGTTAACAGGGAGGCGTCAACAGAGGGAGAAATCGCTCTGCAAATCCAGCGAACTGGATGAACACAGGATTACCGGGAAACAATTAATCCGAGGTTAACAGGACTCGCTTTCTTAACCTTGAGAAGTCGTCACCGGTCCCGCCTACAGCTTAAAGACCGAGTCGGCTGCCGCCTTGGTTTTCTGGCGCGCCGCCACCGCCTCGCGCAGCCGAGCGATCTCGGCCTCCAGGAGCCCGATCCGCTCCTCGAGCTCATCGACCGACATGGTATCGATGGGCATGCCCACCGTATGCGTGCGGGGCTGCCGCGGGGGATCGTCGTCGAACATGGCCGCTTCCTCCAATGGGCGGAGGATTCTAGCGACCCGCTCTTGCGAGGCAAGCCGGATCGCCGCCACAGTGTTCGCCATGAACCTGCCCGACGAGATGACTGCCATCGCCATCACCACCCCCGGCGGCCCGGAAGTGCTGCAGCCGGTCCGGCAGCCGCTGCCGCAGCTGGCGCCGGACGAGGTGCTGATCCGCGTTGCCGCCGCCGGCGTCAATGCACCCGACCTCAGTCAGCGGCGCGGCCAGTACGATCCGCCGCCCGGCGCCTCGCCGCTGCCTGGGCTCGAAGTCTCGGGCGTGATCGCGGCGCTGGGGCCGGAGGTCGCGGGGCTCGCCGAGGGCCAGCCGGTGGTGGCGCTCTGCAACGGCGGCGGCTATGCCGAGTATGTCGCAGTGCCCGCCGGCCAGGTGCTGCCCCTGCCGGCCGGCTGGTCACTGATCGACGGGGCGGCGCTGCCCGAAACCTTCTTCACCGTGCAGCAGACGCTGGTCATGCGGGCGGGGCTGGAAGCCGGAATGGACGTGCTGATCCACGGAGCGGGCGGCGGCATCGGCGGCACCGCCATCCAGGTCTCCCGGCTGTTCGGCGCCCGCCCGATCGCCGTGGTCTCGACGCCGGAGAAGGCGCGCTACGCCGAGAGCCTGGGCGCCGCAGCGGTGATCGAGCACCAGCGGGAGGATTTCGTCGAGCGGACGCTGCAGCTGACCGGTGGCAATGGCGCCGACCGCATCATCGACATGGTTGGCGGCGACTACCTGCCGCGCAACATCGAGGCGGCGGCGCGTGGCGGCCATATCGTGCTGCTGGCGTCGCTCAGCGGTGACCCCTCCAACGTCAGTGCCGGCAAGCTGGTGTTCAAATGGCTGACGGTGTCGGGCTCGACGCTGCGCCCGCAGCCACCGGCGGTGAAGGCAGCCATCGCCGAGAGCCTCCGCCGGAGCGTGTGGCCCGGCCTCGCCGACGGCCGCATCCGGCCGCCGCGCATCCGGCGGCTGGCGCTCGAAGAGGCCGCGGCGGCCCATGCCGCGATGGAGCAGCGCGGCCATTACGGCAAGATCGTGCTGGCGACGGCCTTCGCGGAGCAGGGTCAGGGCCGGTAGCGCGTCAAGCCGATGCCGCAGGCGATCAGCCCGGCGGAGACGAAGCGCCAGACCCCGAAACCTTCCTTGAGGATGAAGGTCGAGATCACCGCGGCAAACAGCACGCTCGTCTCGCGCAGTGCCGAAACCATCGCCAGCGGCGCATGCGCGAGCGCCCAGATGATGATCCAGTAGGAGCAGATCTGCATTCCCCCCGCCAAGGCGGTCGGCTTTAGATTGGTGCCGATGACTTGCGCGATGGCCCGGCGCTTCCAGACGGCGGCAATGATGAAGGTCAGCAGTCCATCGCCAATCGTCAGGCATACGGCGAAGCCGATCGCGGACCCGGCGAGGCGCGCTCCGAGCCCGTCCACCAGGGTGTAGCCGGCGATGAACATCCCGGTGCCCAGCGCCAGGAGCACCGCCGCCGGGTTGCGCCGGATGCCCGTTCCGCGGTCGAATGCCAGAGCCATGACGCCCACCGCGAGGAATGCCACCCCGAGAAGCGGCAGTCCCGAGAGCACCTCGCCTGCGAACAGCGCTGCCCCCATTCCCACTAGCAGCGGCGCCGATCCCCGCGCCAGGGGATAGACCTGTCCGAAGTCGCCGTAGTTGTAGGCGAGCGGCAACACGAAATGGTAGCCGGTGTGGAGCAGGATCGCGAGCGCAAGAAGCGGCCAGCTTGCCGGATCGGGCAAGGCGACGAAGGGCAGCGCCAAGCAGGACAGCCCGCTCCCGAGGAGGGTCACCACCGCCATCACCGCGATCCGGTCGCCGCTGACCTTGATGACGGCGTTCCAGCCGGCATTCATGCAGGCCGCCAGCAGCACAAGCAGCGTGACCTCGAGACCCATCTCTTCCCCGCAAGCGACGTCTCATAGCCACGGTATGGGCGCAGCGGCGATTCAGCAATCCGCAGGCGCACCGCCGCCGATGGGCGACAATTCGATTGAAAATCCGCGTGCGTCCCAATATATTGCCGGCGTTCCCCCTCAGCATGACGCAAGAGGCGGGGCGGCCGGAAGCTCCCGGCCGCGCCTGAGAGAGAGATTCATTATGGCCACGCCGCTCCTGATGCCCAAGGCAACTGCCGTCTGGCTTGTCGACAACACCGCCCTTTCCTTCGAGCAGATCGCCGCCTTCTGCAACCTGCACCCGCTCGAGGTGCAGGGCGTTGCCGATGGCGACGTCGCCGGCGGCATCATGGGCGCCAATCCCATCCAGAACGGCCAGCTGACGCGGGAGGAGATCGAGAAGGCCGAGGCTGATCCGAACTACCGGATGAAGCTGAGCGATCCCAAGGTCCGGGTGGCCGCCGCCAAGCGTAAGGGCCCGCGCTACACCCCGATCTCGCGCCGCAACGAGCGCCCGAATGCCATCAAGTGGCTGCTGCGCAACCATCCGGAGCTCAAGGACGCACAGATCATGCGGCTGGTCGGCACCACCAAATCGACCATCGACTCGGTCCGCGAGGGTACGCACTGGAACACCGCCAACCTCGCCGCCATGGACCCGGTGACGCTCGGCCTTTGCAGCCAGATCGACCTCGATCTCGAGGTCAGCCGTGCGTCCAAGGGCGTTATCGCCCCCGACGAGGTCGAGCAGGGCACCATGCTGCTGAGCGCCGAAGAGGCGCTGGCCAGCTCCGGCGGCCGCGCCGGCCATGCCGAGGCGGCTTCGGAGCAGGCCGCCAAGCGTCCCGAGCAGGAAGAACAGATCGACGCCGACTCGGTCTTCGCCAAGCTGACCTCGCTGAAGGAACGTTCGGAAGATTAGATGATGTCGATCCCGCGGCGGCCGCCGCGGGCTTGACACGCCGCGCCGGCAGGGGTTCGACTTGCCGCTCCCTCCTGCCGGCATCCGCCTTCCATGATCGATCCCTTCTTCTGGACCATCGCCGTCTCGGCGGTCTTCATCGTTGCCTTGAGCAAGTCCGGCCTGCTCGGCAGCCTCGGCATGGTGGCGGTGCCGCTGCTGACGCTGGTGATGCCGGCGCGCGATGCCGCCGGCATGATGCTGCCGCTGCTGCTGGTGATGGATGCCATCGCCATCTGGACCTACCGCCGCGACTGCGACTGGACCATCATCCGCATCATGATCCCCGGCGCCATGGTGGGCACGCTGGTGGGATGGGGCCTCTGGGCGGTGGTGAGCGATGCCATGGTGCTGCTCTTCGTCGGCGTCATCACCCTGCTCTTCGTGCTCGACTCCCTGCTGCCGCTCCGCAAGAAGCTGGAGGGGCTGCCGCCGTCGAAGCCATGGGGCGCCTTCTGGGGCGGCTTTGCCGGCTTCACCAGCTTCATCAGCCACACCGGCGGGCCGCCGTTCCAGATCTACGTGCTGCCGCAGCGCCTGCCGCCGATCACTTACGCCGGCACCTCCGCCTTCTTCTTCGCTATCGTCAACACGGCCAAGCTCGTCCCCTATTTCTTTCTCGGCCAGCTATCGGTCACCAATCTGACGCTCGGACTGATGTTGACGCCGATCGCCATCGGCGGCGTGGTCATCGGCGTTTACCTGGTGCGCCGGATCTCGGTGAAGCTCTTCTACCGCATAGCCTACTGGCTGGTGTTCCTGCTGGCGATCAAGCTGGTTTACGACGGCATCATCGGCGTCTTCTTCACCGGCGCAACCGCTTAGCCGCAGGCACAAAAAAAGGCCGCGGCAGGCTGCCGTGGCCTTCTTGCATCCGTCGCCGCCCTATCAGGCGGCGTTGGTCGCCCGGTGCTTGTTCAACTCGTCCTTGACCTCCAGCTTCTTGCGCTTGAGCGCTGCGATCAGCATGTCGTCCTGGGTCAGATGCGTCATTTCTGCCTCGATCTGGCGATCCAGTTCCCGGTGACGCCGTTCCAACGCGGCGATGTGGCCTTCAGTCGTCATAGCAACTCCTTTCAAGCTCGGTCGGACACTGCATGCTTCCAAAGAAATCGGGACTTGTCGATGTCGAACTGTTCAAATCTCCTGCAGGGGGAAAAGCTGGTGCAAATTGCGCCCTGATCAGGTAGGTCTTGGATGCCGATTTCGCCGCGAAAACGCAGGGCCGATCGCTGGATGTTGCCGCTCACCAAGGAACAGGAAGCCGCACTCGGCCTCGAACTCGCTGGCAAGCGCCAGGAGCACGCGGATCTCGATACCGCCATTCATGCGCTGCAGACATCGGGGATGAAGGACCAGATGCTGATCCAGCGCCTGAAGAAGCGCAAGCTCAGCCTGAAGGACCGCATCGTCGAGCTCGAGAACCTGCTGCTGCCCGACATTATTGCCTGACGCCCGAATGACGCCAGGCATCGGCGGGTGCCCAAGCGCACGCCTCACCTTCCTGCACTTTTCGGCGTTGCCAATTGCTTAGCGGCTGCTACGCGAATATAAACCGACCGACCGTCGGTCTGGCGACCGAGGAAGCAAGGAGCTGTGCCATGCCGCGCATCGTAAAGACCGCCGGTGCCCGCCGCACGGAGATCCTCGACTGCGCGCGACGGCTGTTCGCCAGCCAGGGCTACGACGCGACCTCCATCAGCCAGATCATCGCCGCCGTGGGCATCTCGAAGGGCGCCTTCTATCACCACTTCGCTGCCAAGGAGGACCTGCTGGAGGGCCTCGCCGTCCACTATGCGGAGGAGGCGACAGGCTGGGCGCAGGAGATACTCGAAGATTCTTCGCTCGACAGCTTTGCCCGCCTTGCCGGCTTCCTCGACCGGCTGCGACGCCGCAAGATGGAGTCGGCGACCGATCTGCGGGCCCTGGAGCCGGTGTTCCGCCGCGAGAACAGACAGCTCTACCAACGCGCGCAGGTTGCCGTCGCAGCCGTGATGCAGCCGATCCTTGCCCGCATCATTGCCGAAGGCGTCGCCGAGCAGGCTTTCGATACACCCGACCCGGACGCTGCCGCTGGGCTGATCCTGCACCTCGTCTCGAGCACCCGCGAGACCATGGCTGCACTCTATGAGGCGCAGACGACCGAGGAAGCCGAGCCGCTGCTGGCCGACCTGATGCGCCGGTTCCGCTACCTCGGCACGGTGATCGACCGCATGCTGGGGCTGCCGGAGGGCAGCATCGAACTGGCCGACGAGGTCTCGCTGAAGGTCATCACCGCCGCCTGGCGCCCCGCCGACCGGGTGGCGTGACGGCTTAGCCGCTGCCTTGAACGCGCGGTGCCTTTCGGCTACACGCGCTCATTGGCACGCTCACGGGGACAGGGCCCATGCTGGATTCGCCGCCGGTTGCCATCGTCATGGGCAGCCAGTCCGACTGGCCGACGCTGCGCCACGCCGCCGAGACGCTCGATACCCTGAAGGTCGAGTATGAGGCACGGATCGTCTCCGCCCACCGCACCCCCACCCGCCTTTATGATTTCGCGACAAACGCCAAAGCCGACGGCTTCAAGGTGATCATCGCCGGGGCCGGCGGTGCTGCCCACCTGCCCGGCATGATCGCCGCCATGACCAGCCTGCCGGTTTTCGGCGTTCCCGTCCGCACCCGGGCCCTTTCTGGTCAGGACAGCCTTTATTCTATCGTGCAGATGCCGGCCGGCATCCCAGTGGGCACGCTCGCCATCGGCGAAGCCGGGGCGACCAATGCCGCCCTGCTGGCCGCCGCCGTCCTCGCCCTCTCCGACCCGGAGGTCGAGGAGCGGCTCGAGGCGCTGCGCCGCGAGCAGACCGACGCCGTCGCCATGTTCCCGACCGATGCCGAAGAATAGTTCGCCGCTGCCGCCGGGCAGTATCATAGGCATTCTCGGCGGTGGCCAGCTCGGTCGCATGCTGGCGCTCGCCGCAGCGCGCCTTGGCCTGAAGACCCATATCTATGACCCGGATCCGCAGGCGCCCGCCTTCGACGTCACACCCCGCTGCACCGTCGCCGCCTATGACGACCAGACGGCACTCGCCGCTTTCGCCGACGCCGTCGACATCGTCACCTATGAGTTCGAAAACGTCCCCGCCGAGACGGCACGTTTCCTGACCCGACTGAAGCCCCTCCGCCCGGGCGCCAATGCCCTGGCTGTCGCCCAGGACCGGCTAGCTGAGAAGACCTTCCTCACGCTCCACCGGATCCCGGTGGCCTCCTTTGCCGCCATCCCCGATCTCGACGCCCTCGACGCCGCTCTCCTGGAGCTGGGTGCACCGGCGGTGCTGAAGACTACGCGGCTCGGCTACGACGGCAAGGGGCAGCGGCTGGTGCGCAACGACGGCGACGCCGGCCTCGCCTTCGAGACCCTGCGCCCGAAGCCGCTGGTGCTCGAGCAGTTCGTCGAGTTCGAGCGCGAGATATCGGTGGTGGTAGCGCGCGCCGGCAGCGGCGAGATCGCGGCCTACGATGCCGCCGAGAACGTCCATAGCGACCACATCCTCAAGACCAGTACGGTGCCCGCCGCCATCTCCCGCCGCACTGCCAAAATGGCCCGGGAACTGGCCGAGCGAATCGCCGAGGCACTCGGCTATGTGGGGGTGCTCGGCGTCGAGTTCTTCGTCCTGCGCGACGGCAATCTGCTGGTCAACGAGATCGCCCCCCGGGTCCACAACTCCGGGCACTGGACCGAGGCGGTCTGCATCTGCGACCAGTTCGAGCAGCATATCCGCGCCATCGCGGGCTGGCCGCTCGGCGATCCCTCGCGGCTGGCGGACGTGGTGATGGAGAACCTGCTGGGTGAGGAGATAGCTCTCCTCCCGGAATCCCCAACGGCGACCCGTCCACACGCCTACGGCAAGGCGGAGGCGCGACCCGGCCGCAAGATGGGTCACCGTACGCTGGTGAAGGGAACCACGCGGCGGCGCTGACGTTTTTTGACGTCCGCTACAGTGGACAAGCGGTGCGCCTTCATCTATATACGCGCACCACGGAGACCGGCTTGCTGGTCGACGCCGAGGTTGTTTGGCCCCTGGCGTTCCATCAAACACTGATACGAATTATGAAGGGCGGTTGCGCTTGCAAGTAGTTGTTCGCGATAACAATGTGGATCAGGCGCTCCGCGCGCTGAAGAAGAAGCTCCAGCGCGAGGGCGTCTTCCGTGAGATGAAGCTCCGCAACTACTATGAGAAGCCCTCCGAGAAGAAGGCCCGGCAGAAGGCGGAGGCAGTCCGCCGCGCCCGCAAGCTGGCCCGCAAGCGCGCCCAGCGCGAAGGCGGCCTGCCCGCCCCGGCTGCCGCGGCCCGTCCCGCCCGCGCCTGAGACGATATCCGCCTGATCGCTTTCGACGCCGTCCCTCTGGGGCGGCGTTTTTCTTTGCCCGGCACAGTTGGCGCGGCACGCCTACTGAAGACCCTTGCTCTCCGCCGGACAATGGAATATCGGCGATGGCGGGGTAACTGTTGAGGGAAATATTATGAAGAAGTTTATTGCAGCGGCACTTGCAGCGATGGTGCTGTCGGCCGGGGGTGCACAGGCCGCGTCGCGTGTGGAAGTGGGCCGCCTCTCCTGCAGCGTCGAGCCAGGAGTGGGCCTGATCCTCGGCTCGCAGAAGGACATGACCTGCCATTTCATCCGCAGGGGCCACAAGACCGAAGTCTACGGGGGCACCATCAGCAAGATCGGCCTCGACATCGGTTTCACCGACCAGACCCGGATCGAATGGCTGGTGTTCTCCGGCTCCACCGCCAACGTCACCAGCCGCTCGCTGGCCGGCACCTATGTCGGCGGCTCGTCGGAGGCGACCATCGGCGTCGGTCTCGGCGGCAACTGGCTGATCGGCGGCTCGCGGCGCGGCTTCGCCCTGCAGCCCCTGAGCATCCAGGCACAGACCGGGCTCAACCTCTCGGTCGCCTTTGCCGGGCTGACGCTGCACTGATCTGCCGTTCCCGATAACCACCGAACGCCGGCCTCGTGGCCGGCGTTTCAGTATAGAGGCGCACCGCGACTACTGTGGTGTAGTGGCGCCCGTGAAGAATTCCTGCGCCCGCTGCCAGATGCCGCGGTTCCAGAGATCGCCATGCCCGGCATCCGGCTCGATCCAGAGCCCGGCGGGATTTGGCGCCAGCGCATGGACGCGTTCGCCATGGGTATAGCCGATGGTGGTGTCGGCGGTACCGTGAGCGACGAACACCGGCTCCTCCACCGCCACGATCCACTCATCGACGGGGAACTGATCGTGCATCAGCAACCCGACCGGCAGATAGCCATAGCGGTCGGCAGCCACCGCCACCGCCGAGACAAAGGGCGTTTCCAGCAGCAGCGCCGCAGCGTCGCGCTGGCTGGCGACATAGGTCGCCGGTCCCGAACCGAGTGACCGACCCCAGAGCAGGATCGTCTCCTCCCGCGCCGCCAGCCAGTCGAAGGCGGCCATCGCGTCGGCGAGGACGTTTTCCTCGGTCACCTCACCGGGCGAGCCGGGGAAGCCGCGATAGTCGAAGGCCAGGAAGCCGTAGCCATCGGCGACGAACTGCTCGTAACGCTCGTGCTCCTGCGAGAAGCTCTGCGCATTGCCGCGGAAGTAGAGGATGGTCGCTCCGCCTTCCGGCGCCGGCGCGTACCAGCCGGCAACGGCGCTGCCGTCGGCACTGGGAATGGAGACCAGTTGGGCATCGGTCAGGGCCGTCTCGCTGAGATCGAGCATCCGACCGCTGCGATCGTACTGGAAATCGCGCTGGAAGAGATAGAGCCCGACAAGGACCACGAGATAGGCCGCGGCGATCGCCGCCACCAGCACGACGGCCATGCGCTTCACGAACTTCATGTCCAGAGGTCCCTGCCGAAAGGCGCCATCTGTAGCATCCGGGCGGAAACTGGCAACCCGTCAGCTCGCCTGCGGACCACTGGCCGCCGGCGCCAGGGCGGCCTGCAGCGCCCGCTCGAACATCGCTTCCGGCTGACAGCCGGACATGGCGAGGCGCCCGTTGAAGACGAAGAACGGCACCCCCTGTATCCCCTGCTGCGCGGCCGCCATGGCGAGGTCGTGGGTGGTGCCCAGTTCGTCCGGATCGCGCAGAACCAGCAATGCCTCCTCCCGCGCATAGCCGAAGCCGGTGGCGATATCGGCCAGCACCTCGTCGTCATTGATCAGCCGGTACTCGAGAAAGTAGGCGGCGGTGATGGCATTGGCGAGCGCGTGCTGCGTGCCCTTCGGCGCCGCCAGCCGGACCAGGGTGTGGCCCTTGGCGGTGGGATAGGAAGGAGGCTGCCGCGACAGGTCGAGGTCGATGCCCGAAGCCTTCGCTTCGCGCTCGGCGCGCGCCCAGATCTCCCTCGGATCGCGCCCGTACTTCTCGCGCAGCATGTCGGCGACGACGACGCCCTCCGCCGGGGTATTGGGGTCGAGGTAGAAGGGATGGTTCGCGACCTCCACCGAAACCTCCGCCGGCAGCGCCGCGAGCGCCTTGTCCAGCCGCACCGACCCGATGAGGCACCACGGACAGACGATATCAGTGAACAGGTCGACCTTCAGATGGTTCGGCACGGGAGCTCCTTGTGTTGAGGCACACATGCGAACCCGACAGCGCCTGCGCAAGCACGCACAGCGCTGTGACCGTCACACCGTATCCGGCTGCCGCTTCCGATCCGGCTGCGGCGCATCCGGCTTCCGCTGGTGAAGGCTCCGGCTCGCACGGTAGGGCCGAAGCTGCCGTGCCCGCCGCAGCGCGTCGGCCCACCATTCGAGCTGCGCCAGCATGGCCTGTGCCGCCGCTCCGACCGCCTCGACGTCGCGTACCGCGCCATCGGCATCGAACTGTTCCTCCACCCGATGGAAACTAACGCCGTCGCGCACCGTCACCGCATGGAGCTCGACGAAGACCTGGCGCAGCTGCTCCACCGCGCGAAGGCCACCGGACATCCCGCCATAGGAGACGAAGGCCACCGGCTTGGCGTGCCACTCCGCATAGCCGAGATCGATCGCGTACTTCAGCGGTGCCGGATAGCCGTGATTGTACTCCGGTGTCAAAACGAGAAAGGCATCCGCCTGCCGCAGCCGCGCGAGCAGTGCCGCCGTGGCCTCCGGCGGCACTGCCGGGTCCGAGGGCCGCACCCATGGCAATTCGAGCTCCCGCAGGTCAACATGGTCCGTCCGGAAGAGCTGACTGCGTCGGACCTCCTCGAGCAACCATTGCGCGATCAGATCGCCGAACCGACCCTCCCCGGCGCCACCGGTGATCACGGCCACTCGGAGCTCAGCTTGCATCGTTATCGGCGGCCATCTGGTCAATCCCGGGTTTGATCTGCGTCTCAGTCCTGCTACAACCTAAACTAATGTTGAGGTCAAGGGGAACCACGAATGGCTCCAACGGGCGAACTGACTGTGGGACAACTCGCGGCGCGCGGTGGCGTTGCCGTCTCGGCGCTGCACTTCTATGAGGTCAAGGGCCTGATCCGCAGCCATCGCACCAGAGGCAACCAGCGGCGCTACGACCGCGACATGCTGCGCCGCGTTGCCATCATCCGCGTCGGCCAGGAGGTCGGCATCCCGCTGGCCGAGATCGGCGCCGCCCTCGCCAGCCTGCCGGAGGGCCGGACGCCGGGCAAGGAAGACTGGGCCCGGCTGGCGTCCGGCTGGGCCGAGGCGCTCGACCGCCGCATCACCAAATTGCAGAAGCTGCGCCAGGGCCTGACCGACTGCATCGGCTGCGGCTGTCTCTCCACCGAGCATTGCCCGATGCGCAATCCCGGAGACCGGCTTGCGGCCGAAGGAGCGGGACCGCGGCGATTGCTGGCGAGCTAGCAGCGTCGGCACTAGTGCCCGAAGGCCTTGACGATGTCCTCGGTCATCTTCTTGGCGTCGCCGAACAGCATCATGGTGTTGTCGCGGAAGAACAGCTCGTTCTGCACGCCGGCATAACCGGCCGCCATGCCACGCTTGATGAACAGCACCGTCCCGGCATCCTCAACGTTGAGCACCGGCATGCCGTAGATCGGGGAGGTCTTGTCGGTCTTGGCCGAGGGATTGGTGACGTCGTTGGCGCCGATGACGAAGGCGACATCGGTCTGCTTGAACTCGGAGTTGATGTCCTCGAGCTCGAAAACCTCGTCATAGGGGACGTTCGCCTCGGCCAGCAGCACGTTCATATGCCCCGGCATGCGACCGGCCACCGGGTGGATGGCGTATTTCACGTCCACGCCCTCCGCCTTCAGCAGGTCCGCCATTTCCCGGAGCGCATGCTGGGCCTGCGCCACCGCCATGCCGTAGCCGGGCACGATGATGACCTTGCTGGCGTTCCGCATCATGAAGGCGGCGTCGTCGGCCGAGCCCTGCTTGACCGGCCGCGTCTCTTCTTCGCCGCTGCCCGCGGCGGCATCGTCGCCGCCGAAGCCCCCGAGGATCACGGAGATGAAGCTCCGGTTCATCGCCTTGCACATGATGTAGGAAAGAATGGCGCCGGAGGAGCCGACCAGCGCCCCCGTGATGATCAGGGCAGTGTTGCCGAGCGTGAAACCGATGCCGGCGGCCGCCCAGCCGGAATAGGAATTGAGCATCGACACCACCACCGGCATGTCGGCGCCCCCGATGGGGATGATCATCAGCCCGCCGAGCACCAGTGCGACGATGGTGATCAGCCAGAACCACAGCGGGTTGGCGGTGGCGGCGAACAGCCAGATCAGCACCACCAGCAGCAACCCGAGGCCGATGTGGATGAGGTGCCGCGACGGCAGCAGGATCGGCTTGCCGCTCATATTGCCGTTGAGCTTGGCGAAGGCGATGACCGAGCCGGTGAAGGTGAAGGCGCCGATGGCGACGCCAAGGCTCATCTCGATGATTGCCTGCGGGTGGATGTGCCCGGGCGTACCGATCCCGAAGGCCACCGGCGCATAGAGCGCTGCTGCCGCGACGAAGACCGCCGCGAGACCGACCAGCGAGTGGAAGGCGGCGACCAGCTGCGGCATGTCGGTCATCTTGACCGAGCGCGCCATATAGGTGCCGATGCCGCCGCCGATGCCGAGTCCGGCGAAAATCAGCACCCAGCTCAGCACATCGTTGACGCCCGCCACCGCCAGCGTGGTGAGGATGGCGATCGCCATACCGATCATCCCGAAGCGGTTGCCGCGCCGCGCCGTCGCCGGACTCGCCAGCCCGCGCAGCGCCAGGATGAAGAGCACCCCGGAGACGAGATAGAGGATGGCGGCAATATTGGCGTCAATCATTCGACCGCCTCCATGGTACCCGGCTGGAACTCCACGCCGGAAAATTCGGGATAGACTGCCTTCAAGATGTCGACCTGCTGCTGGTCGTCGATGCGCACCAGATACCAGCGCCCCGTCTCGAGCAGCGCCAGCGTCTGGGTGGAAACCCTCGTCTTGCCGGCGCCGGCGTCGAGCACCGTTTCGGTCGGGATCGTCACGTAGGGCGTGCCGTCGGGCAGCTGCCGGTAGTCGGCGGCCTCGAGATCCATGGCGAACGAAATGAGCTCCACCGCCGCCATCGCCTCGCGGGACTGTTCGATCAGCGCCTCACGCAGTTGCGCTTCACTTGCTCCTGCCCCTTCGGCGATGGTGGCAATCACCTTCGGTGGGACGACGTCAATGAGGGCTTCGATGTCGCTGTCGACCATGGCCGCGTCGAATGTCGCAATCCGCTCGGCCAGCGCGCTCTTCTCTTCCGCCGAGAGTTCACGCGCCGCCGCCGGCGCCGCCAGCAGCGCAACAGCAGCCACCGCCAGCAGGAGGCGGCTCAAATTCCGGCGCGGCCCTGCAGCAAGCCTCATCACCGCTTCCCGGCACCCGCGCTCGCGGGCGCCGTTTCCTTCTTCTTGTACATGGCCAGCATCCGCTGGGTGACGAGGAAGCCGCCGAAGATGTTGACGCTGGCAAGGACCAGGGCGAGGAAGCCGAAGATCTTGGAGGTCCAGTCGGTGGCGCCGACCTGATCGACCCCGACAGCCAGCAATGCCCCGACGACAATTACCGAGGAGATGGCGTTGGTCACGCTCATCAGCGGCGTGTGCAGGGCCGGCGTCACGCTCCAGACCACGAAATAGCCGACGAAGATCGCGAGGACGAAGATCGCGAGCTGGAAGACAAACGGATCGATCGTGCCCATCACTCTGTTCCTTTCGCCGCCGGCTTGCCACCGGCCGATTTCTTCGTCTTGGCAGGTGCCTTGCCCGCCGCTGGTGCCTTGCCTGCCGCCGGTGCCTTGGCGGCCGCCGGTGCCTTGGCGGCGCCAGCCTTGGCCGGCGCGGCAGCCGCTGCCGTCTTCTTTGCCGCGGGCTTAGAGCTGGCGGCGGCCGTTGCGGTCGCACCAGTCTTGGCCGGTGCCGCTTTCGCCTTGGCCGCCGCCTTCGGCTTGGCCTGCGCTTTCGGCTTGGCCCCTGAGGGTTTAAGATTGGGATGCACGACGGAGCCGTCGCGGGTCAGCACCGTCGCCTTCACCAGCTCGTCGTCCCAGTTGATCGCGAGCTTCTTCTCTTTCTTGTCGATCAGCGTCTCGACGAAGGCGAGGAGATTGCGCGCATAGAGCTGGCTGGCGCTGCTGGCCACGCGGCCCGGCACATTGGTGTAGCCGACGATGGTGACGCCGTTGTCGGTGGTGATAACCTTTCCCGGCTGTGTCAGCTCGACATTGCCGCCACGCTCGGCGGCGAGATCGACGATCACCGAGCCTGGGACCATCGTGTCGACCATCGCCTTGGTGATCAGCTTCGGCGCCGGCCGTCCCGGGATGAGGGCGGTGGTGATGACGATGTCCTGCTTGGCGATGTGGCTGGCCGTGAGCGCCGACTGCTTCTCCTTGTATGCCGCCGACATCTCCTTGGCGTAGCCGCCGGCCGTCTCAGCCTGCTTGAATTCCTCGTCCTCGACGGCGATGAACTTGCCGCCCAGCGACTCCACCTGTTCCTTGGCGGCGGGACGGACGTCGTTCGCCGAAACCACGGCCCCGAGCCGCTTGGCAGTAGCGATCGCTTGCAGTCCCGCGACGCCGGCACCCATGATGAAGGCCTTGGCGGGGCGCACGGTGCCAGCTGCAGTCATCATCATCGGGAACGCGCGGTCGAAGTGCACGGCGGCGTCGATCACCGCCTGATAGCCCGCGAGGTTGGCCTGGCTGGACAGCACATCCATGACCTGCGCCCGGGTTATCCGCGGCATGAACTCCATGGCGACGACGGTGGCGCCGGTCTTTGCCAGCGCCGCGACCTCGTCCTCGTTGCCATAGGGGTCGATGATCCCGATCACCAGCGCGCCCTTGCCGATGCCGGCCAAGCTGGCTGCGGCGGGTCGGCGCACCGTCAGCACGATATCGGCACCCTTGAGGACACTGGCGCCGGCAGTGACGCTGGCGCCGGCGGCTTCGTAGTCCGCGTCCGGGAAGCGGGCCGCGGTACCGGCCCCCTTCTCGACGACCACCGTCGCGCCGAGCGCCACCAGCTTGCCCACCGTCTCCGGCGTTGCGGCGACCCGGGTCTCCCCGTCGATGCGCTCGCGCGCGATTGCGATTCTCATGCTCGCCTCCTGGTCGTCACGCCGTACCGGTCACATGGCCGAGCCCGGGCTCTCGTCGATGTTGGATCGTCGGCCGCGTCAGGAGCGGCGGGACCCCATCACCATCACAGCGATGGCCCCGACCGGAATGAGCAGCAGCAGCACGGCACCCACGACCGGTTGCTGGCCGATGATGAAGAAGTAGAGCGCGACAACGGTGATGCCGAGGATGATGATCGACCACTTCACCAGCTTCATGAAGCCGTTATAGGTCGCGTTGTGAGCAGCGTAGTCCATGGCCGGCGGGATGTCGTTGTCGTCATGGGCGGCGTCGGTCGGGGCAGGTGCGTTGGCCATTGGCTCCTCGATAGCGTCTAGACTTGTTCGGTCGCCTCCAGCTCATCGATCAAGCGCTCGATCATGCTGAGCCCGAGGGACCAGAAATCGGGATCGCGCGCATCCAGCCCGAATGGCTTCAGCAGTTCGGAATGATGCTTGCTGCCCCCGGCCCTGAGAAGCTCGAAATAGCGCTCCGCAAAGCCTTCATTCGCCTTCTCATACTGTGCGTAAAGCGAGTTCACAAGGCAATCCCCGAAGGCATAGGCATAGACGTAGAAAGGGGAGTGGATGAAGTGCGGGATGTACGACCAGAAGATGTCGTAGCCTTCATTGAGCCGGACCGCCGGGCCGAGGCTCTCGCGGCTCACCTCGAGCCAGATCTCGTTCAACTGTTCGGTCTTCAGTTCCCCCTGCCGGCGTGCGGTGTGCACCTCCCTCTCGAACGTATAGAAGGCGATCTGCCGAACCACGGTATTGAGCATATCCTCGACCTTCGAGGACAGCATGGCGAAGCGCTGCCGTGGTTCCGTCGTCTGCTCGAGCATCGAGCGGAAAGTCAGCATCTCGCCGAATACCGAGGCGGTCTCGGCGAGCGTCAGCGGCGTCGGCGCCATCAGTGCCCCCTGCGGCGCCGCCAGCACCTGGTGCACCCCGTGCCCCAGTTCGTGCGCGAGCGTCATCACATCCCGCGCCTTCCCGAGATAGTTGAGCATCAGGTAGGGATGGGCGCTGGGCACGGTGGGATGGGCAAAGGCCCCGGGCGATTTGCCGTCCTTCACCGGCGCATCGATCCAGCCACGTTCGAAGAAGGGCTCGGCCACCCGCGCCAGTTCCGGAGAAAATCGCCCATAGGCCTGCATCACCGTGTCGCGCGCCGTCTCCCAGTCGAAGCGGCGGTCGTCGCTCGAGGGCAGCGGCGCGTTGCGGTCCCAGGCTTCGAGTTGCGGCTTGCCGAACCACTTGGCCTTCATTGCATAGTAGCGGTGCGAAAGCCGCGGATAGGCGGCCCTGACCGCCGTCTGCAGCGCGTCCACCACCTCGCGCTCGACGGAATTGTCGAGGTGGCGACTATCGGCGATGTCCTGGAAGCCGTGCCAGCGGTCCGATATTTCCTTGTCCTTGGCCAGCACGTTGGTGATGTGCGTGAACAGCCGCGAATTGTCGTGCAGCGTCGTCGATAGGCCGTGGAAAGCCGCTTCCCGCTTCTTCTGGTCATGATCCGACAGCAGGTTGAGCGTCCCCTCCAGCCCCAGCTCCTTACCGTCGACCTTGAACTTCAGCGCCGCCATCGTCTCGTCGAACAGCCGGTTCCAGGCCGAGGCCCCGGTCACCGACTTCTCGTGGAACAGCTCCTCGATGCGGTCCTCGAGCTGGTAGGGCTTCGCCTTGCGGAGCTCTTCGAACCAGGGGCGGTATCGCGCCAGTTCCGGATCGGCCGCGAACGCCGCTTCCATCACCGCGTCCTCGATGCGGTTGAGCTCTAGGGAAAAGAAGATCAGGCCGCTCGAGAGGTCGGTCAGTGCCTGGCTGGTGTCGCCGAGGAACTTGGCACTGTCGGCGTCCTGGGTGTTGCGCACGTATTGCAGGTAGGCATAGGACCCGATGCGCCCGGTGAGGTCGCTCAGCGCCTCCATCCGCCTGATCGCCCCACTCAGTCCGCCATTCCGGGCGAGACCATCCAGCTTGCCCTTGAAATCTGCTTCAAAGGCCTTGGCTTCCCTGCGCGCCCGCTCCAGATCGGCCCGCAGCTCCTCGGAATCGCGCGCGGGGTAAAGGTCGCCGAGATCCCATACGGGAAGCTCGCCAAGGACGAGCTCGTCGTTCTGCTGGGAATCGTCCTGGGCGGGCAACTGAGTGGTCATGCGGCTGGCTCTCGATGGCGGAATAGGCCGGACAATAGCCAGCACAGCCGGTCGTGCCAAGGCGGGGCGAACTGCGTTCAACCAAGGGCGCTGGGGGGCCAACCGCAGGTCCGTCACGGCCCCATGGCACGATCCCGCTGTTCGACCTGGCTTAAAGTCCTCTTAACCACCCGACTTCATCCTGCTCCAAAACGGCACAGCGCGATTCGCCCCTGTGGGCCCGCGCCATGAGAACAACAGGGGCCTGATGACGCGCGTTCTGATTGTCGACGATGATCCGGTGCAACTGCGGTTGACGGTGGAGATCGCCACCAAGGCGGGCTTCGTGCCGCTCACTGCCCATGGCGGCCGCCAGGCGCTCGAGCAGCTGCGCAAGGACCCCGGAATCGGCGCCATGGTCCTCGACCTCGTGATGCCCGATCTCGACGGCATGGCGGTGCTCGAGATCATGGGCCGCGAAGAGATCCGCACCCCCGTCATCATCCAGACCGCCAGCTCATCGCTTGAGACCGTGGTCTCCGCCATGCGGCTGGGCGCCGCCGACTTTTTCGTCAAGCCGGTGGCCCCCGAGCGGCTCATCGTGTCGCTGCGCAATGCACTGAAGCTGGAGACGCTGGAAACGCTGGTGCGCAGCGACCGTCACCGGCGCAGCGGCACGCTTGGCCTCGCCGATATCATCACCTGCGCCCCCGCCATGGACCGGGTTCTCGCCCTCTGCACCAAAGCGGCGAAGAGCACCATCCCGGTGCTGGTGGAGGGAGAGACCGGCGTCGGCAAGGAGCTGATCGCCCGCGTCATCCAGGGCACCGGCGACCGCGCCGGCAAGCCTTTCGTCACCGTCAATTGTGGCGCCATCCCCGCGAACCTCGTGGAATCGACGCTGTTCGGGCACAAGAAGGGCGCCTTCACCGGTGCCGTGGCCGATCATCGCGGCAAGTTCGCCGAGGCCCATGGCGGCACGCTGTTCCTCGACGAGGTCGGGGAACTACCGCTCGATACCCAGGTGAAGCTGCTGCGGGCGCTGCAGGAGGGCGAAATCGAGCCGGTGGGATCGGATCGCAGCGAGAAGGTGAACGTCCGCGTGATCTCTGCCACCAACCAGCGGCTGCTCAACCTCGCGCGCAGCGGCGCCTTCCGCGAGGATCTCTACTACCGGCTCAACGTCTTCCCGATCTACGTGCCGCCGCTGCGCGAGCGCAAGGAAGACGTGGCGGTGCTCGTCAGCCACTTCATCGCCCGGCTGTCGGCCGAGGCCGGCAAACGCGTCATCGGCATCGCTCCCGCCGCCCTCGCCCTGCTGCAGGTCTATGATTGGCCCGGCAACATCCGCCAGCTCGAGAATGCCATCTATCGTGCCGTGGTCCTCGCCGATTCCCCCTACCTGGAGCCGGCGGACTTCCCGCAGATCGTGGCGCAGACCGAGGGCCGGGACCACGCCCTGAAGCTGACGCAGTCGCAGCCCCTGCCTTCAGCCCCCGTTCATATCGATGCGGCTACGCCTCGGCATCGCAACGAACCCGCGGGAGAGCCGATTGCCGACCGTTTCCTCGACGCCCGGGGCGAAGTCACGGCGCTCGCCGATCTCGAGCGCGAACTCATCGCCTTCGCGCTCCGCCACTATGGCGGCCGCATGTCGCGGGTGGCCCGGGCGCTCGGGATCGGTCGCTCGACGCTCTATCGCAAGCTGCGCGAGTACGGCTTCGACGAGGGCGTGGAGAGCGACGCCGCCTGAGCTTGTGGAATTGAAGTTGCAGCCACGCCACAGGCGTCACTCACAAAGTCGAGAGCAATTGTCAGCGTTAAGAATTGTAGGATAAGCAAAATCGTCCGGGGGCCGGAATGGGTCGATTCCGTCAGGACACGGGACCGCGGTTACGCGGCGTCCGAGGGCATGGAGTTCATTGATGCACAGATTTGCGAGTTCTCTTTTCCTGGGGGCGCTTCTGGCGATGCCGGCAACGGCCGCTTTCGCCCAGGAGCGTGTTACGGTAGCGGGCGTCGAGGCGACGCGCGTCGTCATCGCCCCACCCCAGACCGAACTCGCCCGCATCATCAAGTCCGGCCTCGCCACCAGCTACCAGTCCGCCGGTCGCGATGGCCGCGCTTACGAACAGAGCCGGCAGCTCTACTTCTTCTACGGCGCCCGCCATTTCGAGCCGCTCTGGCTGTCCGAAGGTCCGGATGGCGCGGTGGCCTTCTCGCCCATGGCCGAACGGATCATTGATGTCTTCGAAGCCGCCGAACTCGAAGGCTTCCGTCCTTCCGACTATCTGACTGACGCCCTCGACGTTGCCGCCGCCGGACGCGACCCGCAGCGGCTCGCCGACCTCGAGACGGCCTTCTCCGCCGCCGTCGTCCGTTACGCCCAGGACGCCTATGGCGGCCGGGTCTCGCCGCGAGAGGTGTACAGCACCTGGACGCTGGAGCCAAAGCGCCTTGACGAAGCGACGCTGCTGATGGAGCTGGCGGCGAGCGATGCGCCCGACCGCATCCTCCTCGACCTCTCGCCCAAGCATCGCGAATTCGCGCAGCTCAAGTCGGCCCTCGCCAAGTTCTACGACGGCAGCGTCATCGACGCCGCCGTCACCATTCCCGAGGGGCTCATGCTGCGCCCCGGCATGCAGGACGAGCGCGTGCCGCTGCTGCGCCAGCGGCTCGACGTGCCGGAGCCCGAGATCCCCGAGACTGCCGGTGCCGAGGCGGAGGGGAATATCACCTATGACGAGGCCCTGGTCGAAGCGGTGAAGGCCTTCCAGGAGAGCCTTGGTCTAACCGTCGACGGGATCACCGGACCCGCCACCGTCGCCGCTCTCAATGGTGGCTCGGCCACCACCAAAGAAGACATCATCGCCAACATGGAACGCTGGCGCTGGGCACCGGACGACCTGGGCGAGTTCCACGTCGCGGTGAACATCCCCGAGTTCCGGCTGACCATCATGAACGAGGGGCAACCGCACTACACGACCCGCGTCGTCGTCGGCACGGCGCGCCACCAGACACCCGTATTCAGCGACGAGATCGAACACGTCGTCGTCAATCCCTACTGGAACGTGCCCGCCTCCATTGCCAGCAACGAGATCGCCCCGGCTCTCGTCCGCAACCCCTGGTATCTGGATGGTCAGAACATGGAGCTGCTCTACGGCGGCAAGCTCGTCAACGCCGCGGCCGTCGACTGGACCACCACCAGCATCCGCAACTTCCACGTCCGCCAGCGGCCGGGAGCGGGCAATGCGCTTGGTCGCATCAAGTTCCTGTTCCCCAACCAGCACGACGTCTACCTGCACGACACGCCGTCGAAGTCGCTGTTCCAGCGGTCCTTCCGTGCCTACAGCCACGGCTGCGTGCGTGTTCAGAATCCGATGGAGTTCGCCGACGCCCTGCTCGAATTCGAGCCGGAGCTCACCGGCGCCTCGCTGGAAGGAATGTTCGGAAGCAAGGAGCGCTGGGTCAATCTCGACACCCACATTCCGGTGCACATTTCCTACTACACCCTGCGCGTCGACGACGATGGCACCATCCGTTCCTACGCCGACGTCTACGGCCATCACCGGCGCCTGATCGAGCTGCTCGCCCTCTGATTGCCCCCAAGCGTTTATCGGCGCTTGCAATTCAGGCCTTGGTTCAGCCGCGATTTTTTCATAGAAGTGCGGCAAGGGTACCGTTGATAGCGGCATTGGGTCGGGACGTTAGCGTTAACTGTCTGTACTTGTCTTCTCGCTAATTTACCCTGCTATCGACCTATGTTGGAACGGGCTGGTTGGGCGTGACGGGGAATCTAGGCTCACATCTGCGGCGCTGCGTGCGGATCCTGTTGACCGCGCTGCTGACTGCGGCCGTGCTGCTGCCGCCGACTGCCCTGCCCGTTGCCGCCGCCTCCGGCGACCGCACCCTCCATCTCCACTATACCCATACCGGAAAGAGCGGCAGCTTCACCTTCCGGCGCAATGGCCGCTATGACAACAACGTCCTGAAGCAGCTCAACGTCTTCCTCGCCGACTGGCGCACCAAGGAGCCGGCCAACATGGACCCGGCCCTCTTCGACCTCCTGTGGTCGGTGTACAGTGAGGTGGGTGCCCGGCAGCCGATCCACATCGTCTCCTCCTACCGCTCGCCCAAGACCAACGCCATGCTGCGCGCCAAGTCCTCAGGCGTTGCCGAGAATTCTCAGCACACCAAGGGCAAGGCGATCGACTTCTTCATCCCCGGCGTCAACCTCACCAAGCTCCGGGAAGTGGCCATGCGCCACCAGGTGGGCGGCGTCGGCTACTATCCGACATCGGGCAGCCCCTTCGTTCATCTGGACACCGGCAGCGTCCGCGCCTGGCCGCGCATGACCCGCGCGCAGCTCAAGCAGGTCTTCCCCGACGGCCGCACCCTGCACCTGCCGACCGACGGCAAGCCGCTCTCCGCCGAAGGCCGCCGCTACGCCGAGGCGGAGTGGAAGAAGTGCCGCGCCGTTCCCTGCAACGGCCGCGCCCCCACCGCCACCACGCGCCTCGCCAGCGTCGAGGCACCGATTCCCGCAAACAAGCCGCGCACGCTGATGGATATGTTCTTCGGCGACAAGCAGGCCGGGGAGCAGCCGTCCCGGCAGCAGCCGGCCACGGTGCAGCTCGCCTCGCTGTCGGAGCCAACGCAGCGCACCGTAGCCGCGATCGAGATCAGCGCGCCCGTCCCGGCACCGCCGCTACGGGCCATCGATGGCTCCGTGGCGACTGCAGGTCCCGTTCCCTATCCCGCACAGAAGTCTCCGCGCCTGCTGACGGCAACCCGCGGCCCCCTGCCCGCTGCGACCGATGAATCGGCGCTGACCGCGCTCGCCGCGCTCGACGCGCCGCTGCCGCAGCCCCGCGTCCTGATGACCGCCTACGCGCCTGAGGCCACCGGCGGCCGCAACCCGCAGGTCGACCTCCGCCAGATCATCGAAAGCGGCGACGCAGCGCTTCCCGCCATCGGCGGCACGCCCGACCCGCGCCTGGTCCTCGATCCCGACAACATCCAGACGGCTTCGCTCGGCTCGCCGCCGGCCCTGAAGGACAGTTCGGACATCTTCGACCGCACCCTCTCCGCCCTGCACGCCGCCACCGCACCCGAACCCATGGCCGCCGCCCTGGCGGAGCTGGTGGCCAGCCGCCAGTCCAATAACAGCATCACGCTCCGCGCGGCGGCGCTGGTGGCCCCCGAGCTCGACCACGTCAACGAGACGCTGGTGCATCCGGTGCTCGTCTCCAGTCAGCACTTTGCCGTGATGACCGAGGCGGAGGGCTATCTCGACAAGGCCACAGAACTCGGCCCACTCACCGGCCGCATCGGCTTTGTCGCCGCATCGCTGCCGCCGATGGCGCACGATCACTTCGTCTCCAGCCGGCCGCTGCTCGTCGCCGCCCGCTAGCCGTTGCCGTTGCATTGGCCGGCCGTTCTCACTAAGTCAGATGGGGATACCTAGCCCCCGCACAAGGATCGGATCGTTTGTCCGACAAGCCGCAGACGCCCCTGCTCGATACCATCGGATCGCCGGCCGACCTGAAGTCTCTCGACCGTGAGCAGCTCCACCAGCTCGCCGACGAACTGCGCGCCGAAGTCATCGATGCCGTCTCCGTCACCGGCGGCCATCTCGGAGCCGGCCTCGGGGTGATCGAACTCACCGTGGCCCTGCACGCCGCCTTCGACACCCCACGCGACCGGCTCATCTGGGACGTCGGCCACCAGGCCTATCCGCACAAGGTACTGACCGGCCGCCGGGACCGCATCCGCACGCTGCGGCAGAAGGACGGCCTCTCGGGCTTCACGCGGCGCGCGGAAAGCCCCTACGACCCGTTCGGCGCCGGCCACTCCTCCACCTCGATCTCGGCCGGCCTCGGCATGGCGGTCGGCTCCAGCCTGCAGGGCCAGCGGCGCAACGTCGTTGCCGTCATCGGTGACGGCGCCATGTCGGCTGGGATGGCCTACGAGGCGATGAACAATGCGGGAGCCATGGACGCCCGGCTGATCGTCGTCCTCAACGACAACGACATGTCCATCGCCCCGCCGACCGGCGCCATGAGCTCCTACCTGGCGCGGCTGGTCTCGGGACCTGTCTATCGGGGTGTCCGCAAGACCGCCAAGCAGATCGTCGAAGCGCTGCCCCACTTCCTGTACGAGCCGGCCCGCCGCACCGAGGAATTCGCCCGCTCCTGGTGGACCGGCGGCACGCTGTTCGAGGAGCTCGGCTTCTACTATGTCGGCCCGATCGACGGCCACAATCTCGATCATCTGCTGCCAGTGCTGCAGAATGTGCGCGATGCCGAGGAAGGCCCGATCCTCATTCATGTGGTCACCAAGAAGGGCAAGGGGTACCCGCCCGCCGAGGATTCCGCGGACAAGTACCATGGCGTCGGCAAGTTCAATGTGATCACCGGTGCCCAAGCCAAGGCGCCCTCCAACGCCCCGTCCTACACCAATGTCTTCGCCGAAAGCCTGATCTCGGAGGCCAAACGCGACGACCGAGTAGTCGCCGTGACCGCCGCCATGCCCTCCGGCACCGGGCTCGACAAGTTTGCCGAGATCTTCCCGACGCGCACTTTCGACGTCGGCATTGCCGAGCAGCACGCGGTGACGTTCGCGGCCGGCCTTGCCTGTGAGGGGCTGAAGCCGTTCTGTGCCATCTATTCAACCTTCCTGCAACGCGCCTACGACCAGGTGATCCACGACGTCGCCGTGCAGAACCTGCCCGTGCGCTTCGCCATCGACCGCGCCGGCTATGTCGGTGCCGACGGCCCCACCCACGCCGGCAACTACGACGGCGCCTATCTCGGCGCCGTGCCCAACATGGTGCTGATGGCCGCCGCCGACGAAGCCGAACTCCGCCACATGGTGGCGACCGCGACCGCCTATGATGGCGGTCCCATCGCCTTCCGCTATCCGCGCGGCGAGGGCCTCGGCGTCGATCTCCCCGAGCGGGGCTCGGTTCTCGAAATCGGCCGCGGACGCATCCTCCGCGAAGGCGCCACCATCGCGCTCCTCTCCTACGGCACCCGGCTGGGCGAAGTACTGGCCGCGGCCGAGCGGCTGGCCGCCTTCGGCCTCAACCCGACCATCGCCGACGCCCGCTTCATGAAGCCGCTGGACGAGGCCCTGATCGCCCGCCTGGCCCGCGAGCACGAAGTGCTGCTCACCATCGAGGAGGGCGCTGTCGGCGGCTTCGGCAGCCACGTCGCCACCTTCCTCGCGCGTAGCGGTCTGCTCGACGGCGCGCTGCGCTTCCGGCCGCTGATGATGCCCGATACCTTCACCGAGCAGGCAAGCCAGAACGACATGTATGCCGCCGCCGGCCTCGACCGCACCGGCATCGTCAGCGCGGCGCTCGCCGCCCTGAAGCTCGACGTGACCCCCGGTCTGGCAGCCGAGCACTGATCCTCCTTGCTCCGGTCCAGTTGATTGGCTAACTGTCCCCGTCATGAAGACCCTCCTCGCCTACATCCGCATCCGCACCGCCTGAAGGCGGTGCCGCTCCGCTCCTCCCACCTGCCCTTCCTAAGGGCCGGGCGTATGAGTGCGGGCATTAGCGAAAGGCTGCGGGCTACTCCCTGAAATCGGCACCGCCTCGCCTCCCGACGCAGCGTCTGGAGTAACGAGGACGATCATGAACAACGAAAGACACCGCTACCGCGTATCGCGGAGCTGGGATGCCGTCGCAGACTGGTACAACGGCTGGTCCGGTCCGCAAGGCAGCCGGCATCATCGTACGCTGGCAATTCCGCTGGCCATGGAGCTGCTGCAGCTTCGACCGGGCGAGCGCGTCGTCGATCTGGGCTGCGGTCCGGGTGCGATGGCCCCGGCAGCGGCTCGGGCCGGCGCGACGCTCGTGGGCGTGGACAGTTCGCAGAAGCTGATCGCGACGGCCCGGCTTCATCATCGCAGCGCCGAGTTCCTGCTGGCGGACGTGACGCAATTGCCGGCGCTCCCGGCGCTGGCGCCGGGCAGCTTCGACGCAGCCCTGTTCCTGTTGTCAATTCAGGACATCGACCCGCTCGGGGCCGCCATCGCTACCTCGGCACGGCTGCTGAAGCCGGGAGGCCGGCTGGCGCTGGTCATGCTGCATCCCTGCTTTCGGGTGCCGCGGCAGAGCGGCTGGGGATGGGATGATAGTCGGTCGCTGCAGTTCCGGCGGCTGGACAGCTATCTCTCCCCACTGGCCGTGCCGATGCAGCAATACGGTGGCAAGCACGTCGGCACCACGCGCAGCTACCATCGGCCGCTCGGGACCTATGTGGAAGCGCTCGCTGCGGCGGGGCTGACGGTCACCGCTATCCGCGAGGTCCCAGGAATGGTGAGCCGGGGCTCGTCCCGGGCCGAACGTCGCGCCGCGCAGGAATTCCCACTGCTGCTCGGCCTTTCGGCGCGGCTGGCCCGATGATCGCGGCGGCCGGGTGCAGGCCCGGCCGCCGTCGCGGTTTCGCCTGTGACCACCACTTATCCCCATCCGTGGGGTGCGGGGCGGGATTTCCGCCGCGGAGAATCTGCTAGGGAAGTCGGCATGCGGGTCAATATCGACATGGGTACGGCGGGAGGTGAGGGCGAGGCCAGCCTCGACCTCGAGGAACTGCTGGCGACGCGCCTGCTGGTGCAGGGCAACTCCGGCTCTGGCAAGTCACATCTGTTGCGCCGGCTGCTCGAGCAGAGCGCGCCATGGGTCCAGCAATGCGTGATCGACCCGGAGGGGGACTTCGTGACCCTGGCGGATCGCTTTGGCCATGTGGTCGTCGAGGCGACGCGCAGTGAAGCCGACCTCACCCGCATCGCCGCCCGCATCCGCCAGCACCGGGTCTCCGTGGTGCTGGATCTAGAGGGGCTCGACGTCGAGCAGCAGATGCGAGCCGCCGCAGCCTTCCTCGGCGGCCTGTTCGATGCGGAACGCGACCACTGGTACCCGATGCTGGTGGTGGTCGACGAGGCCCAGCTCTTCGCCCCGGCGGTCGCCGGCGAGGTATCCGACGGCGCCCGCAAGCTGTCGCTCGGCGCTATGACCAACCTGATGTGCCGCGGCCGCAAGCGCGGGCTGGCCGGGGTGATCGCGACGCAGCGGCTGGCCAAGCTGGCCAAGAACGTCGCCGCCGAGGCATCCAACTTCCTTATGGGGCGCACCTTTCTCGACATCGACATGGCACGCGCGGCGGACCTGCTCGGCATGGACCGGCGCCAGGCCGAGATGTTCCGCGACCTCGCGCGCGGCCACTTCGTGGCGCTCGGACCGGCGCTGAGCCGCCGCCCGCTCCCCGTGATCATCGGCGACGTGGAAACGGCCGCCCGCTCGACCAGCCCCAGACTGCTGCCGCTGCCCGAGACGGCCGCCGAGGATGCCCACGACCTGATCTTCACGGCGGGCGCCGACGAGCCTTCCGGTCGGCACCCGCGCGCCGCGACGCCGGCACCACGCCCGACAGCGGACATCCTCTCCCAGCTGAGCCGCCCGCGTCCGCAGCCGGCACCGGCCGAAACCGATGCCGCGCCAGCCTTCGATGCCGCCGAGCGCGAGGCGCTGCTGGATGCGGTGATGCAGGAAATCCTCGAGGACCCCGACGCCTCGTTCCGCTCGGTGGCCGTGCTCTACCAGGACTTCCTGGTCCGTTGCCGCATCCGCCGCGTTCCCGGCGAACCACTGGCTCTGCCCGCCTTCCGGCAGAAGTTCGCCGTCGCCCGCGCCGGCGTCGATCAGACGACCGCGGCCGGCGATACGTGGCAGCAGGCGCTCGGCCTCGCCTCGGCGCTGGCCGACGAGCTGCAGGGCGTGTTCCTGGTGCTCGCCCAAGCCGCCGTTTCCGGCACCCCCTGCCCCTCCGATGCCACCCTCGCCCGGGCCTATGGCAGCCACTCGGCAGGCCGCGCCCGTCGGCTGCTGGCTTACTTCGAGGAGCGGGGGCTCATCGTCCTGCGCACCGACCCGCGCGGCCGCCGTATTGCCGCCTTTCCCGAGCTTGGCTGCGAAACCGCCGCCGGCGATCCGGCCGCCCCCGATGCGGCACTCCCGCTGCGCAGCGCCGCCGAATGAAGAAGGCCGCCCGAAGGCGGCCTCGAACTCCCGAAAAAGCCGGCCCGCGCGTTACGCCGCCTCGTCCTCGCGCGGGGCGGCCGCCATGCCGAGAGCCGCCATGTACAGCTCCAGCAGCGCCTCCTGTTCCATGCGCTCGGACTGGTCCTGCTTGCGGATCCGCACGATCTGCCGCAGCACCTTGGTGTCGAAGCCGTTGCCCTTGGCTTCGGCGTAGATCTCCTTGATGTCGTCGGAGATCGCCTTCTTCTCTTCTTCCATGCGCTCGATGCGCTCGATGAACGCCCGGAGCTGGTCTTGGGCGACGCTGTCGCTGGACACGGTGGCCATAGTGAAACCTCTCTCAATCAGGTCCCCGTTCAAGCGCGTCACCACCGAGCGTTCAAGCCCAATCGACCGCAATCCACACCTGCGGCGCCGAGCCCCGTAATTCCGCCCAAAGCCGGGTTTAACGGTTGACAGCCGCAGGGGCTGTGCGCACAAACGCCCCCGCAGCATCCTCTTCCACCTAACGGGTTGCTCCATTGCGATATCTGCTGGCTTTCGGTGGTCTGCTCATCGGCATCGTTGCGGCGCTGGCCATCTGGATGCTGCTGCCGCCGGGCGATGCGCCCCCCCGGTCCGGCGCCCAGGCCCAGGACAGCGCCCCTCAAGATGGCGCCGCGCCTTCCGTCACTGCCGATCCCGAGACCGAAGAGGGCCGGCTGCGCGTCTGCAACCAGACGGCAAATACCGTCTCCATCGCCCTCGGCTACAAGGCCGAGCGCGGCTGGCAGTCCGAAGGCTGGTGGGTGGCCGATCCCGGCAGTTGCAAGACCCTCTACAACGGCCGGCTCGATGCCCGCTACTATTACCTCTACGCCGCCGACGATGTGGGCGGCGGCGCCTGGGAGGGCAAATTCTTCCTCTGCACCCGGGACGAAACCTTCACCATCTTCGGGGTTGAGGATTGTCTCGCCCGCGGCTACGAACGTACGGGCTTTTTCGAGATCGATACGCAGAACCGCTCGGACTGGATGGTTCAGCTTACGGACGCCAACCGGCTGGGGGCAGTGCCGTCCAGCGGTACCGGCGACGAGCCGCCGCTCGAAGGAGAGCTCGACCCGGACGCCTAGGATGCGCTGCCGGCCAACTGACAGCATTTGACGCGGAAGGCGCAGCTGAACCATGAGACGTTTGAGACGCGTGAAAATCCTCGCCACCCTCGGTCCGGCGAGCGACGACGAGAAGACGATCGAGGAACTCGCACGCGCCGGAGCCGACGTCTTCCGCATCAATATGAGCCATGCGAGCCACGAGGTGCTGGCGCAGACGGTGGCCCGCATCCGCCGCGTCGAGAAGCGGCTCGAGCATCCGCTGGGCGTGCTGGTCGACCTGCAGGGCCCGAAGCTCCGCGTCGACACCTTCGCCGATGGCGCCGTTCAACTCGCCGCCGGCGGCAGCTTCTCGCTTGATAGCTCCGACAAGCCCGGCGACGCATCGCGCGTGTTCCTGCCGCATCCGGAAATTATCGAGTCCGTCAGCGTCGGGGACCGGCTGCTGCTCGACGACGGCAAGCTGCAATTGCGCGCCACCCACGTCGGCAATGGCAGCATCGACACCGAGGTGATCTACGGGGGCAAGCTTTCCAACCGCAAGGGCGTGAGCCTGCCGGACACGCTGCTGCCGATGAGCGCGCTGACCGAGAAGGACTACGCCGACCTGCTGGCCGGGCTGGAACACGAGGCCGACTGGATCGCGCTGAGCTTCGTGCAGCGGCCCGAGGACATCATCGACGTCCGCAAGATCGTGCAGGGCCGCGCCGGGGTGATGGCCAAGATCGAGAAGCCGCAGGCGGTGGAGCGGCTCGAGGAGATCATCAAGCTCTGCGATGCCTTCATGATCGCCCGCGGCGACCTCGGGGTCGAGCTGCCGCTGGAGACCGTGCCGGGGCTACAGAAGCGGATGATCCGAATCGCCCGCCGCTACGGCAAGCCGGTGGTGGTCGCGACCCAGATGCTGGAGTCCATGATCAGCTCGCCGGTGCCGACTCGCGCCGAGGTCTCGGACGTCTCCATCGCTGTCTTCGAGGGCGCGGACGCCATCATGCTGTCGGCGGAGAGCGCCTCCGGGCAATACCCGGTCGAGGCCGTGAGCACCATGGACCGGGTTGCCATCGCCGTCGAGGGCGACATCAACTACCGCTCCATCATCCGGGCCCAGGCCACCGAGCCCGAAGCCACCGCGGCCGACGCCATCTCCGCCGCCACCCGCCAGGTCGCCGAGACGCTCGACCTCGCCGCCATCGTCACCTACACCTCCTCCGGCTCCACCGCCATCCGTGCCGCTCGCGAACGCCCCAGCAAACCGATCCTGGCGCTGTCGCCGAACCTGCGCACCGCCCGTCGGCTGTCCATCGTCTGGGGCATCCACTGCGTCGAGACCGAGGACGCGGTCAACCTCGAGGACATGGTCGACCGGGCCTGCGTCATCGCCTACCGCGAGGGCCTCGCCCGGCCCGGCGACCGCATCGCCATCACCGCCGGCATCCCCCTCGGCACGCCCGGTGCCACCAACATGCTGCGCATCGCCTTCGTCCGCCAGGACGGCGCCGGATCGTCCTGATGCCCACCCCCGCGGATCTCGAGAAGGCTCTTGCCAGGGTCGATGGCAGCTTGGAGGCGAGCCTCGAACGACTGAAGGCCCTGCTCCGCATCAAGTCAATTTCCACCGACCCCGCCTATGCCGGGGAGTGCCGGAAAGCCGCCGACTGGCTGGTGGCAGATCTGCAGTCGGAAGGCTTCGAGGCCTCCGCCCGGCCGACGCCGGGGCATCCGGTGGTTGTCGCCCATAGCGGCGCCTCAGCCGGTCCCCGCGTCCTCTTCTACGGACACTACGACGTGCAGCCGGTCGATCCGCTCGACCTCTGGCATTCCGACCCCTTCGAGGCTGAACTGCGCCCGCAGCCCGATGGCGAGACCCACATCGTGGCTCGCGGCGCCTCCGACGACAAAGGGCAATTGCTGACGTTCATCGAAGCCTGCCGCGCGTGGAAAGCCGCCACCGGCAGCCTGCCGGTCGGCGTGTCCATGGTATTCGAGGGCGAGGAGGAGTCCGGTGGCAAGAACCTGCCCGGCTTTCTCGAAAGCGCCCGCGGCGAACTCGAGGGAGCCGACGTCGCCCTCGTCTGCGATACCGACATGTGGGACGCGGAGACGCCCGCCATCGTCACCATGCTCCGCGGCCTCGTCGGCGAGGAGGTGGAGATCACCTGCGCCAGTCACGACCTGCATTCCGGCATGTACGGCAATGCCGCGCGCAACCCCCTGCAGGTGCTGGCCGAGATCATTGCCTCGCTCCGCAACCCCGACGGCTCCGTCGCGATCAAGGGCTTCTACGAGGATGTCCTCGAACTGCCGCCCGACATCGCGGCGCAGTGGCAGAACCTCCCCTTCGACGAAGCCGCCTTCCTCGGTGGTGCCGGCCTCACCACGCCGGCGGGCGAGCAGGGACGCTCGGTACTTGAGCAGACCCGCTCGCGCCCGACCTGCGAGATCAACGGCATCAGCGGCGGCTATACCGGCGAGGGCTTCAAGACGGTGATCCCCTCGAAAGCCAGTGCCAAGATCTCGTTCCGGCTCGTTTCCGGCATGGACCCCACGAAGATCCGGGAGGCCTTCCGAGCCCATGTCCGCGAGCGGCTGCCCACCGACGCTACGGTAAGCTTCCGCGAACATGGCGGCAGCCCTGCCATTGCGGTTCCGACAGATGGGCCGTTCCTTCGCAGCGCGGCAGCGGCGCTGCACGAGGAGTGGGGGCGCGAAGCCGCGCTCATCGGTTCCGGCGGCTCCATTCCGGTGGCCGGGGAGTTCAAACACATCCTCGGGCTCGATACGCTGCTCATCGGCTTCGCCCGCGAGGATGACCGCATCCACTCTCCCAACGAGAAGTACAACCTCTCAAGCTTCCACAAGGGCATCCGCTCCTGGGTCCGCATTCTCGGAGCGCTCGCCGACTGAGCCTCAGGGACGGCTGCTGATCACCATGCGGTTGCCCTCGCTGTCGCGGAACTCCGCGACCCGGCGGCGCGGATCGTAGGGCGCCGCCTGCGGCTCGGTGAGAATCTCGACGCCCGCCGAGCGGAGGCGCGCGGAGGCGCTGAACCGGGCTATGCTGCTGGGTGACGCCGCCATCCCGGAGCTCAGAGAGCTGCGGCGGCACGCCGAGGAAGGGGTACGGGTCTTCCTCGCCGCCTATGGCAGTCAGCCCGGCGGAACCGGAACAGGGCCGAGCTCGCCAGAACCGCCATCGCGCAGCTCGAGATAAGTCTTCAGCACCGCCAATTCCGTCGCCGTCCACTCGACCTCGGACTCGAAGGCCTCGACGCTTTGCTCATCGCGCTTGAACATCGTATAGAGCAGTTCGCAGCCATCGCCATTGGGGACCACCCGCGCCCGCCTCGTCATCGGCTCCTCGCCCTCTCCGAATACGGAATGGTCGAAGACCCCGAAGGCGTTGCGCTCGGAAAAGCGCATGGTCACCGTCCCGTAGGGGGTCTCCGCCCGCCAGTCGCGGCCCTCGACATGCTCCAAGCCACCGCTCAGGGCTGCCGCCCAGCGCGGGTAGTTCCGCGGCTCCAGCAGGAATTCGTAGACCTCCGCCAGCGGCCGCGCGATCGGCAGGCTGATAGTCTTCGACATGTACATAGCCTCCGCCTTCCTCCCCCTTGAGCCAAGCAAACGCCGGAACCGCGGGCGTGGCAAGAGGTTTGGGCGTGGCCAAGGGAGGATCCGGCAAAGCAAAGGCCCGCCGGAGCGGGCCTTTCAAGCAGGATCTGGATCGGCGGCACCCTCGCGGAGGGCGGCGCAGGCTCAGCCCTGGCGGGCCTTGAAGCGCTTGTCGACCTTGTTGATGATATAAACGCGACCGCGGCGGCGAACCAGCTTATTGGCGCGGTGGCGGCCCATCAGTGCCTTCAGCGAATTCCGGATTTTCATCGTCAGACTTTCTGCGAAACAAAAAGAGGCGCCGCGCGCCCTCTGGATTGGGGCCGTAGATAAGGGCAAAACCCACGGGTGTCAACGATCCTGAGCCGCCGATTGCCCCCAGGCCCGGCTTGAGAACGTATAATGTCGCCGAGGCTCAGGCGCCCCCCTCCAGCCCCAGTTCCCGCCAGCGGTGGCAGGCCACCAGCCGCTCACCGCCGGCGTTCTCGAGCGGCGGCCGCTGCTCCGCGCAAAGGCCGATCTCATAGCGGCAACGGGTGCGGAAGGGGCAGCCGGAAGGGGGGTTGATCGGCGATGGGATTTCGCCGACCAGGGCGTCGATGTTCCTTTGTCGCGCCCGCACCGGATCCGGGATCGGCACCGCGGTCAGCAGCGCCCTCGTATAGGGGTGCTTCGGGTCCTCGTAGAGCTCGTCGCCATCTGCCAGCTCAACCATCCTCCCGAGATAGAGTACCAGGATTCGGTCGGAGACATGCCGCACCACCGAAAGGTTGTGCGAGATGAAGATCAGCGTCAGCCCGAACTGCTCCTTGAGGTCGGCGAGCAGGTTGAGGATCTGCGCCTGCACCGAGACGTCGAGCGCCGACACCGGTTCGTCGCAGACGATGAGCTTGGGCTCGGTGATCAGCGCCCGGGCGATGCCGATGCGCTGTGCCTGTCCGCCCGAGAACTCGTGCGGATAGCGGTTGATCATCTCCGGCAGCAGCCCGACCGCCTCCATCATCCGGAGCACCCGCTGCCGGCGCTCCGCCGATTTGAGCTGCGGCATCAGCGTGCGCAGCGGGTCGGCGATGATCTCGCCCACGGTGAGCCGCGGGTTGAGAGAGGCCAGCGGATCCTGAAAGATGATCTGCAGGTCCTGCCGCTTGCGGCGCATCGCCTCGTCCGGCAGGCGGGCGATGTCCTCGCCCAGCCACAGCACGCGCCCCTCGTCCGGCGCCAGCAACTGCAGGATGCAGCGACCGAGCGTCGACTTCCCGCAGCCACTCTCCCCGACGATGCCCAGCGTCTCCCCCTGCTTTACCGAGAAGCTGATGTCCTGAAGGGCCTTGAGGTGAAGCGGCTGGGAGAACAGCCCCGCGGAGATGGTGAAGGTCTTCGACAGCCGGTCGATGGTCAGCAGATCCGGCACTATGCAACCTCCTCGTAATCCAGCGGGCCCTCGTACCAGCACGCCTTGAGGCGGCCGTCGCCCGCATCGAGCAGCGGCGGCCGCTCGGCAAAGCATCGCTCGAAGCGGAAGGCGCAGCGTGGATGAAAAGCGCAGCCGGTAGGCAGCCGCTCGAGGCTAGGCGGCAGCCCCTGGATAGGATCGAGCCGCTTCGCCCGCACCGCCACATGCGGCGTCGAATGCAACAACCCCAGCGTGTAGGGGTGCCGGGGCTTGTAGAACAGCTGGTCGACTGTGCCCTTCTCGACGGCGCGGCCGCCATACATCACCATCATCCGGTCGGCCAGACCGGCCACCACGCCGAGATCGTGCGTGATCATCACCAGCGCCGTCCCGAAGTCCCTCGTGAGGTTCTTGAACAGATCCAGCATCTGCGCCTGCACGGTGACGTCGAGCGCCGTCGTCGGCTCGTCGGCGATCAGGATCTTGGGCTTGCAGAGCAGCGCCATGGCGATCATCACCCGCTGCCGCATGCCACCCGAGAGCTCGTGCGGATAGGCGTTTGCGCGTTTCGCGGGTTCTGGGATGCCCACCCGCTCCAGCATGGCCACAGCCTCCCGGGTGGCCTGCTCCTGCTCGATCCCCTGGTGCCGCACCAGCACCTCGCTGAGCTGCGTCCGCACCCTCAGGCTCGGGTTGAGCGAGGTCATGGGGTCCTGGAAAATCATGGCGATGTCGCGACCGCGATAAGCGTCGAGCCGCCCCGCCGGCATGTTGAGGAGATCGACGTCCCCGAGCAGGGCCCGTCCCGTCGCCCGCCCGTTCTGGGCCAGCAGCCCCATGATGGCGAGAAATGCCTGGCTCTTGCCCGAGCCGCTTTCGCCCACTACCGCCAGCGTCTCGCCCTGGCGCAGGGTAAAGGAGAGATCGTTCACCGCCCGCACTTCGGACTCGTGCAGGGCGAAGGTTACTTCGAGATCTTCCACAGAGAGAACGTTGGTCATCAGCGGTCCTTCGGATCTAGCGCGTCGCGCAGCCCGTCGCCCAGATAGGTGAGGCAGAGAAGCATGGTGACGAGCACGGCGGCCGGGGTCAGCAGCATCCAGGGCATCGACTCGACGACGGGAGCACCGGCGGAAATGAGCGTTCCCAGCGAGGTCTGCGGCTCCTGCACGCCAAGGCCGAGATAGGAGAGGAAGCTCTCCGTGATGATGATCTCGGGGACCGTCAGCGTCGCGTAGATGACCACCGGGCCGGTGAGGTTGGGCACGATATGGCGGGAGATGATGGTGCGCGACCGTGCCCCGCCCGCCCGTGCCGCCTCGATGAACTCCCTCTCCTTGAGGCTGAGGGTCTGTCCCCGCACGATACGCGCCATGGTCAGCCATTCGAGACAGCCGATGCCCACGAACAGCAGCACCGGATTGCGCCCGAAAATCACTACCAGGATGATGACGAAGAGGATGTAGGGGAGCGCGTACATGATATCGACGAAGCGCATCATGATGGCGTCGATCCGCCCGCCGAGATAACCGGCCACCGCGCCGTAGGTGATGCCGATGATTACCGATACCAAAGTCGCAACCGCGGCCACGATCAGCGACATCTGCGTGCCCTGCATGGTTCGTGCGAGCATGTCCCGCCCGTTGCCGTCGGTGCCGAAAAAGTGGCCCTTCTCGAAATCCGGCGGCTTGCGGATCGCCGTCCAGTCGATCTCCTCGTAGCTCCAGGGCAGAAAGTAGGGCCCGAGGAAGGCGAACAGCACGATGCCGACGAGGATGAAGATCGAGGCTACCGCCGCCTTGTTGTGCGCCAGCCGCCGCAGCGCATCCTGGGTCAGTGAGCGCCCTTTCGGGGCCTCCAGCGCCAGGCGGTCAGCATAGTTGGTGAGGACGACGTCCTTCCCGGTGATACCGGCCATCAGGCGTACCTCACCTTGGGGTCGAGCCAGGCATAGACGACATCGACGATGAGGTTCAGCGCGAGAATGATGAACATGTAGAGAATGGTGGTCCCGAGAACGAGGCCGTAGTCGCGATTGAGCGCAGCCGAGATGAAGTACTTGCCGATACCCGGCAGGGCGAAGATCTGTTCGACCACGAGCGAGCCGGTGAGCAGGTAGGAAAGCCCCGGCCCGAGGTAGGAGACGACCGGCATCAGCGCCGGCTTCAGCGCGTGACGCGCAAGGATCAGCCGCGTGCCGAGGCCCTTCGAGCGGGCAGTGCGGACGTAGTTGGTGCCGAGCACCTCGATCATCGAGCCGCGCATCAGCCGTGCGATGCGACCGGCGTGCGGCAGCGCCAACACCGTGATCGGCAGCACCAGCTGGATCAGCGAGCCGTTGTAGCCGCCAGCCGGTACCCAGCGCAGATATACACCGAAGACCAGCTGCAGCAGGCTGGCCATCAGGAAATTCGGAACCACCAGGCCGACCATGACCATAGCGACGAGGATATAGTCCGGCGACCGGTTCTGGTTCACGGCCGCCAATGCCCCTACCACCAGTCCCACCGCAGTGGCGACCAGGAAGGCGGAAAAGCCCAGCATGAAGGTGAACGGCAACCCGATGGCGATGATCTCGCTGACCGTGAAGTCGTTGTAGACCATGGAGGGGCCGAGGTCGCCCTGCAGCAGCCGCCCCACATAGATGAGGTACTGCATCCAGATCGGTTCATCGAGATTGTAGTGCGCCCGCAGGTTCATCAGCGTAATCGGCGGGAGCGCCCGCTCGCCGTCGAACGGCCCGCCAGGAGCCAGTCGCAGGATGAAGAAGCAAACTGTAACGGCGATCAGTGCTATCGGGATGGCCGACAGCACCCGCCGCATGGCGTAACCGAGCATCTTTGCCCCGCACCTTCCTGTCTGCCCGAAGCGCCCCTCGCGTTCGGAGGAGCACCGGTCGGGAAATCCCGCCGCAGGCCTTGCAGGCCCGCGGCGGGATCAACGGATCACTCCGACTTGGTGAGCCACCGGGTGCGGTGGATGTCCTTCGCATTGTCCTCGAAGCCTTCGATGTAGGGCTTCACGACGTTTGCGGCGAGGTAGTAGGCGAGCGGGATGGCCCCGAACTCATCCATGGCCAGCGCCTCGGCTTCACCGAGCAGCGCTGCGCGAGCCTCGAGGTCGCGCTCCGCAGCGGCCTGGTCGAGCAACGCGTCGAACTCGGGGTTCGAGTAGCGACCATAGTTGTTGCCCCAGTTCATCTCGTCCCCAGTCTGGGTGCCGGTCTTCAGCAGCTCCAGCGTGTTGCTCGGGTCCGAGTAGTCCAGCAGCCAGCCGGCGCGACCAACCTCAAAGTCACCAGCGCGCAGCGCGTCGTAGTGCACCGGCGTTTCGGCGTTGAAGAGCTCCGCCTCCACCCCGATCTGCTGCCACATGGCTGCGATGGCGACCGCGAGCCGCTGGTGATTGTCGTTGGTGTTGTAGCGGATCTGCAGCTGCAGCGGGTTCTCCGGCGTGTAGCCGGCCGCCGCCATCAGTTCCCTGGCCTCGGCCAGGCGCTCCTCGTAAGGCTGTGACGCCCAGTCGGGCATATAGGGCTCGACGCCTTCGTAGTTGGCAGTCCCTGGCGGCACCCACCCATAGGCCGGCGGCTCGCCCGACCCCCAGATGTCGGGGCCGATGATCTCGCGATTGATGGCCAACGAGAGCGCCTTGCGGACGTTGACGTCGTCGAACGGCTCCTTCTCCTGGTTGATCACATAGTAGTGGAGCCCGGCGAAGGGGGCGAAGCGGCCCTCGCCCGGCAGGTTGTCGCGCACGAACTGCTGCTGGTCGAACGGCAGGTCGGTCAGGATGTCGTATTCACCCGCGCGGTAGCGGTTGAAAGCGGCAGCGAGATCGTCCTGCACGTAGTAGTAGACCTCGTCGATCTGCACCTCTTCCGCATCGTAATAGGTGTCGCTCTTGACCGAGCGGATGTAGTTGCCCGGCACCCACTCGGCGATTTCGAAGGGGCCGTTGCCGACGACGTTCTCGACATTGGTCCAGTCGTCCCCATGCTCCTCGACGACGTGCTGCGGCACCGGATAGGCGGTGTAGTGGGTCAGCGCCTGCAGGAAGTACGGCGTCGGATTCTCGAGCGTGATCTCCAGTGTCTGGTCGTCGATGGACTTGACGCCGAAGTCGGGGGAATCCACCGGCATCGTGCCCTCGGCGATCTCGGAGCCGCCCTTGATCGGGTACTGCAGATAGGCGTATTCCGAGGCCGTGGCGGGATCGAACAGGCGGCGGAACGCGTATTCGAAGTCGCCTGCCGTGACCGGCTCGCCGTCGCTCCACTGGATGCCGTCGCGCAGGTTGAACGTGTAGACGAGGCCGTCGTCCGAGACCTCCCAGGACTCCGCCTGGCCAGGAATTGCCTCGGCCAGTGCGTCTTCGGCGACCAACCCTTCGATATAGTCGCCAATAATGCGGTTCTCCCAGTCGCCGGACGCCTTGTGCGGATCGATCGAGCCGGGCTCGGATCCGTTCATGGTGTTGAGTGTCACGGCCTGGGCGGAGCCGGTGGAACCGAACGCCAGAGCGCCGGCCACCGCGACAGCCCCAAGGACCTGCGTGATCTTCATTGTTTGCCACTCCTCATTGTCGTTTCCTGACAATACCGGGATTGCTCCCCGGTTTTCCTCGTCGTGTCGTTGTGCCTGCAGCTGTCGCTGCCAGCCGAGCACGATTGGTAGACCCGCCTTTCGGCCGTGACAAGTGAAAGCATGACGTATGCGTCAAGCAGCGCGCGAAAACGGCGAGTCGATAACGGATGCAGACCCTCGGTAGCGGGCGTGAAGGGCTGCCCCGACTACTCGCCGGGGCCACCTCCGGCCCTGCCGTAGGATCTCCCGAGTCTTAGGCCGCTCGCTCCACCAGCGCCGCAACGCCCATGCCGCCCGCGGTGCAAACCGAGATCAGCGCCCGCTGCTTGTCTTCCGTGTGCAGCAGCTTGGCTGTCATGCCGAGGATACGGGCGCCAGTCGCGGCAAAGGGATGGCCGTAGGCGATGCTCGACCCCTTGACGTTGATGCGCTCGGGGTCGATCTCGCCCATCGGCGTCTCCCGGTCGAGCACCCGCTTGTTGTAGTCCGGGTCCGTCCACGCCTTCAGCGTGCACAGCACCTGCGCGGCAAATGCCTCGTGCAGTTCGAACAGGTCGATGTCGGCAAAGCCGAAGTTCGACCGCCGGAGCAATTCGGAAACGGCGATGGTCGGTGCCATCAGCAGACCTTCGCCGCCGGCGAAGTCGTTGGCCGCCACCTGGCCCAGTGTCAGATAGGCCAGCACCGGCAGCCCGCGCGCCTTCGCCCAGTCCTCGCTCGCCAGCAGCACTGAAGAGGCGCCGTCGGTAAGCGGCGTGGAGTTGGCAGCTGTCAGCGTGCCGTGCCCCGAGCTCTTGTCGAAAGCCGGCTTCATCGTCGCCATCTTCTCGAGCGAGGTGTCGGTGCGGATGTTGTTGTCCTTCAGCACCCCCGCAAACGGCACCACCAGGTCGTCGTGGAAGCCCTCGTCATAGGCTCTCGCTGCGTTGAGGTGGCTCCTGAGCGCCAGCTTGTCCTGGTCCTCACGGCTGATCTGCCACTCCCGCGCCATCAGCTCGCAGTGCTGGCCCATGGAGAGGCCGGTGCGCGGCTCCTGCGTCGAGGGTGCAACCGGCGCCAGTTCCCCGAGATTGATCCCCTTGAACGCTTTCAGCTTCTCACCGCCGCTGCGGGCCCGGCTGAGGTCGATCATGCGGCGCTGGAACTTGTCGCCGAATACTACCGGCGCATCGGAAACGTTGTCGGCGCCGCCGGCGATGCCGCTGTCGATCTCGCCTGTGGCGATCTTGGCGCCGAGAATGAGCGCTGCCTGCAGGCTGGTGCCGCAGGCGATCTGGATGTTGGTGCCTGGCGTCCGCGGTGACAAGCCCGCGTCCAGCGTCGCCTCACGGGCAAGGTTGAAGTCGCGGCTGTGCGAGATCACGGCGCCGGCCATCACCTCCCCGATCGCCTCGCCCCGAAGGTTGAACTTGTCGGCGAGCCCGCCCAGCGCTGCCCCCAGCATCGAGAGATTGCTTTCGTCGCGATAGCCGGTGTGACCGCGGGTGAAGGGGATGCGGGCGCTGCCGACGATGGCAACGCGTCTGGTCTCCGCCATGGTTCAGGCCTTTCCGTTCTTGCGCGCCTGCATCGGCCCGCCGAGGAACGGCGCGAAGCCGGTCCCGAGAATGACGCCGATATCGGCGAGATCAGCATTGACGACGACGCCTTCGTCGACCGCGACCACGGTCGCGTCGACCAGCGGCTGCACCAGCTCGCGGCCCAGGCCGGCCAGATCGGCATGTGGAGGCGTCTCGCCCTTCACCGCCTTGCCCTTCTCCCACCGGTAGAACCCCTCGCCGGTCTTGCGCCCGAGCTTGTTCTGCGCGACCAGCGCCGCGAACCGGCTGTCCTCTGGGACGGCGTGGCCGAGTTCCTCGGCGACGCTCTTGCCCACGTCGAGGCCCACGGTATCCATCAGCTCGATCGGCCCCATCGGCATGCCGAAGGCGAGGGCGGCAGCGTCGAGCAACTCCTTGCTCTCGCCCCGCTCCACCCGTTCGACGGCAGCCAGCATGTAGGGCATCAGCACCCGGTTGACGAGGAACCCGGGCGCCGACTTCACCACCACCGGGCTCTTGCCGATGGCCAATGCGAAGCTGGCCCCGCGGGCAATCGCGGCGTCGGAATTGAACGTGGAGCGGATCACCTCGACCAGCGGCAGTTGTGCCACCGGATTGAAGAAGTGCAGCCCGATCAGGCGGGCCGGATCCTGCAGCCCCTCGGCAATCCGTTCGAGTTCGATGGATGAGGTGTTGGTCGCGAGAATAGCATCTGGCCGCGCCTTGGCCTCGGCATCCCGGAAGATCTGCTGCTTGATCTCGAGCTTCTCGACCACGGCCTCGATGACCACGTCGGCTCGCGCCAGTCCCTTGCCTTCCACATCGGCTTCCAGCCGGGCCACGGCATTCGCGACTTCCACCGGCTTTCGGAGCCGCTTATTGAACAGCGACTTGGCCCGCTTCAGCGCCGGCTCGATGCGCGCGAGGTCGAGATCCTGCAGCGTCACGCCCATGCCGCGCAACGCGCACCAGGCGGCGATGTCGCCGCCCATGACGCCAGCTCCGACGACGTGCACCCGCCGGAACACCGGCTTGTCTGGCCCCTTGACGCCCTGCTTCTTCAAACCTTCCGAAAGGAAGAACACACGCCGCAGGTTTGTCGCCGTCTCCGAGGCCAGCAAAGGCACGAAGGCGTCGATCTCGCCGGCGCTCATCGCCCTCCAGTCGCCGCCATGTTTCTCGAACAGGTCGATCAGGGCGTGCGGGGCCGGATAGTGCTCAGGCCGCGCCTTCTTGCGCGTCTCCTCGCGCATCTTCCGGACGATCTGCGGGCGCGCCAGGCCATTCGCCAGCAGGCGCTTGTGCCACGGCGCCGGGCTGGAAGTCCGCTTCTGCAGCACCGCCTTCCGAGCCTCCCAGCGGAGGTTGTCGCGGTGCCGGACGAGCTTGTCGACCAGTCCCAAGCCGCGCGCAGCGCCCGCACGCAGCATCTTGCCCGTCAGCATGATCTGCATGGCATCGACAGGACCTGCCTGTCGGATCGAGCGGCCGGTACCGCCAAAGCCCGGGAAGATGCCGAGCTTCACCTCGGGAAAGCCGATGCGCGTCTGCTCGTCGTTGACGGCGATGCGGTAATGCGCCGCCAGCGCCAGTTCGAGGCCGCCGCCAAGGCAGAAGCCGTGCATACCGACGACGAAGGGCGCCTTGAGATTCTCGATCCGGGTGAACAGCGCATGCGTCCGCTGCAGCGCTCCGGGCAGCACCGTAAGGTCCGACATGGCGTCAAATTCGGAGATGTCGGCTCCAGCAATGAAGCCGCTGTCCTTGCCGGAGAGCAGGATCACGCCCTTGAGCTCACCCGCGGCAATCAGTTCCTCGAACCGCTGCACCAGCGATTCAAGCTCCTCCAGCGCCTCGCGGCTCAGCGTATTGACCGGAAGTTCCGGCCTGTCGATGGTGAGCCAGCCCAGCCCTTCGTAATCCAGTTCGAAGCGCCAGGAGTTGGTTGTCGGCATCTGCAGTTCTGGCAATTGGCAGTCCTCTGGTAAGCGCCGCGGAAGGTGGCCGACGAGTGTGACGCCGGTCTATTCCGCCGCCGTCTCCACCTTCGGCTCGGGCTCGGGCAGTTCCTGCCGCACGAGTTCGTCGAATTCGAACTCGTCGACCCTGATGACGCGGTCCGTGGCCTGGTCAGCCAGCCGCAGCTGGGCTGCCTCCGCCTCTGTCAGGATGCCGGCCTCCACCGCATCGCTTATGGCGTCCCGGTCGAGGCGCCGCGCGATCTGCCCCTTCTTCTGCGCCTTCACGAACTTCGCTTCAACCTCCTCCGCCGCCGTCACCTTGGCGAAGGCGTCTTCCAGCCGCCCGGTGACGTCCTTGGGGTCGCGGGAGACATAGAGCCCGGCCGTCAGCCGGTCGCGGAAGGCACCGGGGCGTAGCACCTGCCGAACCAGCCGGTACGTGATGCGGTCCGGCGCTGGCCGGGCGTGTCGCCCGAGTGGGAACACGAGGAACCTCATCAGGTTCCCGAGCCCGCGGTTGGGGAAGTTGTCGAAGACGGCACCCAAGCTCCCCTCGATCGAGGCGGTGAGGTCACGGCCGATGGCATCCACCAGCGGCCGGTCCTCCTCCAGCCGTCCCTCGTCCTCGTAGCGTTTGAGCACCGAAGAGAGCAGGTACAGGTCCGAGAGGATGTCCGCCATCCGCCCGCTGAGCCGCTGCTTGCGCTTGAGGTCGCCGCCGAGGAAGATCACCGTCCAGTCACCGACGAGGGCAAAGCTCTGCGAATACCGCGCCAGCTGCCGGTACCAGCGGCTCAGCTCGTGCTGCACCGGGGTCGAGGCGAAGGCGCCGAAACTGAGGCCGTGCAGGAAGCTGCCGATCACGTTTCGAAGCATGTAGCTGACATGGCCGGCGAAGGCCCGGTCGAAAGCGCGCACTCCCGCCTTGCGGTCAGGGTCCTGGGCGGCACGGATCTCGGCATAGAGATAGGGGTGAGCCCGGAGCGCCCCCTGCGCAAAGGTGATCAGCGTACGGGTCAGAATGTTCGCGCCCTCGACGGTGATCGCCACCGGAATCATCGAATAGCCGGAGAACAGGTAGTTGCTGGGTCCATCCTGCACGGCGCGGCCGCCATGGATGTCCATGGCATCGTCGACTCGATCACGCATGGCTTCGGTGGTGCGGTATTTCAGCAGCGCCGAAATCACCGCCGGCTTCTGCCCCTCATCGACCATCGATGCCGTCAGCCCCCGCGCCGCTTCGAAGGTGTAGGCGCTCCGCACCATCCGGCTGAGCGGTTCGGCCACCCCCTCCATGATGCCGATTGGGATGCCGAACTGCCGCCGCACCCGCGCGTAGGCGGAGGTGACGCGCAGCGCCTGCTTGATGGACACGGATCCGATGGCCGGCAGCGAGATGGCACGCCCGGTGGCGAGGCACTCCATGAGCATGCGCCAGCCCTGCCCGGCATACTCGGCGCCGCCGATCAGGTAGTCCATGGGGATGAAGACACCGCGCCCTCGCGTCGGGCCATTCATGAAGGCCGAGCGCGAGGGGAAGTGGCGGCGTCCGATTTCGACTCCCTTGTGGTCGGCGGGGACCAGCGCCAGCGTGATGCCGATATGCTCTTCCCTGCCGAGCAGGCGCTCCGGATCGTGCAGGTGGAAAGCCAGGCCGAGCAGCGTCGCTACCGGAGCGAGGGTGATGTAGCGCTTGTCCCAGCTGAGCCGCACACCGAGCGTCTTCTTGCCTTCATAGAGCTCGTAGGTCACGACGCCGACGTCGCGCATGCCGGCGGCATCGGAGCCGGCATGGGGGCCGGTGAGCGCAAAACAGGGCACTTCCCGCCCTTCTGCCAGCCGCCGCAGGTACTTCTCCTTCTGCGGCTCGGTACCGTACTTCTCGAGCAGTTCGCCGGGACCGAGCGAATTCGGGACCATAACGGTGATGCCGGCGGCGACCGAACGGCTGGCAATCTTGCTGACCACCATGGACTGCGCCTGCGCCGAGAAGCCTAGCCCCCCATGCTCCTTGCCGATCAGCATGCCGAAGAAGCCGTGCTCCTTGAGATAGGTCCAGACCGCCGGCGCCAGGTCCATGCGGTTGTGCCGCGTATCCCAGTCGTCGATCATCGCGCAGACGGTTTCGACAGGGCCGTCGAGGAAGGCCTGTTCTTCCGCAGTCAAAGTCGGCTTGCGGACCCCCAGCAACTGCGGCCAGTGCGGCTGGCCGGAGAACAGTTCAGCGTCCCAGCCGACGGTGCCCGCATCCAGAGCTTCCTGCTCCGTCCGGCTGACCCGCGGCAGAATGGCCTTGACCTTGTTGTAGGCAGGGCCGGTCAGCACCAGCCGCCGCACTGGGGGAATTGCCAACAGCCCGAGGAGCACGGCCGGTAACAGGGCGATGATCCACCCGACGGCGCCGGTATGCAGCCATAGCCCGTTCTCGAAGGACAGCCGCGACAGGGCGCCGATCACTGCGGCTGCCACCGCCCACTGCCAGAGCGGCGCCCGCCGCATGGCAAGCACCGCGATGACGATCAGACTGAGTGCGAAAAGCGCGACGAGCACGGTATCCTCCTGGGGCTGCCGGCGCGGATTGTACTCTGCGCACCGGCACTTGCCACAACATTAGGTCTAGTTGACGTTTACGTCAACCAGACGCCGCGAACGGTTCGCGTTGCCCGTCGCTCGTTTGACGCTAACGTCAACCCATGGGATAGTTGTCGGAAGGCCAGTGAGAAGGGCCAATAGATGGTTGCGGAGGAACGAATGACAGTTACGGCCGGCGAGGAGCATCCCCGCCCCTGGATCGACCACTACCCGGCCGACATCCGGTGGGATGCACCCATCGACACCACGCCGGTGTTCGAGCAGGTGCTGGCGGCCTGTGAGCGCACTCCCAACGTCAACGCCCTAGATTTCCTCGGCAAGAGGACCCGCTTCTCCGAGCTGGCAGCGGCGATCAACGCATTCGCGGGAGCGCTGCAAGCGCAGTTCGGCATCCGCAAGGGCAGCAGGGTGGCTCTGCTGCTGCCGAATACCCCCTTCTATGTCATTGCCTATTACGGCGTGCTGCGTGCCGGAGGCACCGTCGTCAACTGCAACCCGCTCTATACCATCCACGAGCTCACGCACATCACCTCCAATGCGGGCGCCGAGTTGATGGTCACACTCGACCTCAAGCAGCTCTTCGACAAGGCGGAGGCGCTGGTGGAGGCCGGCCACGTCAAATCCCTGATCGTCTGTCACTTTCCGGACGCGCTTCCGCCCATCAAGAGCCTCCTGTACCGCCTGGCCAAGCGCAAGGACCTCGCCCCGATCGCCGAATCACGCATCGCTGCGAAGATCACCCGTTTCGGGGAGATGCTGGCACGCAACGAGCCGCCTGCCCCGATCAGCATCGATCGCGATCAGGATATCGCCGTGCAGCAATATACCGGCGGCACCACCGGCCTGCCCAAGGGCGCGATGCTCAGCCACGCCAACATCGCTGCCAACCGCAGCCAGATCGAACACTGGAGCCTCGGGCTGTTCCAGCCGCCGTCGCGGATCGTCGCCGTGCTGCCGTTCTTCCACATCTTTGCGATGACCGCCTGCATGAACCTGCCGCTCTGCAACGGCGCCCAGGTGGTGATGCTGCCGCGCTTCGAGATGCGGGCACTGCTCGACCTGCTGGTCCGCACCGGCGCCAACGTGCTGCTGGCGGTGCCGACGCTGATCCAGGCCCTCGCCAAGGGCGGGGAGAAGGCGGCACCGAAACTGGCGTCGCTGGAGGTGGTGGTTTCCGGCGGTGCTGCGCTTCCAAGCGAGACCCGCGCCAGCTGGGCCAAGGTTTCGCCCGCGCTCCTAGCCGAGGGGTACGGGCTAACGGAAGCTTCGCCGGTGGTCTGCTGCGCAGCGCTCCGCGTTCCCGGCAAGCCGATGTCGATCGGCCAGCCGCTGCCGGGGACCGACATCCGTTTCATCGACATCGATACGCAGGAGCCGGTGCCGCTCGGCGAACGCGGTGAGCTGCAGGTCAAGGGCCCGCAGGTCATGGTCGGCTACTACGACAATCCCGAGGCCACCCGCGAGGCCTTCGCCGACGGCTGGCTGCGCACCGGAGACGTCGGCTACATGGACAGCGAGGGGTATGTCTATCTCGTCGACCGGATCAAGGACCTGATCATCACCTCCGGTTTCAACGTCTATCCACGCACCATAGAGGAGGCCCTGTCCGAGCATCCGGCGGTTGACGAATGCACGGTCATCGGCGTACCGGACGACCGCCGCGGCGAGGCACCAGTGGCGTTCGTCAAGCTCGTCGACGGCGCCAGGACGACAGAGGCGGAGCTGCGGAAGTTCCTGACCGACAAGCTCAATCGGCTGGAACTGCCGCGCGAGATCCACTTCCGAGGCTCGTTGCCGAAGACGCTGATCGGCAAGCTCTCGAAGAAGGAGTTGCGTGAAGAATATCGGAAGATCGAGGCGGACAAGAGTGAACAGGGCTGAGCCGGAAAGCCGGGAACTGTATGCGATCGCCGACCTCGCCCGCGAGTTCGGCATCTCCACCCGCGCCATCCGCTTCTACGAGAGCAAGGGGCTGCTGCACCCGGAGCGTGTCGGCGGCAGCCGCATCTTCCGGCGCCGCGACCGCGCCCGCCTGATCCTCATCCTCCGCGGCAAGCGCCTCGGCTTCTCGCTACGCGATATCTCCGACTATCTCAGCCTCTACGACGCGCACTCCCAGACCGCCCAGGTGAGCCTGCTGGTGGAGATGGTGGACCAGCGCCTGAGCCTGCTCGAGCGGCAGCTGACGGACCTGCAGACGACGATTTCGGAACTCCGGGAGATCCGCAAGCTGGCTGCCGAAAGGCTGGCCCAGGAGCAGACGGCTAGCGCTTCCGCGACTTGACGTTCTTCGTCATCGGATCCGGCTTCTTTGGTGGAGTCCAGTCTTTGCGCGGTGCGGCGACGGGGATGTTGGTGCCGAGGCCCATCTGCCCAGGCGGCGGCTGTCGCACCTCCGGCGTCTCGGCCGATGGCACCGCCTGCCCCCGCAGGATGGCAATGGCGTCGCGCAGCCGGGCCGCCGTCTCGAAGTCGTCGGCGGCTGCCGCGGCGGCCATTTGTTGCTGCAGGATCATGATCTTGCGGTGAATGGCGATGAGAGACATCAGGTTGCGTCCACGAACACTTGCATATCCTCCAGCGTCGCCGCTTCCGCCGCCGGCTTGTCCCAGCGGATCCGGCTGATCCGCGGGAACCGCAGCGCCACGCCGGACTTGTGGCGGCTGGATTGTTGAGCGGAATCAAAGGCGACTTCGAACACCAGTTCCTTGCGCACCTCGCGCACGGGACCGAAGCTCGCTACCGTATGCTGCCGGACCCATTTGTCCAGTTCCTTCAGCTCGGCGTCGGTGAACCCGAAATAGGCCTTGCCGATGGGCACGACCTCCTTGCCCTTCCAGACGCCGAAAGTGTAGTCGGAATAATAACTTGAGCGCTTGCCGTGGCCGCGCTGGGCGTACATGAGGATGGCGTCGACGATGTTGGGGTCGCGCTTCCACTTGTACCACAATCCCTTCGGCCGGCCAGGGACATAGGGGGAGGAACGCCGCTTCAGCATCACTCCCTCATGGCCCTGCTCGTCGGCGCCCTGACGGCGGATTCGCCGCAGATCTTCTGCGTCTCGATAGTCGATGATCGGGGAAAGATCGCAGCGCGGCTGCGGATTTCTGTCGAAGAAGCGTTCGAGGCGGGCCCGGCGCTCGGACCAGGGCAGCGCCCTGATGTCGTCGCTGCCATCGAACAGCATGTCGTAGACGCGGATGAAGGCTGGATGCTCGGTCAGATGCTTCGGCACCGCCACCTTGCGGTTGAGGCGCTGCTGCAGATCGTTGAACGACGCCGGCATGAAGTCGTGCCCGACCAGCAGTTCGCCATCCAGTACCGCCTCGCCGAAGACGTTGTCGACGATGTCGGGAAAAGCCGAAGCGATGTCGTCGCCCGTCCGCGAGAACAGCGACACCCCGCCCTTGCCGGCGACAAGCTGCACCCTGATGCCGTCCCATTTCCATTCGGCGACGAACTCGCGCGGGTCGATCGCCGGCAGGTCCTTCTCCTCGTCAATGGGGTTGGACAGCATCATCGGGTGGAAGCGGGCGGTGTGGTCGACGTCGGGGCGCGGCGCCCGCCCGTCAAGCCACGCGAACAGCTCCGCATAGGGCAGCTGCTGACCGTGCCAGACCTCCTCGATCTCCTGCAGGTCCTTGCCGCTCATGGCGCTGAGCGCCGTCTTCGCCAGCCGCGCCGAAAGCCCGATGCGCAACGCGCCGGTTGCCAGTTTCACCAGCGCCCAGCGCTCGTTGATCGCCGCCCGCGTCAGCAGCGAGGCGATGAGCTGCGGCAGCTCCGCCTTGCTGGTGGTGTTGAACAGCTCGACCAGCTTGCCGAGCGAGGGCAATTCTTCCTCGCCGCCGTGATGCGGCCAGATCAGCGCGATGGTTTCGCCGAGGTCACCGACATAGTCGTAGCTCAGCGCGAAGAGATGCGGATCGACCTCCCGCGTCACCACCTCGCGCAGCAGCGCCGGCTTGACGTTCTTGAAGCTCAGCGCCCCCGTGAGGATGGCGAGGGCGAGGCCGCGGTCGGGGTCGGGGGTGCTGGCGAAATACTGCGACAGCGCCTCGATCTTGCGGTTGCGCGACGGCGTCAGCGCCAGCAGTTCGAGGAGCTGGGCGAAGGCCTTCATGCCGCGTCCTCCTCGCCTTCCTCATAGGCGCCGATGCTGAGCGGCTCCGCCTCGAGGCCCTGCTGCCGGCAGTGATAGACCAGTGCCTCCTCGCGCCCATGCGTCACCCAGACCCGGCTTGCCCCGGTCTCGGCGATGGTCTGGCGCAGCTCGTTCCAGTCCGCATGGTCCGAGATCACCAGCGGCAGCTCGACGCCCGACTGCTTGGCCCGCTGCTTGACGCTCATCCAGCCCGAGGCCACCGCGAGCACCGGGTCCGGCAGCCGCCGGCTCCAGCGGTCCTTGATCGCCGAGGGCGGGGCGATGACGATCTGCCCCGCGAGCTGCTCCTTACCCACCTCCAGCACCGGCACCAGGTCACCCAACGAAACGCCGCGGCTCTCATAGAGGGCACAGAGCTGCAGCATCGCCCCGTGCAGGTAGATCGGCGCCGTGTGCCCCGCCTCCCGCAGCAGCGAGATCACCCGCTGCGCCTTGCCGAGCGCGTAGCAGCCGACGACATGGGCGCGCTCCGGGAAGGTTGCCGCCGAGCGCAGCAGCCGCGCGATCTCAGCCTGCGGGTCCGGATGCTGGAACACCGGCAGCCCGAAGGTGGCCTCGGTCACCAGCAGGTCGCATTCCACCAGCTCGAACGGCTGCGCCGTCCGGTCCGGCAGCCGCTTATAGTCCCCCGTGACGACGATGCGCTGCCCCTGGTATTCGAGCCGTACCTGCGCCGAGCCGAGGATGTGGCCGGCCGGATGCAGCGACACCGTGACCCCGTCGATCTCGAGCCGCTCCCCGAACTCCAGCGGCTGGAAGCTCTCGGCGCAATCGGCGCCGTAGCGCGTCTGCATGATGGCGATGGTGTCCGGCGTCGCCAGCACCGCCCCGTGCCCAGACCGCGCATGGTCGGCATGGCCATGGGTGATGATCGCCCGCGCCCGCGGCTGCGGCGGATCGATGTAGGCATCCATGGGATCGACCCGGAGGTCGCGGCCGAGAAAGGGCTGGGTCATGGGAGCAGTATAACGCGGGGCTGGTGCGATGTGTTCATGTCGCAGAGCCGGCGGCTCCTGCACCGAGCGCCCCTACGCCACCCGGCCGTCATCCCGTTGCAAAACGGGACCCGGTACCCACGAGGCATGAAGTCCTTGCCGCGGTGATGCGGTCGGTTGCACGTGTCTACACAACCGCCCGGCCAGTGTTTACTAGGTCCCGGCCTGCGCCGGGATGACGGCCGGTGGGGGTGGAGGTTTCGAGAGGGAGAAGGCGCCGACTGCGGCACTCCGGGAGGCGGCCTAACCCGCGAGCGGCGCCAGCCACCCCTTCAGCGTCGTCGCGTCGACCACCCCGGCGCGCTGGGCGAGCACCTTGCCGTGCTTGAAGACGATCAGCGTCGGGATGCCGCGGATGTTGTAACGCCCGGCGATTGCGGGCTCCGCCTCGGTGTCGAGCTTGAGGAACCGCATCCGCGGTTCCAGCTCCCGGGCGACCTGTTCATAGATCGGCGCCATGGCGTGGCAGGGCCCGCACCAGTCGGCCCAGAAGTCGACGACCACCGGGACATCGCTGCGGCTGATCTGCTTGTCGAAGGTCGCGGCGGTCGCCGCCATCGGCGCGCCGCTGAACAGCGCCGTGCCGCAGCGTCCGCACCTGGCCTGCCGTGGGTCGCGGCCGGTCGGCACCCGGTTGGTACCGCCGCAGCTCGGACAGATGATGTGCTGTACCGCCTCGCTCATGTCCCTAACCTGCACCGTGCCAGTTCAGGTGCCCTGATGGCGATCAATCGCTTAGAGAACCTTCGTCACCGCCAGGAAGTTGCCGCGCTCCTCGTTGGCGGCCCGGATCGCCGTCTCCGAGCCGAGCACCACCACCCGACCCTGACGCGCCACCGCGTCCAGCACCTCGGCCATGGCGGCGAAATCCTGCTGCGAAGCACCGAGGATCTCCTCGCGCCGCTGCTGGCGGGCCTCCTCGGTATCGCCCATCAGCTCCCAGAGCAGCGATGTGAAGCCCTTGGCATCCGGCAACCGGTAGGTGTCGACGGCGCCGATGACGCCAATGATGGATCGCGTCAGGTCCTGCTCGCCGACCCCCTGGCGGAGGAAGGCGGCCGCCTGGTCGTAATTCTCGAGCGTCTCCAGCAGGTTCGGATCCCGATAGGACGTGAAGACGAAGCTGCCGGCGAACTGGTCGAAGCCGGCGCCGCCGCCATAGGCTCCCCCCTGCACCCGGATCCGGTCCCAGAGATAGGTGGTGTTGAGGTGCTTGACGACGACCGCCGCCGCCGCGCCGGGATTGAAGCCGAGCGCCGTCAGGTCGGCGCCCTTGACGACGTAGTTGACCTGGCCTGGGAAGGTGAGTCCTTCCGATCCGGCGGCCGCGCCGGCGTGCCATTCTCCGCTGCCGGCCCGACCGGCGGGCAGGCCGCCCACGAAGCCTTCCAGCGCCGGGCGGAAGCCGGCGATCAGCGGCTCCTCGGCGGTGACGTTGACGACCATGTTGCCGCTCTGCAGCAGCGCCTCGCGAATAGCCCCGAGGTCGCCCGCGACATCCGCCCAGTCGCTGTCGATGCGGCCGGCGAGCTCCCGCAGGAAGAAGTACTGCGCGACGCCGCCCAACTGCTCGTTCAGCCAGTCGCTCTGGTTGAACTGCGCCTTCAGCCGCATGGCGGCGATGGCGTTGCCGCGGCCCGCCAGCGAACTCTCGAAGCCGGCCTTTGCCTCGAGCACCATCTGGCGGATGCGGTCGCGATTGTCGAGCCGGGCGTCGGTGATGACGTCATGCAGGATGGCCAGCAGTTCCCCGGCCTTTTCCGGCACCGCCTTGCCGCGGAGGAACAGCCAGGCCTCGCTCCCCTGGCGGTCGCGGCGGACGGCGTTCCAGCGCTGCGGCCCGATACCGCCGGTCGAGCGCCCGATGCGCTGCGTCAGCGAGACGAAGTCCTCCCGGCTGGTGCCAGTCTGCAGCAGTGCCCGCGAGAAGATCGGCAGCAGCGGCAGCAGCCGCGTCGGCACGGCTTTCAGGTTGAACCCGAGATCGAGATAAATGACGCCGTTGGTGGCAAGGGCATGGGTGAACGCCGGCACGCCAGCGACCGTCTCGCGGGCGATCGGGATCGGCTTGTTGGTGCGCGGCAGGTCGGCGAGGGTCAGCGTCGGCACCTTGGCCAGCGCTTCCGGTGCATCCGGCGTCTGCTGCAGCTCGCGGAGCTTCCGCGTCGTCTCGGCGACCTCCGCCAGCTGCTCCGGCGTCATCGCCGCCTGTGCCGCATCGAGCCGCGCCCGTTCCTCGGCGGCATCGCGCGCCGCCTTGCCGGTGTCGGCGTTGAGCAGCACCGTCGTGCGGTGCCGGTTCTCGACGAGGTGCCTGCGGATCAGGTCCTCGAACAGCCGCGTGCCCTTTTCGAGTTCGGCCTTCAGCCCCGTGAGCGGCGCCTCGAAGCGCAGGGGCTCCAACGGATCGCCGCCGTGCAGCCAGCCGCGCATGGCGCGGAACATCAGCGCGATGCCGCGCGGAAAGGAGCCCGTATTGTTTTCGCGGAGTGCGAACTCGATGGAGTTGATCGCCGCCTCGACGGTAAGCCTGTCGACCCCCTCTTCGCTCAGCCGCTCGAGCGTCTCGAGGATCAGCGCCTCGACCTTGTCGGCGTCGGCGGCGTCGATGCCCTTGAGGCCGACAGTGAAATAGGGCTGCTTCAGGTCCTCGGCGAGGCCGCTGCCGGTGAGGCCCTCGCCGAGCCCGCTGTCGATCAGTGCCTTGCGCAGCGGCGCCGCGGAGTTGCCGACGAGGATGTGCTCCAGCACCCCCAGCGCCAGCATCTGTTGCGGGTCCTCGACCGGGTCCAGCATCCAGTTGACGCTGACCATCGAGGTCTTGCGTCCGGCTTCCGCCTCGCTGGCGGCGTAAGTCTCGACGATCCGGCGCGGCGTGTCCAGCCGCCGCTGCAGCGGGATGTCGGCATCCACCTCCTGCCGCTCGAACTGCCCGAGATAGCCCTCGAGGATTTCGAGCCGCGCCGCCGGGTCGTCGTCACCATAGAAGACGATGCGGGCATTGGAGGGATGGTAGTAGCGGGCGTGGAAGGCCTTGAAGTTCTCATAGGTGAGGTCGGGGATGGCCTTTGGGTCGCCGCCCGAGTTCACGCCATAGGTGGTGTCCGGATAGAGCGAGAGCTGGCTCGCCTTGCCGAGCACCGCCGCGGGCGAGGAATAGGCGCCCTTCATTTCGTTGAACACCACGCCCTTGAAGTTGAGCGGCGCCTGGCTGGCCTCGCGCTCATAGTGCCAACCCTCCTGCCGGAAGGTGTCTTCGCTGAGGAGCGGATAGAACACCGCGTCGAGATAGACGCCGACCAGATTGTGGAAGTCCTGCTCGTTCTGGCTGGCCACCGGATAGGCGGTCTTGTCCGGGAAGGTCATGGCGTTGAGGAAGGTGTTGAGCGACCCCTTCAGCAGCTCGACGAAGGGCTTCTTCACCGGGTAGTTGCGCGACCCGCAGAGCACCGAATGCTCAAGGATGTGGGCGACCCCGGTGGAGTCCGCCGGCGGCGTCTTGAAGGCGACGCCGAACACCTTGTTCTCGTCGTCGTTTTCGAGGCTCAGCACCTCCGCCCCGGTCTTCCGGTGCCGGTAGAAGCGGGCCAGCGAGCTGACCTCGGGGACCTCCTGCTCGCGGACCAGTTCGAAGGCGGGATGCTGGGTCATGGGATGCTCTCGGTCGGGAAGGGTTCGGGGTTATCTAGGGAGCGGGGGGACGGAGTGCCAGAGGGGGGCCTTCCTCCACCGCGTAGCGGGGGAGGGGGACCGCCGCCAGGCGGTGGAGGGGGCGGCCGCGTCCAGTGGCGATGAGGAAACATCCTCGACTTCTCTTCAGGAAGCCGATGTCGCGGCCCCAGTATGCGCCTCGCCTGCACCTCGGTCTTAGCCGCCCCCTCCACCACGCTTCGCGTGGTCCCCCTCCCCCGCGACGCGGGGGAGGAGTCCCGGCTGCGAGTTCCGCTAGATCCCGCCCCGCACCTGCGGGCGCACCTTTTCCTCGTACCAGTCGCGGAGCTTGGCCTTGAGCTCCGCATCCAGCGGGTCGCGCTGCGTCGCCGCGACATTGTCCTCGAGCTGCGCCGGCCTGGTGACGCCGGCGATGACCGTCGAGACTTCCGGCTGGTCGAGCAGCCAGCGGAGCGCGAACTGGCTGAGCGGGATGTCCCGCGGCGCCAGCCCTTTCAGCTCCTCGACCAGCTCGACGCCGGTTTCGTACGGCAGGCCGGAGAAGGTCTCGCCGACCGAGAAGGCCTTGCCGTCGCGGTTGTAGTTGCGGTGGTCCTGGGCGGCGAATTGCTGACCTTTGCCGAACTTGCCCGAGAGCAGTCCGCTGGCCAGCGGCAGCCGCACGATGATGCCGACATCGGCCGCGGCGGCTGCCGGCAGCAGCTCCCGCGCCGCGTCCTGGCGGAACAGGTTGAAGATGATCTGGAGGCTCGCCACGCCAGGGTGGCGGAGGCACAGCATGCCCTCTTCGATGGTCTCGACGCTGGCCCCGTAGTGCCGCATCAGCCCCTCGTCGCGGAGGTCGTCCATGATGGTGAAGATCTCGCCGTCGCGCAGCACCTCGGTCGGGATGCAGTGCAGCTGCGCGAGGTCGAGGGTCTCGACCCCGAGCCGCTCGAGCGAGCCGGTGAGGCTCTCCTTGACGTGCCGCCGGTTGTAGCCCCTCATGCCCGGGAACTGGCTGCCGCGGCCGAGCTTGGTGGCGACGAAGACGCCCCGCTTGTCCCGAAAGGCGCCGATCCGGCGCTCGCTCTCGCCGCCGCCATAGACGTCGGCGGTGTCCCAAAAATTGACGTCGAGCTTCCGTGCCGTGGCGAGGATCTCCCGCGCAGTCTCCTCGCCGACGGGGCCGAAGTCACCGCCGAGCTGCCAGGTGCCGAGGCCGATTTCGGAGACCTCGTAGCCGGTCTTGCCGAGAATGCGTGTGTTCATGCGTTTCTCCTTTTTCTGCCACCTCACCGACCGTCATCCCGGCGAAAGCCGGGACCCAGTAAGCGCCGGCTGGAGTGGCGCGAGCCGTTCAGGAGCCGCTCCGTCATTGTGTACTGGGTCCCGTTTTACAACGGGATGACGGCGGTGGGTGGGGCGGCCTGGTGCGCGACAGCCTGGTAGCTCAGTGCCGTTCCTTCGTCGAATGGAAGGCGATCCCCGGCCAGTCCTTCTGCGTGCGCTGCAGCCACCAGTGGCTTTGCGCGAGGTAGACCGGGTCGCCGTCCTTGTCCTCCGCCATCTCCATCTTCATCTGCGTGATGAAGCGGTCGAGTTCCTTGCGGTCGGTGGCGCTGATCCAGCGCGCCATCTCGAAATTGAGGCTCTCGAAATCGATGGGGACGTTGTATTCCTTGGCGACGCGGGCGGCGAGCACGTCGAGCTGCAGCGGCCCGACCACGCCGACGATCCAGTCGGCGCCGACCATGCGGCGGAACACCTGCGCCACTCCCTCCTCGGCGAGATCGCTGAGCGCCTTGCCGAGCTGCTTGGACTTCATCGCATCGGCGAGGCGGACGCGGCGGATGATCTCCGGGGCGAAATTCGGAATGCCGGTGACCCGCACCTGCACGCCTTCGGTCAGCGTGTCACCGACCGCCAGCGTACCGTGATTGGGGATGCCGACGATGTCGCCGGCCACCGCTTCTTCCGCCAGCTCGCGATCATGGCCGAAGAAGAACATGGGACTCGAGACGGCGAGGTCCTTGCCGGTGCGCATGTTCCTGAGCTTCATGCCGCGCCGGAAGCTGCCGGACGAGAGCCGCAGGAAGGCAATGCGGTCGCGGTGGTTGGCATCCATGTTGGCCTGTACCTTGAACACGAAGCCGGTGACCTTGGACCCCGCCGGATCGATCGGCTGCGGCTCGGCCGGCTGCGGCCGCGGCGGCGGCGCCCAGTCGCCCAGCGCCTGCAGCAGCTCCGGCACGCTCACCGATTTCAGCGCCGAGCCGAACACCACGGGGGTGAGGTGGCCGACGCGGTAGGTCTCAAGGTCGAAGGCAGGATAGCCGGAGCGGGCGAGATCGAAATTCTCGAGCGCCGTCTTGATCACCGGATCGGCGGTGAGCGCGGCATCCGCCAGCAGCTCCTCGGGATCGGAGAATTCGCGGATCAGCTCGCCCTGCGCATCGAGCACCCGGCCGCCCATCAAATCGACCGTGCCCTTGAAATCCACCCCCTGCCCCAGCGGCCAGACGATCGGGGAAACGTCGAGTGCCAGCGTGTCGGCGATCTCGTCGAGGATCTCGAGCGGCTCCTTGCCCTCGCGGTCGACCTTGTTGGCGAAGGTGACGATCGGGATGTCGCGCAGCCGGCAGACCTCGAACAGCTTCAGCGTCTGGCTCTCGATGCCCTTGGCGGCATCGATTACCATCACCGCCGCGTCCACCGCCGTCAGCGTGCGGTAGGTGTCTTCGGAGAAGTCGGAGTGGCCGGGGGTGTCGAGGAGGTTGAAGGTGAGACCGCGGTGCTCGAAGGTCATCACCGAGGAGGTGATGGAGATGCCGCGCTTCTGCTCGATCTCCATCCAGTCCGAACGGGTGGCGCGCTGGCTCGCCCGGTGCCGCACCGCCCCGGCCTGCTGGATGGCGCCGGAGGCGGCCAGCAGCTTCTCGGTCAGCGTCGTCTTGCCGGCGTCCGGATGCGAGATGATGGCGAAGGTCCGGCGGGACTGGTGGGGCTGCAATCTGGCAGCTGGCGCCGCCTCGGTCAGGGCATTCATGGCTACTCGGGGGCGGAAATGTTCGCCGCTACTTAGTGCCCCGCGCGCCGGAATGCAAAGGGTGGACGTCCGCCGATCCCGTCAGCTGCCGTGCTGCAGCATTCATCACGCGTTCAGCCCTCACGGACTACCTCGCTGCCGCTCGAACCCGAGCCAGCGTCAGCAGCAAGGACTCCCCATGTTCAGAACCGCCATTATCGCAGCTCTCGCCACAGTCATCGCCTTTCCCGCCGCCGCCGAGACCATCATCCACATTGATCTCGGTTACGACTTCTGGTCCATGGAGGAGGAAACCGCAATCAGCGTTGGCGACCCTTTCCTGCCCCCCGAAGCGGAAACGCACCCGCGAGTGGCTTGCCTTGCCGTTGGCGGCACGCCGGTGAACCAGATACAGGACAACGGTAGCATCGGCATCCGGTGCCTGCCGGTCGCGCAGTAGGCCGCCGAAGAAAAAGAAGGGCCGCCCGCAGGCGACCCTCCCCGATTTCGCGATTTCGCAGGGTCCGGCCGAAGCCCGGACCCGCCACTTTATGGCAGAGGCTGCTCCACCATGAGGTGAGCGAATCCAAGACCTTGCGAAACCCACGATTTCGTATGAGACATTGGATCACCTCCTCTCGATTGTTGACGATGGAGGGAGGGTGACCGAATTCGCGGCATCTGGCAAGAGCCACCGTGCTCCGCCCAAAACCCCGGCGGCAGCGGCCGAAACGGCGGCTTCCCGCGGGCCGTCACGGCGATTTGAAAGCAAGCGGCGGGGTGCATCGGTGCGGCGCCGGCACTAGGGCTGGTACGAAGACAGCCGAGGACGAGACCATGACCGCTGCCCCCCAGAGCCTCCACCTGAGCCCTGCCGAACGCGACCCCCGCTGGCGAGCCGTGCTGGCGCGCGACGCCGCCGCCGACGGCAGCTTCGTCTATGCCGTCAGCACCACCGGCGTCTATTGCCGCCCTTCCTGCCCGTCGCGGCACGCCCGGCCGGAGCATGTGAGCTTCCATGCCGATGGCGCTGCCGCCGCGGCGGCCGGTTTCCGCCCCTGCCGACGCTGCCGCCCGGACGAGGCACCGCTCGCGGTCCGCCAGGCCGAGCAGGTGGCGGCGGCCTGCCGGCTCCTGGAGCAGGCCGAGGAACTACCGACCCTTGCCGAACTCGCCCGCGCCGTCGGCATCAGCCCGTTCCACCTCCACCGGCTGTTCAAGGCGCAGACCGGTGTCACCCCGCGGGCCTACGGCGCCGCCCGCCGCGCCGAGCGGCTGCGCGCCGCCCTCGCCGAAGGCCGCGGCAGCGTCACCGCCGCCATCTACGACGCCGGCTACAATGCCGCGAGCCGCTTCTACGAAAGCGCCGACGCCGTGCTCGGCATGACGCCCTCGACATATCGCGGCGGCGGCGAGAGTGCAGAAATCCGCTTTGCCGTCGGCCAGTCGGCGCTGGGCGCGGTGCTGGTGGCCCGCAGCCCGCGCGGCGTCTGCGCCATCCTGCTTGGCGACGATCCCGAGGCGCTGCTGCGCGATCTCCAGCGCCGCTTCCCGAAGGCCACGCTGATCGGCGGCGACCGCGAGTTCGAGCAGCTGGTGGCGACGGTGGTGGGCTTCGTCGAAGCGCCGACGCTCGGGTTGGACCTGCCGCTCGACATTCGGGGCACCGCCTTTCAGCAGCGCGTCTGGCAGGCACTGCGGCAGATCCGGCCCGGCGAGACCGTGAGCTATGCCGAACTCGCCCGCCGCATCGGCGCCCCCGGCTCCGTGCGTGCGGTGGCCGGCGCCTGCGCCGCCAATGCGATTGCCGTCGCCATCCCCTGCCACCGCGTGGTGCGCACGGACGGCGGCCTCTCCGGCTATCGCTGGGGCATTGAGCGCAAGCGGGGGGGGGGGGGGGGGGGGGGGGGG
>DASYHK010000007.1:0-1936 GCA_035998685.1 Devosiaceae bacterium | reverse complement strand
ACGGACATGGTGATCGACGTTCTCGACCGGATGCCGGAACGCCGCTCGGCCCCGATCATCGCCGAGATGAAGGACGAGAAGGCGCGCGAGGTGACCCGCACGATCCTCCAGCGCCGCAGCCTGGCCTCGCGCGAGTGATGCCGGTGCACTGATGAAGTGGCTCGATCTTCGTGTTCGCAGCGCGCCTGCGCTGATCGCCCTCAGGCGGCAACGGACAATCGCAGCCCGAGCGCCTTCAGGACCTTGGCAACAGTCGCGAACTCCGGATTTCCGTCCGGCGACAGCGCCTTGTACAGGTTGGCGCGGCCCACGCCGGCCGCCTGCGCGATTTCGGTCATGCCTTTGGCCCGTGCGATGTCACCGAGGGCGGCCTTCAGCAGATCGGGGTCGCCATCTTCGAGAACGGCATCGAGATAGGCGGCAATATCCTCCTTGGTCTCCAGGGTGTCGGCGGCGTCCCAACGGCTGGTTCTGCGCGTCATGGCCCCCTCTCTCCTCTAACCTCATGCGCCAACTCGAGCGCGCGCGCGACATCGCGGGACTGGCTCTGCTTGTCGCCACCGCAGAGTAGGATGACCACCGTGCCGCCGTGCCGCACGAAATACACGCGATAGCCGGGGCCGTGATCGATCCGCATCTCCTCGGCAAAAACCTCGGTCTGCCGGATATCGATCACCGCACACTGTCTCTTATAGAGAACAAATCGTCAAGCTCCTGCCCGGTCGGCACAGGGCTGCGAACTCGGGTTAACGGCGGTTTACGAATTGCGCTGGTCGTGATTCTGTGGGCTGTCGGTGATTCGGAGAATCCAGCCCATGTCGTTGCCGCCGGTCTCCCTTGGCGAGAAGTCGCGCCTTCGTGCGCTTTTGGAGCATTTTTCGGTGATCGAGGACCCGCGCGAGCCGTGGCGGGTGGCCCATCCGTTGCCGGAGGTGCTGCTGCTGGTGGTGTGCGGCACGATCGCGGACTGTGACGATTACGATCACATTGCCGCCTGGGGAGAAGCGCATCTGGCGTTCCTGCGGGAGATGCTGCCCTACGAGCATGGTGTGCCAGGGGGCCGGTGGCTGACACTGCTGATGAACCGGATCGATCCGGGGCTGTTTTCGGCGTGCTTCACCGCCTGGGTGCGGGAGATGTGGCCCGACCGGCCGGATTACGTCGCCATCGACGGCAAGACGTCGCGGCGCAGCCACAACCGTGCTGCCGGACAGGCGCCGCTGCATCTGGTGTCGGCGTTTGCCACCACGGCGCGCCTGGTGCTCGGCCAGGAGGCCGTCAGCGACAAGTCCAACGAGACGACCGCCATTCCGGTCCTGGTCGAGCGGCTTGCGGCCAACGACGGCCTGAAAGGAGCGACGGTGTCCATCGACGCCATCGCCTGCAACGCCGATATCGCCACCACGATCACCAACGCCGGGGCAAACTATCTTCTGGCCGTGAAGGCCAACCAACCGACCCTGCGGACCGAGATCGAGGACTACTTCGCCACCGCCCCGACGGACGCCATCGCCTGTGCCGCAGATATCGACAAGGGGCATGGCCGCATCGAGGAACGCAGCGTGTGGGTCAGCCGGGAAACCGACTGGCTCGCCGGCGAGCGCCGCTTCCCGGGCGAACTCCGCCTGCCCGGGGCCAAGACCATCATCAAGGTCCGATCCCGCACCGAACTCAAGGACCGCTGCCGAACCGATACCCGCTATTACATCTCCTCCGCCGACCTCTCCGCCCAAGCCGCCGCCGAGGCCATACGCGGCCACTGGGCCATCGAAAACAGCTTGCACTGGGTCCTCGATGTCGTCTTCGGCGACGACCAGGCCCGATTGCGAACCGGCCACGGCGCCAGAAACATGGCCGTCGTCCGACACTTCGCCATCAACCTCGTCCGCGCCGTCGCCGACAAAAAATCCATCAAGCTCAGGAGAAAGGTCGCTGG
>DASYHK010000010.1:0-6390 GCA_035998685.1 Devosiaceae bacterium | reverse complement strand
CAGTTCTTCTGCGGCGAGAGCCACTTCCAGCACGTCCTGCCGCTCGACCGCTCCTCCATGACCCGCTGGCGCAAGCGCATCGGCGCCGAGCGGCTCGAACTGCTGCTCGCCGAGACGCTCGCAGCCGCGACCCGCACCGGCGCCGCCGAGCCGAAGCACTTCGAGCGCGTCACCATCGACACCACCGTCCAACCCAAGGCGGTGACGCACCCGACCGACAGCAAGCTGATCCATCGCGGCGTCGAGATCCTCGGCCGCCTCGCACGCCGGCACTGCATCGCGCTGCGCCAGTCCTATACGCGCGTCTCGACCCATGCCCGGCGCGAGGTCGCGACGCTGATCCACCGTGGCCGCCACCGCGAGGCCGAGCGCGTCGTCCGGCGCATGCGCACCTGGCTCGGCCGTCTGGCCCGCGACATCACGCGCAAGATCACCGACGCCGCCGATGCGGTGCGCGCTGACTTCGCCACGCCGCTCGAGCGCATTGCCCAGCTGCTCCGACAGCGCCGCGAAGACCGCGGCCGCGACAAGATCTATGCCCTGCACGCCCCGGAGGTGGAGTGCATCGGCAAAGGCAAGGCGCGCACGCGCTTCGAGTTCGGCGTGAAGGTCTCCCTCGCCACCACCAACCGCCCCGCACCAGGCGGGCAATTCGTGATCGGCGCCCGTTCGCTGCCGGGCAATCCCTTCGACGGACACACCCTCGCCGCCCAGATCGCCCAGGCCGAGCGCGTCACCGGCGCGCCCGTCGAGCGCGCCTATGTCGACCGCGGCTATCGCGGCCACGATGCCGACAAGCAGCGCGTGTTCGTCTCCGGCCAGAAGCGCGGCGTCACGCCGACCATACGTCGCGAGATCAGGCGGCGCGCCGGCATCGAGCCGGTGATCGGCCATCTGAAGAGTGATGGCCATCTCGGCCGCAACTTCCTCGCCGGCGCCAGCGGTGACGCCATCAACGTCGTCCTCGCCGCCGCCGGCCACAACCTCCGCCTCCTCCGTGCCTGGCTGATCCGCCTTCTTGCGTTCCTCCTCAGCCTCATCGCGATCAGCGGGCCGGCGCTTCCACTGCCCTCAGCACAGCTCGCCGGGCCCTGAAACCGAGTTCTTCACGGACGACGAGGTACTGAGCTGCACGATGATCGTGTCGGGTGCCAGCGCCTGGATGGAGGCCTACCACGACCGCATGCCGGTGCTGCTGAGCCCGCAGGATTTGGCCGGCTGGCTGTACGGCACGCTGGGGGCGGAGGCGTTGTGTCCGGTGCCCGCCACCGCGCTGCGGGGGTGGCCGGTGTCAAAGCGGGTGAACGCCACCGACGTGGACGACGATGATCCGACGCTGCTCGAACCGCTGTGCCCTCCGCAGGACGTCGCCGGTGTCGCGCAGTAGCGGGAACTTCACCAATGGCATTGTCACGGAGGCAGGCAGCACCGGGGGGGATCAAAAGTTGGGACGAGAGGGGCTGTAGACCGGCCCGGACGCAACTTTCTGCGGCCGCGCATTAAAGGTAGGGGGGTTCAAAAAATTTTGGCCGTTGTCAGTTGGTTAGGCGATAGGTTCAGCCCGGCTCGGTGCGATGACTGCCGCGACCCACGCCGGTGCCGTGTCGTGCGCGGCGGACCAGCGCCCCCTCTCTCCTGCCGGAACAGGGGCGGCGCCGGATGGCAGCACGCTTAGTTGCCAAGCCTTGGCCAAGTCCCAGCGCCTGGCCGGCTCAGACTGCCTCGTCCGGAAAGAGGAACGGGTTGCTGGTGGCGAGGCGAGGACAGTCCGTGCTGCCGGTAGTCGACAGCCCTCATGGGGCGGTCTCCCTAAGCGAACAGAAGAAGGCGCAGACCTCCTCGGCCAGCGCATCGGGTTGCTCCAGCGCCGCGAAGTGGCCGCCGCGCTCCAGCGACGGACGTCGGTGTAGGTGCGCGCCGCCGCGAGTGAGCGCGAGGGCCGGATGATCTCCCTCGGAAGCTGGCAGTCGCCCATCGGCACGTCCCCGTGCCAGGGATTAGCCAGGGGCCGTGCATATGTGCGTCGTAGGGGTGGAAGGAGGCACCAGTACAGCCGGTAAGCCAATAGATGGCGCTGTCCCTGGCCCTCGTCGTTTTACCGGCCACGCACTCTCCTGCGCCCTCCTCGGCCTGCCAGAGGGCTCGGCAAAGCCGCTGATCCTGCTGGTCGAGGCGGCGCATGACCGGCGCGACCTCGCGCTCCAGCAGGACGAGATCGCCCATCACCATCAGCTCCTGGCCGTGCGGATGAAAGCGAGCCAGGAGCCCAGCGCGAAGCCCGGGCGGATCTCCACGCCGTCCAACATCACCTTCAGGTCGGAGCGAGGCAGCGCGAGGCGATAGACGCCGCTGTCCTGCTCAGTGCCCGGTCTACCGAGCACCAAGGCGGCGGTCCGCTTCCAATCGCGGGACCGGGCTGCGGGTCCGTCTGGGCCCGCGCATCCGACAGGGACACAGCCAGAAGCGCCAGAGCCGCAAGGGCCGGGCGCCGGAATGTGGTCTGGTTCATCAGCAAGTCTCCTTCCATTGTTCGCCCCCCTCAGCCCAGGGCGAGCTTCGCCACGAGACCCACCACCGCGGTGACGCCGAGCGTCCGCAGGAGGCCGAGCTTGAGCCAGAACAGGCAGCCCGCGGCGAGTGCCGCCAGGGCGAGCGCCAGCGGATCGAGCGAGCTGAGCCTCGGGAGGTCGAGGCCGATCGGCCCCGCCTCCCAGCGCCCCACATCGGCGAAGATCACGCGGAGCCCGAACCAGAGCGCGAGGTTGGCGATGACACCGACCACCGCGGCTGTGACCGCGGCCAGGGCGCTCGTCAGCTCGCGGTTCGAGTGCAGCCGCTCGACGTAGGGTGCGCCGAGGAAGATGAAGGCGAAGCAGGGTGCAAACGTCACCCAGATCGTCAGGAGCGAGGCCAGCACGGCCCCGGCAAGCCCGCCGGCACCATAGCCAGCCAGGAAGCCGACGAACTGCAGGACCAGGATCAGCGGCCCCGGGGTGGTCTCGGCGAGGCCGAGGCCGACCAGCATCTGGTCGGGCGTGAGCCAGCCATAACCCTGCACCGCCTCCTGGGCGACGTAGGCGAGCACGGCGTAGGCACCGCCCACCGTGACCACCGCCATTTTCGAGAAGAACCAAGCAACGTCGCCGAATACACCGCCCACGAGGAGCGCCAGGACCGCAACTGGGGTAAGCCAGAGCGCCAGGGCGGCCCAGCCTGCTTGCCACGCCTTCGCCGCGAGCCGGGCGGGACGCCCCGGATCCGCCGCGAGCACGGCGTCGAGCACTGCGGGGGGACCGTCCGTGGCGGAGCCGTGGCTCCCCGCCTTGAAGGCGCCCGGGGCGAAATAGCCTATGAGGGCCGCGCTCAGCACCACGAGCGGGAAGGGCACGCCGAAGACGTAGAGCGCGACGAAAGCGCCTGCGGCGAGGATCCAGGCCTCGTTCGTCTTGAGGGCACGCCGGGCGACGCGGAGCAGCGCCTCGACCACCAATACGACCACCGCACATTTCAGGCCGAAGAACAGAGCCGCGACGACGGGGACCTCGCCGAGGGTGACGTAGAGGATGGAGAGGCCGAGCATCACCGCCATGCCCGGCAGGACGAACAGCGCCCCGGCAGCGACCCCGCCGCGCACGCCATGCAGCAGCCAGCCGAGGTAGGTTGCGAGCTGCTGTGCCTCCGGTCCGGGGAGGAGGTTGCAGAAGCTGAGCGCGTGGAGGAACCGGGCGTCGGACACCCAGCGGCGCCGATCCACCACCTCCCGGTGCAGGAGGGCGATCTGCCCGGCCGGGCCGCCGAAGGAGAGCAGGCCGATCTTGAGCCAGATCTGAAGCGCGTCGCCGAAGGAGGGCAGCCTTGCTAGCGTTTCGACCGAGGTGCCGGCCTCCGGCACCGCCTCGCTCGTTGTCCTGGAGCTCATGCCTTGCCCCCCGGCGCGGGCCAGGTGTGGGCTTCCGTCGTTGCATCGCGCGCCCAGCGGTAGAACGCGTCGTAGAGGCTCATGGCAGCGTCGAGCTGAGCGAGGTCCTCGCGGTACATGCGCGAGAGCCCGAGCGAGGCGGCCAGCAACCCGGCCGCCTCCGGCGCGAGGTCGAGCCGGGCGGTGTCGGCGGCACGAACGATCGTGGCCAGGCGGGCCAGCGGCTCGGAGGCTAGACCGAACTCTCCGACCATGACGTCGAAGGTGCAGAGCTCGCCCCGGTGGCTCCAGAACACCCCTTCGGTGTCGAAAGGTGTGGCGCCGAAGCGTTCGGCGACGGCCGCCACCTCGGACGGCGAGACGAAGATGAACACCGCTGCCGGGTCGACGAAGCGCCGGATCAGCCAGGGGCAGGCAATGCGGTCGATCTTCGGGCGGGAGCGTGTGACCCACAGGGTCCGCCCTTGGGCGTCGCGCGGCGGCAGCCTATCCGGGCGGACCAGAAGGCCACCCGAGGCCACCCAGCCCTCGAAGCCGCCCTCTACCGCTTCCGCCGGCGTCCCGTAGTGCCGTAGCCAGGCGGCGACGCCCTGGCTGAGCTTCAGGCCGCGCTGGCAGACGACAGCAACCTGGCTAGGGCTGAATTCAGCCGCCCAATCCGCTACGGACCGGAAGTCCCGCCGGACCGATCCGGGCAGGCTCCTCGGATCAGAGACGAAGTCCTCCTCGATCCGGACGTCGAGGATGCGGGGCGCCTCGGGCGTGCCGATGAGGCGCGACAATTGCGATGCGCTGATGATGTTAGGAGCCGGCACGAGCGTCCCTCCGCGAGCGCACAGGGCGCTGGAGCATGGACGCGATGCTTGAGCCGAAGCCTCACGGGGCGATCGCGGAGGGCCCCTTGCCCGTCAGGATGCGAATGTCCGGCGATCTGGTCAAGCACCAGAGGTGATCTTCGCGCTCAGCCAACGAGTTTGCTTTCCGCTTCCGGTGATCCAGGGCTGGGGGCCCGCTATGCCGCCAGCGCCATAAAGGCGTTCGCCTGGGCCAGCATCTTCATGCCGACCACCTGCGCCGCCGCCATCTGATGGACCAGGTTGCGCTCCAGCGCCGTCTGCGCGCCGATGCTCTCCCCCAACTCCAAGGCCAGCGTGAGCGCAGGCTCGGAAACCGAAGACGTCAGCACCATCCGGTGCTCGCTGGCCTCGGCGGCCAGTATGTCGGGAGGCTGCTGCACAGCCTTCTGGAACACGTCTGGTCCGAATTCCGGCGCCGGCGCCACCACCACCTCGCCGCTGTTGCCCTCCACCAGGGGAGCTCCAACAAAAAGCAGCGGGTCACATTGGCGGTCCGACTGACGCTCGAGGTAGGCGGCGTCATGGTCCTCGCGGTCTGCGCCGGCCGCGTCGCCTCCATGCCGCATCTGGCGGGCGCGCTGGCGCCGCGTGGCCGCCACCGCCCTCAGCTTGCGGGAGAGCACGCCGCCACCGTCGCGGATGGGCTTGCCGGCCAAGCGAGGCAGGTTGGGATCATGGGGAGTATCCGGATCGTCGCTCACGCCTGACCATTCCTTGCCCTATAGGACCTAAAGTAGATCTTTCAGGGCAAGATATCCACCTTAACGCTTGTTTCATTGGCGATTAGGCGCGGAACCTGCGCTGGTGTCACCTTGAGGTCGCATGCCTGCCGAAAGAGGGTTGAGCCGCGCGGGTTGCGAACGAGGACGCAGGAGTTGAGCCAGGCGCCGCCGGTGAACTTCGTCGGGAAGTTGCCTACTCCTCCGGCTCCTCGGCAAGCTCCACCACCCAGGCTGGCAACGGCTCGCCCAGGACGCGGAACACCCCATTCGCCAGGTTCCAAAGGTGGACCTCGTCGCCACTCGGGTGGCGCGAGTGCCAGAGCAACACCTGAGCCTGAGCTAATAAGCCGGCAGGGGTGGTGACTTGCACCTGCGTGATCGCGGCCATCCGCTCGTGATAGCCCGTAGCGCTCGCAGAATAGGTCTCGAATTCGCAGCGATCCGCAGCGGACCATGGCTTGGGCATGTTGTAGAACCGGACCAGCTTCAGCTCTTTTGCCAGCTCATCCGCAATGAACCTTTCCGCAAGCTGTACCACTTCGGCGTCTCCCGGCGCCGCCGCGAAGCTGCCTGCCAAGAGCTTCTCGGCGGACGGGCTCAAGACGTTGATGCTCGTATCAGGCATGATGCGGTCTTTCCGATGGCCGCGTTGCACTCAAGCCGGGCAGAGCTGTTTGGTCCGCGCGGTGTCTTACCTTAAGCGTTACTTATAGCTACGCGCAACGCGGGATATGCCCTAGGACTCTACCAAGTCGCCCGTGAACAAGCGGTTTCAGCGCGTGGGGAGGTATGCTGAGCGCGGCGTTGCCGTTTGCCTGCTGATCGCGATGAGGCTGATGAAGAACGCAAGAAGGCGGATCAGCCAGGCACGAAGGAGGCGGAGGTTGTGGCC
>DASYHK010000009.1:0-2273 GCA_035998685.1 Devosiaceae bacterium | reverse complement strand
ACCGACCCGGCGCGGCTCCGCGCCCTGGCGCGCGCCGCCAGGTGGCCCCGCCCGCATTGAACAAGGGACGAATGAAGGCGCTCGGCGTTATGGGCGGATTACCTGCTCGAGGAGCAAACCATGTTGGACGAGGAACGCATTCGCCATCGCGCTCACGAGATCTGGGTGCGCGAGGGGCGCCCGGAGGGCCGGCACGAGGATCACTGGGCACGTGCCTGCCGGGAGATCTCGGCGGGGGAGGATGGCTCTGGCGTCGCGGCGTCATCCTCCCTGGTGGATCGGGACCCACCCCCGCCACCGCAGATGCCAGTCTCCGGCGTCCTTGGTGGAAGCTCCGGCAGCGAAGGCACGGCCCATCTTTCAGGCGGTGTCGGTACCACCCTGAGCCAGGGCTCAGGGGCGGCGGGCGGGGATGCAGGCCCGCTTGGTGGCGTAGGCGGCGCGGCTGCGCACCACCCCGGGATTGGTTCAAGCATGACGGATAGCCCGCCACGCCTGGGCTCGGCACCTGTTCCGTCGGACGATGCTGGGCCGGGGATCGCTGATTCTGGCTCGCCGCATGGCCCGTCGGCAGGTGATCGCGGCAAGGCGCCAAGCGGAGGGGCTCGCACCGGCAAAGCCGCCCGACCGGTGAAAGGCGAGGCCGGTGCGGCCGGAGTTTCCGGCGACGGGACATCCGGACGGATCAGCGGCCGAGGCTGACGAACGGCCATCGCCATCAGCATGCCCCGACCCTGGCGCGAGCCGGTACCGAAACGCCTGCGGGCTGCCCCGTCCGGAGCGGCCCGCGATCCGATCGGCCCGTTGCGGCGCCGAGGCGAGGATCCGTCACGCGCGGGATGGGTTGTGCGCATCCACCGATGTAGCCGGGCTGGAGAAAGCCACATGTCACGGATCCCTCAGGACCCAGGCCTCGACAACTCGCTCGCGCTGTTGTCGGAGGGCTACGCCTTCATCCCTGGCCGTTGCCGACGCTTCCGGTCTGACCTGTTCCAGACAAGGCTGATGCTCACCAGAGCCGTCTGCATGAGCGGACCTGAAGCGGCCGAGCAATTCTACCGGCGCGGCCGCTTCACCCGCCACCGCGCCATGCCCAGCCCATCCTTCTCGTTGATCCAGGATTTCGGCTCGGTCATGGCGATGGATGGAGAGGCTCATCACCGTCGAAAGGAGATGTTCCTGCGGCTGTTGCGGCCGGAAGCGCTTGGCCGTCTCCCCGAAATCACCGCGGCGCATTGGCGTTCCGCGGTCGAGGATTGGGCGCGCCGAGACGAGATCAGGCTGTTCCACGCCGCGCATCTGCCACTCTGCGGCGCCATCTGCGAGTGGGCAGGGTTGAGCCTGACCCCGGATGAGGTGGCGCAGCGAGCCCGCGAGTTCGAGGCGATGGTGGAGGGCACCGGTTCTGTGGGCCCACGGCTCTGGCGCGGACACCTCATGCGCGCCCGCACCGAGCGCTGGATGCGCGACGTCATCCGCCGGATCCGGGCCGGCGAGATATCGGTGCCGGAGGGCAGCGCGGCCGGGGTGATCGCCTCGCACCGAGACGCGGCGGGCGGGCTGCTCGATGTGAAGGTGGCCGCGGTCGAACTCATCAACGTGCTCCGCCCGACGGTCGCCAATGCGCGCTACGTGACCTTCGCGGCGCACGCCCTGCACCAGCATCCGCAATGGCGTGCGCGGCTGCGGGACGGCGATGAAGACCTGGAGCCCTTCGTGCATGAGGTGCGTCGCTTCTACCCCTTCATCCCCGTCATCGGCGGCCGGGTGCTGGAGCCCTTCACCTGGCGTGGGCACGATTTCGAGCGAGACGACTGGGTGCTGATGGACCTGTATGGAACCAACCGCGACCCCCGCAGCTGGGATGATCCGGAGACCTTCCGGCCCGAGCGCTTCCGCGGCCGCGCGATTGGCGCGCATGAGTTCATCCCGCAGGGCGGCGGCGCCCATGCCGAGACGCATCGCTGCCCCGGCGAATGGGTCACCATCGAGCAGATGAAGACGATCACGCGCCTACTGGTGCGAGGGATGCGCTACACGGTGCCCGATCAGGATCTCAACATCGACCTCGGACGTCTTCCGACGTTGCCGAACAGCCGCTTCATGATGCGCGAAGTAGATCTCGTGGCCACGCCGGGGCGCGGTTCGTTAGCCTAGGGTCTGTGAGCGGGCTTAGCGATGCCGAAACGGCAATCAGGATCGACGCAGCTGCGGAGCATCTGCCGTACACGCTGTTGCCGCTGCACCTGCATGCCGGGCGGAACCTCGCCTCA
>DASYHK010000001.1:0-111188 GCA_035998685.1 Devosiaceae bacterium | reverse complement strand
CGGGACCGGACGGACCGGCGGGGAGCCACGAGCGAGGATCCGCAACTTCGTCCGCAGCACCAACCCGCCGCACCGGCGAGGCCAAGCCTCACCTTTTTGCGGACTACCCGCTTCGAGGCGAAAGCCTCGCCGGGGCCGCTTCCCATGGGGCGAGCGGCGGACGTAGAGGGCACAATCCGGGCGGCACCGTCGCGCCGGATGATTTTGCGCGCGCCAGCGGCACACGGGCCGGCGTTCTCTTTTCGTTCTTGCTCTCACTTGGTGCCTCGGCTACTATCCGACGATTCCTTGGGGCCTCGCATGGCGCGAACTAAATCCTCCTTCGTCTGCCAGTCCTGCGGGGCTGTCACGGCTCGCTGGGCGGGGCGCTGCGAGAGCTGCGGCGAGTGGAACACTATTGCCGAGGAGATCGTCGATTCGGGCGTCGGCGCGGGACCGAAAGCGGCGGTCGCCGGCGGCCGGCCGGCGCAACTGGTGCCGCTGAGCGGAGAGACCGAGAGCGCGGCGCGGGTCGAGACGGGCCTCGCGGAACTGGACCGGGTGACCGGCGGCGGTTTCGTCATGGGTTCGGCGGTGCTGGTGGGCGGCGATCCGGGGATCGGCAAGTCGACGCTGCTGCTGCAGGCGGCGGCGGCGCTGGCCGACCGGGGGAAGCGCGTCGTCTACGTCTCGGGCGAGGAGGCGGTGGCGCAGGTGCGGCTGCGGGCACAGCGGCTGGGGCTCGGCGACCGCGACGTCAGCCTCGCCAGCGAGACCAATGTCGAGATCATCCTCGCGACGCTGCAGCAGGGCCCTCCACCCGACCTCGTGATCATCGATTCCATCCAGACGCTGTGGACCGATCGGGTCGAGAGCGCACCGGGCACGGTGACCCAGGTGCGGACCTCGGCGCAGGCGCTGACGCGCTTCGCCAAGAAATTCGGATCGGCCGTGGTGCTGGTCGGGCACGTGACCAAGGACGGCCAGATCGCCGGGCCGCGGGTGGTCGAGCACATGGTCGATGCGGTCCTCTATTTCGAGGGCGATGCCAGCCACACCTTCCGCATCCTGCGGGGGGTCAAGAACCGCTACGGCGCCACCGACGAGATCGGGGTGTTCGAGATGACGACGCTGGGACTGCAGGAGGTGGCCAATCCCTCGGCGCTGTTCCTCGACCAGCGGGACGAGGGGTCCGCCGGCTCGGCCGTGTTCGCCGGCATGGAGGGGACGCGGCCGGTGCTGTGCGAGATCCAGGCGCTGGTGGCGCCGTCGCCGCTCGGTACGCCGCGGCGGGCCGTGGTGGGATGGGATTCCTCCCGGCTCAGCATGGTGCTGGCGGTGCTGGAAAGCCGCTGCGGGGTCCGGATCGGGGCCAATGACATCTATCTCAACGTAGCCGGCGGGTTGAAGATCAACGAGCCGGCGGCAGACCTCGCCGTGGCGGCGGCGCTGATCAGTTCCCTCACCGGCTCGCCGCTGCCGGCCGACGCCGTCTATTTCGGCGAGATCTCGCTCGCCGGCGGAGTGCGCCCGGTGGTGCATGCCGGGCTGCGGCTCCGGGAGGCCCAGAAGCTCGGTTTCCAGTCGGCCGTCACCGGACGCCTCGGCGCCGGGGACAAGGCAGGTGGGCTCGCGGTGAGCCAGTATTCCGAGCTGGCGGAACTGGTCGGCAGGATCGCCGCCAATGGCCGGCCGCGCGCCGCTGCGGAATGAGCGGCGGCTTTCGGTGGACTAAGCGGCTGCGGGGCGCCTCGCGGCTTGGCATCTTATGCAGAAGCGGCTAAACGGGGCAGCATCACACCTTGGACGGGCCCCATTCATGTTGACTGCGTTTGACGTCGGCGTCGGCATTCTTGTCCTGATTTCGGCGATCCTGGCCACCGCCCGCGGGCTCACCCGGGAAGTCCTGTCGCTGGCAACCTGGGCTGGTTCAGCGGCCATCGCCATCTATATGCTGCTCTACCACCCCGAGTTCGCGCAGCAGTACATCGCCGAGGAACTGGTCGCCAATATCGCCACGGTGGCGGTCACCTTCATCGTCGCGCTGATCGTGCTCCACCTCATCACCATGCGCATCGCCGACTTCGTGGTCGACAGCAAGATCGGGCCGTTGGACCGGACCTTGGGCTTCCTGTTCGGCGTCGCCCGCGGGGTGCTGATCGCGGTGGTGCTGGTGGTGTTCGGGCAGTGGCTGCTGGGCCCCAACCTGCCGCCCTGGGCGGCAGAGAGCCGCTCCCTGCCGCCGCTCGCGGACCTCGGGGACTCGCTGATCGCCGCCCTGCCCCCGGATCTCGAGGACCAGGTCACCGACGTGCTTCGGCGCGGGGTGGGCGGGGAAGATCCCAATGCGCCGGACTCTCCGCCGCCCGAGGATATCGGTACCGATGCGCTGGAGGACGGGACACCGCCGGCGGCACCGGTGGCGGAAACGCAGACCTGATGAATTCCGGGTGAGGGCCTTGTCTAGGCCCCACTCTAGGCTTTTATGCGAGGCGTGAACGCACTCCTGCCAGCGGCCGAGGGCCGAGAGGTGAGCAAGCTGACAACCGATCCCTTCGATCTGGACGGCGATACGCTGCACGAAGAGTGCGGCGTTTTCGGCGTTCTTGGCCACCCCGAGGCAGCTACGCTGACGGCACTTGGGCTGCACGCCTTGCAGCATCGCGGCCAGGAGGCGGCGGGCATCGTCAGCTTCGATGGCCAGCAGTTCCACTCCGAACGTCAACTCGGGCTGGTGGGGGACCATTTCACCGACCCCGCGACCGTCGCCCGCATTCCCGGCCACATGGCGATGGGGCATGTGCGCTATTCCACGACCGGCGAGACGATCCTGCGCAACGTGCAGCCGCTGTTCGCGGAACTCGAGGTCGGCGGCATCGCCATCGCCCATAACGGCAACTTCACCAACGGGCTGACGCTGCGCCAGAAGCTGATCTCGCAGGGCGCCATCTGCCAGTCCACCTCGGACACCGAGGTGGTGCTGCACCTGATCGCCCGCTCGCAGCGCGTCTCCTCCAGCGACCGCTTCATCGACGCCCTTGCCCATCTCGAAGGCGCCTATTCGATGGTCGCGCTGACCCGCACCAAGCTGATCGGCGCGCGCGACCCGAACGGCATCCGCCCGCTGGTGCTCGGGGAACTGGACGGCAAGCCGATCTTCGCTTCCGAGAGCTGCGCCCTCGACATCATCGGCGCTCGCTTCGTGCGTGACGTCGAGAATGGCGAAGTGGTGGTCTGCGAGATCCAGCCCGACGGGCGCATCAGCATCGACTCCTTCAAGCCGTTCGCGCCCAAGCCGGAGCGGATGTGCCTGTTCGAATACGTCTATTTCGCGCGCCCCGATTCCATCGTCGCCGGCCGTTCCGTCTATGGCGCGCGCAAGCGCATGGGCGTCAACCTCGCCCGGGAGGCGCCGGTGGAGGCGGACGTAGTGGTGCCGGTGCCGGACGGCGGGACGCCGGCCGCGATCGGCTATGCGCAGCAAAGCGGCATTCCCTTCGAACTCGGCATCATCCGCAACCACTATGTGGGCCGCACCTTCATCGAGCCGACCCAGTCGATCCGCGCCTTCGGTGTGAAGCTGAAGCATTCCGCGAACCGCGAGGAAATCGCCGGCAAGCGGGTGGTGCTGATCGACGATTCGATCGTCCGTGGCACCACGTCGGTGAAGATCGTCCAGATGATCCGCGAGGCCGGGGCGAAGGAAGTGCACATCAGGGTGGCGAGCCCGATGATCTTCCACTCCGACTATTACGGGATCGATACGCCGCACCCCGAAAACCTGCTGGCCAACCAGCACACGGACCTCGACTCCATGTGCCGGTTCATCGGCGCCGACTCCCTCGCCTTCCTGTCGATCGACGGGCTGTACCGGGCGGTGGGTGGCGAGGCCCGGAATGCCGCGGCGCCGCAGTTCACCGACCATTACTTCACCGGCGACTATCCGACCCCGCTCACCGATCTCGGCGGCCGCGGCAAGAACGAGCCGAAGCGGCTCTCGCTGATGCGCGAGGCGAGTTGAGGCTAAGCGACTAAGGCCGCCAGGGGTTTCGCAGCCGTGCCGCCGCGGGTAGAAGCTCCGCAGCAGTGAACGGAACAGCTCTCCCATGACAGACCAGAACGATCTCGCCGGCAAAGTCGTCCTCGTGACCGGTGCCTCACGCGGCATCGGCTACCAGGCGGCAAAAGAAGCCGGGAGCCGCGGTGCCCACGTTATCGCCGTTGCGCGGACCGTCGGCGGGCTGGAGGAACTCGACGACGAACTCCAGGCTGCCGGCGGATCGTCGACCATCGTTCCACTCGACCTGCAGGACTTCGAAGGCATCGACCGGCTGGGGGCGGCGGTGTTCGAGCGCTGGGGGCGGCTCGACGGACTGATTGGTAATGCCGGCCTGCTCGGAACGCTGTCGCCGCTCGCCCATCTGGAACCGAAGGAGTTCGAGAAAGTGCTGGCCGTCAACGTGACCGCCAACTACCGCCTCATCCGCTCCTTCGACCTGCCGCTGCGCAAGTCCGAGGCCGGGCGGGCCGTCTTCGTCTCCTCCGGTGCGGCACAAAGCGCCCGCCCCTACTGGAGCCTCTATGCGGCAACGAAGGCGGCGCTGGAGGCGCTGGTGAAGAGCTATGCCGCGGAAATGGCCGCGACCGCCGTGCGCGCCAATGCCTTCAATCCCGGACCGGTGCGGACGGCGATGCGGGCCAAGGCGATGCCGGGCGAGGATCCGATGACGCTGCCAACTCCCGGGGCGGTGGCGCCGCGGCTGGTGGACATGGTCAGTCCGGCATTCGAAGAAACGGGACTGCGCTACGACTACGCCACCGAGCGCTCACACCCACTATAGCCGAAGCCTACGCGCGGCCGACCAGCACCTTGTCGATACGCCGGCCGTCCATGTCGAGGACCTCGAACTTCCAATCGCCCCGCTCGAAGCACTCCCCCGCCTTGGGCAGGTGGTTGAGCTCGGCGAGGACATAGCCGGCCACGGTCTCGTATTCCGGATCCTTCGGCACCGGCACGCCGATGCGGTCCTTGAACTCGTCGACCGGCATCCAGCCTGAGACGAGAAACGAGCCATCCTCGCGGCGGACGAAAGCAGGCTCGTCGCCCTCTTCTTCCTGGAAGCTGCCGGTGATCGCCTCGAGGATGTCGCCGGAGGTGACGATGCCCTCGAAGTGCCCGTACTCGTCGAAGACCAGCGCCATGTGCACGACCGAGGAACGGATCGCCCGCAGCACGTTGAGGGCATCGGTTCGATCCATGACCACCGGGGCCTGACGGACCATGCCGCGGATGTCGATGGCGTTGCCTTCGGCGAAGAGATCGATGAGGTCCTTGCGGACGATCACGCCGATGATGGAGTCGGCGCCGCCATCCTGGACCGGCAGCATCGAGCGATGGGTTGCGCGCAGCTTGCGCAGGATCTCCTCCTGCGATTCGGAGAGGTCCACCAGTTCGACGTCGAGCCGCGGTGTCATGAGACCGCGGGCGGAGCGATCGGCAAAGCGCATGACGCCGGTGATCATGCTGCGCTCCTCGCTCTCCAGCACCCCGGCGATCTCCGCCTCGGCGATGATCGAGCGCACCTCCTCGTCGGTGACCCGCTCGTCTGACGCACCGCCCTGCCCGATCGCGGTGAGGACGAGCTTGCCGGAAACGTCGAGCAGCCAGACCAGCGGCTTAGCGACGACGGCTATAAAAGCCATGGCAGGGGCGACGCGAGTGGCGATGCCTTCAGGGTTCCGCAAGGCAATCTGCTTGGGGACCAGTTCACCGATGATCAGCGAAAGGTAAGTGATCAGCACCACGACGACGCCGACACCCGCGGCATCGGCCACACCCGGGGGGACGCCCACGGAAGCAAGCCATACGGCGAGGCGGCTGCCGAGCGTGGCGCCGGAGAAGGCGCCGGACAATACGCCCACCAGCGTGATGCCGATCTGCACCGAGGACAGGAACTTGCCGGGATCCTCGGCAAGGACGCGCGCTGTCTCCGCGCCCTTCTTGCCATCGGCCGCCATGATGCGCAGCCGCGCCGGCCGCGCCGAGACAACCGCCAGTTCCGACATCGCCAGCATGCCGTTGACGAGAACGAGGACGGCAACGATCAGGATCTCTAGGAACAATGGCTCATGTTCGTTGCAGCGCCGCACTCAGCATCGGATGCATAGGCGGCAGACTCTTAGGGCAATCGGCGCGGCATTGAAAGACGTCGCAGCAGCAGCCTAACCGAGATTGCGCTTGCCGGGTTCGGGCGCGTAGGGATTCTTGCCGCCGCGGAGCCACATGCGAATGGGCGTGCCCGGCATGTCGAAGGCTTCGCGCATGCCGTTCACCAGATAGCGGACGTAGGAGGCGGGCACGACCTCGGGGCGGGACGCGAAGAGGATGAAGCTCGGCGGCCGCATCTTTGCCTGCGTCATGTACCGGATCTTGAGCCGGCGACCAGCAATGGCCGGCGGTGGATGGCTCTCGATCATCTTGCCGAGCCAGCGATTGAGGCGGGCCGTGGAGATGTGGGTGTTCCACTTTCGCTCGGCGGCAAACACCGCCTGCATGAGCCGGTCGATGTTGCGCCCCTGGAGGCCGGAGATGGTCACCAGTGGCACCCCCCGCAGTTGCGGCAGCAAGCGTTCGCAAGCCTCCCGCAGGGCGGCCAGCGCCACATTCTTGTCTTCGATCAGGTCCCACTTGTTGACGGCGATTACCAGCGCCCTGCCCTCACGCTCGACGAGGTCTGCGAGAGCGAGATCCTGCTTCTCGAAGGGAATGGTGGCATCGAGCAGCAGCACCACCACCTCGGCGTACTGGATGGAGCGCAGGGCGTCGCCGACGGCGAGCTTCTCGAGCTTCTCCTGCACCCGCGCACGGCGGCGGATGCCGGCGGTGTCCACGAGATTGATGATGCGACCGTCCCACTCCCATGGGACCATGATGGAATCGCGGGTGATGCCAGCCTCAGGGCCCGTCAGCAGGCGCTCGTCGCCCACCATGCGGTTGATCAGCGTCGACTTGCCGGCATTCGGCCGCCCCACGATAGCGACGTTGAGGTAGCGGCGCGGGTTCCAGCGGAGGGCCGGCCCCTCCTCGGTGGAGCCATCGTCCTCCGGCACATCAACCTCGACCTCGGGGAGCAGGTCCTCTGGCAAGGCTCCCTCGGCGCCGGCGGCCGCCTTGTCCACCGCCTCGGAGACGATCGCATGGAGCTCGGCGAGGCCGAGGCCATGCTCGGCCGACAGCCCCACCGGCTCGCCGAAGCCGAGGCTGTAAGCCTCCATCAGACCGGCGCTGGCTTCTCTGCCCTCCGCCTTGTTGGCGATGAGATGAACGGTCTTGCCCGACTTGCGCAGGACCTGCGCGAAGCGCTGGTCGAGCGGGGTCACGCCCGCCCGCGCGTCGATCATGAACAGGATGACATCGGCATCCCGGATTGCCATTTCCGTCTGCTGGCGCATCCGGTCTTCAAGCGAGCCGTCGGTGCGGTCCTCGTAGCCGGCGGTGTCGAGGATCCGGAAGTGCAGGTCGCCGATCCGACCATCCGCCTCGCGGCGGTCACGAGTGACGCCGGGCGTGTCGTCGACCAGCGCGATCTTCCGCCCGACAAGCCGGTTGAAGAGCGTGGACTTGCCGACATTCGGGCGCCCGACAATGGCAACGGTGACGCTCATCGATGTCCTCGGGCGAATGGGCGGGCGGCGGTCAGTCGCCGGTCCCCGCATCCATTGCCGGCGCCTCGATATCTCCGGCCGGCACAGCGGCGTCGGCGGCAGGCCCGACTGCACTGCTCTCGGCACCTCGTGCAATCAGCTGCGCGGTATAAATCTCCACCCGGTTGCGCAGTTCCGGAGATACAACGGGATCTTCGAGAACCACTTCGAAAGTGGCCAGGGCGGCATTGTCGTCGCCGCCGCGATACTGCGCGAGGCCCATCGCCTCACGGGCCGCATTGCGCAGCGGGTGCCCCTCGACGGCGATTCCCCCGACGCGCTGACGAACTGCGTCGGCGTCGCCGCTGTCGACCAGCAGGTAGGCCGCAAGCACCAGTGCCAGGTCCCGCAGTTGCGGATTGCTTTCCGCGGTCGCCAAGGCGTCGTATTCGGCTACCGCTGCGGCGGCATCGCCTTCGCGGGCGAGCAGAGCGGCTTCCCGAAACCGCGCCAGGGCCGGATAGCCACCCGATCCCTCGGCCTCGACCTGCTCGAGGGCGGCAACGGCGCCTGCGGTATCCCCCGCTTCCGCGAGTTCAAGCGCCGCGTAAAACTGCTCCGAGGACCGGGCGGCGCTGGTTTCCTGCCACCACTTCCAACCCTCGTTGGCCGCCACCAGCAGCACGACGGCTGCCGCAGCGCCGATGATGTAGGGCCCGAAGCGCCTCCAGAGCGCGCGCATGCGATCGCTGCGCAGCTCCTCGTCGACTTCACGGAAGATGGTGTCGTTGGACATTGATGGCCTTGGTCAGCGGTGGCAAAAGTCGCGGCACAATAGTGACGGCGCCTTGCGATTGCAAACGCTCCGCGGCCCCCTTCCCGGGACGACCGCAGGACCACCGCGCCGATCACGCAAGTGGCGAGACGCCGAACAGCCACCGGTGCAGCCAAAGCACGAAGATCACGTAGAGAATGGTGCCGGCGAGGACCGCGATGAGGTCGCTGCGCGGCTTCACCACCGCCGGCGCAGGATCGCCCCGTGGGATGACGGCGATGCGATTGACCGCAGCATAGAGCAGGAATGCGCCGAACAGCAGGAGCGAAGCCAAGTCGCCGTTGCTGAGCAGGTGCGCCAGTGCCCAGAGCCCCACCCCTGCCAGCATTGGATGCTTCACCCAGTGCCGGATGCGACCGGCGGGCATGTTGGATGCGGCGAGCAGGATGAAGGCTATCCAGACCAGCGCCATCGCCAGGTGGCGGCCCCAGGCCGGCGGGTCATAGACCTGCGGTGCCTCGCTGCGATAGGCGATCCAGCCCCATACGATGAGTGCAATTCCGAGCAGCGAGAGGAGGGAATAAACGCCCTTCCATCGCCTCTCATTAGCCGTCAGTTGCGCGTCGCGGAACCCGCCCGCAACCATACGCACCGAATGGATGCCGAAGAACACGACGAGTCCGAGGACAAGGATCCACATGTATTTCCCCCACGATCTGCCCCGGTTGCAGCAAGAATGGGGACGGACAAGGGGAAGTGCAAGCGGCGGGGCGGGCTTTCCCACGGCTGCGGACGGGCGGAACCATGGCGCCGGCGCAAGGGTTGGAAAAGCAAACCGTTTCCCGCCAAGGAGGATGCAATGGCCCTCACTCCCGAAGATGTTGGTGCCGTGCTCGGCCCGACCGACGAAACCCTGGTGAACGACCTGGTCAAGACGGGGGCGACGCGGGAGGAACTGGCGGAGGCATGGGCCTGGATCAACAGCGACGAGGCGCTGCTAAACGAAGGTCGACGGCCGCCGAGTGGGCGGGTGGCCCAACTTATCGAACTCATCGCGGTCGACGAGGAAGAAGAGTTCTAGCCGTACGATACCTTCAGGAGTTTCTGGCAGCTGGCGCATCTCGGGTCCTCCGAGATGCTGCAGCCGCAGCTTGACCGGTGCAGGACGAGGCATACCCTAGCGTCATGACTCACAAGGTCCAGCTGATCGAGCCAGGCCGAAACTGCTGGCGCATAGAGCGGGCCAACCGGCTCGCGCTCATCGTCGATGCGGCGGCCTACTTCAAGGCGGTCAAGGAATCGATCCTGAGCGCCCGGCGGTCGGTGTATCTCATCGGGTGGGAGTTCGACACGCGCATCAAGTTCGAACCGGAGGGGGAGACTCTGGAGGGTTCGAACAAGCTGGGCCCCTTCCTTCGATGGATCGACAAGAACCGCCCTGATGTCGAAGTCTTCGTCCTCAAATGGGACATCGGGGCGATTCAGACCCTGGGGCGCGGAACCACACCATTCGCAGTTCTCGACTGGCTGACCAGCGAGCGAATCCACTTCAAGCTGGACGGGGCCCATCCGCACGGGGCAGCGCATCACCAGAAGATCGTGGTCATCGATGATGTGCTGGCCTTCTGCGGTGGCATCGACATTACGGCGGACCGATGGGATACGCGGGAGCACAAGGACCACGACCCGCGACGCCGGCGCCCGACCGGCCGGCGTTATGGTCCGTGGCACGACGCGACGACCGCCGTGGATGGCGATGTTGCGAGGGCTCTGGGGGACCTGGTCCGGCAGCGGTGGAAATGGGCCGGCGGGGGCGAGCTGACGCCTCCGACGAACTGTCCCGCCATCTGGCCCCAGTCTGTGCAGCCCTCGTTTCGGGACATCGATGTTGGCGTGGCGCGCACGATTCCCGAACTCGGAGACCGCAAGGAAGTCCGCGAGATCGAACAGCTCTACCTCGACGCGATAGCATCCGCCGAGAAGTCGATCTATTGCGAGAGCCAGTACTTTGCCTCGCGCCGGGTTGCGGAGGCCATGGCGCAGCGGCTGCGCGAAAAGGACGGCCCGGAAATCGTCATCGTCAACCCGGAGTCAGCCGATGGTTACCTCGAGGCCGTTGCCATGGATACGGCTCGGTATCGGCTGCTGAAGCTCATCCACAATGCCGATGCGCATGGTCGCTTCCGCATCTTCACTCCGGTCACCCATGGCGGCAAGCCGATCTACGTTCACGCCAAGATCACGATCGTGGATGACCGTCTGCTGCGCGTCGGCTCCTCCAATTTCAACAACAGGTCCCTGGGCTTCGACACCGAATGCGATCTGGTCGTCGAGGCCGTTCCGGGGCGGAAGGGGGTCCAGGCGCTGCGCGACCGGATCGTGCAGATGCGAAACGACCTCGTGGCGGAGCATCTCGGCAAGACGATCGAGGAGGTCGAGGAGGCGGCAAAGAGGGGCGGCGGGCTGATCGCGGCCATCGAGACTCTCCGCGGAAGCGGTCGCACCCTTGTCCCGTACGAGCCCGACGAACCCGCCGCAGTCGAGGAGACGATCGCAGAGAATGACCTGCTCGACCCCGAGGAACCTCGGTCCATAGGAAAATGGATCAGTGAACGGCTGCCGCTGCCTAGATTCCTGCGGCCTGGGGCGTAGCGGGCGTGGTCTCACCGGGAACCGGCGGCAGTTCCGGCGCATCCAGCCCCGCGAAGGGGTTGCGCCAGGCCTCGATCGCCTCGAGACGATCGTACCAGCGGCAAATGGCAGGATAGTCGTCGAGGGGCAGGTGGGCGACATCGTTGTAGGGGAGGTATGTCGCCATCCGGAAGTCCGCATAGGACACAGAACTGCCCACCAGCCAGTCGCGCCCGGCAAGCTCGGCCTCGAGGATCGGGGCGGAGGCGTGGAAGCCGTTCATCCCTTCCTCGATCTTGGCGTCATCGATAGGTCCCAGGCCGTATCGCTGCTTGGTGCCCCGCTCGAAATGCACCACGTCGCAGGCCCTGACGAAGTTCTCCTTGCCCCAGCTGAGCCATCTGATCATGTCGGGCTCGTCGTCACCGGTGCGCCAGAAATCTGAACGGACATCGCGGGAAAGCCGGCAGGCGATGGCGTCTGCCTCCCAGAGACCCTTCCCCGAGTACTCGAGGATGGGCAGGAAGAGCGTCGGATTGAGTGGTCGAAAACGCTCCGCCTGCCCCGGCGCAAGAGGGGCGGCGAATTCGAAATCGACCTTGGCACCGAGGTGGCGTGCCACCGCAACCGCGAGGCGAGGATTGGGATTGCGGCTGAAGTACAGTTTCATCTGCTCTCCTGCCATGCTCGCTTCACTCCCACTCGATGGTGCCGGGAGGCTTGCTGGTGACGTCGTAGACGACGCGGTTGATGCCGCGCACCTCGTTGATGATGCGCGTGGCGGTGCGGCCGAGGAAATTCATGTCGAACTGGTAGAAATCGGCCGTCATGCCGTCCACCGAAGTTACTGCCCGCAATGCGCAGACGAACTCGTAGGTGCGGCCGTCGCCCATCACGCCGACGGTCTGCACCGGCAGCAGCACCGCAAAGGCTTGCCAGATCCTGTCGTACTGACCGGACTTGCGGATCTCGTCGAGGTAGATGGCATCCGCCTGGCGGAGGATGTCGAGCTTCTCGCGGGTGACGCCACCGGGAAGCCGGATGGCGAGGCCGGGGCCCGGAAAGGGGTGGCGGCCGACGAAATGGTCGGGAAGACCGAGCTCCCGCCCAAGAGTTCGCACCTCGTCCTTGAAGAGCTCACGCAGCGGCTCCACCAGCTGCATGTGCATGCGCTCGGGCAGCCCGCCGACATTGTGGTGACTCTTGATGGTGACGGACGGCCCGCCGGTGAAGGAGACGCTTTCGATGACGTCGGGGTAGAGGGTGCCCTGGGCGAGGAAGTCGGCCCCGCCGAGCTTCCGCGCCTCCTCTTCGAAGACCTCGATGAAGAGCCGGCCGATGGTCTTGCGCTTGGTCTCCGGATCGGACTCGCCGCTCAGGGCGGAGACGAACATGTCCTCGGCGTCGACGTGAACCAGCGGGATATTGTAGTGATCCCGGAACATCGTCACCACCTGCTCGGCCTCGTTGTGCCGCAGCAGCCCGTGATCGACGAAGATGCAGGTCAGCTGGTCGCCGATGGCCTCGTGTATCAGCACCGCAGCCACCGACGAGTCGACGCCGCCGGAAAGGCCGCAGATCACCCTGCCCTTTCCGACCTGGGCGCGAATCTTCTCGATCGCCATCTGCCGGTAGGCCGCCATTGTCCAGTTGGCGGTCAGGCCGCAGATGCGGTGCACGAAGTTGGCGTAGAGCTTTGCGCCGTCGGGCGTGTGGACGACTTCGGGGTGGAACTGCACGGCCCAGATGCGGCGGGTCTCGTCGGCGATCATCGCGAAAGGTGCGTTGGGCGAAGTGCCGACAACCTCGAAGCCCGGCGGAATGGCGGTGACGCGGTCGCCATGGCTCATCCAGACCGGGTGCGCCGTGCCCAGCTCCCACACGTCCTCGTAGAGGGCCGAGGGCTTCTCGACCTGAACCTCGGCGCGGCCGAACTCCCGATGGTGACCAGCTTCGACCTTGCCGCCGAGGGCAACGCAAAGCGCCTGCTGCCCATAGCAGATGCCGAGGACGGGGATGCCGGCAGCCAGCAGATCCGGGTGCACCGTTGGCGCGTTCGCATCAAGGACGGACGCGGGGCTGCCGGAGAGGACGATGCCGCGCGGGTGCAGCGTCCGGAGCGCTTCGTGGGCGGTGTTGAAGGGATGAACTTCGCAATAGACGCCGGCCTCGCGAATGCGGCGGGCGATCAGCTGCGTGACCTGGGATCCGAAGTCGACGATGAGGATGGATTCGGCGTGCTCTGTCATGGCGAGGCTCTACCGGTCTGGCCATATTTCTGCAAGGGGCAGCGAGACCAACTGCGGCGACTTGCGTTGCACCAGACTTGCCACGCCTGGAACGGGACCGAACAGGGAGATCAGCATGCCGATGATGGGGCGGAGCTTCTGGCGCAACGAGCCGCCATTCCTCGAACAGCGCGACAATCAACTGGTGCTGCGGACGGGACACGAGACGGACTATTGGAACAACACCTTCTACCACTTCCGCCACGACAATGGGCATTTCCTCGCCACCGAAGTCAGCGGCGACTTCACCGTCGAGATGACCTTCTCCGCGTCCTTCGAGCAGCTCTACGACCAGGCCGGTGCGATGCTGTGGGTTGATGGGGACAACTGGTTGAAATGCGGCGTCGAGTTCACTGACGGGCAGTTGCACTTCTCAGTGGTGGTGACCCGTGACGACCAGTCCGACTGGTCGGTAATGCCGATGGGTGTCGTGCCTGAGCAAGCCGTGACGCTGCGGCTGACGCGACACAGGGAGGCGCTGCGGGTTCAGGTGCTCGGCGACGATGGCCGCTGGAGTTTGGTGCGGCTGTGCTACCTCAGGATGCCCGAGACCGTGGAAGTGGGGCCCATGGCGTGCTCGCCGACGCGCGAAGGGCTGGAGGTCACCTTCCGGGCGTTCGGGATCGACGATCCGATCCCGCGCGAACTGCACTAGCCCCAGTACGTATGGGGCACCCGGCCCGATGCAGCGCCGGACCATGAAGAAGGACGGAAGGAGCCGCGGCGAGCCATGAGACTTTCGGCACCAGCTAATTCAGGATGGCGATGGAAAGGTTGAGGAGGCTGGCGAAGGCGACCCAGGCGGCGTAGGGCAGGAACAGCACTGCGGCGAGCCGGTCATGATCGCGGACGGAGACGATGAAGGCGATGATCGTGGCCAGCAGGGCAAGGATTACCGCGGCAGCCAGCCACGGCAGGTGAAGGCTGAAAAATACGGGCGGCCACAGCCAGTTGAGGGCCATCTGGCCATACCAGAGACGCATCGAGGTGCCGTGAGAGTCCCGCTCGAAGGTGCGCCAGCCGGCAACGGCGATGAAAATGTAGAGGATCAGCCAGACCGGCCCGAACAGCCAGGCCGGCGGATTGAACGGGGGCTTCTCAAGCCCCGCATACCATTGGCCGGGGGCCGTGAGGAAACCGATCAGGCCGCCGATGCCGACCACGACCACAAGGAATGTCGCCAACAGGAGGAAAGATCGCGGGCGGGGCACAACGGAAAGTTTCATTAACCGACAACGCGGCGCTTCAGAGCCGGTTCATCCGGCTGCAAAGCCGCGGCCGATCAGTTCATGGAGACGATCGCCGCTGTCATCGCTGCCGCGTAGCCGACCCAAAGCAGGCGAGGGATGAACAGCATCGCCGAGATGCGATCGCGGCTCCAGCAGCGGACGATGAAAGCGATCATCACGGCAGCCATCAGGAGGATGACAGCCAGCGCCAGCAGTGGTGAGCGAATGACATAGAAGACCGGCGAATACCACCAGCTCAGGATCAGAGTGGAGAGCCACAGTCGCGTTTCCAGGGAGGAGGAGTTGCGAAGCCAGTTCCGCCATCCAGCAAGGGCGAAGGCGATGCAGAGCAGCAGCCAGGTCAGTGTGCTCAGCCATTGCGGCGGGATCAGATCCGGAATCTTGAGCGAAGCGATGTATTCCCCGCCGGGTTCGGTCAGGAGACCGACCACCAGTCCGATGCCGATGATGCCGCCTGTAAAGAGCAGGAGCAGGGGCCACTCACGTCGCAATGAAATCGCAGTCAACTCAGAATCCGCTTGCCTGTGAGGGCAGCTAATCAGAGTTTCAGCTGCGGCGGGTGGCGAGCATTACGTAGAAGCCGTCAGTGCCGGTCGAGTGTGGCGTCAGTACAACACCACCTGCAGCCGGCAGGAGAACACGGGCCGAATTGCCGGCGAAATGGCGATGCCAGAGGCTATGGCCGGCCACCAGGCTGAAATCCGGGTGGCTGGAGATGAAGCGATCCGCCTGCTCGACGTTTTCCTGCGGCAGAATGGAACAGGTGATATAGACCAGCGCGCCACCTGGCTTGACGAACCGCGCACCTTCGGCAAGCAGCGTCTGCTGCTCCCCCACCCGCGCCGCGACCTGCTCTGCGGACAGTTTCCATTTGGCGTCGGGCCGCCGGCGCCAGGTGCCCGAGCCGGTACAGGGCGCGTCGACCACCACCCGGTCCATGCGGTCGACCAGGGCGTCGAGGGCGCCGGGTGCCGGCGGTACGACCTGCACGTTGCGCACGCCGGCCCGCTTGAGGCGATCGTAGATCGGCGCCAGACGTGCGCGGTCGCTGTCATGAGCAAAGATCTGGCCCTTGTTCTGCATCGCCGCAGCCATGGCGAGGGACTTGCCGCCGGCGCCGGCACAGAGGTCGAGCACCTGCTCGCCGGCCTCGGCGCCAGCGAGCAAGGCAGCAATCTGGCTGCCCTGGTCCTGCACCTCGAACCAGCCCTTGAGCCAGGCCTCGTCGGTCTGGACATTGGGGGTGCGGCTGTCGCCGTGGCCGGCCGGGATACGGATGCCCACGGGGGAGACAGCGGCGGGTTCGGGGTGGAAGCGCTGCAGCGACTTGAGGACCCGCTGTGGCGTCGACTTCAGGGTGTTGACCCGCAGGTCGAGCGGCGGCCTCGCGCCCATCGCTGCCGCCTCTGCCACCCAATCCGGCCCGAGACTCTCGGCGAGGAACGGCGCCACCCACTCGGGCACGTCACCGCGTATATGATCGGGCGCCCCGGCGAGCGGCTCGATCGCCGACAGCCGCGCCACCTCCTCGTCCGAGAGGGGCGCCGGGGCATGCGCGTCGCCCGAAAAGGCCGCTGCGAGACCGTCTGGCGTCTCACCCCACTCGCGAACGACGACGCTCAGAATGAGGCTGCGGGGGTCGTCGGCGTCCATCGCCCAGGCATGGGAGGCGCGGCGGCGGAGCGCATCATAGACGAGATTGCCGATGGCGGCTCGGTCCCCTGCCCCGGCGAAGCGGTTCGCGAGCCCCCAGCTCTTCAACGCCTCCGCGACCGGCCGGCGGCGAGTCTCCACCTCGGCGAGTACCTCAATGGCGGCGGCAATCCTGCCCGGGAAGCGCATCAGAAAATCCCCAGGAGGCCGAGTACGACGCGGAGCAGCAGCTCCAACCACAGCAGACTAAGCAAGCCGACGCCGGTCGTGTACGCGATGAAGCGGCGGATGACGTGGTTGTCGGTGACATGGATATAGGCGTGGACGAAGCGGCTGACGACGAACAGCCAGGCAAGCAGGACCTCGAACAGTGACGGGCCGAGATAGAAGGCAGTAAAGCCGGCGACATAGAGCAGCAGCGGCAGCTGGAACTGGTTGTCGACGGCGTTCGCCACCTGCTGGGCGCGTTCCGGCCATGCCGAGCGCGAAAGGGCGATGTCACGAAGGTGGACAGCACCCCTTGCGATCAGGGGGACGCGGATGAAGCCGAGATAGAGGAGGACGGCAAGCGCGAGGCTTCCCTGCAGCAGCAGGGCAGCCAGCAACCACAGGGACAGCTGACTCCACAAAACCTAGTTCCCGCCGCGATAGTTAGGACTTTCACGGGTGATGGACACGTCGTGGACGTGACTCTCGTGCAGCGCGGCGCCGGAGATGCGCACGAAGACCGCATTGTCGCGGAACTCCTGCAAGGTATGGGCGCCGGTATAGCCCATGGCAGCCCGGAGACCGCCTGCCAGCTGATGGAGGACGTGGCCAACTGCGCCCTTGTAGGCCACCTGCCCCTCGATGCCCTCCGGCACCAGCTTCAAACTGTCGCTGACCTCCTGCTGGAAATAGCGATCGGCGGAACCGCGGGCCATGGCACCCACCGAGCCCATGCCGCGGTAGGATTTATAGGAGCGGCCCTGGTAGAGATAGACCTCCCCCGGGCTCTCGTCGGTACCCGCGAGGAGAGATCCGACCATGGCGCAGGAAGCACCGCCCGCCAAGGCCTTGGCGAGATCGCCTGAGAACTTGATTCCGCCGTCGGCGATCACCGGGACCCCCAGGCGGTCGGCTTCTTCGGCGCAGGCCATCACCGCGGCAAGCTGCGGCACGCCGACACCGGCAACGACCCGGGTGGTGCAGATGGAGCCCGGTCCGATGCCCACCTTGATCGAGTCGGCCCCGGCCTCGATGAGTGCCCGCGTCGCTTCGGCCGTGGCCACATTGCCGGCGACGATACGAGTGGAATTCGATTGGCGCTTGACCCGCTCCACCGCCTCCGCGACCCGCACCGAATGTCCATGGGCGGTATCGATGACGAGCAGGTCGACGCCGGCGTCGATGAGCGCCAGCGAGCGCTCGAATCCGGCATCGCCGACCGTCGAAGCTGCGGCGACCCGGAGACGACCTTGGTCGTCCTTGATGGCGTGAGGATTGAGTTGGGCCTTCTCGATATCCTTGACGGTGATAAGGCCGATGCAGTGCCCATCGCCATCGACCACAAGCAGTTTCTCGATGCGGTTGCTGTGCAGCAGGCGCTTCGCCTCCTCCTTGCCGACGCCGTCGCGGACGGTGACGAGGTTGTCCCGCGTCATCAACTCCGAGATCCGCTGCTGCTCGTCGGTGGCGAAGCGGACATCGCGGTTCGTGACGATACCGACGAGCTTGCCGTTGGTCCGCCCGCCGGTGCCGCCATTGGCCACGACGGGAATGCCCGAGATACGATTGGCCCGCATCAGTGCCAGGGCGTCAGCCAAGGTGGCGTCCGGCCCGATGGTGATCGGATTGACCACCATGCCGCTCTCGAAGCTCTTCACCTGCCGCACCTGCTCCGCCTGCTCCTGCACGGTCAGGTTGCGGTGAACGACCCCGAGCCCGCCTGCCTGGGCCATGGCGATGGCCATGGCGCTTTCGGTGACGGTGTCCATGGCAGAAGAGAGGATCGGCAGGTTGAGGGAGATATCCCGTGTCACGCGGCTCGAGATGTCCGTCTCTGTCGGCAGCACATCGGAACGGGCCGGCTGCAGCAGCACGTCGTCGAATGTCAGCGCGGATTCGCCGGTGATGGATGAAACGATCTTCGCCAAGGGGGGCCCTTCCCTTCGATGCATCAGCAATAGAGGAAGCCCGCAGTCCAGCGACTCATGGCCGGCTGCGGGTTGGCGAGGGTGAATAGCACCGGCACCCGCTTTTGAAAAGGGAGCCATATCCGACCGCCATTCCGTCTCGACGCCGGTCCCGGCGGGGCTCCTACGGTCGCGGGAGCGCGATCGTTGCAGTGGCCATTACCAGCCGTAGCGGCCCGAGCTCCCGATCAGCAAGTCGGCGCCGGCTGGCGTCAACCGCCTCGGCCCTCGATCCGCAGCGTTACCAGGATCCCCTGGGCGGGCTGTCTGGTCAGACGAAACTGGGTCTGGTTATATGGCTGCAATGCTGTGGGAGTACGCTGATGAACCAGCATGTGCCGGCCGCCGAGAACGGCCCTTTCACTGAACCCTCCTACTACGGCATCCCAATCGAGGAGATTGCCGGGGTCGCCGAACTGCTGAACGACTTCGACCGGGCCCAGCAAGAGGCGTTCGGGGACATGGTGGCATCGCTCATCGTGCGCAACGTCAAGAGCGCCGACCTCAAAGGGCAGCAAGTCAGCATCCGCGGCCTTGCCCGCGTGGTTGGCGTCCAGCCGGCAACCATGCGGCGCCGGATCGCGCAGTTGATCGATGCGGGCTGGCTGTACCGCGACGACACGGGTCTGCACTACGCCATGCAGGGGCTCGAGTGGGGGGCACCGGCTTCGAGGCGCGCCCTGCTCCGCGTGGCCGCTCTCCTCCGGCAGCTGGGGTGGGGCGATTTTCGCCCACCTGCCGGCTGACCGGCGGCGCTCGTGCTGCTAGTTCCCCGCCGCTGCCGGGGGCAGAGCAAGCGCGAAGGAGCCAGCAAATGCTGACCACTAGAATTACGGAGGCCTTCGGCCTCACGACGCCCATCATCAATGCGGGAATGGCGTTCGTCGCCGGGCCAGAACTAGCCGCCGCGGTCGCCAATGCCGGTGGGCTGGGAATGCTGGGTGGTGCCATGCTGCCGCCCGAAGGACTGCGTGCCGTCATTCAGGCCACGAAGTCGCTGACATTGCGTCCGTTCGGCGTGGATTTCATTCGCGAGATGGAAGACATGTCCCTCATCGAGGTGGTGGTCGAGGAGCGTGTGCCGCTGGTCGTGTTCTTCTGGAATACCCCTACGCCAGAGATTGTGGCGCGGCTCAAGGCCAGCGGCACCGCGTTCTGGATGCAGGTCGGCAGCGTAGCCGAAGCGCGGTCGGCGGCCGCACTCGGTGTCGAGGCGTTGATCGTGCAGGGTTCCGAGGCCGGCGGCCACAACCGCGCCGAAGCACCACTGGCCGAACTCTTCCCCGCAGTGCGGGCCGCCCTGCCGGAGCTGCCGCTGATTGGCGCCGGGGGTATCGTTGATGGCGCCAGCATGGCGGCAGCGCTCAGGATGGGCGCCGAGGCCGTTTGGTGCGGAACGCGGTTCCTAGCTTCCCAAGAGGCCGATGCGCATAGCGAGTACAAGCAGCGGGTCGTCGAGGCCCGTGCGGGCGAGACGGTGATGACCACAGTGTTCGGCCCGGAATTCCCTGGCCAGCCGTTGCGGGCGCTACCCAATCGGGCGACACGGAGGTCGGCGGGGCGCGAGCGCGAGGCGCTCGCGGAGTCCGAGGGCGATGTCATCGGGGAGGTGACCCTGGGACGGGTGACGCTCCCCGTCCCGCGCTACAGCGCCATCCTGCCAGTCCGGGCTTTCGCGGCTGACCTTGAATGGGCGTGCCTGACCGCCGGTGAGAGCGCCGCTGCAATCGATGCCATCTTGCCCGCTGCTGCGATCGTGGAGCGGATGACCGAGGAGGCTGCGGTGATCCTCAGTGAAGCGGCTGCCAGCGCCGCCTGACCCGACGAGGCCCGGCTGGCGAATGCCCTGGCCGGGCCTGCTGCCGTCAGCCCTTGAAGCCTCGCGCCACCAGATAAGTTTCCGCCGATTCGGCGCGCGAGGCCTTCGGCTTGGCGTGGAGCGTGGAGGCGAAATGGCGTTTCAGCATGGCCAGCAGCTCGTGCTCGGTGCCGCCCTGGAACACTTTGGCGACGAAGGTACCGCCCGGCGCCAGGACCTGGATCGCGAAATCGGCAGCGATCTCGACTAGATGCACGATGCGCAGGTGGTCGGTCGCCTTGTGGCCGGTAGTCGGCGCTGCCATGTCGGACAGCACCAGGTCGGCTTTGTGGCCGCCCAGGGCGGCGATCAGCGCGGCCGGTGCGGACTCCTCGGTGAAATCCTGCTGCAGCAAGATGACGCCGGGAATGGGGTCCATCTCCAGATAGTCGATGCCGACGACCAGCGGCTGCTGCTCGGTCGAACCCGTTGCCGCGGCGGCGACCAGCGACCAGCCCCCGGGCGCGGCGCCGAGATCGACGACGCGCATGCCGCGGCGCAGCAGCTTATAACGGTCGTCCAGTTCCTTCAGCTTGTATGCCGCCCGCGAGCGATAGCCCTCGGCCCGGGCCTTGGCCACGTAGGGGTCGTTGAGCTGGCGCTGCAGCCAGAGCGTGGAGCCGACCTTGCGGCCCTTGGAGGATTTCACCCGGACCTTGAGGTCGCGCTCGGACTTGCGGCCGGTCCCCTGCCCGCTGCCTTTCGCCATCAGCGGAACCTTGTCGGCTTGGAGCGGCTGGTGCGGTCGGCGTCGATCAGCGACAGCAGAATGCCCTCGCGGAGACCGCGGTCGGCAACGCGGACCCGATCGGTCGGCCATTCCCGGCGGATGGCTTCGAAGATGGCGCAGCCGGGAAGCACCAGGTCAGCACGGTCGCGGCCAATGCAAGGATGCGCCACCCGGCGCTCATAGGGCATCCCGAGCAGCGCGTTCATGGTCTCGTCGATCTGCCGGCGGGTCATCCACAGCCCGTCCACTTTCTGGCGCTCGTAGCGTTCCAGCCCCAAGTGCAGCCCAGCAAGAGTGGTGACGGTGCCGGAGGTGCCGATGAGGTGCACCGGATGCGAAGCGATCATCTGGCGCAACTTCTCACGGCCGCGGAACAGGCGCAGTTGCGCGGCAACGAAAGCCACCATGGCCTCGAAGGTGTCGCGGCTGACCTCGACGCCGCCGAATTTCTCCGCAATCGAGACCACCCCCACCGGCAGGGACTGCCAGGAGCGGATGGAGGCCGCCATGCGGCCGTTGCGGCGCGGGCGGCCACCGCGGAAGTCGAGCCAGGCGAGCTCGGAGGACCCGCCGCCGATGTCGAACATGAGCGCGCCGGCGGTATCGGCCTCGATCAGGTCGGCGCAGCCGGTCACCGCGAGCGCGGCCTCGGTCCGGCGGTCGACGATCTCGAGCACCAGCCCCAACTCGCTCTCGACCCGGGCGATGAACTCGGCACCGTTGACCGCCGTGCGGCAGGCCTCGGTGGCAATCAGCCGCATGCGTGCCGGCTCGTGCTCTCGCAGCTTGTTGCGGCACTGGCGCAGCGCCTCGATGGTGCGGGCCATGGCGAGATCGCTGAGACGTCCGGTGGTCGACAGCCCCTCGCCGAGTCGGACGATCCGGGTGAAGCCGTCGAGGACGCGGAAGCCGTGCTCGTGCGGTCGGGCGATCAGCAACCGGCAGTTGTTGGTGCCCAGGTCGAGGGCCGCGTAAAGCGGACCTCGCGACTTGCGCGGCGGCGGTCCGGCTATGGCACGGGTCCGCCCGTCCGCCGCGCCCGCGAGGGGACTGGTCCCGTTGCGGGCGGCGACCGGATCGCGGCTGTCGCCGTCCCCGGGGCGGTGCCGCAGCGGGTCGCCAGGTGGCGCCGCGACGGCTGCGGACCGATCGATATCGGTCAAGTATGGCTCCATCCTGCGCGGTCGCCCATGAGCCGCGGGCATCGCCCGGCGCATGGCGCCCAACACAGTTCATATGCGTGTCGGGTCGCAGGGTAGAGCAAGGCCGGCGCCGGTGCAACGCGATATCGGCCCGGGCGATTTTGGTTGATCGCAGCCGTGTTTGCCGCTAGAAGGCACGCCGGAATGCGACCGCCTCGGCGCCGCACTCCGGTCCCGGCTCTTGGGGAATAGTTCAACGGTAGAACAGCGGACTCTGACTCCGTCGATCTTGGTTCGAATCCAGGTTCCCCAGCCAACCCCTACCCATGCGATCCAAACAACTTTCTGGCATCTCGTCGATCACGGGCCTGCAGAACAAAACAAGCTTTTGGAAGAGTTTTTGGGAATCATGTTCCCGTTTCAGCCTCGCGTTCGGATGCGGCCACTCTGGCCTCCAATCGCATCAGTGCGTCCTCGGCCATGCGTGGGTCGCGGTTGAGGTAGTGAACCTCGAGGATCGCTTCGACGTCCTTGAGCGAATGACCGGTGAAGGTCGCTATCTGCGGCACCGACGCGCCAGCAAGAGCCAGTCGGGTAACGGCAGTGCCACGCGTGTCGTGAAATGTCAGGTCCTCGATGCGCTTGTCGCGAATGGAGCTGATTCGCCCAGAGCGCAAGACCAAAGAGCTCGATGTCATTCTGCTGAACACGCGGGGCAAGGCGTGGACGGGAAACGGCTTCAGTTCCTCCTTCCGAAAAGCCACAGCTCACTGCGGCAGCCCGGTGCTCGGCAGAACGTCCTCAAGCAGGATGGGAATTGCGAAGACGAGGGGGCTTCAACAGCGAGCGAAGGCGGAGGTCGGCCTCTACCACAGCGAGTTGCGGACGAGTGGCGCAAGCGGCTAGAATCAAGGTGTGCCGTGTGCAGCGAACGAGCGCACCAGCACGGCCGAGTCCGTATTTGGCCGCCGAGCTGACCTAATTGCTCATCCTCTAACGGGGCCGCGAGCACACTGACAAGATGTGGCATGCAATGCAAAGAAGGGCAGACCCCGTACGTCGTGACGGACCAAAATTTTGTGTTAGAGGTGACCTAGATCATTGGAGGCGAGCTGTCGTCACGGCTCAATCGGCCGCGCAAGGCCCAAGCGGAACAGGAACCGGGTCGAAAAGCAGCCGGTCAGCCTCTTGGAGCTCAGCGCCTCCTTAAACCTGACCGGAACGAACGCTGGCCGCGGCTCAAGCGCTCCGCTGCGTAGTGCTATCCTTAGGGTTGCGCGATCTCAGCACGCGGTTATTCTATTTCTTTAAGGCAACGACCATTTGGGCTTGCTATGCGTGCCAGTATGTTGATCGGGATAGTTATGTTGACTGCGGCTAATCCTGCCCCGGTCGCGGCTCAATCTTGCAGTAAGGACGAAGTTGAAGTGCTCCGAGGTGAGGGGGTGGGTGACAGCTGCCTGAGCAGTTTTAATGCCGGGAGATGTGTCGCCCCCGGTGCTCTCTACATTCATGACGGCAGCGATTGGCTGCCTGCAGAGGGCCAGACTATAACGTTTTCTCCAACCAGACGCGTTGTGGTTTGGGATAATGAGCTACAGCAGAGTATTAGAACTGATGCCTATGAGTATTTGTTCGTATCCGATACGCGCGGCGACGATATCCCCATAGCTGTGCTAGGGGTATTAGCTGCTCGCAGCACCCCGACTGAGCACTATGATAACATTAGCCTCTTCAGAAATGTTGTTTCTTCGAACGAAGAAGGACCGAATTTCAACAGTTCGGTTGCAACATCTGGATATCAGACCGATATGAGAGCCCCGCAGATTCGGAATACTGAAATTACCAATTGGATGAAAGTACCGGGTTATGAATATTCGGCCGATCGCAGCAGGACTTATTTTGCCTATCGAAGAGCCGAGGAGGCGGATAATTTCTGGAAAAGTGCTCTTAAGCTCAGAACGACTACTGGCGCTGTATCCTGTGCCAAATTCGAATTGACGCACAGGGCAGAGATCACTTCCATATCGCTGCGTCTTTTCCTGCAGCACCGGCCCGAGGAGGCCGAAGAATTCACGCTAGAGTTTGAATAAGTGCTGCGGACCTTAGAGGAGGTCGCTAAGTCAACTCCCTTCCCATGGTGGCGAGAATCGCCGGCTGTGAATATGGGCGAGATCGCGGTGCTTCTGACCGTGCCTCTTACGCTCATCCTCACCGCAAGACATCGCTTCCTCGTTGTAGATAATTACAGCGGGGCGCTGGCTGCTTATCTTCCTTCTGCACTTGCATTCGCATTGGTTCTCTCCATAGCTTGCAGCGGGTTCTTGATTTGGATCCCCAGCGGATTTCCGAAGTCCTTCCTTGCCTTTACAGCGAGGTTCTTGCGCCTGTTCACTTTGGGGATGCTGCTTGTGGCCTTGGTGTTCCTGCTTCAGGAACTACAGGCCCTCCCAGTGTGGCTTCTTCCGCCCAGTTTCGCGCTGTCGGCAAACGATCTTTCCGACGACAACAAAGCGTTTTTAACGGCTTGGCATGCAGGCACTGGAATTGCCGCCTGGTGGTTACTCTTGTTGTCTCGGCTAGCATTTCGTCTTCTTCCAATCTATCGAAAGCATCCGGCACGCCTGCGGAGAGACATTAACATAGTGATTGACCCCTTTCTTCTGGGGGTCGTGGTGCCGGCCTGCATTGTGCTCACTACTCACGTTGTATTCTGGTACAAGTTGCCCGCTTGGTTAGCAGTAAGGCTTGTGTGAGCTGAGGCCGGGTTTCGTTTTGGCAGAACAAGCGCTGCAGATCCTCGCCCGTGGGGTATCGAGGCCGTTTAGCCGCAGTTCCTCCCTTTGTTTCGCGTTCGCGAGCCCGTTGACGTTGCCCCCAACTTCTATCCGGCGCGACGATAGACTTGGGAGGTGTCGGTCAGGCCAGCAGCTCTTCGTCTGGTAAACTCATGTGTCAGTTGCCACGCGCTAACCAAGCCGGCCGCCGTACGCCCAGGACCGACGGTAGATTGCTCTGGGTTCGGCTGACGCAACTTGAGGGGTACGAGTAAATGCTTTTACGTATGTGCAATCACCGACAAGGGTTGTTCAAAATATTGTTGATGAGGAAGTTTCGTTGGGCTAGCCTCCGTTTTTAAGGGGGAGCAACATGATATTTGACAATGAAGCACTGGCAGGAATTCGTTCCGAGGCGAAGCGCCTTGGCCTAGAATGGCAGGCACTGGCTGCTGTGGCTGAGGTCGAGAGTGGCGGTCGCCCACTTTGGGATGGGCTCTGTCCGATCCGAATAGAAGGCCACTACTTTGATAAGCGCCTCTCCGGAGCGTTGCGCGCGCGCGCTCGCGAAGAAGGATTGGCGCATCCAAAATCGGGCATGGTCAAGAACCCTAGGACGATGGCTGGCCGCTATGAGATGCTGAAGCGGATGATGGACATAGATGGCGTCGCGGCGTTGGAGAGTTGCTCGTGGGGTCTCGGCCAAGTGATGGGCGCACACTGGTCAGCCTTGAAGTACATGAGCGCAGACGATCTTGCAGAAGAGGCCAAAGGATCAGTGAGCGGCCAGATCAGGTTGATGGGCCGCTTCATTGAGGGCTCTGGGCTAAAGCCCCTACTGAAGGCGCGGGACTGGGTCGAGTTCGCTCGCCGCTACAACGGTCCGGGTCACGCAAAAAACAAGTATGCCCCCAAGATGGCGGCGGCCTATGATCGCTTCATGAGAGGTTGGTCCGACGAGGATCAGGGCGACGCGGGTGGCGGTGCCATCATCGAGCGCGGTAGCCGCGGCATTGCTGTCGAAAAGCTGCAGGAGCGGCTTGCCGAGCTCAACTACTACAAGGGACGGATCGACGGCGACTTCGGCGGCGGTACCGAAGCTGCGGTCATGGACTTCCAGCGCGATGCCGGAATCCAGGTCGATGGTCGGGTAGGACCCGTCACTTTGGCCAGTCTCACCGGCTGGAGCAAGCCGACCGGGACCAAGCCGGGGAAGAGCGAGCAATGCGAGGTTGTCTACAAGAACCAGCATGCGGTGCGGAACCGACCTGTTACACCCTATCTGGAAGTGACCCTCGCGGCCGCCGTAGGCGCCGTGTACGGGCCTGGCTTCCGAGCGGAAATCTATAGTGGCGGACAGCCGCGCAAGGGAATGCCCGGCAAGCGCACTGGCAGTGTCCGGCACGACGATTATGGGGAGGGGGGGCGCGCCCTCGATGCTTGGGTAGTGAACAAGTCTGGCGGGCGCGTGACCGGCCCGGAACTGGCGCGCTTAGGGCAGTATTGGCTGGCCAAACACTATGGCGGCTGCGGTCTCGAGATGGCTGGTGGCGGCATTCACCTTGACGAGTGGAAGACACCGCCAAAGGGCGGCGGCATGTTCTGGACCTACGCCTACTCCGATGGACAGTCATGGGGAAGCACGGTTCGCCAGATGCTGGCGCAGGGTAAGGACGGGGTGATGCCCAAAGTCCAGTCGGCGTAGTGCTGTTGGCGCCTCAAAGTGGCGGAGAACGAGAAGTTCTGGAGGCTCACATCCCTTCTGCGAGGCTGACATTGGGGGTGAACCGAGCCTGGTGCGCGCGATGGCGGACGGCGGGGCACCAATGCAGGTGGGAGGATTAATTGCCAACGCCGATCAGGGTCCTTTGTTTTCATGGTCTGGGAAAGCACCAGAGCACGAACTGGGGCGAGCAGTGGCGACTTGCAATCGAGCCGGCAGCGGCTGGAGCTCCCGATGTTCGCTTCGACTTTCGCTTCCCAACGTACGACCCGATCTTCGAGGACGTCGAGATTGGGTTCGCTGATACGGTGGGCGCTCTCTGGAAACTGGCGAGTAGCGGCTTTTCCGTCGCCTTTCAGCGTCGGCCGCGGGGCTGGCTTTCCGATGTCTCGGATCGCATCCGTTGGACCGCAGGTTACGTGGTCGCGTTCGTTGAAAACGCGGAATTCCGAGACCGGACGCGTGAATTTGTCCTCAAGGAGATCGCATCGTACAAGCCAGATGTCCTCCTGGCCCATAGCCTCGGATCGCTCATCACATACAGCGCACTAAGCCATGACAGCGCCGAGGGAATAGAAGCTATCCTGAAGAAGGCTCACTACGTGAGCTTTGGCTCGCAGATCGGCAATCCCTTCGTCGTCGGCAATCTGACCCATGGCCGAGTGCGGCCGCTTGAGGTTGCGCATTGGCACCACCTCTACAATGCCGCTGACGACGTGTTCACGGCACCACTGAGTTTGCCGGGCGTGCCGAACTTCAGTCAGCTCCTGACGCCGTTTGATTTGCCCGGCCTCGGTGATCACAGCGGAGAAGAATATCTCGGTCACCCGGTGACGTACGGCTCCTTCTGGCAGCCCCTTGTCGCCCAGCATCAGCGTTCCGCGCCGGCCAAGACCAAAAAGACCTTCTGGTCTCGCGCCACGCCGAAGAAGAGTACCGCGCGGCGACGTGCTCTCCTGGTTGGCATCGACGACTATCCAAACGAAGCCGACCGCCTGTTTGGATGCGTCAATGACGTCTTCGCAATGAGTGCGACGCTCCAGGATTGCGGGTTCGAGCCTGAAGAAATCCGCGTTTGCCTGAACGATCGTGCCACGGCCGAGGGTATCCTCACCCGCATGGAATGGCTGGTGGATGGGGCCCAACACGAAGATCGGCTGGTCTTCTACTATTCCGGCCACGGAGCCAGGGTCCCCGAGTATGGTGCGTTCGAGGAACCTGACAGGCTCTCTGAGACGCTGGTGCCGTACGATTTTGACTGGTCCCCGGAGCGATCCATTTCGGATGAGATAATATTTCGCCTCTACGCCCAACTGCCCTATAGCGTTCAGTTCCTGATGATTTTCGACTGCTGCCACTCAGGAAGCATGCATCGGCTGGGTTCCAACCGCGCGAGAGGCATCGATCCACCAGACGACATCCGGCACCGCCAGCTGAAATGGGATCGGAAAGAGGAGATGTGGATCGAGCGGCACTTCGAGAACCTCAATTCAGCCTTCACGGATCAGAAGGAAGACGAGGCCGCCTTCTTCGGCAAGGAGGGTTCTACCATGCGGCTTGGTCGGGCCGCCGCCCTGCGAGTAGAGAGTGACGCGACATACCAGGCCGCCAAGGCCGCCGAGGGCCCGATTGGGCCCTTCCTGCCACTCATCATTCAGGCCTGCAGCGAAGAAGAACTATCCTACGAATATCGGCACGGGGCGACAAGCTATGGAGCCTTCACGTTCTGCTTGACGTCAATCCTGCGCCAAGAGGTCGAGTTGACCTTCGAAAGGCTGGTAACCCTTGCCCGTGAGAGGCTTAAGAGACTTGGATACCGCCAGACGCCGCAAATTCTCGGACCGAGCATACACATGGCGGCAAAAATTCCGTTCGAGACGGGGCGCGGTGCCGGTGCGCCCGCTCAGACGCTACCGGGAAGTGCGACCCCGAGGACGACAGGATAATGCGCCGCCGGCACATTCGATTTCTCGTCCGCTAGAATATGAGAGACAGCAGCACTGCAAGGTTGGTATCATGCATATAAACGAGTGCGCTCAGCATCTGCGTTAGTGGCAATCACTCACGGTATCTTTTGTTAGTGTCAATATAGGATCAGTCATGCAACAACCCTTCCACTGGCCGTAATCATGCGTTTGGCGGAGTGCCAGTAGGATCCACATGCCCTTTGATCTTTGGAGATTCCTCCACGATCTCTGGCCGCTCATCATTCAGTATGATGGGTTCGCCTTGTTAGTTCCCGTAGTTGGATTCGTCATCATATCTGTATGGCGGCCCGTCAAGGACGGGTTTGATGCGTACGTCGGCCGAAAACTAAAACGTCCGATCAACGTACTTTTCAAGCGTCACTTCGATGCCTTGGTCGCCGTGGTTGCCGCAGTGTTGGTGATAGCCTTGGCGCCGCCGTGGCTGCGTCTGTGGCTGGTACCGGTGCCCGTTGCCGCAGGCGCTACGTACCTATGGTTCCACACCAGACAGCGCTGGGCAATGGCATGGCAGAAGCAACGGATCCTGAACGTGCCCATTCGGACGAAGTCCGCGGCCATGCTGGCTCTGCCATTGCTGCTCCTGGTGCTCCTTTTGGTCGAATCTTCGCTCCGCCCGCAGGACATGAGGACTGTCATTTACCTTCTTCCCCCGTGGGGGGAAGCACGTGCGGGAATCGAAGATGAGAAGAAGTGGGACACTGTTCGAGCATCCTTCGCCGAGTTGCACTCAGGCTTGACTAGTGTTTGGGAAGAAAACCACTTCTCAGTAAAGCCTGCTACCACATTAGTAAGTCCTGAGCAACTGATGAAAATCCGCCCAGAGCTCGGGAAGGATGACGTCGAACCTTTGCTTAACGAGCTGGGGTTCCACGGGAAAGCATCTTTCGTAGCACTGCCCCTCGTGTACCACGCAATGGACCGGGAACAGATCGAGTATGTTTCCGTTAGACCGAAAGTGTACGTGCGCGACCCTGTTACGGGCCTGTTCGGCGACGGAGAGTCGCTGCCCGCGGTACGGGCTCCACCGCCGCTGCGGTCCACCGCCGCTCTGCTAGCAATTCTCGACTTCAGTCGACACTTGATCGAGCGGCTGCCGCTAAAGAGTCAGATCGTTCCTGCCCTGGCGAGTGCGTTTGAAGAGCGCTTGCGCAAGCACCTAGACGCTGCTCTGACGGGGGGGGAGTTGTCCACCCAAACATCCGGTGATCTGTTGCAGATCCTGCAGCAGGACGATGCCGAGCTGTGTTCAGATTTGGAATGCGCCCACTCACTGGCCGAAAGCGTTAGGGATGTTCTCAGCAGTTCTCTTGCCCAACGGGACCAAGAAAATATACAGGAGGTTGAGACGATCGCGTTTAACAATTGCCTTGGGGCCAGCGGACTTCTTAGAAACACATGTTGGGGCGACAGCGAATGAGGCCTAGATCGTGGTCGGCGGCCGCCGTGATGTCTGCGCCTCTCATATTACTACTGTTTGTAATGTACAATGTTTGGAGAAACGAGAGCGCGATACCACAGTACCTGTCGCTTGTACCTGCCCACACCAAATATTTTGCCGCATCTGAGGCGTTTGGTGCATTTGTAAGCCGCGCAAATAGTCATGCCCCGCTTCTACGCCGGGCCCTTTCGGAAGTAACCAGCGATAGTGCTTGGTTGGACCACCTATCCGGCCCGTGTGCTGACCAGCTTCTACCCGAGCGGCTCGAGGCGCTCGGCTTCAATCCTGAGGGCGCGGTGGCCGCACTCTTTTTGACTTCCGAGATGCTGGCCCTCGTTGTGCCAGTACGTGATCACGTCAAGGTGCAAGCGTATCTTCAAGGCTTCTTCCCAAAGACGGTTGAACTCGTCCTAGGAGAGCGCGACGGCCGGCGACCTTTTTCCCCATCGCAAGTCACGATTGATTCGCTACCGGACTCTCCGAGAGTTTGCCATACACCATTGGACTATAGGTCTCGGACAGGAGGCCAGCCTTCTCAATGAGGTTCACTGCTTGCAGCCAACTCGTGCGGCGCATCAGTGGTCGGCCTGGTATATCGATCTATTTGCAGGTTCAGGGGGTTCATACGATGGGCTGAGTCATCCCCATCTAGCGCCTGCTGTCGCGGAGCTGCGTCATCCAATTCGGAGCGGCGGGATTACAGCAGGCGCGGCCGGCTGTTCGGTGTCGGCCGCGGCACCCCAAGTTCCCCTACTGGGCCGCGAGCAGCGACCAGTAACTGTGTTGTAGTTGGGCCTTGATCATTGGCATTGATGCCGACCGCTTCCGCGCACGCGCCTTGAGGGCTCGTCACGCATCTGCGGCTCACATGGGCGGGCGCAGGCCTACCTTGACCAACCAACCGTGGATTCAAAAGGAGAGCTTCACCTTCGCTCCGACACTATGCTCCGTCACGTTACGCGAGATGCGCCCGGAATAGTCGAGCCGGAGGCTGGCGTTTCCAAGACCGAGTACCTCGATGCCCGCGCCAATATCACCAAGCAGCCGGTCCGTCTCCGTCGCAGTGCGGAACGGCGCGACGTCGGGCGCCCCGTTGAACAAGGCCGGCACCCTAAGCTCTCCGCCCGCAAACCCGGTCACCCCAATCGAGGCATAGGGCCGAACAGCCACCCCATCGCCCATCTCGAATTCCGCGCCCCACTCCAGTGCTGGGGATGCGATAAGCACATTTTCGTGCATCCTGCTCACGGTGAGAGCCGCGGCACCTCCGGTCTCGGTGAACCCGCTCGCGCCGATGTGCGAGAACGCTATGTCGAGGCGCGGCTTCAGGTACCAGCTGTCCAGATCCATTAGATAGGCCGTCCTGACCCGGCCAGTGATGTTCCAGGCTTCGTGTTCGGAGCCGGCGATCGTCGCCAGGCCAGGCAGAGCGATCGGCCGGTTGGTTTCGTGCCAACCATAACCGCCGGAAAGCGCCCCGGCGAACAGCCAAGGCCCAACTGTATGCTTCAAGGTTACGCCGCCGTGCAGCCGGTCGCTGACTGAACTGGCGCCCGTGGCCGTCCCCAGCTCGCCGCGCTCCCCACCGAAGCCGAGGCCAAGATGCAAATCCTTGGAGATTTGGCGTTGGAAGCCGCCGCTCATGGCGATGCTACGCTCGTCAAAGCCGGTCTGGCTGGACGTGTCGTCGAACGAGAGCTCACGGCCCGACAGTCGAGCCCAGGCGCACTCCTCCTGCCGAATGAAAACATAGGCGCCGCTGCGCGCACTGCAGCTCAGCAAGTCGCTGGAAAAGTTTAGACCGGCGAACAGGTTTGCGTACGAGGAATGTAGGTACACCTTGGGGCTCAACTGGTCATAGGCGGCAGCCAGCGACGAGATATCGCTGATCGTGAACAGGGAGCCGTAAAGGTCCGACAGTTCGCCGGGAATTCCGTCGATAAAGGCCCGGTTCAAGAACTGACCGATTGCCTGTTGGTTTTGGTTCAGCCCCGCCACCGTCGAGGTCATGTCTATGGTCGCCGAAAGAACTACGTCATGTGGCGTCGGATAGCGGAGGTCATAGGATGCAAAGAATGTATCTGAAACCATCAAGCCGTCGTCGCTCGTTCCGCCCGCCGCTGTAGCGATGGTGAAGTCCTGGCTGTGCGCCAGGCTGTGCAGTGTCGGCACCAGATGGCCCGATAGGTTGGCCGTTCCGCTTATCTCGAGGTGGTCGGATGCCCCTGAAGCCATGTCGAGGTCGACCAGCCATTGCGCCGTGGCGGTGTTGACAAAATGCCCGTCAATCGCAGTTGTGCGAAGCGCCCCAGCGCCGCCGGGGGCGATGAGGCCACTGTTGGTCAAGACGCCGCCATTCAAGCCGACAAGGTCCCAGGTGTTGAACCAGGCGTCTTCGTAGTTGAAGAAGGCGTTGCTGCCGCCGCTGAGATCGACATCGCCGGTTGCCGTGCCGCGGTTATGCACGGTCTCGTCACCCAAGCCGCCGGCCATTGCTTGGTTGGACAGGGAGCTGACCGTGCCCAAGTTGGTGATCGTGTTGGTGGCGCCACCGCTGATTGAAATGCCATAGAAGCCGTGGCCGCCCATCACTGTCCCGCCCCCGAAGCTCACGGTAACATCTGAACCGAGACCACCATTCGCCGACGAGGCAGCGTAAATTCCTTCCGTCCCGGCAACTATGTTACCGCTGCTGACGAGGTCGACGGTGCCTGCCACAGCCGTGCGGCCGGTAGCAACCGACTGCGCCGCCAAGCCGCGGCCCCCGGCGACGATGTCGCCCGCATGATCGATCGCGACATCCCCTGCCGTTGCCCCGGCAACGCCAAGCTGGGAATTGCTGTTGAACTGATCGACCTCGGCATCGTCCGTGGCGTCCCCAGTGCTTGCCTGCGCGGCTAGAACCAAGTCCGCCTCATTCGTCTGGAACGCGACCTGATGCTGATCGAGCGTCGCAGCAGCCGATGAGGTCGCAACAATCCCATCGCCTCCGACGACTATGTCGCCGGTGTTTCTTATCGTGACGTCACCTGCAGTCGCTCCGGCCGTGCCAGTTTGGGAGTTGCTGTTGGTTTCAGCGACGTCGGTTGTGTTAGTCGCGTTCCCGACGTCCGCCTGCCCCGCTTGAACTAAGTGGGCAACGTTCGTCTGGTCGACCTCCTGATTCTGAACGATCGTTGCTGCAGCCGATGAAGACGCGACAATGCCGTTACCTCCCGCGACGATGTCGCCGGAATTTTCTATCGCCACGTCGCCTGCAATCGCCTCGGCAGTGGCAAGCTGAGAGTTGCTGCTAGACTGTTCGACGGTGGCAGTGTCCGTAGCACTTCCAGTGTCCACCTGCGCCGCCTGAACGATGTCAGCGTCATTTGTCTGGCTCACAACCTGGTGCTGATTGACTGTCGCTGCAGCCGATGAGGTCGCAGCAATCCCATCGCCTCCGGCGACGATGTCGCCAGAATTATCTACCGCCACGTCACCTGCGGTTGCCCCGGCCGTGCCTGCTTGGGAATTACTGTTGGCCTGATCGACGTCAGCGGTGTTCGTCGCGTTCCCGACAGTCGCCTGCGCCCCTTGAACTATGTCAGCGACGTTTGTCTGGTGGACCTCCTGGTGCTGAATGATTGTCGCTGCAGCCGATGAAGATGCGACAATCGCGTTACCTCCAACGACGACGCCGGTAGTATTTTCGATTGCGAACTCTCCTGCCGTCGCCTCGGCAGTGCCGACCTGGTAGTTGCTGTTGCCTTGGTCGATCCTCGTGGTGTTAATCGCGTCTCCCGTGTCAGCTTGTGCGGACTGAACTAAGTCGGCATCATTTGTCTGGCTCGCGTCCTGGTGCTGATCGACCTCGGCCTGTGCCAGCTCATCCGCCATCGCCTCCGCAGTGCCGGCCTGGCCGTTTTCGTTGACCTGATCGATGCTGGCGTCGGTCGAGGCGTCTCCAGTGCCAGTCTGCGCGGATAGATCTACGTCGGCGTCATTCGCCTGATCGACGTCCTGTTGCTGATCCACTGCGGCGTGCGCCAGCACATCGGCCGTCGCCTCGGCAATGCCTTCCTGCGAGACGTAGTTGCCCTGATCTATCTCCGATCCGTTCGTGGCGTCTGCGGTGTCAGCGTCCGCCTCCTCGGCCACATCAGCGTGGTTCTCCTGGTCAACCTCCTGCTGCTGATCGACTAGGGCCTCCGCCAGATAAGCCCTCAAATCGATTTGTTCGAACTGTTTAAAAACGCCAGCAGCGTTCACTATCGCCAGCGCTCCCGCTCCGAGGACAGCTAGCGATACACCAGACAGCAGCCGCGTCCGCACGTCCGCGAAGGAGTATTTCGTCATCTGCTTTGGCACTGACGAATTTGCATGCGAGCGGATCGACGAGTGTTCTTTGTCGGCCACTGCCCCGCCTTTCTCTACTCAAGTTCTCTGAACTCATGTGCAGCCGGCTTGTCTGCGCCACCGGCAAGTTGTTAATGAAATTTTCACATTTATGGCGACAGCGGAACTGCCTTCCGCGGGCGCCGGCGAAAACTTGACATATTTGCAACAGTGTTGGTCGCCCCTGCTCCTCACCTACGTCGGCATGGCCTTCACGTCGCGCGTTGACACTGCACACGAGACGCCGCGGGAAGGACGACCAAGCAGCGTGACGAATCGACTTTGGGCACAGGAGCTGGGATTTCCGCTTGATTGAGCTGCCCCCCGAATGGGGGCCACCCGATGAAGCCTTCAGGCGGGCCCGAAGGCCGCGTATCGGATCAGGTGCGCTACCGAGAGCTCATTCCCAGTGACCCTATGAGCCGGAGCCTGCAGAAGGCTACACTGCCCTTGTTCGCGCCATACTCGATCACCCAATGATCGAGACTCGGCTGAGGGTGGAGCACGAGGAGCTGCAGCGCGATTCGGCACATTTTCTATACCAGCGGGATCGACCGATTCTTCGGTTACCGTCTCGGCCGGCTGGGTTACCGAAATCTCCGCTTCGAGGGGTTCAGGCACGATCGCGATGCTCTCGGCCGTTCGGTGATGAATTATCCGGACCAGACTTACCCTATAGCCGGGCGACCAATCACGCCCGACTCCCTGGCGGAACAACACCTCGGGCACTTCGGTGGTGTGGCGGGGATATCGCGAAGCGGCAGGACCGAGACGCCCGCCGTTTCTACCCGCTGCGGCTGGCCGGGGACGAACAACTTCTCGGCGACTACGTTGCGCTTGCGCGACAAAAGTCGGGCGTGACCTTCCTCGGTCGGCTCAGTTGCTATGCCTATATCGACATGGACGTGGCAATCACACGCGCCATGGAAACGGCAAAGACGGCGATCAATGCCTTCAGGGCCAGCAGTGCTCCGCCCGCATTCGTGCACGCGACACTATAAGCATCCAAGGCACCCTCAGGGAGCAGTATCGAGCGCGTCGACCCCCTACGCACCGCTGCTGACAGTTCACGCAGAGATCGTTGAACAAATAGCGGACTGACGCGGTAAGACAACAGATGAGAAAGCTGGCGCCAGTGCGGATTATCAGTTTTGCTGTCGGCCCGAAGCGGCGAAGATCAGGGCGCTCCAATCGGAAGCTGCCGCCCGCGCCCCACCCCTTCCCCTTGAGCCTACCGCAACCTCCACGGACCGCAGCGGCCAGGCCACAGCTTCACCAGGTTAGACTACCTCAGCCAAGCACGGGGCGCTCGCCTGTCTCGATCCAGCCACCGGGCGCGGCTCGGCCGAAGACCCGCCTGCCACCACACCCGATCCAGCCATGTCCGCAACGCCTTCGGTCGTTAGGTCCTCGGACCGCGCCGGTCTGCTGATCACTATCGAAGCTTGTCGGCACCGCAACCGAACTCCGCAATCCTGTCGACCCTTAGGTGCCGATCTCAAGATCATAGAGCATCGGCGGTTGGGTAGCCGGCTGGGTCGCGTGGAGGTGGAGAAGCTGCTGCGGCAGCCTGGCGAGCGCAGCACTCGCTTTCGCGCCGGCTGCGGTTGCACCGCCGGTCAGCGTGGGGCGTGTTTATCGATGACAGAGGCAGGGTCCATGCCCAACGATGCGTCTCAGAAGTGCGACACCAGCGTCAGCGTCAGAACCAGGTAGAGCGGAACCAACTCCGCTCCCGGCTGCCGCATGGGCGGCCAACCCAAAGAAAAGCGTCCGCGCCTTGCTCGCGAAAACAGTCGCAAAAGGACGTGACCGAGAACGCCGAGGCTGGCGCCGACAGCCGGCTGGAGCACCCCTGTGATCGCCGCAAGCACCAGGATCAGCAGCGTCCAGCCGATTTCGAGGTGACGCAGGTCGAAGCCCCGCTCCACGCCCCCCTCCCGAGACCCGCAGCAACCCGCAAGCAGGCAGCCGAGCTTTACGCAAAAATAGGCGATGTTGATGGCAAGGGCAAAGCCAAGCAGCAACGGCGCCCCCGCATGCCCAGCGAGCACGAGCGCCACAAACCCGGCCGCCGATGCCATGGCCGAAGTCGCCGTGGCGCCAGACCATGAGGTCGGGGCATAGCGCAACTGCCGCTGCCACAGCGCCACGAGGATGCGATAGCCGGTACCGGCAATGAAGGCTGTTCCAAACAGGAAGCCAAGACCGACGGCCACCCCAAGTGACCATTGCTCGAAGGCCAACGCAGCGACAAGTCCGAAAACTGCGGACGACGAAACGGCAGCCAGCGCCTTAAGGGGGAACACCAGTGGCGAGCGCCAGCGCGCAACAGAAGGGTCGCGCTCCGCGTTCATCGCCCGCTAACTTCCTTAGAGCGCTGTTCCCGCCCTCCTTCAGTAATAGTAATAATCGTCAGGTGGTGGCTCGTGAGTCTTGGCGGGAGTGCCGTCGCCGCTATCGGAGGAGGCCAGCGAGTCCCGGTTGAGTTGATGACTTGGGTCCAAAGGGGTCTGGCAGCCACCACTCGCGGCCGCAGCCGCCATTACCGCAACCATGGTCCACCCGGACATCCTGGTGTTCCGCTTCTCGTCTGTCGCCTGCATTCTACCCTCCAATGATATGAGTTCAGATACACAAGCTATGTCACTGGACACAAGCGGATTTTTTCGGCGTCCTAGGTAAAAATTCTGGATGGGCCGGCGCTGGCTAGACGTCGAGCCAATGCGCCGTGACCAGCGGGTCCTCTCATCGGTCACTGAGGCCAATCCTCCGTGAGCGATGCTCACAAAGGGAAGTCCAGGTTCGTCGAGGTCAGGATCCTGATATCGCTCATTGAAGGACTGGATCAGGCGATCCAGGGCATCACGCGTCACCCGGTTGTAGCTCTCGGAGAAGCGAGCGTCGCCACCATCTCTAGTGCCCGTACATCAGGCTGACGAAATCGTGTGGCAAAGGCCACAGGTGGCAGCCACCAAGGGGGTGCGGCTTGATTCGGCGGTCACCGCCCCCCTTTCTGCGCTGGCTCATCGTACAGCAGGACCATCGTCACCGCCGCTCCCACTAATCAGTGGCCACGATCATCCGACCGGAGTTGAGGCGGACATGGACGGCCGGAGGGCCGCCCGGTCGAGCCACGTCGCAAGATCGGGTCGAACTTGCCGCCAGGCAATATCGGGAAGCCGAAAGTCGAGATAGGCTAGTCCACAGGCAAGGCCGATGTCACCGAGGTCAAAGCGATCGGGCAGCGGCACCTCCAGCACCCCCAGCAATCGGTGGACGGCACTCCTCTGGCGCTCCACCCAGTGCTCCCACTGCCTTTCCGGCGGGCGCCGTCGTTCGATCACGGCGGCATAGGCCGCATCGATCAAAGCCTGGGCGAAGCCTGTACGCCGCGTTTCCTCGCGCCACTCGGCGGCGGCCGCTCTGGGGCGGCCGCCCAGTTCCATCAAATGGCTGCAGATCGCCGTACTTTCGATGAGCACCGAGCCATCCTCGAGCACCAGCGCCGGCACCTTGCCGGCCGGCGAAACGGCGAGAAGATCGGGCGGGTCCTTCCAAGGGTCGACCTGGACGATGTCGATCCGATCCGCCAGGCCGCTCTCCCACGCGGCGACGAGGGCCTTCCGGCCGTAGGGAGAGGGGCGATTCACGAAGAGCTGCATCGGAACTACTCCACAGGTTGGGCGTGGGGCGAGGGTTGTCGGCGCCAGTAGGGGCCGAGACTCACAGCAAAGGCGGCAGCGAAAGCGGCGGCACCCCAGAAGAAGAGCGGCGCGGCATTGCCGCCGTTGACGGCGAAGACGGCGGAGAAGGCGTAGCCTCCCACCGCCTGTCCGATGGCGAAAGCGATGGTGGCGATACTCCAGGCCGCGGTCCGTTGCTGCGGCTGCAGCACCAGCTCGCGCATCCGGAGCGAGGTGAGCGCGACGATCCCCGAAAGGGCGGCGCCGGTGCTCGCGCTGGAAAGAGCGAGTAGCGGCCAAACCGGAAAGAGTGCGGGTAGCGCCACCATGGGTATCTGCACCAGGAATAGGATCCGAAGCGCGGAACTTGCCCCGATCGAGTCGCCGAGGCGTCCGGTGGCGAGTGGCCCGAAGAGCGCGCCAAGGCCGAAGAGTGACCAGAACAGGGCGCCAATCGCCAGCCCCTGCCCTAGATCGCGCGCAACGAAATCGACGAGGAACACCATATGCGGGACGAGGCCGAGAGCGGCCACGCCATAGGCCAGGCAGGTGGCGACGAGCGGGACCTGAAAGCGGGCGACCGTCCTTCCTACGGACGGCCCGTCCACCGCCATGATCGCCGCAGTCCCAGGCCAGCAGAACCAGGCGAGGGTGGTGGCGACGAGGCAGATCGCTCCGAGCACGACCCACGGCAGCCCCGGCCCGATCACAGACAGCAGCGGCACGACGAGCGCGGACAGCAGGATACCGATGCCGACTCCGGCGAAGATAACGCCCGACATCGTGCCCCGCCGATGCGCCGGAACGAGTGGCATCGCGAACGGAGCCGCAAGAACCATCAGCACGCCTCCGGTGACGCCGGCGACCACGCGCCAGCCGAGCAACCACTCGAAGCTGAGGGGAAAGGCGCTGGCGAGAAAGGCCGCGGTCGCAAACAACATCCCCGCCTGCAGCATCGCACGCGCCCGCAGCCGCGCAGGCTCCGCAAGTCCGACGAGCGCACCCGCCAGATAGCCGGCAAGGTTGGCGGCGCCCAGATACCCTGCCTCGGCCCCTGTCGTCCATCCGGCGTCGACCATGACGGGGATCAGAGCTGAGTAGGCGAAGCGAGAAAAACCGATCCCGACGGTGACCGCCAGCAGTGCGGCAAGCACCGCAAGCTTCCATGAGCTTCGTTCGGAGGGGCCGGCTGTCTCTTGCATGGGCAGACGCTAGACCCGCAAGGCGATCAGTGGAAACGAATTGACGTGATAACTGCCATTGGTGGAGGCGATCGGGACACCCGTGACTGCAGCTTACGCGAGACCGGCAGCCCTCCGCAGGGCCTCGTTCAGCCGGTCCTGCCAGCCGGGCCCATCCTCCTGGAAGTGGGCAAGGACATCGCGGTCAACTCGAATCGTGATGGATTCCTTGCCCACCGGAGCAACAACAGGCTTTGGCCTGGCCTCCGGAGCCTTGGCGGTTGCCTGCTTGAACAGCGCCTCCGCCTTGTCGATGGCACTGGTGGGTCGGCGTGGTGATCGGTCGGCCATGGGGTTTTCGAGTAGCGAAGGACTGTCATCTAGTAAACCGACCCGGCAAGGCAGACAAGTTCGGCCGTGCAGAACCTCCTGAAGCAGCGGCACTGGCCGCGGATCAACAGCCGGTGCTGCGACTGGCGCGAGCTGCGGCATTTTCCGATGGTCAGGCGACGCGCCTGCCCGCAGCGTCGATGATGACCTCGCCATCCTCCTTGGTGAACGGACCGATGTCCGGGTTTTCGAGGATCTCGAGAACGACCTCCGACGGGCGGCACAGGCGGACGCCCCTCGCCGTTATCACGAAAGGCCGATTGATCAGGATCGGATGAGCGAGCATGGCATCGAGGAGCTGGCTGTCGGTGAGCGAGGGATCGCCTAGGCCGAGATCGGCATAGGGCGTGCCCTTCTCGCGAATGACCCCGCGCACGGTCAGCCTGGCTGCGAGATCAGCCACTGCAGCCGCTTTCGCGACGGCGCATGCACCAGATACTCGGCGACTTCCGGCTCCTCGCCGCTCTGTCGAATCATCGCCAAGGTGTTGCGCGACGTCCCGCAGTTGAGCCGGCGGGAAGTCGCGGAACAGAAGTGTGCGCGTGGCGAAAGCATCTGGCGAAATCGCGCCATCTGCAAACCGCCCGGCTTGATCAACCCCAGGTGCGCAACTGCCGGTCCCCGCTTGCAGCGCGGCTGCACCTTGTGGTCCAAAGAGTCCTCCCGACTCGTTGCGCAAGGACTGCCGCCGCGGGCGGGACGCATCTCGACCTGGACCGCTTCACTTGACCCCACCGGCAGCCACCGCCGTCAAAGATCCGGCCGATGTCCTGCGGGACGTCTTCGGCTTCGCTGCCTTCAGGGGACAGCAGGAGGATGTGGTGCGTCACCTTGCCGGTGGCGGCGACGCAGTCGTGCTGTTTCCGACCGGAGCTGGGAAATCGGCCTGCTACCAGATCCCCGCGCTCTGCCGGCACGGCGTCGGGATCGTTATTTCGCCGCTCATCGCGCTGATGCGCGACCAGGTCGAGGCGCTGCGCCAGGCGGGGGTCCGCGCCGCCGCGCTGAACTCCTCGCTTTCCGGACCGGAGGCAGCCGCGGTGCGGGAGCAACTGCGCGCCGGTCAACTGGACCTGCTCTATGTGGCGCCCGAGCGGTTGGCGAGCCAAGGGTTCCGACAGTTACTGACGGAGATCGACATCGCGCTGTTCGCCATCGACGAGGCGCACTGCGTCAGCCAGTGGGGTCATGACTTCCGCCCGGAGTACCGCGAGCTGGCAGTGCTGGCCGATGCGTTTCCGCAGGTGCCGCGAATCGCGCTGACTGCGACTGCGGATCCGATGACGCGCGCCGATATCATCGAGAGGCTGCGACTGGGCGAGGCCAGGGTCTTCGAGGCGAGCTTCGATCGCCCAAATATCAGCTACACCATCGTCGAACGCGAGACCCCGCGCCGGCAGCTGCTGGGGTTCCTCGCCGGCCACAAGGGTGACAGCGGCATCGTCTACTGCCTCTCGCGCAGCAAGGTGGAAAAGAGTGCCGCGTGGCTCTGCGAACAGGGAATCCGCGCCCTGCCCTATCACGCCGGGATGGATGCGGCGACACGCAGCGCCAACCAGGATGCCTTCCTCGCGGAGGAGGAAGTGTGTCTCGTGGCTACCGTCGCCTTCGGCATGGGCATCGACAAGCCGGACGTCCGCTACGTGGCGCATATGGACCTGCCACCGTCGATCGAAGCCTATTACCAGGAAACCGGCCGCGCCGGCCGCGACGGGCAGCCCGCGGATGCCTGGATGAGCTACGGGATGGCGGATGTGGTGCAGCGCCGACGCATGATAGACGAGGGCGGCGCACCTGACGAGATCAAGCAGGTGGAGCGACGGAAGCTCAACGCCCTGCTCGGCGTCTGCGAGACCACCGAGTGCCGGCGCCGCGCCATCCTCGCACATTTCGGGGAGACCTATCCCGGGCCCTGCGGCAATTGCGACGCCTGCCTGTCACCGGCGCCGACATGGGACGCAACCGACGCCGTGATCAAGGCCATGGCGGCCGTCTATCGTACGGGACAGCGGTTCGGCACCGGTCATGTCGTCGACGTGCTAACGGGCAAGTCGACGGAGAAGGTGCTGCGGTTCGGGCACCAGGAGCAGCCGGTATTTGGTGCCGGGAAGGACATGGATGCCAAGGGATGGCAGTCGCTCCTTCGCCAGATTACGGCGTCCGGACTGGTCGTCGTCGATCACGCGGCCCACGGGGCGCTGACACTCAGCGAAGACGCGCGCGCCGTCTTTCGTGGCGAGCGCAAGGTGATCCTGCGCAAGGATCGCTCGCGGAAGGAAGTCGAGGTGCGGGGTTCGCTGAGGAAGGCAATCGATTTGCCGGAGGCTGCCGCGCCGATCTTCGATGCACTCCGCGCTGAGCGCAGCCGGATTGCCCGCCAGCAGGGCGTGCCACCCTACGTCGTATTCCAGGATGTGACGTTGCGGGCCATGGCCGTCGCCAAGCCCACGACGCTCCATCAGATGATCGACCTGCCCGGCATCGGCCAGGCCAAGCTCGAGCGCTACGGCGCCGCCTTCCTCGCAGTCCTTGCGGCGCAGGCCTCGCGCTAGCCGCCCGTCGATATGGCGGATCAGCTGGCGAGCGCAGCCGCCAGGGCGTCGCACCGCACCCACCACTCCGAAGGGGTCGCGGCTTCCTGCAGTTGTCCGAGCAGATCCTCGTCACCGGCCGCGAAGTTCAGCAGGCACAGTGCCTCGGTGTCGGAGATCAGCGACTCGACGGTCAGGGTGCGGCAGCCGTCGGGCACGATGGAGCCGCTGCTCTGCACTGTCTGTTCGAGCTCCTGCTGGCTGGTGCAGGCATAAATCGTCTCGTCGGCGACAATCTGCCCCAGTGCCGGACCGCTACCGACAGCGAACGCCAGAGCGGTTCCGCCAGCCAGCGCCAATGTGGCCAACAAGGCTACGTTTGTCCTGGCTTTCGCGCGGGCGCTTGTCGTGGCTGCCTTCCGACGGTCGATCTCTGACATCTGGATCACTCCTTGTTACGATGGTGGCCCGAGAGCCTCTAATCGTGGAGCAACCCATGCCTGCCGTGGAAAGTTCCCGGTGCACCGGCATGGCCGGCGCTGCATTTTGACAGCAACATACCCGGTGACGCGCCGACGATCAGGGCATCAGCTGTCCGCCATTGACCTCGATGGTCTGGCCGATGATGTAGCCAGAGAGTGACTTCGAAGCGAGGAAAAGGTAGGCGCCGACGCAGTCCTCGGCGATGCCGAGCTTGCCCTGCGGGACTGTCGCCAGCATCGCATCCAGTTGCGCCTGTGTGGAGTAGCGCTCGTGGAAGGGTGTGGTGATGACGCCGGGAGCGACGGCATTCACTCGGATGTCGAAGGGGATGAGTTCCTTCGCCATGCCGCGCGTGACGTTGCCGACAAAGGCCTTCGACGAGCCGTAGATGCCGGCGCCGTTGCTGGCGCCGTTGCGGGCGGCGATGGAGGTGGTGTTGATGATGAAGCCGCCATTGGCCTTGAGATGCGGTATCGCAGCGGTGCTGGCGGCAAGCACCGAGCGGGCGTTGAGGTCCATGACGGCGTCATAGTGCTCGTCCGTCATCTCGGCATAGGGGACACGGGCCACCATGCCGCCGGCATTGTTGATGAGCCCATCGAGGCGGCCGAAGGCGGCAGCCGTCTCCTCGACTACCCGCCGCATTTCGCCGGAGCGGGCAGCGTCGCCTCGGATGAGGAACACCTTGCCGCCCGCGGCCTCGATGTCCCCGGCCACTGCCTTCGCCGCGTCGACGCTCGAATTGTAGTGCAGACCGACGGATGCGCCCTGGGCGGCGAAGGCGCGGGCAAGGGCAGCACCGATGCCAGTGGAGGCGCCGGTGATCAGCACCGCCTTCTCGGCGAGATCGGGAATGACGAGGCTGGCGTCGCTCATGCGGGTATCCTTTTCGAGGGTCGTTCTGGGGAGGTTCAGTTCACGAACTTGGGCATGATCCATCTCGGCAATGCAAGGATCAGATCGGGGAAAACGATGATCAGCATCAGCACCCCGAGCATCGGCACCAGGATGATGACCACGTCCCGGAGCGCCTTCAGCAGCGGGATTTCGCCAATCGCGGCGGCGATCAGCAGGCAGAGACCGTAGGGAGGGGTCACCAGCCCGAAGGCGAGGCTGATGACGCCGACGATCGCGAAATGGATTGGATGCATGCCCACGTGCTGCGCCACGGGATAAAGCACCGTCCCGAGGATGATGATGGCGGGGATGGCGTCGATGAACATGCCGATGAACAAGAAGGCCACGGCCACCATGATGCCGGTGCCCAGCAGCCCGAGGCCCATCTCCTCAATGAAGTTGACCAGTTCCAGCGGCACCTTGAAATAGGCGAGCGTCCAGCCGAAGGCGGAGGCGGTACCGATGCAGAACAGTGACAGCGCGGCGAAGCGGCCGCTGTCATAGAGCACCCGCGGGAGCTCCCGCAGCTTGACGGAGCGGTAGACGATAACTCCGAGCACCAGCGAGTAGAGCACCGCCACGACCGAAGCCTCCGTCGGGGTGAAGAACCCCCCGACGATGCCGCCGACGATGATCACCGGCGTCATCAGCGCCAGCGAGGCGGCGGCAGCGGCCGCCATTAATCCAAGGAAGGTCGATCGCGCATAGACGGGATAGCCGCGACGCTTGGCGTAGACATAGACCGTCAGCATCTGCGAGCCGGCGATGAGGATGCCGGGGACAACTCCGGCGAGGAAGAGCCCGCCGATGGAAACCGACATCAACCCGCCCCAGACCACCATCAGGATGGAGGGCGGAATGATGACCCCCATGACGCTCGAGCAGGCCGTGATTGCGACGGCGAAGGAAGTGTCGTAGCCCTGTTTCTTCATCTGCGGGATGAGCAGCGACCCGATGCCCGCCGCGTCGGCGGTGGAACTGCCGGAGATGCCGGCAAAGAGCATCGAAACGACGACGTTGATGTGGCCGAGGCCGCCCGGCAGATGCCCAACCATGGCGCGCGCGAGGTTGATCAGGCGGTCGGTGATGCCGGCCGCGTTCATGAGGTTGGCGGCCAGCAGGAAGAACGGGACGGCCAACAGGACGAAGGCGTTGTAGCTCTTGAACATCTCCCGGAGCAGCAGGATCGGCGTCAGCCGCTCGTCGAGGAAGAAGATCGGCACGACCGCCAGGCCGAGCGCGAACGCTACGGGCACGCGCAGGATTACGAGCACCCCGAAGGTGCCGAAGAGTATGGCGGCGACTTCACCGGGTCCCAATTGCCGTCTCCTTGCGGTAGTCCTGAACCCGATCGTAGATTTTCTCGGCAATGAACAGCAGCCAGCTGGCACCGGCCAGGGGCCAGGCGATGTAGATGGCGAGCATTGGCAGGCTGGCGATCTCCGAGCGCTGTCGCGATCCGAGGACGGCGAAGTCCCAGCCATAGCGGAGGAAGGTCAACCCGACCAACGCCATGGCCACGTACTTGATGAGGACCAGCGTCAGCTCGACCCGCGGGTTGGCGCTGCGCGGGAAGAGATCAACGTCGAAATGGGTGTTGTCGCGCACGCCGATGATGGCGCCGAGCATGATGATCCAGACGAAGCAGAAGCGGGCGATCTCTTCGGTCCAGATGAAGCGGGGAACGAGGCTGGTGTAGCGGCTGAGGATCTGCATCGCGACCGGCACGATGATCAGCGCCATCAGCAGGGTCAGCAGCAGCTTGAGCACGCGATAGTAGCCATCGAGCAGTGCCCGCATGGTTCGCCTCGGGGTATGGGGATTGGAACAGCGAAGGCGGCGGAGGAGCTTGCTGCCCCTCCGCCGGGACCGACTACTGCACGGCTTCGATGGCTTCGAGCACCTCGGTGGCGCCGAGCTCTTCGGCATAGGCGCGCTTGACCGGGGCCGCCAGTTCGAGGAGCTTGTCGCGCTCGGTGAAATCGTGCGTCTCCAGGAGCCCGGCCTCCTCCATGGCAGTGAGCTTAGCCTGGTCTTCGCCGCTCTCGACTTCGCGTCCGAGCTTGCCGCCGGCCTTGCCGGCCTCCAAAACGCAGGCCTGTTCCTCGGGGGTCAGCCGCTCGAAGGTGGCGTTGGAAAAGGCGATCGGGCGAACAGTGATCGCGTGCTGGGTGAGGGCGATTTCCGGCCCCACCTCGTAGAACTTCATCTGTTCGAGACCCGCGGCCTCGTTCTCGGCGCCGTCGATGACGCCCGTCTGGATGGCGTTGTAGACCTCGTCGTAGGCGATGACCGAAGGCGCCGCACCGATCGCTTCGAAAATGCGGGTCTGGATCGGCGCCCCCATGACGCGCATCGGCAGGCCGGCCAGCTCTTCTGTGTTGGTGATGGGCCGGTTGACGATAAGGTTCCGGGTACCGCCGCCGGCATAGCCGATCAGCCGCACATTGGCCTTTTCCAGGACGTCGTCGGCCAGCGGCTTCAGCGCGTCCGCTTCCATCACTGCGTTCCAATGGTCGAGATCGCGAAACAGGAACGGCATGTCCATCAGCGGCGCCATCGGCGAGAACGTCGACATGTGCGACGGCGAGACGATGGCATAATCCACCGCCAGACCCTGGCTCATGTTCTCGAAGTAGTCCTTCTCGAGGCCAAGCTCCGAGTTCAGGTGCAGGTCGAACTCCAGCGAGCCGCCGGAGCACTCGCTCGCCACCCGCTCGAACTCGCGCAGCGCCTTGGTGAAGGCGTGGTTCTCGTCGAACTGCACGGCGCCAACCAGGGTCACCGCCTGTGCGGGCGCAACCAGCAGCGCCACTGTGGCACAGCCGAGTGCCAAGGCTTTCAGTCCAGTCATGTAGTCTCTCCTCCCAGATCGATGCTCGCTCCTCACAAGCAGCGGACATAGTTGAAGGAATTGAGCGGCGTGTCCACGATAAAACTCAACTGCCGCAAGTTTTTGCCCGACCGGGGTGACCTAACCTGCCGGCAACCTGATTGCGTCACCGGTGGAGAAAGCGGTTCGCCACATCGGTTATCCCAGCTTCCAGGCTGCGCACCGGGGCCCAGCCGAGGTCCTGAACCAGGCGGCTGCTATTGACCTCCAGCGACCCCAGCAGGCGATCGACGTCCTCACCCCTCCCCGCGGCCTTGCCCGCGAGACGCAGCAGCATTGGCGGCACCGGCAGCAGGCGCGCCGGCTTTCCCATCGCTGCCGCCATCAGCCGTATCAGGTCCGGCGTTGATACGTCTTCACCGTCCGACACCAGATAGGTGCGGCCGCCGGCGGCGGGGTGGGCGACCATGGTCGAAAGCGCGGAGACGAAATTGTCGATCCCAATCATGCTGCGCCGATTGCGGACGGCACCGAAAGGCAGCGGGATGCCGCGCTCAACCAGGCGCAGGAGCCGCAGCAAATTTCCCTTCGGGTTCGGGCCGTAGACTAGCGGCGGCCGGACGACGACAACCTCCAGCCCGCTCCGCGCTGCAAGGTTGCGCAAGCCCTGCTCGGCCTCCCATTTCGAAATGGCATAGGGGTCGGCCGGAGCCGGCCTGTCGGCCTCCGAGATCGGTTGCCCCTCGCCATTCTCGGCCCCGTGCACCTTCACGGTGCTGACGAAGACGAGGCGTCTGACCCCTGCCCCGACCGCCGCTTCCGCCAACCGCAAGGTGCCGGCGGTGTTGACGCTGCGGAAGGCAGCCAATGGGTCGGCAGCACGGTCCGCCACCTGGTGGGCACGACCGGCGCAGTGGACTATGGCGTCGACCCCGGCGAGGACGCTGCCCCAGTCAGTTGCCGGCCCGATGCCCTCCACAAGTGGCGCTGTAATGCCATCCAGCTGCGTCGGCCGGCGGACCGGCGCCACGACCTCGCTGGTGCCGGTAGCGATCAGGTGACGGGCGAGTGCACTGCCGACGAAGCCAGTTACCCCGGTGACCAGCACCCGCATCCGTTCCGGCTCCATCTCCGTCCGCCCTTCGGAAACCATAGCGCCCGCCGTCCGTCAACGGTGCGCTCCCGACGCTTCCAACCTGCCGAGATTTGCACTACCACCGCGACATTATCCGAGAGGCATGAGACTGATGCGCATTCTGGTCACCGGCAGCGCCGGCTTTATCGGCTTTCACCTGAGCCGGCGGCTGCTCGCGGACGGACACGAGATCACCGGCTTCGACGGCATGACGCCCTACTACGACGTTCGCCTGAAGGAGAAACGCCACGCCTTGCTGGGCCGGCACAATGGCTTCCGCGCCCAGGTCGGCATGCTCGAAGACGAGGCAGCGCTGACGGAAGCCTTCGCCATCTCGAAGCCGGAGATCGTCATCCATCTCGCGGCCCAGGCGGGCGTCCGCTATAGCCTCGAACACCCCGAGGCCTATGCCAGCGCCAATCTCACCGGCACCTTCAATCTGCTGGAGGCGGCCCGCGAGGCGGCGCCGCAGCACCTGCTGATCGCCTCCACCAGTTCCGTCTACGGCGGCAACACCCGGATGCCGTTTCGCGAGACCGACAACACGGACTCGCCGATGACGCTCTACGCCGCGACCAAGAAGGCGGCGGAATCCATGAGCCATTCCTACGCCCACCTCTGGGGGCTTCCGACCACCTGCTTCCGCTTCTTCACCGTCTATGGGCCGTGGGGACGCCCGGACATGGCCCTGTTCAAGTTCGTCGCCGCCATCGAAAAGGGGGACCCGATCGAGATCTACGGCGAAGGCCGGATGCACCGCGACTTCACCTATGTCGATGACCTGGTGGAGGCCATCACACGGCTGATGGCGACGCCGCCGGAGCGGGACCGACCGGTCGCCGCCGAGGGGGTGACGGATTCCCTCTCTGCAGTCGCGCCGTGGCGGGTGGTCAACATCGCGGGCGGGCAGCCGGTGCAGCTGCTGGACTATATCGCGACGATCGAGCGGCAACTGGGCAAGCAGGCAATCCGCCGGCTGCTGCCGATGCAGAAGGGCGACGTTCCCGGCACGCATGCCGACCCAAGCCTGCTCAAGGCGCTGACGGGATACCTGCCGGCCACGGGCGTGGAGGCGGGGATCAAGGAATTTGTCGAATGGTACCGCGCAGAATATGGCGCGTTACAGCGGCACCCGGCTCAGACTGCGTAGCCCGGTGGGGATGCTCTGCGCCGGCCGATGCCGCGCCCGCCTATACGCGATCGCTGTTGCGCCATTAAACGCCATTTGCCAGATTGTCGTTGGGCTTGGGGGCGGGCGCAGTGGCCAAGATGGAACTGACGAAAACAGCCGTCATGGGCGTCGTGCTCGCGGTAGCCCTCGCCATACCGGCCAAGGCCTGGGCCGCGTCCTATCCGCCTGATCCGATCTCGCCGACTGACGCGAGCGAGTGCCACCAACTCTATGACCGCTATAGGGCGCTGCACCAGCAGCTTGCCGGCGAGGCGAAGAGCGTCGGAGGCGAAGCCTGGGCAGTGGTGCGGGCTCGGAACGGTCCGTCGATCGAGGCAAGCCGCCTTTACCAGCGGTCCAGCCAGTTGCACGACCAGGCGTTCGACGTCCTCACAGAAGCTTCCCGAGCGCGCACCCGCTGTATGGCGGCGGTCAACGCCTATAGGCGCAACCGGAACGTGCTGGCCGAGACGCAGCGATCGCTGGACGACCTGCCCGAACGCGCCGGCCGCAGCATGCGCGACGGCATGCTGAGCGGCGGAATCAAGCTGCTCGAAAAGTTCGGCAGCCGGAGCAGCTTCGGCGGCGTAAGTAGAAGGGCACCGATCGGAACCGGCGGCGGACTGGTCATAGGTGGCCTGCGCAGTGCCCTTGAGGCTTACGGCGGCCTCGACGGACTGCTGGGACGTTCTGGCAGCTCGGGGAGCGGGCTTGGCCTGGGCGGAAGCGTCGGCCTCCTGGGCTACAGCCAAGCGGCCGGCTGGAACGTCGTGCAGCGCCGACTGGTGAAGACGGCGCTTGAGACGTTGCTCGACATGCACCAGAGCGCCGTGACCGATCTCCATCGCGCGACGGCGCAATTTCACGGTGCTTCCGGGGACAGCCTGCAGAGCCGGCTGACGGCGATGTCGCGCAAGACCAGCGTTGAGATCATGGGCGGCTATCGCGGGGGCGGCGCTTCGCGCGTGGCGCCGGAGGGCGGCGACTTAAGCGCTGAATATGTGCAAGCCCAAGATCAAGTCCGCAAGGCCATGGCAGCGCGGTCCGAAAGCTCTTCCCGTGCTATGGCAGCTGCTGCTGCGGAACGGGAGAGGACAGCCGCAGCCGCGGCGCAGAGGCGAGCTGCTCAGCAGCGGGTCGATCGAGGTCCGTCAAAGTCGAGCACCGGAGGAAGTCGGGGGAGTGGCAAAGCCGATGCTGCTACATGTTCGCAAATAGCCAACAGTATCGCGCGGCAGAGGGAGATCGTCGCCGATTATGAGGGGCCGAGGTACAGCTATGGCCCCCAAGGTCGGCAATGGGCGAGGGATGTGGAGAGACCAAGGTTGCGTGAGTTGCAGGCGCAGTACAGTGCCCTTTGCTGAGCGGCCATGGGGAGAGGGATGTGAGGCATAAGAGCATACGGCTACCGCTCGGCGTGACCTGTGGGCTGGCGGGCATAGCGTACATCTCTGCGCTGGCGATGGTCTCGGCGGCTGTTGGCCAGGGGACCACCGACACGGCTAGGGATGCCACGAAAATTGAGTTGGTCCAGCCAATGCAGTTGGCGGAGCTTATATCACGCGCGCTGCAAGACACTCTCACGGCCGATGACATAGCCGACCTGCCACCGACGCTTGCCGGCGACCTCCTGAGTTACTTCGCCGCCAATGAAGAAGGGAGCATTGTTGGGAAACTGATTGGCCTGGGTGCCCCTGTCGACGCTCCCAATTCCCGCGGCACCAACGCGCTCATCGTCGCCATCGCCGCCGACCGGCTGGAGATTGCACGGCAGCTGCTGCACTCCGGTGCCAACCCGACGATAGCGACCCGCGACGGCACCCCTGGTGAATTCGCTCGCAATATCGGGTCCAGAGAAATGGCGCTGCTCGTCGCGGACGAGGCGCCTCCCACCGACGAGGACCTCCTGCGACGGGCAGCCCGTAGCAACGACGTCACGGAAATCTCGCGATTGCTGGCGGCGGGCGTCGACGTAGACGCCGCCGACACCGACGGTGTCACCGCCTTGCTCGACGCCGCCGTCGCCGGAGCGGGCGATGCGGTCCGCCATCTCGCCGATGCCGGCGCCGACCTCAACGTCGTTGCCGCCGATGGCAATTCCGCCGTGGGCGTGGCGGTGATGAGCGGAAACCAGGCGCTCGCGCGGCTGTTGCTGCTGAGCGGCGCGCGGGCCGACGGGGAGGTCAGTGGCGTCCCCTACCTGACGCTGGCGGCGATGGCCGGAGACATGGAGATGGTGGAGCTGCTGATCCGTGGCGGCGCCAACCCCCAACGCATGGACAATGACGGGGTGCGTCCGGCGGCCATCGCACGCCTCCTCGGCTATGACGAGATTGCCGAGCGGCTGGGGGGCGCGCCGGAACTCGATTCCCCGCCTGATCTCGCAAGCCTTGCCAGCAATCGGATGTCGCAGGCTTTTCGTGAGGCGCTGGATGCCGGTGCGGATCCGAATGCCCTTGATCCGGAGGGCACTCCGGTGGCGATCCTCGTCGCAGCAAACGGCTCTGCCGAAATGCTGCGGCAGTTGCACGCCGCGGGCGGCGACCTCTCGGCGACCGGACCCGATGGCAACAACGTCCTGCATGCGGCGCTGGTGAACCGCAGCGTAGTCCAGCGACCTCGGCTGATAGCGGCGGCGCTGCAACTCAGCAAGGACGGCGGCGCTCAACTGCTGGCCCACCGCAACGCCGAAGGCCGCTCCGCTTTTGTGGCCCTGGCAGTCAACCTGAAAGGGTCCGAGGCTGCGTCGGTCGGACAGCAGCTCCTGCCGAGTGCTGTGGCTCTCGCCAGCCAGCCGGATCCTGACGGCGTGACGCCGCTGATAGCGGCCGTAATTGCGGACAACGGTGCGTTCGTAGCGGAGCTTGTCGCAAAAGGTGCATCAACCACCCAGGCCTCCGGCGCGCAGACCCTACAGGAGATCGCACGGGCACGCGGGGCCTGGAGTGCCCTGCTCGTCCTGCCTGACGACCGGGCGCTTCCTGCAGGGCTGAAGAAGGGTGCTTCGCGTGACGTGAAGATGCAGCTCCAGCAGCGGCTCAAGGACTGGGGTTACTACAGCGGCAGCATCGACGGGATCTTCGGCGCCGGCTCGCGTGCAGCGATGATCGCCTTCCTGAAGGATCGCGACGCCGAGTTGCGCCGGTTGCCGGTGGGCGATTCGAGGCTCAGCATTTACGAGGCTGCGGCGACTGCCGACAATAATGCCACCTACAGCCTTACCCTGCACACGGGCTCGGGTTGCAACTGGCGACTGGTGGATTGGGACGTGCCGGCAGGGAGCGGTACCTCCAGCCGCTTCATCGGCTGCGTCGAAGGTGGCGACGATGCCTGGAATGCCAACGGCGTCGGCTATGTCGAGTACGAAGGCGGCGGCCATGATCTGCACCTGTTCGGGCCGACCGGCTGGGGGGACGCCACCGATCTGTAGCTGCGAGGCGCCGAGCTAGCGGCCGATGCGCGGCGGTAGGAATTCGGGCGCCTCGTCCTCCGAAAAAGCTGGCACGAAATCCGGTTCGACCGATTGCGCGAACCGCTGCAGCACGCTGCGGCGCAGGCTTGCGACGGTTTCCTCATGAAGTGAATCTAGTGCAAGGTTGACGGTCTCGGCCGGGTCGGCGACGACATCCGCGAGGAAAGGATCCTCCTCTGCCGACGCAATCGGCGCGCCGTCCTGCCGCACGTTCATGTCGAAGCGGAAGCGCTCGGTGCGCACGCAGCAGCGCCGCGGCCAGCCGCCGCCATTGCGCCAGCCGCCGCGGTTGGCGGCAGCCGAGGCCTTAGCGCCGAGGGCGCCGGTGCCGACGGTGGCAAAGACCATTTCGGGGGCCGGATTGCTGAACACCGAGCGCCCCTCGAAGCCCGGGTCAGGCGCCAACCCCGCGAGATCGCAAAGGGTGCGGGCGAGGTCCATGTTTTCCGTGAGGTCTTGGCGGCGCTCGCCCGGCGGCACGCGGTTCGGCCATGACACGATGAACGGGGTACGCTGGCTCTGCGGCGCACAAACGATCTTGCTGAGGAGACCGTTCTCCCCCAGCGACGCCCCGTGGTCGGAGGTGAAGACCACGATGGTGTCGTCCAGTCCCCGCGTCTTCAACATGGCAAGCACGATCCCGACCTGCACGTCGAGCCAGGTGACGAGGGCGTGGTAGTCCGCCTGGGCCTGCTGCATCTCCTCGTGGCTGAGGGCACGGCCGCCTACCATCTCCGCGAACGCCTCCTCATAGGCGCTACCATAGCCGCGGGGCAGGTCATGGCCCGGCCAGTCGGCCGCGCGGTACATGCTGCGATACTGCTGCGGCGGCAGCACCGGGGTGTGCGGCTGCAGATAGGAGACGCGCAAGAGGAACGGCTCGTCGCCGTGCCGGTCGAGCCAGTCGATGGCATTGCGGGTGACGGCCTCGGGCGGATAGAAGCGGCCGGACGGAAAAACGCCGCCGACCGGCGACGGGATGCCCTTTGGCACAATCGGCTGCAGCGCCCCTGGGTCCGTCTCGAGTCCGAACCCATGCATGCTGGCACCCTCAGGATTGTCCTCCTGCCAGGGCGTGTAGGCCTGCGCATAGTGGCTCTTCCCGAGCGAGGCGGTGCGGTAGCCGTTGGCCGCGAAGTGCTCGGGGAAGGTGAGCAGCCGGACCGGAACGGGAAAGGACTTCCAGGCGCCCTCGTTGAAGTAGATGCCTGTACGCTCCGGCGGCGAGGCAGTCAGCAGGCTCATGCGCGAGGGCACGCAGACCGGCGAATTGCAGAAGTTGTTCTCGAACAGCACGCCTTGAGCCGCCAGAGCGTCGATGTTCGGAGTCGCCACCGGTGCCCAACTGCCGCCGTAGCAGCCGAGCGCACTGGCCCGCAACTCGTCCGCCATGATCCAGACAATGTTGGGCTTCTTCACAATATTGCTCCGGAACTTCAGGCGCTTTCCCGACTCAGGATCTCGAAGCCGAGGCGCACCGATCTCTGGCCCGGCTCCCTGCCCTGCAAGCGACCAAGCAGCAGCTTGCCTGCCTCGAGGCCAGTCTCCCGTACCGGAAAGCGCACCGTTGTCAGGGAGGGGGTGATCCAGCGGGCGATCGGGGAATCGCCGAAGCCGGCAATGGCGACCCGACCCGGCACCTCGATGTCGACGTCGATAGCATAGCGGATGGCGCCGACGGCCACCTGATGGCCGGCAAAGACAATGGCGTCCACTTCCGGAGCTTCACGGAGAATCGTGCCAACTACCTCGCCCCCGGCCCCGGTGCCCGGGTCGCTGGAGATCTGGTAGTGCCGCGGCGCCGGCAGCCCGGCTTCGCTGCAGACCAGTTGCAGCCCCTCCAGACGCGCCATCATGCGGCTGTCGTCAAGGCCGGTATGGCCGACATAGGCAAGGTGGCGGCGACCCCGGGCAATAAGATAGCGGCCGAGGGACTCCCCCGCCTCGAAGTTCGATGATCCGACGGCCAGATCGGGGGGCGTCGGATTGTAGTCGAACATCTCCACCATCGGCGTCTGCGCGCGCGCCAGAAGGTCGACGCATTCCGGCGCATGATCTCGCCCGGTCAGCAGGATCCCGTCGACCCGATGACCAAGGAAAGTGCGAACCAGCTCCAGCTCCACACGGCTCGAGAAGTGGGAATTGCCGAGCAGCAGCTGGTAGCCGGCAGGCTCCAGGATGTCGGACAGCCCCTGCAGGATGATGCCGTGAATGGGGTTGGCGATGGTCGGCACGACCACCGCCACCACCCGCGTCCTGGCGGAGGCGAGGCTCGAGGCCAGCCGGTTGGGAATGTACCCCATGCGGCTCGCAACCTTCAGCACGTGCTCGCGCGTCCGCTCCGAGACCCGGCCCGGATTGCTGATGCAGCGGGAAACGGTGATGGTCGAGACGCCGGCAGCGGCAGCGACTTCCTGCAGGCGAACTCTAGTCAGTCCTGCCCCGCCGTCATCCGCCGCCGTCGCGCTTGACGCCCTCTCATCCATGGTGATACCCATCTTATTGGACAGCGCTATCCATGCCCTGTTTTACAAGGTTGTAGTTTAGCTGATCCGGCGAAGCAAGTTGCAAGGACCGCATTGGAACGGTACTTCGCCACAGAAATGGACAGCGCTAACCAGAATCGGGCCGCGAGAGGCCGGCGACGGGAGACGGGAGGCCATGGCTGAACACGCACTGCGCGCTGCCGTCCTCGGTGCAGGCTGGTATGCGGCACAGAACCACATTCCGGTGCTCGCCGCCTGCGAGGACGTCGTTCTCGATGGCGTCAGCCGCCTCGAACCTCATGAACTGGAGCGGGTTCGCGACCATTTTGGCTTCGCCTTCGCCTCGGAAGACTTCGAGGCGGTGCTGGCCCGCAAGCCTGACATCGTCGTGGTGTCCTCGCCCCACCACCTGCATCACCGCCATGCGCGCGCGGCTCTCGAGTCAGGTGCCCATGTGCTCTGCGAGAAGCCGATGACGCTGGACCCTGCCGAAGCCTGGGACCTGGTGCGCCTGGCAGAGGCACAGGACCGTCATCTCCTCGTCGCCAACGGCTACCACTACCTGCCGCAGGTCGACGCCCTCCGCCAAAGGATCGCCGACGGAGCCATCGGCGCGATCGAGCACGCGATGGTGAGCTTCATCTCGGCCACCCGCGATGTCTTTTCGGGCGACCACGGCCTCAACGCATGGAAGACGAGCTTCTTCCGGCCCGACCAGTCGACGTGGCAGGATCCGGCCCGCGGCGGCGGCTTCGCCTACGGGCAGCTCTCGCACTCGCTCGCCCTGATGTACTTCCTCACGGGGCTGCAGCCGCGCTCGGTTTCTGCACATACCTTCCCGCAGGACGGCGTCGACCTTGCAGATGCCGGCGCCGTTCTGCTCGCCAACGGCGCCGTCGCATCCATTTCCGGGGCCGCCGCCATGCCGCAAGGCCAGCGGGGCCTGATGCGACTGTTCCTGACGGGAAGCGACGGCATGCTGACGGCCGAATTCGACCGCGACAGCTGCGAGATCCGCCACAGTAAAGGCGACGTCGAGAAGCTGGAGCTCGCCAGTGGCGACTGGACCTATCGCTGCGACGGGCCGGTTCGTTCGCTGGTCGAACTGGCGCGCGGCCGCGGCAAGAACCTGTCCCCTGGCAGCATCGGCGCAACAACTGCGGCGACGATCGCAGCTTTGCTCGCCTCGTCGCGCGCCGGCGGTTCCGCACAGCCGGTGGCGGGAGGTTCAGCATGACCCGTGACCTGTCGCGGCTCTATTCCAGCGCCTTCGTGCTCCGCATCAGGCCCGGTATGGCCGACGAGTACCGGCGCCGGCACGCGGCCATCTGGCCCGAGCTCGTTGCGGCGCTGCGGGAGACGGGGGTCGTGCACTACGACATCTACCTCGATGCGACAGGGCATCGCGCCTTCGGCCATATGCTGCGGACCGCTTCACGGGACGCAGCGCAGCCGGAGCATCCCGAGGTGCTCAGATGGCGCGCCTACATGGCCGACGTCCTCGAAATGGACGGCGAGCTGCCGCAGCGGGAGCCAATCGAACACGTATTCCAGATGACCAGCTAAGGTCGAAACTACCCAACAGGGAGGTACCAATGACGCACACGACAAGAATCCTCAGAATGGCCACGGCCACCACAGTGGCCGGGCTGCTGCTCGGCACGAGCCTTGCCACGGCCCAGTCCATTCCCGACGTGCCGCGCAATCGCACGGTCATCAGTCAGGGCTGGGACTTCCACAACCAGGTACCCTCGCCCGACAATTTCAATCCTTATGCCGGTGTGCTGCTCCACCAGCGCAACAGCCTCCACTACACGGTGAACGAGGCGCTGTTCTACACCAACCACAACACCAACGAGCTGATCCCCTGGCAGGCTGAGAGCTTCAGCTACAACGACGACTTCACCGAGGTCACCATCAACATCCGCGAGGGGGTGAAGTGGAGCGACGGCGAGGACTTCGACGCCGAGGACGTCGCCTTCACCTTTGAGATGCTCAAGGGCGCGGCGCCGGATCTGCTCTTCTCCTCTGCGATTGCAGAGTGGGTGGACTCGGTTGAGGTGGTCGACCCGCTGACGGTGAAGGTGACGCTGACAAAGCCGGGACCGCGCTGGGCCGCCGACTTCCTTGCCACCGGCCAGTCGACCCGCTTTGTGGTCGTCCCCCAGCACATCTGGGAAGGCAAGGACCCGATGACCTTCGCCAATTTCGATCTGGAGCAGGGTTGGCCCGTCGGTACGGGGCCCTACGAGCTGGTGAAGGCCGATGCCAGTTCGCTCACCTACGACCTGCGCGACGACTGGTGGGCTGTGGATGCGGGGGTGGCCGACGCCATGCCGGAGGTCCAGCGGATCGTTTATGTGCCGGCGACCCAGGAAGCGATGCCGCAGCTCTACGCCAATAACCAGATCGATATGGGTTTTCCGATCCAGCCCGGTGCCTTCGAGGCGGTGCGGGTGCAGAACCCGGGCCTGATCTCCTGGAATTCGGAAGGTCCCGTCTGGGGCGCTCCCGACGGCTGCACCTTCGCCATCCGGTTCAACACGCAGAGCGAGCCCTTCGACGACGTTACCCTGCGCCATGCCATCAATGCCGCCATTGATCGCGAGCAGGTGGTCAATCTCGCGTACGAGGGGTCGGTCATATCGGCGGTACTGCCGGTGTCGTCGTACCAGGGTATGCTTGACTACGTTGACCAGTTGGGCGACGTCCCGGGCGTTGCCGAACTCGGCAACAACTCGCAGGAACGGGTCGACGCACTGATGACCGAGGCGGGCTATGTCCGCGGCGAGGACGGCCAATGGGCAGATGCGGATGGGGAGACGCTGCAGGTCGAGCTGCAGGTCGCCCAAGGCGACCCGATCGGCCCGGTGCTGGTTCAGCAGTTGCAGACGGCCGGCTTCGATGCCCTGCTCAGCGTGCAGCAGCGGACGGCGCTGACCGAGGCCATGGTGGCCGGCAACTTCGAGATGAGCGTGGGGCCGCATTGCGGCAGCCTCTACGACCCTTGGCAGACGCTCGAGCACTTCCACTCGAAGTATGCTGCGGCCGAGGGCGAGAGTTCGAAGAACCTCAGGGCGCCGACGCGGTACGGGGATCCCGAACTCGATGCCATTCTCGACCAGATGGAGCAGATGCAGCCCTCCCCGGACAATCCGGAATATGTGGAGCTGGTGAAACAGGCGACCGAGATCTTCGCGCGTGACCTGCCCGAGATCCCGCTGGCCGAGGAGTTCCACACGCTGGTGTTCAACTCGACCTACTGGACGGGCTACCCCTCGGCCGAGAATGCCTACGTCGCGCCCTACCTGCCGTGGGAAGGCTTTGCGCTCGTCATCCACAACCTGAAGCCGACGCAGTAAGTCGCTCCGAACCGGCCGGAGGCATGTTGCCTCCGGCCCCACTCCTCCCTGCTGCCTCCCCGGGCGGCGGGCAAGCCCGAGGCCGATTCCCGACATGGTGAAGATCAAGGAAGTTCGCGCATTCGCCATCCACAACGAGATGGTCGGCGCACTCTACAAGGAAGCGGAAGACGGCGGCGCGACGCCACCGCGGCGTGCGCCCTGGACCCGGGATGCCGAGGTTGCCGGACCGATGTCCGGGTATGAGCGCTTCCGCCGCCACCGCTCGTCCTGGCGCTTCGACGGTTCCGTCGGCTGCCTCGTCACCGCCGAGGACGGTAGCACAGGTTTCGGCGTCAGTCGCAACGGCACGCCGGTCATCAGCCTGATCAACGATCATTTTGCGCCGCTGCTCGTGGGCGAGAATTCGATGAGCACCGACCGACTCTGGGACATGATGATGCGCATGTCGGCGCCATACGGCTCCGGCGGCCTCGCCTCCTACGCCATCAGCGCCGTTGACCTGGCGCTCTGGGACCTCAAGGGCAAGCTGCTCGGGATGCCGGTCTACGAACTTGCCGGCGGCCCCGTGCGGGAAAGCCAGTTCTGCTACGCCACCGGCAACGATACGGACTGGCATATGGAGCTCGGCTTCGAGGCGACTAAGCTCGCCTGCCCCTACGGCACCTTCGGCGGCCTCGAGGCGCTGGAAGGGAATGAAGAATTCGTCGCACGCAACCGGGAACTGGTCGGCGACAAGGTGGAGCTGATGCTCGATTGCTGGATGGCGTTCGACGTCGAGTTCGCGGTGCGGCTGGCCGAGCGCCTCAGGCCATACCGGCTCAAGTGGATGGAAGACTGCCTGATCCCCGACAATATGGATGCCCATGAGGCGCTGCGGACACGGCTGCCGTGGCAGACACTCGCGACCGGCGAGCACTGGTACACCCCCTACCCCTTCGCCCACGCCGCCAAGCGCCAGATGGCCGACATCTTCCAGCCGGACATCTGCTGGGTCGGCGGCTTCACCGCCTGCCAGCGCATCGCTCATATCGCCGAAGCGGCCGGTATCGAGATCATGCTGCATGCCGGCATGAACACCCCCTACGGCCAGCATTTTAGCCTCGCGACGCCGAATGCGCGCTGGGGCGAGTATTTTGTCGGCTCTGGCGCCGGCGTGCCGCTCAAGGAGACGGTGGTGTTTCCCGGGATGAGCGTGCCTGAGAAGGGCCGACTGGTTCCGAACGACGCCCCCGGGTTCGGTCTCGACCTCAGCGCCGAGCGGCTCGAGGCGATGTGCGCCTGAGCGCCGGGCAGCAGGGGGTCGGCCAATGTATCTGAGCTATGTTTCACGCCGCTTCGGCATCATGCTGCTGGTGGTGTTCTTTGCGGTGACCATCAACTTCGCGCTGCCGCGGATGATGCCGGGCGACCCGATCGAGTCGCAGCTCAACCAGCTGCTTGCCTCAGGCGGCGGAGCGGTGGGTGACGTCGGGGCCATGGTCGAGAGCTACCGGGCGCGGTTCGGGCTGGACCAGCCGATCTGGCAGCAATACCTCGCCTACTGGCAGTCGGTGTTTCGCCTCGACCTCGGCAGCTCCCTCACCAACTATCCGGAACGCGTCTCCGACGCCATTCTCGGCGGCTTGCCGTGGACACTGGGTCTTCTCGGTTTCGCCACCCTGATCAGCTTCGCCATCGGGACGCTGCTCGGCGGCCTGATGGGCTGGCCGCGCGCACCCCGTGCCGTGCGCGGCTTCGGATCGGCCGTCGCCCTCCTTTCCTCGGTGCCCTATTTCCTCATCGGAATGATCCTGCTCTACCTCTTCGCCATCGTGTTCCGCATCTTTCCGGCTGGCGGGGGCATGCCATTCGGCATGTCTCCCGGCCTGAACTGGCCGGCAATCCAAGGCATCCTCTGGCACGGCACCTTGCCGGCGCTGGCCATCATCATCGCCGAAGTCGGCGCGTGGGCCCTTGGCATGCGTGGCATGATGGTGAGCGTGCTGGGCGAGGACTACATCACGTTGGCTGACGCCAAGGGGCTGAAACCGAAACGCATCTTCCTCTGGTACGGGATGCGCAATGCCCTGCTCCCGCAGCTCACCAAGCTGGCGCTGAGCCTCGGGCACATCGCCTCCGGCGCCATCCTCGTCGAGGTGATCTTCTCCTATCCGGGTATCGGCTTCCGGCTCTACCAGGCGATCCAGTCCAAGGATTATTTCGTCATCCAGGGCATCGTGCTGCTGCTCTCGGTCTCGATCGCGATCGCCATGTTCATTCTCGATCTCATCTATCCGCTCATCGACCCGCGGATCACCGCCAAGGGGAAGTAGGCATGGACAGGTTTCTCTTCGCCGCGGCCGGGCTCTACCGCAACAAATCGCTGCTGTTCGGCCTGCTGATCCTGACGACGATCGTGCTGGTTGCGTTGATCGGACCGCTGCTGGTGGACGGAACGCTAAGCCGGGTTGGTGCCACGGTGCCGCGGCAACCGCCGTCCGGGGCACACTGGCTCGGCACGGACGCGCAGGGCCGGGACATGTTGACCGTGCTGATCCTCGCCATGCCGCAGACCCTCAAGATCGGGCTGGCGGCCGGACTTATCAGCCTGTCGGCCGGCGTGGCGCTAGGACTGATTGCCGGCTTTGTCGGGGGCTTCATCGACACGGTCATCCGCCTCGCCTCCGACGTCATGATGACCATCCCCGGCATCGCCATCCTGGTGCTGGTCGCCTCCAACGTGCGTGAGATGACCGTGGAGCTGATGGCCGTGATCGTCGCTTCGCTGTCGTGGATGGTGGCGACGCGCACCATCCGGGCGCAGACGCTGTCGCTGCGCGAGCGTGGCTACGTCCAGATTGCACGGCTCAACGGTTCGACGGGGCTGAAGCTGATCTTCGTCGAGGTACTGCCCAACCTGCTGCCGTTCATCGCCGCGAGTTTCGTCATCACCGTCTCCAGCGCCATGCTGGCGACCATCGGCCTCGAGGCGCTGGGGCTGGGCCCGCAGAACGAGCTGACGCTCGGCATGACCATCTACTGGTCGCAGTTCTACGGCGCGATCATCCGCGGCATGTGGTGGTGGTGGGGGCCCCCGATCGTCGCCATCTCGCTGATCTTCATCGGGTTGATGCTGACCTCCGCGGGCATGGACAGCTTCGTCAATAAGCGCGCGGGGACCAGCTGATGAGCAGCCCCGTTCTCGAAATCCGGAATCTCGACGTGACCTATCCGACGGCCCGCGGTCCCTTCCAGGCGGTCAAGGACGTCAGCTTTTCCCTCGGCCCGGGCGAGCGCTTCGGGCTGGTCGGAGAGTCCGGTTCCGGCAAGTCGACCACCATTCTCGCCCTGATGCGCATGCTGCGCGGGGGGCTGGTGACGGGCGGCGAGCTGCTGCTCAACGGCCGCGACCTAACCAAGATGACCAATGCCCAGTATCGGGCGTTGCGGTTCGCCGAGATGTCGCTGGTGCCGCAGGGGGCGATGAGCTCGCTCAACCCGGTGCTGCGCATCGGACGGCAGATTGCCGACATCTTCGAGGATCACGGGGTGCGCCATGCACCGGGGGAGAGGAACAGGGCAATCGGCGAGCTGCTGCAGCGCGTCGGCCTGGAGCCAGCTGTTCAAAACAGGTTTCCGCACCAGCTCTCGGGCGGCATGAAGCAGCGCGTCTGCATCGCCATGTCCATCGCGCTGCGGCCAAGCCTGATCCTCGCCGACGAGCCGACCAGCGCGCTCGATGTCATGGTGCAAAAGCAGGTGCTGGGCACGCTGGGGCGAGTGCAGCGGGAGCTCGGCGCCGCCGTGGTCCTGATCGGCCATGACATGGCGCTGATGGCGCATTTCGTCAGCCGCATCGGGGTGATGTACAGGGGCGAGCTCGTGGAAATAGGGCCGGTGAAGAAGGTGTTCTCGGCGCCCGAGCACCCCTATACGCGGATGCTGATCGAATCCCTGCCCTCCTTCGACCGCGTCGGCGCCTTCCGCCTCGCGCCGCCCGCCGGCGCCGGAGGGGCATGAGATGAAGAAGGTTCTCGAAGTCCGCGACGTCGACGTTGTCTACTCCGGCAAGCCGGCGCTGCGCGGACTCTCCCTGGCCGTCGGGGGGCCGCGCCCGTCGATAACCGCGGTCGTCGGCGAAAGCGGCAGCGGCAAGACCACTCTGATCCGGCTGCTGCTCGGCTTCCAGGACCCGAGCAGCGGCAGCGTCCTCTATGACGGCAATCCCCTGACTTCGCTCCGCGGTGGGGCCCAGCGCAACTTCCGCCGCGAGGTGCAGGCGATCTTTCAGGACCCGTTCGACGTCTTCAACCCCTTCTACCGGATCGACCACCCGCTGCTGACGCCGCTGAAGGCCTTCGGCTTGGTGCGCTCGCGCCGGGAGGCTTATGCGAAGATCGAGAGCACCCTGACGCGCGTCGGGCTCGATCCCGCCGAGACGCTCGGAAAGTACCCGCACCAGCTGTCCGGCGGGCAGCGGCAGCGGGTGATGATCGCCCGGGCGCTGCTGCTCGATCCCGAGGTCATTCTCGCCGACGAGCCGGTCTCCATGGTCGACGCCTCGATGCGCTCTACGATCCTCGAGATCCTCTACGGCCTCAATCGCGACCTCGGCATCTCGCTGATCTATGTCACCCACGACCTCACCACGGCCTATCAGGTCGCCGACACCATCGTCGTCCTGCATGGCGGCCAGGTGATGGAGGTCGGCGCGGCGGAAGCGGTTATCCATGACCCGCGTCACCCCTACACGAAAGCACTGATCGAGGCCGTCCCCTCGCCCGACCCGGACAAGCCGTGGAACCTCGATGAGAGCGTCGATGGCCCCGGCCGATTCCTTCCCGGTGACGAGAAGCTGGCGCTCTACCGGACGGACCCGCTGCGCGCCGTCGCCGCTCCGCTGCGGGAGGGTGAAGAGGCGACCACCGCCGCCGCGATCCAGTTCGCCGTCAGCGAGGCGAAAGCCGAAGGTATCGTTCGAAGCGAGCCCTGATCGACAACGGACGCGTCAGCTAGCTGCCGCCTCCCCCGGCCTCCATTGCTACCGAGAGAGTCACGGACGCTGCCATGGACTGGCCCGGGGCCAGCACCACCAGACCGTGGGCCTCCGGCGGCCCCGGAAGGTTGAAGGCATCGACCGCATGGCTGACGGGCTCGAAGCAGAAGAAGTCCGCCTGCGACCCCGGCGAGTATAGGATGTAGGTCGAGAGCACCGGCGACGCCTCGATGCGCAGCTGCAGGCCAGTGTCGGGCCAATAGACAGTGGCCCGGCCATCCCAGCCGACGAAGGCGTTGTTGATGAAGCCTTCGGGCAAGCTGGCGGAGCGACTGAAATCCCACTCCGCCAGCAGTGGCACCGGCTCGGTACCGAGCGGCAGGTGCTGCGTTGTCTCCTGCCAGACGCCCCTGGATCGGGCCTGCAGTTCCGTCTGCAACGTCCGTCTGAACCAGGGGTGAAAACCGAGGCCGAAAGGCAGCTTGTCGTTGCCGGTATTGCAGAGATCAAGGGCGGTGCGGAGGGATCCGCCCTGTATGGCATAGGTGAGGCCGGCGCGGTAGCGGAAGGGACCGGGTCCGTCGGACTCAAGGCACAGTGTGACCGCGTCCGCAGTGACCGAAAGCACCTCCCAAGGCCGCGAGAAGCCGTTGCCGTGGATGGGAAATGGTTCCCCCTCGACGTTCGGCTGCAGCTCATGCCGCCTGCCGCCGAAGCTGAAGCCGCCTGAGGAGATGCGATTGGACCAGGGCACCAGGATCTGCATGCCGAGCGCAAACGGATCACCGGCAGCACCCGGCGGCTCCGGCCGCAGCAACGGCAGTGACTGGCCGCCGCTCATGAAGTCGAGCCGGGCGAGCCCTCCTCCCAATTCCGGCACCACCACCGCCGAAAGCGCGCCGTGGCCGATGTGCAGCCGGCGGTCCAGCGTCTCAGCCTCCGCGCCGCACGCTGGCGCTGGTAAGGTCAAGCGCCGCGATGTCGATCAGGGCCCGCATGCGCGACCTGGCGAGTTCCGGCTGCCGCAGGCGGATGGCTTCCAGAACCTCGCCATGCGCCGACACGGCCCGCCGGTGATCACCGGAGGCTGGGGTGGTGAGGCGGACGGAACTGCGCAGCGCCCGGCCGATCAGGTTGGCAAGGCCGGTGAAGACCGGATTGTGGCTGGCATTGAGGACGCCGACGTGAAATTCGATGTCGGCCGCAGCAAAGGCGGCAAGATCGGCGGGGTTCGCCGCCTGCATGGCAAGGAAGCCGGCCTCGATAACCGCGAGGTCGCTGGCAGTGGCCCGCTGTGCCGCGAGATCTGCGGCCGCCGGCTCGATGGCCAGCCGTGCCTCGACGAGGCCGCGCACGAAGATTGGGTCCGGATCGGCAGCGTCCATCCAGGATAGCACGTCCACATCGAGGCGGTTCCAGAGGCTGGAGTCCTGTACAATGGTACCGGCGCGACGGCGCGCGACCACCAGACCTTTGGCGGCCAGCATCTTGGTGGCCTCGCGCAAGGCGGTGCGGCTCACTCCGAACTCTTCGCAGAGCTGCAGCTCCGTCGGCAGCACGCTCCGCTGCGGGTAGTGCCCGGCGAGGATGCGACGGCCCAGTTCGTCCATCACCTGCCGGGTAACATGGCGCGGCGATCGCACTGCCGCCGGCGTGGTGGACGTCGGATCGACATGCGTCATCGGTACTGCTCCAGCCAGAATCAGGCCCGGTTTAGGCGATATTCGGCCACGATGACAGCGAGGATCAGCAGGGCGCCCTTGGCGAGCAATTGGTAGAAGCTCGGCACCGCAGTCAGGATCATGCCGTTGTTGAGGACACCGATAATGAGCACGCCGAGCAGCGCCCCGACAATGGTGCCGCGCCCGCCCTGCAGGGCGCAGCCGCCGAGCACCGCGGCCGTGATCGCCTCGAGCTCCAGTCCCTGGGAGCCGGAAATCGGCTGACCCGAGCCCGTGCGGGCGGCGAGAAGGATGCCGCCAAGCCCGGCCGCGACGCCGCTCATGACATAGATGGCCACCCGGTAGCGATTGACGCTGATCCCCGAAAACCGCGCGACAACGGGGTTGCCGCCGATGGCGTAGATGTTGCGGCCAGCGATGGAGCGGGCGAGGAAAATCTGAAACATAATGGCCGTGATCGCAAGGATCCAGAGCGGCACCGGCAGGCCGAGGATCGTGCCATTGCCCATGAAGCGGAAGGCGTCGTCGAAGATGGAGATGGACTGCCCGTTGGAAAGGATAAAGGCCGCACCCCGGAAGATGGCCATGGTGCCGAGCGTGGCGATGACGGGATTGACCCTGCCAAAGGTTATGATGATGCCGTTGACGAGGCCGGCAGCGCCGCCGACCAGCAGCCCGGTCGCGACCGCGGCCACCGCCGAACCTGTCGCCTGTGCCGCCATGGCCGTGGCGACAGTTGCGAGCCCCACGGTCGAGCCCACCGAAATATCGAGACCGCCGGAAACGATCACCACCGTCTGGCTCATCGCCAGGACCCCGAGGATGGTCACGGCGAGGCCGATGTTGAGCATGTTGCGGGACGAGAAGAAGACATCCCCGCGCAGGTAGCCGAAGATCACGCAGAGCACGACCAGAGCGAAGATGAGGCTCAGATTGTGCACGCCGACCCGGTCGGTCAGCCGCTGGACAAGGCTACGCCGGGGCGTGGCGGCTGTGGCGTCGGCGGAGTGCGCCTGCTCGGTCATCAGAGTATCCTCGCTGCCTGCTGCTGCGCCGATGCCGCGGCGGGCATGCTCAGCGCCAGTATCGATTCTTCGTCCAGCTGCTCGGGACCCAGCTCGCCGGTCAGGCGCCCGTCGGCCATGACCAGCACCCGGTCGGCGAGGCCGATCAGCTCCGGCATCTCGGAGGAGATCAGCAGCACCCCGATGCCGCCGGCCGCCAGTTCGGCGATCAGCTGGTAGATTTCAGCCTTCGCTCCGATATCGATGCCGCGCGTCGGCTCGTCGAGAATGAGCACCTTGAGCTGCCGCGCCAGCCAGCGGGCCAGCACCACCTTCTGCTGGTTTCCGCCCGACAGCTTCGAGACGAGCTGATCCAGGCTGGGAGTGCGGATCGACAGGGTATTGGAGAGCGGCTCAATCGCCGACAGGGCCTTGCGACGGTCGAAAAGGCCGAAGGATGCGACCTTGTCGGGGATGCAGATCGTCGCATTGTCGAGGATCGAGCGGGCCAGCAGCAGCGCCTCCGACTTCCGATCCTCGGGGGCGAAACCGATACCGGCGGCGATGGAGGCAGCCACGTCGTTCGGGCGCAGGGTCTTGCCCTCGACCTGCACGTCGCCGGCGAGTCGCCGGTCGAAGCCGACGATCGCGCGCGCCAGTTCAGATCGACCTGCCCCCATCAGGCCACCGATCCCGAGGACCTCGCCGCGGTGCAGGGTCAGGCTTATCTCATGCACCTCTTCGGAGCTGAGACCGGAAACAACCAGGACCGGCTCGTGGTGAGCGGTTTTGGTGCGGCGGAACAAATCTTTCAGTTCCCGACCCACCATCAGCCGGGAGATCGATCGCTCCGTCAGGCCGGCTGCCGGCTCGTCGGCGACCAGCCGCCCGTCGCGCAGCACGGCGACGCGATCAGCAAGATCGATGACCTCGTTCAGACGGTGCGAGATGTAGACGATCGAGACACCTTCCGCCTGCAGTTGGCGGATGATCCGGTAGAGCTGGCGGGCTTCTTCGTCGGTCAGCGAGGAGGTGGGCTCGTCGAAGGCGATGAGCCGCCCCCCTGCCCTGACGGCGCGCATGATCTCGATCATCTGCCGCTGCGCCGGCCCGAGGCGGGCACAGAGGTCGCGGGGCCGCAACTCGCCGGCCATGCCGAATTTCTCGAGGATGGCACGGGTCGCCGCTTCCAGCGCCCGCCAGTCGAGGAGCACCCCAAAATGGCGCGGCATCGCACCGACGAAGATATTCTCTGCCACCGTCAGGTCCGGAACGATGTCGGGCTCCTGGTGGATCACCCTGATACCCGCTGCGTGGGCCTCCTTCGGCTCGCGGAAGTGCTGGGGCCGGCCATCGACCAGAATGCGACCGGCATCGGGGTCGTGAACCCCCTCGAGCAGGCGCATCAGCGTAGACTTGCCGGCGCCGTTCTCGCCCACCAGCGCGAGGATCTCCCCACCGCGAAAGCCGAGGGTCACCTCGCTCAGCGCCTGAACCACGCCGAAGGCCTTGGACAGGCCTTCGGTTCTGGCGATTTCATTGCCGGCCGGCATTGCGCTCATCCGTTCTGCTGTGAATGGTAGGCGCCAGCCGCAGCGGCCGGCGCCCGGAGTTCGGGTGCTACGGGCAGAGCTTTGCCTTGTACTCGCTGACGAAGTTCTCAGCGGTGATGAACTCGGGATCGCTGTAGATCGCCTCGGGGAGCGGCGTACCCTCCTCGATGTTGGCAATCAGGGCCTCGACGGCCAGCCGACCGTGATTGCCGGAGTTGAGCCACATGGTGCCGCGGAAGGCGGTGGGATTGCCGCCGCCGAAGGCATCGCAGGCACGGCTGCCGTCAATGCCGATGCCCATACCCTGATCGGCGGAGTAACCCGAGTTCTCGAGCGCCCGCGCGGCGCCGAGGACGCCGTCGTCGTTGCAGGAATAGAAGATCCAGTTGGTGACCTGGGGGTTGGCGGTCAGCGTCGTGGTCATCACGTCGATCGAGTTGACCATGGTGTTGTCGTAAGCGACCCGGACGATGTTGTCGGGATTGAAATCCGGAACCGCCTCGAGGAACGCCTCCTCGGCGCCCCTGTTGCGCTGCATGCAGGTGTCCGCCTTGCGGTCCTCGATGGAAGCGATCCGCACTTCCTTGTCCGACCAGCCTTCGGCCTCGTACAGCTTGGCAAGCTCTTCGCCGACCTTGCGGCCAATGCTGTAGGCGTCGAGACCCACATAGGGGACGGGGGTGCCGTCTTCGTAGGTAATGTCGTCATCGACGGCGATCAGCGGGATGCCGGCATCCTTGGCCTTCTGCGCCACCACCGGCCCGAGACCGCGATCGGGCACGACGATGGCGATGCCATCGACCCCGTCACCGATCATGGTGTCCATGGTGGTGATGGTGAGGTCGGCGTTGAACTGCACGTCCTGGGAAACGAATTCCGCCCCGGCCGCCTCGGCTGCCTGCTTGGCACCTTCGACCTCGGCGACGAACCATGGGTGATCGCCCATCTTGTTGATATAGCCGATCTTGGTGTCGTCCTGGGCGAATGCCTGTGCACCCAATGCGAGGCTGGTGGCCAGCACCAGCGCGCCAATTCCTAAACTTCTCATCGTAGTCCTCCTCCGTTGCAATGTTCTAGTCGTGGTACAGCGCCGAGCGGCCGCCATCGATGACAATGGTCTCGGCATTGATGAACGGCGCCTCGTCCGATGCGAGGAACAGCGCCGTATGGGCAACCTCGGCGGGCCGCCCAATTCGTTTGGGGGGGTGGATGTCCTCGGCCCTGGCGCGCTCCGCCGCCGGATCGGGAAAGGTGGCCCAGTAGGCTTCGGCAATCGGCGTATCGATATAGCCGGGGGCGATCGCGTTTACGCGAATGCCCCGCGAGGCGTATTCGATGGCCAGCGCCCGGGTGAGCCCGACCAGCGCGTGCTTGGCGACCGGATAGGGAAAGCAGTGGGGGATGATCTTGAAGGAGTGGCCGCTGGCGATGTTGACGATGGCGCCACCGCCCTGGGCGAGCATTGCAGGGAGAACTGCCCGCGAACACGACCAGGCGGCCTCGAGGTCGAGGTCCATGCAGCGCTTCCAGGCGTCGTCGGGCATCTTGAGGGGTTCGTAGAAGACGTTGGCGCCGGCATTGTTGACAAGGATATCGATGCCGCCGAGTGCCGCCATCGTCATCTCGGCCAGCCGCGCAACCTGCGCCTTGTCCGTGACATCGGTTTCGATAAAGCGGGCGTTGCCGCCGTCCGCCTCGATCGCCCGCGCCACGGCTTCGCCGGTCGAGCGATTGATCTCTGCGATGAAGACCGCCGCACCATGCGCCGCGAAGAGCCGCGCGATGGCCTCACCGATGCCCTGTCCGGCGCCGGTGACGATGGCGCGCTTGCCCGCCAGCCGCTGGCCCACAAGGGTCACCAGTCCACGACGGTGCCGTCGGCCATGACGGCGCCCCTAGCATGCAGAATGTCCGGCTGGAACGGATGCGCATCGATTACCGCCTCGTCGACCTCGATCCCGAGCCCCGGGAGCATGGGCTTGTCCCAGCGCCCGGCCCGCCGCTCGATCGGCCAACGCACGACCTCCGCGTACCAGGGGACGGCGCCGGACATCTCCTCCTGAATGATGACGTTGTGGGTCGAGATGCCGAAATGCAGCGCCGCAACGCCAGCAACGGGGCCGAGCGGGTTGTGCGGCGCGAGGCCGACGCCGGCCGTTTCCGCCATGGCCGCGATCTTCTTCGTCTCCCACAGGCCACCGGTATGGCAGATGTCGGGCTGGGCGATATGGAAGGCGCGCTGGCGCAGGGCCGGTTCGAACTCGCGGCGGCCGATCAGCCGTTCGCCAGAGGCGATCGGTGTTGTGGAGCGCCGGGTGATTTCCGCCAGCCCGAGCAGGTCTTCCGGCGGCACCGGCTCCTCGGCGAACATGATGCGAGCGTCGGCCAGCGCCTCGATATAGGCGAGCGCGGCATTTACCGAAGCCGGACGGCCGTGGAAGTCCACCATAATGTCGATTTCAGGACCAACGGCGTCGCGCAGGTCGCCCACCATCCGGCGTACCCGGTCGACATCGGCTGTGGGAGCCACGTAGTGGCTGTAGGGAATGCAGACCACCTTCAGCGCGTCGTATCCCTGCGCCGTCACCCGCTGGGCGAGGTCGACGATTGCCGCCGAGCTGGTGGATTCGTAGACCGCACGCATATCGCCGAGGCCGAGATGGGTGTAGGTCCGCAGGTGCTCCCGCACGCTGCCGCCGAGCAACTGCCAGACCGGCACGCCAAGGTGCTTGCCGAGGATGTCCCAGAGCGCCAGCTCGATGCCGCTGATCGCCGACATGCCGATGATGCCCATGCGCCAGAAGCCGTGCCGGTTCATGATCTGCAGGCAATGCTCGATGTTGCGGGGATCCTGCCCCACCAGCATCGGCTCGAGGTCGGCGATGGCGCCGATCACCGCGGCTGTCTTGAACTCGAGCGTGGCTTCGCCCCAGCCGATCAGGCCCGGATCGTCGGTTTCGACACGCACGAACACCCAGTTGCGCATCTCGGCGTTGCAGACGCGTGCGGTGATGGATGTGATCTTCAACTCGCTCCTCCTTAGATCATACATATTGCTCAGTAAGATCGTATGTCAATAAAGCTGATCGAGTTAAGGCGTAGGGACGTCGCGCGGCGGCAACGGACGCTTGACAAGCTAGCGGATGCCCCGATAGCGTTCTAAATATGGTACGGATGTTCCAAATACGGAACGTGAGGAGGCGTATCGCATGAGCGAGGGCGAAGCGGCTCCGGTCCTTGAGGCACGGCACATTTCCCGGCATTTCGGGGCGGTGGTGGCGCTTGCCGACGCCTCCTTGGCACTTCGGAAGCACGAGGTGCTCGGGCTCGTGGGCGACAACGGGGCGGGCAAGTCGACCCTGCTGAAGATCCTCTCGGGCGTCATCGCCGCCAGCAGTGGCGACATCCTGATCGATGGGCGCCCGGTCCAGTTGCGTGGCGCCCAGGATGCGATGGATGCGGGGATCGAGACCGTGTACCAGGACCTGGCACTGGTCGACACCATGACCGCCTATCAGAACGTCTACCTCGGGCGGGAGGAACTTGCGGCGAACCCGGTGGCGCGCTTCTTCAATCTCGTGGACGACCGGCAGATGCGGGGTCGAGCGCGTGAGGTGCTGGACTCGCTTGCGGTCAAGATCCCCTCCATCAACGCCAGCGTGAAGGGCATGTCGGGCGGGCAGCGCCAGTGCCTCGCTATCGCCCGTGCCCTGCTCTGGGGGCGCCGCATCGTCATCCTCGACGAACCGACGGCGGCGCTCGGCGTGCGGGAAACCGAACAAGTGCTGGAGGTTATCCGGGATCTGCGCAAGCACGACGTCTCGGTGATCGTGGTCTCGCACAATATGCAGCAGCTGATGTCGGTCGCCGACCGCATCACGGTGATGCGGCTCGGGCGCACCATCGCGACCCGCACCGTCAGCGAAACCCAAGTTTCAGAGATCGTTGGACTGATCACCGGCGCCATTCCCGGCGACGATCATGAGCACAGCCAGCGCAACGCCATACCCGCCTGAGCGCCCCCGCGCCCCGACGGCAACAACCGCAACAGGGAGGAAACCAATGATGCGGAAGACACTTCGGGCAGCGGCCATGACGGCTGTTGCCATCCCAGCAATCGTGATGGCGGCCGGCGCCGCCAATGCCCAGGACGACACCTTCAAGGTCGGCATGGCGGTCGGCGGCAATCCCTGCTGCGATTGGATGAAGGCGCAGGGCGACGTCGCCCGGGCGCTGGCCGAGCAGCGCGGCTGGGAATATCTCGAACTCTCCAACAACAACGATCCTGCCGTCGCCGTCCAGAACGCGCAGATCTTTGCGCAGGAGGGTGTTGACGTCGTCATCCAGTTCAACGGCCAGCCCTCGTCCAATCCCGCAGTCGCCCAGATCCTCGGTGCCGCCAACATCCCGGCGATCACCTACGACATCGCTCAGGAAGGCATGTACTTCGTCGGCATCGATAACCTCGCCGCAGGCATTGCCGGGGGCGAGGCGCTGGGCCAGATCGTCAAGGAGCGCTGGAACTGCGAGCCCGACCTCGTAATTTCCGCCGAGGGCGCCGTCGCCGGCATCGTCAACGAATGGCGCACCGGCGGCATGCGGACCGGCCTCAAGAACGTCTGCCCGGACATTCCCGAGGAGAAGTGGGTGTCGTTCGAGAGCCAGGGCGATGCGGCTGTCGGCCTGCCGGCGGCGCGCGACCTGCTTGCCTCGCATCCGGATGCGGAGAAGATGGCGGTGGTCGGTCTGAACGACGGCGGCGTGCTGGCAGCGATTCAGGCCGCTGAGCAGTTGGGCCGGGCCGAGGAGATGATCGGCTGGGGTCAGGACGGCGCCTTCATCACCGGCGACAACGTTAATCCGCACCTCGTCGGCTCGGTCTTCTACTTCCTCGAAGGCTATGCGGTTTACGCGTTCCGCGACATCATCGACCCGATCGCCGCCGGCAACCCGCCGCCGGTGAAGTGGGAAGCGGGCGACCCGGCCTCGCGCGTCGAGCCCTGCCCGGTGACGGCAGAGCAGGCGGCGGAAGTGCCCGACATGGACGAGCGTGTGGAGCAGCTTCTCGCCGCCCCCGAAGGGACCACCGCCTTCGAACTCTTCTGCCCCACCGCCTGAGGCAGAGGCAGATCCCATGTCCCTCGATCCTGCCATGGCCGGAACTGCGGCCTCGCCGCCTCGGCTGAGCCTGCACGGTTGGGGGACACCCATAACGCTCCTCGCCGCGTGGCTGCTGCTCATCGCAGCCACCGGCATCTACCGGCCCGATTTCCTGTCGCACCAGACCCTCCTGGCGATCACCTTCACCATGGCCATCGTCGGGGTGATGGCGATCGGACAGGCGCTGGTTGCCATTTCTGGCGGCTTCCTCGACCTCAGCCAGCCGAGCGCATTGATCCTTTCGAGTCTCGTTGCCGTACGGCTGGCCGAGGCCGGGCTGCCGTTGCCGCTCATCGTCGTTGCCGCGGTCCTGACGGGGATGGCGTGGGGCTGCTGCAACGCCGCGATCATCGTCTTCGGCAAGCTCAATCCCGTGATCGTGACTCTTGCGACCAACTTCATCGGTCTCGCCGCGCTGTTCCTCGTGTTCCAGTTGGCGCAGGCACCACTCGGCAGTGGCCTGCACGGGCTCGGCCGCACTGCCCATCTCGGGCTGCCGGCGATCTGGTGGCCGATGGTGATCCTCATCCTGCTGGTCGGGTTCATGCTGCCACGAACCCGCTACGGCCGCCGCGCCATTGCGGTCGGCGGCAACAAGTTCGCCGCCAAGGCTCGCGGCATCTCGTTGCGAGCAACGCGTTTCGCCGCCTTCACCGCCGCCGGCGGCTTCGTGGGCTTTGCGGCGGTGCTGTTCGCCGCCTCGAGCGGGCCGTTCAACCCGGCCTCCGGCAATAACCTGCAGCTCAACGTGATCGCCGCCGTCATCCTCGCCGGCATCTCGCTCGCCGGCGGCCGCGGGAGCCTCTGGATGCTGCTGCTGAGCGTCGGCTTCCTGTCCACCATTCCCACCGCCCTCGTCTTCTTCGGCCTCTCGTCGGATATGCAGTCAATCTTCCAGGGCTTTATCCTGCTGGTCGCCGTGGCCATCGACGGCTACCGCGCGCGGAGGAACACGCCATGACCGATGCCGCGGGCCCAGCCGCCGGAACGGCGCCACACCGGCCGATCCGCGATCTCCTGACCGGCTCCGTCGCCTCGATCGCGCTCGCGCTGATCATTGTCGTCGGCATCGGCCTGCTCTGGGTGGGGCCGCGATTCCTGTCGTTCAGCAATATCAGCATCATGGGCTCGTTTCTCGTGGTGCCGCTGATCGTCGGTGCCTTCGCCGGCTTTGCCTTGCTCGCGGGGGTGGTGGATCTCTCCATCGGCTCGATGGTCGGCTTTTCCTCGGCGCTGTTCGCGCTGCTGCTGACCTTGGGTTGGGACCCCTGGTCCGCAGGCGCTGTCACGCTCGCCGCTTGCCTTGGCTTCGGCGCCATCAACGCTATCGCGATCGTCGGCTTTGGGGCCGACCCGATCGCGGCGACGCTCGGCATGCTGACGGCGCTGCGCGGCATGGCCTGGGTGCTGGTCGGCGCGCAAGGGTCGCTCTTCGCCTTTCACCCCGGACTGTTCGCCGCAGCCAATCAGATGGTGTTCGGGCTGCCCCTGCTCTTCCTGATTGCCATCGGTCTCACCCTGGTTGCGGCCCTGATCGTCTCCAAGACCCGGATCGGGCGGCACGTACAGGCGGTGGGCGGAGACAGCAAGGCTGCTGCCCGCGCCGGCATTTCCGTGGTGCGGGTGCGTACCGCGGCGCTGCTGCTCAGCGCTCTCGGGGCGGGGATCGGCGGCATCATCTTTGTCGGCCAGCTCGGCAGCGCCGCCCGCGCCACCGGCTTCGGCCTCGAGTTCCAGGTCTATGCTGCTCTGATGATCGGGGGCTACTCGATCCTGCGCGGCGGCGTCGGCAATCCGCTGGGCGGGGCGCTTGGCCTGATGGCGGTGGCCGGGATCAGCAACATGCTCAGCCTCGGGGCGATCAGCCCCTACTACGTCAACATCATCGTGGGGCTGCTTCTGCTCGCCGCCGTCCTTCTGGACCGGCTACGGGGCGGCGACTCCTACGAATGACCATCGTCACCAAGGAATTTGGACCGTGAAGATTTCCGACATCAGCATCAAGACGTTCCGCACCCATGCCGACCGCTGGGATGTCGGCCACGCACAACCGCTGCCAAACACCGAGTTGATGCAGACGGTGCTGACGATCCATACCGACGACGGCGCCTCAGGGCACTATTTCGGCGGCGGTTCGCATGGCGACAATGAAGGGCTCAACGTCGTCGATCAGCAGATGATCCTCTGGCGGCTGAAGGACCTACTAGTCGGCCAAGACCCGCTCGATCGGGAGATGATTTGGAAGTGGCTATGGGTCGCTAATATCCCGGAGAACGTCGCCAGCGTCATCGACAACGCCCTCTGGGATCTTGCCGGCCGGGCCTTCAAAACCCCCGTCTACAAGCTGATGGGAGGGGCGCGGGACAAGGTGAAGGCCTACGCCTCGACCTATCCCAATATCGGGGTGCCGCGGGTCTATGCCGAGCATGCGCTGGCCTGCAAGAATGAGGGCTACATCGCCTACAAGATCCACCCGCACTATTTCTGGAACCCTGAGACCGGCACCCCGACTCCCGGCCGCCCCTCGAACATCAAGGCGGACATCGAAACCATTCACTTGGTGCGCGAAGCGGTGGGGCCGGACTACGTCCTCATGTACGACCCCTGGGGCACCTACATGACACTCGAGGAGGCGATCAAGGTCGGACGGGAGCTGGAGAAGCTCAACTACTATTGGTACGAGCACCCGATGCCCGAGTACCGGGTGGAGAGCTATGTCCGGCTCTGCCGCGAGCTCACCATCCCGATCCTCTCGCCTGAGATCGTTGCCGGCGGCGTCTTCTCCCGGGCCGAGTGGATCCTGCGTGGCGCCGGCGACATGAGCCGCATCGACGTCGTGCGCGGCGGCATCACCGGCGCCCGCAAGACGGCCATCGTCGCCGAAGCCTATGGGCTGCGCTGCGAGATGCATATGGCCGGCTGGGGAAATCTGCAGGTCTGCGGCGCCACACCCGAGGACACTTCGGAATATTACGAGAAGGGCCTCTTGGCCCCGGGCGTGGACTATGACGCGCCGCACCCCTACCTCCGCAACACCGTCGATCGCATCGACGCCGAAGGCTACGTCCATCTGCCCACCGGCCCCGGCATGGGCTACGAGATCGAATGGGACTACATTGACGACAACCTCATCAGTCCAGTCGTCGAGCAGAAGCGGCACCATTGGTGAGCCGAGGGGGCTAGTTCGAAGTGCCGAGCATCACGCGATCGATCCAGACCATGGAACTCCTCGCCCGCAAGGCGCCCTTGGGCGTGCGCGCGATCGCGGCGCAGCTGGGAGTGCCGCTGGGCTCGGTGCACCGCCTGCTCGTCGAGCTCGAGGAGGAGGGCATCGCCGAACGCAATCTGTCCGGGGAATGGGAGCTCTCCTACCGGCTGCTCGAGATCACCGGCATGCAGCTGGAGCGCCTCGGGATCCCTGCCCTCGCCCGCCCGTTCGCCGAAAGGATCGCGGAGGCGACGCAGGAGACGGTCAACATCAACGCCCTCAGCGGGCTTCACGGTGTCTGCGTCGACAAGGTGCGCGGCAACGAGCGCATGCAGTTGGACATGCGTATCGGCGCACGGGGCTCACTGCACTGCGGCGGCGCCGGCAAGGCGATGCTTGCCTACATGAGCGAGGCGGAGCAGGAGGCGGTGTTCGCCACGCCGCTGGTCCAGCTGACGCCGAAGACCATCACCGATGCAAGTCTCCTGCAGCAGGAGCTGCGCCAGATCCGCCGCCGGGGCTATTCCATCGATGATCAGGAAGTAGTGTTGGGGGTCTACTGCGTCGCCGTACCCATTCTCGATGCCAATGCACGACCGGTGGGGGCGCTCAGCATCACCGGTCCGTCGCCGAAGGCCCCCGGTCCGGCTCTCGAGCCATTGGTCACCATGCTCAACGAAGCCTGCGGCCACGTGAGCCGCCGACTCGGCTTCCGGGGTGAGTGGCCGCCCATCGACGCACCCGCCGGAGGCCGCCGGCCCCGCGACCACCAGACAGCAGTGAAAGAGGGCGCATGAGTTCCGACCCCATAGAAGGCGTGGTTCCGATTCTCGTGACACCCTTCGAGCTCGACGGGCGAATCGATGAAGACAGCCTTTGCAGCCTCATCGACTTCAACATCGCCGCCGGGGTGCATGGGCTGGGCGTCGCCCTCGGCTCCGAGGTCTTCAAGTTCAACGAGGCGGAACGGCAGCTGGTCGAGCGGATCGTCGTGCGCCACGTCGCGGGCCGGGTGCCGGTCGTCATCAATACCGGTGCCTCGGGGACCGACCTCGCCGTGCAATACAGCCGCTCGGCCGAAGCGGCAGGCGCCGATGCCGTCATGGTCATCCCGCCGCACTTCATGCCGACGAGCGCCGCCGAGATTGCCGACTATTACCGCACGATTGACGCCGCTGTCGGGCTGCCGATCATCCTCCAGGATATTCCGCAGGCCCCGGTGCCGCCGAGCCTCGCGCTGCAGCTGGCCGAGAGCTGCCGCAACGTCCGGTACATCAAGGTCGAAACGCTGCCCATCACCACCAAGGTCGCTGAGATGGCAGCGACCGCGGGAGAGGCGCTCACCATCTTCGGCGGCGCTGGCGGCAGCTACTTCATCGAGGAGATGCGGCGCGGCGCCAGGGGTACCATGCCCTTCTGCAGCCAGCCCGCAGCGTTCGTCGAGACCTGGAACAGGTTCCGCGCCGGAGACGAGAGTGGGGCACGGCAGGTCTTCGATGGGAGTATCATGGCGGTAAACCGGCTCGCCGCCCAGGGTGGCGACGTCTTCTATCACGTGCACAAGCAGTTGCTGGTGAAGCTGGGGGTTATCCGTACGGCCATGGTTCGCAAGCCGACGGCGCCCGTGGATCCGGTGACGCAGCGCGAGATCGATGTGCTGCTCGAGGAGCTCGTCGCGTCCTGACCCTTACGAACCGCCCCTTCCTCTCGCCTCTGCACCCTCCCCAATCCTGAGGGTGGCCAGCAGCTCGCGGGCGGCCGCGGCGCCGGCCCGGTTGGCGCCGATGGTAGAAGCCGAGGGGCCGTATCCGACGAGGTGGATGCGTGGGTCTTTAGCCACCTGCGTGGCAAGGCGCCCTGCCATCAGGATGCCGCCGCTGGGCTCGCGCAACATCAGCGGTGCGAGGTGATCGAGCGATGAGCGGAAGCCTGTGCACCAGAGGATGACGTCGGCCCGTTGTTCCGTACCATCGGCCCAGCGGATGCCGGTCTCGGTGATCTCCGTAAACATCGACCGGCGATCGAGCGCCCCCCTTGCCTCCATCGCGTCGATCAGCGGGGTCCGCGGCAGCCCGGTCACCGAGACGACCGAGGTCGGCGGCAGTCCTTGGCGCACCCGATCTTCGACCTGCCTTACGGCCGCCCGCCCTGCGTCCTCGTCGAACGGGCCGTGGCGGAAGACCGGCGGTCGACGCGTCACCCAGGTGGTCGAGGTCACGAGCGAAATCTCGTTGAGCAGCTGGATGGCGGAGATGCCCCCACCGACGATGACGACATGCTCCCCGGCGAAATCGGCGGCCGTTCGATAGTCCCGGGTGTGCAGTTGCCGGCCGAGGAAGCGGTCGCGGCCGGGATAGTCGGGTATGTAAGGCGTCTCCCAGGTCCCGGTGGCATTGATGATGCCGCGGGCAGAGAAGGTCTCGCGGTCGGTCTCGATGCGGAAACGTTCGCCGCGGCGACAGACGACCTTGACGTCGACCGGCCGGTAGACGTTCAGATTGAAGCGGCGCTCATAGGTCTCGAAGTAGCGTGGCACCGCGACCGCCGCCTCCACGGTTGTCTCGGTGGTGTCGACGGCGTCGGAGAACGGCATCCCCGGCAGGTCGTGCACGCGGTTGACGGTGCTGAGGGTGAGCGAGGGCCAGCGAAACTGCCAGGCGCCACCGGGCGCCGGCGACCGGTCGAGTACGATGAAGCCGCGTCCGACGGGAAGGTTCTGCCGCTGCAGGTGGTAGGCCGCAGAGAGACCCGCCTGCCCCGCACCGATCACCAAAACCTCGGTCTTGATGGCGACACTGGCAGGTGGCGCTGCGGGGCTGGCGGGAGGTTCGGTATCCATAGGGAGTCCTGGGCAAGGAAATCCGCATGTAGGGCGCCGGCGCGCAGGTGACAACGATCGCCTCGTGCTGCCCGCAGCCATGACTGCAGAAGTTTGCGTGTTCCGTGTTGTTTCTGCTGCTATTCTCGCCTCATGGCAAAAGGCTCCCTCAGCGTCTATCGCAACAAGCGCAATTTCCATCGAACCACCGAGCCTGCCGGGCTCGGCGAAGACGGCGGCAGCAGTCGCTTCGTCATCCACAAGCACTCGGCGACCGCGGATCACTACGACCTGCGGCTCGAGCTCGACGGGGTGCTCAAGAGCTGGGCCGTTCCGAAGGGAATATCGCTCAACCCGGCGGACAAGCGGCTGGCGGTCGCGACCGAGGATCATCCGGTCGAGTATATCGACTTTGAAGGGGTGATCCCGGAGGGCGAGTATGGCGGCGGGCCGATGATCGTCTGGGACACTGGCAGCTGGGCACCGATGGGCGATCCCCGGAAGGACATCGCCAAAGGGGCGTTCAAGTTCCGTCTGGTCGGGGAGAAGCTCCGGGGCGGCTGGATGCTGACCCGCCTCAAGGGCCGGCGGGGCGACGACGTCAAGGAGAACTGGCTGCTTTTCAAGGAGCACGACCTCGCCATGGATACCGAGCTCGACATCCTTGCCGCGCGGCCAGAGAGCGTGAAGAGCGGTCGCCGCATCGAGGATTTGGTGGCGCCCGCAAAGCCGGCGAAACCGGCGAGGCTGCAGCCGGGCCGGTTGCCGGGGGCGAAGAAGGCAGCGATGCCGGGCAAGATCGAGCTTCAACTAGCCAGTGCCAGCAGCGAACCGCCGAGGGCCCGGGGCTGGTTGCACGAAATCAAGTTCGACGGCTATCGGACGCTGGCCATGGTCGAGGGCTCGGGTGCGAAGTTGATCACCCGCGGCGGGCTCGACTGGACGCGGCGCTACGGGGACCTGCCGACGGCGTTTGCCAGCCTCGGCCTGCGCGAGGCGGCCATCGACGGCGAGATCGTGGTTCTCGACCACAAGGGCATCAGTCGCTTCGCCGAGTTGCAGGAGGCCCTCTCGACCGGGGCCGGCAACCAACTCGTCTTCTATGCCTTCGACCTGCTCCACCTCGATGGCTGGGATCTGCGGGGCGCGCCGCTCGGCAGGCGCAAGGAGCTGCTCGCGCAGCTGCTGGCGGGCCATGTCACCAACCGGTCGCCGATCCAGTACAGCGACCACGTGGAGGGTGACGGCGACGCGCTCTACCAGCGCGCCGCGGAGATCGGTCTCGAAGGAGTCATTTCGAAGCGCGCCGATGCGCCCTACAGTGCCGGCCGCTCATCGGGCTGGCTGAAGAGCAAGTCGCCGAAGCTCGGGGAGTTCATCATCGTCGGCTATTCGGCCTCGGCGGCCGCGGGCGGCATCGGCGCCCTCGGCGTCGCCGAGTGGGTGGATGGCGACCTCGAATATCGCGGCAAGGTCGGCACGGGCTTCGACATGGCGACCATGGGCCGCCTGCTTGAGCAATTGGAGGTTCACCGCGTCGACGAACGTCTCGACGGCCTGCCGCGGGACCTGCTGCCGGTCCGCCCTACCCTCACCGCCCGCATCCAGTACGCCAACCGGACCGCCGACAACGCCTTGCGCCACGCCGTGTTCAAGGGACTGCGGGAGGTGGAGCTCTCCACCCCGCTCACGGCAAAACGGGAGCGCCTGGTCTCCGATGCGGACCTCGCAGGGATCTGGGTGACCAACCCGACACGACGGCTGTTCGGGAAGTCGGGACCAACCAAGCTCGACATCGCCATCTACTATGCCGCCGTCGGCGACTTCATGCTGCCCCATCTCTTCAACCGGCCGGTGTCGCTGTTCCGCTGCCCCACCGCCAAGGTGGCCGACTGCTTCTTCCAGCGCCACGCCTTCACCGGCATGCCCCCTACCCTTCGGGTCTTCGAGATCAAGAATTCCGATGAGGAGTTGAAGTCATACCTCACGGTGGAGGATGCGAAGGGGTACCTGGCACTGGCACAGTTCGGAGTCATCGAATTTCATGCCTGGGGAACGCGCCAAAGCCATCTGGAAACCCCCGATCGTGTCATCTTCGACCTCGATCCTGGCGAAGGCGTGGAATGGCGGGACGTCGTCAACGCCGCCGTGCACCTGCGAGCGGAACTCACGGGCATGGGCCTCGTGCCCTTCGTCAAGACCACCGGTGGCAAGGGCCTGCACATCGTGGTCCCGATCACGCCGCGCAAGAACTGGAAACAGGTGCACCAGGCGAGCTCGAAGATCGCGGCAAAGCTGGCTGCCACCGGCCGGGATACCTTTGTTACGGTGATGGGCGCGGCCAACCGAAAACGCCGCATTTTCATAGACTTCCACCGGAACGCACGCAGCGCGACGGCCGTCGCGGCCTATTCGCTACGGGCTCGCCCGCACCTTCCGGCGTCGACGCCGGTGAGCTGGCGCGATATCGAAACCATCGACTCCCCAGTCGATCTCAACTACTCTTCACTTCCGGGTTTATTAACCACCGCTGGCGATCCATGGGCGGAGATTAACCAGTCGGCACGGGAACTTCCGGCATGATTCCGCTGGAACGGCAGTGATTTCGCGCAGGAGGCGAATGTGGCACCAAGGGCAAGTTGGAAGGGTCACCTGCGGCTGAGCCTGGTGAGTTGTCCGGTGAAGCTGTTTCCGGCCACCAGCGCCGCGGAGCGCATCAGCTTCAACCAACTGCACAAGGACACCCACAACCGCATCAACATGAAGCCGGTCGATCCCGAGCTCGGGCTGGTGGAGCGCTCGGATCTGGTGCGCGGCTACGAATACGATGCCAAGCAGTACATCATCATCGAGGATTCCGACCTCGAAGCGGTGCGGATCGAATCCAACCACACCATGAACATCGAGGCCTTCGTCGACGAGGACGAAGTGGACGTCATCTACCAGGACGCCCCCTACTACATGGCGCCGGACGGTGCGATGGCCGAGGAAACCTTCGTCGTCCTCCGGGAGGCGATGCGCAAGAGCGGCAAACTCGCAATCGCGCGGCTGGTGATGACCAGCCGCGAACGGGTGGTGACGATCGGCGCGCGCGAAAAGGGAATGTTCGTCTGCACCTTGCGCAATCCCAACGAAGTGCGCGGCACTGCCGAGTATTTCGACAACATTCCCGTCGGCAAACCCGATCCCGAGATGCTGGAACTGGCGCAGAAGCTGATCGAGCAGAAGGTGACGGCCTTCAACCCCAAGGACTACGAGGACCGCTACGAAGCGGCACTCATGCAGATGATCCGAGAGAAGCTCAAGGGTCATAAGCCGATCATCGCCGCCGCTCCCGAGCGCGGTAACGTCATCAACCTGATGGATGCGCTAAAGGCGAGCCTCGGCGACACCAAACCTGCCGCCAAAAGCAAGCCCAAGGCGCCGCCGAAGGAAAAGGCGAAGGTTTCCCTGAAAGATGCGGTCGCAGCATCCAAGGCTGCTGGCAGCAAGGGGAAGTCGAAGAAGGCGTGACCTAGTCATGCCGCTCCGCCACCACAGCTTCGGTGTGCTGGGGGCGCTCGGCACCATCCCCCTCAGACTGGCCTCCCGCCGGGTCGCCGAAGGGGGCGGCCGGCTGTATCGCGGCACCAGGCGCCGCTCAACCCACATCGTGGTCGGTCGGTCGCTGCTCATGCGCTACGCGGAGGAAGAGGTGGAGCGCCGGGTTGCCAAGGCCCGGGAAAGCGGGCTGCCAATCCTCAGCGAAAATGCGTTCCTGCGGCTGCTGGAGGGAGAGGCGGCGCCGTCCGGCGAACTGGGCCGCCGCTCCCTGCTGGAACAATCCCAAATCGACGCCAAGGCACTGGATCACCTCTCGCTCTTCGATGCTTTCGAGCACCACACCGAGCCCTACTCCTTCCGCGACCTCATCCTTGCACGCAAATATGCCGGACTACTCGCCACCGATGCCTCTTGGAGCGAAATTGCCCGCTCGGTGCACCGGATCGGGCCGGTGGCGTCGCTGACCGCGCTCACCCTGCACCCTACGGGGCACGGCAGGATCATTGCGCGCGATGCGCACTCCTTTACCGAGCTCGACGGCCAGCGCCTCTTGCCGCTCGATGATGCCGCCGAGGAAGAGGACTATTTCGGTCTGGCCGAACAGGCGGAGGAAGCCGGCCTGCTCGCGGAAGCGGCGACGCTCTACCGCCAATGCCTGGCCAGTGCTCCGGGCGACGCCACAGCGGCGTTCAACCTCGGCAATTGCGAGCGCGCGCTGGGCGATCCCGTCGCCGCCGCGCTGGCCTATACCACCGCCATCAAGCGTGACCCGGAGTTCGTCGAGGCGTGGTTCAACCTCGGGCATCTCCATGGCGAAATGGGGAGGACAGGTGCGGCGCGGACCCATCTCCTGCGCGCGGTCGAGCTAGACGGCGACTACGCTGATGCCATCTACAATCTCGGTGTACTCGAATACGACGCCGGCTCCTTCCCCGCAGCCCTTTCGTGGTGGCGGCGCTATCTCGAACTCGACGCCACTTCCGAATGGGCCAAGCGCGCGCGGGCGGGGATCGCCATCATTGAGCACGAACAGCGGGGCGCCGCCGGGTGAGTTGGTGCGGGGGCGCCAATCTCGTTGGCCTGGTTCCCTGACCGCTGGTCGAGAGCGCAGCCCGAATCGCGCCGGCAAGGTGCGGTGCCCAGCAAACGCAGCTTGCGAAGGAGCTTCGAACTCTGCCGGATCCTGTCGTCAGTATCCAGCCAGGGTATTGGCGATGTAGCGCTTGGCTGCGGGAAAGCTCCCGCTTGCCCCGATCAGCCGGTTCCGGGCCCACCGCCACGCAGGATTTGCTATCGTTGCGACGCGTGTGAGGCGGTCCGTCATCGCCAGAACCTCGGCCGCGGCGCGTCGTCGCTTGGTCGCGTAGGCCTCCAGCGGCTCGTCCGAACCCTTCTCGATGGCGTCCGCAAGCGCGCCACTGAGCGCCGTCGCATCGCGAAGACCGAGGTTCATGCCCTGACCTCCGGCCGGGCTGTGGACATGCGCAGCATCTCCCACCAGCAGCACCGGGCCGTCGCGGAACCGGTCGGCGAGCTTGTGGTGAACCTGGAATCGAGAGCCCCAGAGGACTTCCCTGATCCGGGTGGCAGTTCGCGGTCCGCGGGCGTCGATGACCCTCTGGACGTCCGCGATCGACGGTTCCGACGGCGCGCCCGGCAACTGGGCGACCACGCGGTAACGGTCCCGGGACATCGGCGCGACCACAAGCGTGCCCGCCTCCGAGAAGAACAGTGTGACCTCGTTCCTGCTCAACGGCCAGTCCATCCTGACATCGGCCAGGAGGAAAGAACCATAGGTGTCGCCAGGAAAATCTATGGCGGCGCGCGTCCGCACGGTGCTGCTTTCACCATCAGCTCCGACGATGAACCGCGCGTCGATCTCGATCTGCCCACCCTCTCCCACGCAAGTGGCCCGCACGCGCTCCTCCGCAGCCTCGAAGCTCGACAGCCGCACGGGCCGCTCGACGGTATGACCAAGGGCGGAGAGCCGGTCGACAAGGACCTGCTCGCTTTCGTCCTGCGGGATCATCAGCGCATAGGGCGTGGCGGACGGAAGCTCTGAGAAATCGATATGGAGCAGGATCGAATCGCGATCGCGTAGCCGGAATTCCGGGACCTTGATCCCCTCCGTGATGAGGCGGTCCGCGACCTGCAGTTCGCCGAGGCACTCAAGGGTCGCAGCATGGATAACCGCAGCGCGCGAGGTATTCTGCGCCTCCGGCAGTGCGTCGATGATCCTGAAACCGATGTTCCGCTGCGCCAGTCCGATCGCCGTAGCCAGCCCCGCGGGCCCGGCGCCCACGATGAGCACGTCCGTAGGGGTGACAGCCATTGCGGCATTCCCTTCGCGCTTGTAAACGTACATTTACTTAGACCGCGGACACTAACAAGTCAACGGTCGTTTACATGCAGGTCTGGTGGAATGGCGCGCGATGCACAGGCAACACGGGAGCGACTGGTCAGCGCGGCACGCCAAGCGTTCTCCAGGGGCGGCTTCGAGGGCACCACCGTGCGCAGCATCGCTGCCGATGCTGGGGTCACTCCTGCGCTGATCAATCGCTATTTCGGCGGCAAGGAGCAGCTTTTTGCCGAAGCGGTAGCGATCGATCTCGCTTTTCCGGATCTCTCCGAAGTCGACAGGAGCCACCTTGGCGTTACTCTTGCCGAGCATTTCTTCCGCCGCTGGGAGGGGCGCCAGGGAGACGACCTGTTGCGGGTCCTGATCCGGACAGCCGCGACCAACCGGGACGCCGCTCTCCGCATCCGCACGATACTGACGGACCAGGTCGGTCCCATGGTCGAGCGCGTGGCCGGCCCCGCCCGCGCCCGTGAGCGCGCCGCCCTGATCGCGACGCAAATCCTTGGCCTCGCCTATGGGCGCTATGTGGTTGGCTTGTCGGATCACGACCTGCCGCATGCCACCGTGCTTGCCATGGTGGGCGGTACGATCCAGCGCTATCTCGTGGATAAGTTGCCTTGAACCGAACTCTACCCCACCACGGTCGGTTGAGGCCACCGGCAACGTCGGCTCGCTGGGGCGCCAAGGAGCGCGACTAAGCGGCGGCGCTTGGGAAGCTCTCGGCTGCCTACCGGGCACCTATTGCAGGCGGAGGGCCAGGCGCGCGGCACCAATCGCACCCGCGTCCTCCCCGAGCAGCGCTTCGCGGACCGGCACATCAGTGGGGATGAGTGCCGCCTGTCGGTGCAGAACCGCTTCGATCCGCGGTCGCATCGCTTCTAACTGCCGCGCCACACCACCCGCCAGGATGAACACGTCCGGGGTCACGGTGGCTGCGAGATTGGCGAGGCCGACGCCGATACAGTGCGCGGCATCCTCGACCACGGACTGCGCCAGCGGATCGCCACCGGCAGCGGCCGCGAACACGAGACCGGCATCGACCCGCTCTCGGTCGCCGCCGGCCAGCGTCCACAGCCCGCCGCCCTCGCGCCATGCCTGTTCCCCACCCGCACGGGCGATGGCGGGGCCGGAGGCGAGGACTTCCCAGCAGCCGCTGGCGCCGCAATAGCAGGGTGGTCCGCCGTCCCGGAGGACCATGTGGCCGGCCTCGCCGTGCCGGCCATCGGCGGCGCGGTGCACGTCCCCGTCGAGCAGTACCGCAACGCCGATGCCGGTGCCGATGGTCACCATCGCCACGCGCCGGTAGCCCCGCCCCGCACCCAGCCAGGCTTCACCCACCGCGGCGACGTTGGCGTCGTTGTCGATGGCAATGGGAAGGGCGAATGCGGCTTCGAAGGGGGAGCGGAGGTTGGTGTCGGGCCAGCCACCGAGCGTGAACGGGTTGGTAACGACCCCGGTGAAGGGATCAACGGGGCCGGTCACGCCGATCCCGAGTGCGGTCGGGGCGACACGCATCCGGGCCTGCAGGCTCCGCACCATGCCGATAATCTCTGCGATGGTTTCCTGCGGCCCGCGCTCGGGCGCGGTGTCGGCATACGCGCGTTCGAGCACATGGCCGCTCGGATCGATGGCAAGAACCCGAACGTTGGTGCCGCCGATGTCGATACCGATGGCCGTCATAGGACGGTGGTCACCTTGGTGAGGTGGCGGAAGACGCCGGGCTCAAGGCCGGCGTTTTCGGCGATGGCAACCGTCAACAGCTGCAGCGGCACGATCTCGGCAAGCGGTCGCGTACCGGTAGGCATGGCCGGAAGTGAAAGTGCCCCGCCGTCCCCGCCGCTGTCCAGCCAGTGGGTCCGCGCCCCATATCCGGCCAAATCCCGATAAAGTCGCCGGTTCAGGTCGCGCGCCGCCGCGTCCTCGCCACCAAGGATGATCACCGACAATCTCGGATCCGCCAGTTCCAGTGGCCCATGACGGAACTGGGCCGCACTGAGGGCCTCGACCGGCCACTTCGCCGCTTCCTTGGTGATGAGGGCGCCGCACTCGGCGGCAGCAAGCGAGGTGCCGCGGGCGAGAAAGTACAGGCGCTCCGGAAGGCCGACGGCATCGTGCAGCTCCGTCACGTGCCGTTGCCAGTCCTGCAGATAGGCTTCGATGCCGTCGGCGGCCTGCCGCAGTACCTGATCGGGTGCAGGTCCGGAGGCTGGACGGCCGAGGATCAGCCCGACCGCCAGCGTGTTGACGTAGGTCTTGGTGCTGACCGTGCTCTCCGTTCCGGCCCTGATGTCGACGGTGGCCGCCGACCGGCGCGCCAGGGGGCTCTCGGCGTCGTTGGTGATCGCCAGAAGCTTGCCACCCCGCTCGGCGACCGCCTCGGCGAGCGCCACCAGTTCGGCACTTCGCCCCGACTGGGACGCCGCGACAACCAGCGTCGAGGCGTCGACGAGCGGCAGGCAGGAGGCGAGCAGTTCGGACGCGTCCAGCAGCCAGGCTGGCCGCCCTTGGGCGACCAGCGACAACCAGAGTGGACGGAGGGCGGCGTGCGAGGCACCCATGCCGGTGAGGATGATCCGGCTGTAGTCGCCGACACGACGCCAGACCGGCGCCGCGGCCTCGACGATGTCGTCGCTGCGTAGGCCACGCAGGTACTCGGGCTGGGACAGGATGTCGCGAAGATAGCTGCTGCCGGCGGAGGTGTTGCTCATGGACATTCTGCGTGTTGGGGAGCTGACCGTCGACCTGCCGGGCACGTTCCGGATCGGCCTCGCGCGCCCTGCCGGGAAAAGCGATCACCGCTCGCACGGCCGATGTCCTCCGCCATATAGATCAGCCGGGTCGAGCTGATGGCAGGTCTTGCGATCACAGAAATTTCTCCCTGAGCCGCGTCTTGAAGACGTCGAGGACGACGGCTGCCAGCACCAGCCCACCAAGGATCATCTGCGTGTAGTGGGCCGGCAGGCCCATGAGGTTAATGGCCGTATGGATGGAATAGAGCAGCAGCACCCCCGCATAAACGCCCGGCAGCTGACCAATGCCGCCCTTCAGGCTGACGCCGCCGATCACCACCGCCGCGAAGGCGTTGAACAGCATGCCGGTGCCGAGGTTGGCGGTGGCACCCGAGGTGCGGATGGCGAGCAGCCAGCCCGCCAGTCCCGCCAGCACGCCGGCGAGGAAAAAGCTCGACCAGAGGATGCTCTTGACACTGATGCCGGCGCGGAAGGCGGCATTCTGGTTGTTGCCGACCAGTGTCACGTAGCGACCGAACGGAGTCTTTGCCATCACGAAGGAGAAGACAACGAAACAGGCGACGGCAATCCAGGCGACGAGCGGGATGCCGAAGATGTCCTGGATGCCGATGACGCGGAGGGCGGGGTCGAGGCTTTGGGCGGAGCGGCCGCCCGAGATCGCCACCACCAGGCCGCGGACCCAGATATATGAAGCGAGAGTCACGATGAACGCTGTCATGCCGAGACGCACCACCAGGAAGCCGTTGATCGCGCCGATCACCCCACCCACGGCAAGTGCCGCCAGCAGCGATATCGGGATGACGAGCCATCCAGGTGTGAAGGTGAGCCCGAGGCCGATGCCTTGGGTGGCAAACAGTATGCCGGTCACCATCGCGCTGAGTCCGGCAGTGGACTCGACCGAGAGATCGAGATCTCCGGAAATGATCACGATCGCCAGCCCGATGGCCATCACCCCGACGAACGTCGACTGCTCGATGATGTTGGCGAAGATGCCGAACTGGAAGAAGCGCGGGACGGTGGCCGAAAACACCACCAGCACGACGAGCAGCATCAGCCAGACGAGATTGTCGAGGATGAACTCGAAGGCGACGCGGCGACGAGGCGACATGCAACACTCCACATTTGCTCCTCGGGCGGCAGCCGCCGCCCGAGGGTGCATCTGGTCTTGGGGTTGGTCCTGCTATTCTACCGGCTGGATGGGATCCGATGGCGCCTGCAAGTTCCCCCAGAAGCGCGGATCATCAACGTTCTCGGCAGTGATGGCCGCGCCCGGAATACGGAGGTTCGGGCCCCACTCCTCGATCGTCAGCTCCGATTCCAGCCCGAGTACCTCGTAGGTGCCCGGCTCGATCTCTTCGCCATTCACCACCTTGTCGGCGAACATTGCGATGGCTGCCGCCTGGGCGTACAGCGGCTGCTCGACCTCGACCTGCTGCCAGCCCTGGCGGATCAAATCAAGCCCGACCGGCGCTCCGTTCGAGGACACCAGAAGGACATCGCCCGGCGCCTTGCCGGCCGACTCGAGCGCCGCAACGGCGGCGACCGAGAGGTGGGCGGCATGGACAAAGATTAGATCTATGTCCGGATTGGCGAGCAGCTGGTCCGATACGATCGAACCGGCGTTCGAAGCCTCCCACTGCATGGCGGGCAGAGAGATTATCTCCACCTCGGGGTGGGCGGCCATGACTTCCTCAAACCCTTTCTGGATGTCGAGGGTATAGGGATCGGCGGGATCGCCCAGCACCTGCAGGACCTTGCCCGAGGGGCTGCCGTTCCGCTCTGTCAGCAGGCGCTCGACCTCCTGGCCGGCAATGTGACCGATCTCCACGGTGCCGGCGACCGAGGTGAAATCGGACTCCGTGCTCGTGATCTGACGATCGAAGATCATGACCGGGATGCCCGATTCGCGGGCCCGTTCGATCGAGGGCACCAAAGCGTTGAAGTCGACGGCTGCGAGGACGATCGCCTCCGGCTCGAGCAGGATCACGTCGTTCATCTGGCTCTGCTGAACGTCAGTGTGGTTGTCGGCGTTGAGCGTCACCGTCTCGTAGCCGACCTGCTCGAGAAAGCTCTCGATGGCGCTGACGGACTCGGTCTGGAACTCGTCCAGCAAGGTCGGCACCATGTAATAAATCGTGCCTTTCGATTGCGCGAAGGCCGATGTGGCGATTGCAGTGGCAAGCGCTACGCCGCCCGCGACGGCCAGGAGTTTGCGTTTCATAGGCTGTTCCTTTCCCTCATTTACCGGTTGACTGGCTGACGTCCCTCTCCGGTCCGGCTCCGGTGAGTTCTTCGCCCGTGATCATGCCGATCACGCGATCCGGGCTGGTCTCCGAGCGCTGCACATCACCGGCCACCACACCCTGACGGATGACCACGATGCGGTCCGCCACCTGGAAGGCCTGGGCCATGATGTGGGTGATGATGACGACGCCGATGCCGCGCGCCGCAATCTGCTTGATCATTTCGAGGCCGCGGCGGGTCTGCTCGACCCCGAGCGCGGCGAATGGTTCGTCCAGCAGCACCAGCTTGCCGCCCCAGTGGACGAAACGGTTGAGTTCGATGGCCTGACGCTGGCCGCCGGAGAGATGCTGCACCTTGGTGCGCAGCGACGGAATGGTGGTGCCGGCATCGGCCAGCGCCTGCGCGGTAATGTCGTGCATCTCGCGCTCCTGCAGGACCGGAATGCCGAGAACTTTTTTCGTGATTTCGCGGCCCATGAAGAAGTTGGCCACGACATCGACATTGGTGCAGAGCGACAGGTCCTGGTAGACGGTCTCAATGCCGGCGGCCTTGGCCTCGGCCGGCGACGCGAAACGCCGCTCCGCCCCCTCGAACAGCACACGCCCGCCGCTTGGCTCCAGTCCGCCTGAGATGATCTTCACCAGCGTCGATTTGCCGGCGCCATTGTCGCCGAGCAGCGCCACGACCTCGCCGGCGCGGATGCTGAAGCTGATGCCGCGCAGGGCTTCGATGGCGCCGAATCTGCGAGTGATGCCTTCCAGCTGCAGGAGGGGAGCGGCATCAGGCATCACGACACCCGCGACAGTGGTTGCTGCATCATGGGATCTCTCTCCAGGCGGTTCACTTCCTGCCGAAACATCTGCCCAAAGCGCGGCGAGAGCACCGAGGATATCGCCGAAGCGGCCGCGCCGCGAAGGACGACGTTCCGGCCCTCCGAGCGCAGCAGGCGGGGCGTCGTACGATTGCTCCAGGCCGCCACCGAGTTGGGCAAGTCGGTCGCCGCACCCACCAGCGCCGCCAGCAGGTCTTCATTCGTACTGCCGCCAATGATTATCGTCTCGGGATCGAACAGGTTCTCGATGATCGCCACGGTCGATCGCAGCAGGGGAATGGTCTCGGCTACCCATGCGTCTAGACTCTGGCCGGGGGGACGGCGCTCGAAGGCGTCGAGCGACAAGTGGCGCTCAAGGCACCCCCGGTTGCCACATGGACAGGCATCGCCGTATGGCACCACCGGGATATGGCCAATTTCGCCGGCATTGCCCCGGGCGCCGCGGACGACGCCCCCGTCGCTGACGAGGCAGCCGCCGAGGCCGACGCCAAAATAGAGATAGTAGAAACTGCGGAAGCCGGCGCCGACCCCGTAGAGCCGCTCGGCCTCGGCGGCTGCAGCCGTGTCCCCGCCGATGAACACGGGGTACGGCACGGACTGTGACAGGCGCTCCTGGACCGCCGCGCCCTTCCAGGCCTCGAGCGTCGTCGGACCGACAAAGCTCATGGTCTCGACGTCGAAGGGCCCGGGCATGGCCATGCCCACGCCGAGGATACGGCCGGCGGGGCGCACTGCCGAGAGTTCCCCGACGAGTTCGCCGATACGCCTGAAGGCCACTTCGGGCTCGATCTGCACCGCGTCGACGGCTCCGCGCGCCACGATGTCGCCGACGAGGTTCACCAGCGCCGCCTCCAGGCCGAGCGGTGTGACATGAATGCCGATGGCGAAGCCGCCTTCCGGATTGATGCTGATGCGGGGAGCGCGCGAACCGCTGTCGGCGACCACGAAGCCCTGCGCCTCGAGCTCGGCAACGATATTCGAAACCGTCTGCAGGGTGAGGCCCACGTGACGCGCAAGCTCCGTCCGCGCGATGGGGCCATGCAGCCTCACTGCCTCGAGCAGGACGCGCCGGTTGTACGGCCGGCCGAATTCCTGGTTGGTCCCCTTGAACACCATCGCTCGCCTCCAGTCCTCCGACTGTCCGACAGAATTTGAGGTCAGTCAAATGGATTTAGTAATGGAGTTTGGAGTGCTTACGAGGGTCGCATGGGACTTCACCTGGTGAAGTTGGGGGCGAGCCGCGACTACAAGTCTGGCGCAACCGCGGATGCCATCTTGCGGTGACGGGCGCGGGCGAGGCGGATGATGGTTGTCAGGTTGGTCAAAAGGATCAACGTCTCGGCGGCGAGGGCCCCGATGGAGCCGATCAGAGCATTGGTGATGATCCAGCAAAGGCCGGCGAACACCAGGCCAAGGCGCATCGGGATGCCCCTGAACATGAACATCGCGATGGTGCCGACGATGCCGGCCGCGAGCGGGAAGATGTCGGGGAGTCCCTGCCAAGTCGCAGCGGCGACGGCGATGGTCGCAAGTACCATGGTGAGGGCAGCTCCAAGATGGCGCGGGAAGCGTCGCGCAAGATAGATGCGCAGGATGATCAGCGCCGAGATGGCCGATGCGACCCAAGCACCAAAGAACGCGAACTGCACCGCAAAGGCAATATTGCCGAGGATCAGCACGGCGAGAAGGCGGTCGTCATCCTTGCTCATCACCGCCGCAACGCACAGCGCGAGCGCGAGAAAGCCGGCGATCTGACCCAAAAGTAGATTGTCGAGCGGGAGGTGCATCGCCCGGGGATGCCGGCGGGCGCCGCCGAAGTCAATGACATCGTCCACTGCTTCCCTTTCAATCGCGGCTTGGGATCGCGCTCCGTCTTGGAGGGGCTGGCGAGACGCTGTAGGGAGAGGGACGGCAGACGGTCCCACCGTGGTCCTGAATGCCGCACCACCACCCGAAGGCCGCATCGGCCGCAGCTTCCCGGACTCCCCTGCCCCATGCACAGTCGCGCCTCCGAAGGGAAAGACTCCGCGCCCGCGCCACTGAGAGGTCCGGGTCAGGCAACGGCTGTCCTGCTCGTCCTCGCGCTCGGCCACACCATTTCGAACCTCGTCCGGACGATGCCGGCGGTCTCGGCCGACGTCATCGCGGTGTCGCTGTCGATTTCGCCTGGCGATGTCGCCGCGATCACCGGCCTCTACCACCTCGCCTTCGCTGTTGGGCAGATCCCGGTAGGGGTGGCGCTCGACCGCTACAGCGTGCGCTCGGTGGCCATCGTGCTGCTGACGGTGATTGCCGCCGGAGCGTTCCTGACCACCATCGTGCAAGGCGCGGTCGGCTTTTCCTTTGCGCAGGTGCTGCTCGGCTTGGGGTGCTCCGGTATGCTGCTCTGCCCGCTCAGCTACGCCGCCCGCACGAAGAAGGGCGCCAACTTTGCCATCTGGTCGGCGCTGGTGCTGGCAGTGGGCAATAGCGGCATGCTGATCTCGGCGAGCCCCATGGCATGGGTCGTCGAGACGGCGGGCTGGCGCGTGGCCTTCGCAATTACGGCAAGCCTTGCGACACTCGTTGCACTGGCTGTCTGGTTCGCGGCGGAGCGGGCGACGGGCACCAGCGGCAGAGCGGCCTCCATCGGTTCAGAATTTGTTCAGGTCGCCCGCTTCGGCCTTTCGAAACGCCTCCGCGGAGTGGTGTTCCTCGCCTTCGTTTCCTTTGCGGTCATGATCGGGATCCGCGGCCTCTGGGCCGGGCCATGGCTGATGGACGTCAAGGGCCTCAGCCGCATCGAGGCGGGCAACATCATCCTCGCGCTCACGGTGATGCTGATCGTGATGCCGATGGCTGCGAGCGTGGTGGATCGCTGGCTGCAGAAGCGCACGCAGGCGCTGCTGATAGCAGGGCACGTAGCGGCGGGTGTGCTTCTGCTGCTGATCTCCTGCGGGGGCGCGAATGGCTGGGTGTCCGGGACGTTCTCCAGGATCGCGATGCCGCCCACCTTCGACCTGTTGCTCCTGATGGCGTTCGGGATCGCCATCTCGGTGCAGCCGCTGCTGTTCGCGCTCGGGCGCCAGTCGGTGCCAGCCGAACATGCCGGCAAGGCGCTGGCCGCCGTGAACCTTGCTTTCTTCGCAGGTGCGGCCGTCATCCAGGCGCTGTCGGCGCCGGTGGTCTCGATCTGGGGCCTTTCCGGCGTCATCGGCTTTCTCGGCCTGCTCTCGATCGCCGGCGCCCTCGCCTTCGGGTGGGCCGGACGTGAGGTCCGCGCTTGAGCAAGGGAAGGGATCAGCCGCCAGTGACCTCGGCCAGCTCATCATTCTTGGATCGATCGGTGTGCCGGTCTGCCGGCATCAGCGAAATCGAGGGCTTCCGCATCGTCAAGGCGAGCTAGAGCCGTTCGGCGCGGGCTCTCACTGCAGCTGCGCCTTGCGAGAGGGGGCCGGACCCGTTGCCGGCTATTTGGGCTGGGGGCCCGCCAGCCGACGTCCTCTTCCCAGACCTCGTCCCGGAACTGGATAGTAGCGCTCTAGGTCGGCGCCGTGGATATCTTCAGCAGCGAGCGCTTCCAGGTTTCATAGCTGACCCACCGCCTGGCGCGTGATGAGCCCCTCAATTTCGTCGGGCGAGTAGCCGAACTCCTCGAGTATCTCGCGGCTGTGTTCGCCGATGCGCGGCGCGGGGCGCCGGACTTCGGCCGGGGTCTTCTCCATCTTGACGGCGGGTGCGACGATCTTGACCGTCCCGGCCGTCGGGTGTTGGTAGTTGGTGATGGCGTTCAGATGCACGACCTGGGGGTCCTTCTCGACCTCGGTATGCGACTTCACCTCGCCGCACCAGATGTCGACGGCCAGCATGGCGTCGATCAGTTCCGACGTGCTCCAACTGGCAGTAAGCTCCGCGATCTTCTCCCAGATCTCGTCACGGCGCTCGAACAGGTCCTCTGAATTGTCGTAGGCGAGCAGGCTGTCGTCGCCGAGCACCCCGACCAGCTTCCTGTAGGGGCTCATGGCAATTGTGACCCAACCATCGCTGGTGGGGTAGACGCCGAATGGGGCCTCCATCCCCGGATGCCCGATGCCGGAGTTCGGTCGCTTGAAGTCCTCGTTGAAGTTCATGGCCATCAGCATCTCCTGGCTCTGATGGGCCAGCATGCCGGTCAGCAGATCGACGTTGATCTCCTGCCCCTCCCCCGAGCGCTCCCGCCAGTAAAGCGCGCTCAGGATCCCATAGACCATGTTCATGGCGCCGACCTGGTCCGAAAACCCGGCACCGACCGGAACCGGGGGGCCATCCCCGCGCCCGGTCGCGGCAGCAATGCCGGTCAGGCCCTGAATCAGCATGTCCTGTCCCGGCCGACTAAGATAGGGGCCGCTGGTGCCGTAGCCGGAGCCGCTGCAGTAGATGATCCGCGGGTTGATCTTGCGGAAGTCGTCATAGCCGTAGCCGAGCCGCGCCATCACGCCCGGACGGAAATTCTGCACCACTACGTCCGCTTTCCCGGCGATCCTGTAGAGCACGTCCTTGGCCTCCGGCGACTTGAGGTCGATGGCGAGGGAACGCTTGTTGCGGTTCCAGGCGAGGAAGTTGGGACTTTCCCGCCCCGGCCCGACCCACTTGTTGTTGAAGGTCATGGTGCGGAACAGGTCGCCCTGGCCGGGTCGCTCGACCTTGATGACGTTGGCACCCATGTCGGCGAGCAGCTGCGTGCAGAAGGGACCCTGCAGTAAGTGGCTGAAGTCAAGGACAGTGACGTCCGCGAGAGCTTGGGCAGTCATGGTGTTCAACTCCTTGAAAAGGGTCGGTCGGCGGCGAGGCGGCGGCCGGACGTGTCGGTGTCGATCCGCGTGATGTGCCAGCGGCCGAGATTGGCGGAATAGAGAGCGGACCCGTCGAAAGCGATGTTTGTCGGATGGGCGAGGAGATGAGCGGTCGGATCCTCCACATAGACTTCGGCGCCACCACCGCCGGGAGGAATACGCAGGATACGAGATGGCTCGTAGCAGCCGACAAACAGGGCACCGCGGTCGTCGAAGGCGAGGCCGTCGGGAAGGCCCGGCAGCTGCTCAGCGTAGGGCTTAGCCGATCCGGCGCTGCCGTCTGAGGCAATGGCGATGCGAATGACCCGTTGCGCGAAGGTCTCGCAAACGAACAATGCATCTCCTTCGGGCGCGAGGGCCATGCCGTTAGCGAAATCGAGCGCTTCGGCGTACCAGAGTTCCCCTTCTCCGCTTGCCAAGTCGTAGGCCCAGACACCCGGGCCGGGCTCACCGAATCCGTGGCTGTCGGATACCAGCAGGCGGTTGCGCGAGGCGTCCACAACCGGGTAGTTGGGGATACGGATGCCCGGGGGCGTGAAGCGCTTCAACTCGCCGCTCGCGAGGTCGAGCCGGAACACTGCCGCGTGGCGCTGGTCGCAGACGTAGAGCGCCTCATCGCCATCGAAGGCCAAGCCTAGGGTGAAGCCGGCGGTGGAGGCGACCTCCTCGATGCCCGTGCCGTCCGCAGCGATGCGTAGGATCTGGCCGTTCTCGCTGCCGCACCAGATCGAACCGTCGGGAGCAACAGCGATACCCTCCGGATGCTGCAGCCGGGGGGTGGTGAAGGTGCCGTCAAAGAAGACGCGGCAGCGATCCATGGGGATGACCGTCGGCCCGCCGGTCGAGAACTCGTAGTTCCTTTTCATCACCCCGCTCCGATGCGCTCGCCGGATGCAGCGTCGAACAGATGCAGACGCGTTCGGTCGAAGCGCACACCGGCACTGGCGCCGACCTCGATCTGGGCCTCGGGCGCCACCTTCAGGGTGACCATGTCCTTGCCGAGCCGGATGCCCAGGAGCGCCGCATCACCGAGCAGCTCGGACGAGTAGACCGTGCCCGCGAAATCGCCGGCGCCCGGCTCGGTCAGGTGCAGATCTCCGGCATGCTGGCCGAGCAATATGGCGCCGTCCCGACAGGACACCGGCAGCGAGCCGCCGGGATGGCGGAACTGCCCCTCCGCGACCTCGCCGGGAACGAGGCTCATGGGTGGAGAACCGATGAAGCCGGCGACGAATGCGTTGGCGGGCCGGGCATAGATCTCCGCTGGCCGTCCCATCTGCTGAATGCGGCCATGCTCCATGATGACGATGCGGTCGGCCAGGGTCATCGCCTCGACCTGGTCGTGGGTGACGTAGACGGTGGTGGTTGCCAGCTCGCGCTGCAGGTGCTTGAGCTCCCCGCGCATGACCGTGCGCAGCTTGGCGTCCAGGTTCGAGAGCGGCTCGTCCATCAGGAAGATGCGCGGCGTGCGGACGATCGCCCGCGCCAGCGCCACGCGCTGCCGCTGCCCGCCGGACAGCTCCGAGGGGTACCGCCCCAGCAGCCCCTCCAGCTCGACCCGCTCGGCGGCCGCCTCGACGCGGCGCTTCTTCTCGTCGGCGGCGACGCGCTGCACCTTCAGCGGATAGCCGATGTTCTGGGCAACCGTCATATGCGGGTAGAGGCCGTAGTTCTGGAATACCATGGCGAGATCGCGCTGGCGTGGCGGCACGTCGTTGACCCGCCGGTCGTCGATGTAGATGTCACCCGCGGTCGGATCCTCGAGACCGGCGATCATGCGCATGGTCGTGGTCTTGCCGCAGCCCGAGGGGCCGAGCAGGACAAGGAACTCCTTGTCCTCGATGACGAGCGAGAGGTCCTTGATGGCGTCGAAACTGCCCCAGCGCTTGGAGATATCGGTCAAAGTCACGGCAGCCATGACGGCGCTCCTTTCAAGAAGTCGGTGTCGAAAGGCACTTCGAGAGTGCCGCGGTCGCCGCTGACGCGGAGACGGCGATCGCTTGCCTCCAAAGCCGTTACGACCTCCCATCCGGGCTCGGTGGCGAGCCCGCCGATGACATTGCGTACCGAGACCTCCCCATCGGAGCTGAGTTCGAGGAAGGTGGGAATGCCGGCAGCGGAGAGCGGGTTTCCTGCTATGGAGGCGCGGTGGCCATGGGCGGCGTAGCTCCGCCCCTCCTCAACCCCGAGCACGCCGACATGGCGCCCGTTCCAAGGCCTGTAGTCGCGACCGCCATTGGAGAACCACAGCATGGTGACCGGCAGTTCCACCGGATGCTTCAGGCTGAGGAACATGTCGGAGGTGTCGGAGCGCAAGGCCGCCGCCCAGCCGAGCTCACGTCCTTCGGCCTCGACCAGCATGGCGAAATCCTCGTGCCGAGAGGCAAAGGGATAGCGGGTGATATTCGCGGTGCCGCCCTCAGCCCGTGGGACCTCCTGCGGACTGTCGAAATGCGCCGGATAGGCCAGTGCGACCCGCCCCATGGTTGGGTCTGTTTCGATTGCGGTGTTGAGGGTCTCGCCGAACCGCTTGGACGAAAAGAAGAGCCGCCCTCCCCCGGGACCAAAGCTGGTCATGGCGTGGTTCGCCACCGGCAGCGTGCCCTCGCCACCGGCGAAGACATGGCGTTCGTAGAGGAAGGGGTGACCGTCACGCAGGATGAGTTCCTTGGTGATGCGGGCCCCCAGAACTCGCCGCTCGAGTTCGTAACGGGCGGTGACCGCGCTGCCTTTGCGCTCGATGTCGAGCAGTCGCCAGGGAGAGTTCGCCGGCCAACCATGGCCCGGCGCCGGCTCGACGTCGCTGGCCGCAAAGGGAGCGCAGAGGAAATCGCCCGACAGCCAGCGCAGACCGGGATCGATGGACTGGTCCTCGACTATGTCCGCATCCTCCACCCACGGTGCAGTGTGCAATGGCTCGAGCCATCGGCCGCTCTGCTCAATGCGAAGCGAGCGGATGTGACCGACCACCAGGTCGAGCACCAGCTCGATGCCATCGGCGCTGACGGTGGAGAAGCGCTCGGCCATTATTCGCCCTTGATGACGAGGCCGCCGTCGCAGCGGACGATTTCACCGGTGATGAAGCTCGCCTTGTCGCTGGCGAGGAAGGCGACGAGTTCTGCGACCTCCGATGCCTCTCCGAAACGGCCCAGCGGATGCGCGTTGTTCCAGCTCTCGATCAGAGCCTGAGGCTGGGGGTGCTCGCGAAACACCTTCTCGTTGAGCGGCGTCATGATGGTGCCGGGGGCGACCGCATTGACGCGAATCCCGGCCGGCGCCAGATCGACCGCCGCCTGCTGCGTCAGTGCATTGATGGCGCCCTTGGCGGCTGCATAGGCGGGCCAGCCCCGGAAGCCGGTCAGCGCCTGTACCGAACTCATGTTGACGATGGCTCCGCGTCCGGCCCGGCGCATATGCGGAATGACCACCTTCATGCCGCGCCAGACGCTGTTGAGGTTGGTATCGATGACCTCCAGCCAGTCGTCTTCGTCGATCTCGTCGACGACGCCGCCAAGCGCGCGCGCGGCGTTGTTGACGAGGATATCGATACCGCCAAAGCTCTCCACCGCCGCGTCTGCAGCTGCCTGCATGTCGCCAAAGGATCGAACATCGGTATGCAGGAAGCGCGCGCGCCCGCCCGCCGCCTCGATTTTCGCGGCCGTTTCGGCACCGGCGCCAGCATCGATGTCGGCAACCAGTATCGCTGCGCCACGCTCCGCCATGAGCATGGCACATGCCTGCCCGATGCCCATTCCCGCGCCCGTGATGAGAGCGACACGTCCGTCGAAATCCCGATCCATCCTGCTCACTTGCCCTTGAATTGCGGTTCGCGCTTTTGGAGGAAGGCATCGATGCCTTCCTGTCCGTCACTCGTCTCGTAAAGACGGAAGAGGATGCCCTGTTCGTAGGAGAGGCCGGCAGGCTGCGAGGCATCCGGTGCCAGCCGGATCAGCGCCTTCATCTCCGCCTGTGCCAGGGGTGCGACCTTTAGCGCGGCGCGCGCCCGCTCAAGGGCAGTCTCCAACAGCTGCCCGTCTTCGACGCACTCAGCCGCCAGACCGAGTTGAAGGGCGCGTTCGCCGCTGATCCGGCGCGCTGCCAGCAGCATGTCGGAGGCCATGTACTTGCCCACCGCGCGGGTCAGCCGCTGCGTACCACCACCGCCGGGCGACAGCCCGAGCAATCCCTCCGGCAGGCCGAGCCGCGCGCCTCTCGCACAAAGAATAATGTCGCAGCAGAGGGCGATTTCGAAACCGCCCCCGAGCGCGTAACCGCCAATGGCGGCAATGGTCGGCTGCGGCAAGGCTTCAAGCTTGTCGAAGATGCGCCGGCTTTCGTATTGATAGGCAACGAAGGCAGCGGTCTTGCGCCCCTGATATTCGGCAATGTCGGCGCCGGCGACGAAGGCCCGATCGCCGGCACCTGCAAGGATCACCACGCGAACCGACGCGTCGGCGGCAATGGCATCAAGTTCTGCTTCAAAGCACCCCATCAACTCCGTCGAGAGCGCGTTCAGCTTCTCGGGCCGGTTGAAGGTCAGCCTGACGATGCCCGGCTCCAGTTCCTCACGGATCAGCACGTCGGCCATGCGATTACCCCTTGACCGCGCCGGCGGTGAGACCGGCGACGAAGTAGCGTTGCAGCAGGAAGAACACGGCGATCACCGGCATCGAGATCAGGACCGAACTCGCCATCAGTTCGCCGTAGCGGATACCGTACTGGCCAATGAAGTCGTTGATGCCCACGGGCAGGGTCCGCATCTCGCGCGTCGACGTGAAAGAGAGGGCGAAGAGGAACTCTTGCCAGGTGACGATCAGGACATAGACTGCCGTCGCGACGACGCCGGGCTTCGACAGCGGCAGGATGATCTCGACGAACGTTCGCATGGGGCCGGCGCCGTCCATCTCCGCCGCCTCCTCGAGGGTGATCGGCAATCGCGCGAAGAACCCGCGCAGCATCCAGATGGCCACCGGCAGGGTTACCGTCACATAGGCGATGATGAGTGCGGCGTAGGTGTTGAGGAGGTTGGCCTCACGCATGATCTTGTACATGGGGATGATGATGGCGCTGGCCGGGAACATCTGCGCGAGGATCACCAGCCCCATGACGATGCTGACGAGACGCATCTGGGCGCGGGAGAAGACATAGGCGGCAAGCAGAGCCAGGGTCACGGTGATCAGGACCGTTGCCCCGCTGACGATCAACGAGTTCAGGAAATAGGTCTGGAACTCCGGGCGGAAGGCGGTGACGTAGTTCTCCAGGGTCGGGTTCTGCGGCCACAGCCGCGCCGGTATGGCAAAGGGTTCCGTCCCCGGCTTCAGCGATACCGAAACCATCCAGAAGAAGGGAACAAGGATGAGGAGCGCCACCGCCAGCTGCAGGGCCGCCAGCCAAACCCTCTGGGTGCGCTTGCTACCGCGGCTCATTGGCTGCGCCTCCAGCTGCGTCCAGTCCGCTGCACGGCAAAGTAGAGCATGATGAGCAGCACCAGGACGAGGATTGAGAAAACGCCGTAAACGGCGGCTTCGCCGAAGCGGAACTGGCCGAAGCCGAGCTCGAAGATCTTCGTGGGAAAGATGTGCGTCGCGTTCTGCGGCCCACCCCGCGTGAGGACCCAGATCATGTCGAAGTAGTTGAAGGTGAAGACGGTGGTGAGGATGACGTTGATCATCACCACCTCGCGCATCGCCGGCAGGATCACGTCGAAGAGCCGGGCAATCGGCCCCGCGCCGTCCACCGTCGCCGCCTCGACCTGTTCCCGATCGACGTTCTGCAGGGCCGCAAGGTAGACGACGGTGGAGAACGGGAAGCCTTTCCAGACGGCGGCAATGATCGCGGCTCCCATCGCCATGCTGGGCTCGCCCAGCCAGGCCATGCCGGTGCCGGTCAGCCCCAGCGACATGAGGAAGGAATTGATGAGACCCAGTTGCGGGTCGTACATGAAGCGCCACAGAACGGCGGCGACCACGCCCGGGAGTACCCAGGGCAAGAGGATGAGCGCGCGCAGCATGCCCTGCCCCGGCAGTTGCTGGTTCAGAAGCAGCGCCACGAGGAAGCCGAGCAGGTTCTGCAGCAAGACGACGATCACCGTCCAGACCAGCGAGTTCCAGACGATCTGGTAGAACCCGGCATTGGCGAAGAGCTCGTTGTAGAGCTTGAGACCGACGAAAGTCGGCTGCGGGCTGATGAACGAGGCAGAGTAGAAGCTCTCGATGACCGTGCCGATCATCGGGTAATACATCAGCACCCCGACCAGGATGGCAGCCGGAGCGATGAACAGCCATACGAGCCAGCGTTCGCGGGCGATCATAGAGTGCTCCGAGGGCGACGATCGGTTCGGGACGAAAAGGTGGACCGACGCGCCACCGCGGCGGCGCATCGGATGAATCGACGTTCGATCAGCCGAGCGCGTCGATCGCGGTGCAGGCCTTGTCGGCTGCCTCCTGCGGCTCTACGCCCTGGAATACGTCCTGGAACATCGTGACCTGGATATCCGAGATCTCCAGGTAACGCGGCGAGACCGGCCGCGGCTGGGCGTTGTTGAGATGATCGAGGATGCGATCGGGGCCGACCCGATTTTCCTCGAGGAAGACTTCCGCGGCGTTCACATTGGCGGGGATGAGGTCGACGACGTCGCCATTGACATCCTCACGGGTCATGAACTCGATGAACTTCCACGCCGCTTCCTGGTGCTCCGAGGACTCGAAAATCGCAAGGTTCCAGCCGCCGTATGCGCCGACCGGCGTCTTGCCCTCCGGCGCGAAGCCGACGACAAAGCCCCAGTCGAGATCCGACTTTTGCAGGGTCGGCTGCTCAAGTGCCGGCCAGAGTTCCATGGCGAGAGATCCGTTGAGGAACAGCTCGCGCATCGATCCCGAATTGCTGTTCAGAATGCCGGCGGGAGCGTAGGGGGCGAGCGAGGCGATATACTCCAGAGCCTCGACCGCCGGCGCCTCATCGAGAGCGCAGGATCCGTCCTCGGCGAGCACACGGCCGCCATTGGAGAAGATGAAGGAGTCGAGGGCCACCACGGTGTCCTCGCCGCGGCCGGCGAAGAGGCCGATACCGAACCTGCCGTCGCCGGTCAGGGCTGCCGCGGCATTGCGCAGACCCTCCCAGGTGACGGTGCTCTCGGGGTCGATGCCGGCTTCATCGAACAGCGCCTTGTTGTAGAAGCCGAAGGACCAGACGTCGACGTTGAAGGGGATGCCCCAGAGCTGGCCGCCGTAATTGGCGGATTCCCAGGCGCCGGGGAAGAAGGTGTCCGCTTCGACGCCTGCCTCCGCGGCCATCTCGTCCAACGCCAGGATGGAGCCGGACTCGGCGAAGGCGCCGACCCAGATCTGGTCGAGCGTCGCAACGTCCGGCGCGTTGCCACCCTGCACCGCCGTCAGCAGGCGCTGCTGGTATTCCGGATACGGGATGGTGGTGACCTCGACGTTGATGTCGGGGTTCTCTTCCTCGAACCGCTCAACCGCGGCACGCTGATATTCGCTGAGACCGGATTCGGTCTGCTGATTATCCCAGAACTGCAGCGTGATCTGGTCCTGAGCGTTGGCACTGCCGGCAACGATGGCCAGCGATGAAGCGATCAACAGGGCTCTGCGCAATCTTCCCTCCCATGGGCTAGCGGTCATTGTGAGTAGCCAAACCGCCGCCCGACCGAATAGGCGCCGGCTCGGTTTCCCCAGTCTCCTCGTCGGCCACGACCACCCGCACGCCTGCCGAAGCAAGGGCAACGCGGTCTGCCGGCAAGGAACCGGAATCGGTAATAAGCTCGCTGGCCGCGGTCAGCGGTGCGATGCGGTGACTGGCATCCAGTCCCACCAGCGAATGGTCGGCGAGAACGCAGGTGCTGCGGGCGGCCTGCACAAGGCGCCACGCCGCGAGGGCCATACGCTCGTCGCTTGCGGACAGGCCGAAACGGAGCGAGATGCCATCGACGGCGATGAAGGCTCTGTCGATGCGTATGGTCTCAAAGAGGGCTCCGAGACTGGGGCCGACGAGACAACGCTGCGGCGCGTGATATTCGCCACTGGTCAATATGACCTTGATAGCAGGTTGCTCGACGAGGGTTTCGAGCACATCGAACGAGTGGGTCACCACCGTGAAGCCGCCAGCTTTCCTAGCCAGCTCCCGAGCCAGCAGCCGGCAGGCTTCGCCGCCTCCGATCAGGACGGTGTCACCGGTATTGACTTGCCGGGCCGCGACACGCGCGATCTCCTGGCGCCGGGCTCGTAATTCGCGCGCGATATCCTCGCTCGGTGCCGCAACCACGAGATCGAGCCCGTACCCGGCGGCCCGCAATTGCATGGCCCTCGCCATGTTCCGGTACCAGTCGTGAGCCGGGTAGTGCGGCATGAAGCCGACGCGTTGGCCGCGCAAGTCCGAGCAAACGACACGGGGGCCGATCAGCGCTACCCCTTCGTCGTTCAGAATCCAACCCTCGCCATCCTTCCCGTAGTAGCGCGGCAGCGATTCCGGCGTGATGATCACGTGCGCCGTCGGAATGTCGCCGGGCATGGGCCGGCCCGACAGGGCACCAGCCACGGCGTCGATTGCCTTCGCCCCGACCACTTCGGGGAACAGGGCAGCGGTTGCTCGGAACCTGCCGTGGCGAGCGAGCATATCCCAGAGTGCCCCGCCCTCCCCGCCGACCGAATAGGCCGAGACATCCTTGAGTTGAAGGCGATCGGACGCCTCTATCGCCGCAAGTATGGAGTGGTCGTTGACCCCGAAAAGTACGTTGATGTCGGGGTGGGCGGAAAGGACGTCCATGCTGGTCCGCAGGGCGGTGCGGAATGCCCCTTCGCCCTCGACCCGCCAAGGAATCACTTCGCCAGCAAAGCGATCCTGGAAGCCATTGAGGAAACCGTCGCAGCGCAGGCGCGTGTTGGGCAACGCATCGAGGGCGACCAGCAGGATTCGAGCCGTGTCCACGGTTTCGCCAAGCTGCTCGCCGGCAATGCATCCGAGGTCGTAGCCGGCGGCGAAATTGTTAGGCCCGAGATAGACACCGCCGTCCTGGGGTGACGACTCGGCAATGAACGGTATGCCCCGCCGCCGGGCGCGGTGGCGCAGCATGCTGGCGCCGGCGCCGCTGATGGGTGGCAGGATCAATGCATCGACACTGTCGACTATACTCTGTTCGGGGACCTGACTGGCCGGTTCGACTGTAACCTGCCGATGTCCGGCAGCACGCACAGCGCCGCCACGCGTGCGCTGAATTCTGCCGCTTTGCGCGAGGCGGGCCACGTCCCGACGGATTGAGACTTCAGAGACGCGCCCCAGTCGGTCGGCCAGTTCCTGGATGGACACCACCCCCCGCTGCTCGACCAGCTCGACAATTCTCGCTTCCCGTTGCGCCTTGATCATAAATTGATCATTTCATTGATCATATAATGGGCTCATCTAGCTTTCACTGCATCCTACGGTCAACCGGCTGATCGAAATTGATCGAACTCAAGTTCGAATGCCCAAGATGACCGGAGCGTTCGCGGGCGGCGCGGCGGCTACGATGCCGCTTCTACGACTGCAAAATGCGGGTGCCCTCGGCGTCGATCCTGAGGGCGGTCAGCCGTCCGCTCATGAAACAGCCGGTATCGATGCCGATGCGGGTCCGGGAGACGAAGGGTTGCTGAACGGGGGTGTGGCCATGAACCACCACCGCCCCGTGATCATGCTCCGCTTCGAGGAAGAGGTCGCGGATCCAGAGCAGATCGGACTCTTGCTGATCAGCGAGCGGCACTCCGGGACGCAGCCCGGCATGCACGAAGATGTAGCCGGGCATGCTCAGCACGATCGGCAGCCCCCGCAGAAACTCCAGGTGCTCGTCGGGGAGATGAGCGGCGAGTAGCTGGCGCCGGGCACCGCCGCGCAGTTGCCCCTGGCGCAGCTTTTCGATCGCTGCCTGGTCCATGCCGTAGGAAGCGAGGGTTGCGTCACCTCCGAAAGACAGCCAGTGCAGAAGGGCAGTGGCGTCGGAGAGCGCCTCGAGCAGCATGGCCTCATGATTGCCCTTGAGACATAACCGCCGGAAACCGAAAGGCGGCGGGGCCAGCAGGTGATCGATGACACCAGCCGACGCCGGGCCGCGATCGACGTAGTCGCCAAGCATCACCAGCCATTTCTCACCGACAACTCCGGCGGCATCGGCAAGGATGGCCTGTTCCAGGCGCAGCAGCTCTTCGAGGCAGCCATGAACGTCACCGACCGCATAGAGAAGCTGGGGGCGCTCGCTTGCCTCGACCCAGCCACCGGAAAGGGCACGGTCGGGAGCCCCCTGCCCCTGCCCGCTCATCCGTTCCAGCCATGTCCGCAAGCCCCTCAGTCTGCAACTCCTTCGGCAGCCGCCGATGTGCTGGTCAGCATCCGGCTAGACGCCATCGCGCGTGCTTGCCGGCACCGCAACCGAAACTCCCCAATTCGGTCAATCTAGAAGCCGATCTCGAGATCATCGAGCAGCGGCGGTTCCGTAGCCGGCTGGTCGCTGATGAAGGCAAGAGCATGTTCGATGTTGACCCGCGTCTCGATCAGGGGATCCAGCACCGCCTTCCGTACATCTCTTCGGGGCACGGAGGCCGTGAAGAAGCTTACCGACAGGACCGCAGCGACCCTGTCCTGCTCGAGAACGGGTACCCCGAAGGTGGTCAAACGCTTCTGGCCGGAGCCAGGCACCCGCATCGCAAGTCCCGAAGACCGTACGCGCGCCAGCAGCTCCCGATATTCCGCTTCCTTGTCCGCGTCGAACTCTGCCGGCATCCGCATGCGCATCGCCCGGATCTGCCGGTCTCGCTCCTCGTCGCTGCAGAACGCCATATAGGCACGACCCATGGCCGAGGTGAGGAGATCCGGACGTTTGCCGAGGACGGTGGTGGTGTGAACGAAGGGGCTGATGGTGCCGGTCCAGTACCGGATCTCGATGGCATCGCCGTCGATCTCGCCCAGCCCTATCGGCCACTTGATCTGCCGCGTGAGGCCGATGGCGAGCGGCCGGGCGATCTCGATCACCCGCGAGATTCCACGGTAGCCGGTAGAGAGCTCCGCCACCTTTCCCGTAACGCGGTATCCGCCGCACATGTTGTCGCGCACGACGTACCCTTCATGCATGAGCGTTTCGAGCATGCGCACGATCGTCGGTCGCGGAATGCCGGTCTCGGCATGCATCGCGTTCACGGTGGCTATGGACTTCTGGTTGGCTATCCGAAGTATCTGCAGGGCGCGGCAGACGGCGTTGACCGGGGGATAGGACCGGTCGAGCGGGTTGGTCGAGCCCCGCCGGGAATTCGTCCGGCGATGGCTGCCGGTCACCGGGATACCCAGTGCTGCTTCCGTCATCAGGCTGCCTGCTATCCGTTCCCGAGGGCCGTAGTCTTCATAAGCCATCCTCACCTTCCCAATTCCCGGTGCCAACGGATACTAGGGAGCACGATGCTACGGACCCAGGTGACACGCAAGGATTTCGGCAGGCGAAACGGTTTCTGATGCGGTTGGCGATGCGACCGGCACGACCTGGCAGTTTCCCATGCGGTTCCACCGCTTTCGGCCAGCGAAACATGCGCAGCTAGCGTGCATCGGCCAAGGACGGTCGCTTAAGTCCTGACAGTCGTTCACAGACAGCTTCCGAACGCGCACAGCCCCGGCGCTGACGCGATCGGATGATGTCGCCCATTCCAATGCGGAGGATACATGTCGGATGTGGTCATCGTTACGGGCGCCAGCAGCGGCATCGGTGCTGCGACGGCCCGGCTACTGGGTGCCGCAGGCGCCAGCGTCGTCGTAAACTACAAGAGTTCTCGCGAGCTGGCCGATGGCGTGGTCGGCGACGTCGAGAGAGCCGGTGGCAAGGCGATCGCAGTCCGTGCCGATATCGGCAACGAGGCCGATATCCTCCGGCTGTTCGAAGAGACCGACAGGACATTTGGTCGGTTGACCGGCCTCGTCAACAATGCCGGGATCAACGGGCCAAGCCACCGCTCCGCGGACAATTACGATTTCGAGGAAGCGATGGGGATCTTCGCCGTCAATACGGTGGGGCTGCTGATCGCTTGCCGTGAAGCGATCAAGCGGATGTCGACCAAGCACGGAGGCACCGGTGGCAGCATCGTCAACATCTCATCCATCGGCGCACTCACGGGCTCGCCCGGACGCTTCATCCACTATGCCGGATCCAAGGCAGCGGTCGATACCATGACCAAAGGCCTGGCGGTCGAGGTGGCGCGCGAGGGCATCCGCATCAATTCCATCCGCCCGGGCATGATCGACACCCCAATCCACGCCAAGGCTGGTCAGGCGGACAGGGTCAAGGAGTTCGCAGCCAAGAACCCTTTGGGGCGCGCCGGACTGCCTGAGGAAGTGGCCGAAGCCATCGTCTGGATGCTTTCGGACAAGGCGTCGCTGGTCACCGGCGCAGTGCTCGATGTGATGGGAGCGCAGCGCTAGAGGCAGGCCGCGGCGAGCGGGGCCCCAAGGACGCCCCTGCCCCGGCCGGCGCCGGTTTTCAGCTTCCCCTTGCCGGGGGCGGCAGGGGGTCCGAGCGCCGGAGCTCCGGTTCGGGCACCATGCGGAACCTGACGGGCGACGACGACCAGTCGAACGGCATCTCGAGGGGCACCGTGCAGGTGGTCAGCATCCGCTGGTCCTCGGCATTCACCACCTCGAACACGTAGCCCGGACGCTCCATGGCCCGGCACTCCTCCCAGCGCGCGAAGTCGATCCATTCACACATGCCGGCTCTCCTTTTCTACTCGCTGCGGAACGACCGCATGATCTGGTCGGTGATCGGTTTCGTGAGATAGCTGAGTGCCGTCCGCTCATCGGTCTGGATGAACGCCTCCACCGGCATGCCCGAGGTCAGCGTCAGATCGGGCAGCCGCTCCAGCTCGCCCTCGTCGACGGCGATGCGCGCCGTGTAGTACGCGGTCCCCGTCTGTGGATCGCGCGTCAGGTCGGCGGAGAGGCGCGTCACCGTCCCGTCCAGCTCCGGCGTGGTGCGCAGGTTGAAGGCGGAGAAGCGGACCAGCACCGCCTGGCCCACATGGACCTGGTCGATGTCCTGGGGGGCGATGCTGACATCGATGCTGAGGGCGTCGGCGATCGGGACGATGCGCATCAGCGTCTCGCCGGCGGCCGCCACGCCGCCCACGGTGTTGATGGCCACCTCGTGCACCTGCCCGCTCTGCGGCGCCCTTATCGTGGTCTTGCCGAGATCGCTCTCGCCGGCCACGCGGCGTTCCCGGAGCTCCGCCGACTTCGCCTGCACGCTGCTCAGCTCCTCTGCCGCCTCGCTGAGGAATGTCTGCTCGAGCTGGGCGATCTGAAGTTCGATCTCGGCGATCCTGCCGCGCGCCTGCGCCGCTTCCGAGACCAGCTGGCCGAGTTGTCCTTCGGCACGGGCGAGCTCGCGGTCGATGCTGCCGACCCGCTCGCCGGCCACCAGCTTCTGCTCGAGCAGCGAGCGGCTGTTGACGAGGTCGGCGGCGAGCAGTGCCTGCTCGCGCTCCTTGGCCGCAATCTGCGTCTCGATGCCCGCAATCTCTTCCTGCAGCTGCTCGATGCGTTCCCGCAGCTGTCCCTGCTGGCTGGCGAGGGCGCTCCGGCGCAGCTCGAACAGCCTGGTCTCGGCGGCCAGCAGCTCGGCGACATCGGGGTCGCTCGCCTGCGCCACGAGGCCGGCGGGAAAGTCGATGCTGTCGCTGCCCGCGAGCTCGGCCTGCAGCCGCGCCTCGCGCGCCTCCAGCTGCTGCAGGCTCTGGATGACGATCTCGAGGCTGGCCCTTATCGCGGTGTCGTCGAGCCGCGCCAGCACCTCGCCGGCCTCGACGACGTCGCCGTCGACGACGTTGAGCTCGACCACGACGCCGCCCAGCGGATGCTGCACCAGCTTGACGCTGCTTTCGGCCACCAGCTGCCCCGGCGCGATCACGGCGCCGGCCAGCTCGGTGGTGGCGGCCCAGCCGCCCATGCCGACGACGAGGAACAGCGCGGCGGCGGTGCCGACGAGGAGGTGGCGGCGGATCGAGCGTCCGGCGGTGTCAGGCGTTGCGGGCATTGTCCACCTGTCGACGTGCGCCGGTGACCACGCCGGCGGCGGGGGCGTTGCCGGCGAGCTTGTTGAGGATGGCATCCCTCGGACCGAAGGCCCGGACCGTGCCCTCGTGCATCAGCAGCACCAGGTTGACGGCACTGAGGGCGCTCGGGCGGTGGGCCGCGACGATGACGATGCCGCCGCGCTGCCGCACCCCGGCCAGCGCCTCGGTGAGCGCCGTTTCGCCCTCGAGGTCGAGATTGGAGTTCGGTTCGTCGAGGACCACCAGGAACGGCTCGCCGAAGAGCGCCCGGGCCAGCGCGATGCGCTGCCGCTGCCCGGCGGACAGCGCGGCGCCGTCCTCCCCGATCTCAGTCTCGTAGCCCTCGGGCAGGCCGAGGATCATCTCGTGCACGCCGGCGGCCTTGGCCGCCGCGATCACAGAGGCGTCGTCGGCATGGGGCGCGAAGCGCGCGACGTTCTGTGCCACGGTGCCGGCAAACAGCTCGACCGTCTGCGGCAGGTAGCCGACATGCTCGCCCAGTTCATCCGGTCCCCACTGCTCGAGCGTCGCGCCGTCGAGCCGCACGGTGCCGCGCGCCGCCTGCCACGCCCCCACCAGGGCGCGGGTCAGCGAGGATTTGCCGGAGGCGCTGGCACCGATGATGCCGAGGCCATCGCCGGCGGCGAGAGAAAGGCTCACGTCGTGCACGAGGACCCTGCCGCCACCGGGCGGCACGACGCTCAGGTTTTCGACCTTGAGGCTTTGCCGCGGGGCGGGCAGTTCGAGCCGGTCCGGCCGCGCCGGCAGCAGCGTGAAGCCCTCCTTGAGCCGCTGCCAGGCCTGCCGCGCGGCGAGGAAGCCCTGCCAGTTGCCCACCACCTGCTCCACCGGTGCCAGCGCCCGGGCGGCGAGGATCGAGGCGGCGATGATGAGCCCGCCCGTCGCCTCCTGGTTGATGACGAGGAAGGCGCCGACGCCGAGCACCGCCGACTGGATGAGCATGCGCAGCACCTTGGAAAGCGCACCGAGGCCGCCGGTGACGTCGGCGACGCGCTGCATGTGCTGAACGAACTGCTCGTTGACGCCGCTCCACGCCCCCTGCATGTGCCGCGACAGCCCCATCGAGCCCAGCACGTCGGCGTTGCGTCGCGCCGCTTCGGCCAGCAGCTGGCGGCGGCCGCCGACCCGCTGTGCCGTCCGGCTCGAGCGGCGAGCCAGCGCCTCGGTCAGCACGGCGATGCCGATCAGCAGCGCCGCGCCGCCGGTCGCGGTCCAGCCGATCCAGGGGTGGATGGCAAAGCAGATGGCGAGGTAGAACGGCATCCACGGCAAATCGAAGAAGGCCGAGGGTCCCATGCCGGAGAGGAAGCTCCGGATCTGGTCGACGCTCCGCAGCGGTTGCACCGCATCCGCCCGCGGACCGGCCACCAGCGGCAGCCGCACCAGAACGTCGAAAGCGCTGCGCGAGAGCCGCGCGTCGAGGGCCGAGCCGATGCGCACCAGGACGCGGCTGCGGATGAAGTCGAAGAGCCCGAGGAACGCATAGAGCATCGCCACCAGGATCGCGAGGCCGACCAGCGTCGGCACGCTCTGGCTCGGCAGCACCCGGTCGTAGACCTCGAGCATGAAGAAGGAGCCGGTGAGATAGAGCACGTTGATCAGCGCCGAGACCAGCGCCACGCCGACCAAAGCGCCGCGGCCGGCGCGCGTCGCGTCGTCCAGGAGGTTCGCAGCCGTCCTGTAGTCGGTCGCTCGGGACATCGTGCTCCTCTGGCGCTGAGGCCGGTGCGCATCAGCTTTGCGCCGCACTCGTTATAGAAGAGTAAGTGCCCTCGCCTCCTTTACACGGCATTTTGATCTCGATGCCGGCGGTCGTGCCACCGGATGCGCGGCGAGCTGCCGTCGACACCGTGGGCCTGCTGGAAAGCTACGGCGCCGCCCATCCGCGCGGCTGACGTGCGAAAACCCCGCCTCGGCTTTCGCCTATCGGTTGCGCCTTGTTCTGGTGCCGCCTCCGAGGATGCGGCGCGGGCGGGACTTCGTCCCGGTGCCGGTGGTCCGGCAAAAAGTAGTGGTGGGACTCTCGCCCCGCCCGTCGCGAACGGTTTTAGGCCGACCAGCCGGGGGTTTGCGGGAGGCAATCACCCGGGCCCGGGCGACGCCCC
>DASYHK010000019.1:0-2376 GCA_035998685.1 Devosiaceae bacterium | reverse complement strand
TCTCTATGCGGGATGATGGCGCGGGGTGCTGGCCGCTGCGGGCCGGTACGAGCGCGATCTCTGTAACCAAACGGAGATCGCAACGTGCCGGGCAAACCCGTCACCGACCAGCAAGTGAGAGCCTACATGCAAGACCGCCTTCGTCACACCCAACGTGCCGCCGCCGCCCGTGCAGGCTTCAGCGAGCGGACCGCCCGCCGCGTCGAGGCCGCTCCCGGCCTGCCGTCCCAGCGCAAGGCCGGGCGCGGCCGCACCGTCCCCGACCCGCTCGCCGCCGTCTGGGAGCCGCTGCTGCTGCCGGTCCTCGTGAAGGATCCCGACGTCCTCGCCGTCACCCTCCTGCGCCATCTGCAGATCACCGACCCGGATGCCTTCCCCGATGACCGCATCCGCCGCACCCTCGAGCGGCGCGTGCGCGACTGGCGCGCCCTGCACGGCAAGGAACGCGACGTCATCTTCCGCCAGGCGCCGGCACCCGGCCGGATGGCGCTGTCCGACTTCACCGATGCCACGGAACTCGCCGTCACCATCGCTGGCCAGCCCTTTCCCCATCGGCTCTACCACTTCGTCCTCGCCTACAGCGGCTGGGAGCATGTCGGCGTCGTCCTCGGCGGCGAGAGCTTCACCGCCCTCGCCGAGAACCTCCAGAACGCCCTCTGGAGCCTGGGTGGCGCCCCCCTCGAGCATCGCACCGACAGCCTCTCGGCCGCCTACCGCAACCTCGACCGCCCCGCCGCCGAGGACATCACCCGCCGCTACGAGGCCTTCTGCGCCCACTACCGAATGGCGGCCAGCCGCAACAATCCCGGCGAGGCCCACGAGAACGGCGCCGTCGAGGCCCATCACCGCCACCTCAAGGTCGCCCTCGACCAGGCGCTGATCCTGCGCGGCTCCCGCGACTTCGACAGCCTCGACGACTGGCGCCGCTTCGTCGACCAGCTCGTCGCCCGCCGCAACCGCCGGCGCGAGGCCGCGCTCCGCATCGAGGCCGCCGCCCTGCGCTCCCTGCCGCCGCGGCGCACCACCGACTTCACCGAGACCGTCGCCCGCGTCACCCGCACCGGCGGCTTCCTCGTCAACGGCGTCTTCTACAGCGCCCCCTCCCGCCTCATCGGCCAGCGCCTGCGCGTCCATCTCTACGATGACCGCATCGACGCCTTCCTCGGCAGCAGCCACGTCGTCAGCCATCCCCGCCTGCGCGCCCGCCATGACGGCCGCCGGGCCCATCGCATCGACTACCGCCACGTCATCCACGCCCTGCGCCGCAAGCCGCAGGCCTTCGCCGCCTCGATCTACCGCGACGGCATCTTTCCCCGCAGCGAATACGCCGACGCCTGGGCCGCCCTCTCCGAGGCACTGCCCCGCCGGGAGGCCTGCCGGCACATCGTCCGCCTCCTCTGCCTCGCCCATGACGAGGCCTGCGAGACTGAACTCGCCACCCTCATCGCTGCCGATCTCGCCGCAAACCGCCTGCCCGACGCCGCCATCCTCAAGGCTGCCCTCCGGCCCCGGCAGTGCGACCTGCCCGACGACATCCCCGTCGCGCTCACCGCACTCGCCCACTTCGACGCCCTGCTGGAGGCCCGCACATGACCTCCCGCGCCGTCGACGTCCACGCCTTGCCCGCCATGCTCACCGCGCTCCGCCTGCCGAGCTTCCACCGCCACTGGCAGCCCCTCGCCGCGCGCGCCGACACCGAAGCCTGGCCCGCCGCACGCTTCCTCGCCGCCCTCGCCGAGATCGAACTCGCCGAACGCGAGACGCGACGCATCCGCCGCCATCTCCTCGAAGCCAACCTGCCGCCCGGCAAGACCCTCGCCACCTTCGACTTCAAGGCCCTCCCGAGCCTCCCGCGCGCCCGTGTCGAGGCCCTCGCCGCCGGCGACTGGCTTGAGACCGGCGCCAATCTCATCGCCATCGGCAACTCCGGTGCCGGCAAGACCCATCTCCTCAGCGCCATCGCCCACGCCCTCGTCGAGGCCGGCCGCCGCGTCCTCTACACCCGCACCACCGACCTGGTGCAGAAGCTCCAGGCCGCGCGCCGCGATCTCGCCCTTGAGCACGCCCTCACCAGGCTCGACCGCTTCGATCTCATCATTCTCGACGACATCGCCTACGCGCAGAAGGACCAGGCCGAGACCTCCGTCATCTTCGAGCTCATCGCCCGGCGATACGAAAATCGCAGCCTCGCCATCGCCGCGAACGTCCCCTTCAGCGCATGGGATCGCATCTTCCCCGAGCCGAGCGTTTCATGATGCCTTCCTCCTTGAGGGGCTGGTATGTCGCACGAGCGCTGCCAGCGTGCGGACCCGGTCGTCGGAGAGCGTGATCTGCCAGGGCTGACCCTTGGTGCGCTGGTGGCCCTGGAGACGGCCT
>DASYHK010000003.1:0-277227 GCA_035998685.1 Devosiaceae bacterium | reverse complement strand
AGCGGCTGCCCACGCCCGTCCTGATCCTCTTCAGCCAGCATCACTGGCCCCGCACTGGCGACCCAGGGGATGGCGGCCCACCCCCTGCCCGAACCCTCCCCGCGATGCCCCGTCGGCACCTCGCATCGGAGAGGTAGGGGGGAATCTACCACAGTCGGGAGGCGCGGGGATAAGTCGGGGTGAAACAGTGCGTGGAGCAGCGTTTCCCGCACCGGACGCCCCTCCCCAACCGGCCGTCGTCCCGTTTTCACACGGGATCCGGAACCGGCCGTACCTTCGGGCCGGCCGCGTCGACGCGGCGCGTCCGAGGCCTCTGCACCACCGGCAGGCTGGTCCATACTGGGTCCCGGCTTTCGCCGGGATGACGGCCGGGGGTGGTGGTTGATCTGAGGCACACCAGCGGGGGGCTGCGGGCGCAAGACGCGCAAGGGGGCCGGCCTGCGGACATTGCCTTGGCGCTATAACGCGGCGTCTGAAGACGAGGAGGAGGCGAGATGGAGGTATTGCCGCTGGAGCAGCTCGGGCCCCGGATCATGATCTGCGGGCCTTCCAACGCGGGAAAGTCCACCCTGGCGCAGGCGATGGGGCAGAAGCTGGACCTGCCGGTCGTGCATCTCGACCAGCTGCGATTCGTGCCGAACAGCAATTGGGTGCTGAGGCCGGAGGAGACTTTCGCTGCCGCCCATGTAGCGGCTGTCGCCGGCAACAGCTGGATCATAGAGGGCAATTACTTCGGCGGGATCGGCGCCCGGATCGAACGTGCCACGGGCATCATCCAGCTGCATGACCGGCGGTCTGCCAATGCGGTGCGCTATGTCCGCCGCACGCTGTTCGACAAGCACCGGGCCGGCCACCTAGAGGGGGGACGCGACAGCCTCAAATGGGAGCTGTTCCGCTGGATCCTGTGGGAAGAGCCGCGCAGGCATGCGCCGCGGCGGGACCTGCTCCGCGGCACCGGCTTGCCATATGTCGCCTCGAACTCCATGCAAGACCTGCGGGCGCTGTACCGGGCGTGGGAGCTTCCCCAGCCGCGGTGATGGCCGCCTCAGGCCGGCGGCTGCAGCGCCCCCTGCCCCGTGGCCGCTGGCCGCCCCTTGAGCGACGTTACCAGCCCCAGTTCGATAGCGCGCTCCGCGGTATCGAGGATGGACTGACGGGCGCTGATGAACTTGCGGCCGAGCAGGGCCTCGCCCTTGCGGCCGTCGAAGATCTTCTCGTTGCCGATGTCGTTGATGATCTGGCGGGCGGGGCCGCCGAAGCGGGCGATCAGCTTGATCAGCCAGTCGGGTACCCGCTTCATGGTGATCCGCCGGTCAGGGTAGGCCTCGCGCAGGATGTCGGCGACCTGCGGAAACGGCACATAGTCGCCGGTGGCGAGGTAGCGCTCGCCCACCGCTTCGGGTTTCTCGAGCGCGGCGACGTGCAGCGCCGCGACGTCGCGGACATCGATGATAGAAAAGCCGTTGCTGGGGAGAGCCGGCGTCGATCCATCCAGCAGACCGGTGACAAGGCCGACGGAAATACTGGCGTCGTCGTCCACCGGCGGACCGATGATGGCACCGGGATGGATGGTGGTGAGACCGATGCCGTGGTCCTTGGCGAAGTCCCAAGCGGCGCGCTCGGCGCGGGTCTTGCCGATGCAATAGGCCCAGGTCCAGCGCATGTTCTCGAGATCGGTGAAGAAGGTCTCGTCGTAGACGCGGCGGCCGCTGGTCTGGCCGTGACCATAGCCGACGGTGGCGATCGAGGAGGTGAGAATGAAACGGCCGACGCCGGCGGCGTGCGCAAAGCGCAGCACCCGTTCGGTGCCCTCGACGGCGGGGCGGATGACGAGGCTCTGGTCCTTGGGCTCGTCGGCTCGGATGGCGGTCGCGACGTGCATAACGGCCGTAACCCCCTCCATGGCCGCGGGCCAGCCGCGGTCATCGAGGATGTCGGCGACGACAAGGTCGAGCCGCTTGGCGGCGTCGACGCCCGCCTGCTCGGCAACCGAACGCCGCACCTGCTCGACACGCGACAGGTCGCGGATGGTGCCGCGGACGGCATGGCCACCCTTCAGGAGCTCGATCACCGTCCATTTGCCCACGAACCCGGTCGCTCCCGTGACCAGTACCAGCCCCCGCCGATCCATCTGCGCCCCCGTCTCCCCTGCCCCATGGTGACCACGCCCACGGCGTCGTCAAACGAAAAAGGCGGCCACCGGGGCCGCCTTCAGGAATCGATCGCGGTCTGCGGCTTACGCGGCGACCGACTCGTCCTCGTCATCATATTCGCGCGCCTGCACCGGACCGCTGTCGAGACCCTTGGCATCGACGTCACGATCGATGAACTCGATCACCGCCACCGGCGCGTTGTCTCCGTAGCGGAAGCCGGCCTTGAGGATGCGGATATAGCCGCCCTGGCGGTCCTGGTAGCGCTTGCCGAGCACGTCGAACAGCTTCTTGACCTGGGTCTCGTCCTTGATCTGGGCGATGGCCTGGCGGCGGGCATGCAGGTCGCCGCGCTTGCCAAGGGTGACCAGCTTTTCGACGATGGGCCGAAGCTCCTTGGCCTTGGGCAGCGTGGTGACGATCTGCTCGTGCTTGATCAGCGCCGCCGACATGTTGGCGAACATCGCCTTGCGGTGGCTCGAGGTCCGGTTGAGCTTACGGTTGGTCTTACCGTGGCGCATTTTCTAACTCCCTACGGGGCGTGCGTCTCGCGACGCTCGATGTACGTGGCCGCTGGCGCGGAGATTTAAGTCTGTCACGCTGTCGAACCGGAAAAGCGCAAGCGACTTTTCCTGACAGCGCTCCTAATAGTGGTCTTCGTAGCGCTTGGCCAGATCGTCGATATTCTCGGGCGGCCAGTTGGCGACATCCATGCCCAGGTGCAGACCCATCTGCGCCAGCACTTCCTTGATCTCGTTGAGCGACTTGCGCCCGAAATTGGGGGTGCGGAGCATCTCGGCCTCGGTCTTCTGGATGAGGTCGCCGATATAGACGATGTTGTCGTTCTTCAGGCAGTTTGCTGAACGGACGCTGAGTTCGAGCTCGTCGACCTTCTTGAGCAGCGCCGGGTTGAAGGCAAGCTCCGGGACCTGGTCCTGGGTCTTCTCCTTGCTGGGCTCCTCGAAGGTGACGAAGACGCTGAGCTGGTCCTGCAGGATGCGAGCGGCATAGGCCACGGCATCCTCGGGCGAGATGGCGCCATTGGTCTCGACGGTGAGGGTCAGCTTGTCCTTGTCGAGACTTTCACCGGCGCGGGTGGCATCCACCTTGTAGGAGACGCGGCGCACCGGCGAGAACAGGGAGTCGACCGGGATATAGCCGATCGGGGCGTCCTCGGGACGGTTGCGGTCGGCCGGTACATAGCCCTTGCCGGTGTTGACGGTAAATTCGACATTGATCTCGGCGCCGTCGTCGAGGTGGCAGATCACCAGCTCGGGATTCAGGATCTCGATGTCGCCGGTCACGCGGATGTCGCCGGCGGTGACGGCGCCCGGGCCCTGCTTGGATAGGGTCAGACGCTTCGGGCCCTCGCCCTGCATGCGAACGGCGATCTCCTTGACGTTGAGGACAAGGTCGGTAATGTCCTCACGAACACCAGGCACGGACGAGAACTCGTGCAGTACGCCGTCGATCTGGACGGCGGTGACAGCGGCGCCCTGCAAGGACGACAGCAGTACGCGACGCAGGGCATTGCCGAGGGTCAGGCCGTATCCGCGCTCGAGCGGTTCCGCAACGACCGAGGCCGTGCGCACGTTGCCGCTGTCCGAAACAATGTCCAGTTTGGTCGGCTTGATCAGTTCCTGCCAGTTCCTCTGGATGGTCACGGTAACGTCCTTTCATCTGAGCGGTCCGCCCGACCGCTATCCGCTAATGCAATGTCGATTCCGGCCGTGGCGCGCCGGACGCAGTCCCCGGGCACCTAGACGCGACGGCGCTTGCGCGGCCGGCAGCCGTTGTGGGGGATGGACGTGACATCGCGAATGCTGGTGACATTGAAGCCAGCAGCCTGCAGCGCACGAAGCGCCGACTCGCGGCCGGAACCAGGACCGCGCACCTCGACCTCGAGGGTCTTCATGCCATGTTCCTGGGCCTTCTTGGCCGCGTCTTCGGCCGCCACCTGGGCGGCATAGGGCGTCGACTTGCGCGAGCCCTTGAAGCCCATCACGCCGGACGAGGACCAGGAGATGGTGTTCCCCTGAACGTCGGTGATGGTCACCATGGTGTTGTTGAAAGAGGCGTTCACATGCGCGACGCCATTGGTGATGTTCTTGCGTTCCTTGCGGCGCACGCGAGTCGTATCAGTCCTAGCCATTTACTTCCTCTGTCCGATATCAGCGCTGCCATCAGCCACACGGCTCCGGCAGCTCCACCGAAAGACCCGAAGGTCCTTACTTCTTCTTGCCGGCGATCGCCTTGGCCGGACCCTTGCGGGTGCGGGCATTGGTGTGCGTGCGCTGGCCGCGGACCGGGAGCCCGCGGCGATGCCGCAGCCCACGATAGTTGCCGAGATCCATGAGCCGCTTGATGTTCATCGCCACGGTGCGGCGAAGATCACCCTCGACGATGTAGTCGCGGTCGATGGTCTCACGGATCTGAATGACCTCCGCATCCGTCAGCTCATTGACGCGACGCTCGGCAGGGATGTTGACCTTGCTGCAGATCTCATGGGCGAACCTGTCGCCGATCCCATGGATATACTGCAGCGCGATCACCACGCGCTTGTTCGTCGGGATATTGACGCCAGCAATACGAGCCACGTCCGCTCTCCTTTAGTCGGCCGGGCAAACCCGAACCTTTTCATACCACAAGGGACCGGACACCGCTCCCCCAACTCAAATGAGGAACCGAAATCCAGCCCGAAATTCATGAGACTGGCGCGGTTCTACGGTCCGACCCTGCCAAAGTCAACTCCCGTGGCAGGTCCAGTTCCGAATACTAGTTATGCACGGCACGCCGGATGGCGGCCGTGACTTCTTCCATCGGCTGCATGCCGTCGACGGTCTTCAGCAGCCCCTTGCTGCGATAGTAGTCGACGAGCGGCGCGGTGGATTCGCGATATACTTCGAGGCGCTTGCGCAGCACCTCCTCATTGTCATCGCCCCGAGCGGTGCCGCTTTCCCGGGCCCGCTTGGCGATGCGCTCGACCAGCACGTCGGCATCGGCGGTGATCTCGACCACCGCGTCCAGCGCCATGCCCTTCTCCGTCAGCATTTCGTCGAGCGCGTCGGCCTGGGCGATGGTGCGTGGAAAGCCATCGAGAACGAAGCCGGCCTTGCAGTCCTCGGCGTCGAGGCGCTCCGAAACAATGCCGTTCACAATCTCGTCAGATACCAGGTCGCCGCGATCCATCACCTCCTTGGCGGCCAGACCCATCGGGGTCCGGTCGGCAATGGCGGAGCGCAGGATGTCGCCGGTGGACAGTTGCGGGATGCCGTAGGTGTCAACCAATACCTTGGCCTGCGTTCCCTTGCCCGCTCCCGGCGGGCCCAACAGGATCAATCTCATCTGCGTCTTCCCCCTAGCCGAGACTTCTTCACCAGGCCCTCATACTGCTGGGCAATGAGGTGGCTCTGGATCTGGCTGATGGTGTCGAGCGTCACCGTAACCATGATCAGGAGCGAGGTACCACCAAGGAACTGGCTGATGTTGAGCTGGCTCAACAGGACCTCGGGAATGAGGCAGACCACGGTCAGGTAGGCGGCACCGACGACGGTGATGCGGGTCAGCACGTAATCGATGTGCTGGGCCGTGCGCTCGCCCGGACGGATGCCCGGGATGAAGCCACCGGAGCGCTTCAGATTGTCGGCGGTGTCAGTCGGGTTGAAGACGATCGAGGTGTAGAAGAAGGCGAAGAAGATGATGAATGCGGCGAACAGCGTCAGATAGAGCGGCTGACCGCGGCCAAGCAGCGCCGCCGTCACCTGCAGCCACTGCGGCGCATCGCCCTGGCTGGCGAAGGAGGCAATGGTTGCCGGCAGCAATAGCAGCGACGACGCGAAGATCGCCGGGATGACGCCTGCGGTGTTGAGCTTCAGCGGCAGGTGCGAGGTGTCGCCCTGGAACATCTTGTTGCCGACCTGGCGCTTCGGATACTGGATCAGCAACCGGCGCTGGGCCCGCTCGAAGAACACGATGACGGCGATGACGACGATGGCGAGCACCAGCATGCCGACCACGGCCAGGGTCGGCAGCGCGCCGGTGCGGCTCAGCTCGAGCGTCTGCACGATGGTGGCGGGCAGATTGGCCACGATGCCGGCGAAGATGATCAGGGAGACGCCGTTGCCGACGCCGCGGGCCGTCACCTGCTCGCCGAGCCACATCAGGAACATGGTACCGCCGACCAGCGTGATGACGGTCGAGATGCGGAAGAACCAGCCCGGATCGATGACCACGCCCTGACTCGCCTCGAGGCCGACGGCGATGCCGTAAGCCTGCACGGCGCAGAAGGCGACGGTCAGATAGCGGGTATACTGGTTGAGCTTGCGGCGGCCGCTCTCGCCTTCCTTCTTCAGCGCCTCGAGCTTGGGCGAGGCACTGGAGACGACCTGGATGACGATCGAGGCCGTAATGTAAGGAATGAGGTTGAGGGCAAAAATCGCCATGCGTTCGACGGCACCGCCGGCGAACATGTTGAACATGCCGACGACGCCCTGGCTGGCGGTCTCGAAAGTCGCAGCATAGGCGTCAGGATCGATACCGGGAACCGGGATGTAGGTGCCCAGACGGTAGATGAGCAGCACACCCAGGGTGAACAGGATGCGCTGCTGCAGGGCCTTCGCCTTGGCGAAGGTACCAAAATTGAGATTTCGTGCCAGTTGCTCGGCTGCGGACGCCATAACTGCTCCCTCGGGACTGGGGCCAGGCGCTGTTAGGCGTCAGCCTGCGTTTCTGCTACCGGCATATCGACCTTACCGCCGGCCGCTTCAATAGCAGCAATCGCACCAGCCGAGGCATGGTAGACCTTGAAGGTCACCTTCTTGGCCGTGAAATCCGCAGAGCCCTTGATCAGGCGGACACCGTCGAGCGGGCGCCGGATGACCCCCGCCTTGACCAGCGCCTCGGCATCGACGACGCCCTTGTGGTCGAGCTTGCCGCTGTCGATGTAGTTCTGGATGCGGTCGAGGCGCACGGCATTGTAGCGCTTGACGTTGGGCACGTTGAAGCCGCGCTTGGGCATGCGCATGTGGAGCGGCATCTGACCGCCTTCGAAGCCGTTGATGGCGACGCCGGAGCGTGCGGTCTGGCCCTTGCCGCCGCGGCCGCCGGTCTTGCCCTTGCCGGAGCCGATGCCCCGGCCGATGCGGATGCGGGTCTTGGACGAGCCGGGATTGTCGCGGAGTTCGTTCAAACGCGTCATTGTTCTCGCAGTCCTTTGTTACTTGCCGTCGACGACGCGGACGAGGTGCGGGAGCTTCGCGATCATGCCGCGCACTTCCGGGGTGTCCTTGAGGGTCGACTGCCTGCGGATCTTGTTGAGGCCCAGCCCGACCAGGGTGGCCCGCTGGTCCTTCTGGCGGCGGATCGGGCTAGCGATCTGCTCGATGGTGACGGTCTTATCGGCCATTGTTGTTCTCCGAAAGCTCGTATCAGGCCTCGGTTGCAGCTTCGCCGCGGCGCGCCTGCAACTCCGAAACCTTGAGGCCGCGACGGGCGGCGACCGAACGCGGGCTGTCGACGCGCTTCAGCGCATCGAAGGTTGCCCGCACCATGTTGTAGGGATTTGCGGTGCCCTGCGACTTGGCGACGATGTCGTTGATGCCGAGGGTCTCGAACACGGCGCGCATCGGCCCACCGGCGATGATGCCGGTACCGGCCACAGCGGCGCGCAAGATGACCTTGCCGGCACCGTGGCGCCCCTGCACGTCATGATGCAGCGTCCGGGCTTCGCGCAAGGGCACGCGGATCATCTGCCGCTTGGCCTGCTCGGTCGCCTTGCGGATGGCTTCCGGGACCTCGCGGGCCTTGCCGTGGCCGAAGCCGACGCGGCCCTTCTGATCGCCCACGACGACGAGCGCGGCAAAGCCGAAGCGCCGACCACCCTTCACCACCTTGGCAACGCGGTTGATGTGCACCAGGCGATCTACAAACTCGCTATCGCGCTCTTGAACGTCTCTCATCGCTAATCAGCTCTTCTTGTTTCGCGTGCCGGGATCAGAATTGCAGTCCGCCCTCACGGGCGGCTTCTGCCAGGGCTTTCACCCGGCCGTGATAGATGTAGGCGCCACGGTCGAAGACGACTTCAGTGACCTTGGCAGTCAGGCCGCGCTCGGCGATCAGCTTGCCGATGGCGGCTGCCGCCTCGGCCGTGCCGCCGTTCTTGACTTTGTCCCGGATGTCCTTGTCGAGGGTCGACGCCGCAGCGAGCGTACGGCCCGTCGAGTCGTCGATGATCTGGGCGTAGATGTTCTTGTCGGAGCGGAAAACGCTCAGACGGGGACGACCGAAGGCACGTGCCTTGATCGCCTTGCGTACCCGTGCCTTGCGGCGAGTCGCACCTTTGAGGCTGATGGCCATGCTCGGCTCCTTACTTCTTCTTGCCTTCCTTGCGCGCGACGTATTCGCCGGCGTAACGCACACCCTTGCCCTTGTAGGGCTCCGGCTTGCGGTACGCGCGAATGTTCGCGGCAACCTGGCCAACCTGCTGCTTGTCGACGCCATTGACGACGACTTCCGTCGGTGTCGGCGTGGCGATGGTGATGCCCTCGGGCGTCTGATACACGACTTCATGGCTGAAGCCGAGGGAGAGTTTCAGGTCCTTGCCCTGCATGGCGGCGCGATAACCGACACCCTGAATGGTCAGCCGCTTCTCGAAGCCCTCGGAAACGCCCTTGACCATGTTGGCGAGCAACGCCCTGGTCGTTCCCCAGGCGGCCTGCGCGTGCTTGGTATCATTGGCGGGCGAGACGAGGAGCCCTTCGTCGGCCTGACGCACGTCGACGACGTCCATCAGCCGTAGGCTCTGGGTCCCCTTGGGGCCCTTCACCGCGACGACGCGACCGTCGATGCTCACTGTTACGCCGCTGACCGGGGCGACCGGCAACTTGCCTGTACGGGACATGCTTCTGCTTCCTTCGGAGTAATCGTCTTACCGCGTCCTAGAAGACGCGGCAGAGTACCTCGCCACCCAGGTTCTGGGACTTCGCTTCATGGTCCGCCATCACCCCCTTGGGCGTCGACAGGATCGACACGCCGAGGCCGTTGGCGAAGGACGGAATGTTCCTGACCGAGGCATAGACCCGCCGGCCCGGCCGCGAGACGCGCTCGATGGTCCGGATGACGGGAATGTTCTCGGCGTATTTCAGCTCGATGTTGAAGCCGGCATGGCCGTTCTCGAGCTTGCTCTCGGTATAGCCGCGGATGAAGCCTTCCGACTTCAGCACATCCAACACGCGGCCGCGCAGCGTCGACGCCGGCGTCGAAACGACGTCGCGGCGGCGCATCTGGGCGTTGCGGATGCGGGTCAGCATGTCGCCGATCGGATCAGTAAGGGCCATTCTGTTCTCTCCTTACCAGCTCGACTTGACCATGCCGGGCACCTGCCCGAGATTGCCCAGCTCGCGCAGGGCAATACGGCTCATCCGCAACTTGCGGTAGTAGCCACGCGGGCGGCCGGACACCTCACAACGGTTGCGGACGCGACCGGGGGAAGAGTTGCGCGGCAGCTCGGCCAGCTTGAGCTGGGCGGCGAAGCGCTCTTCCATCGATACGCTCTGGTCCTTCGACAGCAGCTTCAGCTTGGCGCGGCGGCCGGCATACTGCTTGGCGAGCTTCTTGCGACGGTTGTTCTTTTCGATTGAGCTGGTCTTTGCCATGTCTCGTTCCTCTCTCTTCCGTTACTGCCGGAAGGGGAAATTGAAAGCCTTGAGAAGCGCACGGGCTTCATCATCGGTCTCGGCGGTCGTGCAGATGATCACGTCCATGCCCCACACCTGGTCGATCTGGTCATAGTTGATCTCGGGAAAGATCAGGTGCTCCTTGATGCCCATGGCATAGTTGCCGCGGCCATCGAAAGAGTTGGGATTAAGCCCGCGGAAGTCGCGAACCCGCGGGAGGGCGATGTTCACCAGCCGGTCCAGGAACTCGTACATGCGGGTCTTGCGCAAGGTTACCTTGACACCAAGCGGCATGTTCTCGCGGACCTTGAAGCCGGCGATCGACTTGCGGGCGTGCGTGATCACCGGCTTCTGACCGGCGATGCGCTCGAGATCGGCAGCTGCCGCACGAACCTTCTTGGAGTCGTTGACGGCCTCGCCGACGCCCATGTTCAGCACGATCTTGTCGAGCCTGGGCGTCTGCATGACGTTCTTATACCCGAACTGCTCGGTCAGCCCCTTGCGGATCTGCTCGTCATACTGGGTGCGAAGACGCGGGACGTACGCGGTCTCAGCCATCGATCAATTCTCCGGAACTCTTTGCGACGCGCGACTTGACGCCGTCCTTGATCTGGAAGCCGACGCGCGTCGGCCGGGGCTTGTTCGGCTCCGACTTGGGATCGACAAGCGCGATGTTGCTCAGGTGGATCGGCGCTTCCTTGGTGAAGATGCCCGCATCCTGGCTGGCGGTCTGCTTGGTGTGGCGACGCACCAGATTGATGCCCTGCACGAGGGCGCGGCTCTCTTCCGGGATGACGCGCAGGACCTGGCCGGTCTTGCCCTTGTCCTTGCCCGTCAGCACGACGACGCGGTCACCCTTCTTGATCTTGGCAGCCATTACAGCACCTCCGGCGCGAGCGAGATGATCTTCATGTGGTTCCGCGACCGCAGTTCACGCGGCACCGGCCCGAAGATGCGGGTTCCGATGGGCTCGGACTGGTTGTTGATCAGCACGGCAGCGTTGCGGTCGAAGCGGATCACCGTGCCGTCCTGGCGGCGCACCGGGAAAGCCGTACGCACGACCACGGCCTTCATGACCTGGCCCTTCTTGACGCGGCCGCGCGGGATCGCGTCCTTCACCGAGACGACGATGATGTCGCCCACCGACGCATACTTGCGATGCGAACCGCCCAGCACCTTGATGCACATGACGCGACGCGCGCCGGAATTATCCGCGACGTCGAGATTTGATTGCATCTGTATCATGGCTTGATGCCTTCTTTGTTTCCTGCGGCCCGCCCTGCGCGGCAGGCCAAAGCCTAGTTATGCGTTGGGTACGAGGGTCCAGCGCTTGTTCTTCGAGATCGGTGCGCATTCCTCGATCCACACCGTCTCACCGGCCTTGGCCACATTGGCCTCGTCGTGGGCGTGGTACTTCTTGGACCGGCGCACGGTCTTCTTCAGCAACGGATGGGTGAAGCGGCGCTCGACGCGCACCACCACCGTCTTGTCGTTCACGTCGGAGACCACCGTCCCCTGCAAAACACGTTTTGGCATTTGGGTGCGCTCCTTACTTCGCCGCGGCCTTTTGGCCGAGTATCGTCTTGACCCGCGCGATCTCGCGGCGGACCGTCCGTACCCGGGCGGGCGACTCCAGCTGCTGGGTAGCGCGCTGAAAACGCAGGTTGAACTGTTCCTTCTTCAGGCTGACCAGCTGATCTTTCAGCTCGTCGGGTGTCTTGGCGCGCAGGTCGGCGGTGTGGTCGCTACCGGTGGCCTTGGCCTCTGCCTTCTTTGTCTTGGCTGCCATGATCCTCAGTCCGCAATGCGGGTAATCACCCGCGTGGTGATGGGGAGCTTCATGGCGCCGAGGCGCAGCGCTTCCCTCGCAATATCCTCCGGCACCCCGTCGATCTCGAACAGGATGCGGCCGGGCTTCACGCGCGCCGTCCAGTATTCCACGGCGCCCTTGCCCTTACCCATGCGGACTTCAGTCGGCTTCTTGGAAACCGGCAGGTCCGGGAAGATGCGGATCCACACGCGACCGGCACGCTTCATCTCGCGAGTGATGGCCCGGCGGGCCGCCTCGATCTGACGCGCCGTCACCCGCTCCGGCTCCTGCGCCTTCAGGCCGAACTGGCCGAACGCCAGGTCCGTGCCGCCCTTGGCCGCGCCGTGGATGCGGCCCTTATGCGCCTTGCGGAACTTGGTACGTTTTGGTTGCAGCATTTTGTATAGCCTTCTTAGCTTGCAGCCTGCTGGCGACGCTGGCCCTGCCCGTCGGCGCCTTCGGTGGCGCGGCGCTCATGCGCCAGCGGGTCGTGCTCCAGCACCTCGCCCTTGAAGATCCAGACCTTGATGCCGATGATGCCGTAGGTCGTCTTGGCTTCGGCGGTCCCGTAGTCGATGTCGGCGCGCAGCGTGTGCAGCGGCACCCGGCCCTCGCGGTACCATTCGGTGCGCGCGATATCGGCACCGCCGAGACGGCCGCCAACGTTCACGCGGATGCCGCCGGCGCCCATGCGGATCGCCGTCTGCACGGCGCGCTTCATGGCACGGCGGAACGCCACACGACGCTCGAGCTGCTGGGCGATGCCCTGGGCGACGAGCGCAGCATCGGTCTCGGGCTTGCGCACCTCGACGATGTTGATGTGGACCTCGCTGTCGGTGAACTTCTTCACCTTGGCGCGGATCTTGTCGATATCGGCGCCCTTCTTGCCGATTACAATGCCCGGCCGGGCAGTGTGAATCGACACCCGGCACTTCCGGTGCGGACGCTCGATGACGATCTTGGAAACTGCGGCCTGCTTCAGGTCGCTGAGCAGGGTCTCGCGGATCTTCAGATCCTCCTGCAGCAGCGCACCATACTCACCCCTGTCCGCGTACCAGCGCGAATCCCAGGTGCGGTTGATGCCGAGGCGCAGGCCGATTGGATTGATCTTCTGGCCCATTATGCAGTTTCCTCAACTTGACGCACGACGATGGTCAGGTGCGAAAATGGCTTCTCGACCCGGGCGGAGCGCCCGCGGCCACGGGCATGAAAGCGCTTCATGACCAGCGAGTCGCCGACATAGGCCTCGGCGACGACCAGGGCGTCCGTGTCGAGGCCGTGGTTGTTCTCGGCGTTGGCGATGGCGCTTTCCAGCGTCTTCTTCACCGGCCCGGCGATGCGCTTGCGCGAGAAGGAAAGCTCGGCCAGGGCCTTGTCCACCTTCTTGCCACGGATCAGCGCGGCGACGAGATTGAGCTTCTGGCCCGAGGTACGAAGCATGCGGAGCACCGCCTTGGCCTCGTTGTCCTTGAGCGCGCGCTGAGTTTTCGGCTTGCCCATCGTTATTTCCTCTTGGCCTTCTTGTCGGCCGAGTGACCGTAATAGGTGCGGCTGGGCGCGAACTCGCCGAACTTGTGCCCGATCATGTCCTCGTTGACGCTGACCGGCACATGCTTGTGGCCGTTGTGCACGCCGAAGGTCAGACCCACGAACTGCGGCAGGATGGTCGAGCGGCGGCTCCAGATCTTGATGACTTCGTTGCGACCGCTTTCGCGCGACTTCTCAGCTTTCTTCAGCATGTAGCCGTCGACGAACGGACCCTTCCAGATTGAACGAGTCATGGCTTAGCGGCCCTTCTTCACGTGACGCGAGCGGACGATGAACTTGTCCGTCGCCTTGTTGCTGCGAGTCCTCTTGCCCTTGGTGGGCTTGCCCCACGGGGTCACCGGATGGCGGCCACCGGAGGTGCGACCCTCGCCACCACCGTGCGGGTGGTCGATCGGGTTCATGGTGACGCCGCGGTTGACCGGACGGCGGCCGAGCCAGCGGCTGCGGCCGGCCTTGCCGATCGAGGTGTTTGAATGGTCCTGGTTCGAGACCGCGCCGACGGTGGCGAGGCACGAACCGTGGACCCGGCGCTGCTCGCCCGAGTTGAGGCGAAGAACCGCCCAGCCCTGGTCACGGCCGACATACTGCGCATAGGCACCGGCCGAACGGGCGACCTGGCCGCCCTTGCGGGGCTTCATCTCGATATTGTGGACGATCGTACCGACCGGCATGCGCTCGAGCGGCATGGCATTGCCCGGCTTTACGTCGACCGCGCCCATCGAGGAGACCACCTTGTCGCCGGCAGCAAGACGCTGCGGCGCGATGATGTAGGCCTGCTCGCCGTCCTCGTAATTGACGAGAGCGATGAAGGCCGTGCGGTTGGGATCGTATTCCAGCCGCTCGATGGTGCCGACGACGTCGAACTTGACTCGACGGAAGTCGACGATGCGATAGGTGCGCTTGTGCCCGCCGCCCCGATGGAAGGCGGTGGTCCGGCCACGGTTGTTGCGGCCGCCCTTCTTGGTCAGACCCTCGGTGAGGACCTTGACGGGCTTGCCGTTCCAGAGCTCCGACCGATCGGTCGTGACCAGCTGGCGGCGGCCCGGGGATGTCGGATTGTAAGTCTTGAGACCCATAGTTCGCTCTCCTCTCAGACGCCGGTCGAGATGTCGATCGACTGACCGTCGACGAGGGTTACAACTGCTTTCTTGACGTCGTTGCGGACGCCCACCCGGCCGCGGAACCGCTTCACCTTGCCCTTGCGGACGAGGGTGTTGACGGCCTTCACCTTGACCGAGAACAGCGCCTCGACGGCCGCCTTGATCTCGGTCTTGGTCGCGTCCATGGCCACGTCGAAGACGACCTGCCCGTGCTCCGAGGCCAGCGTCGACTTTTCGGTGACGACGGGGTTACGGATGACGTCGTAGTGCCTCAGGATGCTCATGCGAACCGTGCCTCCAGCGCTTCGAGCGCTGCCTTGGTCAGAACGAGCTTGTGGCGACGGAGAATGTCCACGACATTGATCCCCTGCACCGGCAGCACGTCGATCTGCGGAATGTTGCGCGCGGCGAGCGCGAAGTTCTGGTCGACGGTGGCGCCGTCGATGATCAGCGCGTTAGCCCAGTCCAGCTTGCCGAACTTGGCGCGCAGACCTGCAGTCTTCGGGTCCTTGCTCGCTACCGAGTCGACGATCACGATCTCGCCTGCCCGGGCCTTGGCCGAGAGGGCGTGTCGTAGGGCCAGGGCCCGCACCTTCTTGGGCAGATCGATGGCATGGCTGCGGGTCTCGGGACCGAAGGCCCGGCCGCCGCCACGGAACTGCGGCGCCTTGCGATCGCCATGACGAGCGCCGCCGGAGCCCTTCTGCTTGACGAACTTGCGGCCGGTCAGCGCGATGTCGGAGCGATGCTTGACCTGGTGGGTGCCGGCCATCGCCTTCAGCTGCTGGTAGCGGACCATGCGGTGCAGGATGTCGGGGCGAACCTCGAGGCCGAAGATCTCGTCCTTGAGGGTGACCGAACCGCCAGACTTGCCGTCGAGGGTGGTTACCTGGAGTTCCATTTACTTCGTCTCCCCGGCGACTTCTGCCGCGGCTTTGAACGAGCCCGGGAAGGCGGCCTCTTTCGGAGCCGGCTTCTTGACTGCGTCCTTGATCATGATCCAGCCGCCCTTGGCGCCCGGCACCGAACCCTGGACCATGATGAGGCCGCGCTCGACGTCGGTCTTGACGACCTTGACGTTCTGGGTGGTGACGCGCTCGGAGCCCATGTGGCCGGCCATCTTCTTGTTCTTGAACACCTTGCCCGGATCCTGGCGCTGACCAGTGGAGCCGTGCGAGCGGTGCGAGACGGACACGCCGTGGGTGGCGCGCAGACCGCCGAAGTTCCAGCGCTTCATGGCGCCGGCGAAGCCCTTACCGATCGAGGTGCCGGTCACGTCAACCAGCTGACCCTCGACGAAGTGGTCGGCCTGCATGGTCGCCCCGACCTCGATGAGGTTGTCGCTGTCGACGCGAAATTCCGTGACCTGCCGCTTGGGCTCCACGCGCGCAACGGCGAACTGTCCGCGGTCGGCCTTGGTAATGTTCTTCGCCTTGACGGTACCGGCGCCAAGCTGCAGCGCGGTATAGCCGTCCTTCTCTTGCGTCCGCTGGCCCACCACCTGGCAGTTCTGCAGCCCAAGCACCGTCACCGGAACGTGCACGCCGTCCTCGGTGAAAATGCGGGTCATGCCCAGCTTCTGTGCGATCAAACCAGAACGCATCGGAGTAACCTTCCTTCAGAGCCCTAGAGCTTGATTTCGACGTCTACGCCGGCGGCGAGATCAAGCTTCATCAGAGCGTCAACCGTTTGCGGCGTCGGATCGACGATGTCGAGGAGACGCTTGTGGGTCCGGATTTCGAACTGCTCGCGGCTCTTCTTGTCGATGTGCGGCGAGCGGTTGACGGTGAATTTCTCAATTCGCGTCGGCAGCGGAATCGGGCCTCGCACCTGGGCGCCCGTGCGCTTCGCCGTATTGACGATTTCACGCGTGGAGGTGTCCAGGACGCGATGGTCAAACGCCTTTAGCCTGATGCGAATGTTTTGACCGTTCATCTTGTCATTCCTGAGAAAAATGGAACGCGGCGCACGAGAGGCGCGCCGCGCCCTGGAAATCCAGAACCTATTTGAGGATCTTCGCGACCACGCCGGCCCCGACGGTCCGACCACCCTCACGGATAGCGAAGCGGAGCTTCTCTTCCATGGCGATCGGCACGATGAGCTGGACGTTGATGTTCACGTTGTCGCCCGGCATCACCATCTCGGTGCCTTCCGGCAGGCTGACCACACCGGTCACGTCGGTGGTGCGGAAGTAGAACTGCGGACGGTAGTTGGCAAAGAACGGCGTGTGGCGGCCACCCTCTTCCTTGGTGAGGATGTAGGCCTCAGCGACGAAGTCGGTGTGCGGCGTCACCGAACCCGGCTTGGCGAGGACCTGGCCACGCTCCACCTGGGTGCGGTCGATACCGCGGATCAGCGCGCCGATGTTGTCGCCGGCCTGGCCCTGGTCGAGCAGCTTGCGGAACATCTCGACACCAGTGACCGTGGTCTTCTGGGTGGTCTTGATGCCGACGATCTCGACTTCCTCGCCCACCTTGACGATGCCGCGCTCGACGCGGCCGGTCACCACGGTACCGCGACCCGAGATCGAGAACACGTCCTCGATCGGCATCAGGAACGGCTGGTCGATCGGACGCTCCGGCTGCGGGATGTAGGAGTCAACGGCAGCCATCAGCTCCAGCACGGCGTCGTGGCCGAGCTTGCGGTCAGAATCCTCGAGGGCAGCGAGAGCCGAGCCCTTGATGACCGGGATGTCGTCGCCGGGAAATTCGTAGGACGACAGCAGCTCGCGAACCTCGAGCTCGACGAGTTCGAGCAGCTCGGGATCGTCAACCATGTCGCATTTGTTGAGGAACACGACCAGCGCCGGCACACCGACCTGACGGGCCAGCAGGATGTGCTCGCGGGTCTGGGGCATCGGGCCGTCGGCGGCGGAGACCACGAGGATCGCGCCGTCCATCTGCGCGGCACCGGTGATCATGTTCTTCACATAGTCAGCGTGGCCGGGGCAATCGACGTGCGCGTAGTGACGATTGGTCGTCTCGTACTCGACGTGCGCCGTGTTGATGGTGATCCCGCGCGCCTTCTCTTCGGGTGCCGCGTCGATGTCCGCGTAGTTCTTGAAGGTCGCGCCACCGGTTTCGGCCAGCACCTTGGTGATCGCAGCCGTCAGCGAAGTCTTGCCGTGGTCGACGTGCCCGATCGTGCCGATGTTGCAGTGCGGCTTGTTGCGGGAAAACTTTTCCTTAGCCATCGCTAGTCTCCGTATTCAATCAGCCGGAAGGCTGGTTTATGAGTTGTCGTTGTTGTTCCAGGATCAGGCGTATTTCGCCTGGACTTCATTGGCGACCGCCTGCGGCACCTGCTCGTAGTGATCGAAGGTCATGGTGTACTGCGCCCGTCCCTGACTCATGGAGCGGAGCGAGTTGACGTAGCCAAACATGTTGGCAAGCGGCACCATGGCATCGATCACCTGGGCAATACCGCGGGCTTCGGTACCGCGGATCTGGCCGCGGCGGGAGTTCAGATCGCCGATGACGTCGCCGACGTACTCTTCCGGGGTGACGACTTCCACCCGCATGATCGGCTCGAGAATCCGGGGATCAGCTTTCTGCAGTGCCTCACGGAAGCCGGCACGGCCGGCAATCTCGAAGGCAAGGACCGAGGAGTCCACGTCGTGGTAGGCACCGTCGGTGAGGACGAACTTCACGTCGACGATCGGGAAGCCGATGAGGATACCGGAACCCATGACGGATCCCACGCCCTTCTGGACGCCGGGGATATACTCCTTCGGCACGTTGCCGCCGACGACTTCCGAGACGAACTCGTAACCCTTGCCGGCTTCGTTCGGCTCGATCCGGAACTTGATGCGGGCGAACTGGCCCGAACCGCCGGACTGCTTCTTGTGCGTGTAGTCGTGCTCGACGACACGGGTGATGGCTTCGCGATAGGCCACCTGGGGGGCGCCGATATTCGCTTCCACCTTGAACTCGCGCTTCATGCGATCGACGATAATGTCGAGGTGCAATTCCCCCATGCCGGAGATGATGGTCTGGCCGGACTCTTCGTCGGTCTTGACGCGGAAGCTCGGATCCTCGGCGGCGAGGCGGGCGAGGGCGAGACCCATCTTCTCCTGGTCGGCCTTGGACTTGGGCTCGACGGCGATGTCGATGACCGGCTCCGGGAACTCCATGCGCTCGAGGATGACCTTGTTGTTGGGATCCGAGAGCGTGTCGCCCGTCGTCGTGTCCTTGAGGCCGACGATGGCGACGATGTCACCGGCGAAAGCTTCATTGATCTGAACGCGGCTGTTGGCGTGCATCAGGAACATGCGTCCGACGCGCTCGCGCTTCTCCTTGACCGTGTTCTCCAGCATGGCGCCGGATTCCACGTGGCCGGAGTAGATGCGGCAGAAGGTCAGTGAGCCCATGTGAGGATCGTTGGCGATCTTGAATGCAAGCATGGACAGCGGCTCGCTGTCGTCGGCATGGCGCTCGATCTCGCCCTCGGTCTTGACGTCGATACCCTTGATCGCCGGGATGTCGATCGGCGATGGCAGGTAGTCGATGACGCCGTCGAGGAGCGGCTGCACGCCCTTGTTCTTGAACGCGGAGCCACAGAATACCGGGTAGAGCTTCACGTCGCAGGTGCCGCGACGGATCAGGCGACGCAGCGTGGCGTTATCCGGCATCTCACCGTTGAGGTAAGCTTCGGTGGCCGCATCGTCCATCTCGACGGCGGTCTCGACCAGCTTCTCGCGGTACTCCTCGGCCTTGGCCTTGAGGTCGTCAGGGATCTCGACGACATCCCACTGGGCACCGAGCTCCTCGTTGCGCCAGATCAAGGCGTTCATCTCGATGAGATCGACGACGCCGCGGAATTCGTTCTCGGCACCGATCGGCAGCTGCATCACAACCGGCCGAATGCCGAGGCGTTTGTCCAGCGTCTCGAGGCAGTAGTAGAAATCGGCGCCGGTCTTGTCCATCTTGTTGACGAAGATCAGGCGCGGCACCTTGTACTTGTCGGCCTGGCGCCAGACGGTCTCGGTCTGCGGCTCGACGCCCTGGTTGCCGTCGAGCAGCGCGATGGCGCCGTCGAGCACGCGGAGCGAGCGCTCCACCTCGATGGTGAAGTCGACGTGGCCGGGGGTGTCGATGATGTTGAAGCGGTGCATCTTACCATCACGATCCTTCCAGAAGGTCGTGGTCGCGGCAGAGGTAATGGTGATGCCCCGTTCCTGCTCCTGCTCCATCCAGTCCATCGTGGCGGCGCCGTCGTGGACTTCGCCGATCTTGTGGGACTTGCCGGTGTAGTAGAGGACCCGCTCGGTGGTCGTGGTCTTGCCGGCATCGATGTGGGCCATGATGCCGAAGTTGCGGTAGTCCTGAATCTTGTATTCGCGTGCCATCTCGGTCTGCCTTCCGGTTACCAGCGGTAGTGCGAGAAAGCACGGTTGGCGTCGGCCATCCGGTGCGTGTCTTCGCGCTTCTTGACCGCCTGGCCGCGGCCGTTGAGGGCGTCCATGAGCTCGCCGGAAAGGCGCTCCCGCATGGTGTGCTCGCCGCGCTTGCGGGCGCTCTCGATCAGCCAGCGAATGGCCAGCGCCTGCTGGCGCTCGCTGCGCACCTCGACCGGCACCTGATAGGTGGCGCCACCGACGCGCCGCGACCGGACCTCGACCGCGGGGCGCACATTGTCGAGCGCCGTGTGGAAGACGGCGATCGGATCCTGCTTCGTCTTCTGCTGCACGATGTCGAAAGCGCCGTAGACGATGCCCTCGGCGGCCGACTTCTTGCCGTCCAGCATCAGCGAGTTCATGAACTTGGTGACGACGACATCGCCGAACTTGGCGTCCGGGTTGATCTCGCGTTTTTCCGCACGGTGGCGACGGGACATGGCTCTCTTCCTTCAGACCCCCGGCAGCGGCCGGGGTGAAAACTTCACTTCGAACAGATCACTTCGGACGCTTGGCGCCGTACTTGGACCGGCGCTGCTTGCGGTCCTTGACGCTCTGGGTGTCGAGGACGCCGCGCAGCACGTGATAGCGGACACCCGGCAGATCGCGCACGCGGCCGCCGCGGATGAGCACAACCGAGTGCTCCTGCAGGTTGTGGCCCTCACCGGGGATATAGGAGATGACTTCGCGCTGATTGGTCAGGCGGACCTTGGCCACCTTGCGAAGCGCCGAGTTCGGCTTCTTGGGAGTGGTCGTATAGACGCGAGAGCACACGCCGCGCTTCTGCGGATTGGCTTCCATCGCCGGGACTTTGTTCCGCTTGGGCTTTGACGCCCGAGGCTTGCGGATCAACTGATTAATGGTCGGCATTGCGCTCTTTCCATCCGTCCGAAATTCGTTCGCGTACGATAGGTGCAAACTGAAACGGCGCTCGCTCATGTCCCCTATGCGGGGTTAGCGGCGCCCTTGGATGCAGCGGACCACCTGCCAGGCCGGCAGGCGTTCATGCGTTCAAAGATTTGCTACGTCTCGTGCCTTCGCAGTGTGTTTGAGTTTCCTGGATGCCCGCACAGGGTGGCAGATACCCGCGTGAAACTCACGACCGACCGTTAAGGTGGCGCCTCTCTATAACCCCTGCTCTGCTCCGTCAAGGATTCTTTGCGGTTTTGGGGCGCTTCCGGAGCGGCAAGGCGCGGCGCGGGCCCGGCGCCAGCCGGGAGCCGTCGGATGGCGCACGACTGCCCTGCTACCGGTGCATGTCAACGGTCGGCGTGCCAGCGCCGAAATCAGTCTACGAGCGCGAGCGCGAAGCCGTCATAGCCCTTGGCGCCGACGGTCTGCAGCGCCGTGGCGGTTAGCCGCGGGTGGTCGTGGAAGAAGTCGAAAGCAGCGCGGGTGCCGGTGATGCCGGGCTCGGCACTGCCGGCATCGACGACCCCGCCGCTGCGGACGACGTTGTCGAGCACGATGACGGTGCCCGGGCGCGACAGCCGGAACGTGCCCTCGAGATAGTCCCGGTTGCTCTGCTTGTCGGCATCAATGAAGACGAGGTCGAAGGGCGCTACGCCTTCCGCCTGCAGCTGCCGCAGATTGTCGACCCCCTGCCCCAGCCGCAGTTCGACCATCTGGTCCAATCCGGCGCGGGCGAGGTTGGAACGCGCCACCTCGGCATGGAGCGGCTCGTATTCGAGCGTCACCAGCCGCCCGTCCGCCGGCAGGGCGCTGGCCATGCAGATGGTCGAATAGCCGCCGAGGGTGCCGATCTCCAGCACCCGCCTGGCGCCGGTCATACGGACCAGCAGATGGAGGAAGCGCCCCTGCGCGGGCGACACGTCGATGGCGGGCAGACCAGCGGCGGCATTCGCCGCCAGGGTCGCCTCAAGGGCAGCATCATGCGGCAGCAGCCGGTCCTCGATGTAGCGGTCGACCTCGGACCAGACCCTATCATTCATGCGCCTTCTCCCGGCTCCGGCCGTCTGCAAATGCGAAGGGGGCCCGCAGGCCCCCTTCTCGTCTCGTATGTCCGATTATTCGGCGGGCTCGGCTGGCTCTGTCGGCGCCGCAATGGCGGCGGTCTCGGCCTGCCGGCGACGCTCCTCGAGGATCAGCTCGTCGCGACGCGCGGCTATCTGCTTTGCCGAGGTGATGCTGGCACCGGTGCCGGCGGGGATCAGCCGGCCGACGATGACGTTCTCCTTGAGCCCCTCGAGCAGATCCGCCTTGCCCGAGACGGCGGCCTCGGTGAGGACGCGCGTGGTCTCCTGGAAGGAGGCAGCCGAGATGAAGGACCGCGTCTGGAGCGATGCCTTGGTGATACCGAGCAGCACCGGATTGGCGGTCGCCGGCTTCTTGCCGTCGGCGATCAGCTGGTCGTTGAGCTCGTCGAAGTCCAGCCGATCGAGCTGCTCGTCCTTGAGCATGCCGCTATCACCCGGATCGATGACCTCGACCTTCTGCAGCATCTGGCGAACGATCACCTCGATGTGCTTGTCGTTGATCAGCACGCCCTGCAGCCGGTAGACCTCCTGGATCTCGTTGACGAGGTACTTCGCGAGCTCCTCGACGCCCTTGATGGCCAGGATGTCGTGCGGTGCCGGGTTGCCGTCGAGGATGTACTCGCCCCGCTCGATGGTGTCGCCTTCCTGCAGGTGGAACGGCTTGCCCTTGGGGATCAGGTACTCGACGGGGTCGGCGCCCTCCTCGGCCGGGTCGATGATGATCCGGCGCTTGTTCTTGTAGTCGCGCCCGAAGCGGATGGTGCCATCGATCTCGGCGATGATGGCGTGATCCTTCGGACGACGAGCCTCGAACAGTTCGGCCACCCGCGGCAGACCGCCGGTGATGTCCTTGGTCTTGGCGCTCTCCAGCGGGATACGGGCCAGCACGTCGCCCGGCGAGACCTTCTCGCCCGGCTCGACTGCAATGACCGCGTCCACCGACAGCAGGTAGCGGGCTTCGCCACCACGCTCGACCTTGGCGACTTCGCCGTTGCGGGCGACGGCAAGGGCCGGACGCAGACCTTCACCGCGCTGGCTGGTCCGCCAGTCGATGACGACGCGCTTGGTGAAGCCGGTGGTCTCGTCCGTAGTCTCCGCGACGGACGCACCGTCCACCAGATCCTCGAAGACCACCTCGCCATCGACTTCTGCGAGCACCGGACGGGTGTAGGGATCCCACTCGGCGATACGCTGGCCGCGCTTCACCTCGGCCCCGTCGTCGACCCGCAGCTTGGCGCCATAGGCCACGCGGTGAGTCGCCCGGTCCTTGCCCTCGTTGTCGACGATGGCGATGGTGACGTTCCGGCCCATGGCGACCAACTGGCCGCCGCCGAGCTCGGCGACGTGCCGGTTGCGGATCTCGATCTTGCCTTCGGCACCCGCCTCGAGGAACGAGGTGTCCACCACCTGCGCCGTCCCGCCGATATGGAAGGTGCGCATGGTGAGCTGGGTCCCGGGCTCGCCGATCGACTGCGCGGCAATGACGCCGACAGCCTCGCCGATGTTGACCGGGGTACCGCGAGCCAGGTCGCGGCCGTAGCACGCGGCGCAGCAGCCCTGCCGCAGGTCGCAGACCAGCGGAGAGCGGATCTTCACCGACTGCACCTTGGCCGCCTCGATGGCGTCCGCGTCCCTCTCGGTGAGCAGAGTGCCCCGGGCTGCCAGCAGGTCGCCGGTCTCGGGGTGCACGACGTCCTCGGCCACGGTACGGCCAAGAATGCGCTGCCCGATCGAGGCCACCACCTGGCCGGCGTCGATGATCGGCTCCATGGTGAGGCCGGCCTCGGTGCCGCAGTCGAGTTCGGTGATGATCGAGTCCTGGGCGACGTCCACCAGGCGACGGGTGAGGTAGCCGGAGTTCGCGGTCTTCAGCGCCGTATCCGCGAGACCCTTACGGGCGCCGTGGGTGGAGTTGAAGTACTCGAGAACGTTCAGCCCTTCCTTGAAGTTAGCGGTGATCGGCGTTTCGATGATCGAGCCGTCCGGACGCGCCATCAGGCCGCGCATGCCGGAGAGCTGCTTCATCTGGGCCGGCGAACCGCGGGCCCCGGAGTGGCTCATCATGTAGACCGAGTTAATCGGCTTCTGGCGGCCGGTCTCCTCGTCGATCTGAACGGCAGCAATGCCCTTCATCATCTCGTCGGCGACCTTGTCGCCGCACTTGGCCCAGGCGTCGACCACCTTGTTGTACTTCTCGCCCTGGGTGATCAGGCCGTCATTGTACTGCTGCTCGAACTCCTCGACCTGCTTGCGGGCAGCATCGACGATCGCCGCCTTGGTGGGCGGGATCACCATGTCGTCCTTGCCGAAGGAGATGCCGGCGCGGCAGGCGTGCTTGAAGCCCATGTCCATGATGCGGTCGCAGAAGATCACCGTCTCCTTCTGGCCGCAGGCGCGATAGACCGTGTCGATCATCTTAGAGATCATCTTCTTGGTCATCAGCTGGTTGGCCGTGGAGAACGGCACCGCAGCGTTCTTGGGCAGCAACTGCCCCATCAGCATGCGGCCGGGGGTCGTTTCGACGATCTCGGTGAAGAGCTCGCCGTCGGGTCCCATGGAGGAGACCCGCCCCTTGATCTTGGTGTGCATGGTGACAACACCAGTGGCCAGGGCGTGCTCGAGCTCACCGATATTGGAGAAGGCCATGCCTTCTCCCGGCTCACCATCGTTCATCAGCGACTGGTGGTAGAGGCCGAGCACGATGTCCTGGCTCGGCACGATGATCGGTTGACCGTTGGCCGGGTGCAGGATGTTGTTGGTCGACATCATCAGCACGCGCGCTTCCAGCTGGGCCTCGAGGCTCAGCGGGACGTGCACGGCCATCTGGTCGCCGTCGAAGTCGGCGTTGAAGGCGGCGCAGACCAGCGGGTGCAGCTGGATGGCCTTGCCCTCGATGAGCGTCGGCTCGAAAGCCTGGATGCCCAGCCGGTGCAGGGTCGGGGCGCGGTTCAGCAGCACCGGGTGCTCGCGGATGACCTCGTCAAGGATATCCCAGACCTCGGGTTTCTCCTTCTCGACCAGCTTCTTCGCCTGCTTCACCGTCGAGCTGAAGCCCTTGGCTTCGAGGCGCGAATAGATGAAAGGCTTGAAGAGCTCGAGCGCCATCTTCTTGGGCAGGCCGCACTGGTGCAGCTTCAGTTCCGGACCCACGGTGATCACCGAGCGGCCGGAATAGTCGACGCGCTTGCCGAGCAGGTTCTGGCGGAACCGGCCCTGCTTGCCCTTGAGCATGTCGGAAAGCGACTTCAGCGGCCGCTTGTTGGCACCGGTGATGGTGCGGCCGCGGCGGCCGTTGTCGAACAGCGCATCCACGGCTTCCTGCAGCATGCGCTTTTCGTTGCGGATGATGATGTCCGGCGCGCGGAGCTCGATCAGGCGCTTCAACCGGTTGTTGCGGTTGATGACGCGGCGATAGAGATCATTGAGGTCGGAGGTTGCGAAGCGGCCGCCGTCCAGCGGGACGAGCGGGCGCAGCTCCGGCGGAATGACCGGAATAACGGTCATGATCATCCACTCGGGCTTGTTGCCGGAGACGATGAATTGCTCGACGATCTTCAGGCGCTTGGCCAGCTTCTTTGGCTTCAGCTCGGTGGTCGACTCGGCGATTTCGACGCGGAGGTCGGCCGCGATCTTCTCGAGGTCGAGGGCAAGCAGGATGTCGCGGATGGCTTCAGCGCCGATCTTGGCGGTGAAGCTGTCGGCCCCGTACTCGTCCTGGGCGTCGAGATACTGCTCCTCGGTCATCAGCTCATGCAGCGAGAACGGCGTCAGACCCGGATCGAGGACGACGTAGTTCTCGAAGTAGAGGATGCGCTCGATGTCCTTGAGGGTCATGTCGAGCAGCAGCGCGATGCGGGACGGCAGCGACTTCAGGAACCAGATGTGGGCAACCGGCGCGGCGAGCTCGATGTGGCCCATGCGCTCGCGGCGAACGCGGCTGAGGGTGACCTCGACGCCGCACTTCTCGCAGATGACGCCCTTGAACTTCATGCGCTTGTACTTGCCGCACAGGCACTCGTAGTCCTTCACCGGTCCGAAGATACGGGCGCAGAACAGCCCGTCGCGCTCCGGCTTGAAGGTGCGGTAGTTGATGGTTTCCGGCTTCTTGATCTCGCCATAGGACCAGCTCAGGATCTTCTCCGGGCTGGCGATGCTGATCTTCATCTGATCGAACATCTGGACGGGGACCTGCGGATTGAACGGGTCCATGACGTGGTGATGGTGATTCATCTTTTGGCTCCTCGGTTCGCCGGCTCCGGGCGGGTCAGGCCCGCAGCCGCGCGAAGGAATGGGATGGAGAACGCGGCGACCTTATTCCGCCGCGTCCTGAGGAGGTGCGAGTTCCGCTTCGGCCGTTTCCGCCCGTGAGGGTTCCAGTGCCTCGGCCATGTCGAGTTCGACGTTGAGGCCGAGGGAGCGGATTTCCTTCACCAGCACGTTGAAGCTTTCCGGGATCCCCGCTTCGAAGGTGTCGTCGCCACGGACGATGGCCTCGTAGACCTTGGTGCGTCCGGCCACGTCGTCCGACTTGATGGTCAGCATTTCCTGCAAGGTATAGGCGGCGCCATAGGCTTCGAGCGCCCACACCTCCATCTCGCCGAAACGCTGGCCGCCGAACTGCGCCTTGCCGCCCAGCGGCTGCTGGGTCACGAGGCTGTAGGGGCCGATGGAACGCGCGTGGATCTTGTCGTCCACCAGGTGGTGCAGCTTGAGCATGTAGATGTACCCAACCGTCACCTGCCGGTCGAACTCCTCGCCGGTGCGGCCGTCATAGACGGTCGACTGGCCCGAGGACTTCAAGCCCGCACGCTCCAGCATCTCGACGATGTCGCTCTCCTTGGCACCATCGAACACCGGCGTGGCGATCGAGATGCCCTTGGAAAGATGCTCGCCGAGCCGGACGACGCTGTCGTCATCGAGGTCGCTCACCGTGCCATCGCCGTCGAAGAGCGCTGCGATCTCCTTCTTGAGGGGCTTCATGTCGCCCTTCTGCTGGTAGATCTTCACCATCTCGTCGATCTTGCGGCCCATGCCGGCACAGGCCCAGCCGAGATGCGTCTCGAGAATCTGGCCGACGTTCATGCGCGAGGGCACGCCCAGCGGGTTGAGCACGATCTCTACCGGAGTGCCGTCCTCGAGATAGGGCATGTCCTCCTGCGGGACGATCCGCGAGACCACGCCCTTGTTGCCGTGACGGCCGGCCATCTTGTCGCCGGGCTGCAGCTTGCGCTTGGTGGCCACGAAGACCTTGACCATCTTCATGACGCCCGGGGGCAGCTCGTCGCCCCGCTGCAGCTTGTCCACCTTGTCGATGAACCGCTGCTCCAGGAGCCGGCGGCTTTCCTCGTACTGGGCGTTGAGCGCCTCCTTCTCGGCCATGATCTTCTCGTCATCGACCGCAAACTGCCACCACTTGGAGCGGGGCTGGGCATCGAACATCTGGTCGTTCAGCTTGGTGCCGACCACGTAGCCCTTCGGACCGGCGGTGGCCGCCTTGCCGAACAGCATCTCCTTGAGACGCGCGTAGACGTTGCGGTCGAGGATCGACTGCTCGTCGTCACGGTCCTTGGCGAGGCGCTCGATCTCCTCGCGCTCGATGGCCATGGCACGCTCGTCCTTGTCGATGCCGTGGCGGTTGAACACCCGCACCTCGACAACGGTGCCGGCGTCGCCGGGGGGGACGCGGAGCGAGGTGTCACGGACGTCGGAAGCCTTCTCGCCGAAGATGGCGCGGAGAAGCTTTTCCTCCGGCGTCATCGGGCTTTCGCCCTTCGGCGTGATCTTGCCGACCAGGATGTCGCCCGCCTGCACCTCGGCACCGATATGGACGATGCCGGCCTCGTCGAGGTTCTTCAGGGCCTCTTCGGAGACGTTAGGGATATCGCGGGTGATTTCCTCGGGCCCGAGCTTGGTGTCGCGGGCCATCACCTCGTATTCCTCGATATGGATCGAGGTGAAGACGTCCTGCATGGCGATCTTCTCGCTGAGCAGGATGGAGTCCTCGAAGTTGTAGCCGTTCCAGGGCATGAAGGCGACGAGCACGTTGCGACCAAGAGCCAGATCGCCGAGGTCCGTCGAGGGGCCGTCGGCGACGATGTCACCGGCGTCCACGTGGTCACCCACCACCACCAGCGGGCGCTGGTTGATGCAGGTGGACTGGTTCGAACGCTGGAACTTCATCAGGTTGTAGATGTCGACGCCGGGCTTGCCGGGATCGGTCTCTTCGGTGGCGCGAATAACGATACGCGTCGCGTCCACCTGGTCGACGATGCCCTTGCGCTTGGCGACGATGGCGGCGCCGGAGTCGCGGGCCACCACCGACTCCATGCCGGTGCCCACGAAGGGTGCCTCGGCACGCAGCAGAGGCACCGCCTGGCGCTGCATGTTGGAGCCCATGAGGGCGCGGTTGGCGTCGTCGTTCTCGAGGAACGGGATGAGCGAGGCCGCCACCGAAACCAGCTGCTTCGGCGACACGTCCATCAGGTCGACGGTCTCCTTCGGCGTCAGGCCGTTGTCGCCGGCATGGCGCGCGACGACCAGATCGTCGACGAACTCATTCTTGTCGCTGAGCACGGCATTGGCCTGGGCAACGTAGTGTTTGGCCTCCTCCATCGCCGACAGGTAGACGACCTCGTCGGTCACCTTGCCGTCCACGACCTTGCGGTACGGCGTCTCGATGAAGCCGTACTTGTTGACGCGGGCAAAGGTCGCAAGCGAGTTGATAAGGCCGATGTTCGGGCCTTCGGGGGTCTCGATCGGACAGATCCGGCCGTAATGGGTCGGATGCACGTCGCGCACCTCGAAGCCGGCGCGCTCGCGGGTCAGGCCGCCCGGCCCGAGGGCCGAAAGACGCCGCTTGTGCGTGATCTCGCTGAGCGGGTTGGTCTGATCCATGAACTGCGAAAGCTGGCTGGAGCCGAAGAACTCGCGCACCGCCGCCGCTGCCGGCTTGGCGTTGATCAGGTCCTGCGGCATCACCGTGTCGATCTCGACCGAGCTCATGCGTTCCTTGATGGCACGCTCCATGCGGAGCAGCCCGAGGCGGTAGTGGTTCTCCATGAGCTCGCCGACCGAACGCACGCGGCGATTGCCGAGATTGTCGATGTCGTCGATCTCGCCGTTGCCGTCGCGGAGGTTCACGAGGGTGCGGACCACCTCGACGATGTCCTCCTTGCGCAGCACGCGGACGGTATCTTCGGCCTCGAGTTCGAGGCGCATGTTCATCTTGACGCGACCGACCGCGCTGAGGTCGTAGCGCTCGCTGTCGAAGAACAGCGACTTGAACATGGCTTCGGCGGTCTCGACGGTCGGCGGCTCACCCGGGCGCATCACCCGGTAGATGTCGAACAGGGCATCCTCGCGGGACTCGTTCTTGTCCACGGCGAGGGTGTTGCGGATGTAGGCGCCGACATTGACATGGTCGATGTCGAGGATCGGCAGCTGCTCGAAGCCGGCGTTGATGAGGTCGACCAGGTTACCCTTGCGCTCACCCGTCTTCGGATCAAGCGTCAGCTCCAGTTCGTCACCAGCTTCGGCATACACTTCACCGGTCTCGAGGTTGATCAGGTCCTCGGCAACGAAGGAACCGTGCAGATCCTCATCCTGGGCCAGCAGGTGGGTCAGGCCGTTCTCGGCGAGCTTCTTGGCCTGACGGGCGGAGAGCTTCTTGCCAGCCTCGTGCACCACGTCGCCAGTCTTGGCGTCGATCAGGTCGCGGCTCGGCTTGGTGTTCTTAAGCTTCTCCGCATCGTAGGGGACGCGCCAGCCCTTCTTCGTGCGCTCATAGGTGAGGGTCGAGTAGTAGGTCGCGAGGATTTCCTCGGCGTCCATGCCGAGCGCCTTGAGCAGCGAGGTCACCGGAATCTTGCGACGCCGGTCGATGCGCGCATAGACGATGTCCTTGGCGTCGAACTCGATATCGAGCCAGGAGCCGCGATAGGGAATGATGCGGCCGGCGAAGAGCAGCTTGCCCGAGGAATGGGTCTTGCCCTTGTCGTGGTCGAAGAAGACGCCAGGCGAACGGTGCATCTGGGAGACGATGACGCGCTCGGTGCCATTGACGATGAAGGTGCCGTTGCCCGTCATGAAGGGCATGTCGCCCATATAGACGTCCTGCTCCTTGATGTCCTTGACCGAGCGGGCGCCGGTTTCCTCGTCCACCTCGAAAACAATCAGCCGCAGCGTCACCTTCAGCGGCGCAGCGAACGTCATGTCGCGCTGCCGGCATTCGTCGACGTCGTATTTGGGCTGCTCGAACTCGTAGCGCACGAACTCCAGGGAGGCCGTGTTGGAGAAGTCCGTGATCGGGAAAACCGACTTGAAGACTGCCTGCAGTCCCTCTTCCTTGCGGCCGCCCTTGGGCTCGTCCACGAGGAGGAACTGATCATAGGAGGCCTTCTGGACCTCGATGAGATTAGGCATCTCCGTGACTTCGCGAATGGACCCGAAGGACTTGCGTACCTTGCGACGGCCGTTGAACGTGGTAGCCATACCCGCTCCTATCTTTCTCTCGAATGTCTCGGAGGCAAATGTCCAAAGACCCGACAATCAGCCGTCGGACCTCAGGAAATCTGCCTTATTAAACTGGTCTCGGAGCCATGTCGGCTCCTCGTTCCGCAACTTCCGCCCTGCCCGGTGGGTGGCGGCCGCCGCGTCGATGAACGCGGCAGGGTCGGGGCGGCACCAGAGGCGCCACCCCGACGGATTTCGAATTACTTCAGTTCGACCTTGGCGCCGGCTGCTTCCAGCTTTTTCTGGATGTCTTCGGCCTCGGACTTGGAAGCGCCTTCCTTGATGGCCTTCGGTGCAGCCTCGACGAGAGCCTTGGCCTCGCCCAGGCCCAGGCCGGTGATGGCGCGGACTTCCTTGATGACGTTGATCTTGTTCTCACCGAAGGAGGCGAGGATAACGTCGAATTCCGTCTTTTCTTCGGCAGCGGCGGCCGGGGCGGCACCACCAGCAGCGGCGGCGGCGACCGGGGCGGCAGCCGAGACGCCCCACTTCTCCTCGAGCATCTTCGACAGCTCGGAGGCCTCGAGGACGGTCAGTGCCGACAGGTCGTCTACGATTTTGGCGAGATCAGCCATTTCTGTTCACTTTCAGTTTGATTTCGTTCAGTTCGAACCGTGGAGGTCCCGAGGGACCGGATTGTATGCCTATGCTGCGTTGCCCTTGTCCGCGTAAGCGGCGAGGACCCGTGCGATCTGTCCACCCGGTGCCTGCACGACAGAAGCGATCCGCGTCGCGGGCTGCTTGAGCATCCCGGCGAGCGTGGCACGCAACTGATCGAGCGACGGCAGGCTGGCCAGCGCCTTGACGTTTGCGGCGTCGAGCTCGGTCTTCCCCATTGCACCGCCAAGCACCACGAACTTCTGGTTCTTGTCGGCGAATGCGGCCGCGACTTTCGGCGCGGTCATGGGATCCGTGGCGTAGGCGAGGACGGTCGGCCCGGTGAACAGGGCCGAGATGTCCGCGTTGTCGGTGTCTTTCAGAGCAATCTTGGCAAGGCGGTTCTTGGCGACCTTGACCGTTCCGCCGGCCTCTTTCATCTGCGTGCGCAGAGTCTCGAGGTCGGCCACGGACAGACCGGTGTTCTGAGCAACCACGATCGATCCAGCCCCGGCGAATGCCGACTGGAGCGTCGAGACCAGCTCACGCTTTTCCGCTCTTTCCACTGTAGTCTCCACATTTAGCCCGGAATAGTCGTCCGGACTGTGCCAATTGCTGCCCTCCGTGACGGAGGCAGCGGGTTAACGCCTGTCAACCGAGCTTCCGCGAAGGGAGAACCCTGAGCGGCAACTGGCCTGGTTCGAACCGAAGGCCGGCCCTGCGGCCGGTGGATCCGGTTGTCACCCCGTCTATTGCCGGTCCCTTTCCTTTGTCGCGCGCGGCGCGTCTCAGGTCGGATTTAAGAGCCTCGCGGCCCACCGAGCAGTCTCGGACAGGACTTGGCCGGTCTGGTCCGAGAACCGGACCGGCTCCCCGGACGCCCCTCGCGGGCCCGTCCGGTATGCTGTTGCGGCGGTCCTAGTGGACCGACGCGGGATCGATGTGCAGCCCCGGACCCATGGTCGAGGACAGGGCGACGCGCCGGATATAGGTGCCCTTGGCGCCCGCCGGCTTGGCCTTCTGGACCGCGTCGGCGAAGGCCTTGATGTTCTCGAGGAGCGCCTGGTCGCTGAACGAGGCCTTACCGACGCCGGCATGCAGGATGCCCGCCTTCTCGACACGGAACTCCACGGCACCGCCCTTGGCGGCCTTGACCGCGCCGGCGACGTCAGGCGTGACGGTGCCGACCTTCGGGTTCGGCATCAGGTTGCGCGGTCCGAGGACCTTACCGAGGCGACCGACCAGCGGCATCATGTCCGGGGTCGCGATGACGCGATCGAAGTTGATGTTGCCGGCCTGTACCTGCTCGACGAGATCCTCGGCACCGACGACATCCGCGCCGGCGGCGCGGGCCTCATCGGCCTTGGCATCCTTGGCGAAGACGGCGACGCGGACGGTCTTGCCGGTGCCGTTGGGCAGGTTGACGACGCCGCGAACCATCTGGTCGGCGTGGCGCGGATCGACGCCGAGGTTGAACGCCACTTCCACGGTCTCGTCGAACTTGGCGGTGGCGCGGGCCTTGACCAGCGACAGGGCCTCACCGAGGTCGTAGAGCTTGGTGCGATCGATGCCCTCGCGGGCGGCGGCGACGCGCTTTGCTATCTTTGCCATTGGATCAGCCCTCCACCTGCAGGCCCATCGAACGGGCGGAGCCAGCGATCATCTTGGCGGCAGCGTCGACGTCGTAGGCGTTGAGGTCCTTGATCTTCTTCTCCGCGATCTCGCGGATCTGGGCCTGGGTGATGGTACCGGCGCTTTCCTTGCCCGGCAGCTTCGACCCGGACTTAAGGTTCACGGCCTTCTTCAGGAAGTAGGTCACCGGCGGCAGCTTGGTCTCGAAGGAAAAGCTCTTGTCGGCGAAAATCGTGATGACGACCGGGGTCGGCGCACCCTTCTCCTGATCCTGCGTGGCGGCATTGAAGGCCTTGCAGAATTCCATGATGTTGAGGCCGCGCTGGCCGAGGGCCGGACCGATCGGGGGCGACGGGGTCGCCGAACCGGCCGGCACCTGCAGCTTCAGGTAGCCGGTAATCTTCTTTGCCATACGTCATTCTCCTATGGGCGCCCGATTTCGGGCTGGCGCTCCGCGTCACTGGAGCCTTTGACGCCGTGGTCCGAGGTTTCGCCGGTGGCTGGCTGCCACCGCCCTCTCCCACGGATTTTGCGTAACGTTGCCGTTACGCAATCCGGATCAGACCTTCTCGACCTGTCCGTATTCCAGTTCGACCGGCGTCGGCCGACCAAAGATCGACACTTCCACCTTGAGGCGAGCCCGCTCCTCGTCGACTTCCTCGACGACGCCGTTGAAGCTCGCGAAGGGGCCGTCGGCCACCCGCACCTGCTCTCCGACCTCGAAGGAAACGGAGGGCTTGGGGTGCTCGACCCCTTCCTGCACCTGCTGCAGAATGGCCATCGCCTCAGATTCGGAGATCGGCATCGGCCGGTCCCCGGACCCGAGGAACCCTGTAACCTTGGGCGTATTCTTGATCAGGTGGAACGCCTGGTCCGTCATCTCCATCTTCACCAGCACATAGCCGGGAAAAAACTTGCGCTCGGCATCGACCTTACGGCCGCGGCGCATCTCGACAACCTTCTCGGTCGGTACGATCACGTCCTCGAACAGGTCTTCGAGCTTCTTCTGAGCGACCTTCTGGCGGATGTCTTCCGCCACCTTCCGCTCGAAATTCGAGTAAGCCTGAACGATGTACCAGCGTTTGGCCATGCCGCCTCGCCGCTCCCAATAGTCTTGTTGTTGCCGCCTAGCGGATCGACAGCATCAGCTGCACAAGCCAGGAAATGACCTGATCCGCGGCCAGGAAGAAGAGGCTCGCGAGCATCACGAACACCAGCACCATGACAGTGGAGATCAGGGTCTCGTTGCGCGAAGGCCAGGTCACCTTGCTGACTTCCTGGCGAACCTCGCGCATGAATTTCAGGGGGTTCGCACCGGCCATCAGCATCACTTTCCCGAGGACATTTCTGCCCATAACCATTAGCCGCGCGAGTCTCCCCGGCGGCTGCGAAGGCCTATCTAGAGAGTCTGGCCGACAATTGCAACAGCCTCTTCCAGGCAATTACGTCCCTGCCGCCCGTGAACCGAAGGCCGCGAGTTGCCGTTGCTCCCGAATGATCCGCGTTGCCTCATACAACATCCGGCGGGGCCTTGGAACGGATTGGCGCAGAAGCCTCCGACGCTGCGTTGCCGTCCTCCGGGAAGTCGACGCCGACGTGGTCGCCCTGCAGGAGAGCGATCCGGACTTCACCGAGCACCTAGAGGCAGAGGCCGCCGAGGCGATCGAGGCGACGACCCCGTATGTTCCGGTTCGGCTACAGGACCGCGACGACGCCGTCGGGTGGCGCGGGAACATGCTGCTGATGCGGGAAGGAATGACTGCCATAAGGACCGCCTCCGTCGCCCTGCATTCTCCCGAGCAGCCGCGGGGGGCGCTGGTCGCAGATGTCGGCGCGGGCGGCAGCACCATCCGGATCGTCGGTCTGCACCTCGGCCTGCTCGGTGGCTGGCGCGTCCAGCAGGCGTTTACGCTCCTTCAGCATCTGCAACTGAGCGCGCCGCAACTGCCGATGATCATCATGGGCGATTTCAACGAGTGGCAGGAGGGAGGCGGAGCGCTCCGCCAATTCCTGAACGATCATGAGGTCGCCGCAACCGGCCGCAGCTTCCACTCGCGCCTGCCGGTCGCCAGCCTCGACAAGATCATCCACAGCCGTGAGCTGCAGGTGCTGGCAGCCGGGGTGCACCGCTCGCCCCTCGCCCGCCAAGCCTCAGATCACCTGCCGATCTGGGCACATCTCGATCACCGCTCGGCACGGTCAGAGGAGTGTTGACGACGCCAAGTCGAGCTCCAGCTGCTCGGCAAGGGCGGCGTTGAGCTGGGGGTCGGTGCTGACTGCGACGGCCTCGAAGTTCATCCACAAGCTGTCGAAGCCAATATTGAAGCTCCCGATACCTGCCCACCGGTCGTCGATGGATGCCAGCTTCGCATGCAGCTGGCAGGCTCGTAGGCGCACATCCTTATCCCGTCCCGGGCCAGGTCGCGGGCGACGCGCCGGCTGATCATGTCAACCCAGGCGTGGTCACTGCGAGCCGGAAAGATGAGGTACACCGACACTCCGCGCGCGACCGCGTCGACCAACGCCTTTTCCAGCAGCTTCCACTGCCCCCCTCCGGGGACGAGATAGGGGGTGGTCAGTATCACCCGGTGCACTGCGCCCTCGATCTGCCGGATCAATTCGGGAAAGTACTCATGTCGAACTGGAGGCGTGGTCGTCGATACGCAGTAGCGCCAGGGTCCTCCGTCGTACGACGTCGCCGGTCCGGAGGAGGCGTGGTCGCCGGTGGCCCGAGCCCAGCTGTCCTCGAACTCCAACCGGGCAACAGCGGCAAGGGACCCCTCCACCCAAACCATGGTATCGCGCCAGTCGTTCATGCGCGGATCAAAGCAGCTCCCGCCCACCATCATCCGATTGCCGTCACAGATGATGGACTTGCGGTGGAGGCGGTGAATGGCGGCGGCAGGCGAGCGCAGAATGGCGCCCGCTCCATGAAACATTGCGAGCCGGCCCCCGGCCGCCCGCAGCCGCCTCGCCCCGCGGGTGGCGGTCAAGCCGAAGCTGCCGAAGCCGTCGGCGACGATTCGTACGTCGACTCCCTGGCGCGCCTTCGCAGCCAGCAGATCCAGCAGTCGATGCCCGATGCCCTTGCTCCGCACGATATATTGCTCGATCTCGACGGAGCTGCGCGCGGAATCGCAAAGTGCAAGGGTGGCGTCCCAAGCCTGCCTGTTGCTGTGGAACATCTCCCAGCTGGCCACGCCACCGGTTGATGCGGTGGGGCCGCCGCCTGCGACTGGAATATCAACCTGCTTGCTCGGGGCCGCCACTCCCGCCGTTGTCCGTGCACGCATACCCTAGTACCGATCACGCTGGTCGAAGGTTCCACTCATGGGCCTGGCAGGTTTCGAGGTCACCGGGCGGCGAGAGGTCAGATGCGACCGAGGCGACCAAGGATCGCTCGACTCCATCCGCACCTGTGACGGCCCAATGGAGAGGATTTGGGGACTGCGAAGCAGGCGCGCGTGGGTTGGCGACCGGGATTTGCAGGCCGCCGACCTTGCCTGGCAGGGGCAGTAGGACTCGAACCTACGACCCTCGGTTTTGGAGACCGATGCTCTACCAACTGAGCTATACCCCTACAGGCGTGCCCCGAATAATCGCAAACCCCCCGCGGCGCAAGAGGTATCCGGCGCACCTTCGAGCCGGCGCAATGGCCCTCGGCGATGGCCGGATCCGAGTACGGGTGCGGAAAATTGCGGTGGCTCTAACTTATGTTACGCCGCCTGCTCGCCCAGCACCTTCCATTGCGCGGATGACGAGGGCCGGCGATACGGATGATTCGTTTCATCGAATAGTCGTGCTATTTCTGGCCGGCGCCGGAGGTTCAGCGCCTGGGGGACTAGGATGAGCTTGCGACGCCGGCTGTTTCTCCTTGGGGGGCTGACCCTGTTGCCGGTCATCGGGCTGCTGGCCTACGACCAGATCGATCTCAGACAGAACCGCGAGCGGGAACTCCACGCCACGGCAACCGACCTGGCGCGCGACTTGGCGCAGGAGCTGCAGCGGATCATCGAAGGCGGCCACAACGTCCTCTTCGCGCTGGCGCAGATGCCGGAAATCCGAGGTGGCGATGGCGTGGCCTGCAGCAATATCGTGTCCCGCCTGCTGCCCAGCTACGAGGGGTTCCTGACGATCGCGGCGACCCGCCCCGACGGTTCCGTTTTCTGTGCCGCCGACAAGGCCGGAAGTGGCGGGCCCTACCCTTCCCCTGTGGACCGCTACTACTATCAGCAGGCCGTGCGGACCGGCGCATTTACCGTGGGACGCTTCGTGCGCGGCCGGGTGTCGCAAACTCCCGGCGTGCACATGGCGATCCCCTATGCGGGGCTGGATGAATCGCACGGCGGTGTGATCTTCGCCAGCATCAGCCTCGACTGGCTGGCCGAGAAAATGCAGCGGGCCAGTTGGAGCGAGGACCGGGCCATTTCCATCGTCGACAGCGGCGGTACCATCCTGGTGCGCCAGCCCAAACACGCGGAATTCGTAGGCCAGCCGTTCCCGCCGGAGCTCTGGGAGAGAGTGCGTGCGGCCACCGTACCCGGCGTCTTCGACGCAGTCTCGCCGTTCGACGGGGTGGACCGGATCGTCGGGTTCGTGCCGCCGGCGGCGGGTCCCGGGGGCCTCTATGTCGGTGTGGGTCTTGGCCGCGAGGCCGCCTTCGCCCCGCTTAACCTCGCGAGCCTGCGCGCCATCGTCGGCGTCGCCCTGGCTGCGGCATTGTCAGCGATACTGGCACACTTTGCCGGCAAGAGGCTGCTGCAGCGACCGCTGGAGGACCTGCTGCGGGTCACCCACCGATGGCGGAAAGGGGATTTCGACGTGCGCGCGCCGGAGAGTTCCCGAACCGAGTTTGGGCAACTGGGGGCGGCCTTCAATTCCCTAGCCGGGGAGCTGCAGCAGGCAATGCGGCACAAGGACGACCTGTTGCGGGAGCTCAGCCACCGGGTGATGAACAGCCTGATGTCGATTTCCGGGGTGATCCGCCTGCAGGCCCGCAAGACCAGTTCGCAGGAAGCTGCAGAGCAGTTGGTACAGGCGGCGAACCGGGTGAACTCGCTTGCCCTCGTCTATCGGCAGATGCATGTCAGCGACGGCATCGAGATGGTCGAGATCTCGACCTTCCTGCACGAGCTATGCGCGGATATCGGAAAGTCACTACTCGGTCCGGAGGGCGCCTGCTACGTCGATGCAGAGAAGACGCATCTTTCCCCACGCCAAGCGTCCCTGCTGGCCATCATCACAAACGAGCTGATGACCAACGCGGTCAAGCATGGGGGCGGCGCGACGGCGAAACTGCATGTCCGATTCGACTCCGACGCGCAGCACTCGATCCTTGCCGTCCGCAACAGCGGCCGGCTGCCGCCGGGGTTCGATCCCGCCACCGCAGAGGGGTTCGGAGTAGCCATGGTGAGCCGTCTCGCCGGAGAACTCGGAGGGCAGCTCCAGGCCAGTGAGCAGCAGGGCGAGATCGAATTCTCCGTTCGTTTCCCCCACATCCCAGCTCAGGGCTGGGCGCCGGACGAGCCGACTGCGACAGCGGCCTGAGCGGTCGGTTCCGGCACCTCGGACCACTGGGCGGATCAGGCGGCGCGTCCGGAATGCTTGCAATTCGTCGTCGAGCCCTCCTTCCTGCAGCAGGGATCGACAAATGGAGGGCCGATCATGGGGACAGCGGCGCCGACAAGGCCGATGCTCTCGGCTCCCTTGCGGGCTCTGAGGATGCTGGCACTGCTTCCGGCTGTATTGTCGGCACTGGCTTCGGGCGCAGGAGCCGCACCCGAAGCGACAGAGGGCCACCGGCCTCAGTGCCACAGCCTCATGCCGGTCGGCGACGCGGCGCTACGGATCTGCATCGGCAGTGAGGACTTCTTTGGTGACGTCTGCCGGGCCATCGAACGCCTCGCAAACCACCACGGGCTGCCGCCGGCGTTCTTCGCCCGCCTCATCTGGCAAGAGAGCCGCTTCGACCCGTCTGCCATCAGCCGTGCAGGTGCACAGGGAATTGCGCAGTTCATGCCCGGGACGGCCAGGTTGCGCGGGCTGCGGCAGGCGCTTCAGCCGGCGGAGGCGCTGGCCCATTCCGCCGAATACCTGCGATTCCTCCGTGACAAGTTCGGCAACCTCGGCCTGGCGGCGGCGGCCTACAACTCTGGGGAGGGGCGGGTATCGCGCTGGCAGGCGCGGGGCGGACTGCTGCCGTCGGAGACCCGCAACTATGTGCTGACAATTACGGGGGCTCCGGTGGACAGCTGGCTGGTCGGTACGGTCGCAGACGTCGACTATTCGCTGCAACCGGACAGCAGCTTCCAGCGAGCCTGCGAGCAGATGGCCGAGGGGCGACCGACGCCGCCGCTGATGGCAAAGAGTGCGGACTGGAAGCCATGGGGCGTGCTGCTGGCGCAGGACTTCTCCCCAGCAGCGGCCGCGGCGAAGTTCGACCGCACAAAGGGAAAATTCCCGGCGCTGCTGAACGAGGAAGCGATGCTGCTGCTGACAGTGCGTAATCCCAGCTTTGGTCCACGGCCGCGGCACTCCGCGATGATCGGCCGGGACAGCCGCGATGAAGCCGACACGCTCTGCCAAGACCTACGCGCTGCCGGTGGATCCTGCGTGGTGGTCCGCAACTGACGCTTCACCTGTTGCCGGCAGCGACGTGGGGCAGGCCAGACTAGCTCATCAGCGCGAGGCAGCTCATCTCTACGGCCAGCAGCTGCTTGCACAGGCCCCTCGCCTCCTCCAACGCCTCGAAGCCGGCAAAGCGGGCACGGTAGAAGACTTGGCCGCCCTTTTCGAAGCGCTGCACGTAGGGCTGCAACTCCTCGAGTTCTGCGACTGCACCCGCCGCCGCTGCCAGCAGGCTATCGGCTCCCTCCGGCGAAGGAGCGGCACCCACCTGCACGACCCAGCCGGGCGCCGCCGGCGGCTCCCGCGACGTCATCTGTGCCGAGGGAAGGGCCGCAACTTCAACCGCTTCCGAGGCTTCGGAAGCTTCTGCAATCTCTGAGTTCATCGGCGGCATCGGCTCCGCCGGAATGCTGGTCTCGGGATTCGCAGGCAACAGCGCATCGGCGGTCAGCTTATGAGTCTCGCCGACCCATGCCCCCATCACCTCGAGCTGTGGCGGCTGCAGTGGCCGGCCGGCACTGGCGCTGCCGCTGCCCAGCATGTGCGCCGCCTCCGCCGCAGGAGAAAGCCCGGCACTTCGGGTGCTCCCGGCGGATTGACCGCTGGCGCCGGTCAGGCCCGCCAGACGTACTTCGACATTCCGAAAGGCAGGGTATGGCTTTGGCGTCACGGGTTCCGCCATTGCCACGTGTATCTCGCCAAGACGGTCCGGTTCGGGAATCATCGCGGCCTGGAGGGTGCTGCCGGCCCGCCCCTTCGACAGATGCGACTTTACCAGTTCGCGCACGCGTTGGTCGCGCGCCGCCCCGGTATTGGAGCCTATGGCTGCGATGACGATGTGCCGGCCGTCACGTCGAGCAGCGGTCAACAGGTTGAATCCAGAAGTTTTGATGTAGCCAGTCTTGATGCCGTCTACACCATCCGAGCCGAGCAGCCGGTTGTGGTTGCCATAGGTGCGGCCGCCATAGGTGAAGCTCTTGGTCTGGAACAGATCGTAATATTGCGGGAAGTGCTGATTGATGGCGATCCCCAACGTCGCTTGGTCGCGCGCCGTCGTCACCTGCGCTGCGTCCGGGAGACCAGAAGCGTTGCGGTAGGTCGTGTCATCCATGCCCAGAGCCCGGGCGGTCGCCGTCATGCGCTGCGCGAAGGCACTCTCTGAGCCGGAGACATGCTCGGCAATGACGCGCGCCATGTCGTTGGCCGAAAGCGTAACCAGCGACTTCATGGCATCGGCGACGGTGATCGTCCAGCCGGGCTTCAGCCCGAGTTTGGTCGGCACGGCCGCGGCCGCATGGGGCGATACCTTCATCCGGTCGCCCAGCCGGATATTGCCTGCCTCCAGCTCCTGGAAAAGGATGTAGAGCGTCATCACCTTGGTGAGCGACGCAGGATAGCGCCGGGATTCAGCTTCCTTGTCGTACAGCACCTCACCGGACCGGGCGTCGACGACGACTGCCGCGTATTGGCGCAGGCTCTCGATGGAGAACGCGTTACTGACACTGGCGCCCATAACCGCAAGTGCCGTCATGAGTACGAAGAATGCACGCCCGATCAGCGGGCGGCATGGGCGCAAGGCGCCGTATAGCCCCATCATGTATCCAAGAACTCCCCGGTCACTCAGGTCCGTTGCACAAAGGCTGCAGATGCCGGACCTTCCCCAATGCATCGTTGTAACGCCGCATGCGGATCATGCTCGTTCGCGGCGACGCGCCACTCACGAAGCGGCATCATTGGCGGGGTGATGTCTCAGAACAGCGGCGAAGTTTTGCCCGGAAGATGGCGTGAGTGTGCAACGGGCGGAGGAGTTTCATCCAGAATACGCGCCGCCGGGCCGCACACACCTCATAGAGGTATTGCGGCCCGGTGAGCTTTTACTGAGCGCGTAGAGGAGAAAGTGCGGTTGTCCCCGCGGGGGACAGCCGCTCTTGTGCTAGTCGGCTGGAGCCACCACCACCGCGTCCGGCTCCGCCGGGGTGACCACCACCGCGTCAGGGTCCTCTGTGGTCGCTGCCGGCTCTTCGGTAACAACAGGCACGGGTTCGGGGTCGGCGGTGTTGAACCAGCCAGCCAGCCATGCCAGCAGCGCCAATAACAGGATTACAACGATGGCAATGACGATCCAAGTGCCAGCCTTTGACTTGCCGTCTTTCGCTGTCGTGACCTTCGGGTCTCTGTACTCTGCCATTTCAAGCTCCTTGATGCTTTGGGTCAGCTACGGGGCGCCGAAGGCGGCCTGTTGTGGCTGTAGGACCGGACATAGCTGTCGGTGTAGTCCGGGTGCCGCCGGGCGACCCAGTCGGGATCAGGGGCCGGACGAGCCGGATCCCTTCTTGCTGCAACACCCGTGTTCGCAAACTCGGTATCGACCGCGTCCAGGTTGTAAGCCTCTTCCTCGGGGCGCCGCATGATGCCCTGAATTCGCGCCAGATCGTCGTCATCATCGACGTCGACGGAGACCACATAGTCACCCCGAAGGATGCATTGCTCGTAGGAGCGCTGATCGTCGTCCGGCAGATGAAGATCATACAGCTCGTCGACGTACCGGTCGCGATCGGTTCCCGCAGCGGACGCATCTGCCCTATCCGGGATAACATGGATGTCCCCGGATGCGAGGTGCATCTCCTGAAGTTCCTGTCGCACCAGGTCGGCGACAGCATGAGTTCGGTAGATTGCTGTTACGTTGTGCCGCATTGTCCGGTCCTCCGATTGGATAGGAGGGCAATTCGCCGGACGCCATTACGTTCCCTTGCCGCAGTGGCGCCTTTACCTCAGAGGTTCCGACGCATAACTGCGGTTCGCCCCCTGCAGCCGATGTCGAAGCGACGGCCCTGTGCCCTCGAGCGGCGCACCGTCGCCCATGGACAGCCTAGCGGCTGCGTCAGCCCTTCTGCGCAACCGGGAATGGTCTGCCTTGATCAACCGTCACGCTCAATCCCGCTCTTGACGCGACCACCTCAACGCAAGCGCTGTGACCGCGGGAGAAGCGGGCGTCGTCAGCAACCGTCTCCGGCCGATCACCGTCGCGTGGACCTAGCGTTGCGAGAGAGGACTGGAGCGGGTGAAGGGAATCGAACCCTCGTATTCAGCTTGGAAGGCTGCTGCTCTACCATTGAGCTACACCCGCTTGGCGTGCCCATTTAGGGGCGGAGCGCCGGTTCTGGCAAGTGGCCGGCAGGACGGCCGCACCTTAACCGGGCAGATGGTGGAGGGGGCTGGATTCGAACCAGCGTACGCTAAGCGAGCAGATTTACAGTCTGCCGGATTTAACCACTCTCCCACCCCTCCATCGACGCCGGAGATCGGGCCGGCACCCGTCCGAGGTGCGCCGTCGGGCGGTTTATGGTAGGCAAGCCACCGCCTGTCAACAGCAAATCCCCGACCCAGCGGCGGCGTGGGGCGAAGCTTGCTGTGGCGCGACAAAGGGGCTACCGGAAAGCCATGAGCCGCAACAAGTTCCCCCCCAGGCACCGCCACGACCCCGATACCGGACCGGTATTCCTCTATGGCCTGCACACGGTGCGGGCGGCGCTCGACAACCCGCGGCGCGAGAAGCGCCGGCTGCTGGTCACCGCCAACGCCCGGAGCCGTCTGCTCGAGAGCGGCGAGATTGGTAAGGTTCCGGTTACGGAAACCACGCCGAAGGAACTCGACGCTCTGCTGGGGCCGGACGCCGTGCACCAGGGCGCGGCGCTGGAGGTCGAGCCGGTCAGTCGCTACGGCCTAGCCGACATCCAGCCGCTACGACTGGTGGTGGTGCTTGACCAGATCACCGACCCCCATAATGTCGGGGCGATCCTGCGCACCGCTTGTGCCTTCGGCGCCGATGCGGTGATCACCACCGCCCGCTATGCGCCGCGCGAGACCGGGGTGATGGCGAAGGCTGCCTCCGGCGCGCTCGATATGGTGCCGCTGATCGAGGTGCGCAATCTCGGCGACGCGCTGGAGGCCCTGAAGGGGCGTGGGCTGAACATCATCGGCTTCGATTCCGAGGCTCCTGCGCCGCTCCGCCCCCGTACGGCCAGCGGCCCGGTGGGGATCGTGCTCGGCGCCGAGGGCAAGGGCCTGCGGCAGCGAACGCGGGAGCTGTGCGACGAGATGGTGCGGCTCGATATGCCGGGACCGATCAAGTCCCTCAACGTCTCCAACGCCGCGGCGATCGCCCTCTTCGCGGTCAGCAATGGCGATCGCCCGCTGGAATAGGCAAGGGCCGCGGCGTGCACCGCGGCCCTCCTTGTTCTGCCAAAGCGATCAGGGTGCCGTGCAGCGCACCAGCGTCTCGCCCGAGGCCAGCTGCAGCTGATCCGGGCTCGGCATCGACAACTCGAGGGTTTCCTCGCCCACCGACAGGCTGACCGCGCCGTCGCTCATGGCCACCGGCTCGATCAGCGTCAGCTCGCCATCTTGGCGGACGCTGAGCGTGCTGATGACGAGGTAGCCTTCGGCGCCGTCCTGGTCGACGGTGGCACAGGCGGCGGCGTCGGTGGCCCAGACCCCGAGATAGGGGAAGTCCGGGCGGTCGGCCGCAGCGGCGATGCGCGTGTCGGGGCGAAGGCCGGCGTCCGGCAGGGTACCAGCTGCCGCGGCGTCGACCGGGTTAGCCACTGGCTCGGCGACATCCCCACCGGCAGCCTCAATCGCGGCGGCGGCATCGGCGGCACCCTTACTTTCGGCTCCTTCGGCAACCGGAGCGGCGGAGCGCATGGCCGGGGCGGAGAGGATCTGAGCGCCGCCGGACGGGGCGGTTTCTGCCTGCTGGGTGGTCGCGGCAATCGCCGCCTCCGCGTCTGCCGCACCCTTGGCGGCAGCATCGGAAGCGAGCTCGGCGTCGGCGAGGGGTTCTGCCGGTGTCGCGTCAACGGCCGCAGCTTCGGGCTCGGCGGTAGCGACGGCAGCAGCCTCCGGCTCATCCTCGACTACGGCTTCTTCTTCCGCGAGCGGAGCAGCTTCTGGCACCACATCGGCTTCTGCAGCTTCGGGGACGGCGGGCTCCTCGGCGACGGCGAGCTCCTCGGAGGCGGGCTCCTCGGCGATGGCGGTCACCTCAGCTGCAGCCTCTTCTGCCGCGGCGGCTTTCTCAGCTGCTGCGTCCTCGTCCGCGATGAGCGCCTCAGCAACGGCAGCCTCGGCCTCTGCGAGAGCGGCAGCCTCTTCGGCCTCCGCGAGAGCTGCGGCCTCTTCGGCGGCCGCTGCGGTCTCAGCGTCTGCGAGCGCAGCTTCGGCAGCTTCCTCGTCGACGGCGGCGGCTTCCTCAGCAGCGCTGTCCGTTTCGACAGGAGCATCGGCCGCCGGCGCGGGCGACTCGACCGGAGGCGGCGTCTCATTGTTGTCGCAAGCGGCCAGCGTCAGGCCCAGGGCAAGTGCCAAGGGCAAACCGACAAAGCTGGTGAGTTTCATGACTGCAGTTCCTTCTGATTGCTCGACGCCATGCAGCTCCCTCTGGAGCCGTTGCCACTCATACATCAGCTTCCGAGGCTTTTCGCAACTGCGTGCTACGGCTTCGACGGCCCTTTTCTCTTGAGGTCACGGCACTCCGCCAGCGGCGCGTTTGGCGCGCGTGACGGCGGCGTCGAGGGCCGAGAGAAACTGGGAGCGGTCGCGCTGGGAGAAGCTCGGATTGAGCCCCCTGCTCTCCCCGGTCTCCCGCAAGTGTTGCTTGAGGTCACGCATGGCAAGGGCCATGCCAATGGAATCGCGAGTGAACAGTCGCCCGGTCGGCCCCAGGACATGCGCCTGGCGCTCCAGCGCCCGCGCCGCCAGAGGGATATCGGCGGTAACCACGATGTCGTTGGCGACAAGCTCCCCGACAATCCAGTCATCCGCAGCGTCCGGTCCGTAAGGGACATAGACATAGCGGATCATCGGATCGCGCGTCGGCCGGGACCCCTGATTGGCGACGAAGGTAATGATGATGCGGTGCCGCATGGCGACCCGCAGGGCCTCGTCCTTCACCGGGCAGGCATCTGCGTCGACGTAGATCATCGGTGCCGTCATCGCCGCTCTCCTACTGGACCGACATCGCCCTCACCAATAGCAGACCCGGGGCGCCGGGTGACAGGACCAGCGACGCCATTGACAGGACGAGATCAATATTGAATAACCGAATGGTTCTAAAACTACATGGTTATCTTATGCCCACTCCCGACCAGCTCAATGCCACGTTCGTGGCTCTCGCGGATCCGACGCGGCGGGCCATCCTGGCGCGGCTGCTGGAGGGCGATGCTTCGGTGGCCGAACTCGCGCAGCCCTTCGCCATGAGCCAGCCAGCCATCTCCAAGCACCTGAAGATGCTGGAACGGGCTGGCTTGATCTCGCGCGGCCGTGACGCCCAGCGCCGGCCGTGCCGGATCGAAGGGGCGCCGCTGGCGGCGGCTCGCGACTGGCTCGATCGGTATCGAAAAGCCTGGGAAGGCAACTACCAAAGGCTAGATGCACTGCTGGACGACCTGCAGCCGGACCCTCCCGCAGGCAGGCAATAGGAGTAATCGGCAATGCCCGAACTTCAGCTCTTTACTCCCAACGACCGCGAACTCGTCATGACCCGGTCGTTCGCGGCGCCGATGGAGCTGGTGTTCGCGTGTCACACTCGACCCGAACTCGTTCGGCGATGGCTGCTGGGCCCACCGGGATGGACGATGCCGTTGTGCGAGATCGATGCCCGGGTCGGCGGAGCCTACCGCTTCCGGTGGCGTGGCCCAGATGGTGAGACGATGAGCGCCTCCGGCGTGCATCGGGAGGTGGTGGCACCGGAGCGGCTGGTCTTCACGCAGCTCTTCGACGAGGACTGGACCGGCGGCGAGACGCTGATCACCGTCACGCTGCGCGACATGGCAGGTCACACGGAACTAACCCAGACGACACTGTTCGCCTCGGCGGAGGCTCGGAAAGCGGCGCTCGACACCGGCATGACCGAGGGTATGGAGTCGAGTTTCCAGCAGCTCGATGCGCTGCTGGCGACGGAGGGAGAGATAACGCGAGAGCGTTGACAGGTCGGAAGCACGGGAGACGAGAATGCAGAAGATCACCACGTGGCTGTGGTTTGACGGCCAAGCGGAAGAGGCAATGGCCTACTATACGTCCATCTTCAAGAACTCGAAGGCTGGCAGGATCACCCGTCACAACGGCAGCGTGCTCACCTGTAGCTTCGAGCTTGAGGGCCGGGAGTTCACGGCTCTCAACGGGGGGCCGCAGTTCAAGTTCACGGAGGCGGTGTCGCTGTACGTGGATTGCGAGGACCAGGCCGAGGTCGACTACTATTGGGAGCAGCTGACCGCCGACGGTGGAGCAGAGTCCCAGTGCGGATGGCTCAAGGACAAGTTCGGGCTGTCCTGGCAGATCATTCCGCGGCGACTGGGAGAACTGTTAAGTGATGCGGACGGCGGTCGCGCACAGCGCGCGACGGAGGCGATGCTGAAGATGCGCAAGATCGACGTGGCGGAGCTGGAGCGGGCGGCTGCCGGCTGAGCATCCATCGGTCCAGACGGTTGGCGGCGCCCACATGGCGCGGGCGCGTCAGACTGCGGTGCCGTCCGCGGCAAAGAGATGCGCCCGCTCGGGGTCCATCTTGATGCCCACTGCGTCACCGATGCGCGCGGGAGACTCGCTGTCCTCCTCCACGACCATCATGCCGCGTTCTGTCTCAATGTAGAGCATGGTGGCATTGCCCAGGCGCTCCAGCATGGTGATGCGGCCGGTCATCAGAGCGGCCGGATCTGCCGCTTCGGTAACCCCGGCATGCTCGGGCCTGATCCCGAGCTCGAACGCGTCGCCCTCCGACGCCCTCGCCCCGTTCCGCAATGCGACGGTCAACGGCATCGCTCCGCCGAGAGAAATGGTGACATTGCCGTCGGCGCCGTCCATGGGCTGAACCGGCAGGAAATTCATCGCCGGCGAACCGATGAAGGCGGCGACGAACTTGTTTTCAGGCCGTCGGTAGAGGTCGAGGGGCGAGCCGACCTGGGCAATACGGCCGCTGTCGAGCACCACGATCCGGTCGGCGAGCGTCATTGCCTCGACCTGATCGTGGGTCACATAGATCATCGTCGATCGAAGGTCCTGGTGCAGCTTGGCTAGTTCCAGCCGCATCTGGACACGCAGCTTGGCATCGAGGTTGGACAGCGGCTCGTCGAAGAGGAAGACCTCGGGGTCGCGGACCAGGGCCCGCCCGATGGCGACGCGCTGCCGCTGCCCGCCCGAAAGCTGCGACGGCTTGCGGTCGAGATAATCCTCGAGCTGCAGGAGACGGGCGACCTTCTCAGTCTTCGCGGCCATCTCGGGTTTGGGAACACCCGCGATGTCCAGGCTGAAGGCGATATTCTGCCGGACCGTCATATGGGGATAGAGCGCGTAGGACTGGAAGACCATGGAGATCCGGCGCTTCGCCGGGGGCACCTGCGTTACGTCGCGCCCGCTGATGACGATGCTGCCAGAGGTCACCGTCTCGAGCCCCGCGATCATCCGGAGGAGCGTGGATTTGCCGCAGCCGGAAGGGCCGAGGAGCGCACAGAATTCCCCCGCGCTGACGGTGAGGCTGAGGTCGCGGATGACCTCCACCGCGCCGAACTGCTTCGACACATTCTCGAGTTGGACGTGGCGCACGTCGCCTTGCTCCTGCGTCGCCATCGTCAGAGCTCCCTTATCCAGACGGTCATCGGTCCCGGCTCGCGATTGGCCCAGAGGAAGTACGGGATGGCGCTGAGATGTGCAGACCGCAGTTTCGGCGGATCACGGCGATAGAGTCGTCCGTTCCACCCCTCGGTGGTCGTCGCATAGCCTTCGGCTTCCAGTGCGACGATGCCGCCGAAGAGTTCCCGACGTTCAGTGGCAGTGATCGCTGCGTCGCGTGGCAGAGCCAGTTGGGGTACCGGCCCGCCGGGATTATCGACCTGCTCAAAGCAATAGACCAGTGGGCCGCGGCGCAGCGTTGCGCGGCCCAGGTCGGCGCGAACCCGCGGATCGGCGTAGAGCCGTTCCGCCGACATCGGCAGCTGCAGCGCCACCACGTCGCCCGGCTGCCAGTCACGGACAATGGCGAGGTAGCCGCTCTTCAGATTCGCCGCCACGTCGACGGGCTCGCCGTTGACGGACGCCTTGGCGTCACGGACCCAGCCTGGGACGCGCAGCAGCAGCGTGAACTCGCCGTGCCCTTCCGGGTTCATGGCAAGCTCTATGTCGCCCGACCACGGATAGTTGCTGGTTTCCTGGATGTCGACGCGGCGGCCATTCATGTCGAGCATAGCCGAGTTGCCGCCATAGAGGTGCACGGCGACCGTGCGGTTGCCCGTCGAGTAGAAGTAACCGCCGACCGACGCGATCAGCCGCGACGCGTTCATGGTGCAGCAGGGGCACGGGTGCCATTCCCACCGGCGGTGGCTGCCGTCGCTTTCCAGCTTGTTCTCGTAGAAGTAGCGCTCGCCGTCGCGTGACAGGCCGGAGAGCGTGCCGTTGAACAGTGCCAGCTCCAGGATGTCGGCGTAGCGGCCGTCGAGATCGAGGTTGAGCATGCGCTGGGCCCAGAAGATCATCGCTACCGAAGCGCAGGTCTCGGCATAGGCGGTGTCGTTGGGAAGATCGTAGTCGGTGGTGAAGCCCTCATTGGAGGCCGAAGGGCCGAACCCGCCGGTAACGTACATGCGAGTCGAGGTGACATCGTTCCACAGCACCTCGCAGGCCCGCTGCAGCCGTTCGTCGCCGAGTTCGGCGGCCAGGTCGGCCATGGCGGCGTACATATACATGGCGCGCACCGCGTGGCCGACGACCTTATCCTGCTCCCGCACCGGCTTGTGCGACTGGTTGTACTCGTAGGTGCCCTGCCCGTAGGCTCTTGGGTCGTCACCGCGAGCCCGCGCTTCCCCGTCGTAATAGTGGGGCTGGCGACCCCGCTCGTCGATGAAGTAGGCGGCGAGGTCGAGCTGCTTTCTCTCGCCGGTCAGGTGGTAGAGCTTGACCAATGCCAGCTCGATCTCCTGGTGGCCGGGGTAGCCGCGCTTCTGGCCCTCCCCGGTGCCGAAGACCGAGCGGATGTGGTCGAGGTAGCGTTCCATGACATCAAGCAGCTTGCGGCGGCCGGTGGCCTGGAAGTAGGCGATCGCCCCTTCGAGCAGGTGGCCGGCGTTGTACAACTCGTGATTGTCGCGCAGGTTGGTCCAGCGGTTCTCGATCTCGCGGCCGATATACCAGCAGTTGAGGTAGCCGTCGTCGAGCTGCGCGTCGGCCAGCCGCTCCACGATGTCATCGATCTGAGCCTCGATGGTGTCGTCGCGGCGATGGCGGAGGGCGTAGCTCGCCGCCTCGATCCACTTGCCGATGTCGGAGTCCCAGAAGATCTGGGTGGTGAAGCCGCCGCGATTGCGGGGGATGGTCAGCTCCGGCGGCGGCTGGCGGACGTCCAGCGCCTCGATCATGTTGTGGGAAACGAGCTGCCGGTATTGGCTGGGAATGGTGCGTGTCAGCACGGTTTCAAGTCGTTCGCGCCAGAACGGCCCGGTCAGGGAGACCCTGGTGAATTCCACGGGGGCGTATTTTCGCATTGAGGTTCTCCTAAGCTGGCCTGTTGGCCAGTTGTTGACCGCCACTGCTGTCACGTACCACCAGCGAGCACGGCAGCCGCACGACGCCGCGAAAGCGCTCGCCGCGGACCATGCGGATGATCCGAAGCCCGGCCTCCTGGCCGAGGGCGTAAAGGTTCATGTCGACGCTGCTCAGAGCTGGTCGCGCGGCCTCGGCCATGATTTCCCAGTTATCGAAGCCGACTACTTCCACCTCGCGGGGGACGACGATGCCGCGATCGCGAAGGGCCTCGAGCACGCCCCTGCCGATCTGGTCATTGCCGGCGACGATGCCGTCCGGCCGTGCGCCATCGCCCCCGAACAGCCGGTGGACCGCCTCCCGGCCCCACCGCTCCGACCATTCGCCGGACAGGAAGTGGCGCGGGTCCTCCGGCTGCCCCGCATCGGCAAGCGCGCCGCGGTAGCCATAGTGCCGCAACCGCACCGCCTCGAAGCGCTCGGGACCGGTAACGTGCGCGATACGGGTGCGGCCGTGGGCGAGGAGATGTTCGGTTGCCAGCCTCGCACCGCCTTCGTCGTCGGGAAGCAGACAGAAGGAGTTGGGGTCGTCACTCTGCGAGAAGACGTAGACAGTGGGCAGGTCACCAAGGTTGACGCTGACGCTGGGCCGGCGGTCGGCACGTCGGGCGGTGAACACCAGCCCATCCACGCGCTTTCCCATCAACTGCTCCAGATGCTGCCGTTCCCGTTCCGGGTCGTCGGTGGCGTTGCACATGAAGACGGCGATGCGCTCAGCTGAGAGCACGTTTTCCAGCCCTTCCATGATTGGCATGGTGAAGCGGCCGAAGCTGTCGTTGGAAATCAGCCCGACGGTGAAGCTCTGGCCGCGATGCAGCGCCTGGGCCAGGTCGTTCGGGCGAAAGCCGAGTTCCGCGGCAACGGCGGCGACACGGTCGCGGGTCTCGCTGCGGAGGGTACCAGAGTTGTTCAGCGCCTTGGATACCGTACCGATGCTGACGCCCGCCGCCTGGGCTACGTCGCGGATCGTCGGGCCGCCGCGCGCCAGACGGGTGGCGCGCGACGGCCCTTCGCCGGGAGGAGTCGGGCGGGGCTTATCCATCAGCGGGTTCGCGCCCTCATTTCACGGCACCGCTGAGCAGGCCGGAGACGTAGTAGCGCTGCAACAGCAGGTAAACCACGACACAGGGGATGATCGAGACGATCACGCCAGCCTGCAGCGCGCCCCAGTCCATGGACCGGAAGCGGCCCGTCGAGACGCCGGTCAGCATCACCGGCACGGTGAAACTCGTCTCGCGGCTCATGAAGACGAGAGCACCGATGAACTCATTCCAGCTCATGATGAAGGCGAACAGCGCCACCGTCACGATGCCGGGGAGAACCAGCGGCAGGAAAACGCGCTGTAGCGTCTGTATGGGATTGGCTCCGTCCACCACCGCGGCCTCCTCGATCTCCTTCGGCACGCTCTCGAAGCTGTTGCGCATCAAGTAGACCGAGAAGGGCAGCTGCAGGATGGTATGGACGATGGCCAGCCCCACATGGGTGTTGGTAAGCTTGAGCTCGGTGAAGAGCAGGTAGAGCGGCGTGAGCATCGCCTGATAGGGGATCATCAGGCTCGCCAGCAGCATCAGGAAGAAGACCTCCTTGAACGGGATGGCGAAGCGGGCCAGCGCATACCCCGCGGGCACCGCAAGTGCGAGGCAGAAGGCGATGGTGAGGAAGGCGACGATCAGGCTGTTGGAGACATAGGTCCAGAGCCCTGCCTGATAGTTGGCGACGGTCGCGTAGTTCTCAAAGCTCAGCTGCGACGGGAAGTAGACCGGCGGGATGGCGCTCGCTTCCGCGGGCGTCTTGAGCGACGCCAACAGTGACATGACGAGCGGCAGGAGCATCAAGGTAATGAGGAAGACGCAGACAGCGCCCACCAGATAGCGGGTACGCCGGCCGCTTCCGACGGACCTGGCTTCGCTGACGCCGCCGGCCGTCAGGCTGGGGGGCCGCAACCGCGTGGCAGTGCCGGAAACGCTCATGTCCGCTCTCCCCGCCGCTGAACCGCGATCTGGATGGTTGCGCCGATCATGACCACGACCATGAGGATGATCGACAGGGCGCTGCCGTACCCGAGTTTGAAGTAGACGAACGAGTTCTGATAGATCCAGTAGACCGAGGTGAAGGTTTGCCCACGGGGCGCCCCGGCGGTCATCAGGTAGAACTGGTCGAAGGCCAGCATGGAGCCGATGGCGCTGATCAGCGTGACCAGCAGGATGGTCCGCGAGGTCAGGGGCAGGATGATCCGGCGGACGCGCTGCCAATAGCTCGCGCCGTCGATCATGGAGGCCTCGATCACCTCCTTGTTGATCGCCTGCATGCCGGCCACCATGATGATCATGCCAAAGCCGACGACTTTCCAGACCACCGAGATGATGACAGCCGTGAGGCCGGTATGGGCGCGGTTGAACCAAACCATCGGTTCATCGAGAATACCGAGATCGACCAGCAGCTTGTTCAGCAGTCCGACCTGCTGGTCGAACAGCCACACCCAGAGCAGACTGGAGCTCGCGAAGCCGATCACCACGGGTAGGAAAATCACGCCGCGCGTGAACTGCACCAGCGGTCGGTTGTCGGTCACCAGCAGGGCGAACAGGAATCCGAGGCCGATGAGCACGGGCGTGATGAATACCGTATACTGGGCGGTGAACCAGAAGGACTGCCAGAACGACCGGTCGGTGAGCGCCAGGACATAGTTGTCGAGACCGACGAACTGCCCGCCCCCGAGGAGGGATTCGCTGGTCAGAGAGACATAGATCAGCTGCGTCAGCGGATAAAAGACGAATACCAGCACAAAAAGCAGGGCCGGTGCCAGAAAGGCCAGTCCCACGAGCTTGTTGTTGACGGCGAGCATCGGGATCGTCTCCAGCCTGGCCGGGCATTTTCAAGTGGCCTGGTCGCGCCCTCGGCGCGACCAGAAACGCAGCGCGCGCGCTATTGGCTGGCGATCTGCTGCATCTCGGCTCGGGCATCCTCGATGGCGCCCTGCACGTCGCCGTCGAAGATGGCGCGCTGCAGCATGTTGATCCAGGGGCTGGAGTCCGAGTTCACCATCGTCGCAAAGTGGAAGACCCAGGGAACGTAGCCGACCGCCAGCGCCTCGGCCGTCGCCTGCACCTTCTCGTTGCCTTCGAAGTACTCGTTGTCCGCGAGGTCGGTACGGGTGGTCAGGATCGAGTTCTTGGCCAGACCCTCGAGCTGTGCTTCCTCACTCAGCACCCAGTCGACGAACTCACGTGCCGCCTGCTCGTTGTCGCCGCCGACAGGCAGGGCCACCACGTCGCCGCCGACGAAGGCCGAGACCTGGCCCGGTTCCAAGCCGGGCAGCAGCGTGACGCCATAGTCGATGTCGGGGAACTGACGTTCCATCAGCGACAGCAGGAAGCCGCCCGAGCCGGCGATGCCGACATTGCCGTTGGTGAAGCCGGATACGAAATCGGTCCCGGTGTCGGTCTCGGCCGAGGGCGGAACCAGGCCCTCCTCCCACATCTGGCGATACTGATCGAGCACCTCGAACACGGCCTCGCCCTCCAGTGCCGGGTCGTCGCCGTCGCGTGGCAGCATCTCGGCGCCCCCGGCGACCATCATGGGCGAGGTGACGAAGATGTTGCAGCCGGGGCATGAGCCGGCGAAGTAGAAGCCATAGGTGTTCTCATCGATGGCAGCCACCTGCTTCGCCATCTCGTGAATCTCGTAGATGGTCTCGGGCGGGTCCTCCGGATCGAGGCCGGCCTTGCGGAACAGATCCTTGTTCCACACGAGGATCGACACGTCGGGGGTGAAGCCCACACCGTAGATGCGATCCTCATAGGTCGCGATGTCCTTGTAGGCATCGACGTGGGTCTCGTAGTCGGAGTTAGCCTCAAGTTGCTCCGTCAGATCGACAAGCACCCCGGCCCGCATGAAATCGGGCATGTAGATGAGGTCGAAAGACACCAGGTCGGGCGCGTCCCCTGCCCTGACGCTGGTCGCCAGCTTGGTGACGAGCTGGTTGTCGGGGATGGCGGTCAACTCGATCTTGGCGTCGTGGTTCTGATTCCAGAGATCGACCATCAGCTGGCCGGGATCGGCAGCGCTCTCGCGGACCCACATGGTGAGATCCTGGGCAAAAGCGCCGGCAGTGAGCGTGGCGGCGACGGTGCCGGCCAGCAGTGTCGTGGCAGCCAGGCGAAGACGGTGGTTCATGTAATCCTCCCTCGGGTGCGTCGCGCGGTGGCGCGGTCGCGGTTGAGAAAAGCGCTTCCCCCTTTCTGTCCCAGGCATCCGCGGATGCCGGCGGCAGGCGGAGCGACGTAGGGACGCTCTTCGGAAAAGCTTTTCCGAGACCGATCCTGCCATCAGTCCTGCCGCTCCGCAAGAGACTTTCCGATGCGGTATCGCGACTGGTCCCCGCGTCGCGGCGTTAAGCCGAAGCTCCCCCGGAAACCGCACCGGGCTGCCTGCCTCGTCGGCGTAACCTGCCTGCGGTGCCCTACCGACAGCGAAAAACCGGGCAGCGCCTAGTTCTCGCCGGCCAGCGCCTCGAGGGTGAGGTAGAGTCCCGAGTGGTCCCTGTCGCCGTCGCCGCGGGCGATGGCAGCGTTCATCAACTGCTGCGTTGCCGCCGCATTGGGAAGAGAGAGGTTCAGCGCCTTCGCCCCATCCACCGCGAGCGTCAGGTCCTTGCGATGCAGTCGGATCCGGAAGCCGGGTTCGAAGGCGCGGTCGATCATCCGCTGACCGTGCGCCTCGAGGATCCGCGAAGCCGCCATGCCTCCCAGCAGCGCCTCACGGACCTTGCCGACGTCGGCGCCGGCCTTTTTGGCGAACAGCAGGGCCTCGGCCACCGCCTCGATGGTCAGGCCGACGACGATCTGGTTGGCGACCTTAGCCGTCTGACCGTCACCACTGCCGCCGATCAGGGTGATGGTCTTGCCCATCAGCTCGAGGATCGGCAGCGCCCGCTGGAAGATCTCCTCGCGGCCGCCGACCATGATGGTGAGCGAAGCGTTCCTGGCGCCCGTCTCGCCGCCCGAGACCGGGGCGTCGAGGTAGTGGCCGTCCAGCGCCTCAATGCGCTCGGCGAAGTCCTTGGTGGCCACCGGCGAGATCGAGCTCATGTCGATGACGAGCGTCCCGGGCCGCAAGCCTTCGGCCACGCCCTCGGCGCCGAACAGGACCTCCTCGACGTCCGGCGTGTCGGGCAGCATTAGGATGACCACCTCGGCCGCCTCCGCCACCGCTCGCGCCGATCCCACCGCCTTGCCCCCCTGCTCCACGAGGTGTTGCGACACCTCCTTTACCCGGTGCAGGTGCAGAGTATGCCCGCCGGCGATCAGGTGGCCGGCCATGGGCCGCCCCATGACGCCGAGGCCGATAAAGCCGATATTCATGAAGCTCTCCTCATCGATAGGGCTGCATCCAGCCAAGGCCGGCGCTGGTGTCGTTCTTGGGCTTGTATTCGCAGCCGACGAAGCCGTCATAGCCGAGCCGGTCAAGCTCGGTGAGCACGAAGCCGTAATTGATCTCGCCGGTACCCGGTTCGTGGCGCCCGGGCGTGTCGGCGATCTGGACGTGCCCGATGCGTTCGCGGAGCCGCTCGAAGGTCGGCACCAGATCTCCCTGCATGATCTGCATGTGGTAGAAATCATACTGGATGAAGAGGTTGTCGTGGCCGGCGGCATCGAGAATGCGCTCCGCGTGGTCGCTGAGCGACACGAAGAAGCCGGGAATGTCGCGGAGATTGATCGGCTCGAGCACCAGCTTGATGCCGGCGTCGGCGAGCCGCGCGGCGGCATAGCGCAGGTTCGCGACCAGCGTCGCTTCCAGCTGCTCGCTCGGCACCCCCACCGGGGCGATGCCGGCGAGGCAGTTCACCTTGGGGCAGTGGAGCGCGTTGGCATAGCGGATGGCCGTGTCGACGCCCTGCTGGAACTCCTCGACCCGGTCGGGCAGGCAGCCGATCCCCCGTTCGCCCCCCGCCCAGTCGCCTGCCGGCAGGTTGAACAGCGCCTGCTGCAAGCCATGCAGCTCGAGCTGCTCGGCGACGGCTTCCGGGGCGTGCTCATAGGGACTGACGTACTCGACAGCCGGGAACCCGTCCGCCGCCGCGGCGGCGAAACGCTCGAGAAACGACTTGTCGGGATAGAGGAAGGAGAGATTGGCTGAAAATTTCGGCAAGGCATAATCCTCAGGCTGCAAAACGCGTGCGGTGCATCATCCGCTTGTGGCGCGGATCTCGATCGGTAACGCGGAGATTTCCTTCGTACAGGCGGCCCGGGGCGCCATGCAAATTGTTCAGCGCGCGATTTCGCTGCGACTTGCCTCGCAGCCGACCCACACCGCAAGACCTCAGGTGACCCGGTTTCACAACGCGAAGTTGTGCGCGCGGCCAACCATCGGGTCAGACCCTCGCCCCTCCCGTGCTCGACAGCTCGATCCATTCGTGGTGATGTTCTCAAACCACCGCAGCACCCGTGCCTGAATGAGGGGTCCACGACCGAGATCAGAAGATGAAAGCTAGGCGGCGACGTGCTTACCCGGCCTTATCTCCTCTATTGCACAAACCGTACCGTCGATCAGTGCGACACTCGTTCCTACAGGAAAACACCACCCCCCGCCGCCGCTTATGTCCAGCAATAGTTAAGTTTCGTAGCCGGGCGCCATCCGCCACGCCAAGACACCATCTACTGTGGCGCCGTCGTTGTCGAGTATAGTCCTGGCGAACGTGTTACTATTCTGGTAGAACCCGCGTTTCCACAGGAAAATTGTAGTAGTCAAACATCTGATCTTGAATACCGAGCGCCAATAACTCAGCCCGACTTATCGCTGCATTAGCTTCCGAACCTTGGAGAACCGGATCAAACGCGATACCGTCGATCACACCCTCGGGGTGACCTTGGATCATCAAGGTTCGAACGTTCGCACTGTAGTCGCTGTTCCTAGAACCGCTGGCGAGCGTTTCGTCGTACGAGTCGATATCTACTTAGAGTGCCCCTTGGGCCCTGCGGATACTCGGGGCTCGGGGCTCGGGAAGGCGCCAAAATAGCGAGTCTCACTTCCGCTAATGGGAGACTCGTCGACGGGCCGACCGATCACGTACAAATACGACGACATCGTTGCTCTCCTTTACAGCCTCACGGGCTCGAACTTCACCCCGATAACACGCTGGACGGCACAATCCCGGTCGATTGTAAACCAGATGTTGTAATCCCCCGGATCCAATACGCTTCCGCGGCGCACTAGCCTCACCTTGTTTTCTCCTAATGGAAGGCGATATGATCCACACAATATGTAGTCAAGTTCGGGCAACCGGCCTACATCTAAGAAAAACCTATCGTCCAACAGATCTGATATACTTTCTTCAAGTTTAGGCGTCCAGCGGTCATTCTTGATATACAGAACGTACTGCCCGACGCCGCCCACTTCAACCTCTTCTCGCAGTTCTCTGTACCAGCTAGATTCTGCCTTGGCGCAGGCACAAAGGGTGCCCGCGAGCATCGCCATCGCTGCGTACAGCAAGAAGTTCATTTTACCGCCGTGCTCCGGGGCGATTGGTCTGCTACTCACTTCGCCCCTATTCATATAGAAGTGGCCACTGCCGGAGCGGCTATCGCGATCTCCTCGAGAGTCGGCCGGCGCCTCAGCATTTCGCAGGTCTGCTGGCCCGAACGGCCACGACGCAAGGCGGTCGTTCCGCCAACTGTGCCTTCAGAATTTAGGTCACCCCCACCGCGATGCCCCCGCCGCTAAACTGTATCGCGGGCAAGTAGTCACTGGCTTCACTACGGACCGTCTCAGATAGTTCCAGCTCCGTCAACCATCCGAGCGCCGACATTCTGACACTAATTTGCCACAATTCTCCCGCACGCCGTTTAATCTGCAAACATCTTCGCTCAACTGTTGCCACTGGCGCTGGAGTGAGTGCGGCTTGGCGACGTCCACCCTCTGTGAAAGTCTTTTCGAGTGAGGGTGCCACTAATCGCTGCAGTAAGATCAGTAAACCTCTCCGCTCGGCCGTCGCGGCTGGCGCCCGGCAGCTGTTGGCGTACAGTAGGAGGGGAAGCTGATTTTTTCGCCGATGATGCCGCCACGGGGTCGTCACAGCTGGCGGGTGGCCCGTGCAGTATCGCGTCGGCGCGGATACGTATGAACTCGCTTCCGTAGAAGGCTTACACTCGAAAGCGGATGTTCTAGCAATATCCCATGATCAGAACCCGTATCGCCCCCGCCGTCCTCGTCCTTTTCGCCACCGCTCTGGATGCGCTGCCTGCCCAGTCCCAGGAATGGAATGTTCGCTTCGGTATGTGTGGCCGTGATCGACACACCTGCGTGGTAGATGGCGACACGATTTGGCTACAGGGCGTCAACTTGCGGCTGGAAGGCTATGACACGCCCCTGCCCTACACCGACATCTGCGGCGGCCAAGCCGAAGTCGCGTTGGCGAAGCGAGCGAGCGCAAGGCTGCTGCAACTGCTCAATGGCAATCCGTTCACCGTGGAGACGCACGGCACCGATCGCTATGATCGTACGCTTGCGACGATCCGCATTGGCGGCACGGATGTGGGCGACATCTTGATCAGTGAGGGGCTCGCCCGGAAGTGGCCCAATGGCCGCGAGTTCTGGTGCTGACCCACAGGGCCCACATCCACCATCGTCGAGGGCAGCGGGACCAGCTGATGAGGTTCGCGAGTCTCCGTGGGGCCATAGGCTGGCCGACGTCGCATTTCCTCGGCATGTCTGTGGCGTAGCGTCGCTGCGGCGCCGCTGCTGCCGACGTCGCCTGTTTTCGGCCGCTCGGCAGGCGTACTCCGGGCTCAGTGTCCTGAACCGTTGCCGCACCTTCAGGTTCTCCGATCTACGGGATGAGGTGCCGTAGGTGCGCAAGACGGTGGTGGGATGGGCGTGACCGAGCCATCCTTGCTCCGGATATCGATCCATGCGTTTTCGCCCCGGAACACGGTCCTTACCTTTTCCCCCGGGAAAGGAACAATTGCCTCCCCGTCGGTGGTCGTGGGCAAGGTCACGTATGTCACCGCCTGGCCTCCAGCTATACAGTCTGTGTTCCGCCGCTCTTTCAGAGTGGCAAGTGTCGCCCCACCAGCAAACGTGATACCGGGATGGTTGGCCGCAGATGACGGATTCACGACCAGCTGACATAGGGGTCTCGTCCCGCGGCCTGCCGCAGGCATTGATGTTCCGGAGTGCTAGGCAACAGCTCAAGCACACCCGCCCGGGTGAAAGCGCAAGAAGTGGCACTCGCGGCAAGCAGCCCGAAGCAGACGAGCGCGAACACTACGCTGCAAATGCTCGCATTGCTGTTGGTGCGGGCCGTTCTCGGCAAGCGCAATGGATGGCACCTCTTCCGAGCGTAAGTTCCCTATCACCGCGACCGAGGCGTTTGCCGGGCGGATGACTGCTTCAGCGCATTCGTCCCCAATCGGGCGAACCGGTCAATCAAGTACTCGACCTCGCGGCACCGATTGTCAGGCACTTCGTCGGCAAGAGAAGATGAGGGCGTCGAGGCAGCTAACAGCAATCGCATTGATGGCGGAATGGCCAAGTTGCGGCGCGTTGCCGACTGGCGGGAACCGACCCCGAAGCCGACATTCGAGGCACCCACGCTCGAGGGATGGGCTATGCGTAGTAGCGTCTACGCGGACGCGCGCTCGCCGCAATAACTCTCTTGGTACCGATACATCAGTTCCACGAATCTCTCGGCCTGTTGACCCTCAAGTAGGAAGCGGGGCGACAACAACATTGGGCTGGATATCGCGGTTCCGTTGCCGTAGTGGGTACGTTCTCCGGCATCTAGATAGATCTTGTCGACCAACTGCTCCTCGTGTTGTGCGGCAATCCAAGTGAGGCGCGTAGCGACGTCCGACGGAAATTTCGCGTACGCCTCGTCGAGAATGTCACGGGCCAGACGCTGCAAGACCCTCATGCGCCGCTCCACGTCGGGTCGCCAACTGTAGGTAACACTGCCTGGTATCGAACCGAAGTCTGGGTGATCTCTGGGAGGCTTTATCCGTACGTGTTCGGGTCGGGTCTCTATCAAGGCAAGGCCCACCCGCGTGTCGATCTGTCGCCAGCCTATGTCACCACCGACTGGTAGATCGTGCACTAGACGAACCACTAGCACGCACCCTTCAAAGAAAGCGGTCGTCGCGGTGTTCTTCTCAGAGAAAATGGCCGCGATCTTTCCTTCCAGGACCTGTCTCTCTGTCGCAGGCGGAGCGTTACCTGCCGCAGCTAAGGGGACATGTACTGCACAAAGGAACAGTGCGGTGATCCAGCGAAGTACCATAAACACCCCTCAAGCTCACACTAGTCTGGTGCTAAGTCCCCCGGCGCGGCAACCCCAAATGGGCTCGGCCGCTTGTGGCGCCTACTGCTCCCGCTTTTCATCGCAGCACTCTGCTGTTGGCACGATCGGGGGAGGGCATCCGCGACTAAGGCAGCAAGCCGGTAAGGAGAACCCGCTCCGCCGCGAATTACCTAGTCTCGCTGGCTCCTCTAAGGAGCCGTAGGGGCAGCTAATCGAAGAAGAGACTATGGGAAATGCGGCGAAAAGGAGGTGGGAAGCGCTCATCCATTCGCCGGACAGTACCTTTCCACCCAAGCGGCAAACGGTAGCGTCTCAGTTTGAATTTTTTAGGCGTTGACGCCTGTGGATTGCAGGCGAAGGCGCATATATGCTTAGCGGAAAGCATGACCTACATCCTGACCTACACAGATGACAGCGGTGGGACTCGCCGCATAGACGTTCCAACCGCTGAGAACGCCCTCACAGCCTATTCCGATCTCAGGCGCGGCTCTGCCACCGAGATCACGGTACGTAACGGCGCTCGCCTCGTGACCTACCTTGAGCTTATGGAAGCCTACGTTGCAGAACAGAAGGATCGTGATGCCAACCGGACCTAAAGGACAGAAGCGGCCCGCCGACGTGATCGGCAACGCTGTCAGGATCGCCCGCATTGCCACTGGCGAAGAGGAAGAGGATTTCCCCGCCGACGACGGCAAGGACAAAGCCGCCCAGGCGCTAGGACGCAAGGGCGGCAAGAAGCGGGCGGAGTCTATGACGCCGGAGCGCCGGGCAGAAATCGCGCGGAAGGCGGCAGCGAAGCGCTGGGGAAAATAGCAAGCACACACCGTCTCTTACCACGACGAGATTCTGAGCGCCATTGGTTGGGATGTGTAGCGACACGCGGGCATGGGCTGAGCACCACAGCAGGGTCCCCGCCGTCTTCGCCGATCTCTGAAATTCAAACTGAGACACTACCCGGCAAACAGAAGGCTTCAAACCAAATGCGACAGATCAGCTCATGGCAGGCAGCGTCATTCTCAGCTGCGCTTTTGTTCTCAGCGGTCGCTCAAGTGGCGCACAGCGAAGTGAGCGCCACCCCATCCCCGTCACCTTTTGGCGGAGTACTAAAACACAATCTCTATCTTTGCACAGAAAGTCCGCATCTTTATCTGCCGATGATTCTCGCAATAGTAGGAAACAATAATGAATTCGATATAATAATCGATGGAAGTATTATCGATGAGAGCAGTGTAACACTTTTGTTTTTGGGATCTCCGGAAAGCGCATTGAGTATCGATTGCATAACGCGCAGTGAGGTATTCACTCAGTATGTATCGGAGGCTGTAAAAGGCGCGTCTCGTACCATACCAGAGAGTATGATCATCCCTGGCGGTGATGAGGATAAGCTGATGCCGGTAGACGCAAATACGCAGTGGGATAAATCTGGTCCAACTGTCGATTGGTACTTCGGTTTTTGTTTTACAGATATAGAAATATGCGACGACAGTGTTCTAGGACTATTTTCTGATATGATAAAGGGGAATGAGGCATGGCCGAGCCGAGCGCCGTGATCATTGTCCACTCGAGCAGCCTTAGCGTGCAGGCATTTGCCCCGCAGGTGCCCCTTGAGCCGGGCGTTGGGTAGGCCCGCGTTCAGCCGATGCCGCTGAAGGCCACAGGTCGCCCGCTGAGGCTCGCAACCGCCCTTAGGGCTGCACCCCCACCGCCTACAGGCCCGAAACAGTGCCCTAGCACCGCCGTGACGCGCAATAGGGGCAGCCCGCTATTCCGTGGCCGCCCTAGGCCCTACTGAGCAGTCGCGCCAACGGGGCAGCGGGTAAGCCTGAGACCATCTGCTGTCTTCGCCGGTTGACTGGACATACCGCTACGGCAGCTCTGGCTACTACTGCCGGTTTAACTGAGGCACATTCTGGTAAGCGGCGGTATGTTCCAGTGTGGACGCCGAGGTGAGCTGAGATCGCGAGGGGTAGGAAAGCGCTCGTTTGACTTGCTGCCTGCGGAGTTGAACGTGTGCGACGGAGAGTTGTGGATGCGGAGCAACATCCCCGTACATGCCCACCAGCGCACAAGTAGAAGGTACTGCGATGCGTGCTGTCGTAACAATGTTCGTTGTCCTCGCTTGCTTCAGTTCTCCGATACTGGGAAGTGAGAACGATCCTTACGAGCGTGGCCTGCACTATGTAAGTTCTCTTCCAGCGGACCTTAATATATACGTGTGGCCGACTAGAATCAGGCCGTACGAAATCATCGGCGATAATAAGGCTGAAACTTTGGAGACAGTTTCAAGGTACATCAACAAGACGAAGGACATGTTCCTGCTAACCCACAGGTTGAGTTTCCCGATGATATCCCTGCTTCTGTACGACAGCGGAAAGGTCGATCCATACAAGAAGTTCCTCGAGCAGTCCGATATGTCAAGCGCATACAAAAAAGGAATAGCAAATATAAATCTAACCTATGACGGGTGTGCCTTTACCAGCGTGCTAAGCAGGAGAACGTGGGCTGCGGGCGGTGTCGTATTCGTCGATATCGCAAGAATAGTTAATCCTATGGAACAGATGGAGTGCCTCCATGCGGCTCTAGATTACATCAACGGCTTCCCAGCGCCGACGAAAGAAGCGACTCATCGCGATTTGCCGAGCGCTGATGTTCGAAAAGTCGTGCTTGCAGCAATAACCCGTTGTTCCGAGGAGGGGGTCGGCGGCGCCGACGAGGAGAGGAGCCGCGATGGCCTGACTCCGCTGCCGCCGCTTAGCTGCATCAAGGCTTGGCTCAAAGAAGGTGCCACGAAAAGGGCCCCAGACTAAGCCCTGCCGGGTTCTAATACTCCTCCGCCATCATCACCGTTAGGCCAAGAGAGGCATCAGCACGGCTAGGGTAAGGATGAGGACTGCCATTCCCAGGATGCCGAGCAAGACCATCCAACGTTCGGTTCGCAGCTCCCGATCGGAGAAGATGCGGAAGAAGAGGTCGAAGCCAACTTCCTGCCGTTGGGCTACGGTGAGCGTTGACTGGTTCACCGGGAAGTGACGTACCAGCCTGAACACGGCGATCGCGAACACGACCATAGTGAACAGAAAGAAGGCTATCGCACCCCAGAGAAGCCAGTCAAAGTCAGGATTTAATCGATACCTCATCGCAGTAGGCTCTCATCTTGCGCAACCGTCTGCAAGATTAGCCACGTAACGGTCTCATGGGCAGTCTTGCCGCATGCGACGGAAAGACGAGGGGGTGACGGACCACAAGGTCCGCCTTCTTCACCACCGCCCCCAACGATGTCGTCGGCCCCATCCGCCCTAAGGCGATGCCGATCATCCTGCGGACGCGGTCCTGCAGGTGGTCGCGTGGACGCCGCTCAAGGTGTGCTGCCGGGCGTCGAGGGCATTCCCTCAGGAGACCCGTTTGAGTGTACCTATGCCGTCACACGGCCTGCTGCTATGACATGCGCCACCTTTGTCTGTGGGGGCGGAGGATGACCCTCTCGTACGTCTTGCTGCTGATTGCTGGCTTCTTCCAGATGCTGGGCTCCTCCAGTACCTGCACACAGGGCGCGGATGGCACATTCATTTCGGGCGCAATCCTCTCGATGCCACTGCTGCTGGTCGTTGCTGTGTGCCTCCTAAGGATGCCGATCTCCAGGTCGCTCGGCAGCCGCGTTGGGTACATCGGATTAGCCCTTCTCACAGTCACCTTGCTGGCAGCCACCTCTAGTATCTGGCTGAACCTCCTTCGCTTCGGGACGCCGTGCGGCGAGGAGCATGCTTGGATGGGGGGGTCGCAACCGTCTACTCAGGCTCTCATCCTCGGGGGGTACCTGCTGCTGCCGCTCTTCATCGCAGCACTCTCCTGTTGGCAGGCTTGGCGGAGCGCATCCGCGACTAAAGCGGCAAAGTAGGGGTGGAGCAGTGCCCTCACTGGTGCCGACGCTGCTGTAGGTAACCAGCGCACAGGTGAGGGGGCGTCTGGAGACCGGGTACGGCCAGCAGCAGCAAGAATGGTTGCGGCTCAGAAAACGATGGCAGTGGGTTGCTGCTGTTGCCGTTGGACAACAGGCGTGAAAGCTTCTGTTTGATAGAAGTGGCAGCTAACCAACAGCCACTCGCGGCATTCTCTGCATCGCTCTCACCTAGCACCTTGGGGGAGGCCCGATGACTGCCTCTTCTACCCATAGAATACCGCGAAGCGGCGTGTCGGTGATATTCTGTCTAATTATCCCGATCTCATGCGCTAGTGGTCAGGATTCATCGTTTTTCGCGGAGCTACGGCGACTAGGAGAGCACCACGGCAGGGGACACTACAGTTTAGACGAACTAATAATTCATAGTAGAAGTGTAGACAGTGAGCTTAAAGCGCTAGAGGCTGCACATTTCCGTCTAGACGTAGCGGTTGGGCGTGGGGTGAGTGCGAAATGTGGCGGATATACACTTCCTGTAGATGAATATATTCTTCTACGTCGCGACACGTTAGTTTCTCAAGCGGAAGAGCACAGCTACTTCATCGCCTTTGAAATTGAGAGCGACTGCACGATCGCTGACGTTACCGGCTGGGTGTCGAGGAGGACGGCCCCTTAGTGCCGGACGCGGATAGCGTTCTCAGTGCGATCGGTGACTATCGCTCGAAGTACTGCCGTTAATAGCATATGGGGGGCATCGTATTGGGCACGATCGGAATTCTGCAGGCGCAGACGGACCTACTAACAGCGCCTGCTGTCCTAGCGCCGCGGCGTCTTGGTCGTAGAGTGAAACACCAACGTGCGGCCGTGGGACGCGCTTAGCGAGCACGTGCATTAAAGCCACTACGAAGCGACCATCGCCACAAAAAGGGTCACAAAGAGTGACCGTCGTGGCACCACTGTCCAGCGACTTCGCGACTTGGATCGCCAAGTCATCTGCGAGTTGAAAGGGGGTGTAAAATTTGCCGGTCACGCGTTCAGCGAGAGTCTTACCCGCGTAGCCAGTGGCGAAGCCGACCGCAGTCTCATGGGACAGATCAAACATCGCTAGACCGTCGGCCGACTCCGGGAAGCTGTGGCTCTCGTCGCTCTCGGATAAGCAGTTCTGCCTGCCTCACCACCCACTCTTTGAAAGTCAGGCCCTCCTCCGCAAGAACACTGTATAGCTGGCGCTTAATCTCGGGGTCCATCTCGACCACCAGGCGTCCCGAGCTTCCCTTGGACATGATTCACCCCCCCATGTGCAATATGTCACATAACAGAGAAACGCTGCCGTATCCACAGCGTCCTCTAAAATCGCGCTCTCGGTTGCTATGTGATTGCTAGCGACAATTACTGAGCTGATTGAATATTCTAAGGTCTTGAAATGTCTGGTGCCGGCAGCAGGATTCGAACCCGCGACCCCCTGATTACAAATCAGGTGCTCTACCAACTGAGCTATACCGGCGACCGGGGCTAGCTAACACCGCCGGCGGGGGTGCGCAAGCTGGCAAGCGGCGGGGTGCCATGCTAGGCAGGCGCAATCAGTCTTGGGGGAACCTCAGCGGTGGATGGTCTCTTGCCCGACCGGGTCAGCTTCGTCTCCAGCGGCACGCCGGAAGCGGACCGCGCCGCCGACTCGTTGCGCAACCATTACGGCGATGTGGGTTTCGAGGAGGCGGCGGTGATCGTGGCGCTCGGAGGCGACGGGCTGATGCTGCAGACGCTGCACCGGGTGATGGACCGAGACATTCCGGTTTATGGAATGAACTTCGGGTCCGTGGGATTTATGATGAACGACTTCGGCACCGACGGGCTGCGCGAGCGGCTGCTGGCGGCGATTCCGACCGACATCTATCCGCTGACCATGCAGGTGACGGACAGCTCCGGAGACCGCTACGAGGCGTTGGCTCTGAATGAAGTCTCGCTGTTCCGCGCGACCTACCAGGCGATCAAGGTGGAGATCAAAGTCGACGGGCACATCCGCCTGAACGAACTGATCTGCGACGGGGTGCTGCTGGCGACGCCGGCCGGCTCGACGGCCTACAACCTCTCGGCGCACGGGCCGATCCTACCGATCGATGCGCCGTTGCTGGCGCTGACGCCGATTTCGCCGTTTCGGCCACGGCGCTGGCGCGGCGCGATCCTCAACAACCACGCCGTGGTCACCTTCCGGATGCGGGAGGCAGAGAAGCGGCCAACCAGCGCGGTGGCAGACAATGTCGAGTTCAAGGACGTGGTCGAGGTGGTGGTGCGCGAGGACCGCTCGCACAGGGTGACGCTGCTGTTCGATCCCGGTACGGGCCTCGAGGAGCGGGTGCTGAGCGAGCAGTTCCGGTATTAGGCCTCAGGCTGCCGGCAGCGCCAGCGCCTCCTCGTCCCAGCCAAGCGGCACCGCCATCGGGACTTCGGCTTCCGTCGCGAAGGCCGACATGACGCCGCGGGCGGCGCGGCGCGCGAGCGCGATGTTCTGTTCGGAGAGGTACTGGAAGACCTCCTCCAGCTCGACCGGAATGTCGCCCTCATGCTCGACGATCAGTTCCTCGGTCAGAGCGGTGACGACGAAGTGGCGGGCGGACAGATCATCGGCCAGGTCGGCGGCGCGGGCATGGAAGATCAGCCGCGCCATCATGCTGCAGACGGGGATGGCGAGGCCGCAGCGCAGTAGGAGGGCATTCAGGGCAGAGCGGCTGCCGGTTTCCAGAAGCGTGAATACTTTATCACGCGGCACTTCGGACAGCTCGGAGAGGCAATCCGCGAAGAACAACACGTGGCCATTGACCACCGCATGCAGCATCACGCGGGCAGAGAGGCGATTGCGGGCGACGAGCGCTGCGGCATAGGGCGCCCTGCCCGCTTCCGGCTGACGCTCGCCGATCTCCGCCATGGCGGTGTCGGTGCTGTCGCGCAACAGACGCGTGAGGCGCTTGGGCTGGACCGCGCCCCTGACCACCCGGCAGCGTTCGAGGGCGGCGGCGGCCGCCTCCACCAGGGACAGCCGGGCGGCGGCCGGCAAGGTCGGGCGGCGCAGCAGCAGCCCGCGCATGGTGGCATCGGTGGCGCCGTGATCGTCAGCAAGGCTGGCGAGAAGTGACGGGGCGAATGGAACGTCGGGCCGCGCGAGCAGCTTGATGATGAGTGGCCGCTGCCCCCGCGCGACGATGGCTGCGGCGAGGCGTGCGCTCAGCCGCTCACGCTCAGCGACGGCCGCCAGCAGCACCGGGTCGGCGCCCTGCACCAGGGGAATCAGGTCGGCGTCGATGAGCGCCGGAGAATACTGGGCGACGGCGCGGGAGATGACGAGGCTGTCCTGGAGCAGTGCCAGCAGCACCGGGCGCGGTGCATCGCGTGCGTGTAGCAGCCCGTAGGCAAGGGCTGCGCGGACCTTGACCGAAGGATCGTCGAGGAAACCGATCAGCGCCGCATAGAGAGCGGCGTGCTCCTCGGCTGGGCCGTTATGCCCGAGATAGGCCATGGCGGCGAGATGCGCGGCCTGACCGCGGTCCTCACTGTTGCCCGAGCGGCAGAGGGCAACGAAATCCTGATACGCGACCATCAAACTCCCCGGCAGGCGCCACGAAAGGCACCCTAGCCGGCAAGGCTTAAGGAACGGTTCACCCTGTGCGTTGGTCGGGCGTTAACCCTATTGCTGGCCGTAGAGCTGGGTAAAGAAGGCGCCGCTCGCGGTCTCCTCCTCCGGCGTCATGTGCGTGCGCGGCTGCACCGCGCCCTCGTCGGCGAAGAGGCTCTCGAACGACATGTCGGCGGGGCCAAGGCGCGAGGGCAAGGGCTCCGAGGGCCAACGCGAAGGGGGAGCTGCCGCAGTCATCTGTTGTGCGGTGAAGCCGGGATTGGCCGGTGCCGCACCCTCGTGCTTGGCCACGAGGGCGCGATAGACCTCGCGAATGGTGCGGGGTTCACCGTCGTCATAGAAAATGGTGGGGTTCGCCCGAGCCTGGCGTGGGAACAGCTTGGTTGCCAGTTGCTCGGGGTCGGCGAGGCCGGCGGTGAACATGGTCTCGGCCCCTTTGGCACCGAGAAAATGGGCAATGTAGAGTTCACCGGCACTCGGCATCCGTCCGAACCGCTGCTGGAGGTAGGCGCCGTTGTTGCGGGTGAAGGCGGCGGCAAGATCAGCTGCGATCCGGGGATTTTCACGCAGAGCGAGAATTTCCTGCCGCAGGGCCTTGTCGGCTATTACGTAATCGCCCTCAGCGGTCACCGAAATGGCGTCGGCGTAGCGCTGGTAGCCCAGCCGCGGCCCCTCCTCCTTCATCACCTCCATCCAGGTCCCCTCGAGAAACTGGAACAGGCCCGTGGCGGTAGAGGTGCTGGCCCTGGCGCTGGGATTGAGGCTGCTCTCGCGGATGGCGGTCTGCAGGAGGTAGCCGAAATCGACGCCGCTGCGCTGCCCCGCCGCATTCAGGGCGTTGGCGAGGTCTCTCGGCACTGATACCGGCAGGACGCCCATCGACTCGCAAGGTACAGAGTTGCGCTGGGACGACCTGACCCATCCATGGTTAACGAAGCGTTACCCATCCCAGCGCGTCACCAGCAATTGCGGGTTCGGGCGCTCCCGATCCTCCGGGATGGTGGCGGGCGTACCGATATGGACAAAGCCGAGAAAGCGTTCACCGCCGCGGGCGCCCAGCAGTTGCTGGGCCTCGGGATCGAAGGCGAACCAGCGGGTGACCCAGCTGGCGGCAAGTCCCACCGCGAAGGCGGCATTGAGCAGGTTGAGGCAGACGGCTCCCCCGGACAGCAATTGCTCGAGTTCCGGCGACTTCGTGCTCGGCTTGGGGGAATGGATGACGCCGATGGTGAGCGGTGCGGGCAGGAACTGCTTCCGCTCCTGATCCAGGCTGGCAGCGTCGATATCCGGTCGGCGCGCCTGCACCAGACCCGCCAGGCGCTGCCCCGCCCGCTCCCGGGCGTCGCCCTCGAAGAGGACGAGGCGCCACGGTACCAGCTTGCCATGGTCTGGGACCCGCGTGCCGATGGCAAGGATGTCCTGCAGTTGCTCGGGAGTCGGCCCCGGATCCCGCAGGAAGGCGATGCCGACAGACCGTCGGTTCTTGAGGTAGTCGAGCAGTTGGGCGTTGGCAGGCATGGCAGAATCCTTGCAGGCGTCACCACCTTATGACACAGGTTTTCCGCAATCCAAGGCTATGCGGCAACGGCGCCCAGACGCGGGAGTACTGGCGAACGATCGCCAGCAAGGGGTACTCGGTGAAGACGAAGAACTGGCTGGTCATTGCGGCCTGCATCGCATCGCTTGGCACTAGCTCGGCTGGTGCCCAGGAGGCCCCGGTACCGATGCCGCGCCCGGCTGACCGGATGCCAAGCAGTGCGGATTCCCCCCCTGCCACTCCGGCAGATGCAGCGGCGGAGGCGACCGCGGCCATCGAGGCGGCAACCGCGGAAGAGCAGCCCGTTTCCCTTACCGCCCGCATCACGGAAAACGGCATGACCATCAGCGAAGGCCTGACCTGGCGGGTTTTCGACACCCGGCTGAACAATGCCGGCAATCTGGCGCTGGCAGTGAAGTCCGAGGAACCGGCTCCCCGCATCGCGCTCGCTCCGGGCGAGTACGTGGTGCATGTGTCGTATGGTCGGGCGCAGGCCAGCGACACGCTGCAGGTTGTGGAGGGCGACAACAGCAAGGCGATGGTGCTCGACGCCGGCGCCCTTCGCCTGAATGCAGCCATAACCGGGGATGTCCCGATCCCCATCAATCTGCTGCGCTTCGATGTCTTCAGCGACGGCGAAGAAGGTGCTCAGACGCTGGAGGTGCAGAACCTGTCGGCAAACGACATCGTCACCCTCAACGCCGGCACCTACCACGTGGTCTCGTATTTCGGGAGCGTCAATGCGGTGGTGCGCGCAGACCTGCGGGTCGAGCCGGGCCAGCTGACCGATGCGACCCTTTATCATCGATCGGCACAGATTTCTTTCAAGCTCGTCACAGAGGCGGGCGGCGAGGCCATCGCCGATGTGGAATGGACGGTGAAGGCAGAAGACGGGACGACGATCTACACCAATATCGGCGCGTTCCCTGCCACCGTACTCTCGGAAGGAGAATACCTCGTGCTCGCGAAACGCGGCGATACTGTCTATAATCGGGAGTTCGAGGTGCAACCGGGTCGGCCACGCGAGGTGGAAGTCTTGACGACGGTGTACTAGCAGGCGTCGGCGACCGTTTGTTTATGCTCCGCCCACGGTCCCGTTCTCTCGTTCGAACGAGGGTGCTATAGAGGCGGCAGCGTCCCGAAGAGCACAAACTATCGATGGTCCAACCCGACCGACGTCTGGTGCCCATAGTCTCGCTGGACGTGGTGGGCTACTCCCGTCTCGTCCAGCGGAACGAACGACAGACCCTGCGTCTCGTGCAGCGGGTCTATGACCGGTTGATTGCGCGCACCATCGGCAGCCAGGGCGGTAAGGTATTCAAGACCATGGGCGACGGCCTGCTGGCCGAGTTCGGCAGCGTGGTGGCCGCGGTGCAGTGGACGGCGGACCTGCAGCGGGTGCTGCATCAGCGCAAGATCAAGGCGCCCGGTGGAGAACTGTTCCAGATCCGGGCTGGAATCGTTCTTGCCGACGTACTGGTGGCGGGCAACGACCTCTACGGCAGCGGCATCAACATGGCGGTGCGGGTGCAGGCTCACGCGCCGCCGGGCGGCATGTGCATCACCAAGTGGATGTATCAGTATCTGGAAGGCGCAACCGATCTGCGTTTCGTCGATCTCGGGCCGACCGAACTGAAGAACATCGCCAAGACCGTCCGCATCTTCGTCTGGCACCCCGACGGCACGCAGCAACTGCCCACGGATAGCGGCAGGCTGACGCTGCCGTCCAACCGCCCCTCACTGGTGGTGCTGCCCTTCGACAACCTTTCGGGCGAGGCGGACCAAAGCTATTTTGCCGACGCCGTGGTCGAGGAAATCACGGCGACCCTGTCTCGGGTAAAGGACTTTTTCGTCATCGCGCGCAACTCGGCCTTTGCCTACAAGGGACGGGGCGGAACAGATGTGCGGCAAATTGGGCGCGCACTGGGTGTACGTTACGTGGTGGAAGGGTCGGTGCGCCGGGTGGGTGAGCGAGTGCGCATCACCGCACAACTGGTAGAGGCGGAAACCGCCAGCCATATCTGGTCGACCAAGATCGACGGCCTCGCGAGCGAGCTGTTCGACCTGCAGGACAGGATGGCCGCCGAGGTCGCAAGCGCCATCCAGCCAACGATAAGGAGGGCCGAGATCGCCCTCGCCCGATCAAAGCGGCCGGAGACACTGGCAGCCTATGACCTAGTAATGCGAGCCTTTCCGCATCTCTGGGCGCACCGCCCCCGCGACAATTCCGAGGCAATCACCCTGCTGGAGCGAGCCATGCAACTGGAGCCCGACTACGGGCTCGCGGCGGCGCTGGCGGCATGGGCGCATGGGCAGCAGGTCGCCTACAACTGGACGAGCGATTTCGACTTCGAGCGCCGGGCCGCGGGAAAGTTGATCGAGCAGGCAACGCTGAACGTCCATGACAACCCGACGGCGCTCACCGCCCTCGGCTCGGCGATGATGCAGATCGGAGGTGACGTCGCGCAAGCGGCGGCCTTTGCCGACCAGGCGCTGGCGCTCGACCCCAACCATTCGTGGGCCTGGATGCGCCGCGGGTTCGGCCAAGTGTATCTCGGCAACCCGGAGGAAGGGCTGGTGGCCTTTGAACGGGCGGCACGGCTGTCGCCTCTGGATCCCTTCGCGTTCAATGTGCACCTCGGCATGGGCCTGGCACATTTCGCGGCCGGACGGCCGCAGCTGGCGATTACCCTGGTGCGGCGGGCACTATCGGAGCGGCCGGGCCTGCTCTGGCCGTACCGCGATCTGGCCGTCTATCAGGCCCACCATGGAGATCTCGCTGCCGCGGCGGAGTCGCTTCGCCAGTTCATCGACGGCCGTAACGACATCTCCCTGACCACCATGGGCGACGGGCTCCGGTTCATGGAGCCGGCACTGCTGAGCCGGTACCTGCGGGGACTGAAGCTCGCCGGCCTGACGTAAGCAAAACTTAAAATCCTCGTTGCGAGCCCTACACTCCGTTATAGCTCCGATGCGATACTTGCGGACGAACAGGGAACGCCCGCATTGGATATCCGCCTCGAAAAACGCCTCTCTCCCCGCCGCAACACCATGATCGAAGCGAGGATTGCCTTCGACGGAGGCCGCAGCAAAGTCGACTGCCTCATCCGCAATCTATCGGATGGCGGGGCCAAGCTCGAAGTCGCTTCGGTCAAAGCGATTCCGAACAGTTTCGACCTCATCGCGCCCGGCCACCGGCCGCACGCCTGCCGGGTGGTGTGGCGGGCGCTCAAGGAAATGGGTGTGGAGTTCCGCTTCTAGTCTAGACGCGCGCGCTCAGGCGGGCTTCCGGTACTGATAGATGCCGACGTCGATGGTCCCTTCGAGGAAACCAGCCTCGCAGTAACTGAGGTAGTAGACCCACTTACGCCGAAACTCCTCGTCGTAGCCGAGCTTAGTGATCTCGGACCAGCGCTCGAGGAAACGCTCACGCCAAAGGCGCAGGGTGCGCGCATAGGACAGCCGGAAGTTCTCGACATTCTCCAGCACCAGACCAACGCGGCGCCCCTGTTCCGCCATGGCAGTCTTAGTCAGTAGCATGCCGCCCGGAAAGATGTAGCGCTGAATGAAGTCGGGGCCGGAGCGGTAGTCCTCGAAGTCAGCTTCGTCGATAGTAATGGCCTGGATGGCGGCGGTGCCGCCTGGCTTCAGCCGGTCATGGACGGCCTGGAAATAGGTCGGCCAGTGATCCTCGCCCACCGCCTCGATCATCTCGATCGAAACTACGTGGTCGTATTGGCCGGTCGTGTCCCGATAGTCCTCGAAATGCAGGGTTGCGAGATTATCCAGGCCCTGCCGGTGCAGGCGCGCCAGGCCGTAGTTGAGCTGCTCCCGTGACAGCGTGATACCGTAGAGGATGGCCTCGAAGTCGCGGGCGACGGCCTCGGCAAAGCCGCCCCAGCCGCAGCCAATCTCGAGCACGGTCGAGCCCGGGCTAACGCCCGCGAGTTCGGCGATCCGGCCGTACTTCGCCCGCTGGGCCTCCTCGAGCGACTGATCGGGCGAGGTGAAGAGGGCGGAGGAATAGGTCATCGACGGGTCGAGCCACTCGCCGTAAAAGTCGTTGCCGAGGTCGTAGTGCTCGGCAATGTTCCGCTTCGCCCCTTCCTTCGAGTTGTGGCGGGACATGTGGTACGCGATGTCCTGCGCGGCTCGCCGAAAAAGCCCGGGATTGGCGGCGTCGAAAAGGTCCCGGTTCTGCAGGAAGTACCGGAAAACCGCCGTCAGGTCCTCGATCTCGAGATCACCGTTTATATAGGCCGCCGCGAATCCAACCGTGCCGCGCCGCATGGCCTCGGAGATCACCCGGAAGTTCTTCAAGGTAACGATGGCGTGCTCGCCGGTCGCGGGGTTGCCGACGGTGCGGGACCTGCCATTGGGAAACTTTACGGTGAGCGCCCCATGCCGCGGCTGGCCGATCAACCGCACGCCGATCCATTCGGTCAGTCTCGAAACGAGGCTTGTCCACAAGGTCGGGCCCAGAAGGGGTTGCTCGGCCGCAGCTTTTTCCATGACGCCCACAATCCGGAACTGGTGGGCAAGAAACGTGCCCGATGCGCTTTCCGTCTGCTCGAGGCCGCTTTCGCACCTCGACCGCTCGTAGCGGCACTTTAGCCGCGCGAACCGGATATGCAAGTCTCTGTTTCCGACGCGAGACGGCCTAAGCTGCTGTCTGGTCGCCGGAAAAGCCCGGTGGCAGCGCTAGGGCGCAGCGATCGTCGCCGCATCCAGAAGCCGCAACTGCACCATCTCACGACCCTGCCAGTGATCTATCCCAAGGGTACCGGCAACGTGCAGAGGGGTTTCATTGCCGCCGGCCAGCATGACCTGGCCAAGCGGCGTTGACGCCGCACGGAAAGCGATGGCCTTGAGCCGCGCGCCGTCCTCCGACGTCAGCGTAAACCGCACATGTCCACCTGCACCAACGACTTCGGCGAATTTGGCGCGGTGGGCAGGAAAGGCGAAGACGGGCTGCGGGTTTCCAGCGCCAAAGGGTCCTGCCCTCTCTATTTCGTGGACGAAGTCCGTCGTTGCGCCACGGGCTGTCATGGCCGCATCGATGGGGAGCGCCGTGGCAGCCCGGGCGCCGGTTACGGCGGCGCCAAGCGACTCGGTAAGATGCGCCCGCAGCGCGCCAATCCGACCGGGGGCGACGGTTACGCCCGCAGCCATGGCGTGGCCGCCGCCCTTCACCAGGAGGCCGCGCTCTACAGCAGCGATGACCGCAGTGCCGAGGTCGACGCCCGGCATTGAGCGACCGGAGCCAGTACCGGTTCCGTCGGGTGCAAGGGCGATGGCGAATGCCGGACGTTCAAAACGCTCGCGCAGCCGCGCGGCAACCAGGCCGACGATGCCCGCATGCCACCGGGCCGAGGCGAGGACCAGAACCGGCGGCCCCTCCCCGCCCCCGATCTCATCCTCGGCGGCGCGCACCGCCTCCTCCACCGCCTCCAACTCGATCCGCTGACGCTCGGTGTTCAGTTCGTTTAGCTGTCCGGCAATGATGAGAGACTGGTGTTCGTCGTCCAGGGACAGTAGTTCGGCGCCGAGGGCGGCGTTGCCGATGCGACCGCCGGCGTTGATGCGCGGTCCGATCAGGTAGCCGAGATGGTACGGGTTGAGGGGGCCGTTGATGCGGGCCGCCAAGGCCAGCGCTGCGATGCCCCGATTGCGGGCCTGCCGTGCGATCTCGAGGCCGCGAATGACGAAACCGCGGTTGAGGCCGCAAAGCGGCACGACGTCGCAAACCGTAGCAAGGGCAACCAGGTCCAGCAGCCCCATCAGGTCCGGCAGTCCCGTATCGCCACGCTGCCGCAGCACGCGATTGGTCGCCACCAACGCCATAAAGGCGACGCCGGCGGCACAGAGGTAGCGAAGACCTGAAACGTCATCAGGACGGTTGGGATTGACCAGCGCCGTCGCCTGCGGAAGTTCCGCATCGGAGAGGTGGTGATCGATCACGAGGACGTCGATGCCGCGGGCCCGGGCGTGGGCGATCGGGTCGTCGCTGACCGTACCGCAGTCGAGCGTGACGAGGAGTGTCGCACCGCTGTCGATGAGCTTGTCGATGGCGGCAATGTTGGGGCCGTATCCTTCGAAGATGCGATCCGGAATGTGCACCTGCGGCTCGAGGCCGAAATGGCGCAGGTAACGGATGAGCAAGGCGCAGGAGCAGGCGCCATCGACGTCATAATCTCCGAACAGTGCCACCTGCTCATTGTTGGCGATGGCAGCGGCAAGCCGATCGGCCAGCGCATCCATATCGGTCAAAGTCGAGGGATCCGGCATCAGCTCCCGGATCGTCGGCACCAGATAGGCTTCGGCTTCATCGATGGCGACGCCGCGTCCGGCAAGAACGCGCGCCAGAATTTCCGACAGGCCGCTGCGCTGGCTGATGGCGGTGGCTGTGCGCGTGCCGGCGCTATCGAGCCGATCGATCCACGCACGCCCGCTCAGAGACTTGTGGACGTCGAGGAAGTGACGCGTGCCGGCTTCAAGCATGCTGCAGATAACCGCATCCGCACCCTCAGGTCGAGGCGGCGCGGAGGGTTATCCGCGGTGTATCCGCTCAGTCGATAGGCCGGTATGGACGGCCTAGTATACGCAGTTGCGCGGAATGCCATCCGGACCGACATAGGTATCGCTCGCCGGTTCGTAGGATGGATACAGCGACTGACAGCGCAACTGATGCTGGGTGAGCGACAATCCATGGCGGTCGATTACCGCGGCCCGCACCGGATCGACCGAAGGTCCGGTCACAACGACAGGGAGTGCGTTCCGCGCCGCCTCGCCCGGGTCGAACCTGTTGTCGAAATCCAGATGATAGTCGAACAGCCTGCTGCGCTGGATGGTGGTGGGGGGCGGCACTTCCGGAACCGCCTCAACCGCGCCCCCCGGCACCGTGATCTCGATCGGTTGAGACGACGCGGGCAGGATGGCGGAAAGGTTGGCAACGACCGCGATGGCGGCGATAGTGTGAAGCGGCTGGTTCATTGGGCTCTCCTCTTTTGCCCTCGCGAAGCCAACGCATGATCGCCGCCTCAGTTTCAGCTCGCTCCGAGTTTCCTCCGGGTGCCGCTAGCGGGCGTGCTCGGCGCGAATCCAGCGGACAGTGCGGGACCAGGAGCGCATGACGACAGTGGAGGTGACGATGGTGTCGCGACGGAGCCGCACGCCATCAATGAGGTTGCCGTCGGTAACACCGGTAGCAGCAAAGAGTACATCGCCGGATGCAAGGTCGTGGACGCCATAGGTGCGATTGGGGTCGTCGATGCCCATCCGGCGGGCCCGCTCGCGCTTCTCGTCGCTGTCGAGGATCAGCCGCCCCTGCATCTGGCCGCCGATGCAGCGCAGGGCCGCTGCTGCCAGCACGCCCTCGGGGGCGCCGCCGGAGCCGATGTAAATATCGACACCGGTTTCTTCGGCATTGGTGGCGTGGATGATCCCGGCGACGTCGCCGTCACCGATCAGCTTCAGCGCGACGCCGCAGGACCGCAACTCCTCGATCAGGGACGCATGGCGCGGGCGATCCAGGACGCAGGCGGTGATGTCCCTCAGCGGCACGCCCTTGGCGGCCGCGAGTGCGGTGACGTTCTCGGTCGGGGAACGATCGAGATCGACAGTATCGGGCGGATATCCGGGCCCGATGGCAATCTTGTGCATGTAGACGTCGGGCGCGTTCAGCAGGCCGCCGCGCTCGGCCATGGCCAGGACGCAGATCGAGTCGGGCTGATTCTTGGCGCAGAGGGTCGTGCCTTCCAGGGGGTCGACGGCGATATCGACCTGCGGCCCGTCGCCGGCGCCGACGGTCTCGCCGATAAAGAGCATCGGCGCTTCGTCGCGCTCACCCTCACCGATGACGATTCGTCCATCGATATGCACACGGTCTAGCTCGGCCCGCATGGCCGCCACGGCGGCGGCATCGGCTGCCTTCTCGTCGCCCTTCCCACGCCAGCCGGCAGCGGCCGCGGCGGCCCGTTCGGTGACCCGGACAAGTTCCAGAGTGAGGCTGCGGTCGATGATGGCAGGCGCTCTGCCGGCTGCGGTCTTGGCGAGTTGCATATGGTCCCCTGCCCCCAGGGGGCGATTGCTAGAACGTTTCGATCCGGATCAGCTGCGGGTCGCCGACAGTGAACCCGTCGGAAGCGATCTGCGCAAGCGTTTCGCGCACGATTGCCTCCGTAGTGGAGTGGGTGATCAGGACCACCGTGCGCGTTTGGTCACCGGTTTCCGACCCCGCCTCCACTCGCAGATCAGGGCGCTGAATCACGCTTTCCAGCGAGATTCCGGCTGCTCCCATGCGTGAAGCAATAGCGGCAAGCGCGCCGGGAATATCCTTGGCATTTAGTCGAATGAAGTAGCCGCCCTCATGCGCCCGCATCGGCGCCTTCCGATAGGGCGTCAGCTCGTGACTGGGAACGCCGAGCGGCGGGACCTTGTTGCCCCGGGCAATGTCGAGGATATCGGAAAGCACGGAGGATGCGGTGGGAGGACCGCCGGCGCCAGGCCCAGCGAGCATCAGTTCGTGAACGTGATCGGTTTCCAGGATGACGGCGTTGAGCGCCCCGTCGACGCGAGCAATGGCCGAGCCCTTGGGCACCAGCGTCGGGTGCACGCGTTGCTCGATGCCATCGGCCGAACGCTGCGCGATCCCCAGCAGCTTGATGTTGTAGCCCAGATCAGCGGCGACCTTGATGTCGGCCGGGGTGATGCCGGTGATGCCTTCGACGAAGACCTCGTCGGGCGCAATCTCGCAACCGAAGCAGAGGCTGGCGAGAATGGCGAGCTTATGGGCGGTATCGAAGCCTTCGACGTCGAAGGTGGGGTCGGCTTCGGCGTAGCCAAGCTCCTGTGCCTCGCGCAGGCTATCGGCGAAGGAGACGCCGGCATTATCGCCCCGAACCTTGCCGCCGCTCATCTGCGTCAGGATGTAGTTGCTGGTGCCGTTCATGATCCCATAGACGCGGGCGATACGCGCCGAGCCTAGCCCCTCGCGCAGTGTCTTGATGACCGGTATGCCGCCTGCAACCGCGGCTTCGAAGCCCAACTGGGCACCGCTCTCTTCCGCGATCCGGGCGAGGCTCACCCCGTGACGGGCGAGCAGGGCCTTGTTTGCCGTCACCACGGGGCGGCCCAGTTCCAGCGCCGCCTTGATGGAAGCCAGTGCCGGTCCGTCCTCCCCCCCGATGAGTTCGACAAACATATCGATGCCGTCGGACTTGGCGAGAGCGACCGGATCATCGAACCATTCGAGCTCGGAGATATCGACGCCCCGCTCGCGGGAGCGTGTGCGCGCGCAGACGGCCGTCACCTGCACCTGACGCCCCAGCTTGCGGGTCAGTTCCGCGCTGTCGCGCTGAATGATTCCGACCAGTGTCGCCCCCACATTGCCGAGGCCGGCGACGCCGATCCGGAGCGGCGCGAGGCTGGCGGCATCGGCGTGCTCCTGCATGGCCTTCAGGATGCGCGTACGGGTGTCGGAGCGCGGCTCGCGCCCCTCCCGCAGGTCGAAGACGAAAAGCGGATCGCCGGCGATGGAGCGACCAAAACGCGTTGGCGTCCAGCCGCGGGCCGCGATGAAGGCCTCGACGGACTGGCGGAAAGACTGAATGTCACTCATGGGCATGCTCCTAAGCGCGACAGCTATGAATAGGAATTACCCTATGCGTCAATAGGAGAAGGCGCCGGAAATATCCGGCCATTGGCGCGTTCTGCCCCGCGGGGGAGGATGTGGCCCAAGCTGCAGGAAGCCTGTACCCGGGGCAGCCTGTCTCAGCCCCCTGAAGGCTCTACAGGAGACAGTTGTTGTTCGAGTTCCGCTTGCCAGCACCCGGTGCTGCGACGAAAGCCTTGGTCGGCGGCATCTGCTGGATCGCCTGCCTGCAAGCGGCGGTGGCCCAGCACGTGGCACAACTCGCCTGGCCCGGATACTCGCGCTCGACGGACGCCATCAGCTATCTCGGTATCACCGAGTGCGGGCCGTTTCGCGACGTGCTGTTCAGCGACACGGTTTACGTCTGCTCACCGCTGCACGACGTGCTGAACGGCAGCATGATCCTGCTGGGGATCCTCGTATCCGCGGGCCTCTGGTTGACCTACAGTGTCTGGCGGGGCAGCAGCTGGTCGCGCTGGGGCGCACGGCTCCTGGGGTTGGGCGGAGCGGGAATCGTGCTGTCGGGCCTCTGGTCGGCCGACGAGAACCTGCTCCTGCATGGAGTGGGTGCCGCCCTCTATCTCGGGATAGCGAATCTCGGCATCGCCATGATCGGCATCGGGGAGTTCAGGCGCAACAGGCTCTACGCGCTCTTCACATGCGCAATGGGACTGACCGGCTTCCTCGGGTTTGTCGCTTTCGGAAGTCAGTTCCTGCTGGGCATGGGCCGCGGATCGGTGGAACGCTTCGCAGCCTACCCTTCCCTCATCTGGCTTATCCTGAGCGGCATGCTGATCGGCGTCGGAGCGGCAGCAGCAAGACGGCGAGACCAGCGGCAGCTAGCTGCTTCGCAAGCGGCTACTGGGCGAGTGGCATCCTGAGGATGTTGTCGTGGCTGGGGGAGGCGCTGAGGAACTTCTTGATGCTGCGGGCCGCCTGGCGGATGCGCTGCTCGTTCTCGACGAGAGCGAGGCGAACATACTGGTCGCCATACTCCCCGAAGCCAACCCCCGGGGCGACCGCGACCCCGGTCTCCTCGATCAGCAGCTTGGCAAACTCCAGCGAACCGAGATGCGCATACTGATCCGGAATGGGGGCCCAGGCGAACATGGTCGCCGGGGGCACCGGCACCTTCCAGCCGGCCCGCCCGAAGCTCTCGACCAGCACGTCGCGCCGGTACTGGTAGATCGCACGCATGTCGGCGACGCAATCATCGGGACCGTTGAGGGCCGCGGCGGCGGCAACCTGGATGGGGGTAAATGCGCCGTAGTCCAAGTACGACTTCACCCGCGCCAGTGCCGCGATCAGCCGCTCGTTGCCGACCGCAAAGCCCATCCGCCAGCCCGGCATCGAGTAGGTCTTGGACATCGAGGTGAACTCGACTGCGACGTCGATGGCTCCTTCGATCTCGAGCACCGAGTGCGGCGGTGCGCCGTCGAAATAAACCTCCGAATAGGCAAGATCGGACAGGATGAAGATGCTGTGCTCACGGCAGTACCGGACGACCTCGCGGTAGAAATCGAGGTCGGCGACATAGGCGGTGGGGTTGGCCGGGTAGTTGAGGATCAGGGCGATGGGCGCCGGTATCGAGTGCCGTACCGCCCGGTCGAGGGCGCGCATGAAATCCTCGTTCGGCTGCGCCGGCATCGAGCGGACGACGCCGCCCGACATGATGAAACCGAAGGAATGAATCGGATAGGTCGGGTTGGGGACGAGCACGACGTCGCCTGGCGCCGTAATCGCCTGCGCCATGTTGGCGAAGCCTTCCTTGGACCCAAGCGTGGCCACCACCTGGGTGTCGGGATTGAGCTTCACGCCAAAGCGCCGGCCGTAATACGATGCCTGAGCCTTGCGCAGCCCGGGTATTCCCTTGCTCGAAGAGTAGCGATGGGTGCGGGAATCCTTCACCGTTTCCTTCAACTTGTCGACGATGTGCTGAGGCGTCGGCAGGTCGGGATTGCCCATCCCGAGGTCGATCACATCGACACCCTGAGCACGAGCCCGGGCCTTTATCGGGTTGATGTGCTCGAACACGTAGGGTGGGAGGCGACGGATGCGGTGAAAATCTTCGCTCATGGGATCCTCGTAGGGGCCTCAGCCCCCTCTCCGCAGCCGCTGCAGCTGCAGCGCTTCGCAGGAGACGGGGCGATTATCGCGGAATTATGGTGTGGAACCGGTTAAAACCGGCGTCTGCCGGTGGAGAAACATGCTGCCGCCCTTCCCTGTCCTGCTCGGACCTGCGGGAAGGGCTAGAGAGCGGCGGCGCGAGCGGCAGTGCCTGCTGTGACCCTGATCAGCATGAAGTCTCGGCCTCGTGAGGGGCGTGATATCCGGCAGATTCTACCCGCCGCTCAGGGGTAAGTAAATGCCGTCTTTGCCGCGTATTCGATGCGCGGCAGGTGTCGCAGGAACTGGTCGGCACTGGCGCTCCACGAATACTGCAGGGCATGGGCACGGCAGGCTTCGCGGGGGACCTCCAGCGCCGCCAGTGCCGCGGAGCGAAGGTCCTCACCCAGCACACCCACCGGTGCCGTACCGATGACGTCGATCGGGCCCGTGACGGGATAGGCGGCAACGGGCGTGCCGCTGGCGAGCGCCTCCAGCAGCACCAGTCCGAAGGTGTCGGTCCGGCTCGGAAAGACGAAGGCGTCGGCGGAGGCGAAATACTCCGCCAGTTCCGGACCCTGACGCTGGCCCGCAAAAATGACATCCGGATAGTCGACGCGCAGCCGTTCCAAGCTCGGCCCCCCACCGACCACGAGCTTGGTGCCCGGCAGGTCGAGCTGCAGAAAAGCTTCTATGTTCTTCTCGACGGCCACGCGGCCGACATAGAGGAAGATCGGTTTCGGATGCGGCAGTTCTGCCCGGTGCACCGGGTTGAAGAGCTCCGTATCGACGCCCTTGGTCCAGATGGCGGTGTTGGTGAAGCCGCGCCGCTCGAGCAGCTGTTGCAGGTATGGCGTGCCGACCAGGCACCAGGTGGCGGCGGCGTGGAACCAGCGCATATAGCGGTAGGACCAGCCAAGCGGCACGGGCAGCCGGGCCCGAAGGTATTCGGGAAACTGGGTGTGATAGGCCGTGGAGAACGGCAAGCCGCGCCGCAGGCAATAGCCGCGGGCGAGATAGCCGAGCGGCCCTTCGGTGGCGATGTGGATGGCTTCGGGGCGGAGCGTCCGGATGCGGCGGCCGACGACGTCAGGGCGGGCCATCGCCAGCGCGATCTCCCGGTACCCGGGCATGGGCACGGTCCAGAAGTCCTGAGGGGTGAGGTAGTCGACGCGGATGCCGCGATCCAGCAGTTCGGCACCGATGCGTTCGATGGAGCGGACGACGCCGTTCACCTGCGGGTGCCAGGCGTCCGTTACGATTAGGGCTGATCGTGGCAGCTCGGGCATCAGTCTCACCTGTGACTCCCTAAGCTCTATGCCATTCGCGCCCAAGCCGAAAACCGGAAAACGTGAAGGGGCCGGATCGCTCCGGCCCCTCTGCATTCATGTTCGCCAGCGATCAGCGCTTGGAGAACTGGAAGGAACGGCGGGCCTTGGCCTTGCCGTACTTCTTGCGTTCCACGACGCGGCTGTCGCGGGTCAGGAAGCCGCCCTTCTTGAGCACGGGGCGCAGCTCCGGCTCGAAACGGGTCAGGGCCTGCGATATGCCGTGACGCACGGCGCCAGCCTGGCCGGAGAGGCCGCCCCCGGAGACGGTGGCGACGACGTCGTATTGATCGGTGCGCGATGCCGCGACGATTGGCTGCTGCAGGATCATCTGCAGTACCGGACGGGCGAAGAACAGGTTGAAATCCTTGCCGTTGACCGTGATCTTGCCGTTGCCGGGCTTGATCCAGACGCGGGCGATGGCGTTCTTGCGCTTGCCGGTGGCGTAGGCACGGCCCTGTGCATCGAGCTTCTGCTCATAGACGGGCGCATCGCTGGGAGCGCTGATGGCCGTGGCGGTGCCCAGATCTTCGAGGGAGTTGACGGTCTCGGCCATTTACTTGGCCCTCACATTCTTGGTGTTGAAGGATGCAATGTCGAGCTTCTTGGGCTGCTGCGCCTCATGCGGATGCTCTTCGCCGGCATAGACCTTGAGGTTCTTCAGCTGGGCGCGAGTCAGCGGACCGCCAGGGAGCATGCGGCGGACGGCGTTCTCGAGCACGCGCTCAGGATGCCGCCCCTCGAGCAGCTGGCGCTGCGTGCGATCCTTGATGCCACCGGGATAACCCGTGTGCCAGAAGAACTTGCGCTGATCCAGCTTCTTGCCGGTTAGCTTCACCTTGTCCGCATTGATGACGATGACGTTGTCGCCCATGTCCATATGCGGGGTGAAGGTGGGGAGGTGCTTGCCGCGGAGGCGCATGGCGATGATCGAGGCCAGGCGGCCTACGACCAGATCCTTGGCGTCGATCAAGACCCACTGCTTCTCGATCTCGCTCGGTTTGGCCGAGTAGGTGGTCATTGGTGAGTTCCTTTGGAAAGGCTGGCGCGGCGGACCCGCACCGGTTCGGTTGCGGCCATATACGGAGGCCGCAGGAACACGTCAAGCATAAAGATTTTCTTGTTCAACGTCAGTTAGTTACGGCCGCGGTATCATATTACCACGCGGCGGTAAGGCATCCGCCAGCCACGCGGTGACCGCACCGGCGAGCATGAAGGCGAGCGCCTGGTGGCCGAGGGCGAGGGAAATCGGCACCGCCGCCAGTAGCGTTGCCACCCCGAGAACCACCTGCAGTAGCACCAGGAAGGCGATGCGCGGCAGCCAGCCCTGCCCCATTCTCGCCACCAGCATAAACGCAACCTGAACGAGGATCAGGTAGGCGAGGCCACGGTGCACGAACTGCACGGTGAGCGGGTTCTCGAAAAGGTTGCGCCACAGCGGCACGAGCCGGTCCAGACCGGCCGGAATCAGGGCCCCGTCCATCAGCGGCCAGGTGTTGTAGGAAAGTCCGGCGTCGAGGCCGGCGACGAAGGCGCCGGCGGCGATCTGCATCAGGATCAGCACCAGCAGCACGACGATCGGCCAGCGCGGCCCGGCAGCGGCGACGGGGCGCGGCGTCAGGCGGCGCGCGACCCAGACCAGGGCGATGAACAGCAGGGCGGCGGCGCTCAGATGCGCGGCCAGCCGGTACTGGGAGACCGAGGTCAGTTCCGTAAGCCCGGAGGAGACCATCCACCAGCCGAGGAAGCCCTGGAAGCCGCCGAGCAGGAAGAGGCCGGCGAGTGGCGCCGCGAGGTTCCAGGAGAAGCGCTTCTGGAAGAGGAAGACCAGGAACGGAACGGCGAAGGCGACGCCCACGACGCGGCCGAGGAAGCGATGGATCCACTCCCACCAGAAGATCGACTTGAACTCCTCGAGCCCCATCCAGGCGTTTTCGACGGCGAATTGCGGGATCTGTCGATAGGCATCGAACTCGGCCTGCCAGTCCGCCTGGCTGAGCGGCGGCAGGATGCCGGTAAACGGCTTCCAACTGGTGATCGACAGTCCGGAGCCGGTGAGCCGGGTGATGCCCCCGACGACGACCATCAGCAGCACCAGCGCTGCCATGGCATAGAGCCAGACTCGGACCGGCCGCAGACGATCGGTAGCGGCAGGCGCTCGCGGATGGCCGTGAAGGACAGCTGTCGCCAATATCGGTCCCCTTGTGGACGACGCCCGCCGGGCGTCATGCCGCAGTTTCCCGCAGCCGCGCCGAGTGTTACTGCCAAGCGCGACAGGCTGGCAATGAGCGCGATGACGCAGGCGGCGAAGACGAGATGAAGCAGCGGATGCGCAAACTGGCGGGTACGATGCTGCTGCTCCTCAGCATCGTCCTCTATTCGGCGGCCGCCATGGCCGTCTATGCCGGCTTGCTTATCGGCGCACCTTGGTGGGTGCTGATCGGCTATTTCGCCGTCGCCGGCAGCTTCTGGTTCTTCCCGGCGAGCTGGATCATTCGCTGGATGACGAAGCCGGACTAGGTGCGACGACCGGCGTGGCGGCCGGACATGTCCGTGAAATTACTGACGTTGGGGCATTCCTGAAGCCCATTCAGGGGGATGCAGCCTGCGCTTGTGACACTTATCCCCGCAGCTCTGACACGAGCTAAACTTACCGCAAGATCGCACTCCGTTCGACCGGATCGGGCGCAGCGCGACGTAATCGGGGAGACCAGCCGTGGACATTAGGAACCACCGCATCGATGACATCTGGTACAGGCAGAGCACGAATATCGGCGGCCGGATCACGCCAAAGCTCGTCGTTACCCACTATACGACCGGCTGGAGCGGTGCCGGCAGCCGCGACTGGCTGCTCGGCGCCGCGGGCAACACGGCAAACTCCGGCTCCAGTGCCCATGTCGTCATCGACCGAGACGGCAGCGCCTGGCAGATCGCCCCCTTCGACCGCCGGGCCTGGCATGCCGGACCCTCACGTCACGGCAACCTCACCGACCTCAACACCCATTCAGTGGGGCTGGAGTTCGTCAATCCCGGCTGGTTGCGAGCGGATGGCAGCGGCGGCTGGGCGGACTACCATGGTGTTAGGAAGACCACTCGGGAGCTCGGCTCCTACGGCGGCTTCCTCGAAGCGGCGCAGCCCCGTATCGGCTCGGGGACCTATGCATGGCCCCTCTATCCGGCGGCGCAGATTGCTACCGGCCTCCAGATCGTCCGGGCGCTGGCAGCAAAGTATCCGATCCGTGCCGTGGTGACGCACGAGGAGGTCGATACTCGGGGGTGGAAGACCGATCCGGGTCCGGCATTCCCGCAGCAGGCGTTCGCCGAGTTACTGGATGGCCGGGGCGGCGCGGCTCCGGCGGCCCGCTATCTGGTAGGCGCAGTGCGGCTGAACCTGCGTGGCGGTCCCGGCCAGCACTACGATCGTATCGACCCGCCGGGTCACCTGCCCGGTGGCACCGAGGTGACGGTTATTAAGCGTGAGGGAAACTGGAGCTATGTCGAGGTAACCCGACCGGGAGCGCAGCCCGAGAAAGTGAAACCTGGCCTGCGGGGCTGGGTGCACCACTCCTATCTCGAGCTGCAGCTGGACGAGTGATGCGAGGCCCCTACCCCGGCATACGGGAGAAAATCGCGGGGGCGGCGAAGACGTCGACGTAGCGGCGAGCCTGGAAGTGGCCGTTGAGGGAGATGCGCGGCAGGGCGTGCAGGCTTTCGGCGTGGCGGGCGTAGAGGGCGCCGGGGCGGGTGGTGACCGCGGAGCGGAAGCCGAGGTCGCGGGCGATGGCGAACTCGCGGGGTCCGGCAGAGGCCTTGCCGCCGATCGGATAGGAGAGGTGGCGCGGCAACTTACCAAGTTGAGCGCGGAGGATGCGGACCGACTGCTCGATTTCGCTGCGGGCTTCAGCCTCGGGGAGCTTGGCCAGTTCGTAGTGATGCACGGTGTGGGCACCGATGGTGCAGAGCGGGTCCGCCGCGAAGGTAGCCAGTTCGGGCCAGCCCATGATCAGTTCGCGGCAATGGGCCGAGAGGTCGAACCCATATTGTGACGCAAGCTCGCGGAGCATCTGCACCCGCTCCGGCTCGGGCATTGCCCGCATGCGGAGGTAGAGCTGCTCATAGGCCTCGTGCTTCTCGGCGAGGGTGCCACAGGCGATGTAGTCGGTTTCGCCGAGATAGGTGACCGAGACGGCGGAGCGGGCGGCTATGATGTCCTCGAGCGCCTGCCACCAGACCTCGCCAACGCCATCCACCAGTGCCGTGGGAACATAGAGGGTAAAGGGGCAACGCAGCCGCCGCAGGATTGGCAGCGCGTACTTCAGATTATCGCGATAGGCGTCGTCGAAGGTGAGAACGGCGAAGGGCTTTTCCGGCTGCGGCGACTCGATTCGCCGCAGTGCCTCGTCTAGATCGACGAGGTCGATGCCGAGCTCGCGCAGCCGGGAGATGACATAGGCGAGGAAGTCGGGCGTCACCTGCAGGATGGCGTTGGGCGAGAAATCGGCCGGAGCTTCGGGCAGCACCCGGTGCAAGGTGAAGATGGCGCCGCGGGCCGAGCTCAGCCGGCGCACGAGGCGGGGCAGCTGCGAGGCCCAGAGAAGCTCGAACGCAGCGCGGATGACGGCATAGCGAGTGGCCGACATGCGCTCAGGCGACTTCCGAGTGCCGTTGCGGCGCGGTGACGATCTGGGAAACCTCGAAGCCGAGTGCCGCCGCATCCTCGATCGCCGCTTCGATTCGGTCCGAATCCACTTCCTCACCCTCTACCAGCACCAGACGGCAGTCGATGCCGGAGAAGACGGGCAGCGCCGAGGACATGCCGATCCGACCGGTGGTCACGATGACCACCTCGTAGATATCGGTGAGCGCCTCGAGCAGCGTCAGCGGGCGCATCGAGCGCCGTTCGATGACTGCGCTATTGCCCCATGGCACCTCCGCCAGCCCCTCCCCCGCCTTGTGAACGACGTCTCCGAAGCTTGCGAGATCGGCGCTGAGATCGCTGAGCCCCGGCTCGGGGGAGGCGCGTCCACTGCCCGCATCGACGCAAGCGACGCTGAGCCCACGGCGGAGAGCGTCAGCGACCAGCCGATCGGAGACGGCTACGCAATCGTGGTTGCCCTCTAGCCCCGCAAGCATCACCACGCGCACCCGGCCGAGGGCGATGTCGGCGGAGAGGTTGGAAAGCTCCTGGGTGCCGTCGGCAGGACCCGCCAGCGGCGCCGGCGGCACATAAGGAGCTTCGGACCCACGCTCTTCGGTTGCGACGGCGGCACCCGCTCCGGCGGCCATACCCTCAGTCTCAGCCGCTTCCTGGTCTGTTCTTGCCTCTTCCGCGACGGTGTGCGGGACGGCCGCTGCCGCGGCGAAGGGCGCCATGCCGAAATGATCCTCGTCGGCGGATGACACGTCCGGCTCGCGGCCGGCGTCCTCGTCATCTGGTGACAGGTCCGGCCCGCGGCCGGCGTCCTTCTCTACGTCGAGAGCCGGCTCGGGAGCCGCTTGGTACGTATCCTCGGCATAGCCGGAATCGTGGAACAGCGCGGTTTCGGTTTCGGTCTCGGCTTCTTCCGGTACCTGCAGGTCCAGTTCGGGTTCGGCATCGGTAACGGGAACCACCGCTACCTGATCGAACGAGCGCCGGGTGGTCAGTGCCCTCCCCGACATCAACTCGCCGAAGAGCACGCCGCCGATTTGCAGAGCGAGAGCAACAAAGCCGACGGCCCCGAGAATGAGGTTGGTCTTGGGCGATACGGGCTGGACGGAGGGTGCGGCAACAGTCACCACGCGCACGTCGGGCAGCGCCGAACTGGCATCGGTGCGGGAGATGGCGTCGCTGTATTTCAGCAGATAGGTCTCGAGCAGGTCACGCTGCGCCTTGGCCTCGCGCTCGAGGGCCTGCAGCTCGACGGTGTCGCGGGTGGCGTTGGAGACGTTGAGCTTGCCGCGGGTCAGTTCGTCGTTCAGCGACTGCTCGAGATCGGCCTCGATACGGGCCTCGGCTTCCAAGGCCTCGGCGACGCGGCGGGCTTCGAGGTTGATCTGCTGCTGGATCTCGGCGGCCTGTGCCCGCAAGGCCCGGATGGTCGGGTGATTGGGAAGCAAGGTCGAGGAACTCTGCGCCAATTCGCCCTGCAGGTTGGCGAGCGACTGGCTCAGCTGCTGAATGACTACGGAGGCGCGGACGTTCTCCACGCCGTCGATGGGCTGGCCGGCCTCCAGCAGGCCACGGATCAGATTTGCACGAGAAAGTGCTGCGTTCTTTCGCTCCTGGGCGGCGGAAATCTGGTTGGCGACCGCGGAAAGCTGCTGATCGCCGATGCTGACGTTGTTGGCGCCCGCGAAGAGGTCGTTCTCGACGCGGTATTCGGCCACTGCGGCTTCGGCCTCCCGCACCCGGAGCCGCAGCCGTTCGATCTCCTGCAACAGCCAGTCCGATGCCTGGGCGGTATCGGTGAGGGTGAGTTGCGAGCGACGGCGCACATGGGTCTCGGCGATGGCGTTGGCGATGCGGGCGGCGAGCTCGGGATCGCGGGCGCGATAGCGTACCGAGATAACCGCCGAATCCCGCTCCCGCGCCACCGTGAGGTTGTCGGTGAGGTTGCCGAGGATGCGCTCGTCGATGCCGGCCGGATCGCCCCTACGTCCTAACAGCTGCATGATCGTGCCGACGGGCGAGAAGTCGGCATCGGTGAGTTCGGGTACCGACCGCAGATTCTCACGGTCGATGACCTCGAGCAGGGCATCGCGCGACTTGATGAGTTCGATCTGGCTAGACATCATCGCTTCGACCGGAATCGAGGGCTGCGAGGCCTGCTCGTTGGCGGTCCTGGCCAAGGCATCCGAGCGCTCCTCGACCAGCAGCCCCGCCGACGATTCGTACATGCGGGGCACGAAGAGCAGGACGGCGTAGGTAGCGGCGAGGAGCAGGATGGTGACGAGCACGATGCGCAGGCCCCGCGCCAGCAGCGCCGCCAGCATGGCGCCCATGTCCATTCGCATGTCTTCCGCCCGGATGGACTCAGCGCTCATGACGGACCCTTTCGCTCATGGGGGGAGTATTGGGGCTGGGGTGGTAAGTTTTTGGTTAAGTCGGACTCGCAATCTGGCAGGGACTTAAGCAGAATTTAACCACGTTGGTCGACATTCGCCCTGCAACTCGACCACGGATTCGCGATGCGCTGGCTGCGACTGTTCTGCCTCCTCCTGCTGATCCCGCTCGCCGGCTGCGCCCTCAACGGGCGGCCGGCCACCTATCTCGTGGAGACGAAGGGCCCCTACACCCTCGATACCGGCGACGTGGTGCGGGTGACGGTCTATGGCGAACCCGAACTGACCAAGACCTATCGCGTCAACGACGACGGCGCGATCTCGCTGGCGCTGGTGGGCCCGGTGCCGGTGCGCGGGCTGACCGTGGAGATGGCGGCGGCCCGAGTCACCGCGGCACTGGCCGACGGCTATATCCGGGAGCCGAGTGTCGCAGTAGAAATCGAGACTTATCGCCCGTTCTTCATCCAGGGCGCCGTCGAGAACGCGGGGCAGTTCTCCTATGTCTACGGGATGACCGTACGGGCAGCCATCAGTACCGCCGGCGGCTTCACCGATACTGCCGACCGCGGCCGGGCCATCGTCTACCGGCGGCAGGGCAAGGAGATGGCGAAGGGCGCCGTCGACCTCGATTTCCCGATCTATCCGGGTGACACGATCGTCGTCTCCGAACGCTGGCTCTGATCCGATGCCGGACCGACCGCTCCGCATCCTGCAGGTGCTGCGGGCGCCGGTCGGCGGACTGTTCCGCCATGTGGGGGACCTGACGCGGGAACTGGCGGGGCGTGGCCACGCCATCGGCATCGTGGTCGACAGCCTGAGCGCCGATGGTCTGACCCGGGAGCGGCTGGAAGGCCTGCGGCCGGCGGCGGCGCTCGGCATCCACCGGCTGCCAATGCCGCGGGTGCTGGGGCCGGCGGATCTCACCACGCCCCTCGCTGTCCGCCGGCTGGCAACGGCACTCGGCATTGAGGTGCTGCACGGACACGGGGCCAAGGGCGGCCTGCAGGCGCGGCTCGGGCGGTTCGGGGAACGCCGACGGGTGGCGCTCTACACCCCGCACGGTGGGGTGCTGCATTTCCCACCGCGCTCGGCCAGCGGGCTGCTGTTCCAGAACTTCGAGCGGCTGCTGCTGCCGATGACGGACGCCGTGATCTTCGAGAGCGCCTTCGCACGCGACGCGTTCCACCGGCTGATCGGCAGCCCGCGCTGCCCTGACCCGGTCATCCACAACGGCCTCGGCGACCAGGACTTCGAGCCGGTGGAGGTGGCGGCCGACGCATCCGACTTCGTCTTCATCGGCGAGTTCCGCATGCTGAAGGGAATCGGGGTGCTGCTGGAGGCGCTGGCGGAGGTGCGGGGAGCGGACGGGCGGCCGGCGACGCTGGTGATGGCAGGCGACGGCCCCGACGCGGCTGCCTTCAGGGAAACGATTGCGCGACTGGGGCTTGGGGAGCGGGTGCGGCTTCTCGGTGTGCAACCGGCGCGGCCGACGCTGCGGCTGGGCCGGTGTGCGGTGGTGCCGTCGCTGGCCGAGTCCCTGCCCTATGTGGTGCTGGAGGCAGCGGCCGCCGGCCGGCCCGTCATTGCCACCCGCGTCGGCGGCATACCCGAAATCTTCGGACCGACAGCGGACCGACTGCTGCCGCCGGGGGACCTCGCGGCGCTGCAAGGGGCGTTGCAGGAGGCTATCGTCCGCCCGGAAGCGGCCGAGGAAGAGGCGCGGCAGCGGCTGGCCTTCGTGCGAGAGCACTTCTCGCTTAACCGCATGACCGACCGGATCGAGAGCCTTTACCGCAGCGCGTTAGCGAAGCATTAGCCTCGCGGTTTTCACCGGTCTTTCATGGGTTGGACGGTAGCATTAGGTGCAATCGACCAGCAGGCCGCACCGCAAGATGTTCCGACTCGACCCGAAACAGGCCGTCATCGACCACGTCGCCAGCAAGCAGGCAGCGCGGCAGGATAGACCAGTACTGTCGGAAGCCGCGGAGCGGCTGGCGGCGACGCCAGTCGAAACGAGCTATTCCGGCAAGGTGATCGTAGGCATTGCCCAGGGAATGGAGGCGCTGCTGCTAGCGATGCTGGGCTTTGCCATTCACGCCGCCTATGTGGCAGTCGGCGACGCCTTCTATATCGCCATCATCCTCGGGGCGACACTCAGCGCCAACATCCTGTTCAATGCGACACGGACGCACCGGATCGGCGCCTACCGCTCGGTGCTGATGCAGTACGGGCGGGTACTTGCCAGCTGGTCGCTGGTGTTCACCGTCATCGCGGTGGCGCTGTTCCTGTTCAAGGCTTCCGACATGGTGTCGCGGGTTTGGCTGGTGAGCTGGTATGCCAGCGGCGCGGTCATGCTGGTGCTGTACCGGATGGCGCTGCGGGCGCTGGTGGTGCGCTGGACCCGGGAGGGCAAGTTGAAGCGGCGTACCGTCGTCGTCGGCGGCGGGCGCGATGCCGAGGTGCTGATCGAGGCGATCGAGACCAGCGCCGAGAACGACATCCGGCTCCTGGGACTGTTCGACGATCGTTTCGACGATCGCTCACCGGAATCGGTCGCCGGGATCGAGAAGCTCGGCAAGGTTGCCGACCTCATCGAATTCGCGCGTCGGACGCGGGTGGACCTGGTGATCGTGTCGATGCCGCTGAGCGCCGAGAAGCGCGTGCTGCAGATGCTGAAGCAGCTCTGGGTGCTGCCAGTGGACATCCGGCTGTCGGCGCATATGAGCCAGCTGCGCTTTACCTCGAAAGCCTACTCCTATGTCGGCGACGTGCCGGTGTTCGACATGGCGGACCGGCCGATCTCGGATTGGAACCTGGTCTTCAAGTGGCTCTTCGACAAGACGGTTGCCGCGACGGCGTTGGTGCTGCTGTCGCCGGTGATGGTGGCGACGGCGGTCGCCATCAGGCTGGAAAGCAAGGGGCCGGTGTTCTTCAGGCAGAAGCGGCACGGGTTCAACAATCAGCTGATCGACATGTACAAGTTCCGGTCCATGTACACGGACATGACCGACGCCGCTGCCGCCAAGCTGGTAACCAAGGACGACCCGAGGGTGACGCGGGTCGGGCGGTTCATCCGGCGCACGTCCATCGACGAGCTGCCGCAGCTCTTCAACGTGCTGCGCGGCGAACTCTCGATTGTCGGGCCGCGCCCGCATGCGCTGCAGGCGAAAGCCGACAACAAGCTCTACTACGAGGCGGTGGAGGGGTACTTCGCCCGCCACCGGGTCAAGCCCGGCATGACCGGCTGGGCGCAGATTCATGGCTGGCGCGGGGAGACCGACACGGTCGACAAGATCATGCAGCGAGTCAACCACGACCTCTACTACATTGAGAACTGGTCGCTCCTGCTCGACATCTACATCGTGTTCATGACCCCTGTCTCGCTGATCGCCCGTCGCGAGAACGCGTTCTAGTGGCGCTGGCCGCGGAGGCCGGCCACCCCGCACCGGGACGGGCCTATCTGCGGAGCCGCGCCGCCGCGCTGCTGGACGGGCTGGTCGCCTTCTGGATCTTCTCGGGCGGCATGGTCATTACCGAGCCCTCGCCCTACGAGCTGAGCTTCCTGATGGTGCTCGGCGTGGCGATCTTCGCGGGTCTCGGGCTCTACCGCTCGACGCTCGGGCTGCTGGTACTGTTCGTCGCCTTCATCCCGTTCGCGCTGATCGCGGCCTTCCAGGTCAAGTACAACGACCTCACCGACGCCCTGATCTTCCAGGCCGTGACGATCTTCCTTATCTTCACCGCCTACTTCGTCGCCAATTACGTGGTGGAGGCGCCGCAGCCGAGGATGCGGCTGATCGTCAATGCCTACATCGCCACCGCGCTGATCTCGGCGACGGTCGGGACATTTGGGTACCTCGGGGTGATACCGGGCGGCGAGCTGTTCACAAAGTTCGGGCGCGCCAAAGCTTTCTTCAACGACCCCAATGTCTACGGGCCATTCCTGATCCTGCCGGCCATGTATGTGCTGCAGCGGGTGCTGCTGGGGACCCGGCGGCGCGCCTTCTGGGGCGGGGTCATCTTCATGGTGCTGCTGGTGGGGGTGTTCGTGAGCTTCTCGCGCGCCGCCTGGGGCCACCTTGCGGCTTCGTCGCTGCTGGTGTTCGCGCTGATCTTCTTCCTCGAGGCACACGCGCTCGAAAAGGTCCGGATGCTGCTGACCGCCATGGCGGGGCTGCTGCTGGTGGTCGTCGCCATCGCCGGCATGCTGAGCATCCCCTCGGTCAGCGAGCTATTCGAAGTGCGGGCGGCCTCTCAGAACTACGACGAAGGGGAAACCGGGCGCTTCGGACGCCAGGGCTATGCCTTCGAACTGGCGCGCGACAACCCGCTGGGGATCGGACCGAACGAATTCTACCAGATGCGGATCATGGAAGCGCCGCACAACACCTACGTTACGGTGCTGCACGTCTATGGTTGGGGCGGCGGGCTGGTCTTCCTGCTGCTGATGGGGATCACGATCTGGCGCGGCGTCAGCTACCTCGCGCGGCCTTCGCCCAACCGGCTGCTGCTGATCCCGCTGATCTCGGTGTTCATCCCGCTCTGCATCGAGGCGGCAATCATCGATCTCGACCACTGGCGCCACTTCTTCCTCGTCATCGGCCTGATCTGGGGCGTTACCGCGGCTTATGACCGGGTGCCGAAGGAGCCGCTGCAGCGGCATTCGGGACTGCTTTGAGCCGCTATCCAACCGGCGCCGCGAGCCAGGTGGCGGCGAGAGTGACGGTGTCGGCGGCGAAGCGGGGGGCATGTTCCTGCGCCAGCGGCGTCTCCGAATGCGAACCGACCCAGGCCAGCAGCGCCATACGCCGGAGCAGGACCATGGCGTCGATGACCGCCAGATCCTCCTGTTGCAAAGGACGTACGGCGGTGTAGCCGGCGAGCCAGCTGCGCCGCAGTTCCGGGACCAGCGGGCTCGTTTCAAGGAAGGAAAGGCTGGCTGCGAAGTCGTAGAGGAACCAGCCGAAGCCGCAGTCATCGAAGTCGATCAGCGTCGTGCGGCCGGGCGCGACGAGGAGGTTGGCGAGCCGCATGTCTGCGTGGATGAGTCCGAAGCGATCACCCCCGGTGCCGTAGGCGGCCAGCACCGTGCGCAGCCGCTCATCCAACTCCGCCAGCGTCTCGCGACCTGCCGCTGTCAGTTTGGGAGCACTGCGCCAGTCGCCCCAGAGACCGTCGGCGTCGAGGATGGCGCCCGCATCCCAGGTGGGGCGGGTAAAGCCTTGCGGCCGCGACCAATGCTCGACGTGCAGATGGGTCCGGGCCGCGTACGCGCCGACAATACGGAAGAGTGGCACCAGATCGTCTTCCGGCGTCGGTTCGCGGCCGGGCTCGAGGGCAAAGAGCACGGCATAGCGCCCCTCCAGTTCCTGCACCAAGGCGCCGTCGGCGCCAGGCAACGGTTGCGGCACGGGAACCGCGTCGGCGGCGCGGAGGGCCTGCAGCCAGGCCAGTTCGCTCTCGATGGCCGCGGCCGATTGATAGCCGGGGCGGTGCAGCCGGAGGATATGGGTGCCGCCCGGTCCTTCGACCCGAAAGGTGTGATTCTCCGAGAGATTGATCAGAACGGCCCTGCCGCCCCCGGTCTGCCGCCACCGCGCCAGCGCTGCGTCGAAATCGATGAGAGGCACGCTTCAGCTCCGGTGGTCGACGCTGCAGTGTCGGAGCGAAGGGAAGAACAACGAGCCTGCGGGCTCGCGCACCGACGGCGGTCGTCCAATTCAGGCGAAGGGCCTGGCTCGTCCGACCGCCGGTTAACTAGATCGATGGTTCGGGAATGGCAAGCCGGATCGGCGAGGGTCTCGCGAGCCTGCACTGATCCCCCGAGATGGGCCACCGGCCGCCGACGCGCCGGCGGCCACGCAGTCACTTGTTACGCGGATCGTCCTCGGGGTTCACGTACTCCACCCCGAACGGCCCGATGCCGTTGAGCTGCACCACGGTCGGTTCCTCCGTCCAGGCAAAATGCGCCTTCCCGACCGGGATACGCATGAACCCGCCAGCCGGCAGCACCGGCGCCGCCCCGCGCTCAAAGGTCTCGCCGGTCGACATCCCGAAGCCGCCGGAGATGACGGTGACGTGCTCTTCCTTGGGATGACGGTGCGGTGGGATCTCGTAACCGGCGGGAAACTTCAGCCGGAAGACGAACTGGCCCTCCTCCGCAGGATTGCCGTGCAGTACGGCGATCTCGGCGCCAGGAGGCAGCGTCGGCGGACCCGGCTTGAACTCGACATCCTCACCGGTGAGGGCCAGATGATGCCCGTCATGAGCCGAAGCCGTGGCCGCAAACACGGTGCCTAGCGCGACAGCTGCCAACAGGAAGCCGCCGCGAACGTTGTTCAGGTGCATTTTTCTCTCCAAACTAGCTGCCCGCTGGGTGGGTATGCGATGAGCCGCGGGGGGAGCCTCACCAGCGGCGACTTCTGCAGCTGTCGGACCGACAGAGCGTCATCCGTTCGGTGGATGCCGACGAAAAAACTGTCCCTGCGGCTTCACGCGGCGAGAGCGATGAAGACCGCGGCGCAGGGTTGCTGCGCCGCGGCATCGCGTGGCCGGAACTGCCTCAATGGCCTACTCGCGCTCACCCCTCGCTTCGGCCGTCCCCTGCGGCGGGCTGCCCGGAACCCAGCCAGTGGGCAGCGTCTGCGGCTCGACCGGCTTGCCCCGGGTCTTCCACAAGGACAGGGCGATGGAGCCGCCGATCAGGACCACGGTGATCAGCAAAGCGAGCTCGGTCGGCACGAACTTGCCGCCGTAGAAGTAGTTGGCGATCATCTTGCCACCAATCACCACCAGAATCATCGACAGCGCGTATTTGAGATAGATGAAGCGCGGCACGATGCCCGCGAGCGCGAAGTAGAGCGACCGCAGTCCGAGGATGGCGAAAACGTTGGCGGTATAGACGATGAAGGGATCGGTGGTGATGGCGATGATCGCGGGGATGGAATCCACCGCGAAGACGAGGTCGGTGACCTCGATCATCACCAGCACCAGGAGCAGCGGCGTCGCGTAGAGCAGCCCGTTCTGGCGGACCAGGAACTTGCCGCCGTGGTAGGTCTCGGTGAAGCGGAAGCGCTTGCGCACCGCATTGAGCACCACGTTCTTTTCGAGGTCGGGCTTCTGGTCGGCGACGATCAGCATCTTGACCCCGGTCAGGATGAGGAAGCCGCCGAAGAGCAGCGCCATCCAGGAGAACTGGTGGATGAGCTGGACGCCGGCAAAGATCAGAATGCCCCGCATCACCAGCGCGCCGAGGATGCCCCAGAAGAGCACCCGGTGCTGGTATTGCGGCGGCACGGCAAAATAGGTGAACAGCAGCACGAAAACGAAGATGTTGTCGACGCTCAGCGACTTCTCGATGAGGTAACCGGTGAGGAAGTCGACGCCGTCCTGGGTGCCACGGAAGTAGAAGAGGCCGGCTGCGAAAATCAGCGCAAGGACGACGTAGAAGGCGGTGAGCCAAAGGGCGTGACCGACCTTGACCTCCTTCTCCTTGCGGTTGAAGACGCCGAGATCGAGAGCGAGCAGGGCAGCAACGAAGAGGTTGAAGCCCACCCAGAGCCACAAGGTATCCATCTGGAATATGTCTTTCTCATCTGCCGCCAGGGCAGGAAAGCGGAAGCGGTTGCAGAACGAGCAGAACGGCCAGCCCATACGGGCCGGCCGCCTCAACTGCTGCGTCAGAAGTCGAAGATGTCGCCGAGGACCGACTTGCGCTTCTTCTGGTAGTAGCCGCGGTCATCGCCGGACTCCCGGTAGCGCGGAGGCTCCTGCTGGGGCCGGGCGTCGCGAACCGGTGCCTCGGCGGCCGCCCGCTCGATGACCTTGTCGAGTTCGCCGCGGTCGAGCCAGACCCCGCGGCAGCTCGGGCAGTAGTCGATCTCGACCCCCTGCCGCTCGGCCATCACCAGTTGTGTATCATCTATCGGACATTTCATGTCGTCGCTCCATGTGTTGGCGGCGCGCGGCCGCGTCTGGCTGCGGCGGGGCGAACGGCATGCACCTGCTGGCGACGTCGGGCTGTCTGCAGTCGGCCAACAGGCCACACCGCAGCCCAGCTGCGGCACAACCTGAAGTCCGACATCGCGGCATCGATGATGCCGCCAGAGGGGCCCGGACGACGGCAATCTGGGCTAGCGGCATCGGCAGTTCAAGGCGGAGCAGAAAATTTTCTAAAGATGTACCGAGACAGTCAGGGCGCCCCGGCGGGCTGGAGGTGCAACTGGTCGGCGCGGGCGTAGAACCAACTGGAGTGAGTTCCCGCGCCATTTGGCCGCGATTGTGCGCGGCCATGGCCACGTAGCCAGCAACAGTCGCTGGCCTCAGCGCGAAAGCGGGTGGCTGGTACCGACCCAGCGTGACGTCATGAAGGCATCATGGTCGGCGGCGGATGCACGCTTCTGACCAGAAGGCCTGCTCCGGAATGGCCGCGCCGCCAACTGCCGACGCGGCCAAAGATCATCAATTGCCCGGAGTAAGCTTGTGAATCATACCTTCGTCCACAGCGGCATAAAGGCTGCCGTCGGGTCCCAGGACGAGCGACCGGAACCGACCGGCCTCCATTGGCAAGGTCATTTCGGTCACATCGACCACCGAGATATCTTCATCAACCTCGATCACGTCGATGCGTTGGCCGATCGGCGTGCCGCCGAAACCGATGCCCATCAGGCCGACGACCATGTTGCCGTCCCAGTCGCCCCAGTCCTCACCAGTCAGGAAGTCGATCGTGGCCGTGCCCTGTGACCACCCGTTATTGGTCCAGATCGGCGGCATTGCCTCCGGGTAGGTCTCGAAGTCGGTCATGGGCATGAAGGCTGCTCGCTCGAAGCGGTTCATGCCCTCTCCCTGGTTCGGCATGTAACCACAGTAGCCATCGGGGCAGTCGCCGCGGCCCGCCATGTTGTCGCGCGGATCCCAGCCGCCGTTGCCACCGTTCTCCAGCACCGTGATTTCATCGGAATGCCAAGGCCCGTGTTCGGCGATGATTGGCGTATTGGTCTCGGGGTGAAAGGTAATCCCCTGAACGTTGCGATGCCCGTAAGTGTAGATGCGCGGATCGAAATCATCGGGCGGGCTGTTCTCGGGTGCCGCATTGCCATCGGTGTCGATGCGCAGCACTTTGCCGCCCAACAATGTGGGGCTTTGCGGAAGCTCGGCATTGTGGTTGTCGCCGGTGGTCACATAAAGATACCCGTCGCCCGGATTGAACCGGATGCGACCGCCGTTGTGAGTGCCGGTATCGCCGAACGGGTGATCGGTCGGTTCGGTCTTGTAGGGGATGTCATCGACGATATCGGTGCGGTCGGCGACTTCCGTGAAGTCTTCATTCACCGTGAAGCGCATGACGCGGTTGGTCTGCGGATCGGACATTTCGGATGCCGAGTAGACGTAGATCCTGCGATTCTCCTCGAAATCCGGATCCACAGCAACGCCGTTCATCCCAGCCTGGCCATCGCAAAACAGATCATCGGCGACGGTGGCATAGTCCGATACATCGGTATCGTTCGCCCCCATCCCCAGCAGCGCATTGACGTCGCCGGAGGGTGTCCGCACCGAAAGGCCATGGCACTTCTCCGTGAAGAACATGGTCCCATCGGGCAGGAAAGCCATATCCCAAGGGTTATCAAGGCCCTCCAGCACCACATCGTGCTGAAGGCTCGTTGTATTCATTCCGGTCTGCGCGAGTGTCGGCGTCGCGACCGCGACGACAAGCGCGGCTATCGACAGACAGGTTCTGCTTTGTACCCGCTCCAGCATGATATCCTCCTCTCTCGCTGCCGACTGCTTCAAGCCGGCTTCCACGGGCCCAATTCCCATTGCCTACAATAGTTCCGAGGAGAACCGACAGCTGCCCAATCGCGGCTCGATCACCACGGTTCGACCCGCGTCGGGAGGGCAGCGCGCGTCCAAAAATTTCTGGCGCCTTACTCGAAGGTGGTGGCGATGAACGCCGATACGTTGGCGATGTCTTCGTCTGACAGGTCGCGCGCAATCGGAATCATCAGCGCCGAGTTGGGTCCGACCCTCTCGCCAGAGCGGTACTGCTCGAGACGCGACACAAGATGGCTCTCTTCCAAACCTGCAAGGCGCGGGAAGCTGGCCAGACCTTGCGCCCTGGGGCCGTGACAGCTCCGGCACGTCTGCTGGTAGATTGCCTCGCCTGCGGCGATATCGCCGGAGCCTTCAGCGCTCGAAGCCTCTTCCTCCGCATCGCCAGCGGCAGCATTCTGGAGAGAGGGACTGAAATCGGCATTCGTCGTGAACAGGTAGTCGCCGCCCTCTGCCGAGGCGTGGCAGCTGATGCAGCCCTGAGCCATCCCCGCAATGGGCGTACCATCCGGCGTCTCGTCGAGGGTGCCGTCGGGAAGATACTTGGCCCAGAACCAGTTGCCGGTATCGGGCGAATAACCTTCTGCCCGGCGGAACATGATTGTGACGGCGGCCAGATGGTCGCCCGGACGGCCAAGTACCTGATCCACGGTGACACCTTCAGGGCCGTAGTTGCGCTTGATCACCAGGGTGCCGGTGTGACCGTCGACCGTCGCGTCGGTATAGAAGGTCTCCAGCATCACGCCGTGAGGATCCGTCCCCGGATAAGGGAATGCCTGAAGGGCGTTGTCCCCCGCCAGGTTGCGTTCCTGCATGCTCTGCCAGAGCTGGCCGGCATAGTCCTGGTCTTGCTGTCCCCCGAACTCCTGCGCGACCGGCGCGCTCACGGCAAGGCTCAGGGCCGTTGCGATCGTCACCAGTTTCATGTGGGATCTCCTCTTGTTCGGCCGCAAGTGGGACCACAAGGCGGAGCACAGTCTATGCCATTCGGTCCGACCAAAACTCATCGGCTTGAACGCGCGCAAGGTCGGTTTTGTTGCAGAAGCTGCGGGCTACCGGAGCGGCCGCGACGCGGGCGGCGTTTTAACGTCAGCACCGCACGCTTCGAATCCAACTGCATCGGGGCAGAGTATGGGCCGGAGGGAAGGCCGACGCGGCGGTGACGCGACCGGGAAAGCTGTCGAGCTGGACAACGGCGGCAAAATCGCAAAGGCGGCCGCGGCGGGAGCCGGATAGATGGTGGATTGGTCGGAGCGGCCGGATTTGAACCGACGACCCTTTGTCCCCCAGACAAATGCGCTACCAGGCTGCGCTACGCCCCGACACGGCGTCTATCTAGTCCGTCGGGCCCGGGATGGCAAGCGTCGTGCGGGGGAGGTCAGAGAGAGCTGCCTCTCGGCGGAGTTGAGGCCTAGCGCGTGGTGCCCTCAGCCGCGACCATCGCACGCTGCGGCCCAATTTCCATCTGCGTTGACTTTTGCTCGATCCGTTAAGCGAAGATTCTGACTCTTTGTACATGTTGCCGCGATGTCGACCGGCACAACACGAATCCTGGTCAGGTCGTTGATGACGACGCTCCTGGCGGTGGCCGCGTCGCTCGCGCTGTTGGCTACCAGCAGGGCGATGAGCGGCGTTCCCTATACGCGGCTGGACGTGATCGAGTGCATCGTGTTCCCGATCCTCGTGAGCATGCCGATCTCGTGGTACATATTTTCCCAGGCGCAGAAGCTCAGGGACGCGCACGACCAACTGATCGCGCTGAGCGTCGAGACGGCGCGCGCCTACGACCAACTACGCGAGGCACACGAGGTCATCTCCTATTCTTCGTGCCACGACCTCATGACGCGGTTGCTGAATCGCGAGCACTTCCTGCAGCGGCTGACGGCCGCCTACGGTTCCGGCCACGACGGTGTGTTTCTCATGATCGACGCCGACAACTTCAAGCGTATCAACGATAGTTTCGGGCATCCGTGTGGCGATGAGGCTCTCGAACTAATCGCCAACGCGCTGAAGCGGAGCGTGGCTGCGAAGGATAGCGTGGGCCGGATCGGCGGCGAGGAGTTTGGAGTGCTTCTTGCTGGCGCTTCCGTCGCCGATGCGGCCGACCTGGCCGAGCGCATCAGACAGGACGTCGCCAGCATCGTCTGGAGGCCAAATGGTTCCGTCCCGCACCAGCTGAGCGTCAGCATTGGCGGCGCCGCGTTCCGGGATTGCTCCAAGGGCGTCTCGGAGGTCCTGCTGCTAGCCGATCGTTGTCTCTACGAGGCCAAACGGGCCGGGCGCAATCGCATCGCCTTCAGCTATTCGATCTCGGACGTCGCCTATTCGATGTCCCGGCACCGGCAGGTGACCGGCACGACTCTCAGTCCCGCCAAATAGACGTCGGGGAGAGGCCGACCTCGGACGCTGATCCTCGTAGGGGGAAATCCTTGAGGACTGATAGCGGGGCTCCTATGTCACTGCCACGTGCTGCAGAGGAGACGCCGAGATGAAGCCCCATGTGAAGCTCGCGTACCTGCTGATCGCTACCGGGATGGCGATTTTCATGTTCGAACGCTACGGACTTGGCGCAATGCAGCAGAACGGGACGGAGCTCCATCTCGACGGCTTGCTGCTCGGCGGGCTGGTGCTGGCGCCGATGGTGCTCATCCTCTCCGGCTGCATCGTCTTCGCGGTCGGCAGCATGCGTCGCCCCCGTTAGGCCTTCCCACGGCTGCGGCCGGGGCGACCCATGCTGCCGCAGGACGCAGAAACGGGGCCAAGAAGGCCCCGTGTACGTCGCTTGGGAGTGGCAGGTTTCAGAAGCCGAAGACGGTGGTGAGGCTCGACTGGCCGTCGCCGTTCTGGACGCACTCGGCATCGGTGTTCTCGCCGAACTGGAGCAGGCCGCAGTTGTTGTTGTTGCCGTTCTGCTCGATGGTGCCGGTATGGCCGTTGCCGTCCTGCAGGAGCACGCCGTGGTTGCCGGAGCCGTTCTGGGCGATGCCGGCGGCGTTGCCGAAGCCGTTCTGGGCAATGTTGCCGCCGGAGGCGGACATGCCGTTGATCAGGGAGAACATCTGCAGGCCCATACCCAGGGCCTTGGATTCCTCGGCATCGGTCGGGGTGTAGCTCAGGGCGACCTGGCCGGCGGCGCTGGCCGGAACGGCCAAGGCGAAGGCGCCCATGGTCAGGGCGAGTGCGGCGACGACGGAGGTCTTGAGGGTCTTGGCGATCATGGTGTCTCTCCTGTGGGGTCCGGTTTGTCGGGGTGCTGGTGTTTTCAGCCGATGACCGGACTATGACGGTGGCGGGCTGAACTCTTCCGGAGCGTAGCGTTCACCGGGCATTCAGGCGTTTCCCGCTGCCCGGACGCGGTCGAAAAAAAGGGGCCCCGACGGTGCGGAGCCCCTTCATCCTTCGCGATTGCTCATGGTCAACTGAGACTGGCAGTCTGCTTGCTGCAGTCGATGTCGACGCCGTTGGCATTGACCTCGAAGACGACATCGATGCTGGCATTGCTGTTGAGGGTGGCGCGGCCCAGCGTCAGCGACTCATTGGCACCGGCGGAAAAGCGCCCGCCCTGGCTGACATTGGAGCGGCCGCCAGGGCCGTTGCTCGCAATCTTGAACGTGTAGGCACCATCGACCGGCGCCGCGGCGTGCAGGACCCCCTCGATGGACGTCATGCCGTTCGCGGTCCTGGTCTCGACGCCGCACTGGACTCCGGCGGCGCCGGCGTGGCTGCCGGCGGCGGCGAGGCCGGCGACCGCCAGACCGAGAACTGCGGCGGCGGTGGAGGTGAGACGCCTGTCGGACTTGATCATCTGGATGTCTCCTGTTTTGGGGAGCCTAAGTCCAGCCGAGAGGCGCTGCTCGCTCCTCTCGGCTACTAGTCTATCACGTCGGGACAGATCAGGGGCAGGCCTGGACGAAGGCGGCGACATTGCCGGCGCCGGCCTGGTTGACGTTGGCATTGCAGCCGTCGCCGACCTGGACACCGGCTGCGACGTTGCCGTCCCCGTCCTGGGTCAGGATGGCATTGTGGTTCTCACCGAACTGGCCGACGCCGGCGGCGTTGAAATCGCCATTCTGCCACGTGTCGGCGTAGTTGTTGACACCTTCCTGGCCGATGGCGGCGGTGTTGCCGTCACCGAACTGCTGGCCGACGGCCTCGTTCCAGATGCCGTTCTGATCGACCCCGATGACGTTGCCGTTGCCGAACTGAGCGCCGCCCGCGGCGTTGCCCCAGCCCTGCTGGTTGAGAAAGACGCTGTTGGCCATGGCCGGCGCCGCGGTGGTGGCGATGATAGCGGCAAGTGCAGTGGTGACGATGATGTTGCGGATCATTTTCTCTCTCCTGTTGTGGCGGCGGTCCCCTCGACCGCTTCGTGCCGATGACACGAGGAGTAGCCGGTGCTGTCCGAACTGCCGCTGAACCCCAAGTTCACACTCGGTTCATGCCGAACGCCCCCCCGCCCTGCCCTTGTGCCGCACGAACTGCGCCATCGCACAGCAGGTCCGCTTCTAGGCTGAGGTCGTGACCGGAGTCCGGCTCGCGGAGGATGCTCAAGTGCAACCGGATTCATTTACGGTGCGCCAATCGGTCTGCGTGAGAATGGCGGCGGAGACAAAGAATGCCGCAAGCCGTAAGCACCGCCAGTACCGTCACCCCGATCACCTTCCGCACCCGCCTGGACGATAAGCTGAAGCTGGTCCTCGACAGCATGCCCGTGGGGGTTACCTGGGCCAACCTCGAAGATGGGACGCTGGCCTATGCCAACAGGCGCTTCAGCGAGTTGACCGGCTACGAGGTCTCAGACATCCCCACCATCGGGGATTTCTTCGAAGCGGCCTTCGACGATCCGGCTGATCTCGCCGCCGCCCACGAAGGGGTGGCGCAGATCTTCGGCAGCAACAACCTCGTTGAGATGGAGTTTCCCAGCATGGAGCTCACCATCCGCTGCAAGGACGGCGTTCGTCGGACCATGGCGTTCGGACTCGTCGTGCTGCCGGAGGCGGGCTGGATGGTAGCAACCTATCTCGACCTCACCGATCGCAAGGAACGGGAGCGGCTGATCGAGCGCCTCGCCGAAGAGGACTCACTGACGGGGCTGCTGAACCGCCGCTCCTTCGACACCATCCTCGAGCAGCGGCTGGCGCAACGCCGGCCGGAGGAGACAGTGGCCATGGTGCTGCTGGATCTCGACGGCTTCAAGCAGATCAACGACAGCCACGGTCACGAGTTCGGAGATCAGGTGCTGCGGCTCGCGGCACAGCGGCTGCTACAGGTGTTCCGCGAAGAGGACAGCCTGACGCGCATCGGCGGCGACGAATTCGCCGCGATCCTGCTGATCAAGCCGGGGGAGGATCCGCTGCGCGGGGTGCAGGATCGGATCGATCGGGTCTTCATGACGCCGCTGACTATCGACGGCACGCATGCAATGGTGGGTGTCAGTGCGGGGATCGCGCGGTGCCCGCAGGATGCGACAGCAGCAGCAGAGCTCTACCGTTGCGCCGACCGGGCCATGTACCTGGAGAAATCGGCGCGCAAGGGCGGGCGGACCGACTGCCGCTAGTTTTCGCGCGCCCGCTCCAGCAGGCGCTTGCAGTCGAGCAGTTCGCGCAGCACGTCGGAGAGCTTCTCGCGGTCGCGGGCCGTCATCGCGCCAGCCGTACCCTGCGGCGCGGGGGCAACGTCGTCCGCATCCGGCGCGGAGAGCGCGGCTCTCGGCGGCGGGGCCTGCTCGGTCGGGGCGGTGACCGGCTCCACCGGCTTGCCCTCGCCGATGCCGATCACGTAGCGGCTGCCCTGGTCCTTGAGGATGCGCTGCACCCCTTTGATGGTGAAACCCTGATCGTAGAGGAGGTGGCGGATGCCCTTGAGGAGCATGACGTCCTCGGGGCGGTAGTAGCGGCGACCGCCGCCGCGCTTCAGCGGCTTGATGGTAGAAAAGCGGGTCTCCCAAAAACGCAGCACGTGCTGGGGAAGATCAAGCTCCTCAGCCGCTTCGGAGATCGTGCGGAAGGCGTCTGGAGATTTTTCCACCGGCATGCACCATGGGAGAACGTCTTATTTTCCAGAGTTTACCATAGATTTGTTGATCTTGGTTTTCAACACGTTGCTGGGTTTAAACACGAGAACCTGACGCGGCAGGATCGGGACCTCTTCGCCGGTCTTGGGATTGCGGCCGATGCGCTCGTTCTTGGAGCGGACCTGGAACGATCCGAAGGAGGAAAGCTTGACGTTCTCCCCTGCCACGAGGGCATCGGAAATGATGTCGAGGACGCGCTCCACAAGTTCCGCCGACTCGGTGCGGGAGAGGCCGACTGCCTCGTACACCGCCTCGGCAAGGTCCGCCCGGGTTACTGTTTTCTGAGCCATCTCCACCCTCCGTTCCGCCAACTGGGCCGATGTCCCGAGGCGCCCCACCTACGGATGGGCGAAACAGTAACCCGCTGAACCGCCTCTGGCAATCGAAGTCGCCAACCCCTTTCTGACTACCAGCGGATGAGCGAGGCGCCCCAGGTGAAGCCGCCGCCCATGGCCTCGATCATGACCAGGTCGCCGCGCTTGATGCGGCCGTCGCTGACGGCGGCGTTGAGGGCCAGCGGCACCGAGGCGGCGGAGGTGTTGGCGTGGCGGTCGACGGTGATCACGACCTTTTCGGGCGGGATGCCGAGCTTCTGGCCGGAGGCGTCGATGATGCGCTTATTGGCCTGGTGCGGGACGAACCAGTCGAGGTCCTCGATGGCGTAGCCCGTCTCCTCCAGCACGCGATGGATGACGTCGGCGATCATGCCGACGGCGTGCTTGAAGACCTCCTTGCCTTCCATGCGCAGGTGCCCGACGGTCTGGGTCGAGGATGGGCCGCCATCGACATAGAGCTTGTTCCAGTGGTGACCGTCGGCGCGGAGGCTGGAGGCAAGGATGCCACGGTCCGCCGGCCCGGAGCCGTCCTTGCCGAGTTCGATGACGGCGGCGCCGGCGCCGTCCCCGAACAGCACGCAGGTGGTGCGGTCGGTCCAGTCGAGGATGCGGGAATTGGTCTCGGCGCCGATGACCAGCGCCCGGCGCGCGAGGCCGGTGCGGAGATAGGCATCGGCGGTGGCGACGGCGTAGATGAAGCCCGAGCAGACGGCCTGCATGTCGAAGGCGGCGCCGTGATGCATGCCGAGCTTCTGCTGCACCACCGCGGCCGTGGCCGGAAAGGTCATGTCCGGCGTGGTCGTGGCGACGATGATGAGGTCGATGTCGTCGATCAGCAGCCCGGCGTTCTCGATGGCCTTGCGCCCGGCGGCGGCGGCGAGGTCGGAGGTGAATTCGCCTTCCGCCGCGATGTAGCGCTGGCGGATGCCGGTGCGCTGGACGATCCAATCGTCGGAGGTGTCGACGGTCCTGGCGAGTTCATCGTTGGTGAGGATGCGTGCAGGCAGATAGGCGCCGACGCTGCGGATGACTGAGCGTTTGTCGGTCACGCGGGTTTGGCCTCCGGTTGGGGATTGGCAGGCGGCTCGACAGCCAGCGTCGGAAAGCGTCGCATGCCCTCGCCGATCTTGTCGATGAGCCGGCTGCGCGCCATTTCGTAGGCAAGCGCGAGCGCTGCCTTGACCCCGACCTCGTCGGTGCCGCCATGGCTCTTGATGACGATGCCCTCAAGTCCGAGGAACACGCCGCCATTGATGTTGCGGGGATCGAGCTTGCGGCGCAGGGCGCGCAGCGCCCGGCGGGCGAACAAGGCGCCGATCTGGGAAGCCGGGTCCGCGGTGAGGGCGCTGCGGAGATAGGCGCCGACCTGGCGAGCCGTGCCTTCGGCGGTCTTGAGTGCGATGTTGCCGGCAAAACCCTCGGTGACGACGACGTCGACCGTGCCCTTACCGATGTCGTCGCCCTCGACGAAGCCGTGATAGGTGAACCCGGCGCCACTGGCAGCCGTCAGGATGCGCGAGGCCTCCTTGATCTGGTCGAGGCCCTTCATCTCCTCGGTGCCGACGTTGAGGAGGCCGAGGGTCGGCGATTCCTGGTCGAAGAGCGCCCGCGCCAGGGCGGCTCCGAGAATGGAGAAATCGACGAGCTGGCGGGCGTCGCCGCCGACGGTGGCGCCGACGTCGAGGACGATGATGTCGGTGCGCATGGTCGGCCAGATGGCGGCGATCGCCGGACGGGAAATGCCCTCCATGGGCCGCAGGCAGAAGGTCGCCATGGCCATCAGCGCGCCGGTATTGCCGCCCGAAAAGGCAACGTCGGCCTCGCCGTCCTTCACCGATTGCAGCGCTGCCCACATCGATGAAGAGCCGCGCCCCTTGCGCAGTGCGCTCGAGGGCTTGTCGTGCATCTCGATCACGGTATCGGAGTGGACGATCCGTGACACGGGCTTGAGCTCCGGGAACTCCTCGAGCAGCGGCTCGAGCTCGTCGCGCCGGCCATGAAAAATGTAGCTGGTATTCCGGCGCTCCCGGTACCCGAGCAGGGCGCCGTGAAAGACCACGCGTGGCCCCCTGTCGCCGCCCATGGCGTCTACCGAAATGCGTATCGAGTCGGTCATGTCCGCCTGCAACTCAGCCCGGTGGGCGCCTTCGCGTCAAGATACCCAAACCGGCGGGCGTGGCAAAGGCGCCCCGCCCTCACCCGCCATCACCTGGGTTTTTCAGCACTTTGAGGCGCGCGAATGGCGATGGCTCGTCGTCCTCGTCCACGGGCAATCCCAGCGTCTCGACCGACTCACCCTCGGCACGGGGGTAGGGATCGATGGCCAGGGCCAGGGTCTCGATGACGAGGTCCGACATATCGGCCTCGGGGCCCTCAAAGTGGTCCGGCGGATCATCGGCTTCGAGGTCGACATAGATTTCAGCGCCGGGCGCCGGCTTGCCGGGGCCGGGCAGGAACACACGGTCGATGGGTTCGACGATGACCTGGCGCACGGGCTCCAGCGAGACCACGCTGGGCTGCACGATCTCGGCCTCGAGTTGCCCCGTCACCCGCATGCCGCCCCGGAACTTCACGGCCTGCAGGGAAACCTCAAGCCGCTCCACGGCGGAGATGCCAAGCGCGGCTGCCAAGGCCTCGCGCTCCTCCGCATCCGGCGCCAGCCGCAACCCACGGCCGGTGGGCGGCATGTTGTCGACGCGGATACCAGCATCATGGAGCCGCAAGCGGTCGGGATCCCTAGTCATGCCGCCCTCGCGAGGTCGATCTGACCGGCGGTGATGGTGGCAGCCGGCTGCGCCGCCAGTTGCTCCGACTGCTCCAGCACATAGGCCGCAAGCTGGGAGGCCTGTGGTGCCGGCTGGTCGCCATAGACATTACGGAGCAGCACCGCCTCGACCGCGGCGGCGTCGCGGGCATCGAGTGCTGCATTCAGGCTGGCGAGGAGGCCGTAGAAGATGCTGCCCATCTTCTGGATCTTCTTGGGCACGGCGAGGTCCCCGGCTCCCAGTTCCCGGAGCGACTGATCCATGTCCTTGAAGAAGAGATCGAAGACCGCCTGGCTGAACTCGGCCGCCCTGCCCTCCTCGGCCCGGAGGCGTCGGAACAGCAGCACGAGGTGCAGGCAGATCATGTCGAAGCGCCCGGTCACGGTGTCGGCGATGCCCCACTCTGCGTAGAAGCGGGGCTGCCGGGATTGCGCCACAATGGCGCTGTAGACGGCGAAAACCGCGTCGGACGGGCTGGTTTTGCGAAACAAGTTGAAGATCATCGGTTGCGCTCGTGCGGTCCGCCGGTTTTCTGGTCAAGCGTGGCAAAAGGAGCTATCGGGGGCCAAAGCCAGCTTGCATTTACAGGCATTTGGCAGCTAAAGAGTCCGGCGGCCAAGCCGCTGCCGCGTATTAGTCGAGAGCCATCGGGAAAGTCAAATCCATGCCCTTGCATTCCGCCAGCCGCCGCCTCTTCTCGGTTGCCACAGCTCTCGTGCTCGTCGGCAGCCTCGCGGCCTGCAGTTCATCCGGGCTGGCGCTCACCACCAAGCGCACCGAGGGCTATGCCATTCCCCAGGAGGCACTGGCGCAGGTCCGCGAGGGCCAGAGCAAGGAACTCGTGACGCTGGTCCTTGGTTCGCCGCAGACGCAAAACGCTTTCGCCAACGAATCCGCCTACTACTACGTCGAGACCAAGGTCGAAGAGACCGCCTTCGGCCTCGACGTCAAGCGGCAGCGGACGGTGCTGGCGGTGTACTTCGACAGCAATGACCGGGTGAAGGACAAGGCCGTGTACGGATCCGAGGATGGCCGCGTGTTCGCCATCGAGAGCCGCCGCACCCCCTCCTTCGGCGAAGACCGGACCTTCATCGAATCCATCCTGTCGTCGTTCTAGGCGAGCGCACTACCCGCAGCACTGCAGCGGATCACCAAGCTTGCATCAGGCGGGGGCTTGGCGCCGGCGCTTCCGCAGGTCGCCCCAGCCGAGCAGCAGGATGGCGGCGGTGGCGAGGGGAATGGCAAGGATGTTGATGGCCTCCCAGCCGATCAGCTCCAGCAGCAGGCCGGAGGCGATCGAGGCGACGGCCATGGAGCCGAATACCACCTGCTCGTTCAGACCCTGCACGCGCGCCGCCTCCTCCGGGCGGTAGGCGGTGGACAGCAGCGACGTGCAGGCGATGAAACCGAAGTTCCAGCCGACGCCCAGCAGCACCAGCGACGCGACGAAATGGGCGACGCTTATGCCGTTGAGGTTGACGATGGCGGCGCAGAGGATGAGCAGCAGGCCGAGCGCCGCGGTCAGATGGGCGCCGATGCGGGCGACGATGGCGCCGGTGACGAAGCTTGGGGCGAACATGGCGACGATGTGCCACTGAATGGCGAAGGCCGCTTCTTCGGAGGTGTGGCCGCAGACATAGACCATCGCCAAGGGTGCAGCGACCATGACCAGGACCATCAGCGCGTAGCTGACTGCCGCCCCCGCCATAGGCACAAGAACGTCGGGCGTGCGGAGCAGCACGGCGAACGAACGCCCGGCTTTCCGCGCCTCGGGACTGCGGACCGTCGGCGGCAGCCGTGTGAGGGACAGCACCCCGATGAGGACGACGCCGAGCCCCGCGAGTGCGATATAGGTGCCGGTGAAGGTGCTGCCGGGGATGATGTCCCTCGACAGCGTCGCGAGTTGCGGGCCGATGAAGCCGGCCAGCACGCCACCGAACATCACCCAGGAGATGGCACGCGACTTGAGGTCGGGCGGCACACTGTCGGCGGCGGCGAAGCGGTATTGCTGGGCGAAGGCTGCGGAGGAGCCGAAGACGGCGAGAGCGGCGCAGAACAGCCAGAAATTGCCCAGATAGGCTCCGGCGGCAGCCAGCAGCGCCGACGGGATTGAGACGCTGGCGCCGAAGACGAAGCCGCGGCGACGGCCCCAGGTGTGGATGAGCCAGGCCGCCGGTCCGGTCGCGAGCGCCGTCCCGATGATCATCAGGGTGACCGGCAGGGTCGCGAGCGAGGGGTCCGGGGCCATCAGGGCGGCGGTCAGGGCCGCGACCGAAATCAGCAAGGCCTGGCTGGCGCCGCCCAGGGCCTGCCCGACGGAGAGCAGCGCGATGTTGCGAACGGGAGAGGCGGGAACGGAAGCCTGTATAGACATCGGGGTGCCTAGGCTGGTTTCGGGCCCGTTACATTGTCACGATTTGCCTGCCGCGCGATAGCGTCCAGCACGCCGTTCACCATCCTCGGGGCATCGTCTTCGTAGAAGGCCTTGGCGATATCGACATATTCGGTGATGACGACGCCGGCGGGGATGTCCTTGCGACGCAGCAGTTCGAAGGCAGCGGCCCGCAAAATGGCGCGCAGGGTGGCGTCGATCCGGGTCATCGGCCAACCCTCCTGCAGCGCGCCGTCGATGGCAGGATCGATGTCGAGCTGGGCGCGGATGACACCGCCCACGATCTGGCGGAAGAAATCGGCATCGGCCGGCAGATACTGGTCGCCCTCGATCTCGCGGCCGAGGTGGTGAGCATTGAACTGGGCCAGCGTGTCCTCGAGCGACTGGTGCCCGATCTCCATCTGATACAGAGCCTGTACCGCCGCGAGCCGTGCCGCCCCGCGCTGGTTGGCCGGCTTGGTCGTCGTCGCTCTGCCTGCGGGGTCTCGTGCCAAATCGCCTCTCCAGCCGGTGCCAAGGAGGCTGCCGGACCTACTTCCATGCCAATGCGCGTCGGCCACCGCGGTTGCCCGCCGAACCGCCGACGCCTTAGAATTCCCTCTCGAATGTGCGGAGCTTATCGGCGCCGAGGGACCGCCGGTCAACCTCGATAAACCCGGCGGCGCGCAACCTGCCGTCGATGCCGCCCAGGGCGGTGGCCGGGACGCCGCGCCGACCGACTTCGATCGGACTCTCGATGAGATGGAAGCGGTCGACGAGTTCGCCGGCGAGGAGGGATTCGCTGAGGCGGGCGCCGCCCTCGACCAGCACCTTGCCGACCCCGCGTCCGGCCAGTTCGCGGAGGCAGTGCCGGAGGTCGAGGCGGCCCTTGCGCGCCGGCACTTCGATCACCTGGACTGTTGGCGGCAGGGCTAGGTTACGTCCGATTTCTGTAACGACTCCAGTCGGATAGCCGGAGACCCAGGCAATCAGATTCAAGCGGCTGTCGAGGGCTTCGGCACCGGCAACCACGATACGCATGTAGTTGCCGTCGCCGAGGCCCTTGATGCGCAGCATCAGATCGGGATCCTCGAGGCGGGCGGCGCGTGCGCCGATCATCACCGCATCGCAGCGGGCGCGCTTCACCTGGACCCAGCGCTCCGCCTCCGGCGCCAGGGGGAGCGCCCTGCCCCGGTCCGGCAATCCGACCTTGCCGTCGCGTGACACGGCCAGCCGTACCGCGACGAAGGGCCGCTCCCGGCGGTGCCGCGACACGTAGCCCTCGTGCAGGATCCGCGACGGAAGGTGATCGGCGAGCACCGCCTCGATGCCAGCGGCGCGCAACCGGGCGATACCGCGGCCGGCTGCGTCTCGCTCCGGATCCTCGATGCCGACCACCACGCGGGAGACGCCGGCCGCGATCACCGCGTCGGCGACCGGCGGCGAGCGCCGCCAGGCTGTCCCCGGCTCCAGGGTGGTGAAGAGGGTCCGGCCACGGGCGCTGGTCCGGGCCTCGGCCAGCGCCTGAACAATGCCGCCGGGACTGCCGCCACGGGCGGTGACGCCACGGCCGAATACCAGGTGCAATGCCTCGTCGACGATGATGGCACCCACCGTCGGGCGGTCGCCGGTCGTTCCGAGGTACGGGATAGCCAGTCGTGCGGCGGCATCCAGCCACCGGCGATCCGCAGGATCAATCCCGCTCACGCGTCCTCGTCCGGCAACCGGTCACGTTCGGTCTCACCAAGTTCGGCAAGAAACGAGCGGAAGTCGTCGGCCGCGGAGAAGTTCTTGTAGACCGACGCGAAGCGCACGAAGGCGACGTCGTCGAGGCCCTTGAGCCCGTCCATGACGAACTCGCCGATCTGGTCGGAGGTGACCTCGACCTCGCCCAGGCTCTCGAGCTGGCGGACGACGCCGGAAATCATGCGTTCGACACGCTCCGGCTCTACCGAGCGCTTGCGGACGGCGGTGGACACGGAGCGCGCCAGCTTCTCGCGGTCGAACGGGACCTTGCGGCCGGACTTCTTGATCACCGTCAGCTCGCGCAGCTGCACGCGTTCGAAGGTGGTGAAGCGGCCGCCGCAGGCGTTGCAGATGCGGCGGCGGCGGATGGCATTCGAATCCTCGGTCGGACGGCTGTCCTTCACCTGCGTGTCATCATTGCCGCAATAGGGGCAGCGCATCAGGCAGCATCCGTGGCATTGATGGGATCCGGGCACACCTCCCTCCCAGCCTCCCCCGCAAGGGGGGAGGTGCCGGGCCGGCGGCCTTGGCAGCATGGTGCCCCAGCCCTGATGAGGTACCCTCCCCCTTGCGGGGAGGGATGGGGAGGGGTTGGGCCGAACGCCGGTACCATGCGGGTCAGTCCTGATAGATCGGGAAGCGCGACGTGAGTGCCATCACCTTCTCGCGTACGGCGGCCTCCACCTGGGCGTTGCCCTCGTCGGAATTGGCTTCGCGCAGGCCGTCCAGCACCTCCACGATGAGCCCGCCGATCTCCCGGTACTCGGCCTCGCCGAACCCACGGGTAGTGCCGGCGGGGGTGCCGAGGCGGATGCCGGAGGTGACGAAGGGCTTCTCGGGATCGAACGGGATGCCGTTCTTGTTGCAGGTGATGTAGGCGCGGCCGAGCCCCTGCTCCGCCCGCTTGCCGGTGGCGTTCTTCTTGCGCAGGTCGACGAGCATCAGGTGGTTGTCGGTGCCGCCGGAGACGACATCGAGGCCGTGCTCCATCAGGGTTGCCGCCAGCGCCCGGGCGTTGGCCACAACCTGCCGGGCATAGGCCTTGAACTCGGGCTGCAGGGCCTCTTTCAGCGCCACTGCCTTGGCGGCAATGACGTGCATCAGCGGTCCGCCCTGCAGGCCGGGGAAGACCGCGGAGTTGATCTTCTTGGCGATGTCCTCGTCGTTGCTGAGGATGAGGCCGCCGCGGGGACCGCGCAGCGACTTGTGGGTGGTGGTGGTGACGACATGGGCGTGCGGCACCGGCGAGGGGTGCACGCCGCCGGCGACGAGGCCGGCGATGTGGGCCATGTCGACCATCAGATATGCCCCCACCTCATCCGCAATCTCGCGGAAGCGGGCCCAGTCCCAGACGCGCGAATAGGCGGTGCCGCCGGCAAGGATCAGCTTCGGCTTGTGCTGGCGGGCGAGGTCGGCCACCTGGTCCATGTCGAGCAGGTGGTCGTCGCGCCGGACGCCGTAGGAGACGACGTTGAACCACTTGCCGCTCATGTTGACCGGCGAACCGTGGGTCAGGTGTCCGCCGGAGTTGAGATCGAGGCCCATGAAGGTATCGCCCGGCTGCAGCAGCGCAAGAAACACGGCCTGGTTCATCTGGCTGCCGGAGTTCGGCTGGACATTGGCGAACTGAGCGCCGAACAGCTCCTTGGCGCGCTCGATGGCGAGGGTCTCGGCGATGTCGACGTACTGGCAGCCGCCATAATAGCGCTTTCCCGGATAGCCCTCGGCATACTTGTTGGTGAGGACCGAGCCCTGCGCTTCAAGCACTGCCCGCGAGACGATATTCTCGGAGGCAATGAGTTCGATCTCGTGCTGCTGGCGACCGAGCTCGAGCCGGATGGCCTCGGCTATTTCCGGGTCGGCATCGGCCAGCGTCTCGGTGAAGAAGCGCGGGAAAAGCGGAACAGACGCGGCGGCGCTCATTGGCGTCTCCCGTAATGCAGAAGATCGGTTTTCGGCTGGCGGGCATATAGCACGCCGGTTCCGGCGATTCCTAGGCCGGCGGCGAGGCTCGCCTGATCGATACTGGGCGGCATTGGGGGCTCCCGATGTCTAGAGGGTGCCCAGGCGAGCGGCAGCAAGGTTCGCGTTCCCCGATGGTGCCCCATCTCGATCTCGCCAGTCGCGCGAACGGCGCCACTATTGCAAAATGGGCGCGAAGAGGGAAGCCCCGATCGGTGCGGCCGGACCGGCCGGGGCGCTTAGAACAGCCGCCGCTCCGCCCCCCTACCCTGCTCTGCAAGGCGCCGCCTGAGCTTGGCGAGTGCGAGGTTCTGCATCTGCAGGCGGGTGGCGGTCAGCGGCGCAATCACCACGACCTCAAGGCTGGTGGCGGCATCGATGGCCGCCACCCGCATCTGGTGCCCCAGTTGAGTGAACTCGAACAGGACTTCTCCTGACCGCCCACCCCCGCTGCGGCCTCGTTCGATCACATCAGGTCTCGAAGACGACCTTGCCCTGGGCGTCGTAGTTGTAGACGTCGTCGCGGAAGCTGACGGTGCCCTGACGATTGGCCCAGGCGGTGATGTAGGTGGTGTGGATCGGCACCTGGTTGTTCAGCGGCACGTCCAGCCGCTCGTTGGAGGCGAAGGCGGCCTGGACCGCGGGCAGATCCCAGCCGCCATTGTCGCGTAGCAGCCAGGCGGCGAGGGAATCGACACCTTCCACCCGGACGCAGCCGGAAGAGTGGAAACGGGCGTTCTCGCCGAAGAGCGCCTTCTGCGGCGTGTCGTGCAGATAGACGTTGTGCGGGTTGTAAAAATCGATCTTGCAGTGACCCATCGAGTTCTCGGCGCCAGGGTCCTGGCGGAAGGTGTACTGCACCGCCTCGTTGGTCGACCAGTCGATGGTGTGCGGCTGGATCTCGGTGCCGTTGCCGTCGAAGATCCGGATCTTGTAGTTGGTGAGGTACTGCGGGTCCTCGTTCATGTACTTGATCAGGTCCTTCTCGATGATGCTCTTGGGCACCGTCCAGTAGGGATTGAACTTGATCTGGTGGACCTTGGAATTGAGGATTGGCGTGGCCCGGTCGACCTTGCCGACGACGGCGGTATGGCGCTGCACCACGGCACTGTTCTCGACGGCCTCGATCTTGGCTGCCGGCACGTTGACCACGACGTAGCGGTCGGTCAGCGCCGAAGCCCACTGCTCGATCCGCAGCGCGTTGAGGCGCAGCTGGTTGAGGCGCTCGTCGGTCGGCACCGACAGGGCGTAGAAGGTGGGTTCGTCGATCTGGCCGTTGATGATCAGGCCGTGCCGGGCCTGGAACAGGCGCACGGCGGCGTCCAGACGCTCGTCGAAGACGTCGTCGATGCGCTCCTCGACCGGCATGTCACCGTTGATCATCAGCCGCCGCTTCAGGTCGCGTACACCCTTGCGGTCGTTGCCGAGGGTAAGCCCGAACCAGTCGCGATGCGGCAGATCCCAGGTGCCGCGGACGGCGACGAACTGCTCGTAATTCTGGATCGCGAGCTGCAGGTTGTAGGCGGTGTCGAAGGAGAGGATCGGCTCGATGGTGTCGATCAGGCTGAGGGCGGTGGCGGTGTTGCCTTCGCGGTCGACGTTCCGCATGACGCGGTTGCGATCGAAAATACTCCAGATCGAGTCGGAATCCTGCGCCCGTACGATGGCCGGCATTGCCAGAACCGCACCGAAAGATGCCGCCGAACCCAAAAGTTTGCGCCTGCTGAGCCGCATCTATTCCACCTATATCCGTCAGAACCAGATGGCGCACCTATTAGCACCGGCCCCACAATGCCTCAATTCTGGTAAAGCAGGCGTGAAGCGCCTGCCCAACCGGGGTGACCTGCGAAGCGGTGACGTGCGCCTGTGGAGGCTCATCAGCCTGATTTGGGGCACAAATATGAAACGCCGGCACGAGGCCGGCGTTTGGAGGCGATGCTGTGGCCGCGATACCACAAGGGGTCAGAGCTTGTAGAGGATCTGGTCCACCCAGAAGCGCTCCAGCCGGCCGAGCGCCTTGTTGAGCCCCTCGAAAGTGTCGTCGCTGAGGCCGCCGACCTTCTCGATAGACTTGAGGTGGCGATCGTAAAGCTCGTCGATCACCTCAGCGACCTCCTCCCCCTTCGGGGTGAGGCGAATGCGCACCGAGCGGCGGTCGGAGCGCGAGCGCTCCTGGAAGATGTAGCCGGTCTCGACCAGCTTCTTCAGGTTGTAGGAGACGTTGGAGCCGAGATAGTAGCCGCGGGAGCGGAGCTCGCCGGCCGTCAGCTCGGCATCGCCGATGTTGAACATCAGCAGTGCCTGGACAGGGTTGATGTCGTCCCAGCCCATGCGGTCGAATTCGTCCTTGATCAGATCGAGCAGCCGGCGGTGCAGGCGCTCGACGCGGCTGACGGCTTCGAGATAGAGCGGCTTCAGTCCCTCGGACTTGCCCGTCTCAAGTGCCTCGGCGGCGTTGGACTTCGTTGCCATTTCTTGCCTCACTGTTACAGTCTGCGCGATTTGCTTTCGCGTCTCATGGGCCCAAACTACGGGGGCCCAAATAAGATCGCCTTAAGCCGCACACTTAAAACTATCTTACTGAAAAAGTTCGGGAAATTGGCTTTATGAAAGGTTACAGAAGGTCATAAAACTGTAACCTAAACGGGGTGTGAAGGCGTGCCCGCAAGCGCCGGGCACGCCTCATGCTTTCAGGCTGTTGCGTGCGCCCGGGCCAGTCCCGAGGCCTTGATCAGCCCGATGATCGCGACAGCGCCCGCGAGGCCGCCGACGGTGGCGAGACCGGCCGGCGCAAGAGCCGGGCCGGCCGAAGCGATCAGCACAAGGCTCGCAAGAACCCAGATGCCATCGCCGGCAACGTTGAGCGTGACGGCGCGGCTCGGAAAGCTGCCGCGAAGGCCGATCCAGGCGTTAAACGCCGCCCATGGGAGCAGCCCGGCGCCGACGGCGAAAAGCGCGCCGGCCGGCAGTGCAGGTCCGAGAAGAGCCGCCAGCGGGTCTGCAGAGAGGATCATGGCGGCGCCGAGAAGGAAGGAGCCGACGGCATCGACGAGGTAGACGCCCCGACGGTTGAGAGGCAAGAGGTTCATGGCAGTTTCCTTTCGAGGGTACCGCCGCACTCTGTCGCCGGGAGGGAAGTGCAGCAATTACCTCAGGGGTAATGGTGCCAGAGGATCAGTGACGTCACACTCTGTCACGGAGGAAACATGATCGGCGACATGTTGCGAGAATGGCGGAGGATCCGCGGCAGGAGCCAGCTGGAGCTGGCGCTCGACGCCGGCGTCTCGGCACGGCATCTCTCCTTCCTCGAGTCAGGGCGTTCGCAGCCCAGCCGGGAGATGGTCCTCCGACTTGGAGAGGCGCTCGGCCTGCCGCTGCGCGAGCGCAACACCATGCTGGTGGCCGCCGGCTACGCCCCCCGCTACGGCGCCGGCAGCCTCGAGGCAGCCGCACTCGATGAGGTGCGGGCGACGCTCGCCATGATGCTCGACGCCCATGACCCCTACCCGGCCATCGCACTCGATGCCGGCTTCCACGTGATCAGCAGCAACCCGGGCTTTCGGAAGCTGCTCGAGGCGCTCGGACTTGCAGCAGACGAGCAACCGAACCTCGTCGAACTGGTGTTCAGGCCCGGACCGATGCGGTCAGCGATCCTCAACTGGCCAGAGGTGGCCGCCTACATGTCGCACCGGCTGCGCGAAAGCCTTCGGGTACGAGGCAGCGCCTCCCCGTTGCGCCCGCAGTTCGAGCAGGCGCTGGCGCAGCCAGGGGTGGCAGAAGCGGTGCGGGCTGCGGGTACAGTCGGCAACCGGCCGGTGGTGCCGGTCACGCTGCAGATCGGCGGCGAGACCAGCAGCTGGATTACCACTGTCACCACCTTCGGAGCGCCGCAGGATGTCTTCGTTGAGGAACTGATGATCGAGCAGTTCTTCCCCGCGGACGCTAGTCGTGGGCGCGGCGGAGGCGGAGATTGAGAACGAAGATGACGATCAGGCTCGCCAGCAGCAGCAGGCGGACGACGAAGCCGAAGGCGGAAATCTGCACGTCAGGGCTGCCGGAGAGATAGAGGGCGAGTTCGGCGATGGTGGCGCCCAGCAGCAGCACAGCGCCCCAACTCGACCGGATCCACAGCCCGACGGCGGCGAAGAGACGCGCGAGGCAGAAGACGGCGAGATAGCCGAAGCCGGTCGGCCCGAGAAGGGTGAGCGGACTGGCACCGCCGGTGGTGACGCCGAGCAGGCGGGCGGCATCGGTGAGACCCAGTGCCAGGCTCACGATGGCTATGATGCGGATGTAGCGGCCGGTCATCATGCCATGGGTTTTCCGGTTCGACCTTTGCCCCCCATAGCGCGGAAGGGTGGGACGCGACAAGCGGCCGCCCTTGGCGCCGGGTAGCGAGGGCTGATAGATAGCGACACCAAAAGGAGCATGGCTGATGAGCGATCGCTGGGTCCGGCACGACATGGAGTTCCTCGGCGGCCGCCGGCTGCGCCGCCTCCGGCAGTCGGGCTGGATGCGGGATTTGGTGCGCGAGACCGTGCTGACGCCGGCGGACCTGATCTGGCCGCTATTCGTGATCGAGGGGGAGGACCTTCGCGATCCGGTGAAGTCGATGCCCGGAGTCGAACGGTTGAGCATCGATCTCCTGGTGCAAGCGGCAAAGGCCGCCGCCGCCGAAGGTATCCCGGCGCTGGCGCTGTTCCCCGATACGCCCGGGCACCTGCGGAGCGACGGGGCCGAGGAGGCCTACAACCCGGACAACCTGATGTGCCGCGCGCTGGCAGCGATCAAGGACGCCGTGCCGGGGATCGGGCTCATCGCGGACGTGGCACTGGACGAGTATTCGAGCAACGGCCAGGACGGGCTGGTGCGGGATGGCGTCATCCTCAACGACGAAACGGTCGAGGTCATGGTGAAGTCGGCCCTGGTGCAGGCGCGGGCCGGCGCCGACATCATCGCGCCCTCCGACATGATGGACGGCCGCGTCGCCGCCCTCCGCCGGGCCCTCGACGGAGAGGGGCTGCCGGACGTTGCCATCATGTCCTACGCGGCCAAATATGCGTCGACCTTCTACGGGCCGTTTCGCGACGCGGTGGGGTCGGGGGAGCGGCTGGTCGGCGACAAGCGCACCTACCAGCTCGACTACGGCAACTCCGAGGAGGCCTTGCGGGAGGTGGCGCAGGATCTCGAGGAAGGCGCCGACATGGTGATGGTGAAGCCGGGGATGCCCTATCTCGACATCGTCCGCCGCGTGCATGAGAGCTTCAACGTCCCCGTCTTTGCCTACCAGGTGTCCGGCGAGTACACCATGATCGAGCTGGCGGCAGAGCGCGGTGCCGTCAACCGCGAAGCCGCCATGTTCGAGAGCCTCGTGGCTTTCAAGCGCGCCGGGGCCAAGGGCGTACTCAGCTACCATGCGCTGGAAGCGGCGCGGTTCCTGCAACGCTGAGCCGAGGCAGACCGGCTATTGAAGTCACCCTTGTCTCGGGCGCCGGACTCCCCATCTTGGGTACATGATGGTAACCCCAAGGAAGCGGGACATGAGGGCAGAACTTCCCGATCCGGCTACGGCCCCGGAGCTGTTTGAAGGCGTGCTGACGCGGCGCGCCTTCGCGTTCATTGTCGACATGGTGATCATCGGCGTCATCTCGACGCTCATCGCCATCGTCGGGCTGGTGCTGGGGTTCCTGACGCTGGGGCTGGGCTGGCTGGCCCTCCCCGTGATCATCCCGCTGGCGATCCTTGGCTATTATGTGGCGACACTGGGCTCGCCGATGCGCGCCACCGTCGGCATGCAGCTGATGGATCTGGTGCTGACCCCGACGCGTGGGCCGCCGCTCGACGGTTGGAAGATCCTCATCCACCCGCTGGTGTTCTGGATCACCGTCTGGATCGCCTGGCCGATCTCGCTGGTCGTGGCGCTGCTGACGCCGCGGCGGGAGATGGTGCAGGATCTGATCGCGGGCACGCTGATGCTCCGCCGCTCGCCGATGACCCGGCACTGGCAACATGCCGCACGCGCTGCGAGCCGCGCCTGACGGAACTGGAGTTGCCGCCGGACATTGCCCCGTCTAAACTGCATCACCAGTATGAGCGGTCGGAAATGACGGACCAGACGCCGGACAGCACACAGCTCTTCCTGACCGCGGCCATGCCGTGTCCCTACCTGCCCGGGCGGCAGGAGCGGAAGCTGTTCACGCATCTTACCGGCCGGCGCGCCACATCTTTGCATCACCTGCTCAGCGACAACGGCTTCCGGCGCAGTCAGAACCTCATCTACCGGCCCGCCTGCGACGGCTGCTGCGCCTGCCAGTCGGTGCGCATCGCGGCGCGCGAATTCGCGGAAACGACCAGCCATCGACGGGTCCTGCGGAAGAACGCGGACATCGCGATCGAGGTGTGTCCGCCGCGGGCGACGGCCGAACAATACGAGCTGTTCAAGCGGTACCTCGAAACCCGCCACGCCGGCGGCGGCATGACCCAGATGAGCTTCGTCGACTATGAGTACATGGTCGAGGATACGCCGGTGCAGACCGTCCTGGTCGAGTACCGGCAGAAGGATCACCCCGACCAGCCGCTGATCGCCATGGCGCTGACCGACGTGATGCCGGACGGACTGAGCATGGTCTACAGCTTTTATGATCCTGATCTCGGGCCTCGCAGCCTCGGCACGCTGCTGATCCTCGACCACATCAGCCAGGTGAAGATGGCTGGCCTCAGCTACGTCTATCTCGGCTATTGGGTGAAGGACTCGCCGAAAATGGCCTATAAGGGCCGCTTCCGTCCGCTCGAGGTCCAGCAGGGGCCGCTCGGCTGGCGGCGCCTCGACTAGCTTCTCCCCTAAGCCTGCGAACTGGAACCTGCATGCGCCTCCTGATCGGCCTCGTCCGGCTCGGCATTGGCCTTGGTACGGCAGGTGTCTCGCTCCTTGCGCTGCTGGCGCTGCTCGGCTTCGCGTCACCGGTGCTCGACCTCTTCAACCACGCCCAGGTGTTCCTGCTCGGCGGTACGCTGGTCGCCTTCGTGTTGGTGCTGCTGCTGTTCCGCGGGCGGTGGCGGTCCTGGCTCGCCGGCATCGGGGCGGCCGGGCTCCTGGCCTCGGCGGTGACCGTCATGCCGGAGGCGATTTCAAGCTTCGCACCGCGGCCTCCGCTGCCGGCGGAGGAGCGGCCGGTGCTGACACTGATGACGCACAACCTGTTCGGGATGAACTACGAGATGGAGCGGGTCGCGGCGCTGATCACGGAGGAGGACCCGGATTTCGTGGTGCTGCAGGAGTATTTCCCGGAGCAGTCGGGGGAGCTGCATCCGCTGCTCCGCGAACGGTATCCCCATTATGCCCGTTGCCGCGGCGGCAAGCGAGCCAATCTGGGGCTTTATGCGAAGCTGCCGTTCGAGGAGGCGTCGGACGACGGCAGCTGTCCCGACGACGCCTATGGCTCCCAGCGCACGGCACGAATCATCGGCAGCTTCGTTCTCACCGACGGCACGCCGCTGACGGTGATGACGACGCATCTCGACTGGCCGGTGCCGGTGGCGCGGCAGGTCGAGCAGTTCGCCGATCTCGGAGCTGCGGTGAGAGCGGTGGAGGGGCCGCTGGTGCTGGCCGGAGACTTCAATTCGACGCCCTGGTCCTATGCGCTGCGCGGCTTCGCGGAGCGGGCGGGGCTGGTGCGGGAGACCCGCAACCTCGCCACCTTCCCGAACCGTTTCTTGATCCGGCGGATGTTCGAGACGCTGCCGTTCCTGCCGCTCGACCATGTGTTCAGCACCGGCGGTGTAGCGGTGCACGAGGTATGGGCCGGCGCCGACACCGGCAGCGACCATCTGCCGGTGTTCGCGCGGTTTACCGTCGAGCCCTAGCCGCTGAAGCGATTGTTGCGAGGAAAGCCGTTCGGGGGCTGGCGGCCCGCCTGGGCGCGGTCGCCCAGCCAGTCCTGCAGCTCGCCCATCTGCTTGCTGAAGGTGCGGCCGGAGGAATCGGTCCAGGTGAGACCCTCGGCGGCGGTGAACACCTTGAGGTCGGAGACGCCACCATCCTTGTATCTCTGCAGGCGGACACCCTTGCCGCGGGCCATGACCGGCAGCTGCTCGAGCGGAAAAACGAGCAGCTTGCGGTTCTGTCCGATGATGGCGACCGTATCGCCGGCGGCGGGCACCAGCAGCTTGGCCTCGTCGGTGCCGGGCAGATTGAGGACCTGCTTGCCCTTCCGGGTGTTGGCGACGAGATCGTCCTCGGCGACGAGGAAGCCGTTGCCGGCGGCGGAGACGACGACGCGGCGGCTGCCGGGCCGGTGGACGAAGAGATCGACGATGTCAGCCCCCTCCTCCATATCGACCATCAGCCGCACCGGCTCGCCCTGGCTGCGGCCGCCGGGCAGCCGGTCGCCGCCGAGCGTATAGACCTTGCCGGCGGTGGTGAGCAGCAGCAGCTTGTCGGTGGTCTCGGCATGCACGAAGAGCTTCAGGCGGTCGCCGCTCTTGAAGCCCTTCTCATCGACATCCGAGGTGTGGCCCTTCATCGCCCGGATCCAGCCCTTCTCGGAGAGGATGACGGTGATCGGCTCGCGCTCGATCATGGCATTCACGACTTCGGCGTCGTCGGCATCCGGCGTCTCGCCGAAGCTGGTGCGGCGATGGCCGAGCCGCGTGTCCGGGCCGTAGACCTTCTTCAGCGCATTGATCTGCGAGGTGATCTCGCCCCACTGCTTCTTGTCCGAGCCGAGCAGCGCTTCGAGATGCCCCTGCTCCTCGGTGAGTGCCTTGTGCTCCTGGCGCAGCTCGATCTCCTCGAGCTTGCGCAGCGAGCGCAGCCGCATGTTGAGGATGGCTTCGGCCTGGGTGTCGGTGAGGTTGAAGGCGGCGATCAGCGAGGCCTTGGCATCGTCCTCCTCGCGGATGATGCGGATCACCTCGTCGAGGTTGAGATAGGCGATGATGTAGCCGCCAAGCACCTCGAGCCGGCGCGCGATCTGGTCGAGCCGGTGCTGGGTGCGCCGCATCAGCACCACCTTGCGGTGCTGTAGCCAGGCCTTGAGGGCGTCGCCGAGGCTCATGACGCGGGGCGTCGTACCCATGTCGAGGAGGTTGAGGTTGAGCGGGATGCGCTGCTCGAGGTCGGAGAGCCGGAACAACTGCTCCATCAGGATAACCGGATCGACCGTGCCGGCGCGCGGTTCCAGCACCAGGCGGATGTCGTCGGCGCTCTCGTCGCGCACATCCTTCAATAGCGGCAGCTTCTTGGCCAGCAGCAGCTCGGCGATCTTCTCGACCAGCTTCGACTTCTGCACGCCGTAAGGAATCTCGGTGACGACAATCTGGTAGACGCCGCGGCCCTTCTCCTCCTTCATCCAGCGGGCCCGCAGGCGGAAGGAACCGCGGCCGGTGGCGTAGGAATTGATGATGCTTTGGCGGGACTCGACGAGGATGCCGCCGGTCGGAAAATCCGGGCCCGGCACGAAATGCACCAGATCCTCGGAGGTGGCATTGGGATGCATGATGAGATGCAGCGCGGCGTCGCAGAGCTCGTAGACGTTGTGCGGCGGTACCGAGGTCGCCATGCCGACGGCGATGCCGGTGGAGCCGTTGGCGAGGAGGTTCGGGAAGTTGGCCGGTAGCACCACCGGCTCCTCATCCTCGCCGTCGTAGGTGGGCCGGAAGTCGACGGCGTTCTCCGTGATGCCCTCGAGCAGCCGCGTGGCCACGTCGGTCATGCGGCTCTCGGTGTAGCGCATGGCGGCAGCGCTATCGCCGTCGATATTGCCGAAATTGCCCTGGCCGTCGACCAGCGGGTAGCGGAGGGCGAAGTCCTGCGCGAGACGCACCAGCGCGTCGTAGATCGACTGGTCGCCATGCGGGTGGAACTTACCGATGACGTCGCCGACGATGCGGGCCGACTTCTTGTAGCCCTGGTCCGGGTCGAGCTTGAGCAGGCGCATGGCGTGCAGGATGCGCCGATGCACCGGCTTCAGCCCGTCCCGCGCGTCGGGCAGCGCCCGCTGGGTGATGGTCGAGAGCGCATAGGACAGGTAGCGCTCTTCCAGCGCCTGACGGAGATCGACGGTGGCGTCGTCGGCGCCGGCGGGTGGAAGGGTGTCGGCGTCAGACATGGCGGCGGACAAGAGTTCGAATCATCGGCCGAATATAGGGTCGGGAGGGCGGCGCCCCAACCGGATTCCCCGGTTTATCGGGTGTGAATCGAAAGCGGGGCGCGTCATTTGCCCCGGCGAACGCTCGCTCCCGGGCTTTGCTTTTGTCGTTTGCCGCTTCACCAATGGGGAAGCGGCCCCGGCGAGGCTTGGCCTCGGAGCGGGTAGTCCGCAATTTGGTGAGGCTTCGCCTCGCCGGTGCGGCGGGTTGGTGCTGCGGACGAAGTTGCGGATTCTCGCTCGTGGCTCCCCGCCGGTCCGTCCGGTCCCGCCCCCGGACGACTCCAGGGGCACACCCGTCTCCCCCGCCGACCGTTCGTCGCGACCGCGCAATCGCGGGGGAATGAGGTGATTCTAGTTCATTTGGCGCGGGTGGGGATAACATTTACCGAGATCCGGGGCGCCTGCACCGAACGCCCCACCCCTACCGGCCGTCATCCCGTTGCAAAACGGGACCCAGTACCCAGAGGGTATCAGGTTTTGCCGTGGTGGGTCCGAGCCCGTTGCGCCCTTTCGTACAGCTCGACGGCCGGTGTTTACTGGGTCCCGACTTTCGTCGGGATGACGGCCGGTGGGGGGTGGGATGAGGATTGAGGGAGTACAAGGGTGCGAGAGCGCATCTGCGCGCCGACTCTCGTCTTCATCAATGCCCCCATCATCGCGCGGCTTGTCCGGGCGACCCAGGGGCGTCGCACTGGTCGCCCGCATGAAGCGGGCGATGACGGCGCGGAGTGTGCACGTGGGAAGTGTGGATTGGTGAGGGCGGACGCCGACTGCGGCATCGGGGTCAGGGCGCGGGTGGTGCGGTGAGGATGTGGATCAGGGGGTCGCGGGTGGCGGGGGGATCGAGCTGGCGGACGGACCAGACGTGGAGGTCGAGGAAGTGGCCGGTGAGGGCGAAGGCGGCGGCGAGGTCGGCGGGGGTGGCGGGGCCGCCGCCGCGGAGGAAGGCGGGGAGCTCGAGCAAGCGGCCAAGATAGGGGGCTGCGGCCTCGAGGCTGACGGCGCGGCCGGATCTGGGGGAGACGTGGGTGAGGCCGGTGGTGACGCCGGTGGCGGCGCAGCTCGAAAGGTCGAGCCCGAAGCCGAGTTCGTCGAGCAGCACCAGCTCGAAGCGGGCCAGTCCGGTGCCGAGGGCCAGTGCATCCTGCCCGGGCGCCAGCGCGGCCATGGTCAGGCCGAGCAGGCGATCGTGCGGGTCGCGCTCGGGCAGCAGGCGGAGATGGTCGCAGAGCAGCTGGCTGGCATAGAGACGGGTGCGGTCGGCGATCAGGCCGGCAGCATGCGCCTCCAGCAGTTCGAGCGTGAAGATGCCAAGATGCTCCTCGAGCCGGGCGCGCCAGTTGAGCTGCACCACATTGCCGGGCTGCAGGGTGGCGGCGAGGCGGCTGGAGCGGCCGCCGCGGACGAGGCCGAGATGACGGCCACGCCCTTGCACCATGACTTCGGCGATGACGGAGGTCTCGCCATGGCGGCGGACGCCGATGATCAGGCCTTCACCGGTCCATTGCATGGGCGGACACCCGGAGGTCGAGCCGCGAGCCCCCCTCATCCGCCCCCGGATCGAGTCCGGGGCGGGCTCTTCGGGCACCTCCTCCCACAGAGGGGAGAAGGCCAAAGAGCCGAGACCTCGCAGTCGGGACCCCTTCTCCCCTCTGTGGGAGAAGGTGGCGCGTAGCGCCGGATGAGGGGAGCTCCCGGACAGCCACTTTGCTCATCCCTTCCCCTGCGGATAATCCAGCCCCATCTCGCGGTAACGCTCGGGATCGTCGCCCCATTTCTCGCGCACCTTGACGAAGAGGAAGAGGTGCACCTTGGTTTCGAAGATCTCCATCATCTCGGCGCGGGCCTCGGCCCCGATGGCCTTGATGGTCTGCCCCCTGGCGCCGAGGATGATCTTCTTGTGGGTGTCGCGGGTGACGTAGATCACCTGATCGATGCGGTAGGAGCCATCTGGCTGGACAGTGAACTTCTCGGTCTCGACGGTGACGTTGTAGGGGATCTCGTCGTGGATGCGGAGGAAGAGCTTCTCGCGGGTCACCTCGGCGGCGGTGATGGCCAGGCTGAGATCGGTCAGCTGGTCCTCGGGGAAGTGCCAGGGTCCGAGCGGCGCGCGGCTGGCGCACCAGTCGAGGAAATCGCGGACGCCGTGGCCCTTCAGCGCCGAAATCATGAAGGTCTGGTCGAACGCGAGGCGGGCATTGAGATCGGCGGAAAGGCCTAGAAGCTTCTCGTGCGCGATGAGGTCGATCTTGTTGAGCACGAGGACGCGGGGCTGGCGGATTTCGGCGAGGCCGGTGAGCAGCGCCTCGAGCTCCGGGGTGACGCCGCGCTCGGCATCGACGATGAGGGCCACCGCATCGGCGTCCCCTGCCCCGCTCCAGGCCGCGTCGACCATGGCGCGGTCGAGCCGGCGCCGGGGCGCGAAGATGCCGGGGGTGTCGATGAACACCAGTTGCGCCTGCTCGATCGTGACGACGCCGCGGATCTGGGCGCGGGTGGTCTGGGCCTTGTGGGTGACGATCGACACCTTGGTGCCGACCAGGGCGTTGAGCAGAGTCGACTTGCCGGCATTGGGGGCGCCCAGCAGGGCCACGAAGCCGCAGCGGGTGGTTTCGGGCTCGTTGCTCATGCGGATTCCCGCCAGACCTTCTCGCGGAGCAGGAAGGCCTCCGCCGCCTTGTGTTCGGCCAGCTTCTTGGAGGGGCCGCTGGCCACGCTTTCGCCGAAGCCGGCGATGGTGACCGCGATGGTGAACATGGGTGCATGGTCGGGACCAGTGCGCTCGACCTCGCTGTAGACGGGCGGCAGCAGCCCCCTGCCCTGCGCCCATTCCTGCAGCGCCGTCTTGGCGTCGGCGCGCTCGTTGCCGGCCTGGTCGATATGCTCGCCGAACAGCCGCTCGATGATCTCGAAGGCCCGGCCGAGGCCGCCGTCGCAGTAGACGGCGCCGATCACCGCCTCGGCGACGTCGCCGAGGATGGCGTCTTTCTTGGCGCCACCGGTGCGCGCCTCGCTCTCGCCGAGATTGAGCTCGGCGCCGAGCTCGAGCTGGCGGGCGATGGCGGCGCAGGTCTCCTTGCGCACGAGGCTGTTGAGGGAGCGGGAGAGCTCACCCTCATTGGCCTTGGGGAAGCGCCGATAGAGCATGTCGGCCACGACCAGCCCGAGCACGCGGTCACCGAGGAACTCGAGGCGCTGATAGGAGTGCTCGATGCGCTTGCCGGGGGAGATGGCGCTGGAATGGGTCAGCGCCCGATCCAGCAGGTCCGGATCGGCGAAGCGGTAGCCGAGGCGCGCCTCGAGCTTGTCGTGCCGACGACCGCGGGGCATCACTGGTCGATGAACTGGAACATCCGGTCCCAACGCACATTGGCGGGCCACTCCCAGAGCTGCCAGGGCGGGATATTGTCCTCGATCGAGAAGAAGCGGGCCTCGGCCTTGCCGATGAAGCTGTCGAAGGGCACGTAGCCGACCATGTTGAGGACGCGGCTGTCCTGCGAGCGATCGCGATTGTCGCCCATCATGAAGTAGTGGCCGGCCGGCACCACGTACTCCGCGGTGTCGTCCAGGGGGCCATCATCGGTGATTTCCTGGATGGTGTGCTGGGCGCCGTTCGGCAGCGTCTCGAGATAGACGGTGACCGGCAGTGCCCGCGTCGAGCTGTCGGTGTCCATGGCCTCGCCGATCCGCTCGCGCTCGACCAGGGTGTCGTTGATGTAGAGCCGGCCATCGCGCATCTGGATGGTGTCGCCGGGCAGGCCGATGATGCGCTTGATGTAGTCTTCGTTGGTGATCTCATTGCGGAAGACCGCGACCTCGCCCCGCTCCGGGGTGCCGAACTGCAGGAACCGTCCGTTGAAGGGGAGCGTGATCGGGAAGGAGTGCTTGCCGTAGCCCCAGCTGTATTTGGAGGCGATGAAGTAGTCCCCGATCATCAAGGTCGACTGCATGGACGCAGTCGGGATCGAGAATGGCTGGAACAGGAAGGTCCGAAACACCAGAGCGATGATCAGGGCTTCGACGATGACGACGATGGTCTCGCGGAGCTCGCTCTTCTTCTTCGCCGGCGCTTCGGCTTTCAACATGGATTGGCTCATTTCTGTCCTGGCCTCGGCAATGGGTTACGGGACTGCCACGCCGGGGTCAATCGGCAGCGCTTCGATAATCACGAAGGCCTGGGCCATGCCGCCGTCGTCGGTGATGGTGACGTGGATATGTGGCTTGTGCCCTGCCGGCACAAGGCGCTCCAGCACCCTGGCTGCGCCGTTGGTGAGTAACATGGTGGGCTTGCCGGACGGCAGGTTGACGACCCCCATATCGCGCCAATAGACGCCGAAATTGAGGCCGGTGCCGAGCGCCTTGGCGCAGGCTTCCTTGGCGGCGAAGCGCTTGGCGTAGGAGGCGGCACGCTGCGCCCGGCGGTCGGACTTGCGGCGCTCGATCTCGGTGAAGCAGCGGTGGGTGAAGCGTTCGCCGTAGCGCTCGAGGGTGCGCTCGACGCGGGCGATGTCGGTGAGGTCGTTGCCGAGGCCGATGATCATGGTGCGATCCCTCCACCGCGTATAGTGGCAGCACCCCCCTCCCAGCCTCCTTCGCAAGGGGGGAGGTGCCGCTCCGAGCGCGTGGCACGATCCTGCCCAATGAACCGGCGGACACCCTCCCCCTTGCGGGGAGGGTTGGGGAGGGGGTGAGCGCGCGGCACCAGACTCACGCCAGCCCCCGCGAGCCGGGCTTCACCGCCGGGATGGCCGCGAGTTCCGGCGGCAGGGCGTCGGCGGGAAACGCGGGGACCTTGTAGCGGGCCAGCGCCACCAGCGGCACGCCGATATCGGCCTCGCCGGCGGAGCGATCGATCAGGCAGGCGGCGGCGACGACGTCGGCGCCGAGGCGGCGCAGCGCCTCGATGCACTCGCGGATGGAGAGGCCGGTGGAGACGATATCCTCGACCACCAGCACCTTTTCGCCGCGGGCGACCTCGAAGCCGCGGCGCAGTTCGAAGATGCCGTCGACCCGTTCGGTATAGATGGCGGGGACGCCGAGATGGCGGGCGGTCTCATAGCCGGGGATGATGCCGCCCACGGCGGGCGACACCACCTGGCTCACATCCGCGTAGCCCTCGGCGCGGATGCGCTCCGCCAGCGCGCGGCAGAGGATCTCGGCCTTGTCAGGATGCATGAAGACACGGGCCTTCTGCAGGAAGACCGGGGACCGCAGGCCGGAGGAGAGGATGAAATGCCCGTTCAGCAGGGCGCCGCACTCGCGGAAGATGTCGAGGACCTGTTCGGTGTTCACGCCGGCTCCTTCTGATTGGCGTCCCATTCAAGCTGGGAGAGGACGGCCGCCTCGGCCGCAGTGGCGCGACGGACATCGGACAGTCCGGGAGTCAGCCGCAGCGTCGCGATCACATCGGTCAGCTGCGCCAGATCCCGCACCTCGATCTCGATGACGAAGCTGTGGAAGTCCGGAGACCCGACATGCATCGACAGATTGTGGATATTGGCCTCGCTGGCGGCGATGGCTGAGGACACCTGGGCCAGCGTGCCCGGCTTGTTGAGGGCCAGCATGGCGATGACGCATTTGTAGGATCGATCCTCGCGGCCCGCCACGTCCCAGCGGACGTCGATCCAGGCGACGTCCGAATCGTGAAGCCCGACAAGGGCCTCCGAGTGGATGGGGTAGATGCGGATCGGCGCATCGGGCTGCATGATGCCGACGAGCCGGTCCCCCGGCACCACGCCCTCCTGGGAGACTGCGACCGGTGTCTCGAAATCCAGTTGTGCCAGGGCGGACTTCGCCTTCGGGCCGGCTCGCTGCCCGCCCGGCACCCGGAAGCGGAACAGCGGGGCCTTGCGCAGGGCGAACCAGCCCTCCGCCTTGTTGGCGACCGGGAGCTCAAGCTTGCGGTGGCGGCGGCGCTTGATGCCCTTCAGTGCCGCCAGCTCGGCGCTGAGGGCCTCGGCGTTGACCTTGCCTTCGCCGATGGCGATCAGCAGTTCCCGCTTGCCGGGAAAGCCCAGGCGCTCGGCCAGCGCCAAGCCCTCCGCCTCGTCGAGGCTGGCATTCTCGCGTTCGAGGGCTACCGACATCACGTGCTCGCCCAGCGCATGGGCGCGCTGCTGCGCCGCGAGACGCACGGCGCGGCGGATGGCGGAGCGGGCCTTGCCGGTGGCGGCGATGGTTTCCCAGTTGAGCGGCGGCTGGTGGTTCTGGTCGCGGATGATCTCGACTTCGTCTCCGGAGCGCAGCTGCGTCACCAGCGGCACGATGGAGCCGTTGATCTTGGCGCCGACGCAGGTATCGCCGATGTCGGTGTGGAGGGCATAGGCGAAGTCGATGGGGGTGGCGCCGCGCGGCAGCGCGATCAGCCGCCCACGCGGGGTAAAGCAGAAGACCTGGTCCTGGAACAGCTCGAGCTTGGTGTATTCGAGCAGGTCCTCGGCGGGGGCGCCGGTGGTCAGATGTTCGATGGTGGAGCGCAGGGAGGCGAAGGCGCGGCTCTCGCCCTCCAGCCGGTGCAGGTCGCCCGTCGCGCCCTCTTTGTAGAGCGCGTGGGCGGCGATGCCGTATTCGGCGATGCGGTGCATCTCCTCGGTGCGGATCTGCAGCTCGGCGCGCTGCCGGCCGACGCCGACGATGGTGGTGTGGATGGAGCGGTAGTCGTTGTGCTTGGGGACCGAAATGTAGTCCTTGAAGCGGCCTGGTACGACCTTCCAGTTGGTATGGACGATGCCGAGCGCCCGGTAGCACTCGGGCACCGAGCCGACGATGATGCGGAAGCCGATCATGTCGGAGAGCTGCTCGAGGGCGATCGCCTTGCGCTCGATCTTGGTCGCGATCGACCAGGGCGACTTGAGGCGGGCCGCGACCCGCGCCTTGATCCCCTCCTCGGCCAGCTTCTGCTCCAGCTCCCCGGAGATGGAGTCGATCGTCTCCGCGAACTCCTGCTTCATCTCCTCGAGACGCTCGGTGATGATCCGGAAGTGTTCGGGCTGCAGCGTCCGGAAGGCGAGGTTCTCGAGTTCGGAGCGCATGTCCTGCATGCCCATGCGGCCGGCAAGCGGCGCGTAGATCTCCATCGTCTCGGTGGCGATGCGCTTCCGTTTCTCGACCGGCATGTGGTCGAGCGTGCGCATGTTGTGCAGCCGGTCGGCGAGCTTGACCAGCAGGACCCGCACGTCCGCGGAGATGGCGAGCAGGAGCTTGCGCAGGTTCTCGGCCTGGGCCTCCTCGCGCGACACGAGGTTGAGACGTTCGATCTTGGTCAGCCCGTCGACGATGGCACCGATGTCGGGGCCGAACAGCTGGTCGATCTCGGCGCGGGTGGCGTCGGTATCCTCTATGGTATCGTGCAGCAGCGCCACGGCGATGGTGGCATCGTCGAGCTTCAGTTCGGTCAGAATCGCTGCAACCTCAAGCGGATGGGCGAAGTACGGACCGCCGGAAGCGCGCGTCTGGCTGCCATGCTTTTGCATAGCGTAGACATATGCCCGGTTAAGCAGGGCCTCGTCGGCCTGCGGGTTGTATGACTGAACCCGCTCGACGAGTTCGTACTGACGCATCATCGGGTTGCCGCACTCCTACGCGGCGCATCTTCACCCATCGCGAGGGGGGAAACAACAAGGGCGCCCGGCCGACTGCCGAACGCCCCGTTATAAAGGCCTGATGGTCTGACGATCAATCGTCGCGGCGTTCCGGCGGTGCCAGGCTTTCGATGCCGCGCAGCAACTCGTCTTCGCTCATGGTGTCGAAGGTATCGCCCTCCTCGCCGGCCTTGGCGTCCAGCAGCGGCGCCGCATGACGCTCGGGCTCGTCGACCTCGACGTATTTCTGCAGCGAGTGGATCAGCTCTTCCCGCAGGTCGTCCGGCGCGATGGCGCCGTCGCCGATTTCGCGGAGCGCGACCACGGGGTTCTTGTCATTGTCCCGGGCGACGGTAATCGTTGCTCCCGCCGCGATCATGCGGGCGCGATGCGCGGACATCAGGACCAGATCGAAGCGGTTTTCGACCTTCTCGATGCAGTCTTCTACGGTGACGCGAGCCACGGACGTCTCCAGAACTTGTGGAATGAGCGGCGGTGATACACGAGCCCCGTCTACTGTTCAAGAAAATCCGGCGCCAACTGGGCCGCGACCGCTCAAGACCTCGTGTATCGACTGCAGGCGATCCGGCCAGCGCATTGGGGAACCAAAGGCTTCCATCGCCGATTGATGTAAGACGTTCCGCTGCTTATCGAGCCCTGCCGGGGCACCAGCCGCCGCGCCCGATCAGGGCGGCGCGGCCGCAGTGGAGGATTCGGAAGCACGCAAGAGCCGGCGAGCAGACGCGCGCCCAGGAGCAGTATCATATGACCATCGACCCGCGCGAGAAGGTCGCTCTCTTCATCGACGGCGCCAATCTTTATGCCACCAGCAGGGCGATCGGGATCGACATCGACTATCGCCGCTTGCTCACGGAGTTTCAGAGCAAGGCGTACCTGCTGCGCGCGTTCTACTACACGGCGCTAGTCGAGGACCAGGAGTACTCCTCGATCCGGCCGCTCATCGACTGGCTGGACTATAATGGCTTCACCGTGGTCACCAAGCCGGCGAAGGAGTTCACCGACTCAAGCGGCCGCCGGAAGATCAAGGGCAGCATGGACATTGAACTGACGGTCGATGCGCTCAACATGTCGGAATTTTTCGATCACATGGTGCTGTTCTCGGGCGACGGCGACTTCACGGCCCTGGTGGCGGCGCTGCAGCGCCGCGGCAAGCGGGTGACGGTGGCATCGACATTGAGCACCTCCACCCCGATGATTTCCGACGAGTTGCGGCGGCAGGCGGACTTCTTCCTCGATGTCGCCGACCTCGCGAAGACAGTCGGCAGGCCGCCGCCCGTTGACCGTACGCCGGCTTCGGTCGAGGGTAGGTAAGCCGAGTCAGCCTGCCGCGGCAGCCAGGCTCCCGCCCCTGCCACGGATCCGACCTTGCCCCCCACCGAACCCCCGCATGACTGCCCGCTCTGCCCGCGGCTGGCCGCCTTCCGCGGCGACAACCGGCGCCTCTATCCGGACTGGTTCAACGACCCGGTGCCGAACTGGGGTGACGACCGACCGCGCCTGATCATCGTCGGCCTGGCACCGGGGCTGCGGGGTGCCAATCGGACCGGCCGGCCGTTCACCGGCGACTACGCGGGCGACCTGCTCTACGCGACATTGAAGAAGTTCGGCTTGGCGACCGGGGTATTCCGCGCTGATCCGAACGACAGTCTGCGGCTGGTGGGGACGCTGATCGCCAACGCGGTGCGCTGCGTGCCGCCGCAGAACAAGCCGACGCCGGCGGAGATCCGGACCTGCCGGCAGTTCCTGAGTGCGACGCTGGAGAAGCACCGTCCGCCTGCCTACCTGGCCCTCGGCCGCATCGCCCATGATTCCCTGCTGGCCGCCCTGGGGGAGCGCAAGGCGCTGTTTCCGTTCCACCATGGGGCGGAGCATGCGCTGACCGCCGGTGGCAGGCTCTTCGACAGCTATCACTGCTCGCGGTACAACACGAACACCGGGGTGCTGACCACGGCGATGTTCGAGGATGTGGTGGGGCGGGCGGCGGATGCGGTGAAGGGTGGGTAGCGGGCCGGGGCACGAGGCGTCGCACCGCCTTATCCTCTCCCGCCTTCCTTCAGGATGCGGGACTTGTCGCGGTTCCAGTCCCGGTTCTTCTGACTTTCGCGCTTGTCGTAATTCTTTTTGCCCTTGCCGACCCCGATCAGCAGCTTGGCCATGCCACGATCGTTGAAATAGAGCTTCAGCGGCACGATGGTGTTGCCTGCGCGATCGACATCCTGGCTGAGCTTGGAGAGCTGCTTGCGGCTGACCAGCAGTTTTCGCGGCCGGCGCTCCTCGTGATTGAAGCGGTTTGCCTGCAGATATTCCGGGATGTGGGCGTTGATCAGCCAGAGTTCGCCGCGCTCGGGTGACGCATAGGACTCGGCGATCTGGGCCTTGCCGGTGCGCAACGACTTCACCTCGGTGCCGGTCAGGACGATGCCTGCCTCGAGCGTGTCCATGATCTCATAGTCGAAGCGGGCGCGCCGGTTCTCGGCCACCATCCCGCTCACGACCAGACCATCTTTCTTCGCCTTCTCTGCCATGCTCAGTGCAGCAATTCTGCATGCCGAAGCGCTGCGTCGATTGCTTCCTCGGTCGACTTGGCAACAGGAACAAGCGGCAGGCGGAGTTCGTTCCGGCAAAGGTTGAGCCGGGAGGCGGCGTATTTGACGCCCTGCGGGTTGGGCTCGATGAAGAGCGTGCGGTGCAGCGGCACAAGCTTGTCCTGCAGCGCCAGTGCCTCCGCGTAATTGCCCTGCTGGCACGCGTTCTGAAATTGCGCGCAGAGCCGTGGCGCCACGTTCGACGTCACGGAGATGCAGCCGCTGCCGCCATGGGCGTTGAAGCCGAGCGCCGTCATGTCCTCGCCGGAGAGCAGGATGAAATCGGGCCCGAGCTTTGCCCGCTGCTGGCTCGCCCGTTCCATGCTGGTGGTGGCGTCCTTGACGGCGATGATATTGTCATGGGCGTCGCGAAGGCGGGCGATGGTGTCGACGGCGAGATCGACGACGGTGCGCCCGGGGACGCTGTAGAGGACCATCGGGAGCGCGGTGGCGGTGGCGATGGCCGAAAAGTGCTGGAACAGGCCTTCCTGGTTCGGCCGGTTGTAGTACGGGACGACGCTGAGGATGGCGTCGGCGCCCACCTCTTCGGCGAAACGGGCAAGCGAAATCGCCTCGGCGGTGGAGTTGGAGCCGGCCCCCGCGACCACCGGCACGCGACCGGCGGTCACGTCGACGCAGATCTCGACGACGCGGCGATGCTCCTCATGGCTGACGGCCGGGCTTTCTCCGGTGGTGCCGACCGGGATCAGGCCGTGGCTGCCCTCCTCGATCTGCCAGTCGACAAAGGCCGAGAAAGCTTTCTCATCCAGCGCCCCGTCAGCGAAGGGGGTGATGAGCGCCGTCAGAGAACCTCTCAGCATTTCCGAATTTTCCTTGGATCAATCATACCGCGGCCGGCAGTGGTCCGGCCCGGAAGGTAGGGGAGTTGTCAAACTGTGGCCACAACTCGTTCATTGCCGGGCCACAGTCGCACAGCATAGATTTTCTCGATGGACGCGACAAGCAAGAGCGAAACAGGGCCATACACGGCCCCGGCCGCTTCGGAAACCGCTTGTTCACCGTGATTGGTTACTTACGGATCGCTGCAAGGGGTGGGGGCACCCTGCTGGACTTGTTTCTCGGACCAACAGGACTGTCGTGATGGCACTATCGATGCGGAAGCCCCCCCTGCTGGCAGGATTGCTGGCACTGGCATTGCTCGGCACCGCCGCCGTCCCGGTGATGTCCCTGGTCGAGGACCGTGCTGCGAGCAGCAGCAAGCCTGCGGCTGGCACCCCCGTCCCGGAGCCGGTGGAAGTTCCGAAGCTGACTGTCGCGGCCGTCGCACCCGCCAAGCCGCACGCCGACCCGGTCGAGATCGACCAGATGGCCACGGGGTCGATCGGGGCCGGGAAGGTCGAAGCGACGACCGGTACGGCCGCTTTCCGCAAGGCGCTGGATATGCTGGATGAGGACGCCGCGGCGGCCTACCAGCTGGCGAAGTCCCTGCGCAGCTACAGCGAACGCCGGGCGATCCAGTGGGCAGCCATTTACAGCGGCAATGGTGCGATCGACCACAAGTCGGTGCTGCGTTTCATGTCCGAGGCCCCTGCCTTCGTGGATCGCGAGGTGTTTCGTACGCGGCTGGAGCAGGCGCTGGTGAGCAGCGGCGCGGCAGCCGAGGAGATGATCGGGCAGCTTGGCGAAGCGGCCCCACAGACGGTCGCGGGGCGGCTGGCGCTGGCAGCGGCCTATCGCGAGGCCGGGCAGGAGGAAGCGGCGGCCAGCATCGTCCGCGAACTCTGGACGGGGAAGTTCCTCGACCGCAGCACGGAGCAGCGGATCCTGAAGCGCCACGGCGACCTCCTCGACCAGGCGGCGCACTGGGACCGTGCCGTGCACCTGATGATGCACGACCGCGCATCCGGCGTGGAGCGAATCATGCAGTTCCTTGGACCGGCGCAGAAGTCGCTCGCAGTGGCGCGCAACGCGGTCTCGCGCAATGCCAAGAACGCCAAGGCACTGCTGGACAAGGTGGATCCCGAGCTCACCGACCATCCCGTGTATCTGTACTCGCGGGCGCAACGGGCGCGGCAGTTCGAGCTCTGGGAGGACGCCGTCGCATGGCTGAACAAGGCCGAAGGCGAGGTGCCCGATGCCGCGGAGTGGTGGTATGAGCGCCGACTGCTGACGCGGCAGTTGCTGGCGCTCGATCGGCATGAACTCGCCTATGAGGCCAGTGCCGGCTACACTCATGGTCCGGAGGGACGGCTGGTGGATGCCCGCTTCCACGCCGGCTGGATCGCCCTGGCGTTCCTCGACCGGCCCGAGGATGCGGTGAAGCATTTCGAGGCGATGCGCGAGGTCTCGACTATCCCGGACTCGATTAGCCAGTCGAATTATTGGCTTGGTCGTGCCAAGGAAGCCGCCGGCGACAAGCTGGGGGCGAACGAAGCCTTCTCGCGGGCGGCGCGGCACAGCACGGTCTACTACGGTCAACTGGCCCGGGCGGAGCTTGGCATGACTGGCGTGCAGTTGCGGGAAATGCCGTCCTGGCAGCAGAGCCAGCCGGCCTTCGAGGCGCACGAGGTGGTCCGCGCAGTGCGGCTGCTGGCGGCCAATGGGCGCGGTTCGCTGGCCGAGACGCTGCTCCGGAGCTTCGCCCTCGAACTGCAGGACGGCGGCCAGATGCTGCTGGCGGCGCGGTTAGCACAGGAACTCGACGCCCACCACTTGGCGATCCACATTGCGGATATCGCCGACCGCCGCGGCATGCCGCTCGACCTCTTCAGCTTCCCCAAAGAGGGACTGCCTACGGTGCGGCTGGCCGAGGTCGATATGGCGGCCGTGTATGCAGTGACGCGGCAGGAGAGCCATTTTCGCGCTGGGGCCGTATCCTCGGCCGGTGCCAGGGGGCTGATGCAGCTGATGCCCGCCACGGCGAAGGAGACGGCCGAGAAGGTCGGCGAAAGCTATTCTCCTGACCGCCTGACCAGCGACCCCGCCTACAATGCTTTCCTCGGCTCCACCTACCTGGCAGCGCAGTTGCAGCGCTACGACGGGTCCCTGCTGCTGGCGGCGGCGGCCTACAATGCCGGTGCCGGCAACGCCAATAAGTGGATCAAGGCCTTCGGCGATCCCCGCGATGAGGCCGTGGATCCTGTCGTCTGGGTGGAACAGATCCCGTTCCACGAAACGCGCAAGTACGTACAGCGGGTACTGGGTAATTATCTCGTCTATCGCGCCCGGCTTGGGAGCGGACAGGCCAGCGCCTTCGAGACGCTGCGGCGCCTGCCCACCTAGCAGTGTAACGGATCGCCGGCCAGCGGTGCCGGGGATTGCTCCCGGCATCGGGTCTGCTATGGCTTTGCGATGCTCAAGAGAGAACGCAGCGCCGCACCTGACCTGCGCATCTTCGACAACCTGCCGGTCCAGCACGTGACGGTGGGGGATGCCGGGGAATGGCTGGCCGTCCACATTACCGGCGAGCTTGGCGCGGACCAGCTGCCGCTGGTCTGCATTCCCGGCTATCAGCGCAACATGACCGACTTCGCCGATTTCGCACACAGTTTCGGCAGGGTCTTCGGTGCCGACTGGCCGGTAGTGCTGTTGGACCTCAAGGGCCGTGGCCGCTCGGCCTACCGATCGGACAAGGGGAAGTACATCTCCACCGTCGACGCGCATGAGGTGCAACAGGGCTGCGCGGCGCTCGGCATCGGCCGGGCCGTCTTCGTCGGGCAGGGCTATGGCGGCCAGATCATCATGGCCCTCGCGGCGCAGGCGCCGCTGCTGGTCGCCGGGGCGGTACTGATCGATGCCGGGCCGGTATCGGACCCGCGCGGACTGGTTCGGCTGCGCAACAATTTGCGGGAGCTCGAGGGACAGCGCAGCGCCGCCGGACTGCGCAACATGTTCCGGCGCATCCTCGCCACGGATTATCCGGGTCTGCAGGATGGCATGCTGGACGTACTCGCCGCCCGCACCCATTCCCTCGACGAGCGCGGGCGGGTGCACGCGCTGTTCGACAATCATCTGGTCCGGATGCTGGATGCTTTCGAGCATGACGACGTACTGGTGGCGCAGTGGCCGCTGTTCAATGCCCTGACGCACACGCCGCTGATGATGATGCGCACGCAACTGACCGAGCAGCTGCGCCGGGAAGTGTTCGAGGAGATGATGCGCCGGCGGCGCGACGCCGATGCCTATATCATAGAGGGTCAGGCGTCCCCTGCCCTGCTCAACACCACCGAGGACGTGGCGCCGATCGCCGAGTTCGTACGGAAGGTCCTGGCCGGGCGCCAGCGCGCCGTGGCACAGGCGGCAGTCAGCGCCGCGCCCTGACCGGCCGGGGGACCAGGCGCCGCGCCTGTTCCCGCCATTTTTCCCGCGCAATCCTGCCCCTGAGGCCAAGCTGGCCGTCGACCCACACCACCGCCTTGCCGTCCCAGCCGGCGATCTGGTCGTGATGGAAGATGCCGAGGCCGTTGAGGGCCTGTGCCAGGGACGGCGTAATGCCGCGGATGGCGGTGAGGTCGTCCTTGCCACCCTCCCGCGGCGTCTCGAGCAGTGGCGGGGCGCCGAAGCGGCGGCGCAGTGGCGGCCGCTGCGGCTGCGCCGACTCCGCTTCTGGCGACTCGGGTGGCTCCGGCTCTGGCGGCAGTTCCGTCGCCTCGGGCGGCGGCTCAGCTGCCGGCGCGCCGGCAAGCACGGCGTCGGTAGCAGCGCGCGCCGCGGCGACGGCGGAGCGGGCACCGGCCATGGCCGCATCAACCGAGTCGGCACTTGGCGCCGCACTGAAGATTTCCGGTGCGACAGAAGCCTCCGGGAAAGGCGCAGGAGTGCGGCGGCGCGGCGGCGTCCAGCCACCCTCGACCGCCTGCCGTGCAGCGGACTCGGCATCGTTCTCCGAAGAAGGGGGCGGCGATGGCGCGGCCACCGGCTGGACGGTCGGTGCGGAGGCGGGTTCCGCCGTGGTCGCAATCGCGGTCGAGAGTTCCCCCGCAACCCGCGCTGGCAGCCGTTGGGGGCGCAACGGCGTCGGTGACGCCGGCGCTTCCACTGGGGCAGACGCGGCAGGCACGGGAATAGCGGCGGAAGCAGCGACGGTAGCGGTCTGGTTCTCGGCCGGAGCCGGCGGATGCCGTGGTCGCCCGGTGGCGGTGAGCTCGCGTCGCGCGGGGGGTGGCATGGGAGGGCGCTGGAACAGCGGCGAGACCCGGGGCGAAGCGACCAGGGGCGGCGCGGCTGCGGCTTCCGGCGCCAGCACCTCGGGGGAAGTCGGTGGGCGACGACGCTGTGACAGGCGTCGCGCCAGCCAGCCGAGCGTACAGCCGGCCAGGAACGCCACGAGCAGCAGCAGTGCAATCTCGAGGATGAGGGAGGCGCTGGACATAGTGACGCTGTTGCTACTCGGCAGCAGTCGCGAAGGTCAGCCAGCCAGTTGCGATGCCGATGAGCATTGCACCCAGCAGGTAGGGCCACAAAAACGCGAGCAGGTAGACAAGGGAATCCAGAGACATGGAGAGTGACGCCTTTCCAGTTAGTTCGATCCCTCGACGATGGTGAAGGCAATGCGCCGATTGGCCTGTTTGCCGGCAATGGTGTCGTTGTCGGCAACCGGCAGGCTCTCGCCATAGCCGATGGCGTAGAGCCGCTCGAAGCCGACACCGCGTTCGATCAGTGCCGCCACGACCGCCTCGGCGCGGGCCACCGACAGCGCGAGGTTGGAGCTTTCGTCGCCATCGGCGTCGGTGTGGCCCTCCACGTGCACCGCCGCCATCGGGCAGAGGTCGAGATAGCTCGCCAGTTCGTCGAGGGCGGGCAGCGACTCCCCGGTGATGGTGGCGCTGCCGGACTGGAAGAGGATGGCATTGCGGGATGCGAAGGAGGCGACCTTCTGCTGGCAGAGCTCCATCGGCGGCACCAGGTCCAGCTCGGTCAGCCAGTCGCCGCCGGTGGGGGCTGCCTCGACACTCGCAAGAGCAGCCGTCCGTGCCGCATCGGTGGCCGCCCTGCCCCGCAACATCCAGCGTATCCCATCGAAGGCGAAGCGGCCATCGGCCAGCGATGCCAGGGCGCGGATGCCGGCATCGGCATTGCCGATGAAGTCGTCCGGCAGATCCTCGGCGATGCTCAGTTCTGCGCTGTCGACATTGCCGGCAATGACGCCGAAATAGCGGCGGGTGGCGTCGGCCGGCACCTCGCCGCGCAAAGTTATGGCCTGCCCCGGCTCGCGCACTGCTTCGAACCGCATGGCGCCGGTGAACAGGGGCCGCTGATCCGCCGCAGCAGTCTCGGCCTCGAGCGGTGCCACTCCGTCGGAGGAGGCATCCTCGGCAGGCGCTTCCTCGGCTGGAGCTTCCTCGGTCGGCGCTTCCTCGGCAGGCGCTGGCGTCGGATCGGAAAGCGCTATCGTCCAGCTGTCGCCGCCGTCACTGGCCGAAGCGAGGGCGGCGAGCGCCGCTTCGCGGTCAGCAGGCGTCGCCGTCACTCCCTCAAGGCGCCACTCGGACCCGTCGTACTCCACCACTCCCGAGGCCAGGGTCTGCAGGGCCTCGAGGCCCGCAAGGGCGTCGTCGATGAAGCCGGAAGGCTCTCCCGACGCCAGTTGCAGTGCGTCGCTGGTGACCTTCCCTGCGCGTACACCCAGAAACCGCCGAAACTCCTCGCTGTTGACGTGGCCGGAGAACGCGATGCCGTCAGCGGCCTTGGTGGCACGCCAGAGCCAGGGCTCCGCCACAGGCGGCGCATCCACCGCCGTGATGTCGACCTCCCAGGCACTCGCATCTATGGCGGCCGAGAGCATCTCCTCGATCTCCCTCCGCTGCGGCATGGTTCCGGTGTCGCCGGTAAGGCTCCAAACCCCGTCGGCGAGTTCCAGCGTCCCCTCGTCGAGAAGCAAGAGGGCATCGATGCCGGCCAGAGCCGCTTCGAAGAATCCATCTGGCTGCCCACTGCCGAGTTCCGTGTTGTCGATGATGGAGCGGCCTACGCGCACGGCGAGTACCTTGCGGAAAGGTTCGGCTGGCGCGAAACCGGTAACTGTCACGCTACCATTCGCTTCCTTGGTTGCGCGCCACTCATAGGGTTCTATGACCGGGATGGGCGGCGGCGGCAGGTCCACGTCGTAGCTCCAGCCGGCGGCCTCCAGACCCGCTTCGGCGAAGGCGGCTTCGACGCGCAGCGCCTGTTCCGCGGTCGCAACTGTCCCGGCGAGGCTCCACTCGCGGCCGTCAAAGCCGACGGAGCCGGCGGTCAGCAGCGGCAGCAGGGCGAGACCGGAACGGGCTGCGGATTCGAAGTCGCCCGGGGCGCCATCCGCCAGCACGGTGGTGTCCCGCGCCGTCCCCGCCGCCTCCTGCAGGGCGGCTCGGACCGCAGAACTCGGCACATGGCCGGAAAGGCGCAAACGGCCCTTCTCCGGCTTCTCCGCCGTCCAGGTATAAGGCGAGGCCAAAGGCGGCTGCAGTTCGGCCTTGGCGAGAACGAGGCCCTGCGGTGCGCCGAGTGCCACAATGGTCTCAACGGCAGCGAGGTCGGCGAGCGTCTTGGCGCGACCGTGCAGCGCCAGCACGTTGTCGCGGATCGAGAAGCGCCCCTCGCTCAGATGGCCCATCACATCGAGGCCGAATTCCACCGCCGATGCAAAGCGGGTCGGCGCACCGCGTGCCATTTCCAGCCCCGATGCATCGACCTGCGGCAGATCCTGCAGCCGCCGCAGGGCGGCCGCATCCGGCACCAGACCGTCGAGGACGATGGTCTCGTCCTGGCGGGTGGCGGTGAAGAAGTATCGGTCGACACGGGGCGGATCGAGATTAACGGCGGCGCCGGCCTGGGCAACGGTCTGCCGTACCCGCTCGGCGGTGGCGCGATCTCCCGGGGTACCGGAGAAGCTTACGGCAGTACCTGAGATTTCCGCCGTACCACTTTCGAGCTGAACGAGATTTTGAAGCAGCAGGTGCACCGTCTCGTCGAAATTGTCCGGCGCACCGGAGGCGTAGACAAGGCTGGTGGACACGGGCAGGCCCTGAAGATCGGCGGTGCGCAGGCCTTCGGAGAACGCCTCGTCCGGCGCGTGGCCGGAAACGGCGATCGCGCCGCCATCGAACTGCGCCCGCCACTCGTAGGGCAAAGCGAGCGGCGGCACGATCTCAGTGAAGCCGAGTTCAACACCAGCCGGCGCCCCGTCGCGCGCGAGCCGCAGCAGTTCGTCGAAATCCTCGGGGCTGGCGGAACGCCCGGAAACAGTGAGCTTCAGGTCCGAAAGTCCGACCTCCCCCTCCTCGAAGTGGGGCAGATAGTCGAGGGCATAAGCGACTGCGGAGCGCCAGACGGCGCGCGGCGGGGCGCCGGCGAGCAGACGCAGGCGGTCCTCGGTGGCGCCTGTCTCCAGCATCAGCTCGGCGTGGGCCGTCTCGTCGGGGACGCCCCCCGAGAGGGAGATGCGCCCGTCGGCGATGCGTGCCGAGAAGGGATAGGGACTGGCGTGCTCCGCGAGCACCATGCCGGAGGTCACCGACCGGACGCCATGCACCGCGGCGATCCGCGCAATCACCTCGTCGACGGTCTTCTGGTCACCTGCCGTTCCGCTGACGAGGGCATCGCGGCCGTCGAACCGCACGCTCGCCCAGCCGTGACGGGGCTCGAGCGCCTGCACCGTGCGGCGACCGAGGTCGGCGGCAATGTCGCCACCGGTCGTGGCGACGGCGAGGGAGGTTCCGGCTACGACCGTGACCAGGGCGGGGAGACCCCAGCGCAGAAAAACACTGTTCATCAACATCCTCGGATGCGCGGACGGCATCAAAACGCAAGCAGCGGCACAGCAAGACGTAGTGCTTTCTGCTGAATCGCGGAAGTGGCAGCGGCCCTTTCATCCACGCTTGCCGGCAGCGAAAGCGGCATACCGGCGTCGAATGCAGAAGGGCCCGGCGCAAGCCGGGCCCTCCCAAAGTCCAGTAGGCCCAGAGGCTTACTCGAAGGTCTTGGCAGCCTTGAACGTGGTCTTGTAACCACCGTTGCCGTAGACTTCGCCCTTGAGCGAGGAGGTGAAACCACCGCCCGGAGCCCAACCAACAGTCGCCGCACCATAAACGGTGTTGGCGTCGTTATCGAGGTCATTGCCGAAGGCACCGACTTCACCGGTGAGGGTGACAGTCTCGGTGACGGCGGCGACGAGCTGCACTGCAGCCTGCCAACCGTCATTGTCTTCGGACTCGTCGTGGTACCAACGGCCGCCGAGATTGATGCTGATACCATCGGTCACAGCAGCGCCGATGGATGCGCCGAAGCCGTGGTCGAGCGTGTCAGTGCCATCGCCGCTGTCGACGGTGTTCTGCACAGCCTCACCCGAGATAGCGATGGTGAACATGTCGAAGCTGGCGGAGGCAGAAGCCAAACCGTTCCAATAGCCCGTGCTGTCGCCGGCGATCGCCGCGACAACCTTGACGACGTCGAAGGTGGCGGCAAAGCCCGCGTGGACGCCCCACTCTTCCACCGTGCCGTCGAGGATACCGCCAGCGGCAACCGTGACGTGAGCGGCAATGCCGTCCCCGGCGTAGGAGACAACACCAACTGCAGTGCCAGCCTCATCGCGATCGACCGCAAGCCCATCGTCCTGGTTGTTCAGGTTCTCAAGACCCGCACCGACGGAGACGCCGTTACCGAGATCGGAAACGATCTGGATGACATGACCGCCGTCGCCGAGGTACTCGCCAGCTTCGTCGGACCACTTGACGCCCTTGTCGACTTCGTCGGAGTTGAAGAGGCCGAGGAAATTCAGGGGCTCGTCTTCCCCGAACTTCATGATGGTGCCCTTCTTACCAGCCATGAGGATGGTCGAGTCACCCACCGACACGTAAGCTTCGTCGAAGATCACGCCGCCGGTGTCGGAACCGTCGGAGTAAGTGCCGTTGAGCCAGCGATCCTGCTGGATCTCCTTGATCTTGATCACGGCCTTGGCCGGACCGAAGTCGCTATCGGCGGTGGCAACGAACTTGATCCACGCATCGACGCGCGAATTCCAGTCATTGAGGTGATCGCCATCGTCGTCAACGGCATCGACGACGGTAGCAAGACCATCGCCGGTTTCGACAACGAGGTTGTCGACGCCGTCGCCTTCGTAGTCACCCCAGTTGAACTCGTACTTCACTTCGCCGGTGATCTGCAGGCAGTTGGTGTCGGACGAGATCGTCAGGCCGGACAGGCCGAGGGCATCACAGACGTCGAGCGACGTCAGCACGCCCAGGTCCGCTGCGAAGGCACCAGTCGAAAGACCGGCTGCAGCGACAGAACCCAGGAACAGGCTCTTGATTTTCATAATTGACCTCCAAAGTCAGTCATTCTTGGTGCCGGTTGCCCAGCGGTTTGCCGAAACGCGACCACACTTTCCGTGTGTGTTGTCGTCGCGTTGCGACCGACAAACGATCCCATGCATGGATTCGCAAGACCGACCATAGCCATGTCGGGGGCCGACGCAACGGCGGGAACGCCCAAAAGTCGTGGCAGCAATGTGGTTGCATTCTGGTTGTTGCAGATTCAGCACAGCTTTGGAAAGGAGCTGTTAATATCTGTAAACGAAGCCTTAGCGGTCGCCGCGCATGAGGGGGGAGAGCAGCGGGCGATAGTGCTCCAGACGTCTCGCGGCCATGTCCGGTTGCTCGGGCTGATCGCCGAGGCGGGGCTCCGACTCATAGGGGTCGGCGCAGGCGTCGGACCAGCCGAGGCCGCAGAATTGCAGCAGTTTACGCATTTCGGCTTCGGGATCCGTCTTGAGCCGGGAAACGTCCAGCGCTCTGACGAAGCCGGGAAAGGCGGCCTCCCAGCCGCCCATCACCTCGCGATAGAGTGCAAAGAATGCCGAAAGTTCTGCCCAGTCGCACGTATATTCGTAGCCGGCGCGCGCGAAATATTTCTGGAAGAGCGCTATGGCGTGTTCCTCCGGACCGCGCATGCAGTGAATCACCTTGGCGCGCGGCAGTGCCAGCCGGATGAAGCCGATGGTCCGGAAGTTCTGCGGCATGGTATCGACGATTATCGAGGGGAACGGTGAAAGCTGACGGATGTAGCGCGAGTACTCGGCACCGAGCGCCGTCAACTCCTCCTCCGGCACCCGGTCCAGACTGGCACCGTCCCCTGTCAGTCCGTGCTTGATGATGAGGTCGCTGGAAAGCTTGTTCAGCAGGCGGAGCTCGCCCGCGCCGTAGACATCGGGATGGCGGGCAAGCATGCCTTCCAGCGTGGTCTTGCCGGAACGCGGCAGCCCCAGGACGAAGATCGGGGCGTCATCGGTGAAGCCGCCGCGCAGCAACCTGTCAGGGAGCGGCTCCCTGAACAGGCGCTGGATCGCGAGCAGATCGCGTCGAGCCTGCTCGATCGAGAACTCGCCGGCCCGGCGCCGGATGACGTTGGCTTCGGTGAAACACTCAATCGAACGAGAGAATTCGCCGATGTCGTCAAAAGCACGGCCGAGGGCATAGCCGAGGTGCATGCGGTCATCGCTGCCGGGAGCGCTGGCATCGAGGAGGCGCTCCATCTCGACAACTTCCGCGTCGCGGGAGCGCCGTCGCACGACCTCCGAGAGCAGCCGATAGCTCTCGGCGTCCGTGGGGACGATTTCGAGGGCGCGCCGGAAGCTGGCGGCGGCTTGCTCCAGGTCCCCGGAGGCGCGGTAGGCGCGGCCGAGTGCACGATGGTACTCGACCTCGTTGGGACGGCTCTTGACCGCCGCCTCACCGGCGGCGACGGCTTCGTCGGCACGCCCGAGCGCCTCGAGGGTCTGGCTCAGCCCCGAGAGGGCAGCGGGATACCCCGGTCGCAGCTCCAGGGCCTTGCGGTAGGCAGCTTCCGCTTCATGCAGGTCGCCCATGGCGGTATGGGTGTTGGCGAGATTGAGATGAAAGCCGGCCTCCTGCGGCTTCAGGGCGATGGCGCGGAGATAGCTCTCTGCCGCCTCGGCGGGCCGGCCGACGTTCTTCAGCGCCATGCCGCGGTTGCTGAAGGCTTCGGGGTAGTCGGGCTTGAGTTCGATGGCGCGGCTGAAGCTGAGGATGGCGGGCTCGGGCTGGCCGGCGGCGTTGAGGGCGACGCCGAGATTGCAGTGGAATTGCGGGTCCTTGGGACGCTGCGCCACCGCCCGGGAAATAAGCTCCACGGCGTCCCCGAGCTTGCCCTGCTGCATACGCACGAGCCCGAGCAGGTGGTTGGCGGCCGGATCCATCGGCTGCTGCGCCAGCACCTGGCGGTAGAGGATCTCGGCCTCGCGGATCCGTCCGCCCTGATGCAGGGCGAGCGCCTGTTGCATCGCCTGCTCGATCCGCCGCTTGGCGGCAGCAGAAAGGGTGCTGATCTTCGGCTGCGGCATGAAGTGGGATGACTTTTTGGCGGAGCCGGAACACTAGCGGTGAGCGTCTGAATATGGAAGAGGTGCGCCGGTGCGGGGCGTGCACCGCCCAAGTCTGAGCGCAATTGCGCTATCCATTCTCGCCGGACACAGCTGTATTAAGGACAAGGAATGAGCCAGAACAAGGTTGCGGTCATCAGCGGAGCCACCTCCGGCATCGGGCGGGCGACCGCCATCGGGCTTGGTGAAGCTGGCTATCGCGTTGCCATCCTGGGACGGCGGCAGGAGGAACTGGACGCCACTGCGGAACGGGCCGGTGCCGCTTTCAGCGCCACCTGCGACGTGACCGACCCAGGTGCAGTGCACCGCTACTTCGCGGCGGTGCTTGCAAAACTCGGACGGGTGGACGTGGTCTTCAACAATGCCGGCCGCTTCGCCCCGGCGGCATCCTTCGGCGATCTCGACATCACCACCTGGCAGGGCATGATCGATGTCAACCTCAACGGCGCCTTCTACGTAGCGCGCGAGGCCTTCCGGGTGATGCGGGACCAGCAGCCGCAGGGCGGCCGCATCATCAACAACGGCTCAATCTCCGCTTATGTGCCGCGCCCCGGCGCCGCCGCCTATACCGCATCCAAGCATGCGATCACCGGGCTGACCAAGGCGATCTCGCTCGACGGACGGGCCTACGACATTGCCTGCGGGCAGATCGACATCGGCAACACCGCCACCGACATGACCAGCGGCATGTCGTCGGGCTCATTGCAGGCCAACGGCACGATCATGCCGGAGCCAACTTTCGACGTGAAGCATGTGGTCGAGGCGGTGATCTACATGGCCGGGCTGCCGCTCGAGGCCAATGTCCAGTTCATGACGGTGATGGCGACGAAGATGCCCTATATCGGCCGAGGCTGACGCGCTAGTCGCTGCCGCGCAGGACGGCGAAGTTGAAATCGCCGGTGCCGAACCGGGAATAAAGCCGCGTCCACAGGGGCAGCATCTGTTCGGTGGCGCGGGCCGCGGTGATGTCGCCGAGGTCGATGATGGCCTGCCAGCCGAAGCTGCGCAGCAATTCGGACACCACACCCTTGGCCCCGGCGTCGTTGCCGGAGACGAAGACCACGTGGTTCCCGGGGATGCGGTTCGGATCCACCATGACCGCCGCGGTCACGGTATTGAGAGCCTTTACCACCAGGGCGTCGGGAAACGCGCGCTGGATCACCTCGCCGAGGGAATCGGTATTGGAGATGCTCAGCGAGGGCGGGAAGCCGCGGGAGAAATCCAGCGGATTGGAGATGTCGACGAGCACCTTGCCGGCGAAGTTGGCGGCACCTGCCTGGCGAAGGACCTCAAGGGCGCTGTCGCCCCGGGTGCAGTGGACGACGAGTTCGCCATGGGCGGCGGCGGCAGCGAAGTCGCCCGTGCGTCCCCCGGTCGCGGCGGCGAAGGTCAGCGCCTTATCGTTGTCGGCGGAGCGGGCGCCCATCATGACGTCATGGCCGAGCGCGACCAGCTTGGCCCCCATGGCCTGGCCGACGACACCGGTCCCGAGGACTGCGATTCGCATGGGGTTCTCCGCTGTGGCGGCGCAAAGTAACCGATGACGGACCGCTGTACCATCGTATCCGACGCTCCTCGCGGAGACGGGCGGTGACGGGACGGCGGATCGCCCCCTCATGCCTCTCTCAGCCGCGGAACACCTCGTTTCCGCCGATCCAGGTGGAGCGCACGTCCAGGTCGACGGAGAGAGTCGTGAAGTCGGCGGCGGCGCCGCGGCGCAGGTGGCCGCGGTCGGGGACGCCGAGGGCCTCGGCGGGATAGAGGGCGGCCATGCGCAGAGCCTCCTCGAGCGGCAGGCCGATGGTGCGGTGCATGTAGGAGACGGCGGCGATCATCGTGAGATCGGCACCGGCCAGGGTCCCGTCGGCCAGCCGCAGGGCGCCCTCGGCGCGGATGATCTCGCGGCCGTTGAGGGTCAGGCGCTGCCGGTCGGTGCCGGTCAGGGACATGGCGTCGGTGACGAGGAAGATGCGGCCGGGGCCGCGCTTGGCCCGCAGCGCGATACCGATGGTGGCCGCATCGACATGGATGCCGTCGGCGATCAGCCCCGCATGCAGTTCGCCGAGATCGAGCGCGGCGCCGACGACGCCGGGCTCGCGGTTGCCCATCTGGCTCTGGGCGTTGAACAGGTGGGTGACCATGGTCGCCCCGGCGTCGGCTGCCTTCTTCACCAAGGCGTAGCTGGCATCGGAGTGGCCGATGCTGACGACCAGTCCGGCGGCGCGCAGGGCCGCGATCTGCCGGTGGTCGACCGTCTCGGCGGCGACCGTGACGAGGAGGTTGGGCAGCGCGCGTCGGGCGGCAGCCAAGCGATCGATGTCAATCGGCTGCATGGCACGGATGAGCCCGGGATCGTGGGCGCCCTTGCGGGCGAGCGACAGGTGCGGCCCCTCGAGGTGCAGGCCGAGGAACCCGGGCAGCTGTTCGGAAGCCGCGGCAGCGCCGGCGGCGGCGGCCTCGAGCGTCACCTCCGGGGTATCGGTGATCAGCGTCGGCAGCAGCGCCGTCGTGCCGAAGCGGGCGTGGGTCTCGCAGATGGTGCGGATGCCATCGAGGGTCGGCGCTTCATTGAGAAGCACGCCGCCGCCACCGTTGACCTGCAGGTCGACGAAGCCAGGCACCAGCATGGCGCCGTCGACGGGCACGCGGCGAGCGTCAGTGGGGGAATCGGCGGCGATGAGTCCTTCGACGATGCCGTTGTCGATCACCAGCGCCGAGCGCTCGTGCCAGGTGTCGCCGTCGAAGATGCGGGCGCCCGTGAGCGCGATACGGCCAGTCATAGGGTCTCTGTCACTTTTCGGAGATGCGGGGGTCGATCCGGATCGAAGCCGCGGTGGCGGGAAAGGGCTTCAACGAAGCCATAGAAGGGCACGATGAGCGCCAGGGCGTCGGTGAGCGGGTGTCCGGTGGCGGCGAAGTCGAGCCGGGTGCTCGTTTGCGCCGTTGCCGCGGTGACGAAGGCGCGCGCCCCCTGCCCCGCCAGCCGTTCTGTGACCTCGAGCACCGACGCCTCGGCCGCGTCACGGGCAACCAATGCCAGCACCGGATAGCCCGCTTCGACGATGCGGGCCGGACCGTGCAGCACTTCGGCGGCGCTATAGGCTTCGGCATGGATGCCGCAGGTTTCCTTGAACTTCAGTGCCGCCTCGCCGGCGATCGCGTGGACCGGGCCGCGACCGAGAACGTAGAGCGAGTCACGGTTCTCGAGGGCGGGCAGCAGCGGCGACCAGTCGCAGCCGACGGCGCGATGGAGCGCCTCGGGGAGCTCCGACAACGCCGCCAACAGGGCGCGGTCCTCGCGCCAATGCGCCAGCACGGCGAGGCCGGCGACGATGGAGGTGACGAAGGTCTTGGTGGCGGCAACGCTCTGCTCGCGCCCGGCGCGAAGGTCGATGGTGAAGTCCGACGCTTCGGCGAGCGGAGAGTCGGGAGTGTTGGTAATGGCCAGCGTCAGCGCTCCGCTGCGGCGAGCGGACGCCGCCATGGCAACGATGTCCGGGCTCTGCCCCGACTGTGAGATGGCCAGGGCGGCGCAACGGCCGAGGCGGAGCTCCCGACCGTAGATGGAAACGATCGAGGGGCCGATGGAGGCGACGGGAATGCCGGCCGTTAGTTCGATCGCATATTTGAGGAAGCTCGCAGCATGATCGGAGGAGCCACGGGCGACGGTGACGACGGTGGATGGATCGTGCTCCCGCAGGCGGCTGCCGGTCTGCACGAAGGTATCCCCGCTGGCGGCGAGGAAATCGCGGACGACCGAGGAAATTTCCTCGATTTCGCGGCGCATGTGGCTGGTCATTCCCGGTCCTCTCCGAGCCGCAGTTCAGCGACGATTTCACAGGTCTCGCCGCGGCAGATGACTCTGGTGTACCCGATCGCGCGGCCCGATCCGAGATAGGAGGTACACATTGAGCCGGCGGCCGGGCAAGTGATATGAGTCAGGTATTGGCCGCTGGCGGTAAACGCAATCTCCGGCAGGGCTTGCCGGCGGGTCCGCTCGTCCTGCAGATGGTAGCCTTCTCCGAACCCGCAGGAGTCAGAATGAGCAACAGTCCACTGGGCACAGAAGCTGTGGACCCGCATTATGCGGGCCTCGATACATGGGCGGACGATGCCATCCTCGCGGCGCTGCTCGAGAGCCAGCAGCGGGCGCTGCAGCGCGTCGCGCCGGCAATTCCGGCCCTCGGCGAGGCTGCCCAGCTTGCGGCAAAGTGCCTCGCGGCCGATGGGCGTCTCGTCTATCTCGCCGCCGGCAGCCCGGCCCTGGTCGCCCTCGGCGACGCGCTCGAAATCCCGCAGACCTATGGCGTGCCGCGTGACCGAATCCTGCTGCTGCTTGCCGGAGGAGAGGCCATCACCCGGGACCTCACCGGCGTCGAGGAGGACAATGCGGAGGCGGCCCGGCAGCAGGTCGAAGAGGCAGGCATCGGCAGCACCGACTGCCTCGTTGCGATTTCGGCAAGCGGCAGCACGCGGTTCACCGTGGCGGGGCTGGAGGCGGCGCGGACGGCTGGTGCCGCGACGGTGGGCATAGCCGGTAATGCCGGAGCGCCGCTGCTGGCCGCCGCCGAGGTGGCGGTACTGCTGGAGACGGGTCCCGAGGTGATCTCAGGATCGACCCGGCTTGGGGCCGGAACCGCCCAGAAGGCGGCGCTCAACATGCTTTCCACCCTGATCGGCGTCCGTCTCGGGCACGTCCATGACGGGTTGATGGTGAATGTCCGGGCAGACAACGAGAAGCTGCGGGCGCGGGCGGCGCGAATCGTCGCCAGCATCGCCAAGGTCGACACCGAAGCGGCGCGAGAGGCCCTCAATGCGACAGGCGGCGAGGTGAAGCCCGCGGTGCTGATCGCGGCAGGGGCGAAAGGGCCGCCAGAAGCAGGTGAGCTGCTCCGCGCATCGCAGGGGCATCTGCGGGCGGCGCTGGAGCATCTGCACCGCCGCTGAACGCGGCGGCACGTGCTATCAAAACCGTCGAGCCCATGCGCATCATCGATACCCACCTGCACCTCGTCTATCCCGAGCGATTCTCCTATCCGTGGCTGAGCGGCGCCCCGGAGCTGAACCAGGCGTGGCCCGCCGCAGATTACTGGGCGGAAGCATCGCCCCTCGGGATCGAGTCGGCGCTGCATATGGAAGTGGATGTCGCACCGGAGCAGATGTTCGCGGAAACCGAGTTCATGCTGGGCGTGCACCCCAAGGTCATCGGTGCCGTCGCCAACGGGCGTCCCGAGGACCTGCATTTCGCGCGGCATCTCGAGCGCCTGAGCGCTCTGCGGGGCCTGCGGGGGGTGCGCCGGCTGCTGCAGTTCCAACCACCGGAACTGTCGCGGAGCGCCTTCTTCCTCGAGAATGTGCGGCGCCTGCCAAGCCATGGCTTCTGCTTCGATATCTGCGTGAAAAGCCATGAACTGGAGGTGGCCAGGGCGCTGGTGGCAGCGTGTCCGGACGTGCAGTTCGTGCTCGACCACTGCGGCAACCCGAAGATCGGTGACTGGGAGTGGTCACCGTGGGCGGGCCAGGTGCTGGAGATCGCCAAGCACCCGAACGTCGCCTGCAAGGTGTCGGGGATTCTCGCCAATGTCGAGCCGGACTGGCAGGTCGCGGACCTGCGGCCCTATGTCGAGCACGTCATCGACTGCTTCGGCTGGGATCGGGTGGTCTGGGGCAGTGACTATCCGGTGGTGACGGTGCGTGCCGATCTCAGCCGCTGGGTGGCGGCGACGCGGGAGATCATCGCCGGCGCCAGCGACGACGAACAGGCAGCGCTGCTGCACCGCAACGCCGAGCGCATCTACCGGCTGGACCGCGACCTGTAGATTCCGGAGCTGCGCACCCGGTCGCGCGCTTGCCAGCCTCCGCGCAGCCGACTTTACTGGCGACCGGACAGGGAGAGGCAAGAATGGCGGAGCCGGCGCATCTCGTCATCGTCGGGGGCGGCACCGCCGGCTGGCTCAGCGCCTTCATCATCCAGGACAGTGCGCGGCGGCAGCAGCTCGACCTCCGCATCTCCGTGGTCGAGTCCTCGAAGATCCCGACGGTCGGGGTCGGCGAGGCGACCACCGCCGCCTTCCGCGTCCTCCTCAAGCAGTTCGCGATCGACGAATTCGAGTTCTTCCGGGCGACGGGGGCGACGTTCAAGCTCGGCATCCGGCACCAAGACTGGCGGCGCAAGGGATCCACTTATCACGGCCCCATCGACGACCCGCATCAGGTAGTGGCGCCGCCGCCGGGGGCGCCTTCGGATTATCTCAACGTCTATGCCATCGCGGCGGGCAAGCCGCTGCAGGACATGCATCTGTTCGGGCCGCTGCTGGAGCGCCGGAAGGCGCCCTATGCGCAGAAGCCGGACGGGTCGCTGATCCCGCTCGGGCCGTTCCACCACGCCTATCATTTCGACCAGGCGCTGGTGGGGAAGTTCCTGAAGTCGAAGGCGCGCGGGGTCGAGATCGTCGATGCGGTGGTCGAGGGGGTGGAGCGGGATGGGGAGTCCGGCGACATCCGGGCGCTCGTGCTCGACGGCGGCGGGCGGCTCGATGGCGACTTCTTCGTCGATGCGACCGGCTTCCGGAAGCGGCTGATCGTAAAGGAACTGGGGGCGGCGTGGGTGTCCTATGCCGACGAGCTGCCGGTGAACCGCGCCCTGCCCTTCTGGCTCGAGATCGGGGAAGGCGAGGAGATCAACAACTACACGCTCGCCTGGGCGCAGCAGGCCGGTTGGATGTGGCAGATCCCGACGCAGACGCGCTATGGCTGCGGCTATGTCTACAACGACGCCTTCCAGACGCCGGAGGGGGCGAAGCGGGAGATCGAGCAGGCGCTGGGGCGGGAGATCGACGCCCGCGACGACATCCGCTTCTCGATCGGCCGGCTGGAACAGGCCTGGATCGGCAACTGCCTCGCCGTAGGACTGAGTTCGAGCTTCCTCGAGCCGCTGGAGTCGACGTCGATCCATGGCACCATCGTGCAGATGATGCTGTTCGCCGGGCACTTCCTCAGGGCGCCGGCGGCGATGACGCAGGCGATGCGGGACGACTACAACCGCCGGGTGGGCCGCCAGGTCGACGACTTCCGAACCTTCGTCAACACGCATTACGTGACGGAGCGGGACGACACCCCGTTCTGGCGTGACGTGCGGGAGAACCGGCTGCACAAGGAGACGCTGCAGCGGCTGGAGTTCTGGAAGCGGCAGATGCCGCGGCACGAGCACTTTCCTGACTATCTGGCCGGGCTGCCGCATATCCAGACGCAGCTCCACTACCCGGTGCTGGAGGGGCTGGGGCTGCTCGACCCGGCGCTGGCGCGGCAGGAAATGGCGCGCGATCCGAAGCTGCGGAAATTCGCACGGGAGACGTACGAGGCGCTGGTGAAGGAGTACCGGCGCGCCGCCAGCCAGGCGCTGGGCCATGCCGAGTTCCTGGACCTGGTGCGGGAGATGGGGTGAGCGGGGGTCTTGCCGTGCGAGGCCTCGTCCGTCACTGCCCGCTTCATGCGGGGCAACCAAGCTTACCCCTGCCGGAGCGTTGTGCCTTGGGTCGTCCGGAGAAGCCGGGCGGTGACGGCGGAGGCGTCGGTGGGCAGCGACCGCCGTCGCCCGGACAGACCGGGCGACGGCGGTGGAGTAGTATGGAGCACAGGGCTGCGGCCTAGTGCTGGCTATGCATGCCGCCGGGCTCGGAGATCTCGCTCAGGGCCTCGCCGCTGGCATCGCCATCCGACAGGGACAGGTCGCCGAGCGAGATGATGCCGATCAGCCGCTTCTCGCGGTTGAGCACCGGCAGGCGACGGATCTTGAGGTCGGCCATGTGCTCGGCCACTTCCTCGGTGTCCTCGTCATCGAAGCAGAAGCGGATCTCCTTGGTCATCACGTCGCGCACCGCCGTTTCGGGTCCAAGACCATCGGCGACCGCGCGAACCGCGATGTCGCGGTCAGTGATCATGCCCACCAAGCGGTCGTTCTCCCCGACGGGCAAGGCCCCGGCATCAATGTCACGCATGGTGCGCGCGGCGTCCTGAATGCTGTGGTCGGGCGCGCAGATCTTTACGTCGGTGCTCATGCACTCACTGATTCTCATGGCTATGTCTCCCTTGGCTACGGTGTGAATACCGTCGCCGGGCCGGCGGTGCTCCGTCGGCCAGACGCCAGTTCAAGGGCAATGCATCAAGGGGATGGTAGTTCACGGCCGGGGGTCAAAAACGCGCCAGCAACAGGCACGTCTTCGGGAGCGTCACTCTGCGTCGAAGACGGCAACCTGGCCCCGCCCGCGGGCCTTGGCGTCGTAACAGGCGGCATCGGCGTCCCGCATCAATGCGGCAATGCCGCGACGACCGGTGCCGAAACTGGTCATGCCGACGCTCGCACCGATCTCGTAGCGCTTGCCGTGCCATTCGAAGTCGATGGCAGCAATTTCGGCAGCAATCTTGCCAACCACGCGCTCCGCTGCGCCGAGCGGGCAGTCCATGAGCAGCAGCGTGAATTCGTCACCGCCAATGCGGGCCGCGATATCGTTGCGGCGGCAGCCGTTGCGGATAACCTGCGCTACGCGCTGCAGGAGAGCATCGCCGGCGGCGTGCCCGGAACCATCGTTCACCGCCTTGAAGCGGTCGAGGTCGAGGAAGGCGAGCACGTGCCGCGCCGAGGCGCCGGGCGTCGACGTCACGTCCTGCATCGCCCGCTCGAATGCCGCGCGGTTGGGCAGGCCGGTCAGCGTGTCGTGGGTGGCGGAATGGGCGAGCTGCTTCTGCAGCGTCCGGCTGCTGGTGATATCCTGAAACACCAGCACGGCGCCGATGGTGTCGCCGCCTACGGCGTGAAGGGGCGCCGCGGAGGAACGGATGTAGCGCCGGCTGCCGTCGCGGCCGACGAGCATGATGTCGTCGTCGAGGTAGGACACCTCGTCGCGGGCAAGGCTGGTGGAGACGGGGCTGGCGGAGACGGCGTTGCCGGCCTCGTCGACGATGTCGAACACCTGCTGCACCGGCAGGCCGATGGCGGCATCCGACCCCCAGCCGGTCAGCTTCTCGGCGATCGGGTTCATGAAGGTGACCCTGCCATCGGCATCAGTCGAAATCACGCCGTCGCCGATCGAGCGCAGGGTGACCGCCAGGCGCTCCTTCTCGTCGGCCAGTTGGGCCTCGACGTGCTTCAGGTGAGTGATGTCGGTGTCGGTGCCTACGGTTCGAAGGGGCGTGCCATCAGGCGCCCATTCCACCGGCTTGCCGCGGCTCAGGATCCAGATCCAGTGACCGTCCCGGTGCCGCTCGCGGTATTCGAGGATGTCGAACCCCTCCTCCCCTGCGTCCTGACGATTGACCCTAGCCAAGATCCGCGGCACGTCTTCCGGATGCACGCGCTTCAACCACTCTGACTGCGCGGGATCGATGTACTCGTGTTCGCCAATGCCGCGCATCGCGCGCCACATGCGGGAGTAGAACATGTCGTCGCGGCGGATGTCATGGTCCCACACCCCCTGACGCGCCGACTCGAGGGCATAGTTCCAGCGGCTCTCGGAGTAGGCCAGGGCCGCTTCGGCGCGCTTCTGGCGGTCGATGTTAAGGACCTGCAGGATGACGTAGAGGGGGCGCCCGGTATTGTCGCTGCGCAGCAGCGACGCCGATGCCATGACCCAGATGGCGGCGCCGTCGCGGTGCCGAAGTCGGATCTCGCCCCGGTACTCCTCGGCCTCTCCAACAACCAGCCGGCCGAGCTGCTGCACGGCGGCGGCATCGTCCTCGCTGTGGATGAAGGCGTCGAAATCGCGCCCCAGCGCGTCGTCAACGCCTTCGCCCACCATTTCCGCGAAGGCGTGGTTGGCGTAGAGGAGCCGGCGGTCGATGCCGATGAGGGCCATACCGACAGCGGCGTTCTCCATGACCTTGCGCAGCAAAGCGCCACTCTGGTCGAAGCGAAGGATCGGCGCGGTGGTGTCACGCAGGGAGTGCATCCCGCCAGAATAACGCGAGCAGGTTAACGGCTCGCTTCCAACGACGTTGGCTTTGCGGACACGAGCGGCGTCAGCGACCGGCGACGGGCTGCTGATCCGGCGCGCCAACGACGCTTGACATCACCGGCAAGGGAACGGAACATGACTGCACTGCGAGGGAGCAATTCCTCAGGAACGGCCGGAGACACGTCATGGGCCTGTGAGCCCAGCCGGGGTACGCGGTAAAGCGTGAGCTACGCGCAACATCGTTGGCCGGACCGCATACCAAGCGGCCACTGCTTGTTGCGACCTTCTGGGAAACCCTTGCGGATTCAACCGTGCGGTCCCGGTTGTCGCAGCTTCTCTGATACCAGCCGCGTCATCCCAACCGCACCCGCGCTCCAGCGCGAACCCGGTATGCAAGGACGACGCCGCGATGAACGAACACAGCACCATTTCCCTCGGCTGCACCGAGATGGAGGAGTATCTCTTCGATCTCAACGGCTACCTTATCCTCAAGAATGCCCTGAGCCCGGCCGAGGTCGCGGCCTGCAATGCCACCTACGACGAGCTCGAGGAGGCGGCGCGCTCCATCGAAGGCCGCGGCTGGCACGGCGACGTCAGCGTGCACAGTTCGGGGCGCCAGGAGGGGCTGATCTTCCAGCAGCTCTACGAGGCGGGGCCGGTCTGGGAAAACCTGATCGACCACCCGTCGTGGTTCGAGAAGGTAAAGCACTTCATCGGCACGGACGATCCCGAGAATTTCGACGGCAATCACGGTCCGGCCTTTATCGACGAATGCTTCGGCACCATCCGCGGACCGGGCGGCGCCCAGCGCCTGCATTCGGGGGGACATGTGGGGACAATCCGTACGCAGTTCCGCTATCACGCCGGCAAGTTCCACTGCGGCCAGATCAACATCCTGATGGCGCTCACCGACATCGGACCGGGTGACGGCGCCACCATGGTGATCCCGGGCAGCCACAAGTCGAACATCCGGCATCCGCAGACGGTGGCGATCGAAAAGCGAAACGAGGAGATCTCCGTGGATGGCGTCGAAGGGGCCATCGAGTGCCATCTGAGGGCCGGAGATGCGCTGCTGTTCGTCGACGCGATTGCCCATGGCTCGGCCCGCCGCACCAATGAGGGCCAGCGCCGCATCGCAGTCTACCGCTACGGCCCCAGCTGGGGTTATTTCCGCCTGCCCTACCGTCCAAGCCCGGACCTGCTGGGCCGGCTGACGCCGGAGCAGCGCCGGATCGTGCAGCCGCACGGCGAAGCGGTGCTGCCGCCCGGTCGAGCTGCGTAAGGATGAGGATGTGGTGGCAAGGCATGGCACGAAAAGAGGTACGTAACTCATCGTGAACGCGCTGCTTACTCCCACAGCCGGGTTGCAGGAGCCCAAGTCGCATGCCGGGGGGCGCCTCGCCGAGGAGTTGGCTGGCCTGCTGGCACGGCTGCGCGGCATCGACGTCACTGCGCGTGCCGGCAGCGCGCCGACCGACGGGCCGCTGGCCGAACTGCTGGCCTCGGGCGTCCGTTTCAGCGCTTCGGCCGAAGCCATGGAGACGCGCTACTACCAGGCCGTGCGGGAGTTGATCGCGTGCATCCGACCGGCGGCGGGCGAAACGGCCGTGCTGCACGAGGGCGGCGTCTATCTCGGCTGCTGGCTGGAAAGTACCGGCACCATCAATGCCGAACTGCTGTCGCGCTTCATGCCGGGGATCGCAGAGGCGACGTTCGCGGCCTTCGCGACGCATCAGCGTGCCGACGGCCTGCTGCCCTACAAGCTGACGGCCGACGGCCCGGTCTTTGCGCAGATCCAACTGGTGACGCCGCTCGCACGGAGCGCCTGGAACCACTACCTAGCCAGTGGCCGGGACCGTGCCTTCCTGCGCCGAATGTACGCGGCGCTGATTCGCTACGATGCGTGGCTGGCGAAATGGCGCGACACCCGCGGCACCGGCGGGGTCGAGGCCTTCTGCACCTACGATACCGGACACGATCTGTCGCCGCGCTTCTGGCACATCCCCGACAGTCCCCACGGAAACGACCCGAAGGCATATCGGCAGGACAACCCGCTGCTGCCCCTGGTGGCGCCCGACCTGACGGCTACCGTCGCCTGTCAGCGCCGCTATCTGGCACGGATGGCGGAGGAACTCGGGGAAGATGCCGGCGAGTGGCGGGCCAAGGCGGAGGCCAGCTCAGCGGCGCTGTTCCGCCATTGCTATGACGCGCCCGACGGCTTCTTTTACGATCTCGACCGGCACGGACGACACCTGCGCGTCCAATCCGATGTGCTGCTGCGGGTGCTGGCCTGCGAAGTGGGCGACGACAGCTTCTTTGCGGCGGCGCTGGAGCGCTACCTGCTCAACACGCGAAAGTTCTTTGCCAAGTACCCCTTCACTTCGATCGCACTCGACGATCCCCGATACGACCCGGCCTTTGACTACAACAGTTGGGCGGGGCCCAGCAATTTCCTAAGCCTGATCCGGGCGGCGCACGCCTTCGAGCTGCACCACCGGCATGTCGAACTGACCTGGGTCATCTACCCCACCCTGGCGGCGCTGTTCAAAGGCGAGCGGTTCACCCAGACACTGCATCCGTTCACGGGGCGCGAAGGATTCACCGAGCTCTATTCACCTGCAATTCTCTGCATGCTGGATTTTGTGGAGCGGCTGTGCGGCATCCTGCCCCGGCCGGACGGCACGCTCTGGTTCACCGGGCTCGTGCCCTACGAAGTGGAGCATCGCGACCTCGCTCACGGAACCGCCTATGGCCGCGTTGTCGACGGGCGCACCTTCGAGCTCCTCAACAGCGCCGAGGAGTCGGTGGCGCTGCGGGACGGCGAGGTGCTGTTCCGTTGCCCGAAGGGTATCCGCGTCGTCACCGACCGGGAGGGAGGGGTAGTTTCGCTCATCGGGATGAGCGTCCAGGCCGTAGCCGGGCGGCTGACGACCAGCACCGGCAGTTACGATTTCAGCGTCGCCGCGAACGAACAGCTCCGGGTCGAGAGGGATGGCCTGGTGCAGGTGCGGAATCCGGGACTGGTGCCGCCGAGCACATGACGATGACTGACAGACATGAAATTCGCCTCACGGCGATGTGCGTAGCTCAAAGGGAGGAAAACGATGAGCAACTTCAATCGCAGAAGGTTTCTTACGACCACAGCCGGCGCGGCCGGCACGATCGCCGTGGCCTCGGCGCTGGGAGCGCCGGCATTCGCCCAGGACCGGCGGGTTCGGTTCTTCTGGTGGGGCAACCCCAATCGCGACGAACGCACCTTCGCCGCAATCGCCGCCTTTAACGAGAAGCATCCCGGCATCGTCGTCGAGGGCGAGACCCTCGGCTTTGCCGACTACTTCACCAGGCTGACTACCCAGATCGCCGGCGGCAACATGCCGGACGTCATCCAGCAGGGCTACGGCGTGCTGTTCGAGTATATCGAAAACGGAGCGGTGGTGCCGCTGGACGACTATGTCGGAGACACCCTCGACATCTCGAAGATCGATCAGAGCGGGCTTGAGGCCGGCACCGTCGATGGCAAGCTCTACGCCCTGACCATCGGCGCCAACTCGCACATGGCGATGTACAATACCCGGCTCTATGAAGAAGCGGGCATCGTGGTCGGCGAAGACTTCGACCCCTATGGCTGGACCTATGACGACCTGAAGCGCATCGGTTCCGCCGTCAAGGAGGCGACCGGAGTCGCCGGCACCGACGACAACACCGCCGACTACCAGAACTTCTCGGACTTCGTGGCCCAGAAGGGCGTGCAGATGTACTCGCCGGAGGGCGAGGACCAGGTGACGCAGGAGATCGTGGAAGAGTACTGGGAGATCTGGAAAGGCATCCGGGAAGCCGGCGCCACCCCGCCGGGACCGGAGAGTGCGGGACTTGCAGGCGTCGCCGACCTTGCGCAGCTCGGCATCGTCACCGGCCGCAGCGCCACCTCCTATGCCTGGTCGAACCAGCTGGTGGGCGCCCAGGCGCTGATGCAGGACCCGCTGGGTGCGGCGATGTACCCCAACACGCCGGAGATGATCCCGGGGTCGATCGTGCAGCCCAGCCAGTTCCTTTGCCTCAGCCGCGACAGCACGGACCCGGAGGCGGCCACCACGTTCATGAGCGCTTTCGTCAATGACCCCGACATGACCCGCATCCTCGGTCTCGAGCGGGGCATCCCGCAGCAGAGCGAGGTCCGTGAAATGCTGGCGCCGGATCTCACTCCGGCGGAAGCCATCTCGGTGGCGTTCTTCGACGGTATCCAGGGGAAGACGGCACCGCTCATGCCACCGCCGCCGAGCGGCGCGAATGAGGTGGAGCAGACGTTCGAAAGGCTGGCCGTTTCGATCCTGCTGGACCAGCAGAGCATCCCCGAGGTGGCGGCGGACTTCCTCAACCAGGCCCGGGCCATCCTCGCCCGCGCGTAGGATAACCAGTCGGACCAACAACGGCGTCATTCTCGCGCAAGCGGGAATGACACCGGGTCATGGGAGTGGTGGAGCGACATGCGCAAGTTCATCGACCGCAATCTTGCCGGATACCTGTTCCTCTCGCCCTGGCTGGTGGGGTTTTTTCTGCTAGCAATCGGGCCAATCCTGGCGTCGCTCTACCTCGGTTTCACCAAGTACAACGTGATCAACCCGCCGCAGTGGATCGGCCTCGACAACTACGCCTACATGTTCGAGTACGACGACCGCTTCAGGAAGGCGCTGAGCGTCACCTTCACCTTCGTCGCCATCTCGGTACCGGCCAAATTGATCTTCGCGCTGGCGGTGGCGATGGCACTCGACAAGGGCATCCGCGCCATCGGCTGGTACCGGGCGCTGTTCTACCTGCCCTCGATCCTCGGCGGGTCCATCGCCGTCGCTATCCTGTGGCGCCAGCTGTTCAACTACGACGGAGTGATCAACTCGGTGCTGCGCCTGTTCGGGGGCGACGGTCCGTACTGGCTCTCGGATCCCCGCTATTCGCTGTGGACGCTGATCGTGCTGGCGGTGTGGCAGTTCGGGTCGCCGATGCTGATCTTCCTCGCCGGCCTCAGGGCCATTCCGCAGGAGCTCTATGAAGCGGCCGAGATCGACGCCGCCGGCAAGGTGCGGCGGTTCTTCGCCATCACCCTGCCCCTGCTGGCGCCGGTGATCTTCTTCAACCTGGTGCTGCAGATGATCGAAGCCTTCAAGAGCTTCTCCGGGGCCTTCATCATCTCGGGGGGCAAAGGTGCGCCGCTCGACTCGCTGCTGTTCTTCACCGTCTATCTCTACGATGAAGCCTTCTCCTTCCTGCGCATGGGCTATGCCTCGGCGCTGGCCTGGGTGCTGCTGCTGATCATTGCGGCCTTCACCGTGCTCGCCTTCTGGAGCAGCAAGTACTGGGTCCACTACGAGAACGAGAGGGGCTGAGAGATGACCGATGCTGCACTCTCCGATGGGCCCTCGACGGCCGCCGTCGCGCAGTCCATCCGCGAAGAGCGGGCGCGCCGGGCGAAGCGCCAGGCGCTGCTGAAGCACCTGTTCCTGATCGCCACCTCGCTGGTGATGGTCTACCCGCTGCTGTGGATGGTCGCGAGCTCGCTCAAGGAAAACAACGAGATCTTTGGCCAGCTCTCGCTGTGGCCGGAAGCGTTCAAGTGGGAGAACTACAGCGAAGGCTGGAACGCGCTGCCCGTCAGCTTCACCAGCTTCTTCTGGAACTCCACCGTGGTGACCGTGCTCAGCGTCATCGGCAATGTCGTGAGCTGCTCGTTCACCGCCTATGCCTTCGCGCGACTGGAGTTCTCAGGCAAGACCATCTGGTTCGCACTGATGATGATGACGCTGATGATCCCCTATCACGTGGTCCTCATCCCGCAGTACATCCTCTTCCTGCAGCTCGGCTGGGTCGACACCTACCTGCCCCTGGTCGTGCCGAAGTTCCTTGCCGGCGAGGCGTTCTTCATCTTCCTGATGGTGCAGTTCTTCCGCCAGCTGCCGCGGGAGCTGGACGAGGCGGCGATGATCGACGGCTGCTCGCCGTTCAAGATCTACTGGGCGATCATCATGCCGCTGTCGATCCCGGCCATGGCCACGGCCGCCATCTTCTCGTTCATCTGGACCTGGGAGGACTTCCTCGGACCGCTCGTCTACCTGAACGACATCAACGACTACACGGTGCCGCTGGCGCTGCGGATGTTCCTCTCCTCCGACGGGGTGTCCGAATACGGGCAGATGTTCGCGATGTCGGTCCTTTCCATCGTGCCCATCGTCATCTTCTTCGTGATCTTCCAGCGCCTCATCATCAGGGGCATAGCCATGAGCGGTCTCAAATGAACCAGCACGCACGGGTCGATAGCAGCAGCATGGCGGGCGTCCGGCTGAACAGCGTCCGCAAGACCTATGGCCAGCTCGAGGTGATCTACGGCATCGACCTCGAGGTGCAGGCGGGGGAGTTCCTGGTGCTGGTCGGACCCTCGGGCTGCGGGAAGTCGACGCTGCTGCGGATGATCGCGGGGCTGGAGGAGATTACCGACGGGACCATCGCAATCGGTGAGCGGGTGGTCAACGACGTGCCGGCCAGCCAGCGCAACCTCTCGATGGTGTTCCAGTCCTACGCGCTTTATCCGCATATGAGCGTCCGCAAGAACCTCGCCTTCGGACTGACCAACCTGCGGATGCCACGGGAGGAGATCGAGCGCCGTGTGGCGGAAGCGGCAAAAATCCTGCAGATCGGCGAGCTGATGGCCCGCAAGCCGCGCCAGCTCTCCGGAGGGCAGAAGCAGCGCGTTGCCATCGGGCGCGCCATCGTGCGTGAGCCGCAGCTGTTCCTGTTCGACGAACCGCTCAGCAATCTCGATGCGGAGCTGCGGGTGCAGATGCGGGTGGAGCTGGCGAACCTCTACAACCGGCTTGGCACCACCATGATCTACGTGACCCACGACCAGATCGAGGCGATGACCATGGCAACCCGGATCGTCGTGCTCAACAGCGGCCATGTCGAGCAGGTCGGTACCCCGTACGAGCTCTACAACTTCCCCCGCAACCGCTTCGTCGCCTCCTTCATCGGATCACCGAAAATGAACATGCTGCCGGCCAGGGTCGATGGCGCGCGGGTCGAGATCCCGGATTTCGGCGGCCTGCCCCTCGATGGACCGCCGGTGGCGGCCGGCAACATCAGCGTTGGCGTCCGCCCCGAGCAGATTGGGGTTGGCGACACCGGCGACGCGATTGCGGAAGGGACAGTGACGCTGGTGGAATACCTGGGGAGCGGCATCTTCCTCTACGTTCGCCTCGCCTCCGGGCAAATCGTGCTGGTGCAGGCCCCGGGGCAGGCGCTGCACAAGATCGGGGATGTGGTCCGCCTGTCGATCGCCGCCCGGAACGCTCATTACTTCGACGAGGGGGGGCTGCGGCTGCCACTGAACAACGCCCGCTGATCCCACGAGTGGACCGGGAACCATGCCACCCCCTGCCCGGTTGAGGCTGGAAGCAACGCAAGCGGTGGGAGCATCACGATGCAGGCGAAGCCGAAGCCAGACGCCGAGTCCGCCGGCAAGCCCGCCGAGGAAGCGGAGTTCCTCGTGGAGGAGTTCGATCTCACCGAACGCGAGGCGTCGGAGCTCGTGACGGAGGGTGACAGCGCCGCAACTGAAGCACAGGCAGCGGTGCAGAAGAAGCGCAAGCAGCGGGCGCCGCTTGGTAACGCGCCCGTCCCGGAAGCACCTGACTCCGATTTCACCGCCGACAGCGATGAGGACCGGCTCAAGCCGGTCGTCCGCACGCGAAACGACCGAACAGGAGCCGGATGATGGTCACTCAGAACAGGCAGCCGCAGAAGGGTATCAATCCGGGCAACAAGGGTCCGGCGCAGCCGCAGGACGTCGAGGATCCCCATCCCGCGGACGAAGAGAGTATTGCGGATGAGGGGCGTGCTGAGAATGGTGCCCATGACGACAATGCCAAAGGCGGCAAGCGACCGAGTGACACCAGCGACGATCGCCGCCGGTCTTCCTGACGCTGCGGAACCGGCGCGACGCATGGCCCGTTGAGCGGGGTCAACAAAGGATGCTGCGATGACCCAGGACGAGCGCGACAAGCACGATGACCATGACGAGGCCCCGGCCTATCGCGACGGTCGGAAGCCCGGACCGGAGGGCGCCGATGTGCAGGTGCGACCGGCCGGCCCAGGGGAGATGGCCGACGCCCCGGAGCAATGGGATGAGGTCGACGAGGCGGCAGACGAGTCCTTTCCCGCGAGCGACCCCCCTTCCTACTCGCGACCGTCCCGTCGCGACAAGGAAGCGGCAGAGACGGGATCGGCAAAACTCCGAAACCAGGGTGACGACGCGGAGGAAGCCGAGACCGGACGCGATTTGCCCGGGGCCGATGGCGCCCGCAGCGCGGGTGCGGAGGAAGACAACAATCCCTGATCAGGCGCTCCAGGCGACGACCGCGAGGATCGCAATAGCGACCACTCCTGCCACCGCCGCGTAGACGATCACCCCCAGTTGGTCCCGCCGCATTCCTTGCCGTGCCGGTGGGGCGACTGGCGCCGGTCGCGTTGCGGCCGATGCCGGTTCGGGAGTGTCGCCGCCCGCCTCGGCGTCGGTGCCGAGGGGGGCTGCCGCCGGATCCGGAAAGTCGACCTTGTCGCCGGTCCGGCCGCTGTCGATGTCGCGCCGTAGGCGGGAGGTGTTGTCGGGGGTACCCATTGCCGATTGCTCCTTACCGACTGAAAATTCGTACGTTCCGCCTTCCGTTCCCTTAGCTCCGCACGAAGAAAAGGGAGGCAGCCCAAGCCGCCTCCCTGTGTATTTCATTCCCGTCGAGATCAGTGCCGGATTGGCGGGGTGTCTGAAGTGCCCTTCCCCTCGCCAGTCACCGAGGACTTGGCTTGGCGGTACACCTCGCCCGCCTTCTCGGACGCCTCGTCGTAGACCTCGGCAGCCTGTTCCTTGGTGTCCTCATAGGCACGCCCGGCCATTTTGCCCGCCTTGTCCTTGATGCGGTCCGCCTGCTCGCCGACGAGTTCGTCCTCCTGGCGAGTGTGCGGCAGCGCGGCAGCGAGGGCCGCGCCCGCGGCGAAGGCGATCAGGCCTGCGAGTAGCGGCTGCTCCTCAAGCGTACGGGACACCGTTCGTCCGACCTGATCGGCGCGATGGCGGACATCACCGCCGAGGTGGGAGGCCGACCCGGCCACACTGCTGGCGCCTCCGGACAGCTTATCGCGGATGCCTTGCCAGGTGTCCGACGCCCATTCGGCAGCACTGTCGAGAGCATTGCCGGACTCGTCCCGGAACTGCTTCACGCGCTGACCGGCTTCGTCCACGAAGCCACTGAACAGCTTGCCGGTCTCATCCTTGAAGTGGCCGATCCGTCGTCCTGCCGCGTCAGACTTGGCGCGATACTTGCGACCGGCGTCGTCCACGAACTCACTGTACCAGTCACCCGACTCGTCGGCGCTATGACTCACCCGCTGCAGCCCTGTGCTGGAGGTGGTTGCCAGCGGATAGCTGACGCGATCATACTCGTCGTCATAGCGATCGTCGCGGGAGTTCCGGCTGCTGCCGAACATGAGCCATGCAAGGCTGACGCCGAGCAGTGCCGCCGGCATTGGATTGTTGCTCACCGAGCGACCGAGATTGGAAGCGAACTTGCCGCCGCCGTGCTTGGTATAGCTCAGCGCCTGGTCTACCAGTTGCCCCGGGGAAAGCCGGCTCTGGATTTCGGTGATCGTCTGCTCGACCCGGTGGCGCTGCTGATCGGCCTCGCGTTCCAGTTCGGCCGAGCTCTTCTGGCCATTATAGCGGTTCATCAGATTCTCTCCTTCACGACCTCGGCGTCCTGCGCCAGCGAATGGGTGGTGCGCTGCAGCATCAGATTGCTGGCCTTGAGCGCGGACAGGCCCTTGCTGATCAGCATCCAGGCGATAATGCCCACAACCACGGCCACGATAGCGGCAGCAAGACTGTTGGCAGCCGTCGGCTGCATGTCCATGCTGACGAAGAAGGCAGCCAGGGCTGTGACCAGCGCCGCCAGAACGACGCCGAGCGCACCGAGGGCGAGTACAGCCCCGAACAGCAGCGAGACGGAAGCGCCGACGACCTGGTCAATCTTCTCAGACGCCTCGGTCTTGGCTAGCTGGATCTCCTTGCGGAACAGCCCGGTAACGTCGGAGACCAGGCCGCCCAAAAGATCGGGCAGCGAGCGCCCATGTTGTGCATAACTCATTTGATTGTCCCTTTCATTCCGTCGCGTGCCGTGGCCGGACGGCCGGCATCGGGGTAGGTGGAGGAGGCGCTGCCATAGCCACCAACGCCGGTCGCCATGCCGCTGCGGGATTCGCTGCGGCGCCGGCTGGAGGCGAGAAGAAAGCGGCTGGCGGCGAAGCCGACCAATGCCGCGGTGCCCATGAAGGCAGCCGGCTGGCGGCGGCCGAAGTCTTGCGCCATGCCGATCAACTCATCGACGTCCTTGTCGCGCATATCCTTCGAGAGACGCTGCATGCCGCCGGCGATGCTGCTGGCGTAGCTGGCCGTTGCCGCCTTCTCGTTACGAAGTTCCTCCGCCACGCGGGAAACCGCCTTGGCAACGCTGGCGAGTTCCTCGGCGAGCATGTCCTTTTGGTCGGCGGCGGCCCCCTTGAATTTCTCGCCGGCCTGTTCGAGCTGGGCCTGGGCCTGGTCAGCGATTTCGCGGACGCTGCTTTCCGCTTCCTCGCGAACCCGCTCCAGGTCGCGCTTGGCGGTTTCGGCAGCGGCGCTCGCATCCTTGCGGAGGCGCTCGGAGTCGGGAGCCGTCCCTGATGTCCCGGAGGATTTATCCGGAGTGGGGTTCATTGGATTGTCGGTGTTCATCGCGCAGGTCCTCTTCGCACTGATCTGGTGTCCACGAGGCCGGAGGCGCTGTCGCTCCACGAGTGACGCAACTCTGGTGGTCCCCGTTGCCTGTACCGTCGGCTTCCTTAAGCAATGAACTTCGGGGCAACCGGTTCCCACTGCCTATTAATCGGGCGCCAGTTCAATCTCGCCAAGCATCCAGCACTTCGTCCGCAGTGGCGGCTTCCACCTGCACGCCGAAGCGACTGCGGTAGATGCCGAGCATCGCATCGTGGGTGGCGTCGGCGGAGCTGCAGATGGCGTCGGTCACCACGATCACACGGTAGCCGAGGTCGATGGCCCCCATCACACTCGCCAGCACGCAAATCTCCGTTTCGGCACCGCATACGACCAGCGTGTCGATCCCCCGCGCCTGCAGGCGCGGGTGGAGGTCCGTCTCCAGCCACGGCGCGTAGACGTGCTTGTCCACCACCTCGGCGGGAGGCGCGAAGCGCCGGAGTTCCGGTACCAGTTCCACCAGGTCGGGATCGAGCGCGGCGAGGGTCATGCGGGCCCAGCGGCGGTAGTAGCGTCGCCACGCGCCCTGCCCCTGCCCCGGCCCCGCGGCGGGGATGAAGCGGTGCAGACCGTCTGCTGCGGGCGGGCCGCCACCAGGTCGACCACCAGCGGCAGCACGCGCTTCATCCAGGGCGTCGACCACTCTGTCGGCTCAGCGAACAGGCCCTGCATGTCGACGCAGAGGATGACAGAGGAAGCGCCGATTGGTCCGTATGGCAGCGAGGGGGCCAAGCGTGTGCTCCTCTGCGGCCGGCATAGGGGGCCGGCTCCAGCGCCCAACGCCGCCACCGGCCATCCGTTCCGGGCCGGCACAAGATGACCGATACGGACCCCGAACCCGCCTACGCAGCAGAAATTCCTTGAACCCGCCCCGGTCTACCGATAGACCCGCCGGCGGAGAGGTGGCCGAGTGGTCGAAGGCACGCCCCTGCTAAGGGCGCAGACGGTCAAAAGCTGTCTCGAGGGTTCGAATCCCTTCCTCTCCGCCACCTTCCCCGACTGCACAGCATCCGAAATGTTGCACAAGCCCGCGTAGCAGCGGCACAAATGCCCAGCCTCTGCAGAGGTTTGGCGGAGGACTCGAAGGGTAGCCGCCGGCGAAATGTTGCTAATCGCCCAGTTGCTGCGGCACACACGATCTACCAAACCGTCTGTCCGATCGTCTGTCCTCTATGCGCCATCGGTCGAGGATCCTCTCACGGGTTGTACTTGAGTAAGAGAGGCCCGATTCCCAATTTTCTGCACTGCCCGGTCTGCGGCCAATTTTCTCATTCGAACCGACTATTGAGGTCGCGGACCCTGCGCTGCTGCCGCCCCGTATGGCACCCACAGCCGGGGAGGACCCTCCGGAATCGGCGCAGCCAACGCCCCCTCGGCGTCAACGAGTCTTGCGCGTCCATGACAGCTGCCGGTGGCCTCGGTTCGAGCAGCAGGTCCTTATAATGGCTGAGCAGCAGCGTCGGAATCGTCACAGCGACAGGTAGAAGGCCTATGGAGGGCGCGAGCGACTTCTCGTCTCATGGCGCTCTGCAGCGACGAGGAGAACGTCGGTCGTCGATGCAGCACGCGACCTGACCAGAGTAGGCGTGCTACTGCACGCGGCGTGCATCAAGAGCGTTCAGTCCTCCATTGAGGTTCTGATCGCCCGTCTGGCTCAACTCGCCATGTTCTCTCCGCCCAACATGTTCGAACCGAGGCCACCGGCAGCTGTCATGGACGCGCAGGACTCGTTGACGCCGAGGGGGCGTTGGCTGCGCCGATTCCGGAGGGTCCTCCCCGGCTGTGGGTGCCATACGGGGCGGCAGCAGCGCAGTCAGGCAGCAGCTAGGAGGGTGTTTCGCCGACAGGTTCATCAAACCTCCGCGGTGATGGGACTATACCACTGATAATGCGAAGCTATCCCCGTCCGGCAGCTAGAGCGTTTGCACCACTGACATCCCTAAACCCACTGTAATTGCAGGACTCTTTGAACCTGTTTCCGCACTTGACTCCCCCCGCCTGCCGAGGCCCCGAAGGCGGCGCTCGAGCATGGGTCATTCAGCGCGGAAAAGGTCGGAACACCGGCCGTGAAGGCTTCTCCGGACATCCGCCCGTTCCTTCCGCTGGAGTCCCTGTCGGGGGATTTTTTGCGAACATGGGGGAGGTTCAAGATGTCGTGGCAGGACGTCCAGTGAAGGTATTTTCGCCCCCAGTGACGCCATCCTCTGAAAAGCCCCGAGTTCCGGCATTGAGCAAGTCTTCCGCAGAGGCCCAGAGAATGGGCTTTTTGCGATCTGGTTACTTGCTCCCCCGAAACGCCCGGACTACGGGCACTTGAGAGTAACCACCCTAAGCCTCCAACAAACCACAGCAAAAGGCCGTTGAGCGAGGTGGAGTTACTAAAAACCCAGTTCAGGATCTGCCCGTAAGGCCCTGCCGTGTCCGCAAAATAGAGCGAATGGCTCTTCCTAGTTTGAGTAAGAAACTGATTTTCCACCCTGTAGCTGCTCCCTTGGTGCGCTGCTGCCGCCCCGTGTTGCATCCACAGTCAGGAGGACCCTCCGGAATTCGCTGGCCGCCGCGCCCGACCGCCAAATGGGTCGACAGGGCCGGAGCCCCTGAGCTAATGGCATCCTAGAGCTGGCCCCCTGAGAACGGTGCGAACGGGGCGTAACAGGCCGTCCAACTGATCCAACTGATCCAACTGGTCCTGTTTCAGCCCGTACCTAACAACTGCCTGACTGTTTCCATGAATGGGGTCAAATCCACGTACTCCACGGTGTATTCGACCGGGGAGCCCGTCACCCGGTGCATCCGCAGCACCTTATTCTCGACGATGCGCCCGTCCATCTTGGTGAGGTGTCGAGGTAGCGCCCTCGTGTCGACCCCTGCCCGTGAAGGGAAGATGGCCGCCCGCCGGCGTTGGCGGTTGCCCCGCCGCTTCCGGCGGGGCAATTACATGTCAAAACGACACGGCTGTCAGCGCACGCGATAGGACGAGATCGTGTCGTTCCAGCCATCGCCGAGGGACTCGGTGTCGCTGTTGATCCGCCGGCAGTTGCCGCCGAAATCGTAGTCCTCGCAAACCTGCAGTTCGGCGTCACCTCCGACGCGGATCGAGGAAATGGCGTCGTTCCAGTCGCCGCTCAATTGCGGCTCGGACTGCCCTGGCGCTGCGCAGGTGCTGCCACCGCCATAGCCGAAGTCCTGATAGAAGCAGACTTCGTTCGGTCCAGCGCCGCCGTCACCGTTGCCGCCGCCGTTGTCCATTCCGGACCTTGAGCGGTAGGACGAGATGACGTCGTTCCAACCGTCACCGAGCGACTCGACATCGCTGCTGATCCGCCGGCAATTGCCGTCGAAGTCGTAGTCCTCGCAGACCTGGACGGTAGCGCCCGACCCGACGCGGATCGAGGAGATGGCATCGTTGCGCGAACTGCGAAGCTGCGCCTCCTGCTGGCCGACCGACGCACAGAAGCTGCGGCCACCATAGCCGAAGTCCTCATAGAAGCAGAATTCGCCGGGCCCGGGGCCGGCAGCGCGGCCGCCGTCGCCGTTGCGGTTGCCGTCGTCCCCGCCATTGTCACTGTCGCCGCTATCCGGAACGCGACCACCCACCTCGTAAGAGGAGATGACGTCGTTCCAGTTGCCGCTGAACGATTCGACGTTGCCGCTGATCCGGCGGCAGTTGCCGGCAAAGTCATAGTGCTCGCAGACCAGCACCGCGGTGCCGGGGCCGGTGCGGATCGAGGAGATGCGGTCGTTCCAGTTCTGCGACAGCTGGTTGTTCGCTTCGCCCCGCGAGGCGCAGAAGCTCTCTCCCTGATAGTCGAAGTCGGCGTAGAAGCAGATCTCGCCCCGCCCGACGGACGGCTGGTCGTCCTCTTCGTCGTCTCCGCCATCGGGCGCACCGCCTCCGATCTGCGAGAAGAAGTCGAAGATCTCGATCGGCAGGTCGATGTCGACCTGCGCAATCGGCTCATCGGCGCCCGGGCGTGCGATGTTCAGGTAGTTGGCCGAGGCCCATCCGTCATAACCGTTATAGCTGAGCTCGCACCAGCCGTAGCCGGGGTGCAGCGTTCGACATCGACCCGGGCACCCTGCGGCATGACCGTCAGTCGCTGGTAGCTGGTGCTTGGCCCGGCCCGAAGTGAGAGGTCGGCAGTCGTGCGGGCGGGCGCCGCCTGCACCAGGCCGGACGAGGCCAGTAGTGCTGCACAGGCGACCGCCGCAACTGAAAGCTGGTGCCGCGGGACAGCACTCGTGGCTGCAGCCGGGCGAAAGGCAACTGCGTTGTCCATGGTGTCTTCTCCGTAAGCTGATCGAGCGATGAGGACCGATCGTGGCCGGTTAGCCACCCGCACCGCTGCGGCCCTCCTCGGGCGCCCATGGCGCCCTGACACGTCGGCTGGGCAGGTAGATGCGAAAAGGCGGGCTCATCGGATCGTTCCGAAGAATTTACCGGTGCCGGCTTGAGCGGCCCCGCCGAGCGGGTGCCTCGGCGCCTACTCCGCCTGCGCTGCCCGCGCCGCGAGGCGCCCTGCCAAACATTCGTACCCTCAAGCGGATCACACTGCGCCACACCGATGCAGCCGCAAGAGGACCGAAACGTCGGAACCGGTGGCCCCGGAAAATGTTTGGCTCGACCGGGTCGGCATTTGCACCTACCAGAGCCGCCGCGACGGTCAGATACAGCATCCAACATCGAGTGGTGCCGACGCTCAAGCAAGACAGGGAGCGCGCAGATGGCAAGACCTCTTTCGACAACCGCCGGTGTACTAGCGGCCATCTCGTTCGTGCTCCTCCCCGGGGCAAGCGCCAGGGCTCAGAGCCCATGCGGCGAGCACTACATCATTCAGCCGGGCGACACCTTGTATCAGGTGACGCAACAGTGTCGGGTCCAACTGTCCGACCTCAAGGTCGCCAATCCACAGATCGACGTGAACGACATACCCGTGGGAACTCGCCTCACCATCCCGGGAGCGACGGGAGGTGACGGCGAAACAGCGCGGCGACAGGCAAGCTACGAGGTTGAGCCGGGCGACACGCTCTTCTCGCTGGCGAACCGCTACGGGATCAGCGTTGACGCGTTGCTCGAGGCCAATCCCGATCTTGACCCGGATGATCTGGAGATCGGGCACTCGATCCATATTCCGGGGATGGCGGACGGGCAAGACGGCCTTGTCGAGGAACCGACGATCAATGTCGAGCCGCGGGCCGGCGGCCCGGGGGCGCCCGTCACGGTGAGCGGCGAAAACTACGAGCCTGGCAGGTCCGTTCAGATCGGTGTCGGACCACCGGCGTCGGAGTGGCGCACGCTCGAGCGAGCGCACGTGCGGTCCGATGGCGAAGTGGAAGCCCACGTTCGGATACCCGAAACCGCCGATCCCGGAGACGAACTCGTCTTTGTGATCCACACTCAAGGAGGCCGCACGAAGGTCAGCAGCTCGGTGCAGGTGGTGGAACTGCGCAACCGCGATGTGCCGGTTGACGACGGCCGCACGCGGACGGAAGAGGGACGGCTCGCACGCGGTGCCGAATGCTTGCAGCTGAAAACGGGGGACGACCGAACATACAGCCTAGTTGGAGCCGGAGCGCAGTTCGAGGCCGGCGACTACGTGCGCGTGACCGGCGAAACCGCCGACGTCTCTATCTGCACACAAGGAGCTGCGACGATCGAGGTGGAAAGCATCGTTCGCGCCGAGCCCTCCGATAACGACACCGCCTCGCTGACCCGCGATTATGTGCTGGGGTCGTGGAGCGGCAAAGGCTCCTCCTGCCAATCGCCGGACTTCGTGATCAGCGGCAATGCGGCCGGCGGGCAGGTGGTCGAGACGCGCGTCAACGGCGAACCGCGGACGGGCTATGTGAGGCTTGGCGGTGATCCCGCCTTCATCTTCGACACGCCGCACCGCGAGCTACCGATCAGCGCGCGGTCCACCGATGCCTTGGCAGTGAAGCCACCGTCGAGCGGGCCGCTATCGATCAGCGGCGTCCGGATAGGGGGAGACGCAGCCGTCTTCGTCCGCTGCTAGGGACAAGCCGAGCTGACCTGGCTCTTCCACTTGCCTCGGGGATGTCCGACACGCCAGCTTTAGTGGGGGCTGGTCGCCGTCTCCGTGATGTGCTGCTGCGGATAGCGACGCAGCATAATGCAGTCGGAGAAACGGCTCCCAACCGGCTCCCGTCCTCACTGGTGCAACGTCCGCTTCCGGCATAGGACAGTATTGTTGATATTCTTGGGTCCGATGATTACCTCGGAAAGGATCGGGAGGAACAGGATGAGCACCGCCGACAAGGCAGACCGAGCCGTTGTAGCATTGGATGTGAAAGTCAGGTCGAAACCCTCCAGCTATCCGGAGCCATTCTTCAGCAGGATGCAGGGGCGTTCAAAGCGGGTGCTGGGGGACCTGTTCGGCTTGAAGAACTTCGGTGTAAACCTGACGACCCTGGCACCCGGCGGAGAGTCATCGCTGCTGCACAAACACAGCAAGCAAGACGAGTTCGTCTACATTCTGGAAGGGAATCCCACCCTTGTCACCGAGGACAGCGAGCTGCAGTTGCGGCCTGGCATGTGTGCTGGATTTCCCGCGGGCGGGATCGCGCACCAGCTCATTAACAGGACCGATGCGGACGTGACCTTCCTCGAGATTGGCGATCGGACCGAAGGGGACGAGGGCACCTATCCCAAGGATGATCTCAAGGCCGTCCTGGGGGCAGATGGCAGGTGGCGTTTCACCAGAAAGGATGACAGCCCCTACGAGGAGTTGGCTGACCCGTCCCCGTGAGGCCTCAACCGGCCATTACCGGCCGTCTTGCCTCTCCACGTGGACCAGTTCGCGAGCGGCGGCCCTCCTACCCCGCCCTCGCCTTCTCGTCGGCGAGCGCAGCCAGCCGCCGGAGCTTGTGCTCCTCGAGGGTCGTCGTCCCACTCGTAGGCAAGCGCCAGGCGCCCTCGATCCCTGCACTGCGCCTCGCTGTGACCCGCCGTCGTAAGACCCCGAGCTGTGCCCCGAGCGCGAGCAGTTCCCTTTAATCAGCGCCCGCCGTGGAGACCAGCGGAGCCAAGAGGCCGGTGAGAACGGAGCGGCGATTGAGGGGCATGGGCCCTGGCCGTCATGATGGAGACGGTCAGTCCTGTAATTTGGGTCGGCGCACGCTCGTCGACTCACCTGTGGCCGGCGAAAGGATAGCCGATGCTGATGCCAGGTGAGCCTGCTGAGGGATGTTCGGCGAGGAAGTGCCGCACAGTGGCCCCACGTGCCCGGAGCTGGAGCCGCTGGGGTGGTAGCCGCAACGCAGACGCCTCAGCCACCCGTGGGGCACGTTGAGGCGTTCGGCGACCACGTGGTGATCGGCATCGGAGGCGGTCACGGCGAATGAACGCCCGCGCTACCCTTAGAGAGGTCCTACGCGGGCGCGGGCGCCTTGGCCGCAGGAGTCGGAGGGAGCCTTACCGGCTCCTGCTGCGCGTGACCAAGGTCGTGGTGCGCAATGGCTCAGCGCATAAGCATGGTGCTACCCCCGAAAGTGCCTACGGGCCGTCTGCCGCTGTCCGTCTGCCGCCTCGGCTTCGGCTGACAGCTCCCCGTATCGCACCAGTAGGTCTTGTCGCCCTTGGTGCACTCCCAGAAACCGACGCCGACTACTACGCATTTGTAGCCGTCCTTTTCCAGGTCCGCCTTGGTGAGCGCCGTACCCATGGGGTTGTTGTCCAGAGCGGCGGCCGGGGTCGCCACCATCACAGCTGCAAACAGGGCCACGGCAAGTTTGGGCATGAGATTCTTCGACATCCTCGTTCTCCATCGGCGCTATTGCCTGTGCCGATGGTTGCGCGGTGGTGGCTGAACCGCATTTGAATGGTGTCGTCAGGAATGGCTGGTGTCAGCGCCCAGCCAGAGGTCTCGGGCCTGCGCAGTCCTGGTGCGCATGCTGCAGTGCTCGATCTTCGGGAACATTTGCCCGCCTTCGGCATCAAATCAGCGATGCGGCGCCACCAGGGCTCCGCCGAACCGAGAGGATCTACCGATGAAACTCACCTCGTGCGCCACCGCTATACTGCTCGTCGCAGCCACCCCTGTGGTTGCACACGAGCCTTCGCAGGAAGTCGCCACCGCCCCACCTTCGGCGAGCTTTCAGGCTGTGAGCGAGCTCGTCGAGTTGCCCGAGTTCCTCCCCGGAATGGGCCAACTCTTCGTTGATCCCGCAACGCTGCCGGCCGGACCGTTCCTTGCCTATGACCGTGATGGGGCGCTCGTGAGCACCATCTACATGCTGCCGACCGAGGAACTTGGACCGGACGCCGACTTCGATGATCTCGCGGCACCTGGTGGCAATGTCGATCATGTGGACGTCTACTACACAATGCCGGTCACCCGGGCGTCGAGCAGCCGCATGTCCATATCGTTCTCTGGCATGTGCCGGCGGCCGACGAGGCGCGGGTGGCAGAATGAGAGTGACCCGAAGACGGGCACTGGAGGTCGGCGGGGCATTCCTCGCCGGCTTCGCCGTCAGCACCCGTGGCCGCGGCGCGGATACGCTGGACATCGTGATGGAGGGCTCACCCAATGGTTCGCACGTGTGGTACAGCCCCCTCGGCATCCACGTCTTACCGGGCCAGATGATCCGCTGGATCAATCGGGACCGCGGCAACTCGCATACGGCGACGGCCTATCACCCAACCCTGTTCGACCGACCCCGCCGCGTCCCCGAGGGAGCTGATCCCTGGGATTCGGGGTACCTGCAGCCAGGCGAGTCCTTCTCGGTTACCCTCTCGGTCCCGGGGGTCTATGACTACTACTGCCTGCCCCACGAGCACGCGGGGATGGTCGGCAGGATCGTCGTCGGGGAGGTGATAGAAGCTTACACCACTAAAGGCGTGCCGGAGGCGGCAGTCCGCGGATTGCCTTCGGTCGAGGAGATCCTCACCGCGGGCGTAGTGGAGCAGCCATCGTGACCGGCTCTGGGGAGCACTTCAGCGGCGGGAGGAAGTCATGTCATTGAGCAGCGCAGAACAGCGTACGGCCGGTCCGGCCTCGGAAGATGCGGATCTCGTTGCTCTGGCGCGGCAGGGTCGCGAGGCGGCGGTACGGTTGCTGATCCAGCGCTACAACCAGCAGCTCTTTCGTACAGCGCGAGGCGTGGTGCGAGACGATGCCGAGGCCGAGGATGTCGTCCAGGAGGCTTATTTTCTAGCGTTCACTAAGCTGGATGGCTTCCGCGGCGAGGCTTCTTTTTCAACCTGGATCACCCGTATCGCATTGAACCTCGCCTACGGCCGTTTGCGGCGGCGGCGGCCGTTCGTGGAGCTGTCACAGGTGGAAGCAGAAGGTGGCACAGACGGAGCGCAGATCGTGATGTTTCCAACTACCCCCGTTGCAACTGACCCGGAGAAAGAGACGGGGCGCGAACAGGTGCGTCGGTTTCTGGAGCAGGCGGTCGACCAGATCCCCGAGCCCTTCCGCATGGTCTTCATTCTGCGCGACATCCAGGGCATGAGCGTTGAGGAAGCTGCCGCACTCCTCTCCTTGAACCCCAAGACCGTGAACACGCGCCTGTTTCGCGCGCGAAAGTGCATCCGACTGAAGCTCGAGAAGGCGCTGTCTCCCCAGTTCACGGAGATATTCCCCTTCGATGGTGCACGTTGCGCGCACATGGCCGACCAGGTCATTGGGCGTCTCCAGCGAAATGACCTCTACCGCTGAAGAGACAACCAGCTCATACCCTGGCTGCTTGCTCCTGCTTCGTTCCCGCATTCAAGCCCGTATCCGCCCGACCATGCTGTCGTAAAGACCTGTCTCTCCGATGACGCAGTTGCGGCCGGCTTCCTTGGCGGCATAGAGGCTCCGGTCGGCACGCTCGATGAGTGACGCAGGCGTATCCCCTGGCCAGCAGGTCGCAACGCCGAAGGATGCAGTGATCCTGCCCAGCCTCTCCTTCGTCGAGCGCCTGACGAGTTCCTTTGCTTCGATGGCAAGGCGGAGGTCGTTAGCGCAGTGGACTCCTCCCTCAAGTTCGGTATCCGGGAGGACAACCGCAAATTCCTCGCCACCAAACCTTGCCAACGTGTCGCTATCGCGCAATCGGTTCTTCAGGGCCACGGCAACCAGGCGCAGGACTTGATCTCCAGTCTGGTGGCCCCAGGTGTCGTTGAACGACTTGAAGTTGTCGATGTCGATCATCATCAGGGAGAGCGGGCTGTTTCCGGTCTGGGCATCGTCGAGAGCGACGAGCAGGGTCCCATCGAGATGCTTGCGGTTGTAGATCATCGTAAGCGGATCGAGTACGGACTGCTGGCGAACATCCTCGAGGTCAGCCTGCAGTGCCACCATATCGAGATGGGCGGCCTCGAGATTGGCTTCCAGCTGATGGTTGACGGCCAGCATTGCCCGGCTTTCGGTCAGGAGACGCTCGGCCATCGCGTGCATAGCCTCCGCTCCCATCGCGCCGCTGAGATTACCACTCGCCGACTGCAGCGAACCTGAATAGAGGTTGGCGGACGCCATCGCCGAGGAGATGGTGTCGTGAACGGACTCGATGCGGGCGGCAATGCGCTCCGAGACGCTCGCCACGTCAGCCCCGGTATCTCGACCTCGGTAGTCTCCGCAGAGGCTCACCACCTCAGCGGCGGTAGCCGATCCGCAACCGAGCAGCTGATCCAGGCGCGCGTTAAGCGCGGGTCAGTGCCGAGCGAGTATTTGTAGAGCATCTCGTAGAGCTCAACGCCAGGCACGATCGACGCACGTTTCAGTAGATCAATCGCCGTCTCTGTGTGTCGCAACAGGCGCGAAAAGTCTTGCTCCAACATGTCTCGTCGCCGTGCATATCTACTCGTCTAGGAGGTTACCGTTCCAGAGCTGAAGGAAGGATAAAGCCGTCGTCGGCCCTGTTCTCCTGAGGACGTGGCAAAGGCATAAAGAGGCGCACGGTGAGGACCGGCAGGCGAGTCTCGGCCAACTGAAGCCGCACATTGCATGGCTACCTCCCGCAGTCACACGACGGCGACGAGATGGAGTTAACGGTTCAGCAAGACCGCTGACCTCCAATGTAGCGCCACGTCCACCCCGTTTCTCTCGATGAAGCCCCTAGACCAACTCGACGCCGCAGAGACCGGCCACTGGCTCCTCGAGATGAAGCGCTCGCTGGCAGCTCACGCCGCGAGCCTCCCCGGCTCGTCGAACCCGTGGGAAATCCGTGCGGCCATGAACACGCATCTGCTGCTGCTGCGCGAGATGGCAGCGCTTCGCCCGGAGAGGCGGGAGGAGATCGAGTCGCTGATCGGGAAATACGAGCGGAAGTAACCCCAGCCGCTGCAAGCCGTGCAGGATGTTATCCCGCACATGCACTGGATCATGCGCTGAAGCAGTTGGCGCGCTGCTTGTTCTCCATGTCCAATACGGTAGTTATCTTGAGGGAGGCGGTCACGATCAGGATCGACCGCGACATCCTCGCCCACTTCCAGGAGGATGGCCCGGGCTGGCAGGATCGGCTGAACGCCGCTTTAAGGAAGTCGGCCGGACTGGATTAGGAAGGCACCCTTTTCGCCTCCCAGCCGGGCCGCCGCACGGCAAGGAGCGCGCTGCTCATGACGCCTCCGCACCGTCTCCGACCTGACGCTAACTTACCTTAAGGAGCTGCAGGCTACTGTCGGCTCAATAGTGACTGGCGAACTCCTTCGTCACCATCCGGAGTCTGCCGCCGATATGAAGACCTGCTGGTTCGTCGTTTTCTTCAGTCGTCACCAATGGTGGATCGACTGCGAGGGCAAGAGCTACGGCCCGTTCCCCTCGAAGGACGAGGCGCAGCGGGAGGCAGCGAGACTGGCACCGATATTCGGCGACCCCTCGCGCCGCTCTCTCGTCTTCGCGCCCCGTGATGATGGACGGATGGAGCTGGTGTGGAGCGAGCCTGACCCAGCGCCGACCGGCAATAGACGGTGACTAGCCTAGGCCCCAATTGGGGCAAAGGCAGCCGCCGCGGCCACGTCTGTCTAACGCTGCGCAGCAAACTCTTCAGGTTGCACGGGGCCGAAGTGGTTGCTCCAGTTGTTCTGGATGTAGGTCGCGATGGCTGCGGTCTAGCGGTAGTGAGCTGATCGTCGAAGGGGAGCATGTGGCTGAAGCCGTAGACGATCGTGCGTGCCACGTCGTCGGTGTCATCAAGCGCCTCGTTGCCCAGGGGGACCCTGCGCGCCCTGCCCGCAGCACCGTGACAGGCTCGCGGTTTATACCGAAAAGCGACTGGCCGTTGTTGAACAGCTCCTCTCTGTTTGTGGACGCCGCCGCGGTGTCACCCCGAAGCTTCACCCGTCGCGAAGGCAGCTCGTGCAGGCCGAAGACAATTCGTCTTGACGCTAATTAGTTCAAAGTCTATTTAGTGTGATGACGAACTACTGGATTAGTCATGGGCATCAACGCGATCTTCGAGGCACTCTCACATCCTGCCCGACGCAAGGTGCTCGCACTGCTCAAGGGAGGGCCGATGAGCGCTGGGGAATTGGCTGAGCATTTTGAGATAAGCAAGCCGACCCTCTCAGTGCACTTCAACAAGCTCAAGGAAGCTGAACTCGTGGCGGTTGAGCGGCGCGGCACCAGCATCATCTACCATCTCAATACCTCCATTCTTGAGGGGGCTCTGGCAAACCTCCTCAGTCTCAAGGAACAGGACGAATGAACCGCGTACTCTATTCTCGCACCAATGTTGGCTTGTGGATCGCCCTCGGCGCGGTGACGCTGGCAGGCTATCTGCTTATTCCTGACGGCGTATCATTGCCGGTGCATTGGGGACCGTCCGGGAGGCCCGACGCGTTCTGGCCGCGGGACGTAGCGCTGCTGGCCGCACCAGCAGGAGCGCTACTGGTTACTCTGGTATTCCTGGCCCTGGCCCGGTTTGCCCCTCGGGCGCAACTCGACGCCAGCCGCCATGCGTGGCGCACTGTGGTGCCCGCTCTCACCAGTCTCTTCCTGACGATCCAAGCGGGGGTTGTTTTGATCGGTCTAGGATATCCCGACCTGATGATCCGCATGCTCTGCCTGGCTCTCGGGGTGATGCTGGTGCTGTTTGGTAACATCATGCCGAAAATGCAGCCCAACGGGTTGGCCGGAATCCGCTTGCCCTGGCTCCGCGATCCCGTGGTGTGGCAGAAGACACAGCGTCTGGGTGGAATCCTCTTTCTTATCGGGGGCGCTGTTCTTATTGTTTTTGCGGCATTCGTAGCAGAACCGATGTACCTACTCGCAGCCTTGCTAGCGACGCTGCTGATCCCCCTCATCAGCACGACGATCTACAGCTACCGTCTGACACATCGGCGCTAGCCCGCACCGTAGCGGTGACGGCTGCTGGATCTCCCCACGTATCGGTCACCGTCGCCGACCGCCACCACCGCCTCGCTCGACAGCGAGCAGCCGGCGTCGTTGGACTGCAATTTCCGGCCCCGGTGGCCGGCGAGGCAAGGCCCAACAGCCAGACGCGTCTCCCAACGCCTTCTGGGAGAACCGCAGCTTCCGGAACTATGCTGACTATGCACTGAGCAACACCTTTCGCGCCGGAATGCTCCGCCTGCGGCAACTGGGTGAGATCCAGAACGTTGCCATCATGTGTTCGGAGGCCGTCTGGTGGCGCTGCCACCGTCGGATCATTGCGGACTACCTGTTGGCGGGTGGCGACACGGTTTTCCATATCCTTGGGCCCAACAGCGTTACTCAGGCGACGCTGACGCCAGGAGCCAGACCGACGCCGGACGGAGCAGTGATATATCCTCCCGGAACACCCCACAGGACCACTTAACGATGACGCTGCAGTCGACGCTGCTTATCGGTGTCTGACCGTCGCCTTCATCGCTGCGGCCAGCGCCGCGAAGGCCTTTACCCTAACCCCAGGATGGGCGTGGCTGGCCGCCACCCTCGCCCTCTACACCGTCGGAAACCTGATCATGTTGCGGTTGATCAGCAATCTCGGGATGAGCGTAGCGTTGAGCCTCTCGGCCGTGGTGCAACTGATCGCCGTCAATCTTGTCGCTGTAATGCTGTTTGCCGAAAAGCTAACCTGAACCCAAGTTGCCGGCGTGACAACCGCAGTGCTCTCGGTGAGCATCTTTGTCCTCGGTCAGTACCTGGAAAGCCAGTAAAAGACTGCTGTCTCCAGACCGGCACCCGGAAACTACCAGTCGGTTCGCGCCGGATATGCGCACTGTGGGCGCCGCTCAAGGTAGACCTTCGCGGCGCCTCTTCCGACAAAATCCTGCAGATGCTCACTGGGCTGCTCCCTAACCAACTGCCGGCGCGGATGAACGCCTTCCGCGACGCTACGAGCACCACTTCCTGCTGCGGGTGGACGGCGACGGCATTGAGGAGGCGCGCCGGCACCTCGCGGCAACGTTCCCGACGGCGACCGGCGACTTCTTCGAGTGCGATGAGACCGAAGCGGCGGCCGCATTCGCCACCGCTACGCCATCGGCGGCGGATCGGTGCGCTACCGCGCCGTACACGCCGAAACCGTTAAGATCATCGTCGCCCTCGATATGTTGATCTGGAGCGGCACTGATCCATCAATACCGGATTGGATTTAGACGTTGCCGCCGGGGCATAACGGAGCCGGCACTGGGGCACAGGAAACTGAGCAACGTGCAGCATCAGATGATCGCACACGCACCCGACAGCGCCGCCGACTCGCACCTGCATTGGCAACTACGAACCGGGTTGTGAGGCAGCGGGGGGGCCAATATCTCGCTGGTCGGTTCCCTGAATGACGTAGCTCGCGACCATTACGAGCGCGAGCGCGAGCGCCAATCCCATTGCTAGCGCGGACAGTCGCCGCCAGTTGTCATGCTTCATGACTCGACCGTACGGGAGGCGCGCCCGGAAGGGAGGCTGCAGAAGCCGCTGCTGCATTCACTTCTCATTGACGCGCCAATTGCTGACCGCTAGCCAACTGAACGGGTGGGGTGCACATGCTTCACCAGTCATTTGCGGCAGCTGGCCTTGCTGGACTTTGGCCAAGCATAGAGCTGAGGTCGTGCCGCCGCAAGGCGGTCGCTCCCAGCCACTGCCAGGGCGGGTGGAAATCGAAGGGGCTCAGGCCAATGAACTCAGCTGATGACGCGCCGGACGCCAGCCATCTCCTCCCCGGAATAAGCCGAGCGCTTCTCGACAGCATGAGCGAGGGGGTCAGTCTCGCGACTTCTGACGGCACTATTGTCTACACCAACTCCGCTGAGGATCGGCTGTTCGGCTACGAATCCGGGGAGCTGATGGGGCAGCATTTCTCTGTTCAGAACGCCTTTGGTCCGGAGGAGCAGGAACGTGTTTTCCAGGCGGTGCGCAGTGGACTGAATACGGACGGCGTCTGGCGGGGCGAATGGGTCAACCGTCGGAAAGACGGCACCACCTTCACGAGCACTGTGCGGGTACGCTCGATCGAAGCCGAGGGCACGCAGTACTGGTTATGTGTCAGAGATGACAGCACCGAGCGTCAGAAGGCCGAAGCAGCACTTCGCGACAGCCAGTCTCGCCTAAAGCTTGCGATCGATGCAGGCAAGATGGCGGTGTGGGAGATCGACTTCGCAAGCAATGAGATCGTCGGCTCTGCCGAACTGAACCGCTTGCTCGGCTTTCCTGAGGAAGCCTCGCCAACTACGGAGGAAATTCGGGCCGGATACTATCCCGGAGAGCAGGAGCGCCTCGCCGCAGAGGGACAGGCCGCGATAGCACGCGGGGACCGGTTTATCGAAAGCGAGTTCCGCTATGTATGGCCCAACGGAACCCCCCGCTGGCTCCTGCTACGCTGTGAAATTCTCAGGGACGGGGGCGGCCTCCCAGTGCGTGCACTGGGCGTTTTGATGGACATCACCCTCCGCAAGGAAGCGGAAGCGGCCCTCGAGCAGCAGAATAGTCAGCTACAATCGGAAGTCACACAGAAGACCCAGGACCGTGACCGCATCTGGAAGCTGTCGAACGATCTGATGCTGATTGCCGACTTCGAGGGCACGATTGCCGCCGTCAATCCGGCCTGGACCAAGGTGTTGGGGTGGGAGGAGCGCGAGCTCCTGGGCAAGTCATTGTTGGATCTCATTCATCCGGAAGACCGGTCCGCGACGCTGGAGCAAATGGCTGGTCTCCGGGAGGGGAAACCTACCCTTCGTTTTGAGAACAGGTTTCTGTGTGCCAACGGCGAGCACGCTCACTTGTCGTGGTCAGCCGTTCCCGAGGACGGTCTCATCCATGCGATCGGGCGCAACGTTACGGCGGAGAAGCAGCAAGCCGAAGCGCTGCGGCTGGCGGAGCAGGCGCTGCAACAGGCCCAGAAAATGGAGTCGATTGGCAACCTCACGGGGGGTGTGGCGCACGACTTCAACAACCTGCTCCAGGTGATCTCGGGCAACCTCCAACTGCTTCGAAAGGACATTGCGGGGCATGAGAAGGCCGAGCAGCGCCTGGCCAACGCACTTGCCGGGGTGAGCCGGGGCGCCAAGCTTGCTAGCCAGCTCCTGGCATTCGGACGACGGCAGCCCCTGGAGCCCAAGGTGGTCAATGTCGGCAACCTTCTGAGGGGCATCGACGACATGTTGCGGCGGAGCATCGGAGAGAGCATCGAGATAGAGACAATGGTTTCTGGCGGTCTCTGGAACACACTTGTCGACCCGGGGCAGATCGAGAATGCCATCCTCAATCTCTCGATCAACGCGCGCGATGCGATGGAGGATGGCGGCAAGCTCACAATTGAGGTGGGCAACGCATTCCTCGATGACGCGTATGCGCGCCAACACGCAGAGGTGACAGCAGGTCAGTATGTGGTCCTCAGCGTCACCGATACCGGCAGCGGTATACCTCCGGAAGTTCTTGGGCGAGTGTTCGAGCCCTTCTATTCCACCAAGCCCGAAGGCCAAGGGACCGGGCTGGGCCTCTCTATGGTTTACGGGCTGGTCAAGCAGTCCGGTGGTCACATCAAGATTTACAGCGAAGTGGGCCACGGGACGACCGTGAAGATGTACCTGCCGAGGGTGTTCGAGACGGAGGACGCCCTGCTGGTGGCGAACGAGGGGCCGGTGACCGGCGGTAGCGAAACAATCCTCGTAGCAGAAGACGACGAGGAGGTCCGTGACACCGTTGTCGAGATGCTGACCGAATTGGGCTACAAGGTCCTGAAAGCTAGGGACGCAGCTAGTGCCCTGACAGTGGTCGAAAGCGGCGTCCCCATCGACTTGCTGTTCAGCGATGTGGTGATGCCGGGGACCCTGAAAAGCCCGGATCTAGCGCGGAAGGCCCGCGAGCGACTGCCGCACTTGGCTGTGCTTTTCACATCCGGGTACACCGAGAACTCGATAGTCCATGGCGGCCGCCTCGACAAAGGCGTGGACCTGCTCTCGAAGCCCTACACCCGCGAGGCGCTGGCTCGGAAGGTTCGCCATGTCTTAGCCAATCGAGCTCAGCGACTTCAATCTGCGGCAGCTGATCGACCTAAACCTGAAGCTGAAGCTCCAACCGAAACTGAGAAGCTGTCCGTCCTGCTGATTGAGGACGATGCCATCATCCGTATGAGCACGGCAGAGATGGTGCGCGACCTGGGGTACACGGTAGTCGAAGCAGGCAGTGCCGAAGACGCGCGGCTGGTGATTGCATCGTCGCCCGTTGACGTGGTGGTGACAGACGTCAACCTACCTGGTGTCACTGGGACTGAACTTGCCAGAGAGCTCAGCCAGCAGAGGCCTGACCTGCCTGTTGTGTTTGCTACGGGCGCCGACCAAGGTCCCGAAGATCTGGATAATGACCAGACATTCTTCCTGCGCAAACCGTACGATCAACAGGCCCTCGCCGACGTGCTCCGACTTGCTGCGCGAAAGTTGCGATGAAAGGGCCGGCGCGTGCCAGGTGTGAGGTGCGATTTGTATCCACGACTGTCACCGGACTCGTTTGATCGTCGATGGCCATTGTCGCCCAATGGAACCGACGCCTTCGAGCGCGCCCACGCCTCGCCGAGGCGCTGGCACGGGCGCAAGGAGCGTTGCCCTATAGTCGTTGCCAAGCTTGATCGCCTCTCGCGGGACGTCGCTTTCATCGCCGGCCTGATGGCGCAGCGCGGCCCCTTCACCGTTGCTGAGCTCGGCGCCGATGCCAATCCCTTCACGTTGCACCTCTATGCTGCGCTCGCTGAGAAGGAGCGCAGGCTCATCTCGGAGCGCATCAAGGCTGCACCTGACGCCCGAAGGCGACGGGCACCAGGCTGGGCAATCGCGTCAATGCAGCGGAGGCAGCAGCTCGAGGTAGATCGGCGTCAGTTGCTGAAGCCGATCGGTTCGCAGCGTCCATCAGGCCTATGGTCGAGCGACTGCATCGCGACGGCCCATGGCAGGTCTCGAACGTCCGCATACTAATTGCGCGGACTGGCATCCCACGGCCCTTGTGCAGGGGAATTACTCTCAGCAGACATTCCGTCCGAAGTGCGCAGGCCGACTAATAGCCGGGCGCAGGCGGAATCTTGTATGTTCAGGGGCTTGCTCCCTCGGGCAGACTGACCTCCGCTTCCATGCCGTCGGGGTCGAGGAAAGAAAACTGCTCCAGCATGCTTCGTCCGTTGCGCCCTTGGCAATCAGCCGGTCGCGCAAGTGACTGGCGCGTGGGCGTCCGCTACGCCCCGAGCCAGCCGACGATGGTGCGGGCGAAGGGAACGTTGGCGACGACCCCGTCGATAAACCCCCGCTTCAGCTTCCTGACGAGATTCCGCGGATTGAGCGTCTCCTCCAGAGCGTTGGCGGCAGTTATCGCTCGCATGACTCCCTCCGGGTCCCCTGAAATGGCGTCTCCCACCGCCGTCAACGCAACGCTCGCCTGGAGGTAAGCCTTGCGAGTTTCGCCAAGCTGGGTGGCAACCACGCCGGCCGGCGCGGCGAAGGGCGCAGTAGGTGCGACAGGAGTGCCAAAGGTGCTGCCGAGGTCGTTGATCAGCGCCATTGCCTCGGCAGAAGTAACGCCGCCCTTGCCGGCCGCCTCCAGGACACCCGCGGCAGCCTTCAAGCCTCCGATAAGGCGTAGCGTGCCCGAGGGTGCAGAGAATGGATCATCGAGGTCGTCGCGCAGCATCGCCAGCCGCTGGGCCTCGGCCAGCAGCCGGGCCGCGACCCACTTCGCATCTGCGTCGTCACCGGCGGCGGCGCCCGCCGCCAGTAGCGGCGCGAGGTGCCCAAGACGGTCGCGCAGGCCATCCTCGGCGGCACGCAGCACGGCTTCGCGAAGGGGCCCAGGTTCCATGGCTTCCGCCTGATTCAGAAGCTCGGCGATCGTACTCTCCTCGTAGCGCATCCGCTCATCGAGCAGCACGAGCAGGTCCCGGACTTCGGCGGTTTCCTCGCTCGCGTGGAAGGAGAGCGTTTGCGCGCCGTGTTCGATGAGCGCGCGTATCGCCGCGACGTCACCAGCCTGCACAGCCGTGTCCGCATTGGCAGCGAGTTGGTCGAGAGCGACTGTCCTCGGCTCCGCAAAGTTCCCCCCTTCCTCGGGTACCACGGCGAAGACATTGATCCGCCCAATCAGATTGTAATCGGGGCTGATCGAGTCCGCGTAGGCGGTTCCTGCCATCGTATCGCGATAATGGTAGTAGAGCGCGCCGCAGCATCCCGCATCATGGGCCCGATCCAGCCAGTAGGCCCGCTCCACCGCATTCTTCACGTCGTCGCGGAACCAGGGCTCCATCCAGCCGTCGATCCGGCGCAAGGTCTCCATACCCTCGGCGAGCATCTGTTCAACTGCCGTCTCGTCGAAACGCTCCGACCCGATGGTGTAGCTCCACTCGCTGAGACGATACCTCGCCTTCTCGTAGACGCCGCGCGCCGAGCTCCAGTCGAGATAGAGCCAGCCGCCCCAGGGCTCGGCGTACTGCATGGAAAAGCCGATGCCGTTTGCGGCAAACGCCGCTGCCAACGTCGCCTCGGCTGGCTCCAGATCCAGCCAGGCGTGGTGGACGGCCTCCAGGGCATCGATTTCCGCCTGATAGTCGCTTATCGCCTGGCGCAGATCGGCAAGTGCCGCGGATGGCCAGAGAAGCGCCAACGGCAGGAGTAGTCGGGCGATTTTCATCGGCTTCCTCCCTCGACTGCTCCTTATGCTAGCACGAACCGGCTTGGTGTGTCCTCTGACCGCAGAGGGTGTCGCTACCGTTTGGCCTCGGCGAGTGTCCGCTTAGCGGCTGGACCCGCGCGGCGTGAGCTCACGGAGATCGCCGCTGGCCTGCGGTTGACCGCCTGGGCCGGTTGACGGACACTCTGGCTCAAAGCAGCGTCGGCGGTGGCGAGCAGGTCAGGCGAGGTCTTTCGCTTAGGGCGCATGGAACTGCGCCGGGCGCCAGAGGGCATGATGCACAGCCTGCCCTGCCTCTGACCCGTAGAGTGGAGACCCGTTCCGATGATCCCAGTGCTGCTCATGACCTGCGCCAGCCTCATCGCCGTCGGCGGCGACACCGTGAAGTGCGACGGGATGAACCTCAGAGACATGGGGGACGGTGCGCCGTTCGTCTCCGGCTATGACGCCCCCGAAATCCATGGACCCGATTGCGAAGAGGAACGGCAGCTGGGGTAAGCCGCCAAGCGTCGAATGGAGGAGTTGCTAAGGACGCCGGGTCTGCAGATCGTGGATTCGGCAAGGTCGACACCACCTCCAGCGGCGGCCGCTCGTCTGGATCAAGCTCCCGGACGGCCGTTCTGTCGGCAACGTGTTTATGGCAGTGGGCCTGGCGCGCGAATGGCCCCTGCCCCCGGCGCGAGCTGGTGCTGATTGCCTGATGTGCAACCTATACTCCATCACCACGACCACCGAAGCCATGCAGCGGCTGCGGGCGGAGTGGGAGCGGGCGATGCGCAACACCCCGCCGCTCTACCGGCAGCAGCGGCAATGCATGGTTCGCGCTGGACGAGACTACCCCCGAGGTCTCCAAACCTACCGGCACGGCGTCCGCCGCAAGGAGGAAGGGCCGTTGGACCACGAGCTGTTCGCCTTCTTCACCACCAAGCCCCATGACGTGGTCGGCGCCATCCACCCAAAGGCGATGCCGGTGATCCTGCGGACCGAAGAAGAGTGGGACGTTTGGCTGCGCGCGCCCTAGAGCGAGGCGCGGGAGCTGCAGCGTCCCCTGCCCGATGGCGTGCTGGAGGTTATCTCGAGGCTGCCGCTCAAGTACGTCCCCGGCCTCGACGACATTCCCGAGCCGGGGGATCCCCTGCGGCTGCCAACGGCGGCGCCGGCACAGCCCAATCTGCTCTAGCAACGTCCTTGCTCCGCCTCGCCGTCCACCAGGCGACGCGTCATGGCGAAACTACCAGTCGGTTCGCGGCGATATGCGCACTGTGGGCGCCGCCCAAGGTAGCGAGATGGCTGTAGGCATGCGATGCTGTCAGCACTTCAGCAAAGAACGGCCGGCGCCCGCATTGGCTAACCACTCGCACCCGACAGAGGACCTCATGACCAAGCACAGCGGTGGGTATCGGCAGGCTGGCCATGCCGCTGGACACGTCACGGCCACAGTCCCCGCTGAGGCACTTCTGGCGCGGCTACGCCAGCACGTGGGTGACCGGCATGTTCTCACTGGGGAGCGACGGACCCGGCGGTTCCAGAAGGGATATCGCTACGGCGAGGGGCGAGTCCTTGCTGTTGTGCAACCTGGATCACTACTCGAGCAGTGGCAGGCGTTGAGCGCATGCGTCGAGGCCGACTGCATCGTGATCATGCAAGCGGCCAACACTGGGTTGAACGGGGGCTCAACACCGTTCGGCGAGTACGACCGTGAGGTCGTCATCATCAACACCCTTCGGATCGATCGCATCGACCTTCTAAATCGCGGCCAGCAGGTGCTGTGCCTCTCGGGAGCGACGCTACACGAGCTCGAAAAGCGCATCCGGCCACTCGGGCGCGAGCCGCACTCGGTTATCGGCTCCACAACAATCGGGGCTTCCGTCGTCGGCGGTGTCTGCAACAATTCTGGCGGCGCGCTGGTGCGGCGCGGCCCAGCGTTCACCCAGCTGGCGCTGTTCGCGCAGGTGGGCATCGATGGTAGGGTAACTCTGGTCAACCACCTCGGTATCGATCTGGGCGAGACGCCTGAGGAGATTCTCGGCCGTCTGGACCGGGGTGAGTACGGACCAGGCGATGTTCTGCATGACCCGGCCCGGCTCGCTTCCGACCCGGACTACCAGCGCTTGCTGCGGGACATCGATGCGCCGCAGCCGGGGCGCTACAATAACGATCCGCGGCTGCTCTACGAAGCCTCCGGCAGCGCCGGCAGAGTATGCGTCTTCGCGGTGCGCCTCGACACCTTCCCAAGCTCCGGTCCCTCAAAAGTCTTCTACGTCGGCTCCAACGACTACATGGAACTGACAACGCTGCGCCGGCACATCCTTGGCACATTCGCCAACCTGCCCGTAGCTGGAGAGTATCTGCATAGCGATGCTTATCGCCTCGCAGAAGAATACGGTAAAGATCTATACCTGCTTATCAAATATGCTGGCACGGAACGCATCCCCGCCGCCTTCGCGCTTAAGAGCAGGTTTGACGTGATCACCAGGCGGCTAGGCCTTGGCGGCAACCTTTCCGACCACATCCTGCAGATGCTCACCCGGCTGCTCCCTAACCACCTGCCGGCGCGGATGAACGCATTCCGCGATGCCTACGAGCACCACTTCCTGCTGCGAGTAGACGGCGACGGTATTGAGGAGGCGCGCCGGCACCTCGCGGCGACTTTCCCGACGGCGACCGGCGACTTCTTCGAATGCGACGAGACCGAAGCGGCGGCAGCATTTCGCCACCGATACGCTATTGGCGGCGGATCGGTGCGCTACCGCGCCGTACACGCCGATACCGTCGAGAACATCGTCGCCCTCGACATTGCACTGCCGCGCAACACGCTCGACTGGCGCGAGACGCTGCCGCCGGACGTGGAACCTAGCATCGTGCGCCGAATCCCCTGCGGCCACTTCCTCTGCCAAGTTTTTCACTACGATTATGCCGTCAAGAAGGGTGCCGACTGGATGGCGATCGAGCACCGTCTTATCGAGCACATTTCGGGGCGGGGCAGCGAGTTCCCTTCGGAGCACAACGTCGGGCACCTTTACGAGGCCAAGCCGGTGCTGGCGGAGTTCTACCGCACGCTAGACCCTACAAACGCGCTCAATCCCGGCGTCGGCCAGACATCCCGAAACAGGAACTGGTGCTGAGCGCGAAGTCGGCGGAGGACGCATGGGCGGCGCGCGGCACCACTGCACCTTAACATAAAACACCCGGCCAACCCGACCGGCACCCCCTTGGCCACCGGAGGGCTTACCCGGCGGCTGCACTCGCAGCTCCGACGCCCCCTCGGCAGCACCGCCGCACCTTGCTGCGGGGCAATGCCGGCAGCGTTACTGTCCTCCCCACGGCCTGAAGCCATTGGTGCAGGCGACCGGCCTGCCATTCTCGCAGGCCTCGTTGCAGGCTGCGCACTGTGCCGTGCAGCTATAATCGACCTGCCACTGCGTCCCCACGAAGTATCCGCAAGTGGCCTGGCAGGAGAGGTACATGTCCTTGCACATAGCCGGCCCCGCAGGGATGGGAGATTGCTGCGCGGGCGATACCGATGGCGCGGCAGGTCGATTGGCCCCGCCGTCCGGCGGCACCTCTATCCACTCATCCTCTTCCGCCAAGTCCTCGTGGGGAAGGTCCTCTTCAATTTCGCCGCCCAGCAGCTCAGCGACCTCGAAGTAGTCATATAGCAGCGCTAGGTCGAGTGCGGTGTAGCCGGAGGTATCGCGCGCCTCTTCGTCCGCCCCGCGTTCGAGGAGAACCTCCACGGCTTCGGGGCAGTCGCCGAACGCGGCCATGATGAGCGGGGTGTGGCCGCCGGTACTGCGAGCCTCGACGCTCACCCCTTGGTCAAGCAGTACAATCATCTCTTCGATGGAGCAGGAGCTGGCGGCGTTGAGGAGCTGCATCTCCTCAACGGTCGCCGCGTGGCTGACCTGCGTGAGCAGCGCAAAGGTAGCGGCCGCAACCGCATATCTTACTCCGATCAAGCGTGGCCTGGCCGTTCCCTTGGCCGACTTACCCTGTCCGGTGTTGCTCTTCATCTAATAGTCCTCGGCACTGAAATGGATGTTGGCGATGGCAGGGAATGCAGCCATCACATTGCCCCCGCTGTCGAACTGAAGACCCTCCTCCACCCGGACATTAACCCGCGCGCCAATTACCTCCGGCGGGATTGCGCCGTTTACGATCCAGCTCTCGCACTGCGGTGCGGTGCAGAGCGCGATCAGCTCCTTGCCGCCTGCCGTGTCCAAGACCAAGTAGCAGTTGTCGCCACAGTGGAAGTCGCTGATGACGCCGTCGATTCCGACCTTGTCTTCTCCCTGCGCACCAAATGGGAGTAGTGCGAGCAGCATCATCAAGGGCGCGCCCCGCAAGAGGCGCCCCCAGCTTGACGCCGAGAAAACCTGCCGAAGTGAGCGTGGCATCGCCGCCGCAGTGTCTCCCCCGGGAAGACGGCCCACTTACTTATCCTCGCGGCAAGATGGCCAGTAGATGTCGCCGTTGATCATAAGGAAGTGGTCCTGCCGCCCTGCGGCGGCTACGCTCGAGATCTCGTAGGTGATGTACCGGACCGTCGCGAGCGGATTATCTTCGGCCAATTCTGGCGCCCGCCCCACCCGGTATCGCAAGCCGCTGCCGCCGCCACTGGTAACGTAGTGTATGACGTTGCCCTGCCTCTCAAGGAGGAGATCGCCGTGGCTGAACCAGGCTGTTTCATCACCGATAGGTCGGCTCAGATCATGCTGCCAGCCGGTAGCATTAGCCTTGTCCAGCGCGTAGCGCGCCACCTCGCCGGGTGCACAATCTGGCCATTCTAACGGCAATGCAGACGCGCCCGAAGCGAGGAGGAGCGGAGTGCTTATTATGATGGCGAGAAGCGCGGTTCTGCCCCGCCTCCCCCCTTGCCGAATTGGGCACGACGCCCTAGCGGCCAAGAATGAAGCTGGACTGTTACTGCATTCCATCGGATCTCGTCCCCCCACAGGCGGCCCCCACTATTCCGGCTCCCGCGCAACCCGGATAGTGTCGTTTGCGACACCGGCTTCACGCTCGGCTCTGGCCTTAAATTCTGGACGCACTGGCCGAGATGCCGCGGGCGAGAGCGAGGGCGCCGAGGAGAGAAACGCCCGCGGCGATCGCGGTGGCATTGACGCCAAAGACGGAGACAAGTGACCGTGCGGCCACCGCGGCGATCAGTATGTAGAAGAGCGCCGCGGTCATGAAGAGGTGTAAGGCCGTGATAGACAGCAGCACGACGATCTTCCAGCCGTGACACCGCAGCGCCGCGAGCCGATTGCCGGCAGTGCCAGAAATCGTGCGCCAGATGGAGGCCCAAGAGGGCAACTTCAGCAGAGTTCGCAGGGCCTGAGCGCCGTCGCCGGCGCCGTTGGGGTTCAGTGCCAGTAGCGCCACGGCATAGTTGAGCGTTGCGCACACCCAGAGTGCCTGGCTCCATACGCCAACGGGCATGGTGGAGGCAACGAGGGCCGCGCCACCGCCAGTACCGACGTTTGCGATCGGCCCTGCCAGTGCCACCGCTGTACGCGCTCTCGCAGAGGCGATCCAGGTGTCCGATGTGTCGACGAAGGCGACGGGATAGAAGCCGGACCAACCGAGGCCGACGCCATGAACCTCAAGGCCGTTCTTCTTCATGGCCAACATATGTGCCGCCTCATGCAGGGCGATGGCGCCGGCAAGAGCGAAACTCGCCAGCAGCAGCTGCCACGTACCGATGTTACCGGCGAACCCATGCTGCAGCGCCGCCAGCACCGCTGCTGCCAATCCCGCCATACCCGACATGAGAAGCAGCGCGGTTGCCCCGGGATGAGTGAGCAAGCCCAGCCGGTCGAACAGCAGGCTTGCCCACCGGTCTGCCTCCTCTCCCTCCAGCAGCTCGAAGTGGAGCCTCAGTTTACTCGGACCGCGTTCTGCTGACGTCTCTCGTCGAATGGCGCTGCCGTCCGCAAGATTGGCGAACCCGGCTTTCAGCAGTCGCCCGACAAGCTCAACCACGCCCTGAGGCGAGAAAACGCCGAACCTCGCTAAGGCGCGGGCGATGATCGTGGTTAGCGGGGTCGACCCGTCGAGCTGCTGCCAAACGAACGCTCCGAACTCGGAGAGCTGGAAATAGCTGCGCCGCAGCTTGTGCTTGAGCACGAGATGCTGCGCACCATCCACCGCCGTGCCGTGGTGAATCTCGACATTGTCATCCCGCCGCGGGCGCACGCGCATGTTTACTCGGACCTGCAGCTCATCGCTCGGATCGGCCGCCTCGAGGGCCCGGAGTAACGGTTGACGCTCAAGGACCAGCACGTCCGCCGCAGTGCTGGCAGTGACGCTGGCGCGTCGGGGCTCGCCTGCGAGCAGCGACACCTCGCCTACTACGCTTCCCGGCCCCAGCACCGCCAAAACCTCCTGCGGCGTATCTTCCTGGTGCACCGCAAATTCGCCGCTGCGGACGAGGAAGCAGGCATCGCCCGGCTGGCCTTCCACCACGAGGCGCTCCCCTGGAAGTATTTCGCGTTGGGCCACCGCGGCAGCCAGCTCGCGAACTGCGGCGACGGAAAGACCGGCAAACGGAGCGGCTCGCCGGATCAGCATGATACGGTCGAGCAGCTCCGCCTCGCGCTCGAGGACAGGCAGCAGCGTACCTCCACCCACGTGAATGCGCAGGGCAGAGAGCGGAACCGCCAGCGTCACCAACTCGTCGATTGCAGAAACCGTGGTGCCATAACAGCTGCTATCAGCCCGGCGAAGGCACTCCTCGCCGGCCACGTCGGCAAAACTCAGCAGCGCCACCGGAACATCGTCGCCATCCGCAGAAACCTGCTCTTCCGCCGTACCATCGGCAATCACATGGATGACATCGGCCAGTTCGCCCTGGCGGAAGACGGTTTCACCAGCTCCGAACCGCCGCAGCGTCCCCGCCGCGCCAAGCCGCTCGAGATCACTGGCCGCGATGTTCTCCATCAGATAGCTCTCGCGCAGCAGGGCAACACGTTCTGAGGCATGCATTATGGCGCCTCCGCTCCAAGCAGATCGTGCAGAGTCTGCGCCGCGGGCAGCCGCCCAAGGAGCGTCCGCCACGCCGGCGGGCACTTGAGCCGCTCTAGCGCCTGCTCGCTGCGAACCAGATGGATACGCGACCGGAAAGCGGCAAAGATCATGCCGCCACATCCCCTGATTTGTTCAATCGCCTGCAGTTGCGCCTGGCGCTCGACTTTCGCGGCATCCAGCAGGACGAGGAGCTCAGACCGAGCGTCACCGTCGAGGCTGTGTAGGGCAAAGGCGATGGGAAGCGTCCGCGCTCCCGCCGCCAAGTCGCGCGACCATACAGGATCGAGCAGATCCTGGAGGTCGGAGCCGAGCTGACCCGCGGTGCCGATGCCGTGTGCCCAGGATGCCCACTGCCCGGCCTCGTCCTCGCCGCTACCGGCCGCCAGCGCAGCCATGCGGGCATAGAGGCCCATCTGCGCGCCGCTCTTGCCGGCAACGGACGCTTCCACTGCGACGGGATCCGCATACGAGGCGTTGAGGCCCGCCAAATCCCGTGCCTGCCCCTCCGCGATTTCCAGCAAGCCATTGCTCAGGGCGTGCGACAGCGCCGCCGCGACCTCCGCTTCGAGGCCAACACCGAGAAGCAGGCGTTGCGGCAGAGTCGCAGGGAACGTCGCCGCGGCAAGCAATAGTTCACCGCGGCTCAGGGGACGCCACCACCGCCGATCGTCCCCATCCTGAAGGTCGTCGAGCAAGTCGAAAGACAAGAACAGCAGACCTGAGGCCACGGCAACCGGTAGCGCCCGCTCCGCCCGCCCATCGATCCCGCCGCGCACGAGGAGCGGCAAGATCAGCGGAAGAAAGGGCGGCCGCTCGGGCACCACGTGCTGGTCCAGCGGACCGGCGAGGCAGGCGAGCAGCGGCCGCAGTCCTGGGCCGAATTCCGTGCCGCCGATATACCTCCGCAAGCTATCGACAGCGTCCTTGAACGCCGCTGCCGTCGCCATCGTTGGCTGGTCGTCGGTAGGCAGTCGCCCATTCAGCACCGGGAACGAGGGTGCCGCCACTTCAGAGTTCATGCGCTGCGTACTGGCATTGCCTGCCGAAGACGTGCTCGGAAAGCGCCAGCGCGGTGACCTTGTACGGCGACTTCGGGTCAGGCGAAGTTGGCATGGCGGACCAAAGCCTCGTCCGACTGATTTAAGTCAAGCCGCTGAAGTGCCTGCTGTTCCTCGTCCGTCAGCTCGTAGCCTTCTGCCGCGACTGTCTCGAGCGGTGCCGTCCGCATGCGGTTCCGGAACTCCGGATCGTTCATCCAGCGTTCCACCAGCCTTTCGATCTGCGATTGCTCCATCCCTTCCTCCTCAGGTTCCGAAACTCGCCTGCCGGCTCAGCTCCTCGTCGGAAAGGCTAAGGTCCAACTGCTGCAGTGCCTGCTGCTCTTCCTCGGTTAGATCGTAACCTTCCGCTGCCACTGTTTCGAGCGGCGCCGCCCGCATCCGGTCCCGGAACTCTGCATCTCTCATCCAGCGCTCCACCAGTCTCTCCATCTCCGCCTGATTCATCCTGCCCCCCTAGCCTCCAAAGCTTGCCTGCCGATTGAGCTCTTCGTCCGAGACGCTTAGGTCAAGTTGCTGCAGCGCCTCCTTTTCCTCCTCTGAAAGCTCGAAGCCTTCTGCTGCGATTGTCTCAAGTGGTGCCGCGCGCATGCGAGCTCGGAAGTCCGCGTCACTCATCCAGCGCTCCACCAGTGCTTCAATTCGGCTCACTCTCGTGATCCCCCTGCATTTGCTATTCTCGTTGCCCCAAGACCTGCACTTCAGCGGAGAGCATCTTGTCGTCGCGATCGTGCCAGGTGAGGTCGTAGGCAATCTCGTAAACGCCCTCATCGGCCGCATCGATTACGGCCGTGCAGCCGCGCTTCTGGCCTTCCTCATCAAAATTTACTTCCGTCACCTCATCGAGGTGATCCAGTTCGACCTCGAAGTTGTCAACGATGATCTGGCGCACGAGGCTGGAGGCGTCAGCACTTTGACACTCCGGCAACGAAGCTTCTCCGAAGAGCATGTTGAACCCTCCGGCGACCTGCCCAATTCCGGCTGCGACGACTACGAGCGCCCCCGCCACCGCGGCGTATCTGTTCGCCTTCTCTCCCACCCTTGCTGCTCCCCCCTGTCTATCGTTCAACCTGAACGTGCCCGTTTCTGGGGCCGTCGCTCTTGAGTGCGACCGCCTTAAAAAACGGCTCGCTCGATGCTTCGGAAATGATGCTCGCTCCCATCCCCTGTCCAGCCACGTCAAAATCGCCATCTGCCCTGCCCACGAGAACGAGCTCGAGAAAGCGGGCGGCGGCTAGCCGTTCTACAGGCAGAAAGATCGTGCCGCCCATAGGAACATCTGCACCTTCGTGACGGCAGGGAACCATAGCTGAAATCTCGTCACCTGGACGCGATATGCCGCCAAACACACCGACGACTTTTCCGCTTACTCTGCAAATGCCGTGGCCGTCCGCCCGCGGCAAGAGATCGCGCGCCGTCACCTCAATCTGCACGTGGGTGTCGGCAGCGGCGAGCGCATCCTCATAACCGCTCGGCGGCATCGCTGCGAGCGCAGCACTGAGAATTGGTGGTGATGCAAGTAGCGCCGTGCTCCACCACGTAGTTGCAGCTAGCGAAAGACTTCCCAGCCGCTTCGCCCCTACCCTCCAGTTCATCATCTGCACACCGCCCCCGCTCCGGCCCTATGCTAGTCGCTGAGCCTGCAGGCACTGCCGGTCGCGACACAGTCTCGCAAGCGATCCTTTAGGTCATGGGTTCTTGTGTCGACGCCGAGATGGTCCAGTTGGATTTGATAGCTAGCAGCTCTCTCCGCATCCAGTTCCGCGGCGAGTAGAAACATTTCCACCGCTCTGTCCGGCTCATTGCGAGCTGCCAGAACATGAGCAAAGGTGTCAGCCTCATAGGCCTGTTCGGCGCCAAGTTCGGGCTGAGCGGCGAAGTAGTCGCTCATGATCGTATATGCGGCGGCATATTCCCCGTCGAGATACAGTTCCCATGCCAGAAGGTTGGCCCGACCAACTGTGTCCTGCAGGCCCCCAGTCTGAGCGGCGCGATGGGCAACGATCGCCTCGTCATTGCGCTCAAGGGCCGTCAGTGCGTCCACCAGTGCTAGCTGCCCGAACTCATTGCTTGGGTCCAGCTCGACCGCTCGCCGCGCGGCAGCAAGCGCTCGCTCATGGTTGCCGATATCTAGATTCGAAAGGGCTAGGTTGCTGTAGAGAAAGGCCTCATCTAGACCCATTTCAACCGCCGTCTCATAATCCGCAATGGCCTCGCCATGTCGGTCAAGTTCAGCGAGGCAGCGACCGCGATACGCGTAGGTATGGGCGCGGTCGGAAGCCAGTTCGACCGCCCGAACCGAGTCTTTAAGGCATTCGGCGTAGCGGCCGACGTCGGCGAGGGCGTCCAGACGCACCAGCACTGCTCGCCAACTATCCGGCTCAGCATCGCGGGCGCGGCTGTGGGCGGCAAGGGCGCCCTCATAGTCTCCCATGGCGCGCCGAACATAACCCATTTCGATCCAGGCGTCGGCACTGCCGGGCGTAAGAGCGGTGGCGTCCTCGGCGGCCTTGCGGGCGGCATCAAGCTCACCGGCACGACGATGGACCTTTGACTTCTCAATCAGCAGAGCTGCTTGCTCATGGGGCGCAGTAGCCCCCGCTAGCTCATCCTCACAAGCAACGATCACATTCTCGTAGCTGCCCTCCCCGGCCAGACATTCTGCCGCACTAGTGGTGGTGGTGGCATGTGAAAAGGCTATTGCCGCGAGGAGAAACGCGAGGTGCGGGCCACACTTGAACTGGACGAGAAATCTCATTCTGCAGGCGCCACCGGATGCCTCTGTCGCCACCGACCGTTCCGAGCAGCCTAGGTGCGGCGCTCAACGCAAAGCTAGTGTCGTTTCCGACACCTTCAGCGAGCGCGGTGCAGTCCGGCACAAGAGACTGCGTATGCAGCGGAAAATCGCTGTGTGCAGGAACCGCTCGGACCATTCGCGCCTTGTCCTTCGGGCTCATCCAGGGGCTCAGTTAGGAATCCTGCTGCTGGAGAACACCGTAGTGGCGGCGCCTATAGATCACGAAGTTGCGGCCATGCGGGGCGCGAGGGACGAGCAGGAGCTAAGAGCGCTTTTTGCGGCGGCGCTCACAAAGCTCGACATCGGGACCTTCAACTACGGGGCCGGGCAACTTGTCCCGGGTGAGGGACCGACCCTCGAGCGCTATTGGACCAACATGGATCCTGCCTGGTTGGAACGCTATGTCGCCCGCCGCTATCAGCGTTTAGACCGCCTCGTCGTAGCTGGCTTGATACGTGTCACCCCATTCTTTTTCGACGATGTCTTCTGCGTCCCACCGCAACTGGAAGAGCAGAAGGAGATGGAAACGATGTTCCCCTACAAGCGTGGCGTGGTGGTACCGATTCACTCTCCGGTCGGCCGGTTCGGAATGGTCAGCGCAGCAAGTCGGCTATCGGTGGAGGAGTGGGAGGACACAAAGTATTCTTGCATGGCAAACGTCTCGCTGGTGGCGCTTTCAGCCCATCAGCGGTCGGAGGAGCTGTCAGCCCAGCGGCAATCCAGCACGATCAGGCTCAGCGAACGTGAGCGCGAGACACTAAGATGGGCAGCCTACGGGAAGACGTCGGAGGACATCGCCCTAATCATGGGAATCTCGGAGAGGACCGTGCGCAAACACGTGGGCTCGGCGATGCTAAAACTTGACGTGACGAGCCGTGTGCAGGCGGTCGCAAGAGCCATCGCCGCGGGCTTGGTGCACATATAGGTGATGGAGCAGACTGGAGCGTATGTTCAATCGTCTGTCTTGAGTACTAAGGAATGAAAGGGCGCTCGAAATGTCTGTCCTCCTGTCTGTCCGCGGAGCATCGCCCCCGGAGAGCCGCAGGAACAGCCACTAGTGTCCTGACTTCCTCTCCGCCACCTTGTCGCGCTGCGGGGCCGCCTTTGCCTCTGGGGCTAGTCCGCCCCACTCACCCCTATCGCTGTTACTGCGGGCGCGTGTCGACCCTCCTGCCGTCGGCAGCAGCGTGTTCGATTACATCAGGAGAACTGCCGGGACCTCCGATGGACGGTTTTTCCTCGGGAGCGAGCCTGGATCGACCGGACAACATCCCGGCGTATCGACTTCAATGGCAGAGGCCATAACAGGCTCGTAGGCCGCTCGCCAGGCGATAGCGCCCTTGGCAACGATCACTGAGGCAGTCTCAGGAACGATACCGTTGGCAGTCAGCTGCTCGATATGGAACGGAGGCGTAGCGCGCGAGACGACAAGAACGGTGATGCCGCCCTCCAGCTCCAGGACTGCGCTTGGCCCCATTGAGAACGTCTGGCCGGTCATCCAACTGCCACTCGTGCGGTAGGTCCCATCGGTAAGGCGAGCCACCTTCGCCACTGCCATAAGAGGTTTCCCGTGCAAGTCATCGCTCTTGCCGCCCAGAGCGACGCTGATTTCGGAGCCGGTGCCGGCTTTATCGGCAGCTGCCACCACGCCAGGATCGGCGATGATGGCGACGGCACCCGATACTCCCTGCCTCACCAGTTCCGCGAGCAGTACGGTGCCGTCGCCCGGGCTGCCGCCGCCAACATTGTCGGCCACGTCCGCCAGCACCACCGGGTGCAGCGCACGGGCAGCAGCCTCCTGCACCGCATTCCGGGCATCAGGACGGGTCAAATGGAAATCCGGTAGATGGCGCCGGACGTCGGCGAGGGTCTCCTCCACAACCGCCAGCGCCGCCTCCGCATTTTCAGCACTGGCCACGGCCACGACGCCGAAGCCGCAGCGGATATGATCGCTGTAGGGAAAACCCGGAAGCAGGCTCACCCGCTCCGCACCAAGAGCCCGCACCCGGTCCTCCGCTCTGGTGAGAAGCCCACGCATGGGCTCGACAGCGGTCCCTTGAGCCAGCGGTGTGGTCAGCACGCCGAGTTTGCCATAGGCAATGACGAACCGCTCCCCACTCAGCGCCCGAAGCATGAACGCCGCTGCTTCCTCGCCGCATTCGCCCATGTCGATGTGCGGATAGGTTCGGTACCCGACAACGGCATTGCAGTGAGCCGCCGCCTCGGGCGAAAAATTGGCGTGGAGATCGAGCACAGCAATGATCGGAAGGGTCGGAAAGTGCTGGCGGAGCCGGGAAAGCACCTCGGCTTCCATGTCGCTGGCACCGGCAGCAACCATGGCGCCGTGAAGGTTGACGAGCAGGCCATCAAGCTCTGGCGCTGCCTCGAGGACCCGCTCCAGTCGGCGGAGCAGTTCCGCAGTGGTCTTCTGGTCGGGTGGAGCGGCCGGCCATGCTCCCGCCGACAGCAGCGGCACTGCCTCGACCTCGCCCAATCCCTTGAGAAAGCCGCCGATCACCGTGCCGGTGCCGCCGTGGCGGGCGGTAATCGCTTCACCCTCCAGCAGTTCGAAGGCCTCGAAGTCGGCGATGGTGGTGGGGCGGGAAGAGTAGGTGTTGGTCTCCTGCCAGATACCGACAATGCCCACTCTGGGGCCAGTCACAGCGACAGCGACCTCCCCTCGCGGGCGGAGGCCTCCAGAGCCAGTGATGCCCGAACCGCGGCCGCTCCGTCCTCGGCGGTGCAGAGCGGATCCTCGCGGCCCGTGGCGACAGCGACGAAATGATCGACTTCGCGCGCCAGCATGCCACCGAGCCTGCCATTCACCTCCGGAGCATAGGTCACGTCAGCGTCCATCATTCCATCGGGTCCAACGACGATGATGCCGTTCTCTCCCTGCGTCACCTTCAACACCCCGTTCTCACCGATCACGGTGACGCTCGACATCCCATATCCGGGCGTGCGGTCCGGCAGGCACCAGCCCACCTGGATGGTGCCGTGCGCTCCAGACGCGAAGCGCACCGCCCCCGACAGCATGTCCGGCGTCCCTTCGCCGTGTACTGCAGCTATGTCGCCGCCGAGCCAACGGGCGATGTCGAACTCGTGGACGCCGTAATAGAGGGCTACCGTCGTACGGTCGGCGAGGCGTGCGCGGTCCGCCTGCAGTCCGATGCGTTCGTTGCGGATCGACAGTACGCTGCCGATCGTCCCGTCGGCCACCGCCGCCTTCATTGCGGCGTAGCGCGGTTCGAAGCGAAGAACGTGCCCCGCCAATACCGGCACCCCCGATAATTTCGCAAGGCGCGCGATTTCGTCGGCGGTCTCCACCGTATGGGCCGTAGGTTTCTCGACGGCGGTAGGTCGACCTGCGCCAATGGCGGCGGCTGTCGGTTCCAGATGCAAATGCTCGGGCGTACAGACGACAACCGCGTCCACCCCCGGCGCCGTGGCCGCGTCTGCGGCGTCGCCGATGTGGCGGGCGCCGAACTTTTCGGCCAGGGCTTGGCCGCGGCCGGCGTCAACGTCGCCGATGACGCCGACCGTCGCGCCGAGGTGCTCGTGAAGTGCCCGCGCCCATAGTGCGCCCATGAAGCCGGCACCGATGACGGCTACGTTGATGCTCATTTGTGGTCTCCGATGGATTGGCTGGTCCTCGTCGCCGACAACACCTCCTCGGCACGATGGCAGGCTGAGAAGCGAGTCGGTGCCACCTGGCGCAGCGGCGGTCTCTCTGCGACGCACCTGTCGATGGCGAGGGGGCAGCGGAGGCGATAGGGGCAACCGGTGCGGCGGGCGTCGCCATCGAGAGTTGCGGCGGGCGGGCCGAAGGCAACCGAACGGAGGCGGCGACCGCCGTCGATCGATGGCATGGCGTTGAGCAGTTCCCGCGTGTAGGGGTGCGCCGGCCGGCGGTAAACAGCGTCGGCGGGACCGCGCTCGACCAGCAGGCCCGAGAACATGACGCCGATTTCGGCGGCCATCGAGCGTACCACCCGCAGGTCGTGCGAGATGAAGAGGTAGGTGAGACCGTATTCGGACTGGAGGCGGCGAAGCAGGTCGAGCACCTGAGCCTGCACCGACACGTCGAGGGCCGAGACCGGTTCGTCGCAGACGACCAGCCGCGGCTCCAAAGCCAGCGCCCGGGCAATGACGACCCGCTGGCGCTGCCCCCCGGAAAGCTGATGCGGAAACGCTCTGCCGTGGCGCTCGGTCAGACCGACTTGCGACAGCAGCTGTGCCACCTGGATCGGGCGGCCATGTGGCGGCTCGATCCGATGAATGCGCCAGGGCTCCTCGAGGAGCCGCCGAACGCGCATCCGGGCTGGCAATGCCCCGGCAGGGTCCTGGGCAATGATCTGGACGTCGCGGCGCCAGGCTTTCAGGCTGGCGCCCTTCAGCTCCTGTGGATCCCGGCCGGCAGCATCAATGCGCCCGGCAGTCCGCCGTTCGAGGCCGAGCACCATGCGGGACAGCGTGGACTTGCCGCAGCCGGACTCCCCGACAAGCCCAAAAGTTGAGCCCGCTGCGATATCGAGAGAGACGCCGTCGACCGCCCTCAGGACGCCGCTGGTGCCACCGAAGACACCGCTGCGCAAGGGGTAGTCTTTCACCACGTTCTCAAGGCGCAGCATGGACAAGTACCGGCTCCTCCTCTTGGACTGCACCGTCGAGCGCTCGAACCGCAGCGAGCAACATCTGCGTGTATTCGTGCCGGGGAGCGGAGACCACTTCCGCCGTTGGTCCCGCTTCGACCACCCGTCCGTCCCGCATCACCAGCACATAGTCGGTGAATTCCGCGATGAGGCCGAGATCATGACTGATGAGAATGATCCCAGTTCCGAGCTTGGTGATCAGGGCGTCCAGTTCGCGCAGGATCTGTGCCTGTGTGGTGACGTCGAGCGCCGTCGTCGGCTCGTCCGCGATCAGCAGGTCGGGACGGCAAGACAGCGCTATTGCGATCATGACGCGCTGCTGCATGCCCCCGGACACCTCGAAGGGGTAGCTCCGCGCGACCCTTTCGGGCTCGGCAATGTTGACCATGCGAAGCTTTTCGAGCGCCAATCGCCGCGCCTCCGCGCGGCCCACGGGCTGGTGCAGCATGATCGCCTCCTCGATCTGCCACCCGATGCGGAACACGGGGTTGAGGGCGGTTGAGGCGTCCTGGAAGATCATCGCCATGCCACTGCCGCGGACCCGATTGAGCTCGGTCTCGCTGAGGGCGAGAAGTTCCCGGCCCTTGTAGGCGATGCTTCCGTTGGTGATCCTTGCGGCAGGATCGAGCAAACCCATCGCTGCCATCGCCGTCACCGACTTGCCCGAGCCGCTTTCGCCGACGATACCGAGGCGCGTGCCCGGTTCGACAGTAAACGAAACGCCGTCTACTGCCTTTACGGCCGGGCCACCATCGGTCGGGAACTCGACGTGCAGGTCCTCCACCGCCAGCAGGGGAGCGTTGGCGGCCTCTCTGCCGGCGGATGCGGTGCGGACCGGACGGCGTCGAATGATCCGGCGGGCGAGGCCAGTCAGCTTGAGACGCGGATCGAGGACGTCGGCGAGACCATCCGCCAGCAGGTTGATCGAAAGCACAGCCAAGAATATCGCCATCCCGGGGAAAACCAGCATCCACCAGGCGTTGGCGATCGAGCGGCGCCCATCAGCCAGTGCCGTTCCCCAGGAGATGGCCGGAGGATCGATGCCAAGGCCGATGAAGCTCAGGACGGACTCGACAAGCATCAGCACCGCCAGTTCGATCAGGGCGATGACGATCGCGGTGGGCAGCACCGCCGGCAGCACATAGAGGAACAGTATGCGCCAGTGGGAGGCGCCGAGGGTCCTGGCGCTCTGGACGTACTCCTTCTCGCGCTCGACCAGCACCCTGCCGCGAATGACGCGGGCGTGGATTACCCAATCCGCCACTGCCAGCACGACGATGATCGTTAGTGCCGTCTTGCTTTCGGTGACAGAAAGGATCGCCAGGGCGAGAAGGATGAAGGGGAAGGCAAGCTGGACGTCCGCCAACCGCGTGATGATGACATCGACCCAACCGCGAAAGTAGCCGGCAACAAGCCCCATCGTGACCCCGAACAGGGTGGCAAGGGTCACTGCGGTGACGCCGATGAAGAGCGAGGTGCGGGCACCGTGGATCAAGCGGCTGAGTACGTCGCGTCCGAGCTGATCGGTGCCGAGGAAGAAGCGCGGGTCACCACCTTCGAGCCAGCTCGGGGGCAGGTATTTTAGCGCGGGCGCCATGCGCGTCGGGTTGTGTGGTGCGATCCAGTCGGCGAACAGCGCGCAGGCGGCGAGAATCAGGACGAGGAGCAGCCCCACAACGACCTCGGGACGGCGCAGTTTCCTCCAGTTCACTGCTCTACCCCGAGACGGATGCGCGGGTTCAAATAGGCATAGGCGACGTCGACCAGGAGGTTGCTCAGCACGAAGACCGCGGCGACGAGAATGACCACCCCCTGGACCACGGGAAAATCGCGCGTGGCTATCGCTTGCAGCGCCAGCAGCCCGACGCCCGGCCAGTTGAAGATGAGCTCGACGACGAAGGCCCCACTGAGGACGAAACCAATCTGCAGGCCGAGGACGGTGACCAGCGGGATGGCGGCGTTCTTGAGAGCGTGAACGAAAAGGATGCGCGACCAGGGAACGCCCTTGGCGCGGGCGGTGCGCACGTAATCTTCGCCAAGTGCCTCCAGCATCGCCTGGCGTACCGTTCGCACCAAAGTTGCAACGAGCACTGCCGACAGCGTGATCACCGGCAGCACGTAGGAGGCGGCACTCTCATTGCCGATCGCTGGCAGCCACTGGAGCTGGATGGAAAGCAGCAGCACCAGCATGACGCCAATCCAGAAGTTCGGCAGCGATTGGCCAATCATCGCGAGGACCAGTACAAAGCGGTCGATCAGCCGGCCCGGTTGCGCTGCAGCGGCAATGCCAAGCGGTACTGCCACGACTACCGAAAAGAGAATAGCGACGCCGCCCAGCGCCAGCGTCGCCGGAAACACCGATAGGACCAGATCAAGTACCGGCCGCTCGTAGCGAAAGGAGGTGCCGAGGTCGCCTTGCAGCAAGCCTCCGACGTAGGTGGCAAATTGCTCCAGCAGCGGCAGGTTGGTACCAAGCTTGACGCGGATTGCCTCGACGGCTTCCTCGCTGCTGCCCGGTGGCACCATCAGGCGAGCGGGATCTCCGGGAACCAAGCGCAACACGAAAAATGTGACGCAGGCGACGCCGGCGATTACGAACAGAGCCTGGGCAAGTCGACGGAGCAGGAAGCGCGCTGCGCCCCCGCTCCGCCCGATGGTGGTCTCGGCAGCCCCCCCGACGGAGGCCCCGGCATCACTCACTCGACGATCTCCACCGGCCAGAAGTCCTGCACGGCCGTGGGATAGAGCTCGTAGCCCTGCACGTTCGCCCGATACCCGCTCGAAAGATCGCTGTAGAGGATCGGTATGGACGGCAGCAGGTCGTTCCAGAGGTGCGCCTGGAGATCAGCATAGACCTTCGCGCGCTCATCTGCATCCGTTGCGACCCGTCCAGCGTCGATGAGTTCGTCGGACCGGGGATCATTGGCACCGGTCCAGGCGCCGGGCGAGTGAAGAAGCGTGGCCACGGCGAAGTCGGGATCGCGGGTGATATTGCCCCACCCGCCATAGAAGGCTTCCCCCGGCTTGCTTTCTCCAAACAGCATGTCGATCCAGGCGCCAAGCTCCAGCAGCGTCAGTTGCATGTCAAAGCCAACCTCGTTGAGGTTCTGCTGCATGAGCTGGCAGATCTCTTCAGCCTTGGGATAGAAGCCTGTCGGCGCGCCAAGCTCAAAGGCGACCCCGCCGCCCGCCGCTTCCAGCGCTGCCTTCGCCCTGTCCGGGTCGAAGGTGTACATCGGCGTCTGCGCGACCCGGTACTCGATGCCGGTGGCGAGGTGGCTGTCGGCGACGAGGGTATTGCCGCCGACGATGGCAGCCATAGACTCCCTGTCCATGCCCCAGGCCACGGCCTTGCGCAGGTCGAGGTTGGTGCCGAATGGCTCCTTGTCCATGCGGAACCACACCGACTGGATCTCCGGCGCCGTCACCGAGATGAGCGCGACGTCGGGATTGCCGTCGATCAGCGCGCGCTGGTCTGGCACCACCCGGTCGATCACGTCGGCCTGGCCGGCCAGCAGGGCGCTGAGGCGGGTCTGGGCGTCCTGGATAAACTCCCAGGTCAGGGTCTTCAGCTTGGCGGGACCGCGATAGTGTTCATCGAAACGCTCGAGTGTTTTTACGTTGGGCTGGTCGTCGACCAACTTGAAGGCACCAGTCCCGTTCGGATGGGCTTCCAGCGCCTCCTGGCCGGCTTCGATATCCGCCGCCGAAAGGATGTCCGTATAGGCGAGAGTGTTGAGGACGGGACCGAAGGGCGAGGCCGCCTTCAGGCGAACCGTTCGCTCGTCGACGATCTCCACCTCATGCGGCACCCAGTTCGCAGTGATGGCAAGGGGCGGATCGCTGGGCGTGTGGCCGGACGCAAGCTCGATGGACGCCTTGACGTCCGCGGCCGTGAGCGGTGCGCCGTTGTGAAAGGTCACCCCTGGGCGAAGCTTGAACTCCCAGGTGTTGCCATCAATCTGCGTCCACTCCTCGGCAAGGCCGGGAGCAAGCGACATGTCCGGTTGCACCTCTACCAGGCGGCTGAAGAGGTTGCGCTGGATCTTGTAGCCGATCTGCGCGGTGTGGTTGTAGGGGTGCCAGTTGGCCCAGAACGACTCGCCGACCAGGAACTTCAAACTGTCCTGCCCGGACTGCGCAAGCGCGCCGCCGATGGGAAGTGCCGCCGCCGCGCCGAAGGCGGCGGTGAATTGCATGAAACGGCGGCGCGAAATTTCCCCGCGACGCAGTTTTTGAGCGGCAAAGGCAAGAGCCTCGTTTGCCCAGTCCCTTCTTGATGACATCATTGGCATCAACCCCTGCTGGCGCGTTTCACTTGATGAAACAGCGGTTCTTGTTTCTGCGCATTAAATGAAGCACAGCTTTGTTGGGGTGGCAAGTAGGCGGCCGGCAGGTGCCCGTTATAACGGCGCGCCGAGCCTTGACCGCGGCGGTGGAGTTGCAATAGCAATACTCGCCATCGGCGAACCCGCCGTTTTATAGCATGAAACGAGAGCTCCGCTTGAGCAACATTGATGCCGACCTGCCGCCGGTGCCATCCGGCGATCTGACCGCCCGCTACTCCATTCGGGCGGTGGATCGAGCGTTCGACATCCTCGACCTGCTGGCGCGGTCAGAGGGCGGCGCTTCCCTTATGGACATCTCGGAGTCCATCGGGCTGCCCAAGAGTTCAGTCTTCCGATACCTGTCGACGCTCGAGCGGCGCGGGCATGTGATCCGCGACAGCGAAGAGGTGTTCCGTCTGGGCGCCGGCCGCAACTCCATGCGGCCGCGCGACGTGGCGCGGCTGGGGGGCGCTGCCGTTTTGCGCATGCAGGAGCTCTGCCGCCGCTTCGACGAGACCATCAATCTCGGCACGCTCGATGGGCACCGCGTGGCTTATCTCGAGGTGGTGGAGAGCCCCAAAGCCATGCGATTTGCCGCGACGCGCGGGGGGAGCGATCCCATCCATTCCTCGGCCCTGGGCAAGGCAATTGCTGCCACTCTCGCCGATAACGAGGTTCGGGGAATTCTCTCGGTCGAGGGCATGACGCGAATGACCGACCGGACCATCACCACTCCGGGAGAATTTCTCCAGGAACTCTCGGAGGTGCGGGGGCGCGGCTACTCGATCGACGATGGCGAGAACGAGGACGGCGGGCGGTGCGTCGCCGTATCGCTGCCATATCCCCCTCGGGCCGCGCTCAGTCTCAGCGCGCCAGAGGCGCGCCTGCCCCGCGAGCAGCTCCCGGAGGTTGCTGCGACGCTGCGGCGAGCCGCCGAAGATATTGCCCAGGAGGTTCGCGGTGCCAGCGCCTGAGCTGGCACGACTGACCTGGCCGGAGGCGCAGACAGCCTTCGTCTCCGCGCGCGTGGCGCTGGTCCCGGTCGGCAGCACGGAGCAGCACGGGCCGCACATGACACTGGACACGGACAGTGCCATTGCCGAGGCCTTCGCGCGCCGCATCGGCGACGCTCTTGGTACCGACGCGCTGCTCTGCCCGACGCTCGGGCACGGCATGTCGGAGCACCACATGACGTTTCCCGGCACGCTGACGCTGCGTGCCCCCACCCTTATGGCCCTGATCGAGGACGTGGTGGAGAGCCTGCGGGAGCATGGGCTCCAACGCGTACTGCTGATCAATGGTCACGGGGGCAATCAGGATGCGCTCCGACTGGCAGCACGGTCGGCCGCGCGTGAGGGTCGCTCCCAGGTGGCGACGCTGATGTGGGCGGTACTCGCTGCCGATCTGATTGCCGAGCGGGCCGCGACCACGCGTCACGCGCATGCCTGCGATATTGAAACCTCAGTCGCACTGGCGATCGCGCCTCACGTCGTGCTGCGCGACAGAATCGAGGCGCCGCCGCCGCTGCCCGAGGAGGTTCCGCTCGCGGAGCCAGGGTCGCGCTACGATTATCCAGTGTCGTTCGAGCACTGGAGCAGGAACGGTGCGCTCGGCGACCCTCGCCTCGCCACCGAGCAACTGGGCGAAGAGATCGTCGAACTTGCACTTGGGCGGGCGGTGGACTTCGCACGTCGCTTCATCGGAAGGACCGAGGAATGAACGAGCATGTCACGTCAAGGCGGATCGAGATGCTGGTGGGTGGAAACTGGCGGAAGGGCAAGGGCGGCCCCCCTGTCGAAGTAACGAGTCCGGCTACTGGCGCTGTCATCGCCATGGTCGAGCAGGGAACGAGCGCCGACGTGGATGCCGCCGTTGCCAGTGCCGAAGCCGCGCTCCCTGCTCTGGCAAGAATGACAGCATTCGAACGCGCAGCGCTTTGCCACAAGGTGGCCGACATACTCGCGTCGCGCCGGGAGGCGCTGGCGCGGGACATTTCCCTCGAACAGGGGAAGGTCTATTCCGACGCTCTCGGAGAGGTCGACACTGCCGTCCTCATGCATCGGGATTCCGCCGAGTGCTCCACCCGCCTCGAGACCTCGGTCTTTCCGACTTCGGATGCCAACCGGCGTGTGCTGACGATCCGCCAGCCACGCGGCGTCTACGGCATCATCACGCCCTGGAACTTCCCGATGACGATCCCGAGCGAGTATCTCGCTGCTGGGCTCGCGACCGGCAACGCCATGGTGTGGAAGCCATCCGAGTGGACGCCGCTCACCTCGGCCAATCTGATGCAGGCCTACCTCGACGCAGGCGTGCCCTCCGGGACACTGAACCTGCTGCTGGGAGCGCCAGCAGAAGTCGGCGCCACCGTCGCCGGCCATCCGGGCATAGTCGCCATCGGCCTCACCGGCTCGACCCGTACCGGGGAGGCAGTGGCCAAGCTCGCCGCCGGCAAGCCCATGCTGCTGGAGCTTGGCGGCAATGGTCCGACCATCATCTTCGAAGATGCCGATCTTGATCGGGCTGCCGCCGTCGTCGGCAATGGCTGCTTTGCCAATTCCGGCCAGATTTGCAACTCCACCGAACGCATTCTGGTGCAGCGCTCGGTGCACGACAGGGTGGTCGAAAGGCTCGTCGAGGCCGCGAAATCGGTGCGGCTGGGATCGCCCTTCGATGCCGGCACCACGATGGGACCGGTGACCAACGCGCCTACCGCGGGCAAGGTCGATGCACACATCGCCGATGCAAAGGCGAATGGAGCGACGATTCAGTTCGGCGGCGAACGCCAGTCCGGTCTTCCCACTGACCTCTATTACCAGCCAACCGTCATCTCGGGTGTAACGGAGACGATGCTCCTCAACCGGGAAGAGACCTTCGGGCCCGTGGCCCCGGTACTGGTGTTCGAAGACGAGGACGATGCCATCAGGCTCGCGGAGACCTGCCGGCTCGGCCTGCACGGTTCAGTGTGGACCAACGGCATCGGTCGGGCCCTGCGCATGTCGGAGCGTCTGCGCTGCGGTACCGTGCACGTCAACGAGACTTCTGCCTATTGGCAGCTTCATACGCCCACTGGCGGATTCACCGGCACCGGCAGCGGTATCGGCCGTATTGGCGGCCGCGCCACGCTTGAAGAAATGACGCAGCTCAAGACGATCTCTCTCAATGTAGTGGGTGCATGACATGAATGCTCCGGTGACAGCCATGGCCGAGCTGAGGGAGCGCGCCGGGCGCCGCATCCCCGGCGGCGTCAACTCCAACGTTCGCCTCGACGCCCCAAACATCTTCTTCGAGCGGGGTGCGGGCCCGCGCATCTACGACACCGACGGTCGCGACTATATCGACTACCTGCTCGGCCAAGGGCCCGCGTTCCTCGGCCACGCGCATCCGGAGGTGGTCAGCTTCGTTGCTCAGGCGCTGACCACGGGACAGGTATATGCGGCGCAGCATCCGCTCGAGATCGAGGCCGCCGAAGGCATCTGCTCTGCGCTCGGATGGCCTGACATGGTGCGCCTGAACATGACAGGTACCGAGGCGGTGCAGGCGGCGTTCCGTCTCGCCCGGGCGGTGACTGGCCGCAAGCGCATTATCCGCTTCGAGGGCCAGTATCACGGCTGGCTGGACAACGTTCTGATCAAGTTCGAACCGGGTCCGGCGCAAGTGGCGAGCGCGGGACAACTGCCGGAGGCGCTCGACTCGACGATCGTCGTCCGCTGGAACGACCTGGAGGCTCTACGCGAAGCTCTCGCCACACACGGCCATGAGGTTGCTGCGGTCATCACCGAGCCGATGATGCTCAACCAGGGGGCGATCGAGCCGAAGCCTGGTTACCTGGAGGGTATGAAGAAGCTGGTAGCCGAGGCGGGCGCCCTGCTAATCTTCGACGAGGTCATCACGGGCTTCCGGCTGGCCCTGGGCGGTGCAGCCGAACGGTTCGGCGTCGCTCCCGATCTTGCCATCTATGGCAAGGCCATTGCCGGAGGTTTCCCGGTCTCGGCCATCGCGGGGAAGGCCGAGTATATGGAGCGCTTCGGGACCGGCGAGGTCAACCACTCTGGGACCTTCAACGCCTGCGTCATGGCCGCAGCAGCAGTCGTCGCTTCGATGAGGGTTCTGCAGTCTGACCCTCCCTATGAACGGGTGGCCGCCTTCGGTGAGGAGTTGATGGCGGGAATGCGGGAGATCGCCAAGGAAGCGGATGTTCCACTGCGGGTCGCCGGACCGGGCATGGCCTTCCACGCGTCTTTCCTTAAGGATGGTTCGCCCGCGGATCTAGACATCACCGACCTGCGTGTCCTTAAAACCCTCGATCTGGAGCGCTACCGGACGTTCGCCCATGCACTGGCCAGTGCAGGAATCTGGGTTGCGTCGCGCGGCATCTGGTATGTCTCGGCAGCACATGGCCGCAAGGAACTCGACGAGACGCTGTCTCGCTTCCGGCAGGCGATCGGGAACGCCTAGAGTGGCCGGCACCCCCATAGGCGATGGCGGCCCCCGCGATCTTCCATTGTCTACCGCTTACCGCGCGGGTGACCTGATTTTTGTGTCAGGCCAAGTGGCTTTCGGGGCGGGCGGCCGGATCGTTGCGGGCGGTATCGAGGCGGAGACCCGGCAGACACTGGAGAATATCGCCGCCGCACTTGAGTTGGCGGGCGCGGCCTTGTCCGACGCCGTCAAGGTAACCGTTTGGCTCGCAGACCTCAATGATTTCCCCGCCTTCAACCGGACCTACAAGCAGTTTTTCCCGGAGCGCCCCCCTGCCCGCTCGACGGTGCAAGCAGGGTTGATGGTGGGCGCCCGCGTCGAAATGGAGGCGGTCGCGTTCGCGCCACTGAGGTGACGCCCATCCAGTATCAGAACAATTGCGCTTGGTGGAGGCGAGGCGAATCCTGGATGCCGGGGTTGAGAATGTCACCGGAGCAGCCTTCGCAGTTGGTTGTGAGAGCGCAGCACAGTTTTCCCGTGACTATGCACGCTTCTATGGTTTGCCGCCCAAGCGGGACACACTTTCTCGCCGTATCTACATTGCTGCAGTGCGCGCGCCCTAGTCTTGAGGAGGGCATCTGCGCCGGTGCGGGAGGAAAGTCTGGGGGCGCCCAGCTGATGCTCGGACGCCCCCAGTCATGCATGAGCGGTCACCGCTCTTCGGAGCGCCTGCGCAACTACGACACGCGCTCGTAGTCGATACTCGAGCAGAAAATTCCCCGGCACCCGGTGATCTCCAACTGGTTGGGCCCAGTCATCTCAACCGTCGCCGTCGCTTCGCCGCTGGCGAGTTCGAGGGTACCCCGCCACTTGTTGGGCGCAACCATATCTGCCTGCACCACCTGCTGGTTCACGTAGGCGAGGTTTTCCTCAGTGCGAGAGTCGCCCTGGATGTCGTTGAGAACGCCGCAGAGCTGAGTGCCATCACCGCACAATTCAAAGGTGAAGGTGGTGCCCCAGCGGTCTGCCCAGACGCCGCCGGGGTCAGCGTCCTGACCGATGGCTGGAGCGGTCGCGAAAATGGCCGCTGCAACGGCAGCGATTATCCCGTGTCTCATCATTTTTGTCTCCTTAGGTGTCCCGCGGCCATCAACCACGGTCACCACTCGCCCGTTCCAACACAGAATTATGAAATGCGGCGGGTCCCCCTCAGGAGCCCGTCAAACGGGGGCCGGTACCGCTCGAGATCCCGACTCCTGCCTCTCGCCAAAAGAAGTAAGACCGGCCCAGACCGTTGCGCCATCTTGCGCGGCCTATGCTCGCCGGGATTCGGGGCCGCACCGGGTCCGAGAAGCTGCTGCTGGATAGCGTCGCCGAGGCGTGCTGGGAGGGCCCATCGCGAGGTCCTGGCGGAGCCCCCTGGGACGCGCCGCGGAGACCATTCGGACAAGAAACGATCGTGGTGCCTTCCGCAGTCACAATGGTGGCACGAATTGCAGCCATAGGCTGGCGTCAGATTCGGCGGAGACGATTCCGATGCGGCTTTCCTCTTATTTCTGCGTGGCCCTGCTCGCCGGGTCGATGCCATTGGCGACCCAGGCGCAGGACGCGGCCCTGATCGAGGGCACCTGGCGAACGGCGGAGCAGTCCGAACTGACGATCGCCCCCTGTGATGTGGGTTATTGCGGGTACATCACGAAGATCGTGGTGCCGGATCATATCGCCGCGGCCTACGGCGAGGATCTGCTGGCGCTCGAGGGCTCGTTCACGGATCTCAACAACAAGGATCCGGCACTGCGCGACCGACCGATCCAGGGCCTGCAGATCCTGACACTGCGCCCCGGCCCCGACGCCTCCCGGTTCGAGGGTGACATCTACAACCCGCAGGACGGCAACGTCTATTCCGGCACGCTGGACGTGCTGGGGCCGGACAACCTGCGGCTGCAGGGCTGCGTGCTCTACGTGCTGTGCCAGGAGCAGGAATGGCAGCGGGTGCACGTGCCGGAGGAGGCGGAGAGCGGCTCCTGACGGCTCAGCCTGCCTCCGGGTCCCGGATGGCGAGGGCCGTGGCGACAGCCGGCCGTGCCTCGAGCGTCCGGTACCAGCGTTCGACCTCCGGGTAGTCGGCAAGGTCGATGCGGTGGCGCGGGTGCCGGTGTGCCCAGGCGAAGATTGCAATATCGGCGATGGAATAATCACCGGCCACGAACTCGCGGCCGCCGAGCCGCGTGTCGAGCACCCGGTAGAGACGCTGCGCCTCCTTCTGGTAGCGTTCGCTGGCGTAGGCCATCCGCTCCGGAGCGTCGCGCAGGAAGTGATGCGCCTGGCCAAGCATGGGGCCGAACCCGCCCACCTGCCAGAAGAGCCATTCATCCACCATCACCCGGCTGCGGCGGTCGGCGGGGTAGAGGCGGTCAAACTTCTCGGCCAGGTATTTGAGGATGGCGCCGGATTCGAAGATCGAAATCGGATCGCCCCCCGGCCCTTCGGGATCGACGATGGCAGGTATCTTGTTGTTGGGGGAGATGGCGAGGAATTCCGGCTTGAATTGGTCGCCGCGGCCGATCCTCACCCAGTTCAGGCTATAGGGAAGCCCCAGTTCCTCGAGCATGATGGTGATCTTGCGACCGTTCGGAGTGGAGTCGTAGTAGAGTTCGATTGCCTGCTGCTGCGTCGTCATGAGCTTTCCAATAGGTGTCCCGGCACCCACGCGTAGGCGCGTGACGGTGCCCGGTCGCCCTTGTATCGGTAATTGCCGATGATGAACAGGCGGGCGGGGCCGCAGCCCCGCCCACTTCAGAGGCGGCTCAACCGCATATGGGGTTCGCCGTCGCTGGTGCGCGCAGCCGAGATGCCGCGAAGATCGACCGTCGCGGTGACGCGCTGGCGGAACGCCGAGAACAGCTTCGATTTCACGACGTCGACGGGCCTGTCGAACTTCACCGTCACCTGGTAGTGCTGCATGTCCGCAAGCAGCTGCACACCGATGACGAGCCCGGTGAAGGCGTTGCCGAGATAGGTGCCCTCGACCCGCTGGCCGACCTGAACCGGTGTCGCGACTCGCTCGGGCAAGGCGGCGTGGGCGGTGTTCCAGTCGCGGTAACCGTGGCGACGGGCGACCTCCTCAAGGGCCGCACCCTGGCCGAGCGGCGTGCCGGCGCGGGCGCGCTCCTCGCGCAGCAGGCGGGCTTCCGCCTTCAGACTGGTGGTGCTGGGGGTATCGAACGAAAAGGCCATAGGATCCTCACGGAGGCTGCGGCGGGAGTTCTCACAGGGCTCGCCTTGCCGTGAACCGCCTGCACATCAGTGAGCAATCGGATAGTGCCGCCAGTGGCGGGCTGGCTTCACCATCGGGACATCCCGGCGAGCGGCAGGTGCCAGCAACCGACGCGATAACTGGTTCGGCGACCGCGGAAAGTCAAGCCCGCGGCCATGCACCGCGGGGATGGCAGCATCGCGCGGTGATAGGGACGATCAGCAATTTGCATTGGCGCGGGCGTGCAAACCTGCCTAGCTTCTGCCAATTCGAGGTGATCGTGACCGAATTCCTGCTGCTCTTCGCCGGCTTCGTCGGCGGCGCTCTCAACTCGCTGGCCGGCGGCGGGTCGTTCGTGGTGTTCCCCGCGCTGCTGGCTGCCGGGGTGCCGCCGGTGCTGGCGAATGCGTCCAACACCTATGCCGCCCTGCCCGGCTATATCAGTGGTGCCGCAGGGTTCTGGAGCGACATCCTCAAGCACCGCGAGCGGTTGCTGGTCTACTCCGTCATCTCGCTGGTGTTCGGCTGGCTGGGTGCCGAGATCCTGCTGCTTGTCTCCAACGAGGCGTTCTCGCTGGCGGTGCCGTGGCTGATGCTGTTCGCGGTGGCGCTGTTCGCTTTCGGCAGCAGGATCAATAGCTTCGTGCAGGCTCGGGCGGGCAGCGGCAGCCGCATGAAGGTGGCGGGCGCGGGGGTGCTGCTGGTGCTGCTGGCGGCGACCTGCGTCTATGGCGGGTTCTTCAATGCCGGGCTCGGAATCCTGCTGCTGGCCTTCCTGGCGCTGGCCGGGCTCACCGACATCCACGCGATGAACGGGCTAAAGCTTTGGATTTCCACGCTTGTTGCGCTGGTCGCGGTGGTGCGGTTCACGGTCAGCGGGTCGATCGACTGGTATCACGGGTCGATCGCGCTGGTGGGGGTGACGGTCGGGGGCTATGTGGCGGCGCGGCTGGCGCACCGGGTGCCGACGCCGCTACTTCGGGCGCTGGTGATCGTCTATGGCGTTGGAATTACTGGGTATTTCTTCTGGTCGGCCTACTGGGCCGGGTAGGGTCTGAGCCAGACGGCGCAGTCGTGGAAGGCGGCGCCACCAAAGGGGCGGACGGGGTCGGAGCCGATCAAGGTGTTGATTCCATTACCGTCCTGGTGGGAGGCGTTGCGGTGGATGCCTTCAGCGATGAGCACGCCGGGACGGATTCCGTCGAAATAGCAGGCGGTTAGCACCACCTCGCCGCGGCGGTTGCCGATGGAAACGAGGCTGCCGTCGGCGATGCCGGCGGCCTCGGCGTCGCCTGCATGAACGTAAAGCAGCGGCTTCGGCTGCCGTTTTTGCGTGCCCGGCGTCTCGGCGAACGTGGAATTCAGGAAACCGCGCGCGGGACTGGTGGCGAGCCGGAACGGGTGCTCGGCATCGACCGGTTCGTTGACCTCCCAGTGGTCGGCGAATGCCGGCATTTCTGCCGGATCGCAGACCCAGCGGTAGCCTTTCCTCCGGGCCACTGCCTGCCAGTCGGGGCGGAAGCGGAAGCGGCCGTCGGGCCAGGCGAAGCCGGTGGCGAAGCGGGCCTCGGCATCGGGGCGGGCGCGGTCGATAAAGCCCTGCTTCTCGATCTCGTCGAGCTCCCCGTAGCCGGAGCGGCGGAAAGTTTCGGCGACGACGCCGCGGTCGGTCATCGCCAGCACCGGATCCGCGGACCCGAGGCGGGTGAGCAGCTGGTTGATCACCCAGAAGTTGGAGCGCGCCTCCCCCGGCGCCTCGACCAGCTGCGGGCCGTAGAGAACGCGGGTGTGGCCGCCGCGGGTGTAGTAGTCGTTGTGCTCGAGGAACATGGTGGCCGGCAGCACGATGTCGGCCATGGCCGCCGTCTCGGTCATGAACTGCTCGTGGACGACGGTGAACAGGTCCTCGCGGGCAAAGCCGCGGCGGACGAGCGCCTGGTCGGGGGCGACGTTGACCGGGTTGGTGTTCTGGATGAACAGCGCGCGGACCGGCGGGCCGCCCTGCAGCGCCTTCCGGTCGCCGGTGAGGATGGGACCGATCTCGCTCATGTCGAGGAGGCGCGGGGTGCCGCGGGCGAGCGCCGTGCCCTTGAGCAGCGACTTGTCGAGGTTCCACGTGCCGGAGTTGGAGTGGAAGGCGCCGCCGCCGCGATGCCGCCAGGCGCCGGTCATGGCGGGGATGCAGAGCGCGGCGTGCATGGCGGTGGCGCCGTTGCGCTGGCGGGTGAAGCCGAAGCCGAGGCGGAAGAAGCTCCGTGGCGTGGTGCCGACGAGGCGGGCGAAGGCTTCGATCTCCGCGACCGCAAGGCCGGTGATGGCGGCGGCCCATGCCGGCGTCCGCGTCGCGAGGTGGTCGGCGAAGCCCTGGTCGAAGTCGGTGAACTCGGCGAGGAAGCCGGTGTCGGCGAGGCCGTCGCGCAGCAGCACGTGCATGACGGCGCAGGCGAGCGCGCCGTCGGTGCCGGGGCGGATCAAGAGCGGCATGTCGGCCTGCGCCATGGTGGCGTTCTGGTAGATGTCGATCACCACCAGCTTCGCGCCGCGCTGCTTGCGGGCGCGCACGGCGTGGGTCATCAGATTGACCTGGGTGACGACGGCATTGGTGCCCCAGATGACGACGCAGTCGCTCTCGGCGATCTCCTCGGGATTGACGCCGCCGAGCAGGCCGGTGCCGGCGATGTAGCCGGGCCACGACGTGCCGGTGCAGATGGTGTCGTATTGCAGCGAGTAGCCGCGGGCGTGGCGCAGCCGGTCGATGCCGTCGCGGTGCACGTGGCCCATGGTGCCGGCGTAGAAATAAGGCCAGATGCTCTCCGGCCCGTCGCTCGCCTCGAGGGCGCGGAAGCGGTCGGCGATCTCGTCGAGGGCCTCGTCCCAGGCGACGGGCTGCCACGCCCCCTCCCCCTTTTCGCCAGTGCGGCGAAGCGGTTGCGTCAGCCGGTTCGGGTGATGAATCCGTTCGGCATAGCGGGCGACCTTCTCGCAGATGACGCCGGCGGTATAGGGATCGTCCCTCGCGCCGCGCACGCGGCCGATGGTGCGCGCGTCGAGGAGCTCGACGTCGAGGGCGCAGGCGGACGGACAGTCGTGCGGGCAGACGGAGCGGGCGATGCGCGGGGTGGCGGACATGGAGGATGGGTAGCGCGTCGGCGGAGGCGGAGCAAGCCGGGCGGCGGGACGCCTCAGGCGCTTGCCGAGCGGGCGGACCGGAGCTCTCCCAGCGCCTGCGGCAGCACGGTGGCGGCGCCCTGGATGGCGAGCGCGGCCATGAGGGTGGCGACGATGACGTCGGGCCAGCCGCTGCCGGTGCCGAAGACGCCAAGGGCGGCGAGCAGCACGGCAAAATTGCCGAGCACGTCGTTGCGGGTGCAGATCCAGGCCGAGCGCATGTTGCTGTCGCCGGCGCGGAAGCGCCAGAGGACGCCGAAGGAGGCGGCGTTGGCGAGCAGCGCCGAGACGCCGACGATGCCCATGGTGTGGGCCTCGGGCAGCGTGCCGCCGGCGAGGTGCCAGGCGGCGATGCCGAGCACCCAGAGGCCGAACACCAGCATGCTCGCGGCCTTGGCGAGTGCGGCCCAGGACCGGGCGGACATCGCCATGCCGACGACGAAGAGGCTGATGCCGTAATTGGCGGCGTCGCCGAAGAAATCGAGCGCATCCGCCTGCAGCGCCGCCGAGCCCGAGAGCAGGCCGGCGCCGATCTCGACGAGGAACATGGCGGCGTTGATGGCGAGCACGATCCACAGCGCCGCCCGATAGCCTCTGCCGACTTCGGGTTTGGGCGGTTCGGTGTGGTGGCCGCAGCAGTGCGCGCTCATGGGGACTCCTTGTTTCCTATCGAGGAGGAGCCTACATCCTCCAGCGACTAGAGGATCAAGGAGAAAAGCCCATGGGCGTTCCGATCGGCAAGGCCGCCGCACGCACCGGCGTCAAGGTGCCGACCATCCGCTACTACGAGGAGATCGGGCTGCTGCCCAAGCCGGACCGCACGGCGTCCAACCGGCGCCTGTTCGGCGACGACGAGATCCGCCGCATCGGCTTTATCCGCCACGCGCGGGAGCTCGGCTTCGAGATTGAGGCGATCCGGACGCTGCTCGCGCTGCAGGACCAGCCCGACCGCTCCTGCGCCAGCGTCGACCGCATCGCCGCCGCGCGGCTGGTGGAGGTGCGGCGGCGGATCGAGGCCCTGCGGTCGCTCGAGACGGAACTGGAGCGCATGCTCGAAAGCTGCAGCCACGGCGTCGTCGGCGACTGCCGGGTGATCGAGACGCTGACGCCGTAGGAGGCGACCGCGGTCCCTGCCCTAGTGGCGCTGCCGGGCCAGCGGCCCGGTGGCGGCGACGAAGATCAGCCCCAGCGCGATCAGCAGGAAGCCGGTGCCGAGGCTCGAGATCTCGGCGACGAAGCCGATCATGGCCGGGCCGGCGAGGATGCCGGCATAGCCGACCGTGGTCATGGCGGCGACCGCGAGGCTCGCCGGCATCGCCGTCTGCCGGCCGACGCTGGTGAACAGCACCGGCACGATATTGGAGGCGCCGAGCCCGACCAGCAGGAAGCCAAGGAGCGCGACGAGCTCATTCGGCGCGAACACCGCGAGCGCGAAGCCGGCGGCGCTGAGCCCGCCGCCGAGCACCATGACCAAAGTGCCGCCGAGCCGGCTGACGATGGCATCGCCGGTGAGCCGGCCGGCGGTCATGGCGACGGCGAAGGCCGCATAGCCGAAGCCGGCGGAGCTCGCGGCGACGCCGTGGGCGGAGACGAGGAACAGGGCGCTCCAGTCGAGCACCGCGCCTTCGGCGAGGAAGACGATGAAGGCGAGGATGCCGAGGAAGACGACGAAGCCCTTGGGCAGCACGAAGAGCGGCGTCCGCTCCGCTTCGCGGTTGCCATAGGGAACGAGGCCCGACCAGGCGAAGGCGAGGAGGCCGAGCAGCATGGCGACGATGATGAGGGTGGCATAGAGCGGCGTCAGCCCGAGGCCGAGCAGCACGCCGACGCCGCCGGCGCCGATGATGCCGCCGAGGCTGAAGAGCCCGTGGAAGCCCGACATCATGGCGCGGCCGCTGTCCTTTTCGACCATCACCGCCTGGACGTTCATGGTGACGTCGACGGTGCCGAGACTGGCCCCGAACAGCGCCAGCGCCACCGCCAGCACCGGCACGGTGGGCGCCAACGCCAGCCACGGCACCACCAGCGCGAGGACGATGGTGCCCCCGACCAGCACGCTGCGGCAGCCGAAGCGGTTGGCGAGCACCCCGGTCACCGGCATGGCGACGATGGAGCCGAGCCCGAGGCAGAGCAGCAGCAGCCCCAGCACCCCCTCGTCCACCCCGAGCCGGGCCTTGGCAAACGGCACCAGCGGCGCCCACGCCGCCATGGCGATGCCGGCGACGAGGAAGATGGCGCGGGTGGCGATCTGTTCGCGCCGGCCGGCGGGGGGATGGGTGGTGAGGGTGGTGGTGGTCATGGGGGTGGGGTGAGGGTGGGGTGGGATGTCGGATGACGCTATAGCAGTGCGTTGAGGCTGGCGGGAAGGGCTAAGAATGGGGGCCGTGTTGGGCCAGAAGCGGACACTTGACCACGACGATCACCGATGCCCGTTTAAGCATAGAGCTCGGCACTATGCTTCCTTGAAGCCAGAAATGTTGGTCAACGCATTCCCGCGCGAAGATCGGGTAACCATTCCCGTCACCGAAACTGGTTTGCCGGTGCCGTGGGCGGCTAGCGCGAGGAGATAGTCCGCGGCGGAAAGCCGAACCTTTACGGTCAGAGGCCCCCGCTGAATGCTGATGCCCTCAATTGCAATCTCTCTCGTCCCCTCGTGCAGCAAATCAGTCGGGATCTCGCGGGTGTGAAGCATAATCACCTGGCCGATAATGGTCTCGGTGACAGGTTTGATCGGCGGGCGAAGTGACGACACAACGCGGTCTATTAGCGGCAGAACGTCCTGGGATATTTCAGTGGCTGAAGGAAGCTGGTAGCTCGGTGCCCATGCGGGTGTCAGCACGAAGCTGAAGGTGATTTTGCTCGCGGTGCTGTCGGCGACGAGAGACGTAAAGTCCTCGAGCATATTAATGTTCAATCCTGCGGCGACGCCCCTTTCCAAGACTTCGGGATCACCCGTCGTATACGACCGCTCAATCGCCTGTATGCCTCTGGCAATCCGCTCGACTACCCGCCGCTCGAAGGGTGGCGGCGAGGTTTCTCCCTCGGCCAAGTTAGGGGCGGGGCCGGCAGGAGATTCAATGGTGAATCCGAAACTACCTTGGAAAGTGTGACCAAAGCGGCACCCATTTGCGTAGTCCGCTCCGCTCTTCTGCGCATCCTCCATAAGTAGCTCGCGGCTTTTCTCGGCCGCTGACGCCGATGCCAGAAATCGCCGTGAGTTTCCTATAAATCTCTCAGCTATTCGCAGCGGGATGCTCTCCCGTAGTACCATACTGTCCGGAAGACGTGCCCTAATGATATCGAAGTCGAGCATGGCAACCTCAGCCGCCACATCTTTGACGCTGCGACTACCGATGCTCGCCAAGGTGTTGAGCGCCGGAATGATCCGCTCGGCTGCCGTGGCTGCACTGCTGGAAGACGGCAGGACGATCTCGACGACAGCACCCCCCAGTGTTTGGGTAAACAGTTCAAGGTCCCCCCTTGGGAGTAAGGTGCGTCGCCACCCTGAAATGGTGAGATAACGACGCAACAGACCCAGTGACGGTAGCCGCAGGTCATTGGGGCTAAACATCGTCACGTACTCCCATGGCATACTCGCGAGCCCGGTTGAGGATGCCCTCAAGAGCAGCTGTGGTCAGCAGGTTCTGCCGAGGCAGTCGAACTCGAACCGTGGAGCGGTTGGCCGGGATGGCCCCGCCGGGCAGCCAGAGCCAGTAGCAGCAATTCTTCAGCACAAGTGCCCTTCCGTTGTGCCTCAGCCACAGTCGATCGTCCCGCGGCAAACACATTACGACGAGCACTAGGGGCACCGCGCTCCTCTCGCGCGAGCGCATATTTGCGTAGGCCTTGGCTTCTAAATCATAGACGATGGCATTGTTTTCCTCTGCCCAATTCACCGTCGCCTTGAGCTGAAACTGCACAGTAAAGCCGGATCCGGCGAAGCCCAATGGCGTCTCCACGACGGCCTGAAAGGTACCGTCAACGCCATAGTCCTGGAGTTCCCGAGACACATTGACCCCGGCGCGCCCTGCGATGGCATCGACAAATGCCATCGACAGCCGCTCTTTAATGTGTGGTTCCGACAGCACCAGCCCCTCGCTGCTCGACGTCTACTTTCACGAAGAACAGGGCGAGGCGCAAGTGCAACGTCCGCTACTGCGACGATGTTCGAATTATCAGTGGCGGGATTCTTTAGACGGAGGTTAACTGGCCTTCAGTTGGCTACCGTCCGGCTAGGTACTCTTCGATTTTCGCACATAGGCCTGGAATGTATGTAGCCATTATCGCAGGCGCACTTGCTTCGTCCGGCGTGAACACGCAGATTGCATCCGTTTCGTCGATGGCCCATGTGCCGAGGTACTCGCCTTCGCAAGTGATCACTGTTCCGTCAGAAAGAAGGCTGATCGAGTACCCCGGGATCGTGGTCATTGCAGGATCTCGCAGTTCGCCGACGAGTACTTGCTTGAAGCGATCATGGCCTGGAGCTCGTCGATGACATAGTCTTTTGGAGCCAGCGGCATGCCACTTGCGTCCTCAGTCGTCACGTCATCATGAGCATCACCAGCTGCGCTCTCAAAGATCCTGCCGAGCACGAATTCCGGTGTCGGAGCGGCCATCAGCAAGGCCCTAGATAGCTTGCAGGATACGCCTCGTGTCATGCATCCGCTTCAGCGAGTTTGCGATGTGTTCGCGCCAGCGAGAGCCGACTTCCATTGCGGTGTCGTAGGCTCGACTCAGATCGTCGGGCCGGTCTTCGGCCATCGCCGCAATCAGGAACGCCGCCTGCTCCCGGTCCTTCGACGCTTTCAGGCTGCCCGCACCATCGCGCCGCCGGTCTGCGATGATAAGCTTGTGGATTGCATACCTCTCGGGACGGGGCACCTGCACCAGAACGCCGGATCTATAAATGGCCGCTGCGTGGATCGGTTCGGCGATGAGGAAATTGAGGTAGTTCAATGCCTGCGCGCTGACGCCTAGTGCGGGTAGGTCGCGGATTGTTTCCTCGCCAAACGCGGGGGTGAGGAACTCTACCAGCTGGCCACTGCCGCCCTGCGCCCAGCGCCACGTGCGACGGGAGTCGAGCCCCGGCAGGGGGTCGAATTTCAGCGTCGAGAACGTCTCAGTCAAGCCGGGGTCGACCTGATCCTCCAAGGCGACGCTGAGTTTCTCGAATTGTGCGATGTCGATGTCGCCGGTGTTTGCCATTCCGCCCAGGGGCAGGCGGATGCCGAGTTCGCCTTCGTACAGGCGAAATGCGTTCGTGCCGACGAGGGTGCCGCCGAGCCGAAACGTCCCCGCGTCCGCCATTGCAGAGAGAATGGAACCGGTCGCCCGATCGGTCGGTGTCATGCCCTCGGCCCGCAGCAGACGGACCAGCCGCGACCGCTCAGCCTGCCGCTCCTTCGCTGTCGCGTGCAGTGCCTCGATGCGGTCGATGCGCGCGCGTGTTTCGTCGCTGTCTTCGCCAATGTAGACGAAGCGCATCTCTGACCCGACGCGGCGCGCAGCGTACCAGTACGCCTTATCGCCGCGCTGCTTCAGGGTGGGTGTGCCCTCGACGCCGGACACTGCATCATCCTTCAACAGCCGCACCAGATCGGTGTACGCGCTCATGGCGATGCTGCTGAGGGACGTCATGCCTATCACTTTCAACTTTTGCTTGGCATCTATGCCTATCAAAACATCGAATTGCTAGGCAAGATTCGAAAACGGCTCTTTAGGGGCGTGGGGTCGGCAAATCAACCCTGATCCCTGAGGCAATTTCAACGACCGCCATGGCCATAGCAGGCCCTTGTGTTCGAACCAGGCACGGAACAGCTCTCGGCACCCCGCGCAAGCGCCTACCCCCTCCGAGCTTCGCTAGCGCGCCGTCGCGCGCAAGCTGCGCTTGCCTCCCCCGCAAGGGGGAGGTGGTGCCCGGCGGCTGGGTAGGGCGCGGGCGGATGCCTTTGAGGCCGCTCCCGATCGCGTTGCGTTGTCGGGATCCGATTCACCCCAGCTCCTCCGCCAGCCCGATGAGCAGGCCGCCGGGGGCGCGGATGTAGCAGTGGCGGTAGGCGTCCTCGTACTGGACCACTTCGCCGACGAGGCGGGCGCCGCGCGGGCGGAGGCGGTCGAGGGTGGCGTCGAGGTCGTCGACGGCGAACATGACGCGGAGGTAGCCGAGCGCGTTGACCGGGGCCTCGCGGTCGGCGACGACGGGCGGCGCGAGGAAGCGGGAGAGCTCGAGCCGGCTGTGGCCGTCCGGGGTGCGCATCCTGGCGATCTCGACGCGCTGGTCGCCGCGCCCGGTGACGCGGCCGGCCCATTTCGCCTTCGATGGTGCCCTGCCCTTCGAGCTCGGCGCCGATGTGCCGCACTGGGTCGCCCGCATGAAGCGGGCGATGACGGGGAAAAATGGGGGCTGGCGCGGTCAGCGGGAGCAGAGTGACTTTGCGCACCCCTCCGAGCTCCGCTAGCTGACGCGCGCAAGCTGCGCTGGACTCCCCCCGCAAGGGGGAGGTGGTGCGGGGGGTGGGGGACTGGCGATCCGCCGCCGGATGGGTCACGAAAGAGGGCCAGCAGCATCGAGTCGCAGCATGACAGAGCAGTCGCAATGGAACGTCCGGCCGCACGGGCAACTCACCCCCGTCGATGACGGGCTATGGGTGGTGGACGGGGAGGTGCGGATGCCGCCGGGGCCGTTGCCGCGGCGGATGACGATCGCACTGCTTTCGGGCGGCGAGCTGGTGGTGTTCAGCGCCATTGCGCTCGCAGAGGCGGAGATGGCGAAGGTGGAGGCGCTGGGGCGGCCGGCCTTCCTCGTGGTGCCGAACGGCTGGCACCGGCTGGACGCGGCGGGATGGAAGGCGCGCTATCCGGGGATGGTCGTGGTGGCGCCGGCGGGTGCGCGGGCGCAGGTCGAGGAGGTGGTCAGGGTCGACGACACCAGCGGCGATTTCGGCGACGGCGCGGTGCGGTTCATGCCGGTGCCCGGCACGGCGGGGGAAGCGGCGCTGGTGGTGCGCCGCCCGGCGGGGACGACGCTGGTGATCAACGACCTCATCGGCAATGTGCAGGACGCCAGGGGGATCATGAAGCTGGCGCTGGTGGTGATGGGCTTTGGCGGCCGCCGGCCGCAGGTGCCGCGGGCGTTCAAGGCGCGGGCGGTGACGGACGCGGCGGCGGTGGCCGGGCGGTTCCGGGAGTGGGCGGCGCTCCCCGACCTCCGGCGCATCGTCGTCTCGCATGGGGCGATCATCGAGGCGGAGGCGGCGGGCGTGCTCAGGCGGCTGGCGGAGGGGCTGGCGCCCGCCAAGCGCTGAGGCCTGCGACGCGGGGGTGGAGGCGGAGGGCGGCCTCAGCGCCTGGCACACCCCTCCGAGCTTCGCTAGCGCGCTGAGGCGCGCAAGCTGCGCGTGCCTCCCCGCAAGGGGGGAGGTGGTGCCCGGCGGCTGGGACGGCGCGACGCTGCGCGCCTATCTCAGCCCGGCCGCTGTCGTCACACCCACCTGCAGGGGCAGGAAGCCGTCCACTACGAACTCCTGCCATTGCTCGCAGACGTCGCGCTCCAGCGCGGCACGCCTGGCGTCGCCGGCCTGGGCCGCCGGCTCGGCGAGGGGCGTGCTGTAGATGTACTGCCACAGGAAGTCTGCGGGCGGCGGGAGGCGGAGGCGCCCGGATCTTGCCTCGACGTCGACATTTCGGAAGCCGGCGCTGTGCATGAGTTCCCTGATCTCATCGACATCGTACATGGAGAACACCCGGTCGCCGAAGGCTGCCGCCTGCGGGCCGAGGTGACGGGCCAGCGCTTCGATCAGGATCGCGAACAGCGCCGGCCTGGGCCCGGGCACCGTGATCAGGGCCCGCCCGCCGGCAGCAAGAACGCGCCGCATCTCGCGCAGCGCGTTGAGCTTCCCGGAGACGAATTGCAGGCCCATCTGGCAGAGGACGACGCCGAAGGCACTGTCGGGGAACGGCAAGGATTCGGCGTCCCCTTCCTGCCACGTGATCGACAGGTCTGGCGGGGTGGCCGATCGGGCTACCGCCAGCATTCGCGGGGTGATGTCGAGCCCCGTCACGGAGCCGGAGGCGCCGACGCGCCTGGCCGCCAGCCGCGTCACCACCCCCGTGCCGCAGGCAATGTCGAGCACGCGCTCGCCCGGCTGCGGATCGGCGGCGGCGACAAGATCCTCCGCCATCGGCGCACCGATGGACGGAACGAAGAAGCGTTCGTAGTTCTCGGCAGGATCTACGCCGAAGCTCTTGCTGTGGATTTGCTGCTCGTTCATGGCGTTCACTCCCTTTGAGCTGGAACGCCGAAATCCTACGAAGCTGCGAACGGGCCGCGCATCGCGTGAATCCGCCAGGCTATGGAGGCGGTCATATGGTCATTATTGACCACATGGAGCGTCTAGACGAGCTTGTGTTTGTGAGCGAATGCGCCGGCGGCAGTTCGGGAGTTGACGCCGAGTTTGTCGAAGATGTTGCTCACGTGGCGGGCAACGGTATGCTCGCTGATGCCAAGCGCGGCGGCGATCTGTCGGTTGGTCTCACCGGCAGCCATAATGGCCAGCACCTCCCGTTCCCGGTCGCTCAGCACGTCCGACGGACGTCTGCTCCGGGCATCCATCAGCCGCTCGAGATCGAGCAGGTCGGGCGCGGCGCCAAGTTCAGCGAATATCGAGCGGGCGGCGTGGAAGTGCGTCTGCGCTGCTTCGTGATCGCCGAGCTCCCGGCAAACCCGCCCGATGAGAACGCGAGCGCGGGCGCACTCATAGGGCGCCTCGAGCTGCTGCCAGACCGTCCAGGCCTCGCGCAGCAGGGCGAGGGCGGCCTGCAGTTTGCCCTCCGCGAACAGCACGGTACCGGTAGCATGGGCGGCGATGGCCAGAAGGCTCGGCGCACCGACCGCATTGGCGATCTGCGTCAGTTCGCCGGCCCCCGCGCGGGCAGATTCGAGATCGCCGGTGGCAAGCAGAATCTCCACATAGGGGCCGAGCAGCTTCGGACGTCTCTCCTCAGCGGCTGCTCCCGACTGACGGCCGCCGGAATCGGCGAAGGCACGGATGGAAGTTGCGGCGGCGTCGGTCTTGCCCTCGGCCAGCCGCAGCAGCGAAACGCCCGGCTGCGGTTCCACTCCATGCCGAGCGGCCTCACGAAACATCTCGGCGGCCAGCGTAAACTCCCCGCGCAGACGGTGGAGCTCTCCCTGCTGGTAGCAGGCGCGCCCGACGACAGCTTCCGAGCGCTCGGCGAGATGCTCGCGGGCCCGCGTCACGGCAGCGAGAGCTCCTGACAGATCGCCCTGCAGCTGCAAGATCTCGGAGCGATGGACCAGACACTGGCCCCGATAGGGCACCAGATCGTGCTGGGAGGCGCACCAGCGGTCCAGTTGCCGGGTCCACTCACGAGCCCGGCAGAGGTCGTAAATACTCTGGCAAGCGAGGATGACGGCGCAATAGACAATGCCGGCTACCACCGGAGAGACCTCTCCGGCCGTGACAGCCACCATCGCCTCGTCGAGGCGGGCGACGCCTTCGGCGCTTCTCTGCGACCGGATCAGGCTCTGGCCGCTGCCGAGCAGGCCCAGCGCCAGCAGATCGGAGTCCCCGAACTGCTCGGCAAGTGCTACCGCCTGTTCGAAGCTGGCACCGGCGCTCCCCGTACCACCTCTGCCCATCGTCAGCAGCCCGGTAACGATGAGCCCGTATCCCTCCGCGACGCAGGGCCCGTCCCGGTCCTTGAGCAACCGCTGCGAACGGGCGAGCCAGCCGGTGGCTTGGGCGATCTCGCCGTTCAGGAGCATGAAGAGGCTGATCCAGAACCCCCACCGGGCGGCGCGCTCCACGTCACCTCGATAGAGGAGATCGTGATGCGCGCGGGTCCAGAGGCTCGCTGCGCAGGCCTCCTCGCCGACCAGGTAGGCCGCTGCAGCAAGCCGTTCCAAGTCAGCCGGTTCAAGGGGAGACTGGAGGTCTGCCGCATGCAGATACTGGTAGGCGTCGCGCCATTCACGTCGCGCAAACGCCTCTCGCCCCTGATCGATGGCGGCGATCCTTGCCATCACACCTTTTAGCACAATCCGCCGACCGTCGCATGACTGGTTTGCCGACAGCCTGGGTGGCGCGGATCGTCGCCGCCACCGCCCCCTCACCTCGCTTCGGGTAGTCCCCCTCCCCGGCCGTGCGGTGGAGCAAGGCTGGCGGCGCGGTCGGGAGCTGTTCTTTCGCTTGCGAGCCGGCAGGGAGGACGTGTGGCATTGGGTGGGCTGGAGCGTGCCCGGACCTCGATGCCACACCCTCCCCTTGTGGGGAGGGTTCGGGAGGGGTGGGCAGCAGGCTCGCCCTGGTGTGTTCCCCTCCCCCCTCCGAGCTGCGCTAGCGCCCTGACGCGCGCAAGCTGCGCTTGCCTCCCCCGCAAGGGGGGAGGTGGTGCCGGCGGCTGGGACCCGGGCGTCGGGGCGACCGCCAGGGCTGCTGCAGCGGCTGATGGGCGTGGCCCTCAGAACGCTTGGCAGCGGGATGTCCCCGGGGCTTGTACGCAAACGCGATGCCACACCCTCCCCCTTGCGGGGAGGGTTGGGGAGGGGGTGGGCGGCGAGCGCGTTCCCGTTGCTGGCGTACCCCCCTCCGAGCTGCGCTTGCCTCCCCCGCAAGGGGGGAGGTGGAGCCCGACGGCCGGGCGGGCGCGGCGGGTGCCGTCTAGGCGCTCTCCGATCACCCTGCGTCGTCACCCTCCAGTTCACCCAAGCTCCTCGGCGAGGCCGATGAGGAGGCCGCCGGGGCCGCGGATGTAGCAGAGGAGGTAGGCGTCCTCGTAGCGGACGACCTCCCCGACGAGCCGGGCGCCGCGGGGGCGGAGGCGGTCGAGCGTGTCGCCGAGGTCGTCGACGGCGAACATGACGCGGAGGTAGCCGAGGACGTTGACCGGGGCCTCGCGGTGGTCGGCGACGACAGGTGGGGCGAGGAAGCGGGAGAGTTCGAGGCGGCTGTGGCCGTCCGGGGTGCGCATCATGGCGATCTCGACGCGCTGGTCCGCGAGCCCGGTGACGCGGCCGGCCCATTCGCCTTCGATGGTGCCCTGCCCTTCCAGTTCGAGGCCGAGCTCGCGGAAGAAGTCGATGCTTTCCTCCATGTCGTCGACGACGATGCCGACATTGTCCATGCGCTTGAGTGCCATGCGTGCGGTCTCCGGAAGCTGTGCCGCCCGCGCCAGTGCGGGTCGGCGTGCAGGATGCGAGGGAGGCGCGATGCCGCGTCGGCGGCATCGCGGGTGGGAAGCTAGTAGTTGGCGCCGCCGGCGATTTCGCGCAGCTCCAGCACGACGTTGGGCAGGCCGTTGTCGATATGCAGTTGCAGGAACCCGCGGGCAAGCGCCGTGGCGGCGTCGAGATCGGGCGCTTCAAGCACCGCATAGCCCCCGATCACCTCCTTGGCCTCGGAGAACGGACCGTCGGTGGTCGCGATCCTGCCGGTGTGTCCGCTGAGGCGCCGGCCTTCGCCCGCGGGCTTCAGGCCGCCGGTCGAAACCAGCGAGCCGGCGGCGAGGTGCGTCTCCAGCCACGGGGCCCATGGCGTCGATCAGCCCCTGCGGAACGTCCTCCGGCTTGAGGTCGGCGGGCGGCATGATGCTCATGAAATAGCGCATTCGAGATTCCCCAGGTGGGCGACGCAACGGACGGCGTCCTCAATGACACGACGAACGGGGCCGGCCGCGATCGACAGGATGGGGACGATTCTTCTTCCTCGCTACCCGCCCATACTGGACAGCACTTGGTCGAGCTGTGCCAGCTGCTCCGGCAGTGCGGCCGCCGAGCCTGCCAGCGCTTCCTCGAGCGCCTCCTTCGACGGGTAGACCTCATGGAAGGTCAGCAGCGTCTTCCCGCCCTGGTCCACGAAGGTCACGGTGGTGATCGCGCCCGCTTCGCCCTCGTCGTTGGTCCAGACGATGCGCTCGTTCGGCACCACCTCGAGATATCTGCCGTGAAAGGCCATGGTGTCCGATCCGCCGGCGCCGAATTCCAGCCGGTACTTGCCGCCGGTCCGGACGTCCATCTCGCAGGAGACGAGCGACATGCCCGGCACCGATTTCGGCACCCACCAGCGCCGGAACAGCTCGGGCTGGCTCCAGGCCCGGTAGACAGTGCCCGGCGCGGCATCGAAGGTCCGCGTGACGACGAGTTCGCGATCCCCCCGGCGCTCGACCGACGTGGGGTTCGGCGCAGCACCCGCGCCTTCAACCTGCTGATTCATCGTTTCCCTCCTGTTTCATTTCGCCAATGACTTCGTCCAATGCCTGGAAGCGGGCCTCGAAGAGCCGGCGACGGGCCTCGATCCACTCCGCCTCCGCCTGGAGACCGCGCTTCCCAAGCCTGCAGGTCCGCACCCGTCCGACCTTCTGCGTGACGACGAGCCCCGCGCGCTCGAGAACCTGGACGTGCTTCTTGATGCCGGTCAGCGTCATCTGGAACCGGTCCGCCAGACTGCTGATCGACGCGTCCCCGCGCCCGAGCTGATCGATGATCCCGCGGCGGGTCGCATCGGACAGCGCCGCAAAGGAGAGATCGAGGGGCGGAGTTGAATACTGAACCATGCGGTTCACTATTAGCGTGCTCACGCAGTAACCGCAAGAGCCTCGAACTGTCCTGCGGCAAGGTCGGTCATTCCGGCATGCTCCGCCGCGGCGGCCGGAGGATGGCTGCGAGCCCGGAAGCCCGGCTTCAGGCCCTCGGCAGCCGGCCGCGGAGGATGGTGATGGTGGCGGCGAGGAGGGCGAAACCGGTGGCGAGGGTGAGGGCGAAGACCGGCCCGGCGACGGGGCTCGCGGCGAGGGCGAAGGTGGCGAGGGCGATAGCAAGGGCCTGGCCGAGGTGACGGGCGGTGGCGATCATGCCGCTGGCGGCGCCGCTGCGATGGCGGGGGGCGGCGTTCAGCATGCTGCGGTTGTTGGGCGTCTGGAAGAGACCGAGCCCGATGCCGCAGAGCGCCATGCGCCACCCGATATCGGGCAGGCCGGCGGTCGGCGGCAAGAGGGCGAGGAGGAGCAGCCCCGCGGCCATGACCAGCATGCCGGCGCAGGCCATGGGGGCGGGCGGCAGCCGGTCGGCGAAGCGGCCGGCCAGCGGCGCCGCAAAGGCGAGCGCCAGCGGCCAGAGGCTGAAGGCGAGGCCGGTTTCCCACGCGGTGAGGCCGAGCACCCCGAGGAAGAGGAAGGGCAACGTCACATAAGCCAGCATCTGGGCGGCGAAGGCCGAGACGGAGGCGGTGATGGCGAGCGCGAACACCGGCAGCCGGAACAGGTCGAGCGGCAGCAGCGGCGCCGGCGCCTGCCAGAGCCGCAGCACCAGGGCGGTGCCGGCGGCGAGCCCGAGGACGGCGAGGCCGGCGATGGCGGCTGGCGGCCAGCCGTGGCCGGCGCCGGTCAGCGCCAGCAGCAGGCCGCCGAAGGTGCCGGCGCTGAGGACGGCGCTCGGACCGTCGAGGCGCTGCGGGCTGCCGGTCGTCGGGGGCAGCACTAAGCCGCCGAGCAACAGCGAGGTGAGCCCGAGCGGCACGGTCATGGCGAAGATCCAGCGCCAGTCGGCAACCGCGAGGATGATGCCGGCGAGGCTCGGGCCGAGGCAGGAGGCGACGGCGACGGCGGTGGCGACGAGGCCGATGGCCCAGCCGAGCCGATCAGCGGGGAAGATGTGGCGGACCATCGCGAAGTTGAGGGCGAGTACGCTGGCCGCGCCCGCCGCCTGCAGGCCGCGCGCCGCGACCAGCAGCGGCAGGTTGGGCGCGAGGGCACAGCCGAGGGTGGCGGCGACGAAGACCAGCAGCCCCAGCTGGTGCACCCGGCGGTAGCCCACGATCTCGCCGACCCGCGAGAACACCAGCAGCAGCGAGACGGTGACGAGCTGGCTGACGGCGACCACCCATGTCACCTCGGCCGCCCCGGTGCCGAAGTCGCGGGCGAGGATCGGCAGGGCGACGCTGATCGCCATGGCATCCACCATCACCGCCCAGATGGCTATGACCACCGCCAGCAGCGCGAGGTAGCGGCGGAGCGGCGGCAGGGAATCGGCGGCGGTGTCGGGCATCGGAGCAGCCGGCTGGAGGACGGGCGCGGGCTGCGTCGCCTATGTTGCGTCCGTGGCGGTGGCGGTGCCGCCGCGGCGGTCAGTAGCATGATCCGAGGGGGGCGGCCGGCCCGGCAGCCATCGATTTCAGGCAGAGAAACTGGGTTTCTACCCTCGCCCATCGCGTCGTCCGGCGGCAGGTGGCGCGGCTCGGGAGGAGCGGCGAGCCGAGCCGGGGTCGAGCGGCCGCCAGAAGGGCTTGGCCGCCTCCTCCATTACCTGCTGGCGCGTCAGACCGAAGTCGGCGAGGACATGGTCCTCCAGTTCCGACAGATGCCGTCGGTCGGCCGTTCGTTGCCGCCACTGGCGGAACAGCCTCAGCAAGGTTGAAGGCAAGGTGAGCACAGCTAATCTGAGCGGTGAGATGCGATGTGTCCCAGACGCTTCCGTCTCCAGCACTCTTAGCAAAACATGGGTCATTCCGGCCTCCTTTGGCGCAACTCTGCCCTTCCGCAACAGTGCTAGGCCAATCGGAGCTTGCATTACAAACGACGATTTCTCAGATTTCGGATGAGCTGAAATTATGCGAGAGAGAACGCATGGCCAGACGTCTTCCGCCGCTGAACGCCCTGCGGGCCTTCGAATGCGCAGCCCGCCACCTGTCCTTCACCCGGGCGGCCGAGGAGCTGTTCGTGACGCAGGCTGCGGTCAGCCACCAGATCAAGGCGCTGGAGGAGATGCTGGGGGTCCGGTTGTTCCGCCGCTACAACCGCCGGCTCGAGCTGACGCAGGCCGGCCGCGCCTACCTGCCGCCGCTGAGCGATGCCTTCGACATGATGGCGACCGCAACGAGCCGGCTGCGGCCGGCCGCAGAGTCCGGCCAGCTGAAGGTGACGACGCTGCAGTCCTTTGCCACCAAATGGCTCATCCCGCGGCTCAGCCGCTTCCGCGAGGCGCACCCGGACATCGACCCGATGATCTCGACCAGCCATCGTCTCGTCGACATGGAGGCGGAGGATTTCGACCTCGCCATCCGCGACGGGCTGGGGAACTATCCGCGCCTCCATGTCGTGCCGTTGATGGGTGACCGCGCTTTCCCGGTCTGTTCGCCGCGCCTGCTGCAGGGCCTCAACGCCCTGCGTGAACCGGCCGATCTTGCCCGCCACGTGCTCCTTCACGACCTCCAGGTCGCGCGCGAGGAACGGGGACCCAACTGGCGCAACTGGCTGAAGCACGCAGAGGTGACCGGGGTCGACGCCGAAAAGGGACCGGCCTACAACGACACGGCCATGGCGCTGCAAGCCGCCGTGGCCGGCCAGGGGGTGGCGCTGGCGCGACGATCCCTCGTGGTCGACGATTTGCGGGCCGGCCTCCTGGTCTGCCCGTTCGGGCCGGAGCTGCCGACGCGCCATTCCTGGTATTTCGTCTGCGCGCCGGTGAGCGCCGAACAGCCCAAGGTCCGGGCGTTCCTGCAGTGGCTGCAGGAGGAGATTGCCCGGGATTTCGGCGAGGGCGGTGAAGAGCTCGTCATCCAGGACGGCGGATCATGACTGTCGCTCTGTCTGGATCCGGAGGACCACGGGGCGGGAGGTGGTATGGGGCTGGCGCCGCCGGCTACTCCACGAAGCGGAGCAAGTCGTGGTGGTCAGCCTATCCCGCGATCGCGGCTACGTAGGCCGCCTGCATCCTTGCGAGGGCCGAGGCCGCGGGGCGCGGTGCTCCAAGGTGCAGATGCCGCAACTCCTCCGTGAACTCCGACCAGAGCTGCGGACCGCCCTCCTCGAGAACCTGCGCGCCAGTGGCGAGCTCCGCCGAGGGGAGTGTGTGGCGCAACCCCCAGCTGCCCATGACGGCCATCATGGGGACGAGTTGGATCGCCTTTTCCGTCAGGCCATAGATAACCCGCTGCTTGTGACCCGGATCCCCGCTGCGCGAGAGCAGCCCGTTGGCAGTCAGGCGCTGGAGGCGGTCCGCGAGAATGTTGGACGCGATCCCTTCGATGCTTTCCGTAAGGAGCGACCGAAAGGTGCGGCGGCGTCCGCCGAACATGGTGTCTCGCAGGATGATTAGGCTCCAGCGGTCGCCGAACGCCTCCAGCGTGAGGTTGATGGGGCATCCGGAGCGCCGGCAGTTCATCGAGTCCACCCGTCAAACTGGTTGCAAAATAGATGTGGTTCTAACCCAAGGCGCACTGGTAGCACAGAGGTCGGCACGCATGAACGCGAGCGCTTCGCACCGCCGCCTGCCCTGCGTGCACACTTGCGGAGGAGACAAGAAAAATGAGCGCTCGCGCCCCGGTTACCATTACCCCGATCTTCGTGGCCGACCTGCTAGCCGAAGGGGAGCGGATGCCGGTCTACGTGCATGTGATCGAGCATCCCGACGCACGGATACTGGTAGATACCGGTATGACTGAGTTGCACCCCATAGCGGCTGCTGCCCTCAATCCCTGCCTGCATCCGCTGAACAAGCAGAATTTCGACATCGCCAGCATCGACATCGTCGTCAACACGCACCTGCACGCCGACCATTGCGGGGGCAACCATCTCTTCGCCGGGAAGCCGATCTATGTGCAGCGCCGCGAGCTCGAAGAGGCGCGCAGCAACGCGGACGAGTATCCTATCCGCGAGTGGGTCGATGCGCCCGGGGTGCGGTATGTGCCGGTCGACGGCGAACATGAACTGCTTCCCGGGCTGCGGCTGGTGCCGGCGCCGGGACACTCGGTAGGGATGCAGGTCGTCGTCATCGAGACCGGCGGACGGCCGATCGTGGTTGGCGGCGACGTGGCGGTCTGGTTCGGTGAACTCGACGAGCCGCATACCGAAGGCCAGCTGCGGGTGCGTGCCCTCGAGCCCGAACTGGTGTGGCTCGCGCATGAGCACGAGCCATGGCGGCCTCGCGGCACCTAAGATGGTGACGCGGCCGCGGCGCGCAGGAGACGAGGACGGCCGCAGGTGCCGCGGGCGTGCCGGTCGCGGGCGTGCTGCGCGGCCCGGGTGGCGGCGCAGTTCCGGCTCGCATGGGGCGATCATCGAGGCGGAGGCGGCGGGCGTGCCCAGGCGGCTGGCGGAGGGGCCGGCGTCTCGGGTGTGAGGCGGAGGCCCGCAGGGGTCGATCTGCGCCCCGGACGGCGTGTCATTGCCGGGAGACGAGTTGCTCGTTCTCCAGCCGCCGGATGGCGGCGGCGAGGGTGTCGAGGGAGAAGGGCTTCGCCAGCCGTGGCAGGTGCCGATGCGCCTCGGGCAGCTCGGCATAGCCGGTGGCGATGACAACCGGTTTCGTCGGCCACTCTTCGCGGATCGCCGCCGCCAGATCGGTGCCGGTCATGTTCGGCATCGCCTGATCCGAGATGACGAGATCGATTCCCTCCTCGCGTCGGAGAATCTCCAAGGCCTCGCGTCCGGAAGTGGCTTCGAAGACCCGGTGACCGAGATCCTCCAGCATTGCCACGGTGTTCAGCAGCACGAGGCCATCGTCATCGACAGCCAGGACCGTGAGCCCGGAGCGCGCATCGGCCGCGATTGTCGGCGTACCGTCCTCGACGCCCGAATCGGCAGGCTGCCGGAACACCGGGAGCCACAGCTCCACCGTCGTACCCCTACCGCGCTGGCTCGACAGCACCAGGCGGCCGCCAGACTGCTCGACCAGGCCGTGAACCATGGGCAGGCCCAGTCCCGTTCCCTTGCCGATGCCCTTGGTAGTGAAGAATGGTTCGGTGGCCCGGCTCAGCGTCTCCTCGTCCATGCCCTCGCCGCTGTCGCTGACGGAAAGACAGACATAGCTGCCGGCCGGGAGCCGGCTGGCGTTGCCCTCCGACAGCCGCTCCTCGCGGCCTGCGATGGTGACGGTACCGCCCTCGGGCATGGCATCGCGGGCATTGATCACGAGGTTGAGGAGCGCCGCCTCCAGCTGGTGGGGGTCGGTGGCCGCGGGCGCGAGAGCAGCCGGAAAACGCGCCTCGATTGAGATCGTCGGGCCGATCGAGCGCTGCATCAGTTCGCTCATGCCGCGCACCAGCGCGGGCACGTCAACCGGCTGCAGCGACAGGTCCTGACGACGGGCGAAGGCGAGCATTCGCTCGGTGAGCGAGGTGCCGCGCTGGGCGCCCTGAATGGCATTCTCGAGAAAGGGGGTAACCCGCGGGTCGTAGGGCACCCGCTTGCGGACCAACTCGAGGCTGCCGAGGATCGCCATCAGCAGATTGTTGAAATCATGGGCAACGCCGCCGGTCAGTTGGCCGATCGCTTCCATCTTCTGGGCCTGCAGCAATGCTTCCCGCGCCTCCTCCAGCGCCTGCTCCGCCTCGCGGCGTTCGGTGACGTCGCGCGTCACTTTGGCAAAGCCGATGATGTCGCCAAAGTCGTTGCGGATGGGATCGACGACGACATGGGCCCAGAAGCGGGTGCCGTCCTTGCGTACCCGCCAGCCCTCCATTTCGGCACGGCCTGCCCCGGCCGCGGTGGCCAGCGTCTTCTGGGGCTCCCCCGCTTCGCGATCCTCGTCGGTGTAGAAGCGCGAGAAATGCTGTCCTACGATCTCTTCCGTGGTGTAGCCCTTGATCCGGCTCGCGCCGGAGTTCCAGCTGATGATCCGGCCCTCCGGATCCAGCATGTAGATGGCGTAGTCGGTGACGCCCTGCACCAGCAGCCTGAACTGCTGTTCGCTCTCCCGCAGGCGCTGTTCGGCCGCCTTGCGCTCCGTCAGGTCGCGGGTGATCTTGGCGAACCCGACGTGCCGCCCCTCCGGGTCCCAAATGGGGTCGATCACCACGCTGGCCCAGAACCTGGTCCCGTCCTTGCGCACCCGCCAGCCTTCGTCCTCGAAGCGGCCGTCGCGCAGCGCGCGCTGCAGGTTGCGCGCGGCTTCCGCGCGCGTCTCATCGAGGTAAAACCGGGAGAAATGGCTGCCGACGATCTCGGAGGCGGCATAGCCCTTCAGACGCTCGGCACCGGAGTTCCAGCTGACGACCAGTCCTTCGGGACTGAGCATATAGATGGCGTAGTCGGTGATGCCCTCGACGAGCAGACGGTAATGGCCCTCCTCCGTGAGGGTTGCCGTGAACCGGTCATCCTGCTTCATCCAACCCCCAAACTGCCGCCGTGGCCCCCGCCGACGCTCTCAAATGCAGCGACAGCCGCATGGTTCCACATGGCTGGCGCAATGGCGGTTCGCCGCTCAACCCGACCTGGCCGTGATTGCGCTGGCCGCCGCGGCAGGTTCGGCCGCGAGAGCACGGTCCGCCGGGCAGGATATCACGCAGACGACTCCCGTGTGGCGGTAGTCTACCGCTGCCTCACCCTCCAAATCACTGGCAAGGATGCGCTCGATCATCCGGGAACCGAACCCCTTGCGCTCAGGGGGCACAACCGGCGGGCCTCCTGCTTCGGTCCAGGAAAACTCGAAGCGGTCGTCCCGGACCTGCCAGTGGATTGCTACCGTGCCCTGGGCGGTGCTAAGGGCCCCGTATTTTGCGGCATTGGTGCAGAGTTCGTGGAGCGCCAGCGACAGTCCAAGGGTCGCGGGAGGCCGAAGCTGGAGACGTGGCCCGACAATCTCGAAACGACTGGTATCGCCACCGTCGAATAGCTCAATGGCGGCATCGACGACTTCGCGGAGACTGGCTGTCTGCCAGCTCGCGGTCGTCAGTATCTGGTGAGCGCTGCCCAGGGCTGACAGCCGGCCCGTGAAGGCCTGAATCGACGCCTCACTGATGGTTCCGGCCCTGAAGGTCTGGCTGGCCAGTGCCTGAACGGTCGCCAGCAGGTTCTTTACCCGATGCTCGAGCTCGGCATTCAGCAGATCCCGGTGGCGCTCCGCTGCTTCGCGCGCGACCTGCTGCTGCTCCAGTTCGTCAAGCAGGCTGTCTATCGCTGCGCCGACGGCACTGATCTCGGAGGCGTCGGGCGGCATCCTGGTGCGCGCGCTGCGATCTCCCGACCGCCACGCAGCGATTGCCCTCGTTAGTTTGTGCACCGGCCTGCTGATGAACGTCCTGCCGAACAGCCAAGCGAGACTGAGTGCAATCACGCCGCCGGCCACCGTCAACGCCAGCCCTCGTCGCGTCGCATCGTCGATCGGTTGCATCGCCTGTTCGACCGAGACGCCGGCGCTCACATAGAGGCCCAGAGGCAATGTTGCGGGATAGTAGCCAATGATGCGGCTGGTGCCGTCCTGGCTGACCACTGGTACTGCGTCAGGCTCCACGCCGCGGACCAGGTGCATGAAGGCGTCGGGGATGCGGGTGCCGACGAAGTCCTCCGGGAATGGCTCGCGGGCAAGGATCGTGCCCTCCCGATCGGCGATCGTCAGGGCGCTTCCCGCCGGGAACTCTCGTTGGCGAAGCAGTTCGCCCAGATAGGAGAGGCTCAGGGCAGCGATCACGAATCCCGTGGCTTCCCCATCCTCTCCGGCAATTCGTGCCCCCAGTTGCAACGCCGGCCCCTCGGAAGTCTCGGTATACAAGCCGACGGTGAACATCCGCTCTGCCAGAGCTGCACGCAGCGCTTCGTCATTTTGGATCCGCTGTTCGTCGGCCGAGTTCCCGGTCGTGCACTCAACCGCTCCCCGAGCATCTATGATCGAAATCAAGGTCAATTGGGGGAGATTTCCCTCCAGGCGACGCAGGTAGCTTTGGCACCCTGCCCGGTCGTCCTCCTGGATGACGGGCGTACTCGCTACAGCCATCATCAAGGCGCCCGCGCCGGAGACGATGCGCTGCATCTCAAGGCTCGCCAATTCACCAAGCCTGAGTGCGTAGGCGTTGATCTCGGCCTGGCGGTTCTGACGGAGAACATATTCATTGAAGCCGAGGATGGTCAGGGCGGGAAGCAGCGCGACCGACGCCAGTACCAGGAGCCTGTGGCTGAGTGACCAACTCGGCAGAAATTTCATCCGGACGCCCCCGAGCCGCATTCCGGGTTCATGGCGCCCTGCAGAGACGCGCGACCCAGGGTAAACCATTGCGGCCACTAGGATTGCATAGGGCATGTCGTCCTATAGGGCAACTCCAAGAGGTCGCGCGACCTGCGCGATACCTGCGGGGCTTCCGCGGCGGCGATTCCCGTTTCCTGGCCCTCGTGCATGGAAGCGGATGGCCGCTGATAGTTGCGGGAACGGCCCCTACCCCGGCCTGCGCAGCAGGCCCTCGAGCAGGCGGCGATAGGCGGCGGTGGCGCGGCGCGAGGTGGCATGGGGATCGTCGGCATTGGCGATCCACTGGGCGGCGTAGCAGGAGGCGCCGGTGATCATGCGGGCGGTGGCTTCGGGGTCGATGTCGCGGATGACGCCTTCGGCCAGCAGCGCCTCGAGGCTCTGGCGCATGGCGGTGATGCAGCCATTGGCGGTCGGCCAGGAGGACGGGTCGCCGAGCACGGCGGGGCCGTCGCGCAGCACGATGCGCTGGATCTCTGGCTCGAGCGCCATCTCGATATAGCCGATCCCCTCCTCGACGAACGCCTCCCAGCGATCGGGGGCGGCGGCGGCGCGCTCCTTGAGGCGGCGGGTCATCTCGCCGTCGATCTCGGTGACGACGGCTTCGAACAACCCGCGCTTGTCGCCGAAATGGTGGTAGAGGGCGCCGCGGGTGAGGCCGGCGGCGGCGGTGAAATCGTCCATCGAGGCGTCGGCATAGCCGGCGGTGGCGAAGGCCCGCCGGCCGGCCGCCAGCAGCTTGCCACGGGTTTCCTCGATCATCTCGCGGCGGCTTCGGCGCTCCATCCGTCCTCCATTCACATACGTCGTGCATGTCAATTGACATACGCCGCGTATGCTTCTATCTGCTTAACATACGCCTCGTATGTCAGAGACATAGGTGGCGCCCCGCAAAATGTCGAGGACGTTCGGAAATGGCAAACCCCTACAAGGAAATCTTCAGGGCCCGTGGCGCCAAGGGCTTCGCCGCCGCGGGCTTCATGGCCCGCATGCCAATGGCGATGGCGCCGATCGGCATCGTCGCGATGCTGTCGCAGACGCATGGCGAGTACTGGCTGGCCGGAGCGGTCGCCGCCACCTATGCACTGGCCAATGCACTGCTGGCGCCGCAGATCTCGCGGGTGGTCGACCGGCTGGGCCAGGGGCGGGTGCTGGCGCCGACGACGCTGGTCGCGGTGGTGGCGTTCGCGGCGCTGATGCTGGCGGCCAGCCAGGACTGGCCGGCGTGGACCCTGTTCGCGACGGCGCTGGCGGCGGCGTTGATGCCGAGTTTCCCCGCAATGGTGCGGGCGCGGTGGAGCGAGCTGTTCCGGGACCGGCCGGAGCTCAATACCGCCTTCGCCTTCGAATCGGCGGCCGACGAACTCGTCTATATCGCCGGCGCGTCGCTGTCGGTGGGGCTGAGCGTGGCGCTGTTCCCGGAGGCGGGGCTGCTGGCCAGCACCGTACTGCTGGCCGTCGGCGCCCTTGCCTTCATCGCCCAGAGGTCGACGGAGCCGGCGCTGCAGCCCGGCAGCTCCGTCGGCGGAAAGTCCGCGATTCGGCAGCGGCCGGTGCAGATCGTCACCCTGGCGCTGGTGTTCGTCGGCGCCATCTTCGCGACGGCCGAGGTGAGCGTCATCGCGGTGACCGAGGCGCTGGGCGAGCCGGGGGCGGCGAGCCTCGTCATCGGCGGCTACGCGGTCGGCTCGTTCGTCATCGGGCTGGTGATCGGAGCACTGAACCTCAGGATGAAGCTGCAGCACCAGCTCGCCATCGCGCTCACCGTGCTGGCGGCGACGCAGGTGCCGCTGCCGTTTGCCAACACCGTGCCGCTGCTCGGGCTCGCCGTGTTCGTCAGCGGTCTTGCCATCTCGGCCACCTTCATCACCGCCTTCGGGCTGATCGAGCGCCGGGTGCCGGCGGCGGTGCTGACCGAGGGCATCACCTGGGTGATGACGGGGATCGGCATCGGCATGGCGCTCGGCTCGTTCGTCTCCGGCTGGGTGGTCGACAGCTACGGCCCCGGCAACGGCTTCTGGGTGTCGGTCGGGTCCGGGGCACTGGCGCTGCTGACGGTGCTGCTTGGCATGCGGGCGCTGTCGGCGAACCCGCCGGCGGCCGTGCCGGTACCCGGACTGCAGGCGGCGCAGTAGCGCGGCAGTGGGGGCGGGCCGGGATGAGCCCCGGCCCGCGCTGCCTGGTTCAGGTGCCGTAGCGGTCGATGACCTCGGAGAGGGGGACGTGGCCGAGGCAGGCGCCGGTGCCTGGCGGCGTCTCGCCGTTCTCGATGGCGGTGGCGTAGATCACCGCCGGGTCGGCCTCGAGGCGCTGGCGCAGGGTGGCCAGCTTCGGCCACCGGCTCCTCTCGGCCACCTCATGGAAGTCGAGCCAGCGGGCAATGCCGATGAGCAGCGCATCGGCGAGCGTCGGATGGTCGCCGAGGAGGAAGGCGTCGTCGCCGATCATCTGCTCGAGCCGGTCGTGGCGCTCGATGACCCCGTCGCGGCCCGTGGCCTGCAGCACCGACTGCACAGCGGGATCGGGCGGCTCCATCTCGATCGCGGCCCAGAGCGGGCCGAAGGCACCGGTGAAGCCGGTATTGATGAAGGCCATCAGCTGGTGCATGCGGTCGGCTTCGTGCGACAGGGGATCGAAGCTGATGCGGCGGTCGGGGTCGCGGGCCTCGAGCCAGGCGGCGATGGCCATGGTCTCGGTCAGCACCTCTCCCCTGTCGGTGATGAAGGCCGGCGTCTCGTGCCGCGGGTTGACGCGGGCATAGGACGGCTCGCGCATTTCGCCCAGCATGTCGACGCGGGTCAGCCGGTAGGGTCGGCCCAGCCATTCGAGGGCAGCGATGAGCCCCAGGGAGCTTCCCGCGGGGAAGCCATAAAGCAGTATCGGTTCCATGACCGTGTTCTCCGTGATTTCGATGATCACGCTGCGCAGCGGGCTGGAACCTATCGCCCTCCATGGCCAAGTAAATTACGCACGTTTTCGTAACCAGGAGTGGTCAGATGAAAGAGCTGGTGTCCCGCTGCCCGATCGAGGAAGTGATGCAGGTGCTCAGCGGCCGCTGGCCTACGCTCCTCATCTACTACCTGCAGGACGGTACCAAGCGCTTCAGCGAGCTGCGCCGGGACAACCCGACGATTTCGCACAAGATGCTAACGCACGAGCTGCGCCGGCTGGAGGATAGCGGCATCGTGCAGCGGACGGAGTTCGAGGGTTATCCGCGCCGCGTCGAATACGACCTCACGCCGGAGGGGCAGCGGCTGGTGCCGCTGATCGATGCGCTGGGGGACTGGTGGGAGGCGACCGACGCGTTGCGCGCGCCGCCGGCGGAACGCGACGCCTGGGCGGCGGCCGGCTAGCGGTCCCGCCTCCCGCCACGGCGGCCGTACTAGAAGCGTTCTGCCCGCAGCACCTGGGTGTCGGTAACGCTCACCACCCCGATATGGCGCTCGACGACGGCCAAGGCGGCGGCGAGGAGCGGGTCCAGCCGCTCCGGGCGAATCAGGCAGATGACGGCGACCATGCCCCCGGCGCGGCCCACCTGCCCTTCGCGGCTCCACTGGCCCGAGCGACCCGAGCCGCCGCCGACCGGCAGCACGGTGTAGCCGGTGACGCCGGCGTCGGTGAGCGCCTGCGTCAGCTGCCGTTCCATGATCGCCTCGATGATGATCTCGACGCGCTTGGCCTCGTGCATTTCCATCGTCAACTCCCGGTCACGGCGCCGGCCACCAGCATGTAGAGCGGAATTCCGAGCGTCAGGTTGAAGGGAAAGGTGATGCCGAGCGCCAGCGTCAGCGACAGCGCCGGATTGGCCTCGGGTAGCGCCACCCGCATGGCGGCCGGCACGGCGATGTAGGAGGCCGAGGCGCCGAGCACCATCAGCAGCACGGTGCCGCCCTGCGACAGTCCCAGCAGCAGGGCGGCGACCAGGCCGAAGCCCGCACCCACGACAGGCATCAGGATCCCGAAGCCGACCACCCCCGCCGACAGCAGCCCGCGGCTGCCGCGCAGCCCACGCCCGGCAACCAGGCCCATGTCGAGCAGGAACAGGCAGAGCACGCCCTTGAATGGCGCGACGATGAAGCTCTCGATTTCCACGAGGCCCTCCTCGCCGGTGATCCAGCCGATGGCGAAGGCGCCGAGCAGCAGGACGATGGAGCCGTTGAGCAGGATCTCGCGCCAGAGTTCCCCACCCACCCGCTTGCCGCTGCCGCCGCGCCGCGCTGCGATCCACAGCGCCGAGAGGATGGCGGGAGCCTCCATCGCCGCGGCCACTGCCACCATGTAGCCCTCGGCCTGCAGCCCGAGGGAGGCGATAAGGGAACTCGCGGCGACGAAGGTGACGATCGAGATCGAGCCGTAGTGCCCGGCGACCGCTGCCGCGTCGATGACGGAGAGCTTGGTCAGCAGGCGCAACAGCATGAAGGCGATGAAGGGCAGCAGCAGCGACAGTGCGACGCCGGCAAGCAGCGCCGCCACCAGCCGCGCGTCCACGCCATGGGCCGCAACCCCCGCCCCGCCCTTGAAGCCGATGGCGAAGAGGAGATAGAGCGACAGGCCTTTTGCGACCGCCTCCGGAAAGCTGAGGTCGGAACGGGCGAGGGCCGCCAGCAAACCAAGCACGAAGCTCAGAATGATGGGCGAGATCAGGTTCTCGCCGGCCAATGCCAGTATGCCGTCCATACAACCCTACACAGCCCGAATAGCACCAGCCGCCGGCGCCTGCTTCGCAGTCATAACGCGAGCGGCCGGCAATCGCCATCCGTCGGAGCCGCTGAGGGGCCCCCGTGTCCTGGTGTGGCAGCTTCCCGCTTCGGTCTGCGCCCCTCAGTCCATCGACGCGGCTTCGTAATTCTGCGGGGGCTGCGGGGTGTCCTGCAGGGCTGCGGGGTCGATGCCGGCCTGCTCAAGGGCCGCCTCCGCCTCCGATCGCGCCTCATCGCCGAGCTCCGGCTGGCGCGACAGGATCCAGCCGATTCCCTCGCCTGCCCCGCGCACCACGGCCCAGGCGTAAGCGCCGTCCTGCTGCGGTCCCACGGCCTCGATCACGTAGTTCGGCCCGGCTTCCTCCGGCGACTGCGGGAAATCGACCGAGAGCTGCGTGAAGTCCTCGTTCAAGACCTCGGCTGTGCCCTCGATGCGGCTGACCTCGCCGCCGGGAAGGTCACAGCGGTTGGTTACGGTGACGGTTTCGGCATCGGCGAGGGCGTAGTGGGCGGTGACGCCGCCGTCGCATTGCTGTTCGAAAGGCGCCGGAGTGCGCGCGATTTCGTACCAGAGACCGGCATAGGCTTCGGGCTCGACCTGCAGGCCGTCGGACGGCGTGTCCTGAGCAAGCGCGGCGGGCACAGTCATGGACAGGGCGAGCGTGGCGGCGAGCATCATCTTTGCCATCGGTGTTCCTCCTGTGGGGATCGAGCCCAATGGGGACCGCGGGCGATGGTTCCAACAGGGCGCGGCGTGCATCCGCCCGGTGACAGGAGGCGCTGCCCAAATCCGGCCCAGCAATGTCCAGAATTGATCCCGTTGCGGTCCAATTGTCCCCACGAGGAAAGGGTCAACGTCGCTCGCCCGCAGCAGGGCCCAACTGGACTTAACTCCACAAGCACAGAGCAGGTTCCAAACTGTCTAAGATTTTCACCTACCGCCGCCGGGCCGTCGGCGCCCACCATCTCCGCAACCGCCAGCCCCTGCCCACCGTCCTTCTCGGACTGCGAACGCTCCCCCGCCTCGCCATCTGCCTTGGCGGTCTGGTCCTCGCGGGCCCGGCCACTGCCGAAGAGCCGACGGCTGAGAGCCCGGTTCTCGCCTATGCCGCCGAGCCGGCAGCAGTGCCCGAGGCACCGGCTCTCGAGGCGATCCACAAGGCGACCACGGCTGCCAAGGTGGCCGCCCCGGCCCCGGTGCCCGCCATCCTGCCCGCCAGCCTGCGCAAGGCCCGGGGGCTGCCGCCGCCCAGCAGCCTCAGCAGTTCCGAACGGGAATGCCTTGCCACCGCCGTCTATTTCGAGGCTCGGAGCGAGCCGCTCAGCGGCCAGGTGGCGGTGGCGCAGGTGATCCTCAATCGTGTCGCCAGCCCACACTATCCCGACAGCATCTGCGAGGTCGTGTACCAGAACGATCACCGGCGCAATGCCTGCCAGTTCTCATTTGCGTGTGACGGGATTCCGGAGGCAGCAACCGAGCCAAAGGCCTGGGAGCGGGCACAGAAGGTTTCCGACGAGGTGGTGGCCGGGCAGGCAAAGGTGCAACACGTCGTCGCGGCAACGCACTACCACGCCACCTATGTCGATCCCTATTGGGCCCCGACGATGCAGCGTCTGACGAAGATCGGCCTGCACGTCTTTTACAAGGGCTAGTACCCGATACGCCGAGGCGGCGCGGCAAGGCCGCGCTGCCGAAGCGCCGGCGCGAATATTGCTATTCGCGGGCGCGAAGCTTCTCCAACTCGTCGCGATAGATGCGCAGCGCCAGGAAGATGGCGAAGGCGAAGCAGACGATGCCGGTCATCTGCGACAGCGGCAGAAATCCCAGCATCGGAATATGCTTGGCCGCGAGCAGGGCGAGGATGACGGCGAGGACGGTGGCAACTTCCGGGATACGAACGAGCATTGACTGTATCGGGCCTTTCGGTGCAAAGCGCGGCTGACGCTGCTCCGGCGCAGTGAGTGGCGATATCGGCATGGCCCGCGACCGGACCCCCACCGCCACGTTAGGTGAATCGCCGAAAGGTTCCATCAAAAAACGCGTTACCGCCGCTTTTCTGCCGCAGCTGTGCCGAACTGCAACAGGCAACGGGTGGATCAGGCGAAGAAGCGCAGGCCGGCAATGCCCGCGACGATGAGCCCGATACAGGCGAGGCGCAGGGCCGTTGCCGGTTCTGCGAACAGCACGATGCCAAGGATGGCGGTGCCGACGGTGCCGATGCCGGTCCACACCGCATAGCCGGTCCCGACCGGCAGGGTGCGGAGGGCGAGCCCGAGGAGGCCGAGGCTCAGCAGCATGCTGAGGCCGGTCAACAGCGTCGGCACGAGCCGCGTAAAGCCTTCGGTGTATTTGAGGCCGATGGCCCAACCGATCTCCAGGAGACCGGCGAAGAAGAGATAGATCCAGGCCATGAAGGGGCAGCTCCCAGTTTGGCGGGCCGTCCCGTCCGGAGTGTGCGAGGCGGGGTCGTCCCCGCCCCGGGAGCATAGAATGCAGGACCCCGGACGTGTAGCGCCGGGGGACCGGCTATGGCTGCCGCAGCCGCTGGGCCTCGCGCTCAAGCGCGTCGCGATCGTGGCCGAGGCGCTCGAACAGTTCACGCGCCTCCGCCGGGCTGATACCGTGGCGCGAGGCGAAGCGCTCCAGCTCGTACCGCTCGACAGCCGGCGCCGGGGTGCGATGGGCTTCTCCGATACGCGTGGTGTCGTCGGGCATGTCAGATCCTACCGCCTGATGCGGAGGAACGAAAGTGCGGCGGGGCGGTTCCGCGGACGAGCTGACGGCTGCGGCCAGGGGGCAATGACGACCTCATGAGCGAGACGACACGCGACAACGGTGCCGGTGAGGAGGAGCAGCTCACCTGGCTGGAGCGGCTGCGAGACCGGCTGCGGCTCCTCTACCATGGGCACTCGCTCGCGCAGATCCGGTTCCAGCGCGCGGTGCTGCTGGTCGATCTCGCGATCATCGCCTTCTTCATCGCCTCGCCGCTGCTGCGGGACGAACCGAGTTTCCTCTGGATAGACTATTCAGTGGCGCTGCTGCTGGGCGCCGACGTCACGGCGCGCGCCCTCGCCTCGAACCATCCCTGGCGCTGGCTGCGTCAGCCCACCTCGCTGGTCGACATCTTCGTGCTGGTGACGCTGCTGCTGCCGGCATGGTTCGCCAATTTCGGCTTCCTCCGGATCCTGCGGTTGTGGACGCTGTCCCGTAGCGGGTTCCTATGGCAGCCGCTACGGCGGCGCGGGCTGGTGGGCTGGGAGGACACGGCTCGGGCGACGGTCAACCTCCTGACGTTCGTCTTCGTCATCACCGGCTTCGTCTACACCTTCTTCGCGCGGCGGGGGTCCGGCATCGACGGCTATGTCGACGCGCTGTATTTCACCATCACCAGCATGACGACGACGGGCTATGGCGACATTACCCTGCCCGGCACCTTCGGCAAGCTGACCTCGATCGCGGTGATGATCGTGGGTATTTCACTGTTCGTCCGCCTCGCGCAGGCCCTCTTTCGACCGAACAAGGTGTACTTCCCCTGCCCCAACTGCGGCCTCAATCGCCACGACAAGGACGCCGTGCACTGCAAGGCGTGCGGCGAGACGCTGGCGATTCCAGACGAGGGTCGCTGATGGCCCCGTTCGCCAGCCCCGCCGTGGAGGAGAGGTTCGCCAACTACCCCGAGGCGGCGCGCCCGCGGCTCCTCGAAATGCGGGAGATCATCCTCGACGTGGCGCGGAAGACCGAAGGTGTGGGAGAACTCGAGGAAACGCTGAAATGGGGGCAGCCGAGCTACCTGACAGCCGCGACGAAGAGCGGCACGACCGTCCGCATCGATGCGCACCTCGACGGCGGCGCGGCACTCCTAGTCAACTGCCAGACCGACCTGGTGGAGGAGTTTCGCCGCCACTATCCGGCGCTGCTCTACGAGGGTGCCCGGTGCGTCCGGTTCCCGGACGAGCAGCCGCTTCCGGAAGCGCCGCTGCGCCACATCATCGCCCTCACGCTCACCTATCACGCCCGCAAATGGAAGCGCTCAGGCGCAGGCAACATTGCCGCCGACGATCACCCCAGCGGGTCATAGCCGCCGGACGGCTTCTTGCGGGGCGCCGATCCGGCGTCCTCGGCACCCGGTCGCGGGGTGCGGTTCTTGTATTTCGGCTTGCCCTTGTCCTTGGGATTCGGCCGGGACCTGGCGGCGAGCGGCGGGGTCACCTCGGCGGCCGGAGTCGTCCCGAGCTTGCGGCCGTCATCGGTGCGCACCTTGTAGCGCGGCCCCTCGACCCGCTGCTGGGCCGGCGCCGCGCTGGCTGGACGGATGGTCACGCCCTTTTCGACAGTGGGGTTGCGGGCGATGGCCGCGGCGAAGGCGGCGGCCTGGCCGGCGGCGATCTCGAAGCGGGTCTCCGTCTCGTCGATCTTGATGGAGCCGACGTCGCGCTTGGTGAGGCCGCCGGCCTTGCAGATCATCGGCAGCAGCCATTTGGGGTCGGCGCGGTGCTTGCGGCCGAGCGACAGGGTGAACCAGGCGCTGCCGTCCATGGACTGCCGCGGCGCCCGCTTCTCGCCCTCCTCGAAGCGCTTGTCGCGGCGCGGGGGCTTTTCGGTGAAGGCGGGAAGCGGGGCGTCGGACAGGTCCTCGGGCGCCGGGCGCGCCGCCAGCTGCTGGCGCAGCCAGGCGGCGGCAAGCTGCTGCGGGGACACCCGGGCCAGCAGTTCCTCGACGAACGGCGCCTCGGCCTCGTCGGGGGGCGCGGCGGCAGCAGCGTCGTCGAGGATCTGCTGGCGGTAACGGGCTTCGATCTCGGCGCTGGTGGGTGCGGTGCGGGTTGTCGCCTCGAGGCCGGCCAACTTCAGCACGCGCTGGGCCGCGCCCCGCCGGTGCAGCGGCACGACAAGAACGCAGATGCCCTTGCGCCCTGCCCTGCCGGTGCGGCCGGAGCGGTGCAGCAGGGTGTCGGGCTTGGTCGGCAGGTCGGCGTGGATGACGAGGTCGAGGCTGGGCAGGTCGATGCCGCGGGCGGCGACGTCGGTGGCGACGCAGACGCGGGCGCGGCCGTCGCGCATCGCCTGCAGGGCGTTGGTGCGCTCGGACTGCGTCAGCTCCCCCGACAGCGCCACCACCGCGAAGCCGCGATTGGCGAGCCGGGCGGCGAGATGCTTCACCGCCTCGCGGGTGTGGCAGAAGACGAGCGTGCTGGCGCTATCGAAAAAGAGCAGCGTGTTGATAATGGCGTTCTCGCGCTCGTGCGCCGGGACCGGCATCAGCTGGTACTCGATGTCGGCGTGCGGTTCGCTGCTGGCGGTGGCGGTGAGGCGGACCGCATCGCGCTGGAAGGTCTTGGCCAGCTGGGCGATGGCGCGCGGCACGGTGGCCGAGAACATCAGGGTGCGGCGGCTTTCGGGCGCGGCGGCGAGGATGAACTCGAGGTCCTCGCGGAAGCCGAGGTCGAGCATCTCGTCGGCCTCGTCGAGAACGACGGCCCGGAGACCGCCGAGGTCGAGGGCGCCGCGGGTGATGTGGTCGCGGAGCCGCCCGGGGGTGCCGACGACGATATGGGCGCCGCGCTCGAGGGCCCGGCGCTCGGTGCGCGGATCCATGCCGCCGACGCAGGAGGCGATGACGGCGCCGGCATCGGCATAGAGCCAGGCGAGTTCGCGCTGCACCTGCAGGGCCAGCTCGCGGGTCGGGGCGATGACGAGGCCGAGCGGCGCGGCGGCTGGCGGCAGGCGCTCCTCACCGGCCAGCAGCGTATGGGCGATGGCAAGGCCGAATGCGACGGTCTTGCCGGAGCCGGTCTGGGCGGAAACGAGGAGGTCGGCATCACCCAGTTCAGGGGCCAGCACCGAGAGCTGCACCGGGGTCAGGCTGTCGTAGCCGCGAGCGGCGATGGCACCGGCAAGGGCAGGATGGATGGTCTCGGGCAAGGTCACGCGGTGGCTTTCAGTTGAGGCGGCGGCAGTGTGGCAAAACAAAAGGGCCGCGCGAAGGCGGCCCGGTACCGGTAGTTCTTTCGTGAATGGCCCAGTCGTCTCCCTCCCCCTTGTGGGGAGGGATCAAGGGTGGGGGCGGCGGCTGGCACCGAGAGCGTGCGCCCCCCACCCTAGCTTCGCTAGGACCTGCGGTCCAAGCTGCGCTACCCTCCCCACAAGGGGGAGGGAGTCCTGACTGCAGGCCCCCGACCTAGCCGACGATTTCGTCTTCGCTGAAGAAGAACTTGATCTCCTCGGCGGCGGTCTCGGGGGCGTCGGAGCCGTGCACCGTGTTCTCGCCGACGGAGAGGGCGAATTCCTTGCGGATGGTGCCGGGCTCGGCATTGGCGGGGTTGGTGGCGCCCATGACTTCGCGGTTCTTGGCGATAGCGTTCTCGCCCTCGAGCACCTGCACCACCACCGGCTCGGAGATCATGAACTCGACCAGTTCGGAGAAGAAGGGGCGGTCCTTGTGCACCGCGTAGAAGCCTTCGGCCTGGGCGCGGGTCATGTGGATGCGCTTGCTGGCGACGATGCGGAGGCCGGCCTCCTCGAACTTGGAGATGACCTTGCCGGTGATGTTGCGGCGGGTCGCGTCGGGCTTGATGATGGAGAAGGTGCGCTCGAGAGCCATACGTTTCGATCCTTGATGTTGACGCCGCCCGGCGCGCATGCGGAGCACGCGGCACCGCCGGGGCTGAAGGGTGGCGCCTTGTAGCGTTGCGGCGTTACCGGTGCAAGCGGCGCTAATTGGGCGGGACGTCCCCGCATTCGAGGCCGGCCTGGACGATGCCGGCGGAGCCCAGGGCCTGCACCTCGCCTTGCGGGTCGAGCACGGTGATGTCGAAGGTGGTGTAGTCCTCACCGGCCGCGAGTTCGGCGGCAAACTGCACCGGCACGATCTGCATGGTGCAGATTTCCGCGGTCTCCTCGGTCGGGACGGTGACATTGCCGATGCCACCGCCTGCGTCTTCCAGCGTGGCCTCTCCCGGCTCCTGGCAGGCACCGCCCTCGAAGGTGAAGCGCAGGGCTACCGTCTCGGGGTCGAGGCGGCAGGCAGCAACATGGTCGAGTTGGCCCGCGGGCTGAGCGGCGGCCCCATTGGCGGCCAGCAGGCAGGCAAGCAGGAGCGCGGCGCTGGATGGCCTCGCGATGGGCATGGGCATTGGACTTCTCCCGAAGCAAGCGTTATTGGCTGCGGCTCGACCGCAATTCTCAGAACGAAACGCACCGCCCGGCGGGTGGATGCATATCGGACAGCCATGCTCAAGATCACCAACCTCACCTATCTCATCCAGGGCCGGCCGCTGTTCGAGGGGGCGTCGGTGGTGCTGCCGGCGGGCAGCAAGACCGGATTCGTCGGCAAGAACGGCTCGGGCAAGACGACGCTGTTCCAGCTGATCCAGGGGCGGATCTCGCCCGACGGCGGCAGCATCGAGGTGCAGAAGAAGGCGCGGATCGGCGGCGTCGCCCAGGAGGCGACGGCGAGCGAGATGTCGGTGCTCGACGTGGTGCTGGCGGCTGATACGGAGCGGGCGGCACTGCTCGAAGAGGCCGAGACGGCGACCGATGCCCACCGGATCTCGGACATCCACATGCGGCTCGCCGACATCGACGCGCACACCGCAGAAGGCCGCGCCTCGGCCATCCTCAAGGGGCTGGGATTCGAGCAGGACCGGCAGCTGGCGCCGACTTCGGAGCTCTCCGGCGGCTGGCGGATGCGGGTGGCGCTGGCCGGCGTGCTGTTCTCCCAGCCCGACCTGCTGCTGCTCGACGAGCCGACCAACTATCTCGACCTCGAGGGCACGCTGTGGCTGGAGAAGTACCTCGCCACCTACCCCCACACGGTGCTGATGATCAGCCACGACCGTGACCTGCTGAACAAGGCTGCCAGCTCGATCATCCATCTCGACCGGGGCAAGCTCACCTTCTACCGCGGCAATTACGACACGTTCGAAGAGACCCGCCGCATGCAGATGGAACTCAACAACAAGAGCCGCGAGAAGACGCTGGCGCAGGTCGCGCATCTGCAGAGCTTCGTCGACCGCTTCAAGGCCAAGGCATCCAAGGCGAAGCAGGCGCAGGCCCGCGTCAAGATGATCGCCAAACTGAAGCCGCCGGCGGCGATGTTCGACGAGTACTCGGCGCCATTCGTTTTCCAGCAGCCCAAAAAGGTACCGGCGGCGCCGATGCTCACCTTCGACGATGTCTCCGTGGGCTACGGCGACACTGTAGTGCTGCGCAAGATCACCAACCGCATCGATCCCGACGACCGGATTGCGCTGATCGGCGTCAACGGCAACGGCAAGTCGACCTTCGCCAAGCTGCTCGCCGGCGACCTGAAGCCGATGGGCGGGGAGATGCGGCGCAGCAAGGGGCTGGAGATCGCCTATTTCGCGCAGCACCAGATGGACAAGCTGAGGCCGGACTGGACGCCGCTCGAGCATGTGGTCGAGCTGATGCCCTATGACAGCGAGGCCAAGCGCCGCAGCCGGGTGGCGCAGATGGGCCTTTCGACCAGCCGCATGGATACGCTGGCCAAGAACCTCTCTGGTGGGGAGCGGGCGCGGCTGCTGATGGGGCTGATCACCTTCTCCGGCCCCGGCATGCTGATCCTCGACGAGCCGACCAACCATCTCGACATCGACAGCCGCGATGCGCTGGTGGCGGCGCTCAACGACTATGAAGGCGCCGTGCTGATCATCTCGCACGACCGGCACCTGATCGACGCGACGGTCGACAAGCTGTGGATCGCCCAGAACGGTACCATCGAGGAGTTCGACGAGGACCTCGACAGCTACCAGCGGATGCTGACCGGCGGCGGCGGCAAGGGCGGCGGGCAGAAGTCCGGCCCGCCCCCGCAGGAGGACCGCAAGCAGCAGCGGCAGGAGGCAGCGGCACGGCGGGCCGAGATCGCGCCGCTCCGGAAGTCGATCAAGGATACCGAGCAGAAGCTCTCGCGGCTGCGGACGGAGCTCGAAAAGGTCGAGGCCATCCTCGCCGACCCCAAGATCTATGATGGCGCGCCGGAGCGGGTGATCCTGCTCGGCAAGGACAAGGCGCGGTTCGAGAGCGAAATCGGCAAGGCCGAGGAGCGGTGGCTGGCGATGAGCGCCGAGCTCGAGGATGCGGAGAAGGCGCAGGCCTGACAGAACCCGATTGACGGCATCAGGAATCTCATCCCATCTGCGCTGCATCGCGTGGGAGAGATACTGATGAGAAGACTGATCGCTTGCGCGCTTGCCGTCGCGTGGCTTGGAGGCGCGGTGTCGGCCCAGGCGCAGGAGCTGACGGAAGAGCAGCAGGTGCTGGCGACGGAGTTCGCCTACAACAACAGCCTGTTCGTGCTCTACCACGAGATCGGCCATCTGTTCGTCGGCGAGTTCGGGCTGCCGGTGCTCGGGAAGGAAGAGGACGCGGCCGACAGCCTCGCCAGCGTAATGCTGCTGGTGCAGGACACCGATGAGTCCGCGCAGGCGCTGATCGACGCCGCCGACGGCTGGTATCTCACCGAGTATTCCGGTGAAGCGGACAGCTGGGAGAGTGCCGACTTCTACGACGAGCATAGTCTCAGCATCCAGCGGTCGTACCAGGCGGTTTGCCTGATGGTCGGTGCCGACCCCGAGACCTTCGGCGAGGTTGCCGACGAATTCGAGATGGACAGCGACCGCCAGGAAAGCTGCGCTTTCGACTATCAGCAGGCGCTGACGAGCTGGGCCAGCCTGCTCGAACCTTATGAAGGCAGCGACGGCGCCGCCATCGAGGTGGTCTACGAGGAGCCGGCTGAGGATTATGCCGACATCGCGCAGTTCCTCCAGGACTCGGAATTCCTCGAGGGCGCCGCAGCATGGGTCACCGAGAACTACGCCCTGCCCCGCGAGGTCACCTTTCGGGCCATGCAGTGCGACGAGGAGAACGCCTACTACTCCTATGACGATGCCGAGATCACCTTCTGCTACGAGCTGACGCCGTACTTCTTCTCGCTGCTCGAGCAGGACATGCTGTCGGCGGAGTGACGGCGTGCCGACCGCGGCCGAGATCATCGAGAGGCTGCAGCTGCAGCCGCATCCGGAAGGCGGGTGGTACCGGCAGAGCTTCGAAGACGCAGCAGCGGGCGACGGGCGTGCCTACTCGACGGCGATCTACTTCCTGCTCGAGGCAGGCAAGCCGTCGGCATGGCATCGCATCGACGCGGCGGAGGTCTGGCACTGGTACGCAGGGGCGCCACTGATCCTCGGCATCGCCGAAGCGGGCGGGGCGGCGCGGCAGGTGCGGCTCGGTCCCGACGTGCTGGCGGGGGAAGAGCCGCAGGGCGTGGTGCCGCGGTTCGCCTGGCAGAGCGCCCGCAGCACCGGAGACTGGAGCCTCGTCGGCTGCACGGTGGCGCCCGGATTCGAGTTTTCGCAGTTCGAACTGGCCCCCGGCGGCTGGGAACCGGGCCGGAGCTGACCCTGCCCCTCAGCTGAATCCGACGTAGCGGCCGGGGCGGTGATTCATGGCGATGATGAGGTTCAGCACGAGCGCACCGACCAGCGACAGCAGCACACGATCGGCCGGAACGACGAAGAATGCGGATGTGAGGATCATCGCGTCCACACCGAGCTGGAAGTACCCGGCCCGGATGCCGAACCGCTCCTGCAGGAACAGCGCAAGGATGTTGATGCCGCCGACGCTGGCCCGGTGGCGGAACAGCAGCAGGATGCCCAGCCCCATCAGCGCCCCGCCGGCAAGCGCCGCGAACAGCGGCTCGACACTGGCAATGTCGAGCCATTGCGGCACCAGTCCGGAAAGCAGCGACACCAGTGCCACCGCCCCGATGGTCCGGAGCGTGAATGGCCAGCCCATGCGCAGCAGCGCCAGCGCATAGAAGGGCACGTTGATGGCGAAGAACGTCGCACCGAAGCCGTAGCCGGTGGCGTAGTCGGTCAGCAGGGCGAGACCAGCAGTGCTGCCGGCGACGAGCAGGACGCTGCTGTAGAGCGTGATGCCGATCGCCAGCAGGGTCGTGCCGAGGACGATGGCGGCAAGGTCCTCGTACCACCGATGGCGACTGGGTGTCCCCAGATCGCGCAGCAATGCGCTCGACTCAGGCTTTCCGCGTCCAGCGTCCATTGTTGTCCTGCTGCCAGTAGGTCAGTTCGTTCCCCTGCCCCAGCGCCTTCCAGGCAATGCGGGCCTCGCTCACGGCGTCCGGGTCATGGCCGGAGAACAGGTAGACGAGGCGATCGTAGCCGTCGCCACTCTGCGGCACCGCACGGTCGACGAAGAAACGCACATTGGCGCCGTTGGGATTGGCACTGTCGGTGGTAATCAGCACCGGCTGCAGCGGGTCGGTCTCGTCGCCGGCGGTGCCGTGCGGCAGGAACGAGTCGTCGCTGAAGGTCCAGAGCAGCGCATCTATCGCCTCGGCCCGCTCGCGGCTGCTGGTCTCGACGACAGCGCGCCAACCGCGTTCCAGCGTCTTCTCCAGCAGCGTCGGGAGGACGCGTTCCAGCGGCTGGGTCTCGAGGTGGTAGAAAAGGATTTCGGCCATCGGACGGTTCTAGCTGCGGCGCCAGGCGGATGCCACCCCGGCTAGAAGAGCTTCCGCCGCGGCATGCGCGGATGAATAGCGCCTTCGCCGAGGTCGGCGCCGTGGCGCCCCGCGTGATCGAGGATCGCCCGCACCAGCGTCACCGCAGGAACGGTCATGGCCCGGACCGGGATGTGGGCGACGCCCGGCTCCGGCCGCTCGAAGAGAAAGGTGCCGGCGCGGAACGGGTTGAGCCGGGTCGGCAGCGGCGAGCGGAGCTCCAGCACGACGCCGCCGTGGCCAGCAAGCAGGGAGGTCGCCGCCGTTACCTCGCGCCAAGGAATGACTGCGTCGGCGACGCGGCGGTCGATAATCCCCGTGCCGTCGACAGCCAGCACCGGCCGCGGCAAGAGCAGGTCGCTCCACGCCGACCACAGGAAGACAATGCAGATGATGCCGATGCCGGCGCTGGGCACGGCGATCAGCAGGATGCCGAAGTCCTGCGGCACCAGGCCGCCGAAGCTCGCCAGCAGCAGCAGCATGGGGGCGAAGCAGAGCAGCGCGGCCAGCGCCGAGGCCACGACCAGCAGGATGAGGGCGGGACGCGACGGGTTGGCCGCGAGGGCGCCGCCCTCACTGCTCATAGTTGTCGCGCAGCATGCGGTCGAGCAGCGCCACGCCGAAGCCGGGGGCCCATGAGGTGTTGGTTTCGCTGGAGCTTACGCCCATGGCTGCGCCGGCGATATCGAGATGGGCCCATGGGACGTCGTTGACGAAGCGCTGCAGGAAGTGGGCCGCAGTGATGGAGCCGGCGTGGCGGCCGGCGGAGTTCTTGATGTCGGCAAAGCGGCTCTCGATCATCTTCTCGTAGGCGGGCGCCATGGGCAGCCGCCAGAGCTTCTCGCCGGAGGCGCGGCCGGCGGCGAGCAGCTTCTCCGCCAGCCCGTCGTCGTTGGAGAAGAGGCCGGCATGCTCGTGCCCGAGGGTGACGAGAATGGCGCCGGTGAGGGTCGCGAGATCTATCATGAAGGCGGGCTTGAAGCGCTGCTGCGTGTACCAGAGGGCATCGGCGAGCACGAGCCGGCCCTCGGCGTCGGTGTTCACCACCTCGATGGTGGTGCCGGACATCGCCCGCAGGATGTCGCCCGGGCGGGTGGCGGTGGCGCTCGGCATGTTCTCGACGAGGCCGATGACACCAACGACGTTGACCTTGGCCTTCCGCCGGGCGAGCGTGTGCATAAGACCGGTCACGGCCGCGGCGCCGCCCATGTCGCCCTTCATGTCTTCCATGCTGGCAGCCGGCTTGATCGAGATGCCGCCGGTATCGAAGACCACGCCCTTGCCGACGAAGGCGAGGGTCGGATCGTCCTTGCCGCCGCCCCTCCAGCGCATGACGACGAGCCGCGGCGGCCGCACCGACCCCTGGCTCACGGCGAGCAGCGAGCGCATGCCCAGCTCGCGCAGTTGCGCTTCCTCCAGCACCTCGACCTCCATGCCGAGTTCCGACAGTCGGGCGGCGCGATCGGCGAATTCCACGGTGCCGAGTTCGTTGGCCGGCTCGTTGACCAGGTCCCGGGCCAGCAGCGTGCCCTCGACGGTGGCCGTGCGGTCGGCGATGGCGCTATCGGCGGCCGCCGGATCGGCGACGTGCAGGGTGACGGCCAGGCGCTGCGGCTCGACGTTGTCGTCACCGGTTTTGGGCGACTTGTAACGGTCGAAGCGGTAGGCCCGCAGCTGGAGCCCGGCCACCAATTCGGCCACGTGCTCCGGGGTGACGTCGTCGCCGTCGAGGACCACGGCCGCCTCGGTGATGCGGAGGCCGAGGAGCTTGCCCGCGAGCGAGCCGCCGCGGTCGGCCCAGGCGGTGGCGCCGTTGGCGGCGCCGGGCTTGCCGCTGCCGAGGACGAGCAGGCGCCGGGCCTCCAGACCCGCGGGCATCAGGATGTCGAGCACATTGCCCTGCTTGCCCTTGAAGCCGGCAGCGTCACGGATGGCGGCCCAATCGAGGCCGGTGGCCGTCCAGAGGTCGCCGGCGGCGCCGGCCGGCGCGCCGCTTTCGGGCGCATAGATCACGAAGGCGGCGGCAGGCGCGACCGGAAGGGGAGCGGTGCGGATCGTCAATTCAAGCGGCATCGAGGCGGTGGCTTTCCAGTAGTGACTGCCCGGGGAGGGTGGAGGCCGGCGGGCAAGGAAGGAGACGCGACAGTCCGCGGCTTTGCCCGGCGCGTCAATCCCGCAACACCGCCGGCAGTTTCACAAGCGTGGCAATCCACCTTTCGCCCTAAAGCTTGCCAAGGCCAGAGAACGCACGCAAGGTCGCTGGCGACGGCCTGCGGGCCGTGCAATCGGGGCAGACAGGGCGGGCAGCGCCCGGGTTACGGGCAGACGGCATGACCAGGCTCCACGCATATCTGGTGCGGCTTTTCGCCAGCGATGCCGCGGCCCTGTTCGGGATCGCGCTGTTCCTGCTGTTCCTCATCCAGTGTTTGCGCAGTTTCGACGTGGTTTCGGTCAAGGGTCAGGATCTGCTGACGCTTGCCGGGCAGGCGCTGCTGCTCATGCCCACCATGGCAGTGGTCTTCCTCTATATCAGCGCTGCCATCGGCCTTGGTCGCGGCCTGAGGGCGCTGCAGGCGAGCCAGGAGCTGCATATCATCCATGTCAGCCGCCGCAGCGGCGTGCTGGTGGGCGCGATCGCGCTGTTCATCATCTGCGGCATGAGCCTGGTGCTGCTGCTTTCCAATTTCGTGAAGCCGGCGACGCAGCGGCAATACAATGAATGGTCGGCGAGCGTCGCGGCCGACGTCGTCGGGCGGGCGCTGACCTCCAACCGCTTCACCGAGGTGGTGCCGGGGGTGACGATCGCCATCGGCGGCCGGGAAGCGGGCGGCGAGCTGCGCGAGTTCTTCGCCGATGACCGCCGCGACCCCGAGAGCCGCCGCACCTACGTTGCGAAATCGGCTCTCGTCACCTCCGACGACGAGGGTTACGTGCTGCAGCTGCGGGAGGGCGCCATCCAGTATATGACCGACGAGATGCAGTTCTCGACGGTCTCCTTCCAGCGCTACGACCTCGCCATGGACAGGCTCACCGGGGAGACGGGATCGCGCAACGAGGCCGCGGAGACCGATACCATCACCCTCGTCGCGGAGGCGCTGGCAAAGGGGCGGCTGGACGGGCGGGCGCGCTGGGAGATCGGCGAGCGCATGGGGGAAGGCATTCGGCTGGTGGCGCTCTGCCTCTTCGTTGCATCGCTGATGGTGTTCCCGCACAGCCGTCGGGCGGGGCACGAAGTTCCGATCGAGATCGTGGTGCTGGTGGTGGCCTTCATCGAGCGCGGTATCTCGTCGAGCTACCAGCCGGACTGGCTGCCGGCGCCGGTGGTGGGGTCGTTCGGACTGATCGCCCTCTCCATCCTGGTGCTGCTGCTGCGCTTCCGGGCCTTTCGGCCGCAGCCGCGGCGGGTGTCGGCATGACCCGGATGGACCGCGTCATCCTGCTGCGCTTGGGAAGCCGGATCGCGCTGACGGTGCTTGTGGTCTTCGGCATCATCATCCTGTCGGAGTCGTTGAACACCTGGCGTTTCGCGAGTCTTTCGCGCATCGGCGGGCCGCTGCTCGGAGTGGCCGGCATCGTGGTGACGTCGGCGCGATGGGCGCTGGACACACTGCCGGTGACGCTGCTGATCGGCGCCATCATCGGGCTGCTCGACCTGCAGGCACGACGGGAGCTGACGGTGATCAAGGCCACCGGCCTCTCCGTCTGGAGAATCCTGCGGACGCCGCTGATCGGCGTCGTCGTCCTCAGCATCGTGACGGCCGCGGTCGCCGATACCGCCGTTGTCAGCATCTCGCGGGCCCTCTCGATCAGCCTGCCGCAGGCAGGGAGCAGCGACGAGCTGTGGCTGGGCGAGAATGGCGCGGACGGCCGGGAGTATGTCATCTACTCCCCTAGCCCCGGCGCGAGCGGCACGTTCCTCGACAACGCAATCGTCTTCCTTGCCGGCAGCGCGGTGGGCAGCGGGCGCATTCACGCGGAGCGCGTGGAACTCGAGCCGGGCGCCTGGCAGGTAGTCAGCGGCACGCGCTACGCCCCGGACCAGGCGCCGCGGCCGGCGGACGGGCTGCGGCTGCCGACCACGACCACGCCGGCGGACATGGGCGTGAGGCTGCGCTCGGCCAGCGAACTCACCTTCTTCGAGATTGCGGCAGCCCTGTCGCAGGGGATCAGCGACCCGGTACTGCGGGCGAAGGTGGAGATGCGATTCTTCCGGCTGATCTCGCTGCCGCTGACGCTCGGCGGGTCGCTGCTCATCGCCTTCGCGTTTACCGCGGGTTATCGACGCACCAATAAGTATGGCACGACCGTGCTTTATGGAATTGTTCTTGGGTTTGTGGTTTATGTGATTACGGAAATGGCGGCGCTGGCCGGCGCTGCCGGTGTCCTGAGGCCAAGTTTTGCCGCTATCGCGCCGGCAATCGTGGCCATGGTCATCGGTACGACGGTCCTGCTGTTCAGGGAAGACGGGCGAATCTGATGGTGTTGCGCCGTGACAGGTGTTTCGAGTCGTCACTGCGGCTGCTGCGCGCGGGCCTCGTCGGGCTGTCCGCAGTTCTGGTCACCAGCGGCGTTGCGTTGTCGCAATCCCTGCTGCCCGCCGGATTCTTCGACAAGATGCCCGCAAGGGGCGGCCAGGCCAGTATCGAGGCCAATATTCTCGGCTACGACGCCGGCCTCGACCTCATCACCGCCGAGGGTGAGGTGTTGATGTTTTACGAGGGCTATGAGCTGCGCAGCGACACCCTCGAATACAACCAGGCGACGGGGGAAGTGATCGCCCGCGGCGACGTGCGGATGCGCGATCCGGAAGGCACGCTCTACTACGCCGAAAGCGTGCATGTGACCGGCGGCATGAAAGAGGCTTTCCTCGAATCGCTGACGCTGACGACCACTGACGGCAGTCTCGTCCGGGCGACGGATGTGCATTACGCGAGCGAGCTGGTCACCATCCTCACCGAGGCGCACTATTCGCCCTGCGGGCTCTGCATCGACGAGAAGGGCCGCCGCATCGGCTGGAAGGTCAACGCCTCGAAGATCACCTATGACCGCGAGAACGCGGTGGTCTACCTCGACAACCCCAGCCTCGAGATCCTCGGTTATCCGGTGGCGTGGCTGCCGTGGATGGCGGTGCCCGACCCGTCGCAGCCCCGCGCGCAGGGCTTCCGCACCCCCAGTTTCGACTACAGCGAGGAGCATGGGGGGGAACTGCGTCTCCCCTACTTCATGCCGATCGGCCAGGACATCGATCTCCTGCTGACGCCCGTCCTGATGACGCGCCAGGGGGCGCTGATGGCGGCGGACTGGACGCACCGGGTGCCCCTCGGGGAGTACACGGTCAGGGCCTCCGGCCTCTATCAGCTCGACCCCTCGGCCTATGCGGGCGAAGTGGGCGAGCGGGAGTGGCGGGGCGCCATCCAGACCGTGGGAAAATTCTCGCCGCTCGAAGACTGGACCACCGGCTGGTCCTATACGACATTCACCGACGCTGCCTATATCAAGGACTACGACAGCGGCATCACCACGGCGGTTACCAACCAGGTCTACGCCACCTACCTGACCCGCGACACCTATCTCGACATGCGTCTGCAGCAGTTCCAGAAGCTTGGCGCAAAGGTCACCTGGGAGAACCAGGAGGAGCAGACGCGGGCCATTCCTTCGGTCACCGCAGCGCACTATCTCGACCTCGGCGAGATGGGACGGGTGGAGTTCAACGCGCGGGCGCTGGGCATCCAGCGCGGACGCGACTCCACGAGAAACTATCACGGGGTGCCTTACGAGTTCGCCTATAGCGAAAACAAGATGCACCTGATGGTGCAGGCGGCGTGGCAGAACCAGTACATCCTGCCAATGGGGGTGCTGGTCACGCCCTATCTCGGGCTGCGCGGCGATGCGGCCTATGTCGAACCGGGAACGCCGAGCGACGGCTCGGCCACCATCCTCTCGACGCCGGTATCGCTGCTCTCGGCGACGCCGATCGCGGCGGTGGACTTCCGCTGGCCGCTGATGGCAGTCAGCGGCAATGACGCGCATCTGTTCGAACCGATCGCGCAGGTGGTCTACCGGGGGAGCGACACGACGCTGCCGGGAATTACCAACGACGATTCCCAGGGCTTCGTCTTCGACGACACCAACCTTTTCTCCTACAACCGCTTTTCCGGAAGCGACCGGCAGGAGACGGGGCTGCGGGTCAATGTCGGCGGGCGCTATCTCGCAGATTTCGCGGACGGCAGCTGGCTGCAGCTGATCGGCGGGCAGTCCTTCCACCTCGCCGGGCTCAACGCACTCGGCGTCGCGGATCCGACACAGACCGGCAACTCCACCGGTCTCGGCGACACCGCCTCCTACGTTGTGCTGGGGGCGCAGGGTTCGCCAACGGCGGGGCTGACGCTCGGCGCGAAGACGCAGATCGACCCCGATGGCTTTGCCATCCGCCGGGCGACGGCGGCGGCGACGCTGGACCTTGCCCCCTTCACCTTCGGCAGCAGCTACACCTATCTGTCGGCAATCCCTGCGCTCGGCATCGTCGACGACCAGCACGAGGTCACGGGGACGGTAAAGGGACCCCTGCCCCTCGACTACTGGTTCTTCGATGCCGGCCTCTCCTGGGACCTCGCGCAGAACGAGTTCCTCGAGGCCACGGGCGGCATCACCTATAACGATGGCTACTTCGTCATCGGCGGCTATGGCGAGTTGACGGGGCCGACCCATTCGACGCCCAGCAGCATGACTTTCGGCTTCAAGTTCGCGCTGCGCAGCCCGGTGGGCGAGTTCGCCTTCTGAGGCGAAGAGGCCGGATCCGCGGCGCTAACTCAGATTTTGGCCGCATTCTTCGCTGACAAAAACGTCGCAGTCTGCCATTAGGGGTGACTGCTTTTCCCGGAGCTGACGGAATGAAGATTATGGTTCGGGCGCTCAGCGCACTCGTTATCGGCCTGATGATGATCGCCGGTTCGGCCGTGCCGGCCGCTGCGGCCGTCAAGGTCACGGTCAACGGCACCCCGATCACCGATGTCCAGATAGCCCAGCGCGTCCGGCTGTTCGCCCTCGAGGGGCGCGGCGGCAACAAGGCTGCGACCGACGAACTCATCGACGAAGCCCTGAAGTTCGGGGAAGCCAAGCGGCTGGGGATAGAGGTTTCCGACGCGAAACTCGAAGACGCCTACCTGTCGGTGGCGCGCAACCTCAAGGTGAGCCGGGACAAGCTGGACCAGATCCTCAACCAGAACGGCGTCAACGTGGAGACGCTGAAGGAGCGCCTGCGGGCGACGCTGGCCTGGAACGAGGTCATCAGCATGGCCGTCATGCCGCGGGTGAAGCTCTCGGACCTGGAGCTGGAGCAGGAAGCGGAAGCCAAGCTCAACGCCTCCAACAGCTTCGACTACATTTTGAAGGAAGTGATCTTCGTCGGCCAGGGCTCCTCGGGCCGTACCGCCGAGGCAAACCGCTATCGGCAGAGCTTCGCGGGCTGCGATAGCGCGGTGCCGCTGTCGCTGTCTTACACCGACGCCGCGGTCATCGACCTCGGACGGCGGCATGCGACGCAGATGCCGGAAGCGATTGCCAAGGAACTGGCTGGGCTAAATGTCGGCGGCATCACCAAGCCGCGGGTGGTCGAGAAGGGTGTCTCGATGCTGGCCGTGTGCTCCAAGGCCGTTGCCGAAGATACGACCTTCATCAAGGGTGGCCTGCAGCAGGAAAAGGGCACCGAGGCTCTGGAGGCGGAGGCGGGGAAGTACCTCGCCGAGCTGCGCGATAAAGCAAAAATTATCTACGAGTAGACCCGCGAGGGAACCTACCGGCGCGCCAACGCGCTGACCGGCACAATCGAAGGCCCTGCCCCATCGGGCGGGGCCGGATCGCTTCCGAGGTGCCAATGAGCGAGAACGCCTTGCCGCCGCTTGCCGTCACCATGGGTGAGCCTGCGGGAATCGGACCCGACCTGATCCTTCGTCTCTTTTGTGAGCGCGCCGCGCTCGGCCTCGCCCCCTTCATCGTTTTTGGCAATTCGCGGTTCCTCGCGGCGCGGGCGGCTCGCCTGAAACTCGCGTTGGAAGTTGCGCCGACGAGTTCCCCCCTGGCCAGCAGCATCTTTAACGACGCACTGCCGGTCTTCGACATCGAAGGGCTGGTGCCGGACCGCCCCGGCGAATGCAGCCAGATATCGGCCAAGGCCGTCATCGCGTCCATCACCGCGGCGGTAGAGGAGACGCTGAGGGGCGCCTGCCGGGGCATCGTCACCGGCCCGATCCACAAGGCGTGCCTGTACAATGCCGGCTTCCGCCATCCTGGCCATACCGAGTTCCTCGCCGCGCTCTGCGCCGGCAAGGGCAAGGCGCCGCGGCCGGTAATGATGCTGGCGCACCAGAACCTGCGGGTGGTGCCGGCGACCATCCACGTGCCGCTGAGCGCGGTGCCGCGAATGATCACGCCGGACCTGCTGCTCAGCACCGGGCGCATCGTCATGCACGACCTGCGGACACGGTTCGGCATAGCCGAGCCGAGGATCGCGGTGACGGGCCTCAATCCCCATGCCGGCGAGGGTGGAACCATCGGCATGGAGGATCTCGACGTCATTGGTCCGGCAGTTGCCCAGCTTGCCCATGAGGGCTTCGCCATCGAAGGGCCGGTGCCGGCGGATACGCTGTTCCACCTGCCGCACTGGCAGCGCTTCGATGCGGTGATCGCCATGTACCACGACCAGGCGCTGATACCGATCAAGACCGTCGCCTTCGACGAGGCGGTGAATGTGACGCTTGGCCTGCCGATCGTGCGGACCTCGCCCGACCACGGCACCGCCTTCGACAAGGCCGGCACCGGCGAGGGCTCGACCAGGAGCTTGCTTGCGGCGCTGCGCATGGCGGATGAGCTGACCGACAGGGCGAAGCACCGGCAGGCCGCCGAGTAGCGCATGAGCCAGATCGACGACCTGCCCCCCCTCCGCGAGGTCATCGCGGCCCATGGCCTCTCGGCCAAAAAACAGCTGGGGCAGAACTTCCTGCTCGATCTGAACCTGACCGCCCGCATAGCGCGCGCGGCGGGCGACCTGACGGACCGGACGGTCATCGAAGTCGGCCCCGGACCCGGCGGGCTGACGCGGGCCCTGCTGGCGGCGGGAGCCCACCGCGTCATCGCCATCGAACGCGACGAGCGCACGTTGCCGGCACTGGCAGAGATCGCGGCGGCCTATCCGGGGCGGCTGCAGGTGATTGCCGGCGACGCTCTCGAGGTGGACTACGCCTCCCTCAGCGACGGTCCTACCCGCATCGTCGCCAACCTGCCCTACAACATCGCGACGCCGCTGCTGACCGGCTGGGTCGGCCGCGAGGACTGGCCGCCGTTCTTCGAAAGCCTCACCCTGATGTTCCAGCGGGAGGTGGCCGAGCGCATTGTGGCGCGGCCGGGCGACAAGGCCTTCGGACGGTTGGCGGTGCTGTGCGGGTGGCGGACGGAGGCCCGGATTGCCTTCAACGTCGACCGCAGTGCCTTCACACCGCCCCCTAATGTCACCTCCTCGGTGGTGCATCTGGTGCCGAAGCCGATCGCGTCGCGCGTGCGGGTGCGGGACGTCGAGGCGGTGACCCGGGCGGCCTTCGGGCAGCGCCGCAAGATGATCCGGCAGAGCCTCAAATCCACCGGCGTCCCGGTCGAGCGGCTGCTGGAGGCGGCGGGGCTGCGGGGGGACGAGCGGGCCGAGGAGCTGCCGGTCGAGGCGTTCCTCGCCATGGCTGCAGCGCTCCGCTGATGTCCATCATTGCCGCCATCATCGCGGCCTTGATCGCCTTCGCGGTGCCGCTGGCGATTCCGCTCTTCGTTCAGCGGTGGCGGACATTCCTGATCGTCCTCGCGGTCGCAGCGGCCTTCTTCACCTGGCTGACGCTCGACCTGCAGGGCAACGCATCCGGCGATCCGCCCGGCCTGGCCCATCTGTTCGGGCCGCTGCTGGGCGGACTGATGCTCGTCGGTTTCTGGGGCGGGGCGATTGCCAAGTTCGTGATGCTGGTCGGCCGCCGACCGACTTCAGAAATCGATTCAAGCAGCGACTAAAGTGAATCGATCTGGTTCTGCAAGTCCTTGACGAAGCTTGCCATCTGAGTGAGCCGGCGACCGGAGGTGCGGGCCCCGAGCAGCACCGCGCGGACCTGGTCGACGCTGTGCTCGAGGTCCTCGTTGATGATGACGTGGTCGTATTCCGACCAGTGCTCCATCTCCAGCCGCGCATTGGCAAGGCGGCGCCGGATGACGTCCGGCCCATCCTCGGCGCGCCGCTCGAGGCGCTGGCGCAGTTCGCGGATCGACGGCGGCAGGATGAAGACGGTCACCATGTCCGACCGGCGGCGCTTGTAGAGCTGCAGGGTGCCCTGCCAGTCGATGTCGAAGAGGATGTCCCGTCCCGCGGCCAGCCGCTGCTCGACGTTGGCCCGGGGAGTCGCATAGAGGTTTCCGTGCACCTCGGCCCATTCCAGCAGCTCCCCATCGGCCCGCAGGCGCTCGAACTCGGGAACCGAGATAAAGTGGTAGTGGACGCCGTCCTTCTCGCTGGGGCGCCGCGTCCGGGTGGTCACAGAGATGGAGAGCTCGAGCTCGGGATCACTGGCCAGCATGGCCCGCGAGATCGACGTCTTGCCGGCGCCCGACGGCGAGGCGATGACCAGCATCACGCCGCGGCGGGCGACGGGGATGGAACCGGAAGTCTTCTCCGCCTGCTGCGGCACCGCCATCTGCGTCCTCTATTCGATGTTCTGGACCTGCTCGCGGAACTGGTCGATCACCGCCTTGAGGTCAAGGCCGACCGCAGTCAGTTCCACGGCATTGGATTTGGAGCAGAGGGTATTGGCCTCGCGGTTAAATTCCTGTGACAGGAAATCCAGCTTGCGCCCGACCGCGCCGCCGGCGGCAAGCAGCTGCCGGGCGGCCGCGACATGGGCGGCCAGGCGATCGAGCTCCTCGCGGATATCGGCCTTGGTGGCGAGCAGCAGGGCCTCCTGCGCCAGCCGATCCTCAGGCAGACCGGCGCCGGTCGCGGTGAGTTCCGCCAACTGGCTCCGGAGCCGCTCGAGAATGGCGTCGCGACTGCGGCCGGGATGCAGCTCCGCCGTCTTGCAGAGAGCGGCGATCTCGTCGAGGCGCTCGCCAAGAACCCTGGCGAGGCGGGCGCCCTCCTCACGGCGAACCTTCATGAGATCGGCAATGGCGGCATCGGCAGCGGCAAGGACGGCCTCGCCGACCGCCTGCTCGGCCTCCGCGCTGAGCGGGTTCTCATGCTGTTCGAGGACGCCCCGCAGCGCGAGAATACCCTCGAGCCGCGGCCGTTCGGCATCGATTCGGCCGGAAAGGTCGGCGATGGCAGCGAGCACGGCGTCGAGGGCCTGGCGGTTGACGGTGACGGCGCCGCCCTCGCTTTCCCCCTCGACATTGAGCGTCAGCGTTACGGAGCCGCGGCTCAGCGCCGCCGTGAGGCGCCTGCGGATCTCCCCTTCAAGGGCATCATAGCCGGGCGCGATGCGACTGCGGATGTCGAGGCCGCGAGCGTTGACCGACTTGATCTCCAGCTGGAAGCGGACGCCCTCGATTTCGCCCCGGGCGCGGGCATAACCGGTCATGCTGGCAACCGGCCCGCCCATGGCTAGACCTCCATCCGCTGCAGCGAGCTCACTGGTTGGCCTGCTCGGCCGCCGCGCGCTCCTGTTGCCGGTAGCGCGCCTCGTTCTGCTGGTGCTCGGCCAGCGTCGTCGCGAAATAGTGGCCGTCGGCGGGATTACCGGGGGTAACCGCCATCATGTAGAGGTTCTCGGTGTCCGTGGGGTTGGCAACGGCGCGCAGCGCCTCGACCCCCGGATTGGCGATCGGAGTCGGTGGCAGGCCGTCGATGATGTAGGTGTTGTACGGCGTTTCCGCCGCCTTCTGGGAGGCGGTGATGCCGCCTTCGAGCTGCCGCTCGCCCTTGGTGATGCCGTAGATGATAGTCGGATCAGTCTGCAGCCGCATGCCGGCGCGAATGCGGTTCACGAAGAGGCCGGCAACTTCCGGGCGCTCGCTGGCGACGCCGGTTTCCTTTTCGACGATCGAGGCGAGGATGACGAGCTCCTCCTTGCTCTCGAGCGGCAGGTCGGGATCCCGCTCGGCCCAGATCGCGTCGACCGTTTCGCGCATCTGCGCCTGCATTTCCTCAAGCACCGCCTGCCGGCTGTCGCGCGGGAAATAGTCGTAGCGCCCAGGCAGGATCGAACCCTCGGGCGGCACCGGGACGGGGTCGCCGGTCAGGCTCTGGGTGGGGTCGTTGAGGCGCTGCGCCACCTGCCATGAGGTGGCACCTTCGGGGATTGTGATGAAGTACTCGATCGCCTTGCCCTCGGTGAACAGCGCGAGGATGTCGGCCATGCTGGCGCCTGCCGGGATCCGGAACTCGCCCGGTTTGAGGGCAGCTTGCTTGCGCATGGCGAGGCCACCGCCCTGGAAGATCAGGCGGTTGTCGATCAGGCCCTGGCTCTCCAGCCGCGAGGCGACGAGGCTGAGGCTGGAGCCGCGCTCGACGAGGAAAGTGGTCTCCTCCTCGATCGGGCCTTCTGCATAGAACTGACTGAGCCCGTAGAAGAACAGCCCGCCGGCGACGAGCAGCCCGAGAACCAGCAGCGTGAGCAGGCCGTTGACGATCTCCACGAAGCCGCTGCGACGGCGGCGGCGCTTCTTGTCCTTGCGGTCAGTCATCGGCATTCACTCCAGCAGCGCGCGGACATGGTTCACGGAAGAGCGGCAAAACAGGGACAGCAACGGCGCGCTCACGGCGCTCAGTTCACCCGGCGGAAGATCAGCGATGCGTTGGTGCCACCGAAACCGAAGGAGTTCGACAGCGCCACGTCGATCTGCTTTTGCAGCGGCTGGTGCGGGACGAGGTCGATGACGCTCTCGACGGAGGGGTTGTCGAGGTTGATGGTCGGCGGCGCCACATTGTCCCGGATCGCCAGCAGCGAGAAGATCGCCTCGACGGAACCCGCCGCACCCAGCAGGTGCCCGATCGCCGACTTGGTGGAGGACATGGCGGCAGCGCCGGCATGGTCGCCGAGGAGCCGGGTGACCGAGCCCAGTTCGATCTCGTCGCCGAGCGGCGTCGAGGTGCCGTGGGCATTGATGTAGTCGATGTCGGCCGGGCTGATGCCGGCGCGCTTCACGGCCGCCTGCATGCAGCGATAGCCGCCATCACCATCCTCGGACGGGGCGGTGATATGATAGGCGTCGCCCGACATGCCGTAGCCGACGATTTCGCCATAGATGCGGGCCCCGCGAGCCTTGGCGCGCTCGTAGTCCTCGAGCACGACGATGCCGGCGCCCTCGCCCATGACGAAGCCGTCGCGATCGCGGTCATAGGGACGGGACGCCTTCTCGGGCTCGTGGTTGAACCCGGTGGACAGGGCCCGGCAGGCGGCAAATCCGGCCAGTGCGATGCGGTTGACGCAGGACTCGGCGCCGCCGGCGACCATCACGTCGGCGTCGCCCATGGCGATCAGCCGCCAGGAATCGCCGATGGCATGGGCGCCGGTCGAACAGGCGGTCACCACCGAATGGTTCGGACCCTTTAGGCCGTAGCGGATGGAGACGTAGCCGGAGGCAAGATTGATCAGACGGCCGGGAATGAAGAAGGGGCTGATCCGACGCGGGCCCTTCTCATGCAGGGTGATGGAAGTCTCGTAGATGCCTCCGAGCCCGCCGATGCCGGAGCCGATCAGCGTGCCGATCCGCTCCTGCTCTTCCGGCGTCTTCGGCTCGACGCCGGCGTCGTCGATGGCCTGTTTGGCGGCCGCCATGGCATAGACGATGAAGGGATCGACCTTGCGCTGATCCTTCACCTCCATCCATTCGTCGGGATCGAACTTGCCGTCGGCATAACTGCCAAGGGGCACCCGATGCGCAATCTGGCAGGCGATATCGTCGACCTGGAAGTCGTCGATGCGCTGCGCGCAGTTTTTACCTGCAAGGATGTTGGACCACGTGGCCTCCACCCCACAGCCCAGGGGTGTGACCATCCCAAGGCCAGTGACAACGACGCGCCGCAGTTCCATGGAAGTCAAGCCGCCTTCCTGGTTCAGCTGGTGGCCTTGGTGAGGAAGGCCACGGCGTCGCCAAAGGTCTGGATCGACTCGGCCGCATCGTCAGGAATCTCGACCGAGAACTCCTCTTCGAAGGCCATGACCAGCTCGACCTGATCCAGGGAATCGGCGCCCAGATCGTCGATGAAGCTCGCCTTCTCGGTGACCTTCTCCGCATCCACGTTCAGGTGCTCGACGACAATCTTGCGGACGCGATCAGCGATATCGCTCATAGTTTGGCTTCCCTTTTACACACTGGTTTGTTCGTTTTATTGTTGGCACTAGGCCGGAGGATCTGGGGCCGCGGCCCGCGCAAAACAGACTTTAGGCGCGGTTACCGGCACCCGCAAGTGAGGCCCGCGCGTCAATCAGCGGCGGAGGTAACACACTTCTTCGGCATTTGCCATATTCCCAGAAGCGGGCATTTTCGTGGGTCACAGCATCACCATCCCACCGTTCACATTGAGGGTGTGACCGGTGAGGTAGGCGGCCTCCGCGCTGGCGAGGAAGACGGCGCAGGCGGCCACTTCCTCGGCGGTGCCGAGTCGTCCCGCCGGCACCTTGTTAAGGATATTGGCGCGCTGCTTGTCATCGAGTTCGTCGGTCATGGCGGAACCGATGAAGCCCGGGGCGATGGTGTTGACGGTGATGTTGCGCGATGCCACCTCGTAGGCGAGGGATTTCGACATGCCGATGAGGCCGGCCTTCGAGGCTGCGTAGTTAGCCTGGCCGGGGTTGCCGACGACGCCGACGACGGAGGTGATGCCGATGATGCGGCCGTAACGCTGCTTCATCATTCCGCGCAGCACGGAACGGGTGAGGTGGAAGGCGGCGGTGAGGTTGACCGCCAGCACCTCGTCCCACTCCTCGTTCTTCATGCGCATGAAGATGTTGTCGCGGGTCATACCGGCATTGTTGATGAGGATGTCGATACCACCGAGGGCCGCCTCGGCCTCAGGAACGAGGCGATCCACGGCGTCGAGGTCGGAGAGGTTGCAGGGGAGGATGGTCGGCTCGCCCCCGATCGCCGCGGCGGTCTCCTCCAGTGCCGCCACCCGGGTGCCGCTGAGGGCAACGCTGGCGCCGGACGCCGCCAGGGCCTTTGCAATCTCCCGCCCGATACCGCCGCTGGCGCCGGTGACGAGAGCCCGTTTGCCAGTAAGATCAAACATGTGGCTGCTTCCTGTGATGGATTGATTTAATCGGATGGGGCAGCGACAAAGGTATCCATGTCGGCCGGCGTTCCCAGCGAAACCGCGGTCAGCGCAGGGTCGATGCGCCTCGCAAGGCCGGAAAGCACCTTGCCCGCTCCGAGTTCCACGAGTTCGGTCACACCGCCCTCCCCGGCCAGCCACTGCACCGTCTCGGTCCAGCGCACCATGCCGGTCACCTGCTCGACGAGGCGCTTGCGGATCTCGTCGGGATCGGAGATGGGCCGCGCCAGAACGTTGGAAACGAGCGGCACCGCCGGCGCCCTGATGGTGACGGCAGCAAGCGCTTCGGCCATGGCATCGGCGGCAGGCCGCATCAGTGCACAGTGGAACGGCGCGCTCACCGGCAGCGGCAGCGCCCGCTTGGCACCGGCGGCCTTGGCGCCTTCGATCGCCCGCCCGACCGCGGCGGCGTGGCCGGAGACCACGACCTGCCCCGGCGCGTTGTCGTTGGCGACGCCGCAGACTTCGCCCTGCTGCGCATCGGCGGCAATCGTCAGGACGGTTTCGAGATCGAGCCCGAGGATCGCCGCCATCGCCCCCTGCCCTACGGCCACCGCCTGCTGCATGGCCTTGCCGCGGATGCGCAGGAGGCGCGCGGCATCGGCAAGGGACACCCCGCCGGCGGCGCAGAGGGCCGAGTACTCGCCGAGGGAATGGCCGGCAACGTAAGAGGCACGTTCGGCAAGCGAGACGCCGCGGCTTTCGAGGACACGGCACACGGCGATGCTCACCGCCAGCAGTGCCGGCTGCGCGTTCTCGGTCAGCCGCAGGGTATCTTCGGGTCCCTCGAAGATGATGGCGGAGAGCTTCTCGCCCAGCGCCTCGTCCACCTCGAGGAAGACGTTGCGGGCCTCCTGGTAGCTATCGGCGAGGTCGCGGCCCATGCCCACCGCCTGGCTGCCCTGGCCGGGGAATGTGAATGCAGTAGCGGACATCTGGCCTCCGGTGTAGCGCTGCGGGATTGCTCCTAGCCATATTGGCCGGCCAGCCTGCTGGCAAGCCGGGGGCGGGCGGAGCCAGAGCGCCCGCGCCGGCCTTGCCTTTGCCGCGATTTCCGACTATTGCACCGCCAGCATCGTTCGGCCGGGGGCTGAACGGAGGGTCGGCTATTGCCGATAAGGTGTCCGCGAGGACTTCCCGGCCTCCCGTGTTCCCGCTCTTTAGAAGACTGCTTTGTCGCCTTTCCGGCTTCAAGGAGGCTCCGCGCCAGACGCTGCAGAGTTGAACCTCTCAGGAAGGAAGGCGCTTCATGGCCCTTTACGAACATATCTTTCTTGCGCGACAGGACGTGTCCGCCCAGCAGGTCGAGGAACTGACCAACAGCCTCACCGAGGTGCTGGTGGCTGGCGGCGGCAAGATCACCAAGAACGAGTACTGGGGGCTGAAGACGCTCTCGTACCGCATCCGCAAGAACCGCAAGGCTCACTACTCCCTGCTCAACATCGACGCGCCGGCCGCGGCCGTGGCCGAGATGGAGCGCCAGATGCGCATCAATGAAGACATCCTGCGTTTCATGACGGTGCGCGTCGATGAGCACGAGGAAGGCCCCTCGGCAATGATGCAAAAGCGCGACCGCGACGACGACCGCGGCGGCCGCCCCGGTGGCGGCGGCGACCGCTTCGGCGGCGAACGCCGTCCCCGCCGCTTCTAATCAAGGACCCGGATCATGGCCATCAAGAACCTCACCACCACCCAGGCGCGCCGCCCGTTCCAGCGCCGGCGCAAGACCTGCCCGTTCTCCGGCGCCAACGCGCCCAAGATCGACTACAAGGACGTGCGGCTGCTGCAGCGCTACGTCTCGGAGCGCGGCAAGATCGTGCCGAGCCGCATCACCGCGGTGTCCGCCAAGAAGCAGCGGGAGCTGGCGCGGGCGATCAAGCGCGCGCGCTTCATCGGCATCATGCCCTACGCGATGAAATAGTCGCCGCGGCGACGTAATGGCGGTCGGCGCTGTAGCGCCGACCTGCCGCTGGGGTCCCGGATGGTCCGGGGTTCCTAACTGCCACTCGGGTCCAGGACCCGGGCAGGACAGCACCGGAGAACTGCAATGAAAGTCATTCTGCTCGAGCGCGTCGGCCGCATCGGCCATATCGGGGATGAAGTCTCCGTCAAGGACGGCTTCGCCCGCAATTTCCTGCTCCCGCAGCAGAAGGCGCTGCGCGCCACCGCCGCCAACCGCGCCCGCTTCGAGAAGGAGCGCGCCGAGATCGAGAAGCGCAACCAGGAGCGCCGCGAGGCCGCCGCCGGCATCGCGTCCGGCCTCAACGGCTCGACCGTGGTGATGATCCGCCAGGCATCGGAGTCGGGCCAGCTCTACGGTTCGGTCTCCACCCGCGACATCGCCGAGGCACTCACCGAGGCCGGCCACAGCGTCGCACGCTCGCAGGTCACCCTTACCGATCCGATCAAGACGGTCGGCCTGCATGTGGTACCGCTGCACCTGCATGCCGAGGTGGACGTGACGGTCAACGTCAACGTCGCCCGCTCCGAGGACGAGGCCGAGCGCCAGGCCCGCGGCGAGGATCTCACGGTCCAGAGCTTCGATGACGAGGACGAGGCGGATGTCTTCGCGTCTCCCTCCGAGGAGTCGGAGGGCGAGGAGCCGGCCGAAGGCGCCGATGAGGCGATCGTCGGCGAGAAGGTGGAAGTCGCCGCCAACGAATAGCTGCAGGTATCCTGCAGATCGCAAAAGGCCGGGGCAACCCGGCCTTTTTGCTGCCATCCCGAATCACCGCTGGCATGCATGCTCCCGGCGAGGCTGGACCGCCTCCCCGCCCCCCGGTTTTGCAAGCGCGGTGTGGTGTTTCCCCCGCATTCAACACAAGAAGGACGCGGGGGCGACGCCGGGGCGGCAGAGTAAAGATTCCCACTATCACACCGCCCCGCAGGCGTGGTTAAGGAGTGCTTAACGGCTCGAGAGGAGACTATCGCGCATGGCAGAGAATGTTCGCCGCCTGCACCCAGAGGATGAGAAGAGCTTCCGGCTGGCGCCCCATAACGTCGAGGCGGAGCAGGCGCTGCTGGGTGCCATCCTCGTCAACAACGAGGCGTTCTATCGGGTGTCGGACTTCCTGCTGCCCGAGCACTTCTACGAGCCGATCCACCGGGAGATCTACGAGGTCACGGCGAAGATCATCCGGGCTGGCCGCGCGGCAACGCCGATCACCGTCAAGACCCACCTCCCCGAGAACCTCGTCGCCGACGTGACCATGCCGCAATATCTGGCGCGGCTGGCGGCGGAAGCGACCACCGTGCTCAACGCCGCCGATTACGGGCAGACGGTTTACGACCTCGCCATCCGTCGCAACCTCATCCAGATCGGCGAGGAGATGATGGCGACGGCCTATGACGCCGACGTGGAGATGACGGCCAACAAGCAGATCGAGGAAGCCGAGAAGTCGCTCTTCGACCTCGCTGAGAAGGGCCGCTACGACGGCGGCTTCCAGACCTTCTCGGCGGCACTGACCGAAGCCATCAAGATGGCGGGCGAGGCCTATGGCCGCGACGGCACGCTGAGCGGCACGGCGACGGGGCTCACCGACCTCGACCGGCTGATGGGCGGGCTGCAGCGCTCCGACCTCATCATTCTCGCGGCCCGTCCGGCCATGGGCAAGACGTCGCTCGCGACCAACATCGCCTTCCACGTGGCGCAGTCGTGGAAGGGCGAGGTCACCCCTGACGGCCACCGCAAGACGGTGGACGGCGGCCAGGTCGGGTTCTTCTCGCTCGAGATGAGCGCCGAGCAGCTGGCGACCCGCATTCTTGCCGAGCAGTCGGCGATCTCCTCCTCCGACATCCGCCGCGGCAACATTCACGAGAGTCAGTTCTCGCGCCTGGTCGATACATCGAACCTGATGGCGCAGGTGCCGCTCTATATCGACGACACCGGCGGTCTCAGCGTCGTGCAGCTGGCGGCGCGGGCACGGCGGCTGAAGCGGCAGAAAGGGCTCGACCTGCTGATCGTCGACTATCTGCAGCTGCTCTCGGGGTCGTCGCGGAAATCCAACGAGAACCGGGTGCAGGAGCTGACCGAGATCACCACCACGCTGAAGGCGCTGGCCAAGGAACTCGACGTGCCGATCATCGCGCTCAGCCAGCTCAGCCGCCAGGTGGAGAACCGCGACGACAAGCACCCGCAGCTCTCCGACCTGCGCGAATCCGGGTCCATCGAGCAGGACGCCGACGTGGTGCTGTTCGTCTATCGCGAGGAGTACTACCTCAAGAACAAGGAGCCCAAGGAAGGAACGCCGGAGCACCTCGCCTGGCAGGGCGAGATGGAACAGGTGCACGGGCGGGCCGAGGTGATCATCGGCAAGCAGCGCCACGGCCCCACCGGCACCGTGCAGCTCGCCTTCGAGGCGCAGTTCACCCGCTTTTCCAACCTCGCGCGCGCCGACTACCTGCCCGAAAGGATGGAGTAGTGCCCAGCACGCCTGCGGTGGTGACCGGCTATGGTGCCCGCCTGACGGTGGATCTTGCGGCGCTGCGCCGCAACTGGACGGCGCTCGACCTGGTCAGCCGCGGAGCCCTCACCGGCGCGGTGGTCAAGGGCGACGCCTACGGCACCGGCCTGGTCGCCGCCAGCCGCGCCTTCTACGAGGCCGGCGCCCGGTTCTTCTTTGCGGCAACCCCGGACGAGGCAATCACCGTCCGCAGCACGCTCCCCGAGGACACCCACATCTTCGTGCTGGACGGGCTGTTTCCGGGGGCGGCACCGCTTTATGTGGGCGAGCGGCTGATGCCGATCCTCAGCTCCATGCCGATGCTGGAGGAGTGGCTCGAGGCCTGCCTCGCGCGCAACGAGGCACTGCCGGCGGCCCTGCACTTCGATACCGGCATCAACCGGCTCGGCTTCCGACTCGACGAGGCCGAGATGGTCAAGCAGCTGATCGACCAGCCCGGCTACGCGCCGCAGATGATCATGAGCCACCTCGCCTGCGCCGACCAGCCGCAGCACGAGAAGAACCGCACGCAGCTGGCGCTGTTCAACGCGCTGATGCAGCTGTTCGATGGGGTGCCGGGATCGCTGGCCAATTCCGCGGGATTGATGAGCGGCCGCGAGTACCACTTCCAGATGGTGCGGCCCGGCATCGCCCTCTATGGCGGCCGGGCGGTAGCGGGCCGAAAGAACCCGATGTCCGGGGTGGTGAAGCTGGAGGCGCCGATCCTGCAGGTCAAGGAAGTGAAGACCGGCGAAACGGTCGGCTACGGCGCGCAGCAGACCGTGACGCGCGACAGCCTGCTCGCGATCGTCGGCATCGGCTATGCCGACGGCTTCTTCCGGTCCCTTTCCAGCTCCGACCAGCGGCCCGGGGGCAAGGTGGCGATCCGCGGCCAAGTGGTGCCGGTGGTCGGACGGGTATCGATGGACATGATCGGCGTCGATATCACCGAGTTGCAGGACCTGCCGATGCCGGGGGACATGGCGGAGGTGCTCGGCCCCACCGTCTCGGTGGACGATCAGGCGGATGTTATCGGCACCATCGGCTACGAGGTGCTGACGGCGCTGTCGGGGGGGCGCTATGTGCGGAACTACGTGGATGAGGACGCGGCTTCCGGGTGAGGCCCAAGGCATAGCTCCGGGGTTGTCGAAGTCCAGAGCATCACAGCCCATCGGCGTCATCACCTGCCCAGCGCCCGCCCGCATCGTGCCTGCGGCCCTTTGCGGCACCCCACCCCTCTCCCACTCACCATACCCCACCCCCCTCATCCTCCGCTTCATGCGGGCGACCCGGTGCGGCGCCTGGTGCCCGCACAAGCCGGGTGACGACGGCCCGGAGGGCGGGACAGCGACGAAGACGGGAGTCGCCGGGCAGATGCGATCACTTACCCTCGCCACTCTCTCACTCCCCATCCCACCCCCCACCGGCCGTCATCCCGACGAAAGTCGGGACCCAGTAAACACCAGCCATTCGGCTGTACGAAAACGCGCAACGGGCGCGGACGCAGTACGGCGAAACCCAATGCCCTGTGAGTACTGGGTCCCGTTTTGCAACGGGATGACGGCCGGTGGGGGTGGGGCGTTTGGTGCAGGCGCCCCCTAACTTCACCTAATTATCCCCACCCGCGCGAACTAAGCTAGAATCACCCCATTCCCCCGCGATTGCGCGGTCGCGACGAACGGTCGGTGGGGGAGGACGGGAGTGCATCGGGAGTCGTCCCGGTGCGGGACCGGACGGACCGGCGGGGAGCCACGAGCGAGGATCCGCAACTTCGTCCGCAGCACCAACCCGCCGCACCGGCGAGGCCAAGCCTCACCTTTTTGCGGACTACCCGCTTCGAGGCGAAAGCCTCGCCGGGGCCGCT